>NZ_OCNI01000002.1:0-2116443 GCF_900215565.1 Streptomyces sp. Ag109_G2-15
GACGACGTCCGGGCACGTGTGCCGGGCGTGTGCGGTCTGCGCCTGTTGGCTTGGCGGTACTCGCGAGCCGCGTGCCACAGGTCGTACCACCGTCGCTCCGCATCCTTGTCGAGTTTCCCGTTCGGCAGCAGGACCACGGACAGAAGCTGCTGTACTGGTGGCCACTCGGGATGTTCTCACCCCGCTGCCACCGGCTCAGCTGCTGTTTGGTGATCTGCAGCCCTCGTTGTCTGCCTCGCTGCGCGGCCTGACCGAGCGTCAGCCCCCTGGAGCTCACCAGCTCCTGCAGCTTCTCCCCGAACGTCACAGCCGGGTCGTCGTCGCGCGTCCGGTGGTCACCCGTGTCGCCGGACGATCCCGTGACACTTTCTGCACCGTCCTCGGGCTGCGAAGACGCACCTTGACCGGAGGGCCGTGCGTCGCGCGACGGCGGTTGGGGGTGAACCGTGCCATGGCAAGTCAACTTACTCCAAAGGGGGCACTTTCATGGTCCATTTGTCGGCATTGCATGACGGTGCGTTGTCTGCGGGGGTGCTGCACTGCTCTACAGCGCAACCATCACCGTCAGCGCCCTCGTCGCGGTACTCGCGCCCACTCCGGCCCGTCGCCGGGCGGCACGCGACGTCCTCGGCATCCTGCTACGGCGGCCCCTGATGCTCAGGCGGAACCGGCGGCGTGAGCGGCGCGCCGGTCCCGGACGATGAGGCGCTGCGGAGCGCCGCATGGCGTGAGGGGAGATCCACAAGTGGCCGTGGGTCCCGGTACATCCCTGCGGCCGGCCGGCCGAGAGCGCGTGCGGCGCGGCCTCATGTCCGCCGCTGCGGGCCGTTCGCCGCCCGGATGAACGGCGGGGACGCGTCGTCGGAGCGCTCCGCGGCGACAAGCCGCTCGGCCGGTTACTGAGGCCGACACTGGCCACGAGGGCGGTTGATGGTATGACCTCCGCACGCCGAGGTGGCCACGAGGCCGGTCCTGGACCGTCCTCGTGGCCACCGGGACGACTTCTCAGCGCTGCAGCTGACGCTCCCTCAAAGGGCTTTTTCGGCGTGGCCACTGATCGGGTGACGCCGGTGAGGCCGAGGTGAAGACCGCAACGCACAAGGCCCCCGTGCCGTTGGGGGAGGTGTTCGACGTCTCAACCCACCGGCGCTGGAGCCCTGTTGGTTCCCTATCCTGCCGCACTCGACCTGCCGCACACCTGGTCGAGTGCGTCACCATGCTCATCGTCACCCGTGAGGGTGACCGGCGGTGCAAACTCCCGCCGCACCAGCGCGCGCTCGTCGCTCTGGTGTACCTGCGCCGCCACGACACCCTCGCCCGGATCGCGGCCGGCTTTCGGGATATCCGTCGGCACCGCCCACGCCTACGTCACCACCGTGACCGGCCTGCTCGCCGAACGGGCCCCTGGCCTGCTCAAGACGCTGCGCGAGCACGATCCGGAGTTCGTCCTGCTGGACGGGACCCTCTCCGAGTGCGACCGCGTCGGCGACAGCCGGGCCGACTACTCCGCCAAGAATCGCGGGCACGGAGTGAACGTCCAGGTCGTCACCGCCCCCGCGGAGAGGTGCTGTGGATCTCGCCCGCACTGCCGGGCCGCACCCACGACCTGACCGCAGCCCGGACCTACCGCATCATCCGGATCTGCGAACGCCAGGGCGTCCCCATCCTCGCCGACCGCGCCTACACCGGCGCCGGCCCTGGGTCACCACCGGCCTCAAACACCCACCGGGTGGTGAACTCACCCTCACCCAGCGCACCGTCAACCGGACCCTCGCCCAGGCACGGGCACCGGTCGAACGCGGCATGGCACGGCTGAAGTCCTGGCAGATCTTCCGCAGATCGCGCATCAGCCCCAACCGCATGACCGTCATCACCAAAGCCGTCCTCACCTTGGAGAGGCAACGCTGAAAACGCTCAGTAACTTGCCCGATGTGGCGCACGTGGGCGCCGGCAGTTGTTCCCGTGACGATGGTGAACCAGAGCCGGGGCCCGGGTAGACACGGCGACGTGACCGAAGCTCGTGGGCTCAGCCGAGACCGAGGCTGCTGAGCGCGGTGGTCCAGTCGGTGACAATGGCGTGCTGAGCGGCGGCCAGGGGACCTTTCCGTTGCAGACCGCGGTGTGGAGCTTCGTCTCCACCGGGTCCTTCTTGTTGTTCACACCCGCTCCCGGCTTGTGGCCGGGGTCCGCGGGCTCCACCCACAGGTTGCGGTAGTCGTTGGGATCGCCTCCGAGCTGAAGGCTGATCAGGTGGTCGTACTCCGCGTCCCCGAGGCGTCCGGTGTAGCCGTAGGAGGCGGCGTTCAGCATCTTCTCCTTGCGGGTGACCGACTCCGGCGGCCGGATGTCCCCGGTGTAGCCGCCCTTGCGGCAGATCGTCGACTTCAGATTCGCCTGGGTGACAGCCGGGGAGATCGCACCCGGCGTGCACTTGGTGTCCTCCAGCGGCTCCCCGTTCTCGTAACCGGTAGTGGCAACTGCCGCCGCCGGCTGCTGCTGCACCGTGTACGTCGTCTGCGCCCGGCACCCACCGCGATTTCCTGCCCCGCAGAACCCGTGGGCGTGACGGCACCGACGGCCCGGCCGCTGGGCTCCCCGTTCTTCCCGGATCCCTCCGAGTCGGAGAGCGAACCGGACGAACAGCCGCCAGCAGCAGGCAGGAGAGCAGCACCGACGGCACGGCGCGGCGGATGGAACCCATGGCAACCCCTCACGAAAGGCGTGACACCCGGGCATATACTCCCCCACTCAAGTACCGTCCTACCGCGCAGGGTCGGGCGCGAAGGCGCGGGTGCGCGTCGGGTGTGGAGAGCCGATCCGACGAGGTGTCCTGCGAGGGCCGTCTCCTGCGGCTGGAGGCGATCGCTGTGCGCATTCGGGGTCGTTTGCCGATGGCTACGGAAGTCATCGAGGAGGTGCCCGTGTGATCAACATCGATGAGTTTCGACGTCGTTCGGGCGACGTGCGTTCGTCCAGGTCGCGATGGTCTCGGGTCTGCTCGCCGACTGGAGCATCGATCCCCCAGCCTCCCACCGCTCCACGCTCTGGCCGAAGGCTCCGCGAGGACCTGGACTGCACCATGTACAACTCGCGCTCCACACCGGCCTCGTTCGATGCGGCCAAGGCGCCATCAGCAGGGGTCACGCCGGAGCCGAGGCGTCTCCTTGGGCAGGCACTTCCCTAGGATCGCCCCATACCGGCCAGTAAGTAGTTCAAACGGCTTATAAGATCCCGCTGCACTCGTCCACATCAAGGGGGATTCCTTTGCGCGCACGTCTTGCTGCCTCGGTCGTTGCTGTTGCCCTGGCCGGTGTCTTCTTCAGCGCACCCACTGCTTCGGCGGCGACACTGCCGTCCACCAACACGGCACACCACTGCGTCCACCACACCACCGGGGTGTGCGGCTGGACGCACCATCAAAGGCCGAAGGACAAGTACGAGACGGCGAAGTGCAAGGACGCTTCCCTGTCGTACTCCGGCACTCGCAGGGCACCTGCTCGCACCACCACGGCGTGAGGTACTGGTTCAAGTAGACCGCCTCAACGCAGGTCGCCTCCTCTGTTCCCAGAGAAGGCGACCTGCCCGGGTTCACTGCCAGCCCGATACCCGGGGGCATCCTGGACGTGCAGCCAGACAGCCCGGCCGGCGGGGCGACACGGCATCATCCCGAGCGGACCGCATCAGAGGCACATCAGGCCGCTGTCAGAAGCCCCTGCCAAAGTTGTTCACGTGAACGGCGCGGGACACCCCGAGGCCGGGAACAGGGAGAGGTGCCCGGAGTGGTTGATCGGGGACCAGCGAGCACGCCTCAAGGTCGGGCCCCACAAGGCCCACGCAGGTTCGAATCCTGCCCTCTCCGCCAGAACGTCTCCGGACGCACGCCTCAAGCTTTGCCGATCGGCATCCACGGCTTCTCACAAGTGGCGGGCCCTACGCTCAAGCGGTCAACGACGCAATGAGTGCGGTGGCGGCCTACCGCACAGGCGCCACTTCACCACTGGACGACGAAGACGACGCCCGGCTGATGCTCGGGACCGCCATACTGGCCGCGTCGCACGTCATCGCACACCCGGCTCCGAACCCCACGGCAGTGCCATTACCAGGGGGGTCGCATGCTGCGCGCCGACCGCCCCCTCGGACGCCTCGTAAGGGCCCTGGCCGGGCCGACTCCCCGGTCCTGCCGGCAGCAGACCAAGTCGGCTTCGGGCGCCGCCTCGTTCCCGCACTCGCCGACCGCGTTCCCTCACCATCAGGCGAAGACCGCCCGCCCAGGGACAATGCCGGCGTACCGCGGACATGGCCAAGGCCCACGCAGTCCCGCAGCCTGTGTGACTTACCACCCCCGCGGGTGAGACGACTCCGGATAACCCGGCAGCCCGCCAGGCCGTCCGCTACGAAGATCACAACAAGTTCGTGATCTTCGAGAGGAAGACCTCGTGCGCCTCCCCCGCATCGCGTTGACCACGGCCGCCACCTTCTCCGCGCTCACCGCCCTGCTCGCGCCGGCCACCGCCCACGCCGCCATCGCCCCGCCTGCCGCCGCCCCCGCTTCGCTGCAGCGGCACGCCCCGGGCGACACGATCACCCTGCCCGTCCGCGACGCCCTGGCCGCGCTCATCGTCCAGGACGAGAACCGCACCGGCTACTCCCGCGACAAGTTCAAGCACTGGACCGACGCCGACAAGGACGGCTGCAACACCCGCGCCGAAGTCCTCCTCGAGGAAGCCGTCACAGAGCCGACTATCGGACCGGGCTGCACCCTCACCGGCGGCTCCTGGTACTCGCCCTACGACGACCAGCACTTCGACAGCGCCAAGAAGCTCGACGTCGACCACCTGGTCCCCCTCGCCGAAGCCTGGGACTCCGGCGCCTCCGCCTGGACGCCCAAGCAACGCGAGCTCTACGCCAACGACCTCGACGACAAGCGCGCCCTGATCGCGGTCTCCGCCAAGTCCAACCGCTCCAAGGCCGACCAGGACCCCTCCACCTGGCTGCCCCCGTACGCCGGCTACTGGTGCACCTACCTCACCAACTGGGTCGCCGACAAAACCCGCTACCAGCTCACCATCGACCCTAAAGAACAGACCGCCCTCGCCGAAGGCCTCGCCCGCTGCCCCGACCAGCCCATCACCGTCACCCTCGCCCACTGACGCAGAACATGACCCCAGAAGGCCCGCGCCACCGCCTCAAAGCGCGGGCCTTCGTCATTCCACTCAGGTGCTGGCTGGGGCAGCTCTGTCCTCTACACCGCCGCCAATGCGCCGGAGCCGACAGCGGCACCCACGGACGAGGTCCAGCCCGAAACCGCCGGATAAGCCGCGGACCCTCGGCTGCCCGCATGACCGTGCTCGCCTGTCGTCTTGCGTTGGTCAGCGCTCCCGGACGGAAGCTCCGTAGCGGTCGGTCTGGCGGAGCACCACCACGTCCTGTGCCGGTGCGAGCCATAGCTGGATGAGGTACCACTCGGTGATCTCGTCCGGAGCAAGGTCGATGGCGGTGTCCCGGCCGCGGGCGTGGATGCGCAGCCGGTAGTCGCCGGGGCCGTTGAAAGACAGCACGGGCAACTCTTCGTCGAGATCAGCCATCAGACCTCGCACCATGAGTTCTGCCGATACCGCGTGCAGGGACAGTTCGACGATCTCGTCCCACCCGATGTGCTCCGGCTGGGGTGCATGGGTGTGGAAGGTGACGGTGACGTCGACGTCGCCGGTGTGGATGCCGGTGAGGACCGTCGCAATGCCGTCTTGGACGTGGACGAGACCGTTGTGCCCGCCGGGCAGGTCAGGGCCGGCGGAGCCGTCCTCGTCGCTGATGTGGAACTGGTGGTAGTGCACGGGCACGAGCCCACGCCCTTGCCCGACCTGGTCTCTCGTGGTGTGTCCTGAATGGTCTGCGATCAATTGGCTCACCCACGGGCATCGACAGTGCCGCCGGCAGGCCAGCCCTGTACGTCTACCCTGACGGGTGGCAGGTCCGACCGCGCACCAGGCTCAGCCTGCCCGGCCATCTCCCGGAGTCTTTCGCAGCCCTGATTGCCTGTGTCTGAACCCGCCGCCTTCTAGGCGAGGTCGTGTACGGGCGTTTGAAGACGGCTGCCGAGACGCATCCTTCTGCCATTGCGGCGAGCGTTGGCAGGAAGTGGTGGGGGATGGCCAGGTCGTCCAGAGGACAGAGGGTCCTGCCCGGACACCCCATACGCGAGGAGATACCCCCCGGGCCGCGCCGCGTCGGCCGGTCATGGGCGACGGGCCTCGCCGTAGTTTGCGGCAGCGTGGTGCTGGTCGCCTTCGTCACCGTGGTAGCACCGCGCTACCTGCTGAGCTGGGACGCTCCCTCGACACCCGTCGCAGACCGGGCGAAGGCGGTCAACGACATCCGCACCACGCTGCTGCAGGGCCTGGCGGGCGTAGCCCTGCTGATCGGTGCGTACTTCACCTGGCGGCAGCTGGACGTCAGCCGCCAAGGGCAGATCACCCAGCGCTTCACGGCAGCCGTGGAGCAACTGGGCAGCACCAGCCCGGAAGTACGGATTGGCGCGATCTACGCCCTCGAACGCATCGCCCATGACTCGCCGGACGACCGCGGGCCGATCGCGGAGGTCCTGTGCTCCTTCGTGAAGCGCAACGGACTGGCAGTTCCCCTCAGCGAGCGGCCGGCCCCCCGTGACGAGGCGCACAAAGCGAACTGGCACGTACCCACGGCGGGGAAGAGCCGCTGTCCGTGCGGTCCCTGACCGGCAGGCCGCGATGACGGTGCTTGGCCGCCGGGCGCTGACGCCGCGCCATCAGGTACTGCCACTGGACCGGATGACCTTCGGCGGGCGCGGCTGGCCTTCGCCGACCTGGCCGACGCCGACCTGCACTACTGCGACCTCTCCGACGCAGGCCTGACTAGTGCGGATCTAGGACGTGCGGATCTGACCGGCATCTGGCTGGCCGGCGCCGTGCTCATCAACGCCAACCTGCACCAGGCCGACCTGCGGACTGCGGTCTTGTGGCATGCCCGGCTCGATGGGTCGGACCTGAGCGCGACGGACCTGACCGGGGCCGATCTGACGGGTGCGGTGGTCATAGGCGCGCGGTTCGAACTGGCCGATCTGCGCGGCGCTGACCTGACGGGTACCGACCTGGCTATGGCCAGCCTGACAGGCGCAGTGTGTGACGCCCACAACGATCTGGCCAGCAGGATTTGACGCCGCAGCCGCTGGCGTCGTCACGGCCCCGGACGACGCGCCACCGCTGCGGCCGCAGTCGTCCCACGACCTGCCCCGGTGAGAGCCGCGAGGTAGCCGGCCCAGCTGTCCTGGGCCAAAGCCCCCACTGCGTGGCGGTGTTCCTGTGGATTCCGAACAGGTCACACATGATGATCGGCGGAAGTTCACCGGCCATGCCGACAGGGCTGTGTTCCGGGCTGCGAGGGTGGGCAGATCGTGCTTCGCAAGCTGCGCCGCCAGACCTCCAGGGCTTCGCGGCGGCCAGCGAGACGGCTCGGGAGGAGCAGCTCCAGGTGCTCGCTGTCGGGCAGGGACCCCACAGCCGAGCGTCTCCGGCCCTCAAAGAGCGTTTTGTCCTGGCAAGGATGTTTGTAACTGGCGCGATGCCAGCCGCTTGGGGTGGCCCGTGCTGGCGTGTGAGGATCCGCCTGTGGAGTGTGATGTGTGCGGGCGGTCGATGTGGCGGTGGCCGTGCCACCGACGGCCTGGGAAGAGGAGATCTGGTCCTGTTCCTGGTGCCATGCGGCCACCCATGTGGGCGGCGAGTGGTTCGAGATTTCGCGACCGCCGTATCTACCATGGGGATGCGCTGGAGGGTTGCGTCTGAGAAGTGGTGTACCGGTTCCCACCTGATCCGGGCGTTTGCCCTGGCGTCGGAGTGAGTGTCCGGATACAAGAACGGCCACCGGCTGATCTCGAGATGTCGAAGGCTCGAAGGAGATCAGCACGATGACCGCACCTGACAGTGTGCCCCTGCACACCCTCGCGGAAGACGCCCTCGCCGCGGCGAGTCCCGATCTGCTGCGCGCGATGGTCAAGACGATCGCCGACGCACTCATGTCCGCCGAGGCCGACGCGCTCTGCAACGCCGAATACGGCAGGTCAGCGATGAGACAGTCAACCACCGCAACGGCTATCGCCCACGCGAGTGGAACACCCGGGCCGGCACCGTCGAACTGGCCATCCCCAAGCTCCGCAGCGGCAGTTACTTCCCTCACTGGCTCCTTGAGCGCCGCCGACGGGCCGAGCAGGCCCTCATCAGCGTGGTTGCCACCGCATTGGCTCGGTGTCGGTAAGAAGGCCATGCTCGGACGGTACGTTGTACCTCTGACAGCGTCCCGCCTCGGTCTCCCCTCGCGCCGCCGCCGACCGACCCGACACCCTCGGCGTCGTCGGCGTCGCGACGGCAAGCCGGGCCTCGATGCTGGTGATGCGTATGACGTCAGCCTCTTCGCTCCGTTCGATACGGTCGCCTCGCCGGGCGCCCCGCTCTACCTCCTCAGCGGCCTCGACCGCAGCGACCGGTCGGCCACCTGGCGTCCGAGCGTCGAGCAGCCGTATCGATCGTCTGCCGGGCGGAGGTTCATGCCTCGGGGAGCCGGTCGAGGAAGCCGAGGACGGAGGTGATCCGCCCGTCCTCGGCGAGGGTGACCACGTCCGAGCCGGCGACCGGCGCCGAGCCGTCGGCGGTGGACACCAGCTCCCAGCCGAAGCGGCGATGTGATGGTTGCCGTCCACCTCACCGCCAGCCTGAACTCAAAGCCGGGGAACTGCTCCTGGCGGCCCGGATCACCGCGGCGACCTCCTCGTGGCCGCGCACGTCGGCCAGCGGGTCGGTGTAGGTGCCGTCCTCGGTCCAGGCCGCGGCAACCGCCTTGGCGAGCGCGTCGGCGTCGGTGCGTTCCACGCCTCGAAGTAACGGACGACGGCGGCAGCGTAGATCGACATGGCGAAACTCCCCTTTAGGCGAAGTGGCACAGTAATGAAGTCAGTCGGCCCGGGCCCCGGACCGGAGTGCGCCGGCCCGGAACCCGATGACTCCACCTTGCGGCCCCCGCCCGGCCACGCGATTACCCCCCAGGTAATAGCCCCCGTCCCACCGAAACAACCCTCGATCGATTTGCCATCGCTGTTGGCTCGAACGGCTATAAACTCCGGCTGCACTTGCTCCACATCAGGGGGATTCCGTTGCGCGCACGTCTTGCTGTGCCGGCCGTCGCTGTTGGCCTGGCCGGCGTCTTCTTCGGTGCATCGGCTGCTTCGGCGGCGACGCTGCCGTCCACCAGCACGGCCCACCAGACCACCGGGGTGTGTGGCTGGAGGCACCGTCAAAGGCCGAAGGGCAAGTACGAGACGGCGAAGTGCGAGGATGTCTCCCTGTTGTACTCGCGGTACTCGCAGGGCTCCTGCTCGCACCTCCACGGCGTGAGGTACTGGTTCAAGTGGATCACCTCACGGCAGGTCACCTCCATGGCGCCCTGGGACGGCGACCTGCCTGGACTCACCGGCGGCCCGATAGCGGGGGCATGCTGGACTTCCGGGGAACAGCCGCGGTCAGCGGGGCAACGCGGTGGTCCCGAGTCCGATGCGCAGGGCTCGTCCGCCTGACCACTGGCTGACGGCCGCGTGAGTCGGAAACCAGTCACCACACGAGGAGATCGTTCTGTGTCCCGATGGTCCACCGCCCTGACCCGGGCCGGCGTCAGCGATGAGGGCATGCGGCGGGACTACGACGTCCAGCGCAAGCTCGTACGGAGGTATCGCCGTGAGGAGTACCTTGCGGCTCGCCTGCTGCTTCCGGCCGAACTTCGCCCGTATGTCCTGGCCGCAGTTGCCTTCATGCATGAAACGGACCGCCGAATCGACCTTGGAGACCTCAGTGCTCGGCACGAGGCTCTTCGCTCCTGGAACGGTGAGGTCGGGGCGGTCCTGGACGGCGCGGAAACCGAGCAGGGCACACTGCGGGCCCTGGATGACACAGTGCGGCGCCATCCGCAGATGGCCGGGCGTGTGCGCGATTTCCTGGACGGAGCTCCCGTCGAGGCCGCCTGGCGCGGTTTCGAGAGCGAGGCCGAGTTGCAGACGTATGTGGACTGCTACTCGATGCCGGCCCTGATGCTCACCGCCTGCCTCATCGGCCCGCTCCCGGGGCTGAACCGTACGAGGCGTTCGAGAGGGGCTGCCGTCGGCTCATCGAGGCGATGCAGCGCACCGACTTCCTGGCCGACTTGCCCGAGGACCTGCGTCAAGGGCACATCGGCATTCCCCGGGACGAGCTGCTGCGTCATGGTCTGGACGTTGAGGATCTTCGTGAACGGCCCGAGGCGTGCCTGCCTGCGATGGAGAGGGTGGTGAACGCCCAAGCGGCTCTTGCTGAGCAAGTGTTCTCGCAGCACGAGGGCTGCCGGCACTCGTGGAGCCGCAGTATCGCTCGTTCCTGCGTGCTCTGATAGCCGTCCAGGAAGTGCGCCTTCAGGCGGTCAAGGCCGCGGCGGCTCTGTTCTCAAGAGCGGGGCGAGCCCGGCCGCTTCGACGACTTTGAAGATCCTCTGGAAGGAGTACCGGGCGTTCAGGAAGTATCAGCGCTGAAGGTGCGGAAAGGGTGCATGGTCCCGTGCACCAGCTGACCCTGACGGCACCGATCGTGTAGTGGGACGCTGGGGTGGGGAGGGTCTTGTCAGTCCATCCCCACAATGGTGCGGAGAACGCGGATCACGCCTCTCCGCTTCTTCTCCGGCAGTGACCGGCCGGTAATTCCTGAGTTCGCGCAAGTCGGCGTCCTCTTGTGCGGGAGGCGTCTTCGTTGCAGGCGTCCTGGCTCGCCGGGCAGAGGCACGTCAGGCGGGTGTCAGAGGCCCCTGTCAAGGTTGTTCACGTGACCGGCGCGGGGTACCCCGGGGCCGGGAGCAGGGAGAGGTGCCCGGAGTGGTTGATCGGGGACCAGCGAGCATGTCTCACGGTCGGGCCTCACAAGGCCCACGCAGGTTCGAATCCTGCCCTCTCCGCCAGAACGTTTCCGGATACGTCCCTCAGAAAATTCGCGCGACCGCCGGCTGGATCGAGACCGCGGCCGCGACCGGGCAGGTCGTCCTGGACGAACAGCTCGCCCGGCTGCTGCGGGGCCGGTAGCCGTGGGGGCGGGTCTGCCCGCCGGTCGCCGTCCGCTTCACCCGCTCGTGCTTCCAGGCCGTGATCATGGCTCGATCAACGCCCACTGCTGGTCGGACAAGTCGCTCGGATACGCCGCTCGCTCCATGCCCCGCATCCCAGCATGTCCATGGCTATCGGCGAGCCCACCCCGGCGATCAGTGCTCCGAGCGAGCGATCACCAACCGAGAGAGAAGAGGCATGACGACCCATTAGCGGGCTGGAATCGGCACGGCCGACGGCCGCCACTCTCGCCTGATCAACCCGAACACCCACGAGTCGGACACCTCGCCGTTCACGACGCAGTCCTCCCGCAACGTCCCTTCACGCACGAATCCGATCTTCTCCAGGACCCGGGCAGACGCCACGTTGCGCGTATCGGTCTCAGCCTGAACTCGATTCAGGTCCAGTGTGTCGAATGCCCACTGCAGCAAGGCGTGCGCAGCCTCCGTCGCGTAGCCGTGACCCCACATCGCATCGTCGAGACAGTAGCCCAACGATGCACTGCGGTAGTCCGGGTTCCATCCCGTCAGACCGCACCAGCCGACGAAGGCCCCGTCAGAAGCACGGTCGATGACCACCCGCGCCCCGGTGCCTTCGTCCGCCATCTTCCGGCAAGCCGTGATGAAGCGCTCGGCGCGCCCCTGTTCGTTCCACGGTGGGGAGTCCCAGTAGCGCAGCACGTAGGTGCTGCTGTGCAGCGCGAAGAGAGCGTCCGCGTCGACGTCGTTGAAGGGTCGCAGTCGCAGGCGAGCAGTGTGCAGTACGGGAGTGGCCAAAGTCATGCGCACCATGTTGCGTCCTCATGGGGCGGGCCGAACACCGAATATTCGATCCCGGTCCGGTCCCTTCAACCAGCACCCCGACCAGTCGTTCCGGGTCCGCGAACTGCACGAACTCCTCGGCATGCCCACCGACGACCCCGCCATGAACGTCACCCGCAGCCGCCTCGGACGCCTCACCCGCCAAGGCTTCCTCACTCAACCCGGCCGAGGCCGCTGCCAGAAGCGGACCTAACGACCTCTAAGAAGTGAACGCCCATCCGCCCGCCTGTGTCGGCCCCCTCGCCCTGACGTGCACCGGACTCCCGAGTTGAACGCGTTCAAAAGAAGGGCTACGCTGATGTCGAGCGAAGCCGAGGGGGTTCGATGAAGGTAGTGCTGCCCGGGGGAACCGGACAGGTGGGCACGATTCTCGACCGTGCGCTGACGGCGGCCGGCCACGAGGTCACGGTAGTGACCCGACGTCCTGTACGGGCGCATGACATCGGATGGGACGGGGCCACGCTCGGCCGCTGGGCCGCGGCGATCGACGGCTGCGACGTCGTGATCAACCTGGCCGGGCGCAGCGTCTCCTGCCGTTACACCGCCGAGAACCTGCAAGCCATGATGGACTCCCGGGTGGATTCGGCGCGGGTGCTCGGCGAGGCGATCGCCGCCGCCGCGCGGCCACCGCGCGTCTGGCTGCAGATGAGTACGGCCACGGTCTACGCCCACCGCTTCGACGCGGCACACGACGAGGCGACCGGAGTGATCGGCGGCTCGGAGGCCGGGGTGCCGGACTACTGGGCGTACAGCGTCGAGATCGCGCAGAACTGGGAGCGCACGCAGGCCCAGGCGCCGACTCCCGCGACCCGCAAGGTGGCGCTGCGCTCGGCGATGGTCATGAGCCCGGATCGGGGCGGTGTGTTCGACGTACTGTCGCGGCTGGCGCGACTCGGGCTGGGCGGTCCGGTGGCCGGCGGCGCGCAGTACGTCTCCTGGATCCATGACGAGGACTTCGTGCGAGCGGTGGAGTTCCTCATCGCCCGGGACGACCTCGAGGGGGCGGTGAACCTCGCCTCGCCCGGCCCCCTTCCGCACCGCGACTTCATGCGGGCGCTGCGCACGGCCTGGGGCGTCCCGGTGGGGCTGCCGGCGACGCGCTGGATGGCCGAGCTGGGGGCGTTCGCGCTGCGCTCGGACACGGAACTGCTGCTCAAGAGCCGTCGGGTGGTGCCGGGCCGGCTGCGCGCAGCCGGGTTCACTTTCGCGCATCCCGAGTGGGAGAGGGCCGCTACGTCCCTCGTACAGCGGGCCAGGCTGGTTCGCGCGACCTCGAGGCGGGCCCGTGAATCGAGCCACGCTGCGCAGACCACCACAAGAAGCGGACCAGAGCCTTTGTGAGGGAGTCATTTCGAAGCGACTTCGGGAGTCATTCCGGGGCGGGCATCGCGATCAATGGCAGTGACTTTTCATGTCACTTGGGCACTGCGGAGCTACTCCCTCCGGTTCCAGGCTTCTCTGAACCAGACCATCGCTCTGGCTTGCAGGAGTCGCCTCGGATCGGCTCTTGCTGCCGTGAGCAGGGGGCTCTTGACCCTCACGTGGCGTCAGGCTGCATAGTCGGTGCCGTGGAGGATCACTGGACCGTGGGACGCGTGGCCGAGCTGGCCGGCGTGAGCGTCCGCACGCTGCATCACTATGACGAGATCGGGCTCGTTCGGCCGTCGGCGCGGACCGCGGCCGGGTACCGGGCCTATTCGGCGGACGACGTGGAGCGGCTGCGGGAGGTGCTGGCCTATCGGCGGTTGGGCTTCGGGCTGCGGGAGGTTGCGGAACTGGTCGGCGACCCGTCCACCGACGCGGTCGCACACCTGCGCCGCCTGCGCGGCCTGCTGCTGGAGCGGCGTGATCGCGCTGACGCCATGGTGGCGGCCATCGACAGGGAACTTGCGGCACGGGCGAAGGGACTGATAGTGACTCCGGAGGAGCAACTGGAGGTGCTCGGTGCACGGTTGTACGACGCGATCGGCGGCGCTTACACCGCGACACGGCGTACCGAGCCGCGGATCGCCGCGCAGATCTGGGACGCGCTCGGCGACGCGCAGACGGTGCTGAACGTCGGGGCCGGCACCGGCTCCTACGAGCCTGCTGATCGCGACGTGACCGCGGTGGAGCCATCGGCGGTCATGCGAGGGCAGCGGCCTGCCGGCTCGGCGCCGTGCGTGGCCGCCGCCGCGGAGAGCCTGCCGTTCGAGGACCAGTCCTTCGACGTCGCGATGGCCATCTCCACCATTCACCACTGGGAGGACCCGATAGCGGGGCTGCGCGAGATGCGGCGCGCGGCCCGCCGCGTGGTGGTGCTCACGTTCGACACCGACGAACCCGGATGGCAGGACCGGTTCTGGCTCACCCGCGACTACCTGCCCGAGTTCGCCGCCGTCCTCGCAGAATTTCCCTCCCTTGCCGGGATGGCCGACGCGATCGGCGCCCGCGCTGAGCCGGTGCCCATCCCGTGGGACTGCGCTGACGGCCTGTTCGAGGCGTACTGGCGCCGACCCGGGGCGTATCTGGAAGATCACGTGCGCCGTGCGATGTCGGTGTGGACGAGGGTCGGGCCGGAGGCCGAGCAGCGCGCGGTGCGAAGCCTCAGCGACGACCTCGACTCCGGCCGGTGGGCCAAACGCAACAGCGACCTCGCCGACCTCGACGCGGCAGATCTCGGCCTCCGCCTGCTCATAACCTGACCCGCATCGCAGGTTCAGCGTCATGGCGGCTCCTGGACAGCCCGCTTGGAGGCCGGGCTGACCGACTGCGCTACTACGCCAAGCCCGGGGTGCTCGCCGGGATCGTGGAGAAGGCCGACCGGCCCTACGAGAGCCTGTCCGAGGACGGTGCCTATGCGATCGGCATGACGCCCCGGCGCTCATCGGGAGGGCAGGACTGATGGCCGTCACGGACGTGCGGACCGGCGAGTAGAGCGAGACAGCTGGTCCCAGGCCCAGCCCAGCCACAGGTGCACGTGCCCGAAGGCGGACGCTGTGCTCGATCCGCCGTTTCAGCTGCTCCATACGGTGACATCAAGCTTCATGATCCCATTGGCGGAGGGGAACGTGATCTCCTTGATCTTGGCTGCCACCACGGCGTCCTTATCTGTGCGGATGCAGAAGGTGGCGCCCTTCCTGACTCCCGCAGCTCGATTCGACAACCCGCTGTTGTCGTCCAGTTCGAAAGTGGTGATGCCGCCGCCGCTCGCTTGCCTGCATGCCTCGGCAGTGACTGTTTCGTCCGGCTGCAGGACTGCGGCGCCGGACGCCGACAAGAACTCCACAGTCGGCTCTCCCCGGTCGTTCGTGCCCATGTCGTACCGCGCCTTTGTCGGCCTCGGTCATGGACTCGAATTCGTCCGCTGCGATCCGGCGGGTCACCGGTTCGCCCGAGCTCCCGCTTCGACCTCAGCCCCTGCCAGTCTGCTGCGTCGGTTGCTGTCGCGTCCTACGTCGCTGCGCAGGAAGCCCACCCCTGCTGAGAGTCCGGCGGAGACGAGAGCCAGCAATGCCACAGGGACACGAAAATCCGGCGACGTCAGCCCGGCAGCTCCGGAGATGCCGGCGAGCACTGCAGCGGGAAAACCCAGCGCGACCTCGATGACAAGCCAAAAGCGCAGCCGTAGTTCGGCACGGCGTTCTTGAAGCGGAGCATCAGATGCGGGTGGCGACCAGTTCGTGCAGCGACAGCCCCTCACCGAGGTTCGCGTCCAGGGACAGCACCCGGCCGTGGACCGTGCGGCGCCGCCAGATCGGCACCAGCTGCCGGTGCAGCGCACGCGCCTGCGCCTTCAGTGCCCCGAGCGCAGTCGAGGACAGTTGCCCGGTCTGCCACAGGGGATCGCACCAGCTGCCGAGCAAAACGGTGGACACCGCTTCCCGCCAGCGCTCGCTTCGTGGGACGACGAGGACATTCGCAGCCAGGAATTCATCCACTGCCAGGCTGGGCAGTTGGGAGCTGCCGCTGATCCAGCCGCGGGTCTGCACCGCGTGTACCAACCCCGGGATGTGGGGCCGCCCGCCCCATACCCATCCCTCTTCCTGGGCCTTCTTCGGCAGCGCCGACCGGACCCTGGCGAAAGAACAATCCGTAGCCCCTCCGGACCTCTTGCTGTAACTGTTATTGTTACAGCAGGGGGTGAAGGACGTGAGCGCGAACAGCAGGATGACGGTCGCCGTCCATGTGCTGACCTGGATGGCCCTGGTGCACGGCCGCGGACGTGACGTGGTCACGTCGGACCAGATCGCCACGAGCGTGGCCACCAACCCCGTAGTGATCCGGCGCAGCCTCGCCGAGCTGAGGAAGGCGGGCCTGGTGACGGTCCGCCACGGTGCCGGGGCCGGCTGGACGCTGGCTCGCGAGCCTGAGTCCATCGCGCTGCTCGACGTCTACCGCGCGGTGCACGCCGAGCCCCTGTTCGCCCTGCACCACGGCGAACCGAACCAGGCATGCCCCGTCGGCCGCGGCATCCAGCCCGCGCTGCGCCGCATCTACGTCGACACGGAGGAGGCCGTCCGGCGACAGCTCGCGGGGGTCTCGATCGCGAACGTCCTGCGGGACACCCTGGCCGCCCGCTCCGACTGAAGCGCCAGCAAGGCCGGTCGGGGCTCATCCTTGCGCATAGCTGTAACAGGACCTGTTTCATTGACTTGATCACCAAGGGGCGCCGAACGGCCCGTGATCCGATGTACGGAGGCGAAACGCCATGCGAGCGATCGAGTACCAGCGCCACGGCGGCTACGAGGAACTGCGGCTCGTGGACCGTCCCGCCGAACCGGCCACCGGCCACCGGGCGTCGATTCGGCTCTCCTATGCCGAGGTAAGCCCGGCCGACAACACCATTAGGGCAGGACGGATGGACCCCTCCCTGCACCAGACGCCTCCGCACATACCCGGCGGCGGCGCGGTGGGACGGATCAGCGACCCCGGGGCGACCGGCTTGGCGGAGGGAGCGCGCGTCGTGGTCGGCGGCGGCGGACTCGGCTGGCGCACCGACGGCACCTGGCGCGAGCAACTGACCGCGGACGCCCGCCAGCTGATACCGATCCCCGACGGGGTGAGCGACGAGGCCGCCTGCGCGCTGTTCGCCGGTGCCGGATACAGCACCGCCTACCTCGTCCTGACCCGACTTGCCGGGCTGAAGGCCGGCGGCACCGTCCTGGCGCCAGGCATCGGTGGCTCCGTCGGCATGGGCACCGTGGAGGTGGCCCGCGAACTCGGCGCATCCCTGACCGTTTCCACCGCAAGCCGCACCGATAAAGCCGAAGCCGCCCGCGCCGCCGGCCACGAGCACGTCATCGACCTGTCCCGCGAATCCCTGACCAACGGCGTCGCGCGCATCACCGACGGCAGGGGCGTGGACATCGTGGTCGACGGCGTCGCCGGTCCGCTGCTCGGTCCCTGCATCGCCTCGCTCGCACACGGCGGCGTCTACGTCGGTGTCGGGTACTCCGGTGGCACCGAAGGCACGGTGAACATCACCGATCTGATGTGGAAGAACGCCACAGCCTACGGCTACACGTTCACCATGACTCCGCCGGACGTCGCCCGCGCCGCCCGCGTGACCCTGCTGGACTGGCTGCGCACGGGCCGCATCACCCCTGCCATCGCCCGCGTGTTCCCGCTGGAACAGGCCGCCGAAGCGCAGCGCCATCTGATCGAGGACCGGCCCTTCGGACGCGTCCTGCTCACCATGGCCCGCTGAACCCGGGCCGAACCAGCAAGAGGAGCTACGACATGCAGCCCCGCAAAGCCTCCACAGCCGATATTCCGGAACTGATCCGGTTGCGCGCCGTCGCGCTGGAGAGCCTGGGCACCGACCCCGGACCCGCCGACACACCATGGCGGCGGATCGCCCGCGACTGGTTCGACGAGCGCATCAACCACCGCGACGACTGCGTCTGCCTCGTCGTCGGCGGCGACCCCGGCCAACCCCTCCTCGCCTGCGGCATGGCCTGGGTCACCTACCATCTGCCCGGTTCGCGCTGGCCCGACGGACGCCGCGGCTACCTCGACGGCATCGTCACCGACACCCCGGCCCGCGGCCGCGGCCACGCACGCCGCATCGTCAACGAACTGGTCGACTGGCTCCAGCAAGCAGGCATCCACTACATGCAACTGCACGCCAGCCAGGCCGGAAAACCGGTCTACGAAGCCGCGGGCTTCGTCACCAGCCGCTACCCGGGCATGGACCTGATCACGGCACCGCCCACCAGGTGATCCCTCATGGCATCCGCAAGGCACCCACGAAAGCCAGTCAGTCTTCGAACCCGTCCTTCTTCGAACCCGTCCTTGGTTCGCGTCCGCCGGCGCCCTGCCGCCGAAGCCGTCACCAGCACAGACATCTCCGTCCACCGTCCCCATCCACGGGAAGCGACTTCGCCACAGGCGTCCTAGCACGCCGGGCACAAGCACGTCAGGCCGGTGTCAGAGACCCCTGCCAAAGTTGTTCACGCGACCGGCGCCCAACACCCCGAGGCCAGGAACAGGGACAGGTACCCGGAGTGGTCGTCCGGGGACCAGTAAGCACGCCTCACGGTCGGACCCCACAACGCCCACGCACGTTCGAATCCTGTCCTCTCCCCCAGAACACTTCCAGACGCACGCCTCAAGTGTGCCGATCGGCGTCCACGGCTTCTTAAAACCGTGTCCTACGTGGTGAGGCGGACGAGTCGCTTGTAGCAGCAGAGAGCGGCGGCGAGTCCGAGGAAGGCCAGGTAATTACGAGGATTGCGTTCGTAGCGTGGGCTGAGACGTCGGTAGCCGGAGAGCCAGGACATCGTCCGCTCGATGACCCATCGGCGGCGCCCTAATCGTGCGCTGGACTCGATGCCTTTGCGGGCGATGCGTACTCCGAATGCGTTTCCATCGAAGCCATCTGCGCAGGTCAGCTCGGTCGTAATCTTTGTCTGCAGGTAGGCGCTGGGGCTTGAAGTGTCGGCCGCGGTGCGGGTCGTGTCTCGTTTGGTGACCCGTCACCATGGGCTTCAGTCCTTCGCTGTCGTGTGTGTTGCCGGCTGAGAAGCCGTATCTCAACCGAACGTGATCGTTTGATTTCTGCTGGTCAGGCATGGTTTTGCACGCCCTGAGGCAGGGATGCGGCGTCCTGTGTCCGCTTGGTGGCTGAGGGGTGCGCGGTGGCGTCGGTGCTGGGAATGCTGGAGGAGCGGGAGACGGCTGCCCGGGTGCGGGTGGAGGGTCTTCGGGAAGAAGTCGCGCGGCTGGCCGGCGTGTTGGAGGCCGCGGAGATCGAGCTGGACCGGCGGGTGATCGCGCGGGAGGAGCTGGTCGAGGCCCTGGCTGTCTCCGCGGCCGAGTCCACTGCCATGACCGAGTCCGAGGCGGAGCAGGAGACAGCGCCCTCGCCTGTGCCGGGCTCGACGGTGCCGCCCTGGCGGGACGGGTTGCCGGTGACGGTGCTGACACCGGACTACCAGCGGATCCTGGGTGTGCTGGAGGAGCGGCCCTCAGCGGGTCAGGGATCGCTGAAGGCCAGGGAGATCGCGGTGCAGCTGGGTCTGGAGACGACGCCGGCGAAGGTCGAGGGGGTGCGCTCGAAGGCCAGGCGCCTGGCGGAACGCGGGCGGCTCGTGCAGGAGACGTCGGGGATGTTCAGCGCCGGCCGGCGGCCCGTGCCTTTGCCAGACGCCGGCCCGTCCGCGTGATCATCGACCACCGGATCATCGCCTCGCTGGTGGCGGGCAGAGTTTCGTAATCGCGGGCCAGGCGGCGGGAGTTCATCAACCATGCGAATGTGCGCTCTGCCACCCAGCGTCTCGGCAGCACCACGAACCCCTTCATGTCGTCGGTGCGCTTGACGATCTCCAGCGTGAGGGCGAGTTTCTGCCGGCACCAGTCGACCAGGTCGCCGGTGTAACCGCCGTCGGCCCAGACCAGGGTGATGTCACGGTGCAGTCGGCGCACTCGCCCCAGCAGGCCCGTCGCGGCGTCCCGGTCGCCGATGTTCGCGGCGGTGACCACGACGACCAGCAGCAGACCGAGTGTGTCGGTCACGATGTGCCGCTTGCGTCCGGGTACCTTCTTCCCGCCGTCGTAGCCGCGTGAGGCGGCCGGCACCGTCGCGGCGGCCCGCACCGACTGCGCGTCGATGATCCCCGCCGTGGGCTCGGCCTCACGGCCTTCGCGCTCCCTGACCCGTCCGCGCAGCCGGTCGTGGAACTCTGTGATCAGCCCGTGCTCGCGCCAGCGGCGGAAGAAGGCGTAGACCCGGCTCCAATCGGGGAAGTCTGCGGGCATCGCCCGCCAGGAGATCCCGCCCGCGACCAGGTAGCGGATTGCATCCAGCATCTGGCGGTGGCAGTAGCCCTCGGGCTGTCCGCCCCGCCCCTGGAGCCATGCCGGCACCGGCAGCAACGGCCGGATGGCCGCCCACTCCGCATCCGTCATGTCCGACGGATACCGGCGCACCCGATCGGGGTGATCGGCCGCGTTGCCGTACACGTGCGCGAGACAATCGCACGACACGGCAGGCGAGTTGAAGCGGACGGGATCGGGCGCGTACAACAACGACAACAGGGCCTCCGGGAACCGCTCGGAACGGGGTCGCACCCCCGAGCTACCAGGAGGCCCTGCCTCCATGCACCTACCGCCGGAAGTTCACTCAACCAAGACCCTGTTCGACCCACACGTTCCAAGGTCGGTTGAGACGGCTTCTGACAACCACCCAGGGGGTTTGAAATGGCTGTTCCATGGGAGCTCTTGATATCCACCGTAGGCGGTGTCACGGCCACCATCGTGGGCGTCGTTGCAGGCGGGGTCATTGGGCGGCGCAGCGAGAATCGAAAGTGGCTTCAGGAGACACAGACGTCCGCCTACGAGAGGTTCCTGCAGGCTTTCGGCGCCGTCGAGACGGAGCTGCGTGAGGCGTTCCTCGAACGGCGCAGACCTGCAGTCGCATGGGGACCGTTCAATGCCTCGATCCAGTCGCTGAGCTTGGTGGCGAATCCCGAGGCGGCCGCAGCAGCTCTCCAGCTCTGCGATGTCATCGAGGATTTCACCATCCTCTTCCACGATCGTCAGCCAGCGGATCTTGAGGAGCTCCGACCGATCCACACCGCCTTGGACCAGGGGCACTTGAAGTTCGTCAATGCGACCCGACGCTCACTCCATCCCTCGCAGGAACGTCTCACCCAGACACTCGGCGGCCCGTCGCCCTGGCGTGGCGTCGCCTTCGTGGACCAAGGCGACGGCGCCGGCGAGGCTGAATAGCACAATGAGTCTCTTCATCGGTGCTTCTCCAGGGTGAGGACGGCCTTGCTCACCGCCGGAAGATCACTCAACCAGCACCCCTGTTCGACCTGCACGTTCCAAGATCGGTTGAGATACGGCTTCTAAGCAGCCTGTCCCAGGAGCGGCCGTCAGCTGCGCGGCACTCCAGGGCAATCCCCACATTCGCAGGGTCCCCATGATGGAACCCCAGCCCAGCGCACAGGTCGAGGACCGTACCTGGCGCAGGGATGTTCCATACGACAGGCTGTGGCAGCCACTCATCGCTGTGCTTCGATCGCCGCAGACCTCGGACATCAGTGCCGGACACGGTGACGCGAGCTGTCTCCAAAGCGGCACCGCCAGTCTGGCGGATTTTGATCATGGCGAACCACTCGCCATAGTCTTCCTTCACTGCAGACTCGACCTCGAACTTCGGGCCAGTTTCCTCATGTTGGGCCCGTTGCTCGGCGTCGAACTGCACACGGGCGAGAGTCAGGGCCTGCTTCGCAGTCTCGTTTGCCTCAGCAGACACCGTATTGGCGGGGTGTGTCAATTTAACGGCTGATCTTGGTTGTTGAAGGTCAGTTGTTGCTCGGGGTCAGACGGCCCTCGAAGGCGATCTGGAACGCGTTCAGGGGTGCCTTCCAGCGCATGGTCCACCGCTTGCGGCCCTTGCCCGCCGGGTCCAGGCTCATCAGCGCCATGTAGATGCACTTGAGGGCGGCGGCCTCGTTGGGGAAGTGTCCGCGGGCGCGGACGGCCTTGCGGATGCGGGCGTTGACGCTCTCGATGGCGTTCGTGCTGCAGATGACCTTGCGGATCTCGACGTCGAAGGAGAGGAAGGGCACGAACTCGGCCCAGGCGTCCGACCACAGGCGGTCGTGACTAAAGATCGGGGACGCCGCCACGAAGCGCAGCCCGCAACTACTTCAGACAGGCCGGTTTCTAACCGCCTTCAGCAACTGAGCAGCAAGCATCGGCAGCAAGAGGCGCGCGACAAGTACATCGGGCGTTCGATCGTGGCCAGCGCGAGCCTAGCCACATTGATCTTGTTTTTGGCCAATGTATACAGGATGGAGGAGGCTGCGAAGCCACCGTTCTCATGGCTGTGGCTCATCCTTCCCATCGCTGTCATCGTCATCACCTCCGTTGTCATCGCTGTACGCGTTTCAGACCGGAGAGCCGCATATGAGCAGCAGGAGATCGACGAGCGAATCGAGCAAGAAGCAGTTGCTGCGGAGGCAGACAAACATTTCTCATCTGGTCTGCGATTCAACCGATCACTCTTGAAGCGGTATCACGACCTGTCGACTGAGCAAGCGCGCGCTTGCCCACTACGTGATGATCGCCACCGCTTCGCTCCTGATCGGCGGCACCGTGGCAGCTGTGGTGGCCCCAAGCAAGACGGCAAGCGTGACCATCGGCGCATTGGCTGGCCTGGCCTCTGCGTTGAGCGGATACATCTCCTCAACCTTGATCAAAAGTTACCAAGTGGCCGTCCAGCAGGCGCAGGTGTACTTCCGAGAGCCGCTCGCGGGTGGTTATCTGCTCTCCGCTGAGCGTCTCGTTTCCGACCTTCCCGACGCATCGACCCAGGCTCAGGCCACACAGCATGTGATCAGCGGACTGGTTCAAGCAGCTGTCGGGGTGGCGCAAAGTGCACCTGGTTCAGCCCCGGACGACGCTGCTGGGACCACAAACGTTGGCCCCCAGCAGGATCCCCCTAAGGGATAAGCCTGGCCGCGCTGCCCGGCTGCCTGGCTGCCCGGCTGCCCGGCTGCCCGGGGTCACCCTCCCGAGCGTCTGGCCCCAGCCATACCCGCTGCCTGGAGCCGGAGTTATGTGCTCCATTCGGCGGTATTGCGGTTACGGAGAGCGCGATGGGGCGTTGAACGTGTATGAGCGGAAGTCACAGACGGAAGCGGTCAGGGTCGCGAGCGTTCGAGCAGGTGCAAGCGCAGTTGGCTCGTGCGGCTGCCGCGATGGCCGTAGGGAAGAAGTCACCGCGGCAGGGAGTCGAAGAAACGGTTAGCCCGGCCGGCGCGAAGCCAGACAGCGGCCGCGGCTGAGGCGACGCCGGCACGCGAAACACGCCACACCACCAACCAGCACCCACCACGGCGCGCCCCGACCGGGCAAGAGCCGATGCTGCGCCCCGCCCGGCCGCGCCTGGACGGCGGTGAGCACGGGCGTACCGGGCAGTTACCAGCAGCGCGACACCTGCCCACACATACCCGAAGGATGAGCTGTCCTGGGTCGGGCACCGGCAGGGCAGAGCCGGTGCCGGAGAGGTGCGGCCCGATCGGGCCGGCTGCTTTGTGTCGGTGCGGCCCCTTAGCCTCGGGGCACGGGAGATGCGGTCAAGCCGGAAACGCTGCGTTCCGCCATAGCCAGCGCCGTCGCCGAGTTGAAGTCGTACGAAGTCCCGGACGAGTGCGTGCGTCTGGGACTGGCGCCAGGAGATGAGGGCGACGCATTCAAGAGCAAGCACCGCTACGTCATGCATCGGCTGCGGCCGCTGGCGGTACCAGAGCTGACCGCCGTCGCACGAAAGGTCCTCGACGAGTACGAGGCGCCCGAGCTGGAGCAGATCCTCGCGTCGTTGGGTATGACGGGCGTCGACGGAGAGTTCAAGAACCTGATCTTTGCCGCTAACGGCCCCAAGCCTGAGATCGTTCTGCGCGACGCGGTCAACAACCGCCTCGACATCGTCCGCAACGCCCAGTACTGCCTGACCTACACCCGGCCTCTCGGCGCCGCCGGCCTGTCCTGGGCGGAGCTCGTGAGCTGGTGGCAGGAGACAAACCCGGCCGTGTCCGGTGATCAGGCTGCCGCATCCGCTGGTCATTTGCCCAAGGCTCTCGTGGGACAACTCCCTGGACAGCCAATGTCGAACTCGTCCCGTACGGCCCGTCCTGGGCCAGCCAGAGACTCATGGGGAGTTCACGCGATGAGCCGACTTCAGATCCTGTCCCTGCTGCTCGCCCTGTCCACCGCTACGAACATCGGTTTTGCCGCAGGGGTCCTCACCCATCGCACTGGCACCGGCGTCCCCCAGGCGATCCTCGCCGGGGCGGGCGCGGCCGCAACCGCTCTGGCCATCTACTTCGCCGCGGTCGCCGCATACGCGTGACCGCAGCCGAACGGGCTCGTTCCTCGAGGTACGCGGAGCGCGGACGGCTGCCGCTCCGCCAGCCACGGATGCCCAGGGTGCACACGCTCCAACCACCGACTCAGGGCGTCCCGCCGTGCCCGGCCCCACAGCGGCAGTACCCCGCCGAAGTCCGCCTGGTCCTTGGGTCGCGGCGCCTTTGCTTTGTACAGCAGTACCAACTCCGGTACTAGATACGGGATCCCGTCTGCCGTCCGCTCAATGATCGCGCCATACGGCAGCCGAAGAGTTTCGTCCCGCCGGCAGATCCATGTCAGACCCTCGTGCGGCTCACGGAAGACGTCGAACAGGTACTGACCGCTCGCCGGATCCCGCACCCAGGTCTGATGCGTTGCCGCCAGCACCTTAGCCCCTGCACCCGCCCAGACCCGACCCGAACCCACCGCGTCAAACACGTACTCGGGGAAGCGGTCCCGAATCTCCGAGAACCTGGTAGCGGGCACCGCGATCTCCAGATCGCCATGCGGCCGCGACTGCCCGCCGCGGAACAGATCCAGCGCCCATCCCGCTGCAATGCACCAGGGCGCGCCGACTCCCACCAACCGCTCCGCGACCTCTTCCGGGCGCCAGGCATCCGCCCATCGGGCATCCAGCTCGTCCGCATCGAGCACAACACCGCCGGGCGGCAGGGATCCGGTCATCAGCACAAACTACCGCTGAGTCCGGTCAGGGCGGAGTCACCCACGGCACCTCTGTGGCCAGGTATCACTGTGACTGGCCAACTATCGCCGCGAGTCACAATGGCAGTGACGTTCAGCGATAGTTGGCCATACGCTTCAGGGACACGATGGTCGAGCCATCCGTATGGTTTCGGGGCGCCCAAGGGTGCCGGGGCGATCCTCGCGGCACGACCGTGCGGCTCGTGTCGATAGAGGGCGAGGGCGGGCACGTTGCGGAGGCTGTCCAAAATGGCGGCCCGGTGGTCGCGGGGGTGGGCGCCGTTGTCCCCCACTCCGTGATTGAGGCGATGCGCTGATGAGCCACTCCGAGGACCAGCCGGCACCGGGCGAAACATGTAGATCGATTACGCCAGCCGAAGTCCTCCGGGCGGGGTGGGCCTCACGGTCGGCGTCTGGATGGGTTGCTCTCAGAGTCCGAGTCGCGTGATGGGTCCGATGAGGCGAGCTGGACAAGGCGCGCCACCACCTCCGGCGGTAGGCCCTCCAAATCTCCGGTGCCTTTGAGCCTGCCCAGCAGGGGGTACAAGCGTTCCAACTCCTCGTAGTTCAACTCCTGCCCAGCCTCAGTGCGAAGAAGCCGAGATGCATTGAGGAGGTCCAGGTGGGCGGCACGGTCGGTGGCCTCGATCAAGTCCTCGTAAGCCCTGGTGCGCCCGACCCAAGCATGCAGAGTGCTGCCCAGGCGGGCCAGATAGACGGCGCGGTCGGGGTGGTCGTCCGGGGTGCTTGCGACAGCCGCACGGCGCACCTCGATGACCTCGATCAGGTCTTCCTGGGCTCCGGTGTGTGCGAACCGCGCCTGCAGAGCGTCGCCGAAGCTGGTCAGGATCAGGGCTTTGACGGGGTGTTGGTCGGGGGTAGCTGCGACAGCAGCGCGGCCCATGTCGATGGCTTCGTTCAGGTCTTCCTGAGTTCCGGTGTGTGCGAACCGCGCCTGCAGAGCGTCGCCCAGGCGGGCCAGGTGGGCGGCGCGGTCGGGGTGGTCGTCCGGGGTGCTTGCGACAGCCGCACGGCCCAACTCAATGACATCGTCCAGGTCAAGGGACCGCGGATCCCATCGGTGTAGTGCGTCGGCGTGCCGCGCCGCTGCTGTCATCAGCGCGCGGGCGCCCTGGAGACGACCACCCATTAGGACGCGCGCAGCCTCATATTCCACCGTCGCGTGGCTCTGAAGCGCAGAGAGCGAGCGGGGGTGCTCGGCCCCCAGGGTCGCCGACAACCGCTGCGCCGCGATTGCGATGACATCGCCCGCGCGTTCCATGCGCTCATGCTCGCCAGCTGCCCTGGCCGACTCGAACTCAGCCGAGGCCAATGTGACCAGGGCCGAGAGGGACTTTGGATGGTTACCGCCCAGGAGGCGTACGAGGCGCCGGACGAACCCTTCGAGCTCGTCAAGCAGCTGATCAGCCTCGGCGTCCCGGCCGACCTGGCGAAACACCTCAGCGAGCACTGCGGTCGCCAGCACCTGGACGTCTAACTGCCCCTCAGCCTCATGGTCGCCTCCTGCCGAGACGGCAGCGCGGCGGGCCCGGGCCGCAGTGTCAGCGGCCCCCTCTAGATTCTCCAGACGCAGCATCACGCACGCCTGATTCGCCAGCGTGGCGGCTGGCCACGAGCCGCCCTCGGCCGAGTGCGCGAGCAGCATGGCGGCTGTGGTGAGATGTCCCCGCTCGGCGAACGCCACGGCAAGTTGGTTGCGTACGGCCGCGTCCATGTTCAGCGCACCCGGATGCTGGCCGAAAGACGAGACCACCTGCTTCATCAGCAACCGGGAGGTGTCATACAGGCCGAGGGAGTCAAGTAGCGAGAGGAGATAGGTGACGTCCTGGCCGACCGACGGACGGCCGAGCAATTGCGGGTATCCGCAAAGCGCCCCAACCGCGGTCGCTACCTGTGCACGTGTCACACCGTCGCCCCGCAGCGCGTGCTCGGCGGAGCCAATCGCCTCCTGCCATGCACGGACCAGGTCGTCGTGTCCCCGGGAGCCGGTCACGCAGCACCCCCGTCCGGGTCCTCATCGATGATGTGCTTCAGGGCGCGATATCTCAGCTCAGCGACAAGCGAGGGGGCCAAGACTTTCAGGCTGGACAGCTGCTGGAAGATATCGAGCACACTTTCGACGCGGTCCGTCTGGCTGCGGAGGGACGGAGCGTCCGCAGATGGATCCTTGGCGGCGTGTTCTTGACGGGCTGGCTTTTCGGCCTGCTCTGTACCGTCTGGACGCAGAACATCTATGAGGTGAGCGGCGTCGAAAACGTCAAACCGTCCCATCACCTCATTCATGGTGGCGGCGAAGAGTACGTTCGCGCTGCGACTGGCGTCGGCACGGTCGGGGGCCTGCTCCAGGAGGATCCCGACGACTGCTGGCGTCCGGTCCGGGGCGAGTCCTTCGACCGGGCCGCCGGAATAGCCGGAATAATCACCGAGCCGCTGGTCAGGCGTCAGCTGCAGAGCCTCGATCGACGCGCCACCCTCGCAGAGGTACTGCACAGCTCCGCTGCTGATATGACCGCTGAGCTCCACCTCGTTCTTGGCGGGCCGATAGGGACCGCGCCAGCGATCCCCGCCGCGGGCAAGCCCAGGCATGGGCAATGAGCCTTTGAACTCGGCAGAGATCTTGATCAGGGCGAGGTCGGCATCCTTATCCTGGCGGCACACGTGTCCTGCTACGGAGCTGCCGTCGGGCAGCACGATATTCAAGTCCGCGTCTAACGCGGTCAGCCCGCGCAGACAATGGAGAGCGGTGAGAACGAACGGAACCGGCGGTATGTACCTGAAGTTCATGGAGCCACACGCTACGACGCAGCACTGACACTCTTGGTCCGCTTTTCCGTGTCGTGTCGCCTTGACCTGATATGGGCTGGTGCCTTTGGATCAGCGCGGGCCTGTGAACGCCCGGCCGCGCGACGGATGACGCCCCCGCAAGCTCCGTTGCCGAGGACCGGCCAGAAGTGTCACCACCTACGGCATCGGATGCACAACCACGCAGACACAGCGCTGATCGACGGGGGCCGGCCAGCGCGGAACAGGCATCGATGAGCCACCAGACAGCTCTGGCCGCCACTGAGGACCGCCGTCGCTGCACGGGCGAATCCCATCAATCCCTGCACTCACTGGTCAGCCCCGCAGGAGAAGCGCTGGCCATCCCCGCGGCGCGCCATCCGGAGCAGGCGGATCTGGAGGCCGCCCTGTTCCTCGCCACCTGCAAGATCGGCGGAGTTTCACGAGATCCCCTGGGGATCGTCAGCGTCCGGCCGGAACCAGAGCGGCTCGGCATTCGGATGCTGGCCGAGCCGTACGTGACCCGGTACTGGGCTGACATGCTGCTCCCCCGCTCGGTCGCGGACGACAGCAGTGACCCCCACAACCGCATCGCAGGTGTACCCGGGCTCCGATATCGCAGCGAGCGGGGCGGCATCTGCCTGTACCGCCCGGGAACGCCGGCCCGCATCCTGCTCACCGGCTTCAACCCCCGCTGGTGGGAGCGCGTCACCGACCTGCTGCGCGACGACTACCAGCTCCTGCAAGACCAATCGGACTGGACCCCGGACGAACGAGCGACCCACACCGCAGCCAGCGCCTTCCCAGTAAAACCGGCGCCCATCTTCTCCCCTCTGCTGCGCCGCATCCGTGCTACCGCAGGACCGGGAGAGATCAACGCAACCGACGCATGGAGCTCCAGGGGCGGCTTCCGGCTGGAGGCCACCGACGGCCCGCCCTGCCCCGATCTGGTCCGCCTTCTCGGTGACGGGCCGACCGGGCTGGGCTGGGAAGCCGATCACAAGACGTGCACCTGTCTGTGCGATCACCTCCGCGGCGGCTGCAATATCGACTTCCGTGACCCGTCCACGGGCTACTTCGTGTACTACTCGAACGGAAAGTGGGGCCGCACCCACGACGAGCGGCACCGCAGCTTCATGGCCGACGCGAACCGCGATGCCTTTGCCCGCTGACCGCTGATGCCGAAACAAGGCAACATGCGTACACGGTCTGTGCCGCCCGGCTGGTCACCCAGCCCGGCCACGGCTCCACTGCGGACGCTCCGTGCGGGATCATGTACGGCACGCTACCGGCCATCTGTGACATCAGAGACGGTGACCGGACGCCCCCCAGGCAGGGGAGACGTGCGGCAAGTCGGCCTGCGGGCAGGCATGTTGGGCGGTCAGGTGAGGGTGCCCCGACAAGCAAGAGGACGACGGGTCAGGGCTTCCACGTGCGGAGCATGGCGGCGATCCCGGCAGCGGTGGAACGCGGGCTGTTCAACTCGTGGGCGAGTGCGGTCAGTTGCTCGCGTGTCGGGTTGGCCGGGATGTTGCTGGCTTCGAGGTACATGACGGCGACGGCGCAGGCGACCGTCAGGTTGGAGCGCTCCAGCCAGCGGCAGCGGCCGAGGGTGTGCACCAGGGCGGCAGCGCGGGCGTAGGGACCGTCGTAGACGGGGCGCTCTAGGAGTTCGCCGCGGTGGCGGGCGACAGCGGCGACCGGCACGCCGTAGTCGTCGACACCCGGGTCACGGTGGCCGGCCCGTTCGGCGACTTCCAGGATCCAGGACTCGTCGACGTGCAGGATCACGCGGCGGCGCCCGGCTGCGGCTGGGCGTAGGGAGCGTCGAGCTGCTGCTCCAGGTCGTCGAGGAAGGCGCCGTGCTCTTCGATGAGGCGCTGCGCGGCGGCCATGCCGGCGGCGCGGGCGCCGGTGGTGTCTTCGATGATCAGACGCTCGACGTAGCGGTTGAAGTCCAGGCCGCGGGCGGCCGCGGCGTCCTTGCCTGCGGCGAGGACGTCAGGTTCCAGACGGACCTGGGTCTGCTTCTTCGGGGAGACCATACGCAAAGGGTAGCAGGGTGGTAGCAGGGGCGGGCTCCTGCCCGGAGGGCCTGCGGCCGGTCTTGTCCGCTCGGCATTTCCGCCCCTCTGGCCCTCATCGGTTCGCCACCAGCCGCCGACCCCAGTCACCGCCGCTAGCCTGCTCACCCTGACCGCAGGCGGCCGCGGGGTGATGCGCGGCTGGTGGGATGTCCGCGTACCGCGGAGCGGTCGATCGCGTTGTGGGTCGGCTCGTGGGGGTGTGGTTCAGCGTGACGGGTGCCTGATCCGGCCTGCAGCCTGGGGTCCGTGTCGGGAGCGGCTGCCGCGGAGGTGGGCTGGACCCGTCTCGCGTGTGGGCTCAGTGCGTCTTTACTCCGTCTGCTTGTTCCGCGAGCTGTTGCAGGGCCTGGGCGGACGCAGACCCGGGCTCTGCGGTCATCAGGATGAGGGACTGGTCGGGGGTGTCGGGCACGGGTAGGGATTCGAATTCGAGGGTCAGGTCACCGACCAGGGGATGGTGGTAGTCCTTGCTGCCGTGAGTGTGGCCGGTCACGTCGTGGTCGCTCCACCAGGCGCGGAAGTCGGGGTCCCGGTCTGACAGCTCACTGATGAGTTCCGTCAGGAGCGGATCGTGGGGGTGGCTGCCCGCGTACAGGCGGAGGGAAGAGACGGTGTCACGGCCGGCGGCGGGCCAGTTGGTGAAGAGGCTGCGGGCGGCCGGGTCGAGGAACACGTAGCGGGCCACGTTGCGTTCGCGGTGTGGCTTGGCGTCGAAGTCTGTGTACAGGGCGCGGGACAGCCGATTGCTGGCCAGGACGTCCATCCGACAGCCGATGATCATGGCAGGGGTGTCGTGCAGGCTGTCCACGAGACGGTGCAGACCGGGCCGCACGCGCTGAGGGGGCACCGGGCGAGATGACCGGGGGGCCGCGGTACGCCGGGCCAGGGCGAACAGATGGGCTCGCTCGGCAGCGTCCAGACGCAAGGTCTGGGCAATGGCCCCGAGGACGGTGTCGGAGGCGTTGATGGGGCGGCCGCGCTCCAGACGCGTGTAGTAGTCCGCGCTCACGCCGGCCAGCAGCGCGACTTCCTCGCGGCGCAGACCGGTCACCCGACGGCCCGCCCGGGCCGCGAGGCCCACCTGCTCCGGAGTCACCCGGGCGCGGCGTGACCGCAGGAAATCGCTCAGTTCCGCGTTGCCGCCTGCGCCGGAGGACGCACTGCTCACGGCTCCCAGCATAGGCGGCGAGCGGACCACAGCCCCTGGGAGAGGGGGTCTGGCAGACCCCGGATCGGCAGGCCCCTGGTGAAGGAGCCCCCTTTGGCCGGTCCGCGGGCGTCGAAGGTGCGCTTCGCTGGATGCACCGGCCCAAAACGGGCTGCACCGAACCGGCGATCGCCGCCGGAACAGCGCCTCGGCCGGACCGACGAGATCATCCGACGGAGGAATCCAGAAATGCCCGGACCCCAGCACAGTGCCCCCGAGCCCACCCGTACCGTGTCCATCGGATCGGAGCTGGTGGTCGACCGGATCGGCTACGGAGCGATGCGCCTGACCGGCGATGGCATGTGGGGAGAGTTCCCCGACCGCGAGGCCGGCGTCGCGCTGCTCAGGCGCGCTGTCGAGGCCGGCGTCACCTACATCGACACTGCCGACGCCTACGGCCCCCACACCAATGAGATGCTGATCCGCGACGCCCTGTACCCCTACCCCGAAGGCCTTGTGATCGCGACCAAGGGCGGCTTCATCCGGGGCGGTCCGGACTACGCGGACTTCGGCGCGGTGGGCAACCGCGAGTACCTGCGACAGTCGGCCCACCTCAGCGCCCGGCGCCTGGGTGTCGAGCAGATCGACCTCTACTACCTGCACAGCCCCAACGCCACCGACGTGCCATTCGCCGACCAGGTCGCCACCCTCGCTGAACTGCGCGAGGAGGGGCTGATCCGTCAGATCGGTCTGTCGAACGTCAGCCCCGAGCAGTTCCGGGAGGCATCCCGGATCGTCGACATCGCAGCCGTCACCGCTCTGTACAACCTCGGCGACCGCACAGGCGCCGACCTGCTCGCGGCAGTCGAGGAAACCGGCACGGTCTTCTCCCCCTGGTATCCCACCAGTCTGGCCAAGTTCTCCGCCGGCGCATCGGACGCAGGCCCTGACCCCGACGACGTCAACGCCGTCCTGAGCCCCATCCGCGACAAGCACGGCGCCACCGTGCCCCAGATCGCACTCGCCTGGCTGCTGCACCGCTCACCGTTGATTCTTCCCATCCCCGGCACGACGTCGCCCGCTCACCTCGACGAGAACCTCGCCTCGGCCGCGATCCGCCTCACCGCCGAGGAAGTCGACGCCATCACCCACTTGGTTCCCGAAGCAGTGCACGCAGCATGACCCAGAACAGCGGACCCCACGAAGGCGCCGTCATCGGCACGGACCGGCCGCGCTTAAAGCTGTGGGGACGAGCATCGACGTGACATCGATCAGCACGTACTGTCACGTTGGCGATCTTGTGGCGGGGTCCTGTCGCCTCGCTGACTGGCGAGCGCACCGCGGGCGACCGCGCGGGCAATGTGCTTCGTCAGCTGGCCAGGATCACGGAGGCGACCGTCCGCCATCCCGCGTCGGTACGGGCGGCCAGGTAGAGCACACGGACACGCTGGAACTCCCGCCCCTGGCTGTCCTGGCGCGCCCAGGTCACCTCGATTTGCGCGGCCCGCTCGTTGAGCACGCGTACCACCGGGTCGAGGGCCTTGCTGCCCCCGTAGTCGGCGTCGCGCAGTGCGCGCAGCTCGTGTGCGAGTCCCTGGAGAGTGCCTCGGCGGAGGTGAGAGCGGTGTGGGCCGTGCCCGTGGTCATGCTGATCGGCACCGAGAAGTAGTCGAGGAGCGGCGCGGGATCGGTGCTGCCCTTTGCTGCCAGTCCGATGAACGTCTCGACGTAGCTGTCGAACCATGCCTGTGCTTCGTTCGCGACGGCGGCCAGATCGGTGTGCGTCATGATTTCGTGACCCTTCTTGCAGAGATTTCAGGTGCGGGCTTCTTGGAGGGGAGTGCGCTATGCCGTCGTGTCACCGGTTCGCGAACGCGTTGGTGCCGGTTAGCTGGGCGGACAGGGTCCACAGGCGTGCGGCCTGTTCGGGGTCGACCGCGTAGGGCCGTACTCCGGGTGCGTCGTCCTGGGAGAGCAGGGCGATGTCGCAGTCGTTCAGGTAGACGCCGCCGGTGTGGGCCAGCTGCGGGGAGGCGGCCGCCCAGACCTGGGTAGCGGCACCCTGTTCGGGGGTCTTGAAACTGGGGGCCGTGTTGCCCTGGTCGTCGATCCAGCCGAAGGCGATCATCTCCTCGCGGGTCATGTGCCGCTGGAGCGGGGTCATGACGGCACCGGGGGCGACGGCGAAGGCCCGCACCTGGTGCTCGCGGCCGAGCGCGTCGAGGTGGACGGCGAACAGCGCGATCGCGGTTTTGGACTGTCCGTAGGCGACGGCCTTGTCATAGTCGTTTGCGAACATGACGTCGTCCCAGCGGATCGGCGAATAGCGGTGTCCGGCAGAGCTGAGCGCGACCACGCGCGCGCCGCCGTCGGCTGCCAGGGCGGGCCACAGCCGGTTCGTGAGTGTGTAGTGGCCCAGGTGGTTGGTGGCGAACTGCGCCTCCCAGCTGGGTCCGAGGCGGGTCTCGGGCAGGGCCATCACGCCGGCGTTGTTGATGAGGATGTCGATGCTGCGGCCGCTTGCCAGGAACTCGTCCGCGAAGGTGTGCACGCTGGCCTGGTCGCCCAGGTCGAGACGGCGCACCTCGACCCCGTCCACTGCGGTGAAGGCTTCCGCGGCCGCTTCCGGGCGGCGGACGGCTGCGACGACAGTCGCGCCGGCGCCCCGCAGGGCGCGTGTGGTCTCCAGCCCCAGTCCGGAACTACCGCCGGTCACGACTGCGAGCTTGCCGGTGAGGTCGAGGCCGGCCAGGACGTCGGCCGTGGTGCTGCGGGCCCCGAAGCCGGAACCGATGGGCTGCTGTGCTGTCATGATCGCCATTCCTTGCGCGTGGAGCGTCACGGTCAACGCCGTAACCGGGGAGTTCCCCGGTTAGTCATGACGGTAAGCGGGGAACTCCCCGGTTGTCCAGTTAGACTGGTCCCCCGATGAAGGGAGCAGCCTTGACCACCAAGCCGAGCGTGTTGCGCGCCGATGCCCGCCGTAACCGGGAGCGCATCCTCGAAGCGGCCGTACGCGCCTTCTCCGAGAAGGGCCCGGACGTCGCGATCGACACGATCGCCAAGGCCGCGGGCGTCGGCTCGGCCACGCTCTACCGCCACTTCCCCACGCGCGAGGCGCTCGTCGAGGCGGCCTACCGCAACGAGCTGGCCCGCGTCTGCGACAGCGCCGCGAAGCTGCTGGCCGACAACCCGCCCGACCGGGCGATCCGCCTGTGGATGGACGACTTCATCGACTACCTGGCTGCCAAGCAGGGCATGGCGGACGCGCTGCGGGCCGCGGTCGCATCCGGTGCGGACCCCTTCGCCGAGACCCTCGACAAGCTCGCCACCGCGCTGGGCACCCTGCTGCACGCCGGCGCCGACGCCGGTCTCCTGCGCCCGGGCATCGACCCCTTCGATGTCGGCTTCAGCCTGGCCGGCATCGGGCTGATCACCAGCGCTCCCGACCAGCGCGAACGGGCCGGACGCCTCCTCGACCTGCTCCTCGACGGCCTCCGGTACGGAGCGGACGGATCGGCGTCCGGCTCGTGACCCGGCTTTGGCCGCAATCCTCGCCGGCTTTGTGACGTCAGCGGTCCAGCAGCCCCGACCGCGTTGCGGAGCGCGAGCCACTGACACGGGTCAGGAAATGCGAAACAGGCACTGAATCGGTTTCGGACCCATCGGACAGGGCCTAGCGCAGCGGGCAGAAAGCCCTACACGGGCTACTCGTTGAGCAGCGGCGCGAGCGTCATGCGTAGTTCGTCGAGGCCGCGGTAGTGGAGGGCGGCCATTCCGGCCTCGCGGGCTGCGGTGACGTTGGCTTCGGTGTCGTCGATGAACAGGCAGCGCTCAGCCGCGGCCCCCACGCGTTCGGCCGCGATGCTGTAGACGCGGGGGTCGGGTTTCGCGACGCCGATGCGGGCGGTGTTCACCACAGTGTGGGCAAGGCTGTCTAGTCCCTGGCGGGCGAGGTCCTGCTCCAGTCGTGTGGTTCCGTTGGAGACCAGGGCCACGGAGGCGACGTCGCGGACGCGGGTGAGCAGGTCCACACCAGGTCGACGACAGGGAGGAGTTCGCTCCACGCGGCTACAGCGGCGCGGGCCCGCTCCTTCGAGCCGCAGCTGTTGGCGAGGTCGGCCGCCACGGCGGACCTCCACTGGTCATCGGTGATCTGCCCGGTGATGGCGGGGTGGATGCGGGCCGGGGCGAAGGCCGCGGCCGCGAGTGCGCCGGCGGGTAGTCCGTGAGCGTGTTCGATCTCGGTGTCAGCGGGCCAGTGCCGCAGGACGCCGTCGACGTCGCAGAGTACGGCGGCATACGGCATCGAAGGGTGGGGCGGGCGGTGCTGAGTCATGCCCGCAGTGTGCTGTCCCGCGCGGTGCGGGGAATGCTCATCCGGCCAGGACGACGGGGCGCATGGGTGCACCATGCGCGAGGACGCCGGTGAGCAGGTCGGTGAGACCAAGCGGGTAGATGGTCTCGGCCGTGGCTCGCAGTTCGGCGAGGGTCCACCAGCGGTGTTCGCGAATGTTGTCGGGCTGCGATGCCCGGGCCGGGTCGACGTCGGCTGCGGAGACTCGGGTGAGGAAGTACTTCTCCACCTGGCGGACCTCACGGCTGCCGACGAGGTGGTCCTTGCTGCGCTCCGCGAGCTGCGCCCCCAGTTCGACCGCCCGAGCGGTGGGGGTGGGTCTCGTAGTCGCGGGCGAGGCGTCGGTGGTGCATGAGCCAGCCGAAGGTCCGCTCGACCACCCAGCGTCGGGGGATCACCTTGAACCCCTTGGTGCCGGGGTCGCGTTGGACGACCTCGACGTGGATGCCGAGGTGCGCACCGTGATCGATGGCTTTGGTTCGGTAGCCGGTGTCGGCCCACGCTTTGGTCACCCGAGGGCTGGTGGTGGCGATCCGGGAGAGCAGGTGGATGCCGCCGACATTGTCGGAGACGCTGGCGGCGGTCACCCAGACGGCTAGCAGCAGGCCGAGGGTGTCGACACCGAGGTGGCGCTTGCGGCCTGCGATTTTCTTGCCCGCGTCGATGCCCTGGCCGGCCGCGGGCACGTTGGCGGAGGTCTTGACGCTCTGCGCGTCCAGTACGCAGGCGCTCGGCTCGGTATCCCGGCCTTCGGCCTGGCGGACCAGACGCCGCAGCAGGCCGTTGAGCTGGTCAAACATGCCTTCCTTCTGCCAGGCGGCGAAGTAGCCGTAGACCGTCTCCCACGGTGCGAAGTCGTGCGGCAGGTAGCGCCAGGGGATGCCGGTGCGATCCACGTAGAGGATGGCGTCCATGATGCGGCGCAGGTCGTGCTCGGGCGGGCGGCCGATGTCCAGTCCCTTGCCTCTGCGCTCGGCCCGCCAGGCGGTGAGCGTGGACCCGATCAACTCCCAGCGCGCATCGGACAGGTCGCTGGGATACGGGCGCTGTCGCGTCATGTTTCGGTAGTACCGTCGGGCACGACGCACCCCCAGGGCGCAAACAGCGTCAACCGGGGGCGCTTTGGGATCAGACAGGAGCGACCCAGCTCAAACGGGCGGAGGTATGGAGTCTCCTGTCGCACAGCCCGCATTGACCACTCTTGCCTCAGCAGTCACAGACCCCCTCGTCCCCCGAAGCGGCACCAAACAACCTCGCCGGGACAAAACGCTCTTATAGTGCCTGTTTGCAAAGGCTCCTGGGCTGCACGCGGACGGATTCACAAAATCGTAGGGGCCTGCCGCAGGCCGAGACCAGTGGCCGCTATGGCGTCAGGCGCGCGAGGGCTTCAGCCGCACTGCTCGCCGCTTCATCGTTCTTCGTGGCTGCTGCTTTGGTGTACCAGTCGCGTGCGATGTCCGGGGCGCCTTGCCGTTCTTCGAGAGTGCCGAGGTTGAACATGGCCCAGGGAGCTGCATGGGCCCTCTTTGCGGCAGCCTTTTCGCACAGGCCGCGGATGGTGGCCGCTACTCTGCCCTCCCACGGCTGCGTCACGTCCAGAAGTACTCCGGTCAGCCCGCTCTCTCGGGCATGTGCGCGTTCAGTCGTGATCGCACGCGTATACCAGTCGCGTGCGGTGTCCGGGGCGCCTTGCCGTTCTTCGAGAGTGCCGAGGTTGAGCATGGCCTGGGCAGCCGCTTTGGTGTGCTTCGTGGCTGCTGCTTTGGTGTACCAGTCGCGTGCGGTGTCCGGGGCGCCTTGCCGTTCTTCGAGAGTGCCGAGGTTGAGCATGGCCTGGGCAGCCACTTCGGTGTCCTTCGTGGCTGCTGCTCTGGTGTACCAGCCCCGGGCGGTGTCGTCGTTCCCTTCAGCTGTTTCCAGGTCGGCCAAATACTGCATGGCCAAAGGGGCGTTGAGCCGGTGTTGCATGATGACCTTGTGGTACCAGGCCCGCTTACGCCGCGCACCGCGCGACGTCCCGACGAGGAAGCACAAGCCGACCGTGGAAAGCCCCGCATAGGTGGCGTACTGAAGCACAGTGGTGATCGGTAGCGAAAAACTCACGCTGCAGGCCACTACAAGGATTGCTGTCGAGAGGAGCGGATCCGTCAATATGGTTTTGTACGCCGCATAAATTCCGTAGATGCACAGAGGGATCGCCCCGCTCAGCACGGCGACTGCCTGCACCTGCCCAGAGGTGTTGTCGGCGACGGCCTGAACGGAGATGGCCCACAGATAGACGATGGCGAGGGTGCGGACGAACTCCATGGACAGGGACTTGGGCGCGTAGGGGGCGTGTCTTCGCAGCAGCTGGCGCCAGGTCGTGCGCTTGAGGGATGTTCTCCTCAGAGCCACCGCGATGGCACTACGCTCGAGCCAGTCCCACCTCTGCGAGCCGTGGAGCAAACACTCGACGTCCACGCTGCCGTCTGCTTCCCGGCCGAGGGCGACAACAAGATCGACCACGACACTGGACCTGCTCACGCCGCTCAGCACAGTGGAGGCCTCGGGGTGCAAACCGCGGGCTCGGAGAGTCTTCGTCAGCTCGACGAGACGCTCGGCCGAGGACGACCGGCCGACCAGCGTCAGCAGGGTGGTCGCCGAGTCCGTGGGCAGCTCGGTGATCAGATCCACCAGCTCGGGGACAGGGCGGGCTGCGGCCTCCGTGAGGACGCCCTCAATCTCATGGCTCTGCTGGTTCTCCGTCAGGGAGGAGACCAGCCCGACGATCTCATGAACCGGGCGGTCCTGGACGGCTTGGCGGAGGAAATCGCTGACCTCGTCCCACATTCCCGCCTTCGGAAGTAGCTCCGCAAGTGTCGCCACGTCGGCCACCGGACCGCGGGCGAGGGCTGCCAGCCGGACTTCCCTGGCTGTCGGGCTCGATTCGATGAGAGTCTGCAGAATCCGTGCTCGCTGGTCCCCAGCCGTTGGGGGTGTCCCCTTGCGGGATGCACGCTCGGCTTCGAGATCGGGATCGTAGGCGCGGTTGGGAAACGTGACGCGGTCAGCGGTGTTACGGACCGCGCGCTGGGGCACCGGCCGACGCTTGGCACGCAGGGACTGGTCAAGGTGCTTGAACAGGGTGTCGAGATCAAGGTAGCGGCCTGCGTCGGGAATCCCCCGGGAAAGTACGTCGAGCAGTTCGCCGGTGAACGCCGTGTACGGTTCGCCCGGAACAGAAATGGCTTTCTTGGTCTCGGCCGCGGCAGCGATCACGTAGGTGCCCTCAGCGCGAGCTTCTTGGGCCACCGTCATCGCCGGCTCGCCGGACGCCATGCCCAGAGCACGTCCGCTGTAGCAGCAGTCGAGGACGACGATGCGACGTCTGGCGCGGCTCTTGACCAGTTGTTCCTTGACCTGCCCGTACGGGACAGATGTATAGGACCGGTTCGGCTCCGAACCGGTCAAAGCCAGGTGGAGTTCCAGCGTTCCGGGCGTGGGCAGCCCGTGACCGGCGTAATACACCAGGAGCGCGTCTGTGGCCTCGGTGGCCGCCTGGTCGATAGGGCGGACCAACTCTTGGGGCGTGGTTGGATTCAGCACCACGACGCAGTTCTGCTCGGGTAGCCCCCACACGTCAGGAGAGCGCAGCAGAGTCGCGAGCGCTTCGAGATTGGCCGCGACGGCAGGAAGATCGTCCATCTGGTCGCTGGTGTAGACACTGGTCCCAATGAGTACCGCACGGGACGCCGACGGGACAGGAGGTGCGCTCACTCCTCAAGTGCCCTGATGAGTCGGGCGATCGCTTCCGGGTCGCTGTCGTTCAGGGTGACCTTGACGCCAGCGCGTTCGACTGTCACAGAAGAGGGCGTCGGGCGGGTACCTCGCCAGGCAACGTAGGCAAGGCCGAGGTTCAGCATCTGAAAGCCGCTGTCGATCACCAGCTTCACGAGTTCGAGCGCACTCCCCATCTCGCCCTCGCTGGTCTGCGGGCTCTCCCACGAGATCAATGCGTAGTAGCGGATATCCGGCTCATCGCTAAGCCACTGGGCGAACGACTGCAGTTCCTCCTCCGTGCCGTCCACACGGATTCGGAGCACATCGGACATGTGCGCCCCCCTTTCCCCGATCGCGCCCCACGGCAGAATAGAGTGTCAGAAGGAGTTCTGCTCTGTCCTCCACCCAACGGGGTGTGTGAATGGTTACCACTGCCCGGTGGCCTGCTGGACGAAGAGCGGGTGAGTCAGGCGCCTGGTCATCAGGGTGATCGCCGCCCAGGTGATCAGGGCCTCGCTGTGCTGCGGCAGGCGTTCGTAGTCGCGGACGAGGCGGCGGGCGTGCATGATCCATCCGAGGCTGCGTTCGACGACCCAGCGGCGTGGGAGGACGACGAACCCGGTGGCGTCCTTGGGCCGGGACACGGTGCGGATGGTGAGGGACAGGAACTGCTTCGCCCAGTCGACGAGCTTGCCGGCGTAGGCGGAGTCCGCCCAGACCACGGTGAGTTCGGGGTGCATCAGGCGGAGCCGGAAGAGAACCTCCCGCCCGGCGTCACGGTCCTGGATGTCGGCTGGGGTGACCATGACCAGCAGGGGCAGCCCCTTCGTGTCCACGACCAGGTGCCTCTTCCTCCCGTTGATCTTTTTTCCCGCGTCGTAGCCCCGGCTGTTCTTGCCGACGGTCTCCGCGGCCTTCACCGACTGGGAGTCGATGACGATCGCGACGGCCTGCGGGGCCCGGCCCATGCCCTGGCGGATGCGTCGGCGCAGAGCGTCACGGATGACGCTGAGCACGCCTGCGGCGGCCCACTTCGCCATGAATCCGTAGACCGTGCGCCACGGAGGGAAATCGAGAGCCCGGTATTTGCAGCCCGAATCCACGAGACACCTGATCGCATCCACGACGTCCCGGCGTGGCCACTTCTCGGGCCGGCCGCCCGCCGGGGTCTGGCAGGCCGGGACGGGCAGCAGCGGTTCGAGCAGAGCCCACTCGGCTGCGGTGGTGTCGGAGGGGTAGGTGCGTCGGCGCACGGTTTCACCTTGAGTTCGATCACGAGGTCTTCGAGGAGACCAGCAGGTCGAGGGTCGATTCGACGGCGGCGAGCTGGGTGACGAGGTAGGCGACCCACTTGTCGGCGGGGTGCAGGGTGGCGTGCGGAGCGACCGTGCCGGTCATGAGCCGGCGGATCTCGACAAGGTGCTCGTGGATCTCGCCGATCTCGTACGTGCGCAGCAGGTCGGGGTCCCCGCTGAAGCGGTAACCGCCGTCCAGCAGCCACACGATCGGCGGCCAACCCTTCTCGGCGCACTGGTCGCGCAGCATGGCCAGCCCGGAACGGACCTGGCTCCTGGTCAGCTCACATGCTCTTATCAGCTGGGGCAGCTCCAGGCCGACGCCCTGGGCCTCGAACAGCACCTTGCGCAGGCGATCCGCGTGGGAGCGGGCCGCGTCACCCTTCTTCCGGGGGCGCCCCTTGCGGCGCCGGGACTTGGCGCGGGGCACGGCTACTCGCCCCGGATCAGCCGCTCAAGCTCGGTCTCCAGGTCGACCTCGCCCGTGTCGACGGCGTGCTCCACCCACTCCAGGGTGGCCTTCACCCGTGCCACGTTCTCGTGGATCACCGCGCGTTCCTCGTCCGACAAGGTCCTGTCCCGCAGGCGCGGGACGATCCGCCCGGCCGTCGTGACCAGGGCGTGGAAGGCGCCGACCAGCTCGATGAACTCGATCGAGCGCTCCAGCCGGCGGATCGTCGGGGCGACCGGCGCGTCGCGGTGGAATGCCTCGCGGGACTCCTCGTCGTTGTGGTGCTGGGCCTCATGGACCAGGAAGCGGGTGGTGTCGTCGGCCATGGCTCGACGCGCAACGGTGGGCCGGCGCAGGATGTTCGTGGTGACCTCGGTGGCGACGTCGTCGTCCCGTGTGAACTCCTCCACGACTCGCACCTTGTCCTCCGCCCTGACCTGGGAGGCGACGGCCGGGCGGCGCAAGAAGTCGGTGGTCACCTGGGCGGCGACCTCTTCGTCCCGGACCAGGCGGTGGATCGCCCTGGCCCCTGAGTAGTCACCGCTCAGCACACGGCGCAGTGCAGCCTTGGCGCTCACCAGGTCAATACCAAGTTCGGCTCGCAGCACCCGCATCATCACGACACTCTTCGCCGACGGACTGACCACCTGCAGCCTCGCTGGCCCATACTCGGACAGCATCTGATCCCGCCGTTCGCTCGGCAGGTCTCCACCACACACGGCGACCGCAAATCCACAGGCGGAACACGTTGACTCGACATCCCACCGCAAGCGGCCGCCCACGAGGGCCTGGACACCACAGCACTCCAGCTCCGCACCACAGTCCTGACACATCGCGGAGTACCTGACGGATTCGAAAACGGCCTGCTCCATCCCCCACCCCCAACAGGGACGAGGTTAAACGACAAGCTCAGAGTCCGTGGGTGTACAGGTCGCGTGAGTGGATATCTGAGCGGATCCGCCGTGACCGTCGGTCTCGGGCAGGGCGCTCGCCCAGCGGTACAGGGTGTCGCGGTACACGTCGGCGAAGGCCTTGTCGTGTCCGGTGCACTCCCGCTCTGGTGGCCGAGGACCGACCGCCCCCACGTCACCTCGTCCGTGGCCGGACGACGGCGTGACCTGGGCGGCGGCCCGTGCGGCGGCCGGGCTGAACCGCCTGCGGCGTGCCGGATGCCCCCTGCGGGGTCATGATGAGACTGCCCGGCCGCCGCGGGAGCGCCGGGCGGGAAGGGGCAGGCGATGGAGCTGTTCCCGCCGGTGCCGCTGGTGGAGTGGCGCGACACCAAGGAGACGCTGCACCGCTTCGCGCAGATCGTGGGCAAGATCCGCTTGGCCGCGAGCGCCCGGCGTAACCACTGGTGGAACGTCCCGTTCCATGTCACTGGGCGCGGCATCACCACCCGTCCGATGGGTCAGGTCGACGGGAATCCGATCTTCACGATCGACTTCGACTTCGTCGACCACCGGCTCGCCGTTATGACGCTGGACGGCCAAGAGCGGTCCTTTCCGCTTCCGGGCCAGTCCGTCGCATCCTTCTACGACCAGACCCTGGCCGCTCTGGCCGCTCTGGGCATCCGGGCGGACATCGCTATTCCCAGGCCCTTCGATCTGTCCGACGCCGACCGGCCGTTCGCCGAGGACACCGAGCACGCGACCTACGACCCGGTGGCCGCAAACCGCTACTGGCGAGTGCTGAGCCAGGTGGCGTCCGTGCTGGAAGAGTTCGCGGCGGGCTTCTCGGGAAAGGCCAGCCCGGTGCACCACTTCTGGCACACGTTCGACATCGCCCACAGCCGGTTCTCCGGGCGCCGGGTCGACCAGCCCGGGCAGGTCGACCCCGTCACCCGGGAGGCGTACTCCTCGGAAGTGATCAGCTTCGGCTTCTGGTTCGGCGACGACACCTTCGCCGAGCCCGCGTTCTACTCGTACACCGCCCCCGAGCCCGCCGGCCTGGCCGAAGCGCCACTCAGCCCGGCGTCCGCGCAGTGGGTCGCGGGCGGAGACAGCCACCTGGCCGTGCTGCGCTACGACGCGGCCCGCGCCGAAGCCGATCCACGTGCCGCTGTGCTCGCCTTCTACGAAAGCGCCTACCAGGCCGGGGCCGGACGCGCCGGATGGGACATCGCGGCGCTTGCGTGCCCCGGCGGAATCACGGACCCGGTCCGTCGCATCTGACGAATTCGGTCAGCAGTGCAGGGCAGTGCAGTGGTCAGGCTTCGGTATCGGTGCGCGCCAGGATGCCCTTGAGCAGGCCCGTGGACTGGCCGACCTCGATGAGGTAGCCATCCGGGTCGCGCATGTAGCAGCGCAGCTCGGCGCGCCGGTCGATGGGCGGGGTGAGGAACTCGGCTCCCTTGGCGCGGGCTGCCGCGTAGAAGCCGTGGATGTCCGCCACTCGTACGTTCAGGAAGCTGGAGACGGTGTGGCGGTCCTCCGGCGGGCGCAGGACGACGTCGGGTTTGTCATCGGTGGGCCCGCCCCCGGGGTTCATGATGATCCAGCTGTTGGCGACCTTGATGATGCAGGGGTTCTCCTCCAGCACCACCTGCCCGCCCAACACATCGGCATAGAACGCCCGCGAGCGAGGGACATCGCCGACCGTGAGAAAGTGCGTGAGCAGCAGACCCTCGGCCGGTGCGGGAAGGTCGTCGGCTGAAGCGCCGGCGGCGATGAAATCGGACATATGGCGAGCGTAAGGCGGGAGCCCCCGCCCGGCATTCCCATCCGGCAGAGCCCGCCGGGCATCAGGCCCCGCCGGCACGGTCGGCCGCCGAGCGCCGCCAACCTACTGGTTCCCACCCAATCGCTACCGCGGACACTCCGACCTGACCCGGACAGCACGTGCTGCCAAAAAGGGTGGCTCCCATTCCCACTGTCGAACACGGAACTGTGCCGGTGTCCATCCGTTTCACAGACGGAGCAACGCGGCTCTCACTGCCGTTACCAGAGTGGCTCCCGTTCACCTTGCCGAACAGATGGGTCCCGATACCCAGGTCAAGGCCACCAGCAATGAGGGCTGGTGCCTCGAACGCCAAGACCGAGAACGAGTCGCTGTCATCCATTCACGGCTGACCGCTGCACTGAGCGAGCATTCCTCCAGGCTCGCCACCTGCATCAATGAGAACGCCCTCGTCAAGTGAAACGCTCACCCACCAACTCAAGCACTCGCCCGCCAAGTGAAACGCTCAGTCACATCTGCTGTGACTGAGCGTTCTCGTTGGTTCTGACCGGTCTTCCGTGATGAGTACGCCCGGCAGGGGACCCGGGCGATGCCGATACGGAGCGGCATATCGTGTCCAGGCAAGGGGCATCTCCATCACGGGGGGGCGGACATGACAACAGATGACCAAGAGGCGGAGATGCGGGTTGCGGCCGATCCCGATCCAGCGTCGCCTGCGGATCTGGTGCGGCGCATCGAGCACATCGCACTGGCTCAAGGTTTCGACTTGGGCGAGGTGCGGACTCGCTCGGGATGGGACGCCGGCGCCGAGGTGAGCACCGATCGGGGAACGGTCGTTGTTTCCCCTTGCGCGGAGGATTCCTTCTGCATACGGATCCTCCGCCACCGTGGCTTCGCGTCCTCGGAGGGGTGGACGAACGACCTTGTCGCTGCGGTGGGGGCCGCGAATCTGTGGCACCAGGGCGGTAGTCTGCGGGAGCTGCACGACCGCTTCCCGTTCATGAGCTGGAGCGAGCTGGCGCAGGCGTTCGAGGATGGTGACCCTGCTCCCGCGAAGTGGCGTGAGCTGCTTTCCAGCGAGTGGCACCTGCGTGATCGACCGTTCCTAATGGCGGCCCACGCACACCCTCAACTGCGGAGGTTCTGGCCCGACATCAGCCACAGGAGTCTGACGCTGTGCCGGACGCCGTTCGACTTGGAATCGGGCCTTGTGAAGATCTGGCCTCTGGAGGAAGGCCGCTATCGAGTGACCATGTATCCGGGTGAGTTCTGGCGTGAGGTGTCCTCGCTGAGTGTGGCACTTGAGGTCGCCGCTGCCTGTTTCGCTTCCGTTCCGGATTCGTAGCCGCCCGACGCGCAGGCGGAGCATACAGGATCGTTCAGTCTGGGGATGCCTTGTCTATGCAGGCTGAAATGCTCGAAGAGTTGCTCTTCCCTGGGCTGAAGCTCGCTGTGCGGCAGCTGACGGTGGTTGAAGGAGCCTTGATAGTCGATGCCGCCGCCTGCGCGCCGGCCGGGACGTGTCCGCAGTGCGAACACCCTGGCGTGCGCGTTCACAGCCGTTACTGGCGGCACATAGCAGGGTTGCCCCTCACCGGCCAGAAAATGGTTGTGCGTCTTCGTCGAACAGGTGGCGGGTCTGACCGAGCCACGGCTCCGTTCTTCGACCGCGGCGCGGGCAGCCATGAGGACAGTCGCGGTGGAGCTTGGAGGCCGTCCGGGTCAACGCCTCTGCACGAAGCTGCGACTCCATGGCCGACGCACTGCACTGCTGGGGCAGCTCAAAGCACCACCCGTGTCAGCCAGGGCACCGCGGATACTCGGCATCGACGAGTTCGCCTTCCGCAAGGGCCGGACCTACGGTAGCGTCCTCGTCGACATCGAGACCTCCAAACCGGTGGACGTGCTGCCTGATCGAGAGACTGGCACGGTCACCGCGTGGCTCCAGGAGCACCCCGGCGCCGAGACCGCCTGATGGCATTCACCAAGGCCATCAGGCAGGCCGCCCCGGATGCGCTGGAGGTGGCAGATCCCTGGCACCTTCTCCAGAACCTCTCGACGGCTGTGGAGAAGACTTGCCGTCAGCACCGTGACTGCCTACGGCGGCCAGCCGGATCAGAGGCCAACAGAGGTTCGAAGTCGCCTCAAGCACATGTTGCTGCATGCGAGTTGAAGTCGGCCAGGATCGAGGTCGGCGCGTATCTCGTAGCGGGTCCATAGCCGTTTGAACTGGGGCAGCCAGGCGAAGGTTCGCTCGACCACCCAGCGGGTCTTGGAGCCGTGCGGAGCACCGCGTCGGGCGATCTTGGGTGGGATGCCGCGGGACCGGAGGATGCGGCGCCGGGCTGGCCGCGCTCATCGGCGTCCATGAGGCGGATGGGCGGTTCGCAGATGAACGCTCCCTCCACAGGTCGTCGGCGCCAGCTGGCGACGTCAAAGGCACGTTCGGCACGTAGGTGCGGTGATCCGCAATACGTCTGCAACAGGCGACAATGTGGCACGATCCGCGCCCGCCTGTCTCAGCAGTTCGCGCTATAGCGGATGCAAGCGGGTGACGGGGAGTGGTTGTTGTCCCACCCGTGCCGCGCGGACGCCAGTACTCCGCCTGCCAGGAGGGCCACCAGCAGGTGTGCGATCACCGTCCAGCGGGCACGGAAGATTCCCGCGAGAACTGCCAGGATGAGTACGGCGATCAGCAGAATCCGTACCCGCCCGATGTGCGCGAGGCTGGCCGCGTCGATCCGTGCTTCGTCGCCTTGCGCTGCCCATACCTCCAGGCCGAGGCCGTATATCCAGTCCAGCGCGAGCCACGCGGTCTCCAACAAGAACAGTGGGATCGCGAGGGCGAGGTCTATGCCCAGGCGTGTTCTGTGCGACCAGGGGCGCCGGCGTTCCGGGGCTGAAAGGGTGTCAGTCATGGGTGCAGGGTGCCGCGCCTGGTGGTGATGCGCATGAGCACCCGTACTCAACTCTGGCCCGGCGGAGGGGCGGTGACTGTTGCGTCCTGAGAAGTGCCCAACCAGTCCGCATTGCAGTACCGGTGCGAGATCGTCACGTTGTCCCGCGTATCCGCCCCACCCTGGACCATCGCCGTGGTGTGGTCGACTTGCGGCGCGCGCGGGTCACGCGGATCGGCCTCGCATGGCACAGGCGTCAGGCAATGACCGCACTCCCAACCGTCCCGCTCACGGATCTCCTTCCGCGTGTGCGCCTCCCGCTCCACGGCAGCCAGTCGCGGCTCCGGGCGGCGCATCGGGTCGAGTGCCGATGCTGTCCGGAACATATCCACGCCGACGGCTGACGAGTGGTCAGGGGCAGTCGTATGTGAGGTGCGTGGCCACGGTGCGGTGGGTGGGAGTGAGGATGCGCAGTTCGGCTCGTGCCCTGTAGCGGCCCTTGCCCTGGAAGGTCCACAGGAGGTGCAGCCGTGCCTGCCTCTGGCCCCGGGCCACCGTTTCCCGCAGGACGGCCGAGGCGGTGCCGTCGCTTCGGCTCCAGCGATAGGAGAGCGTGCCCGGCCGATCGTTCGTGGTGACCAGACCGACGATATCCGCGGTGCCGTCGCAGCCGACGGTCGTCGGCCGGACGGCGACTGCCACCGTGCGCACCCCGACGGATGGCTGGAAGTACTGCCAGGCCAGGAACGCGAGGACGCAGACCAGCACCAGCGCGGGCAGAGCGTGTCTGCGCATGGGCCGACGCGGGGGTGCGGGGGCTGGTGGCACGGTGGGCAGCGTTCTATCGGTGCGGTGCGCGACGGCGGCCGTCACTCCCGGGCCGAAACGCAGCACGGTGCCTTCGACACGGTCGGGTTGCGTCGGTGCGGTCGGCGTGATCTGCGTGCCGGGCGGTGCGACGAGAGTGTCGGTGTCGTCGGGCTCGGGCCGCTGGATCCAGTGGCTGGCCAGCACGGTGGCGCTGTACTCGGCGTCGTTCGGGCCGGTTTCGTGGGCCGGGGGGTGTTCGGCGGTGGAGGCGAGGTGGGTTGTGGGGGCGTGTTCGTCGCTGGGGTCCAGTACGTGGGTGGGTTCATCGGTGGGATCGACTACGCGGGTTGGTTCGTCGGTGGGGTCGAGCACGCGGGTGGGCTCGCAGTCGTCGGCAGGGGTGCGGTCGTTCTGAGCGGTCATCGGAGGTCACACTGCCTGGTCAGAAGCTGCTGCGAGGCGCCGCCGTTGGCGGCGGCCGGGGTCGTCGTGGCCTGCACCGCCCAGTAGCACCCCTTGTTCTGGAAGGTGTGGTCGACGGCGAGCGAGTACTGGGTGGCGCCGCTACGTTCGAAGGTCTGGGGCGCACCGTCCGGGATGCCGAGCACTCCTGCGGAATCGCTGGTGAACCACGAGACGGTGATGGAGATCGGCCCGGTGCCGTCCGTGGTGATGTCGACGGTTGCCGCGGCGGTGGACGGACCCGTCTGCCGGAACGCCGACACCGCGACGTCCTTGACTGCGGGAGCGGCCGGCACGGTGGGGGAAGCGGTGGTCGGTGTCGCGTCGGTGGTCGCACCGCCGGACGTCGTCTCCCCGGACGGCGTCACGGTGACGGACATCGAAGGCTCGCTGGCGCCGGTGGTGTCCGGAGACGGTGGGCCCGAAGGCGACAGGCTCGGGGACACAGTGGCGATCGGGGACGGGGACGCATGGGCCGACGAGGCCGATGCAGTGGGCCCCTGCGACGTCACGCCGGGCTGGGCGCTGGTGGTGGCGAGGGCCTTGGCCGTCGGCTGCGGATCCGCTGCCCGGGCGTGCTGGGCGGCGTAGGTCAGGAGGATGCCCAGGAGCACGGCCGCCGCCGACACCAGCATCCCCGCCCGGCCGGGGAGCCACGACCGAGCCGGGCCGTGGCCCGCTGCCTGGACCAGGACCGTGCGTGCGGTGTCCGTCGTGGTCTGCGGGGCTTTGCGCGCTGAGGGCAGCAGCAGCGGCAGCAGTGCGACCAGCGCGGCGAGCCGTCCCCGACCGCGTTCCTCCCAGTCGGGCCCATAGGCGGCGCCGGCGGCCGCCTCCAGTTCCGAGACGAACGCCTCGGCGTGCTCGGGCCGCTCCTCCGGGTCCTTGGCCAAGCCGCGCCGCACCAGTGCGCGCACCGGCTCGGGGACCTCGTCGGCGGGGACGGGCGCGTCGACGTGCCGCAGCGCGAGTTCGGCGATGTTGTCACCCGAGTACGGCTTGTGGCCCGTCAGGCACTCGAAGAACGTGGCCGTGGCCGCGTACACGTCGGCGGTGGGAGAGGCCGGCGCGCCGGTCCACTGTTCCGGGGCCATGTAGGAGGGGGTTCCCGCGACGCCGACACTGGTGCCGGTATCCACCGCGATCCCGAAGTCGACGAGCTTGGACGAACCGTCCGGCACGACCAGGACGTTCTCCGGCTTGTAGTCGCGGTGGACGACGCCGATGCGGTGCGCGTCGGCCAGGCCGAGCAGCGAACCCTTGAGGATCACGAGCGCGGCCTCGGGATCCAGCGGACCCCGCCTGGCCAGCAGGTCCCGCAAGGAGACACCGTCCACCAACTCCATCACGATGGCGGCGCCGTCCGGGCTCTCGACGTACTCGTACAACCCGGCGACGTACGGGCTTTCCAGCCCGCCGAGCAGCCGCGCCTCGGCCCTGAACTCGTGCACGAATCCCGGCCGGGTGCGCAGTGACTCGCTGAGGTACTTCACCGCGACCGGAAGGCCGGTCCCCTCGTGCACGGCCAGTACGACCCGTCCGCTCGCCCCGGATCCGAGCTCCAGCGACTCGGTGTATCCGGGCACCGCCCATGCGTTCATTCCGTCCCCCCAGATCCGCTGTGCCGACCGAGATCCCACTCGTTCCGGCGCTTCCGGCACGCGTTCAGAGACACATTTTCGGCCACTGCGGTTGCGGTGCGGCGCCGCGGACGTCACGGGTTGACCACTCCTGGCAGGGGCACCGCGGAGCGCGGCGGTCTCTTTGGCGGCCGGTGGACCGCCGCTGGCGGGTCCTGTGGATCGTGGCCGTCCACGGGCAGATCGCGCTGACGTACGTGCTCCGCCCGACGAGGGCACAGGCCACCGAGGTTGCCGACAGAAGGGAGACGGGCATTACGCTGACCGGGCGCTGACGGCGGACGTGTACCCCCTACGCCGGCCGGGCGTTGACGGCGAGCAAGGGAGGCGCTTGGGCGGGACGGCACCCCCCGGGACGGTCCTGGTCGTGGACGACGACGCGGCCATCCGGCGGTCACTGGAGCGCGGGCTGCGGCTGAGCGGTTTCGCGGTCCGCACCGCGCCCGACGGGCTCGGCGCGCTCGCTGCCGTCGCGGACGGCCCGCCCGACGTTCTCGTCCTGGACGTGTCGATGCCCGGGATGAGCGGCATCAAGGTGTGCGCGCGGTTACGCACCGACGGCCGGGATCTGCCGGTGCTCATACTCTCCGCGCTCGACGAGACCGCCGACCGGATAGCTGGCCTGCAGGCCGACGGCGACGACTACCTGGTCAAGCCGTTCGCCCTGCAGGAACTTGTGCTGCGGCTGCGCGCGCTGCTGCGGCGCCAGCCGCCCGCCGCCCAGGAACAGGCGTTGCGGGTGGCGGACCTGCTGATCGACCCCGCCGCCCGCACCGTACGGCGTGGCGGATGCCCGCTGGACCTCACCCGGCGCGAGTTCGAGCTGCTGAAGGTGCTGGCACGCAACGCCGGGCTCGTCCCCTCACCCGTGACCAGCTGCTGGAGCGGGTGTGGGGCTACGACTTCGACGTGCGCAGCGATGCCGTCGACACCTCCGTCAGCTATCTGCGGCGCAAGCTGGAGGCCGACGGCGCACCACGGCTGATCCACACCGTGCGTGGGGTCGGCTTCGTGCTGAGGGAGGAGCCGTGAGGCTGTCGGCCCGGATCGGACCGGCGGTCGGCTGCACGGCGCCGCTGCTGGTACTGACCTGCGGATGGCTGCTACTCCAGCTCGTCGCCCGCGATCTGCACCGCGCCGAGGACGACCACCTGCGGGAACGGGCGGCGGCCGTCGCCCCGGACGCCCGGGCGTTGCTGCGGGCCGGCGCGGCGGGTCGGCCCAAGGCAGCGGACGCCCCTGAACGCGCCCTCTACAGCGCAGCGCTCGACGTGGGCGTACGGGTGGTGGGACCGGACAGTTGCTTCAGCGGCGGCCCGCAGCCCGGTTCCGACGTGCCGCTGCCCGCGCGCACGGGGGCACCAGTCACCGAGCGCGCAGATGGCACCAGCTCGCGGGCGCTGGCCCGCCCGGTGCGCACGCCGCTCGCCTCCGGCACCCTGTGGGTGTTCGCGTCGGACACCGCCGACCGCGGACAGCAGCGGCTGGTCCGGCGCCGGGTGCTGGTCACCACTGTGCTCGCAGCCCCCGGTCCGGCCTGCTGGCCTGGGGGACGGCCGCGGGTGCCACCGCGCCGCTGCGCCGGCTGACCCGCCGTACCGCCGGACTGGACCCGCGCACCGATCGCGTGCGCATACCGCTGGAGCGGACCGGTGTCACCGAGGTCGACGAACTGGCCGCCACCATACGCACCGTGCTGGCCCGCTACGACGAGCAGGCCGCCCGCACCGCCGAGGCCCTGGACACGGCCCGCTCGTTCTCGGCGGCCGCCGCCCACGAACTGCGCACCCCGCTGATGAGCATAGGCACCAACCTGGACATCCTGGCCGGTCACCCTGGGCTCCCCGAACCGGACCGCACGGAGGTCGTCGCCGATCTGCGCCGCGAACACGGGCGGCTCCTGGGCCTGCTGCTGATGCTGCGCAACCTCGGGCGCGGGGACCTGGCGGAGGCGGAGACATTCCGCACCGCCGACCTGACGGAGATCGCGGAGGCGGCCGTCGCCGAGGCCCGGCGCCATGCGCCCGGCGCGCTGATCGTGCTGGACGCCCCGGCAGGGGTCACCGTGCGCGGCTGGGAACCGGGACTGCGGCTGCTGCTCGACAATCTGCTGGCCAACGGCGTAGCGCACGGAGCCGACGCGGGCGGGCTGGCGAGCGTGACGGTGGGGCTGCGGCGCGTGGGAGAGTGGATCACGGTGGACGACGGCGGACCGGGAGTGCCGGGGCAGCACCGGGAGCGGATCTTCGAGCGGTTCCGGCGCGGCCCGGCCGGCGCCGGCTCCGGGCTCGGCCTCACGCTGGTGGCCCAGCAGACCGCACTGCACCGGGGCGCCATGACGGTCGGCGGAGCACCGGGCGGCACGGGGGCACGCTTCGAGGTGCGCCTGCCTGCCGGGGAGGGAGAACTGCCCAACCGCCGCGACTGGTTGATCGGGACAGCCGGGATATACCGGTCACAGGGTTTCCCCAAAGAGGACTCCTAGCCTGCCGCGGGTCGGGCGGACGAGTGGTCCGCCCGGGAACGGAGGCATGTGATTGAGCGATGGGACCTCATCGGCCTTCGGTGACGGCCCCATGCTGCCGGAACTCATGGTGAGAGCCATAAGGAAGTAAAGGGCAAGATGGGACCATGACCGAGATCCACACTCCCCGTCTTCTCCTGCGCCGCTGGCTGGATGACGACCTCGTCCCCCTGTCCGAGATCCACGCCGACCCGGACGTGATGCGGTGGGTCGGCGACGGTGCGCCGCGCTCCTTTGAGGAAACCTCCCAGGACATCGAAGCCTGGGAGGAGGAGTGGGACGAGGAGGGTTTGGGGATCTTCGCCGTCGAACTCCTCGGATCCGGGGAGCTGGCCGGAGCGGTCGGCCTGTACCTCGCCGACTCCCCGCCCGCCATCGCGGACCAGGTGGCGATCGGCTGGCGGCTCGGGCGCCAGTACTGGGGGCAGGGCTACGCGTCGGAGGCGGCCCAGGCCACGCTCGAGTTCGCCCTCCAGGACCGCGGTCTGGACCGGGTCGTCGCCGTGTGCCGCAGCAGCGACACCGCGTCCGCGAACGTGCTGGACAAACTCGGCATGCGTGCGACGGGCACGGCGCAAGACCCGGACACGGGCCACGACCTGCGGGTGTACGGAATCGATCTCACAGAGTACGAGGCCTAACTACAGCCAGCGGTGGTCACCGTAGTCGTCGCCCCATGAGGCAGCCCAACGCACACGGCGGCCACGGCGTAGCGCCATGGGCGGTGCACGGCGAGCCCACTGCCCGAACTCGCTCGCTGCCCTCCTGCACGGCATCTGATCCGTGACCGAAACCCCTCCCCGCTCCCGGCCAGGCAGGGGTCCCCTCCGCGGGGTCAGGCCCATCTGGTCCGCACCGGCCCGCAGCCGCACGCTCGGCACCGTGCGCGCGTGCGCTCCGAGCCCCGGCGCCATCCCGTGTCACCGGCGAGGCCGGGACGGGCGCCTCGCCCGGCTGACGCCCCTGCGCTGCGGCCACGGCCGGCTGCTCCGGCTCGCCGTACGACGCACCCGCGGGCGCCTGCAGGTCACCGTCCGCACTCCGCACCCTCCGAGGCGGTGCGTCGTACAACCCGTTGGTCGTGTGCGGGTGGGCGCAGACAGCGACATGGACCCGGTCGTGGTCGGCGTGTGCCGCTCCCAGCTCGGCCGGCGCTGACCGACACCGACCACGCGAGGCGGCCCGGACACCGAGGCAATGTCCGGGCCGCTGGCCGAGGCGGTCATGTCGGCCTCGGGCGCGTTCTTGTTGGTCCTCGGGTTCAGCCCTGCAGGGTGCTACCGGCCGGGTGAACGGTCTCGGGGTGCTTGGAGCCTCGGTGGGAGTCGCTGAGCGCGGCCAGCAGCTCGGCGGGCTCCGGCTGCCGGTGCTCGCTGAGGTAGCGGATGCCGTCTCCCTCCGGCGGGCCAGTCTCCTTGGGGTCGGTGATGCACAAGATCAAGAAACTGACGGGGCGAAGCACGACGTCGCTCTCGTTGGAGGAGGTGCTGCGGTCGGCGAACCCGGTCCTTCGGGGCTGGGCTGCCTATTTCCGCTACGGCGCATCGAAGAGAACGTTCTCCCACCTCGGCTGGTATGCGTGGTGGAGGCTGCTTCTCTGGATCCGCTACAAGCACCCCCGCCTGACCTCAAGCTGATGAGAATTCGTGAAAATGGCTCTGTTCGCAGTTCCGTGAATCCCCAGGTCAGCGTGGGGAACGAGGGATCGTTTCGGCAGAGTGTTTCCTGTCATGGCGAGCAAGACGGTCGAGGCTGTGCTGTTTCCCGGGATCGATGTGCGAGTGGAGCGCGTCAGCGCCTCCACCGACGTCCTTGTGGTGGAGGCGGTGTCTACCGCTCGCCCGGGCCGTTGCCCGGACTGCCGGATACAGGCGAGGCGTAACCATTATCTCGTACCAACGCTCCTTGCACGAAAGGCCTTTGGGCTCTCGCCGGGTCATAGTCCGGCTGCGGGTCCGCCGGTACTTCTGTGACCGGAAGAGTTGTTCTCGCAAGACGTTCGTCGAGCAGGTGCCGGGCCTATGCGAGCGGCACCGCCGCTCCAGCACCGGTCTGACCGGCTGGCTGTGGTCGATCGCGATCGAGCTCGGCGGCCGTCCGGCCGCGCGGTTGTGCCGCCGCCTGCAGCTGGTTGCGGGCCGGACTCGGCTGCTCAGGCTGTTGACGGCGGCGCCGGTGCCGGACCGTGCGCCGCGCGTGTTGGGGGTGGACGAGTTCGCCTTCCGCACGGGCTGCGCGTACGGCACCGTGCTGGTCGACGTCGAGGCCGGCCGGGTCGTGGACGTGCTGCCCAATCGCACCTCCGAGACTTTCGCGGCCTGGCTCACCAAGCATCCTGGAGCCGAGATCATCTGCCGGGACCGCGCCACCGCCTACACCAAGGCGGTCAAGGAAGCTGCCCCTCACGCCTTGGAAGTCGCTGATCGCTGGCACCTGTTGCAGAACTTGTCCGCCGCGGTGGCGAAGACCTGCCACCAGCACCGCGACTGCCTGCGTAATCGTGCCGAGGAGGAGACGGTGACCGAGGTGCTGGAGCCGCCCCCGATGCTGTTACCGCCCGCGGAACTGCCCCGCCCGCAGATCATCGAACGCACCCGCCATCGCTACGAGGACATCCATCGCCTGCTGGAGAAACGCTGGACGATCAGCGCCATCGCCCGCCGTCTGAACCTCGATCGCAAGACCGTGCGCCGCTTCCGCGACACCGACCTCGACGAACTGCTGGTCTCCGCCCGCGAGCGCCGCCCCAACGGCGTCCTGGAGCCGTTCAAGGCATACCTCAACGCCCGCTTCACCGAAGCACAAGGCCAGGTCAGCGGTACCCGACTGTTCCTGGAGATCCAGGCTCGCGGCTACCGCGGCAGCCGCCAGGTCGTCCGCAAACACCTCGCTGCCCTTCGCGCGCACCGCCGAACCAGTCCGGGCCGACATTCCGAGCCCTCGCAAGATCACCTCATGGATCATGCGGCCCCAGGAGACGCTCACCGAGAGCCAGGACGAGCGCCTCCTTCAAGTCCGGCTCGCCTGCCCGGACATCACCCGGGCCTGCGATCTCGCTCGGGCGTTTGCCGACCTGGTCCGTCACCAGCGCGGCTACCTGTTGCTGGAGTGGATCCGGCAGGCAGAGCAAGTCGCGCCGAAGCCCACGAAGGGCTTCGCGGGCATTCTTCGCCAGGACCTCGACGCGGTGACCGCCGGTCTGACCTTGCCATGGAGCTCCGGGGTCGTCGAGGGACACGCAAACCGGGTGAAAACACTCAAGCGAGCTATGTACGGCCGAGCCTCGTTCGAACTCCTCCGGGTCCGGATCCTCACCCAGCCGTGAGCTCCACGGAACTGCGGGCAGAGCCGATTTCAGGGCTCTGACCGCAGTCCGTGAGCGGCCTGACAGCGATCAGCGATCAGGTACAAGGACAGGAAGGCGCAGGCCCTTTGGCCGACCCGCCGTAGGCACTTCATGTGCTCGCATGTGCCGGTCAGTCCTGGGCGCTTCGTGCTCTACCAAGCATTCCAGAGCCCGCCGTGACGGTGGCGGACCGGAGGGATATCTGCGTCGTCAAGGTCGTGGCCGGCGTGGTGCAATCCGCGGATCCGCTGGGCTTCGAGTCGACCCTGGAGCCGGGCCCGGCTTTCAGCCGTAGCGATCTCGGCAGAGAACGAGCCCTTTCTGCAATAGAGCACCATCCACTGCCAGGAGGTGATCCGGTGCAGCATCTTCGTAGGGGCAGGGCGACGGCCTTCGCGGGCGGCCTGGGCCAGTTCAGCGTGCATGTAGCGCAGGTCGTACAGGGACATCGTCTCCGAAGCGACGTCTCGGACGCGGAGTTGCCTGGGAGTTGTGCGGACGGTTCGGGACATCGAGAGCCTCCGTAGGGCCCTCTGGGCTTTCCAGAGGTACCTACGGAGGGTGCGTAGTGGTCAGCACGACTCAGCCCCCTCGTCGGTCGGACGATCTACCAGCAGGACAGTAGTCGCGCGGAGGCGTGGAGGCCGGGATTTTCTCCTCGCTCCGTTGCCAGGTCATGCCACTCCAAGATCATTCACGGAACTGCGGCCAGAGCCCAGTTCGCCTTCCGCAAGGGCTGCACCTACGGCACCGTGCTCGTCGACGTCGAGGCCGGCCGGGTCGTGGACGTATTGCCCGACCGTACCTCCGAGACGTTCGCGGCCTGGCTGGCTGAGCATCCCGGTGCCGAGATCATCTGCCGGAACCGCGCCACCGCCTACACCAAGGCAGCCAAGGAGGCCGCCCCGGACGCTTTGGAGATCGCGGATAGGTGGCATTTGCTTCAAAGCCTGTCGACCGCGGTGGAGAAGACTTGCCATCAACATCGCGATTGCCCGCGCAAACGCGCCAAGGAGGAGATGGTGACCGACGTACCCGAGGCGGCCCCAATGCTTTTACCGGCCGCCGAACTGCCCCGCACCCAGATCATTGAGCGCACCCGCCACCGCTACGAAGACATCCACCGCCTGCTGGAAAAACGCTGGACGGTCAGCGTCATCGCCCGTCGGCTGACCCTCGACCGCAAGACCGTGCGCCGCTTCCGCGAGACGGACCTCGACCAGCTGCTGGCCTCCGCCCGCGAGCGCCGCCCCAACGGCGTCCTGGAACAGTTCAAGGCATATCTGAATGCCCGCTTCACCGAGGCACAAGGCCAGGTCAGCGGCACCCAGTTGTTCCTGGCAATCCAGGCACGCGGCTACCGAGGCAGCCGCCAGGTCGTCCGCAAACACCTCCCGTCCTCCGCGCGGGCACCGCCGAACCGGTCCGGGCCGACAACCCCAGCCCCCGCAAGATCACCTCATGGATCATGCTGCCCCGCGAGACGCTCACGGACAGCCAGAACAAGCGGCTGCTTCAAGTCCGACTCGCCTGCCCGGACATCCCCCGAGCCTGCGATCTCGCCCGCGCGTTCGCCGATCTCGTCCGTCACCAGCGCGAATACCTGCTGCTGGAGTGGATCCGCCAGGCCGAGCAGGACGGACCGAAGCCCATGAAGGGCTTCCCCGGCTTCCTCCGCCAGGACCTCGATGCCGTCATCGCCGGCCTCACCTTGCCGTGGAGTTCGGGCATGGTCGAGGGCCACGTGAACCGGGTGAAAACGCTCAAGAGAGCAATGTACGGCCGAGCCTCGTTCGAACTCCTCCGGACCCGGATCCTCACCCAGCCGTGAGGAGTGCCACCTCGTGCTCATGTCATGGGGCGGGTCTGGTGGCAAATGCCGCTATGAGGGTGTCCGCCCTCAACCGCAGCTCGGGATCGGAAGTCCCCGCCACGCATACAGACACCTCATCGCCACCCACGGCCTTGGCAAGGTGCACTTCGACGTGATGGTCCGATCCGACGAGCGGATAGCTGTACCAGCGATCCGGGCGCTCATCATCGGTGGTCTCCAGGCCGAGTTCCACTGCCTGCCAGTCGGTGCCATCGAAGTCGTAGCTGGCATAGTGCGCCAAAAGAGCCAAGAAAGGCTGGACGTTCTCATTCCATATCCACCCCCGTACTGCGCGGTCCCCGTCTCCCTGTGTCACCCGGCCAGAGTGCCACACGTCTACGCCCGGCCCGTCGGTTGACCGTTCACGAAACTGCGGACAGAGCCCTGAAATCGGCCAGGGCCGCTCGCCGCCTCACTCGGTCCGGCGTTCAACGGAGTGACGGGCTTCAACGGAGTGAGGAGCTTCAACGAGCATCGCGCGTGTTTCGGCCGGGGCCACCGGCTCGTGGAATGTGCGGGTCATGTCGGACGACCAAGTGCGCCATCGGGGTCCCCCGCAGCAGCCGTCTACGCTCTCGGCATGCAGCGCAGCGATGTCACGCGGGACGACGGCACGTGGGTGGGCCTGTCCCTGGACGTACACGACCGCCACCAGCCCGGGCTGTGCGTGTTCACTGCCGGGCAGCGACTGCTGGTCTCCCAGCTGTCGCGGCCTGTGCTGCTCGCCGCTGTCGACGAGCACCTCCTGGGCGTGGACTTCTGGCGCACCGACGAGTATCGCTCCTTCGTCCCGCCGCTGCGCGCCGATGTGGGGCGCGCCCTGGCGGGCAGCCCGGAACGGTGGGCTCACCGCTTTGCGCAGTACCTCATCGACTCGCCGGACAGCCCGTTGCACGAGGGCCGGTGGCTGCTCTCACGCGAGAGTCCGCTCCGGCGCTGGCGCCACGCTGATACTTCACATGCCGAGTACTGGAACTCGATGCTCGTCGACGGCCATCCGGACGGATACATCGACTGGTTCGTCCATGCCGGTTCGTGGGAGGTCCTGCCGCTGCGGCCGATGCCCGATGACGACGACAGCCGGGTCAAGGCATACCGTAAGCAGGCCCGCGAAGGAACGCTCCCACCCGTCCTGTTGTGGTGGGTCAGCGGCCTGGACTGCCATCTGATCCTGGACGGTCACGCGCGGCTCGCCGCGGCGATCGCCGAGTCCATCGAGCCTCCGCTACTGCAGTTGCACCGCACGGTGCCGCGCGATGACCTGGCCGCACGCACCGATGAGGCCGTGGGCTTCTACGAGTACGAACTGGCACGCTTCGCCGAACTCCGTGCCGTCCACGGCCCCACCGTCCCGGACGGCGCCGCCACCGCCGGCCCACAGCTCGTCCGCCTCCTCCACGACCTGAACACCGCCGAACAGCTGACCTGGGCCTGGCCCCTGCCGGGCGGAGAGGCCCAGTGGCGTCGCATCGCACGCGAGGTGAGCGCCAGCCAGGACGGGCCCCGTATCTGAATCCTGTCGAATCCCTCCCGCTCACCGTCACGTCCGGGCTTACCGCCGTACCGCCAGGGGCGCGCACGCCGCGATGAAGGGGCGCCTCCCCCAGGCACGAGCTCTCACGCGTACGCGGGCTTTGGCGCAAGCCGCCTTCAGCAGGCGGTCCGCGGCCGAGTCGGTCCGCCCCGGCGGCCCTGGACCCGGCTGGCTGTCAGGCGACATGGGGAGATCCACTGGCAGGTCTGGGGTCACCGTCGAGCAGGAGATGGCCGATTTCAAGGTTCTTTCAGCGATCTCGTGAGAGAGACTCGTCGAAGGGGTCATGTAAGGCTGAATCGGTAGTCTGTGCGGGTGAAGTGCGAGTCTGTAACCGAGTTGGCGGAAGCCGAGTACCGAAGTGTCTGGGATCGCTTCTATGCGGAGTTCGCATTCCATCCGAGCGTCAACCCGGCCAAGTGGCCGGCCGTCAAGGAGCCGGCGGACTCCATCACGTGGAGCCTGGCGTCGCTTGACGAGGACCCGGGCTATGTGCGTCTCGACCGCTTCGTCACGGTTGTCGAACAGGGGCTGACCGCGTGCATCGAACCGCAGGCCAGGCTGTTCGCGCTCGACTGGCAGCACACCTCCTATTCTTTTGATCCCCATCGCGTCGGCGGCCCTGGGCAGGATCCATGGCCGCTGAGTCCCTATCCCGACGGTGATTACTACATCTACCTCTCTGAGGACTTCCAGCTTGGCAGCTTCGGGCACCCCTGGGAGGCGTCGGTGTGTCTGTTCGGCCAGAGGCTTCTCGATGCTGTGGCCGTCGAGGTTGACGACGTGCTGGGGCCGCCGCTGCGTCGTGCCGGCCGCCCATGTCCCGCCGTCTAGGGCCTCTGTTCTACTCGTTTTGCGTGAGAATCCGCGCACGCAGGGGAGAGAACGACGCGCGGCCGTACATGCTCCTCTCCAGAAGCTTGACTCTGGAGATGTGGCCTTCAACACGTGTTGCAGCTCAGCGGCTTGACGAGGCGAAGGCCAACTCGTCTGCACCAAACGGGCGTTCCTGCACGACGGGAGCGTCGGTCACGGTGATCTCCTTGCAGCCGAGGCCGGCACAGTCGGTGCCGGCGCCACGATGGTCATGCGCGGCCTGCCGTCGCCGCAACGCGGGCCGCCCCGGTTCACCCCGTCGGGGAATCCGCACGTCAACGGCACCGTGGCGCACTTCAGCCGAACGACTCAAAGGGGCCACCCGCACGGTGCGGCTTCCGGTCCAACAGAGCCGGTCCAGCCCAGGATTGGCTAGACACATTCCCGGACAGCGGCCGCCGCCCCCGGCATGTGCAGAAGGAGCTCTCCTCCGAGCAATGCTCAGGACCTGTGTGGATCGGCTCGGGGAGGACGTACCTTCCCGGGTGATTGATCGATAGGTCACCGAGCAAGACCGGTGTTCGCAGCACCGGCCGGGAAGGCACGTCCGTGCTCAGCGTAGTGAACGGCGACGGCACCACCGCCAACGGCTCCTCCCTGATTGACGAGATCGTCCGGGACGGGGCGAGAAGGATGCTGGCCGTCGCGCTGGAGGCCGAAGTGAAGGCCTATATAGCCGAGTTGGCCGATCAGCGTGACGAGAACGGCCACCGTCTGGTGGTACGCAACGGCTATCACCAACCCAGGAAGGTCACCACCGCGGCCGGCGTGGTGGAGGTGAAAGCGCCGCGGGTGAACGACAAACGCATCGACGAGGAGACAGGCGAGCGCAAGCGGTTCTCCTCCGCGATCCTGCCACCCTGGTGCCGCAGGAGCCCGAAGATCAGCGAGGTGCTGCCGCTGCTCTACCTACACGGTTTGTCCTCCGGCGACTTCGTGCCCGCGCTGGAGCAGTTCCTGGGCAGTTCGGCCGGCCTGTCTCCGGCCACGGTCACGCGGCTGACCCAGCAGTGGCAGGCCGACCACGCCGCGTTCATGGACCGCGACCTCGCAGAGGTCGACTACGTGTACGTGTGGGCCGACGGCATCCACCTCAATGTGCGCCTGGAGGAGGCCAAAGCCTGCGTACTCGTCCTCGTCGGCGTGCGGGCCGACGGCAGCAAGGAACTGGTCGCGCTCAAGGACGGCTACCGCGAGTCGGGGGAGTCCTGGGCCGACCTGCTGCGCGACTGTGCCCGCCGGGGGATGCGTGCCCCGGTCCTGGCGGTCGGCGACGGGGCTCTCGGCTTCTGGAAGGCCCTGGCCGAGGTCTTCCCCGCCACCCGGCATCAAAGGTGCTGGGTCCACAAAACGGCTAACGTGCTCAACGCTCTGCCGAAGTCCGCCCAGCCCAGCGCCCGCAAGGCGCTCCAGGACATCTACAACGCCGAGGACCGCCACCTCGCGGTCAAGGCGATCAAGACGTTTGCCCAGCTCTACGGCGCGAAGTTCCCCAAGGCGGTCAAGAAGATCACCGACGACGAGGACGAACTGCTGGCCTTCTACGACTTCCCCGCCGAGCACTGGATCCATCTGCGGACGACCAACCCGATCGAGTCCACGTTCGCCCCCGTCCGCCTGCGCACCAAAGTCACGCGTGGGGCCGGATCCCGCACCGCCGCCCTGGCCATGGTCTTCAAGCTCGTCGAGTCCGCCCAGCAGCGGTGGCGGGCCGTGAACGCACCCCACCTCGTCCCCCTTGTTCGTGCCGGGGCCCGCTTCGAACGCGGCCAACTGGTCGAGCGTCCCGCCACCGCCGCGGCATAGGGTCTGGTGCACCATGACTGACCATCACACCTACGGCACCAGCACCCACACCGCCAGCGAGCTGGTCCGGCTCGTCAGTGATCGCCTCGGGCAAGTCTTCACCGAGCGCGACAGCGATTACCGAGGCGTCTACCACCTCGCCAGCAGCCCCAACGGACGGATCGAGATCCAGCCCAACCCGATCCCCGGCGACGACAGCGAAGACGACCTCTATGCTCCGGAACACCCAGCGGCCCAGGTGCTGTTGCTCACCACCACTCCGACCGCGGACCCGGCCCTACAAGCCCGCCTGGGCTCCATCGAAGGGCTCATCCACCTGAACCACGAGACCGTGTGAATAGCTACTGATCCACAGCTTTTGACAATTGCTCGTAACGAAAGGCTCTGGCTGTGTCGCCGTTGGCCTGGTCTTCACTTGATTGGAGTCTGCGTCTCGCCGGCCAGACCGAGGTGGTCCTTGAGCGCGCGCTCGCCGGCGTCGGTGAGAGCGACGGCGCGGCTTGTGCCGATCCGAGTGATCCAGCCGGCGTCGAAGGTGTGACGACATAGAGCGGCGCCGACCGCGCCCGCGAGGTGGGGACGACGTTCGGTCCAGTCCAGGCACGAGCGAACGGGCGGGCGCCGCGTGGCAGGCGGTAGCACAATACCGAGTTCAGCGAGCCAGGCGGTCCCGGCACTGGTGAGAGTCAGTCCCCTCTCCCAGTCCAGCAGTCCCCGATCGGTCATCGCCTTGGTGATCGCGACCCCGAGAGCGCCAGCGAGATGGTCGTAGCATGTGCGGGCGCGGGCCAGCGCCCGGCTGCGGTTGGCAGCGGGCAGTGAGCGGGGCAGATCGGCGCGTCGAGGTGCCATCGAGGCAAGCTTTTCGATCAGTTCGGCCGTGTCGGGGTCGGCCAGACGAACGTAGCGACGGCGGCCCTGGCGCTCCTGCGTGAGCAAACCTCCGCTGACCAGGAGGTTCAAGTGCCCGGTCGCCGTCGAGGCCGCTACTCCGGCATGGCGCGCCAACTGGATCGCGGTCCATGCCCGGCCGTCCAGAAGGGCCAGGCAGAAGTTGGCCCGGGTGCCGTCGGCCAGCAGTGCGGCCAGGGCGGCCAGGTCAGGGCCCTCGATGCGAGCGTCATGGCTGCTCATCGTTGTCCATTGTCCACCTGCGATCCTTCGGCGCCCGCCGAAGCGTCCGCGTTCTACGGTCGGCCCCATGAACACCTCGACGCCCAGCAGCGTGTCCACTGACCTGTTGTCCGAACACGTGACCGTCACGCCGAGCATCCTGTACTTCGGAACGCCGGTCGTGCTGCTCTCCACGGAGAACGAGAACGGCTCTTTCAACCTTGCGCCGATGTCCTCGGCCTGGGCACTGGGCCACGTGATCGTCCTCGGTCTGGGCGCCGAGGGGCAGACCGCGCACAATCTCCGCAGCCGCCATGATCTGGTGGTCAACCTCCCCGCGCCCGCGCAATGGCGGGCAGTGGAACGATTGGCGCCGCTGACCGGGCGCACCCCGGTACCTGTGGACAAGCGTGCTTCCTTCCGCTTCGAACCGGACAAGTTCGCCGCCGCCGGTTTGCGACCTCAGCTCTCCGAGCTGGTTCGGCCGCCCCGCGTCGCCGAATGCCCGATGCAGTTGGAAGCCCGCGTTGCCCGGGCCCAACCCGATACCTCCGGAGAGTTCGTCATCGTCGAAGCCCATGTGCTCAAGGTGCACGCCGATCCCCGGATCGTCGTCACCGGGTCACAGCACATCGACCCAGCGGCATGGAGCCCGCTGATCTACAACTTCCGCCACTACTTCGGACTCGGCCGAGAACTCGGCCACAGTTTCCGCTCCCAGACAGCCTGACGAAGCCTGGCCCGCCGCGAAGAGCCATGCGCCTGGCGAGAGTTGAGCGCGTGCCCTCATCGGCATCCCACACTCGATTCAGACTATTCATACGGAATAATGCTGGTATCTGTGGCGGGGATGAGCTGTTCGAGGTCGAGCCGGTCGAGAAGCAGCAGCCGCGGCGTGGTCCGGCGGCGGTAGACAAGCGGTTCCGGGCGTTCGACCCGCACCAGGCCCTGCTGCCGCCGTCGCTGGACGACTGGCTGCCCGAGGGCCATCTGGCTCGGTTTGTCGCCGACCTAGTCGACGAGGTCCTCGATCTGTCGCCGGTCCTGGCCGACTACACCGAGAAGCGCGGCTTCCCGCCGTATGACCCCCGCTTGATAGTGCGCCTGCTGATCTACGGCTACACCACCGGCGTGCGGTCCTCCCGGGCGATCGAGCGCCGTTGCGTGGACGACGTGGCGTTCCGCTTCCTGGCCGCCGACCAGGCCCCGGACTACCGCTCGATCGCCCGCTTCCGCCGCCGCCACCTGGACGCACTCGCCGACCTGTTCCTGCAGTCGCTGCACCTCGCGCAGAAGCTCGGCATGGTCAAGATGGGCCGTGTCCCCCTCGACGGCACGAAGCTGGAGTTGAGGTCATACGTGACTGAGTTCGGCCACCTCGGCGCCGGGCGGCCGGAGCGGGTCTCGCCGCTCGCGCTCCCGCGCAGCGTTCCGAGCATGGCGGCGGGCGAGGTGGCCATCGACCTGGGCGTGCGCGGCCCCAACTTCACCACCGCCAGCGCATGCGCGTCTGGCGCCACCGCGATCGGAGTGGCTCGGGACCTGCTGCGGTCCGGTGCCTGCGACATCGTACTGGCGGGCGGCAGCGAGTCGGCTTGCTCGCGTATGACGGCCACGTGCTTCACGCGGATGCGGGCGCTGTCCCGGCGCAGGGCGGAACCGGCTCTGGCCAGTCGGCCGTTCGACGCGCAACGTGACGTGGCGGGTCAGCGGACGCAGCACGGCGTGGTCCTCGGTGTCGCGCGGGTACAGCGCGCGCAGGTCGGCAGTCATCATCCGGCGGCTGGCCGGGCGGGTGCAGCTCGATATGCGGCCGCAGCGCGGCGTACACGGCACCGGCCTTCCGCTCCACCAGCAGCCACGGCTCGTACCCTTCCCCCGCCAGCTCCTGGTGTTCCAGCACCTCCGCCCACCCCCACTGGAAGTCCCGCAACTCTTTGACGGCGGTGTCCCAGGCGGGAAACAGCGCGGTGTACGCCTCCTGGCGCCGGCCGCGCAGCCACTGCCCGTGCTCGATGCTGGCCTGGTCGGCGGTCTGCCGCTGAGTGCCGTGGTACCCCAGGTAGACGACGCCGAAGGTGCCGGCGAGGCCAAGTGCGGCGGTGAGGAAGACGGGCCACTGATCACTCATGGCATGCATCTTGCCTACATGGGCGCCGCCATGGAGCGGGTGAGGCAACATGCGGGCTGCCCCAGCCCCGGGCTCTTACAGAGTGATCCGTCCCGACAGCCACCACTCGAGGTACTTGGCCAGGTTCGGAGCCACCCAAGTGCGGCTGTCGTCCTCGTGGTTCCACGCAAAGACATCCGGCCGACCCAGCCCGGGGAGGAGTGCGAAGAGGTCTCCGTTTCCCGCATCTGCGAAGAAGAGCAGCGGATCGAAGGGCATGTAGAGCCTGGCGAGCTCTTCGTCCCTGCGAAGGGTGATGTTCTCAGCGGCGATCCGTTCGGCTGACCAGATGAGGCCTGCCCCGTACTCGCCTTCGATGCCGTTGCTTTCCCGAAGGAGAGCAGCAAGGTCCGCAGGCAGCGGATGCCCGAGCGCGGTCGCGCAGCTGAGCAGCGATGCCTCCGAGGCTGGCGGCTGGAAAACCGCCGGACCAGGCAGGGCAGTGACCAGTTCGGTCCACACGGCTGGAACGACCTCCATGAGACTGTTCGACTATCGAGTGTTCAAGCGGCCCCGTCGGCGTGCGCTGGTGTCTCACGCGTAGCGCGAGGCGCGACTGATCACCGCTCGGACAGTATCGTCCTGGTCCGGTCGGGCATCTGCGGCGCGGAGACAGCGAGCAGCAGGGGCGCAAACCGCGATTCGTCCGCAGGACGCAGGGCCTGGCGCAGCGTCACGTAGCGGACAGCCCGGGTCGGATCGCCGCCTCCGCGGACGATGCGCTTCCGCGTCGCCTGGCAGCGAGCTCAAATCCCGGGAACACCGTCCAGAGTCCCGCATGATCACTATGTGAAACGTGTACCGAAGCAGGTCGGACTGCTCTACGTCGTGCTCGTTGGGGCGTTCCTGGCGTGGTACACACGCGGCCACAAGGTCGAGCCTCTAGTCACCGTAGTCTCCGCGTTCACCGCCCTGCTCGCGCTGCCCGCCGCAGTAGTCGCCGTGCTCCGCCCCGGCAAGACGGGACTGGCGCCCACCCATCTGGGGGACGTGGCCGACCAGCTCGCCCAAGGGGTACGCCAGCAGTGGGAGGCCGAGGCCCGGCTACGCCGCCTGAACGACCCTTTCCCGCTGCCGGTCGCTTGGGAGGCAGCCGACGCGGACCTCGTCGAATCCTGGACGCAGCTGAAGGAGCTGGCCGAGGACTGGCCCGGCCAGTCCCCTGAAGCCGACTCTGCGTGGGCTGTCAACCCCGGGGGTCTGGCCGGCAAGGGGGGAGAGCTCGCCGAGGTCTTCGAGCGCGTCCCCACCCGCCGTCTGGTGGTCCTCGGCGAACCCGGCGCGGGCAAGACCGTGCTGCTGATCCGCCTCCTGCTGGGCCTGCTCGAGCACCGCCCGCCCGGCGGCCCCGTCCCGGTCCTCTTCCCTCTGGCTTCCTGGGACCCCGCCCGGCAGGACCTGTACACGTGGATGGCCGACGAACTCGCCCAGGACCACCCCGCTCTACGCGCCCTCATCCCCGCCAACCCCCCACAGGCCGGCACCTGCACCCAGGCGCGCGCCCTGCTTGCCCATCGGCTGGTCCTGCCCATCCTCGACGGCCTGGACGAGCTCCCCGAAAGGCTGCGGGCCCGGGCGCTGCACGCCATCAACCAGGCGCTTCCGGCCCGGCAGCCGCTGGTGCTCTCCAGCCGTACCACCGAGTACCGAAACGCCCTGACCACACCGGCAGGAGTGACCGTGCTCCTCAACGGAGCTGCGGGCATCCGTCTCCTCTCGCTGGATCCCGCGAAAGCGGCCGCCTACCTGGAACGCGACGCCGGAGGCCCGGGCACGAAGGCCACAGCCCGTTGGAGGCGGGTGACCGCTTCACTGGGCACTACCGCCGCCGTCTCCCAGGCACTGAGCACCCCGCTCGGCCTGTTCCTGGCCCGAACCATCTACAACCCCCGCCCCGACGAGCACCTCTCCGACCTACCTGACCTGTCCGACCCCGACGAACTCCTCGACCAGACCCGATTCCCCACCCGCCAGGACATCGACACCCACCTGTTCACCGCCTTCATCCCCGCCGCCTACCGCCCCCACCCCGACCAGCCCACACCTTGGAGCGCCCAACAGGCCCAACGCACCCTCGCCTTCCTCGCCCGCCACCTCGAACACAGCATCCACGGCACCCCCAACCTCGCCTGGTGGCAACTCCCCGCGCTCTGCCCCGACAGGCACTTGCGACAGGGCTCACTGTCGGCTCATGGCCGGACTACCAGCCAGTCTCCTGGCCTGGCTGCAAGTCGGGCTCCGGTCCGGGCTTGAGTCTGGGGGCGTTATCGGGTTCACGTGTGCAGTGATGGCCGGGGTCATCGCCTGGTCCGTACGAGACAGAAACCCAAGTTCAGGGATCCGCTGGAGCTGGAGAGGCAAATCCTGGCTCACCGTCGGACTCCCCTTCGGGCTGGTGTTCGGACTCATTGTCGTCGTCACGGTAGAGCCCGCGACCGGGTGGGGGCACGGGGTCGTGGCCGGACTCCTAGTCGGGCTCCTGTTCGCGCTCATGGGCGGAGTCAGGTCGGTACACCCTGACCTGGACAAGGCAGTGGGACCCGGCACGGTCCTGCGTCGGGATCGGCGCACCTTTTGGGTCATCACGATGGCGGTGGGGACCTTGGGCGCAATCGCGGATGGGATGGCAACCGCGTATGGGGTCGCAGGGCCGATTGGGATGCCAGTCTGGTCACGGGAGGGGTTCCTGTTCTTGCTCACAGCTGCGCTTTCGGGTTCGTGCTCGGACTCCCGCTCGGCTTCATGCTCGGACTCGCCCGGTCGGTGTGGATGCGGTTCCTGGTGGCTCGGACCGCATTGGCGGTGGCGGGGTGTGTGCCCTGGCGCTTCATGAGTTTCCTGGCCGACGCCCACGAGCGGCGAGGCGTACTACGCCAAGCGGGAGCCGTCTACCAGTTCCGCCACCTCGACCTTCAACGCCACCTCGCACAACACCAACCATGACCGGCCGCATTGTCGTTTCCCAAGAGCGCTGTGAGTGGTTCCCACTACGGTGGAGTCCGGCCGCTACACGTCGGCCTGACTCCGAGCCAGCTCCCGCCGACGCCGGGGGTGGCGACCGAGGACAGAGGGTCTCCGACTCACGTGCCGCATCAGCCCGTGCGTGGTCACGACGCCCACGGTGGGGATGCGTGGGATCTCCGCCGAAGGGGAATTCCGTGACCAGCGAGAAGCAGTTCAAGAAGGACGCCCGCGCGCTCGCGGATCAAGAGGGCATCTCCTACACCGACGCCTGCTGGCGCCTGTGGAAAGCGCCGGCCGCGCCGGCGGACGCGGTCCGGTACGGGTGGCAGCAGATCACGGTCGACGCGCTGTCCGCCGTCGTCGCCGAGCACGGCGTCGGACCGGTACGGGTGATCTGGTCCGAGGACACCCGCCGGCCGACGATCGCCGGACGCAACACCGGGCAGCGCTGGGGTGTGGCCGAGCCCGCCGCCGACGGCTACGTCATCCGCGAAGTCGCCGCGCCCGTGGGGGCCGTGGAGAAGGGCGCGCGGGTGCCCGTGCCGTACCGCACGGCCGGGTGGAGGTCGCCGCACTGTGGCCGGTGGTATGGCACTCCAATGACGAGCCGTTCTGGCGGTTCGTGCACAACGGCTGGTCCGTCGAGAAGCCCGGCCACTTCCCGGACGGGCTGGACCCGATGTGCCCGAGCCCCGATCTGCCCTACGAGGTACGCGGCTACACCGTCCCGGACGGGATCGTCGGTGAAGACCACTGGGGCGGCGCACCACGCTGGTGGACCAAGGCCTGGTGCACCGACCTCGACAAGGCCCGCGAGCTGGCCGATGCCCTGGTCGCCCACCGGCCGCACACCACCGAGCGTCCGGCCGGAGGGGACTGCGGGGAGCTGCGGGCCGAGGTCTGGGAGCAGGTCACCACGGACCGGTCCAAGCTGCCCAGCCGGGTCCACAGGGCCGATGCCGACCCCGACCGGCCGACGGTGCCGCACCTGCCGTTCGACACCTGGCCGCCCGGACTCCCCCGCGCCCAGGCCCGAACCCGCCTGATTCCCCGACGAGCAGCAGCCGCCGCACTACGAGCTGAAGGTATGGAACGAGCGCGACCGGTGGACGTCGCTCGCCTGGTTCACCGGCGGCCTTACCCCGGCCGGTATCGCGACGACGCTATTGCGGGTCAGGTCCACGCCGTACGCCATCACGTACCCCCGTGCTCGTGATCAACCAGGGCAGCACAGTACGGCTCCTTGACGAGCCGTGTAAGCGCCTGTGGATGGCCCGGCAGTCCGAAAGCGCCGCGCGGGCGGGACGTGCGTGTGTGGGATCTCGGCCAGGCGGCGCGCACGTCAGACTCCCCGCGGGCAAGTATCCACGCCCCCGCAGGCGGAGAAGGTTCTCCGAATCGCGCATGAACATCGACTTTTCCTCGCTTCGGCGCGGGCGTGGGCGTGCCAGGGAGGACTTTGCGATGACTCGCAACCGCCGCCGCAAGCTGGACATCCGCGCCGCCGCAGCCGACTCAGGTATCCGCTACACGCGGGCCCGCCGCCAGGCCCTCGAAGCACCCGGCGCCAGCATCCGTACCTACCGGGGCGACATCGGCATCTGCCGCACCTGCGGGCAGCCGGCCTACGACAGCAGCCGCGGCGCCAGCCACTTCGCCGAGCAGGAGGGCGCAGTGCTCTGCCCGGCCTTCTCCGCCGCCGCCAGCGTGCTCCGCATGGACTGGGACTGGCTGTCTCTGGAGCACGTCCGGGAGCGGTACCCGCGCACCGACGCCCCGTTCACGAGGAGGTACAGGCACCTGCGCGCCGACGGCCCGTTCCAGACGTTCACGGGCCCGGTCAGCGTGTGCTGCCACTGCGCTCAGCCCGCCTACCGGGACCCCGAGGTCGGCCCGGCGCACTTCACGAACCAATGAGACGGTGTCCACTGCCCGCGGTTCCCGCTCACCGGCGAGACCCTCACCATCCGGTGGCACCCGCGGTCGCTGGCCGACTGGAAGGCCGGATACCTCAACACCTTCTGACCGCAGGTCAGCGATGTCCTCGTCCCGGGTCTCGTGGCCCGGGGCGCAGAGCGGGGCGGCACGCCCTGCGGTCAGCTGGGGGTGCGGGCTGTGACCCTGGCGGGTCAGGGGTGCTGGTCCTTCTCGCCTGTCACAGCCGCCCCCAGAAGGTGGTGGACGGCGCGGACGGCGTCCTTCATCGCTTGGGCGGGAGCGTTCAGTTCGCGGCCGGTGATGTCGTCCGGGTACTCGCCGGCGGAGGTGAGCGTGTCGAGCGGGCCGGTCAGGGACGCCAGGGCAGAGGTCAGCTCGTACAGGGACCGCCTGGGGTCGGGGACTTCGGTGAGGTCGGTGCGCCGGGCGAGCTGCGAGGCCAGACTGCTGATCTGGGTGATCAGGTCCTCCGGGTTGGTGGGGTTCACTGAGCTCTTTCAGCGTTGCCGTTCCAGGGTGAGGACGGCCGCGGCGATTAACGTCATTCGATTCGGGCCGCATCGGGATCTGCGGAAGATGCGCCAGGACTTCAATCGTGCCTCGGTACCCGCGGACTCACCGCAGTGCGCTCCCACCCTCCTCACCACCGTCGGGTTCCGAGGGCACGTCGGCTTCCCTCCCCCGGCGGGCGGCGAGGAAGCGAGCGGCAGAGCCGGGCACGCCGACGCCGGACCGATGGGCCATGCCACGAGGGCTCCGATGGAAACTGTTCCCCTGGTCAGGGAGCCGACCGCCATGGCCTCTGTCCGTCCGTCAGGCGGCCGACCAACCAGTCCCGCCCGCACGAGGTCGAGACGGCTCGTCCATCGCGGGCGCTCCAGGACATCGCGAACCGGGACGGAACCAGCCTCGCCACGGTCCGCCTGGCTCTGCTGAAGGCCGGCACTCAACTGCGCCCCGCCGGGTCATATCCGGGCCGCCCGAGGAGGAAGTGAGCGCTCCGCTACAGGCGCGGGGTGGGCGCGATCCCGGCATCCGCGGTGGTGACCATCACCGAGCACAGCGTGCCCGGCCGGGCTCAGGGCATCGCCACGGGCCCGGACGGCAACGTCTGGTTCACCCAGCCCCAGGACGTCCAGATCGGGAGGAACTCCACTCCGGTCGGGATTGCCGCCGGTGCGGACGGCAATCTGTGGTTCACCGAATACAACAGCCACAAGATCGGGAAGATCACCCCGGCCGGGGCCATCACCGAGTACCCGGTGCCCACCGCGGGCTCGCGCCCGGACCAGGTCACCACCGGCCCCGACGGCAAGATGTGGTTCACCCACGTCAGCACCAACAAGATCGGCAAGGCCACCACCAGCAGTTTCGTCGACGAGGTCAGCGAGACAGTCCAGCTGGCCCGGACGTCGCGTCGTTTCTTCGATCCGCCCGACAGGGATCAGGCCGTCGAGGACGTCGACGACGAACTGGGACGCGGGGCATGGCTTCGAACTCGTCTCGTGAGTCGTCGTTCAGCACCGTGTGCGTATCAGGTGACGGATGCTCAGCGATGGCTGGGCCCGCCGGTCAGTCGATGCCTTCGATGATGCGGAAGTCGCGCTCGAAGCCGTCGGGGAGGGCCACCAGCGCCTTCTGGTATGCCTCGCTATCGTATGCCGCGACGGCCTGTTCGAAGCTGTCGAACTCGATCAGAACGACGCGTTGCGTGTTTCCGGCCTCGTGGGCGACGACTCGACCGCCACGGGACGGGATCCGGGACAGGACGCGCCCGCCCCCAGCCTGGACAGCCGGACCGGCCAGCTTGTCGTAGGCAGTCAGCCTCTCAGGGTTGGAAATGGCGGGGTAGACACTGACCCAGTAGCCCTTAGCCATGGAATCCTCCTGTGTTGGGCCGGACACGTCCGACTTCGAATTGACACTCAGATCGATCGATCCCGGCGCCGGGTACTGCGGTCAGTTGAATCGTCATATGCGCAGGTTAGGGCTTGATGTGCGGTCGAGGGAAAGACCAGTACGGGATAGACTCAGAACGGATCGTTATCAATCGGCAGGGAGGGCACGTGGCGCCGGATACGGTGAGCCTGCGGTACTTCCTGGTGCTGGCGCAGGAGTTGAACTTCACCCGCGCGGCCGCCCGGATCGGTATCGCACAGCCCGCACTCAGCGCCCGGATGCGCCGATTGGAGGCGGAACTCGGTACGGCCCTGCTGGTCCGCAACACGCGTAGCGTGGTATTGACCACGGCCGGCGCGGCTTTGGCGGAGTCCGCGCCGCCCGCGCTGGCGGCGCTGGACCGAGCATGGGACACCGCCCGGAGCGCGGCGGCCGGTGAACTGGGCACGCTGCGCATCGGATACAGCCTCAGCACCGGGGCCGAGACGGCACCGGCGCTGGTAGACAGGCTGATTCGCGGCAACAGCGGACTCGAGGTCGGCGCGGTCCCGATGGCGACTCCGGAGATCTCCCCCGCGGTCGCCGACGGCCGCATCGATGCCGGGATCACCCGCGGTGAACAGCCGGGCCGTGGCGTGCGCCGGTTCCTGCTGCGGCGTGCGCGCATCGGGGTCCAGCTGGCGCAGCACCATCCGCTGGCCGAACACCCGGAGATCGAGATCGCCGACGCGGCCGCGTATCCGCTGCGACTCCCGGACCGTGCGGCCAACCCCGTGATCCACGATCAGCTGTCCGCACTGTTCCGAGACACCCGACCACACCCCCGATTCCACACGCCCGCAGTCTCTTTCGACATGTCTCAGCGCGACCTGCGCGACGGGGTCACCCTCGCCCCGGCCGGAGAAGCCGCGGCCACGGCACAACCGGCCGGTCTCACCTGGCGACCACTGCGAGGCGCGCCCAGCCTGACGACCCACCTGGTCCTCCCACGCGAGCAGTCACCGCTACACCGCCGCATCCGTGCCGTCGCCAAAACCCTGGCGCACGAGCTGCACTGGCTGCCGGACTGACGCGCAAGCGGTCAAGCGAGACGGGCGCCTGCGGTGGCGAGGCCGAAGACCCTGCGCCCGGCGGACTGCGCGGTGATGACGACGACGGCGGTCTTGCTGAATGTCCGACACGACCTCGCTACGCCGGCGGATCAGCATCCGATGATGGCCCCGGGTCCGGTCCGAGTCGTACACCGCGGCGACATCCTCGCCCAGCCCGAGATCTCGGCGGATACCGCGCCTTCGCCGACGCCGAACCGGACAAGCACGGGTAACCGGCGGGAACGCCCGCCGTCAACGGCGTCCATGACGTCGGTCAATGCTTAACGCCAACCACTGTTCCATTGCTCCCCGAGGCCGGAAATGGCCACGCTCCTGAGACAGAAGCACGGCCATCGGCGTGAGAATGAGCAGAGAGCGGCAGGCCACAGCGTCGGCATGTGACGCGCGTTCTGAGATCCCACATCAGTCTAAGAACGCCGCACAGGGCACACACCCCTCGACCTCAGCCCATCAGGCGTCCGCCGTCCTGGGAGCCCTTCAGCGCGGGAGCGTGCCCTCCCGTGCCGTCGCGGGGCCTGCTCGTACTCGCCTGCGCCCCGGCTCGGGGCCGTCCTGCTGAGTGAACTCCGACAGGCGCCATCCGCCGGCAGCCCAACGCACGAAGCTCTACCAGTCGGTCAGGTCTACAAGGAGATCGCAGTGAGGGTCGTCCGGGGCCGGCTGTTGATGCTGCTCTTCCCCGATGAGGGCGGGGATTGAGGCGATCAGCGCGGTGCGCGTGTTGGTCAGGCGGATGTCGGCGCCGATGATGCCGGGCCGGTCGGGCCGCTGCACGTACAGGCGCATCAGGCCGTCGCCGTGCATCAGGAAGCCGATCAGGAAGGGGTTCTCGTCGTCGCCGGGTTCGGACAGGGCGCGCAGGACGGTGAGGGCCAGGCCCAGTTCGGGTTCCGGGTCCGGGGTGATCTCCTGCGGGCGAAGGCGGATGAGTGTCATCCCCATGGCCTCGCCGACGTCGCTGCTGCTGCAGATCTGGGTTCCGGTCAGGACGGCACGCAATACGCCGGGAACATAGCCAGGGGCCACCCGCTTGCCCGCCAGGGCCCGCGCCAGCAGGGAGACGCCTCTGGCTGGACTCTCCCTCGGTGCGTTCTGGTGGTGCACGGTCGAGGCAACCTCGGCTCCCCTGCAGGCGCCTCGCGCGCACCTCCTGCCCGGCACATGTCCTGGTAATCCCTGCCCGGCGCATGACGTAAGCTGGGCGCACCGACGCGGGGTGGAGCAGCTCGGTAGCTCGCTGGGCTCATAACCCAGAGGTCGCAGGTTCAAATCCTGTCCCCGCTACCAACGCACCGGCCCCCTCGACGCCAATCTCAAGGGGGCCGGAAGCATGTAGGACGCCGGGCCCACAGAGTGAACTCACCACCGACAAGCTCGCCCCGGCAGGTATGGAAGACGGCGCTGAGCAGTCGGTGCAGCCGGGGACGCTGCCGGGCGGAGCGCAGTTGTTCGGGTGGTTGCGCTTGATTCGGGTGTCGTTGAGCGTGACCGTGCCGGGCACCTTGAAGATGCCGCCCCCGCCACCGGCTCTGTTGTCGGCGACCGTTGCTGACGTCGGTTGTCGAGAAGACCTTGCTGATGAACATCTGGTTGCGCCGACTGCCGGCGTGGTCCGTGGAGACGGCGACGGCGTGCTGGCGGGCAAGCTCGGCGCGGACCTGCCCGATCTTCTCCGTTACCACGCTGACCGGCACGGCATGGACGAGGGCTGATGTCGTGGCGGGCGGAACCGGGAAAAGCGGCGGGGCAGGGCAGCAGTGTGCCGGGGCCCGAGCCGGTGCAACAAGCCGACGAACTCGTGAAGACTCACGGGCAAGTCTGGAAGCGAAGTGCACGGGCGCGAGCGCCAAGGCCCAAGGCTGTCCCCGTGCGCGGCGGGAACAGCCGATCCGGCCAGCGCTGTTGCACCGGCCGAGGGACCGGGGCCGCACGGGCGGGGAACAGAGGGACCAAAAGATCGTCCGCCCGACGCGATCCGGGGCCCCGGGTCCGGTACGCCCGGCCACCCGATATCGGGGCGACCGCTTATGCGCCTGCCCCGGACTCGGACAGAGGCCTATTCACACAGGAGGACTGTTTTATGAATGACCGACCCTTGACGCTCATGGCGGTGCACGCCCACCCCGACGATGAGGCCACTGGAACGGGAGGTGTCCTCGCGCGATACGCGGCGGAGGGCATTCGCACGGTCCTCGTGACGTGCACCGACGGCGGTTGCGGTGACGGACCGGGGGGTGTCAAGCCGGGCGATCCCGGGCACGATCCGGCGGCCGTCGCCTTGATGCGGCGTCAGGAACTCGAGGCAAGCTGCGAAGTCCTGAAGGTCAGTCATCTCGAGATGCTGGACTACGCCGACTCCGGGATGATGGGCTGGCCGGCCAATGACGCCCCCGGCTCCTTCTGGCAGACACCCGTGGAGGAGGGCGCTGCCCGACTCGCGGAACTCTTGCGGCGCTACCAGCCCGACGTGGTCGTCACCTACGACGAGAACGGCTTCTACGGCCACCCCGACCACATCCAGGCCAACCGCATCACGATGGCGGCGCTGGCGATGACCACGCTGACACCGAAGGTGTACTGGACGACGGTGCCGCGTTCGATGATGCAGCGGTTCGGGGAGGTCATGCGCGAGTTCGGTGCGAACGGGCAGGAGCCGGATCCCGCTGAGGCCGCCGCGATGGCCGACATCGGACTCCCCGACGAGGAGATCACCACCTGGGTGGACACCACCGCGTTCGGCGGCCAGAAGTTCGATGCGCTGGCCGCACATGCCAGCCAGGGCGAGAACATCTTCTTCCTCAGGATGGGCCAGGAGAGGTTCACCGAGTTGATGGGCGTCGAGACCTTCGTACGTGTCCAGGACACCACCGGAGCAGCCGTGCCCGAGAACGACCTGTTCGCCGGACTGCGCTGATCCGCCCGCCCCCCGAAGGTCAGAGAGCTCATGGTCCGTACGGCTCGATCGGGCGTGCTCGCACACCCGGAGGCTTGGCCGGGCAACTGGCGTTCCGCGCCCGGTGACAGGCAGACAGCCCGGTCCCGCACCACCTGTGGTGGTGCGGGACCGGGACGGGGCGGGGAGGTCGCTACACGAGTGGTCGTCGATGCCGAGAACAACGCTCTGATGTTCTCCCGGCAGCCGATCCCCTACCCGCGCGGGGATCGGCCGCGATACCTGCGCCAGCTCGGTCTCTACGGCTTCACCGGAACGGCCCTCAGCATGTTCCGGCATCTGCCGTGGAAATGCTGCGCTTCATCGAACACGGTCACGGCGTACGGATGCTCGGCGTCGTGGACGAAGGGTCGGAGGTCGACACCCCCGAGGACCTCGCGAGGGCCGGCACCTTGTTGCGGACTCACACCAAGAGTGCGATCTCCAACTCCTCCTGATGACCGCGGTCGACGGCCGCTCCCTGCAGTCCGGCGCCCTGCTCGCACGCTTCACCGCTGGCCTTGCCGGCGACGACCCCACCGGGCCGGAGGCGGAAGGCCGATTTCATCCCCGGCTGTACCCGCACCGGACCCTCCGTATGATCCGTCGCCAGGAGCGCCTTGTCCTGTGTTGAACTCGGCTCCAGCGCGCTCTGGGAGGTCTGCGAAAGGCATCCGACCCGCCGTGAAGAAGACGGACTGCACTGCTGGCTGACTCCCAGAAGCAGGAGCAGTTGGTCGTCGGGCTCCACTCCAGCTAGAGCGGGGCCGCCGACTGGCTGGCAGATGAGTGGAGCCGGGAGGTTCGGCCTCTTCGGGGGCCGTATGGCCCGTACCCTTCGTGGTGTCTACGGCGTCACGTAGCGAGCGCCATACTCTGGAGGCAACACCTCGTGCTCATTGCTCAGCGTCCGTCTCTGACCGAAGAGGTCGTCGACGAGTTCCGCTCCCGGTTCGTGATCGAGCCGCTGGAGCCGGGCTTCGGCTACACCCTCGGCAACTCCCTCCGCCGTACCCTCCTGTCGTCGATCCCCGGCGCTGCTGTCACCAGCATCCGCATCGACGGCGTCCTGCACGAGTTCACCACCGTGCCGGGCGTCAAGGAGGACGTCACCGACCTGATCCTCAACATCAAGCAGCTGGTCGTCTCCTCGGAGCACGACGAGCCGGTCGTGATGTACCTGCGCAAGCAGGGTCCGGGTCTGGTCACCGCCGCCGACATCGCGCCCCCGGCCGGTGTCGAGGTGCACAACCCCGACCTCGTCCTCGCCACGCTCAACGGCAAGGGCAAGCTGGAGATGGAGCTGACCGTCGAGCGCGGTCGCGGTTACGTCTCCGCCGTGCAGAACAAGCAGGTGGGCCAGGAGATCGGCCGTATCCCGGTCGACTCCATCTACTCGCCGGTTCTCAAGGTCACGTACAAGGTCGAGGCCACGCGTGTCGAGCAGCGCACCGACTTCGACAAGCTGATCGTCGACGTCGAGACCAAGCAGGCGATGCGTCCCCGTGACGCCATGGCCTCCGCGGGTAAGACCCTGGTCGAGCTGTTCGGTCTCGCCCGCGAGCTGAACATCGACGCCGAGGGCATCGACATGGGCCCGTCCCCCACGGACGCCGCCCTTGCCGCCGACCTGGCGCTGCCGATCGAGGAGCTCGAGCTCACCGTTCGGTCCTACAACTGCCTCAAGCGTGAGGGCGTCCACTCGGTGGGTGAGCTCCTGGCGCGCTCCGAGGCCGACCTCCTGGACATCCGCAACTTCGGTGCGAAGTCCATCGACGAGGTCAAGGCGAAGCTGGCTGGCCTGGGCCTGGGCCTGAAGGACAGCCCGCCCGGATTCGACCCGACCGCTGCCGCCTTGGGCGCGGACGACGACGCGGACGCGGGTTTCATCGAGACCGATCAATACTGAACGCCGCGCCGAGTCGCGCGGGAGCCACTCCTGGAGCGGCCAGGCAGATGCCGAGCCCTTCCCCCTCGACCCTCGAAGGCCAGGCATCCGCCCGCGAACACGAAAGCCGTCCCGGTGACACGGGGCCTGCCTCTTCGGCGTCCGCAACTCATTCGGCTTGCGGCCGCTGAGCGAGGACCGCGGTCTGCCGGTAGGCGCCTCAGACGGACTACGGAACGCGTTCAACGCGTGGGGCGGGCCACAGGACTCGCACGGAACGAGGTGGATCAGCCGGGCCGAGTTGGCAGCCGCCAACTGGGACGAGACCGATCGGTCCGGCACGCTCAGCCGAACCACCGTTGCCGGGGCAGGGACCCACTGGGCGCCGATCTGGAACGTGATGCGGACTTTGGCCGAGCTACATGGACCAGAGCATGTGCGACTCGTGGCCTGGTTCGACTCGATGCGCCCCCACCCCTTCGTTCGATTCCGCTCACGCGCGGCCCGCCGAGCCATAGCCGTACCTGTCCTGCCGCCACCACAATTGGAGCGAGAAGCCACCCTGCAGAGCCGGAGTGCCGATGCTCGACTCCTTGAATGTCGCGGTGTCACTCTTGATCGCCCTGGCCGCGCTGGCAGTGGCAGTGCATCAAGTCCGAAGGGCCACACGGATTGCCACGGACACCAACGGGCTCAGCGTTTTCTCGGCCCTCTACCGCGAGTTGCGGTCCGTGGAGTTCCGGCGTGACCTGGACCTGGTCATCCGCCATCCACCCCGGACGGGGCTGGTGGAGGGCTGGGGCGGTGACGGCACTCCGGAGGAGGAACGACGCATCGACGCCGCCTTCAACGTCTGCGCGACGCTCGAGTGGCTTGGCATCCTGATCGCATTCAGACTCATCGACGAGAAGCTCGTCGTCTCCGCGAATGCCACGATGATCATCCGGGCGTGGATCGCGCTGCAGCCCTTCGTTGAGCGTGAGCGTTCCCGTCGCCGCGACACCGGGATGGCCGGTGTCCCACCAGGCTTCATGCCCTTCTTCGAGCATCTGGCCGCTCGCACCGTCCAACACAGGTCCGGCGCCCGAGGCCGACAGCTGATCGCAAGCCTGAAGTTGAAAACAATGCCCGACACCCTCCACGTCCTCGACGTGGCCCCGCCACTTCAATCGCCCGATCCGCTGCCAGCCCCGCGCGGCCAGAGTACGGATCCCGCAACACCGCTGGACTGACCTCACAGCAGTTCTCCGCATCCGCCGCGGTGCGCGGCGTCGTGCATCCATCACACCTCGGCTCGACAACGGAGCGCGCATCCCGCTTCTCACGTAGTCATCACGGAAGCGCGGTCAGAAGGATGTCGGGATAGTCCTGGGAATCAGGTCGAGTGCCTGCGGGTAGCCCCTCAGACCTCGGGGTCGCGCAGGCCGACGCAGTCAAAGGCCCAAAAGACCTCTGAGTAAACGAAGGTGCCCGTCATCCACGGCTCGTGAGCGGACAACCGGGCGACCTGGAACGCGGCTTCAGGAATACGCAGCGACGGCGAACGGAAGCCCACCGCGCTGGCACCCTCGAAGCCCCGCGTGCCGTAGTAGCGCGGCGAACCCTCCAGGAATACCAACGGCACACCCTGGCTGTCGGCCGCCGCGAGGGCGTACTCGATGAGCTGAGTACCGATGCCCCGACGCTGGAACTCCGGGACCACGCCCAGCGGTGACAGGCACAGGACATCCACGATCCGGCGCGGAGCGTCCAACCGCGTCGCGCTCAGCAGGACATGCCCGACGATCCGGTCATCAACGGTGGCGACGAAGGACATCGGCGCCAACGCAGCCTCCGCAACGCGAAGTGCCTCCACGAGCCCGGGAACCCGCTCGCTGTCACCGAAGGCGCGCGTATGAACCTCGCGCACTTCTCGGTGATCGTCAGCGTTCTCTTGCCGGATCACCAGCCCGGCACCACCGGGAGCGATCCGGGAGCCTTCAGGCGCATCGTGTGACGTCATGGCCGCGAGGGTAGATCGCGGGGCGGCTCGTGCGCGAGGCAATTGCGCACCAGGTCGTAAGGGCTGGGTCTAAGGGTTCGCAGAGAATCAAGGTGTTGCTTCGCGGGATGCGGCTCGTTCTTGCGGTACGAGCGTCTCCGATGAGGTCCGTGGGCACCTCGCTGTGAAGTTCGGGGCGTTGTTCCCGCATCTGGACGAGCGTCAGCGGCGGCTCATGATGGGTGCCGAGGCCCGGATCCTGGGGCATGGCGGTGTCCGGGCGGTCGCGCGGGCGGCGCAGGTCAGCGAGACGACGGTCGCAAGGGCGTGGAGGAGCTGGAGGCCGGTGAGGAGCTTCTGGGGCGGGTCCGCAGGCCCGGTGGTGGTCGGAAGAGAAGGCTGCGGACCTTGATACGGGTCTGCGGCCCGCGCTGCTGGCACTGGTGCAACCCGACGAGCGGGGCGATCCGATGTCGCCGCTGCGCTGGACGGTGGAGTCGACCAGCAACCTCGCGGCCGCACTCACCCGTCAGGGGCACAGGGTGAGCGCGGACACGGTCGGAGACCTGCTGCGTGAGGAAGGCTTCAGCCTGCAGGCAGGCGCCAAGACCATCAAGGGCAAGCAGCACCCCGACCGTGACGAAAGGAACTCGTCGGCGACTACAGGAATGCTGGCTACCAGTGGCGGCCGGCGCCGGTGAGCCGGTACTGGTCAAGACGCACGATTTCCTGGACCGGCAGGGACCGGGCAAGGCGATCCCGTACGCGGGTGAGGGGCCGGGGCTCGGGACGGGTGTCGATGGCAGGGATGACCTGCTACAGGCCAGGCCAGCACCCAATGGCTTCGGGCACGTGGGCTGGGGAGGGCCGATGCCTCCACCGGGGCACGGGCCGCACCGGTACTTCTTCCGCCTGTACGCCCTGTCCGAGCCGCTGCCGCTGCACGACCGCCCGGGTGTCGAGGACGTGCACCGTGCCCTGAAGGGCAGGGAGCTGGCCTCCGGCACTCTGGTCGGGACCTCTCAGCGCTGAGCGCGTCACCGCTGGTCGTAGCCGTGGGCGCCGTACAGCCGGACGAACCGGGCCGCGGTGACCGTCCTGCGGTGCACCAGGTTCTGGGCCCGCCGCTCGTACAGCTCGACGCGCTCCTGCCCGCCCTGCCCGATCGGCTGGACGAGCCGGCCACCGGTGCGGAGCTGATCCACGAGCGGCTCAGGCACGCGCGGGAAGGCCGCGCAGACGATGACGGCGTCGTACGGGGCACGAGTCGGCATCCCGAGGGTTCCGTCGCCGAGTACGACCTCGGCATTGCCGACGCCCTGTCCGGCCAGCCGCAGGCGGGCCTCGTCGACCAGGTCGGGCCAGCGCTCGACGCTGACGACGTACGCGGCCAAGCGGGCCAGCAGCGCGGTCTGCCAGCCGTATCCGGTCCCGACCTCCAGGACCTGTTCGTCTCCGGTGAGGCCGAGAGCGGAGACCATCATGGCGATCAGCGAGGGCTGGGTGGTCACCTGCCCGTGGGGGAGCGGAACGGGCGTGTCCCGGTACGCGGATGTCACCTCGTCCGCGGGGACGAATGCCGCCCGGGGGATGCTCCGTACGGCCTCCAGGAGACGGGCGTCGGTCACGCCCACGGCGTGGGCGGCGCGGACCAGGTCCTCGGGGGTCCCTTCATGGGTCATCGGACCACGGGGCCGTGACGGCGGCGCCGGCGGCCCCGGTCGTGGTGCGTTCCAGAAGCCGCGCGGCGTGATCGTGCGCGCCGCCCGACGTCGCCTCGTCGCCCACGTGCTTGGCGCCGTTCTCGCGGTACTCGTTGCGGTGCCGGTGAGCGGGGTCCGGTTCCGGCCAGGCGCAGCCCGGGCAGTCGAAGCCCTTGGTCTCGTTGAGGTTGAGCAGCGTCAGCGCCGTACGGCGGACCGTCGTCTGCTCCAGGGAGTACCGCAGCGGGTTGGCCACCGCTGGCACGCCTACCGCCCAGGTCTTGGGCGGTGTGATCGAAACGTCCGTCTCCTCCGCGCCGCTCCTGTTCCTGTCCATGTGCCCCATCCGCCGCTCATAGGCTGCGCTGCCGCTCCAGCCCAGTGTCGGCATGTTCCGCGCACGGCGCGATCCGGGGCGGTCGGGCGCAAGGAGCGACCCGTGATCCGGGAGGCGCAGCGCGTCGGCGTCAGGACTTGGTCCCCGGGTCGGTGTACCGCAGCAGAGCGCCCACGCCCTCGTACAGCCTCAGCTCGCTCTCCGGTACGACGACCAGCTCGGCACCGGTGCCGACAAGGGCCCGGACGAGGGCCTCGTCGGCGCGTTCCTCGCGCGGGGCCCGCACGCCGAAGGACATCAGCTCCGCCTCGGTCAGGGCGAGCTGAGTGGGCTGGGAGCCCGCCCAGAGCCGCACCGAAGACCCTGGCGGCCGGTTCAGCAGCAGTGCCGCGACCTGGCCGCGCTGGAGGGCGGCGACGGTGGCGGCCAGCCCCTCCGTCATGGGGCCGTCCAGGGCACGCCGGCCGATGAAGATGTCCACGAGTTCCCGGTCGTGGGCGGCCATGCGGCCGCGGAAGACGCCGTCGAGCTGCGGCTCCAACAGGGCGCGTCCGGTGTCGGTGGGGGTCCTGCCGCCCACGCGTACGACCTTGTCCCGCAGGGTGTGCGGCAGGCGGCGGATCAGTACGTTGCACGCCCATTCGTCCCCGCCCACGACGACGGCGTCGGCATGGGCGCGCCGCGCCCGTTCGTCCAGCGGGTGACCGAGTCCGAGGGAGGTGCGGTGCCAGTTCGCCACCGCGACGTGGCGGTGCAGCCGCTCACCCGGGGTGACGGTGGACGCGGGCCAGGTGCCGGTCTCCGCCTCCAGAGTGACCCAGCCGTGGGTCTCGGCGGTCGGAAGGCCGCCGTAGTGGACGACTACAGCCATGTAGGGGATCTCCGGAAGGTGCTGGGTGACCAGGGGCATCGCGTCCGGCAGGGTGCTGTAGCGCGCGGAGTCGTGCTCGGGCGGCCTGGGCAGCTCCCCGTCCAGGACGAGCGTGCCGTGGGCGGCGAAGATGGCCTGACCGTGCATGCCCGGCACGTCTGTGTCGGCGCCGACCACCTCCTCCAGTACGTTCAGCAGCGCCGGGTCCGAGCCCTGACGGGACAGACTCTCGCGCAGCCGTCCCCAGCGCAGCGCGATCGCCCGCTCGGGATGCGGGACGTTTCGGGAGGTGTCCAGGTACACGGAGGCGAACGGGCCCGGCTCCGCGTAGAGGGGTTCAAGGAACGACAACCTCATCGCCACTCCTCGTCGATGGCTTCCCCTCCTTTGATGATGCGCGCCCCGGGGGCGATGGAGCTCGACGAGCGCAAAGCGGTGCGGAACGCGGGGCGGTCAGGCGCCGGCCGGCAGCAGCCGGCCCATCGTGAGCCAGCTGCGCCACCGCCACCGTCGACGATCGGGCCAGCGCCCTCTGCAGTACTGGCAATGCCGGTTTAGCTGCGGAATGGGCTGCGATAAGGACAGGACGACCTTCAACGCGCCTTTCCGGCACCGTGACGACACCGACTCCATGGCCGAGCACCAGATCGCACTAGCGTTCCGGGAACGCTTCGCCCGCCAGGATGCAGCCGAGGCCGCTCTGGACCAGCACCTCCAGCACACCACCGACCTCGTTCTCGGGGAGTCGGACGGTCCTGCGGCATGGCCGGTCGTCGCCGCACGGCCCGCACGCCTCATCCCCCGGATGGTGCCGGCGCTGTCACGGTCAGAGGCGCAGCACGTCATGTCCCAAGGCGCTAAGCGGGCGGAGACCCTGCTCGCCAGCGCCATCCCGATGCCGCGCCTTCTGGGCCCTCAGCTCTTCCATGATCTCCTCAACAACAATCCGCGCAAGGGCCTGCGACGCTGGGTCGACACCAACATGCTCGTCCCGGCCCGCGCCTCACGCCGGCGCGGCCTGCTGGTGGAGCTGCATCACGACGGCACCGTCGTCACCGCCGTCGACCTCTCCCACCTCGCCCTGCCGCCCAGTCACCCGGCGGTCCCACTGCCGGTGTCCTCACCGGTACTCATCAGCGCGGTCTTCGAGACCGTCGCCCCCAGCACCTGACTTCCGCCGGCCAACGGCTACCGCTGCCATTACGTCACCGACTGGATCGCCGACAAGACCCGCTGGGGCCTGAGCATCGACACCACCGAACAGGCCGCGCTCACCGAAGACCTGAGCCGATGCCCTGACGTCCCCATCACGGTCACCATGGCCCGCTAGTCCCGAAGAATGCCCCGTGCCCTGAACCGGCATGGGTGCCGTCGCGGGTCAGCCCCCTGCTCAATCGGCCAGACTGCGACCGCGGCTTGTGACCCGTACGTTGTGTCTGCACCCGTATGTCCGCAATCCGGACCAAGGAGCTGCGTTCTGGGCGCCGCCGGGGGCCCGCGCATGTCTGAGGCCGCCCCGGCAACACCGGCCGGGCGGCCTCAGGACCGCGGTTGCCGAAGGCGCGGGGTCACGCGAGACCAGTGTGAACCCGCCTCAGCGTGGCCGATCCGCCCTGGCAGCCCGGCCCGGCCGACCGCGGCGGCCCGGACGGCAAGGGGCTTCAGCGAGTGAACAGCTCGAGGTTCTTGCGGACGAAATCGGCTACTCCTGCAGCGGACCGCCCTGTGACCTCTGCCATGCCGTCTGCCTGGCGGTCGTAGCGGCCGGCCGCGTGTAGGCGAGCCATGGTGGAGATGTGCTGGAAGACATGGTCCGGCAGTCCCAGCGCCCCGAGATCGTTGTCGAGCCATTCCTGCAACGGGACGTCGGTGTAGCCGACTGTGCGGTGCAAAGCATCGGAAATCTCCGCGGCCAGAGCGGCGATGTCCTGTGATCGGGGGCCGGTCAGCTCATAGATCCGGCCGATGTGCCGGGCCGGATCGGCCAGAATCTCCTCGACGACCGCGGCAACGTCACCGGCCGCGATCGGGGAGGTTTTCGCCTTGCCGAAGGGCCACCTGATGACGTCGTCCTTGGCGATCGAGGAAAACGCGATCTGGAAGAGCGGGTTCTCCATGAAGACGGTGGGCCTGACCTGGACCACGGGCAGGCCTGACCAATCGAGAACCTGCTCGACCAGCCACTGCTGACGATGCTGATGCGACTCGGAGCCGCTGGTGGCGTCCATCTCGGAGACGGTCAGCTGCGACATGTTCACGAACGCCTCCAGCCCTCCATAGGCGCGCGCGACCGCCGCTGTGGTCACGGCGGCCAGCAGATACTGAGCCGACACGGCCATGCCGAAATACACCCGTCCGCAGCCGTCGAGGGCGTCGGCGACATCACGGGCACACGTCAGATCTCCGACCACGACTTCGGCGCCCGTCGCGCGCAGCGCCTGAGCACGGTCGTCATCCCGGCGCACCAAAGCACGGACCTGGAGGCCCCGGCGCTGAAGACCTTCCACCACTGTCCTGCCGACGGCGCCGACCCTGCCCGCAGCACCGGTCACCAGAATGGGCCGCACGCCTGCTTCCGGGGTGTAGTCCATGGGGGCAGCCTGCGGCCTGCACGACCAGGGCGCAACCGGGGTGACGTCCACCCCCGGACCACCCCAGGGAACGCTGTTTTTGAGACGATCGGATCCTCGCGGGCAGAGATCCGGGTGAGTCCGTCCACGGCGATCGACGACATGCGGCTGCCTGCGAAGAGATCCGCACGCGTCCAAAGCCCGGCCCGGCTCGCCCGCCCGCCCGAACACCAGGGCGACGCGCCGTGGACGGTGATGGCCGACCCGGAAGGCAATGTGTTCAGCGTCCTGGAGCCCCGAGAGCTCTACCGGGACACCGGGCCCATAGCCCCAGTGGTCGTCGACTGCGCCGACCCACGGGCCATGGTCCGGGTCTGGGGCGAGGCGATCGACTGGACCGTCCACGAGCTGACCGACGACCGCGCCCTGCTGCGCTCCGTCAAGGGCGTCGGGCCGTACCTGGAGTTCCGCCGCCCACCCGACGACGAGGCCGTATGGAACCGTGTCCATCTCGACGTGATGTCCGACCCAGTCGAGGATCAGGCGAAGGAGGTCGCCCGGCTCGAAGGCCTCGGCGCGATACGGGCCGATGTGGGTCAGGGTGACGTCTCCTGGGTCGTCCTGGCCGACCCGGAGGGCAACAAGTTCTGCGTCCTCGGCCGGGGCTGACGCTGAACTCCGTCCGCTTCCTCATGGCGGTGCGGCAGTGCGCGGCGCCGGGCCCCGCCCTCCCCGGCCGCTAACTCACGACAGCCTGACCGACACATACGGCAGAAGAGCCCTCTTTCCGCTGTTGGTGGGGAGCGCCCAGGCTTCCGCGGGGGTCAGTACAAGAAGTCTCGGCGAGTAGTCGTTGTAGGAGTGGAGGTAGACACCCTCGGCATCGGCTGGCATCGGCGCCTGGCTGTCACCGAGCAGGGTGTAGACCAACAGGAGTGGGAGTCAGGCGAGTCAGCCCCGGACGTACCGCGGGTACACGTTGATGTTCCGATCGCGCGAGGTCTTGACCTGGATCGGTTGGGGTCCAGCCGTAGTCGGCTGGGGAGACGAGCAGGTCGATGCCGTTGTATCGGATCGGGTCCGCGGTCTCCATCCGGCGTGCACGAGTTCACCGATGCGCCAGTGCCGTTCGATGGTCTCGACCTGCTGCGGGTCGAGGTCCGATGCCATCAACTGGCTCCGTTCAACGTCTCGTCCGGCCCCGGTTCCGCGAGATAGCGGTGCACAGAGGTCTTGGGGACGTCGGTCTTCGCGGCGATCTCGCCGAGGCTGCTCCCCTGCTGTTCGAGCAGCCGCGCGTACTCGATTTTGCCGGCGGGGTGGGCGACGGGGCGGCCGGTGCGGCGGCCAGCGGCTTCGGCCACGGCTCGGGCGTGGGCGGCGCGTTCGGCGGTGAAGGTGCGTTCCATCTCGGCGAAGAGTGCCAGCAGCAGGAAGGCGATGCGGCCCACGCCCTCGTCGGCGGTGTTGATCGGTAGCGGGTCGGCCAGTGAGCGCACGCCGATCTGCTTGCCGTTCAGGTCGTGGACAAGGTTGAGGACTTCGCGCAGGTTGTGGCCGCTTCCGGCCTCATCTCAACCGCAACGGCGAGTCAGTCGCCGAGGACCCGCTCCCACAGTAGCCCGTCCCGCCAACTCCCGTCGAGAAAGATCGAGGAGTGCGCGACGCCGTACGGGCTGAACCCGTTGCGGCGCAGCACCCGCTGCGACGGCAGATTCTCCAGATTGGTGGACGCCTCGGCGCGGTGCAACCCGAGTTCGTCCGTCATCACCCGGAGTACAAGCCCGACGGCGTGCCCGGCGTGCCCTTGATTCTGGGCGACGCTGGCGATCCAGTATCCGACGGAGCCGCGGCGCAGGTGCGGCTGCGGCAGGATGCCTCCGACGGTGACCTGCCCGATCACCTGGTCGTCGGCGAGCACCACGCCTGGCCAGACCGAGCCGGCCCGGTATCCGGCCAGCAGCCTGTCGATCCGCTCCGCCTGGCCCTCCGGGGTGAAGAAGTCGGCCGATTGGGCCGGTTCCCACGGCCGGAAAGCCTCGAAGTCCCGCACCCGATGCGCGGCTATCGGGGCGGCATCGGCGGGCTCGATCAGGCGGATCCTGGTGCTGTTGGGCATGGGCTGATCCTCGTCGCGGTGCGTCGGATGAGACCGGCCAGCCTATGCGAGGGTGCCCGCGCCGCCGCACCCTACGCCCGCCGAAGGATCGAGTCGATCGCGCAGCTCGTGTTCTCGATACCCTGCACGCAGAAAGTGCCTTCCACTTGGACCGACAGAACCCCTCGACAAGGTTCATCGTCCCAGCTCAGAAGGCACTTCGGTATTCCCTCCCCGCTTCCGGCCTCATCTCAACCGAAACGGCGAGGTTAGATGTCCGAGTCCGCGTCCGCCCCGCCCATCCCAACCCCTCCCTCAACTCCAGCCAGAGACAGGGCAAAAGCGCCGCAACGGGGATGTCAGCACCCGACCATGCCCGTACTCCGTGATGACCTGCGCGAACCCCAGGAGGCCGTGAGGGCCCGGGCAACCTCCATCACACCAGGCAGGCGCAACATCTGCCGCAACGGTGCCCCGGTCAGCGGTCCAGTGCGGGCAGGTGGGCCAGGCCGGTGTCAAGCATGATGCGGTCGACGGTCTCGTGCAGGGCGCTGTCGGCACCGATGACGGCCTCGAGCCCGCCGGGCAGCAGATCGCGCGGCCGGTACCAGTCGCGCAATTGCGTCTCGTCGACGTCATCGGCGATCGGCTTGGTGGCATGCCGGGCGAGAGTCTCGTCGAACGGCACGTCGAGGTAGTAGCCGTGGGTCGGGCCGCGGTGGTCGGCACGCAGTTGGGCGAGCATGTCGCCGTAGCGGTCGGCGTAGAGGATGCCTTTGGTGGTGGAGGCAGTGTCGACGGCTCGTCCCAGCCGGTGCCCTGCCCAGCGTCAGCGCCACCGCGTGCCCGCCAGGCCGTTTTGACCCGCCCTCCCCGGCCTGAAGGACGCCCCGTGCCGACCCGGCCCCCGTACACGACGGAGGCCGGGGCGGTCGCGGTGGTCCCTCACCTTCGTCCTCGCTGATTTCCAGAGCCTTGACAATGTCGTCGTCGGCGACTTCCTTGCCATTGCGCTTGTGGACGCTGCGGCTATTGATCCGGTCGGCGGACGACCTCATACCACGGGCCCGGGCGTACTTGCGCACTGTGCGGTGATCCTGCCCGGGCTAGCCGGCTGCACAACTGTGGGCGCGACCTGTATCGGTCAGGGCGTCTCAGCCATCCGTGTTCGAGGGGCCTTTCCGCTGCACCTCGCGCCGCCAGCGGGTGAGCTCGTGTCGGATGGTGAGCGTGTCCAGGTGGTAGCGGTAGCGGCCGTCCGTTCGCACTAGGTCCTCGAGCAGTTCGGCGTACGCTGCCACGGCGCCGACTGCGTCTCCGGCTTGTCCCCGCCATTGTGCGAGATTGCGCCGGGCTGTCAGTGTTTCAGGGTGATATCGGCCCTTGCTTCGCATGTTGTCTTCGAGTATTGCGGTGAAGGTGGTGGCGGCACCAGTCGCGTCCCCGGCTTCGCCCAGCTGGTGGGCGAGGTTGTTGCGGGCGATGAGGCTGATGGGGTGGTCCGGGCCCAGGACCCGCAAGGCATGCTCCAAGAGTTCGGCATACGAGGCAGCCGCGCCTAAGGCGTCCCCGCCATGTCCCCGCCAGTAGGCGAGCTCATTGCGGGTGTGGAGGGTGATTGGGTGGTCTGGCCCCAAGATCCGCGTTCGGGCTTCGAGGAGTTCGGCGAAGGCTGTCGCAGCGCCGGTCGCGTCCCCGCCATATCCCTGCCAATGGGCGAGGTTGTGTCGGGTGGCGAGTGTGTCGGGGTGGTCCGGGCCCAGGACCCGCACCTGGTCCAGCAGGAGTTCGGCGTAGGCGGTGGCGGCGCCTGACGGGTCCCCGCTATGTCCCCGCCAGTGGGCGAGTTCGTGTCGGGTGGCGAGTGTGTCGGGGTGGTCCGGGCCTAGGACCCGCACCCGCTTGGCGAGGAGGCCGTTGTATGCGGCTGCGGCGCCGGCCGCGTCCCCGCCCTTGCCCAGGCAGCGCGCGAGTTCGTGTCGGGTGGCGAGTGTGTCGGGGTGGTCCGGGCCTAGAATCCGCAGCCGCTTGGCGAGGAGGCTGGTGTACGTGGCTGTGGCGCCGGCCGCATCCCCGGCTTCGCTCAGGCAGTAGGCGAGCTCATCGCGGGTGACAAGGGTGTCGGGGTGGTCCGGTCCCTGGATCCGCAGCCGGTCTTCAAGGAGTTCGGCGTAGGCGGCTGCGGCGCCGACCGCGTCCCCGGCCTCGCCCAGGCAGCGCGCAAGGTCGTGTCGGGTACCCAGTGTGCCAGGGTGGTCCGGGCCTAGGATCCGCACCCGATCGGCAAGGAGTTCGGTGTAGGCGGCAGCGGCCCCATCAGCGTCCCCCGCCTCGCGCAGCCAGTGGGCAAGGTCGTATCGGGTGTCGAGGGTCTGCAGGTGGTCCGGTCCTAGGATCCGCATGTGGTCGGACAGGAGTTGAGCGAGAACACTTGCAGCGAGGGCAGGGTTCCCAGCTTCCCCTCGCCAATGGGCGAGCCTGGTACGGGTGGCGAGGGTGTGCAGGTGGTCCGGGCCTAGGATCCGCACCCGGTCGGCAAGGAGTTCGGTGTAGGCGGCAGCGGCGCCATCAGCGTCCCCCGCCTTGCCCAGGCAGTGGGCAAAGTCGTGTCGGGTGGCGAGCGTGTGCAGGTGGTCCGGTCCCAGGATCCGCACCCGGTCTTCAAGGAGTTCGGCGTAGGCGGCTGCGGCGCCGGCCGCGTCTCCCGCCTCGGTCAGCCAATAGGCAAGCTCATGCCGGGTGATGAGGGTGTCGGGGTGGTCCGGTCCCAGGATCCGCACCCGGTCTTCAAGGAGTTCGGCGTAGGCGGCTGCGGCGCCGGCCGCGTCCCCCGCCTCGCCCAGCCAATAGGCAAGCTCATTGCGGCTGGTAAGAGTGTCGGGGTGATCCGGGCCAAGAATCCGCACCCGGTCGGCGAAGACTCCGGCGAGAGCTACAGCCGCGCCTTCCGCGTCCCCGCTATGCCCCCGCCAGTGGGCAAGCTCGTGACCGGTAGTGAGAGTGTCGGGGTGATCCGGGCCAAGAATCCGCACCCGGTCGGCGAAGACTCCGGCGAGAGCTACAGCCGTGCCGGCCGCGTCCCCATTATGCCCCCGCCAGTAGGCGAGCTCGTGACGGGCGGCGAGGGCGTCGGGGTGTTCCAAACCCAGGCACTGGTGAACTGATTCGGTTAAGTCCTGGAAGTGCGCGATCGCAGCAGTGGTCTGACCTGCTTCGCCGAGACTTTTGCCCGTGCGGAACAGGACGGGGTGTGTGTCAGGGTGGTGGAGGGCCTGCATGGCGTGGTGACTGAGTGCGTCAGCGTTGGCCCGCAGAGTCTGAGCGAGGTCGGTGTCGCGGTCTACCTCAGGCCAGGCGGAGGTCAGGCCATCCGCAGCGGCTCGGGAGAGCCGCTCGCGTTCCTCAATAGTCAGCGTGTCGCGGATGGCGCGTTGGACGAGCTGATGGACGCGGACTGTCTGATCAGGGCTGGCAAAGTCGACTTCAGCGAGGTGGAGCCGGTGCAGGACGTGCAGCGCCTTGTTCACGTCCGCAGTGTTTGCCAGTCGCGGCGGCGCCGTGGCTGAACCGCCGGATGCAACCGTCGTTTTGCGGTGCTGGTCGAGATAGCTCCGCACAGATGGCGATTGCAGAACAGGGGCGGGAATGCCGTTGGGGTCCAGTAGGGAAATCAGCTCCAGGAGGGGGCCAGCCAGGCCTAGCGGGCGCTGGGTATCGGCGTAGTTGATGGACAGTGTCCAGGCGGCGGTGACGGTGTGGCGCTGGTCGTCCGGCAGTCCGCTGATGTCCGGCAGGACGTCCTCGAGGGTGCTGGTGCGGTCGGCCAGTTCGATGCGGTACTGGGCTACAGTGAGCCGGTTTTCGATGATGTAGGACGCGGCCTGGGCTAGAGCCAGGGGAAGATGGCCCAGCTCGCCGGCCAGGGCATGTAGGTCTTTGGTGCTCAGGTCCTGGCGGTGGGGTGCCAGGCGGGTGGTGAGGTAGTGGACGGCTTCGGTGTCGGTGAACAGGCCTACGACGACTTCGATGCGGTCGGTGGTGAGGCTGGTGTCGCGATTGCGCGTGGTGATTAGGGTGCGGCCCGAAGGGGTTTCCGGTGGCCATAATCCGCTCAGGGCACCAGCGTCGGGCACGTCGTCGAGGACGACCAGCCATGGCCTGGTCGTGGTCTGCAGCCATGCCAGGAACCAGCGAGCGGCACCCTCCTGGTCGTCCGTGGTCATGTTGTCGGCCCCTGCCAGATGGCTGATGGCAGCAGCGGCCTGCGCGTAAGCCGCGACGACGGCCTGAGTGGTCGAGGCCTGGACCCACACCAGCAGATCCACAGCCCCGACCGGGACCGACCAGGGCCGCCCTCTGTCTCCCTCACCAGCCCCGTTCTGAGCTTTGGGGGCGGGCCAGCCGGAGGCCGCACGGACTGCGTGGGCGTAGTGCACCGCCAGCTGTGTCTTGCCGACCCCGCCGATTCCGGTCACCACGCCCGCGGCGCCGGCCGGGGCGGCGGAACGCACGACGGTATCGCCGTGCGTGAGAGCCTGGGCCAGGTCGGCGACGGCGTCACGGAGCTGAAAGGCGCGTGCGAGGCGCGGGACGACTCCTACCTGCCGTGGCCAACTCGCTGCCCCAGCTTCGGCGGTCACTTCTTCCACTGTAGTGGGAGTGCCTGGGTGGCCGTGTCGGCGTACCAGGTCGGCGAAGCCGGACGAGCGCAGTGCCTCGTGGATGGGGACGGCGTGCAGGCGCCGCCAGTCCATGCCCCGGTCGTCCTCGACCGCCACACCGACCAGCCGTCCGTGGCAGAACACCGCAGAGCCGGATGCACCCCTCCACGGCCGCTGTCCGTCGGCCCTGTGCGCAGGCCACACCGGGCAGTCCAGCACCCAGCTGGAAGACGCAGTGGAGACCACTGGCAGCTCGCCCCGCAAGTACTCGAACTGAGCCTGCGCCCCGTTCTCCTCTGCGGCGAAGGCCGGAAATCCCGCCCCTTCAAAGGCGAGAGGGGCCACCCCGCTCGGTCGGCCCCACCGCACCGGCTTGCCGTCGACATGCACTGGCGCGTCGAGCCACAGCAGCGCCACGTCCAAGGCGTCACGAGGCGGAATGCCGTGCCGGGGATCTGGCCAGCACACCTGCGCGGCCCTCTCCACAGGGCTGGCTCCGTAGCGGGGGTGACCCACCCGCGCTACCACCTGCTGAGCCCACCGGCCCTTGTGCAGCACCACATGCAACGCCGTCAACACCAGTTGTGGCCCCAGCAGATATCCGGATCCCAAGCCCCCGGGCCCTCCGGTCCGCACTAGTGCCAGCCGCTGCGGATCCACCTCAGGAATCCCACGGCCGCGCCGAGGTTCCGCCCCCGTCGGCGCCGGTTGCGTCGCCCTCGGCGTCCGATGCGCCGGTGCCAGGATTGGATCCCGACGAGTCATCATCGGTGTGCAAGCCTCCGGAACCACGGCGGATCCTGGCCCGCTCCCCGCCCAGCGCCTCATCGCGGACCTGGAGCGTCAGTGTCAGAACCTGCCGACGCGTACTGCCCAGCCCACCGCCGGCTTCCATACCGGCGGTGGTTCCCAACGCGCCCACTTCCACCTTCACTCCGCCGTTGCCCTCGCGCCGGAACTCCACCTCCAGCGACAACTCGGCTTGTTCCACCTCGAACCGAAACTGCTCTTGGGAGCCTTCGGCTTGCGCCGCGTACAGCTCTCGCCGCAACTCGGCCAACGCCTCGGCCAGCGGAATCCCCACGTCGTCACCCCTGTTCAGACGCCCAGCCATGGGCGCCCTCACTCCAGTTTGTCCCAAGTGCCCCATGTCCTGTAGCCCTTCGCCCACACCGCTCCTCCGGGAAGGGGCGACGGCCGGTTTTCACGTTGCCCTATCTGGCCAGATCGAGTCTCCAACGGCAGTGCAGGCAGGTCATCGGCAGCCTTGGCCGAGCAACACCTGCGCGGCACAAGCCGCCACCATTGACGACCGCGACCCCGCTCCTGACGGTGCTGGTCCCGCCACGGAGCCCGGCGCCGTTCCGATCACCGCCATGTGGCACCTGGCAGCCCCAATAACCGCCAGCGACCTCCCCGACCCTGACGAAGGCGCGCCCGCGACCAGGGCGGCCGGGGGCGGGACGGCGTCCACCGCGGCCAGCAGGCCTTCCGCCGCAGCCTGCAGCCCCACCGTGACCGGGGCACCGGGCAGGCTCAGCAGCGCGTCCGCCGCGGACCGCACACACGCCGCGGCGACCTCCGCCGGCCGTACGAACCCGCTGCCTTCGAGCACCCGGTGGGCGTCACGCAGCAGCCCCAACGCCCGTTCGCCCGCCTCGCCCTGAGCCGCCAGGGCGTCGGCGAGGATCTCGTCGGCTCAGGGCAGCACGCTCCCGCCGGCCGGCGCCACAACCTCGTCGCTCACCGCAGCACCGGAGACCCCCCGGCCACCGCCCCCGCGCCGATATCGCGGATCCGCCCTACCCACCCGGCCTACGAGCAGCAGCAATCGGCACCGAGGCTGGCCGGCGCGGGGCCTTCCAGGACAAGGATGAACGGGTGCGGAAAAAATCTTGCAGAGCAGCTGGACGTTTCGCCGCCGCCTGACGGCATCCATTGTGTACGGCGCTGTAACAGCGACGCGGGAACCTCGGGAGGGACGATGCGGGGTCAACGGGCAGGGGCGGGGAACGGGAGGTGGGCCACGGGATGACGATCACCTCCGATCCTGTCTGCACCCAGACGATCTGCCGTCGTACGGATGCCGCGCCGGACTGCCGCACCTGCCCGTGGGCGGTGGCGTCCGCGCTGCAGCCCGGCAGCGAGACGCGCATCGTTCCCCAGGTGCTGGCCGACTTCCACGACCTTCACCGGGTGGTGTTCCTGAAGTACGCGCGCACCCGCGGCATACCCCGCGACGAGGCCGAAGACGTGGTGAGCCAGACGTTCCTGCTGCTCTACGGGGCCGGAGAGTCGTTCCTGTCGGCGGACAACCGGCCGGCGTTCGGCTTCAAGGTCCTGAGGGACGTGCTTGCAGACCATTTCCGGGCAGCGGACCGCAGGCCCCGGACCCTGCCCCTGGCCGCCGCCGGCGACCGGCGGGCCACCGACGGCGGCATCAGCGAACTGATCTGCCGCCTGGACGTGGAGAAGGCCCTCGAGCTACTGCCGCCCCAGCAGGCCGACTGCCTGCGGATGCGCCTCTTCCTGGACCTTCCCACCCCCGAGATCGGCGACTACCTGGGCATCACCCGCTCAACAGTGGCCTCGCACCTGTCCGCCGGACGCCGGCGACTGGCAGAGCACCTGGAGAACTACCGACCGTCCCGGCCCGGCCCCGGAAAGGAGCAGCACGCATGAACATCGACGAGCTGGCACAGGCAGCACGCGCTGCCCTGGACGAGGAGTACGCCGGCTACGACCCCGCCCCCGGCCGCACCCGGCTGGAGGACGACATCATCAGCGAAGCGGTCACCCCCGCCTCGCCCCCTACCGTTGATGCCTCGCCCGCCCCGGACAAGGTCTCCTCCGGATCCGGCTGGGTCACGGAATGGAGTGCTCAGGCGGCATGCCGCACCTCCGATCCGGACGAGATGTTCGTGCAGGGCGCCGCGCAGAACCGGGCCAAGGCCGTGTGCACGGGATGCCCGGTGCGCACCGAATGCCTTGCCGACGCCCTGGACAACCGGGTCGAGTTCGGCGTCTGGGGAGGCATGACCGAGCGTGAGCGCCGGAGCCTGCTGCGCCGCCGCCCGTCCGTGAAGTCCTGGCGCAAGCTGCTGGAGACCGCCCGCAGGGAGTACGAGCGCGGCGCCGGGATCGTCCCACTCGATGACGACGACCTGACCACGATCCTCGAACAGGCCGTATAGCCGACGGCCCCAACACCCTGCGCCCACGGCAGCCCCGCTCGTCCAGCTCGCGGCGGGCCGCTCCGCCGCACGCCGCGTCCGCCCCTCCGCCACGGGGGTTGCCCGGCATGTCCGGCCGCCCTTTGCCGTACGACATCGATTCCCTCGTAAGGAGACCGAGATGGCCGGCGAGAACCCCCAGCACAGCGACGGGAACAGGCCGTTGCTCAACCAGCGGTCCGCGATGATCTTCCTGCTGGGCGCCCTGGTCGGCATCGGTGCGGGCTGCCTGACCATCCTGGCCACGAACCCGTGGCCGGTGGCCGTCACCGCCGGCGCGGCGGCGATGGCCGCAGCCGTCCTGTTCTTCGACCGGATCATCGAATAGACCCCACTGCGGCGACCCCATCACCAAGCCGGGAAGCCGAGTTGCGTGCCTGGAGCAGCACCCGCCGGAGGCGGGGCCGACCGTTGGCCGACGGTGGGGCGTGCCCCCTGTCGGGGGGCCGCGTGCGGGGTGCGGGCCGGTCCCTTCGGGACCCTCGTGGATCGGGCGCCGGCCTGGGGCCGTTGGCCCCGGCACGAGCGGAGGTGTGCGGGTCTGGGGAGCTGCGGGGTGATCAGACACACCCGTACGCGGGAGCCGGTTGGCGCGGGCCGGTGGGAGGCGGCGCGGAGCGGCGTCCCCGCCGGTGCGCGTAGCCTTGCGGCGCCACCGTCGGGCGGGCTGCGGGCAAGGCAGGCTGGAACGCCGGTGGGCCGGGGCCGTCGGGGCCCGGCGGGGAACGTGCTGGTAGCAGCGGACGGGAGCGCGGAGGTGTGTGCGAACGCCGATCGGAGTCGTACTGGAACACCCGCGGACCAGCAAACAGACATCACGCCCCTATGGCCAGACAGCGGCCCACCGCCCGGAACAACGCGCCGCCGTCGAATGCGGCCCAGCAGCCGCCGCACCGTCGCCTCGGCCGGCAGGCACCGCTTCGGGGACAGCGGATCGGGCCGTACGCCCAGGCGCTCCAGGACGGACGGCGGGGCGTCGGTGATCCACTCGCCCACCGCCGGCAGGGAGGTCGCTCCGGCCAGAATCGCGCACGCGGGAAGCGCGAGCACGACGACCAGAGTGTGCCGTACGCCGCGCGGATCGCGAGGGTCGGCCACCTCGGCCAGTCGCTGCAGCAGGCCCGGAATCTCCTCGGGCACGGCCCCGGGATGCTCGCGGAGTTGGCCAAAGGCAGGGCGGGATCGACGATGATGCGTCGGTAGGCACGGTCTTCCACTTGGATCACGGGCGTCGAGAACTCCATGACCTTGGAAGCCTGTGCCTGTCACGTTCCGAGACCCCCGTCCACCTGACAGTTCGTCACGGATCGGGCGTCAAGCGACTGCAGCGAAAACCCTGGCTGCCCGCCGAACAACGAACCCCCGCCCTTCCGTGCTGGAAGTACGGGGGTTCGCGGTAGGGAGGTCACGTTCGCAGGTCGCGATCATCGACCAGGACGGTGCGGTGCAGGTCAACCTGGATCTACCCAACGGGGGCGGGACGGTGCTGCGAGTGATCGGCGACCCACGTCCATGCGGTCCACGTGCCGTGTCACGGGACGGTGGTGCCGGGCGTTTTCACGCCCTCCCTGGGGCGCGTCATCCGCCAGCGGCGTCCTCGGCCTCCCAGCGCAGCAAGTCGCCCGGCTGGCACTCGAGCACCTCGCAGAGCGCGGCGAGCGTCGCGAAGCGCACCGCCTTGGCGCGGCCGTTCTTGAGTACTGCCAGGTTGGCGGGCGTGATCCCTACGCGGTCCGCGAGCTCGCCCACGGACATCTTCCGCCTGGCCAGCATCACGTCGATGTCGACGGCGATCGGCATCAGATCACCTCGTCCAACTCGGCCTGCATCTGTGCTGCTTCGACGTCGCGTTTGACGGCCTGGGCGAGCAGCATCCGCAGCACGAGCACGATGAGCGCGACCCCCAAGATGGCCACGCCAATCCCGCCCATGATGACGGTGACGCCCGGGTCGTCCCGCTGGCCCGGCGCATTGAGGACCGTGACCGCGAACCACATGAGGGCAGCCGCCACAATCGCGCCGATCACGCCGTCCACGTACCGGAAGGCGGCGTGGGAGAACACGGTTCCGCGTCGCACCATCGTCACCAGTCGCCATACGCAGACCAGGGCGACCTGGACCGAGATCATGCCCAGGATCGTGATCACGCGCAGCGGGGTCAGCGGGAGCGACCCGTCCTCCGGGTCGGTTGCCAATGCCCACACCATCAATGCCTGCAGGAACACGGTGCCGGCGAGCACCACCACGAGCACGGCACGCAGCGCACGCACTGTCAGCTTTCCCATGACCCATCCTTCCATCGAGTTGCGATGGGAATCTATCGAATCTCGATAGGTGAAGCAAGGGCCGGGATGGCGCCTACACGGTGCTGCTCCTGTGGATGCAAGGGTTCTTCGGCGACGGGGGCGGTTCGGTCCGACTCGTGCGGACTGGACACGCCGTTCGTGGCGTACGCGGATGACAAAGCAGTACGGGGCCGGCTGACGCTGTCCGAGGGATGGCATCGGCGGTGGATCACGTTGCGGGTTCACCTGGCGAGCAAGGCGGGAACAACGGCCGGGGCTGCAGTTCAAGGTGTCGACCGCATCCAGGCACCGATCAGGTGCTTGCCCGCTGATCGCGGCCGTGAAACGGCGGGTCAGGCGCCTATAAGCACCCAGCGGACCTGCGGAGCAAACTACGTAGAGTGACAATCGCCGCAGCAGTCCTCACCCAGGGGCGGCATCGCTGAAAAGGCTCACTGGGGGCGTATTTTCATGATCAATGTCGCTGAGAATTGATGTCACGTGGTCGCTGCGGCAGCCCGTCGGAACCCGTCCACCATTACCGTCACCTCCACCAGCGGACACATGACCTGGCGGCCGTCCACCCCTGTGGTCTACATCGGCCAACGATCCTGCACCGGCCCCGCCGCTGACACCGCCTGCGATGCCCTCAATTTCTTTACCAGCCCTCGCACAGCCCGGAGTTGGGCCGAACAACACTCTGCCCACACCGGAAAGGCTGTAGACCAGGCCCGAGCCGAAGCCCTGGGACGATCCGTCTTCGGGGCGTTTCTTGAGCCGCCCCAAGCATCAGGAGACTCTGCAGTGAAGACGGAAACACACCGACAGGAACGAGAGCACGGATGATGGCCGGCATGCGTATCCTCATCGACGCCGTCAACCTGCCCGGCCTCACCTGCCCACCAGAGGCACTCACCGGTGACGACGCCCCGGCGCACCGCAATATCCACGTCGCCGTCCAACGCCGCGACCAGCCAGCCGAACTCCTCGACCCACAGCCCGGCGACTCCGCCTCCGTGACCTGGACCCTGGAGTGCACCACGGCCGCCTCGTCGAACGGCACGGACGTGAAAGGTCCTTATGTACAGGGCCGTCCGGGCGGCCGGTTCATCTACCTGTCGTGGGGCACTGTCGACGACTCTGGCGGCTTCACGATGTTCCGCCGAGCCAAGCTCATGCTCGACGCCGTACCCGACGAGGTGCTCGCCGCAGCCGCACGCACCGGCCTGTTGGTCGGCCGGCTCGGCCTGGCCGACGCGCGCGGCATGCCCCTGTGCGCGCGGGTCGTGCCACCCCGCATCACCTGGAGCGCCGGCCCCGCCGACGCAGCGCACGGACACCCTTCGGCAGGGCACCTCCGATGACTTCTCTGTCAAGTTCAGCGTGTTGAACTGAGCTTGTTCTCTGCACTTGTCAAGCGAGCGGCTGTGAATCCGTTGGATCTCGCTGGCTGAGCGTGACCGCCTTCGCAGCGGGCCCGGGCCTAAAGCCTGCCTTTAGGCGAGTGGCTCCGTGGCGTCCGGCCACGGAGCCTCCGCAAAAACCCGTTGGCGGACCACGGCGACCACTGCTACTTTCCCGGAGGCCGTGCGAGAGAACGAGGAGGTGGTACCCGTGAACGCAGTATCGACATGGGTGCTCCCCTCCGGGGTCACGGTCGGGCGATAGGTCGTCCGGGAGCGCCGTTCAAGAGCACTCCCGAAAGGCACGACCATGCGATTCACTTCCGAGCAGCGCCTCGACGACGGCGTCCTCGAACGCGAATTCACCCTCGGTGAGATCCCCGGCACCCTGTGGACGCCTGAATCCGCCGCATCGGCCCCGCTGATCCTGATGGCCCACAACAACGGCCTGCCCAAGGGGGACGCCCGGCTGGTGGCCCGGGCCCGGCATTCCGCGGCGTACGGCTACGCGGTGGCCACCATCGACGCCCCCGGGTGCGGTGACCGGCCCCGTTCCGCCGCCGACGAGCAGGCCCGCGCCGACCTCCGCCGGGCGATGCAGGCCGGCGAGCCGGTCGACGAGATCTTCGAGTCCTTCATCGGCCCGCTGGTCGAAAAGGCGGTCCCGGAATGGCAGACCACCCTGGACGCCCTCCTTGCGCTGCCCGAGATCGGCGGCCCGGTCGGGTACTCGGGGTGGACCGCCGTCGGCATTCGGCTGGCGGTGGCCGAACCGCGCATCGCGGCCGCCGGCTTCTTCGCCGGGGGTTACGTGCCCCGCGCCCAGCGCGAGGAGGCCCGGCAGGTCACCATTCCGCTGCTGCTCCTGCTGCAGTGGGACGACGAAGGGAACCCCCGGCAGCGGGCCCTGGACCTGTTCGAAGCCTTCGGCACCAAGGAGAAGACGCTGCACGCCAATATGGGCGGGCACGTCGGCACCCCGTGGTTCGAGGTGGACGACGGGAACCGGTTCTTCGCCCGGCACCTGAAGTGAGGCCGGGCCGTCAGGCCGGCAGCAGACGGTAGGCGGTGTCGACCAGGATGCCGCTCATCGTGGACAGGCCCCGGCCCTCCTCGATGGCGGTGGCCGGCAGATGCATAACCGCCCCGATCGCGGCGGTACCGGCCATCAGCGGTACCGGCCGGTCGGGGCGGCGCTCGGCCACCAGCGCCTCCATCAGCTGGGCCCACGCCGTGAGGCACTCGGCCCGTACCTTGCGGATCGCCGGGCAGGCGAACGACTCGACCACCAGTGCCCGGGCCGGGGTTGGTCCGTATAGCCCCCCTCACCGGGACGGTTCGCGGAGCACCTATACGGAAGACCCTGGCCTGAGGCTCCGTTCCCGTCGGCCGGTGTTCCGTTGAGAGATCCCCTTACGGAACACCTCGGCAGGTCGATGGTCGGCGCTGTCAATGAGCGAGCACGCTGTCGGCCGACCACACCCCATCACGATCCGTCCGGCCCCGTCGTCTGCCGGCCGTCTGCGAACCAAGCGCAACATGGAGCACCACGCCAAATTCCACACCGAACGCTGGTCACAGGCCGTAGTGACTACTACGCAGGGCTATCTGAGGGCTCAGTTCCCCACGGCCGGGGTTGGCGGGCAGCGCGCGGGGACGCTCGACGGCCACGGTGCCAGTGGTGGGGTTGCGCAGGACCAGGCGGCCGAAGGGGTCGTAGCCAGTGCGCAGGCCCTCGAGGTCTTTGTCCCGCAAGTGGCCGCGCAGCGCGCCGGCCCGGTGGGCGTCGCCGACAGCCGGTTCCCGCCTGGCAGGCTCCTGATCGAAATCCTGCATCAGCTCGTCGTCCATCCCCACCCCTGTTCCACCGACTCACCGTGGCGACACGGAAGCGAGGGCCTCGACCTTACGGTCGCGGTCCTTGTTGCGGTGTCGTAGACGATCGTGATGCCCAGGGCCTCGTACAGGGGCTCTTTCTTGTTGGTGTCGGGCTCCCCGGGGCGAGCGTTGTTCGAGCGCTCTGACGCCGCAGGCGGCGGCCGACATGATGTCGGCCGCCGCCTGGCGGAAGGGATTCAGGTTCGTATGCGTGGAGTGGTGTGGCGTCAGCTGGTCGCGCTGCCCGAGACCCACTCGCTCCACGGCATGTTCCAGTCGCTGAGGCCGTTGCCCGGGGCCAGCATCGTCTTGTCCGCGGAGTTCTTGACGATCACGACGTCACCGATCATCGAGTGGTCGAAGAACCACGCCGCGGTCTGCCTGCCGTCGCCGCCGCCCCTGACGTCCTTCAGGCCCACGCAGCCGTGGCTGGTGTTGACCTTGCCGAAGACCGAGTCGGCACCCCAGTAGTTGCCGTGGATGAACGTGCCCGAGTCGGTCAGGCGCATGGCGTGCGGTACGGCCTTGATGTCGTACGAGGGCTTGCCGTCCTTCTCCGTGAGGCCGACGCTCGCACCGTTCATATGGATCTGGCTGAACTTCTCGGAGATCACCATCTGACCGTTGTACGTCGGGTGCTCGGGGCTGCCTGACGAGATCGGGATGGTCTTGATCGTCTTTCCGTCCCGTACGACGGTCATCTGCTTCGTCTTTGCGTCGACGGTGCTGATCTGGCTCCGGCCGATCTTGAACGTGACCGTCTTCTGGATGCCGAGGCGGTCGAGCGTGACGGTGACGGTGGAGCCGGGCTTCCAGTAGTTCTCGGGGCGGAAGTCCAGGCGGTGGTCGTTGAACCAGTGACCGACGACCCGCTGGCCGCTGCTGGAGCTGACCTGGATCTCCGACTCCACGCCGGCCTTGTCGCTGATCGCCTTGTCGAAGTTGAACGTCACCGGCATGCCCACGCCGACGGTCGAGCCGTCCTCGGGAGAGAGGTGCCCGATGAAGTCGTTGGCCGGGGAGACCGTGGTGATCGTGGCGTTCCCGGTGACCGAGCGGCCCTTGACGTCCTCGGCCTCTGCGGCGACCTGATACTTGGTGGCGCGCTCCAGCCGACCGGTCGCCTTCCAGGACGTGCCGTCCGGGGACAGGGTGCCCGGAATCTCGGCACCGGTCGCGACAGCGGTCATGGTCACCTTGGTGAGCTTGCCGTCACTGACGGTGACCTTAACGGGGTCGTTGATCCCGACGCTGTAGGCACCTTGCCCCGGCGTGATCTTTATTTGGGCGTCGGAAGCGTCCTGGGCGCCCGCCTGATCTCCCTGCGCCTGCGATTTCGGCTGATCCCCGGTGCCGTTGCCGCTGGTGGCAGCGTTGCTGGTACCGCCGAGGGCCGTGAGTGCGATTACGCCGCCGAGTATGCCGGCCGTAGCCATCAGTCCGGTGTGTCGCTTACGTACCGCAATCAAACGCTTCTCCCATGCCACTGGTCATTGAATCCCTGGAGCTGGTTACCGAAGGAAGGCAACCGGCTGCAAAGAACCACCTTTACGCACTCATCGTCCTTAAGGGGTAAATTGTGGCGAATTCCACGCGCAGCGTGAGCGTCGCCGAGGCTCTGCTCGACGGCCGGATGGCGCGTAGCCGATCTGCTCTCGCCGATCGGTGCAGGGTCCAGGCCCTCGCGGGTACCGGAGACGATCAGCTCGCGGATGAACTCGGCAAGCGCGGCGAAAGACGTGGAAGACGAGTCGGCCGCCGGGTGTGGTGGTGTCCAGGCGCTCATGCAGCGAGCAGAAGCCGATCTCGCGGCGCCTCGGCTCGCCGACCATGTTCACCAGGTCCTTGAGTGAGCGGGCGTAACGGTCGAGTGCAGGGACCGCCAGGGTGTCGCCGGGCTGCAGGAAGGCATGGCACGCCGTGAGCTCGGGGCGGAGGTCGTCCTTGCCTGACTTCTTGTCGGCGAAGATCCACCGACACCCGGCCGTGGCGAGGGCGTCGACCTGGCGGTCGAGTTTCTGCCCGCCGTGCGCGGCCCACTCCGCCTCATCCACACCGACCCGCTCGACCGCGAATCGCACCACCACGGCGGGCACCACCGCCAGGGATGTGACCCGGATACGTCTCAAAGGGACAACGGGTTGATCTTGAAACCCTGAGGGGCTCGACCCCGTCACCCGTTCGGCTCGGTGTCGTTGGTGGCGGCGACTGCGCGCCCGCCCGGTCAGCTGTTCACGGTGCCGTTGCCGCCGTCCACGGTCGCCGTGTGGCCGCCGACGGTCACGAGGTCGCCGTCGGGCCCCGTGATCGTGTCGTCGCCGGCACCGCCGAACACGCGGCCGTTCGCGACGACGGAACCGCTGACGGTGATCGTGTCGTTGCCGCCCTGACCCTCGACGGTGAAGTCGACCACGCCGTCGCAGACGACGACGTCGTCGCCAGGGGTTCCGGTGACGCCTGGCTGGGCGTTGACGGTGCACGGCGTATCAACGGCGTGGGCGGTGAGGCCCAGGCCAGGGCAGCCACGGGCAGGGCGCAGGCGGCCAGCGCGGCTGCGAGTCGGGTCCGGAGACGGGGTGTGTCGATCGTTCTCCTACGCGCCATGGTGCCGAGCAGACCCAACCCGCGAGCAGTTGTGACTCGGGCACACGGCGCTGCAACCCCAGCGCTCCCCCGGCCGGGCGTGCCTCGTACCAGCGCCACCGCCACCGAGCGGCCGTGCGGCCGGGCTGAGTCAGGCCCTGGCCGGCTCGCGCCCAGGCAGCGGCTGGCCCGGCAACCACCAGGCCGGGGGCTGCGGAGTGCCGTCATTCCACTGGCAGAGCGTCAGGTCGTCCTGGTGCTCGTCACGGTGATCGCGCCACCGCGGACTCTGGACCAGATCAGGAACCGGCGGTGGGCGGTCGACTTCGAGATTCCGAGACAGGGCGGCAGGGCCTGCCAGGCGCACCCCCTCACCAGGACGTAGACGATGACCGCGAACAGCGCCTCATCAGGCGTGTCCTGGGTCCCGCCGTCCTGCAGCCGCACCCTGGACGGAGGAATCAACGGCTTCGCGATCTCCCACAGCCCGTCCGGAACAATCCGACTCCACGTACCCCGCCCGACCGCCACGTCGCAACCCTCGCGGGTCAGTTGATGACGCCCCAGGCCTGGTTCTGGCCGCCGACGCAGTCCCACTGTTGGACGATCGCCCCGTGATCCGGCGCCTTCAGGGTCGGTTGCGCGGCGTCGAGGCACTTGTCGCTGTACAGGGAGCGGATCTGCCAGCGGTTGTCAGGGCGCCGTTCCAGGTACCACTTCTGGTTCGTGCCGCCATGGCAGGGCCACTGGATGATCTTGGCGCCGTTGTCCTTGCTCCACCCTGCGACGTCCAGGCACTTGCCGCTGTGCGCGGCCACGATCTCGAAGACGTTCTGGTAGGCGAGGTCGTTGCCGGCCCGGCGGAAGGTGAAGCGCTGGTTGGCACCGCCCCAGTAGTCCCAGACCACCGTGCCGGTGCCGTCCTGGGTGCTGCCCTGCCACACGTCCACGTACAGCACTTGCTTGCCGTCGCGCTTCGACGTGTACGAGCTCCGGATCTTGTACTCGTGGCCGGCGTCCGTGAACGGGAAGGGGACGTAGCCGTCCGGGTACACCCGGTCCCAGGTGGCCTCCCAGTGCATCGCGGCCTGCTCGTTGGCCTTGCGGGCGGCGTCGTGCTCGGACTCGGTCACGCAGATCTCGTCACCCGGCACGGCCTTCCGCGCCACGAGCCCGTCCCGGCACCGGCCGTTGTCGTCGGTGTTCGAGTTGTTCGCCCTGTTCTGGGCCCAGGTCTGGTCGCGGACCTGGGGGGTCACGCAGACGTGGTCCTCAGGGTGCGACTCCCGCCAGACGTAGCCCTGCTTGCAGGTGTCCGGGCCGTACGGGCCCGCCTTCGTCGCCGAGGCTGGAGCCGGGGCCGCGTTCGCCGGGAAGGCGCCCGGCCCGGTGCCCGCCAGGAGCCCGGCCAGCAGGAGGGCGCACACGGCGGCTGGACGCGGGCCTTTGAACGTTCGACTTCTTTCGGATGTTTCGGACATCGGGGATGCCCCCTGCGCTGAGTGGGGTGTGGCATCTTGAAGCCCCCCAGCCCCCTGTCTTCATCGTGCACCCGGGGGCCGTGCCCCGCACTCGGACCGTTACTGAGTTCTTCGGATTGTTGTCGGTTGGTGGGTGAGGGCGAGTCCGGTGCCGGCAAGGCAGCCGTCGATCAGGTCGGGGCGGAGCTGAAGGTGACGCAGGCTCCGGCGGAGGGTGCGTTCGAGGTGCTCGTCGTCGGTGAAGGCGGTGTTGGCCAGCGGGCCTCGCACGGGGACCTACGCGGCATCCACCTGATGTGACGTCATGGGCCGATGCCAGCTGCTACGTCGCGGACTCAAACCGACGATGCGCCCTCCAATACCGAGGACGGTGCCCGTGCCGGATGCGGGCTTTAATCTCTGGCCCCGTCCTTGCCAGGTCGATCACGGACCCCGGGAAGGTCGGAGGGACCCTGGCTCCGCGTGGCTGTGACGACCGCTGCCGGCCGCCCTCGTCCGGCCCGGTTCGTCGCTGTTGGTGCCAGCCGTTGATGTCAGACATCAGCTGGTGGCTCGACAGTCTCGGGGATCGGCTACGACCGTCACCCCCGCGGCAAGCATCCTCGCGACCACAAGCTCTTCCAGCTCTCCATCACAGATGACTTCGGCCAATGGCGGATCCCCCTTGAGGATCGGCAGGTAGCCGGCGCTGCCGCGGAAAAGTGCCCACTGATCCCGTTCGGTGGTCCACATCCGCTCGTACTTGGATAGGTCTCGGCCTGTCATGAACACCTCTGGACGACAGGGTAGCGGGCGAAGGGCGAAGCTGAGCCGGGCGACTGGAGCAACTCGCCCTGGAGCCTCTGCTTCCAGTACATGAGTCGGGAGAGGACTCCTCGATGGATCGTGAACTGGGGCTGTTGCCAAGGAGATCACTCGCTGGGAGGGTGTCGCCGTGTGGATTGCCCTGGCGTCCTTGATTCTGCTGCTGAGGGCTGTCCCACAAAAGATCACCGGGGGCTCGGCAGTGAGCTACCCCATGGCCTCGCGGGCCGCGTCGAGAAACACCGACCGGTTGTCCTCCAGGTAGTCCCGCACACTCTCACCGTCGGGCAAGCCGTGCCACACGGTCTTGTTGAGGTCGAGGAAGTGCGTGTGTGCGGCGTCATGCACGGCCAGGGGGAACTGGATGCGGAGGAGCCGATCCGCGACCCATAGCCTGTACATGACGTCCCGGGTCGTGAGGTACCAGGCGTCGGTGTCCTCCCACTCGGACGGCCGGGTGTAGGCGCAGCGTTCCGCCTCTGCCGAGACCTCGATGAACCGCTCCAGCAGCGCCAGTCGTTCCGCGCGCCGGGTCTCCGTCAACGCGATCCGCTGCCGTTGCTGTTCGGCACGTTCCGCTGATTGCTGAGTCCTGTGCTGGACGAGGTAGGACAACACGCCGCCGAGGACAACGCCGCCCAGCGATATGAGTGACACCCAGAGCTGACCTGTCATGACGATCATCGTTCCATAGCGTCACTCTTTGAGACGATCTCGCTGTGTCTGGCGTGATCACGGCCCTCAAGCCGTCCTGGATAGCCCCGTTCACCGGGCTAAGTCCACGTCAGTTCGGCAAGCTGATCACCGCGCTGCGCCGCGAAGGCGCGGATGCGGTCCGCAGAGGACGACCGTGGAGCCTATCGCTGGAGGACCGGGCCCTGCTGGTCGCCACGTACTGGCGAACGAACCTGACACTGCGGCAACTCACCCCGCTTTTCGGGATCTCGAAGTCGGCCGCCGGCCGCATCATCGACCACCTCGGGCCCTCGCTCGCGCTCCAGCCCCGCAAACGGTTCCGCAAGGACACCATGCTGATCGTGGACGGCACCTTGATCCCCACCCGCGACCACACCATCGCCGAGCAGTCGAAGAATTACCGGTACTCCACCAACCACCAGGTCGTCATCGACGCCGACACCCGGCGCATCGTGGCCGTCGGCCGGCCTGTGCCCGGCAACCGCAACGGCTGTCTGAACAGGGCGGTACGAGATCACCTTCATGGATCCTCAGTCACGCAAAATCATGACGCATAGCCTCAAGCTGCTCGCCATTCGGGATGACCGAGTGCGGGAGCTCGTCGGTTACACCGAGATCACAGCGCATGGACTCCCTCATGGCGTCGATCAGGGACCAGAGCGAATGTTGCGCTTCAGCCGCTGATCATAGGGTCTCACCCGGCCGCGGGTTTCCCTGCTGCAGGCGCTTGACCTGTCCGTAGACCAGGGTCAGTGCCTCGTTCGCGTCGTGAGCCGAAGGAATCACCGTGTCAGAAGCGATCATCAATGCCTCTGACCAGCGGCCGCGGTAGGTGTCCTTGGTTTCTTCCAACGCCCGAATATCCTCGGCCTCGGCCGTTCGGTCCCGCATGAGGTACAGGTGACGGCTGAGTGCTGTGGAAAACTGCCGCGCGTCCCTGTGAAGCTCCGTATAGCAGCTGCGCCGCAGCTCGCGGTGCTCGCGGGCCTCCTCGAAAGCGCGGGTCATCGCCAGCTCACGTCGCTTGGCCCGGTCGGCACCGCGCTGGGTGAGCAGCGCGCCCCCGAGCGTTCCCCCGACACCGGCGACCGCGATCAGTACCGCCGATCCCCCTAACGGCCATCCCCTCGGGAGCCTTTGGCACCCGATGCGAGATGGGACGGCGGCTCGCGGACAACGACGGATTCGGGCAATCCGAACGGGCAGTGCAGCGTCGTCGAGAGTTACGGGACAGTCCTTACGGCTCCTAACAAAAGGAGGTTTATAGACCTTTGGGAATGACGGTGTGTCAGTTTTCTTTGATGCTGGCCGAAGGGGGTGCGAGCCAGACGAGACGAGGAAGACCGCTGCCAGACCGTGGGAGATCGACGACGAGTTGTGGGCGCGCATCGAGCCGCTGCTGCCGGTCGTCCCGCGTAATCCGCGGCGTCAAGGTCGTAAGCGTCTGGACAGTCGCAGGGTGCTGTGCGGGATCCTGTTCGTGCTGTACACCGGGATCCGCTGGGAGTTTCTGCCCCAGGAGCTGGGCTTTGGCTCGGGGATGACCTGCTGGCGACGGCTGCGGGACTGGAACGAGGCCGGGGTCTGGCAGCGCCTGCACGAGTTGCTGCTCTCCGAGCTGCGGGCCGCAGACCTGCTGGACTTCTCCCGCGCAGCGGTCGACTCGAGCCACATCCGCGCGATGAAGGGCGGGCCGGCCACCGGTCCGTCCCCCGGTGGACCGGAGCAAGGCCGGCAGCAAGCACCACCTGATCGTCGAGGCGCACGGCATCCCGCTCGCGGCAATCACCACCGGCGGCAACCGCAACGACGTCACCCAACTGATCCCGCTGATCCAGGCCGTCCCACCGATCCGCGGCAAGCGCGGTCAGCCACTGCGCCGCCCCAGGCATCTGTACGCCGACCGCGGATCCGCGACGACATCCACCACGCGTTCATCACCCTTGGCTGCGCCGTCACCTGCTGGCGACGACTGCGCACCGCACTTTGTCGGGAGTAAGGGCGGGCGATGCGCCCCAGGCGATGGCCTGCTCGGTGCGTCAGAACGCACTCACAGCAGTCGGGCCCGCGCGGCCTCACATCCGGGATCTCAGCACGTCGACCTCACAGCCCGGCGCGAAGGGATCGAAGCCGTGCTCGATCAGCCAGCGAACCACCAGCAGGCTTCGCAACGACCACCACGCGTGGATCAGGTCGAGGTCGATGTCGGTGCCATAGCCGGCGACGACGTCGTCGAGGTGCTCCTCGTGTCCGAGCGTGAAGGTGGCGAGGTCGTACAGGGCATCACCCTGGCCCGCCTCGGACCAGTCGATGATGCCCGTGACCTCGTCGCCGTCGACGAAGACGTGCGCGATCTGCAGGTCGCCGTGCGTGAACGCCGGAGTCCACGGCCGGAGCGCGGCCTCGGCGACCTGGCGGTTGCGGGTGACCAGGTCAGCGGGCAGGACCCCGTTCGTCACGAGCAACTCGCACTCGTCGTCGAGTTCCGCCGCCAGCGCGACGATGCTCCGGCCGGCCCGGCCCGGCAGGGGCGGCAGCGGCGCTTCGTGCAGCTTCCGGATGGCGGTGCCCGCCGCGGCCCACGCCGCCCGCGACCCGGTCGACGGCCCGCCGAGGCGCCCAAGCGTCGTCCCCGGGAGCGCGGCGATCGCGAGCACGGGCGGCTTGCGCCACAGGACCTCCGGGGTCGGGACCGGCGCTAGGGACATCGCCTCGACCTCGACGTCGATGCGCGCCTGATCGGCGTCCACCTTCAAGAACACGTCACCGACACGCAGAGTCGCGCGCTCGGAATGGGCGACAACGACTTTGACCTCATCCATGGGCGACCAGTATCCCGGGGATGATCGCCGACGTCGCCAGGTTTATCGCGTGCGATTACGCGGCTGACCGCGTCCCGCTACGAGGAAAGCGGTGGGAGCGGAGGCTAGCGGGGGCGAGGCGCGGCTCGTCGCTTGGATCGGCATCGCTACCGGAGTCATTGCGATCCTCGCTTGGTTCGGGATCTCCAGTTGGCGCGATCTCACCAGCAAGGTGTCATCCGGCAGCCATACGGAACCCGACAACTCCCCGACCCCGACGCGCACCACCGTGTCCCTGTACGGCCTGCGTGATCCATGCGCGGCTGTGCCTGCAGCGATGATCACCCAGCTCGACTTGGGATCCGGTCGTGAGCAATCCAGCCCTTCTTCCAGAAGATGTGTCTGGCGTCGCTCGGATGGCGGCGTCTCGTTGATGGTCAATGTGCGCCTCGACACCCTCACCAAGGGCGCTAGAGATCTTTAATAGCTGGGGTTACGAAGCATCCCCTTGGACGGGCCGTGGGTGCCGCGCCAAACCATCGATCTGGCAAGGTCGATCGCCAAGTCGGCGGCAGGCTGCTGATCGCTGCGACCGTCGCCTACGACGTCTACGATGTGGCGGCCGCACCGAGCGGACCCAGACGGCCATCCACGACGGTGTCAGCCTGGCGGGCGGCCTCGCGGGCGCAGGTTACGGCGCCAGGTTCGGGGCGGACCTCGGGTCTGTCGGCGGCCCTGTCGGGCCCGTGGTCGACGGGAACTTGGGAGGTGGCGTGGTCGGCAGCGGCATCGGCGAGGGCATTGTGGACGGGATCGGGGATCTGTTGTAGATGAGGACTTGGCTGGAGGGGCTGTTCAGAAAGGGACGGCCACGCACCGCGGATGAGACCTCGCTGGAGAGCCGGGCGGTGTCCTCGCCCGAGGATGCGGCGGTGGGCCGGGCGGAGATCTCGCCCGAGGAGCGGGCGGTTCTGCTCGTCGGAATCCTCGACGACCCTGCGGCACGCGAGGATGAAAAGGACGACGCGGCGGGGTATCTGGAGGACTTCTCCGGCCCGCTTGTCGAGTCGGGTCTGATCCGGACCATTCGCGCCGAGGACTTCACCAGCGTGCTGGCCCAGATGTGCGCGGAGTCCCTCGGCGGAATCTGGGCCAGGACGGGCCGCGTGGACCCCGCCTTCATGGCGGAACTGCGGGGGCCGGCGAAGGACGAGGTCTTCGGCATCCTCGGCGTCCGTGCCCCGCACCTGCTGCCCCCTAACGCCCTCTAGAAGATCTTTAACGGCTGAGGTTGCGGAAGTTGGAAGTCAAGCCCGGTTTTGGCGATGAGGCCCTCGATGAGGCGGGGTCGGTACTGCATCCGTTTCAGCCGTGTCTTCACCAGCGCGGTGAGCTGGTCGAGGCTGTGTTTTGTGAGGTTGGCCAGCGATCTCTTCAGGTGCGACCACACGCCCTCTACGGGGTTGAGTTCGGGGGCGTACGGCGGCAGCTGGTAGACGGTCAGCCATAATCGGGCGGCGATCAGCTCGCGCATGGTGCGGCTGACGTGCGTGTTCAGATTGTCCCAGACAAGGACGACGGGGCCGCCGAGCTGCTGGTGCGCGGCATCCAGCAGGCGGGCGTAGTCGGTCTCGGTGAAGCCTTTGCGACGGCCCTTGGCGGGACCGCGGTCGAGGTGGATGCGGTAGATCAGCCGAGGCCGGTGGCCGGCTTTGGTGCAGATCAGCGCCGCCATGGAGACACGTTTGGTGCCGGCGGCGGTGACCCGCACCGTCGGGGTGTGGCCTCGACGGCCCCAGGTGCGGCCCTTGGGCGGCCTCAGGCCCTGGCCGGCTTCGTCCTCGAAGCAGACCCAGGCGCCCAAGTCCGCCGCCCTCTTTTTATGACGGGCCACTGCTCGTCCTTCCAGGCGGCGATCTTCGCCTCGTCCCGCTCGGTGGCCTTGCGGGAGGGGACCTGCACGCTCCAGCCGATGCGGTGCAGCAGCAGGTCCAGCCCCGCCAGGGTGTACTCGACACCGAACCGGCGGCGCACGACCTCGGCGATCCTCGCCAGCGTCCAGCACTGGTCACTCCAGCCGGAGGCGGCAGGACCGGCATCCAACACCGTCTCCAGAAGGAGCAGTTGTTCAGCATCGAGCTTGCAGCGGGCACCGCCGGGGCCCTTGGAGGCCAGGGCCCGCCGACCACCCGAAGCCAACGCCCGCCGCCAGCGGTTCGCCGACATCCGGGTCACCCTGAACCGCCGGGCCACCTCCCGGTCACTGGCCCCGGCCTCGATCAGGTCAGCGGCTGCGAGCCGGACTTGCTCACGCCGAGCCCGTTCCCCGGCCGTTAATCCACCGCCATCGGGATACCTCATCCTCCCGGCATAGCGCCGCCCACGACAGCCGTCACGACCAGACGTAACCCGCGCCGTTAAAGATCTCTAGCGACAGAGCGTTCAACGGCATCCCAGGGCATTTGAAACGGAAGTTCAGGATGGCCAGTGCGATGTGATACGGCCAACCTCGTACGGCGCTGTCGAGATGGACTACATCTCCCGCACGCCCGATTGCATCCGCGCTGAATCTCTGTCCAAGGCGGCCTACCCGAACCTGTCCCGCTAGCTCAGGCCGCCTCGGACAACCTCACCCACCTCGCCCCAGCTCCCGTCCCGTACGCCATCGACCCACACGGCTGGTTCACTCCGCCGCCTGGAGGCGAGGCGCCTCAACGGCGTGGTGGTCGCCACCGATGACGAGCGCATCGAGGAGGTGTGACACCGACTGGGCATCGAGTGCATGCGCACCGGAGAGCACCTCACCGGCCCGGACCGCGTCGCGGAGTGCGCGGAGCGCCTGCTGGCCGACGCGTACATCAACATCCAGGGCCACGAGCCGTTCATCTCCCCTACCGCGATCGACACCGTCTCCGAAGCCATGGAGCACCTGGCACCGGGAACGCCGGCGGTGGGCGCCGATCCCCTACCCGCGCGGAGGTCGGCCACGATACCTGCGCCAGCTCGGCCTCTACGGCTTCACCGGAACGGCCCTCAGCATGTTCCTGGCATCTACCCCAGGGGTCGAGAGGGCCTACCGAAGACGTGGAAATGCTGCGCTTCATCGAACACGGTCACGGCGTACGGATGCTCGGCGTCGTGGACGAAGGGTTGGAGGTCGACACCCCCGAGGACCTCGCGAGGGCCGGCACCTTGTTGCGGACTCACACCAAGAGTGCGATCTCCAACTCCTCCTGATGACCGCGGTCGACGGCTACTCCCTGCAGTCCGGCGCCCTGCTCGCACGCTTCCACTGGATCACGCCCCGGCCCCGGGCGCCGGAACAGCGGCACGCTCGGCGTTTCGGCCACCGCTGCTCCAGACCCCGGCCCTTGCACCGCAAGGGTCGATGCAACCCACAAGCTCCGACGCGCGCTCAATCCCAGGGCTACCAACACGACTGAAACACATGTGTTCGAAATTCCGGCTGACACGTTGAGCCACAGGAGCAGCCACACAATCGTCGAGGGGGACCACGTTGACTTCAGCCAAGCCACAAGCACATACGACGCCCCATAACGTGACACGGGGCGAGGAGTACTCGTACCACGACAAGTCCAGCTGCAGGGCCCCTGTGCGGATGAGCACGACCGCATTGGCGCGGCGGCTGCCCACGGCGGCTCTCCGGGCGCCGAGCTGGTCCGGGCCGGGAGGCGCCCTGTGAAGAGGTTCTTCGGACGCGTACAGATGGCCGAGCCGGAGGTCTCCGACGCCGAGCAGGAGCTTTTCGGCGGCCCTTTGCGCTACGACTTCGGCTGGTCGGAACACGAGCGAGCCCGACTCGACTTGACGATGATGTCGGCTCTGCGCTCCATGCCCAGGCTGGTCGGGGCGACCTTGCGGATGGCGTGGCAGGCGGACCGTCGCGCTCTGCTCACGGTCGCCATCAGCGAGATCGGGCAGGGTGTCGCCGCGGCCGTCGGGTTGCTCGCGGTGAACGCCGTCATGCACGCGCTGCTCGGCTCGGGCACACCCGGGCAGCGGTTGCACGCGGTGCTGCCGGGCTTGCTCGCCGCCGCCGGAGCTGCCGTGGTGAACTCGGGCCTGGCCGGATGGTCCACCTCGCGGGCGGGCCGGCTGGAGCCGGTGGTCGAGCGGATCGCCACGACCCAGTACCTGGCCGCCGCCGCGACAGTGGAGCTGGAGGCCATCGAGGACCCGGAGTTCCGGCGGCTGATCGACGTCGCCCAGTACGGCGCCGGATCCGCCCGCCGCATGATCGGCGCCTGCGTGGCCGCGCTGAACGGGACCATCTCCCTGATCTCCACGGCCGGCGTCCTCACCCTCCTCCACCCGGTCCTCCTGGCGATGCTGATCCTGATCGCGGCGCCGCGCGGCTGGGGCGCGATGCGGGTGGCGCAGGAACGGTACGTGTCAGTGATGAGCTGGATCGAGCACGTGCGGGCCAGCCGCCTCATCGGCAACCTGCTCACGGAGCGCACCGCCGCGCAGGAAGTGCGCATCCACGCCGTCGGGCCGTTCCTGCTCAGCCGCTACGAACGTATGGCCGAGAGCGCCGAGGCCGAGCAGGAGCGGCTGGCCTCCAGCAGAGCCGTCACCGAGTGGGTGGCCGCCGCGCTGTCCGGCCTCGCCATGGCGGCGACGTCCCGGTTCCTGGACGAGGCGGCACGACGCACCATTCCCAACGGGGGCGATTCCGTTCCGGCACAGGTGAAGCAGGTCGTCCTCGACCGGGTCAGCTACCGCTACCCGGACCGCGAAGCCCCCGCCCTGGATGGGGTGTCGCTCACGCTGCCCATGGGCTCGGTCACCGCCGTGGTCGGCGAGAACGGCTCCGGCAAGAGCACGCTGATGAAGGTGTTGTCGGGCCTGTTACTGCCGCAGAGCGGAACGGTGTTGTGGGGTGATGCCGACGTCGCTTCCCTGGACCGCTCCGAAGTCTTCGACCGCGTCGCACTTCTCACCCAGGACTTCCAACGCTGGCCCGTGACCGCAGCGTTGAACATCCGGATCGGCCGACCCACCCAGGAAGCCGGTCCCGAGGACCTTCAGCCGTCCGTCGACTACGCGGGTGCGGGACCGGTTGTCGCGAAACTTCCCGACGGCCTGCAGAGCCTGCTGGCCCGGATGTTCCGCGGTGCCAGCGAACTCTCCGGCGGCGAGTGGCAGAAGATCGGGCTCGCCCGTACCCACTGGCGCAGCTCCACCTCGGATGCCGACAGCGTACTCATCGTGGACGAGCCCACCTCCGCCCTCGACCCGGAAGCGGAGATCGCCGCTTTCAACCGCATCCGCCGGCTCGCCGCCCCGAACCGGGCCGTCGTCCTGGTCACCCACCGCATGTCCGGCGTCCGCCACGCCGACCGCATCTACGTCCTGCACCACGGACGGCTCATCGAGCACGGCAGCCACAACGAACTCATGACCGCCCAAGGGCGCTACGCCTCGATGTTCGACGCGCAAGCCGCCCAGTACGCCCCCACAGGCACCATCCCCCGCCCCGGCTCCCCCACCGTCGCAGATCCCGCATGACCTCGCCCGAAAGGCCCAGCGTGACGACTCCTCCCACCGCGACCCAAGAACACGATCCCAGCGCACTGCGGAACCGGCTCGTCGACCAGCTCCTCGCGGCCGGCCACATCCGCACCGCTGCCGTCGAGGCCACCCTGCGCAGGGTGCCCCGTCACGTCTTCGCCCCCGAAGTGCCCGTGCGGACCGCGTACGCCGATGACATCATCCCCACCCGGCACACGCCCGACGGCCGCATCAGCAGCTCCGTCAGCGCACCGTGGCTCCTGGCCGCCATGCTCGAAGCCGCCCGCCTCCGGCCCGGACACCGCGTCCTGGAGATCGGCTCGGGCGGCTACAACGCCGCCTTGATCGCCGAACTGGTCGGCCCGACCGGACAGGTCACCACCGTCGACATCGACCCAGACGTCACCGACCGCGCCACCCGCCTCCTCGCCGCAGCCGGATACGACCACGTCCGTGTCCTCACCGCGGACGCCGAACATCTGCCCGCCGATGTTGTCCCAGAAGGCGGCTTGGACGCGGCGATCGTCACGGTCGACACCTGGGATCTGCCGTGGATCACCATGGTCGCGGAGGGCGGACGCCTCGTCGCCCCGCTGCGCCTCCACCAATACGTGTGGTCCATCGGTTTCACCAAACGCGACGGTGCGCTCATCAGTGACGAGCCGCTCACCGTGTGCGGCTTCGTGCCCATGCAGGGCGCCGGCGCATGGGACCCGAACCTGCGCACCATCCCAGGCCGCGGCATCCGCCTTGCTTTCGAGGACGGAACCCCAATGCCCGTCGACCAGCTCGCCCCGGCCTTCGACAAGGCGCCCTCCACGGTCCGCACGAACGTCACCGTCGGGGGTGAGGAACCCTTCGACTCCCTCACCCTGTATCTGGCCGGCGCGCTCCCCGGCTTCTGCCGCCTGTCAGTCGACCAGGATGGCCACAACGGCGTCATCAGCCCCCCACCGCCGCACTGGCCAGGCGCGGCCATCGTGCGCGGGACGTCACTCGCCCGCTTGGCACACGAGCGGATCGGAGACGGCGATCACGGCAAAGGTGAACACGAGTTCGTCATCCACGGCTACGGACCGGCCGGTCACCTGGCGGCCACGGAAATGGCCGAGCACGTCCAGCACTGGCAGCACAACCACCGCGCCGCGCCCTGCCCCCGCATCACCGTGCAACCCAAGGACGCCACCGGACCGACAAGCGCCGACACCGACGGCCTGCACGTGTTCCACAAGAAGTACACGCGGATCAAGATCGACTGGCCCGTCGTACCCGGCACCGCAGCACCTGCTCTGGTACTGCCTCGTCTCTCAGCCTCCGCCAATGCCCGCCAGGACCAAGATCCCGGCTGTCCCGCCCGCTCGCAAAGTAGCCGAGTGGCGACCACCCCAGCCCCCGCCGACTACTGGGAGCAGCTCTGGGCCGGCGGACGCCGGTACCGGGAGGTCACCAGCACCGAGGCCACGCTGCTGGCCGACCATGTAGGACCGGGCCGCGGGCGCCCGGCTCTCGACATCGGCACCGGCGAGGGCTCCCTCGCCCGCCACCTCCACCAGCTCGGTTACCGCACCACCGGCATCGACTTCGCGCCCAGCGCCATCGCCGCAGCCCGCAACACCCAGCAGGGCGAGGGGCCGGCCTGGCACCTGATGGACTTCACGTCCGATGGCCTCAGCGCCCTGCCGGACCCCGCGTATGCGGTCGTTGCCTGCCGCCTGGTCTATCGGTGGATGGACGACAAGGTGGCCTTCCTCGACCGCGTCCGGCAGGTTCTGGCGCCCGGCGGGACCTTCTGGGTCGTCACCGAACTCGCCGACCGTCGCGAGGAGAACGATCCGTACAGGCACCTCGGGATCACACCCGCCGAGGCCGAGACACTCACCGCGGGCTGGTCCGTCGTACGCACCGCCGATCTCGACGTGCTGCGCTGCTATGCACTCCGCCCCTGAACGCAGCATGGAGGTCGACGTGTTGGACGTCGAACATCAGACCCGCCTCGCCTGGGACACCTACGGAAAACACCACCTGGGGCGCGGTACGCCCCTGATGGAAGTGGACGAGATCATCTGGGGCCCTGCCGCGAACGGGCCGGGGAACGCCATCCTCGGGGAAATCAGAGGCCTGCGCGTCCTGGACATCGGCTGCGGCCCTGGTCGGCACGCCGCACACCTCGTCCGCACCTACGGTGCGCAGGTGGACGGCGTCGATGCTTCCCTCAGTCAGATCGAGAGAGCGCGCGCCCGCTACCCCGATGTGCCGGGCCTGCGGCTGGTCCACGCCGACGCCGTCGAGCACCTGGGCACGGCAGCACCGTACGACGTGATCTACTCCCTCAGCACCTTCCACTTCCTCGACCCGCACCGACTTTTGCCCACCCTGGCGACCGCACTCAAACCGGGCGGACGGCTGTGCTTCACCGTGCTGCACACCAACTCCGCCGGCGACGGCCCCACCTCGACCGTCACCCCACGCCCGGAGACCCTGCGCCTGGCCGGTGGCGACGATCTCACTGTGCACATGTGGGTACTCACACCCGAGTTGTGGGAAGACCTGCTTGTGCAATACGGGCTCCGCGTTCAGGGCATCACCGTCCTCGACGCACCGGAGAAGAACAACCACGCCTCCTACCGGCTCTTCCAGGTCCACCGACCGGCCCGGATCACCGCCCGTCCCCGCACCCCGAAACCACCCTTCGCCCACGCGGCCGTCGGCGTCGGCGCCGTGCTACTCGGACCCCAGGGCATCCTCCTGGGCCGGCACCGGCTGGGCACACGAGAGCTGCCCGGCGGGACCGTGGGGCCGGGCGAGTCACTGCAGGGGGCAGCCGTGCGCGAACTCGCCGAGGAGACCGGCCTGTACGCCGAACCCGACGACGTCCGTCTGCTGGGCATGCACCTCGACCAGGTGGGCGACGTCGTCCGCATCACCTTCGGCGCACTCGTCACCCGCTGGCGCGGAGAGCCGGCCGACCAGCCCGGCGAGAGCGTCGGCGACTGGCGCTGGTGGCCGCTGGACGCCCTGCCCCCGGACCTGTTCGAGTGCAGCGCCCAGATCCTCACCGCCTGGCGCCCCGGCCTGCCGATCAACTACGCCCCCGCCCACTTCACCCCCATCACCGACCCGCTCACGCCCCCTCCGAGCGACCCAAGCCCTGAACGGCTAGGTGTTGCGGGTCAGGACGTTGGTGACGTGAGTTGTTGGCAGATCAGCTGGTGAGCAAGTTGTGCCGTCGCCAGCAGGTCCTCGCGAGCCGTGTCGACGTTGGACCGCACTGACAATCCGTGCCAGACGGATTGGATGAGCCCGGTCAGGACCGCTGCGTTGGTGCCCGCGGCTAGTTCCCCGTCCTGGATCGCTCGTTCGATGCGCACGAGGAGGGCCTGCTCGTTCGAGCTGTGCAGTTCGGCGACGTAGGCGCTGGTATCGAGCGTGCTCGTGCTGTCGGTCATCACGGCGCTGCTGATGAGACATCCAGGGTGCGTGTCGCTTGGCTGGGTGAACTCGTGGACCGAGTCGGTGAGGATGCGTTCGATGACCGTCTGGATGTCCTTCTCGGCGACAGCCTGCTGGTAGATCTCGCGGTAACGCTCGGCGTAGGTCCGCACCGCTTCCTCGAACAGTCCGGCCTTGCTGCCGAAGGCGGCGTAGAGGCTAGAGGTGGAAAGCCCGAGGGCCGCGGTCAAGGTGCGGGTCGAGGTGCCGGAGTAGCCGCGTCGCCAGAAGAGGCGAGCGGCGTCAAGGACCGCACGGTCGCGGTCGAAGGCTCGTGGTCGTCCACGGTTGCGTTCGGTCACGCTTGCATTGTAGATCGTTCGCTCCATAATAGATTTATGGAGCGAACGATTCAGAAGAAGCTGTCGGTCGGCGGGGACAGCTGGGTCACGGTCGATGTGTACGGCGAGCCGGATGCCCCGAGCCTCGTCGTCGTCCCGGGCGTGATGAGCGATGCGCATACGTGGCGCCGTGTTGCGGGCGCCATCGACGCCTGGCCCTCAGTAGTAGTCGTAAACCGCCGGGGACGTACTTCCTCAGGGCCGTTGACCAACTCGTACTCACTGCGGACAGAGGTTGAGGACCTCGGCGTGGTCCTTGACGAGTTCGACAGCACTAGGGCACTCTTCGGCTGGAGCTACGGCGGCTTGATCACCTTGCTGACCGCCAACGATCGCCCGATTCCCCAGGTGATCTCCTACGAGCCGGTGATGCGGCCATTCGGACGTCATGCACTGCCGGACCTGAAGGTCGCAGCGGAGACGGCGGACTGGGATCGCTGCGTCGAGATCGTCAATCGGCAGATCTCCGGCTTCTCCGCTGCGCATGTCGAGGATCTTCGGGCCGATCATTACGGTTGGGCGATCTTGCGTCGCTTGAGCGGACCGCTGTACGCCGAACTCGGCGCGCTCAACGCGACGCTGCCTCCGGATGTGATGGCGCGACAGGCAGATCAAGTCGACCTGATCATCGGCCAGCGCAACCGCGGAACAGCCCCCTACGGAACGTCGTTCGACAACGTGCGGCAGCACGTCGCTCACGCCGGAGTCCACGAACTCCCCGGCCAGGGCCACCTGGCCCACATGCAGGCGCCGGCAGAACTTGGCCACCTGCTCAACACCCTCGCCGCCATCTGATGGTCACCCATGCCAACGCACCTCTCTCCATTGAGGGCCGCAGGCGACTCGTCGAGCGATGCGTGTCACGTCCGATCGCCCACGTTGCTGCGGAGATGGGCATCTCCAGGGCATGCGCGTCCAAGTGGGTCAACCGGTACCGTCGTCATGGTGAGCTCGGCCTGCACGACCGGTCCTCCACACCCCACCGCCAACCTGTGCGGGCATCCTTCTTCACTGGACGGAAAGTGCGCGCTGTGACGCCAGCTACGGAGTTGCCCCGGCCAGGTCGGTCGCCCCGTGGCGGCCAGCAAGGGCGCTCGGCCCATGTGCCCTGCATAAGGCCAGCAACGGCGCTCCAATGTGCCCTGCCGCACAACCGTGGACTTCCGACGGTGCGGCGTGGCGGCGCGGCCTCGCGGGCCGGAAGCCTACTCCCGTGCCTTGGGGCACCTATCTAAAGTAGCGAGCCGTGCCACTCCCGTGCCAGAACGGAGGTGATCACGTGTCGGGTGTGCCGGGCACGGGACGGGGAGTCTCTACCCTCGCAAGCCGCCCGCGACGCCTACAGCCCGGGACGCACTGCATGCGGCGCTGACCGACTGCCTCATGGCCGACGGCGAGAGCCTGCCGACCACGGACCGCTCCCCGCCTGGGACACCTACGGCATCGACGACACCTCGATGACCACGCCGATCGCCTGGTCGATCACGGTGTACAAGCTGACGGTCTCCTGGAGCCGACGACCAACCGTTGCAGCTCGCTGTTCTTTCGTGGACGGGCGGGGACGGCGTCGCTTTTCCTCCACGCCGTTGAGCTTCAGGGTGACCGTCCGCCCCGCAGAAAAAAGTTCTGTGGATCTTCGCGGCAACCTTTTCGGCCTCTCTGACCACTCAGTGTTGTCCGGCCAAGCGGGCCGGTCAGATGCAACAGTTGAAAGAGAGCACAGGCATGTCCCTGGAACGAGAGCGCAGACATGTCCCCGGTCCACCCTCGTCATCGGTGGCGTCCCGCGGCGGCCACCGTGCCGACGGCGGTGCGCGCGGTGGCCGTCCGAAGCATCGTGGTCGTCGGTTGCTCGCGCGTCGGGGCCTCTGGGCGGGTCTCGCCATGGTGGTCGTGGCCGGCTCGGCTGTCGTGGTCAGCCAGGCTTCGGCGGAGCAGAAAACCCTGGACCTGAAGAAGTGGTACGTGCTGGTCAACCGCAACAGCGGCAAGGTGCTGGACGACCGGGGCTCCGCCAGGAACGACGGCGCGGCGGTGGTGCAGTGGGCGCGCCACGGCGGGGGCAACCAGCAGTGGCGGTTCATCGACGCGGGTGACGGGTACTACCGGCTGAAGAACCGGACCTCCGGCAAGGTGCTGGACGACCTCGGCTGGTCGAAGACCGCCGGCTCCGCCATCGTGCAGTGGAAAGACCTGAACGGCACCAACCAGCAGTTCAAACTGGCCAAGTCGTCGAACGGCTACGTGCGTTTGGTCAATCGCTTCAGTGGTATGGCTGTCGGTGTCCGCAACGCCGCCAAGGCCGACGGGGGCGGCGTCGTCCAGAACCGCGACCGGGGCGGCGCCGATCAGCAGTGGCAACTCGTCCCGGCCGGGAGTGTCGGCAGCTCCGGTACGCCCACCGCGCCGGGCAGCGGCGTTCCCGCAAGCCCGACTCCGAGCGACACGCGACCGTCGCCTTCGCCTTCGTCGCCCGCGGGCGGTGGCGGCAGCTCGACGAAGCCGTTCATGGGCAGTGACAAGGTGATCATCGGCGGCTCGATGTCCGACGCCTCGGCGACCGCCGCGCCGTTCGACGCACGCTACGCCTATGTGCACAGCCAGCCCGCCCCCTCGTCGGACTACTACTCGGCAGCGCGCTGCCAGGACGCGTGGTCGGGTTGGTGGGGCTGCTGGAACGGCAGCACCACGGCGCCCGGCACTTACGTGACCTGGCGGGACGACGTGGCGGCCCACGCGACGTACAAGGGCAGCCCGCGTCCGCAGAAGATGCTCTGGACCTGGTACTCGTTGCGCGACCTCGGGGATGCGGCAGGCCAGGGCGACGGTCCGGGCGAGGTCAAGGCCATCAACCGGCTCGACCTGCTCACCCGGTACCTGAACGACTACCGTTTCTTCCTCCGGAAGATCGGCACGTCGCACGACGCGATCGACCTCGAGCCCGACTTCTGGGGCTACGTCCGGTCGCTCGGCGATCCGCACCAGGTTCCCGCACAGGTCTCGGGCGCGAATCCGAAGGATTGCGGATCGCAGGAGAACAGTGCCACCGGACTCGCCCAGTGCCTGATCTCGATGGCGCACAAGTACGCGCCGAACACCGCCGTGGGCCTCCACCTCACCTGCTGGGACTGGCAGAACAACACCCAGGGATGTGTCAAGGACTACGCGAGCCTCGGGGCGAAGAACGCCGACTTCCTGGTCGCCGATGTGTCGGACCGCGACGCGGGCTGGTACGCACAGCCGGCCCACGGCGGCCGTGACACTTTCTGGACCGACCAGAAGGCTGCCGCCGCGCTGCAGTTCTACAAGACGATGGCCGAGTCCGTCGGCAAGCCGGTGGTCCTGTGGCAGATCCCCGTGGGCAACATGGCGCAGAACAACACCCGCAACCACTACAAGGACGACAAGGTGGACTGGTTCTTCGCCCACATGGATCAGGTGGCGAACGCCCACATCGCCGGCCTGTTCTTCGGTCCGGGGCAGGACGAACAGACCACGGTCGAGTCCGACGGCGGAAACCTGATCAACAAGACGATCGCCTATCACAACTCGGGCGGTACAGCGCTCAAGTAGCGGTGCAGCACTCAAGTAGGTGAAAGCTGACGAAAGGCGCCCCCATCTCTTCGATGGGGGCGCCTTTCGTCAGCTTCGTCGGGCTGGGGACTTCTCCGGGAGGCGGGTCAGCGCTTCAGGGTGAGGATGCCGGGCCGGTACGGCAGGTTGTCGTAGGAGGTGTTCGGCGGGGTGTTGGGCGCCTTGCCTTGGTAGAGGAACTGCAGGTTGCAGGGGTCGATGGTCATGGTCTGGTCGGGGTTGTTGCGGACCAGGTCGCCGTGGCTGATGTCGTTGGTCCAGGTGGCGCCGCTGTTGGCCTTGCCGGCGAAGGGGTTGGACTCGGTGGCGGCCTGCGGGGTCCACGGACCGTTCAGGCTGGAGGCGGTGAAGGAGCGGAAGTAGCGCTGCTCGCTCGCCCCCCGAGCCTCGACGATCATGAGGTACTGGTTTTGGCCCTGGACCTTGTAGACCTGCGGCGCCTCGAACAGGTTCTTCTCCGTGTCGCTCATGACCGTCGTGTACGACGAGCCGAAGCTGCCGGGGAAGTTCCCGATCGGCATGGTCGCCTTGTAGATCTTGCCGTTGTCACCGGCGAAGAACAGGTGGATGTTCTTGTCGTCGGCGATCAGGGTCTGGTCGATCGGGCCGGTGGAGGAGTCGGTGCGGGGGATGCTGCCGGTGAACAGCGGCTGCGGCGCGGACCAGCCGTTGGGGTCGGTGGGGTCGCTGGAGGTGCGGTAGGTGAAGGGCCACGGACCCCACTGGTACGCCAGCACCCAGATCTTCTTGGGCGCGAAGTAGAACAGCGTGGGCGCCACCGCCTTCTCGCTCATACCGGTCTGGCGGGCCGCCGCCATGTCCGACCAGTTCGTGAAGGGGCTGAACGCCATCGAGCCGTAGGCCGATCCCGAGTAGTCCGACCCGTAGACCAGGTGCTTGCCGTTGTAGGTCACGGTGGTGAAGTCCTTCAGCGAGGCCCACCCGTTCGCCGGCTGCGCCAGCGCGCCCGTCGAGGTCCACCGGTACGTCGACGGAAGCGCACACGTGTCGCTCTTCGGCGCCGCGGTCGGCTGGAAGGTCCAGCGTTGGTTGGCGCCGCCGCCGTTGGTGTCCCAGATCTGGACGGGAGTGCCGTTGGCGGTCCGACCGCCGGGGATCTCCAGCGCCCGGCCGCTGGCGACGTTGGTGAGCGTGTAGGAGCCGTCGCTGTTGTGGCGGGCCTTCCAGTGCTGGTGGGCGCCGCCGTTGGCGTCCCAGACCGTCATCCTCGTCCCGTTGGCCGTCCGGTTGGCCGGCTCGTCCATCACCCGGCCGCTGGCGACGTTGGTCAGCGTGTAGGAGCCGTCGCTGTTCCGGTTGGCCCGCCACTGCTGGTTGGAGGCGCCGCTGGCGTCCCACACCTGGAGCGGGGTGCCGTTGTCGTTCTGTCCCGCGGGCTCGTCGAGAACGCGTCCGGCGGCCGCGTTGGAGAGCGTGTAGACGGTGCCGGAGCTGATGCCCCCGGCCTGCGTGCCGCCGCTGCCGGTGCTGCCCAGGGCGGTGAGCACGGCGCTGTAGGCGGGCTTCTTGTTGCCGCCCGCGTCGAACAGCAGCGCGTTCTCACCGGTGCGCCAGGAGTCGCTGTCGCGGATGCCCCACACCGTGATGCCCGTGCAGCGAGCGACGTTCATGCACGCCTGGACGGCGTTGGTGTAGGCGGTGGCGGACGCCTGGGCGATGTCGAGCTCGGTGATCTGCACGTCCACGCCGAGCGCGGCGAAATTGGACAGGGTGGTCTGGAAGCTCGCCGGCGGGCCGCTGGATGCGAAATGGCTCTGGAAACCGACGCAGTCGATGGGCACACCGCGGGACTTGAAGTCCTTGACCATCTTGTAGACGCCCTGGGTCTTGGCGTCGGACCAGTTCTCGATGTTGTAGTCGTTGTAGCAGAGCTTGGCGGAGGGGTCGGCGTTCCGGGCGGTGCGGAAGGCCTCCTCGATGAAGCCGTCGCCCAGCACGTCCTGGAACACGGAGCTGCGGTGCCGGCCGCTGCCGCCGTCGGCGAACGCCTCGTTGACCACGTCCCAGGCGTAGATCTTGCCCTTGTAGTGGGTCATCTCGGTTGTGATGTGGTTCTTCATCACCGTGCGCAGGGTGTTGGCGTCGGTGATGGACTTGACCCAGCCGGGCAGTTGGGAGTGCCACACCAGGGTGTGGCCGCGCAGGCGCTGGCCGTGCGCGGAGGCGTGGCTGACGATCGAGTCGGCGGCGGCGAAGGTGAACGACCCGCGGGAGGGCTCGATGGCGTCCCACTTCATCTCGTTCTCCGGGGTGATCATCTTGAATTCCCGGTCGAGAACGGCGGAGTACGTGGAGTCGCCGAGCTTGCCCCCGGCCACTGCCGTGCCGAAGTAACGGCCGCTGCCGGCCGCCGCGTCGGCGGCCGTGGCCGGTGCGGCGGCCTCCGGCGTGCGTGCGGCCAGGGCGACCAGTGGTACGGCGGCGCCCGCAGCGGCGAGGACCACGGAGGCGGCGATCACGCGGCGGGTCGCCGGACGGCGACGATGAGAACGGTTCTTATCTGACAACGACATGTCCTTCTGCACAGCGGGACTTGATCCGGTCCCGGTCACCCGCCAGTTGCCGCCACGCACACAAAGGTTGCCGCGATCGAGGCAAGCATTCTCACGGCCGGCGCCGTCGCCCTGCCGCACAGCGGCGTTCACCGCGTCGGGACGAACCCTCCCCGGACCGACGCGGAGCCGCCTGAACCCTGTGCGTCGACGCGGTAGCCGTCGGCCGCGGCACTGCGCACGCCGGGGCCGTTGTTGAACTGCGCGGCGAACTCATGGTTCCCGGCCGGCACGGTCAGGCCCGGCTTGAGGACCCAGCGGTAGACCAGCGCGCCGCCGGCCTCCTGGACGGTGACGGTGAAGTCACCATTCGGCAGGGTCTGCCAGGTGCCGGTGTTCTTCGCCCTGCCGGTCTGCACGATCCGGATCTCGACCGTGAGCGAGGTGAGCAGCTGGGTCGTCTTGAGGACGAGGTTGCTCTGCGTCCAGTAGACGGTGCTCTTCGGATCCAGCGAGCCGGCCGACCACAGCGGCCCGTTCTGGTTCTCGCCGGCGGTCGGCGAGGGACTGGTGGCCGGCGGAGTCGGGCGCGAGCTGCCCGGGGTGGTGACCGGGGGCGGCGCGACAGGGGTGGGGCGGGCCGATGTCGGGTGCGGGGAGCTGACGGTCGGGGACGGGGTGGCAGGCGTGGTCACGGTGGGCGACGGCGCCGGGGTCGCGACGATGGCGGCGACGGCGAGGCCGCCGGTCGTCAGGATGCCGCTGGCGGCGAGCCCGGCGAGGGCGACCCTGGTCCCGGACCGGGCGAACGGTCGCGCGCGGTGACGGACGGCGGGGCCGGCCATGCCGCGTTCCACCCGGGCCAGCATCCGCGCGCGGTCGGGCCGGTGGGCCTCGGCGGCCTCGCGCAGCCGACGGTCGATTTCCTCGTTCACCGGTTCCTCCTCCTCCCTGGCACCAGGTCCCCGGCCGCGTGTGCGCCCAGTAGCTTTCCCAGCTCGGCCATTCCCTTCGAGGTCTGGCTCTTCACCGTTCCGACCGATATGCCCAGCGCTGTCGCCGTCTCCTTCTCCGACAGGTCGAGGGCGTGCCGGAGCACCACGCAGGCGCGCTTGCGGAATGGCAGTCGGGCGAGCGCCGCGCGGACGTCCAGCACGGCCGCCATGTCGGGCCCCTCCACCTTCTCGGGGCTGCGGGACCAGAACAGTGTGATCCGGCGTCGCTCCCGCACCGTGCTGCGGATGCGCCCCCGCGCCAGGTTGGCCACCACACCGCGGGCGTAGGCGAGCGGGTGGTCGGCCTGCCGCAACCGGTCCCAGCGCTGCCACAGGGCGACCAGGGCATCCGCCGCGAGGTCGTCCGCCGCATCGGTCTCGCCGGTCAGTAGGTGTGCCAGACGGGCGAGCTCGGCATAGTGGCGTTCGAAGAATTCGTGGAACTCCACGGACGCGTCATCGAGGACCATCCCCCGGTCGCCCTCTCCTTGCCATGATGTGCGCGTTAGTTGCGCGTTCAACAACGGGGAGCGCAGCCTAACAGTGCCCAGCCCGGGATGCGAACGGCGGTCGTGCATGGTTGCGGGGCGGTGCAGGCCGGCCGGCGGGCTGGTCAAGGCCGGGCGAACCGGACGCCGGTCGGCTGCGCGACGTCCGGCTGCACGGCGGCGACGAGCAGCGCCAAGGGAATGCCCGTGACCATTCCGCGCCTGCGCCACGGTTGCGGCGCGGCGTGCTTCGTTGCCCTCATGCCCGTCCATCCGGTAGTTCGAGTCGGCCTTCCGGCTCCTAGTTGCCGCAGAGGACGAGAAGGTTGCCGCCGCGTACTCCTCCAACGGCCTCGGCGCCGGCGGACACGGACGTCGCTCGGTCATCCTCGCCCCCGAAACTCGACACCCCACCGCAGTACGATCGACCCACTCAGCCGTCAACCCCACCTACCGACGAGTTCAACGAACTACCGGTAGGTATCACGCTCTATGGGTTTGATTCGTACCGGAATGCTGATCGGTGGCCACGGAACATCACACAGTTTGCTCGCGGCGGGTCACGTACGTCGCACATCTGCAAGTCGTCGTTTCCGTCCAGATTCTGATCGAAAGACTGCACTATCCAGGGAAATGCCGGGTAATCAGTCTGATCGGAGGTCTGCTGCGGGTTCCGGCTGCAGGGAGCTTTGGATCTAGTGTCGAACTCCGGGCATCTCTTGCCTATTTCAGTGCTGTGTCCGTCAAGTCCCCCTGTATTAGGTGCACATGCGGACAGCGCCGTAACACCTGACCATCGACCGCGCCGAACAACCTGCGCCTATCGACGCCCTCGACAACTGCCCCGACCAGCCCGTCGCCCTCACTCTCAGCCGCTGAAACGGGTCCGGCCCGCCGCTACGGGGGGAAGCGGCGGGCCAGATGACCGCTACGATCGCACATCCGCTGTCCCGGCATGCCGTCTCCTGCTGAAGTCGCCCCCGAGCTGGGGTAATTGCCTGACCGGTGACTCGCGTGGGCGTCTCAGGCGGGGCCGAGCCTGCTGAGGGCGGTGGTCCAGCCGGTGACGATGGCCTTCTGTGTGGCGGAGAGCGTGACCGTGCCCTTGCAGACCACGGTGTGCAGCTTCGCCCCCACCGGATCCTTCGCGTTGTTGACCCGGAACCCTTCCGGTGGCCGGGGCCGGCGGGCTCCACCCACAGGTTGCAGTAGTCGTTGGGGTCCCCGCCCAGCTGCAGGCTGATGAGATGACATCCGGGGTTGCTGATGAGTGCCGCTGGTGTCGCTGGCGGGTGGCGGAGTACCGGCTTTGGGCCCGCTGAGTGGCCACTAGCTGGGATTATTCGCTCATGACGGTGACGCTGCTGACGATCGGCTCTGCCCGATTGCGGACAGGCTCCTACGGTTGCGGGCATGGCAGTTCGGCAGCGGGTCACGGCGAACTGATCGCCCTGCGACGGCACTTGCAGGGATGAGGCGGCCGCCCTGCGGGCCATCTCAACCGTCAGCAGCCTCTCGGAATGACGACGCTACAAGTTCTTGCCGCTCGCCTGGACCGAGTCTAGGCCGAACTCGCACTGCACCGGCTGGCTCACGACTACTGCGTGGGTGCCGACCACCGCGACCCAGTCCGCTGGGAGGCAATTTGGACAGCGGACGCCGTGTGGGAGACCAGCTCGGACCAGATATTCACGGGGATCGAAGCCATCCGCGCCGCGGGGGTCGAGCAGCAGTGGCAGGCATTCCCGATCATGCAGCATGCCACCGCCAACCACACGGTGGAAACACCTTCGTCCTGACCGGTTCTGAAGGCTTTTCCGTCCGGGGCGTGGAGACTCTTCGCGTGCGGCGGGCCGGAAAGGAGGAGCCGAGATCGCCGCATCCATTGCGACGCCAGCGCGTGGCAGATGTGCCGCTTCGTTCGCGCAGCTCCGGTCCGTGGGGTCGGAGCTGCCCGAGGGGTTACGGAACGCCGGTCCGGGTCACTGGGTGTAGAACGTGGCGTCGGCCCGGTCGGTCGTCGTGCTCACAGCCTGGACGTACAGCAGGTAGTTGTAGTGGCGGATGTAGCGGCCCGGGAAGTTGTACGACTCGTAGGAGACTCCGGCGGAGTCCGCGAGGCCGGCCCGGGCCGTGAAGGAGGCGTCACCGGCGAACAGCGACGTCCCGTCGTTCTTCTCCACCCACACCTCGTTGTTCTTGTGGCGCAGGAAGTAGCCGGGGAAGTTCGCCGACTCCAGGGAGACGGTGCCGGTGTCGGCCAGACCGGTGACGACCCGGAACTGCGAGTCGGCCAGCGGCGAGACGTTCGCCTCGATCTTGGCGCGGTAGTCCCAGTGCCGGATGAACCGGTCGGGGAAGTTGCACGAGGAGAGCCGGATCGGGGTGAGCCCGTCGGCGACCGGGATGCCGAAGTCGGGCGTGCCGTCGGCCTTCCAGTAGATCTTCTGGACGCGGGTGCGGCGGTTGGGGTCGTTGAGGGGGGAGCCGCTGATGTCCTTGTAGCTGCGGTCGTGGTAGACGAGGATGTCCGACTTGCCGTCCTCGGAGACCGTGAACTGGTTGTGCCCGGGGCCGTACTGGCTGGTGGCGGCGAAGCTGGCGAAGACCGGGTTCGCGGTCTTGGCCCACGACGAGGCGCTGAGCAGGTCGGCCGAGGCGGACGCGGTCAGCATGCCCATGCAGTAGACGTCACTGGTGGCGCTGGCGGAGAAGGTCATGAAGACCTTGCCGCCCCGCTGGATCACTGCCGGGCCCTCGTTGACCGTCACTCCTCCGGCGGTCTCCCACGCGGCGGTCGGCCGGCTGATCATGACCGGGGTGCCGGTGATGGTCCACGGGCTGGACATCTGCGCGATGTAGAGGTTGGTGCCGGAGCCGACGGCCGGGTCGTTCTGCGCCCAGGCGAGGTAGCGGGTGTCGTTGACGGCGAAGGTCGTCGCGTCCAGGGAGAAGGTGTCCAGCGGCAGGGCGATACGGCCCTTCTCCGTCCAGGCCCCGGTGATCGGGTTCGCGTCGGTGCACTCCAGGACATAGGGCCGGATGTGCCAGACGTTGTTGGCGTCACCGGCGGCGAAGTAGATGTACCACTTGCCGTCGATGAAGTGGATCTCCGGAGCCCAGATGTAGCCGCCCATCACACCGGTGGCGTGCTTGGTCCAGATGGTCGTCTCGGCGGCCGAGGTCAGCCCCTGGATGGTGGTGGCGCGGCGGAGCACGATGCGGTCGTACGCCGGCACGGTGGCGGTGAAGTAGTAGAAGCCGTCGGTGTGCTTGAAGATGTGCGGGTCGGCCCGCTGCTCGGCGATGGTGTTCGTGTACGTCACACCTGGTGAGGCGGGCACGGCGGCGTGGGCGGTACCGGCCGAGACGCCGGTGACGGTGGCGGCGGCCGAGCCGGCGATCATGCCGAGGACCGTTCGACGGGTGAGCGCAGGTGTCACGGAGGACTCCCTCTGATGCCGGTGGTGCGGAGCTACCGCCTGTTCCCCATGGCCGGTATTTCGAACACCGTTCGTAATTTCAGCCAGAAGATAGGTACTGCGCCCACCTCAGTCAACGCTTCCGACCAAAGAAAGCATCGTGGCGCCACCCGAACCACTTGAGGAACCACGCATTGCCGGATGTATTGACGCTCTCTGTTTCCCCTCCTATTGTCTGCTCGATCTTACGAACACCGTTCGATATATCGCACAACTCACCTGGTCGGACAGTGAGTTGATGCCACACGCCGTCTGACCACACCCCGCTCACGTGCTCTGCCCGCCAACCATCCGTCCGGCCCGCACCCCGGCCCCCGCCCCCGCCCCGAACAACAACCGTCACTTCGCCGCACAAGCCGTCACACCACCGGCGCACCGGCTCGCATGCCCGACCCGGGACACCACGGCGACCCGCACTGCACACGGGAGACCCACCGTGGTCCGGAGCCGCTCCCTTCCGGATCGTGCGGTGGCCGGGCCTTGTCCCGCCCGCACCGAGACCGGGCTTCCCCGCCACCTCGCTCTCCCCCTTCGTCCGACGGTGGCGCCTGCACGACGACAGGAGATCCCATGACCGCTCTTCGCTGCCGGCTGTCGGTGATGTTGCTCGCCGTATGCCTTCTCTTCACAGGCCAGGCTCTGACCACACCCCAGCGGGCGGCCGCCGCCGACCCCGGCTACCTGATGGTGCACTTCACCGGCGATTCCGCGACCGGCCAGATGCTGTACCTCGCGCACAGCACGGACGGCCTGCACTGGAACGACCTCAACGGCGGAGCGCCGGTCCTGAACTCCATGATCGGCACGAAGGGGGTGCGCGACCCCGCACTGGTGCGCTCTCCCGACGGGAGCAAGTACTGGATCATCGCGACCGACCTGTGCGTCCGCTGCGGCTCGACGTACACCAACGGCAGCCCCAACTTCGTGGTGTGGGAGTCGACCGACCTGGTCACCTGGTCGAAGCCGTGGCTGCTCGGCGCCGCCGGACTGATCCCCGGCGGAAAGAACGCATGGGCGCCGGAGGCGATCTTCAACCCCGAGACCAACGACTACGTCCTGTACTGGGCGACGAACGCCACGGTGAACGGCATCTTCAAGTACCGCATCTACGCCGCCCGCACCAAGGACTTCCGCACCATCACCACCCCGCAGATCTGGATCGACCCGCCCGGCAGCACTCCGGTCGTCGACACCCAGATGACGGAGGTGCCCGCCGGCACCGGCCCCTACCGCTACCTGCGGGTCTCCGGCGACGGCCAGAACAACGTCGAGGGCAGCAACTCGATCCTGGGGACGTGGACCAACCTCGGCAACCTCTCCAGCATCGGTCTCACCGGCAATGTGGTCGAAGGCCCGGTCTGGATGAAGTTCAGGGACCGCAACGAGTGGGCCCTCTACATCGACTACAACAACCCGCAGGGCGTCCGCGAATACAGGCCGATCCTGACGACCAACCCGTTCGACGTCAGCACCTACCGGCTTCAGGATGCGGCCAGCTACGACATGGGCGGCACCCCGAAGCGCCACGGCGCGATCATGACCCTCACGGCCGCCGAGGAGAGCCGCGTGCTCGCCCGCTGGCCCAACACCCCGGCCCAGCGGCTGCAGTCGTACAACTTCCAGGACCGGTATGTGCGCCAGATCAACTTCGACGTGCGCATCGACCCCGACGTCATCCCCGTCGAGGACTCCCAGTTCCGGCTGCGGCCCGGCCTGGCGGGCACCGACACCGTCTCCTTCGAGTCGGTGAACCACCCCGGCTACTTCCTGCGCCACGCCAACTACGACTTCCAGCTCGCCCTCTACGACGGCAGCAGCCAGTTCGCCGCGGATGCCACCTTCCGCAAGGTCGCCGGGCTCGCCGACTCCACCTGGTCGTCGTTCCAGTCGTACAACTTCCCCGACCGCTACATCCGCCACTACGCGTACTACCTGAAGCTCGACCCGATCACCACCGCCACGGGGCGCGGCGACGCCACCTTCCGTGTGACGAGCTGACCCGACGCCGACAGGGATGCCGGCGCCTCCAGGGAGAGCGCCGGCATCTCCTGGCATCTGTCCCCGACGCCAACTGCCCGGCCACGTGAATCCGCCCCTGCCCGTCGACCGCCTTTCGGCGCTGACGAGCAGCCCGGCCCCGAATCCGGTGCCGAAAACGGCCGAAGCCGCACCGGCACGGAGGCGTCGGCGCGACCCGCACCGTCCGCACGGCCGGGCACCGGGGGCTCGCCGACGCTCACCCTCACACCCATCCTGAGAAGGAGCCCTTCATGTTCAAGCCACCGTGGATACACAGCGTCAGACGCGCGCTGCTGGCGGCCGGTGCCACCGCCGCGCTCGCCGCCGGTCTGCTCACCGCCACGGCCGCCCCCTCGCAGGCCGCCACGCAGGGGCCGTGCGACATCTACGCCGCGGGCGGCACCCCCTGCGTCGCCGCGCACAGCACCACCCGCGCCCTGTACGGCGCGTACAACGGCCCGCTGTACCAGGTCAGGCGCGCCTCCGACAACGCGACCAAGGACATCGGCCTGCTGGCTGCCGGAGGTGTCGCCGACGCCGCGCAGCAGGACTCCTTCTGCGCGAACACCAGCTGCGTCATCACCGTCATCTACGACCAGTCCGGCAAGGGCAACAAGCTCACCCAGGCGCTCAAGGGCCACTGGCCCGGTCCGGCCGAGAACGGGAACGACAACCTGGCCAACGCCTTCGAGGCTCCGGTCACCGTCGGCGGACACAAGGCGTACGGAGTCTACGTCGCCCCCGGCACCGGCTACCGCAACAACAACACCAACGGCATCGCCACCGGCGATCAGCCCGAGGGCATGTACGCCATCTTCGACGGCACGCACTTCAACGGCGGCTGCTGCTTCGACTACGGCAACGCCGAGACGACCGGCAACGACGACGGCAACGGCACCATGGAGGCCCTCTACTTCGGCAACAGCAAGGGCTGGGGCTGGGGCAGCGGCAACGGCCCCTGGGTCATGGCCGACCTGGAGAACGGCCTGTTCTCCGGGGTCAACCGCGGCTTCAACGCCAATGACCCGACCGTCAACAACCGGTTCCTGACCGCCATGCTCAAGGGCGGCCCGAACCAGTGGGCCATCCGCGGCGGCGACGCCCAGTCGGGCGGCCTGTCCACCTTCTACGACGGCGTACGCCCCAACGCCACCGGCTACAACCCGATGAAGAAGCAGGGCGCGATCATCCTCGGCATCGGCGGCGACAACAGCAACACCGGCCAAGGCACCTTCTACGAAGGCGTGATGACCCAGGGCTATCCCTCGGACGCCACCGAGAACGCCGTCCAGGCCAACATCACCGCCGTCGGCTACAACAGCGGCTCGACCAGCACCGGAACCCTCACCCCCGGCTCGCGGGTCTCCCTGCAGGCCACCACCTCGCCCTGCTGCACCTCGCACTACCTGCGCCACAACGACGCCGACACCAAGGTCGTCATCTCCTCCATCAACTCCGCCAGCTCGGCCACCGACAAGGCCGACGCCACCTGGATCGTCCGCGCCGGACTGGCCAACACCTCCTGCTTCTCCTTCGAATCCGCCAACAACCCCGGCCAGTTCCTACGCCACTCCAACTACGAGCTCTACCTGAATACCGACAACGGCGGCAGCTCGTTCGCGAAGGACGCCACCTTCTGCCCCACCGCGGGCAACAGCGGGGTCGGCACCTCCTTCCAGTCCGTCAACTACCCCACCAAGTACATCCGCCACTACAACTACACGGCGTACATCGCCAGCAACGGCGGCACCAACACCTGGGACTCCACGCGGTCGTGGGCCCAGGACACCAGCTGGCTCACCGCGTCTCCCTGGAGCTGACGAGGGACCGAACCCGTGGGCGCCTCCGGGCCGGGGCGCTCACGGGTTCGGGAGCCCCCACTCTTTCCCTACGCCCTGGAGGCACCAGATGAGCGCAACCCCCCTCCCGTCGCGCCGGCTGTTCCTCGGCATGGCCGCGGCCGTGCCACTGTCCATGACCGGCGCGCTGACGCTCGGCAGCCGGTCCGCGAGCGCCGCGACGGGCTCCCCGTTCGTCATGGGCTACTTCACCCAGTCGCCGAGAAACCTCGGTACGGACTACGGCCTGCACCTCGCGGTCAGCACCGACGCGCTGCAGTGGATGCCGCTGAACCAGAACAACCCCGTGGTGACCCCGACCGGGGGCGACGGTGGTCTGCGCGACCCGTTCATCCTGCCCAAGCAGGACGGCACCTACGTCGTCATGGCGACCAACCTGAAGGGAACCGACTGGACGAAGCAGAGCCAGGTCATCCACGTCTGGGACTCCACCGACCTGCGCTCCTTCGACAACTACCGCCTGCTGAAACTGCACTCGATGGCCACCCACAGCTGGGCGCCCGAAGCCTTCTGGGACGCCTCCCGTGGCCAGTACGCCATCATCTACTCGGCCGTCAACAGCAGCGGACACAACGTGATCATGGTGAACTACACCACGGACTTCACGACGGTGACATCACCGCAGGTCTTCTTCGACCCGGGCTACGACGTGATCGACGGCTCCCTGGCCATGAACGTGAACGGCGTCAACTACCTGTACTTCAAGGGCCACAACAGCCTCGTGGGGGCGAGGTCCACCTCCCTCGCCCCCGGCAGCTTCACCGTCTTCACCTCCGGCCTGGCGCCGCAAGGAGGCATCGAGGCCCCGATCCTCGCCCAGGCTTCCGGCACCTGGTACCTGTGGGGCGACGCCAACGCGGTGTTCTACGCCTGGCAGACCAGCGACCTCTCCACCGGCACCTGGACCGCCACCGACCGGCGCGTCTACACCCAGCCGCTGAACTCCAAACACGCCACCATCCAGCCGATCCCCCAGACCGTGTACGACAACATGGTCGCCAAGTGGGGCAAGCCCGCCTGGAACCGGCTGAAGTCCTACAACTTCCCGGACAGATACTGGCGGCACGCCGACTACACCGGCCGCATCGACCCGTACCCCTTCGACCCCTACACCGACTCGCAATGGAAGCTGGTGCCGGGCCTCGCCGACCCCTCCGGCGTCTCCTTCCAGTCCGTCAACAATCCGACCCGCTACCTGCGGCACGCCTACTACCAGCTGCGGCTTGACGTCAACGACGGCACAACGAAGTTCGTCCAGGACGCCACCTTCCACAAGACCGCCGGGCTCGCCGATCCGTCCTGGTCGTCATTCCGCTCGTACAACTACCCGGACCGCTACATCCGGCACTACGACTACGTGCTGCGTATCGACCCGATCTCCACCGCCGTCGGCAGAGCCGACGCCACGTTCTCCGTCTGGTACTGAGACGACATGCCACGGGGCCCCGTGCAGAGGAGGGCGCCGTCGGTTGACCGCGGCCCGGACACGCGCCCTGGGAGAACCCGACATCGTGGGCCCAGGACACCAGCGGCTCGCCGCCTCCCCTGGAGCTGACGGGCAACCGGCCCCGGACCGGTGCCGAAGAGAGCCGAATCCAGCACGAGCTCCACTCATCAGGATCATCCGGGGAACCGGGAGGCGCTCTACCGGCGGACCGCCGAGATCAGTCCGCCGGGCCGCTCCTCGCGCTGCGGCGGGGTGCTGATCGGGCGGCCGTAGGCGGCAGCGCGCTCGCGCAGGGTGTGGCTGTCGGCCTCCCAGCCGTGCCCGGCCAGCCAGCCCACCGGGTCGTCGGGCATCTCCGAAACCCACATGGACGCCGCCGATCCCGGCACGGCGTCCGCGCCGAAGCGCTCGATCACGCCGCGCGAGCCCAACGTCAGCCCCATCCAACTGCCTGCCGCCGACTGCGCGCTGATCCGGGCCAGCAGCAGCTCCACCGCGTCCTCGGGCAGATAGATCAGCAGTCCTTCGGCGATCCACACGGTCGGCGCCGTCGGGTCGTGCCCTGCGGCGGCCAGCGCGCCTGGCCAGTCCTCACGCAGATCCACCGCGACGGTGATCCGCTCGCAGCGTGCGACGGCCCGCTCCTGGCGCAGCACCGAAGCCTTGAAGTCCAGTGGCGCGGCGGTGTCGACCTCGAACAGCCGGGTGCCCTCGGGCCAGTCCATCCGGAAGGCCCGGCTGTCCATGCCGGCGCCGAGCAGCACGACCTGCCGGACCCCGGACGCGGAGGCCTGCTGCAACAGGTCGTCGAGGAACTTCGTCCTGATGACGATGGAAAACGCCACGCCCAGCCGGCGGCGTCGCGCGGCCTCGTCACCGGGCAGCGGCGGCGAGGAGGGCCACAGGCCGCCGGCGGCAGCGAAGGCCTGAGCCAGCGGGTCGCGGAACAGCGCGTTCTCCCGCTCGGTCTCCAGCGCCCGCACCCGGGCCACCCCCACCGCCGTGGCCCACACTCCCGACGGCTGCACCCGCTCCTGCTCATCAGTCACCGCGCCAGCCTAGATGATCGATTCCAAGGGGCCTGATGAGTGGAGCTAGTGCTGTGACCGACAAGGTTCGCCGGGTTGGCGGTTGGGGCGGTTGGATGGGCGGTGACGTCCGTTCCGATCACTGGGGGGTGTGGTGGCCGAGCCTGTGCGGGTGCGCAGACTGACCGACCAGGACGGGCAGAAGCTGCAGCAGATCGTGCGGCGAGGCAGTACCAGCTCGGTGCGTTATCGCCGGGCGATGATGCTGTTGGCGTCCGCCGGCGGAAACCGTGTTCCGGTGATCGCCCAGCTGGTCCAGGCCGACGAGGACACGGTGCGGGATGTGATCCACCGGTTTAACGAGATCGGCCTGGCCTGCCTGCACCCTCGGTGGGCGGGAGGCCGTCCCCGCCTGCTCGCACCTGATGACGAGGACTTCGTCATCCAGACGGCCACCACCCGCCTAAGCCAGCTCGGCCAACCCTTCACCCGCTGGTCGATCCGCAAACTCGCCGCCTACCTGCGCCGCCTCCACGGACGCGTCATCCGGATCGGCCGTGAAGCCTTACGGTGCCTGCTCCTGCGCCGTGGCATCACCTTCCAGCGCACCAAGACATGGAAGGAGTCGCCCGACCCCGAACGCGACTCCAAGCTGGACCGCATCGAGGAGGTGCTGGAACGCTTCCCGGACCGGGTCTTCGCCTTCGACGAGTTCGGCCCACTGGGGATCCGCCCCACCGCAGGCTCCTGCTGGGCCCAACGGGGCAAGCCCAACCGGCTCCCAGCGACCTACCGCCGTACCCACGGCGTCACCTACTTCCACGGCTGCTACTCCGTGGGCGACGACCGCCTGTGGGGCGTCAACCGCCGCCGCAAGGGCACCGCCAACAGCCTGGCCGCGCTGAAGTCGATCCGCGCCGCCCGGCCCGACGGCGCCCCGATCTACATCATTCTGGACAACCTTTCCGCCCACACTGGCGCGGACGTCCGTAGCTGGGCGAAGAAGAACAAGGTCGAGCTGTGCTTCACTCCGACCTACGCTTCCTGGGCCAACCCGATCGAGGCCCATTTCGGCCCACTGCGGCAGTTCACCCTGGCGAACTCCAACCATCGCAGCCATCCCGCGCAGACCCGGGCCCTGCACCGCTACCTGTGCTGGCGCAACGTCAACGCCCGCCATGTACTCGCCGCCCAGCGCAAGGAACGCGCCCGCGTCCGCAGCGAGAAGGGCATCCGCTGGGGCGGACGCCCCCTTGCACCCACAGCCTGACCGACCCGGCGAACGAATCCGTGTCACAGCACTAGGCGTGCCAACGACGCTCGTGCGAACACGAATGGAGACTTGTGATGCGATGGTGATCGCTCACATGCCTTGGAGGGCTTTACGAAGCCGTTCCTCCAGGGCGTCCCGCGCAGACGTCCATTTCTGCACGGCTTGATGGACTTCATCGAAAGGCGGCAAAGGCCCCGTCCGTTCCCAGGAGCTCTCGTATGAGCCGATGTCGCTGCCGTGCGCGGAAAGCTCCCGTTCTCGCTGCTCGTCCCACCTGCGCCGCTCTTCAGCTTCGCGATGGTCGATCCATGTCAGCCCTTCGAGGAACTGCTGCGCCAGTCGACGCTCTTCGTCCTCCAGCACCTCTCCATGCTGGATCAGGAAGGTGTTGATCTTCGGCACCTCAGCGCGCAGATCCTGTCCCCCTGCATTCCACCGTGACTGGATTTCAAGCTCGCGGAGCTTGTCGAGCAGTTCCTGTAGGGCTTCCAGCCGCTGTTGGCTATACGGTCCGCGGGCGATACGACGTCGCTCCGCCTGCTCCAGTTCCTGGCGCGCCGTCTCGTTCTCGCCTTGGCGCCGCTCGCTGCGTCTCCACTGGAGGTAACCCACGATGGCGACGAACACCGTAGCGCCCACGGGAAGCGCGGCAGTCAGTAACTCCACGGAGGCATTGTGCCGAGAGCCGTGTCCCACTGGCCAGCGCCCGGAATCGACTCGCGTCTGTCGCAAGGCCCCGCGTCGCAGACCTCGACCGGCGTGTCATCAAGCCCGGCGAAGGTTTCTGGTCACAGCACTAGGGGAGCGACTGTGGCGCGAGGCTAGCCGATAGGGCTCCATGCAGCTCAACGCCGGTTCCGTTGACGCTAACACGTGCAACAGGTGTCGTGGTATAGCCAGTTCAGGTGAAGCCGGGCTGCAGCCGGGCCGGGCAGGTTCCAATCGGGGGGCGGTGAGAACGTGTGGTGATCTGTCACAGCGGTTTTCCACCCATCGGTTGGCCCCCGCCCGGGGGGGGCGGGACCGGGATGCGGGCCCGTCACCGGTGCTGCGCCGTGCCCAGCTCGTCGGTGTATCGGGCGAGGGCGTCCTCGGCTGTGGGGACGGGGCCGAACAGTTGCTCCTGGCGGTGAGGGTCGGCGACGTAGCGGCCGCTGTCGAACCAGCCGAACATCGCGGCCATGTCCTTGACCAGGGGCATGAAGCGGCCGGCGACGGCTCCTGCGGCGCGGGCGACGGCGGAAGGGACGGCCCACACCTTGATCTTCTTTCCGGCTCGGTTGCCCATCAGGTCGGCCATCTCGCGCATGCTGACCGGACGGTCCCAGCCGATGTCGATGCGCTCACCGTTGTCGGCCTCGGCGTCGACGGCGGCCGCCAGGTACGACGCGAGATCGGAGGTGTGGACGAAGGTCAGCGGGACGGTGATCTTGCCGATCCATGTCAGGCGGCCCTTGTCGATCGGGTCGCCCGCCATGGTCGCGATCTGGTCGAGGAAGGCTCCCGGGCGCAGTGCGACGAACGGGACGCCGAGCTGCTCGAGCTTGTCCTCGGCGATCTTCTTGTGCCAGAAGTGCGGGACGTGGGGCGTCTGGTCGCTGGTGAGGATGCTGGTCAGGACGAACCGCCGGATGCCGGTGCGGTGGGCGGCCTCGGCGAGGTTGGCGTTGCCGACAGTGTCGATGTCGTGCGCGTTCTTGCCGCCGCGGGTGTAGCCGGCAGCGGTGGTGATGACGGCATCGGCGCCGTTCATGGCGGCGACGAGCGAGTCGAGGTCGAGCATGTCGCCGCGGGCGATCTCGACGCCCCGCTTTTCGAGCCTGCTCGCGTCGGTGGTCGGCCGGACTAGGGCGCGGACGTTCTTACCGCGCTCCAGCAGTTCGTCGACGACCTTGCCGCCGAGGGAGCCGGTCGCGCCGACGACGAGGACGGGGAGCCTGGTGGTCACGGAGGTCTCACTTTCCATCAGGTCAGGAATGGGAGGATTACTGTAGGTAGCCGCCGATGTGGGCGCCGTCGGCCCGGGTTACTCAAGGGGCGGGCTGTGATGGGCGGATTCGCGGCGCGGGTCGTCGCCGACCTGCAGGAGCTTGTGGAGATCGACGGTGACGCGGACGCGGGTGATGCGGCCGGCCTCGATGTGTGGCCGGCCGACGACGGGAAGGGCTCGACATCCCGTGGGAGAGGTGTTGCTGCCTGCACCGGGACGGCTCGCGCTTGCCCCTGATGCTGAGGCCCCGCTCATCCCCGTTCTCCCTGACATACGGGGGTGAGCGGGGTACCACCGCATCCGCCGGCTCGGCTCACCGGGCTTCTTCCGACAGTTGGGGAGGCTGGCTCCGTTCAGCACGGGTCTTCATGAGTCGAGTGCGCTGCAGCACGTCCACTTCGCAGGAACGCCGGAAACGAAGCGCACTCCATGGCCGGAAATGGGGTGCGGGCCGAGAGGAGCTACTCGGAATCTTCCCGCGCACCAGCGCGGCTGTTGATCGCGTCGGCGATGGCGTAGGCGGTGCGGACGAAGGACTCTGCCTGCTGCGCCGACAGGTTCCGCGCGGAGGTCTCCTCCAGGGCCTGCCACATGGCCGCGATGGGTTCGCGCATGGCACGGCCCTTGTCGGTGAGGTGGACGACCATGACGCGCCGGTCGTGTTCGGCCGGCTCGCGCACGAGCAGGCCCGCGTCCTGCATGCGGCGTAGGGACTTGGAGACGGTGGAGTGGTCCAGGCCGACGCTCTCGAGTAGTTCGGACTGGGTCTGGCCGTCCCGGTCGAGGAGTTGCATCAGCAGCAGTTCCTGTCCGGGATGCAGATCCATCTCGCGGAGCATGGCGGCGGCGCGGGCGCGGTGAGCGCGGGCGAGCTGGAAGATCGCGTAGCTCATCGGCCCCTCGGTGGCCGTGGAGGGGGTGCGGTGGGTGGAGGCGGGCATGGTGCGGTTCCTCAGACGGTGTGGGTGGGGTAGTCGGTGTAGCCGGCCACTCCGCCGCCGTAGAAAGTCGCCGGGTCGGGGGTGTTCAGCGGCGCGTCAGAGCGTAGCCGCTCGACCAGGTCCGGGTTGGCGAGCGCGAGGGCGCCGACGGAGACGAGGTCGGCCGTGCCGTTGTCGATGTCCTTGGCGCGGGTGGGCAGGTCGGTGCCGGCCCGGTTGAGGATCAGCGTGGTCGGCCACAGCGTGCGCAGGGTGCCCAGCAACTCTTCGTCGCCCGCGTGGAGGATGTGGAGGTAGGCGAAGTTGAGCGGGCTGAGGGCGCGCAGGAGCGCCGGATACAGCTCGGCGGTGTCGGACTCGGCGATGTCGTTGTAGGGGTTGCCGGGGGAGATGCGCAGGCCGGTGCGGTCGGCGCCGATCTCCTCGGCCACGGCGGTGGCGACCTCGACGGCGAAGCGGATGCGGTTGTCGATGGAGCCGCCGTACTGGTCGGTGCGCTGGTTGGTGTTGTCGGCGAGGAACTGGTGCACGAGGTAGCCGTTGGCGCCGTGGATCTCCACGCCGTCGGCGCCTGCCGCGACGGCGGCCGCCGCGGCGCGGCGGAAGTCGTCGACGGTCGCCACAACCTCCTGCGTCGACAGCGCACGGGGCGTCGGCATCTCCTGGGGCCCGGACGCGGTGAACATCGCGCCCTGCGGCTGGACCGCCGAAGGGGCGACCGGCTGACGGCCGTGCGGGGTGTTGTCGGGGTGGGAGATCCGTCCGGTGTGCATCAGCTGGATGACGATCCGGCCGTCGGCCGCGTGCACGGCGTCGGTGACCTTGCGCCACCCGGCGATCTGCTCGTCATTGTGGATGCCGGGGGTGAGGAGGTAGCCCTGGCCGTCGGCGTTGGGCTGGGTCCCCTCGGTGATGATGAGCGCGTGCGAGGCCCGCTGGGCGTAGTACTCGGCGTTCAGCTCGGTAGGTACGCCTTCGGGGGTGGAGCGGTCACGGGTCATGGGGGCCATGACCAGGCGGTGCGGGAGGGAGATGTCGCCGACGGTGGTCGGTGTCCACAGGGCGTTCAGCATGAGTGGTCCTTCGGTGCGGTGATGGTCAGGTGATGAGCAGAACAAGGCAGAACAAGAGGGAAAGGCGGGCGTGATCAGTCGAGGGTGAGGACGAGCTTGCCCCGGCCATGCCCGGCGTCGCTGATCTGCTGGGCCGTGGCGGCCCGGTCGAGGGGGTAGGCGGTGACGGTGGTGACGAGCTTGCCGGTCGCGGCGTCCTGTGCCAGCGCGGCCAGGCGGGCGGCCGAGCGTTCCTGGCCACCGCTGGAGAAGGTGATGCCGAGCTGGTGTGCGCGGAAGTCGGCGATGGTGACGATGCGCTCGGTGCCGCCGCGCAGGGCGATGGAGTCCTCCAGGGCTCCCTTCCCAGCCAGGTCGAACACCGCGTCCACGCCGTCGGGGGCGAGCGCCCGGACCCGCTCGACCAGGCCCTCGCCGTAGAGGGTCGCGGTGGCGCCGAGCGAGCTGAGGTAGTCCTGGTTGGCGGGGCCGGCGGTGGCGATGACACGCGCTCCGCGGGCCGTGGCGAGCTGGACCGCCAGGGTGCCGACCGCTCCGGCCGCGCCGTGCATCAGTACGGTCTCCCCGGCGGTGACGCCCAGCAGGTCCAGGACCCGCTCGGCCGTCTCGCCCGCCACCGGCAGCGCGACCGCGTGTTGCCAGTCGAGGCCGGCGGGCTTGGGGGCCACGGTGGTGGCCAGCGCGTACTGGGCGTACGAGCCGGTGTCCGACCAGCCCAGCACCTCGTCACCCACCTGCACGTCCTGCACTCCCTCACCCAGGGCGTCCACCACGCCGGCGAGCTCGGCACCGGGGACGGAGGGGAGCGGCGTGGGGAACGCGGCCTGCATCGCTCCGGAGCGGATCTTGCCGTCCAGCGCGTTCAGCCCGGCCGCCTTGACGCGGACACGGACCTGGCCGGGGCCGGGCTGCGGGACCTCGATGTCCGCCTCGTGCAGCACGTCGGTGCCGCCGAAACGATCGAACAGGATGGCCTTCATGACGACTCCTCTCGTGTCACCACCCATTTAGGTGGCTGGACACATAACTACCGTACAGCAAACATGTGGCTAGCCAAGTATCGGCCGCTGGGGCTGCGCGAGATCAGTGACGGTCGCGTTGGTCTCCTCGGGATGGCCGTCGAAGCGGGAGGCGCCCCGCCAGAGCGCGCCTTGCGCGGCCAAGGGCTACCTCCACCGGAAGCCGGACGGCCGGCCAGACCCTAGCGGTGCGCGGTTCCCTTCTGGTTCATGGCCCGGGTCAGCTCGCGGTTGGCTGCCCGAGCAGCCTCCAGCTCCGCGTCCCTCTCCTCCAGCCGCGCCAATAGCTCGGTGTTCGCCTGTTCCAGGCGGGAGACCTGGCGCTGAAGCTCTTCCTGGTCGGCGGGGGCACCGAGGCCCGACTCCCGCCACGCCTGCTCGCCCATCAGCTCGGCCAGCCGGCGCTCCAGGCGCTGGGTCTGGCTGACGAGCCGGGTGTTGCGGGCGTGGGCGTTGGCGAGGTCGGCCTGGAGCGAGGCGAGGCTGACCGGGGGCCCGGCCCCGGGCTCCGAGGCAGAGGGTTGCCGTTCGGCGGCGTGGATGAGGGCGAGCAGGTCGCGGTGGCGGTAGAGGAAGGTGCGGTCGACGCCGGCCTGCCGGGCGATGCCGCTCACGCTGATCGCCGTACCGTTCCCGGTGGCCTGCCTGATGGCGGTTTTCACGCGCTGGCGGCGGCGTTCACCGTCGGCGCGGCGGCCGTCGGCCATGGCCCTGCTCATGCGGACCTCCTGGCGTGCACGTCGGGCAGGGGCTGGCCGATGCGGGGCATGCCCAGCATGACGCTCCGGCTGCGGCGTACGACGGCGACGGCCTCGCCGATCTGGGCCTGTTCCTCGGCCGTGAGGTCACCGAGATCGGCCTTGACCCGGTCGATCAGGCGACGCACCCGACGGATCTCCTCCTGGGAGGGCATGGCCTCGCTGCGCGCCTAGTGCTGTGACCACATAGGTTCGCCGGTTTGGTGATCGTGACGGTCGGATGTGCGGTGACGTTCGATCCGACCGCTGGAGGTGCAGTGGCCGAGCCTGTCCGTGTGCGCAGACTGACCGACCAGGAGGGGCAGAAACTTCCCGACGGCCTGCACAGCCTGCTGGCCCGGATGTTCCGCGGTGCCAGCGAACTCTCCGGCGGCGAATGGCAGAAGATCGGGCTCGCCCGTACCCACTGGCGCAGCTCCACCTCGGATGCCGACAGCGTACTCATCGTGGACGAGCCCACCTCCGCCCTCGACCCGGAAGCGGAGATCGCCGCTTTCAACCGCATCCGCCGGCTCGCCGCACCGAACCGGGCCGTCGTCCTGGTCACCCACCGCATGTCCGGCGTCCGCCACGCCGACCGCATCTACGTCCTGCACCACGGACAGCTCGTCGAGCACGGCAGCCACGAGGAACTCATGGCCGCCCAAGGGCGCTACGCCTCGATGTTCGACGCGCAAGCCGCCCAGTACGCCCCCGCAGGCACCATCCCCGCCCCGGCTCCCCCACCGTCGCAGATCCCGCATGACCCGCTCGAAAGGCCCAGCGTGACGACTCCTCCCACCGCGACCCAAGAACACGATCCCAGCGCACTGCGGAACCGGCTCGTCGACCAGCTCCTCGCAGCCGGCCACATCCGCACCGCCGCTGTCGAGACCGCCCTGCGCAGAGTGCCCCGTCACGTCTTCGCCCCCGAAGTGCCCATGCGGACCGCGTACGCCGATGACATCATCCCCACCCGGCACACGCCCGACGGCCGCATCAGCAACTCCGTCAGCGCACCGTGGCTCCTGGCCGTCATGCTCGAAGCCGCCCGCATCCGGCCCGGACACCGCGTCCTGGAGATCGGCTCGGGCGGCTACAACGCCGCCCTGATCGCCGAACTGGTCGGCCCGACCGGCCATGTCACAACCGTCGACATCGACCCAGACATCACCGACCGCGCCACCCGCCTCCTCGCCGCACCCGGATACGACCGTGTCCGTGCCCTCACCGCGGACGCCGACGTCGCCCACGGCTACGTGATGCCGCAGGCCGCCTGATCACATGATCGGTCCCGCATCCCGGTTCAGGTCGCCGGATCGTCGCCGGGGTGGGGCCGTTACGTGCGGCGATCACGCTGCTTCGAACCGGCTACCGCCTCGAACACTGAGGGGCTGCCGGGTTCGTGGCGGAGTTCGTAAGGGCATCGAGCCGGGCGGCGAGGTCGGGGGTGAGGTGGGGGCGGGTGTCGTTGAGGGGGCGGATGAGCTCGGCGGGGTCGTCCTGGGCGAGGGCGGCGTGGAGCCGACTGAGCGGTTGGCGGGCCGCGGTGGGCAGGTCGGTGAGGGCGGTGATCTGGCCGGCGATGCGGCGCAGGTCGGCGGCGTTGCGGCGGGCCCAGGCGGCGGTGGTGCGTTCGGCGGCGCGGCGTTCGCGGGTGGCCTGGACGCGTTGCTCGCCGGTGGTTCCGGCCGGGCCGGGACGGCCGCGCAGGTAGCGGCGTTCGGCGGCCTGGCGGCTGGCGACGCCGAGGGGGTGGGCGAGGTCCGCCCAGCTGGCGCCCGCGTCCCGGGCGGTTTCGATCAGGCCGGTTTCCCATTCGGCGAGCTGCTCGCGTACCTGCCGAAGCAGCAGAAGCGAGGCCAGGGCCTGCTCCGGGCCGACATCGTGAGTCTCGGCAGTGACGGGGACCTCGTGCCGGGCTGCATGCAGGGCGTCGTCTATGGCGCGAAGGGCTGCCGCGGCGGCGAGGAACGACGCCGGGCTGTGTGCGTCGGCGTTGGACGATGCCGGCTGGTCGGCCGGGGTCATGGGCACCTCCCCCAGGTCGTCATCCTTTGGACGACATCATGTTTGTCATCCATTGGATGACATGTTACAACGGTTTCAGTGAGGCGCATTGGCAGCAACTGCCCGAACCTTCCTGGAGGTGTTTTCCGATGTTGATGCGCACTGACCCCTTCCGTGAGCTGGACCGACTGGCCCAGCAGCTGATGGGCCCGGGCACCTGGTCCAGGCCGTCCCCGATGCCGATGGACGCCTACCGCGAGGGCGACCAGTACGTGGTGGTTTTCGACATCCCTGGCGTCAGCGCGGACGCGATCGACGTCGACGTCGAACGCAACATGCTGACGGTCAAGGCCGAGCGCCGGCCCGTGACAAAGGCCGACGACGTGCAGATGGAACTGTCGGAACGGCCGCTGGGCGTCTTCTCCCGCCAGATCGTGCTCGCCGACACGCTGGACACCGAGCACATCCAGGCCGACTACGACGCAGGCGTGCTCACCCTGCGCATCCCGATCGCCGAGCGCGCCAAGCCCCGCAAGATCTCCATCGGCGTCGGATCCGGCCGCAAGGAGATCTCCGGCTGAACCGGACCCCATGAGGGTTGAACAGCGGCGGAGGACGGGTATCCGATCTCCCCCTCGCCCGTCCTCCGCGCCCCGTGGACCTGAGGAAGGGTGGCGGCCGACATGACGGTGCGACGGGAAGTTTTCCTCGACCATGTGAAGGAACGCGGCGAGTACGGCACCCTGCAGGAGGCCGAACGTGCGGCCCGTGTGGTGCTCGCCCTGCTGGGCGCACACCTGGTCGGCGAGGTACGTGCCCAGCTGGCGGCGCGTCTGCCGGAAGGCTTCGCCCTGATCCTTCTCAACCCGCTGCAGAGCGCCGAGCCGCTGCCCCCGGAGCGGTTCGTGCGCGCGACGGCGGCCTGGATCGAAGGGGCCACCGAACAGACCGCGGCCTGGGACGTCAGCGCCGTCCTGTCCACGGTCGCCGACGCCGCCGGCGACGACCTCCTCAAGGAGATCCTGCTCCAGCTTCCCGCGGGCTACGACCTCCTCTTCGGCCGCCCCCAGCCCACCTGACCACCCACCCCCGGTGGCCGCACACCGGCCACCACGACCCTGGTGACAGAAAGGCAACCACCGCAGTGACGTCCGAGCAGAGCGCGCCGCTCCAGCAGCCCTACGGAAGGGCGTACGAGCACATGCTGGAGAAGGTCCGCTACGAAGGCGCCTACCCCACCCGTGAGAAGGCCGAGGAAGCCGTCCGCCTCGTCCTTTCGGGACTGGGACGCCAGCTGACCGGCGACGAACGCGTCGAACTGGCCGCCCGCCTCCCCGTCGAAGCCGCGCGCATCCTCACCGCCCAGATCCCCGACACCCAGCCGCTGGGTGGCTGGGCCTTCGTCAAGGACCTCGCCGCCCGCACCGGCGCCTCCCTGGGCACCACCCGCTGGGACACCGGATCCGTCTTCTCCGCCGTCGCGGCCTACGCCGGCCCCGACCTCATCACCCGCATCCTGCGCCAGCTCCCCTCCGGCTACGCGCTGCTGTTCGGCCGCGCCGAACTCACCCAAGCCGCATAGGCAGGCCGCGCCTTTCCGGCGCCACACCATGCCGGTGACCGTGACGCGTACACGCGCAGCAAAGACTGCACAGCGAGTCACGGTCACCGGCATCATGCTGACGCGGCCAGGGCCGCCACATGGGATCGCAAACAGGCACTCAACAGCGACGGAACGCTCCCCATCGTGCAGGTCCGCGAGCCGAGAGATCACCGCAGCCGCAGCATCGTCGGTGCCCACCTCGTCCTCATCCGCAACAGAGCCGTCCCGCTCGGCCAGCGCCATCCCGACAGCGCCTACGCACCCTCCGCCTGGCACCTGCCGGCCGGGCACCGCGAGCAGGGCGAGCCTCTCCCGCGGCACGACCTACACGGCTCAGGGCTGGGGCTGACCCGGATGCAGCTCTGGGCCAGCGGACGCCGGTACCGTCCGGGGACGTGAGGGTGAGGGCCGGGAAGGGTCCTTGAGGCGTGGGGACGAAGCCCGTATGAGCCGCCCGGTAGGCCAGCTGTCGACCAGATCATCGAGGAAGTTCTGGCGGTGGACTGTCCCGCTGTCCCGCTGTCCCGCTGTCCCGCTGTCCCGCTGTCCCGCTGTCGACCGTCACGGTGATTCCGTGTCAGAACAGTCCGAGGATGATTCCTGGTGCGCGAGGGTGGCAAAGCATCGGTGCCCGCTCGTCCACTGGTCGGTGACGCTGAGTGCAAGGTCCTCGGCGACCCTGTGGAGCGCTCGTCGTCCGAGCCGTGCCCAGGGAAAGAGCGGACCGCGCTGGCCGTGGAGGTCCTCGAACCGGGCGGTGCACACTTCTTCGACGTCGTGGGGGTCGACTTCGACGACGAGGCGCCCGGTGGGGGCGATGAGCCCGCCGCAGCGGCGCAGCAGGCTGTGCGGGTCGCCTCCGATGCCGATGTTTCCGTCGATGAGCAGAAGGGTCTGCCAGCCTCTCTCGGCGGGCAGCCGGTCGAAGACCGATCGGCAGAGTGCGAGCCCGCCCAGGGCGGTGGTCAGCGCGACCGCGCGAGGTGCGATGTCGACCCCGAGGGCGAAGACTCCCCGGCTCAGGAGTGCCCTGCACATGCGGCCCGGGCCGCAGCCGACATCGAGGACAGGGCCGGCACAACGTTCCAGCACGGTCTTGTCGGCCACCGTGGGCTGATCGTGCCACCGGTGCACCGGCATCCGGATGCGGCGCCCGTCGACCAGCCGTAAATACACCGGTCCACTGCCGAATCGCAGGGCCAGCGCGTAGGGATCCTCGTCGGCGTCGTACAGCTCGTCCTCGTCCTCGTCGGTTGTCACGGTGCGGCGCCACGGCCTGAGGCGGGCCGGCTCTCGTCGCCGCGGCCGGCCCGCCGCACGCGGCGCAGTCTCATCGCGAAGGCCACCGCGGCGGCCGCGAAGAGCACGCCGGTGATCGCCAGCCACCGGCCGAGGTAGACGTCATCGGACAGCCCGGTGTCACCGGGGTACGGGACCGCGAGGCGAAAGACGAGGGGGAACCAGACCAGCAGGAGCAGACCTGACAGGAAGGCGGGGACGCGCAGGTAGTTGATCCACTGCACCGTCGGTTCAGCGGCAGCGCGGTGCCGAAGTACGGAGAGGGCCGACATGTCGGCCAGCGAGTACAGGGGCAGCAGGATCAGGTCGTGGAGGATCGCCGCGCCGACGAGCCAGATCGCCACCTCCCAGGGCTGGACGGCAAACAGGCGCACCATGGCGTAGCCCGTGAGGGCGAACGAGGCGGTCAGGACGAGCAGGTGCAAGGGGCCGGAGCCGTACCAGCGAGCGAATCGTGCCATGGTCACGCCCTGAAGGTGAGCCGGTGAACCCACTTGGTGTTGTTCACACCGGGGTTGGCCGGGACGATGACGCGGGCCGGATAACCGTGGTCGAGCGAGAGGTCCGCGCCGTTGACGCGGAGGGCGAGCAGCGCTCGGGGGTCGTGGATCTGGTTGCCCCGCAGTACCACCCGGGTGAAGGGGCCCGGGGGTTGGATGGACTTGACCAGGACGCTTCCTGCGTCGGGCAGTCCAGCGAGCGCGGCGAGGTCGGCCAGCCGTAGGCCGCTCCAGTGCTGGTCGTCGGTGGACCAGCCCTCCACGCAGGCGATCGGCAGTGCGGCGGCGTGCTGGGGCATCGCCAGGAGCTGGTCTCGGGTGAAGACCCGTGGCGCTCCGCGTCCGTGCACCTCCAGCCGCCAGGTGGGGCCGACGAGCGCGGGGGTGACGCCCACTTTCGCCGCCGTCTTGTTGATCTGGAAGCTGTTCGGGCCGCTGCCCGGATCACGGTTGTGCGGCGCTAGAAGCGCGGTGGCGCGCATCCAGCCGCCGACGCTCTGTCCGGCTGTCACGACAAGGAGGAGCAGAGATCCCGCTCCCACCATGCCGACCGCGCCGCGGCGGGTCATCGTCGGCGGGGCGGGCGCGGCCGCCACCAGGCCGTCGGGGTCGGGGGGTTCGGGGACGGTGTGGGCGAGGTCGGTGCGCAGCTCGGCGCCAAGGCTGCGCGAGCGCAGGGCTCGTGTCATCCGGCCGAGTCTGAGGCAGACATGAACGGCGAAGGCGGCGATGAACACCCAGGCGCCGTAGAAGTGCAGGCGGTAGAACGAGCCCGGGAAGACGTAGTAGAGCTGGATGTTGAAGATCCCGGTGACGAATTCGAAGATGACGCCGCCGACCAGCATCAGCAAGGACAGCCGCTCCAGTGCGTGAGCGACGGAGCGCACCGGCAGCCATTCGAACAGCTTCGGGATCACGGACCACAACTTGGCCAGCAGCACCGGTACCAGGACCACGCCGAGCGTCACGTGCACGCCCTGGAGCAGCCGATACAGCCAGTACGGGTGTGTGGGCCAGCTGAAGAGATAGAAGCCCAGTACGCCCTTGTCGGGAGTCTCGTCGTTGATGGGGCTCAGCCCAGGGTTGTAGGAGGCGTAGGAGAGCAGTCCGGTGATGAACAGCAGCGGGATGCCGATCAGGAGGACCAGGCCGAACACCGACGTCAGCCAGGGCCCTCGGATCGGACTGCGCCAGAATCCGGGGCGGAACGGTCCCGGGGGCGGCGGCAGCTGCCCGATGCGTCGCGTTGTCGCCCAAGTACGAGCTGTGGCCGCCGAGACGGCAGCCGCCCCAGCGATGCGCACGCGCTTCAGTCGCTGCAGCACCGGCTTCTCGTCCGGTCTCCGGCGTCGCGACCCACCGGACGAGGCCGAACCCGACGGCCCTCCGCCACTTGCCATCGGCCGTCTCCTCCGGTCTTCGAGCCATGCCTCGCAAAAGAACGCCCCATGCCTCGGCCAATGCCGGGATGCAGGACACTTACAAGCTGACACAGGTCAGGTGCGCTGTCCGGGGCTGAGGCGCAAGCGGGTGTCTGCCGCAAGCCGAACGGTCGAACCACTGCGACTCGCCGGTATGTGAGTCGTCATGCGGTATTGGCGGTGTCTGGGCAGAACACCGGAACGCGCTGGACGACGTTGTTGGCGAAGCCGCCTTGGTTCCAGGGCTGTTCCAGTGGCTGGGTGTTCGCCGCCTCGTCCGTGGCGCGAACGCTGAGGACGTGGTCGCCGGGGACGGCGGACCACATGAAGGACCACCGGCGCCAGGCCCAGCGGTGGCCGTGATCCGGTTCGAGCTCGGCCGGGTGCCAGGTCGCACCACCATCTGTACTGACCTGCACCGATGTCACCGGGGCGCATCCCGACCACGCCCGTCCTTCGAGGAGGACCGGGCCTGGCGCGACCACCCGCGTGCGGGACATGAAGTCGGGGAAGCCGGGCGGTATCACGAGGGCCCGGGGAGCGATGCGGGTGACCGGCTCTCCCGTCTCCTCGAGCTCCTGCCTGATCCGGTAGGTGACGGCTTGCTGGAAACCGGTGAAGGGGGTGTTGATGACGGTGATGCCGCGCAGCCACTTCACCTGGGCCATCCCGTACCAGCCGGGCACCACCAGGCGCAGCGGCCTGCCGTGCTGGGGCGGCAGGGGGGCACCGTCCATGGCGTAGGCCACGAGCACCTCGGGCTCCTCGCACGTTGCGATGTCGATGGGAAGACTGCGCTCGTAGTCCTGCTCCACACCGCGCTCCACACCATGATCGGCGCCGGTGAACACCACGTCGACCGCGTCGGACGCGACACCGGCCTCGGCGAGGAGCAGACGCAGGGGCACCCCCGTCCACTCCGCCGTGCCCACCGCTTCGACCAGCCACGGCTGGCTCACCGGCCTCGGCGACAGCAGAGCCCTGCCGTTGCCGGCGCACTCCAGGGTCACGCGTGTCGTGACCGGTGGACAAGTGCGCAGCTCCGCGGTCGAGAGGCTCAGCACGCGCCGCACCCGTCCGCTCACTGTGAGCCGCCACGCGGCTTCGTCCGGCACAGGGGGGATGTCGTAGTGCGTCAGGACGTAGTGAAGGCCCGGTGGGGTCACGTCGTAGCGCATGGCTTCCAACGGCAGACCATGATTCCGGGCGGCCAGCGCCAGCTCGTCCTGTCCCAGTCCCTCGCCCGTCGCGGCCAGGCGGGCGGGGGTGCTCACGTCGGTGAGTCGACGCCCCATGCTCTGATTATTCGCTCGCGCCACCGTTCGTGCAGCACAGCGCGCGGCCGCCGGCGCCGCTGAGACAAAGTTTCTGCCACAACGTCCCAAGCTCGATCTGCGCCTGGGTGAGCCCGGTCTCCTCGGCCGGCCAGCTCCGGCAGGAACTCTGGTGGCACCGTCCGCAGTCCGCCCAGGCTGCGGTTGCGGTGACTGGCGCAGGGACGGGCCCCTGCTTCCAACCGACGCGGCTGCCCCGGCCGCTGGTGCCCCTACCGGTGTTCGGGGTTCTCGTAGTCGCGGCGGCAGCCGGCGTCCCAGGCGGTGCGCTGGTTGCCGTAGGCGGGGATGCCACCGAGATCCTTCAACGCTCGGGCCAGGTGCAGCAGGTTCCAGGTCATGAAGGTGGTGTTGCGGTTGGTGAAGTCGTTCTCCGGACCGCCCGAGCCGGGATCGAGGTACGAGGGGCCGGGACCCGCCTCGCCGATCCAACCGGCGTCCGCCTGCGGAGGGATGGTGTAGCCCAGGTGCTGCAGGCTGTAGAGCACGTTCATGGCGCAGTGCTTGACGCCGTCCTCGTTACCGGTGATCAGGCAGCCGCCGACGCGGCCGTAATAGGCGTACTGACCGGCTTCGTTGAGCAGGCTGGAGCAGGCGTAGAGGCGTTCGATCACCCGCTTCGTCACGGAGCTGTTGTCGCCCAGCCAGATGGGGCCGGCCAGGACGAGGATGTCGGCCGCCATGACCCGCTGGTACAGGTCGGGCCAGGCGTCCGTCGCCCAGCCGTGCTCTCTCATGTCGGGCCACACACCGGTGGCGATGTCGTGGTCCACCGCCCGTACGACATCGACCCGCACTCCCTGCGCGTCCATGATGGCCGTGCTCCGGTCGATCAGCCCCTGGGTGTTGCTGATCCCCGGCGAGCGCTTGAGGGTGCAGTTGATCACCAGGGCCCGCAGGTCGTCGTAGCTGGCCGGGGGCGCGTCGGTGGCGGGCGACGAAGAGGTCACACGGTCCTCCAGGAGCTCTGCGCGGCACGATGCGCGAGGGCGCGTCGGCATCCGGCTCCAGCCTGCGGGACGACCACGGCAGCCGCCACCACAGTGCCGCCGAACGGCCTCGGCACGCTTGAGGCATCGGTATCCGCACGGCCGCCTCGGTCGGCGGCTGTGAGTGGCCGGGGTCGGTGGGCGTGCCTACGTTCGTCTCATGGGCACCGAAAGCGCGAGCGAGGCGCGGGACACGGCAGCAGTGGAGGACGTCGCACACCTGTTGGTGCGTTGTCTGCGGGCCGAGGGGGTGGAGTACGTCTTCGGGATTCCGGGCGAGGAGAACATCCGGTTCGTCGACGCGCTGAACGACTCCGGGATCCGGTACGTCCTGGTGCGTCACGAGCAGGCCGCCTCGTTCATGGCGGAGATCTACGGGCGGCTGACCGGCCGTGCCGGGGTCTGCTCGGCGACGCTGGGACCTGGTGCGATCAATCTGCTGCTCGGCACCGCGGACGCGATGACCAACAGCGCACCCATGGTGGCCCTGGCCGCGCAGGGATCGCTGCGCCGTATCCACAAGGAGTCGCACCAGGTCATCGACCTGGTGTCGATGTTCGCTCCCGTCACCCAGTGGTCGGCCCGCATCGAGTGCCCCGACGCCGTGCCGGAGATGACACGCAAGGCGTTCAAGACCGCGCAGAGCGAGCGGCCCGGAGCCGTGTTCCTGGCGGTGCCGGAAGACATCGAAGCGGAGCGTCCCGCCGAGCCGCTGGCACCCCTGCAGATCGACGCGGTGCACACCGACGCACCGTCGCCCTCCCAGATCGCACGTGCAGTGGAGGTGCTCACCGCCGCCCGGCACCCGGTCGTGCTGGCCGGCCACGGGGCTGCCAGAGCCGGAGCCACAGCCGCCCTCGTGCGGTTCGCCGAGCGGCTGAACATCCCGGTCGCGACCACCTTTCACGGCAAGGGTGTCTTCCCCGACGACCACCCCAACGCTCTCGGCGCGGTCGGATTCATGCGGCACGACTACAGCAACTTCGGCTTCGACACCGCCGACGTGCTGATCTGCGTGGGCTACGAGATCCAGGAGTTCGACCCGGTCAAGATCAACCCGAACGGCGACAAGCGGATCGTGCACGTGCACCGTTTCCCCGCCGAGGTGGACGCCCACTATCCGGTCGCGGTGGGCGTCGAGGGCGACCCCTCACAAGCGCTGGACGCACTCGCGGCAGCACTGCCTGATCGACTCACCTACGACTTCGGGAGCAACGAGAAGATCCGGACGCTGCTCGACGAAGAGCTCCAGTACGGGCGCGACAACGAGGCGTTCCCGCTGGTGCCGCAGCGCGTCGTGGCCGACGTGCGTACCGCGCTGGACCGCCGCGACATCGTGCTCGCCGACACCGGCGCCGGGAAAATGTGGATGTCCCGCCTCTACCCGACCTATGAGCCGGACACGTGCCTGGTCTCCAACGGCTTGTCGACCATGGGGTTCGCCCTGCCGGGCGCGATCGCCGCGAAGCTGGCACGGCCGGACCGGCGCGTGCTGGCGATGATGGGCGACGGCTCGTTCCTGATGAACTCCCAGGAACTGGAGACCGCCGTCCGCGAACACATCCCGCTGGTCGTCCTGGTCCTGGTCGACGAGGAATACGGCCTGATCACCTGGAAGATGGAACTCGAGATCGGCCGCCACAGCCATACCCGCTTCACCAACCCGGACCTGGTCGCCTACGCCGAGAGCTTCGGCGCCCGCGGCTACGCGATCGAAGCCGCCGACCAACTCCTGCCCGTACTGCGCCGCGCCCTCGACGACGACACGGTCTCCGTGATCGCCTGTCCCGTCGACTACTCCGAGAACCTGCGTCTGACCGACCGACTCGGCAGTCTCCACGGCCCGTTCTGAGCCGACAGACCAGGACTCGACGCAGTGCGGGCGGGACCACCAGGTATGCGGCGCCTGGCGGCGGCAGCCGGACCGTCGCCTCCGGCTTCGGCGCCCTATTGGTGGTTCAGTTGGGTGGCGTACGGGTGATGGCCCGGTCCCAGACGGACATACCGACGGGCGGTCGGACGGCGCGGTGTTGTCTGGGCACAGTCAACTGCCAGATGGCGACGAGCAGCAGCGTGCCGGTTTCGGCGAGGAGGCTGAGGACGGCTTGTGGCGCCGGCTGCAGACCGCGCTCGGTGAATCCGAACACGCCTATGGTGCGCGAAGCGGTGAAGCCACCGAGGGCGCCGAGCGCGACGCCTGCCTCGGCGATCCTCAGCATCAGGGGTGGTGTCCCGATCAGCAGCAGGGCAGCGAGGGCGAAGGATGCGCTGGCCTGGAGCAGGAACAGGGGGCCGATGATGTGGATGAAGCGGTACCCGTCGGTGTAGAGCTGGGCGTGGATGTATCCGCTGGCGGCGAGGGTTACGGCGGTCGCCGCTCGCAGGGTGGGGACGAGGAATCTTTGGGTGTTCATGCCAGCCTCTGGTCCTTGATGGCCAGTTCGCGGTCGCCTTGGCGGTAGCCGACGCTGCGGATGCCGAGTGCGTCTCTGAGCTGCCGGGCAGGGACGACCTGGGGGGTGGGGGCGGGGGCGCGGCCCGGCTTGGGCAGGGGGTAGGCGGTGGTGGTGGCGGAGTGGAAGGTGATGTTGCCCTCTGTCTTGGTGAACAGCTGGTGGACGTGCCCGTTGAGACAGGTGACGGAGGAGAAGCGGCGCAGGAGGGCGATGACCTTGAGGGCGTCGTCGGTGCTCCAGCCCCACTGCGGGTACATGGCGAACAGCGGGATGTGGCTGAAGACCACGACGGGGGTGTCCGATGACAGTCCCGCCAGGTCCTTGCGTACGAAGTCGATCTGCGCGTTGCCGAGGTGACCGAGCTTCTCCAGGCTCAGGGTGTTGACCAGGGCGATGAAGTGCACGCCGTGGGTGTCGAAGCTGTACCAACCATCGCCGAGCGTGCCCATGCCGAAGGTCCGCCGGTAGGCGCGGCCTGCATCACCGATGGAGTCGTGCTCGCCCGGCACGGTGAAGACACGGTCTGTCTTCATTCCGGCCATCATCTGCTTGACCTGGTCGAACTGCCCGGCCGTGGACAGATGGGTCAGGTCGCCGCTGTGCATGACGAAGTCCGGTCTGAATCCGAGTGAGTTGACCTGGTTGATCGCTTCGGAGAATGAGCCCACCACGTCCGTGTTCGCAGGGCCCTGGAACCCGATATGGCTGTCGGAGACCTGCACGAATCGCAGCGTGCCGCTTCCCGCTGCGGTGGCCCCGGCGACGGCCCCGGCGTTGGTGTCCCGGGAGTCCGCGATGTGGCTGATCACCTCTCCACTGGCCACGGTCAGCACCACCGCGCCGCCGAACCACCCTGCGTGCCGGATGAGTTGACGCCGAGACATGCCGTGTTCGGTTTCAGGCCGACCGGCGTCGTCGGCCGGTGCTCCGTCGTGACTGTCGTAGTAGTCGGTCATCAGGTCACCTCCACGGTGGCGGTCATGAACGGATGGATGGTGCAGAGGTAGGCGTAGGTGCCGGGCTTGGTGAACGTGTAGCTGTAGGTGGCGTCGGTGGCCAGGGCGGCCGAATGCAAGGGGCCGCCCGATCCGGCGCTGGTGACGGTGTGGGCGTCGGTGTCCTGATTCGTCCACGTCACCGTCGTGCCCGCTTTGACCTTCAGCGTGGCCGGGGAGAACGCGAAGTTCTTGATCGCCACGGCATTCCCGGTCACCGGCGCGGCCGCCGCGCCCGTGCTCGAGGGACTCATGGGCATGCTCATGCTGGGCATCGGGGAGGCGGCGCCGGGAGCGGAGCCCACCGTTTTCTCCGACCCCGTGGCACCGGGCATTCCTGCCGTCTGGTGCTGACCCGGACCGGGCGTGATGGCGCCGGCCCCGCTGGACGAGGAGTGCGACGACTGGGCGCATGAGCTGAGGAGCCCCAGCGCACCGGCAGTGGCAATGGTGGCGACGGCCAGCCCGGCCGCAGCGCGTGATCGCCGACCTGGTGGGCGAAGGGTCAAGTACATGGTGTCCGTTCCTCACTGATCAGGCGGAGACGGGGACTGCGCCGGCTCGGGCGCACGCAACCGCAGGGATGTGTCTGGTGGATGCCGTGTTCATGGGCACGCGTCCCTCACGGACCCAGCGAACGAGCGTGGGTACTGCCCCGTGCCGGCCGCCCGCCTCGACGTGCCCGGGCTGCGCATTCGCCCTGCCACGCCACGAAGATGCAGGCGGCATACGGCGGTTCGCCCGAGCGGGGAGCCGCGTGCGACTCGGGGCAGGTCGGCGTCACCCATACGGGTGCGACGCACGCTGGTCCGGATGGAGTTCTGCCCCGGTGGTCGCGCAGCCCCCGATCACTGTGTGTAGAGCCGTCGCCGTGGTGTGTGCTGGGCACGGGCCGGGGCTGCATGGTGGCACCGGTTTCGATGCACGGAGGCGGGGTGAGCGTGGCCGGTGGCGAGAGCGTGTGCGTCGCGTGGTGCATTTCGGTCACCTCTGTTTCATCCTTTGCCGCATGGGGAAGCGATGAGAAGTTGCGTGCAAGTCGGTACTTGTTCGTCTCCACGGACGGTGAGGGTCCTGCGGTTCGGTGGATTCGCACCTTTTGTGAGACCTCTTGGGATCGCCGCAGATCGACCGACCCCGGGCCCCACGCGACCCCGGGCCCCACGCACGCTTGATCCTGCAGGGCCGTAACGTCCGGCAAGGACGTGCCACTCGCGGCGCTCACAGAGCGTGACCGTCACCGAGCTTCTCGTACAGGACAAAGCGGTGCATGTACGCGATGATCGGCTTATGCCCTGGAGTTCCCGAAAACGTGGTCCAAGGACCGATCCGGATCGCTCCGCGCACCGTGTCTCTGGTAGAGGGACCCTTTCGACCGCAGATGAGGAACTGCTGCGCACTCTGTACGCGGAGCACGCAGGAGCGCTGTTCCACTACGTGCTGCGACTGACCTCAGGAGACTGGCAATGGGCAGAGGACGTGGTGCAGGAGACACTGCTGCGAGCGTGGCAGCATCCCGACGCGTTCGACCCCGCACGCGGTCCGGCCCGGGCATGGCTGTGTACGGTCGCCCGGCACCTGGTCATCGACGCCCACCGGGCCCGGCAGTCCAGGCCGGCCGAGGTCGGTGGCGATGTGCTGGAGCGAGCCGCCGAGCAGAAACCGGGCGAGGACGAGATCGAGCAGGCGCTGCAGAGCTGGGCGGTTGCCGAAGCCGTCCGTTCACTGTCCCCGGACCACCGCGCCGTCCTGCTGGAGACCTACTACCGGGGCCGGACCATGGCGGAGGCCGCACAGGTGCTGGGCATCCCGCTGGGCACCGTGAAGTCGCGAACGTACTACGCCCTGCACGCCCTGAGGCTGGCGCTGCGGGAACGGGGAATCGAGCCATGACCGAGGCGGGCAGGAGGCGGCGACCATGAGTGCGGAGCACGACGCCCTCCGGCTGACGCTGGGAGGATACGTCCTGGGCACGCTGTCCTCGGCGGAAATGGAACAGGTGCGCGTCCACCTCGCGGCATGCGCCGAATGCCGGGCCGAACACGCCCAGCTGGCGGGATTGCCCGCGCTGCTGGCGACGGTGACCGAAGCCGAAGCCTCGGGCCAGACGGTGCCGACGGCCGACGGAGAACTGACCGACCGGCTGGTGGCACGGGCAGCCGAAAGCGCGCAGGGCTCCCTGCCCGAACGGCCCGCCACGCCCGCGGTGTCGCAGACCCCAGAGGGGGGTGTGCTGGAGAGGCTGCTCCAGCAGGCCGCGGCCAGGCGCCGCAAGTCTTGGCGTCTGCAACTGGCCGGCGCTGCAGCCTCGCTGACGCTCATCGCGGCAGCGGCCGGCGGCACATGGCTGGCGACCATCGGATCCGTGGGCAGTCAGGCGAGACCGCCCGGACCGACCGCGCCGACTGCCTGGCGCACCTTCTCCGGAAGCGATCCCACCACCGGCGTCTCCGCCTCGGTGAAGGTCTCACCCTCCGCCTGGGGCAGTCTCCTGCAGATCTCCGCCAAGGGGGCACCCGCCGGAATCACCTGTCGGCTGCAGGCGGTCGGGCCCGGCGGGGCCAGGACGGACAGCGCTACCTGGCGGGCGGGCGAGTACACTCCCGGCACCACGATCCCAGGAGCGGTCGCCCTGTCCCCCGGGGCCATCGAGCACTTTGAGATCCTCGCAGGCAACGGTCAGAAGCTGGTCACCATCCGAGCGTGAGGCCAGGCCATGGCGGTCATGTCACTGGACGGCCCGGCCGCCCCGTGGCATGACGAGAGCAGTCGGGTGTGAGCGCATGGTGGCGCGCACAGGACGTCCAGCCTATGGCCATCGAAGAGGTTTCTGCTCGTGACATCGGCTGCACAGGCACGCTCGTGATCACCGTGGTCCCTCGATGCCACCACACCGCACGGCTCCGGGACCGGCGAGACCGTCCGACAAGGGCTCCCGGCCGATGAGCGCGGCGGCCCCGGAGGCCGACACCGGCACCTCTATGGCCGAGGGGCTGATCGGCACCAAGCGCGCGGGGACGGCTGGTGGTCGAAGCGGCCGCCGTCGGCCGGGAAAGATCACCCCCGGGCCAGGCTGGTCAAGGTGAATGCCTTCCGGGTGCACGACCAGGGGGGTAGAGGGGCGGGTTCAAGCAGCCATCCGATCGATGTGGCCGCTGTGGTGCCACACATCGCGGGGCCGGGCAGCTGCTGCGGCTGCTTCGCCTGCACGACCTGTCATCGGGGGACCCTGTCGGCATCGGGGCAGTTCTGCAGCTGCGTCGTGGAGCTCCGGTCCGCTTCCATCACGCGATTTCCGCAGCGGCAGGCCGGCCACCCCGCGCCGGGCCCCTCGGGTGCCGCCCGTGTACACGGGCGGGCACGGCCGGGCGGGGGTCGGCGGCATACACCTCAACCCGGCGAACCGGCCCAGTCCGCGGCTGACTTCATGCGTGAGTGGGCCGACGGGGCGTGCACAACTCTTCCTTTCCTCCGAAGTCCGTACAGCCCGGCGAAGAGGATCCAGGACGTCTGCCGTGCGGCAGCGAGCCATGGGCAGAGGCGACTGAGCCCAGACAGGCGCCGACATCGACATGACTCACAAGAATCCGAACAAAAGAGGCGAATCGCTCGAACCGTCCGGCATGCGTCGTCCGTGGAACTGAATGACCGCGCCCATGCAGGATCCGGCCTACCGGCCGCCCCCGAAATTGTTTGCGGTCACCCCGTTCCGGTCCCCGCACATCCACAGAAGAGCCAGAAGACCATGTTTGTGACTGATTCCGCCAGCCCGACTTCACTGCTCGGCCGGCCCTGCCGCCGCCAGGCACTGCTCACCCTGCCGGCGCAGGAGGCGCACGTCTCCGCCGCCCGTCACTTCGCGGCCGATTTGCTGGAGACCTGGAGCGTGCCCACGAGCGAGCGGGACTCCGCCGTTCTCATCGTCGACGAACTCGCCGGCAACGCTGCCCAGTACGGCCATGAGCGCATGACCCTGCTGCTCGCCCTCGACCACGAAACTCTGCACATTGTGGTCACTGACTCCGGCGCGGCCGTGGAACGCCATCGCCCCGACATCGCCCCCGACGAACACGGCCGTGGCACCGGCATCGTCCAGTACCTCGCCCAGTCGACCGAGATCCAGCAGACACGCAGCGGCCGCGAGGTCCGCGCCTGCCTGAGGTGCTCGCCATGACCGGACCGGAGGCTCCGCACGAGCTGCGACCCCCTGCCGGGGCCGGCACTGCAGCACGGCGACGGGCTACCGGAGGCGGCCGCGGCGCCGGGGCACCCGACGCCCCCGCAGAGTGGGCCTTCACGACCCACAAGCCGTGCCCCGTCGACGGCTGCCCGGGCCCGACCCAGATGCCCATGCGGTCCACGGCGGCACACCCATCGGCCCTCGGTCACCGCGGCCCCCACCACGACGCGGTGCTGTGTCAACGCTGCGGAGCCGGCCCCTGCGTACCGGCGGAGGTGTGAGCGTGGACGTCACCCCGAACAGCGGCAAGGACATCGACGCCCCGCCCCCGCACGAGGCATATACGAATGCGCCGGATCTGCGCCGCGAGATGCACCAAGTGCTCGCCCTCGGAGCCGAACGCGACGGCCGCCAGGCCAGGCCCCTCACACCGCCCCCCAGCGATGCGACGGCCGCCGAACGCGCCTGGCTGCTACGCCGGGCCGCCCTCATGGACCGGATGGCCCTGGACGACCCCGGCCCCGGCCCCGTCGCGGCTGCCGCAGAAACCGCCGAACAACTCGTCCTCCACGACCGCCGCCATCCCCACCTGGCGGCCGGCCCGCACCGCCCCGACACCATCACGCTCGCCCCCAGCCGCCGCCTCTACGTCCGCCAGGAGTACGCCGCCTGGACGGCCGAGGGGCGCCCCGGAATCTGAACCGACCCGGAACCGGCGGGAAGAAGGTGCCGTGCCGCTTGAGCAGCTGCCATCTGCCCTCGACCGTGTACGAGACGTGGAACAGCCGACCGATCAGCGTCTTGATCCGGGCCAGCGTCCACCGTTGGGTCCGCCCAGCCGTGGGCGAGCGGCCCGCGCTCCAATTCACCTTCCAACCGGGCGACTTGGTCCTCGCTGAGCTTCGGCCGGCCCGGCGAGCCCTTCGACAGAACCGGCCTCGCCCCGCTGCCGCCATGCCCGGCGCCACCCGATCTCTGCCACACGGGTGCCCAGCCGTCCCAGGCCCAGGACTCCCAGAGTGGCGTCGTGCAGGCTCGTTCCCAGGCCCACCTGCCAGCCGCCGCGGCGTACCGACTCCACGTTCTGGGGGATCAGGCGGGCTGCTGAGAGGATCAGTCCCCATATCCGTTCGGCCGTAGGGTGGGAGAAGTACCCCGTGCCGCTGACGGTGATGTTCAGTCGCCGGGCGGCATCGACATCGATCGCGGCGTTGCCGGGGCCTGTGGTGACGAGCAGAGCGAGTCTGGGCAGCCGGCCCAGTGTCGAACTCGGAAACGGCGTCCGCTCGCGCATCGCCACGATGACGTCGTAGTCGGCCAGCGCCGCGATGACTTCCGCCTCGTCGCTCAACGGCGCGCTGTAGACATCCACTTGAGCGTGCAGGGAATCCCAGTCCACCAGGCTCAGGGCGACGTTCTGGTAGTCGTCGAGTACTGCGACCTTCATGGTTGCAGCCATCTCCGGGCTCACCTCTCAAGTCGCGGGTAGTCGGTGTAGCCGGCGGCGTCCGAGCCGTAGAAGAGGTCCTGCTTCGGTGCGTTGAGGGGCGCGTGGTCGGCGAACCGGGCGGGCAGATCCGGGTTGGCGATGAACGGCTGCCCGTAGGCGACCAGATCCGCAAGGTCGTCGGCCAGAATCGTGTTCCCCCGGTGCTGGTCGAATCCGACGTTCGCGATGACGGTGCCCCGGTAGACCTTACGGAAGTGCCGGAACATCTCATCGCCGGCCAGATCTTCCAGTGGTCCCCCGGTGGGGTCGCTCATCATCCCCATGAGCAACAGGTGTGACAGGTCGTAGTCGTTGAGCCGTTCGAGAACGTACTCGCTGTCGGCCAGGGTCTCGCTTCCGGAGACGAACGCCCCCGTCTCGGCCCAGGCCGGACCGGCCTTCACGCCGACGCGGCGCAGGTCGAGGTGCTGGCCGACGGCTTCGATGATTTCGAAGAGGAAGCGGGCACGGTTCTGGATCGAGCCGCCGTACCGGTCCGTGCGCACATTGGTGCGGGGGTTCAGGAACTGGCTGATCAGGTAGTTGAATCCCGCCTGGAGCTGGACCCCGTCGAACCCGGCACGCACGGCGTTGCGGGCAGCCGTCGCGAAGTCGGCGACCGTCTGCCGGATGTCGTCCTCCGACATCGCCAAGGGCTCCACGGTGGGCTTGCGGCCCGTCGATGTCGGCGCCAGCAGCCCCGGGTTGACGGCCGAGGGCGCGAGCGGCGGACGGCCGTCGAAGAAGTCCGGGTGGGAGGCGGACCCGGTGTGCCAGAGCTGGGCGAAGATGACGCCCCCCGCACGGTGGACCGCGTCCGTCACCTGCTTCCAGTGAGCGACCTGCTCGTCGGTGAACAGCCCCGGAACGTCGTGCCAGCCGATCGCGTCACGGCTGATCCACACGCCCTCGGAGATGATCAGGCCGGCCGATGCGCGCTGGGCGTAGTACTGGGCGTGAAGATCGCCGGGCAGCAGGTCGCGGTTGCGTGCGCGGGAGCGCGTCAACGGGGCCATGACCATCCGGTTCGCCAGTGGGAGGTCCCGCATCCGGTACGGCTGGAGCAGGGGCTGCGTCGAACTCGTCATGTGAGTCTCCTGATGAAGGGCGAAGCCCAGCAGGCCCCGGGAAGGGTGCCGGGTCACATTCCGGGGCGGCAGCAGCCGCCCTAACACACAGATCCACTAATGCACAGATCTGCGCCTTAGGGTGAGCGTAACAGGGATCCTTCTTAACGCAAACATCTGCGCATCAAGCGCGCGCGGCGGGCGAAGGGAGGGGGTACCGGAGGTCCGACCTCAGAGTTCGTCCACGTAGGCGTGCGTGTCGATCTCGGACAAGGTCCAGGGCAGGAAGATCACGCGGTAGATGATCGGGGCCACCACCCGGTCGATGACATCGTCACCGCTGAAGGCGCCGCCGGACCGGGCGGCAAAGGCCGCCGCCTCCGCCCGCCTGTCGCGCAGACAGTCGGACTCACTCTCCCCCGCCGCGGCGGCCCCTCCCCGGAGGATGGCCGCGTTCACCGGGACGCTGTAGTGGCTGATCAACTCCCGCGCCCACGCGACCAGGTCGGCCCGCACATCACCGGTGTCAGGAAGGCCGCGCCCAGGGTCCAACCGATAGGTCGCCAGGTCGTTGATCATGGTCCGGGCATCGCCCCACCGCCGGTAGATGCTGGAGTGATTCACCCCGGCACGCTCCGCGACCATCGGGATGGTGATGGCGTCGCTGCCCCGTTCGGCGATCAGCTCCTCGACGGCCTTCCTGATGGACGCGAGCACAGCGGCACTGCGGCCGCCGGTACGGCGCCGCGGGGTCGATTCTGCAGTCATGTACCCCACAGTAACGCACAGGGCTTGGCAATAACCCCCCTCGGGGTCTACGCTGCTCGTAACGCACAGATCCTGGCCTTAGGGGGCTTCGAGGTGTTCCGCGTCATCGAATCAACACGCGATCGCAGCCCGGTCCCTGTGATCACCGAGCCCGCCCGGGCCCGAGGGCTGCTTGCTCCTTCCACCGCGTTCGCCGGATCGGGTGCCGTGTTCGCGGCGCTCTATGTGGCCGCGGGCGCGCCCACGCCGCTGCTGGTCGTCTTCGAGCAGCAGTGGCGCTTCCCGGCCTGGGTGCTGACGGTAGCCTTCGCGTCCTACGCGCTGGGCCTGCTGGCAGCCCTGTTGGTCGCCGGTTCCCTGTCCGACCACGTCGGACGCCGACCCGTCCTGATCGGATCCCTCGCGGTGGAGCTCGGGGCGATGCTCATGTTCGTCTTCGCCTCCGACATCGGCTGGGTGATCGCGGCCCGCACCCTTCAGGGCATCGCCACCGGTACGGCCACCAGCGCCTTCTCGGCCTCGGTCGTGGAACACGCCCCGGAGCACCGCAAGAGACTGGGGACGATCATCACCAGCATCGCTCCGGCCGGAGGGCTGGGCCTGGGCGCCCTGCTGACCGGCGCAGCGGTCCAGTTCAGCGACCACGCGAGCGCCTTGGTGTTCACGGCCCTCGCGGTGATCATGGCCGTCGGCACGGGTGTCGTCGCGCTCTCAGCCGAGACGGTGTCTCCCCGCCCGGGAGCGGTGCGCTCCCTGAAACCACACGTTTCCCTCCCCAGGGCCGCGCGCCGTGAATTCGTGGCGAGCATCCCCGTGCACATGGCCGCCTGGATGCTGGCCGGACTGTTCATGGGGCTCGTCCCCACCATCATCCGCGACCTGCTGGGCCTGCACAGCGGTCTCCTGAACGGCGCCACGGCCTTCGTCCAGCCCGCGGCCGCCGCCGTGGCCGGCCTCTCTCTCGGCCGCCTCACACCGCGCCGCACCATCTTCGTCGGCGGTGCGGGCGTGCTGCTGGGCACCGCGGTCAACATGACCGGAGTCGCCACTGCGACACTCCCGCTGCTGTGGCTGGGGGGCCTCATCGGTGGTGTGGGCGTCGGCGCCTCCTTCTCCGGAGCCCTGCGCACCATCACCCCCCTCGCACAGCCGCACCAGAGGGCCGGGCTCTTCGCGGCCGTCTACCTGGTCGCCTACCTGAGCTTCGGAGTGCCGGCGATCATCGCAGGCCTCCTGATCGCCCCGCTCGGACTGCTGCACACCGTCCTCGGCTACGGCGTCGTCATCATCGCCGCCGCCGCTCTCGGACTGCTCGCGCAGTACCGCGTGCGAACCCGTCGCTGACCGACGCGCTCGCCGGCGATCGCCGATGAGCACCAGCGACCGTACGACCCCTACCTCCTCAGACACCAACCCGACAGCGAGAGGCACACCATGACACAGGAAAGCCGGCGTCCCGCCGACGCCTCCGGAGTCTTCCGGATCGGCGGTGACCTGCCTGTCAACCGGCTCGGATACGGAGCGATGCAGCTGACCGGACCAGGCGTCTGGGGACCGCCGAAGGATCCCGACGAAGCCGTGCGCGTACTGCGCCGAGCCGTCGAGCTGGGCGTGAACTTCATCGACACCGCGGACTCCTACGGCCCGTTCGTCAGCGAGCTGCTCATCCACCAGGCACTGCATCCCTACCCGGCGGGCCTGGTGATCGCCACCAAGGGCGGACTCTCCCGCTCGGGCCCGAACGACTGGCGGCCCCTGGGCCGACCCGAATACCTGCGCCAGCAGACCGAACTGAGCCTGCGCCACCTGGGCGTGGAGCGCATCGACCTGTACCAGCTGCACCGCATCGATCCCAAGGTGCCGCTGGCCGACCAGATCGGCGAGCTGCGCCTGCTCCAGCAGGAGGGCAAGATCCGCCACATCGGACTGTCCGAGGTGACGGTCCCCCAGATCCAGGAAGCCCGCACGATCGCGGACATCGTCTCCGTGCAGAACCTGTACAACCTCGCCAACCGCAGCGCCGAGGACGTACTGGACTACGCCGAACGGGAGAACCTGGGCTTCATCCCGTGGTACCCGATGGCCACCGGACAACTGGCGCGCGAAGGCGGCCCGCTGGACACGCTGGCGAGGACATACGGCGCGAGCCCATCCCAGCTAGCCCTGGCCTGGCTGCTGCGCCGCTCCCCCGCCATGCTGCCCATCCCCGGCACCTCCCGCGTGTCCCACGTCGAGGAGAACACCCAGGCCGCCCGGATCGCCCTTGGTGACGCCGAATACCAGGCGCTCAGCCAAGCCGCGCGTGAGTCGTGATCAACGGCGCAATCACGCAGTACGGCAACGCCGACGCGGTCGTGGCCCGAGTGACTGCTTACCGCACAACGTTCCCGGCCGCGCCCAGACAAACGCCCATGACAAGAACACCGGCAAGCTCGTCTGGCCCTGCAGCTCATCACCGCCGAGGGAGGCGAGAGCCCGCCGCTCCCCCAGTGGCGCCGCCTCGCCGACCTCACCGGCGTCACCGCGAAAAGCGCGTAGCCTCACACGTGACGACGCCCGAAGCACCCATGAGAATCATCCTCCGGAGCACGGCATGTCCACACCCGAGCAGAACAAAGAACTCGTTCTGACCGCCTTCGACACACTCTTCGGCAAGCGCGACTACGAGGCCGCGCAGGAGTTCTGGTCCGAGGACTACCTTCAGCACAGTCGGCACATCCCGCCGGGACGGGAGGGTCTTTTCAACCTGATCCGCGCCCTGCCGGCCGCCCTGCGCTACGACAACCAACTGGCCATCGCCGAGGGCGACTACGTGATGCTCTACGGCCGGTACTCCGGCACCGGCGCGACCGCCTCCGTCGTGGCCGACGTCGTACGCGTCGAGAACGGCAGACTGACCGAACACTGGGACGTCTGGGAGGACGAGGCGACCCGCGACGAGTCCGCAAGCGGTCTGCCGATGTTCGGCAACCACTTCCCGCCCGACCCGGCGAGGTGAGCCGAGATGACGGGACACGTCACTCCGGTGGAGGTCGGAGCGGTCATCTGGGCGATCACGGTCGGACAGGTCGGTACGGCGTCCTGCCCCTGGTGTTCGTGCTGCTCCAGCGGGGGCTGACGGTACGGCGGGCCACATAGACACACCCGAACGGGGGGCGCGGTCCGGATCTCCGGGCCGCGCCCCCCGTTCGTCACCCGAGTGCCCGGGCCACCGACCACAGCAGGCGCACGTTCTCCGGGGCCGCGCCGCCCGGGAAGGCGTACCGGCGGCGGGTGTAGGCGTAGGAGTAGCCCTGCCGGGGGTCGGCGAGGGCGAGGGAGCCCGCGGCGCCGCTGTGACCGAAGGCGCCGGCGCCTATGGAGCGGAAGTGGGGGCCGTAGGTGTGGAAGCCCAGGCCGAACGCCTGCGGCTGGCCGCTCACCAGGTCCTTCCCCTCGGAGTGGATCCGGGCGAACTCGGCGGCCGTGTCCGGCTTCAGGAGCGGACTCCGGCCGTCCAGGCCGAACGCGGCCGCCGCGTACATGCCGGCCAGGCCGCGCGCGGAGCCGATGCCACCCGCCGACGCCTGGCCGCCGGCGCGCACGGCGCGGGAGTTCGGGAAGTCGTACAGCTCGCCGTTGTCCGGCGCATGCGCATTGAAGGCGATGCCACCCAGGCTGTACGGGCTGGCCGCGGCGGCCTCGATCTCGGCCGCCTGCTCCGGCGTCGGCAGCATCGGCAGGGTGGTGAGGAAGCGCGGCTCCTCGGACTCCGGGAGACCCAGCCACAGGTCGAGGCCGTAGGGGGCGCGGATCCGCTCCTCGTACCACTCCTGCAGGGTGCGCCCGGTGGCCCGGAACACCACCTCGCCGACCAGCGCGCCGATCACGAACGCGTGGTAGCCGAAGAATCGCCCCGGCTGCCAGAACGGGCGCTGCCCGGACAGGCGGGCCGCGATCGCCCGGTCGTCGGCCACCTCCTCCGGGGGGAAGCCGGCGTCCAGGCCGATCACCCCGGCCCGGTGCGCGAGCAGCTCGCGCAGGGTGATCCCGCCCTTGCCCTCGGCGGCGAAGTCCGGCCAGTACGAGGCCACGGTGCGGTCCAAGTCCAGTACGCCGTCCTGGACCAGAAGCGCGGTCACCAGGTACGCCGCGCCCTTGGTGGACGAGAAGACACCGAGCAGCGACTCCCCGGTCACCCCGTCCGACCACAGGTCCACCACCCGCTCGCCGCCCTGGTGCACCACCAGCTGCGCGCCCGGTGCGTGCTCCTCGCCCGCGAGGAAGGCGGCGAACTCCTCCCGTACTCCCTCGAAACCGGCGGCCACCGTGCCGTGGACTGCCATGAACCCTCCCGAACTCCCGTACCGATCTTGTGCTTCCGGCAACCCGTCAGCCCGGGCCGACCATTCCCCGGCAACCCTTCTGCGGGCGGCGACGACAAGGAGGCGACCCCCCAAGGAGAACCCCCCTCAGAGGGCTTCTAGGGCGCGTATCGGGTCGTGATCAATGAGCATCGCAGCCTCCGGGGCGGGTGCCCCGTCCGGGGTGCGGGGCCCGGCGATCTGCGGCTGCGCCGTGTGGACGCGAGTGACCGGAAGCGTTGCCGCAGGCAGGCAGCGGCGGGGCCCGAGGGCCCCGGCTGCGTGCCCGCCGGGACGGTGTGTCAGACCATGGCGAGCCGGTCCACCAGCAGCTCCACCCTCGGCTCGGCGTCCTCGGGCAGCAGGCGGCCCGCGCGGGTCAGGGTCGCAAGGCCGTGCAGGGCCGCCCAGAACACCTCGGTGAACAGCCCCGGGTGGACGCCGTCGCCGGCGACCTCGCCGAGAGTCTCCAGCAGGGCGGCGAAGGCGTCCTTCAGAGGCTCGGGGGTGTCCTCCTGCGCGTACGCCAGGCCGCCGTCGAGCTGGAACAAGGCGTCGTAGACCGCCGGGTTGCGTGCGGCGAAGTCGAGGTAGGCGCGGGCCAGGGCCGCGACCCGGGCGCGCGGGCCGTCCGCGGCGGAGGTCGCGGCCCGCACCGCCGTGGCCAGTTCGGCGGCCCCCTGAAGGGCGACGGCGCCGATGATCTCGCGCTTGCCGCGGAAGTGGCTGTAGAGGACGGGCTGACTGTATTCGATGTGCTCGGCGAGCCGGCGGGTGGTGACTGCGTCCCAGCCCTGCTGCTCGGCGAGTTCGCGGGCTGTCGCCACGATGAGGCGCTCGCGCTCCGCCCGTTCGCGCTGCTTGCGTTCCTGTACCGACATGAATCGATCCTAGCATCGCTAGACAATCGAGCGGCAGCAGTACTAGCGTTGCCTCATCGGCTAGCAACGCTAGTTCACGGAGGGATCGTCATGCTCAACGCACTTGAGGTCGTCACCACCGTCGTCGTGGGGCTGATGGTGGGGGTGGAGTTCTCCGTCGCCTTCATCATGAACCGGATCCTGGACGCGCTTCCCGAGGACAGCGGCCAGCTCGGCCACGCCCACGGCGGCCGGATGCTCGGCGCCCTGATGCCGTTCTGGTACATAGGCTCGCTCGTCCTCAGCGCGATCTGGGCCATCGCCGGATGGCACCACCACGGCGCCGGACTCGTCGTCACCGCCGTCGGCCTGCTGATCGTCAGCGTGGTCATGTCGATGCTGCTGCTCGTCCCGATCAACAACCGAAACAAGACCTGGACCCCCGACAGCCGGCCCGCCGACTGGAAGCAGCAGCTGCACCGCTGGGACCGCTACCACTACGTCCGCGTCGCCGTCATCATCGCCGCCTTCACCCTGCTGGTCGCCGCCCTCACCTGATACCACCGCTGCCCCGACATGCACTGGTTCGCCCCTGTATATCGAAGGCTTTCGCCCCGTCGGGGTGAGCCCGACAGGGCTTCGGATTCCTGACCCCGCGGGCCGACGCCGCGCCGGTGGCGCACAATCCCCACTCCTCGGGGGGCGGCTGACCACCGAAATCCCGACATTCGGGAACGCAGCTGCCGCTCAAATCCCACCACTGCGATCCCGGCAGGCTGCGCCCCTCGATCAGCCGCGTCCACGCGACTGATCGGGCCCCACACGACTCACCGGGCTCCACGAAGCTCACCAAGCTGACGAAGACTCGCAAGGAGAAGAACAATGTCGCTGAAGAAGATCAACACCGTCCTGGCCGCCGCCTTCATCCTCTTCATCCTCTGGTTCGGGACGGAATTCATCCTGAGCCCGGAGACGACGGCGCCGGGCTTCGGCCTGCCGAGCTGGCCGTCCGGCGACGGCGGCGGCTTCCTGATCATCAAGGGAATCCGCGACGTCGTCTTGGCCCTGGTCCTGGGCATCCTGCTGGTGACAGGCCACCGCCGGGCGCTGGGCTGGGTGCTGCTGGTGGAGGCCCTCGCCGCATACGGCGACATGGCCACCGTGCTGGCCCACCACGGCTCCGTGGCCACCGCGCTCGGTGTCCACTGCCTGACCGCGACACTGATGGTGGTCAACGGCCTGCTGATAATGCGCGAGACCCGCAAGGTCGCGGCCGCTCCGGCAACACCCGCCCCGCAGCCCGCCTAGGCCGCGGATCGGGTCGTCATCAATCCGCGGGTCTCGCCCCGTTCCAGGCCCTGGCCCGGTAGACCGTCGTGCGTGACGCGCGCGCAACTGACGGACGAAGAGTGGGAGTTCATCGAGCCGCACCTGCCGATCGGCGAGTACGGCCCGTACTCCAAGACCCTGCGGCAGCAGTTCGAGGGCGTGATCTGGCGGGCCCGGACCGGCGAGTAGCGGCGGGAGATGCCGAGCGAGTTCGGTGCCTGGTCAACCGTCTCCAACCGCTTCCGCCAGTGGCGTGACGCCGGCGTGTTCGATGCCCTGCTGGAGGACCTGATCGCGGAGGCGGCGAAGCGGGGCGAGGTGGACCTGTCCCTGGTCAGCATCGACTCCACCACCGCACGCGCCCACCACGACGCCGCCGGGACGCACCTGGGCCAGGAGGTCCTCACCGCCCTGGAGAAGGCCGCCGCCGAAGAGAAGAAGGCCCGGTCAAAGGGGGCACCCCCGAAGAACAAAGCGGACGCGACGCCGAAGCGGCCCCCGAGCGGGAGGAACGACGACGGGTTCGCCGCCGGCGAAAGCTCCGCCTGAAGACCGCCGTCTTTGGGACGCTCGCGGGGCGGGCAGACCAGCACGGTCTACCTCGCCGCCGACCGCAAGTGCCGCCCGCTGGCGTTCGTGCTGACCGCCGGACAGGCGGCCGACAGCCCGCAGTTCATCCCCGTCCTGCGGAAGATCCGGGTCCGCGGGCCCGTCGGCCGCCCCCGCACCCGGCCGGACGCCGTCGCCGTCGCCGTCGCCGGGGACAAGACCTACTCCTCCAGCGGCAATCGCTCCCACCCGCGCAAACGCCACATCAAGGCGGTCATCCCGGAGAAGGCCGAGCAGGCCGCCAACCGGAAGAGGGTTCCGGGGGTGGCCGGCCCGTCGGCCACGACGCCGGCCTCTACAAGGAGAGGAACACCGTCGAACGGCTGATCAACAAGCTCAAGGCATGGCGGGGCGTCGCCACTCGGTACGACAAGACCCCGGACAGCTACCTCGCCGGTCTCACCTGCGCGCCTCGATGATCTGGATCAAAGACCTCGCCAGAGCGACTCATTGATCACGACCCGATACTGCAGCGGATCGTGCGACGGGGCAGCACCAGCACGGTGCGCTTCCGCAGGGCGATGATGCTGCTGGCCTCGACGGGCGGGAACACCGTGCCGGTGATCGCGCGGCTGGCATCGGCCCGACCTGGGCCGCGCTCAAGAGCATCCGTGCGGCCCGCCCGGACGGCGCCCCGGTCTATGTGATCCTGGACAATCTCTCCGCCCACAAGAACGGGCGTATGCGCCGCTGGGCGACGAGGAACAAGGTCGAGCTGTGCTACACCCCGACGAACGCGCCCTGGGCCAACCCGATCGGGGCCCACTTCGGGCCGCTGCGGCAGTTCACTCTCGCCAACTCCCACCACCCCAACCGCACCGTCCAGACCCCCTCGCCGCCCCCCTTGACCAAGTGAGGGATCCCGCCCTGCCCAGATGTGGAGATCAGACAGCGGCCAGCCTCTTCGCCATGACCCGCTCCCTGCCAACGCCATCTGCCAGAAGATCGCCGGGCTCACCCGTGTCCGTGAAACCGTGCCGCTCATAGAGCGCGGTCGCCTTGCGGTTGTCAGGCATGACGGACAACCGCAGCGTCGTGGCACCGCGCACCGCCGCCCACCGCTCGACCGCCTGGATCAGGTAGTCACCCACACCCTTGCCCCGAGCCGTGGGGTTGACCCACATCGAGATCAACTCCACGCTCTCTGCTCCCTCGCCCGGCACTCCGCTGGCCATGCCCACCGGAAGACCGTCGAGGAGCGCGACGAGATCGTGCGCGCCAGGAATCGACAGACGGGCACGCCAGCGTTCCTCTCGGTCGCCGGAGCCCTGCCACTGGGCCAGCGTCGATCCGAACGCGTAGGGCGCCTCAGCAAGCGCGGCCAGTCGCAACTCCCGCCAAAGGGGCCAGTCGTCTGATTCCAGAGTGCGTAGTTCAAGCATGATCCAGACCCTGCCCGCCCGCCGGGGTCGGCAGCAAGTTGATTACAACCATGCAAACGAGGTCGTTCAGCCCTGCGACCAGCCGAAGCCAGGGAGCATCGGTGACTCACGCACCCGCAGACCACGAGACCTCGGTGAACCTGTCCGGTCACGGCACTAGCGGGTGACTCGCTTGCCGGGTCGGCGACTGCGGTACCTGCACAGCGACCAGGAGCCTTGAGCGTGGATGGCTGCGGCCGCAAGGTCACCAAGGTAGTCAAACAGGGCGTGCAGAAGCAGCGTCACGATCGGCTCCCCTCGATCGCAGCCTGCCCGGTCTACTGCGCACAACGTCGCCGATCCTGTTCGGCCAGTTGGCGCCGGACCCTGCGGCGAACGCGTTCGCCGACGGCGGCTGGGGCAGCCGTGCCCGCACTCAGCGCGGCATCGGCCCATGTGCTCACGCCGGGGTCGGTCCAGGCGAGCACGACGGCACGCTCGGTGGGGCGCAGGGACCGCAGGGTCCGTATCTCCGCGCGCAGGGCTGCGAGGTGCGAGGGCTACGTCAGGCCAGGAGAAACCCGCCTTCCGCCTGGCATCGCGTGAACCAGTCTCCTTCCACGGCGGTGTGAGCTGCTTCTTGCCGGCGCGCCCTGATCGGCAGGACCAGGTCACGGGTGAGGAACTGGTCGTCGATACACGGCTGTCGGCCGGCATCATCGTTCTCCAGCCGCTCCCGCTCACCAGCCGACAGGCTCGGGCGCGGCACCACTTGCCGCGCCTCCCGGAGAGGTGGGGATCGCCGTCCGTGTCACCGAACTGCGGTGTGGCGGCCCAGGTGCTCCGGCCGCCGAACACGGACCCAACGGTGGTCGACACAGTTCAAGGTGACGGACGTGAAGGCCGAGCGCGGTGGCCTGTGCGCCGTAAGGCTGACCGAACTGGAAGAACGGACCCTCGTGTCCTGAACGGACGCCGGCCCGACATGTGTGGCGCTGTAGCTGAAGCCGGCGACGGCGCCACACCCAGAACTCCGCCGTCCGGCCCATCAAGACCACCGATCATGACGCCGAAAGAGATCGAGCGGAGTCGTCCTTCCGGGCGTTCCGGCATGACTCTGCGCTCACGCAGCCCCGATGCCTGCGGTGCCGTCACTCGGCGGCCGAGGCCCAGAGGAGACCCTGCATGCCCGTACGCCTGCCCATCACCACCACCGCTGCCGCTGCCGCCGCGCTCCTGCTCACCGCGGTCACCGGCGCGACTCCTGCCGCGGCCGACCACGCTCGCGGCGGTGGACCGCTGGACAGGGTGACCTTCGGTGACCCGTACGCCAACTGCACCATCGGCGCGAGGTCCGCCGACAGCGTCGTCTACCCCGGCACCGAGGTCGAGCCGTACCTCTCCGTCGATCCGCGTCATCCGAAGCGCGTGGTCACCGTGTTCCAGCAGGACCGCTGGTCCGACGGCGCCGCGCGCGGACTGGCGGCCGGCTGGACCGAGGACGGCCGCACCTTCCACGAGAGCACGCTGCCCTTCAGCGCGTGCGCCCCGGGCGGCGCGGACTACGAGCGGGCCTCCGACCCCTGGGCAAGCACCGGGCCGGACGGCACCGTCTATGCCAGCGGGGAGGGCGTCGACTTCACGAAGAGCACGCGCAGCGCCCTCCTCACCGTCACGTCCCATAACGGCGGCCGCACCTGGGAGAACCTCACCACCACGCACGTCGACGAGGAGCCGTTCTTCAACGACAAGCCCTCGATCACCGCCGACCCGATCCGCAGGGGCACGGCCTACCAGGTCTGGGACCGCCTCGACAACGACCCTCCGGGCCCGAGCTCGATCGACGGTCCGGGCTACATCTCTCTCACCCGGGACGGGGGCCGTACCTGGAGCGAGGCACGCCGGTTCGTCGACACCAGCACCGTGCCCAACTCGCAGACGATCGGGCATGTGATCGTCGTCGACCCGCGCACCGGCACCCTGTACGACTTCTTCGACTGGATCACCTCCTCCGACGACCTGAGCACCGTCACCGAGGCCCACTACGCCGTGGTGACCTCGACCGACGCCGGCGAGACCTGGAGCGCTCCAACCACCGTGGCCCGGGACACCTCTGTGCCGGAGGTCGATCCGAACGACCCCGCCAAGACGCTGCGCGCGGCGGCCACCCTGCCCAGCCCAGCCATCGACCCGAGGACCGGCGAGCTGTACATGGCGTACGAGGGCTCGGACTTCTCCGGCGGCGCGTACAATTCCGTCCAACTGGTGCGCTCCACCGACGGCGGGCGCACCTGGAGCCGGACTCCGGCGCTCATCAGTCCCAAGGGTGTGCCGGCCTTCTCACCGTCGATCGCCGTCGACAAGCGGGGCACGGTAGCGCTCACCTACTACGACCTGCGCTTCCTCAAGCCCGGCAACACAACCACATTGCCCACCGCCTACCAGCTGGCCACTCTTCCGCACGGTGACCCGCGCTTCCGCTCCGAGCGACGCATCTCCCGGATCTTCGACTGGTTGCAGGCGCCCAACGCCGGGGGCTATTTCCTCGGCGACTACCAGGGCCTGGCCGCCGCCGGCGACGGGGTACGGGCAGTGCTGACGGAGACCAACTCCGGGGCTCCGCAGAACCGCACGGACGTGTACAGCGGTAGCCTGCGTACGCGCTGAAGGTGCTGGAGCCGGTGAAGCGGGCGTGGAGCCGGTGTCATCCGGGGCATCGCGCAGATCGCGCAGCCGGATCCGGCCGGCTCCACGGTGACACCGGCCCCGGAGCCGGGCGGCGATCCTGCCGTATCACCTGCGTGATCGGACGTTCAGAAGATGGTCGCCACCGTCGAGAGAAACCATCTACGCTGACCGTCGCCGTGCCGATGGCAACAGCCCTGCCGCCCGCCCTCGCTGCTCGGAGGATGCGGCAGGACGTTGCCTCAGACCTGGCCGCCCAATGCTGGCGGCATGACGGTCCGAGGTTGGCAGTCGGTCCGGGCTGGAGCTGAACTTCGATGACCGTATCCCGTGACGAGTGGTCAGGGGCCTGACGTGCCGTACGACTTCCAAGCCGCCCCTGCCACCTCGACCGTGTTCTCCCGCCCCATTGTGTTGCGCCTTGTGCCCCTCTACTGTTCGACTTTGCCGGAGTCTGTTTGATGCTGATTGCTCAGACGGTATGGAGGCCGCAGTGCGGGGTAATCGGATCGGTTCAGAGGTTGCGAGACCCGGTCGCCGTCGGTGGTGGAGGGCGGTCCTCGTGACGGCCGCGACCATCGCGCTGGCCGCGGGCATGACCGGGCCCGCCGCGGCGCGGGACGTCGGCGGGCAGATACCCGCCGCCGCGCCTGCCGCCAGTCGGCAGGCGCACACCGTGAGTCTCGACGGCTACTCGTTCCTCGTCGACGGCAAGCGCACCTACCTGTGGTCCGGCGAGTTCCACTACTTCCGGCTCCCGAGTCCGGACCTGTGGCGCGACATCTTCCAGAAGATGAAGGCCGCCGGGTTCAACTCCACGTCGCTGTACTTCGACTGGGGATACCACTCGCCGAAGCCGGGTGTGTACGACTTCAGTGGGGTGCGGGACGTCGACAAGCTGCTCGACATGGCCCAGGAGGCCGGGCTCTACGTCATCGCGCGCCCGGCGCCGTACATCAACGCGGAGGTCGACAGCGGTGGCCTGCCCGGCTGGATGACCACCAAGGCCGGGCACAACCGCAGTGACGACCCGCAGTTCCTGAAGTACGCGGACGAGTGGCTGACGCAGATCGACCGGATCATCGCCCGCCACCAGCTGACCAACGGCACCGGGTCGGTCATCGCCTACCAGGTCGAGAACGAGTACTACAACGGCTCGGCCGCCGGCCGCTCCTACATGCAACACCTGGAGGACAAGGCCCGCGCCGACGGCATCACGGTACCGCTGACCGGCAACAACAACGGCACCTTCAACTCCGGTACCGGCGCCCTGGACGTCGACGGCCCGGACTCCTACCCGCAGGGCTTCAACTGCTCGAACCCCTCGAAGTGGAACGGCGTCCCCGACATCAGCTACGACCACCCGGCCGGCAAGCCGCTGTACTCGCCGGAGTTCCAGGGCGGCGCCTTCGACCCCTGGGGCGGGCCGGGCTACGACAAGTGCGCCCAGTTGATCAACGACCAGTTCGCCAACGTGTTCTACAAGCAGAACATAGCCGTCGGCGCCACCGCGCAGAGCTTCTACATGACCTACGGCGGCACCAACTGGGGCTGGCTGGGCATGCCGGAGAACTACACGTCCTACGACTACGGGGCCGCGATCCGCGAGAACCGCCAGCTCGATCCGAAGTACTACGAGGACAAGCTGATCGGGTACTTCACGCAGTCGGTCGACCCGCTGACCAAGACCGAGGCGATCAGGGCCACGCCACCGGACGACTCCGCGGTCGTCGACACCGCCCGGATGAACCCCGACACCAAAACGCAGTTCCACGTCCTGCGGCACGGGAACTCCACGTCCACGGCGGTCGACAAGACCCACATCTCGTTGGACTTCAACGCCCAGCCGTCCGCGGACACCACCTACACCTGGGACGACCCCGACTCCGCGCTGCAGTACACCGGTTCGTGGTCGCACGTGGCCAACACGAGCTACACCGGCGGCGACTACAAGCACACCGAGTCGTTCTCCAACAAGGCCGGTGACTCGGTCACCGTCCCCTTCGACGGCACCGCGATCCGCTGGATCGGCTCGAAGACCAACAACCACGGCTACGCCGACGTCTACCTCGACGGCACCAAGGTGGCGACGGTCGACGACTCCGGAGGCGAGAACCAGGCGGTGATCTTCCAGAAGACCGGCCTGACGCCCGGACAGCACACCCTGAAGATCGTCGTCGACGGGAACCACAGCTCGGGGTCCACGGACAACTACGTGGCCATCGACGCCATCGACGTGCCGACGGCCGCCGCCTCGGAGCCGACCTACCCGGTCGTGCCGCAGCAGCCGGGCACCGCGATCACGCTCGACGGACGCGACTCGCACGTGATCGTGGTGAACTACCGGCTCGGGGACGCGCAGTTGCAGTACTCGACCTCGGAGATCATGACCAGCGCGGCAATCGGGAACCGGGATGTCGCCGTGCTCTACGGCGACCCGGGCAGCGACGGCGAAACCGTCCTTCGCTACTCCTCCAAGCCCACCGTGGTCACCAGCGACGGCACAGCCACGACCACCTGGGACGCGGACACCGGTGACCTGCGGCTGAACTACACGCACAAGGGCCTGGTCCGCATCAGCATCAGCGGCGGCGGAAAGCGCCCGCTGCTGCTGCTCGTCGGCGACAAGGCCACGGCGGAGACCTTCTGGCGCCAGGACACGGCGACCGGCCCGGTGCTCGTGCGCGGCACCCACCTGCTGCGCACGGCGTCCAGCCTGGACGGCGGCCACACCTTGGCGCTCACCGGTGACAACGCCGACGACAAGAACATCGAGGTGTTCACCTCCGCCGACCACCTCACCTGGAACGGCAGGGCATTGACCACCCAGGCCACCGACACGGGAAGCCTCACCGGGAAGATCGCGGTGGCCGCCCCGATACACCTGCCGACACTGACCAACTGGAAGCATGCCGAGGAGTCCCCCGAAGCGGCCCTCGACTTCGACGACTCCAGCTGGCAGGTGGCCGACAGGACAACCACCAACAGCGTCTCCGGCATCAACGCGCTGCCGGTCCTCTACGCGGACGACTACGGTTTCCACACCGGCAACACGTGGTACCGCGGCCGCTTCCGCGCCACCGGCAAGGAGACCGGCGTCCACCTGGTCTCGGACTCCGGCGGAGATGCCCAGGCGTTCTCCGCCTGGCTCAACGGCACCTTCCTGGGCAGCTCCACCACCGGCAGCGCCGACTTCACCTTCCCGGCCGGTGCGGTGAAGTCCAAGGGCGACAACGTCATCTCCGTGCTCACCGTGAACATGGGGCACGAGGAGGACTACAACTCGACCAACGGCAACAAGACCGCGCGCGGCCTGACCAGCGCCTCCCTCGTCGGGGCGCCGCTGACCTCCGTCACCTGGCGGCTGCAGGGCGTACGAGGCGGCGAGGACCTGCAGGACACAGTGCGCGGCCCGCTCTCGACGGGCGGCCTGTACGGCGAGCGGGCCGGCTGGTCCCTGCCGGGCTACCCGGACGGCAAGTGGAACCGGGTGTCCCTGCCGACGACCGACACCCGCCCGGGGGTCTCCTGGTACCGCACCGACGTCAACCTGGACCTGCCGCACGGCCAGGACACCTCGCTCGGGCTGACGTTCACCGACGACCCGGCACGCAAGTACCGTGCCACGGTCTTCGTGAACGGCTGGCAGGTCGGCAACTACGTCAACTACCTCGGCCCGCAGCACACCTTCCCGGTCCCCAACGGAATCCTCGATCCGAACGGCCACAACAGCATCGCCATCGCCGTGTGGAACCTGGACGGCAGCACCGGCGGGCTCGGCAAGGTCTCACTCACCGACTACGGCAGCTATGCCTCGTCCCTGCGCGTCACGCAGAACGACAGCCCCCGCTACGACCCCCGGACGTACGCGATGCCGAGGCGTCCGGGAGCGGACGTCACCCTGGACGTGCCGGACACCGCTCAGTCAGCACAGGCCTTCACGGCCGAGACGACGGTGCGGTTGGCGAAGGACGGACCGTCCGCCTCCCGGCTGACGGCCTCGCTCTCCGCACCCGATGGCTGGAGCGTGAGTGCCACGAGCCCCATGTCGGTCAAGCGCCTGCCACCCGGCGGATCGGCCACCTTCACCTGGAAGGTCCAGCCGCCGGCCGGGGAGCTGCCATCCGCCTCGGCACTCACCGCCACGGTCCACTACCTGCAGAACGGACGGCAGGCTGTCGGCGGTGACGAGCGCATCGTCGGCGGGATCCCGCCGGCTCCCCCGGCCGGGAAGAGCGCTGTGAGCGACCTCCCGTTCTTGTCCTCCACCAACGGGTGGGGTCCGGTGGAGCGCGACAGCAGCGTCGGCGAGCAGGCGGCCGGGGACGGCCGTCCGATCAGCATCGCCGGTGTCAGTTACGCCAAGGGCCTGGGCACCAACTCGGTCAGCGACGTCCAGCTCTATCTCGCCGGAAAGTGCTCGCGGTTGACGGCGGACGTCGGTGTCGACGACGAGACAGGTGGTGCGGGAACCGTGACGTTCTCCGTGATCGCCGACGGCAAGACCTTGGTGACCACGCCGACGATCCGGGGCAAACAGGCCGCAGTGCCGATCGACGTCGACGTCAGCGGCGCCCAGGTGGTCGACCTCAAGGTCGGTGACGCCGGCGACGACAACGGCAACGACCACGGTGATTGGGCGATGCCGACGCTGACGTGCGGCTAGGTCTGGGACTGCAACGGCGGGGCGAACCAGCGGTGGACTCTGCCTAGATCCTGGGGCGGGCGTGCCCATGGGGGTCGAAGATGCCGGCGCGGCCGGTCCACCTACCGACCAGGAGGAACCAGGGGCCCGGCGTCCAGATGAGCGGCGATGCACGTGATGGTCCGGGTGTTGTCCTCGAACAGGTGCCCCTGCATTCCCGCCGCCTGGGCGGCCTCGACATTGACCGCGACATCGTCGATGAAGAGACAGCTCTCCGGCCGCACGTCCAAACTGGCGCATGCGGCCTCGAAGGCACGCAGGTCAGGCTTGCCGACACCGATCTCGTGCGAGTAGACGATCTGCTCCACCAGTTCGTCGAAGTGGTACAGCGCCGTCTCCCGCTCCCGGGCACCGACGAAGCTGTTGCTCAGGATGCCCAGCCTGCAGCTTCCCCGCAGCCCTCGCACATAGTCGATCAGTTCCTCGTTCGGCGTCCCCAGGTATTCCGTCCAGAGATCGGCCATGAAGTCTTCGACCTGGTGCGCGTCGAGACCCAAGCGTGCAGCCACTTCCCAGTGCACGTCTCGTTCGCTGATCCTCCCGACGCTTCCAGCCCGCCACACGTCGCACATCCGCTCACTCACAGTGCCCAGCGGCAACTCCAGCCGCTCTTCCCACCGTTGCACCCATCCCGTTTTCGGCGTGATCTCCAGCACGCCACCGATATCGAGAATGATGCAGGTCGCGGTCACGCGAACTCCGAGCACACACCGCCCGCTCATGTGATCCATGAAGACACTCTCGTCCTTCCCTCTGGGGCAAGGTCAAGCGATCTTGGCACCTTGTGACAGCCGCCGGTGGTGCGGGTGCGTGGCCGGGGTGATCTGCTACCGCGCCGGGCACCGTTACCGCTTCTTCTTCAAGCTGCACATCTGGCACGGGCACCGGGGCGAACCGAAGGCGTTCACGTGTCAGAGCAGGGCTGTCGCCAGCAGTGCGATCGCGGGCGGCAGGCCCTGGCCCAGGGCGCCACGCCACAAGCGCAGAAAGGAGACGAGGAAGACGATCGCGCAGGCGCTCAGGAACACGCACAGATAGACGATCAGGGTGCGGCCGATGGTGGAATCCCCGGTCTGCCGAAACCGGCATGCCAGCGGCCGTGGTCGCCGTAGAAGTTCAGCCCAGTCCTGGCATTGGGGGGTTTTCCCCATCGTGGGCGGGACTGTGACTGCGTAGGGTCGCAGTGACTGATCACCGCTTCAACTCGCTCCACACGGGGGAACTTCATGCGACACCCACAGACCCGCGCCCTTGCAGCAGTGGCTTTGGCTGCTCTCACAGTCGGCGGGCTCTCCGCGTGCTCGGCCCTCGACAAGCAGAAGACCTTTGAGGACGACGCCAAGGTGTCCCAGAAAGTCACCTCGATCCGTCTCGACAGCGGAAACGGCAGGGTGAAGGTGGACGCTTCGGCGGACGCCTCCACGATCTCCGTGCACCGCAAGGTCAACTACCGCGGTGACAAGCCGAGTGGCACTTCGTTCAGCGTCAATAACGGCGTCCTGATGCTCTCCGGCTGTGGCAAGAACTGCGGCGTCGAGTACGACGTCAAGGTGCCCGCCGGTCTTCCGGTGACGGGAGGCACGTCCAACGGCAGCCTCGAACTGACCGATGTCGGCGCGGTCGACGTGCATACAAGCAACGGCGAGATCGCGGTGAACAGCGCGACAGGCCCGGTGAAGCTGCGCACGTCCAACGGTGGCGTCAACGTCAAGGACGTCAAGGGCGGCGACATCGACACACAGACATCGAACGGCGAGGTGACGATCCAGACGGCCACCCCGCAGAACATCAAGGCCCGCACGACCAACGGCAGCCTCACGGTCACGGCTCCGCCTGCCAAGTACCAGATCTCGGCACACGACTCCCACGGCGACAAGAAGGTGGCATTCAAGAACGACCCGTCAGGCAAGTACCGCTTGGATCTGTCGACGACGAACGGTGACTTGACTGTGAAGTCGGCAGGCTAAGGGCTTACGGAGAATCAAGCTGTTGCAGCCGCGGCTGCTGATGGGGGCCGAGGCCCGGATCCTGGAGCACGGCGGGATCCGGGCGGTCGCGTGGGCGGCCCAGGTCGGCGATCCTTCATCCGGGTCTGCGGCCCGCGCTGCTCGCACTAGTAAAACCTGACGAGCGGGCCGACCCGATGTCGCCGCTGCGCCGGACGGTGAAGTCGACCAGGAACCTCGCGTGTGAGGAGGGCTTCAGCCTGCAGACTGACCCAATCCTGATTCGCGCCGCCCCCGCCGCCACACAGCGGTGGGCAACGTCTTCTCATGCGAGCCGGACGGCTGTACGGGGGCGAGAAGGATCAGGCGTGCGGGACGCTGACAGGTCGTCGTCTGGTCACCTGCGTGAGAAAAGCTGCGGCTGAGCGCGGCGACTCAGTCTCCCGGTGCGATGCCAAGGTCTCGACGCATCGCTTCACGGAGGTCTCGGGCGGCAGCCTCATACGACGCGCGCTTGGTCCGGTACGTCTCGTCCTGGGAAGTGGCTCCGTTCAGCACTTGGTCCCGAAAGTCACGCAGTGCTGCGTGCACCCGATCAACGAGCGCGAGTACCTCCGTCGGCGCGCAGAGCTGCAGTTGGTGGCGGAGCTCGTAGGCACCGTTCTCGCGCACTCTGTCGCGCACCTGTCGGGCCCGATCCTCCGGCGAGTCCTGCATGTTGTGGGCAATGTCGCGTAGCTCGCTCCGGGTCCGGGAGAGGGCGATGAGGTACTCGCCGTACACCTGGCGTCGAAGCTGCTCGTCGCGGACTTCCTTGTCACGGCGTGATCGTGCACGGTCGACGGCGAGTGTCGATCCGACACCGAGCAGCGCGCCGAGACCGGTGCCCACGAGAGTTCCCCAGTCCACTGTGCCCCCGGCCGTCGGCGCAACTGAGCGGTCAGCCTTCAGCGAGGCTAACCGGCAAGTGGTCGTACTTCAGCGAGATCGGTCAATCTCCAGTGAGACAGGACGGCTGCCTTCGCGAGATCGCCCTTGGCGGCGGACCGGCGGGCCGACCACGTCATCGTCACGATGCCCAGCAGCGGCCCGTCCTCATCGGCGTCGGCGTCTTGCTCCAGGCGCTCGCGCAGCACGCGGTCGGCCTGGTCCAGGACGTCGGACCGGACACCGTCGTACGTCTCCGGGCGCACTCCGGTCAGGGGCGTCAGCCACAGGTCCGCCTGCGGCTGGAGCAGCTGCTCGGTCGGCCGGAAGTCCAGGACGGTTCCGCACGGCATCGAGTCCTGACCGGCATGAGTCTGCGTGGCCGGCCACTCGGGCAGGCCGTCGGAGTGCGTGGGGCACAGGAACGCGAGCCAGGCCACGCCGGGCCCGTCGACCGCGGCCGGAGCTTCCCGCAGAGTCGATGCCTTCGCCTCGCACTGCACGACGGTGCGAACGCGCTGAGCTGACGGTGGGCCGACAGCTACTGAACGAGGGACGGCACGCGGACTCCTCCGCCGGCTAGACCTCGATGTACGCGACGACCACGACGGTGCGCAGCGCCGTGACGTAGTACAGGACCCGGACGGCTTCGACTTCGTCGGTGTACTGGCGCAGCTGGGGGCCGGCGGTGTCGCCTGGGAGCGGCTCGCCGACGTCCGGGGCGACGGAGATGACGACCAGGGCGCGGTCCAGGGCGTGGATCTCCGCCTCGCTGGTGATGTTCTCCAGCTGCTTGGCGGCGGAGTCGGAGAAGGCGATCCGGGCGCGGCGCGGGCCGTGCTGCGGGGCCATCAGGCGACGGCCGGGCGCTGCGCGGTGAGCCGGGCGAGGTGGGCCTCGCGCAGCTCCTCCCACGGCGTGCAGTCCTCCACCGAGGGCAGCCCGTTCTCCGCAATGTCCTCCAGGACGGCGGCGAACTGGTCGGCGTTGGCGCGGGTCTTGGCCGCGTACGCACGCAGTCCGTCGGCGGCCGCGGGCTCCAGCTGATGCCGGGCGTGGTCGGCGGGGGCGACCGGCTGTTCGCTCATCGAGGGCTCCGTAGGGCGCGGACTGGTGTCTCCCCCAACGGTATCGGCCGTCCCCGGACCTGGGGACCACTCCGGACGAAACCGGCTCGTGCGAGGGGGCGGGACCCAGGGACCCAGGTTCTGGGGACGGTTGCCGGGTCTTTGGGTCTCGGTGAAGGTTGACCGATCTCACTGAAGCCTGACCTCGCTCGTGGCAGCCCTTTTCGGCTGAGCAGCCTAACCCGAGTGGATCACTTACAGTCACCTTGCGTATCTAATTGACTACAGAAGGTGGGGTAGGCGTGTCCCGTGATGCAGGAGGCAGTGATGAGCACATCGGAGGCAGGTCTCTCCCCGGCCACGGCCGTCAGCGTCGGCAAGGACTGGTCTGGCACCCGCCTCAAGAGTGGCAAGCGGTAACCATCCCGGCCCACGGCCCGGCCCGCCCCCGTGCCGGAGCGGCGCACGCCCACAGCAGGGTGTAGGTGCAAGGCTTGTGGCATGGCCATTCGACCGTGGATGGAGTTCCGGCCTTCCTGGCGGCCGGGTCATGCGCCCGCGCTGATGGTGATCCCGCTGGGGCTGATCGTCGCGGTCTGTGTGGTCGATGTGTTGTCTCCGTCGCACATCCACCTGGGCCCGCTGCTGGTGGCGGCTCCCGCGATCACGGTGGCGTTCGCGGGTGCTCGCATCACGGCGCTGATGGGGGTTCTCGCGGTCGCGGCCCAGGTGCTGATCGGGGTGCTCCGAGGGGTCCTGTCCACGGCCAACGTTCAGGCCCAGATCGCTGCTCTGGTCGTCGTCTCCACCCTCTGTGTCGCCTTCTGCGTGGTGCGGAGTCGGCGCGAGCGGCAGTTGCACCGGGTACGGTCGGTGGCCGAAGCCGCGCAGAGCGTCCTGCTCCAGCCGCTGCCCGGACGCAGTGGCCCCCTGCGGATCGCCGGGCTGTACCTCCCGGCCGAGGAGGAGGCCGACCTGGGCGGAGACCTGTACGCGGCCGCACGGACCGCCCACCACAGCACCCGGCTCCTCATCGGCGACGTACGCGGCAATGGCCTGGCCGCGATCAACAACGCCGCCCTGCTGCTGGGCGCCTTTCGCGCGGCCGCCCATCGGCAGGCCACGCTGCCGCGCCTCGCCGTCCACCTGGACGCGGCGTTCCGCTGGGACACGAACCAGTGGCGAGAGGAGGTGGAGCAGGACGTGAACGAGGACTTCGCCACCGCCATGCTGCTCGACATCCCCGACCACGATGCGGTGGTCCACCTCATCGCCTGCGGCCACCCACCACCACTCGTGCTGCACGCGAATCGCATCACCACGCTCGTGGCCGAGGCGAGCCACCTTCCGATCGGACTCGGCGGGCTCCTCGGCACGGCCGAGTACGACGTCCAGACCTTCCCGTTCGAGGTCGGCGACCTGTTGCTCCTCTACACGGACGGCGTCATCGAAGCACGCAATGCCGAGGGAGTCTTCTACCCCTTCGCCGAACGGGTGCCCGAGTGGACCAAGGAAGACCCCGAGGAGCTACTGCGTCTTCTGCGGGACGACCTACTGGCCCATGTCCACGGCCATCTGAATGACGACGCGGCCGTGGTCGCGATCCGCCGCCTGGCAGTCTGACCCGGGCTCAGAAACAGGCCGGACCTACGGCGCCTCCTCACTGTTGCTTTGGCTGCGTCCGGGCGCATGGCTGTCGTGCTGGGCCTGGCGCTGGAGATCGGCCACGCGCTGCAGAGCCGTCTTGAAGGCGGCGTACTCCCGTGTGCCCAGTGCCTTGGCGTGACGTTCCTCGATCGCGCGCATGATCGAGGCGGCGGCCTCCATCTGGAGCAGTCCGTGTTCGGTGGGGCAGATCAGTTTGGCACGGCGGTCTGCGGGGTCGGGTTTGCGTTCGACATAGCCCAGGCGTTCGAGGTCGTCGATGAGGGAGCCGATGACCTGCTTGTGCTGTCCGGAGGCGCGGGCCAGTTCGCTGGCACGGATGCCGTCGGCACGCAGGTAGGCGAGTACGGCGCCGGCGCGGGGCGGGATGTCGTCGAAGCCCTGCTCTGCGAGCGCGGTGAACAGCTCGCGCTGAACGGAGAAGAGGACCCGGGCAGCGAGCACGCCGAGGTCCGGTTCCGCGGTCTGGTGCCTGGTCAACGCCTCTCCCGTCTCGGCGGTCGTCCACCACAGTGCTGTGTCACCAGCGATTTTATTGGCTTGCCTCACGGGCTCGGACACCCTCATCCGGATCCCGGGCGCGACCCGTCAGGATCGGCGCTTGCCCTCCCGAAGGCCTGGGTATAGCGTCGAAATGTCACCACTATTGACTATCAATTTTAGTGACCAAAAAGGCTCTGGCTCAATCCAAGGAGCGGAACATGAGCGAGCGCAGCAAGTTCCTGGAGCCGATCACCCGAGAGAACGTCGCCGTGGTGCTGGTCGACCACCAGGTGGGCCTTCTGTCCGGCGTGCGGGACATCCCGCTCGGCGAACTGAAGCACAACGTGGTGGCGCTGGCACGGGCGGCGACCGTGCTGGGGCTCCCCCTGGTCGTCACCACCACCGCCGCCGACAGCATGTGGGGGCCGACCACCCCCGAACTGGTCGAGGCGCTGCCGACCGGACTGAAGATCATCGACCGTAGCACGGTGAACGCCTGGCACGACGACCGGGTCCGCGAGGCCATCGAGGCCACCGGCCGGCAGAAGCTGATTCTCGCCGGAGTGTCGCTCGAGGTGTGCGCAGCACTGCCCGCGATCTCCGCGACGGCCGACGGGTACGACGCATATGTCGCCGTGGACGCCTCCGGCACCTTCAGCCACGCCAAGCGCGAGGCGGGACTGCTGCGCATGCAGCAGGCGGGCGTCATCGTGAGCGACTACGCCACCCTCATGGTCGAGGCCCTGGCCGACAACGCAGCCCCCGAGGCCGGCGCCCTCTACGCCGCCCTCGACATGCCGTTCGCCGTCCTCGTCGGCCAGATCTCCGCGGCCCACCGGGCCTAGAGGGCCCACCGACCGCCGCGCCCCGGCGCCGTCCCACGTCGCGGGCGCACCGGAGGCGCCGGTGGTCACCTGTGTCCGGCGGAGTCCGACCTCACCATCTGGGAAATGGACGCCACCAACGCCGTCGGTATCACCGACCCCTGCCCGCCGACCCGCGAGCGCGGGAGGCACCGTGCCCGGGCGGTTCACTCGAGGTTGGCGTGTCGGGCGCGCATCCGCTTGTACGCGCCCTCCGTGTCCGCCGCGAGGGCCATGACGATGGCATCGAAGAGTCCGTGCCTGCTGTGACCTTCAGCGATAGTTGGCCAGTGCGGGGCGGGCGAGCACAGGAGGGGATGGTGAGCAACGGAGTGCTGCGTCACCTCCCCCGGCTGCGGCGGGCAGGGCTCAGGCCACCATGTTCTCGATGAGGTCGGTGGCGCGCGGGGTCCGGCCCTTGCCCCGTGCATCGGCGCGTAGTCGTGCTGAGCGGCGGGCGACCTCCGCGTCGGTCACCAGGCCGTTCAGGGCCGCCCGTAGGTTTCGGCGGTGGCTTGCGGGGTGTTGATCCGGTGTCCCCGAGGCGAACTCACAGATCGTCATGGAGTGCATCAAGGAGCCGCGCGGCCTGCCGGTGCACGGGTGAGGATGCCTGATGCCTGGCGGCTGGCGGCTGGCGGCTGGCGGCTGGCGGCGACGCGAGGGGCTCGCGGTGGCAGGAAGCCGCACCGCGAGCCCCGTATGCCGTTCAGGAGCAGTGGACGGTCACCTGGGCGCTGCCGCCGTTGCTGGAGAAGCTGATCGTGAACTGGCCGTTCCCGGGCTGCTGCTCGGTCCGGCCGCCCAGCGCAATCTCCTGCGAGGCGTTCGCGGCGAGGGACCCTCCACTCTGGCTGAGGGTGACCCCGGCGGGCAGCCCGCCGGCCGTCCAGTCCAGATCGCCGCTGCCGGTGTTGAGGACGACCAGCTTGTTCGGCCACTCGCCGTTGGCGCAGTACTCCTCGACGTCGGTCGAACGCAGCGCCAGCACCCCTGCGGCTGCCGGGGAAGGCGGGTTCGACTGCCTCGGCAGCCGCGCCTGGCTCGGTGACTCGGTGGTCCCCTGATCGGGGCTGTCGCTTTCGGCGGGCGGGGTGGAGACGTCGCCCGTGGGCGAGTCCGCCGTACTCGTCGAGTCGCTCGCGCTGGGCGTGGACACCGAGCTCGCGACCGGGGCGGCGGGGACGCCGGACGGGCTGGTTGAGACGCCACTGGAGGGTGTGGCCACACCCAGGGGCGTGGTGGCGGCCGGGTCGTTGCCGACCCGCTGCCCGACGACCACGCCGCCTACAGCAACCACCATCACGCCGCCGATGATCAGCGCGAGAGGCTTCGCCTTCGCCGCCCTCTTCGGTCGCGGTTTCTTCGAGTGGCCGGTACGCCCGCCCTGCACGATGATCCCGTGACCCACCGCTCGGGGGTCGTCCTGCTTGGGCCCGATGGCCCGAGGATCGTCCCCACCGCCGCCTCCGGCGACACGGCCGCCCTGAACGATGATGCCGCCCTGCACGATGATGCCGTCGTCGGCTGGGTCACCGATGGCCCGGGGGTCGTCCTGCTTGGGGCCGATCGCCCGGGGGTCATCCTGCTTCGGACCAATCGCGCGAGGATCATCCTGCTTGGGGCCGATCGCCCGGGGGTCATCCTGCTTCGGACCAATCGCGCGAGGATCATCCTGCTTCGGACCGATCGCCCGCGACGAATCCTGACCGGTCGGGCGGCTGCTCTGAACCGTGATGGCGGTCGGGTCCGGGGCCGGGTCGGTGAAACCGCCGTCCGGGCCGGCGGGCACGTCGTGGGATCCGCCCGTCGTGTGCTCGCCGCCGGCGCGGGCGGCTGCGGACGGATCCGTGGCCTCCGCATGCGTGCCTGCCGTCGCGTCGCTCTCCGGACGCGGCACGCCCGGCTCCCGTCTGCCGTCGCTCATCACGCGCAATCCCCCACTGGTCCTCGATGGCCGTCACTGAACATCGCCCCCTGTCATCACCGTCGTGAGCCATGACGCCGAGGGGCTGCTCATATATGAGCCATCGTTTGACCGAGAGGTCCATCCCAGGGATATGACAGCAACGTCCCGGTCTCGTACCGGAACCCCCATCCGGCCACGCCACCCTCGCAGACACCCGCCGCGCCCGTGAGAGCCAGCGACGCGCCCTGGAGCTGTCCGCGCCGACCAGCACCATGACACGCACCCTGTGGACGGAGGCTCCCGGTGGCAGACACTCCCGGCGGTCTGGGGCGAGTACGAGGCGCCCCCAAATCACGGCCTGACCTGTCTGAACCGGATGCGTGTTGTCACCGCCTCGACGGACCCAACCCGCAAGGCGGCTGTCACCACCGCACTGCAGCGCGCAATATTCGCGGCCCGGGACGGCGGGCCGTGACTGGTCATGGGGCCTCCGCAGGACATGCGCGGGAAGAGCCCCGAAAGGAAGCAGCGGGCGATGCCTGGAGTATCAGGCCACGTTCGCGAGCTTCTGCCGCACGACGATCGCGTTGAGCCGGACCGCGAACGGTGCGGTGTCGGTGAGGCCCAGGGTCCCCACACGGGACTTGCCAAAGCCGACGGTGACGTCGGTGCAGAAGGCAACGGCGTACACGTACGCGCCGGCTTCTTCGTCCTGGAGGGCGAAGAACAAATCGCGGTAGTAGCTCGTGTGGTCCGGCCCCTCTTCGTAGTACACCAGTCCCGGTTCGCCTTCCTGCGCCCCGAGACCTGTGAAGGCATCCATGAGGTCGCGCTCGACGGTGTCCCAGAACGGAGCCTGAGCCGCCTCGGGCGGGAGCGCCTGGCGGACCGCCTCCTTGAGGGAGAGCGCCATCACCAGGATCGGCGCCTCCTCCTGGAGTCCCCAACCACGGACCATCTTGACGATGTCACTGTCGGGAAGCACGGCGGCGGCATCGCGAATGTGCCCGAAGTCGTAGTTGACGGTGGCGGGCGCGATCGCCTCCTGGAAGGCACGCCCCAAGGCCTCCGCTTGGACAAGATGGGCTTCTCCCACCGCGGTGAATGTCCTGAAACAGGCTGCCAACTTCCCCTCCTTAAACATTTTGTTGCACTGGTGAGGCGTCAGTATGCCGTAGCGGTGCGCGACCGCGACCCGCAGGGCGCCGGTACGGCACGCGGCCGCGCATATCCAGCCGCCCGAGAAGACCACCGCGAAGAAGACGTCAAGCCGGGGGCCACGCAGCGCCTAGCGGTGCGCTGTCGAGGCAGCCTTCGAGTCCCTTGCAGGCGCCTCGTTCTCGTTGACCCGCCGTACCAGGGGGTGTCGACGGTCACGTAATTCCCCACTCCGAACGTCACATGATGAGCCACCGGCCAGCGCGGAGCGCCGCCGAAGGTGTCCCTGACTGACCGGACCAGCCGCATACTCGGCCGTCGGGTGGCCCGTCACGGCCTCAGCCCCGGTGTGAAGCCGCTGATCGCCCGCCGCGACATCGAGCACGGCTCCGGGCTGGGAGGTACGCGACGACATCCACGAAGCATTCCTCGCCCTCGGATGCGCGCTCATCTGCTGGTGGCGACTGCACGCTCTGCCGAGCGAGGGCCGGCTAGCCCTCCCGCGCCCACGGCCGCAGCTTCTCCGGGTTGCGGACCGCCCAGATCCGGGTGACACGCCCGTCGGAGATGTCGAACGAGGCTACGGTCACGACGACGCCGGCACGCTGGGCCACCAGGCCCGGAACACCGTTGACCGACCGCTCCAGTAGTTCGAGCCCCGGAGCCTTGTCGGCAATGGCGACCATGTACTGGGCGATGCGCGCGCCGCCCTCGACCGGGCGCAGGACGGTGCCGACCATGCCGCCGCCGTCGGCGGTCATCACGGCGGACGGGTTGAGGAGACCGACGAGGGCTGCGATGTCCTTGGTCTCCCATGCCTCTTTGACGTGCCTCACCACGTCGGCCTGGCCGGTCGCCGCCTCCGGAGCACGCGCCACGCTCACCCGCTGCCGGGCGGAGGCCGCCAGCTGCTTGCAGGCCGCAGGGGTCCGGCCGAGAACGTCGGCGATCTCGGCGAACGGGTACCGGAAGACGTCGTGCAGGACGAACGCCACCCGTTCAGCGGGCGTCATCGACTCCAGGACGACGAGGAAGGCCATGGCCACCGACTCGTCCAGGACGATCTGGTCGGCGGGGTCTGCAGGGCCGGTGGGGTCGGCGCCGCCCGCGTGGTCCCACTCGGTGCGGTCGGGCAGCGGCTCGGGCAGCCACGCGCCGACATAGCGTTCACGGCGGGCCCGCGCCGAGCCAAGCAGGTCCAGGCAGATGCGGCTGGTCACCGTCGTCAGCCAGGCGCCGGGGGACAGGATCTCGTCCTGTCGGCTTCGTGGCAGCGCGTACCAGCGTGCGTAGGCATCCTGTACGGCGTCCTCGGCCTCGGTCACCGAACCGAGCAAGCGGTAAGCGACATTGATCAGTTGGCGTCGCTCGCCGGCTATCTCTTCTGCGCTGGTCCCGACAGTCCCCATGCTTCCGGCCGCCCCCTCGCCTTACCTTTCGCAGGCCCGCGTCGTCGGGCTGGTGAGACCTTATCGATCTACTGCCCGAGGGCGGAAAAGGGGACCGTGACATGGCCACTCAGGTGACGGCGAACGCACAGCGCAGCTCCTCGTTCCTGCAGATCGCGATCGCCCTGCAGACCCTGACCATCTTCCTTCAGGCGGTCTCCGCCGGACTGCTGCTGACCTCGTCCTACGGAGAGACGCTGCACAGTGTCGGAGCCCGTGTGATGTACGGGGCGTCGATGCTGTACGTGCTCGCAGCGGTGCTGGCGTGGAAGCCGGGCGGCGGCTCGCCCCGGCCTGTCTGGCACGCGTCCGGTTTCCTCGTGCTGGCCTCGGTCCAGGTCGTGCTCGGCATCGCGCACGTCCCGTCGGTCCATCTCCCCCTGGGTGTCTTGATGTTCGGTCTGAGTGTGCTGGCGCTGGCCCGACGCTGAGGTCCGATACGGGGCCCACCGGGATCAACCAGACCGTTTCTTGTGAGTCATCTGATCGCCGGTCTGGGTGTGTCTTACTGATCGTTTCAGAATGAGGCTGCCCTCCGGCGCCCAGGTCCTCCTGGTGCGGTCCGACGCCATCAGCTGCCTGTATCACGTCTCTTCGCTGTCGGGGGTTGGCCACCCGGCGCACTCAAAGCGGCCAGAGCCTCAGCGCAATACACCCGGGTGGTTTACCCGGCGTGCCCGCCGGTCGGTCGCATGCCCTCCCCTACCTTCAATGCGTAGTCGCACAACTACGTTGAGTGAAAGGGGAATTGGGATGCGTCCGACGCCTATGGGCCGATTGGCGGCCCTCGCCTCGACGGCCCTTCAGTTGGCCTGTCCTGGAAGATCCATGCGACACTCCGCCAACCGCCTGCGAACGCGAGCACTGGCCGTGGGGCTCACGCTGGCGGTGTCCGCACTGGTGCCTTCGGGCTCCGCCGGTGCGGCCGACCAGTACGAGTGGGCCGCGCTGGGTGACTCGTACACCGCTGGCGGGTTCGTCGGGGACCCGCAGCCTCCGCTCGGCGATGCGGCGCGGGACGGATGTGACCGCACCAGCGACGCCTACCCCGGCGTGGTCGACCGGGAGTTCGACGAGTTCCCGCCGGGCAAGCCCGTCCACCTGACCAACGTCAGCTGCGGCAACGCCACCATCGCCGACATCGCCACGTCCAGGCAGACGCCGATCAGCCCGGTCCAGCCCCCCGCCGGAGGCTGGCCCGCAGTGGACACGCAGATCCAGCGAGCGAAGCTCAACGACAACACCGACATCGTGACCATCGGCGTCGGCGGCAACAGCCTGCCCTTCGGAGGCATGCTCCTCAAGTGCCTCGAACTGGGCGCCACACCCGGCAAGTCCTGCCACGAGTACTACACCAGTCCTCCCGAGGGGGAGGAGAGCATCCAGGACAAGCTCGCCAGGGTCCAGGACGAGTACATCGAAATGCTGGCCAAGGTGCACGAGGCCGCACCCAACGCGAAGGTGATCACCGTCGGCTATCCGGCCGTCCTGCCGGAGGAGGGCAGTGCCTGCAACCGCCTCTCCCTCACCGAGCTGGGCTCGATCAAGCACGCCGACGTCGACTGGCTCCGTGACCACGTCCTCAAGCCGCTGAACAGCACGATCCAGCGTGTTACGTCGTTCTTCGGCGACCGCTACGTCGACGTCTACTCCTCCAGCGTGGGCCACGACGCCTGCCAGCCCGCGGGCACCAAGTGGGTTGAGGGGATCTGCGGCGATGCCGCGGACTACTGGCCCGCCAAGCTCCCCGGCACCCTGCTGAACTGCGCTCCCATCAACAAGCGTGTCACCCTGGTCCACCCCAACGCCCACGGCTACGCCAACACCGCCGCGCACGTCGAACGAGGCATCCGCATCGCCCTCCTCGACCGCTGACCAGCAGGCCAAACCCGACGCCAGAGCCACGGCACCTGTTGTAAGGAGACGCGGCCGGAACACCTGGCCGACCAGCACAGGCGCCGTGGCTACTGCGGCAGAGCCCGGGCCCGGGCCTGTTGTGACAGACGTCGCCAGCAGATGAGCGCACATCCCAGGGTGAGGAAGGCTACGTGGATGTCGTCACGGATCTCCCAGCGGATCCGTAGGCGGCGGAACCAGTGCAGGTGAGCGAAGGCGCGCTCGACCACCCAGCGGACCTTGCCCAGTCCGGAGCCGTGAGCGGCGCCGCGGCGAGCGATCACAGGTTTGATGCCGCGTTTCCACAGCAGGCGGCGGTACTTGTCGAAGTCGTAGCCCCGGTCGGCGTACAGCCGCCGGGGTCTGCGGCGGGGACGGCCCCGTAGGCCCCGGATCGGCGGGACCGCATCCAGCAAGGGCAGGAGCTGGGTGACGTCGTGCCGGTTGCCGCCGGTGAGCATGACGGCGAGCGGTGTCCCATGACGGTCGACGATCAAATGGTGCTTGGAGCCGGGACGGGCCCGGTCGACGGGCGAGGGGCCGACATGATTCCCCCCTTTGAGAGCACGTACGTGCGAGCCGTCTACGGCGCTGTCATCCAGGTCCAACAGGTCGGCGCGACGCAACTCGTTGAGCAGAGCACCGTGTAGGCGGGGCCAGACGCCGGCCTCGGTCCAGTCCCGTAACCGGCGCCAGGCCGTCACGCCGGAGCAGCCCACAGTCTCCCCGGGGACGTCACGCCAAGCGACACCAGTCCGCAGCACGTACAGGACGCCCGCGAGCGCCGTTCGGTCCGGAACACGCAACCGGCCCGGATAGCGGCGCTGCCGCTTGGGAGCCGGCGGCAGCAGCGGAGCTATCCGCTCCCACAGGTCGTCAGGAACAAGATCAGAACGCACCCGGGAAAGCCTGTTGACCAGCATGGTCAAGCACAAGACCCGCAGCTCAAATCATTCTGAAACGATCAGTTAGTGGGTGGCCGCTGGCGGCCAGTCTCGACGGCCATCGTGTAGGCGGTGGTCTCCTGAGCGGCCCGGCCCGCGCCGCTGGATAGGGTCGGGGCGTGGAGCGCAGCAGCAGAGAGCCGGACGACGTGTTCGCCGGGGAAGCGCGGGGCGAGCTGTCGCCGCGGGCGGCCCGGGCTCTGTGGTGGGGGTCGGCCGGTCTGGTGCTCTCCGTCCTGGGCACCTCGGTGCTTGTCGCCGGCGCGGGGCACGGCCGACGACTGCCCGTGGCCGTGGTCCTGGTCCTCGCTCAGGGCTGCGCCCTGAGGTGGCAGGCGCGCGTCCCGGTCGCCGTACTGGCCGTGAACGCGGTGACGGGGCTCGCGGTGTGGGCGCTGCTGCCCGCGGTGACCTTGACGGGGGCGCTGCTCGCGGCGCAGGTTGCGTTGTGCGTGCTGTCGGCCACCAGGCCGCGGTGGGTGTCGGTGCGGGCGCTCGCGGCGATGTGGCTGCCGGCTCCACTGGCGTTCGGGGCGGGCGGCGCTGCGGGGCTGGCGGTCTATCTGCTGACGGTGGTCCTGGCGTGGACCGCGGGGCAGTGGCGCAGGGCGCAGCAGGCACGGACGAGGGCGGAGATGCGCAGGGCTGTGGTGGAGGAGCGCGCGCGGATCGCCCGCGAGGTGCACGACGTCGTGGCGCACACCCTTTCGGTGATGGTCATTCAGGCGGGCGCCGCCGATGATGTGTTCACCCAGCGGCCCGAACAGGCCCGTCAGGCGTTGCGGGCCATTGAGACGGGCGCTCGTTCGGCGCTGGGTGAACTGCGCCTGCTGCTGCGGGCGTTCGGGCCCCCTGCGGAGGAGGACGGGACCGGGGAGCAGCGGGAGCCGGGGCCTTCGCTCGCGCGCCTGGACGAGCTGGCCGACACCGTGCGCGCGACCGGGATGACCGTGCACGTGCACCGCGAGGGTGCCACCGAGGGGCTGCCGGCCGCGGTGGACCTGGCGGCGTACCGGATCGTCCAGGAGGCCCTCACCAACACGCTGCGCCACGCGGCCGGCGCCGACGAGGTGAGCGTGCGCGTGACGGCCGAAAGAGAGTGTGTGCAGGTCACGGTGGTCGACAATGGGCGTACGCCGCAGGGCGGTTCGGCCGCGGTGGGAGCGGGACGCGGTCTTGTGGGGATGAAGGAGCGCGCACGGCTCGTGGGCGGCAGCCTCCGCGCGGGTCCACTGCCCGAAGGAGGGTTCGAGGTGGCGGCGCGGCTGCCGGTGGAGCGCGTGTCATGACGTTGCGCGTGGTGGTGGCCGACGACCAGGCCCTGGTCCGTACCGGATTCCGTATGATCATCGACGCCCGGGACGACCTCGAGGTGGTCGGTGAGGCGTCCGACGGCCGGGAGGCGGTGCGGCTGACGCGGGAACTGGCGCCCGACGTGGTGCTGATGGACGTACGCATGCCCGTCGTGGACGGCATCGAGGCGACCCGGCAGATCGCGGAGTCGGGTAGTCGGGCCCGGGTGCTCGTGCTGACCACCTGGGACGTGGATGCGCACGTGGTTGCCGCCCTGCGGGCCGGGGCGAGCGGCTTCCTGCTGAAGGACATGCGCCCCGCCGAACTCGTCGACGCGATCCGCCTCACCGCGCGCGGCGACGCGCTGCTGGCGCCTACCGTGCTGAGCCGCGTCCTCGACCGGTTCCTGCGCACCGTGCCCGACCCGGCGCCGCCGCCCTCCCTGCGGAACCTGTCCGGCCGCGAGCGGGAGGTGCTCACCCTGATCGGGCAGGCGCTGTCGAACGCGGAGATCGCCGAGCGGCTGCGCCTGTCGGAGGCCACCGTCAAGAACCACGTCACCGCGGTGCTGCGCAAACTGGGCCTGCGCGACCGCGTCCAGGCCGTCGTCGCCGCCTACGACCACGGCCTCGTGCGGCCGCGCCGCCCCTGACGGCAGGCCACGTCGCCCCTGACGGCAGACCGCGCCACCCCCTACGGCAGGCCGCGCCACCCCTGACGGCACCGCCTCCTCCTCAAGGAGGAGGCCGGGCCGCAATCCTCCTGCGTTCCCAGTGCCAGGCCGTTCCCGTGGCCGATCCGCGGCCGGAGTGCCCGGCCATAGCGTCGAGGTGTGATCGACGACTTGGCCTGCCTCATGTATCTGCTCGCCCACGACGACGCGGCCGAAGGCCCGTATGACCGTTCCCGGACGGAGCTGTTGGTCCGCGCCGCCGCCCTGGTCGACCTCGCGCTACGCGGCCGGCTGGGGGAGGTGGGCGGCACAGTCGCCGTGTCCGGAACGGAACCGACCGGCGATCCCGTTCTGGACGGCGTTCTGCGCGACGCCGCGGCCGGGCACGGCTGGAAGCGCCTCGTGCGCCGCCACCGCAAGCGCACCCTGACGGAGGTGGAGAACCGGCTCGCCGCGGCGGGACTCCTCACCGTGAAGGCGCCCCGCGCCCACTTCGGCACACGGCGGCTGACCGTGACGGACCGCGCCGTGCCCGCCGCACTGCGCGCCCGCGTGGCCGCGGCGCTGCACGGGGACGGTCCCGTGCAGGAGATCCCCGCCGCCGACGCCGCGCTGCTGGCGCTGGCCGCGGCGGGCGGCATCCGCTCGGTGCTGTCACGGCAGGACCAGAAGACCTTCCGGGCACGTATCGACGCCTGCACGGGATCTCTCGCCGCCCTCGCGCCCGGCCTGGAGAAAGCTGCACGCGCTCTGCCGATGACCATGATCGCCGCGCAGGGCGGCATGGGCGGCAGCTGACCCTGATGGGGAGACGATGACCATGCACCGTGTCCTGACCACCCTGGGCTGCGCCCTGACCGCCGTGCTCGCGACGGCCTGGTCCGCAGCGCCACCAACCCAGCCCAACCGGCCCGCCACCGCCGCTACGACAGTACGCACGACGGTGCCCGCACGGCCCGCCGCCGCTACGACGGTACGCACGACGGTGCCGGTCCGGGTCGCCACCGCCACCGCCACCGCCACCGCCGCTACGACGGTACGCACCCACGACGGCCCGGTGCGGGGCGCCGCCCACGACGGCTATCGCACCTTCGAAGGCATCCCCTACGCGGCGCCCCCGGTCGGCACGCTGCGCTGGGCGCCGCCCCGCCGCGCGGCCCCCTGGTCCGGGGTACGGGATGCGGCCCGGCCCGCGAGCGCCTGCCCGCAGCCGGCCGGCGAGGTGCCCGGCGGCAGCACCGACGAGGACTGTCTCCACCTGAACGTCACGACGCCCGACGGCGCGCGACCGGCGCACCCCCGGCCGGTGATCGTGTGGCTGCACGGCGGCGGCTTCACCACCGGAACGGGCAGTTCCTACGACGCCCACCGCATGGCGACCCGCGGCGACGTCGTGGTCGTCACCGTCAACTACCGCCTCGGGGCCCTCGGTTTCCTCGCGCACAGCGGGCTGCCCGGCTCCGGCACCTTCGGCCTGGCCGACCAGCAGGCGGCGCTGCGCTGGGTCCGTGCCGAGATCGGCTCCTTCGGCGGCGACGCGCACAACGTGACGCTGGCCGGCGAGTCGGCGGGCGGCTACAGCGTCTGCGCCCAGCTCGCCTCACCTGCCGCCGCGGGGCTCTTCGAGCGGGCGATCATCGAGAGTGGCCCGTGCACAGGCCGCCCCGACCGGCCGTTCGCCCCGTCCTCCATCCCCCTGTCCGCGGCGCGCGCCGCGGGCGCGGACTTCGCGGCGAAGGTCGGCTGCGGCTCGGCCCGGGACGTCCTGGCCTGCCTGCGGCGCGTGGCCGTCCCCCGTCTGCTCGCGGCCCAGGACACCGATCAACAGCCCGCTCACACCACCTCGTTGCTGCCCGGCGACCCCGCGGCGGCGATTGCCGCCGGCCGCTTCCACCGCGTCCCCGTGCTCATCGGCAACAACCACGACGAGGGCAACGGCTGGGCCGCCGGGATCGTCCAGGCCGGCCATCCCGTGACTCCCGACACCTGGCCCGACGTCGTGGCCTCCTTCTTCCCCTCCCCCAGGCAGGCGAAGGCGATCGTCCGCGAGTACCCGGTGCACCGCACCGACGGAGGCCCGGTGTTCGGCGCGGTCATCGGCGACGCCGACTTCGCCTGCCCGACGGCGCGCACCGACGGCCTGCTGGCCGCCCATGTGCCCGTCTGGCGCTACGAGTTCGCCGACGAGCACGCCCCGCCGCTCACCTCGGGCACGCCGCCGTTCCCGCTCGGCGCACCGCACGCGAGCGAACTGCCCTACCTGTTCGACCTGGGCGGCCGCCCCCGCGACCTGACCGCGGCACAGCACCGGCTGGCCGAGACCATGATCGACTATTGGACCCGCTTCGCCCGCACCGCCGACCCGAACGGCCCGACGTCGCCGCGTTGGCCCCGGCAGACAGTGCTCTCCCTGGCGCCGGACCACATCGTCCCCACCCGCACGGCGCAGGCCCGCCACCACTGCGTGTTCTGGAACGCCCTCGGGTGACCACGGACACGACCGCCGTGAGGGTCCGCCGGCTCGGCCGGCGGACCCTCAGTGCCTGTCCTACGTTCAAGGGGTGGGTCGAAGCCGGTCGTTCGTAGGATCGGTGTCAGCCGACAGCTCGGAGACGTTCGAGGAGTTCGCCAACGCCCGGGGTGTGCGCGTACGGCAACAGGTCCGGCTCAGGGCCGCGGACCATTGCCACGCACCTGGGTGCGTTGATCCGGCTGGCCACGTCCAGAGAACGGGTGGCGGATTGGGCGGCGATTTCCGGTTCGCCATCGCGGAGGTATGTCTCGGCCTGGTAGGTCAGGAACACGGCCCGAGTCTTGGAACGAGTGCCGGGCAGCAGGGCGATGCCCTCGTGCATGAGCTGGTGGGCCCGCCGCCGCTGGCCAGGATCGGCTGGGCAACGGCCGCCATCTGCGGAGACCACCCGCCCGCGCTGGGGGATATCCCCCATTCCGATCCTGGGGTGCACCGGATCGCACCCCGTTGGGGGCGAATCTAGCGTTCAGCCATGACTTCGACTCTGCGAAGGCGCCTCGTCGTGGCACTTGGTGTCGCTGCGCTGCTCGCCGCCGAGGTGACCACCGCCGTCGCCAAGCCCGCCGGTCCCCCCCCCGTGGAGCAGTTGCGCCAGGACACCGAGGCGCTCCACGCCCTCGGTATCAGTGGTGTGCAGGCCCGCGTGATCGCGCCTGACGGGCAGCAGACGGTCGCCACCAGCGGCACCGCCGACCTGAACACCGGCCGCCCGGTCTCTTCCAACGGCTACTTCCGCATGGCCAGCACGTCCAAGACGCTGGTCGCCACCGTGGTCCTCCAACTGGAGGCCGAGGGCCGGTTGTCCCTGGACGACACGGTCGACCACTGGCTGCCAGGGGTGGTGCAGGGTAACGGCAACGACGGCAGCCGGATCACCATCCGCCAACTGCTCCAGCACACCAGCGGCATCCACAACAACCTGCCCGGATACACCACATCGGAGGAGTACTACCAGCAGCGCCACAACGTCTACGGCCCCGAGCAGCTGGTTGCCCGCGCCATGGCCCACGCGCCGGACTTCCCGCCCGGCGAGGGCTGGGCGTACTCCAACCCCGGCTACGTCCTGCTCGGCATGATCGTCCAGAAGGCCACCGGCCAACCCGTCCACCAGGAGATCGACGACCGCATCCTGCGCCCGCTCGGCCTCGACCAGACCCGGTGGACCGGCACCTCCCCCACCCTGCCCCGGCCGCACGCCAAGGCCTACCAGCTCTTCGGCCCCGGGTCCCTGGTGGACGTCACCGATCAGGTCCTGGTGGACCACGAGACCTCGTACGCCACGACCACGCGGGATGAGAACCGCCTCCTCCGCGCGCTGCTCGCGGGCCGCCTGCTACCGCCGCGGCAGCTCGCCGAGATGAAGCGGACCGTCCCCGTGAGCGCGGACGTCCAGCAACTGTGGCCCGGCGGCCGATACGGGCTCGGCCTGGTCGAACGCCCCCTGACCTGCGGAGGAACCTACTGGAGCCACGAGGGCGGGGACGGCGGCTACATCACCCTCAACGGCGTCACCGACGACGGCAGGCGAAGCGCCGCAGTCTCTATGTCCGAGGCACGCGGCGACACCCCGGAGCACATACTGAACCAGGAGAACGCGGCAAGCGCCCTGATCGACCACGCACTGTGCGCCGGGGGCCCCAGCACCTCGTGAGCGGGGGCGTCGTCGCGGTGGCTGGTGACGCGCGGTCGCCGCTGTCGCCCCACCCAACCTGACCCTGCTGGCGCTCGGCCGTCTCGACCTCGCCATGTACACGATGGCGGGATCCCTGTGCGCGCTCTAAGGATCGGGCATGGGTTGGCCCTTGAAGACCGGTGATCGGAACGGTCGGTAGCAGCGGCGGTTGCCCGGTGAGCCGGCGTTCGAACACCCCCGATCATTGAGGGAGACGCGGTGGGCGGCAGGACCGCCGACGGCGCCGGAGCTGCCAAACCACGGCCCCGGCGGTCAACAGCGCGGCGCTGGTGACCGCCCACCAGTTACCGATCCAGGCAGCGAGCGCGCCCGAGGCCGCGGCCACGATCAGGGCGGGACCCACGCAGCACACAATGGCTGCGGCTACCACGGTCGCGAGCAGGGCCGCCGTCCCTCTGGTCGGGGCGCGGCGTCGGGGCGGGTTCATGGCGGTCCGGCTTACGGTGCGGGTGCGGCCAGCAGCGGGCCGAAGATGTCCGCGCCCAGGCGCTCGGCCTCAGTCTGGTCCAGGACGGCGCCGCTGATGTCGGCGTGCTGCCCTGTGGCCTGCTCGGCGGTGGCGCGGTCGGTGAAAAAGCTCAGGTAGTCGCAGCACACGGCGGCGGCCGGGCCGGTGTCGGGGCGGGTGCCGTAGTAGACCACCGCGGTGGCCGGCTGCCAGGTGGTTTTTCCACCGGTGAACTCCACACGGACAGGGTCGCCGGTGACCGGATCGGTGGAGGTGATGACGGCGTCGGCGCCCAGCATGACCGGGATGCCGAGCGCGTCGATCGCGCACATCGACCACACCGTCGGCCCGTCGGCAATCTGCACGACGTGCTCGGTGGCGGTGGCGGAGAACGGGTACGCGGCCCGGATGCGGCCGGTGTCGTCCAGGGTGAGGAAGTCCTCGGTGGCCAGTTCTGCGAGCACCCGGGCGGCCGGTACGGCGAAGGGCTCGGCCGCCGCCTCCAGCTCGGCCTGCCCGGGCGGGGCACCGGTGGTGGCGAAGGAGCGCAGGACGGCCTGCTGCACCGCGCGCAGGCCACCCTCGATCGGGGCGAGACGGCCCTGCCCGGACCGGCCGGCAGCCCGGTTGGCGACGCCGGTGGCGGGAGTGCCGAGTACCCGCCGCAGCTCCGCGACGGAGGGCGCCCCGCCGACCCGGCCGTCCGTGCCACGGTAGAGGCGACAGGACACGCTGGCCGCGGTGCCCGGGGCGGCGAACGGGTCGTGACCGTCGACGAGCAGCGTCGGGGAGCCGTGCATGCCGCGCCGTTCGGCCTCCGCCTGGTCGTCGACCACATGCTCGGTGAGCTTCACGTCCGTGCGGCCGGCGAGGGCGAGGATCAGCCGTTCCCGCAGCACCGGGCCGTTCGGGCAATCCGGGACCGTCAGCATCTCCACGTGCATCAGCGGCACCTCCGGGTCACGCAGCCCACGCTAGACCTTCCACCACGCTGGAAGGTCAAGGGCTACGGTGGAGGTATGCGCATCGGAGCCCTCGCCGCCGCCACCGGCACCACCCCCAAGACCCTGCGCTTCTACGAGCAGGCCGGGCTGCTGGCTGACCCGCCCCGCACATCGGGCGGTTACCGCGACTACCCGGCCCACGCCCGGGCCCGGGTCGGCTTCATTCGCTCCGCCCAGGCGGCCGGCCTCAGCCTCGCCGAGATCCGCGACGTCCTGGCGATCCGCGACGGCGGCCACCCGCCCTGCGGTCACGTCACCGAACTCCTCGACCGGCACCTCGCCGACGTCGAGCACCGGATCGCCGAACTGGAAGCGACCCGCGCCATGCTGCGCGAGCTGACCCGCACCGCCTCCGCAACCGACCCCGCTACCTGCACCGAGGGCGACATCTGCCGCATCCTCACCGCTGGCTGAGCGGGCATGAGGGCCCCTGGGGAGAATTGACCAGCCGGCCCCAGAGGTCCACGCCCACGACGTGTCCCGTCGGCAACCGCCTTGCCGCCTCGATCAGCACGGCGCCGTGACCGCAGCCCAGGTCCAGCAGCTGCTCGTCACCCTTCAAGGCGGCCTGGTCCAGCTCCTGCCTCCAGATGCGCAGCTTGCTGTGCACGTAACTGCCGGTGTGAGCAATCAGTACCGTCCCCACAGTCACCATCGCTATCCGTCCCGGCCGCCACCGGCCTCGCGCCTGCCGGGTGCTGATCGTGGGTCAAGACTTGGACAGGTATTCGGGGGCGGCCCACGCGACTCGTCGACCGCAAGCCACGGCGCGAAGGCCATGACATCTCGATGGAGGTGGGACTGGTCGACGTAGCCGATCTCCGCCGCGACCCGTGCGGCGCTGTGACCCGCGGCCAGACGGTGGGCCGCGTGGTCGAAACGGACAAGCTGAGCGGCGCGCTTGGGGTTGAGACCGATCTGGGCCCGGAACCGGGACCACAGACGCTTACGGCTCCAGCCGACCTCGGCTGCCAGCCGCTCGACCCGAACCCCTCCCAGGTTCGTCACCATCTGCCCCCACACGAAGGCGACCTCGGGCTCGACCGCTCGGCCTGCCTCGTGTCGTCGAACGAGCGCGGCCTCCGCTATCGCGAACCGGTCTCGACGACCTTGCCCTCGCGTGGACTTCGGTCCAGGCCGCGGCGAACCCGGAGCGGTGCAGCGTCCCCAGCGCGTGGGCAAGCAGCGCCCGCGCGATGCCGCGGCGCTGCTCGCCGGCCCGGACCGCGACCAGCCCGACGCGCGGCCGGTTGACCGTCACCACCCGGATCAGACCCAGGTAGCGGTCCGGCGCCGCGGCCACCGCGTACTTCGACGGGTCGACGATGGTGTCGCCTTCGGGACGGGGAATCACCTCCGCGGGCATCGACTGCCACCCGACGGCCGCCTCGACTTCGTCACGGATCGCGCGGTCCACCGCCCGCAGCAGACTCTCGTCCGCCTGACCAGCGGGCACGATCGTCACGCCCGAAGGCGGCAGGACCATGATCCGGTCTTCTTGAGGCGTCTCCAGCAGATGAGGCTGCAAGCCAACGAGAGGACGGGGTCGTGGAGTTCGATACGTCGTTTCCAGCGGACCGCGAGGCGTTTGAACGGGTGGAGCAGGGCGAAGGTCTGCTCGACGACGTAGCGAAGCTTGCCCAGGCCCTTGATGTTCGGGGAGTCCTTGCGGGAGATCACCGCCTGGGTGCGGCGGCGTCGCAGCTCACCGCGCACAGCCTTCGAGTCGTACGCCTTGTCGCCCAGGAGGCACTCCGGCCGCCGTCAGGGACGGCCGGATCGTCCGGTGACGGGCGGGATGCCGTCGCCGAGGTCGAGGGTCTGGGTGATGTCGTTGACGTTGGCGGCGGTCGTGATGACGTGCCGCGGGGTGTCCTTGCCGTCGCAGATCAGGTGGTGCTTGCTGCCCGTCTTCCGCCGGTCGACCGGCGACGGACCGGTCGCGACTCCCCCTCTTTCGCGCGCACGTGGGAGTCGTCCACGCACGCGCGGGTCCAGTCGAGCTCGGCGCCCGCGTTGAGCTCGGCGAGCAGGATCCGGTGCAACCGCTCGAAGACTCCGGCCCGCCGCCAGCGGTCCGGGCGCCGCCAGCAGGTCCTCATCCACCCCTGGGTGGGTGAACCCTGGGAAGAAGGTTGAGTGGTGCAGCCACCACAAGGCCCTACATCGGGATTCACCAGACCCCCGTCCGATCGGCGGTCTACCGTATGGACAAGCCGCGCTGCCCGCTGCGGTCGCATGAGGAGGAGTCCTGTGTCATCGCCCTGTGACCCCAAGTACGCTCCCGTCGGCGATGTGGGCGCAGCGCTCATGATGATCGACTCTCGGCTCAAAGCCGTCTACGACAGCAGGACTGAGACCGACCCCGAACAGCAGCAGATGGTCGACCAGTTCGCTGCCTCCTTGGGCCCTACGGGAGTCGATGCGCTGCTGGACGGCGTGTGCACGCTGATTTACATGTTCATGGAGTGGCTGCGGGCGGCCTGCGAGGACCACGACAAGGACGTCATCGAGTACCTGGTGCCCACCCTCGTGGCCACGATGCGCATGATGCCCAAGACCTTCCGTCCCGAGGTCATCCCCACCATGGCCGGCCTGCTCGTCGCCGCGAGCACCGGCCTGAGCCCCAACTTGTGGCGCGCACAGTACGGACGCTGGACCGAGGCCGAGATGAATCCCCTGGAAGCCACGGCCGTCCTGCTCGCGGAGCGCATCAACCGGATTTCCGACGACCGCGACTTCGCCACCCGCTTGATCACCGAGGCCCTGTCCAGGTCGGACCAAGGCTGACGCGCAGCATCTTCGCGCGAAGCGTGGGACAAGGCCCTGCTCTCCCGAAGCTCCGGCGAAGTGACAAGTGGCTCTCCGTAGCTGATGTGACGGCCTGTTGGCATAGGTTCGGCTGTTTTGCCCTCTTCTCTGATGTGCCCCGGTCACCTTGGTGGCGTTGGTAGTGATCGAGAAGGGGTTGGGCGTGCGTCAGGAGTGGGAGCCGGAGGACCTGATCGAGGTCTGGACGCTGCTGGGGGAGGACCAGGAGCGCCTGCGGAACAAGTCAGGGGCGAACCGGCTGGGCTTCGCGCTGCTGCTGAAGTTCTTCGAGGTGGAGGCCAGTTCCCGGAGGGCGCCGGGGAGATCCCACCGGCGGCGGTGGCGTATGTGGCTCAGCAGGTGAAGGTGCCGGCGGAGGAGTTCGCCGCGTACGACTGAGCGGGCCGGCAATCAAGCGGCACCGGGTGGAGGTCCGGGGCGCGTTCGGGTTCCGCGAGTGCACGGAAAAGGATCAGGCCCAGCTGGCTGAGTGGCTAGCGGGCGAGCTGTGCCCGGTGGAGCGGCCTCCGCGGTGAACACCTTCGAGGAGCGGTTCTGTGGCACCACGACGGACCGGTTGTCGGCGATGACCCGCTCGCGGCTGGACGACCTGGTGGCCGAGGACGACGGCGAGGGCAGCGTGGGCGGTGGCCGGACCTTCTTCACCGAGTTGAAGGCCGACCCGGGCGCGCTTGGGCTGGAGAGCCTGCTGGGCGAGGTGAACAGGCTGCAGCGGGTGCGGAAGCTGGAGTTGCCGCCGGAGCTGTTCGGGGACGTGTCGGAGAAGTTGGTGTCCGCCTGGCGGGGGCGGGCGGCCAAGGAGTACCCGTCCGACCTGATCGCGGCGGCCGGGCCGGTGCGGTACACGCTGCTGGCGACGCTGTGCCACGTGCGGCAGACGGAGATCGCCGACTCGCTGGTGGACCTGTTCATCCAGCTCGTGCAGAAGATCAACACGAGGGCGGAGAAGAAGGTCGAGGGCGAGTTCGTCAAGGAGTTGAAGAAGGTCCGTGGCAAGGAGGGCATCCTGCTGCGGCTGGCCGAGGCGGCTGTGGCGGAGCCGAACGGCACGGTGCGCAGGGTGATCCACCCGGTGGCCGGGGAGAGCACGTTGAAGGCGCTGGCGGCGCAGGCTGCGGCGAACGAGGCCCGGTACAAGGCGCGCATCCGCACGGTGCTGCGGTCGTCGTACTCCAACCACTGGCGGCGGCTGCTCTCGCCGCTGCTGTCGGTGCTGGAGCTGAAGTGCAACAACACCGCCTACCGGCCGGTGATGGACGCGATCGAGCTGCTCAAGCGGTACCTGGACCAGCCGATCGCCACGGAGGGCGCGTTCTTCGACGAGGCCGAGCGCATCCCGCTGGAGGGGGTGGTGCCCGAGCAGTGGCGGGCGGCGGGCGATAAGGGCCGGGTGGAGCGCATCCCGTACGAGCTGTGCGTACTGGTCTCGCTGCGGGACGCGCTGCGGCGCCGGGAGATCTGGGTGGCCGGCGCGAGCCGCTGGCGCAACCCGGAGGACGACCTGCCGCAGGACTTCGAGGACAACCGGGACGTGCACTACGGCGCTATCCGCCAGACGCTGGACCCGGGCGAGTTCATCGACGTCCTGCACAAGAGGCTCCGAGCGGCCCTGACCCGGTTCGATACCGCACTGGAGGAGGGCTCGACCGGCGGGGTGGAGATCGTCCGCAAGCACGGCGAGCCGTGGATCAAGGTCTCGCCGCTGGGCAAGCAGGAGGTGCCGGAGAACCTGGTCGCGCTCAAGGCCGAGATCGAGCGCCGCTGGGGGACGATCGACCTGATCGACATGCTCAAGGAGGCCGAGCTCGCGGTCGGCTTCAGCTCTGAGTTCACCTCGGTGGCCAGCCGGGAGGCGGTGCCGCGCGAGGTGCTGCGGCGCCGGCTGCTGCTGGTGCTGTTCGCGCTGGGCACGAACATGGGCATCAAGCGGGTCGCGGTGACCGGCAAGCACGGCGAGTCCGAGGCGGTGCTGCGGCGGGTGCGGCACCTGTTCGTGAACCGGACCAACATGCGCGGCGCGCTGGTGAAGCTGGTGAACGCCTCCTTCGCCGCCCGGGACGCCGACTGGTGGGGCGAGGGCACCTCGTGCGCCTCGGACAGCAAGAAGTTCGGCTCCTGGTCCTCGAACTTCATGACGGAGTGGCACCAGCGGTACCGCGGGCCGGGGGTGATGATCTACTGGCACGTCGAGCGGAAGTCGGTGTGCATCTACTCCCAGCTCAAGAATTGCTCGGCCTCCGAGGTCGCCGCGATGATCGAGGGCGTGCTGCGGCACTGCACCGAGATGGTGGTGGACCGGCTGTACACCGACACCCATGGCGCGTCCATCGTCGGGTTCGCGTTCGCGCACATGCTCGGCTTCAACCTGCTGCCCCGGTTGAAGAACGTGGGCTCGGCCCGGCTGTACCGGCCAGCCGCCAGCGAGGACGAGACCTGGCCGCACCTGGCGCCGGTGCTGTCCAGCAAGACGATCGACTGGGAGCTGATCCGCCAGCAGTACGACCAGATCGTCAAGTACACCACCGCGCTCCGCCTGGGCACGGCGGAGGCCGAGCAGGTGCTGCGACGGTTCACCCGCAGGGGCCCGAAGCATCCGACCTACCGGGCGATCGAGGAGCTGGGCCGGGCGGCGCGGACGGCGTTCGTCTGCGACTACCTGGCCGACCCGGAGCTGCGGCGGGAGATCCACGAGGGCCTGCAGGTGGTGGAGAACTGGAACTCCGCCAACCACGACCTGTTCTACGGCAAGGACGGGGACCTGACGGGCGCCGACCGGGAGAGCCAGGAGATCTCGATGCTGGCCCTGCACCTGCTGCAGGCCGCCCTGGTCCACGTGAACACCCTGCTGCTGCAGGAAGTCCTGGCCGAGTCGAAGTGGGTGGAGCGGCCCGGCGGACTGATCTCGGCGGTCCGCCGGTAGAGCGCCTCCCGGTTCCCTGGATGATCGATTCCAAGGGGGCCTGATGAGTGGAGCCAGGTTCATGCGCGGCCAGCCGGTCATGCGCGCAGCTGCTGATCCGCCGCAACCGCGCGACCGGCGAACTTGCCTACGACCGCTGCTACTCGGCCCAGCCGGTAGCGCTGACCACCCTGCTCAAGGTCCAGGGATCAAGGTGCCATATGGGGGCACAACCTGATGCGACATGACTCAAACCAGCTCTGGTTGCGGTTCCGGTTGCCGCACTGGTGCAGCCTTCGGTTCCCACAGTTTGGTGGTCTGTATGTAGCCGTGGACCACTGAGGCCATCGCCAGAATGAGAAGTGGTCCGAAGACCCAGGGATGTGTGGCCATCTCCATCGGAAGATAGCGATAGGACATCAAGAGCGCGGCGAAGACCGTTGCGCCGTGCGCGACCAGCAGGATTCCTGACCTGTCCCAGCCGCGTTCGAGCGAGCGCAGAGCTGCCTCGATCGTGAGCGCGAAGACCACGCCGGCAACGAGATCCGTGCCGTAGTGGTAGCCGAAGCCCAGGGTCGCGGCGAGCGTGGCGATCAGCCAGAACGCGCCTGCGAATCGCAGAATCCGTGGGCCCTGGCGGGAATGAATGAAGATCGCGGTAGCCCACGCCGTGTGCAGGCTGGGCATGCAGTTGCGTGGGGTGATCTCGTCGTATGGCATCGGGTGCGGGGTGCTGATCGGCGGTGGCGTGTCCGGCCACAGGTTGGCCACCGCCCAGTGCAGGCCGCCGGTGCCGGAGGCGCCCGGGCCGTAGGCGAAGACCGGTCCGACCACCGGGAAGAGCATGTAGATGCCCGGTCCGAGGAGACCGATCACCAGAAAGGTGCGCAGCAAATGATGGCGCGGGAAACGGCGCTCCACCCCCACGTTACGCAGCTGGTACAGGGCGACGACGACCGCGGCCACCGCAAGCTGAGCGTAGACCCAGCCGAGAAGATGGGTGCCGATCGGGTCGGTGGCCCTGACGATCCGGCCTGCCAGCCACGACGGGTCGCCCAGTGCGTGATCGGCGGTTGCCACGTACTGGTCGAGCACCGCCGGGCGCGTCTTCGACGTGATGAGTAGCCAGGTATCGCCGGTCTTGCGCCCGGCCACCAGCAGCAGGCCCAGCCCGACACCCTTCAACAACAGGACACGTTCTCGGCCGGTGCGGCGCGTGACAGCGATGACCGCATAGCCCAACATCACCCACAACGCGCCGTTGCCGAAGAAATGGCCGTCGGTCATGTTGGCGCCGACCGCCCACCGCACCAGTACGAAGACGACGTCGATACCGATCGCGACACCAGCCGCGATGAACCTTTGCCTCCAGGTGAGCACCACCATCATCAACGCCATACCGGCGTACAGCGGACCTGGCTTGGGAGCGAATATCACCTCTTTCGCCTGATTGGTCATCGGCCCCGATCCGGCGCCGCAGCGACGCGCGGCGATCTCCAGCGTGATGAGGAGGCCGAGTGCCGCCAGACCCGCCGTGGCCCACAGTATCGACCGCGGTTGACGCCATGCGGTGAACGTAATTCTGCCTTTTATTCGCGAAAACACCTGCGATGCTATAAATGTCAACTGTCCGGCCGATTTATTATTTAGTTAACCAGGTCACTTTTCGTGCTGCATGGCATGGTCTTCCGTTGGAGGACGGAGGGTGATCGTCGTTAGTTCGAACATGCTATCGGAGCGGTGGGCGGATCGCTGGTCAGGGTGGCGGGAAGGTCAGTTGATCCCGCGCACGATGGTCCAATGTCACGTGTTACCTGCCGGACAGCGGCGAGGTTCGTGAAGTGAGCGGTCGGTTGAGCGATGGCGCCGGGCTTGGACGGAGCAGGGCGAGACGGGGCTGCTGGCCGCGGGCTCGCCTGGACGGCCCACGCTGAGCGTGGCCCGGTTCGACCGACTGAAACGTGAGTTGAATCGGGGACCGCTGGTCCACGGCTGGGCAGATCAGCAATGGACGCCGGCGCGAGAGAAGCCCCTGATCGGCCGGTTCTTCCGTGTCTCATACACCGTGGAAACTGCAGGCCAAGCACGGCACAGTCCTCGTGGTCGTCGACCAGCCGGCCACGATCGGGGCTCTGCAAATGGCCGTCACCTGCGACGCGTTCATCATCGGGCACGCCGCCCGCGCCATGCCGCGCACCCTGCGTTCCCTCGACTTGTACGACACCACCGTCGCCGAACTGGAGATGATCGTCGGGTTCGACGACGACCTCGCCGCCGAGGCAACCCGCCTGTCCCAGCGGCACCGCGGCCTGTTCACCCAGGTCCCCCGCACCTCGAACGTGTCCTGGCCCGCCATGCAGCACCCGGCCGTGCTGAAACTGCTCAGCCAGTTCGGCTCCCCGGCTCAGACCCGCAAGGGCGGACGCCGACGGCTCATCGCCCTGATCCGCCCGAAGGCGCCCCGCACGGCCGAACGGCTGATCGACGACGTCTTCACCGCGCTCGACGAACAGACCGTCATCGTCCCGGGCACGACGCTGCCGCGCTGATCGTGCGCAGCCTCGCCGACTCGCTCCAAGCCGTCCTCGACCAGCGCACACTCTTCGCCCACCGGATCGAAGAGCTCCTGGCGGCCCACCCTCTTCCCCCGGTCCTGATGTCCATGCCCGGCATGGGCACCAGGACCGGAGCCCGCATCCTCATCGACGTCGACGACGGCACCAGTTTCCCGTCCGCCGCCCACCTCGCCGCCTACGCCGGCCTCGCCCCAGCAACGAGGAGCGGGCTCCTCGGCCCAGAGCGACCAGCCCTCCCAGCGGGGCAACAAGGGCTCAAGCGAGCCTTCTTCCTGTCCGGGTTCGCTGCCCTGGCCGACTCGGTCTCCCGCGCCCAACACCAACACCGATCCCCCTTGACCAAAGTCATGGGGGCCCCGCCCTCACGGCGACGCCGACACGACAGGTGGCACCCCGCACCTCGGCCTCGTCGAGCGAATGACGGTGCGCAGTCCCGTGTCACGGACGTGGGGAGACGTACGCGGACGCCGGGACACAAGGTCGCGGGAGCCCGCGCCCCCTGGGGCCCGGGGGCGCTCGGGACACGGACCGCGCCGACGACACACGCTGTCGGAGTACGGCGGTTTGCACCTGGACAGATCCTGAACGCGGTCCCGCTGCGGCCGCGCCGAGGGACTCCGGCGCGTGTGACCCGGCGAACACGTCCGCCCGCGCGTGCCTCACCCCGTGCCGCCGCCGGTGCTCCGGCTCCTGGGGAGCAGGTGGACCAGGACGGTCGCTGCGACGGCGAGGGCGAGGGTGAACAGGGAGGACATCGCCAGTGCGTGCGCCGCCGCGTCTGTCACGCGGGCCAAGTCGCCTGGGACGCGGTGCGCGGAGGGGTGGAAGGAGTGGAAGAAGACGACGCCGATCCCGGCGACGCCGAGTGCGGCACCGATCTGCTGGGCGGTGGAGAGGACTCCGGAGGCGATGCCCGCGTCGTCGGGGTCGATCCGGGTCAGAACGGCGTTGAGCGAGGGAGTGATGAGCAGCCCACCGCCGAGGCTCTGCAGCATGAGCGTCGGGATCACCACTGCGGGCGTGAACGGGAGGCCGCCGGCCAGGACGAGCGCGGTCGACGCATAGCCGGACGCAAGAGCCACCGCCCCGGCTTCGAGAACGCGGCGGCCGTACTTCGGTACGAGCCTGCTCGCGACCAGGCTGAGGACGAAGAAGGTCACCGCCGCCGGGGTGTACACCAGCCCGGCTCCCAGGGCCGACATGCCGAGTCCGTCCTGGAGGGCGATCGACAGGACCAGGTAGTACGAGGTGATGACGGCGTAGAGGGTGAGGACAAGGACGATGCCGACGGAGAACGACCGTGTGGCGAAGAGGGACATCCTCACGAGGGGGTCACCGCCGCGCTCGGCGGTCCTGCGTTCGGTCCGGACGAAGAGAGCGAAGGCGAGGCCACTCGCGGCGAAGCAGGCCCAGGTCCACCAGGGCCAGCCTGCTTCCCGGCCCTGGATGAGCGGGAAGGCGAGCAGGAACAGCGCGGCACTGAGGACCGCGACCCCGGGGAGGTCGAGCCTCCGGGCGCGCGCCACCCGGGATTCGGGCAGACGCCTGGCCGCGAGCAGGACGGTGACGACGCCGACCGGGACGTTGATCCAGAACACCGGTCGCCAGCCGGAGCCGAACAGGTCGGCGCCGATCAGCAGTCCCCCGATGAGCTGGCCGCCGACGGTGGCGAGCCCGAGCACGACTCCGAGCAGGCCGAAGGCGCGGTGCCGGTCCTTCTCGCCGACCAGCACGGTGATGAGGGCGAAGACCTGAGGGAGCATCAACGCCGCCCCCAGACCCTCCACCAGACGCGCCACGATGAGGCCGCCCGCCGCCTGCGAGAGGGCGCAGCCGACCGATGCCAGCGTGAACAGCGTCGTGCCGACGACGAACATGCGCTTGCGCCCGAACATGTCGCCGAGGCGTCCGCCGACGACGAGGAAGACGGCGTACGTGAGCTGATAGCCCGCCATGATCCACTGCAACTCGCCGCGGCTCGCGCCCAGGTCGGCCTGGACCGCCGGTCCGGCGACGATCACGATGAAGGAGTCGAGGATCGCCATGAACGCCCCGGCCATCGCGATGGCCACCGCCGGCCACGGCGTGCGGGCCGCGGTCGCGCCGGTGGCCGGACCGGCCGGCGGGCCGGCGGGCGAGGACGCGGTGTACGGCGGGGTGCGCGGAGCGGTGGTCCGGTTCCGGGCCGGCTCGCCGATGTCCTTCACGCTCTGTCTCCCCTGCTCGCTTTCCGGTCACCTGGCTGACGCGCGTCCAACACGCCTATGCCGACCCCTACTTGGCGCGAGCCGAGCACGCCCGGGTCGGCACCTCCTTGCCGCGCGTCGAGCACGCCCGCGAGGGCTCTGACGTACTCGGCGGCCATCACGGCCTGGCCAGAGGATGCGAAGTGGATGCGGTCTGCGCTCAGCAGGTCCGGCCGGGAATTGACCGGGTGGTCCCACATTTCGACGAGCACCGCGTCGTGGTCCGCGGCCAGTTGGCGGGTGATGGCGTTGACCCGGCGCACCCTGTCCGGCCAGTCCGGGTACTTCCGCACCACGAAGGCCCTGCCCAGCGTGAAGACGGTCACCCGGGCCCCCGTGCCTGCCGCGAGTTCGAACAGGTGCCTTAACTCCCGCTCGATGCCCGTGAAATCGGGTGCCGTGCAGATCAAGTCGTTGGCACCGCTGGGGACATGGACCAGATCAGGGCGGAACGCGATCATCCGGTCCGCCTGCCTCGCCAGGGTGTCCGCGGTGGTCGCCCCGATCTCGGCCGTGTTCAGGTACGCGGTCGCGGGCCGCACGCGCCGCAGGACACCCTCGACGCGCTCGGCCCACCCCGAGGCGCCGTACCCCGGGCTCGGGTCTCCGGTCCCCGCCGAGAGGCTGTCGCCGATCACCGCGAACCGTTCCCAGGGCGCACCGGCGAGCAGGCCCGCGGCGCTCGCGGGCGAGAGACAGAAGGGGTCGGATTCCTCGGTGAGCGGGGCCCCCGGGGCATGGGTGGCCCCCGAGGACCCGGAGAGGCGGGAGAGCCGGGAGGGATCAGGTCCCCGGTCGCCTCGGGAGGAGTTCTCTGTGATGGTCATGCAGTAAACGTACGACCGGTCGTACGTTTACTGCAAGTGTGGCAGGATGGGGATCGTGAGCGAACTGGCAGATGAGCGGCCGGGCACCGGCGCGGCCATGGAGTCGGTCCCGGGCACGGCACGGGCAACGGACGCGGCGGGTACGGCCGGTACATCCGACCGGCGCCTCCTGCGCGGTGCGCAGACCCGGCAGACGATCGCCCGCCACGCTGCCGACGTGGCCTCCCTGGAAGGGCTGAGCGGGCTCAGTATCGGCCGGCTGGCCACCGACCTCGGGCTGAGCAAGAGCGGCGTCCAGACCCTGTTCGGGACGAAGGAGCGGCTGCAGGTCGCCGCCGCGGAATCCGCACGCGAGGCATTCCTCGACGCGGTGGTGCGCACCGCCTGGTCCGCCCCCCGCGGCGCGGCACGGTTGCGCGCCCTGACCGAGCACTGGATCGCCTACGCCGAGGCACCGCTGTTCCCCGGCGGCTGCTTCTGGGCCGCGAACCTAGCCGACTTCGACAGCCGCCCGGGAAAGGTCCGCGACACCCTGTCCGGCCACCACCGGGACTGGCTCGACACCCTCTCCGGCGAACTGCGGGAGGCCGTAGGCGCCGAGGAGATCGCCGGCGTGGACGCCGAGCTCACCGCGTTCCAGATCGACGCGGTGCTCACCGCCGCCAACATCGCCCTGCGTCTCGGCGCCGACGACGCAACGGCCAAGGCCCGGCGCGTGATCGACGGGTTCCTCGCGGCTCCGCGCTGAACCGCCGCGCTTCCCGCACCCCGCACGCACTGGGTCCGGGCCGAGCATCAACCCCCTCACCGGGCCTCGTCGCCGTCCGCCGTGTTCAGGTGTCCTGCGCCGCTTCCCGGCGGGTGACGGTGTCAGCCCGCACCTTGCTCCTCCGCCGCCTTCACCTGAGGCTCTGCGGTCGGCTGCAATCCGGCCTCCTCCTCCGCGACCGTCGCCGGCAGCTCCCGCAGCCGTGCCGCCTGCGACACGACATCGAGCAGAGCCTCATCGAACGTGCCCCGGGCGAAGGTTCATGCCTCGGGGAGCCGGTCGAGGAAGCCGAGGACGGAGGTGATCCGGCCATCCTCGGCCAGGGTGACCACGTCCGAACCGGCGACCGGCGCCAAGCCGTCGGCGGTGGACACCAGCTCCCAGCCGAAGCGGGCGATGTGATGGTTGCCGTCCACCTCACCGGCCAGCCTGAACTCAAAGCCGGGGAACTGCTCCTGCGCGGCCCGGATCACCGCGGCGATCCCCTCGTGGCCGCGCACGTCGGCCAGCGGGTCGGTGTAGGTGCCGTCCTCGGTCCAGGCCGCGGCAACGGCCTTGGCGAGCGCCTCGGCGTCGGTGGCGTTCCACGCCTCGAAGTAGCGGACGACGGCGGCAGCGTAGATCGACATGGCGGGACTCCCTTTTGGTGAAGCGGCTCAGTAATGAAGTCAGTTGGCCCGGGCCCCGGGCCGGAGTGCGCCGGCCCGGAACCCGATGACTCCACCTTGCCGCGCCCCGCCCGGCCACGCGATTACCCCCCAGGTAATGGCCCCCGTCCCACCGAACAACCCACCCACCCCGGCTTGGATTGGGCAGGGCAGGGCAGGAGAGTCCGCCCGGTGGCGCAACTGCAGACGGGCCGGTGGGCCTACGAGATCAAGTTAGGGACAGGGTTTTCAGGGCGAGATGGCTCGGTTGAGGAACCCGGGGTCAGTCATCAAGGCAGTGAAGGACCTGCGCGAACTCGTCGTTCTCGACCAGGCCGACCAGGATCTCAGTCATGCTGCTGATGCCGGCGTCGCGGACTATGAGTCCGTCCGAGCACCAGAAGTAGCGGCCTGCGAGGGCTTCGCCGCTCTCGGCCCATCGCGCCATGATGGCTTCGACCTGGGCCAGGGTGATGACGGTGGCGCTCCAGCGGGAGCCGTCCTTGAGGTCCACGAAGACATCGACGTTGTCCACGGCCTCCAGGTCCTCGTCGGCGTTGGGCAGAAATGCGGCTTCGAAGTGCTCCGTGCTGACGCGGTACCAGGGTCCGTCCCAGCTGCTGTGCGCTGTGGCTCATCGGGCGAGTGTGCCGGGCTGATCGCCGCACCTCAACCGCGTTCCTCCGACACGCTTCCGGCCGTGCGACGCACCGGCATCGACCCGACCGTCCGTTCCACGGATGCCCTGCCCCAGCCGGCCGACCTGATCGCCGACGGCAAGCTCGACCTCCCCGCTCCCAGGCTCGCGATACACGGGTGAGGTCACCACCACCGCGCACAGCCACCAAGCGGCACTCGCCACCGCTCCGACCCACACGCATGTCTACGCAGGCAGAGCAAGGCCGTCAAGGTGTGAGGCACACACACCGGCACCCAACCCGGAAGGGCCCGAGATTGCCGCCGCCTGCGTGGGTCGGATCGGCGGAGCAAGTTACGAATGCGCGTCCAGACCCTTGACGGCCACCTTATGACTGCGTAGACATGTCAGCGCAGTCAGACGGACATAGGCTGGCACCGGCACTGATCACGATCGGCGGGAGACACCATGACGCGAGGGGCAGGACGGGGCGGGAGTTCCGGCGCACCGCGCAGTGTGGACGTGGCCCGGCTGGCGGGCGTCTCGCAGAAGACGGTGTCCCGGGTCTTCAACGACGAGCCGTACGTCTCGGCCGAGGTGCGCCGACGCGTTCTGGAGGCGGCCGAGGAACTGGGCTACCGGCTGAACAACGCGGCCCGGGCACTGGCCTCCGGACGTACACGGTCCATCGGCGTGGTGACACTGGGAACCGCCCTGTACGGGCCTGCCTCACTGATCATGGGGGTGGAGCGCGCCGTACGGGACAGGGGGTACGCCCTCCGTGTGGTCAACACCGTGGAAGGCGACCCGGCCGGAGTCGCCGGTGCCGTGGACTCGCTTCTCGACCAGGGCGTGGACGGCATCGTCATCTCCGAGCCGATCGACGACGGGCACGACGGAGACCTCTCAGGCCTTGTCGACGTACCCATACTCGTCCTCGGCGCGCCGCCCTTGCCCGCGCCCAGGGCGTTGGCCGCGGGCGTAGGCGCCGCTCTGATGGCACGTGCGGCCACCGAGCACCTGCTGGACCTGGGGCACGCCACTGTCCACCACCTCGCCGGTCCGCAGCGGTGGTACGCCGCCCGGGACCGGCTGGAGGGCTGGCGGGCTGCGCTCGCCGCGCACGGCAGGACGGTGCCGCCCGTCGTCGAGGGCGACTGGTCGGCCGCGTCCGGCTACGCGGCGGGCCACGAACTGGCCTCCGACGGCGACATGACGGCGGTGTTCGCAGCCAACGACGACATGGCGATCGGCCTCATTCGCGCGCTGGCGGAAGCCGGCCGGCGCGTGCCGGACGACGTCAGCGTCGTCGGCTTCGACGACATCCCCGTCGCCGCCTATGTGAATCCCCCTCTCACCACGATGCGTCAGCCCTTCGACGCCGTGGCCCAGGAGGGACTCAAACGCCTCGTGCACTCCATCGAGAACCCACAGGCGGACCCCTTGCCGGCCAGTGATCCACCGGTCGACCTCGTGGTCCGGGCCTCGACCGCGCCCCCACCGCCCCGGATGACCCCAGGTCGTGGTCGGCGCACCGTCTCCCGTCCCAGTGGGGGCCGGCACAGCCCGCCCCTGAACGGAGGCACCTCCACCCAAAACTGACCACGACGGACCAGCCCGGGCAGCGGCCTTCACCACCGGGCACGGGAGCGCGAGGCGAGCCACCGTACCGACCTCTGCTCCCCTCATCTCTTCCTCGACCGCACCCTTCACGCGGTAGCCGCTGAGCGGTCTGCCGCGCCGGCTCTCTGCTCCACCCCGTTACTTCCCCGGTCACGCGCTGCCACCACTACGGCAGGTGGAGGCCCGACGGGCGAAGTCCGCGAGGACGTGCACCCGCGCCATGGCGACCTCCATGTCCTGGCCGTCACGTTCGAGCCTCCTTCCTTCTCGTCACCCTCGTTTCGCACGCCCTCGCCCGGCGTGCCATCCCCTCATCCACCGGCGGGAGTTCACCATGCGCAGATCCAGCTCCACCCCCAGCCCCTCCCAGATGAGCCGCCGGCTCTTCCTCACCGCAGCGGGAGCGGTGTCCCTGGGTGCCGCACTGTCCGCCTGCGGCGGCGGCAGCGACGGCGGAGGCTCCGGCTCCTCCACGAAGCCGGTCGGCCAGGCCGACATCGACAAGGCGATGAAGACTCCGACCGAGCTGACGTTCTGGACGTGGGTCCCGGGCATCGAGCAGGAGGTCGCGCTGTTCGAGAAGAAGTACCCGGCCATCAAGGTCAAGGTCGTCAACGCGGGCCAGGGCGTGCAGCATTACACGAAGCTGCGCACGGCGATCAAGGCCGGCAAGGGTGCCCCGGACGTGGCGCAGATGGAGTACCAGGCCATTCCGACGTTCACGATCACGGACAGTCTTCTGGACCTGCGCCCCTACGGCGCGTCCAGTCTGAAGGACACGTTCGTCGACTGGACATGGGGACAGGTCAGCGGTCCCGAGGGGGAGATTTGGGCGATCCCGCAGGACACCGGTCCGATGGGCATGCTGTACCGGGCGGACATCTTCGACAAGCACGGCATCGAGCCGCCGAAGACCTGGGACGACTTCGCCGCCGCGGCGCGCAGGCTGCACAAGGCCGACCCGGACGTCTATATCACCAACCTGGCCGCCAACGAGGCGGCCGCGTGGCACGGTCTGCTCTGGCAGGCGGGGGCCAAGCCCTACGCGACCTCCGGCAAGGGCAACGTCTCCATCGACGTCGACGACGCGATCTCCAAAAAGCTCGCGGCCTACTGGGGCGGGCTGGCTCAGGCGGGTGTCATCGGCGTCGAGCCGGACTTCACCGACGCCTGGTTCTCCGCCCTGAACAGGGGCAAGTACGCGACCTGGATCACCGCCGCGTGGGGGCCGGTCTTCCTCGCCGGCTCGGCCAAGTCCACCGCGGGCAAATGGCGGGCGGCCCCCCTGCCGCAGTGGGACGCTGCGAAGCCGAGTTCGGGCAACTGGGGCGGTTCGACCAGCGCCGTCATCAAGGCGACCAAGAACCCGATCGCTGCGGCGGTGTTCGCGCAGTTCCTCAACAGCGACCCCGAAAGCGCGCAGCTGCTCAACACCAAGCAGTCGTTCTTCCCGGCGACGAAGCGACTGCTCGCGGACCCGGCCTTCGCCGGTGACGCACCCGCCTTCTACGGCGGACAGAAGGTCAACCAGGTGTTCGCCCGGATCGGCGAGACGGTCAGCCGCGACTTCCAGTGGCCACCGTTCCTCGACCAGGCCGTCACCGACTGGACCGAGACCGTCGGCACGTCCCTCGCCAAGAAGAAGGACTCCGTCGCCGCGCTCGACGCGTGGCAGACGCGGCTGACCACCTACGCCAAGGCCCAGGGCTTCACCGTCCAGGCTCCGTGAGGTCCGGCGGGTCCCATGCTCCGACGCTCTCCGCCAGGAGAACGGGCCCCGCGTCCGGCCAGTCCCTCTCCCGTCAGAAAGGCCCGATGATGACTGCCACGACCGCGGCCTCCACCGAGGCCCCGCGCCGAGCGGGGCCGAAGCGTCACCGGCTCGGTGGCCTGCGTCATGGTGCGGCAGGTCCGCTGTTCGTCGCACCGTTCATGGTGCTGTTCCTGCTCATGTTCCTCACCCCGCTCGGCTACGCCGCCTACCTCAGCCTGTTCCAGGAGAGGCTCATCGGCGGGAACACGTTCGTCGGGCTGGACAACTACGTGACCGCCCTGGAGGACCCGCTCCTGAGGGAAGGGGTTCTGCGGGTCGCGGCGTTCTTCGTGATCCAGGTCCCGCTGATGCTTCTGCTGGCCCTCGGCTTCGCGCTCGCGCTCGACAGCGGCCTGTTGCGGCTCGCACGGGTGATCCGCCTGGGCATCTTCGTCCCCTACGCCGTCCCGAGCGTGGTCGCCACCCTCATGTGGGGCTACCTCTACGGGCCGGACTTCGGGCCGTTCGCCCAGCTGAGCAGGAAACTCGGCCTGCCGGTCCCGCACTTCCTCAGCGACGGATGGCTGCTCGGCAGCCTGGCGAACGTCGTGACCTGGGAGTTCGTCGGCTACAACATGATCATTCTGTACGCGGCCCTGCGCACGATCCCCCAGGAGCTGTACGAGGCCGCCGCGATGGACGGCGCCGGCGCCTGGCGGATCGCCTGGTCGATCAAGCTCCCGGCCCTGCGCCCGGCGCTCCTGCTCACCCTTCTGTTCTCCGTGATCGGCAGCTTCCAGCTGTTCAACGAGCCGAAGCTGCTGCAGCCCATCGCGCCCGACGTCATCGACTCTTCGTACACCGCGAACCTCTACGCCTACTCCCTCGCCTTCACCGGCCAGCAGGTCAACTACTCGGCCGCGGTGTCCTTCCTCCTGGGCCTGGTCATCGTGATCTTCTCCTACGCCGTCCTGTTCACCGCGAACCGCAGGAGGACGTCATGACGACCACGACTCCCCCGGCCACGTCCCGAGCGGCCGTGACCGCCACCGCAACCGGCGCGCCCCGGGCGGCTCACCGGTGGCGCCGGCGGTCGGCCCGGCGTCGCAGCACACCGCTGACCATCGTCATGCTGGCCGTCCTGGCCTACTTCCTGCTGCCGTTGTTCTGGCTCGCCGTCGCCTCGACCAAGAGCACCCAGGACCTGTTCAACAGCTTCGGGCTGTGGTTCTCGCACGCTCCGCAACTGCTCGAGAACATCCGGGAGACGCTGACGCACGACGACGGGGTCTTCCTCCACTGGCTGCTCAACACCATCCTGTACTCCGTCGGCAGTGCGGTCGGTGCCGCGCTCCTGGCGGCCGCCGCCGGCTACGGGTTCGCCAAGTACCGGTTCCGGGGCAACAACGCCGCCTTCTCCCTGGTGCTCGGCGCCGTCATGATCCCCACCACCGCCCTGGCCATTCCGACCTATCTGCTCTTCGCGAAGGCGGACCTGGTCAACACCCCCTGGGCCATCGTCCTGCCCTCGCTCGTCAGCCCGTTCGGCCTCTACCTCATGCGCGTCTACGCCCAGGACGCGGTCCCGGACAGCATCTTGGAGGCCGCGCGCATCGACGGTGCCGGTGAGCTGCGGATCTTCTTCCAGATCGCCCTGCGACTGCTGGCCCCGGGCCTGGTGACCGTCGTGCTCTTCACGCTCGTCGCGACCTGGAACAACTACTTCCTACCGCTGATCATGCTCAACGACCCGCGCCTGTACCCCGTCACGGTCGGGCTCTCCTCCTGGGCGTCCCAGGCCGTCGGCGGCGGGGCCGGCGCGAACAGCAACATGCTCGCGCTCGTCGTGACCGGCTCCCTCATCTCCATCGTCCCGCTCGTCGTCGCCTTCCTGCTCCTGCAGCGGTACTGGCAGAGCGGTCTGGCCACCGGCGGCGTCAAGCAGTGACGCATTGCCGGCATCACCGCCGGCCCTCTGGCCCCATCGATTCTTCGGAGGTTCCCCTTATGGCGGTCCTGCCCGCCCGCGTCCTCTTCGGCGCCGCGTACTACCACGAGTACACGCCCGCCTACGATCCCGGGCTGCGGCCCGACGAACGGCTGAAGACCGACCTCGACCTGATGGTCGAAGCGAACTTCACCGTGATCCGGGTCGGCGAGTCGGTCTGGTCGACCTGGGAGCCGGAGAACGGCAAGTTCGACCTCGACTGGCTCCAGCCGGTCCTCGACGGCGCCCACGAACGCGGCATCTCCGTCATCCTCGGCACGCCGACCTACGCCGCGCCACCGTGGTTGGCCCGGCAGTACCCGGAGATCACCGGCGAGCGGCGCACCGGTGAGCGGATCGGCTGGGGCGCTCGCCAGGAGGTCGACTTCACCCACCCCGGCTACCGCTTCCACGCCGAGCGGGTCATCCGCAGGATGGCCGCCCGCTACGCCGACCACCCGGCGCTCATCGGATGGCAGGTCGACAACGAACCGGGTCTGCACCTCTTCCACAACCACGGTGTCTTCCAGCGCTTCGTGGACCACCTGCGCGAGAAGTACGCAGACGTCGAGACCCTCAACCGTGAATGGGGCCTGGTCTACTGGTCGCACCGGCTGTCGACATGGGCCGACCTGTGGACGCCGGACGGCAACGAGCAGCCCCAGTACGACGTCGCCTGGCGGGAGTTCCAGGCCCGCCAGGTCACCGAGTTCATCGGCTGGCAGGCCGACATCGTCCGCGAGTACGCGCGCCCCGAGCAGTTCGTCACCACCTGTATCTCCTACACCCGCCAGGGGGTGGAGGACGACGAGATGACGGACCGTCTCGACATCGCCTCCGGCAACCCGTACTACGACATGCAGGACGGCCTGCTGCTCCCCGATCCCACGCCCGAGAACCACGAGCAGATCTGGAAGACCACCGGGGTGTGGTCGATGTACCAGACCGCCGACTGGATGTTCTCCTCCCGCCAGGCACCGTTCCTGGTCACCGAGACCAACGCGAACTCCATCGGTTTTGCCTGGGACAACCGCCCCGGTTACGACGGCCAGTGGCGGCAGGCCGCGTGGGCGCACGTCGCTCGCGGAGCCCGGATGATCGAGTACTGGCAGTGGCAGACGCTGCGCCTCGGCGCGGAGACCTACTGGGGCGGTGTCCTGCCGCACAGCGGGCAGCCAGGCCGTACGTACGCCGAACTGGCCCGCCTGGGAGCCGAGTTCGACAAGGCGGGCCCGCTCGTCGCGGGGATCGAGCCGGACGCCGACATCGCGCTGGTCTACTCGATGCCGAGCAAGTGGCTGATGCAGAAGTACCCACCGCTCGCGACCTCCGGGGGCGAACCGGATCCCGCCGCGTACCACCGGATCTTCGACCCCTTCTACCGTGGCGCCTTCGACGCGGGCCGCCAGGTACGGATCGTGCATGCCCGGCAGTTGCACGACCCCAGCGGGCAGCGGGAGGGGATGACGCCCGAGGAGGCCGCGCGACGCCACCCGGTCCTCGTCGTCCCGGCCCTGTACGTCGTCGCCGACGCCACGCTCGACTGGCTCGTCGCCTACGCCCACGCGGGCGGCCACCTCGTCCTCGGCCCGCGCACCGGGTACGCCGACCACGAGGCCCGCGCCCGGCTCGAACCGGCCCCCGGGCGGCTCGCCGAGGCAGCCGGGGTCCGCTACGACGAATTCAGCAACCTGGTGCGGGACGTCGTGGTCCGTGCCGTGCCCGGCGGCCCGCTCGTCGTGCCCGACGGTGCGACGGCGACGCGCTGGACCGAGGGTCTCACGGTCGTCGACGCCGACGTGCTGGCCTCCTACGACCACCCGCACTTCGGGCGCTGGCCCGCCGTCACCACCCGCCGCCACGGCGCCGGTCGCATCACCTGCGTGGGCACCGTGCCCGGCCGTGACCTCGCCCGGGCGCTCGCCACCTGGATCGCTCCGGCTCAGCGCAGCGGGTGGCGGGATCTCCCCGCCTCCGTGACCGCGACGACCGGCACCTCCCCGACGGACGCCGCGTCCACATCGTGCACAACTGGAGCTGGGAACCCGCGCGCGCTCACACCCCGGTGGACCTGACCGACGTCCTGAACGACAGTCCCGCACCGGCCGGCACGGCACTGGACCTCGGCCCGTGGGACGTACGGGTCCTCGTCGTGGCCGACACCGGCACCGCCCCGACCCCCGAAGCAGACACCTGCTCCTGACCCGGGCACCACCGTGGTCATCCCCGAAGGAGGAACCATGCAGAGAAGAACGCTGGTGAAGACGTTGGGAACCTTCGCCGCAGCGTCCGCGTTGCTGGCCGTACCCGCGTCCGGTGCGCAGGCGTACAACCCGACGGGCGGCACCCTGTACCAGCTCGGGAGCGAACCCTGCCTGAAGGGACGGGGCAACTGCGCGATCTACCCCAAGTCGGCGCAACTGCCGAGCGGACGTCTGGTGGCGTCGTTCGAGAAGTCCACCGTCGTGACGGAGACGGGAAGCGCCGACAAGCAGACCCTGCCGGTCTACAAGAGCGACGACGATGGCACGTCGTGGCAGCCGCTGTCCGAGGTCAAGGCTCCGGCCTACCTGTCCGACGACCCTCAGTACGCGAAGTACACCAGCAACTGGACCAACCCGTATCTCTACGTGCTTCCGCAGGACGTCGGGAACCTGAAGCAGGGCACGCTGCTCCTCGCGAGCGTCGTCTCGGGCGACGACTACTACTACAAGGAGCACAAGGCGGCCGACCCGAACTGGACACCGTCCAACGACGGGGACCGCAAGGACCTCGCGATCGCCCTGTACTCCAGCACCGACGAAGGTGCGAACTGGAAGATCCTCAACGTCGTCGCGACCGGCGGCTGGCAGGGCGGCAGCGCCGGCGCGGTCGGCAGAACATCGCGAACGCCAACACGAACCATCAGGTGGATCCCCTCTGGGAGCCCTACCTGATGGTCTACAAGGGCAAACTCGTCTGCTACTACTCCGACGAGAACGACTACACCGGCTTCGATCCGACCACCGGCGTCCCCACACCGGACCCGGCGAACGACACCGCCCCGGACTCGCACGGCCAGATCCTCGCGCACAGGACCTGGGACGGCCGTAGTGCGCAGTGGAGCGACCCCGTCGTCGACATCGCCGGCTTGACCCAGGACATGGGCGGCGGGAAGACGGAGATCGGAGGCGGGCGACCGGGCATGGCCAACGTCGTCCGCACGACGGACGGCAAGTGGCTCCTCACCTACGAGTACTGGGGCGGCGGAGCCAACACCAGATACCGGATCTCCGACGACCCGCTGACGTTCTACACCGGCTCGCCCACCGGCACGGGCGTCAACTCACTGCCGGTCGACACCGGTTCACACGCCCTCTCGACGGGTGGCAGCCCGGTGATCATCAGGCTCCCCGGGGGACGACTGGTCTACGACGCCGCGGGCAGCGGCAACGTGTGGGTCAACGAGAGCGGACGCAGCGACGGCGTGTGGAAGGAGTACCAGACGACCTCTCAGGCCGGCTACAGCCGCAACCTGCAGTACGTCGAGGGCACCGGCCACATCTCGATACTCAACAACCAGGGCACGTCGACGCTCAAGTTCGCCGAGGTCGATCTCGGTCACTCGGACGGCGCCTACTACCAGCTGGTGAACCGGAAGACGGATCAGGTGATCGGTACCGGCGGCAAGACCAACGACGCGAACATCGGCAACGGCGACGTTCCCGACGTCCGTCTGGAGGCCCCCGGCTCGGCGGCGGACGCCGACACCCAGTTCTGGCACGTCGTGACCGAGCCCAACGGCGGTGCCACCCTGCTCAACAAGGCGGGCGGCCGCGCGGCAGCCATCTGGACGGGCAACGCGACGGTGGGACAGAAGATCGGCCAGTGGGTGGACAACAGCGCCACCGGCAGCTGGAACCTCGTCAAGACCAGCGACGGGTTCTACAAGCTGCAGTCCGTCAAGAACACGAACCTGTACCTGACCGGTGCGTCCGCCGGGGCACAGCCGACCTTGCAGAACGCGCTCACGGACGGCTCGCAGGACTGGGAGCTCGTCCAGTAGTCAGGGCGCCGGGGTGACAGCCCGGCAGTCGGGGCACAGACCCCAGAAGGTCACGGCGGCCTCCTGGATGTCGTACTCCTTGGGAAGCCGCGGTTCCAGGCAGGGAGCCGCACCCACCGAGCATTCCACGTCACGGATGGCGGCGCAGCGGAGGCACACGAAGTGGTGGTGGTTGTCGTGATGCTCGATCTCGTAGCGGGCCGGGTGACCGGGGATCTGGGTGCACCGGACCAGACCGGCGTCCGTGAGCGCGCGCAGCACGTTGTAGGTGGCCTGCAGGGACAGGCCACCCGTGACCCGCTGGGCGCGCTCGCGCAGGGCGTCGGCGTCGAGGTGGCCGGCCGACTCGGAGACCGCCATCAGCAGCGCCATGCGCTGCGCGGTCACCCGCATGCCTGCCGTGCGCAGGCGTGCCGCCGCCAGCGCCATCGGCTCCTCGCCAGTCGTCGCGGTTGTCATGCTGCCTCGCCTCTCCAGCCGCCCCTCAGTGCCACCGGGCCGTTCACGACGCTCCCGTCCCTCCACAGTGCGCTCTGCTCGTCCGAGGAATCCCCTCCGCCCGGCCCCGGCTCGTCCGCCCCGGCGGAGAGTTCGAACCATACGGTCTTCCCCAAGGGCAGGCCGCGCTCGTAGCCCCACCGTGCGGCCAGCATGTCCACGAGTGCCAGTCCGCGGCCGCCCTCGTCCTCGGAGCCGGCGTCGGAGAGTCGCGGAGGTTGCGTGGAACCGTCGCTGACCGTACAGCGCACATCCGGGACCCGCTCGAGGGTGAGGCGCAGCGGGCCGGCGCCATGCCGCAGCGCATTGCACACCAGCTCGCTCACCAACAGTTCGGCGACCGGGACGAGATCGCCGAGATCCCATCGGGGCAGTACGTCGCGTACGGCGGTCCTCGCCAGACCGCACGCGGTCGGCGACCACGGCAAGAGTCCAGGTCCCGGTCCCGAACGGGCCGGGGGCGGCCGTGTCAGGGATCGCTCCGCCCGAGCGGGAATCCCGGGCGATGGTGCGGGTCATGCGGGCACCCTTCAGGGGACGGTTGCCTTCTCTCTTTCGACCGTACGCCTTCTTTGGAGTCAGTCAAGTCTATGGAGTGGGTCCTCTTCTCTGATTACCTCAAGTTACTGGAGGCCACTCGGGTTGATTCCGCACGCCGGTGGGGGCGGGCCCGGCCGTTCGCAGGACCCACCCCCGGAAACGTCTCAGACGCCGACGGGCTTGGCCGGGCCGGGGACGTTGCGGAAGCGGAACGGCTCCGGTTCGCGGCCGGCCTGGATGAACCAGCACTCCCCGGTGCCGTCGCCGGCGACGATCCGCAGCACCGTGTCCGCGACGACCTCGGCCGGGATGACCGGCAGACCCTGCTCGGAGAGCATGCCGCGCAGGGGGTCGATGATGCGCGACTCGGCGAACCCTGGGCAGACCGCGTTGAAGCGCACGTTCTCCGGCGCGAGAGCCGGCCCCAGAGAGCGTGCGAGTCCCACGACCGCGTGCTTGTTGGCCCCATACAGCGGATCGAGCGGCACCGCCGCCAGGCCCGCCAGGGAAGCGGTCGCCACGATCGATCCTCCGCCGCGGGCCCTCAGCGCGGGCAGGACCGCGTGGGTGCCGAAGACCACGCCGTCGAGGTTGGCACCCATCGCCCGGCGGTAGCGCACCAGGTCGAAGTCCTCGCCGACGCCGCATCCGGTCGCCACGCCCGCGTTGAGCAGTGCGATGTCGACACCGCCGTACCGCTCCTGGGTGAACTCCACCAGGGCGCGGTTGGCGTCGAGGTCGGAGACGTCACAGGCGCGGAAGTGGCCGTCGACCATGTCGGCCACCTCCCGCCCGCCCTGCGCGTCGAGGTCGGCGACGACCACGCGCGCGCCCGCCCTCGCCAGTGCCAGCGCCGAGGCCCGGCCCAGTCCGCTGGCAGCGCCGGTGACGATCGCCACCTTTCCCTGGAGCGAGACGCCGTCCTTCTGCTCTTCCCACGGGGCGACGGACCCGCTCTCAGCGGCGGTCATGCCAGCTCCAGCACGAGCTTGCCGACGTTCTCGCCGCGGAAGAGCATCTGCAAGGTCGCGGGGAAGTCGTCGACGGTGCCCCTCACCACGTGTTCCTTGACCTTGATGCGGCCGGCGCCGATCCAGGCGGAGATCTCCTGCGCCGCCTCCGCGTAGCGCTTGGCGTAGTCGAAGACGACGAAGCCCTCCATGCGGGCGCGGCGCACCAGCAGCGAGAGGTAGTTGGAGGGGCCCTTGACCGGCGTGGCGTTGTTGTACTGGCTGATCGCGCCGCAGACCACAACGCGCGCGTGCATCGCGAGCCGGGTCAGGGCGGCGTCCAGGATGTCCCCTCCGACGTTGTCGAAGTAGACGTCGATGCCGTCGGGGGCGTGCTCGCGCAGCGCCTTTCTGACGTCTTCGGCTCGGTAGTCGATCGCCGCGTCGAATCCCAGTTCGTCGGTGAGCATGGCGCACTTCTCCGGCCCGCCGGCGATGCCCACGACGCGGCAGCCCTTGGCCTTCGCGATCTGACCCGCGATGGTGCCGACCGCGCCTGCCGCCCCCGACACCACGACGGTCTCGCCGTCCTGCAGCGCGCCGACGTCCAGCAGGCCGAAGTAGGCGGTCATGCCGGGCATGCCCAGCACTCCCAGATACGTCGAGGGCGGGGCGAGGGAGGTGTCGATCTTCAGGGCGCCCCGGCCGTCGGAGACCACGTGCTCCTGGACGCCGAACGTGCCGACCACGTGGTCGCCGGGCTGGAAGTCGGGGTGATTGGATGCGGTGACCTCAATGACCGATCCTGCGCGCATCACCTCCCCGATGCCCACTGGCGGCAGGTAGGAGGGGCGGTCGTCCAGCCAGCCCCGCATGGCCGGGTCCAGGGAGATGACGCGGGTCCGGCCCGCGAACCGGCCCGGACCCGGTTCCGTGAGCGGTGCGGAACAGTGCTCCCAGTCTTCGGGTTTCACTTCGCCCACGGGGCGGGCTGCCAGACGGATCTGGCGGTTGGTCGTGGACATCACGCCTCCTGTTGTTGCGGCTCCCCGAGACCATACCGACCAGTAGGTAGGTCGTTGCTCGTGATATTCCCCACAGATCATCCATGAGTCCGAGGACCTAGGGTCCGGGGGTCATGAACCGTCGACGGACCGCCGTCGACCGGATGCCTCATCGAGCCGAAAACGTAACTCTCCGCAGGGTTATCGGCCATTCCAACCAGTCGGTATCGTGCGCCGCCACACCGATGCTTCACCGCCACCTCCCACGGATCCGAGCCGCACCGGAAGGCCACGCGATGACACACCCCGACGACAACCGGTACCCGCCGCCGGGATGGCCGCAGACCGAGCCCCATGGCCACGCCCCTCGGCGCGAGCCGTACGGGCGGGATCCATGGCAGGGGTCGTACGGAAACGACGCCTCGCAGGACACCTCGTACGGATACGACGCCCCTTGGTACGACTCTTACGGGCAATCCCCCCGGCGCCCACCGCACGCGCACGAACCCCATCCGCACGATGCCGACCTCGCCGCCCTCCGCTCGGCCTACCGAGTGCTCCGCCGGGTCTCCACGCTCACCGCGCTCGGCTCTTTCGTGGTGTACGTGGTGCTGTCCTGCTGTGCGCCGGACCTGATGGGTTCCAAGATCGCCGGGGAGCTGAGCCTGGGAATGGGCCTGGGGATCCTCCAGCTCGTCGTCACCTTCGCGGCCGTCCTCTGGTACGGACGCAGTGCGCAACACTCCGTGGACCCGCTGGCGCGGGCCGTCAGGGAGCGCACGGTCCGGCCGAGCCGGGATGCCGGGGTGGCGGGATGAACGACTTCGGCTCAGGGACGCAGGCGCTCGTCCTGGTCCTGTTCAGCACCCTGGTGACCCTCACGCTGCTGATGTGCGTGATGGCGGGACCGGACCGCGACGACCTGACGAACTTCTACACCGGCTACCTCTCGCTCACCCCCCTCAAGAACGGCCTGGCGATCGCCGGCGACTACATCTCCGCGGCCACGGTGCTGAGCACCACCGGCATCATCGCGCTCGCCGGATACGACGGTTACGTCCTGGCGGTCAGCACCGCCCTGTCGCTGGTGCTGCTGATGTTCCTGCTGGCCGAGCCGCTGCGCAACGCCGGCAGCTTCACCATGGGCGACGTCCTGGCCCGCAACATGCCCGGGCGGGCCGTCCGCATCGCCTCCTGCCTGGTGACGCTCTCGGCGACCCTCCCCTTCCTGGTCGTCCAGCTCTCCGGGGCCGGGTCGCTGCTCACCTTCATCCTGGGCATGCCGCACGAGGCCGGCGCCAGGACGACATGCATCGTCCTCGTCGGCAGCCTGATGATCATCTACGCGGCGATCGGCGGCATGCGGGGCACCGCGCTCATCCAGATGATCAAGATCGTGATCCTGCTCGGCACCAGCGTCACCGTCGCCGCCCTGGTCCTCAACCGCTTCGACTGGAGCCTCGGCGAGGTGCTCCGAGCCGCCGAGCGCGGCAGCGGAACAGGCCCGGCCTTCCTTCAGCAGGGCCTCCAGCTGGGCACGTCGGCAGGTGAACGGCTCGACTTCGCCAGTCTTCAGATCACCGTGATCCTCGGCGCGGCCTGCCTGCCGCACATCACGATGCGTCTGTACTCCGCGCAAGACGTGCCCGCCGTGCGCCGCTCCATGTCCTGGGCGGTCGTTACGGTCACCGCGTTCTGCCTGACGGTGATCATCATGGGTACGGGCGCGGCGGCCCTGGTGGGATCGCAGTACATCACCGCGACCGACCCGCACGGCAGGACGTCGGTGCTCATGCTGTCCAGGGCGCTCGGCGGCGGCGCCGGCTCCGCGGGCACGACGGTTCTCTACGCGGCCATGGCGGGCACGGTGTTCATCACCCTGCTGTCCTCGGTCGCGGGGATGACCCTGGCCGCGGCCTCGTCGCTCGCCCACGACCTGTTCGCCCATGCGCTGCGGCGGGAACGGGCGGCGGCGCGTACGGAGATGACGGTGGCGGCGTGGACGAGCGTGGCGGTGGGGACCGTTGCCATCCTGCTCTCCGCCCTGGTCCAGAACTGGGACGTCGGCGTACTGACCACGCTGGCGATCTGCATCGGGGCATCGGCCGTCGCCCCCGCGTTGACCTACTCCCTGTTCTGGCGCGGATTCACACGCACCGGCCTGCTCGCCAGCCTCTACGGGGGCACGGTCTGCGCGCTGGTGCTGATGGTCTTCTCCAGGGCCGTTTCCGGCACGCCGTCCGCCGTCTTCCCGCACGCGGACTTCGACTGGTTCCCCATGCAGTCCACCGGCCTGGTCTCCATCCCGTTCGGCTATCTCGCGGGCTGGCTGGGCAGCCGTCTGGACCACCGGCGCCGCGCCGCCGAGAGCCGCGAGATGCGGCGACTGTACGAGGAGAGCGAGGCGCGGCTCCTGGCCGCGGCCGAATGACCCGCGACGACGGGCGGCCTCGAAGCCGGAGGTGATGCGGAGGTAAGGGCGTCGGTGCGGCACACGGCCGCGCCGACGCCCTGTGAGCTGCCTCACCCGGCGCCGTCGGCCCGGGCGCACGAACTGCCTGACCAGACCCCCTCTTCGCCCTCCGGCAACAGCACGTTGGCCGGATCCGTCAGTAAACTGTCATTGCAGCCAGTGCCACGCCCGATACAGGGTGTGACCGTGTTGGAGCGACGTGTTGTTGTGGTGGTGTACACGGGCGCGATGGCCCTGGACATCACCGGACCGATTGAAGTGTTCGATACCGCGAACCGGCTCCTGGGTCCGTCGGGCACCCCCTACCGAACCGAGTTCGTCTCCGCCGACGCACCACTGGTGCGCATGAGTTCAGGAGTGGTGGTGGGGGCCTCGCCGCTGGAGGCGGGGCAGGGCCCGATCGACACGCTCCTCGTGCCCGGCGGATGGAGTCTCGACAACGCGCTCCAGGACCGGGCGCTCGTGTCCTGGATCGGCCGGGCAGCGGCCCGGTCGCGCAGAGTCGCCTCCGTGTGCGGCGGATCCTTTCTGCTGGCCGAGGCGGGCCTCCTCGACGGCAGACGCGCCACCACTCACTGGGCGTACAGCGAGGCGATGGCCTGCCGCTATCCGGACGTCACGGTGGACGCCGAGCCGATCTTCGTCTGGGACGGCCCCTTCGTGACCTCCGCGGGCGTGTCCACGGGCATCGACATGGCGCTGGCCCTGGTGGAGGCCGATCACGGTGCGGCGCTCGCGCTGGAGACGGCAAGGTTTCTGGTGCTGTTCCTCAAGCGGCACGGAGGACAGTCCCAGTACAGCGCCCTCCTCGACGCCCAGTTGGCCGACCATCCGCCGATCCGGGCAGCACAGGAGTGGATTCTGGGCAACCTGGACAACCCGCTGCCCGTGGCCGAGATCGCGCGGCAGGCCAACATGAGCCTGCGCAACTTCGCCCGGGTTTTCCGGCGCGAGGTGGGCACGACACCCGGCCAGTACGTCGAGCGGACGCGTATCGCCCGCGCACGCGAGCTGCTGGAAACCACGGACCTGACGATCAGCCAGATAGCGGGCCGCTGCGGATTCGCCGCTCCCGAGACGTTCTTCCGCTCCTTCGGACGAACCCTGGGACTCACCCCCAAGGAATACCGGCACCGCTTTCAGGTCATGTCGCCATCCGGCCTCATCGACCGACACCACAACGAGGGCAGGAGCCCCGTATGACCGACACGACCTCGGAGTTACGCGAGGCAGGAACGGTACGCCTGGTCGACTATCTGGCCGCGGAACTCGCCAGGGCAGGCGTCACCCACGTGTTCGGCGTCGGCGGCGCGAACATCGAGGACCTGTACGACGCAGTGCATCGCGGCGGCGCCGTCCGCGGCGTCGTCGCCAAACACGAGTTCTCCGCCGTCACCATGGCCGACGGATACGCGCGTACCACCAGGCGCCTCGGCGTCGTTGCCGCCACCTCGGGCGGTGGGGCGATGAACCTCGTACCAGGTCTGGCGGAGGCGTACGCCTCCCGGGTGCCCGTGCTGGCTCTGGTGGGCCAGCCGCCGACCGGCCAGGAGGGCCACGGGGCGTTCCAGGACACCAGCGGCAAGGCGGGCTCCTTCGATGCCCTGGAGGTCTTCGCCCCCGTCGCCCGGTTCTGCGCCCGCGTCACTGAAGCGGACTCGATCTTGGAGTTGCTGCCCCGGGCAGTGGCGGCGGCACAGGCCGATCCACGCGGACCTGCCGTGCTGCTGCTGCCCAAGGACGTGCAGCGGGCACAGATCCAGCTGCCCGACCGTGACGCGGCGCCGCCACCGGGCGTGCCGGCGCCACGGCTCGACATACCCGCCCTCACCGCCGTGTCGGATGCCCTTCGCCGGGCCGGCCGCGTCCTCGTCATCGCCGGTGAAGATGTCGCCGCCGCCAACGCCCGTACGGAGCTGGCCGAACTGGCCCGGCGCCTGGGAGCGTGGGTGGCGGTCACCCCGGACGCCAAGGACGTCTTCGACAACCGTGATCCCCGATTCGCAGGTGTGGCCGGGGTGATGGGCCACGCCAACGTCGAAGACTGCCTGCGGCGGGCCGACGTATGCCTGCTGGTCGGAAGCCGCCTGCCGCTCCTGGCCCGCGGCGGCCTTGACCAGGCCCTGGCCACCACCGAGGTCGTCTGCCTGGGCCCCGAACCGCCGTTCGTGGCAGGCACCGCACTGGGCGGGAACCTGCGGGACGCGCTGAGCGCGGTCATCACCCAGCTGCCGTCTCGCCCGCGTCCCTGCCCGCCGCACACCGGTCCCCTTCCCACACCCGTGCCGAGCCCGCTCTCCCGGACACGTGGGCGCACCATCCCCTATACCGAGGCGGTCGCCGCGGTGGAGGCGGCACTCCCCCACGACGCCCACGTCTTCGTGGACGCCGGCAACGCAGGGGCCAGCGCGGTCCATCTCCTCCCGGCACCGCGCCACGGCCGCTTCGTGGTGGCGGTCGGCATGGGCGGCATGGGCTACACCTTCGGTGCCGGTATCGGCGCCGCGCTCGCCACCGGCCGACGCACCTACGTCCTCGCCGGCGACGGGGCCTTCTTCATGCACGGGATGGAAGTGCACACCGCCGTGGAGTACGCCGCACCCGTGACCTTCGTGATCTTCAACAACAACGCCCACGCCATGTGCGCGCTGCGTGAGGAGCTCTTCCAGGGCGGTATCCGCAGCCACGACCTGTTCGCCCGGACCGACCTCGCCGCCGGGGTGGCCGCCGCCTTCCCGTCCCTGGAGGCCATAGGGGCCGAGGACGCGGCGCAGCTGCGCACGGCGCTCCTGCGCAGCAATGCGGGCGGCGGCCCGGCGTTCGTCGCAGTGGCCTGCGATCCACGGGAGATCCCCCGTTCCTTCCCTTCCAGTCCTTCACCGAAGCCACCGAGAGCAAGGAGGGTTCAGATGAGCGAGGAGTCGTCCACGTTGGCTGACATCCCCGGTCTGGTCCGGATCGAGAACGCCGGCAAGGAGGAACTGACCGCCCACTGCATGGAACTCACGCACGCGGTCTACCCCCACCATCAGGTCTACGGGCAGTACTGCACCATCCACGAGTACGTCGACTGCCCCCCGGAGCAGGCCTACGACTACCTGCGCCAGGGACACCATCTGGAGGAGTGGACCTGCAGCCTGCGGGACTTCGCGCCATCCGGCACACCGGGTCTGTGGGTCGGTCACGACAGGCTGGAGGACGACACCAGGATCTACTGCGAGGTGCGCGCGAACCCCGAGGCCATGACCGTGGACTACCACTGCTCCTGGGACCAGGGCGAGAAGCTGTGGATGATCTACCTGATGCGTGTCGTACCGGCCCGGCTCGTGCTCGACAAGCCGGGTTCGGTGATCACCTGGACCAACTGTCGGCACCCGTACTACGACGACAACCCGCACCCCGACCTGGCGCCCCGCCCGGACCGGCCCTGGGTGGGCGACTACTGGGACCTCTTCTACGCAGGGCACACCGTGGAGATGCACAACCTCAAGGCCATCCTGGAACACCGCCACCGCAACGGCCTGCCGGTCAGCGCGGCTCCGGCGAGGGCGGTGGAGCGGTGACCACGGTCAGCCTCACCGACGTCGCGAGCTACCTGCCCGGCGAGCCGGTCCCCGCGGAGTTCTACACGGACTTCCCCGGAGCCGAGGACAAGCTCCGCAACCACCCCATGTTCAAGGTCCCGCCGTTACGGCACCACGTGGCCAGGGACGAGACCAACGCGGACATGGTCGAGCGCGCCGTACAGCCCCTGATCGAACGGTACGGCGCGGCGGAGATCCGAGGCGTCGACGTGCTGTTGGTGCACAGCCAGTTGCCGGACCTGCCGTTCGTGGGCGCCGGAACCGAGGTGGCGCGTCGGCTGGGTCTGAACCCGGAGTGGCTCGTCGACGTGGCCAACGCGGGCTGCGCGTCCTTCGTGTACATGGTGAAGATGGCCCGGCAGATCCTCACCACCACCGATGCGAGGACCGCGCTGATCTGCAACGCTCAAAGTGCCGCGGGTCAGTGGTTCACCCAGTCCGAGGTGCGCAAACTCGCCCAGGCGGCGATCCCGGGCGACGGGTGCGGTGTGGGGTATGTGACGACGTCGGCACAGTCGCCGGTCCTCGACGTGGAGACCCGGCACATCGGCGAGTACGCCGGGGACATGACGGTGGCGGTCGACGACGGTCGCAAGTACTGGGAGCCGGGAGAGTCCCAGCTGCGGATCGGGTTCACCGACGCGAGCGTCGCCAAGGTCCTGGCCCGCGGGAACCGCCTCGTCCCCGAGGTGGTCACGGACCTGTGCCGACGGCTCGGCGTGGCGACCACCGACATCGACGTCCTCATCACGAACCAGCCCAACCGGACCTTCCTGCGGAACTGGCGAGAGGCGCTGCAGTTGCCGGCCGAACGGCACCTGAACACTTTCGATGCGTACGGGAACCTGTTCGGAGCGGCGATTCCGATCACCTTGGACCGCGCGATCAGCTCCGGGCAGGTGGAGGACGGTGACCTGATGGTGCTCGGGGGGTTCGCTCACGCGGGCGACTTCGCCGGTGCCGTCGCCGTCCGCTGGCACGGCGGACGGGACTGAGCGATGGACATCCCCGTGCTGCACCGACTTGCCCTGAACGAGAGCCCGTATCCCCCGCTGCCCTCGGTGCGCGAGGCGATGCAACGGGCCGTCGCACAGGCCCACCGCTACCCGCAGTTCTACCCCGACGACCTCACCGAGCGTATCGCCGCATGGTGCCAGGTGACCCCCGACCGTGTCGCGGTCGGCAGCGGATCGGTGGGCGTGGCCCTGCAGTTGCTCCAGGCAGTGGTCCGGCCCGGCGACACAGTGGCCTACGCCTGGCGCACGTTCGACGCCTATCCCCTGCTGACCGCCATGGTCGGCGCTCAACCCGTCGCCGTACCCCTGTCGCCGGACGGACACCAGGATCTGGGCGCCCTGCTCGCGGCGCTCGACCACCGCACCCGTGTCGTGGTGCTGTGCAATCCCCACAACCCCACCGGAAGCCTCGTCACCGCCGACGCGCTGTCGGCGTTCCTGCGTCAGGTCCCCCGACACGTCACCGTGCTCCTCGACGAGGCGTACGTGGAGTTCGCCCATCACACCGCCCTGCCGGATGCGCGCTCGCTCTTGGGCACACACCCCAACCTGTTCGTCCTGCGCACCTTCTCCAAGGCCTACGGCCTCGCCGCCCTGCGGGTCGGCTACGGACTCGGCGCCTGCGAGCTGGTGGAGCGGGTCCGTCGGCAGCAGCTGCCCTTCGGGATCAACACGGTGGCAACAGCGGCGGTGAAGGCCTCGTTGCAGGCCGACAGCGAGTTGCGCCTACGGGTGGACACCGTCGTCGCCGAACGCGAACGGCTCCGTCACGAACTCGTCGAACTCGGCTGGCACGTACGCCCCGGCCACGCCAATTCCGTCTGGCTCGCCGCGCCCGACCCGATCTACGAGGGCGCCGCGGCACTCACCGACGCCGGTGTCCAGGCGCGCCACTACCCCGGCGAGGGACTCCGGCTCACCGTCGGCAGCCGAAATGCCAACGACACGGTGCTCACCGCGCTGGCGGGCGTGCGCGCGCACCCGTGTGTATCGCGGGGGTGAAGCACACGGGTGCGGCGGCCGGGCAGGGAGGCAGGCTCCAGCGGCAGAGGCCAGGAAGCGACGTCGTCGCTGGGGCGCGAGGGCACGAGTGAGTCGACCACTGCTCGGCACGTCCGTTCCAGGGCGTCCGCGGGGCGGGTGAGCGCTGCGCCCAGCTTGGTCAGGGCGGTGTCGGCATCGATGTGGCGTTCGCCGATGACTCCGTTGGTGTAGAGGCACAGCAGGCTTGCCTCGGCCAGTTCGATCTCCCGGGCCTCGAACGGCAGCCCGCCCAGGCCGGGCGGTGGGCCGGCGGGCAGGTCGAGCGGAGCCACCTGTCCGTCCGGAGCGGTCACCCACCGGCGGCGGGTGACCGGCGCGGGCCACGGAGCAGCGCCCGGAGACCGGGTCAATCCACTCACGGACCCCGTCATCTCGTGAGAGCGCATGGGCCCTCACTCCCGTCTCCACGAGCCGCCCGTCCCGGTGCCGCAAGGTGAGCACGCCGAACCAGCCGCCGACTCTCCTGCAGCTCACCGCGGCCTCCGTGACAGCCGGCAGATCGCGAGGATCGACCAGGACCTCGATGGCCGGACGACCGATCACGGCCGTGTCCGGATGGCCGAGCAGGTCCTGGGCACGGCGGTTCCATCCGACCACGACTCCCCGGTCGTCGAGCACCGCCAGGGTGGCGAGGTGCAGGGCGAACGGATCTTCGTGGCTTTCGTTGAACTCCTTCATCCGCTGCTCCACCGGTCACCACCACGTTGTACTCGGTCACCGATGTTTCTGCCGCGGGTCCTGACCGCGGCCGGTGACCGGCCTGAGGGCGTCCGGGGCGGTGGCTCTGCGTTCCCGCATGCACGCTGACCTGCTGATGCCATGCTCATGCCGGACCTCGTGGAGGTGTCCCCGGCTCGCGCGCCGCCAGGGCCCAGCTGAGCTCCAGCGCGGTGTCCGGAGCGTCCAGGCTGGTGCCGGTCAGCTCCTCGAAACGGCGCAGCCGATAGCGGACGGTGTTGACATGGACGTGTGCGCTGAGGGCGACTGCGCGGATGTGCCGGCCCCTCTCCAGATATCCCCGCACCGACTCCTCGATGAGCGCGCCGAACTCCCCCTCCGCCTCCAGTGGGCGCAGATAGCGGTCGAGCAGCAACTCGGCGAGTTCCGGTTCGGCGACGACCGCCACCCGCCAGGACAGGTCGCCCAGGTCGTACACGCCGCGCAGACCGTACGCACGGGCGGCTTCCAGCATCCTGCCGGCGGCACGGCAGGAGCGGTGCGCCGCGGCCAGGTCCGTCGGCGGGCCGAGCCCCGCCGTCATCTCCAGGTCACCGGTCTCCGGCTTGGCCCCGACGACTCCGACGACAGCTTCGTCCAGCACGGTGAGCAACGGGCCGCGGCCGTTCCTGCGGCCGAGGGACTCCAGGGAGCGTTCCAGCGCGTCCGGACCGGCGTTGCCGTTCGCGACGGCTCTGATGGCCCGGTACGGCCGTGACGGGTCCAGTCCGTAGATCGCCGCACCGCTGTGGATCTCCGCCGCGCTCAGCGTCCCGTAGAGCAGTCCACGCAGGAAGTCGGCGCGGCGGCGGGCGTCGAAGAGGGCGGAGGCGACCTCCGCCTGCCGGTGGACGGCGGCGATCTGCAGGCTCGCGACGTCCGCGAGTTCCCACAGGCACTTGGTGCGGTCGACGATGAGGCCGGGGTCCAGCCCGCGTTCGGTCGCCTCGGTGATGAACAGATCCCGTATCGCGCTCAGCGCCCGGCGGAAGGCGCGGAGCCCGTCGCCGAGCGGCACGCCTCGGGCGGCCCGGTCGCGGGCCACATCGGCTTCGTCGAAGCCGTCCGGCGCGGGCACCACTCGCCAGCCTACGACAGCTCCAAGGCGGGCCTGTTCGGTCTCACCCGCCATGTCGCCAAGGAGGGTGCGCCGCGCGGGATCCGCGCCAACCTGGTCGTCCCGGGCCTGATCGACACCCCGATGGGCCGTGAGGCCTCGGCCCGGCGGGCGTCGCGGTCCACCTCGTTCACCCGCATACCGCTCGGCCGCCAGGGCACCGCCTGGGAGGTGGCCGAAGCCGTCACCTTCCTGCTCTCCGACCGCGCCTCCTACATCACCGGGCAGAGCCTGGTGGTGGACGGAGGGTTGAGCGCCGTCTGAGTACTCAGGCGCCTGCTGACGGGCGAGGGCGGTCCCCAGGGATCACGGCATCGACCGGGACCGCCCCCACCGGCTCACCTCGTCAGCGGGCCGAACTCCTTGCGGGTGTCCACCGGCTTGCCGAACAGCTGCCACCGCTCACCCTTGAACCTCATCAGCTGCATCGTCTCGAGCGGGAAGGCGTCCCCGTGGCCCGTGGACAGGGTGACACCGGGCAGCAGCAGTCCCACCCTCACGTCCTTCAGGTTGCGCACCGCGTCCCGCAGCCCCTCCCTGGTCGGACACTTCATCGCGTCCAGGGCCTTGTGCAGGCTCGAGGCGACGGCCCAGCCATAGGCGTTGAACTGGTTGGCCGGGTCGGCGTCCGGGGCGTACTTGTGCATGGCGTTCATGTAGGTCTTCATCTCGGGGTCGTTCGCCCACTGCGGGTCGGCGGGGTCCTTGAAGTACGTCGCTGAGACCACACCCTGCACGTTCTTGAACCCGACGGGCTGGAGCACGGCGGCTGACGAGGCCACGTTGTTCACGATGTGCAGCGGGTTCCACTTGGTGTTCCTGACGTCGGCGGCGAGGGCCTGGCTGCCGAACTTGGGGGTGGTGACGTCCAGCAGCACACCCGCCTTGGATCGGGACAGGCTCGCCATCTGCGCCGACACGGACGGATCGGTGACCTCGTAGCTCTCCTCGGCAACCACCTTGATGCCGCTGCCGGCAACGGCCTTCTTGAACCCGCCGAGCAGGTCCTTGCCGAAGTCGTCGTTCTGGTAGAGGACCGCCACCTTGGCCTTCGGCTTCTTGTCCTTGAGGTACTTGGCGTACACCCGGGCCTCGGCCACGTAGTTGGGCTGCCACCCGATGGTCCAGGGATGCTTGTCGTCCGTGCCCCAGGCGGAGGCGCCGGTGGCGACGAACGGCTGTGGCACCTTCTGCTTGTTGAGGTAGTCCCGGACAGCTGCCGTGGACGGGGTGCCCAGGGTCTGGAACACGGCGAAGACCTTCTCCTGCTCGACGAGTCTGCGGGCCTCCTCGACCGCCTTGGGCGGCTGGTAGCCGTCGTCGCGGACGATGAACTGCACCTTGCGGCCGTCTATGCCGCCCTTGTCGTTGACGTACTTGAAGTAGGCGGCCACGCCCTTGCTGATCGTGCCGTACGCGGACGCAGGTCCTGACAGCGGGTAGATCCCGCCCAGCTTGATGGTCTTGTCGGTGATGCCGGTGGTCTGCTGACCCTTGCACGCGCCACCGGCGGTGGTGGACTGGTCGTCCTGCCCTCGCTGGCTGCTGCAGGCGGTGGCGGTGAGCAGGGCGGCGGTTGCGGCCGCAGCCGCCCGCAGAGCGGTCGTCTTGCGCATGTGGTTCATTCCTTTTCCGTGCGGGGCGGTGCGCCCACGGGTTCGGCGTCGACAACTGCGGAGTCCGCAGGGGTGAGGGTCGTGGCGGGTCGGCATCCCGCCTGGGACTTCGGTTCCGCCTCGGGCACGGAGTCCGCTTCGGGCGTCCGGTCGAGGGCGGCGGTGGTGCGGGGCAGGCGACGGGAGACGGCGCCCAGGACGCGGCCCGGCAGACCGGCCAGTCCCGTAGGGGCCACGAACATCACCGTGATGATCAGCAGCCCGAACACCACTCCCGGTGCCGCCTCGCTCAGGTCCTGCGACACGCTCGGCACGTACATCACGAACGCCGCGCCCAGCAGGGGTCCGTACAGCGAGGCGAGCCCCCCGACGACCAGGCCGGCCAGCAGGGTGATGGACAGAACGAAGCTGAAGGAATCGGGCGAGACGAAGCCGATCACCCAGGTGTACAGACACCCGGCGACACCCGCGAACATCGCGCTCCACGCGAAGGCGAGGGTCTTGTGCAGCGACAACCGCACTCCCATGACCTCGGCGGCGCTCTCGTTGTCACGCACGGCGAGCAGTGCCCGGCCGACCCTGGACCGCAGCAGGTTGCGGGCGAGCAGCAGGGCCACCGCGGTGACGGCGAGGACGACGAAGTACGTCCACTGGTCCTCGGCCAGTCCGCTCCACGCGGGCGGCTGCAGCTTGTCCACGGTCAGGCCCATGGAACCGCCCGTCACCGGTTCGAGCCGCTTGAGCAAGGGCGGCAGGAACACCGCGAACGAGAGGGTGACCAGGGCCAGGTACAGGCCGCGCAGCCGCAGGGCGGGCACTCCGAACCCGAGGCCCAGCAGGAAGCATCCGGCGGCCGCGACCGGCAGCGTGGCCAGGTGGCCGGAGTCGTACCGGTCGAGCATGACCGCCGCCGTGTACGCCCCCGCCGCGAAGAACGCGCCGTGCCCGAGCGAGATCTGCCCGCCGAAGCCGACCAGCAGGTTCAGCCCGGCCAGCGCCACGGCGTACAGGAGCACCATGGTCAGCTGGAAGACCTGGAAGGGGGCGAAGTAGAACGGTGCGCCGACGGCGGCTGCCGCCGCGAGCAGGACGGTGAGCGCGGCCCGCGGCCGCCGGGCCCGGTCGGTGCCGAGCGCCGCTGTGATGGTGTTCATGCGCGCTCCACCGCCGCCCGTCCGAACAGGCCCTGGGGCCGCACCAGCAGCACCGCCAGAATGATCACCAGGGGGACGCCCACCTTCAGATCGGCACCGATCACGCCGACGTACGCCCCGGTCAGCGTCTCGGCGACGCCCACGAACAGGCCGCCGACGACCGCACCGACCGGGCTGTCGAAGCCACCGAGGGTGGCCGCGGCGAATGCGTAGATCAGCACCCCGCCCATCATGTTGGGCTCCAGGAACAGCACCGGGGCGACGAGCACACCCGACACCGCGCCCACCGTCGCGGCCAGCCCCCAGCCGAGCATCAGCACCCGTCCCACCCGGATACCCGACAGCCGGGCGGAGGCCGGGTTGCAGGCGACCGCCCGCATCACCAGGCCGATGGAGGTGTGCTGGAACAGCAGATACAGCACGCCCATCACGACGGCCACCACACCGATGATCCCGAGCGTCGACCAGTCCACGCGCACCCCGGCCAGGTCGAGCCCGCCGTCGGGGAACGGCTGCGGGAAGTCCTTCACGGTGAACGACCAGATCAGGCCGGCCAGCGCGTTGACGAAGATGAACAGGCCGACCGTGACGATGACCACCGTCAGCTCGGGCGCGCCCTGCACGGGGCGGATGACGATCCGCTCGACCAGCATGCCGCCGGCGAAGGACACCGCGAGGGTGACCGGCAGTGCCAGCCAGAACGGCATCCCGGACGCCACCAGCTGCCAGGCGACGTACGTGGAGAGCATGGCCAGCTCGCCCTGCGCGAAGTTGACGATCCCCGTGAACCGGTGGATCAGCACCAGGGCCAGCGCCAGGCTGGCGTACACAGCGCCGGAGCCCAGTCCTTCCACCACTTGCTGGAGAAGATCGGTCACGGCGCTCACCCGGTCTTCCGGGAGCGGACGGAGACGCCGAGGTACACCTCGGCGACCTGCCCGTCCTCGCGGATCTGTGCGGCCGGTCCGGACAGCACCAGGCGGCCGGCCTCCAGTACGTGCGCCCGGTGCGCGATGTCCAGCGCCAGCTGGGCGTTCTGCTCGACGACGACCACGGTGGTGCGTTCCTCCTCGTTGACGGCACGGACGATCTCGAACAGCTCGCGCGTGACCAGCGGCGCGAGACCCAGGGACGGCTCGTCCAGGAGCAGCAGCGAGGGCCGCAGCATCAGCGCCCTGCCGATGGCGAGCATCTGCTGCTCCCCGCCGCTGAGGCTGCCGGCGGCCTGACGCGACCGCTGGCGCAGTTTGGGGAAGTAGTCGTAGATGCGTTCCAGGTCGGCGGCCACGGCCGCACGCTCGGGGCGGTCCCGCCACCGGGGGCCGGTGCGCAGGTGGGCGCCGATGCGCAGGTTCTCCTCGACGGTCAGGTCGTTGAAGGTGCCCCGGCCCTCGGGTACGTGCGCCACGCCGAGCCTGGCGGCCTGTTCGGGCGAGCGGCCCAGCAGTTCCGTGCCGTTCAAGGCGACCGAGCCGCGGCCGCCGCGGACCATGCCGCTCAGCGCACGCAGCGTGGTGGTCTTGCCCGCGCCGTTGGGTCCGAGGATCGCGCACACCTCACCGCGGGCGACGGAGAAGTCGAGGCCCTGGAGCACGCGGGCCTGGCCGTATCCGGCGTGCAGGCCGGAGACCTTCAGGAAGTCCGGCTGCGCACTCGCCTCGGCCTCGGTGCGGTCGGTGGTGGGCTCGCTCATGCGGCCACCCCCAGGTACGCCTCGATGACCGCGGGGTCGCGCTGGATCTCCTCCGGCGAGCCCTCGGCGATCTTGCGGCCGAAGTCGAGGCAGACCACCTTGTCGCACAGGCCCATCACGAACCCCATGTGGTGTTCGACCACCACGAGCGTGACGTCGAACTCCTGGCGCACCGACCTGACCAGATCCGCGAATTGGCCGACCTCGCCGTGGCTGAGCCCGTTGACGGGTTCGTCGAGCAACAGCAGCCGGGGCCGTACGGCGAGCGCCCGCGCGAGCTCGACGCGTTTGAGTGTGCCGAACGGCAGCCCGGAGGCGGGGTGGTCCGCGACGTCCGCCAGGCCGAGCCGCCGTAGCAAATCGTCCGCCTGGTCACGTAGTTCCCTCTCCTCCCGCCGGACGCGGGGCAGCCGGAGCGCCGCGGCGAGGTGTCCGGTGCGCCCCCGGCTGTGGGCGCCGACCATGACGTTCTCCCGGACCGTGAGCCGCGGGAACAGGCCCAGGTTCTGGAAGGTACGGGCGATGCCGCGCCCGGCCACGGCGTGCGGAGGGAGGACCAGCAGGTCCTCGTCCTCGAACCGCATGCCTCCCCCGTTGGGAGTGCAGCGCCTGGTGAGGCAGTTGAACAAGGTGGTCTTGCCGGCTCCGTTCGGCCCGATGAGCCCTACGGCGGTGCCCGGCTCGACGGTGAACGCGACACCGTCCAGTGCCGTGATCCCGCCGAAGAGCACGGTGATACCGTCGACCGCGAGCATGAGTGACGCCCCTTCCGACGTGCTGGGGGGGTGGGCGAGCGTCACAGTAGGTGCGGGCGTTCCAGGCACACATTGGGTGTGAGCACCCAACTTCTCGGTCGCCGAACTGTGCGCCGCGCACAGGTGCCGGGAGATGTCTCACACCGAGCCTGTTGACGGAGCACTAGGCGGACGGCGACGATCGGCGCCATGCCTCGCGGTCCTGCCCTGGGCACTCCCCAACTCTCCGAACCGCTCCGCCGCGAGCGGTGGCGGATCCTGCACGCCGTCCACGACCGGGTCGAGGAGGTGGCGGAGACCGCCGTCGATGTGATGCGCGCGGAGATCCCGTCGTACGCACTGCAGGACGAACGGTTCTTCGACGAGGTACGGGAGCAGGTGCTCGAGCACTACCGGATGCAACTGGCGGCGCTGGCCGGCGACCGCGACATCGCTCCCGAGGACCTGGTCTTCAGCCGCGCGGCAGCCATGCGCCGAGCACGCGCGGGGTTCGCCCTGGAGGACTGGATCAGTGCCTTCCGGGTCGGCCGACAGGTGATGTGGGACGCGCTGCTGGACTGCGCGGGCACCTCCGCCGAGGCCCAGCAGGCCGCGCTGTCCCTCGTCACCCCGCTGATGCGGTACGTCGACTACGCCAGCACCCATGCCGCGCAGGCATACGTCGAGTACCAGCAGCACGTGGTGGCGGACGCGGACCGGGAGCGCCGGGATCTCCTGGACCAGCTCCTGGCCGGCGTGGTGCCGACGCGCGGTCCGCTGTTCGCCGCGGCGCAGGCGTACGGCATCGGACCGCGCTCGCCGATGATGGCGGTCGTGGCGGTGTGTGTCGGCGACACGCGCACCGGGGACCTCACCTGGGCCGAGAACGGGTATGCCACCAGCGCGTCGATCAGCGTCGCCGGGCCCTGGGCCGGCAGGACCCTGGTCGTCGTGCGCCACGGCGAGGTGGTGGCCGTGCCCGTGGTCCGGGCCGGCATGAACGCAGAAGACATATGCGCCCACTTCGAGGCCGTGCAACAGCGGCTCGCGCGAGACGGAACCATGCTTTCCATGGGGATCAGTACGGTCGCGCAGGGCGCGTGCGAACTGCCGCGCGCCTACCAGGAGGCGCGTGCCGCTCTCGATCTGGTGCCGAGCGAGGGCGGGGTGGCGGCGCTGCCGCGGCTGTCACCGTTCGACTACCTGGCGCTGCGCGCCGACGACCTCGCCCGCCAGCTGGTCGATCCCCGCGTGCGTGTGCTGCTGGAGGAGGACCACAGGCGTGGCGACACGCTGGCCGCCACCATACGGGCCTTCGCGGAGGCGGACCTCAATCTGCGGCTGGCCGCCGACCGGCTGCGGGTGCACCACAACACGGCGCACTACCGGTTGCGACGGATCGAGGAACGCACCGGCCGCAACCCGCGCCGGATCGCCGACCTCCTGGAACTACTGGTCGCCCTCGCCATCCGCGACGGTGCCGGGGAAGGTGGGGATTGCCAGTGAGCGGCACGGTGGAGTCCGCCGGGACCGAGTCGGCGCGTCAGCTGCCGGGCGGGCAGGGGGGAACGGGTCTGCCGGAGGGGCGCGCCGGGCAGAGCCGAACGGTCCGGCGTGCGCTGCTGGACGCCGCGCTGGAGGTGTTCACCGAGCGCGGCTACACCGACGCCGGTCTCACCGAGATCGCGGCGCGCTCCGGCATCCCGGTGGGCAGCCTCTTCCAGCACTACGGCGGAAAGCGAGGGCTTTACCTCGCCCTGTGGGAGGAGTTCCGGGAGGAGCAGGAGCGCCGGACCGCGGCCACGCTGGCCGCCGAGCGCAATCGTGGTGTGGACGATCCCATCGCCCTCTTCGTGGCGGGGGCCAGGGCGTATCTGGAGGGTGCCTGGGACAACCGGAGGCTCGGCAGACTCCTCGTGGAGGACGACGGCCCCGCGGGCTTCGACGCGCTGCGCCGCCAGTGGGACCGCGCATGGGTACGGCGCAACGCCCGGCTGCTGGAGGTGGACGAGCGGCGACGCGCCGGCCGGGTCCGGGTGAGCGTGCTGACCACCGTCATCGGAGGGGCGGCGCGCGAGCTGGGCGACTGCGGGGACGAGACCGAGGCCCGGGAGATCGTGGACGAGGTGTGCGGCATCCTGATCCATCTGTCGGCACCGCCCGGCTGAGACGCCCGGCGAGGGCGACGCCGATGCCGACTCCCTGCCTGAATGGGCTTGCGTCACCGAGCAGTTGCCCGCGGTCCAGCACCATCGCGGCGTCATCTTCAACCAAGTACCGCCGTTGCCGGAATGCGCATGCTCGCGGTCTTGACAGTCCGTTCTTTCACCTGAAGGCTACCGACCAGTTGGTATGGAGAGGTGGATCGTGACTGAGCTGAGCATCTCCACCGGTGCGGGCGTGTTCGACGCGATTGTGTCGGGCCCGCCCGAGGGCCGCCCGGTGCTGCTGCTGCACGGCTTCCCGCAGACGGGGCTGGTGTGGGAACGGCAGATCGCGTCGTTGGCCGCGCACGGCTACCGGGTGGTGGCGCCCGACCAGCGTGGGTACTCCGTCGGCGCCCGCCCTCAGCGCCCCGAGGACTATCGCATCGGCCTCCTCGTCGACGACGTGGTAGCGATCACCGAGGAACTGGGCTGGCCGGAGTTCGACGTGGTCGGCCACGACTGGGGAGGTGCGGTGGCCTGGTGGACCGCTCACTTCCACCCCGGCCGTGTACGCACCCTGACCGTTGTCTCGACCCCGCACCCCGCCGCTCTGGCCACCGCCCTGCGCACCGACCAGGATCAGCGCGAGCGCTCGCATTACATGATCGACTGGCGCGAGACACCCGCGACCGAGGAGCGCATGCTCGCTCACAATGCCCAAGAGCTTCGCGACCTCTACGCCGGAAAGGTTCCGCAGGACAATGCCGAGGCCTACGTACGGCACCTGTCCCAGCCGGGCGCTCTCACCGCGGCGCTGAACTGGTACCGGGCCGGCCGCCCCGACGGGGCGATCGGCGTCATCGACGTGCCCACGCTGTACGTCTGGAGCACGGAGGACAGCGCGTTCGGCCCGGCGGCCGCACAGGAGACCGGGCGGTGGGTCAACGGGCCGTACCGGTGCGAGATCCTCCAGGGCGTCAGCCACTGGGTCCCCGAGGAGGCACCCGAAACGCTGAGCCGACTGCTGCTCGAACACCTACGAGCGCACGGCGAGTACGGAACCGGAGCGCATACCCCGCTCGTCGACTCCCCGAACAGGTGACCGCATGAAGACAGCACGTGCGGCCTGGCGCCGCCTCGAGCCGGTACACGGCATGATCTACTTCGTCCCCGAGGCAAGGCGACGGTACGCGGACCTGGGACTGAGTGGACGCGCCGGGTACTTCGCCTCCCGCGGCGCCGCCTTCGGCCGGGCATCCGCCGAGCTGATCATCTCGACCTTCTACAACTTCAACCCCGCTTTCGTACGGCAGGCGGTCGACGGGGCCTGGGACGCGACGACGCCGCAGCAGGTTCTGGACGCGCGGTACGCCGCGGCGGGCGAAGCCCTGCGGCGGGCGGGAATCCACGAGCTGCCCGACCTGGACGAGGTCCTGGCGCTTACCCGCCGGGCCGCCGAGGCGGCCGGCGAACACGGGCAGGGTCGCCCGCTGTTCGCCGCGCATGCCGCACTGCCCTGGCCGGAGGAGCCGGTGGTGCAGCTGTGGCACGCCCAGACGCTGCTCCGGGAGTTCCGTGGAGACGGCCATGTCGCGTGCCTGCTGACCGAGGGCGTCGGGGGCCTGGAGGCCCTGATTCTGCACGCAGCCACCGGTGAGGTTCCCGTCGACCTCCTCAAGGCCAGCCGCGCATGGCCCGCGGAGGAGTGGGCCGGCACCCGGGAGCGCCTGCGCGAGCGAGGCCTCCTCGACGGCGACTCCCTGAGCCCGGAAGGCCTGCTCCTGCGCCGGCACATCGAGGACCGCACCGACCGTCTGGCACTTCCCGCCTACGCCGCCCTGGGTGACGCCGGTTGTGAGCGTCTCGCCGAACTCGCCAGCCCCTACGGCCGCGCCGTCGTCGAAGCGGGCCTTCTCAAGCTCCGCTGACCGGGCCTTTCCCCCTCCGCCTGTGGTGGCCCGTCTACGGCCTCAGCGCACCGATCGGCGGACCCGGCCTGCCGGTGATCGTCGACATCGCCGGTGAACCCGGCCGAGGAAGCCTCGTCAACCGCCGCAGGCAGCGCGAATCCTGTAAAACGTGCTCAGGTACTTCGAGTGGTAGGACGCGCCGGCGATCCGTACGAGCGCCTCGTCGGCCGAGCGCAGCGACGACCCGGTCAGATTGGCGCTGCCCGTGTAGACGCGCGGTGTGGTGTCGCCGTTGTAGTACCCGTCGATCAGGAGCTGCTTGTTGTGCGGACGGACGTCGATTCCCGGGCCGTTGGGAATGCGGCACCTGCGGTACTGGATGCCGGCGGTGTTCAGCTTGGTGGTGATCGTGCTGTCGCTCTCGGCGTAGATGATGTCGATCCAGCAGCCCCTGCCGCGCAGCTGGGCCAGCTTGTCGGCGACCTGGACGCGCGAGCGGTAGAAGCTGTACATCACGATGCGGATGTCGCTTTGGTGCCGTAGCCCGTCCGTGCCGGTGTAGGCGCAGCTGATCTGGTTCAGCGCATTGACGACGGTGTCGGTGGCCGGGTTGTAGTACGAGGTGTCACCGCGCGGGAAGAAGAAGGCCCGGTAGGTCGAGCCGGTCGGGGTGGCGAAGTACGCGTTGTTGTCGCCGCGTGCGAGGGTGCGCCCGTACCGGAGCTTCTCGTGGTACGAGGCGTAGCCGTCGTAGACGGCGGCGTTCGCGAAGGTCACGGCGTCGTTGAAGGACTCGACCTTGTACCAGTCGGAGAGGTTCGAGGAGGTCTGGAAGACGACCTTCGGGTAGCTGGTGCCGTCGTCGAAGGGCCCGATCCTCGAGAAGATGAAGAACTTGTTGTGGTTGTAGGCCGGTTCGGGCGGAGCGACGCTCAGGCAGCCGCGCTGGACGTCATCCACGCCGTCGGCGTCCTCGAACCTGTCGTCGCAGACGACGATCCAGGAGCGGGCGGCGTCATTGGTTCCGAGCCCTGCTCTGAGGGACTTGTAGGCCGGATTGGCGTACTCGGCGCCGTTACCCCCGACATAGGTCGAGTCATCGACGATGAGCTTGACGTTGACGCCGCGCTGGTGGGCGGCGAGCAGCGCGTTGGCGACCTCCTGGTCCTGGAACTCGTACATCGAGCCGCGGATCTGCGCCCCGGCGGGCGTCGCGGCGATCAACCGAACGAGCTGGGTGAAGATTGCCTTCTGCTGCGTCGGCGTGCCCAGCGGGTCGTTGAACACGGGCCCGTTGACGATCGGCTTGGTCAGCGCGGCGGCGGGTGTCGCGCTGCCGAGGAGGAGGGCGGCCACCAGGTGCAGGACGACGGCGATGGGCGGCAGCGTACGGAGGTAGCGGGCCGCACGCGGGCGCACAATCGAACGGGTCATCTTCGCCTTCCTTGAGGTGAGTGCACGGGCGATTCAGGCATGAACAGCGCGGTCGGTCGGCGAAGGGCATGGCATGGGCGGGCAGAAAGATCACGAGAAGCGGCAAGATCACTTTGCGTCGTAGGGTCCAGTAGGCCACTGGAGGCCAGGCATTCGGGGCATTCGGCGAGCCGGGCCCTGCACGCCTACCTCCGATGGCGCAATGCCAACGACCGCCACCGCGACGTCCTGGTCGCCGAGCGCGAGGAACACGCCCGGATCCAGGGTGAGATCGAAGCCGAGGTGCACGGCTCGGCCCGGTGAGGGTGAGGCTCACAGATCCGGCGCCGCGGCCGTCGCCACCCCCGACCGCTCGCGCCTGTTCAGCCAGGCCGCTCCGCGATGGGAGCCCCAGGGTTGGGGTATTCGCTGTAGACGGTGCCGTGCCGCCCCCAACCCCGTTACAGCGACGCGAGGTTGTCGGCCAGGTCAGCGAGGCCGAGAGAGCCCTGGGCGAGCGCGTTCGTGTGCCAGGTCCACAGGTCGAAGCTGGTGCCGAGGCGTCGGCGGGAGGCGTCGCGGCCCTGCAGCCAGGCGCGCTCTCCGAGCTTGTAGCCGATGGCCTGGCCGGGCCAGCCGAGGTATCGGTCGATCTCGCTGGTGCGGCGGGCGGTGTCGCTGCCGTGGTGGGCGGCCATGAACGCGGTGGCGAGGTCCGGGGTCCAGCGCTCGCCGGGGTGGAAGCCGAAGCCGGCGGGGATGGCGAGTTGCAGGTGCATGCCGATGTCGACGATCACGCGGATGATCCTGAGCATCTGCTTGTCGAGGTAGCCGAGGCGGCGGGCGGGGTCGGTGAGAAAGCCCAGTTCGTCCATCAGACGCTCGGCGTACAGGGCCCATCCCTCCTTGTTGGCGCTGACCGCGCCGAGGGTGATCTGGTAGCGGCTGAGGCCGCCTGCCGCGGCAGTCCATCGGGCGGTCTGCAGGTGGTGCCCGGGGACGCCCTCGTGGTACCAGGTGCTGACGATCTGCCAGGTGGGGAAGGTCTGTTGGCCCAGCGTGGGCAGGTAGGTGCGCCCGGGGCGGCTGAAGTCGAGGCTGGGACCGGTGTAGTAGGGGGCGCCTGAGCTGCCCGGGGGCGCGATTCTCGTCTCGACCTGGCGGAGCGGGCCGGAGATGTCGAAGTGGGTGCCGTCCAGGGCGTCGATCGCCTCGTCCATGACGTTCTGGAGCCAGGCGCGGATGTTCTCCTCGCCCGCGATGGCATGGCCGTACCGGTTCAGGTGGTCCATGGTCTCCCGGACGGTCGCTCCCGGGAGGATCCGGCCGGCCTCGGCCCGCATCTCGGTGGCCGTGCGGTGGAACCCTTCCCAGGCCCAGGCGTAGGCCTCGGCAGGGTCCAGGTCGGTTCCGTTGGCCCAGCGGGCCGAGCGGAGGTAGCGTTCGCGGCCGACGGCGTCCGGGGTGCCTTCCGCGGCGGGCAGATAGGTGCCGTGCAGCCAGTCGCGGAAGCCGGCCACTGCGGCCGTCGCTCGTTCGGCGGCGGCGTCCAGCTCAGGCCTGAGCCGGTCCGGAGCGCCGGCCACGAACTCGGCGAACCAGCCGGCACCGCCGACGTCCTGGCCGGTCCAGGCAGCGAGCTGCCCGATGACGGCCCGGGCCTGGCGGGGCGCGCACAGCAGATCGCGTGCGATGCCCTCGGTCAGGGTCGCCCGGTAGCCGTCCAGCGCTCCGGGCAGGTTGCGCAGCCGCCCGGCGACGGTGGCCCAGTTCTCTTCGGTGTCGGTGGGCATGAGGGTGAACATGCGCCGCACCTTGTGCAGGGGCGAGCTGACGTTGCGCAGCTCGCGGACATGGTCACCGGCCTCATACAGGGCGAGTTCCGAGGTCAGTCTCTCCCGCAGCAGCCGGGCACAGTTGCGCTCGGCGTTCTCGAACTCCATGCCGTCCTTCTCGGTGGCATCGAGCGCGCAGAGTGTTCGCCGGGCCAGTTCGGCGAGGGCCTCGAAGCCCTCCGGTGACAGGTCCGGCTGCCGGTCGTCCTCGGGGTGCAGCCCGAGTCGGGTCGCGGTCCTGGGGTCGAGGGCAGCGACCTGCGCGACGTGGTCGTCGGCGATCCGGCGCGGGGTGCTCGGCTTGTCGCACATGTCCTTCATGCTGTCGCACCACCGCCGATGGTGTCAGCTGCCAGCAGTCGGCTTTCAGCCGCTTTCGGACAGTTTGGATCGCCTGCCTGCACGACCAGCTGGGACTCCGGGGAAACCCCTCGCTTCACCAGTGCCCGCGATCACGTCGGCCGGGTGCTACGCCCAGAGCAACACCCCGTTCCTGTCGTGCGGCCAGGCGGCGAAGCCCCTCTGCTGAGGGGCTGTCAGGCTGTGCGGTCCATTTCACGATGTGCGAGTCGTCGTAGAGAGCCCGCAGTTGGGGGGCAGGACCAGGGCGGCTGGTGAGCCCACCTGCGGTGTTGCGTTCCCTACATTTCCTATCGATTTACTAGGAAACCGTTGACGGCCCGCCCGGCGGGTGCGCAGGATGATGCACATGGCCCACACGCAGCAACGACTTGTTCGTCGTCGGCATGTCGACTTTGGTCACGTCGTCAGCGCCGCCTGCTGTCGCCTGTAGGGCACGCGGCTCACACGCCGCGCGTACCACTCCGCTCCTTCTCTCTCCTCCCAGGCGATCAGGCGAACCCACCCACCGCGCCTGACGGCCCGACGTACTTCTGAAGGACGACCGCCATGACCACGGCACTTCCGGCCCAGGCCACTCCATCGGATTCACCACTCCCCGACATGCGCCACCTCCGCCTCGTGGGCGACACCGCGCAGAGCGGCACGCCAAGGACGTCGCACGGCCGGAGAGTCGATCACGCGCGACATGTCGCAGAAGTGAACGGACGTGAACTCGGCCTCACCTACCTGGAGTTCGGGCTTCCGGCCCATCTCGTTCTGCACCCCCACCAAGTGCACTCGCGTGAGCAGCTGATGGCCGGCACATGGGGCTACGGCCACATCGGCGACGGTCGCACTGCGGATGTCCACATCGCGCGGCTCCGCCGCAAGCGGGGCCCGGATCACCGGCACCGGATCGTCACCGTACGGCGGGTGGGCTACAAGTACGTGCCCGACCAGCAAGAGAGTCCCAACACCGCGCCTTGCCGCCGACCTTGAGGGAGACCACCGCCATGGGCATTGCCACTGCGCCGTCCGGCACCACCTCGGAATCCGACTGGACCGTGCCCGGCCGTGCGCACTGGCTGCGCGTGGCCCGCGAAACGGCGGACGACCTGGCCACGGACGCGGTGGCCAGGGAGCAGGCAGGCAAGGCCCCGTTCGACGAGGTGTCCCGGCTTCGCGAGGCGGGACTGCTGACGCTCCTGATACCCGCCGAACTCGGGGGAGGCGGCACGGACTGGCCCACGGCCTACGCCGTAGTGCGGGAGATCGCCGCAGCCGACGGTGCGATCGGCCAACTGCTCGGCTGTCACTACTTCCTGTCGTGGAGCGCCCGGTTCTTCACCGAGCCCGCTCTCGCCGATCGGGTCGCGTGGCAGTCCGCGGCGGAGCAGTGGTGCTGGGGTGGTGGCTTCGCCCGTCAGGAACCGCTTCTGACACTGACCAAGACAGCTGATGGCCATGTGCTCGACGGCCGGCAGAGCTACGCCACGGGGGTCCTGGTCGCCGACCGCCTCGCCGTGCGGGCCGTACGAGCCGATACCGGCGAACCACTCGCCGTCGTCGTTGATTCCGTCCGTCACGGCGTGGGGATCGACGGCGACGCCGACACCTTCGGCCAGCGGCTCGCGGCCGGCGGCAGCGTGGAGTTCGACGCCGTACAGGTCGCTGCCGACGACATACTCGGCTCCCTGTCCGCGGACGAGGACACTCTGTCACCCCTGGCTGCTCTGGCATCGCCGGTCGGGCGTCTTCTCTCGGTCCAGCTCCTTCTCGGCATGGCTGAGGGAGTGCTCGCCGAAACCCGTGAGTACAGCAGGGCGGGCCACTCACCCTGGCATCCCGCCTGGCCGGTCGGCTCTCCCCAGGACCCGCATGTGCTGACCGCCTACGGAGAACTCACCGTCCTCACCCGCGCCGCGTCCGCACTGGCCGATCAAGCGCTGGAAGCCGTGCACGGCGGCCTGGCACGCGGCGAAGACCTCACCTACGACGAGTACGCGGAGATCTCGGTCCTCGTGGCCATGGCCGAAGCCGCCGCCTCCAGGGCTGCGCAGGAGTCCACCGCCCGCGCCCTCGACATCCTCGGCGCCCGCTCCGCGTCCTCGCGGCTGGGCTTCGACCGCTTCTGGCGCAACGCGCGGACCCACACCTTGTACGAGCCCGTCACCCACCGACTCCGCGACGTCGGGGACTACTTCCTCAACGGCGCACACCCTCCGTTCGTCCTGCCTGTCTGAGCCGAGAGGCCCTGCAGCACCGCACCCTCTGCCACGTCATCGAGGGCGGCGAGGCTTCCCGCTGCACGCCCGCCGCGGCCTGAGCACCCCGGCCGCCGGGTAGAGGAGACCCTCCCTGCCCGGCGGCCCGCCCGCAACGGACACCGCCGATGCCGTACGGGATAATGCGCACATGCGGATCTCAGCCAGAGCGGACTACGCGGTACGTGCCGCGCTGCATCTCGCCGCGTCACGGGATGACGGGCCGCTGAAGGCCGAGGCCATCGCCGACGCCCAGGACATCCCGCGCAAATTCCTCGAGAGCATCCTGAACGACATGCGCCGGGGCAGTCTCGTGCTCAGCCGGCGCGGCGGCAACGGCGGCTACCGGCTGGCGAGGCCCGCCGAGTCCATCAGCATCGCCGACGTCATACGCGCCGTGGACGGACCGCTGGTCTCGGTCCGCGGCGTCCGTCCCCCGGAGCTGTCCTACAGCGGCGCCGCCGAGTCGCTGCTCCCCTTGTGGATCGCGCTGCGGTCCCACGTGCGCGAGATCCTCGAGGGCGTCTCGCTCGCCGACGTCGCATCGGCCCAACTGCCCGCCGATGTACACGCGTTGACCAACGCCCCGGGCGCCTGGGTAAACCCCTGACACAGGGCCACTCAAGGTCCATCTCATCATGCGACACGGCTGTGTCCAACATACGAACACCCTCTTGGGGTGAACGCCGCCTTCTGCCACGATCCCTACCAGCCAGGTAGGAAAACTAGGGATCTTTGGGGGTGGCCGTGAGTAGGTTCGACCGCACGGGCCGAATGCTGCCCCTTCTGACCTCACGCCATCACATCGACCTCGGCCGTACGTCCAGTGCCATCTGTCGGCGCTTCTGACGCCACAGATCCTGACTCCCGCCGAACCAGCGCCGCCTCCCCGCCCGCTCCGCCCCTGTCGGCGGATCGGACACCCTCCTCGGCTGACCATGCCCCCACGTTCCACGTCTCAGCCCGCGACGGCATCCCTGCCGCCGACGGCCGAGGGGTGGAGCGTCGGTGCGTGCCGACAAGCAGCCGCTGCATCTTCGTACCTCCCTGATCACCCATCCCCTGAGAGGACACCTCCGTGTCTGCCGCGAGACCGCTCACCACCCTGCGCACCATTGCCGCCATAGCCGCGCTCCCCCTCCTGCTCACCGCCTGCGGCTACGGTTCCAACTCCACCGACGACGGCAAGCAGACCGCGGTCGCGGCAGGCGCCAAGAAGCTCTCCGCCGACGAGGTGAAGATCGGCTACTTCCCCAACCTCACGCACGCCACCGCTCTGGTGGGCGTCCAGGAGGGTCTGCTCCAGAAGGAGCTCGGCGGCACCACGATCAAGCCGTCCACCTTCAACGCCGGCCCCTCCGAGATCGAGGCGCTGAACGCAGGCTCCATCGACATCGGCTGGATCGGTCCCTCCCCCGCGATCAACGGCTACACCAAGTCGAACGGCAAGAACCTGCGCATCATCAGCGGTTCCGCCTCCGGCGGCGTGAAGCTCGTCGTCAACCCGAAGAAGATCAAGTCCCTGGACGACGTCAAGGGCAAGAAGATCGCGACCCCGCAGCTCGGCAACACCCAGGACGTGGCGTTCCTCAACTGGATCGCCGACCAGGGCTGGAAGGTCGACGCGAACACCGGCAAGGGCGATGTGTCGGTGGTCCGCACCGACAACAAGATCACCCCGGACGCCTACGCGTCCGGTGCCATCGACGGCGCCTGGGTGCCGGAGCCGACCGCGTCCAAGCTGGTCGCGGAGGGCGGCAAGGTACTGCTCGACGAGTCGACCCTGTGGCCCGACAAGAAGTTCGTGATCACGAACATCATCGTGTCGCAGAAGTTCCTCAAGGAGCACCCCGACGTCGTCGAGGCCGTGCTGCGCGGCTCCGTGAAGACCAACGAGTGGATCAACGCCAACCCGGAGAAGGCGAAGGCGTCCGCCAACGCGGCGCTGGAGAAGCTGTCGGGCAAGGCGTTGCCCGCCAATGTCATCGACCCCGCCTGGAAGTCCATCACCTTCCTCGACGACCCGCTGGCCGCCACCCTCAGCACCGAGGCGCAGCACGCGGTCAAGGCCGGTCTGCTGGAGAAGCCCAATCTGAAGGGCGTCTACGACCTCGCACTGCTCAACAAGGTCCTCAAGGCCGGCGGTAAGGACGCGGTCGACGACGCCGGTCTCGGCGCCGAGTAACGACAACCGGACCCGATGAGTTCCCAGGGGGTGACGAACATGGGTTCGCCACCCCCTGGAGGCCTGGGCGCGACCGGGCTGCGCGGGTCCTGGCACATCGTGATGCCGGGGGCGCTCCCCGGCTGTCTGGCGGGGCCGAGGCATGGCTGGGCGTTCTCCTGGCCAATTTCTTGGTCCTGCTCGTCGGTGTCGCCGTCGACCTGCCGGTCTTCGGCCCGCTGAGCGAACGGATCGCTCGGCACGGGATGCGCCACCCGACCAACGCCACATCCGGCGCACACCGGCTCTGCAGAGGCGCACGTGTTCCACGGTGTGCTCCCACCCGGTCCGCCGCGGGAGCGACAGCCCGGTCCAGCCGTCAGTGCCGGCCGCCCATGCCGGGGCCGGTCGCTTGTCACTCGCCCAGGTCGTTCGACAACCGAGAAATCCCCTTCAGTGGGATCGGTCATGGCTCATTCCGGGAACTCGGGCCCGATCGCGGTACGGGTACCGAGCGCCCTCCCCTTGCCCCGACCGAGCTCGCGCCGACACCCGCCGAGCGACCGATGCCGTCGCACCGCTCGCGCCCGTGTAGCCCTTGTCGACCAGGGCGACGTCGACGCCCGCCTGCGCGGCCTTGATCGCGGCCCAGGTACAGACGAGTCAGACGCCGGGCACCTGTGTCTCTGCGTGGTGGAACTGGTTGGCCGGCACGGGCAAACCGTAGTGCTCGCGGAGGGTTGCGCCTTCGTACTCCTCGCGGAAAAGGCCCTTGCCGCGCAGGATCGGCAGTACCTGATCGATGAAGGTCTCCAGGCCCGAGGGCAGGGCGGGCGCCATGATGTTGAACCCGTCCGCGGCACCGCCCTCGAACCAAGTGATGATCGTGTCCGCCACCTGCTCGGGCGTACCGATGAACTCGAAGTGACCGCGGCCGCCTCCCAGTCGCGAGATGATCTCACGGACCGTCAATTTCTCGCGTAGAGCAAGTTCGATGATCAGGTCGGAGCGGCTCTGTGATCCCTCGAGCTTGGGCCGCGCGAGGATGAAGTCCGGTAGGGGTTCGTCGAGTTCGAACACCGACGGCTCGGTTTCGAAGACCGCGGCCAGCTGGCGCAGCCCGTACTCGGGAATGCGCAGGTCGTCGAAGTGCTTCGCCAGCGCGCGGGCCTCCTCCTCGGTGGAGCCGATGTACGGGACGATTCCCGGCAGGACGATCACGCCGTCCGGGTCACGTCCCGCGGCCCTGGTCCGCGCCTTGATGTCGCCGTAGAAGTCGGCCGCGCGCTCGTACGTCTGGTGTGCGGTGAAGATCGCCTCGGCGTGCCGTGCCGCGAAGTCCTTGCCGTCCTCGGAGGAGCCGGCCTGGACGAGCAGCGGGTAACCCTGCGGTGGCCGCTCGACGTTGAGCGGGCCGGCCACCGAGAAGTACCTGCCCCGGTGGGCCGGTTTGTGGATCCGCGCGGGGTTGGCGTAGCGCCCTGTGGCTTTGTCCGCGACGACGGCCTCGGACTCCCAGCTGTCCCACAGTGCCTTGGCGATGTGCAGGAACTCGTCGGCCCGGGCGTAGCGTTCGGCGTGGTCGGGGCGGTTGTCGAGGCCGAAGTTGGCCGCTTCGTCGGCGCCCGCCGAGGTGACGATGTTCCAGCCTGCGCGGCCGCCGCTGACGTGATCGACCGAGGCGAGCCGACGCGCGAGGTTGTAGGGCTCGTTGTACGTCGACGACACCGTCGCGATGAGTCCGATCCTGCTGGTCGCCTGGGACAGCGCGGTCAGTAGCGTCAACGGTTCGAGCTGCCCCGGTGGCCGGAACTCGCCGGTGCCGATGATCGCCGGGCCGTCCGCGAGGAACAGCGAGTCGAACTTGGCACTCTCGGCCAGCTGGGCCAGCCTGATCCAGTGCTGCAGGTCGAAGTCGGCTCGTGGATTACTGTCCGGGAGCCGCCACGATGCCTCGTGGTGACCCGCCTCCATGAGGAAGGCGTTGAGATGGAGCCGGCGTCCTGTCTCGCTCACGCGTGCTCTCCTTTCGTGATCTGAGGGAGTCGAGCCTGCTCAGCCGACCTGCAGCTTCGAGCTGTCGAAGCCGGCCGGGAGCAGGTTGTCGGTGATCGACGAGACATCGACCTTCTTGGTGATCTGGCCCGCCTCCAGGAAGGCGTCGGCGAGCTTCTGCTCCGCCGCGATGTCCGACTTCTCCACCGGGGTCACCCGGGTCTCGAAGGCCTTCAGGGACGCCTTGGCATCGTCCAGGGGGATGCCCTCCTCCTTGGAGATCGCCTGCGCGTACTTGTCCTCGTGCTTGATCGCCCAGGCGAACTCGTGGGCCAGCCGCTGCAGGACATCGGTGAGAGCCGCCCGCTTCGTCTTGTCGTTCAGCGAACTCTCACTCGCGACGTAGTAACTGCTCGTCTGGTCGATCGGCGGGAGACCCTTCGCCAGGATCCGCGCCCCGTTCTTGACCGCGATCGCCGACTGCGGGTTCCAGATCGACCAGGCGTCGACCTTGCCGGTGTTGAACGCCGTGGCGCCGGCCGCCGGGTCGAGGAAGACCAGCTTCACGTCCTTGGGGCTCAGGCCCACGCTCTTGAGCGCGTTCAGGGCCAGACCATGAGCCGAACTGCCCTGCGGGACGGCGATCTTCTTGCCCTTGAGGTCCGCGAGCGTCTTCAGCTTCGATCCCTTGGGAACGATGATGTTCTCGTTCGACTGGGTGGGCGTGAGCGACCGGTTGACGGCCACGACCTTGAAGCCGTACTCCTTCGCGGCGCCCGTGATCGGCGGTACGTCGCCGACGGCTCCCAGGTCGATGTCGCCCGACGCGGCGGCCTGTACGAGCGGCGGCCCGTAGGTGAAGCGGGCGAACTTCACCTTGTAGGGCGCGTTGTCGAACACGCCGGTGATCTTCGCCAGTTCCTCGCTGCCGTCACCGCCGTTGTCACCGATGGTGAAGCTGTACTTCTTCCACTCGGGGTGGCTGCCGGCGCCCGATCCGCTAACGCTGCTCAGGGGCGCGGCTGCCTCCGACGTCGATGAGCAGGCGACGAGGGTGCTCCCCAGGGCGAGCAGGCCGGCGGCGGCGAGTCGGGAGGATCTTCTGGACATGAGTTCTCACGTGCTTTCTGTGCTGTGGTGGCAGAGGCCATTGGGTGTGGTGGGGGAAGTCAGCGCTGGTTGGCCAGACCGAGGTCTTCCAGAAGTGCGGAGCGCAGCTCCTCTCGCGCGATGCTCGCCTCGCGGTCCGCGGCGGACAGCTCGACGAGGTGGGAGGTGCCGATGCGTCCGTTACTCATGACGACGATGCGGTCGGCCAGCGCGATCGCCTCGTCGACGTCGTGGGTGACGAGGAGCATGGCCGCGTGGTGCTTACTCCTCAGCGCCCGCACGAGGTCGTGCATGCGCAGCCGCGTGATCGCGTCGAGCGCCGCGAAGGGCTCGTCGAGCAGCACGAGTTCGGGCTCGGAGACCAGCGCCCGCGCCAGCGACACTCGCTGGGCCTCGCCGCCGGACAGCTCCTTGGGCCACGCCTTCTCGCGGCCCGAGAGTCCGACCTCGGCGAGCACGTCGAGGGCCCGCTGGTCGGCGTCCGGTCCGTGCAGGCCGAGGGTGACGTTGCGCAGAACCCTCTGCCACGGCAGCAGACGGTCGGCCTGGAACACGATCGCCCGCTTCGCCGGGACCTCCACCCGCCCGCCGTCCGGCCGGTCAAGACCGGCGAGCAACCTGAGGAGGGTGCTCTTGCCGCAGCCGGAGGGGCCCAGCAGGACCACCAGTTCCTCGTCGGCGATGGTGAGGTCCAGGTCGTCGAGGACGACCCGGTCACCGAACTGCCGGACGACCTTCTCGACGACGGCTCCGGCCTGCCGGCGGGGCTGCGTGCTGTGCGTAGCAACCGTGGTGGTCATGCTGCCTCATAACTGGGGCGCCACCGCAGCAGCACCCGCTCGAGAGCCCGGACGAACTGGTCGGCGAGCAGACCGAGGAGCGAGTAGATCACCAGCCCCACGAAAACCTGGTTGGTCTGCAGGTAGGTCTGCCCTTGAGTGATGAGGAAGCCGAGACCCTTGTCCGCGTTGACCGTCTCGGCGGCGACGAGGCCCAGCACGCTGTACGCGAGAGAGAACCGGAGGCCGACCAGGAACCCCGGCAGTGCTCCCGGCACCAGGACACGGGTGACCAGGCGCCAGGTGCCGGCGCCCGTCGTCCGCGCCATCTCGATCAGACGCTGATCGACACCCCGGATCGCGGCGAACAGGTTGAGATACATCGGAACGCCTGCACCGAACGAGATCAGGAGCACCTTCGTGAGCTCGTCGATGCCGAACCACACGATCATCAGCGGCAGCACCGCCAGCAGCGGGATCGTGTTCAGCACCTGCACGACGCCGTTGAACAGATACTCGCCGCTGCGCAGCAGACCACCGAGCACCCCGGTGACGATGCCCACCGTCAGACCGATCACGAGCCCGATGCCGGCCCGTTGCAGCGAGATCGCCAGATCCGGCCCGAGGACGCCCTGCTGCCACAGATCGACGGCGGACTTCACGATGGAGGTCGGCGCTGGGGCATAGGTCTTCTTCAGCACTCCGGCCCTGGCCAGGATCTCCCAGGCGATGAGGACCACGATCGGAGTCGTATAGATCCCCAGCGGCCAGCGCAGGCGCTCGCGGAGCGTGCTGAACACCGTTTGGCGGCGGGCGTCGCGCGGCAGGAAGACCTCGCGCCCACTTGTCGCGCGTGGCGTCTCGGCAGCCGGCTCCACAGCCGGCGCCTTGAGGCTGACCTCGGTCACGCCGCCACCTCCAGGACGCTGCTGTAGTGCGAGGCGTCGCCGACGAGCGGCTCGCTGCGGCGGCCGTCGACGCCGACCGGCACATCTCCCGCGACCGTCACCCGGTTGAGGCGACGCGGGTGGTCGTCGTAGTTGTCCACCCCGTAGTGCTGGGTGATCCGGTTGTCGAAGATCAGCAGCTGGTCGGGGGACCAGGCCCAGCGCAGGATGTTCTCCGGTCGCGTCACGTACGACTGGAAGATGCGCAGCAGATCCGCCGACTCCCTGCTCGACAGGCCGACGATCCGCTTGGCGAACCCGCCGATGAACAGCCCGCGCTCGCCCGTCAGCGGATGCACCCGCACGAGAGGGTGCTCAGTCTCGTACGGGGTCGAGACGAAGACCCGGTCGTACTCCTCCCGCAGCGCCGTCGTGGCCGAAGGGCGCGCGTAGTCGTACTGGTTGGTGTGCACGACGCGCAGCGAGTCCGCGAGGGCGCGGAGCGGGTCGGGCAGGTCGCGGTAGGCCGCGGCCGCGTTCGCGATGAGCGTCTCGCCGCCGTACGGCGTGGTCACGATGGACCGGAGCGTGGTGAGCTGCGGTGGGTTGACCACGAAGGTGACGTCCGTGTGCCACTCGTTCGCCTTGGACGTCTCGCTGTCGACGGCGAGCACGTTCCTCGTACCGTCGGCGGCCGGCACGTTCGGGTGAGCGGCTGTCAGATCGCCGAACCACCCGGCCACATACTCCTGACCGGCGTTGTCGAGGTTCACGTTGTCGAACACGATCGCCTTGTGCTCGTTGAGGACATGGCGGAGCGTCGCGATGGTCGAGGGGTCGGGGCGCGCCGCCAGGTCGACGCCCTCGACGAGCGCGCCGATGCGGCCCGTGAGCTTGCGGATGGACGGAGACATGGGAGGTCCCTCTCAAGGAATTTGGGCACAGCCGGATGGCGGGAGCCGGAGTGAGCGGGTGATGGGCAGGGAGTACTCGGTCTGGGCGCGATGCGAGGGACCGACCACTACTCGAGGAGTGCCGGATGAAGGTCAGGCTCGTGTGGTGGAGGTCGCGCGATCGCTGCCTGACCGCACGTCACCTCGTCCACCTGGAGTGTGCCGCACGTACTTCTCCCCAACGGGCCGGGGAACGGCGGAGAGAGGATCAGGCGAAGGAGACGGTCACGCGGTGCGTACCGCGACCCCTCGTGGAGGCAGTGATGGGCCGAGAGCCGCTTTACGGATCAGCTACACGCTCTCCGGATCAACGGCAACAGAACGCGCTGGAGACGTGCGCCAGGTCGATGTGGCGCCGCCGAGTCAAATCCACGCGCGGGGTCATGGAACGTGAGTTGAGCAGACCTCCGCCTCTTCGGTCAATAGGTTCCGGACAGGTCTCACATTGCGGAAGCCTGATCCCGAGGGGGCGTCACGGACACGACGGCGAAGGCGTCCCGACTCATGTGCGCGAGGGCTTCGAGAGCGTCTTGGTGAAGTGGGTGACGGGGCGTTCCAGGCGTTCGCCGTCCACAGTGATGTCGACCGCTTCGTTGTAGAAGGCGAGGAGCCCCTTGATCGGGCCCACCGCGGGCAGCGGATCCGGGTAGCTCCAGACGATGCCGGGTGGTACGTCGGCCTCGCCGCGCCACGACCAGTACTCCGCCGTTCCCTTGTACGGGCAGCCGGTGCTGAGGTCCGTGGGTTCGAGCAGCTCGAGTCGGACGTCCTCGCGCGGGACGTAGTACCGCGTGGGCAGCCCGGTCTCGAAGAGCAGGACCGGGCGGTCGGTGTCGGCGACGACCGTGCCGTCGATCTCGACCTGGACATGGCGGCTGCTGGGGCTGGCGTCGACGCGTTTGTGCGGGTCGCGGGGGTGGATGAAGATCTCTTCCTCCTCCTCGTACCAGTGGTCGAGGCCCTTGCCGGTGCGCCGGAACCACTCGAAGGCGATGTGATCGGCCAGGTCGGCGGAGGGGTAGGTCCAGGCGGCGTTCTCCAGGAGTTCGCCGTCGACTGCGAGGTCGTAGAAGATCTGTGATCCGGCGTGGGCGCCCGTCGGCGGGCTCTTCGCCGGGCGGAGCAGGTCCTCGCGGACCTCCGCGCGGGGGAACGCGTACAGCGGGACGGGGACGCCGGGCTCCCAGACGAGGACGGGGTGCCGGCTGTCGACGACGGTGACGTCGCCCTTACGGCCGCGGACCCAGCGCTCGCTGGGCTCCCACAGGAGGCCCTCCGGGGTGGTCCGGACGGCTCGCGCGGTGGGGAATGTCGTCATGAGCGGCTCTCCTTCGGCTCGATCACGCGGTGACTTCAGCGACGTAGGGGCGGTTCTCCCGCCAGGCCGCGAGCTGCTCGGGGCGGCCGAACACCCGCAGGTACTCCTCGACGCTGCCGCTGGCCCTCTCCCACACTGACACGGGTTCGAAGTCGGAGCCCTCCGGGTCGGCGAAGGCCGGCAGCGGTTCCACGACCGTGTCCAGGCCCGGGTGGACGAACACCGCGGAGGAGCGGCGGGTCACCGAGCCCCCGGCGACCACGCGGTGCCGTCCGGGGCGCAGCCGCCCTTCCGTCCAGTTGGTCAGGAGGGTGCCGGTGAACACCTGAAGGGCGTCGGGCCGGATCGGTACGGGGGTCCAGGTGCCGTCGGGGCGCTGGCCCTGCAGGCCCGCGTAGTCGCCCTCCTGATGGAGCACGGTGATCACGGAACTGTCGGCGTGCTCCAGGAGCAGCAGCTTCTCCTCGTCCGAGGCGGCTGTGTGGGGCCACTTCGGGTAGTTGTTGACGACCACTGTCGTGTAGACGTCGTCGCCGAGCGGGAACGTCTCCGCGGGTACGTCCAGCACGCGCGCGTACAGGCCGAGGACGCGGCGCGCGACGTCCACGAACGCGTCGTGGTAGCGGTGGGTCGCGGCGCGCAGGCCGGGCTCCTGGGGCGGCCACACGTTGGCGTGCTCGTAGAGGGTGGCGTGCTCGGCGGACAGTCCGGCGGCGCGGGCCCCGTCCGTGTCGTCGTACTGGGCGATGCTGAACCGTTCGAGCTCCAGGCGCCCGAAGTCGTCCGGCCACTGGCGCCAGCCGCGGTAGGGGTGTCCGGTGGGACTGGTCAGCTGCTCCTTCTCCGCGCGGGGAAGGTCGAGGATGCGGCGGAAGCCGTCGTTGAACCCGGCGATCACCTCGGTGGGGACGCCGTGGTTGACGACCTGGATGATGCCGATGGTCTCGGCGGCGCGGCGCACGGTGACCAGCAGGTCCTCCGGGACGTCCTCGGCGAGGGCCGCGGCGAGGTCGATGACGGGGATGTCGTCGGACATGACGGGTGCTCCTTCAGGGGTCAGTCGGTCAGGGGGCGCAGGGCGTCGGCGAGGGACCGCGGATCCGGGTGGACGGTGACGATGTCGCCGTCGGGTACCTGGGCGCGGAAACGGTCGAGGGACACCGCGTCGAGCGGGCCGCCTTCGGTGCGGACGAGCAACGGGGCGGGGACGGCGGAGAGCTGCTCCCAGAGCGTCTCGTCGTCGAGGGCGGTGGGTGCGTCGGACGGCAGGCTGCCGAGGTGGTGGCGCCAGGACCAGGTGCCGTCCGCGGCCTGCTCGGTCTCCAGTTCGGCCGTGCGGGCGGTGTCGGTCGCACCACGCCCTTCCAGCCAGGCCGCCGCTTCGTCGCGGGTGGCGAACTCGGGGCTCGGCGTGGGCCACAGCCGCAGGCCCGGTGACAGTGTGCCGGGCAGCGCGTCGACGAGGACGAGGCGCCCGGCGCTGTGCGGGAACTTCGCCTTCAGCGCGATCGCGGCCAGCGCACCGAACCCGACTGCGACGACGGGCACGCCGCCCGGTGCGAAGGAGCGGATCGTCTCCTCCAGCGTGGCGGCCAGCCGGCGCGGACGGTAGTCGCCCCGGCCCCGCCTGCTGGAGCGGCCGTGTCCGGGCAGGTCGAGGGCGACGGCGGGCCGGTCCAGGGCCAGCAGCACCTCGTCCCACGCCCGGGCGCTGGAACCGGCGTCGTGCAGCAGGACGACGGCCGGCCTCTGCGTGTGCCAGAAGACGCCGCCGACATGGCCGCCGGTGGCGACGGTCACCCAACGGCGCTGGATGACAGGGGTGTTGGGCAGGTCGGCGAACTCCTCGGCGGCGGTGCTCGCGGTCGTGGTCATGAGGGCTCCCGGTGCTCGGGCGGTTATGGGTTCACAGGGGGTCGGCCGCGCTCAGCGCGGTGCTGGCCGGGATCCCGGCGGGCAGGTCGGAGGGGTCCAGGTGGCAGCGCACGACATGGCCCGCTCCCAGGTCTCTCTCCGGCGGCGGCACGTCCTCGCACAGCCCGGCGATCCGCCGCGTACAGCGGTCGGCAAAGCGGCAGCCGCTCGGCCGTGCCGGGGCTTTCACCGGTGTGGCCGCTTCCGGCGGGCCGGTCGCCACGGGGTGCGAAGCCGCCTCGACGAGCAGGGCGGTGTACGGATGCGACGGGCCGCGCAGCACGTCGGCCGCCGGTCCCTCCTCGACGATCACGCCGCGGTACATGACGGCGATCCGGTCGGCGAGATGGCCGACGACCGCGAGATCGTGCGAGATGAAGAGGTACGACGTCCCCGTGCGGTCCCGCTGGTCGGCCAGCACCTCCAGCACCGCCGCCTGCACGCTGACGTCCAGGGCGGACACGGGCTCGTCGCAGATCACCAGATCAGGGCTGCCGGCGAAGCTCCGGGCGATGGAGACGCGCTGTTTCTGTCCGCCGGAGAGCTGAGCGGGGCGGCGGTCGAGGAGGTCGGCGTCGATGTGGGTGCGGTCCAGAAGCGCCTCCAGGGACGTGGCCGAGGGATCTCCGAGGGTGGCGAGCGATCTCCTCAGGACGGTGCGCACGGTGTGACTGGGGTTGAGGGAGGATTCCGGGTTCTGGAAGACCATCTGGATGCGCGGGCGCAGGCGCGCGGCGCGCCGGGCGAGGCGCGCGGGCAAGGGTTCGCCATGTAGCCGCAGGCTCCCTTCGCCGTCCGGGGCGAGCCCCGCGATGGCCCGGGCGAGCGTGGTCTTTCCGCTGCCCGACTCCCCCACCAGGCCTAGGACTTCGCCCTCGCGGATGGTCAGATCGACGTGATCGACCGCGACCGTGGGCCCGAACCGCCGTACCAGGTCCCGGACTTCGACGAGGACCGTGGACGAATTCCTCGGCCGCGCGCTGCGCGCTGCCGTACGCACCCCCGTGTTGGCCTCCCCCGGGTGCAGGCAGCGCACTGCCCGGCCCCGTACCGCCGCTGCGTCCAGCGCGGGTTCGGCCTCCCGGCAGGCGTCATCGGCCAGCGCGCAGCGCGGCGCGAAGGCGCAGCCCGTCGCGGTCTCGCCCGGCAGCGGCAACCGTCCGGGCACGGGTCGCAGCGGGCGGTCGTGCCGCGTCGCACCGAGGACCGGCACCGCCGCCAGTAGGCCGGCGGTGTACGGGTGGGCCGGGGCGGCCAGGACCTCGCCGACCGGACCGGTCTCGACGAGGCGTCCCGCGTACAGCACTCCCACGCGGTCGCACATCCTGCCGATGAGGCCGAGGTCGTGGCTGACGAAGACCACGGCGGCGTTCAGCCGGCCCCGCAGCTCCTTGAGCAGGCCGAGCACTTCATGTTCGACCGAGGCATCGAGTCCCGTCGTCGGTTCGTCGAGGATCAGCAGGCGGGGCTGTGCGGCGAGGGCGGCGGCGATGACGACGCGTTGCTGCTGGCCGCCGGAGAGCTGGTGCGGGTAGCGGTGTGCGAGCCGCTCCGGGTCGGGCAGCCGTACCGTGCGCAGGAGTTCGACGACCCGATCGGCCGTCTCACCGCGTGACAGACCACGCCCGCGCAGGACCTCGGCCAGCTGCTTGCCGACCCGCATCGTCGGGTCGAGGGAACCCGCCGCGTCCTGGTGCACAAAGGCGAGCCGGGACGCGCGCCATTCCCGCAACCCGCGCCCGTTGAGGCCCAGTACGTCGGTGGCGTCCAGCCGCACACCGCCGCCGAGCACCCGCCCGCCCGGCGCGAAGTGGCGGGCCAGCGCGTACGCCAGGGTCGACTTGCCGCAGCCCGACTCGCCGACCAGGCCGAAGATCTCGCCGGGGGCGACCGTGAGCGACACGTCGTACAGCACCTGGGCGGAGCCGTACGCGATGCTCAACCCCTCGACCACGAGTCCCTGTTCGTCCGTACTCATCCGGCCCCGCCTCCCGCCGCCCGCCGTGAGGTGTCCGCGACCAGGGCGACACCGATCACCAGCGAGACGATCGCCAGGGAGGGTGCGAGAACCGTCCAGGGCGCGTTGTTCAGCCACACCCGGTTGTCGGCGACGGCCGCTCCCCACTCCGGTGAGCCCGGTGGCTGGCCGAGGCCGAGGAAGGAGAGGGTCGCGGCGGCGAACACGGCGTCGCCGAGCCGGGAGGTGACCTCGACGTACACGGTGCGGCGGACGTTGGGGAGGATCTCGCGGCCGAGCAGCGACCAGAGGGGTTCGCCGCGCAGCCGGGCGGCCTCGACGTACGGCTTCTCGCGTTCGACTAGGGTCGCCGCCCGCACGCTGCGCGTGACCAGCGTCGTGAGGGCGGCCGCGACCACGAGGACGAGCACCTCCGTGGAGCGGCCCAGGAGCGCCGCGAACAGGACGGCCGCGATGATGGCCGGGAAGACCACGACGGCGTCGACGATCCGCATCACCACGTCGTCCAGCCAACCGCCCACCCCGCCCGTGACCAGCCCGATCGTCGTGCCGGCGAGGACGGCCAGCGCGGTCGCGGCCGGCGCCACCTCCAGGACGGGGCGCGCTCCGGCGAGCGTGCGGGAGAACACGTCGCGGCCGAACTGGTCGGTGCCCAGCCAGTGTTCGCCGCCCGGCGACAGGAACCGGTCCTGGGGGCGCTGCACGTCGGGGTCGTACGGCACCAGGTGCGGCCAGAACAGGGCGACGGCCGTCCACAGCACGATCAGGGCGGCCCCGACGGCGGAGGCGATCGGCAGCCGTCCCGGTCGTCCCCATGGCCGCAGCGCGATCGACACGGCGATCAAGCCGCACCCCCAAGGCGTATACGCGGATCCAGCAACCGGTAGACCACGTCGGCGAGCAGCACGACCACCATGTACAGAACGCCCAGCACCATCGCGCTCGCCTGGAGCGTCGGCAGGTCCTTGTCCTGGGCCGACTGCAGCAACAGGGCTCCGGCTCCTGGGTAGTTGAAGAGAAGTTCGACCACGACGATGCCGCCGAGCAGGTACTGCAGCTGGACGCCGAGGGCGCTGGTGGCCGGCACCGTGGCATTGCGCAGCACGTGCCGTACGACGATCCGGGCGGAGCCGGCACCCCGCAGCCGGGCCGCTCGCACGTACGGGCCCTCGACCACGGCGATGGTGCTGGCGCGCACGTGCCGGGCGACGTAGCCGGTGCACACCAGCACCAGCGAGATCGCCGGCAGCAGCAGGTGCCACAGGGTCTGTCCCAGGCCGTCGGCTCCGGCCTGGGCCTGCGCGGACGCGGGCAGCCAGCGAAGCTGCACGGAGAACACCACCAGCAGGACGACCCCGGTCACGAACTCCGGTGTCGCACCCAGCGCCAGGGTCGTGGAGGTGATCGTCCGGTCCAGCGCCCGCCCGTGGTAGAGCCCCGCGACGACCCCGAGGGTGAGCGCGACCGGCACCAGCAGCAGGAACGCGAACACCGCCAGGAACAGCGAGTGCCCCAGCCGCTCCAGCAGCAGCCCGCGAACAGGCACGTGCAGTGTGTACGACGTGCCCCAGTCCCCGGTGACGAAGTGCCCCAGCCAGCTGCCGTACTGCACAGCGAGCGGCCGGTCCAGGCCGAGTTCGTGATGGAGGGCCCGCACCGAACCGTCGGAGGCCTCGCGGCCCAGCACAGTCCGGGCGACGTCACCGGGCAGCACCTGCGTGGCGAGGAACACCAGAAACGAGACCCCCAGCAGAGTCAGCGGGATCGCGGCGAGGCGGCGCAGCAGAAACCGGGTCATGGTTCAGACCCGGGAGACGGTGGTGAAGTCGACGTACTGGCTGGGGTGGGCCTCGACGCCCCGGAACCTGCCGCTGCTGTAGGCGCGCGCCGCGCCGCTCCAGTACGCGATGACGATCGGCACGTCCTCGTAGAGGGTCTTGGCGATGATCTCCGCCTGCTTGCGACGCTCGGCGTCGCTGGTGGCGGCGTCATAGGCCTCAGCGGCCGCGTCGAGGGCCTTGTCGGCGTACTTGGAGCCGTTCCAGACACCGTTGCTCTTCACCATGGGGATGATGAACTGGCTCGGCACGGCTCTGCCCGCCCAGCCGACCAGGTTGGCGGTGGTGAACAGCCAGGGCGTGTCCTTGGCCTGGTCGCCGCCGTAGAACTCCTTCGAGGAGCGCTGGTCGAGGTCGACCGTGATGCCGACCTCCTTCAACTGGCTCTGGACGGTGACCGCGTAGTCCTTGTTGGGCGGGTCGAAGGTGAGCGTGAAGCGCAGGCTGTCCAGGCCGGCCGTCTTGAGGAGTTCGGCGACCTTCGCCTTGTCCTTGGCGCGCTGCGGGATGTCGGTGGGTGCGGCCGGGAACAGCGGCGCGAACAGGTGGTCGTTGCCGAGGTCGCCCAGTCCACTGCCGGCAGCCTGGCGCACGGCGGGCCGGTCGAGGGCGTAGGCGACGGCCTGGCGGACCTCCTTGCGGTTGAAGGGCGCCTTGTCCACGCGGAGGGTGAGGACGGTGACACCGGTGCCCTTGACCTTGTCGACCGCGATGCCGCCGCTGTTCCCCAGGGGTTCGACGAGCGCGGGCCGGCTGAGGAACTGGGCGTCGATGTCACCGGACTGCAGGGCCACGAGGTCGGCCTGGTCGTCGGCGTAGAACTTCACCTCCACGCCGTCGAGGTAGGGCTTGGGGCTGTCCCAGTACTTGGGGTTGCGGACGAAGGAGGCGCCCGCGGACACGTCGTACGACTTGAGCGTGAACGGGCCCGTCCCGATGCCGTGCTTGGTGAAGTCGCCGGCGTAGTCCTTCTTCAGGATCACCGCGTTGTAGTTGCCGGCCGAGACCAGGTACGGGAAGTCGGAGAATGGGCGTTCCAGGGTGAAGACCACGGTCGAGTCGCCCTGGATGCTCACGCCGCCCGCCCTGAGGACGGTGTCGAAGGCGGACAGCGCGGCCGACTTGTTCTTCGGGTCGAGGAGCCGGTCGAAGGACGCCTTCACCGTGGCGGCGTCGAGCCTCGTGCCGTCGGAGAAGGTGACGCCCTCGCGCAGGGTGAAGGTCCACTTGCGGCCGGACGAGTCCGAGGTCCACTTGGTGGCGAGCCGCGGTACCAGCTTGAAGTCCTTGTCCAGCCAGATCAGGTACTCGGCGACGAGCTGGTAGAGGGCGATCGCGCTGCCGTCGTACGCGGTCACCGGGTCGACGGCGGTGGGCGGTGGCGGAGTGCCCACGCGGAGGGTTCCGCCGCGCTTGGCCGGGCCCGTGGCCGAGGCCTTCGTTCCGGCCGACGCGTCGTCCTCGGCGCTCGGGGCGCAGGCCGCGAGCAGGGCGGCCAGAGCACTGCCGCCGGCCAGGGTGAGGAAGCCGCGGCGGGAGGGTCCGGCGGGCAGGACGTCCTGCCAGTGCTGCGGGAGCGCGTCGGGATGGGATGCAGGCATGGGAGGTCTCCAGGGAATGACCGGCGGCACGGCACAACCAGGGGGAGCTGTACACGGGCGGGAGCGGGGCGAGGGAAGGCCGGGGGCCGTCAGAAGAGCGGCGACCGTGTTCGGCGCCGTATGAGCGCGGCCTCGGCGGGCCGCGCGCGATGGGGGGAACGCCTCAGCGCCGCGGACAGGCGCACGTGCCGACGCGCAGCAGATCCACGTGGATCCTTCGGGTCAGCGGCGTGTTCGCGGTCACGACTCATTGATAACAGCGGAGATCGACGCCAGACAATGCGGGACTTGTTTCAGAATCGAGAAACTCCGCCGTAAAACTCCGCCCGTAAACTTCCGGCATGACCGACTCCCGCACGCCGTCGCGCCTCGCCGCCGGCTGTCGCCGCCCCGGTTCCGACGACCACCGGCCGTCTCCCAGGCACGACACAGGAGTTGCTCGCGATGCAGTCACCGGCGCACATACGGCCCGAAGGGCTTCCGGGCAGCGCACCTGACACCGATCACCCGTCGATCGACGACCTGCTGGCCCGGGCCCGCACACGCCTGGACCGGCTCACGCCCGAGGACGCGGCCCGCGAACTCGCCGACGGTGCCCTGCTGGTGGACGTCCGGTCGGACATGGCGCGCCGGGCGGAGGGCGAGATCCCCGGCTCCCTCGTGATGGACCGGAACGTGCTGGAGTGGCGACTCGACCCCTGCAGCACCTGGCGCATCGAGGAGGCCGCCGACCACTCCCTGCGCGCCGTCATCGTGTGCTCCCAGGGCTACATGTCGAGCATGGCCGCCGCCGGGCTGCACGACCTCGGCCTGCTGCGGGCCACCGACATCATCGGCGGCTACGAGGCCTGGCGCGCCGCGGGACTGCCGATGGTGCCCGGCGGCACGATGCCCGGCTCGTACGTGGCCGCCGCGCCGTCTCCGATCAGCTTGGACCCCGGCGGGCAGCGCATGCTGGTCGACGGCGCTCCCGTCGCCCTGACCCCGCTGGAGTTCCGGCTGCTCACCGCACTCCTGCGCGGCAACGGCCGCGTGATACCCCGGGAGGACCTGCGCACGGGCCTGGGCGAATGGGACGGCAGCCGCAGCCGCTCCGTCGACCTCCACATCCACCGCATCCGCCGCAAGCTCGGACCACGCGCCGCGGCCCTGCTCACCACGGAGCGAGGCGTCGGCTTCCGCCTGCGCGCGGCGCCTGCTCCGGCCGACGGCCACTGAGCGATCCGCCTGCTCCTGCGCTCGGTTCGGACCCCGCCCGCCTGCTGAGCCGCGCGGAGCAGCTCGTCCAGCACCTGGTGGAAGCGTCGTGCGGACGCGCCGAGGGCTCGGGCGCGGCCAACTCGTGTCCGCCGACCAGGTCGTCGAGATGCCGGACGAGTACCGCCTCGAGCAGGATCTCCTTGCTGGGGTGCCGGTACACCTTGCCGGCGCCGACCCCCGCCTGCCGTGCGATCTCGCCGGCGTTCGGTCCGGCCGGTTCCGACGTGGAGCGGGAATTCGTCCGCGGCCGTGCTCTGGCCGATGCCGCGGTGGCCGCGGGAGTCGAACACGTCGTGTTCACCGGAGTCGCGTCCACGCCGAGGTCGGTGTCCGTGCTGCGCCTGGTGCGATTCATGGCGAACCATCTCGCGTCGCCGCTCTTCGGCATCGACGGCGACCGGCCGGACCGGTTCGCCGGGCGGACGCTGGAGCTCGCCGGGGACGCCCTCACTCCGACCGAAGCCGTCGCCGCGATCAGTGAAGCCACCGGTGTCACCATGCGCTACGAGCAGCTCACCCACGCCGAAGCCACAGCGCTCAACCCCGAGATCGCCCAGGTCAGGGAGCGGTGGGCAGCGGGCGCGCGCTGGCACGCCGGCATCGAAGCCCTGCGCGTCGTCCACCCCGGGCTGCGCACTCTCGCAGACTGGCCGCGGAATCCGGTGCCGCCCTGCTGCGGCCCCGGCTCCTCGGGACCGCCCAGGCGCATTGATCAGCAGCCCGCCTCACGGATCCACAAGGCCACCGCCGCTCCGGTGTCGAGGCGGCCGGTCCCGGTCGACGATGACGGAAGCGGGGGCAGCACGCGCGTGCTTCCCCGACGCAGGTGCTGACGGGCGTCGTGGCGTGGCGGCCCGGCGCAGCAACGACAGCACCAGGGCCAGAGTGAGCAGGCCGGCGCAGACACAGGAGGCCAGTGCATACGCGCCCCGAGGGCCGCTGTCCCCCGGCGACCTGGAAGCGGAGTGCAGATAGACCGCCGAGACGGCGCTGAGGCAGACGGCCGCCGCGATGCGCTGGGCCATCTGCAGGATGCCGCCGCCCACTCCGGCAGCTTCTGCGGGCGTGTGCCGCAGCACCTCGGTCTGGTTGGGTGACACGCTGAGCCCTCCGGCGACGCCGGCCATCAGCTGCGTTCCGGCCAACGCCATCGGAAGCCCCGCAGCCGGTACGGAGAGTGCGACCACCGCGCCCGCCAAGGCGGCGGCGGTTCCCAGTGTGAGGCCGACGGTGACGGTGCGCGGGCCGATCCGCCGCACCACCCGCCAGGCGAGTGCCGAGGAGACACCCATCGCGGCCGCCGAGGGCAGGGTGACCGCCGCCGTGAGCAGAGCGGACAGGCCCAGCCCGTCCTGGAGGAAGACGGTGAGCACGAGGGACGCGCCCAGCGAGGAACCGAAGTTGGCCATGGCGACAGCCGTGCCAAGCACATATTGTCTGGACGACGTCAGCGCCGGATGTACGAGCGGCTGATGGCCTTTCCGCACACGCATGCGCTGGTGTACCGCCAAGGTGACGGCGAGCACACACACCATGGCTCCCCACAGGAGCGCCTGTGACCCGCTGTCCGGGGTGCTGATGAAGGGCACCATCAACGTCAGCGTGCATCCGCAGGCCAGGCCGAGGCCGATGACATCCAGCCGGGAGTTCCCGGCGGTGCGCCGCGGCGGTGGCAGCCAGCGGGCCGCGAGGGCCAGGGTGATCAGCGCGCACGGTGAGCTCAGCAGGAGGCAGCACCGCCAGCCCGCCTGGGCGCCGAGTCCGGCGACGAGCGCACCGCCGAGTGGTGGGCCGAGTGCCGAGGCAACGCCGGCTGTGACCGCGTAGAGGCCCAGCGCACGGCCACGGTCCAGACCGTGGAAGACATCCTGAAGTGTGCCGATCACCTGTGAGTTGACGAGCCCCGCCGCGGCACCCTGCACCAGCCGCGCGCCGATCAGGGTCGCCGGCCCGCCGCCGGTCGCGGCCGCCACCCCGGCCACGACGAAAGCGGCCACTGCGGCCATGAAGAGACGCTTGCGCCCGTGCAGATCACCGAGGCTGCCACCGGGAACGAGGACCAGGCCGAAGGCCAGTGAGTAGCCGGCCACGATCCACTGGACGTCCGCCGCACTCGCCCCGATCGACTGACGCATGCTCGGGACGGCGATGTTCAGGACTGCCTGGTCCAGCAAGGTCGTCGCACCTGCGGCCATGCACACCAGCAGCACACGCCGTGCGGCACGACTCTCTCCGGGAAGCATGCGCCCTCTATCGGTGCCGGGATGGCCGCGGAAGGCCCAGATGTTCCCGCAGCGTGGCGCCCGTGTAGTGGGTACGGAACAGGCCGCGGCGACGCAGCTCGGGTATCACCAGCTCGGCGAAGTCGTTCAGGGTCCCCGGCAGATACGGGAAGATCACGTTGAAGCCGTCCGCGGCGCGCCCGTGGAACCACTCCTCGATGTGGTCGGCGATCTGCTCAGGGGTGCCGGTGACGGTGCGGTCGTCGTCGGCGAAGCGCCGGACGAGGTCGCGGATGGTGAGGTTGTCGCGGCGGGCCTCTTCGTAGATCTGTTGCTGGGCGGTGTGCGACTGGTTCGAGACCGGGAGTTCGGGCAGCGGGCCGTCCAGCGGGTAGGGGCTGAGGTCGAAGCCGCCGAGCCAGTACGAGAGGTCGGCCAGGGCGACCTGCGGTGGCAGGAGTGCGGTGAGCCGGGCCAGCTTCTCGCGGGCCTCGGACTCGGTGGGGGCGGTGACGACCGAAAGCCCCGGGAGCACCTTGAGGTGGTCCGGGTCGCGGCCGTGGGCGGCGGCGCGTTCCTTGATCTCGGTGTAGAACTCCTGGGCCTTGGCCAGGTCCCTGATGCCGGAGAAGATCACGTCGGCGATGCGGGAGGCGAGGTTCTTGCCCGCCTCGGAGGCACCGGCCTGCACGATGACCGGGTGTCCCTGCGGGGGCCGGGCGATGTTGAGCTCGAAGGAGTCCCAGAGCCCTGTCACCACGTCGTGGAACTCTTCGGCGCGCTCGTAGCGGGTGGCGTGGTCGAGATGGGCGTCGAGGCCGAAGTTCTGGGCCTCCCCGTCGTTGAGGGAAGTCACCACGTTCCATCCGGCACGCCCGTTGGAGATGTGGTCGATCGAGGCGAACGTACGGGCCACGTGATAGGGCTCGTTGTAGCTGGTCGACGCGGTGGCGATCAGACCGATCCGGGAGGTCCCGGCGGCGAGCGCGGCCAGCAGGGTCGTCGGTTCGAAGGAGTCGTTGACGACGCTGACCCTGCTGAGGACGTCCTCGCCCGCGAAGGGCACGCCGACAAGGTCGGCGAGGAACACCGCGTCGAAGGCGGCGTCTTCCGCGATCCTCGCGTAGGAGAGGACCTCCCGGATGTTCACCCCCGCGTCCGCTGCGGTGTCCGGGTGGCGCCAGGCGGCCAGGTACTCGCCCGGCGGCTTGAGGAAGGCGTTGAGGTGGAACTGGTCGCTGCGACGGCTCATCGTCCGGCCTCCTCGAGGTGTCGTGCGCGGGCGACGGGGCGCGACAGCCCGAGGTTCTCGCGCAGAGTGGTGCCCTCGTACGCGTTGGGGAACAGGCCGCGCTGCTGGAGCAGGGGCACGACGTGGTCCACGAAGTCCTCGGCGGGCCCGGGCAGATAGGGGAAGGAGACGTTGAACCCGTCGGCGGCACGCGCCCGGAACCAGGTCTCGATGTGGTCGGCGATCTGCTCGGGCGTACCGGCGACGACGGAGCCGGCGGCGAGGCGATGCGCGAGCTCGCGCATCGTCAATTTCTCGTCATGAGCCGACTTCAGCAACAGCTCACGGCGCGACCTGCTGCGGTTCGTGTCGGGGATGTCCGGCAACGGGCCGTCCACCGGATGGCCGGTCAGGTCGATGTCGCCGATGTGGTCCTGAACGAGGCGGCGTGCGACGTCGTCGTGGATGAGGTCCTGGAGTTCGGCGAGCCGCCGCCGTGCGTCCGCCTCGGTGGGTGCGACGAGCGGGGTGAGGCCCGGCCAGACCAGGACCTGGTCGGGGTCGCGGCCGTGGGCGGCGGCGCGTGCCTTGACGTCGGCATAGAAGGCCTGGGCGGCGCCCAGCTCGTGCTGGGTCGTGAACAGGACTTCCCCGTGCCGGGCGGCGAACTCCCGTCCCGTCTCGCAGGAGCCCGCCTGGAAGAGCACCGGATGGCCCTGCGGCGCGCGGGAGATGTTCAACGGCCCTCGTACGGCGAAGTGCTCGCCCCGGTGGTGCGGGGTGCGCAGCCCGGCCGGGTCGTAGTAGCGGCCGGTCGCCTTGTCCCGTACGACCGCGTCGTCGTCGAAGCTGTCCCAGAGGGCCTTCACGACCTGCACGAACTCGTCGGCGCGGCGGTAGCGCAACTCGTGTGCGAGGTGGGTGTCGTGGCCGAAGTTCGCCGCCTCCAGCGGAGCCACGGACGTGACGACGTTCCAGCCGGCCCGACCGGCGGAGAGGTGGTCGAGGGAGGCGAACTTGCGGGCGATGTGGAACGGATGGTTGTAGGTGGTGGTCGCCGTCGCCGCGAGACCGATGTGCTCGGTCACCAGGGAAAGCGCGGCCAGCAGCGTCAGCGGTTCGAAGTGCTCGGCACGGCCGGTGCGGGACAGGGAGTCGAGCTGGTGTCCCCGGCTCGCGACGACGTCGGCGACGAACAGCGCGTCGAACCGGCCGCGTTCGAGGGTTCGGGCGAGGTCGGCGTGGAAGGGGAAGTCGAGCTGTCCGTCGGGGCGGGCGTCCGGGTGCCCCCAGCCGGCGATGTGGCCGCCGGAGCCGTGCACCAGAGCTCCCAGGGTGAGTCGGCGGGGGCGTTCGGTCTGTGCTGTCATGTGAGCCTCACGGTCATGCGGGCAGCCGGGGTACGGCGGCCAGCAGGCGGCGTGTGTACGGGTGTCGGGGATCGGCCAGGACCGATGCGGCCGGGCCCTGTTCGACGGCTCTGCCGTCCTTCATCACCAGCACGTCGGTACACAGATGCCGTACGACACCGATGTCGTGGGAGACGAGCAGCAGCGTGAGGCCGTACGCCTCGGCGAGATCGTTCAGGAGGGCGAGGATCTGGGCGCGCACCGACACGTCGAGAGCACTGAGCGGTTCGTCGCCGACGAGGACCTTCGGCCCGGGGGCGAGCGCCCGCGCGATGGCGATGCGCTGCCGCTGCCCTCCGGAGAACTCGTGCGGATACCGGCCGCGCGCGGACGGGTCCAGGCCGACCGCGCGCAGCAGTTCGTCCACCCGGTCGTCGTGGTCGCCCGGCAGCCTCAGGCATTCCAGTGGCTCGGCGACGATGTCACGGACCGTGGAGCGTGGATCGAGCGAGCCCCTCGGGTCCTGGAGCACGACCTGGACCTCGCGCCGGTACCAAGTGAGCTTGCGTGGCACACCCGGCCGTACGTCCCGGCCCCGGTAGTGCACCGTTCCTGCGTCGGGCCGGTCCAGTGCGAGCAGGAGCCGGGCGAGCGTCGACTTCCCCGAGCCCGACTCCCCCACGATCCCGAGGCTCTTGCCCTCCCTCAGCTCCAGCGACACGTCCTGTACGGCGTGACGGAAGAGAGCCGGCGCGAACAGCGAGGTGCGCGGCAGCCGGAAGCTGCGGCTGAGGCCGGTGGCCTTGAGTAGCGTTGTCATCGCGCGACCTCCGGGGTGTCCCAGCCCGTCGCTCGGGCGGCTTCCACGAGCCGTTGTGTGTAGGGGTGCCGGGGAGCGCGTACGAGGGTGTCGGTGGCGCCTTCCTCGACGAGTCGCCCGTGCTCGAGTACGGCGGCACGTGCGCACAGCTGGGCGACCACGGCGAGGTCGTGACTGATGAACAGCAGTGCGGTGCCGTGCTGTTGGACGAGGTCGTCCAGCAGTCGCAGCATGTCGGCCTGGACGGTGACGTCGAGGGCGGTGGTGGGTTCGTCGGCGATGAGCAGCTCCGGGCGGGTGGCGAGTGCCATGGCCAGGCCGACGCGCTGCCGCTGTCCCCCCGAGAGCTGGTGCGGCCAGGAGCGGACGATGAGTTCCGGGTCCGGCAGTCCCACCTGTGCGGCGAGTTCGACGGCAGCGGCCGCGGCCCTGCGCCGGTTCAGCCCGCGGTGCAGCCGCAGGGGTTCGGCGAGTTGCTTTCCGATGCGCATCAGCGGGTTGAGCGCGCTCATGGGCTCCTGGAAGACCATCGCCATGCGCTCGCCGCGCAGCCGGGACAGCTCCCGGTCGCCGAGGCCGAGGAGTTCCTCGCCGCCGAGCCGGATGCTGCCGCCGGCCTCCGCGCCGACCGGCAGAAGTCCCATGACGGCGAGGGCGGTGAGGGACTTGCCCGAACCGGACTCGCCGATCAGCGCGAGACGTTCACCGGGAGCCAGCTCCAGGCCGACCTCGTCGACGACGGTCGTCCCGCCGATCCGCACACTCAGGTCGGTGATGTTCAACAGGCTCACGCCGGCACCTCCCGAGCCCTCAAGCGCGCATCCGTGGCCTCGCGCAGTCCGTCCCCGAGCAGGTTGAAGCCGAGCACGCAGGCGGCGACGGCCAGGCCCGGCCAGATCACGAGGAGCGGGCGGGCGGCGATGTACTGCTGCTGCTCGTGCAGCATGCGCCCCCAGGTGACCGCGGGGGCCGGAGCACCGAACCCGAGGAACGACAGGGCGGCTTCGGCGAGCACGGCCACGGACAGCACGAGCGAGAGCTGCACGATGAGCGTGGGCGCGATATTCGGCAGCAGGTGCTTGCGGACGGTGCGCCAGATCCCGGACCCGGCGGCGTGGGCGGCCAGAACGTAGTCGGTGCCCAGCACCCGCCCCGCTTCGGCACGGGCGACCCGGGCGACATTGACGCCCGCCCCGAGGCCGATCGCGGTGACCGTTGTCCAGGTGGAGCCGCCGTACACCGCGGTGAGGATCATCGCGATCAACAGAACGGGGAACGCGATCAGCACGTCCGTGAACTGGACCACCGCGGCTCCGATCCAGCGCGGTACGAGGACCGCGGCGAGCGCCAGGGCGAGCCCTACGACGGCCGCGACGGCCGCCGCGAGCAGGGCCGTCCGCAGGGTGCTGCGGGCCCCGGTGAGCAATTGGCTGAGCTCGTCCCGGCCCAGGCGGTCCGTCCCGAGGACGTGGCCGCCGGAAAGCGGCAGCAGCCAGCTGTCCTGCGGACGCACGAGCGTGGGGTCGTACGGCGTCCAGACGAGGGAGAGCAGGGCGGACAGCACGAGCAGGCCGACGAGGACCGAGCCGGCGAAGCCACTGCGGCTCCGCAGCAGCGCCCGGACGACGAGGGGGACCTTGAGAGGGACCTTCATACAGCGCTCCGCAGCCTCGGATCGATCAACCGGTGCACGAGGTCCACGAGGGTCCCGACGACCAGCACCGCCCCCGTGAGCAGCAGGATCTCGCCCTGCACCTTGTCCAGATCCCGGTTGCCGACATCCGTGATCAGCATCTGGCCCACGCCTGGAAGGACGAAGACCTGCTCCACTACGACCGCCCCCGCGACCAGCGCGGCGATCTGCAGCCCGAGCACCGACACCACCGGCACCGCCGCGTTGCGCAGCCCGTGCCGCACCAGCGCGCCCGTGCGGGTGTGGCCCTTGGCCCGGGCGGTTCGCAGCCAGTCCTGGTGCAGGACGTCCAGCACGGCGGACCGCACGAACCTCAGCAGTACGGCGCCCTCGGAAAGAGCCAGCGCCAGCCAGGGCAGGACGAGGCTGCGGAGCGCCTGCCCGGGCTCGTCCCAGCCGTCGACAGGGAACCCTTGGGCGGGCAGCCATCGGACCTGGACCGCGAACACCACGACGAGCAGCAGTCCGACCCACAGGGTCGGCAGCGCGATTCCGAGCTGCCCGAAGGCGTTGACCGCGCCGCCGAGCCGGGAGTCGCGGTGTACGGCCGCGAGGACGCCCAGCGGCACGGCGAAGGCGAGCGCGAGGACGACGGCGCCCACGGCCAGCGGCCCGGTCACGGCGAACTTCTCGGCGAGCTGCCCGGACACCGACGTGCCGTCGAGGGCCGACCGGCCGAGGTCTCCGGTCACCACTCCGCCGATCCAGCTTCCGTACTGCGCGACGAGTGGACGGTCCAGGCCCAGGTCGTGGCGGACGGCCGCGACCTGGGCCGGGGTGGCCTTGATGCCGCCGATGGTCTGGGCGACGTCGCCGGGCAGCAGCCGCAGCACGAGGAAGATCAGCACACTGGCGGCGAACAGGGAGACCAACAGGAGTCCGGCCCGGCGCAGCAGATACAGGGTCACGCGAGCCTCACTTCTTCGCCACGGCGAGGTCCGCGAGGTTGTAGCGATTGCTGGTGAAGTTGCGCGGCACGCCGGTGACTCCGCTGCGTACGACGGTGAGGGTCTGGTTGACGAACAGCCAGTCCGCGGCGGCGTCCTCGGAGACCCGCCGGGCCGCCTTCTTCAGGAGCGCGTCCCGTTGGGAGTCGCCGGCGGCGGTCTGCGCGGCGGCGTACCACTTCTGGACATGCGTGTTGTCGTAGCCGAAGTAGTAGCCGGGGTTGGCGAAGTTGTTCAGGTCGCGGGCTTCGGCGTGGTCGACGACGCTGAGCTGGTAGTCGTGCTTGGTGTAGACGGCGTCGAGCCAGGCCTGGAACTCGACCTGGCGCACGGTGAGTCGGACGCCCACCTGTTTGAGCTGGGAGGCGAGATAGTCGCCGATCTCGGCCGGGTAGATGTTGGGGATCTGTACCGTGAGCTTGAGGCCGCTGCCGTGACCGGCCTGCTTCAGCAGCTTCTTGGCGTTGTCCGGGTTGTAGGCGTCGATCGAGGTGAGGTTCTCGTAACCGGGATCGGTGGGCGGGATGGGCCCGCCGACCGGTACGGCGGCGCCGCCGAGAATCTTGATGAGCCCGGCGTTGTCGATGGCCTGACGGATGGCGCGGCGCACCCGGACGTCCTTGGTCGGGCCCGAGGCGTTGTTCAACGCGAGCGTGAACTTGTCGGTGGTGTCGCCGCGCAGCACCGCGTACCTGGTCTTGTCGGAGAAGGGCTGGAGCAGGTCCGCCTGCGCTGCCGTTTCGATGTCGGTCTGGCCCGTCTGCTGGGCGTTGTTGGCCGCGTTGGCGTCCTTGATGTAGTGGAAGACGACCTTCGCGACCTTCGCCTTCCTGCCCCAGTAGGCGTCGTTGCGGACGAAGGTGATGGAGGAGCCGCGTTTCCAGGCGCTGAGCTTGAAGGGACCCGTGCCGTTCTCCTTGCCGGCCGGCGCGGACAAGTCCGTCCCCTTCTTGAAGACGATGCCCGCCCGTCCGGTCAGGCTCCAGGTGAAGCCGGTGTCGCGGTGCTTGAGCCTGACGACCACGGTGTGGTCGTCGGAGGCGGACACGCTCTCCACCGATGCGAGCGCCGTCGCGTCGGGGTTCTTCGAACCGGCCGCGGTGACCTGCTCGAGCGACCAGACGGCGTCGGCGGCGGTGACCTTGGTGCCGTCGTGGAAGGTCGCGTTCTTCGCGAGGTGGAAGGTGTAGGTGAGCCCGTCGGACGACGTGCCGTACGAGGTGGCCAGACTCGGCTTGATCTTGTTGTCCTCGTCGCGGGTCAGCAGGCCCTGGTAGATGTTGTCGAGCAGGATCTGGTCGAGCGCCGCGCCCGCCGTGGAGGCGATGTCGAGGCTGGTCGGTTCCAGCACGAGGCGTATGTCGACAGTGGCATCGGTGTCGATGGCGGACGGTTCGGCGGCCTGGTTGGTCTGTCCGGCGTTCGCCGGGTCGTCGGCCGAGCCGGTGCCGCAGGCGGTCGTGGCCAGGCCGGCGAGTACTGCGATGGCGGCGAGCCGGACGGCGGTTCTGCGGCGCATGGCGGATGGTGCTCCTCGGGTGTGTGGGTGCTGACGGAGGTGCTTCATACGGCGGCGGCCCTCAGGCCCGCTTCGAGGTCGGCGATGAGGTCGTCGACCCCCTCGATCCCGACCGACAGCCGCACCAGGCCGGGCGTGACACCGGCCGCGGCCTGCTGACGGGCGTCCAGCTGGGCGTGGGTGGTGGAGGCGGGGTGGATGACGAGACTGCGTACGTCGCCGATGTTCGCGAGGTGGCTGAAGAGCCGGACGCCTTCGACGAAGCGCCGGCCCGCCTCCAGGCCGTCCGCGAGTTCGAAGGCGAGGACCGCGCCGGCGCCGCGCGGCAGGTAACGCTTGGCCCCGGCCTGCCACGGGCTGGAGGGCAGTCCGGCGTAGTGCACCTGCGAGACCTGCGGCCGCTGCTCGAGCCACTCGGCCAGCACCTGGGCGTTGGCGACGTGCCGTTCGATGCGCAGACTGAGCGTCTCGAGGCCTTGGAGAAGCAGGAAACTGTTGAACGGCGAGACGGCCGGTCCCAGATCCCGGACCAGCCGGGTGCGCAGGCGCAGCGCGTACGCGAGGCCCAGGTCGGAGAAGGAGTCCCAGAAGGACAGCCCGTTGTAGGTCGGGTCCGGGCGGGTCAGTCCGGGCCACCGGTCGGGGTCGGCACCGAAGTCGAAGTGCCCGCTGTCGACGACGACCCCGCCGATGCCGGTGCCGTGGCCGGACAGGAACTTGGTGGTGGAGTGCACGACGATGTCGGCGCCGTGCTCGATGGGCCGCAACAGGTAGGGCGTGAGCACCGTGTTGTCGATCACCAGCGGCACTCCGGCGTCGTGCGCGACCTGGGCGACGGCCTCGATGTCGAGCACGTTGCCGCGCGGGTTGCCGATGCTCTCGCCGAACAGGGCCTTGGTGCCGGGCCGTACGGCGGCACGCCAGGCTCTGAGGTCGTCCGGGTCGTCGACGAAGGTGACCGAGATACCGAAGTCGGCGAACGTGTGCTCGAGGAGGGTGCGGGTGCCGCCGTAGAGGGAGGAGGAGGCGACGATGTGGTCCCCCGTGCGGGCCAGGTTCAGCAGCGCGAGCGAGGTCGCGGCCTGGCCGCTGGCCACGGCGACCGCCGCCGAACCGCCCTCCAGGGAGGCGATGCGCTCCTCGGCCACGGCGGTGGTCGGGTTCGACAGGCGGGTGTAGGCGTGGGTGGTGAGGTCGGCCAGTTCGAAGGCCGCGGCGGCGTGCGCGGTGTCGCGGTAGACGTAGCTGGTGGTCTGGTGGATCGGCACGGCCCGCGCGCCGGTGGCCGGATCGGGTACGGCACCCGCGTGCACCTGGCGCGTCTCGAACTCCCAGCCGCCGGCCTGACGTTCAGTGGTCATCGACCGCTCTCCCTCCTCGCGACAACATCGGGCCACCAGCGATCGGCGACCCGTGGATGCGAGCGGAGCCAGCCGATCACGGCGTTCTCCCCGAAGGCCGCCAGGAGCGGGTTGTCCGGGTCGTCGGTGACACCTCGGCTGCGCGCCGCCAGTTCCGGCGGCAACTGCAGCGGCTTGACGACCGCGTCGAGGCGCGGGCCGAGGAAGAAGGGGATGGAGTAGCGGTGGACGCCCGGCTGTGGGCTGACGACCCGGTGCTGCGTGGCCCTCAGATAGCCCTGGGTGGCGATCTCCAGCATCTCGCCGATGTTGAACACGAAGGCGTCCGGCACAGGCGAGGCGGCGATCCACTCGCCGTCCTCGCGCCGCACCTGCAGCCCACCGACCTCGTCCTGCTGCAACAGGGCGAGATAGCCGTAGTCCTTGTGCGCGCCCACTCCCTGGTCGGCGTGCGCGGCCGCGCGCGGCGGGTAGTGCACGATCTTCACGTGTACGGCCGCCTCGTCGTCGAACCACTGGTCGAAGTAGCCCTCGTCCTGCCCGAGCGCGGCCGCCAGAGCCCGGAGGACCTCACGGCTCACGCGCAGCGCCTCCGCCTGCCAGCGCAGCACGACGTCCCTCAACTCCGGTATCGCGGAAGGCCATTGGTTTGGCCCGACGAGGCGCAGGTAGTCGGGATCGTCCGGGCCGGTGTCCAGTGCCTCACGCTCCGGGCCGATGTCGATCTGCTCGCGCCAGTCGGCACTGCCCGCCGTGTACTCGGTCCCCGTACGCGTGTAGCCGCGGAACTGCGGTGAGTTGACGTTCTCGATCTCCAGCCGTGCCTGCTCCGGCAGCGCGAAGAAGGCGCGGGCCGCGTTCAGCACCTCGTCTCTGAGCGATGCGGCAACACCGTGCCCGGTGACGTAGAAGAAGCCCACCTCGTGGGCGGCGGACCGGAGTTCGGCGAGGAAGGTGTCGCGGTCGGTGTGCGGGGCGCGGAAGCGGGAGATGTCGATGACGGGCAGGGCCGTGGGCTGGGCCATGGGTGTTCCTTCGCGGCAGCAGCGGACCGACTACGGCAACACAAGTGCCCTACCGACGCGGCCGGTTGTCGGTGGCGTGGTGTGCCGAGGCGAGTCGCAAGTCGAGAGAGGTCGAGATCAGGGGCCGTCGAACGACGGTCAGCAACAGACCTGGTCGAACTGGTCGGCGCGGCGGCTCACCCAGAACGGGTCGAGCAGCACCGTGCGTGCCGGGCCAGTTATCTCCATGGCCGGATCAAAGCACACAAGGGAAGGTGCGTCCACCACGCATCCCATCGGGTGAGACGACCACGTGGTGCCGGTGCGTGCTGCCCCGGTGTGCCATGAGTCAGCCGATCGGCTCCGTCACCGCCGGCCACATCGTCTCCAGCACGTCGTTGTAACCATCGAAGTGGAGCAAGTCGCCGCGCCGGTAGGCGAACTTGTTCCGCAGGCGCTGCCCGGCGGCCGGGGTGAGGCAGTCACTGGTGTTGTTCGCGGCGACTGTGGTTTGCTGGCTTCATGACCGTGCTCGTGACCCGCCGCCACGTCGACTACGTGCGCGTCACGACCACGGCCTGTTCCGCCGGACGGTGACGCCGCGCCCCAGGCGCCCGGCCAGTCCCTCGCGGCCCCGTTCATGCCGCCGTCGCGCCCTCAACCGCCCGTGAGCGGCGCCCCCTGACAGTGACCCTCTTCGCAGAGGGCTGGGACTCTCCGCTTCCGGTCCGGCAGCACGGTTGAGAGGAGCACCGCATGCATGCATACGGATCGAAGTCGAGCGGCGGCCCGGAGGTCCTGGGGGAGATCCAGACACCGGGGCGAGGGGACCGGCTGTCGGCGAGCAAGTCGCCGCCTACCTCCCGGCTTTCGGAGGCCAAGCCGAGTTTGCCGTGGCCGACACGGACTTCGTCCGACCGGTGGGCGCGCTGGGCTCCTCGAGAAGGCGGAACTGGCCGGCGTTTTGGGCTACGACACGTTGTTCGCCCGCGAGGGCTTCGCGGACGCAGGAACAGCCGCAGCATCGCCGGGTACAACATCGGGGACGTCGCCCGCCGCTCCCCCGCCAACAGACGCCGTGTGAGGCGCTGATCCTCCCCCAACCGGACTTAATCCCCAAGGAGTTCACATGACCGTCCAGGATTCCCCCACCGACATCGACGCCTTCACCGAGGAATGGGAGGCGTGGCACCTCCGGAAGGATGCCGCGCTCGCCCACGAACACGGATTCCTCGCCGTCACCGGCCTGCACTGGCCGACCGCCCAACCCCAGCGCTTCCCCGACGCGCCCGGCATCTGGTCGACGGGCGACGACGGTGTCAGCGTCGTACTCGGCGAGGACGAGGAACTCGTCGTCGACGGCACCGTGGTGCGCGGACGACACGCTTTCGGCGTCGTCCCGGAACGCGGCGGCGTCAACGCCGTCTGGAGGGACGCGGTGATCGAGATCGCCAGGCGCGGCGGCCACGACGTGATCCGGCCGCGGCACCCACAGCATCAGCTGCGCACCGCCTTCACCGGGACGCCCGCGTATGCGCCGGACCCGCGCTGGGTGGTCACCGGCAGGTACATCCCCTTCGCCCAACCACGGCCGACCACCGTGGGCGCCGCCGTCGAGGGGCTTCAGCACGTCTACGACGCACCCGGCCGGATCGACTTCGGCATCGCCGGCCGGGAGTTGAGCCTGACCGCGTTCAACGGACGCACACCGGGCAGCCTCATGGTGCTGTTCACCGACGCGACCTCAGGCGTGACCACATACGCGGCCAACCGCGCCCTGCAGATCGACGTCCCGGGGCCCGACGGCGCCGTGGTCCTGGACTTCAACCGCGCCACCAACCTGCCGTGCGCCTACACCGACTTCGCGACCTGCCCGCTGCCGCCCGCCGAGAACCGGCTCCCGGTGGCAATCGAGGCCGGCGAGAAGATTCCCCACGAACGGAAGTCGATCGCGTAGTGAGCATCTCACCCCCGCCTCGGATCCGCTCGTGTTCGAGTACGGGGAGCGCACCGCGTACGACGGCGCCTGGGTAGCTACGGCCGCATCAGGATTTTGATCGCCCCGTCCTGCTTGCGCTGGAACATCTCGTAGGCGTGCGGCGCCTCGGCCAGCGGCAGCCGGTGGGTGGCGAAGTCGTCGACACCCAGGGGGTCCTCGTCCGTGAGGTACAGCATGATCTGGTCGCTCCACCGGCGGACGTTCGCCTGCCCCATCCGTAGCTGGATCTGCTTGTCGAAGAGGGTGAGCAGGGGCATCGGGTCGGCCGTGCCGCCGTACACGCCGCTGAGCGAGATCGTGCCGCCGCGCCGGACCAGGTCGATGGCCATGTGGAGGGCTCCGAGCCGGTCGATGCTGAAGCGTTCCGCGAGCGGCCCGCTGAGCCTGCGGGGCAGGAGCGCGGAGGCCGTCTGGGCGAGTTTGGCGGCGGCGCTGCCGTGGGCCTCGGTGCCGACGGCATCGATCACGGCGTCCGGGCCCCGGCCGTCGGTCGCGTCGCGAATCGCGGTGACGAGCGCCTTCTCGTCGTCGAAGGCCCTGAGGTCGTACGTCTGCACGCCGCGTCGGCCCGCCCTGGCCAGCCGCTCGGGCACGAGGTCGACACCGAACACCCGCTCGGCACCCCGGGCCATCGCGATACGACAGGCCATGTCGCCGATCGGACCGAGGCCGAGGACGGCGAGAGTGCCGCCGGGCGGGAGGGACGCGTACTCGACGGCCTGCCATGCGGTGGGCAGCACGTCGGAGAGGTAGACGAAGCGGTCGTCCGGCGGACCCTCGGGCACCTTGATAGGGCCGTACTGCGCCTGCGGAACCCGCAGGTATTCCGCCTGTGCGCCGGGCACCGAACCGTACAGGCGGGTGTAGCCGAACAGGGCGGCGCCCATGCCCTCCCCGGTGACCTGGGTGGTCTCGCACTGGGTGGGCAGCCCCGTCAGGCACATCCAGCAGGATCCGCAGGCGATCTGGAACGGCACCACGACCCGGTCACCCGCCGCGAGGTCGGGTACCCCAGCGCCGACTTCCTCGACGATTCCCATCGGTTCGTGGCCAAGGATGTCACCCGGGGTCATGAACGGGGTGAGCACCTCGTACAAGTGCAGATCCGATCCGCACAGCCCGGTGGACGTAATGCGGATGACGGCATCGGTGGGCTCCTCGATCCGTGGGTCAGGCACGTCCTCGACGCGCACGTCCCGCCGCCCCTGCCAAATGACTGCCTTCATGGTGTCGCGTCCCTCCTCGCATGCGTACCGTCTGCCCCGCCGCGTCCGGTCAGCGGTGGCTGCCGGGTACCCGCGCATGCCGGCAGCGAACCCCCGCTCGCCTGCAGTCCCGCTCGAAGTAATGCAAGCCGCCCTGAGCGCCCGGCGGCGCCCCCGCCCTGGACCGCGACTGGCCATGTCCTGCCTGGTGCGCAGCCTGTGACACTCATACGCTGGTGTAGGGCCTCGCTGCTCGTGGCACAGGTGGTTCCCGTTGACCAGCGGTTCGTCCGCTGTCTCAGGTCTCTGGCACAGCCGCTCAGTCTCAGGAACGTGGCGGCTCCGTATCCGCCGGCGTATCCGCGGACCCGGTACGCCCTTCCCCGAGTCAGCAGCGAGGACGGAAGTTGTCCGTCCGGCCCGCCGCTGCGTCACGTCAGGCGGTGACGTCGTCGTGGCCGAGGTTGCCGCCCAGCTCGCGGGAGGCTTCGGCCTGGGCGAGGAGTTCTGCTCATGGCATGGGACAGGCCCGTGACCAGCGGTCCTTAGGTTGTCTCACGGTTGCTGATCGGCGGCTTCTTGCGGGGCGGACGCGGAGCGGTCCACAGGCCACGGTGCAGTCATGTCGAGCAGGAGCAGTGCATCGTGGTCGGGGCTGCCGGGTTCGGCGGTGTAGACGCCGATGCGCTGGCCGGGTGTGCCTTCAATGTGCAGTGACTGCGAGGTGAGGGTGATCGTGCCGACCTGGGGGTGGTGGAACGTCTTGTGGGCGGGTTTACGCCCGGTGACTTCGTAGCGTTCCCACAGGCCCGCGAAGTCAGGGCTCCTGAGAAGCAGCTCGCCGACGAGGTGGGTGAGGTCCGGGGCGTCGGGTGCGGTGCCGGCGATGGCGCGCAGGCGGGCGACGCAGGCGGTGATCTGCCGATCCCAGTCGGCGAAGATGTCGCGGGCTGCGGGGTGGAGGAAGAGGTAGCGGGCGAGGTTGCGGTGTTTGACGGGCCAGTCGTCCAGGCCCGCGTACAGGGCGAGGCCGCCGGGGTTCCAGGCGAGCACGTCCATGCTGCGGCTGATGACGTACGCCGGGTTCGGGCGCAGTGACTCCAGGAGCAGCTGGAGGTGGGGGCGCACGGTCCGGCTGGGCGCGGGCGGCGGCTCGGGGGTGTAGCGGGCGGCGCGGGCGGCGAGCTCGCGCAGGTGCTGGTGCTCTTGGTCGTCCATATGCAGGGCTCGGGCGAGCGAGTCCAGGACGGCGGGGCTGGGGCGGGTCTCCTTGCCGCGTTCCAGGCGCACGTAGTAGTCGATGCTGATGCCGGCGAGGGTGGCCAGCTCCTCGCGGCGCAGGCCGGGGGTGCGACGGATGCCGGCGCCGACGGTGAGGCCGACGTGTTCGGGGCTGGTCTGGGTGCGGCGGGCGCGCAGGTAGCGGCCCAGCTCGGCGCCCTCGCTGTTCGCGCTCTCGGATGCCATGACTCCAGTCTCACCCGCTCGGCACGTGGCTTGCAGACGGGAGGGGGTCCCTGTCATTACCCCTGAAGAGCCCGCCCTGCCACACCGGAGGAATCCGGGCGAAGGTGAATGAGCAAGATGCCGGCACCACCCTCGCTGCCGTCCAGGCCACGACAGGCACCGCCTGACGGCCTGGGCGAGAGTGGCGAAGGGGCCCGGCAGCACCACGAGCCGGAGAGGGCGAGATGCGGTACATCAAGCTGCGTGACCTGGAGGTTTCCCGGATCGGTCTGGGCGCTATGGGCATGTCCCACGGCTACACCGGCTCCGGTACCGATGAGGCGGAGTCGATCAGGACCGTGCACCGGGCGCTGGAGCTGGGCGTCACGCTCATCGACACCGCCGAGATCTACGGCCCCTACGCCAACGAGGAGTTGCTCGGGCGGGCGCTGAAGGGCCGCCGGGACAAGGTGGTGCTGGCCACCAAGTTCGGCCTGGTCTCACACGCCGGTGACGGCGCGTGGAACCTGGACTCCACCCCGGCGAACATCCGCACCGCGGTCGAGGGCTCACTGAAGCGGCTGGGTACCGACCACATCGACCTGTACTACCAGCACCGGGTGGATCCGAGCACGCCGATCGAGGAGACCGCCGGCGCCGTGGGCGAGCTGATTACCGAGGGTAAGGTGCGCGCTTTCGGCCTGTCCGAGGCCGGTCCGGACACGATCCGCCGGGCCCATGCCGTGCAGCCGGTCACCGCGGTGCAGTCGGAGTACTCGCTGTGGACCCGCGGCATCGAGGAGCGCGTTCTGCCCGTCCTGCGGGAGCTGAACATCGGCCTGGTGCCGTTCTCTCCGCTGGGCCGTGGCTTCCTGACCGGCACCGTCCGCTCCACCGACCAGTTCGACGAGGACGACTTCCGCCGCGACAACCCCCGCTTCACCGGGGAGAACTTCCAGCGCAACCTGGCGCTCGCCGACGAGGTCAAGGCCCTGGCCGCCGAGGTCGGCGCGACACCGGCGCAGGTCGCGCTGGCCTGGCTGCTCGCCCAGGGCGACGACATCGCCCCGATCCCCGGCACCAAGCGGGTGACCCGGGTCGAGGAGAACACCGCCGCCGATGCAGTCACGCTCACCGCCGAGCAGCTGCACCAGCTCAGCAGCCTGCCGCCTGCCGCCGGCGACACCCACACCGAAGCCCAGGCGCAGATGCTCGAACGCTGATCACCCGCACCGCCCAGCACACCTCCGTTTGGAGTAGTACCCCTGATGCGTGCAGCAGTGATGTACGGAGCCGGCGACGTCCGCGTCGAGTACCGGCCCGACCCGAAGATCGTGGATTCGACCGACGCGGTGGTGCGCACGCTGGCCGCGTGCGTGTGCGGCAGCGACCTGTGGCCCTACCAGTCGATGCCAGCCACTGACACCGGCCGCCCCATGGGGCACGAGTTCCTCGGCGTCGTCGAGGAGACCGGCGCGGACGTGACCGGCCTCAAGGCGGGCGACCTGGTCGTCGCGCCGTTCACCTACAGCGACAACACCTGCGACTACTGCACCAAGGGCCTGCACATCTCGTGCCGCAACGGCGGCCGGTACGGCTTCGACGCTGTAGACGGCGGGCAGGGCGAAGCCGTCCGAGTCCCGTACGCGGACGGCACCCTGGTGAAGCTGCCGGTAGCCGCCGACTCCGAGCTGCTGCCTTCGCTGCTGGCCCTGTCGGACGTGATGACCACCGGCCACCACGGAGCCGTCACAGCCCGCGTCGGCCGCGGGGACGCGGTGCTCGTCGTCGGCGACGGCGCGGTCGGTCTGTGCGCGGTGATCGCCGCGAAAAGGCTCGGTGCCGAGCGAATCGTGCTGGCCGGCCGCCACGAGGTGCGCACCACCCTGGGCCGCGACTTCGGCGCCACCGACGTGGTCGCCGAGCGCGGCGAGGAGGGCATCGCACGCATCCGCGAGTTGACCGGCGGCGTGGACAAGGTCATCGAGGCCGTCGGCACCCGCCAGGCCCTCGACACCGCGCTCGGCGCGGTTCTGAACGGCGGCACCATCAGTCGCCTGGGCGTCCCCCAAGTACGAGCAGGGGTCGATCGGCCCTGCCGAGTTCATGCGCAACATCACCCTGACCGGCGGCGCGAGCCCCGCCCGCGCCTATATCCCGGAACTGCTGGCCGACGTCCTGGACGGCACCATCGCTCCCGGCCGCGTCTTCGACCGCACCTTCACCCTCGACCGGACGCCAAACGCCTATCGGGCCATGGCCGACCGCCAGGTCCTCAAGGCCCTCATCCGCCCCTGACCACCCGCACTGCGAAGGACATTCCGCTCATGCAGACCGTCACTCTCAACAACGGTGTCGAGATGCCGCTCCTCGGCTTCGGCGTCTACCAGATTCCCGCCGAGGACACCGAGCGCGCCGTCTCCGAGGCCCTGGGCGCCGGCTACCGCCTGCTGGACACCGCCGCCGCCTACGGCAACGAAGAAGCCGTAGGCCGCGCCATCAAGTCCAGCGGCATCGCGCGCGAGGAGCTGTTCGTCACGACCAAGCTGTGGGTCCAGGACGCCCCCACCGAGGACAACACCCGCCGCGCGTTCGAGACGTCCCTGAACAAGCTGGGCCTGGACCACCTCGACCTGTACCTGATGCACCAGCCCTTCGGCGACGTCTACGGCCAGTGGCGTGCCATGGAGGCGCTCAACCGCGAGGGTGTGGCCAAGGCGGTCGGTGTCGCCAACTTCTACCCCGACCGGCTGATCGACCTGATCGTCAACAGCGAGATCACCCCGGCCGTCAACCAGATCGAGACCCACCCCTTCTTCCAGCGCGCCGAGTACCAGGACCTCATGCGCGAGCACGGGGTGCAGATCCAGTCCTGGGGCGGCTTCGCCGAGGGCAAGAACGACCTGTTTACCAACCCGCTGCTTGCCGAGATCGGCAAGGAGTTCGACAAGTCCGTCGCCCAGGTCGTCCTGCGCTGGCTGACCCAGCGCGGCGTCGTCGCCATCCCCAAGTCGGTGCGGGCCGAGCGCATGGCCGAGAACATCGACGTCTTCGACTTCCGGCTCACCGATGAGCAGATGGCCGCCATCGCCACCCTCGACACGGGCAGCTCCCTGTTCTTCGACCACCACGACCCAAAGATGGTCACCTGGCTCGCCAAGCGCCGCCTGGACGCCTGACCCGAACCCGCCACCCCAGGGGCGAACGGCCGCAGAGTCGGCCGTTCGCCCCTTCCGCTGCCAGATCCCTCGCGAAGGGCCTATCTGTGAACCAGCAGGACCGCTCTTCAGCCCGGCGTCACGCGGGGCCCGGTGCAGGGTCGGCAGCATACGGGCCCTGGCGTCCTGGTTGCTCGGCCCTTGGTCGGAGGCCGACGTGGTGTTCGGGATCCGCGCGACCGCGCACTTCAACAGGGGGCGAGCGCCCTGTCCACCGCCTGCCGCTCATCCTTCGTCCGCTCCCGGGCCGTCTACAGGAGGACCGACGCCCAGGCACCAGCGCGCCGCGGCCTCAAGTTGCAACAGGTTCAGCCCGGTTTCCCTGACCAGCTGTTCATTGCTCAATCCCACGTGATGCCGCTGCATCACCTGATCAATCTTCGCCACCCACAGCTCCTCGGTCACGAAGGGCCGCTCGCGAAACTGCCGCTGGAGCTCAGCCAGATGATCCACACAGCAGGAGGTCACCATTCGGTTGCCGTCCTGCTGCGGGTCGACAGGGTGGGCGAACGACGAGTCCCTCACCTGCCCATGGACAGCCTGCCCAGGGGCTATAGAGGCTCGGCAGAGATCACAGAACGCACGAGGCCCAGCATCCTCAACCAGCGGGTCGCCGTCCATCACTCGCTCCTGTCGGCGCGGCCGTGATCAACCTGTCGAGATGCGCACAAGACCCGGAATCCAACCGGGCGTTGCGCCCCTGGCGGCTTGACGCACGACAGCCATCGGCCGTCCGTCAGCCATACCTGAAGCGGCGATGAGCTCCGGTAGCTGCCCGCGCTGCCCGTCCGCAGCCCGTTCGGGAAGCCCGAGGGCCGGCCATCGTCGGATTCGATACGTCCTGCGCGCCGCCGCTCACACGTCCGGGCGCCTTGAGGCCGGGCACCGCCAGGCAAGTGCGGCAGGTGCAGCGAGGGGCCGGACCCTGTGCGGCTACTTCTGGGTCATGCCTCGTCTGGTGAAGTCGTCGCACGGCCATCATCGCCGTCCTCCTGGACAGACTGTTGCAACGGCTTCTCATCGGCAGGTGCATGGCCGGCGGGAAGAGAGGCGACAGCCGCGCGCACCTGCTGCTGGACTGCCGCGGAGAGCGCCTGGCCCTGAACCGTAGTCACCAGTTCCTCGGCGACCACGGCGAGTTTGGTGTTCGTGCTCTGGGAGACCTCGACCAGCACATGCCAGGCGTCCTGGGCTCTGAGGCCGAACGTGGCCATCAGGATCCCCGTGGCCTGGTCGATGACCGGACGCGTCTGCATGGCCCGACGCAGCTGTTCGACCTCCGTACGCAGGTCCTCGTCACCGTCCAGGGCTTCCTCCTCGTGTGCTGCGGTCGGCGGCGTGGGCGCGCATGCCGACTGGCTCAAGGCCCGGTGCTCAAGCGTGAACAGCGGCCACGTGCCCGTCACGCTCAGCAGGCGCTGCACCTGACGGCTGGCAGCCTGGATGGTCACAGTTTTGCCTGCCGGCAGGGCGCGGTGCCGCGCGGCCAGGAAGCAGTTCAAGCCGGTGCAATCGCAGAACGTTGTCCCGCTCATGTCGAGATCCACACCGTAGGTGCTCCGCGTGACGGCGTCCCGCAACGCGGCTTCGAGTGCCGCTTGCGCGCTCAAGTCGATCTCGCCGCGAATCGTCACGCACACGCGCCCCCCGTGGGGCGAGGCGTCGATCAGGAGACCCTGCGGTGCTGCATCCGCTCCGGCAGGCGATTGCATCACCGATCGCCTGCTCCCCATCTCCACCTCCCTGGCCTGCTGCCGGGGAAGCTTTCTTCTCAACATGGCCGCCTCCTCCGTGGCGCCCACTGATTCCGCATTCAGGTTCGACTCGCCGACTGTAGCCTGTCAAGTAATACCGGAAATTTGTTTCATCCTTTTGGACGCGTGAAACAGACGTCCTACCCTGGAAGCATGGGAGAAGTACCGGAGCCACACACGGGGTGGACGTTCCTCACCAACCACGCCCGGGTCCTGGCCGCGATCGCGACCAATCACCGGAGCCGCGTCCGCGACATTGCCGCACACTGCCGGCTCACCGAACGCGCGGTCCAGAAGATCATTTCCGACCTGGAGGCGGACGGTTACCTCACCCACGACCGCGAAGGTCGGTCCAACACGTACAAAATCCAGCCGGGAACCATCCTGCGCCACCCGGCCGAGGCGGACCTGACCGTGGCGGATCTGCTCTCCCTCCTGGTCCAGCACGACGTCAAGCACACCGAAGCAGCCGACAGAACCGGATGACAGCCCGACTCGGCTGACCCACGGGGCTTCTCGTGCTCGGTCGCGAGGACGACGGCACGCCGGAGATCGGGCCACGCGAAGGGTTCGGTGGGGAAATCCCGGCCGCACATCGACGTCAACGCCACCGACCGCGATCAGGACGCCGAACGCGAACGCCTTCAGAAGCTCGGTGCGCGCCCGGCCGACATCGGCCATACACGGCAGGAGCAGTGGCTACGGCTCCTGCCGGGCGGTGCATGCGCTGTTCCGGCGACACCGACGTCCCCGGCGCCTACCCTGCCGCTGATCGTCCAGCACTCCCCCGGGATCCCCTACCTGGCGGCGTACGTCCACTACAGCGGCCGGCACTCCACGGACGCCCCGGGCAGTGTGCGGATCGAGGCCGAGATCGGCGTATGGCCCCTGACCAGGGTCACACCGGGGCACCGGCTCGAAAGCCTCTTCGGCGGACGCATGGCCGCGCACGACCGGTCCCTGCTGGCGGCCTTCCTCGCCGAGTGCGCCCACGACGGAGCATCGGCCGAAGGCCTTGCCCCCGCCGTGTCGGCTCTGCAGCGCGGCCAGATCAAAGCCCTCTTCCTCAACCACCACCCCGAGTCGCCGCTCCGCCTGTGGGCCGGCCCGGAACCCGGCCAACTCGCCCTCACCGAACAGGAACTGCGCTCCTACGGCGTCCAGGACGTCCGCGAGGAGCGCGCCGACGCGGTCCTCACCCGCGCCCTGGTCGGCACCCGGGCCGAGCTGGTCCTGGTGCCCGAGCAGCAGGTGAGACTGCACGAGGGCGTGGGCGTACTGCTCCGCCACACCGAACCGGAACCCCGCGTGTGACCGCACGACGTGCGCGACGCCGTGGGGCCGTGCCCGAGGGCAGGGCCTTGTACTGTTCGGGCACCGAGCGGTACTCGCCCCGATGTCTCACCGAGTCGCTCACTCCTGGGTGTGCCGTATGCACTCGGTGACGACGTTGCGCAGGCTGCCCGTGCGCTCCATGAGCAGACGCTGCTCGCGGGCTCCGTTGCCGCGGTGCAGCAGTCGGGCCACAGCCTCCTCGACCAAGGCCGCATCCCCACTGCCGGTCAGTGCGTCTCCGGTGTGCCCCAGCAACGAGCGCACCACGTCCGGGGCGGGCCGGGGCCGCATGGTCGCGGGGTCGAGCAGTTCCTGGCCCAGACCCGACCGGGCAGCCTGCCAGGCGGCAAGCCTCAGCAGGCAGACACCGTGGTCGGGCGGTGGTGTGCCCGCCCGCCAGTCTCGCGCCGCCGTCTCGACCAGGGCCCGGGAGAGTGTGGCGACCAGGACGGCGGTATCCGCGCGCAGACACACGTCCGCCACCCGGATCTCCACCGTCGGGTAACGCGCGGACAGCCGCGCGTCGAAGTACGCCATCCGCTCGTCCAGGATGACCCCCGTGGCCACCATGTCCGACACCCACCGGTGGTACCGCTCGGCCGAGCCGAACAGCTCCGTAGGCCCCGCCGACGGCCAGCGCTCCCAAACCCGGCTGCGGTAGGCGGCGTAGCCGGTGTCCCGGCCCTGACAGAACGGCGAGTTGGCGCTGAGCGCCAGGAGCACCGGAAGCCACGGCCGGAGCCGGTCGAGGACGGCGACGCCCTCCTCGTCGGACTCCACCGAAACATGCACATGGCAGCCGCACACGAGCTGGTCCTGGGTGGTGATCCCGTACCGCCGGGCCATCCACTCGTAGCGCTCGTTCACGCTGATCGACGGGCTGGCCGGCAGCGGGGAAGTGGCGAGCGCGGCGACCGCGCACCCGAACTCGCCGGCGAGCCGCGCCGCCTCCTTGCGGCAGCGCACGATCTCGGCGCCGAGGTCCGCCATGTCCGCCTGCGGATGCGTGGCGAACTCCAGCATCTGCCCGAACAGCTCCTTCTGGAACACGTCCTGTCCGGGATCGTCCTGGGTGGCACGGGCGAGGACGGCGGCCGACAGCGACTTCGGCTCCCCGCTGTCCGGGTCGACCAGAAGGAGTTCCTCCTCCACTCCGACAGTGCGCACCACCTGATACCGCCCTCCTCTCCGTGCCACTCGGGGTCGTCCGGCGCCCCACGGGCAGTCGCAGGTCTGTACAACCCCCGACTGCCCCCGGGAGAGCCGTCGACACCTGCGGACTCGCGGCTGGGGAGCCCTCCGGGCCGCCACGCTGAGGGTGCTCACTCGTCGATCGCCCCCGGTTCCGTCGGCTCGGGTCGCTGCCCGCATCCAACCTGGTCCGGCGGGTACTCGGAGGGGGCCGCTGCTGCCTGTCCTTCCGGTGGAAGAGGTGGATCCGGATGCCCGTCCCCGACCGGTCGCTGCCGTTGCGCACCCGCAGCAACGCCGCTCGACGAAGTGGCTGAAGTTCAAGTGCAGCCGACGGCAGGAGCTGGTGATCGGCGGCTTCACCGGCCCCGGGGGCAGCCGTACCGGCTTCGGTGCGCTGCGGGTCGGTTACTACGAGAGACAACGGCTCTTCCACGCGGGAAAGGTCGGCACCGGCTACGACCGCAGGACTCTGGAGGAATTGCGCGCAGGCATGGACCGTCTGAAGACGAGGAGGTACTCATGGGTGCCAGGGCGAAGACCGGAGACGAGGTGCGTGTCGGCGGCCGCAGCGTGCCGTTGTCCCATCCGGACAAGGAACTGTTCCCGGACGATGGAATCACCAAGGCCGAACTGATCGACTACTACCGGACCGTGGCGCGCCCGATGCTCACCCATCTCAAGGACCGGCCCCTGATGATGGAACGCCACCCCGACGGCTACAAGGGAAAGTCCTTCTTCCACAAGGACGTTCCCGATTACTTCCCGGACTGGATTCATACCGTGCGGGTGCCCAAGGAGGGCGGCAGCCTCACCATGGTGGTCTGTGACGGCACCGCCACCCTCGTCTACCTCGCCAACCAGGCGTGCATCACGCCGCATCCGTGGCTGAGCCCCGCGGACTGCCTGCACTGCCCCGACCGGCTCGTCTTCGACCTCGACCCTCCCGGAGACACGAGCGACGGCTTCGAGACCGTCCGGTGGGCCGCACGTCAGTTGGGCGATCTGCTCACCGAACTGGGGCTGCGTCCCGCGCTGATGACAACGGGATCACGCGGCCTGCACCTGCTGGTCCCGCTCGACCGGCGCACGGACTTCGACACCGCACGGCACTTCGCCCGGCGCGTCGCCGACCTGCTCGCCGCTCGGCACAGCGACCGGCTGACCACCGAGCCGCGCAAGAACAAGCGCCGGGGGCGTCTCTACCTGGACACCCAACGCAACGCCTACGCCCAGACCTCGGTCGCCCCCTACGCCGTACGCGCCCGCCCGCACGCTCCGGTCGCCACCCCGCTGGACTGGGAGGAACTCGACGACCCGCAACTGGGCCCGCGGAAGTGGACACTGCGCAGCCTCCCCGAACGCCTGGACAAGTACGGAGACCCCTGGAAGGGCCTGGGCCGCTGCCGACGCTCCCTCGCCAGGGCGGAACGGCGCCTCGACGACCTGGCATGACCTGCCCCGGACCGTAGGGGGTGACCACCTCTCTGCGGTCTCACGCCTCCTCGTTCTCGTCTTCGTCCTCGTATTCCGTTTCGTCCTCCGGGTATTCGCCTTCTTCGGCTTCCTCGCCTTCCTCGCCTTCCTCGCCTTCCTCGCCTTCCTCGGCTTCCTCGCCTTCCTCGGCTTCCTCGCCTTCTTCGCCTTCCTCCGGTTCTTCTTCCTCGTACTCGGCATCCTCCTCCTCTAGCGCCTCCTCGTGGGTGCGCACCACTTCGCCGTCGCGGATCTCCCCGCGCCACCCGTCGGCGGCCTCGTCGGAGAGGGTGACGTATCGCTGGAAGTGCTTCGCATCGAGGCGCAGTCGGCGTCCCTGGGCACGCCAGAGGTTGCCGGTCTTCTCGAAGAGGCCGGAGGGGTAGTACTCGACGACGATCACGATGTGCGTGAGTGTGGGCGTCAGTTCGTGGAAGGTGACGCAGCCGCGGGTGCTGCCCTTGGCGCCGTCCGAGGTCCACATGATCCGCTCGTCCGGGATCTGTTCCTGGATGGTGGCCTTCCAGGAACGGGAGGAAGGCCCGACCTTCACTTTCCAGTCGCTGCTGGTCTCGTCCCCCTGGGACACACTGCGCACGCCTTTGGTGAAGGAGCTGAACTTCTCGAACCGGGTCCAGTGGTCGTAGGCGACGCGGACGGGGACGCCTACATCGAGGTGTTCGATGATGTTCGTGACCTTGGGATTGCCGGACTTGCGGCCCTTGCCACCACCGAACAGGTCCGCAGCCTTTTCGGTCACGCTGTCCTTGATGCTCTTCGCCTTCTCGCCGATCAGGGCTTTGATGGGTGAATCGCCCTGGAGGACGTGCGCGCCGACCTTCGGGAGAACGCCCCCGCCCTCGGCTACGTCCAGCAACTGGTCGGTGAGATCCTCCACTTTGTCGCCTGCCACGTCCGCGAGATGCTCCATCTGGGCGCCGAGGTAGTCGACGAGTTCGTCGCGCAACCGGTCGAGGCCGGAGAGCTCTTCTGTTTTCTGTGCCGTCCTGGCCATGGCCTACCTCCGCCGTGTGGACGCCTTCTTGGCCGTCGTCTTCTTCGCGGCAGTCTTCTTGGGCGCGGTCTTCCTGGGGGCAGTCTTCTTCGCAGCGGCCTTCCTTGCCGGTGCCGCGCTCTTCTTCGCAGCGGCCTTCCTTGCCGGTGCCGCGCTCTTCTTCGCAGCGGCCTTCCTTGCCGGTGCCGCGCTCTTCTTCGCAGCGGCCTTCCTTGCCGGTGCCGCGCTCTTCTTCGCAGCGGCCTTCCTTGCCGGTGCCGCGCTCTTCTTCGCAGCGGCCTTCCTTGCCGGTGCCGCGCTCTTCTTCGCAGCGGCCTTCTTCGCCGGCTGTGCCTTCCTGGCGGTGGTCTTGCGGGCTGTCGTTGTGCGCGACGCGGGCCGCGCGGAAGGACGCTTGGCTGTGCGCCGGCGCCTGGGGGGCTCCTCCTCCGACTCCTTCCTCGCACCTTGAGCCCGGCGGGTGGGGCGCCTGTGCCTGGATGTGGCCTTCTTCGCCCCCGGCTCCTCTTCCTCCTCCAATTCCTCAGTCTCCTCCGGCTCTTCCTCCTCTTCCTCTTCGGGCTCTTCCTCTTCCTCTTCGCGCTCTTCCTGTTCCTCTTCGGGCTCTTCCTCTTCGGGCTCTTCTTCTTCCTCTTCGGGCTCTTCGGGCTCTTCCTCTTCCTCTTCGGGCTCCTCTTCCTCGTCCTCGGGCTCTGCCTCTTCCTCCTCCGGTTCGTACTCCTCCTCTTCCTCTTCCTCTTCCTTCTCGCTGCCGATACGGGTGGTCCGTTCGTGCAAGGCGTCCGCGAGGTCTGTGAGTTTGCGGTCGGCCGCGGCGGCGAGAGCCTTGCGGCCCGCGTCCTTGAATTCGCCGCGCAGTTGGTCGTTGAGGTCGGCGACCTGCGGCAGCTCCTGAAGCTTGCGGAGCCCTTCGGTGAGCAGTTGCTGGGGCTCGAGGCCGAAACGGCGGCCCGCGAGATAGGTGGCCACTCCGAAGGCGAGTCGCCCCTTCTTCGCACGGCCGAGGACGTAGCCACCGGCGACCGCGGCAGCGAGAGTGATTTTCGTCGTATCGTTCATCGGTCATTCCCTCCGGCGAGCCGCTGCGCGCTCGCACGGCGGCGCGGCCGCCGGTGGCCCGTCGCGGCGCACTCATAAGGTGCATATGGTGAAATAGTACGTTTGAGTGACATGTAAGCGCTGCCCCAGCGACGGAGTTGGAAACATGGCCGCGTCAGAAAAGGACGGCACGGGGAGTGGCAGGCGACCCTCCCACGGTGACGACACCGCACGCCGCGTGCGCAGAGGCAGGGCATCGAAGCCCGGCAAGCACTCGGCGGCATGGGCCATGCGAACTGCCGCAGAGCAGCTCGAGGAACTCCTCGGACGTGCCCCCGAGTCGGTGTCGGCAATAAAACCGACCGAGGAGGGGTGGGAGGCGGATGTGGAGGTACTCGAACTGGAGCGGGTCCCCGAGACCACCAGCGTCCTGGGCACCTACCACGTGACGCTGGACGAGGAGGGTGACTTGCTGGCGTACGAACGGATCCGCCGCTACACACGCGGTCAGATCGACCGGCGCCGCTGACACACACAAGGGGGTGGTGAAGGGAGGCGCCATGACCGTGGTGCCGCAGAGCGGAGGCAGCATCTCGCGCGGAAGCACGAGCAGCCTGTACGACGTCCTGGATCTGATCCTCGACCGCGGTCTCGTCATCGACGTCTTCGTCCGCGTGTCCCTCGTCGGCATCGAGATACTCAAGATCGATGCCCGCATCGTCGTCGCCAGTGTGGACACCTACCTCAGCTTCGCCGAGGCCTGCAACCGCCTCGATCTCGAAACCGGTAGCAAGCAGCCCACGCAGCTCACCGACCTCGTCGGCGAGATCACCGAAGGCGGTGCCGAGGGCAAGTCCAAAGGAGCCCTGACCGGCGCCGTCGAGGCTGTCAAGGACACCCTGACCGGCGACGACGCGGAAGAGGAGGGCGAGGACGAGGAGGAGTACGAGGAGAACGGGGAAGACGAGCAGGAGGAACCCGAGTACGAGGAGGAGCCCAGGCAGCAGCGCCGCCGCCGACCGGCCGGACGGACTTCCCGGCGGCAGAGGGAGTGACCATGGCCGTCTACGTCTACTCCATCACCTCGAAGGACCATCCGATGCGGCTGGACGACGTGCATGGCGTCGGCGATCCTCCCAGCCCGCTGCGTACGGTGACCGCCGGAGTGCTGTGTGCGGTGGTCAGTGACGCGCCCGAGGACCTGCGCCCCAGGCGCCGCGACGTCCTGGCGCACCAACAGGTCCAGGAGCGGCTGATGGCCGACGGAGCGGTGCTGCCGCTGCGGTTCGGCATGACGGCCGAGAACGACGAAGTCGTTCGCGCAGCCCTGGAAGAAAGCGCTGACACGTACCAGGAACAGCTGCAGAACCTGAAGGGCGCCACCGAGTACAACCTGAAGGTCTCCTGGGAGGAGGCGGCACTGCTGCGCCGGATCCTGCTGGAATCGGAGGAGGCCCGCAAACTCAACGCCGCCACACGCGACGGCTCCGGTACCCCCGAGATGTCGCTGGCGCTCGGCGAACTGGTCGCGCAGGAAGCCGAGGTGCGGCAGCAGGCACTCGCCGCGGGCATCGTGGAGGCCCTGCGCCCGTACGTACGCGACGAGAGCCTGACGTCACCCGGTGGCCACGACTTCCTCAACATCTCCTTCCTGGTCCAGCAGGACAAGGAGGAGATGTTCCTGGCGACGGAGATCAGCTTGGCCAACCAACTGGGCGAGGAGTGCGATTTCCGGTTGAGCGGACCGCTGCCCCCGTACAGTTTCGTCTGAGAGGCGCGCTCATGGGCCTGCTAACCCAGATCCTCACCTTTCCGCTGGCGCCCGTGCGGGGCGTGGGCTGGGTCGCCGACCGGGTGAAGGAAGCCGCTGAGCGGGAGTACTACGACCCCGAGCCCGTGGAGCGTGAACTCGCCTCGCTGGAGCGAGCACTGCTCGAGGGCCGCATCGACCAGAAGACCTTCGACGAGCACGAGGACCGGCTCCTCGACCGCCTGGAGGAGATCGCGGCCTACCGGCGGGGCGACACCGCTCCCTGAGCTGGAATCGAGGTGCCCGCCGTGCCGGAACCGGCTCCCGACCGACTGAGTTCGTACCCGTCCCGGGCCATGTCCCCGTACGGCTACGGACAGGGCTCCTCGGCGAACCTGGCCGACATCCTGGAGCGCGTCCTGGACAAGGGGATCGTCATCGCGGGGGACATCCGGATCAATCTCCTCGACATCGAGCTGCTCACCATCAGGCTCCGGCTCATCGTGGCCTCCGTCGACAAGGCCAGGGAGATGGGAATCGACTGGTGGGAGCACGATCCGGCGCTGTCCTCCCGCGCCGGCGAGCGCGCACTGGCCGAGGAGAACAGGCGGCTCCACGCAGAGATCGAGGCGCTGAAGCAGGAGCGGGAGCTGTCGCCGGGCAAGGATCAGCGCACCGCCGGCCGGCGCACCACCTCGCGATCTTCCAGCAGGCGCAGGAGCGGAGCGGCTGATGACTGAGCCGGTCACCTACGCCTATGCCGTGCTCCGCGACATCGAGGGACTCGCCGCGGCCCTGGACGGCGTGGCAGGCGTGGCCGGGGCGCCGGTCCGCCTGGTGCGGGCGAGTCCCGGGAACGAGCTCGCCGCCGCCGTCAGCTCGGTGCCCGCCCAGGACTTCCGGGAGATGGCACTGCGGCGCCACCTCGAGGACCTGGACTGGCTGGAGGCCGTCGCCCGCGCTCACCACACCGTGATCGACGCCCTGGCCGCGCACACCACCGTACTGCCGCTGCGGCTCGCCACGGTGTACCTGGACGACAGACGCGTGGAGACGATGCTGCGCGCGGACGCGCAGCAGTTCTCGCAGGCCGTGCGGCGACTTGCCGGTCACCTCGAATGGGGCGTCAAGATCTACGTGGACCGGCAGCCGGACGTGCAGGTCACCAGCGAGGCGAGCGCGACCGCCACCTCCGAGGGACTCAGCCCCGGCCGGGCCTACCTGCGCGCCCGTCGTGTCCAACGCCACTCGCGCGACGAGTCCTACCGGGCCGCCCGGCAGGCCGCCGAACACGTCGAGGCGATCGGCCGCGACATGGCGGCCGGTCACGCCCGGCACCGGCTGCAGCAAGGGGAACTCGCGACCGGCGCCGGGGAGAACGTCGTCAACGACGCCTATCTCCTCGCGCACGAGACGGCGGCGGAATTCCGCGCGCGGGTCCTCGAGGCCGCCCGGGGACTGCCCGGCGTGCGCATCGACGTCACCGGGCCCTGGGCGCCGTACTCCTTCGCCGTCCCCTTCGGCGCGGAGGGCCCGGCACCGGACTCGGCGCCATGACCGGCGTAGAGCGGCCGCCGGGGGCCGACCCGCTGGAACAGCGCCAGGTGGCCCTCATCGACCTGCTCGACCGTCTGCTGAGCGGCGGCGTCGTCCTTACCGGCGATGTGGTGCTGTCGATCGCCGACATCGACCTGGTCCGTATCTCCCTGCGGGCGCTGATCGTCTCCGTGAGCGCCCGGAACCCGTCACCGTGGGAGACCTCGACACGCCCCGAGGACGAGCCGTGACGGGCGCAGCCGACGGCCGACGCCCCGATCCACCCGACCGCCTTGGCGAGATCGCCGAAGCGGCCGCCCGGGCGTTCCGGCTGCTGCCCGCCGTACCGGACGACATCACGCCGGCCGGACGGCCGGAGCCGCAGCACCCCGCCCGCCGCATCCGCACCGATCCCGACACGGTCGAACGCGACCTGATCAGGCTGGTCCTCACTCTGGTCGAGCTGCTGCGGCAGCTCATGGAGCGGCAGGCGCTGCACCGCGTCGACCAGGGCGACCTCACCGAGGAGGAGGAAGAGCGTCTGGGCACCACGCTGATGATCCTCCACGACCGCATGAGCGATCTGTGCGCCCGCTACGGCCTGGCCATGGAGGACCTCAATCTGGACCTCGGCCCGCTCGGCACGCTCCTGCCGCCCGATCAGGCCGACTGACGGTGGCGACGGGGGGAAGGTGTTCGCCTTCGGTCCGCCACGTGCCTGCTCCTCACCCCGACGCACGGTGTGGGACCTGCGCAGCCGTCCGGTCCTGTGCCTACGCTGCCGGGCGCGCGGTGGCTGATCACCCGCGCCCGGGTCAGAGCTCGCGCAGCGCGGGGAGCAGCGTCTTCTCCGCCCAGTCGAGGTAGGGCAATTGTGAGGCCCCGCCGACCTGGACGAGGGCGATCTCGGAGAAACCCGCCTCGACATAGGGGCGCACAGCTGCGGCGAACACCTCCGGGTCGTCCCCGCACGGGATCGAGTCCGCCACATCCTCCTTGCGCACGTACATACTTGCGGAGGCAAAGGCCGCTGTCCCGGGCAGCTCGGCGTTCACCTTCCAGCCGCCGCCGAACCAGCGGAACTGCTCATGTGCCCGCCGTACGGCTTCATCGCGGTCCGGGTCGTGGCAGACCGGCAGCTGACCTACGCGCGGTTTGCCGGCACCGCCGTTCTCGTCGAAGGCGGTGACGAGGTTCGCGTCCGGCTCGACCGCGATCATCAGGTCGGCGAGAAGGCCCGCCAGCTCGCAGGACTGCGGCCCGGAGACCGCCACGCCGATGGGCGGCGGGCTGTCGGGCAGGTCCCAGAGCCTGGCCGACTCCACGTCGAAGTGCCTGCCGTGGTGGTTGACGTAACCGCCGTCGAAGAGCGCACGAATGATCTCGATCGCCTCGGCGAGCATCTCCTGGCGCACGTCGGCGGCGGGCCAACCACCACCCACGACATGCTCGTTGAGGTTCTCTCCCGAGCCCAGACCCAACCGGAACCGGCCGCCGGACAGCAGCTGCATCGTCGCAGCCTTCTGTGCGACGACTGCGGGGTGGTAACGCATCGTCGGGCACGTCACGTAGGTCATCAGGGGAATCCGCGAGGTGGCCTGCGCGGCTGCGCCGAGCACGCTCCAGGCGTACGGCGAGTGCCCCTGCTCATCCAACCACGGAAAGTAGTGGTCCGACGTCACGGAGAAGTCGAATCCGGCTTCCTCGGCCCGGACGACATGCGTCACCAGGTCTTGCGGACCAGCCTGCTCGGTCATCATCGTGTATCCGAATCGCACCATGGGCCGACTCCTTTTCATCGGGCCGCACAAACCCTGAAAGCCGCGGGCGTGTTTTCCCGCCCGCCTCGGGTACCCGGAGTGGGTGGCCGCGAACGCTGCACGCGGTGAGGAGAGTGAACGACAATGGCCAAGAACCAAAAGGCCAAGGCCAAGATGGAGCAGACCAAGGGCAAGGCCAAGGCGACTGTCGGCCGCGCCGTAGGCAACGAGAAGTTGGCCGTAGAGGGACAGGCCGAGAAATCGAAGGGCGATGCGCGCCAGGCGAAGGAGAAGGCGAAGGACGTCTTCAAGCACTGACGTTCCAGCTCTCAGCGGGATCCCGATCCTCACGCCACCGGGATCCCGCTTTTCTATCCCCTCAGGGTGTGGCGTCGTACCGATGCCGGCACTCTGATCGCTGTTTCCTCCGCGATGCCGGGGTACCCGATGCCGATGGCCGAGTCACCCGATGCGTGCCGGTACGAGCACTGGAGGCCGATCATGAGCGAGAGGGCCGGCGACCGACCCGGACGGAGCGATGGGCTGGCCGCCGCTCTGCACGACGAGGCCGACGCCGAGGTCCGCTTCGATCCGGGCACCAGGGGCGCCTACTCCACGGATGGCTCCAACTACCGGCAGGTGCCGATCGGCGTGGTGGTTCCACACGGTGTCGAGGCCGGTGCCCACGCGATACAGGTGTGTGCACGGCAGGGCGGAGGCGATGGCGTCCAGCTTGCGCTGGATGGCGCGTTCGGCCCGTAGCTCCGAGTTCTTCAGCAGGGCGAGCAGGAGCAGCGTCACGGCCGTCATGCAGTCCCCGGCGAACACCTGCCACTCCGTGCCAAACCCGGCGGCATGGACGATCACCATCCGTGCGACCAGCGCCAGGCAGAACATGAAGAACAGGGGGAGCTGGTGAACCTCGACGCGGTCTCCGCGAGCCGTTCGAACCCCCGGCGCCGGTCGCCGCCCCGGTCGGCGGGATGCGGGAAGGTCATCGGCCGTCACCTCTCCGGGCGCGCCCGTCGCCGTCCGCGAGGACGTCTGCCACGAGGCGCAGATCGGCGACGAGGCCGTCGTAGACCGCCGCACGGTCGGTGGCGCGCAGCACGGCGGAGGGATGGATCGTCGCCACCAGCCCGCGGGGCCCTTCGTCGGCCTCGCCCGTGCCGTCTCCGTCCCCGCTAGTGTCGAGGCCCGGCCAGGGCAGCAGGGCGCCACGCTGCTCGGTCACCCGGAATGCGGAGCCGAGCAGGGCTTTGCCCGCCGTCGCACCGAGCGCGACGACCACCTGCGGTGACACGACCCGCAGCTCGGCCACGAGCCAGGGCCGGCAGGCCGTGATCTCGCGCAGGGTCGGAGCCTTGTGGATGCGGCGTTTACCGCGTTCGGGGACCGTGAACTTGAAGTGCTTGACCGCGTTGGTGACATAGACCCGTTCCGGATCGATGCCTGCATCCACGAGGGCTCGCCTCAGTACCTTGCCCGCGGGGCCGACGAAGGGTCTGCCCTGCCGGTCCTCCTGGTCCCCAGGCTGCTCACCGAGGAGCAGGACGCGGGCGTCCGTGTCGCCCTCGCCGAACACCGTCTGGGTCGCCTCCTGGTACAGCGGGCAGCCATGGCACCGCGCTGCCGCCTTCCGCAGCCCGGGCAGTCTCGCGCGCCGCGCCGGGAGGAAGGGCGTCGCGTCATGGCCCTGGCCCTCCCGGACCTTCACCACGCCCATGGCCGTTCCTCCTTCTGCGTGAGGTCCGTACAGGTCACCCCGTGGGAGCCGCTCGGTCCGAGTACCCGCACGAAGCGGGGTACTAGTGGGGTGCGCCAGACTGGCGAAGTCCCGGGGTACGCGGTGGCGTCCACGCCGGTCAGCTCCCCGAGCTTGCAGGCGCGGTCGGCCGTGCGCTGCCAGTCCTTCCCCGTCGTCCTCGTTTCCTGTTGTCCTGGTGCTCCAGGGGGCCGCTGGTCACTCCCGGCTCGCTCCTCGTCATTCCCCGGGTCCCGCGCCGCCGTGGAGATCCGGCGTCGGCGCCACCGTAGGCGCCGAAGTCGCCTTGATGGCCGGGTCGTCGAGGCAAACGAGACCCACGGGTTCACCGTGGTCGATCACCGCGACACGCCGAGCCGACCGCTCACGCATCGTCCGTGCGGCGTGCGCGATGTCTTCGTCCGCCTGAACAGTGATCAGATCCCCGGACACCGCTCGGGCCACGGGCATCTGCCGAGGGTCGGCCCCGTCCGCGACAGCTCCGACCAGGTCGCGATCGCTGACCAACCCCATCAGATCGCCGCCGTCCATGACCAGGACGAGGTCGACCCCCTCGTCGCGCATCACCTGGGTCACCGACGTCACCGACGCCTGCGCATCCACGGTCGTCGGAGCATCGGTCATGACGTCGCGCACATTCCTGGCCATTTCGATCCCCTTCCGGGCTCGGGCCCGGCGCTGTCACCGCGCCCGTCCGCCGGGTACCCCACACCACCCGCTTCACCGGGTGCTCACCCATCGGTGTGTCCGGCACTGCACACCGTCAGTGGGCTACAACCGCGCTACGGCACTGCCGCAGCCGCGCGGCTCTCAGACCTGAAGCAGCTGGTTGAAGAACGTACGGTAACGCCGAAGCGCGACACGGAGCCCTTCGGTCGGCTGTTCGCCCTCTTCGGCCCGTGCGGGCTCCGGAGTCGCCTCGCCCGGGTAGACGGCCGGTGACTCACCGGACACGTGTTCCGGTTCGGTTCGGGCCAGGTCCTCCGTCGTCAGTTCGGTGTCCGACGCGTTTCTCGCATTGTCGCGGGGTTTCCTCTCAGTTCACTTCGTTTCCTGCGGTCTCAAGCCGCGTCATGCCTCGTGGTCCCGTGGTGACGGGATTCGCTCCCGGGGTTGCCGAGCAACTCCCGGAAAAGGGTGCGGTAATGCACTATCGCGCCGCGCAACTCCTCCGTGGTCGCGCCGCCGCGCCCGCTGCGGAGACCGACGTCGTGCGCGGCACGGTACTGCTCCAGGGTGGTGGCATGCTCGACGGAGAGGTCCTTGATCCGTTGCTCGAAGTCCTCCACGGGGTAGCCGCGGTCCCTCATGACCCGAGTGACCAGACGGTCCGCTTCCCCGACGCTCTCGTTGGGCCTGTCGACAAAATGCTGTTCCAGGCGATTCCACTCCTCGGCGTACCGTTCGCGATCCTCCCGGGAAAGCGTTCTGATGTCGAGGTCGTCGTACCGCTTCTCACGCGAGCGCAACTCGCGTTCACCGGCCAGCCGGCCGTTCCCGGAACTCACGGCCCACGATCAGCGTTTCAGTGGTGGTCATCAGAACCTCCTCGTCATCCGGGTTCCGGAAACTCACCTCGGCTGCGTCAGTGGGCAGCCGCTCGCGGCGAGCGGGACGTCGTGCATGTTCCCTGCGTACGGGGCATGCGCGGAGCGGGCCAGGGCGCTGTTCGCCAGCGGGCCAGTTCAACGCCGCGTTGGCGGCGGCCGTCTTCTCAGCTCACGCGGTGACTCGGAGCGCACGGGACCCTTCGCAACGCCGAATAATGGGGTATAGCACGACTATCTGGGCATATCCCCCTTACGGGGAATCCTGCCCGTTCTCGGGTGCCGGGAGGAGGTGCGCGTTGCCGTGGATGCTGAACAGCGGGCAACGAACCATCGCGCGATGGGCGCAGGCCAAGGCGATCGGCTCGTCGTGGAGACGCTGCCCGAGACCCGGACGGACACAGTCGTACTGGTCATGACAGGCGAGGTGGACCACGACTCGGCAGGGCCCCTGAAGGAGGCGTTGGAGGAGGGAATCGGAGCAGGGCGGATCATTGCCGACTGCTCCGGGCTGCGGTTCTGCGACTCGACCGGCCTGAACGTCCTGCTCAAGGCCCGGTTGCGCATGCTCCACCACGGAGGGCGCCTGGATCTCGCCGGGCTGCGCCCGCCGGTGGACCGCATGTTCGAGATCACAGGCGCTCACAACGTCTTCCGGGTGTTCCAGGACGTCGAGGCTGCGCTCACGGACAGCCAGGCAGGCACGTGACGCACGGCGGTCGGAGCCGCGGAGGGATCATGACGACGAAAGGCGCCGACCACGAGCAGGTCAGACGGCTCGTCCTGCGCGGCACGAGCGGGGCGGTGACACGCTGCCGTGACTTCACCGCGGCGGCGCTGGCCGAGTGGGGCTGGCTCCCGGCCGAAACGCCGGAGATACGCGAACGGGCCGAGGATGTGCTGCTGCTGGTGTCGGAGGTGGTCACCAACGCCTGTCTGCACGCCGGAGGCCCGCAGGAGCTGGTCCTCCGGCACGCCGGCGGACGGCTCCGCGTGGAGGTGTCCGACGCCAGCCCCGAGCATCCACATGCTCAGGCGCACCGCTCGCCCGCACTCCCCGGGGGACACGGCCTCATGGTCCTCGACCGGCTGTCCGGCGCGTGGGGATCGGAGGCCAAGCCGAATCTCGCCCGTGGAAAGGTCGTATGGGTGGAGGTCACCCGCCCGCCCGGGCCGGCGTCTCTCCGCGCGCGGCGGGACCGTCGTCGACCAAGCCCGCTCTGAGCTCGCCCAGGATCCGTCTCAGCAGACGCGAGACGTGCATCTGCGACAGTCCGAGGCGTTCACCGATCTGCTTCTGGGTGAGCTCCTCACCGAAGCGCAGCGACAGGACGAGGCGATCCCGTTCATCCAGCCGCCCGATCAACGGCTTGAGTGACTCGAAGGCCTCGACGAGCTCGTACGACGGCTCCGATGTGGCCAGATGGCGTGTCATGAGACGCAGCGCGTCGGTGTCGTCGTCCTCGACCGGCGCGTCCAGGGAGCGGGCGGCATACCCGTTCGCCGCGCGTTCGCCCTCGGCCACACACTCCTCGGTGACATGCATCTGGGCGGCGAGCTCGCCACGGCTGGGCCGGTGCCCCAGCCGCTGTTCCAGACGATCGGCGGTCTTCGCCATGTCGATCCGCATTTCCTGGAGTCGTCGGGGCACTCTGACGGCCCAGGTGGTGTCTCGGAAAAATCGCTTCATCTCGCCGACGATCGTCGGCAGGGCGAACGCCGAGAATTCGATGTCGCGGTCGACATCGAAACGGTTGATGGCCTTGATCAGGCCGATCGTGCCGACCTGGATGATGTCCTCCGCCTCCTCGGCGTGGTCCCTGAACCTTCGGGCGGCGAACTTGACGAGACTGAGATTCAGTTCGACCAAGGTGTTGCGCACGTAGGAGTACTCGGGGGTGCCCTCCTCGAGGTCGCGCAGGCGGACGAAGAGGGCCACCGAGAGGGACCGTGCGTCATCCGTCGAGACCTCGGTGGGCCGCGTGATCTCGGGCAGTCCGGCAAGCGCCTCGCGCCGCATGACGGCTCCCGCGTCATGGCCGGAGGTGACGGACGTCTGGGTGGTGGACATGAGTTCCTTCGACGGTGGCGGTGGGCCTGCGCCGCGGTGCCTGCGGTGGGGTCCGTCGGTTGAGCGTCTTGTAAAGATTCTTCCCTTTTAAGATGCTTTAACACGGTATGCCCTTCACGATGGTTTGACACGTGCGGCATCGGAAAGCCGCAGCGCATGGCCAGGGCCGAGACGCAGCCGACCGGCGGCCACTCGTGGCGCTACGAACTCACGACGGGACACGGAGTGGTCGCTCAGTGCCGCGCCTTCACGCAACAGGCACTGCTCGAGTGGTTCGGGAGCGCCGGCGCGCCCGGCCGGAAAGCCGCCGACGACGCCGTGCTGCTGGTGTCGGAGGTGGTCACGAACGCCTGCACGCACGGGGGCCTCCCGTCCGAACTGAAACTCACGGCAACCGAGCGGGCACTGTGGGTGCAGGTCAGCGACAACACCCGGGAGGCTCCTCGTCCGCACGGCCGACATCACGCCGCTCGCGCCTCGGGGCACGGGCTGTATCTCGTCCAGCGGCTCGCGGCGCGCTCGGGTTGCGTACTCCGCCGTCATGGCGGCAAGACCGTCTGGTTCGAGGTGGACATCGTCCCGGAAGCTGAAGCTCCGGACCGGTCCTAGAGTGGAAGCGCGGTGTGCGCGGCCGCATCCCGGCCCGGACCACTCCCACGCGTCGCCCGTTCGTACGAGGTGGCCCCATGGCAAAGCGCAAAGCAACACGCCTCGGCACGGCCCCGGCGGCAGCCGGCCCCGATGAGGACGGCCTGCGTCGACTGCTCACCGGACTCACCGCGGCACGGGACGGTGATCTTTCCGTCCAGCTCCCCGAGGACTCCGGCGGAACCCTCGGCGACATAGCCGCGGTCTACAACGACATGGTCGCCCGGCTCGCCCTCCTCACCTCCGAGCTCACGCGAGTCGCCGGCGAGGTGGGCGACGAGGGTCTGCTCGGCAGTCGCGTGCGGGAACCGCGGGTCGAGGGGGCTTGGCAGGAGCTCATCAGCGGCGTCAACGCGATGGCCGACAACCTCACCCTTCAGGTGCGCTCCATCGCTCAGGTGGCGACCGCCGTCGCCCGCGGCGATCTCACCCAGAAGATCCGGGTGGACGCGCGCGGCGAGATCCTGGAGCTCAAGGAAACGATCAACACCATGGTCGACCGGCTCTCGTCGTTCGCGGAGGAGGTCACCCGCGTGGCACGAGAGGTCGGTACGGACGGCAAGCTGGGCGGTCAGGCCACGGTGCGCGGCGTGTCCGGGACCTGGAAGGACCTCACCGACAACGTCAACTCCATGGCCGACAACCTGACCAACCAGGTGCGCAACATCGCCCAGGTCACCACGTCCGTCGCACAGGGCGATCTGACCCGTCGCAGCGACGTCGCCGCACGAGGCGAGATCCTGGAACTCAAGACCACCATCAACACCATGGTGGACCAACTGTCGTCGTTCGCCGCCGAGGTGACGCGCGTGGCACGCGAAGTGGGAACGGAGGGAAAACTGGGCGGTCAGGCCACGGTCCACGGCGTGTCCGGGACCTGGAAGGACCTCACCGACAACGTCAACGAGCTCGCCGGCAACCTCACCCGGCAGGTCAGGGCCATCGCCGAGGTCACGAGCGCCGTGGCAGAGGGAGACCTCACCCGCTCCATCACCGCCGACGCCCCGGGCGAGGTGGGCGAACTGCGCGACAACATCAACGCGATGGTCGAGTCGCTGCGCGCGACGACCCGCTCCAACCAGGAGCAGGACTGGTTGCAGACGAATCTGGCCCGGATCACCGGACTGCTCCAGGGCACCCGCAGCCTGCCCGAGATAGCCGAACTGATCATGGCGGAGGTGCCGCCGCTGGTCTCGGCCCCGTACGGCGCCTTCTTCGTCGCCGAAGAGGGCGAGCACGGACCCGAGCTGGTCATGGCAGCCGGCTACGGACTCCCGGAGCCGACCGAGTCCGGCACACCGCGCCGGTTCCGCATCGGTCAGGGACTCGTGGGCCAGGCCGCCCGCGACAGACGAGCACTGCTCGTCGACAAGGTGCCCCCCGGGTACGCCACCGTGTCATCCGCTGTCGGCTCGGCGGAGCCGACAGCGCTCATCGTGCTGCCGATCGTGGTCGAGGACCTGGTGCTCGGCGCCGTCGAACTCGCCGCCCTCCACAGCTTCACCGCCCTGCACCGCGACTTCCTCGACCGGTTCGTGGTGAGCGCCGGAGCCGTGCTCAGCTCGCTGGTGGCGAACCTGCGCACCGACGAACTGCTCGCCCAGTCGCGGAGTCTCGCCGATGAACTCCGTTCCAAGACGAAGGAGTTGCAGGCCCAGCAGCAGGAGCTCCAGCGGTCCAACGCAGAACTGCAGGAGCAGGCCGCGCTCCTCGCCGAACGCAACAAGGACATCGAGTCGAAGAACCGGGTCATCGAGCAGGCCCGGCAGGAGCTGGAGGAGCGTGCCCAGCAGTTGTCCCGTACCTCGATGTACAAGTCCGAGTTCCTGGCCAACATGAGTCACGAACTGCGAACGCCGCTGAACAGTCTGCTCACCCTGGCCCGTCTCCTCGCCCAGAACCTCGACGGCAACCTGACGAAGAAGCAGGTCGACTACGCGGAGGTCATTCACTCGGCCGGTTCCGACCTGCTGCAGTTGATCAACGACATCCTGGATCTGTCCAAGGTGGAAGCAGGAAAGATGGAGGTCCGGCGCGAGCCGTTCGGGCTGTCCCAGCTCCTGGACCATCTGAAGGCGACATTCGGTCCCGTCGCGGACGAACGTGGGCTCGACTTCACCGTGTCCGTGGCGCGCGAGGTACCCGAATGCCTCACCACCGACGAGGCGCGGCTGCGTCAGGTGCTGGGCAACCTTCTCTCCAACGCGCTGAAGTTCACGGACGAAGGGGGCGTCACACTGACGGTGGAATACGCCGACGCCGCCGAGACGCCCGCCGATCTGCGCTGTGCCGAGCCGGTCCTCGCCTTCCGTGTCACCGACACCGGAATCGGCATCCCCGCGGAACGCCTCCGGCACATCTTCGAGGCCTTCCATCAGGGCGACGGCACCACCGCACGCCGCTACGGTGGCACCGGACTCGGTCTCTCCATCAGCCGAGAAGTCGCCACACTCATCGGCGGTGCCATCGAGGTCACGAGCGCCCCGGGTCGCGGCAGCCGCTTCACGTTGTACCTCCCCGACCACGCGAAGCAGCCCGCACCGGCCGCGGCTGCCACGAGCGAAGCCCCTCAGCCCCGGGAGCGCACGCTTCCGGAGCCTTCCGAGGAACGGTCCGGCGCGACCGTGCTGATCGTGGACGACGACCACCGCAACGTCTTCGCTCTCACCGAGGTCCTGAAGACCGACGGGCTGCGGGTCGTGACCGCCGACGGCGGACGCCGGGCCATCGAAGTGCTGACCGAGTACGACGAGATCGAGCTTGTGCTGATGGACGTGATGATGGCGGGGATGGACGGGTACGAGGCGATCGAGGAGATCCGTGGACTCCCGGGCCGCGCGAACCTCCCGGTCATCGTCGTCACCGCGCAGGCGATGCCCGGCGATCGTGCCCGGGCCCTGAAGGCCGGCGCCGACGACTACCTGGCCAAGCCGGTCGACGAGGCGGAACTGCTCGCCATGATCCATCGCCAGCTGGCGAGGTGAGAGCCCGGGCTGGGCGGCCCCTCGCCCCCGGAGCACAGCGGCGCCCGGTCGCGCCCCTCATCGGTACGCGGCTCAGCGCACCCCGACCGCGACGATGCACGTGTCGTCGTCCGTGTCCCCCATGGCCAACCCGATCAGTCCGTCGATCAGCAGCCCCAGACTGCCGCCGGCCGCGAGCTCCTCGACCGCGGCGACGAGGTGGGCGAGCCCGAGGTCCAGCCCGTCGTGCCGCTGCTCGATCAGGCCGTCCGTGTACAGGAGCAGCGTGTCATTCGGCCGCAGCACGATGCGGCGCTCGTGATAGGACGACGACGGCACCGCGCCGAGCAGGACGTCCGGCGGAGTCTCCAGCAGGCGCGCCCGACCGTCCCTGAGCAGCAGGAGGGGGAGGTGCCCGGCACTCGACCAGACGAAGTCCCCGGCGTCCGGGTCGTACATGGCGCACACCGCCGTCGCGGTGGTCCCCTCACCCGTGCGCAGGGCCACCTCGTTGAGCCAGCCCAGCACCTGCCCGGGCGGTCTGCCGGTGAAGGCCAGCGCCCGCTGGGCGTTGCGCAATGCGACCATGCCGGTGACAGAGTCGATCCCGTGCCCGGCGATGTCGCCGACGGTCACCAGCACCTTGCCGCCCGGCAGTGGCAACACGTCGTACCAGTCGCCGCCGACCTGGTACTCCTCCGCCGCCGGACGGTATCGAGCGGCGACGACCAGGCCGCCGGGCAGCTCCTGGAGGTCGGGGACCTCGGGAACGATGGCCTGCTGCAGTTGGAGAGCCAGTCGGTGCCGTATCGCCGCCTGGTCGCGGACCGCGGTCAGACTGTCGAAGGTCGCGCTGAGCACGAGTTGCGTTCGATGGATCGCCGACTCGTCCTGGTACACCCCGACGAAACCGGTGACAGCCTCCCCATCGAGCAGCGGCTCCGCCGCCACCCGGATGTGACGCACGGATCCGTCCGGACGCACGATCCGCAGCACTGACTGGGCGCCGGTGCGGCTTTCCATGAGTGCTCGCAGCAGTTCCGTGAGGGCAGCGTCGTCGCCCTGGTGGATCCGTCCCCGCAACGCCAGCAGGGGCACCGGGGCGTCGCCCGGCTCCATCCCGAACATCGCGTAGGCCTGCTCCGACCACACTGTCTCGCCGCCCGTCAGGCTGTCCTGGAAGGTGGCGACGCTCTGCAGCCGGGAAACGGCGCGATCGGCCGCGAGGCCGGAATCGCTCGCGGTGTTCCACAGGAGCAGGGTCCGCTCGTTCCCGGTCGGAAGGACTCGGACATCCAGCAGCGGTGCGGGCGCCTCGCCCGGCTCCGGGCGGCCGATCGCCGGCAACCGGGCGGCACGCTGGGGACGGCGGCCGTGACGGGCCCGCCGGACCAGCGAGGTGAGCTCCTGGTGGGCCAGCGGAAAGGCACGCGACAGGTGCTTGTCGTGGGCCGAGAGCGCTCCACCGAGGGCGGCGACCGCCGCTGCGTTGACGTGTTCGACGACCACGGCCCCGGTCGTGTCGCTCGTCCGCAGGAGTGCCGCCGGATGGCTGAGAGTGTCGAGCATGTCGACCAGCACCGGCACGGCCGGCTGCTCGCTGTCCGGAAGGTCCAGGACCCTGACCGCCATGCCCATCAAATCGGTGACAGCGCTCCGTACCGCGGCGTCGAGCAGTGTGGGACCCGGCCAGCCCACCAACGCCAGGCCGACTGTCTCGCCCTGACGCCGCAGGGGCAGCAAGGCCCTGGCCGCGTCCGCCCGTGCTCCCGGCGTCGGGCAGCCTTCGGCCGGCCCGTTCTCCAGCCACAGGGGATCACTGCCGACAAGAGCGGTGCGAAACGGCTCGGGGACGGCCGGCGAGATCCAACGCCAGGCCGCGGCCTCCGCAGCCCCGACCCCGGCGTGCCCCGCGAGGCTGAGGCAGCCGGCGCCGGTCAACCGCCACAGCCACAGACTGTCCGCCCCGAGCGGGCCGAGGGCTCCTTCCAGCAGAGTGCGGGCCGCGTCACTCACGCTGTCCGTCGTCTCGGCGGCCGCGGCGGTCCTGCGCTGCTGCCGGGCTTGGAACGGTGGGACCGGACCCGGAACGACGGGCGGGTCGCCTGGCGCCGCGACCGAGTTCACGACGTCCGCGGCGAGATCCACCAGCGGGACTCCGGTCGCCTGGGCGAGAGCTTCGAGATGCGCGGCCGCGTCGGCGACGGAGAACCCGAGCTGGGCGGCGAGAACACCTGTCGCGAGATCGACCAGATGGCGGCGCGCGGATTCGGCCCTGAGCCGCACGTTCTCCGCGGCCAGGCCGGTGAGTCCGGAATCGGACCAGTTGGCTGACGCCCCGGCGGGCCCCGCAGAGAGCGTCACGGCGACCTCCGTTCTGCCGTAGCGCGGGCGTCCGGGGCAGGACGGTCGTACTCCTGCGAATTCTACCCGCCCTTGCTGAACACGCAGGCAGCTCCGCTGCCCCGCATGAAGGCCGTTCACCGGGGCAGTCGCTGGGAGAGAGGCCGATGCCGGGCCCTGGCGGCCGGCGCCGGATCCTCGCCGCAGCGGAGGGCCCGAGCCCCCGCTCGGTCACGGTCGCCTCCGTGGCGCGACACGGCAGGCGAAGACCGCACGGCAGTCTGGAGGGCCGCGCTGGTGACGGGTGCTGACGGGCAGCGCGACCGGGGCTCCACGGCCCGGGACGTACGAACCCGGGTCACCGTCCTCGTCGCCCTCGGCGCCAACCTGGTGATAGCCGCGGCCAAGACCGCCGCCGGGCTGTTCGCGGGCTCCCCCGCGCTGCTCTCGGAGGCAGCGCATTCGGTCGCGGACAGCCTGAACGAGGTGTTCCTGCTCATCGCCGTGCGCCGCAGCAAGCGCCCCGCCGATGACCGCCATCCGTTCGGCTATGGCAAGGAGCGCTACTTCTGGGCACTGCTGGCCGCGGTGGGGATCTTCGTCATGGGCGGCTGCTTCTCGGTGTACCAGGGCGTTCAGGCCCTGCGCACGGACCAGCAGGAGTCGCTGAAGGGCTATCTGGCGGGGCTGGCGGTGCTCGGCGTGGCGCTGCTGGCCGACGGTGGCTCACTGGTCCGCGCCCTGTACCAAGCGCGTCGGCACCGGGACGCAACGACCGACCCGGCTCTGCGCACGGTGATCGCGGAGGACGCGACAGCCGTGGCCGGTGTGCTCCTCGCGGCGGGCGGTATCGTGCTGCACCTGGCGACCGGGCAGGTGGCCTGGGAGGCCGGCGCTTCCCTAGGGATCGGACTCCTGCTGGTGTACGTGGCGTATCGGCTGACCCGCGAGGCGCGGGACCGGCTGATCGGCGAGGCGGTCGATACGCAACTGCGCGACCGGATCGGTGACTTCCTCTCGTCCCAGGACGAGATCGACAAGGTCGCGGCGCTGCTGACGATGCGACTGGGACTGGACTCGGTGCTGGTCGCCGCCAGGATCGATCTGGTGCCGGGGCTCGACAGCGAGGAGGTCGAGCTGGTCTGTGTCCGGCTCAAGCAGAGGATCACGGGCAAGTGGCCGGAGGCCGAGCATGTGTTCCTGGACATCACCGAGGCGCCCGGACCCGAGGAGCTGTGAGCGGTCACGCGGCGTCGGCCAGTACCTGGTCCCGCAACTGTGAGCAGATGCGGTTCAGGATGCGGGAGACGTGCATCTGCGAGATCCCGTACTCCTCGGCTATACAGCGCTGTGTCATGCCCCTGAAGAACCGTAGATACAGGATCCGTCGGTCCCGCTCGGACAGCGCCCCGATCAACGGCCGCACCGACTCACGGTCCACCACGGTCTCCAGGCCGGGATCGGGGACACCGAGCACGTCCGCCAGCGTATTTCCCTCGCTGGGTCCCCCGGGCACCAGCTCGACGTCCAGTGACAGCGCGGCGTACGCGTGGCGGGCCGACAGCCCCTCGCGCACCTCCTCCGTCGGCAGGTGGGTACGCGCGGCGATCTCGGCGGCCGAGATCTCACCGCCCGACCGGGCGAGCTCCTGATACACCGCGCCGACCTGCCGGCGCAGCTCCTGGGTGCGGCGCGGCACCCGGAGCGCCCATGTATGGTCCCTGAAATGCTTGCGCACCTCGCCTGTGATGGTCGGTACGGCGTAGCTCTCGAACGCCCCTCCCCGCTCCGGGTCGAACCGGTCCACCGCCTTGATCAAAGCGAGCGCGGCGACCTGACGCAGGTCCTCGAGAGGTTCACCGCGGCCGCGGTAGCGTGTGGCGATCCGATGAGCCATCGGCAACCAGGCCCTCACCAGCTCGTCCCGCAGCCCGTCCCGTTGCGGGCCCTTCGGAAGCGTGTGCAGTCGACGGAAGTCCGCCATGGTGTCGGGGGCGTCGTCATGTGAGTGCTGCACTCGAGTCACGCTCATCACCTGTTCCGGTAGATCGTCACACACCCTCATAGGCGACAAGCCCGGGCGCCCGTGGCCGGCGTCTCCACGCGGCCGCTGTGGGCAAGTGGCGGTGGTGCCTCAGCAGGGCAAACCCGCGACTGCCCACGCATGCGCCGGAGAAACACAGCGGTCCGCAGGCGTGCGCCCGCGGCGACCGGGTACTCGCGGAGCGGTCCTGTCCGGGGTCCCGATGAGAGACGACGGCCCATGGGCGTAGATACTGGCCCTGAATGCAGGCACGGACGAGGAGCACGACGAGTGGCCAGCGACCATCGCATAGGACCGCCCAACTTTGGCAGCGAACGCGACATGTTGCGGTCCTTCCTCGACTACCACCGTGCGACCCTCGCCATGAAGTGCGAAGGGCTTACCGACGAGGAGCTGCGGCAGCAGTCGATGCCGCCGTCGACGCTTTCGCTGCTCGGTCTGGTGCGGCACATGGCAGAGGTGGAGCGTGCTTGGTTCCGTCGAGCGTTCCAGGACAACGACGCGCCCATGGTCTGGTCCGACGAGATCGACTTCCAGGCGGCCTACGACGCGAGCGCTTCGACGAGGGCCGAGGCGTTCGCAGCTTGGGAGACCGAGGTGGAGAACTCGCGCCGCATCGAGCGGGAGGCTGAATCCCTGGACCTGGCCGGGTATCAGCCAAGATGGGGTGAGGAGGTATCGCTGCGGATGGTGATGGTGCACGTGCTTCTGGAGTACGGCCGCCACAACGGTCACGCGGACTTTCTTCGCGAGGGCGTCGACGGGACCGTGGGCGCCTAGGTCCGCAGGAGGGCCCGATCTCCACATACTGAACGTTTACAGAGAATCGCCTGCGCGAGCGGAAGGAGGGGGTCCAACGTCGGTGTACGAAGACAGAGTTGGACTCCCTCGTATGCGACGCCGGAGTTCAGGCCGCGCGGCTGAAGCCGTGACCGGCGAACAGCCGAGCGAGGGACTCGTGCACCCGATCCTCCGGCGTTCTCGCATCGAGTCAGCTCACCCACGGTCGGAATGCGGCACCGCGCAACGTCATCGGCGTCCGCTGGTCCGCGCTTCCGGGGGATTGCCGGAGGCGGACGACCGCGGCGAGGCCGCCGCCCGGCGCGGGGTGCAGAGTGACCTCGCCGCCCGCCGCGCGGGTGAACTGCTGCACCATCGTCAGGCCGAGGCCGGTGCCGTCGTCGGGGGTGTCGCAGGCGCGCCAGAACCGGTCGAAGGCACGGCGCCGCGCGGTCTCGGTCATGCCCGGGCCCTGGTCGATGACGTGGAGTTCGGGCCCGTGCGGCCCGTGGGCGCGGGCGAGGGTGATCACGCTCCCGGGTGGGGAGACGCGCAGCGCGTTGGAGAGCAGGTTGTCGATGATCTGTTCCAGTCCGCCCGGGACCGCCCAGACGTGCCCGGCGTCCGGGCCGGTCACGAGGAAGTCGACGTCCTGTTCGGCGGCGAAGGCCGCCCACATCGCGGCGCGGTCGGCGACGACGGCATCGAGGTCGGCGGATTCCGGCGTGGTGGCCGAGTTCTCCAGGCGGGCGAGGGCGAGGAGGCCCTGGACCATGCGGCTGAGCCGCTCGACCTCGCCGAGTGCCGCGTCCAGGCCGGGCCGGGCCCGGGGGTGGAGGTGGGGCTCGAAGTTCTCCAATCGCAGCCGGAGTGCGGTCAGCGGGGTTTTGAGCTGGTGAGACGCTTCGGATGCGAACGCCTCCTGGGCGCGCAGCAGGTGCTGGAGCCGGGCGGCGGTGTGGGTGAAGGAGGCTGCAAGGCGGCGCAGTTCGGGCGGTCCGAGGCTGGTGTCGGGCGGATCGGTGAGGCGGCCCTCGGCAAGCTGCGCCGTGGCGTGTTCCAGGGCGCGGACGGGGCGGGTGATCCAACGAGCGAGGGCGAAGCCGATCATGGCGACGGCGGCCAGCACGCCGAGGCCGGCACCGGCCAGGGCGACCCATGCGTGGTGGACCCTCTCGTTGAGAGCGGTCAGCGGGTACGCGACGCGGACGGCACAGCGCACGGTGTCGCCGGAAGTCCCGGGCACGGTGGTGTAGAAGGCTTCGGCGCCGGTCGTCGTGTCCCGGACGGTGCCGCTGGCCGGCCGGCTGTGCAGAGCGGCGGCGATGTCGGGCCGGGCGGACCAGTCCTGACCGGCGGAGAGTGCGGTGGTCCGGGTGTCGGTGAGAACGACGCCGTCGCGGTCGGTGACGACGACACGGCTGCCCGTGCTCCGGGCGTAACTGCGGGCGAGCGCGGGGATGTCCGCCGTCCGACTGTGTTCGATCTTGTCCTCGCAGAGCTCTGACAGCCCCGCGGCGCCCTGCCCTACGGCGTGGGAGAGACGGGACAGTTCTCCACGGGCGTAGACGTAGCCGAAGGGCACCTCCAGGGCGAGCAGCACGAGCAGTATCAGGCTCAGGTAGCTGAGCAGCAGGCGGCGGGTCACCGCTCCGCGCCGTCGGGGTGGACCTGCGGAACCAGGCGGAATCCGATACCGCGGATGTTCTCGATCCAGGCGGGGTCGCCGAGCTTGCGGCGCAGGGCGGCGACGTGGACGTCCAGGGTCTTGGCGGGGCCGAAGTAATGGGCTTCCCAGACGGTGTCCAGGATCTGTTGCCGGGAGCAGACCGCTCCCGGGTCCTCGGCGAGGCAGACCAGCAGGTCGAACTCCTTGGGTGCCAGAGCGATCGGCACCTGGTGCAGGTGCACCTTGCGGGTGCGACGGTCGATGGCCAGCGCACCGATGCACTGGGGCTTGGACGGCCCGGTCGGGGCAGGGCCGTCCAAGGATCCCGAAGAGCGTGGTTCGGCCGCCCCTGCGGCGGCGATGCTGTGGCGGGTTCGGCGGGTGACAGCGCGGATACGGGCCACCAGCTCCCGTACGCCGAAGGGTTTGGACAGGTAGTCGTCCGCGCCCAGTTCAAGCCCGACGACCCGGTCGAGCTCGTCGTCCCTGGCTGTGATCATGATGATGGGCACGTCGGAGCGTCCCCGCAGGTCCCGGCAGACATCGATGCCGTCCATGTCGGGCAGACCCAGGTCCAGCAGCACCATCTCCGGTTCCGGGGCGGCCAGGCCGGCCGCGCCGGTGCGGGCATGTTCCACGGCGAAGCCGAAGCGGCTCAGGCCCTCAGCCAAGGGCCCGGCCACCCGGTCGTCGTCCTCGATCAGCAAGACACGCATGCCGACAGCTTCACAGCGCCCGAGCACTTCGCCCAGCGCAATCGCCGCAAGATCCCCCATGCCAGCGACGGGGCTCGTCTGCTGCTCGTGAACCTCTTTCGGGGGAGCCGATCCCAGAATGCGGAAATACAGGAAACGTCCAGCACTTCGGAAGGGCGTGGTAAGGGGATTGACAAGAGGTACGGGATGACGGAAGGTCGTAGCGAAAATTCTGGGCACGTCTTGTGTGCTTGCTTTATTTGCCGTGGCGGTGGGTTTACGTCCGGTCTCGTACCTGCGATTTCGGTAGCGCGTGGCCCGGTGCCGTAACTCGCCATACTCGGCCACGTGAACTCGACCAATGAACTGTGCCGGGTGCGCCCGGATCTGGCGAATCCCTTCACTGCCGCACTTCCCGGGGCACGGGCGGAGGTGCTCGGCAGGCTGTGGGGGGCTTTCTCCCGCGAACCCCTGCCCGGCATCGGCGCTCGCCGCCATGAGGCGGGCGCCCTGACGATCACTCTCGAACACGGCGGCTTACTGACCGGGTCCTCCGCTTGCGCACAGCGGTTTGCCCGGATTCCCGAGGACTTCGCGGTGGCCGGTCGCGACGGCCTCATCAGTGAACCCGCACAGCTGCTGACCGCCCTCGGACTGAACACACCGGCAGCGCGGCGGCTGGCGGCCGAGTTGGACAACAGCGTGGCCAATCTCGCCCTGGCCCGCGCCGCCCACGCCGCCGGGTCCGCGCCTGTCGGTGACTCGGCCGACGCCGAACAGGCGGTGGTCGACGGCCATCCGCAGCACCCGTGCTGCCGCACCCGCACCGGCCTGTCCGTCGCCGAGGTTCTCGCCTACGCCCCCGAGCACCGTCCCGTCGTCGACCTGGCGCTGCTCGCGGTCCCGGCCGACCGCTGGCAAGGCGCGGGGGACTGGCCTCAGGCGCTGCGCGACGGCGACACGGTCCTGATGCCGGTGCACCCCTGGCAGCGCGACCACGTCCTCGTGCACCACCCGGACCTGGCGGTGACCGGGCAGACGATCCCGGCCCGGCCGCTGCTGTCGCTGCGCACCCTCGCACCGCTGGACGTCCTGACCGGCTGTCACATCAAGACCGCGATGGACGTGCAGGTGACCAATTACCGGCGCACCATCTCCCCGGCCGAGGTCGCCGACGGACCGCCTCTGTCCGACCTGGTCTGCGCGGTCACCGACAAGGCCGGACACGGCGACAGCCTGCGGGTGCTGCGCGAGCTGGGCGGCGGCTCGGTACGGGTGTCCGGAGCGGCGTCGGCGAGCCTCTCCGCGATGATCCGGGAGAGCTGCGAACGACACCTCGGCCCCGGCGAGATCGCCGTACCGCTCACCGCCGTCCACGCGACCGGTGCCACGCTGACGGCCGGTGACCCGGTGCGTTGGCTGGCGGATTTCGCCGAGCTGGTCCTGCCGCCCGCGCTGACTCTGCTGTCCATGGGCATCGCACTGGAGGCCCACGGGCAGAACACCCTGGTCGTGCTGCGCGACGAGCGGCCTGTGCGGGTGCTGTACCGGGACCTGGACGGGGTGCGCATCCACCCGGGCCGCCTGGACGCCCACGGCTTCACGCTGCCGCCGCTGGCCGGCAACCGGGCCGCCGACGACGAGTGGGCGCTGCGCACCAAGCTGTTCGGCGCGCTGCTCAGCGGAGTCTTCAGCGAGCTGGTCGACGTCCTGTCCCGCGCCCGGGACGCCGACCCCGAGGCGCTGTGGCAGGCCGTGGCCGCCGTCGGCCGCCGCGTGTACGCGCAACTCCCGGACACGGAGGACTCGGCTGTCTTCTTCGGGGACACCCTGCCGCTGAAGGCGACCATCGCCATGCGCCTGGCCGACTCCCCCGGCACGGCGCAGTGGATCCCCGTCCCCAATCCTCTGGCCCGCCATCGCTGACGTCCGGGGCCGCCACCAGCCGCGTACCTGTCCCCCTCACGAACGCAACGGAGCCGCTCCCCATGACCGCCCCCACACTGACCGACAGTCCCGCACTGACCGCCGACCACGTCACCACCCACACCCTCCTGAACTGCCTGATCCGCGAGGTCTCCGGGCCCGAGCACCAGGTCACCGTCCACGGCGGCCACCTGCTGGTGCGCCTGCCCCGCCTTGGCCTGCTGCTGCGTGCGGCCCTGCGTCGCGCCTCGCTCATCGGTGCCCACCGCTTCAGCGGCCCCGTCGAGCGCCACGAAGACGGCGCGTGGACCGCCATCGGCTGGCGGGAGCTGGCCGCGTACGTCCAGGACGAGCTGGAGCTGCGTACCGGCACCGCCAACGAGGAGTTCCTGCTCCAGGTCACCGACAGCCGCGAGACCATCCGCACCATCCTGGAACACCGCTCCGACCAGCGGGATGTGGCACCCGGCTACCTGGACTCGGAGCAGTCCCTGGTCTTCGGCCACCGCTTCCATCCCGCCCCCAAAGCCCGCACCGGAGCCGCCCACGGCTGGATGACGTACGGCCCGGAGACCGGTGCGCGTTTTCCCCTGCGTCACTTGGCGGTACGCCGTGAACTCATCCGGGAGGAAGGCGACCTGAGCGAGTTGGCGGCGCTGATGCCATCCGCCGACCCGGGCTTCGTGACACTGCCGGTCCATCCGTGGCAGTACGAGCTGCTGCGCGGTCACCACGGGCTGCGCGAGGCGATGGCCACCGGGGACATCACCGACACCGGTCTCGCGGGACCGGAGTTCGCGCCGACCGCGTCGGTACGCACCCTCTACCAGCCGGACGCCGACCTGTTCCTGAAGTTCAGCCTGAACGTCCGTATCACCAACTGCGTCCGCAAGAACGCCGCCTACGAACTGTCCGGCGCCGTCGCCCTCAGCCGGCTGCTCCAGCCGGTCTTCGCGCAGCTCGCCGACCGGTTCCGCGGCTGTGCGCTGCTGGCCGAGCCGGGCTACCGCACGCTGGACGTCGGCGGCGACACGTCCCTGGTGGAAGGCTTCGGCGTGATCGTACGGTCCGGTCTGGGCCCGCACCTGCTTCCCGGGGTGACGCCGTTGCTGTGCGCGGCGGTCGCCGACGAACACCCCACGAGCCCGGCCCAGGTCGCGCATCTGCTCGCGCGCGGGACCGACGACGCGCTGGCGTGGTGGGACGCCTACCTCGGGCTGTTGCTGCCGCCGGTGCTGACGGCGTATTTCGAGCACGGGGTCGTCCTGGAACCGCACCTGCAGAACGTCATCGTCGGGGTGCGTCAGGACGGCAGGCCGGCACAGCTGTTCTTCCGTGACCTGGAGGGCACGAAGCTCCTGGCCGGGCACCACCGCGAGGCCCTCGCCGCACTCCCCGACGACGTGGGCGACCCGCTCACCTACGACGCCGTGCGCGGCTGGAACCGGGTCGCGTACTGCCTGCTGGTCAATCACACCGCCGAGATGCTCGCCGCCCTCGCGGACACGGCCGCCGGGCTGGAACCCGCTCTGTGGGGCCTGGTCCGCGACCACCTCGACGCCTGCTCCCGCAGCCTCGGCGACCCGCCCCGGCTGCGCGCCCTGCTGTCCGGCGTGCCGCTGCCCGCCAAGGCCAACCTGCTGCTGCGCTGGTCCCGCCAGGCCGACCGGCACGCCACCTACGTCCCCCTGCCCAGCCCGCTGGGCAGGGACTTCCCCCGCGAGGTGGCGCAGTGAACCCCGAAGCACTCTCCCCCATCGACCGGCTGACCGGCGGCGACCTGCCTGCCTACGTCTACGACCTGCACGCCCTGCGCGAGCACGTCCGCACCGTCCGTGCCGCGCTGCCCGAACGGGCCGAGCTGCTGTACGCGGCCAAGGCGAACTCCGACGCACGCCTGTTGCGCGTTCTCGCCGACCACGTCGACGGCTTCGAGGTCGCCTCCGGCGGCGAACTCGGCCATGTGCGCGGCCTGTTCCCGGACATCCCGATCGCCTTCGGCGGCCCGGGCAAGACACCCGCCGAACTCGCCGAGGCCGCCCGCCTCGGCGTATCCCGGCTGCACATCGAGAGCGCACACGAACTGCGCCTGCTGACGTCCGTGCTGGGCGACCGCAGTATCGACGTCCTGCTGCGCGCCAACCTGCCGCTGACCCCGGGACCGGTGGCCCTGGTCATGGGCGGGCGCCCCAGCCCCTTCGGTCTGGAACCGGCCCAGCTGGACGGGTGTCTGGCCGTCATCGCCGCCGACCGGCGCCTGAGGCTGCGCGGCCTGCATGTCCATCTCGCCAGCGGTCTCCAGGCGCCCGGCCACCTGGACCTGGCCGAAGACGTCCTGACGTGGGCCCGGGACTGGGCCCAGGCCCGCCATATCGACCTGACCGAAGTCAACATCGGCGGCGGCATGGGGGTCGACTACGCCCACCCGGACCAGCGGTTCGACTGGGCGGCCTTCGGTGCCGGACTCCACCGGCTGCTCGCCCGGCACCGGAACCTGACGGTGCGGATCGAGCCCGGCCGCTCCCTCACCGCCTACTGCGGCTGGTACGTCACCGAGGTCCTGGACGTGAAGCACAGCCACGGCGAGGCATTCGCCGTCCTGCGAGGCGGCACCCACCACCTGCGCACCCCCGCTGCCAAACAGCACAACCAGCCCTTCCGGATCATCCCGGTCGACACCTGGCCCCACCCCTGGCCGCGCCCGCAGGCACGGCGCGAACCAGTGACGCTCGTCGGCCAGTTGTGCACGCCCAAGGACGTCCTGGCCCACCGCGTCCCGGTACGACAACTGCGCTGCGGCGACCGGATCGCGTTCGCCATGGCCGGCGCCTACGCCTGGAACATCTCCCACCACGACTTCCTCATGCACCCCGCACCGGCCTTCCACCACCTGCACGAGGCACCCCTCCCAGCCGACGTCTCGTGAGCGCCCGCCGCCCCATGACCGCCAACACGACGCGGGCCACCCTCGGGTCCCGCAACCTCCGCCGCTATCTGGCCGGACAACTTGTCTCCAACACCGGCACCTGGATGCAGCGAGCCGCCCAGGACCTGCTCGCCCTCCATCTGACCGGGAACAGCGGCGCCGCCGTCGGCCTGCTCACCGCCCTGCAGTTCCTGCCCCAGACCCTGTTCGGCCTCACCGGTGGCGTCATCGCCGACCGCTTCCCCAAAAGACGGCTGCTGCTCTTCACCCAGACCGCCATGGCCGTACAGTCACTGCTCCTGGGCCTGTTGACCCTCACCGGAACGATCACCCTGCGGTCCCTGTGCGCGCTGGCCATCGCCCTGGGCACCGCCACCGCCCTCGACCAGCCCGCGCGCAACGCCTTCATCTCCGAACTCGTCGATCGGGACCGTGTCCCCGGCGCCGTCAGCCTGAACGCCGCCCAGTTCAACGTCGCCCGCATCCTCGGCCCGGCCCTCGCGGGCCTTGCCGTCGCCACCGCGGGACCCGGCCCGGTCTTCCTGGCCAACACCGCCTCGTACTCGGCCGTCCTGTACGGCCTGATCACCATCCGTCCCGGAGAACTCGTCACTCCCGCCGCGTCCAGCCCCCGCGACAGCGGGCTGAGGGACGCCCTCCGTCACATCGCCGCCACCCCGGAACTGCTCCTGCCGATCACGATCATCGGCTTCGTCGGTACCTTCGGCCTGAACTTCCAGGTCACCATCGCCGTGGTCGCCGTCACCGTCTTCCACACCGGCTCCGCCGCCTTCGGCTACCTGTCCGCCGCATACGCCGCCGGCAGCCTGATCGGCGCCCTGCGCGGCGCCGCCGGCGGACGGCCCCCCACCGCACGGAACCTGATCGCCTCGACAGTCGTCTTCGGGCTCCTCGAAGCCACCGTCGGGCTCATGCCCGGCTACGTCACCTTCCTGATCCTGCTCATCCCCACCGGCCTGGCCGGCGCGACCGCGACCACCACCGCCAACGCCCTCACCCAACTCAAGGCCGACCCGCACCTGCGCGGCCGCGTCATGTCCGTCTACTTCCTCGTCCTCCTCGGCGGAACCCCCCTTGGCGCCCCCCTGGTCGGCTGGGTCTCCGACACCCTCGGCGCCCGTTACAGCCTGATCCTCGGCGGCCTGGTCTCCGCCGCCGCCGCACTCGTACTCCCCCGCCTGATCACCTACCGCGCCCGGCCCGCAACGCGGTCCGGGCCGCTGTCCACCACAGTCACCGAAGAGACGCTCACCGGCACCCCGGTTCGGCCAATACGCCGATTCCCTCGCTGACGCAGCCTTCTCCTCAAGGCCTGGCTCGTCCTGCGGCACAAACCCAGCCGTACGGTGCGGGCTGCGGCACTCGCCGCACTGGCGGTACCGGTCGGCGCGGTCATCGCCATCGGCGTCAGCCGGGGAGCCGTGCCCGATCGGCCACGACCGCGGGGGCGCTGAAGACACGACCAGCAAACTGACGACAACTACGCGCCCTCGCCGCCATCGTCATCATCGTCCAGCTTGACCGCGGCCCGTCCCGCGCAGGGGCCGTAGTCCTTCGCCTGGGACGGACCAGCAGTGCGACGGGGAGGCGAACACGTCAGGCGGCGAACCCGATGTTGGTGACGTACTCGTACTGGCCCCACTCTGAGCCGAGGTCCACCACCGCGTCGCTGATCCAGGCGTCGTCCAGGGCCTCTTCGTCATCGTTGGCCCACGCCTCGACGATCCGGTCCCAGTGACGGACGTTGAGCGTGCGGTAGGTAACCACGCGCTGGCGGGGCCGATCGACCTGGGACTGGTTGAGCGGGTGGAACTCGACACGGGTTCCGCGGCCTTCACGGTTGAGGCGCGCGAGCAGGTAGCGGGCGACGTTGTGTCGGCGCACCGTTCGGTAGGCCGTCTCGATGCGCTCGAGGTTCTTCTTCGAAGGGCTGCGCCTGCCGTCCTGCCACGCCTTGAGCGTCCGCTCGGTGACGGTCAGGCCGACCTCGCGGGCCGCCTGGCGGGCGTGATCCGTGCGAGTGAGGTAGTGCAGGCGCGCGAGCAGGCCACGCCGTGCCGTGATCGGGGTGGCGATGAAGCTGGCGAGAGCATCGAGCTGGCGGGCCACGGCCTCATGTCCCTTGATGCCGCGAGCACCGTACTTGCCGAACTCGATATTCCTCTCCGGCACCTTCGTCTCCTCAGCCTGCTAATAGTCCAGCGGGTGCAACGCAATTGCACCGTCCGTTGTCACGATGCCGTCAGTTCTGAAACTACACTGCCACTCGCTCCACTTGCGTGATCCGACGCCGCCGCAGCTTCTGCCCGCAGTCCAGCAAGTGCGTGTTGTCGCTGCTGCTGGCAACGGCAACCTAACTGCGTTCTGAGGCTCCGCCCAGGCGACTCCACCTGGCCCCATTTCACGGACGGTTGGTGAAGATCGGGGGGCGATGTGAGGCGGCTCCCGAGGGCGGGATCATTGGGGACCACAGGCTTGACACCGTCGGTGGTTACGCGGGGCGGATACGGTCGTCTCGGGAGGAGCGGCAACGCCGATTAGGCTGCGCTGACAGGTTGAGACGGCCGACAGGGGGACCATGTGGATGTCATTGAGCGCGAGCTGACCGATCCCTGGCAGGGCGTCCTGGTCGCTCCCGCCCGCGAAAGTGACGTCGGTGTCCTGGTCCTGGCGGGATCCAGCGGGCGCGTCGAACGGGAGAGAGCACGCCTCCTTGCCCAGCAGGGCATGACGGCGGTGTCGATCCGCTGGTTCGGCGGGCCGGGGCAGTCCCCGGGGATCTGCGAGATCCCCCTGGAGACCTTCACCGCCGCTGTCGACTTCCTCCGGTTGAACGGGGCACGACGCATCGGCATTCTGGGCACTTCCAAGGGGGCTGAGGCGGCGCTGCTCACGGCAGTGCACGATCCGCGTGTGGACGTTGTCGTCGCGATGTCGCCCACGTCCCGGGTCTGGTGCAACGTCGGACCAGGGCGCGATGGAGCCCACCACCCGTATCGATCGTCCTGGACCTGGCGAGAGCAGGTGGTGCCTTTCGTCCCGCTGGACGATTCCTGGACTCCCGCGGAGACGGACGGTGGGCCGGTCTCCATCCGCGGGTGGTACGAACTGAGCGAGCGGACGTTCGCTGATCTGCTGAATCCGGCCGAGATCCCCGTGGACAAGGCGCGGGCCGATCTGCTGGTGGTCGCAGGCGGCGACGATGCGATGTGGCCGTCTCTTCCCTTCGCCGAACAACTGGCACAACGCCGACGCTCAGTCGGGGCCACGGTACGTCTGATCACCCGCCACGATGCCGGCCACCGCCCACGTTTTCCTGGCGAGAGCCCGGCGGCGGCATCCCCGCACTTCCAGTACGGAGGCACGCCGGAGGCTGACGCGCTTTTGGGGACGGCGGCCTGGCCCCACGTCCTCGACGCGCTCCGCAGCAGGGGCTGACCCTCCCTCCGGTTGATCGCACACGAAGCTCGGAAGGGGTGGGGGAACCCTACGGAATCACCAGCCCCGGCCCGTTGTCCCCACCCAGGTTCTCCCCGAACTCCGCTCCCGCCGCCGGCGCCCTCAGATCCACCGGGTTCTCCGTGAAGGCCTTGGAAGCCGTCAGACCCGAAGCCGTGCCGCGCAGCAACCACACCGCGCCACCGTTCGCGACCGCGCCCAGGTTCTCACCCGGCGCGCCCGCGGCCAGGTCCGCCTTCCCGTCCCCCGTCACGTCCAGCAGCCGTACCGAGCCGCCGAAGAGGTCGCCCCTCTCCACACTTCCCGGCACACCCGGTGTGTCCTGGTGGAAGGCCTGCGCGCCCGTGCCGGTGAGCCCGCCCCTGCCGCCCTTGAGCAGCACGACCGAGCCGGCCTTCGCCACCGAGCCGATCGCCTCGCCCGGGTCGCCCACGGCCAGGTCCGCGTATCCGTCGCCGTTCACGTCGCCCGCGCTCAGCCGCGCCCCGAACTGGTCGCCCTTCTCACTCACGCCGGGTACGCCTGCGGTCTCCTGCATGATCGTCTTCGTACGGGTCGTGCTGGGCCCGGCCGATGAGCCGTAGTAGATCTTGATCGTCCCCGGGTCCTCCTCCAGATACGTCTCACCGTTCGGGAAGACCCGGGTGGCGAGATCGGCATAGCCGTCCTTGTCGAAGTCGCCGACGGCGGTGGTGTTCGCGGAGGGCAGCCGTTGAGGGACGGTGGACAGGCCCTGTCGCGTGCCGAGCCACAGCTTGCCGCCCTCGGTGTGATTCTCGTAGACGTAGAAGGTCGCGAGGTCGTCGATGCCGTCGCCGTTGAAGTCGCCTGCCGCGGTGGAGCAGATCGTGTTGTCGGTGCTGAACACGGTCAGCTGCTGCTCGCGCGCCGGTGCCCCGCTCCGGTCGAACGGGCCGTAGAGCACTGCGCGGAAGTCGAAGTCCTCGGCGTCGCGCATGAAGAGGTCCGTGTGCCCGTCGCCGTCGAAGTCGCCCGCGGTGACGTCCTCGCCGACGAACGCGTTCGCAGGCGCGGGGACGCGGACCGCGCCCGTGCCGGAGATGCCCGTCGTGCGGCCCCACAGGATGATCACCGAGCCGCCGACGTTGTTCGCCGGCTGGTACTCGTTCGTCGCCACGGCCAGGTCGGTCAGACCGTCGCCGTCCAGGTCACGGGGGATCAGCGCGTAGCCGAAGCCGTGGTTGTCGCCGGAGGTGCCGGGCACGCCCGGGGTGTCCTGGGTGATGATCGTCGTACGGGCCGGGCCGAGGCCCTTCGCCGAGCCGTAGCTGATCGCGAGGTAGCCCGCCCAGGAGTGGCCGCCCACGGTGGCGGCGGGGGCGGCGACGGCGAGGTCCTGGTAGCCGTCGCCGTTGAAGTCCTCGCGCACGGTGGCGTTGCCCTCGGCGGCGAACGCCTTGTTCCCGGCGAGCGGCACGGTGAAGGCCCCGATCAGCGCGGCGGCTGCGGCGGCTGTGACGGCCGGTCTGCGGATGCCCACGGTTCCTCCTTGAAGCGCGAGCGGTGTCGAAGCGCGAGCGCACGCGAGTGAGATTCGACTGTGAGACACACGGCAACGGCAGATGGTTGTGCGGTGAACGGCGTGTGAATGCCTCGTACGACACCGTAGGGCCGGTACCGCGTGCGGTGCCGAGCCCCGATGGAACTCAGCGCGTCAGCCGGCCGCGTGCGCTACCGCCGGCGCGTTCGCTTCCACCAACGCGGTCTGGGCTCGCGAGCAGTCGGGTCCCTGTTCACACGCCAACGCGAGTGCCGGGTGATCAAAAGACTGTGACGGCCGGTGGGGTCCACCGGTGGGTGCGGGGCGTCGCGCTGGGGATGCCGTAGTCCTTCTTGAGCTGTTCGGGGATGGCGTAGTGCATGACGCGTCCGCGGGTGAGGGAGGACAGCTCGAACACGGTGGTGAGGTGGCCGAGACGGTCCAGGGCCCAGGCGCCGAGCGGGGAGCGGTCCTCGATGGTCTCCAGGACGCCGAGGAGATGGGGTACGGCCTTGACGACGGTGTCCCACGGTGTGTGCGGTACACGGAGCCAGTCGGCACAGGTGTCGCCGATGAGGTAGCGGATCAGGGCGGAGACGATCGGGTCGAAGAAGGTGCCGGGTACCACCTCTTCGTAGAGGTCGATGAGTTGCCGGGTCAGGTGGGCGCCCTCCTCGGAGGGTCCCATGTGCCGGATCATGTACCGGTCGAGGAAGTGGCGGGCCTCGTCGAGGGTCTTGGGGACGGCGTCCTGGTCGACGCCGAGCATGGCTCCGACGACGCGCCAGGCATAGGAGTAGGCTTCCGCGCCTTCCTGCGACAGGTGGATGCCGAGGCGGTGCAGGCTGTCCAGCACGAGCAGCGAGAAGAACATCTGCCCGCCGATCATGTCCTCCTGGTTGATCGGCGTGCCGAGCACGTCGGTGTCCCAGCGGTTCTCGCGCCTGAGGTGGTGGCGGATGGAGGCGTGCAGGAGGCGGACCTTCTGTGCGGCGGGGATGAAGCGGCTGCCGGCTTCGAAGGCGTCGGGCTGCATCAGGTAGACGGTGAACTGGCCCGTCTCCGCCATCCGCTTGGACGGGTACTTCAGCCCGTGCGTGGCGGACAGCAGCTTCGCCACGTGCGGGACGACGTAGCAGGCGGGCATGGAGGCGAAGGACAGGGCGGTGGAGATGTGCACGTTGTTGTCGATGAAGAACAGCCGGGCTTTCTCCATCTCGGCCCAGTCCACCCAGGCCGGAGGGACACGAGTGGCCTCGAGGTAGTCCCGGGCACTGTCGGGCAACCCGTCCGGAAGGGGAGCGCCTGCCGTGGAGACGTAGCGCATCAGGGTGTTGAAGGTGCCCACCTCGCCGCGTTCGAAGAGCGCGGCGACGGTGGCGTCGGCGAGTTCGTCGCCGGCGTTCCGCAGGGCGTCCATCGATGCTTCGGTGTAGGTCATGACAGGGCTCCTTGTCTTTCGCGGATCGTCCGCGAGCGGCGGGAGGGGCTGGGGCCGGGTCAGGCCGGCTCGGGTCTGTGCGACGTCGGTGCGAGAGTCAGGACAGGCGGTTCGCCGCTGTCCGCGCCAGCGAGGTCAGCGCGTCGGCGGCGTGCGCCGGTACGTCCAGCTCGTGCAGTGCGCCCAGTGCCTCCTCGACCCGTGCACTGATCAGTTCCTCGATGCGGTCGGGTGCCTTCAGGCGGCGCATCACCTCGCGGACCATGTCCAGAGCGTCCGCGTCCTGGCCGCGTCGGCCCAGCAGGGTGCGCAGCCGTACACGGTCGTTGTCGCCGGCGAGGCGCCAGGTCTCTGCCAGTAGGGCGGTGGGCCGGTGTCCGCGCACGTCGTCGGTGCTGGCCTTGCCGGTGCGTTCCGGGTCTCCGAACAGGCCGAGCAAGTCATCGCGAAGTTGGAATGCCTCGCCCAGCGGCAGCCCGTACGCGGAGTAGCCCTCGCGCAGCCGCTCACCGGCCCCGGCCAGGGCGCCACCGATCAGCAGGGGTTGCTCGACGGTGTACTTGGCGGTCTTGTACCGAATCACCTTCAGGGACGCCTCGGTGTCCGGGCCGACTCCGGTGCGCAGGATTTCGAGGCACTCCCCCGCGATCAGTTCCCGGGCCATCACCGCCCACAACGGGCGGGCCCGGGCGAGGTAGGCGGCCGGCAGCCCGCTGGTGGCGAACAGCTGCCCGGCCAGCGCCATCAGCAGGTCTCCCACCAGCATCGCCAGCGACCGCGCGGCGGCATCGGCGCGCGGACGGCGCCGTACGGTACCGCGCAGGGCGACGTGTGCGGTGGGGCGCCCGTGCCGCAGCGGGCTGTCGTCGATCAGGTCGTCGTGCACGACCGCTGCGGCATGCACCAGCTCCATGGACGCCGCCGCCCGCACCAGCGAGTCGCTGTCCGGCTGCCCCACCGCACGCCAGCCCCAGTAGCAGAACGCTGCCCGCAGCCGTTTGCCGTCGGCGACCGCAGCCTCGAGCTGATCTGCCACCGGGCCCAGCAGTGGATCGATCGCGGCGAACTGGTCGGCCTCCTGGGCGACGAACCGATGCAGCACCTCGTCGATGCGGGTCTTGAACGCCGCCGGCTCCCACCGGTCAGACATCGTCCGCCGCTCGTCGAGCCAGGGCGTGCCGGGCGAGGATCTCCAGGTGGGCCGGGGGTACAGCCGCGTACCGGTCCAACGCCAGGCGCCCACGTGCCATGAGGTCCTGCTCCGCCTGCGCCGCCAGCTCCGTGGCGTCCGAGCGGCGCAGCAGGCCCCGCACCGTCCCCACGGCCGAATCCAGCGTGCTCACCGCCAGATCGGCCAGCCCAGCCACCAGCAGCACGGCCTGTTCGTCCAGGCCCCTGCGCCGTCCCGTTTCTCGCGTCATGCTCTTCCCCACCCACAGCGCATCCGGACGGCGCCGGTCACGCGCCGCCTCTTCGAGCATCGCGCCGGACCGGGTGCGAGAGCGGAAGAACTCACGATCGAGTGATCACATCGCTCGATCGTACGGATCACCGCTGCCGCAGGCCCCAGACCCGCTCCCCGGAGAGAGTGTTGCGGCGGGCGGCCGCAGCGCTGGACCCTGGGCCGCGCACTGGCAGTGCCGGTCCTTCCGGTGATCCGGTAGGCGCCTCCGTGACACTTCCGCCGCGCAGGCGTTGAGGCGGGTCGTGGCCTACGGTTTTTCCTCGGAGGCGGAGCAGTGACGTCATCCGCCAAAGGCGGCGGACTACGCCGGCGTCCAGGCGCGCAGGGACGTGGATGCGGATGAGGCGGAGAGGTTCATTCGCCACCGGAAGCCGATGGTGCGGTGCCTCAGTCGGTCGTCTCGGTCCCGACGGTGTAGACGTCCTTGACCTTCACCTCGGTGACGCCGCGTCCCTCGGGGAACACGGCGCGCCAGTCACCGATCACGTGCAGTTCGTCGGTGCCCATCGCGCGGACGACCATCAGGCCCTCGTCGTACGCCCGGTGCGCCTTCCACCACAGGTTCACGAATGCCTGGGAGCGGATCAGGTGCATCCAGTCGGTGCGGTACAGCTCCCGGTTGTAGTTCGACTCCCCCATCGTCGAGACGAACTTCGAGTACATGGCCTTCACGTACTCCAGCGTGGTCTCGTCGTCCTCGGCGATCGCCCGCTCCCTGGCGTCCTTCAGCGCGACGCGGAACTTCTCCAGCAGGTTCTCCGTCGCCCCGGAGGTCCAGGACTCGTGGATCTCCGGCGGGTCGCACAGCCCGTACTTCGGACCCGAGAGACGCAGCAGCAGCCGCAGGGTCGGCTCCGTCACCCACAGCGGGCCCGGCTCGTCCCGGCTGCCGATCGGATTGGGCAGGTAGGCGTCGTGCTCCCAGGCGGGCGCGGTGATCAGGTGGACGCCGGCGCGGCGGTGGTCGTGGTGGTTGCCGGTGGAGTGCTCCAGCTGGCCGAGGGGCAGGTGCGTCTTGAGCGCGGACAGGTAGGCGCCGTTGACGTCGAGCGCGGTCACCTCGTGCTCGCCGGGCGGTAGTTCGGCCCGTGACCACTTGGGCCGGGCCTCCCAGATCTGGTCGGCGCCCCGGGAGGTCTGCTTGCGCAGGATGTCGGGCAGCCACGGGTGGGCGACGATGTCGTACCGGCCGCCCTTGCGGGTCTCGTCCAGCAACGCCATCGCGTCCGGGATGGCCCGCTTCACCAGCGCCGCGGTTGCCGCTGCGACGTCGCCGGAATGCTGGGCGAAGGCGGCCACGACGGCGGAGCCGATCAGATCCGGGGTGTCGGCGGTCTTCAGACGACGGCCGACGGGCACGACCTTGACTCCCCGAGCCGCCGGGCCCGCGCTACCGGAGGACGCCGGCCGACGGGGTTCGCTCTGCGGAGCGGGGTTCTCCGGCCGCGGCGGCTCGACCGTCTGCGTGTGCCCTGCCGTGCCGCAGTCGGCGGGGTCCAGGTGCTGCGGGAATCCCGCGACCTGGCGGGAGGCGGGCTGCCCGCACAGCACACAGGGCTCAGGCGCGGACAGGGCCTCGACGTCGTCGTGATCAGCCTCCTGCCCAGCTTCCGCCGGGGCGACGTCCGCCGGTTCCTCGGCGGGGGCCGCCTCGGCCGCAGTGGCAGCCAGCTTGGTCCGCGCTCCCTCGAGGAAGTACGCGTACTTCTCCCGCACTTCACCGCTCGGGTCCCGCCCGGCCTCCCAGCCCCCGACCGTGGAGGGGCTGACGTTCAAGGCCTGCGCGAGCTGGGCACGCGAAAGGCTCAGTCCTTCGCGTAGGGCACGCCGCTCCTCTGCGGGCGGCAGCGGGACCTCTTTCTTGGCCCCGGCGAGCAGGGCGTCGATCGCGTCGAAGTTCGTCATCGGGCTCCCCCGTCCTGTACGGCCGCAGAGCGTGCGGTGTGGGCGTGGCGCCCGGGAACGCGACGGCGTTCCTCGGGCAGCGACTCCGTGGCACGGGTGGGTCCTGCCAGGAGTTCGAGGACGTCGATGCCGTAGTGCGCGGCGACCGCGTCGCAGTCGGCCAGGCTCCATACGGCGGTACCTGACTGACGACGGCTCACCTGGGCCTGGCTCACTCCCAATGCGGCAGCGAGATCGGTCTGCGACTCACCTGTCGCGTGCAGGAGCGCGGCGACAGTGGAGCGTACCCGCTCATCGAGACTCATGCCCATGACGACGACTCTATCGCGTAACACTCATGAGCCATGCGTATATCGCATTACGATTCAGGGAGGGAGCGGGCTAGTCGGGTGAATCCGGTGCTCGCGCAGGATCTGGCCGCAGCCGAAGACGGGCGTGGAACAGATCCATGGAACACATGTGCCCGAGCCCGGCGTGCTCGTCATCGACGTCTCGGGTGCGGACGGCGAGACTGTCTTCGCCTTCCAGAACGCCGTGGCCCAGGTGTGGGCGATCGCGCTCGGGGCCCCGGGCAGGTCCTGCGTCCCATGTGCCCGAAGAAGCGCCGCGTCAGCCCTGCTCGCGCTGCCCGCCGCAGTAGTCGCCGCGCTTCGCCCTGGCAAGACGGCACTGGCTCCCACCCGTCTGGGGGATATGGCCGTGGGTGGCCGACAGTGCGCCATCCGTGGCCCACCATCCGGTAGCGCACCCTTCGCCCAGACCCCACACCGGAGGTCTAACGCCGGAAGGTGTTGCACACACAGCAAAAGCAGAGCTTCCCACCCGTATCATCGCCGCACCAAGGCACGCTGCGGCCGGAACATCTTCCCTGACCCGCTGCAACCGCCCGCCAGAGCTTCAACCCGGCACCGACCGAGGAGAGACAGATGTCCGAAGACACGGCTACCGCCACCGAGTTGACTTCGCAGTACATCAGCCAAGTGGCCAACGACCTGGAAGCCAACGTCAAGGAACAGGAACGCATCACCGCGGAACTCACCGCGCTCCAACAGCAGTTGACCACGCTGCAGCGCGACCACACCGTGCTGGTGAGCATGCAGCAGGCACTCGGCGTCAAAGCCCCGGCCTCTGAACCCGCCAAGGCCGACAGCACCACCGTGCCCTCCCCCAGGAAGAAGACCACGGCTGCGCCCAGCACACGACGACCGGCGAAGACGTCCACTGCACAACAGCCCGCCGCCAAGAAGCAGTCTGTCAAGAAGCCCGTTGCCAAGAAGGCGGCCACGAAGACGGGGACCACCCTGGTCGACCTCATCCACCGTCACCTCACCGAGCAGAGCGAACCCCGCTCCGCGGCGGAAATCGCCGAGGCACTCGGCCAGGCGCACCCCGACCGCAACATCAAGGCCACTGTCGTGCGTACCACCCTCGAAAACCTCGTCGCCAAAAGCCTGGCCCAGCGGGCCAAGCAGGGCAGCTCCGTCTTCTACACCGCCGCCCATGCGCCGGAGCCGACTGCGGCACCCACAGACGAGGTCCAGCCCGAGACAGCCGAATAGCCGCGGACCCTCGACTGCCCGCATGAGCGTGCTCGCCTGTCGTCTTGCGTTGGTCAGCGCTCCCGGACGGAAGCTCCGTAGCGGTCGGTCTGGCGGAGCATCACAACCTCGCCCTCGGCCGATAACGTTTCCACCCGCACACCGAGCCTTGCCGAGGAGGCAACGATGACGGACAGCGTCGGCCCCGCAGGGCCGCGTGGGTGGAGGTGACAGTGCCCATGAGGTCGTTGTTCGGTCGTCCGAGTCTGCGCCCCTATCACATGTATATGCAGCGTTCGGTGCTCACTCCTGATGGTCTGACCGCGTGCTTCCTGGGAACCAGTTCGCTGCTGCTCTCCGATGGGGACACCACACTGCTCTGCGACGGATTCGTCACCAGGCCCGGGTTGTTGCGCGTCTTGCTGGGCCGGATCGGACCCGATCGGGCGCTTGTCAGGGGTGCGATCGAGCGGTCGGACGTCCGCTCACTCGCGGCGGTGTTCTGCGCGCACACTCACTACGACCACGCTCTGGACGCTCCGGTGTGGTGTCTGGAGACGGGTGCTGATCTGGTCGGTTCGGAGTCAACAGCCAACGTCGGGCGCGGTGTGGGTGTGCCCGAGTCGTCGCTGAGGGTGGTCCGGGGCGGCGACGTGCTCACCTACGGCCATTTCGAGTTGACCTTCCTGGACTCCGTGCACAGTCCCGGCGACCACTATCCGGGCACGGTCGACCAACCACTGGTCCCGCCCGCCCGGGCGCGTGCCTGGAAGACCGGCACGGCTTTCTCCGTGCACGTTTCCCACCCGCGGGGCAGTGTGCTGCTGCACGCCAGCGCGAATCACCGGCCTGGAATGCTCGCCGACCGCCAGGCTGACGTGATCTACCTCGGCGTAGGGATGCTCGGCAAACAGTCACCCGAGTTCGTACGCACGTACTGGGATGGGGTCGTGGGTGCGACCGGCGCACGCCGGGTCTTCCTGGTGCACTGGGACGATTTCTTCACCAGTCTGGACCGACCGCTGCGGCCGATGCCCTCCTTCGCCGACCGGTTCGACACGACCATGGATCAACTGCTGCCCTTGGCCCGCCGAGACGGTGTCGATGTAGTGCTTCCGATTGCCTGGAAGCCCACTGACCCGCTCGCTGGGCTTACCTGAACGGTCCACCTCATTGTGTTGGCCGTTGGCACTGGCCCTTCCATGCAGCTGTCGGCGAGTGTGGAGGCGTCGACGTACCTCCACGGCCGATCTCGCCTGGACGCCGAGCTGGTCGGCCACCGGGGTAGAGGGTTGCCGGTTCAGCCGAAGTGCCGGATGCGGGCGGCCGTTGCGGGCGCGTAGGGCAGCCAGTCGTTCACCGATCCGGTCGTGACGAACTCGGCGACCGCGGTCGCGAAGGTGTGTCCCATGGCCCGCTCGGCGGCTGTGGGCTTGCCCAGCATCGGACTGTCCGGGTAGGCGTCGAAGGTGTTGAAGAGGAAGGGCAGTTCGGCGCAGTGGGTGGCGCCCAGGGCATGGGCGTCCTCGGCCGGCTGGTAGTCGAACTGGTAGACGTAGGTCGCGTTGCCGCCGGCCGCGTGGTGGTCGGCGATCTGCAGCGAACCGTTGCGGAACAGCTCATCGGTCTGCACCGCGGTGAAGATCTGCGCCGGCGTGGCCTGCGGAAGCCGGGCGGCATGCCGCTGGTAGATCTCGTTGGCCTGCTCGCCGATCTGGCCGGTCAGGATGGCCAGCGCGCCGGCGGAGGTGAGCGTCTGGATGCGCGGGTCGAAGGCGTAGAAGGCCGTCGCCTCGTCCCGGGTGGTACCGATCAGCAGCCCCTTGCCCTCCAGGGCGCCGTCCGCAAGCGCCCGCTGCCAGGCGCGGGGAACACCAGGGCCGCCGAGCACCGGATACATCGGCGGGGCAGCGTTGCCCGGACGCGCGAGTCGCCCCGCGAACCGGCCGTAGGCGGACAGCAACTGCTCAACGGGCAGTGCGCGCAGTACCTTTGCGGCGTCCGCTCCGCCCGGCACATCGAGCAGCCGCAGGTACGCCTCGGCGTTCTCGGCCGCGTTCTGCGGGTCCTGCGGCGGCAGACCGAAGGGACCGCTTTGGAGCAGCACGCGGCTGACGAGTCCCGTCGTCTGCGGATCGAGCGCCAGCGACAGGGCCGAGTACGCTCCGGCCGACTGCCCGCCGACCGTCACATTGCGCGGATCGCCGCCGAAGGAGGCGATGTTGTCCCGCACCCAGCGCAGCACGGCGGCCTGGTCCTGGGAACCGAGGTTGGCGGCGCCGATCTCCGGCAGGTACAGGTAGCCGAGGGGGCCCACCCGGTAGTTCGCGGTCACCACCACCATGTCGCCCAGTGCGGCCAGCCGGCCCCCGTCGTACCAGTCCCATCCGCCGGAGCCGCTGGTGAAGCCGCCCCCGTGCCACCACACCAGGACCGGGCGGGCCGCACCGCCCTCGACTGCCCGCAGCGGACTGTGGACGTTGACGGTCAGGCTGCCGTCCTCGTTCCAGTCCGGCACGCGGGTCCCCATCACCCGTTCCAGCCGGGAGGCCGCCTGCGGGACAGCCGGTCCGGCGTGCACCGCCTCCCGCACCCCGGTCCATCCCGGGTGCGGCTGGGGCGGCGCGAAACGCAGCTCACCGACCGGCGACGCCGCATAGGGGATTCCCCGGAAGGAGATCACCTCGCCCTTCGCGACTCCCCTGACCTTGCCTCGGTCCGCCTCCACGATCCGGTGCTCCATACCCGTCATCGTGCTCACCTCTCTCGCCTCGGTTGCTCTGGGTCGTTTCTCTCCGCGAGCATCGATCTGACCCAGGAAGAGCATCCTGAGGCGCGAATAAAGGACATACGATCTAGGAATATGGAGAAAGTGAGCCATCTCCTGAATGAAACGGACAGTCGTATCGCCGCTGCGATGCTGGCCTCCCCACGCGCCTCGTGGCGCACGGTCGGCCGCGTCCTGGGCACCTCGGAGCGCACCGTGGTGCGTCGCGCGGCACCGCTGTTCCACGACGGAACGCTGCGCGCCACGGCCGTACGCAACCCCGTGTGGTTCCCTGACCTGATTCCGCTGGCCCTGCGCATCCGATGCCGGCCCAACCGGATCAGCTCCATCGCCGCCACCCTGGCCCGCCGCCCCGACACCATCTGGGTGGACGTCCTCGGCGGCGGGGACGAAATCTGCACCATCCTGTTCCTGGACGGGCCGGACGCACGCAACGCGCTGCTGCTGCGCGATCTTCCCGCGACACCCGCCGTCCAGTCGTGGACCTCTCATGTCCTCCTGCGGGTCTTCCCAGCCGCCTTCGACTGGAGCGGCGGCCTGCTGTCGGAAGCCGAGCTGACCGGCCTGCGGCCGGACATACCTGCCGCACCCACCCCCTCCACCCTCCTGCCCGTCGACCACCAGCTGATCGCCGCGCTGATCGAGGACGGACGAGCCTCCTACACCGATCTCGCCCGCCGCGCCGACACCACCCCCCTCACCGCCCGCCGCCGGCTGGAGGCATTGGTGGGCGGCCAGGTCCTCAGGCTCGCGACCGAAGTCGACCTCGCCCGGCTGGGCATCCGCACGGAGGCACTCCTGTGGATCACCGTCGCGCCCGGCGGCCTGGAGGAGACGGGTCATCAGCTCAGCCGCCACCCACAAGTCCGCTTCGCCTCCGCCACCACCGGTTCGGCCAACCTCCTAGTGGCCGTCGCCGCAGCCGACCTCAACGCGCTCTACCACTTCCTGAGCGACACGATCGGCGCCCTCGCACACATCACCACCATCGAGGTCACCCCCATCCTGACCGGGGTCAAAAGGACCGGACTGGTCCGCCCAGGGAGCCTCTGAGCCGACCGCACGTGCGAGGTCGTCCATGGCCGGGCCCGCGTCACGTCACGGCAGGGCTACCGCAGCCCTCGAATACGTGACGGGTACCAGCAGCAGCATCTGCCCCCTCTCCTACGACGTCTGCTCTCACACCGCTGGACGCAGGGCTCACCGTCCTGCCCCAGACCACCTGCGTCCTCCACTGCCGAACATGCGTTGCTGCACGCACGGTCTCTTCCAGAGGGCCCTTCGTCAGCCGCGCAGTACCGGGCGTCAGTCGGCCGGCCGCAGCGGGGCACTGGAGATCCCCGACTCCCGCCCGCTGAGCGCGGCATCCAGGGTTTCCTGTGCCGTGCGCATCGACTCGGCGTACTTCGGCTCGAACATGCGCTGCCAGGCCGTGTCCGGGGCGACCTCCTCAACGCGGCTCACCACCCACCAGATGTTGCCGAACGGGTCGCGGACCCTGCCGCCGCGGTCACCCCACGCGCTGTCGCTGACCTCAGTGATCACCTGCGCCCCGTGAGCCACGGCGGCCGCCATCGCCGCGTCCGCGTCGGGGACGTAGATCCGCAGCAGCGAGAGCATGACGGGCCAGTCGGGGCGGCGGTCGAAGGCCAGAACGACCGTGTCTGCGACCCGGATCTCGCCGTGGCCGATAGTGCCGTCCTCCACCGGCACCCGGGCCAGTTCCTCACCTCCGAAGGCAGCGGCGACGAAGTCGAGCAGCGCTCCCGTGTCGTCGGTGACCACCCACGGCGCCACACTGGTGTATCCATCGGGCGCGGTGTGCTTCATCGGTGTCCCCTTCCGTCGTCACTCTTCCGCGGCTCCCCGCGCGGTACGACGACAGTAGGCATCAAGTAGGCCGGAACCTGTCCTAGTTGAGCCCACCCCTCGGGATCTCAAGCACCCATCAGCCAGGGTCGGGGCTGGACGCTGCACGGCCGGATCCGTGGTCGGGCTCCTGGTTGGGGTCGACGCCGGGGCGTGCGTACCGCTCCAGGCAGCGGACGGAGGCATCGCGGGGGCGAGCGGGCAGCATCGCCGTGCTGGTGCCGGACTCGGCGTCATGGGTGAGCGCGCTGTGCCGCCGGCGGTGCAGCGTCCAGCCCCGCAGGTCGTCCCACTGCTCGGGGCGGGCGAGCGGGTTGGCAAGCCCCTGGGTGGTCCCCTCGAAGATCTCCTCCGCCCGCCGGTAGGACAGCCGGGCACGTCCCGTGACGGGGAAGACGTCGTTGGTCGGGGTGCCGTCGGGGGCGCGCCGCTCGGTGCGGAACAGCGGCCCCTCGGTGCGGCGGGCGATCAGGCGGGCCAGCAGCTGGGCGGCGCCGGACTGCCAGTGGATCCGCTCACCGCCGACCAAACACGGCAAGATCACCGCCGAGGGTGTTGAGGCAGAGCACCTCCGCCGCCCGGACCGCGCTCTCGTACAGCAGCCGCCACAGGGTCCTCTCCCGCAAGCATCTCCAGACGCCAGACGGCGCCGACCTGGGCGAGGGAGAGCGCCTTCGTCCTGTCCGGCGGCCACGGGCGCCGCTCGATGTCGAGGGTCGGATCAGCGTCGATCCAGCCCTGTCGCAGCCACCAGGGCAGAAGCCCCGTCGCCGTCCGCACTTCGGCGGGTTCAGCGGCGGCCGTTCGTTCGGTTGTTCCTCGGCCGGTCCGAAGGCGCCGACGAGCCGCAGGGTGGGCGCGGCGGAGCGAACTCGCCGAGTTGAGGTGCCGTTGGCGAACGGCGAACCAACCGACATGTGGCTGAACGTGATGCTTGGACCGTGTCCTCCATGGCTATGAGCCGTTTTGGGGTGAGAGAGCAGGCGGTCGCGAACGCTGGGGTGCACATGACGTCCACTTCCCCTCATCGGGAGCTGATTCGTGTCGGTGTCGTGGGGCTGAGCGCGAGCGGCGGGTGGGCGGCCACCGCCCATGTGCCGGCGCTCGCCGGGCTCGACGGATACGAGTTGCGGGCGCTGAGCGCCAGCACCGCCGAATCGGCGCGTGCGGCCGGCGAGAAGTATGCGGTGCCGCTGGCCTTCGCCAGCGCAGAGGAGCTGGCCCGCAGTGAGGAAGTGGACCTCGTGGTGGTGACGGTGAAGGTTCCGCATCACCTGGAGCTCATCCGACCCGCGCTGGAAGCGGGGAAGATGGTGTTCAGCGAGTGGCCGCTCGGTGCCGACCTCGCGCAGGCCGAGGAACTGGCCGACCTCGCGCATCGCAGGGGTGTGCTTACGGCTGTCGGTCTGCAGGCCCGGTCGGCTCCGTCGCTTCGGTATCTGCGGGACCTGGTCGCCGACGGCTACGTAGGGCGCGTGCTGTCGACCAGCATGCTTGGGTCGGGCTGGATCGGGGGCGCCACGTACGACGACAACTATGCGTACGTGCTGGACGCCACGAGCGGCGCCACGCTGCTGTCGATCCCCTTCGGGCACTCGGTCGACGCGCTGGCCATGGTGCTCGGGGAGTTCCGCGAGGTGTCGGCTCTCATCGAGAACCTGCGCCCGGAGGTCACCCACGTCACGAGCGGGGCGGTCGCGGCCAAGAGCGCAGAGGACCAGATCGCCGTCACGGGGGTGCTGGAGTCGGGGGCCGTGGCTGCGGTGCACTTCCGCGGTGGAACGTCCCGCGCCACTGCGTTTCACTGGGAGATCAACGGCACGGAGGGTGATCTCGTCGTCAAGGCCGAACAGGCTCAGTGGTGGTACGGGGGGACGCAGCTGTACGGCGCCCGGGGAGAAGAGGGCGCGTTGACCGAACTTCCGGTTCCCGCCCGCTATCAGCGCTCGCTGACGCAATGGACCGAGCGATCCGCGGAGCCCGCCTGCAGCGTCGCTCACGAGTACGCGCTTCTGCGCGACCAGATCATCGGGAGCCTTGCGCCGGACGAGGACGGCGTTCCCGACTTCCGGCACGCCGTACGGCGGCACGCCATGCTGGAACGGGTCCGAGAGGCGGCGCGCGCGGGCCGGAAGGTCACACTCGCAGAGCAGGGCGCGTAAGCCCCGAAGTGAGTCAGGTCGTGAGCTCAACCGCTTCGCCCCCGGCGCGAGAACATCCCGACGACGAGGGGACGGATGCCATGCCTCTCGAGGGCGAGTATGAACCTCGTGTGGCCCGTTCCCTTGAGCATCGGCGGGATGCTCGTCGCAGGCGGGGCCCGCGACGGTTGTCGTGGGATGCGGCTGCCGAACGCACCGTCGACTACCCGGAGGGCCGATAGCGCCCCGGGCGTGCTGCTGTCCGCCCCCAGAGCTGTGGCCGGTGCCGACAGCCTCGACCTCTTGCTCCTACCCCGCGAACCTGTCCGGCCAGGCCCGGAGAGGTCCACCCAGGTCGGTCGGCGCGGGGCGTGCTTCGGTCTCCTCGGCTTCGGCGAGCGCCCGGTACAGCGGGGCGCCGACGGGTACTTGCCCGCGTTCTTGCCGGTCTTGATCGTCAGCTTCATCGCGATCGCCGGAACGGGGACACCCCGGACCTTGAACGCCCGGGCGAAGACGGGTGCTTGAACTTGTGGACGGTGAGGATGACCTCCTGGCCGGTGGCCGCCTCCCTGATGTCATACGCCGGCTTCAGCGCCTTCTCCTGGAGAATCGCCGTCCTCGGCACCAGTCACGCTCCATGCGACGGCTGGTGCCGTCACCCGGCGCAGCCTGCTGCCGCGCGGTCGCGTCAGGGCACGCTGGTGACGTCGGCCCAGTGGACAGCGCGTCCGGGTTCCTCACGGTCGCCGTGCGCGGCGGTGAGCTGGTCGACAATCTCCAGTCCGCGGCCGTGCTCGTCGGGGGTGCAGCTGGCTGCCCAGTCGCCTTCCATGGCGGCAGGGCCTCCGTCGGACACCTCGATGTGCACTCGCTGGGTGCCCGGGTCGTGCCTCAGTCCGAAGTTCAGTGGGGGCCGGGCATGCTCCACGGCGTTGGTGACGAGTTCGGAGACGGTCAGAAGGACCGAGTCGGCCGCGTCCTCGGCGACGCTCCACTGAGTCAGAAGCTCTTCGGTGATCTTGCGGGCTTCTCCGGCGGCCTCCGGGCGGTGCGCCAGGGTCCATGTGCCGACGGATGCCGACGGACTGCGAGCGGGGCCCTGCCGTGGGGGTGCTTCTGGGGTGTAGGTGCAGGTCACGGTCATCACCTTCCTCCGGCGCCGCCGTGGCGCCTTGGTTGTCACCGGAACCCCTGACGAGCTACGGCATTTATATCACTCCTCTATATAGAGTGTCTATATAGGTCAGAAATATAGACATCCTATATAGATGAGTGATATGGATGTGGGTATGGATGAGACACCTGAAGAGGGTCACCAGGAGGTGGCGGCGGCGTTGAACGAGCTGGCCACCGGGATGGTCAGACACCTTCTGTCGGAGCGGCAGAGCATGAGTCTGACCACCGCCGCGGCGCTCAGCCGGCTGGAGCGGGAAGGTCCGATCAGGCTGACCGCGCTGGCAGCGGCGGAGGGTATCGCCCAACCGTCGATGACAGCCCTGGTGCATCGGCTGGAAGATCAGGGCCTGGCCACTCGAGTGAGCCATCCCGAAGACGGGCGGGTCCGCCTCGTTGCCATCACGGAAGCCGGGCGAGAGCTGATGGCCGAGCGCCGGCGCGCGCAGTGTGCCCGGGTGGCCGACATGCTGGCCGCGTTGCCCGAGCAGGACGTGCGGGCGCTGGGCGAGGCCATGCGCACGGCTCTGCCCATCGTGCGGCGGATGGTCCAAGCCACCCCACAACCCCGCGTTTCCGGCGGCGAATCAGCCTCCTGAGCCTCCTGGCTGCGCTCTTCGGTGTCTCCTCCCGCAGGCCGGACCTGCTCCGTCGCGCCCCGCGCGCGCCAGGGCCCGGTTCCGGCACTGCCCCCATATCCGACTACGGAAAGGGCGGAGAACCATGAACACCTTCTCGGCACCCGGCACCGATGTGCCGTCGACGCAGGTACCGGACTACCCCATGACCCGGGCTGCCCGCTGCCCCTTCGATCCGCCGCCGGCCCTGCACACCCTGCAGGACCAGGCCCCGATCAGCCGGGTGCGGCTGTGGGACGGCAGCACCCCGTGGCTGGTCACCCGCTACGACGACGTACGGGCCCTGCTGGCCGATCCGCGGATCAGCTCGGAGAGCAACCTCCCGCACTACCCCCATCTGAGCCCGGCCCAGAAGGAGCGCCGGAGGCAGTCGCGGACCTTCATCAACATGGACGATCCGGAGCACGCCCGGCTTCGCCGAATGGTGACCGCGGCCTTCTCCATCAGGCAGGTGGAGGCGTTGCGGCCCGCCATTCAGAAGATCGTCGACGGCCTGATCGACACCATGCTCGCCGGGCCCAAGCCGGTGGACCTGGTACAGGCGTTCGCGTTGCCGGTGCCGTCACTGGTGATCTGCGAGCTGCTCGGCGTTCCGTACGCCGACCACGACTTCTTCCAGGCCAACAGCAAGATCCTGATCAAGCGCACCAGCACCGTTGAGCAGGCGCGGGTGGCCACACAGCAGCTGCTCGACTACCTGGACCGGCAGATCGGCGTCAAGCTCGCCCACCCGGCCGACGACGTGCTCTCCACGCTGGCCGCGCGGGTCAGGGCCGGCGAGCTCTCCCGGCGTGAAGCGGCCGGCATGGGGATGCTGCTGCTGACCGCCGGGCACGAGACCACCGCGAACATGATCGCGCTGGGCACCCTGGCCCTCCTGCAGAACCCGGACCAGCTGGCCCGGCTGCGCGAGAGCGACGACCCGAAGACCGTCGCCTCGGCGGTCGAGGAACTCCTGCGCTACCTCACCATCGTGCACAGCGGACGCCGCCGGGTGGCCCTGGCGGACATCGAGGTCGGCGGCGTGACCATCCGCACCGGCGAGGGCGTCGTCCTCTCCAACGACGTCGCGAACCGCGATCCCGCGGCCTTCCCCGCCCCCGACCGGCTGGACATCGACCGCAACCCCCGCCACCACGTGGCCTTCGGCTTCGGCGTCCACCAGTGCCTGGGCCAGCCACTGGCCCGGGTGGAGCTGCAGGTCGTCTACAGCACCCTGTACCGCCGCATCCCCACGTTGAAGCTCGCCGTCGATGTCGACGAGATCCCGTTCAAGCACGACGGGAACGTCTACGGCGTCTACGAGCTGCCCGTCACCTGGTGAGCGCGGCCAAGTGCCGCACGGAGAAGGAGGATCCGATGAAGGTGATCGTCGACCAGAACAAGTGTGTGGCCTCCGGGCAGTGCGTGCTGAGCGCACCGGAGGTGTTCGACCAGCGCGAGGAGGACGGCATCGTCGTACTCCTCGCCGAGAACCCGCCCGAGGGCCTCGCGGACGACGTCCGGCAGGCCGTCACCCTCTGTCCGGCCCAGGCGATCTGGGTGGAAGAAGAGGAGAAGGAGGAGTGAACCGGATCATCATCGTGGGAGCCTCGGCCGCCGGCCTGACCGCGGCCGAGACCCTCCGTCGCCGCGGCTGGGACGGTCACCTCACCCTGATCGGCGAGGAGCCCCATCCGCCGTACGACCGGCCCCCGCTGTCCAAGCAGATCCTGACCGGCGCCTGGGGGCCCGAACGCGCCACCCTGCGCTCCCTGTCGGATCTCGCGCGGCTGCGGGCCGACCTGCGGCTCGGACAGCGCGCCGTCGCCCTCGACGTCCCGGGCCGCCGGGTGCGCCTGGGAGGCGGCGAGAGCATCGGCTTCGACGCGCTGGTCATCGCCACCGGTGTGGCTCCCCGGCGCCTGCCCGACAGCGATCTGGCCGGAGTCCACGTCCTGCGCACGCTCGACGACGCGATCGCCCTGCGCGCCGCGCTGCGATCCGGGCCCCGGGTGGTCGTGGTCGGTGCCGGATTCCTCGGTACCGAGGTGGCCGCGGCCGCTCGGGCCATGGGCCTGGAGGTGACCGTCATCGAGCCGGAGCCGGTCCCGGTGCGGCGCCCGTTCGGGGACCGGATCGGTGCGCTCGTCGCGGAGTTGCACAGAGACCACGGAACACGCCTGCGCTGCGGAGTGCCGGTACGCCGGCTGCGCGGCGCCGGCGGCCGGGTGACCGGAGTGGAACTCGGCGACGGCACCACGCTGCCGGCCGACGTCGTCGTCCTGGCCCTCGGCGCCGCGCCCGCGACCGGCTGGCTGGAAGGTTCGGGCCTGCGGCTGGGAGACGGGGTGGAGTGCGACGCGTATTGCCAGGCGGCACCCGGAATCCACGCCGCCGGCGACGTCGCCTCCTGGCCCAATGCGCACTTCGGCAGCCGCATGCGGCTGGAGCACCGGATGAACGCCACCGAACAGGCCATGGCCGTGGCCGGCAACCTGCTCGGCGACGCCACCCCGTTCGCTCCCGTGCCCTACTTCTGGACCGACCAGTACGAGACCAGGATCCAGGCGTACGGCATCTTCCCGCCGGACGCGGAGATGCGGATCGTCTACGGCGACCCGTCGGACGGCCACTTCGCCGCCGCCTACGGCCACCGCGGGAGGGTGGTCGGCGTACTCGGCTGGAACGCCCCTCGGCAGGTACGCATGCTGCGCCGTCTGGTCGTCGACCGCACATCGTGGGCCGCCTTCGCGGCCACACCCGCGCTCAGCCCGGCAACCGTGAACTGACCCGCAGGCCCCACAGGAAGCAAGGAGGGAGGGCCGCCGGTGACCACCGACCAAACCCCCCGCCCGCTGGGCAGCGCTCCCGGTGTTCGGCCCCGCTGTCGCCGTGCCTGGATCAACGCCGACCACCCCCGCTACAAATGGGTGGCGCTGACCAACACCACGCTCGGTGTGCTGATCGCGACCATCAACGGCTCGATCGTGCTGATCGCGCTGCCCGGTATCTTCACCGGCATCCGTCTCGACCCGCTCCGGCCGGGCAACGTCAGCTACCTGCTGTGGATGCTGATGGGCTACCTGCTCGTCACCGCCATGCTGGTCGTCACCCTCGGCCGACTCGGCGACATGCGCGGCCGGGTACGCATCTACAACGCGGGATTCGTCATCTTCACCGTCACCTCGGTGATCCTCTCCGCCGACCCGCTGCACGGCTCGGCCGGGGCGCTGTGGCTGATCGGATGGCGGATCGTGCAGGCCGTCGGCGGTGCGATGCTGATGGCCAACTCGACCGCCATCCTCACCGACGCCTTCCCCACCCGGCAGCGCGGCATGGCGCTCGGCGTGAACATGGTCGCCGGCATCGCCGGCACGTTCCTCGGCCTGGTCCTCGGCGGCGCGCTCGTGGAGTGGAACTGGCGCTCCATCTTCTGGGTCAACGTGCCGATCGGACTGATCGGCACCATGTGGGCGTACAAGTCGCTGCACGAGACGGGCACGCGCGCCCCGGGACGCATCGACTGGTGGGGCAACCTCACCTTCGCCGCCGGCCTGACCGCACTGCTGGCCGCCATCACCTACGGCATCCAGCCGTACGGCGGACACACCATGGGCTGGACCGACCCCTGGGTGCTCGCCGGCCTCGTCGGCGGCACGCTGACCCTGGCCCTCTTCTGCCTCGTGGAGATGAACGTCGCCGAACCGATGTTCCCGCTGCGGCTGTTCCGTAACGCCGCCTTCGCCGGCGGCAACGCGGCCACCCTGCTGGGCGCGATCGCCCGCGGTGGCCTGCAGTTCATGCTCATCATCTGGCTGCAGGGCATCTGGCTGCCGCTCCACGGCTTCGACTACGCCCGCACCCCGCTGTGGGCCGGCATCTACCTGCTGCCCCTCACCATCGGCTTCCTCGCGGCCGGACCGGTATCCGGAGCCCTGTCGGACAGATTGGGCGCCCGGCCCTTCGCCGTCGCCGGGTGCGTCGTGACGGCCGCCTCCTTCGCCGGGCTGCTTCTCCTGCCCACCGACTTCCCGTACGGCCTCTTCGCAGCCCTGATCCTCCTCAACGGCCTCGGCAACGGGCTGTTCGCCGCCCCCAACACCTCGATCATCATGTCCAGCGTTCCGCCGGACGCCCGCGGCGCCGCCTCCGGCATGCGCGCCACCTTCCAGAACGCCGGCACGGTACTGTCCATGGGCGTCTTCTTCTCCCTGATGGTCGCCGGACTCGCCGGCTCACTGCCGCACACCCTCAGCTCCGGGCTCACTGCCCAGAACGTGCCCGCCCCAGCCGCTCACACCGTCGCCACGCTGCCGCCGGTAGGAGTCCTGTTCGCCGCCTTCCTCGGCTACAACCCGATCCGGCAACTCCTCGGCCCAGCCCTCCTCGGCCGGCTCCCGCGAGCCGACGCGGCCGTTCTGACCGGGCGGGAGTTCTTCCCGCACCTGATCTCCCGACCCTTCCACGACGGCTTGATCGTCGTCTTCACCCTGGCCATCGCCATGGCCCTCATCGCCGCGGCCACCTCGCTGATCCGCACTCGCACCGGAGCCGACACGGAGCACAGGTGGCCGGGCGGGACGGGGAGCCGGAAGGGGCAGCGGCCGACATGCTGATGTCGTTCCCGGCGAACATCCTGCTCGCCCCGAGGTCAGGCGGCCTGCAGAAAGGTGAGGACGGCTCGTACTCGCCGGTGGTCGTCGTCGGATTCCGGCAGGCCCAGTTTTCCGAGGATGCTGTGCACGTGCTTCTCGACGGTGCCCTCGGTGACCCAGAGACGGCGTGCGATACCGACGTTGGACCGGCCCTCCGCCATCAGAGCCAGCACCTCGCGCTCGCGGTCGCTCAGCACATCGAGCGGATTCTCGCGCCGCTGCGCCGACACCAGTTCCTGGATCAGAGCGGGATCCACGACGGATCCGCCCTTGGCGACCCTCCTGACCGCCTCCAGGAACTCCTCCACGTCGGCGACCCGGCTCTTGAGCAGATACCCGATCCGTCGGCCCTCCGCCAACAGGTCCATGGCGTGCTCGACCTCGACGTGCGCGGACAGGACCAGGATGCCGACGTCCGGCAGCTCGCGGCGGATGACGCGGGCCGCCTCCAGTCCCTCCGTGGTGTTGGTCGGCGGCATGCGGATGTCGACCACCACCAGGTCGGGCACCGTTTCCCGCACGAGTCGCAGCAGTGCGTCCCCGTCCCCGGCCTGCCCCACGACGGACACCTCGGACCGCTCGAGCAAGCCGGCCAGGCCCTGGCGGAGCAGGGTGTCGTCGTCGGCCAGAACCACCCGCAACTGCGTCATAGCGCGCCTTCCACCGGCATGTGCGGCAGGGACGGCCGGCCTCCCGGCCCAGGGCGGGGCGACCTGCCTACCAGCAGGCTCTCATGGTCGTCGGCACGGAGTCGAAGATGCTGAGCCGACGCACCGCACTCACTGTCGTGACGTCACTGCCGAATGTGACGGCCTGCGTGTACCTGTTCGCCAGGCCGTACGGGTTCGAGATCGTCGACGCGCAGAGCGCTGTCGCCCTGGGCACCTTCCTCCTCATGGCGGCTGTCGTCCGACAGCTGTCGGCCCGGCTGCGGCGCACCGCGCTGGAGTCGGCACGGCTGTCCCGGGAGCAGTCCGCGTTGCGCGAGGTCGCGACACTCGTCGCACGGTCGGCTCGGTCGTCGACGGTGTTCGACGCCGTCACCCGCGAGGTGGGCCTCCTCTGCGGCGCTGATCTGGTCGGCATGGCGCGTTACGAGACACACGGCACCGTCAGAGGCGTCGCTTCCTGGATCCGCCCGGGCGGACCGGATCCACTGGTCGTCGGCACTCGACCAGTCCTCGACGGACCGGGCCTCGCCCGCGAGGTCCGGAGGACGTGCGATCCGGTCCGCGTCGAAGACTTCGCGGGCGCCGTGGGTCCGATCGTTCAGGAGGCGCGAGCGGTGGGCATCCGTTCGTCGGTCGGGTACCCGATCCTCGTTGCCGGGCACTTGTGGGGGGTGATCATCGCGTCGAAGACGAGCGACGGCCCCTTCCCGGCGAATGCCGAGTCGCAAATCGCCGCGTTCACCGACCTGGTCGCCATCGCCATCGAGAACGCCAGGACCGACGCAGAACTGACCGCCTCACGAGCCCGCATCGTCACCGCGGCCGACGGGGAGCGCCGTCGCATCGAACGCGATCTGCACGACGGCGTCCAGCAGCGGCTCGTCTCGCTGCTTCTCCTGCTCAGGAACGCGCAGTTGACGGTTCCGCCGCAGCTCGGCGCGCTGCGCGCGGAACTCCACCACGTCGCCGTCGGGCTCACGGACGCGTTCGACGACCTCCGTGAGGTGGCGCACGGCATCCATCCCGCGATCCTTGCTCAGGGCGGCCTCGCCCCCGCGCTCAAGGCGCTCGCCCGCCGATCGGCCCTCCCCGTCGACGTCGCGGTGCACGTCCGGGAAAGACTGCCCGAGCAGGTAGAAGTCAGCGCGTACTACGTTGTCTCCGAGGCACTGACGAACGCGGTGAAGCACGCGCAGGCCTCGACCGTCACCGTCACCGTGGACGCCGACTCCGAAGTACTGCGTGTCCGTGTGGAGGACGACGGTGTCGGCGGTGCCGACTTCGCCGCCGGCACCGGACTCGTGGGCCTCAAAGACCGTGTGGAAGCGCTCGACGGCAGGATGTTCCTGGACAGTCCACGCACCGCAGGGACAACCCTCAGCGCGGAGCTGCCGTTTGTGCCGAACGACCGCGCACGACGCAGCCAGACCGCCGGCCGGGCTGCGGAAGGGGGCCGGCTGCGGAGCCGGCCCCCTCGGCGATGGATCTACCATCCCCAGCCGCCGTCGCCGCCACCGTCGCGGCCCCAGCCGCCCCAGTCACCGCCATCGCCGCCGCCATGGCCGCCGTGGCCGCCGTGACCGCGTCCGAAGTCGACGTAGTTGACGACGTGACCAAGCTGGTGGTCCTGAACAGCGCCCGCCGGTGCGGCGACGGCTGACGTAGCGGCACCACCCAGAGCCAGGGCGAGACCTGCAAGGGCAGCGAAGGGCCATTTGACATTCCGCATGATCAATCTCCTGGAATGGATCGAATGAATCTGACAACGCACCAAAGACGATGCGCAAGGAAGAGGGACTGTCAGACCTTGGGCCCGGTACGTCCGTCTACTTCCTTTTCCGTTGGCTCCACGCTGCCCTCCCGGCGCATGCGCGGACAACCCTGCAGGCGTGAAGCGGCTCTACCGGCCAGCTGCAATCCCCGGCTCGCAGTTCAGGGGCTCTGCCGGAGCCCAGGCGCTCTTGCGGCAGGCATCGGCCGGCACCTGACCCCTGGCGCACCGCCCGGAACCACCCGGGCGCCGACTACCGAACCCACCCGGCCACGGGCGATGATCCGGTCCTGAACGCCCGAACCGATGGCGGCTGTTGAGGGGAGCACACGGATGAGGGTCTTCATCTCGTCGGACATGGAGGGCACCGCGGGGGTCGTCGACTGGGACCAGTGCCGGCCGTCGGGCTCCGAGTACGGCCACTACCGGGAGCTGCTGCAGCAGGAGGTCAACGCGGCGATCGAGGGCGCGGGGGCAGCCGGTGCACGGGAGTTCCTGGTCAACGACTCGCACTCGGCGATGTCCAACCTGCGGCCGGACCGCCTGGCGCGCCGGGCACGTTACCTGTCCGGCCGGCACAAACCGCTGTACATGATGCAGGGGCTCGATGCGTCGTTCGACGCGGTCTTCTTCGTCTCGTACCACGGCTCCATGTCCGGCGCCCCGGCCACGCTGTCGCACACCTACAACCCGCGCGCGATCGCCGAGGTCCGGCTGAACGGCGTGCCGACCGGGGAGGCCGGGATCAACGCCCTGGTCGCGCTCGGACACCGGGTACCGGTCGTGCTGATCACCGGCGACGACGTCACCGCCGCGCAGATCGAGCCGTTCTGCCCCGGCATCCGGGCGGCGGTGGTGAAGACCTCGGTCTCCCGCTTCGCCGCCGACAGCCTGCACCCGGAGGAGGCCCGAGAGGTGATCGCGCAGAACGCCAGTGCCGCGGTGCGGGGGCTCGCGGACGCCCGACTGCCCGCGATCGGCCTGCCCGCGACCCTGACCGTCCGCTTCCGCAACGCCGACCTAGCCGAGATGGCGACCTGGATCAACGGCGTGGTCCGCGAGGACGAACTCACCGTCCACGTACGCGACGACGACCCGGTCCGGCTGTACCGCACCTTCGTCACCATCGTCCTGCTCACCAGAGGCATCGCCGAGTAGCTCGCACGCATCCGGGCGAGTCCTGGGACTTCAGATCCGGCAGAGCCCCCGCTCGTAGTCGACCGTGGCGGACTCCTTGGAATAGGTCCACTGCGGACTCAGCAGCTGGGCGTCGACCTGCTGGGCGGCCCGGGGGCTCTCGACGATGTACCCGAAGTCCTGCAACCACGCCGGGTACAGGTTCTTCGAGCCGATGTAGAACGCCGAGCCGTCGACCGAGACCAGCTTGTGGTGCTGGGCGTAGGGGTGCCCGTCGGCCCACTTCGCGCTCGGGGAGCTGCGGAAGGGCGCGAGCTGCAGGTTGGAGCAGAGTGCCGTAGTAGCGCTGTGCTCGTCGCCGGTGAGGCGGGCGAGCCGGCTGCGCAGTACGTCACTGATCTCGGAGAGGGACTTGATCTGGGAGTAGCCGCCGCTGCCGACGGCGCCCCGGTTGGCGGGGTCGCTGACGACGATGCGTACCTTGACGCCGGCGGCGAGCTTCGCGGCGAGGGCGTCGTAGACGCGGGTGTCGTATCGGGGCAGCGGCGGGCAGGTCGCGTTGAGGTCCTGCTGCGAGATCTCGATGTGGCTGGCCGCGCTGGAGATCAGTGAACGCAGGGCGCTCTCCTCGGGGTTGGCCGTGTCGTAGTCGCGGTCCCCGTTGGTGTTGTCGTGCAGCCCGATCACGCACCGGGTGCCGGATGTGTCCGGCAGGTCCGGATGCCAGGTGGAGGTGGGATCGGCGTCCTCGATGCCCACGCCGAGCCCGCCGACGGCGATCACCGGGACGTCGCCGGTGGCAGGGACGGCACGGGGGTTTGTGTCCCGTTCCATGGTTGCCATGCAGTCCGTGCTGCCCGAGGCGGCGTACCAGACGCTCGCGATGTTGTTCTTGTTGCGGCAGGTCCAGGTCCACAGCTGGTCCAGGTACCGGCCGGCTGTGCCGGCGGCAGGGCCGGTCAGGGCGAGGTCGACGTCGGTGACCGGGTGGGCGGTGTCGAGGTAGTCGCCCTTCCAGTTGTTGATGCCGCCGGTGATGGCGGAATCGCCGTCGACGACCAGGAGCTTGGAGTGGTTCCACGAGAAGGCCGTCTTCGACGTGGTCATCGACGCGACGTCGAGCGTGATGGCGTCGGCCGCCGGGCCGAGCTTGCTGCGCAGGTCGTCCCGGTACTTCGAGGGCAGTACGTTCATGTGGTAGACGGGTGCGGCTCCGACGAGGACCCGGACCTTGAGCTTGTGCCCGGAGGCCACGGAGGACTTCAGGCCCGCGACGATGGCGTCCTGGAAGGCGCCGTCCGGGAAGGGCGCGAGGCTGGAGATGTCGACGGTCCGCGTCGCCCGGGCAATGTTCTCGGTCATCTTGGCCAGCAGCCGCTTGGTGCCGGCGCGGTCCTTGCAGTCGGCGTCGCCCCAGCAGCCGGGCGTCTGGAGCAGCCAGCCGGCGGGGTCGTCGGCCGCGGCGTCGAGCTGGTTCCCGCTCGTCCGCTCCCACACGTCACCTTCGAAGCCGGGCGAGACCTCGCGCAAGGTGCGTTCCACGGCGTCGAGATGGGGGGTCGCCGAATCGGCGGCGGTGGCGGGTGCGGCGGGCAGCGCGGCCAGGGAGAGGGCGGATATCAGTGTGAGGCGCGCCAGACGGTTTAAGCGGGAGGAAAAGATCATCCGCAGAAGTTACCAGGCAGTACAGCCCGCGTATGACCGCAGAGTCCCACAACAGTCCGCAACCGCGTCAGAGGCACATCAGGCCGCCGTCAGAAGCCCCTGCCAAAGTTGTTCCCGTGAACGGCGCGGGACACCCCGAGGCCGGGAGCAGGGAGAGGTGCCCGGAGTGGTTGATCGGGGACCAGCGAGCACGCCTCAAGGTCGGGCCCCACAAGGCCCACGCAGGTTCGAATCCTGCCCTCTCCGCCAGTACGTTTCCGGACGCGTCCCTCATGCCTTGGCAACCGACGTCCAGGGCTTTTCCGGAGGAGGCGGCCCCTCCCAGGCGCTACGGAACTTCTCCCTCAGACTCTGGGGCGGGGCCACGCAGTCCTGCACTACATGCCACAGGTTCTCGCCCGACACGCCCGGCCGGGAGACGAGCCGGCGCGGCATGTTCAGAGGTCGTCCTGATGGCACGGGACGCCGTCGACGAGGATCCCCGGACTGCGCAAGGAACTGGACCGGTCTTCGACTACGGGGAAGGCATCGACTTCCTGCTCCCCGTGGGACTCGCACCTAGCAAACGCACCGGCGTCCGGATCCAGACCTTCACCCGCGACGAACTCGAACGCCGCCTTCGGCGCAAGGTACTCGCACTCCCCGAGGTCACCCTCATACCGTCCACCCCGTGTACGGGCCTGACCCGGGATGCCTCCGGCCGGGTGAGCGGGGTGACGTGCCGACCGCTCGGCGCCGACCCCTTCGACATCCCGGCCGACCTGGTGGTCGACGCCTCCGGACGCTCCAGCGCACTGCCCGACTGCCTGCACACGATGGGGATCACCGTGCCGCCGAAACGGACCGTGAAAGCGAAGGTCACGTACACGTCGACGAACTTCGACCGGCCAGCGGAGAGCCACCCCGCCCACCCGGACTTCTACATCGCCTACCAGATGCTGTTCGCCCCCCGCGTGCCCCGGGCCGGAGCCCTCCTCGCCGTCGAACGCAACCGGTGGACCTGCTCACTGTTCGCCTCCAGGATCAGCCGCCCACCGACGACGAGGGCTACCTCGCCTTTGCCGAAAGCCTCGACAACCCCCGCCTGGCCCAGCAGATCGGCCGACGCACCGTCCAGGAACCCACCTGTCGCTACACCAACGTCGACAACCAGTGGCGGCCCTACCAGCCGTCAGACACTGGCCCGACCGGCTCATCGCCCTCGGCGACGCCGTCTGCGTCTTCAACCCCGTCTACGGCCAGGGCCTGACCGTCGCCGTGATGGAAGCAGAACAGCTGCACAGGATGCTCGCCCGGCACAGCACTCTGCGGCGACTGGACGGCCTCGCCGGCCAGTTCCAGAAGAAGCTGGGCCGCCTGCTGATCGGCCCCTGGACGCTCGCCACCAACTCCGACCTCATGTGGAACCCCGACCGCCGGCCCCTGGCCGCACGCTTCGCCCACTGGTACAACACACGCCTCTTCCACGCGGCAGTCAAAGACGCAGCCGTATGGGCGAAGTTCGTACGGGTGGTGAACGCGCCCGATCCGCCGCGCACCACGCAGCGCGCCGATGGCGATGATGTCGTTGAAGGTGAAGACAGCGGTCACCTCGGGATGTTCGGCGAGCAGGCTCTCCAGTGCGGCTTCACCACCCTCCACGCTCTGATCCGCACGGCACACCGGTCCTTCGCCGAGTCCGCAGGCGGTCGATCAGGCAACAGGGCGAATGTTGGCTGATACGGCGGGCTGCGACCTAGGCACTCTTGTCGTAGCGGGTTGCCACGGCTCGAAAGCTCTTCAGCCCGCGTCGCCGCGAAGCGCCCTGGTGATCTCGCTCAGCGCGCTGGTCATCCGTGCGTAGTCGTCGGCTGCCAGTGGCTTCACGAAGTACTCCTCGACCACCTGGGCATGGACGGCCGCCGCGCGCAGGAACGTCGTGCGTCCCTCGGCGGTCGGTTCCACCAGGGCCACCCTCCGGTCCCCGGGTGACGGGACGCGGCGGACCAGGCCGGCTTCCTCCATACGGTCGATCAGCCGAGTGGTGCCACTGCTGGTCAGGGTGAGGTCGTCGGCCAGCTGCCGCTGGGAGACCTCCTCGCCGGGCTGGCGCCACAGCCGTATCAGCACCTCAAGCATGGTGTGGCTGATCCCGCACTCCCGCCGCAGCGCGCTGTCGATCCGCTGTTCCAGGCGGGTGGCGGACTTGATCAGCAGGCCGAAATCCCGCACGAGCCGACTGTTGGCGGCGCGGGCGGCTTCGTGCTCGTCGTGGTGCTGAGGCGTGGCGTTCATCGCCGCCGAGCTTACTGCTCCCTCATCTACTGCTTCCTCGACTACTTCCTTCTCAATTACTGAGCAAGCAATTGCTGACTAGTCAACGAAATCCTACAGTGGGCGCACACGCACGAGCGAGAGGAAGTCCAGTGGATCTGCAGCACTGGCTCGGCCGAGCCACGCACGCGATACAGGACTGGGCCGACACGTTCGGCCCCTACCAGCCGCACCCGTCCCTCCAGGTGGACGACGACCGCTTCGCGGCGGCGTTCGAGGAGTTCACCGGGCGACTGAAGGACAACTACCCCTTCTTCCACCCCCACTACGCGGGCCAGATGCTCAAGCCCCCACACCCGGCGGCCGTGGTCGGCTACCTCACCGCCATGCTGATCAACCCCAACAACCACGCCCTGGACGGCGGCCCCGCCACCGCGGCGATGGAACGCGAGGCGGTCGCGCAGCTCGCCGCCATGTTCGGCTACGACACCCACCTCGGCCACCTCACCACCAGCGGCACCATCGCCAACCTCGAAGCCCTCTTCGTCGCCCGCGAACTCCACCCCGGCCGGGGCGTCGCCCACAGCGCCGACGCCCACTACACCCACGGCCGCATGTGCCATGTCCTGGACATGACGAGCCACCCCGTCCGCACGGACAGCCAGGGCCGCATGGACCTCGACGCGCTGGAGGACCTGCTGTGCACCGGGGACGTGGGCACCGTCGTCCTCACCACCGGCACCACCGGACTCGGCGCCGTCGACCCCGTCCACGAGGTCCTGCCCCTCGCCGAGCGCTACGGCGTCCGCATCCACGTCGACGCCGCGTACGGCGGCTTCTTCACCCTCCTCGCCGGTGCCGACGGCCCCGAGGCGCTGTCACCCGAGCCCTGGCGGGCCGTGGCACAGGCCGACTCGATCGTCGTCGACCCGCACAAGCACGGACTCCAGCCCTACGGCTGCGGCGCCGTCCTCTTCCGCGACCCCGAGGTGGGCCGCTTCTACCTCCACGACTCGCCCTACACCTACTTCACCTCGGCCGAACTCCACCTCGGCGAGATCAGTCTGGAATGCTCCCGGGCCGGCGCCTCCGCGGCCGCCCTGTGGCTGACCTTCCAGCTTCTCCCGCCCACCCGCGACGGGCTCGGCCAGGTCCTGGCCGCCGGCCGGCGAGCGGCGCTGAAGTGGGCGGAAATGATCGAGGGATCCGACCTCCTGGAGCTCTACCAGCAACCCCAGCTGGACATCGTCACCTATTTCCCCGCCGTCGACCCGGCGACCCTCACCGGCATCGACGCGGCATCCGCCCGCATCCTCGCGGACGGCATGGCGAACCCCGACCCCGTCTTCCTGAGCACTCTCAAAGCCGGCCGCGAGGCGTTCGCCGCCCGACACCCCAAGATCACCGCGGATGCCGACGGCGCCCGGATCCTCCGTAGCGTCCTCATGAAGCCGGAGTCCGAACACCACGTCGAGCACCTGCACGACCGGATCGAGCAACTGGCCCAGACCGGCTGAGCAACGGGGGGCTTGTCCCGCCCTCGGACAGCTCAGGACTGGGCCAGGGCGACGAGCAGAGCGACGTCGTCCTCACCTCCGGGCGGCCGCAGAATCTCCAGGATGCGGTCGCAGGTGCGTTCCGGATCGTGGCCACGTGTCGCGGTGAGGGCGTCGAGAAGGGCGTCCAGGCGGGAGTCGATGGGTGCGCTTCGGCTTTCGACCAGGCCGTCGGTGTAGAGGGCGAGCTCGTCGCCGGGGTGGAAGGCGATAGTGGTGGCCTCGAAGGGGACACCACCGACACCGAGCGGTGCGCCGGTGGGCAGGTCGAGCAGTTGCGCCGCATGCCCGGCACGCATCAGGGCTGGGGGTAGGTGGCCGGCGAGGCAGATCTGGCACTGGCCCTGGTGAGGGTCGTAAACGCAGTAGATGCAGGTGGTGATGGTTTGCTCGATTCCCTCGGTCAGGTGATCGAGGTGACGCAGGGCCTCGGCGGGAGCAAGGTCGAGTTCGGCGAAGGCGCGGGCGGCAGTGCGAAGTTGCCCCATGGTGGCGGCGGCATTGATGCCGCTGCCCATGACGTCCCCGACGACCAAGGCGGTCTTGTCTCCCTGGAGAGGTATGGCGTCGAACCAGTCGCCGCCGATCTCGCTCGTGGCGCCGGCCGGCTGGTAGCGGCAGGCAACCTCCAAGCCCGGCAGGTGCGAGGGGGGCTCGGGAAGCAGGCTTCGTTGGAGGGTGAGGGCCGCGTGGCGCTGGGTCTGGTATCCGCGGGCGTTGTCGATGCAGACCGCGGCTCGGGCGGCCAACTCGCTGGCGAGGAATGCGTCGTCGTCATCGAAAGGAGCGGGGTTCCGGGTGCGTTTGAGGTCGAGAGCGCCGAGGACTTCGCCCCGGGCCACGAGCGGTACGGCCAGGTAGGAGTGCACGCCTGCCGCCGCGAGGAGGGCGGCGGCCTCGCCATGCCGCGCGATGCGCTCCAGATCCCCACGGGTTGTGTGGGGCACCAGTACCGGCTGACACGTGCGCACACACTGGGTGATCAGGCGGTCGCTGTCGTAGCGGGCGGCTCCCCCCGGCGGGTCGGCCGCCCGGACCGCCTCGGTGGAGTCGGCCGCGCTGACGGCGAGGGCGCGGAAGAAGGCCGGGCCCTCGTGTGGCGCGGTCCGGCCGTCAAGGGCGCTGTCGAGTACGTCCACGGCTGCCACATCGGCCAGGACCGGTACGACGACGTCGGCAAGCTCGCGCGCTGTCGTCTCCAGATCGAGAGTGGTACCCACCGACGCGGATGCCCTGGCGATCAGTGCCAGCCGTTGCCGGGCCTGTGCCGCTTCCGCATTGGCACGATGACGCTCTGTGACGTCGATGACGGAGTAGGCGAGGCCCAGCACCCGCCCACCGGAATCCTCCAGCCGGTAGTACGAGACGGACCAGGCATGCTCGTGGTCGGGGTCGGCGGGGGGACGACAGACGATGTCGCGGTCCACGACCGACTCGCCCGTCTCCAGGACACGGCGCAGACGTGCCTCGGGGTCCGTGTCCAGGAAGGTCAGGACCTCGCCGACCGGCCGGCCGAGACGCTCGGCGGCGGACTGACCGGTGATGCGTTCGAGAGCAGGATTCACGGCCAGGTACCGCAGGTCCGGGTCCAGAATGGCCAGCCCGACGGGGGACTGGGACACCAGACGCATGGCCAGGGCGGCATCTCGCTCGACCCGCTCCACAGCTGCCTGGTCCGCGGCAAGGCCCAGGACATAGGTGTCACCGAGGTCGTCCAGCAGCCGCATGTTGCGGAACTCCACCAGGCGGGTGCTGCCGTCCTTGTGCCGGATCGGGAAGGCCCCGGCCCAGTCGGTGCCGGATTCCATGACCTCCGCGAACAGCTTGATGACCTCGTCCCGGTGCTCCTCGTGGACCGTCAGCGGAGCCGCGTACTGCCCGAGCGCTTCTGCTGCCGTGTAGCCGAACAGCTCCTCGGCCTTCGGGCTCCAGAAGACCACCTGGCCCGTCGCATTCAGGACCACCGCGGCGACGCTGAGCAGATCCAGCAGGCCACTGGGCGGCGCGGCAGGACCCGCCGTCGACCGGCCGTCGCCTGCTCGGGAGGAGTCCATCGTGCCCATGTCTCACTTTCCTTCCCGCTCGGCGCCTTGGCTCGTGCCGTACCGGCGGGCGTTCTGCCTCCATCCATGGTCGTCCCAGACCGAGGCAGCACACACCTGGACCCGGAATCCACCGAGGGTCCGGGCCGGCAGCACTGAGGGGTGGAGCGCACGGTGGACTGACGCGGCAGCCACTGGCGCCTGCACCGCCATGACGACCGCAAGCGATAACCACTCCGGCTTTGACCAGGTCGACGCTGTGAGTCGATGCGCCGGCGCCGCTCCGTCAGCGAGACCTGCAGGATGCTGCGGCAAATGCGAGACCGTGGGGGTTGATCACCCCCACGGTCTCGTCAACTTCCCCGAACGACTGTGTGCGAGCCGATCACGGCAAGGCGATGAAGCTCTCGGCAGTCGGAGGAAGGGTGCCGCTGGTGCAGACGTGGCCCGTTGCCGGGACCGTCGTGCCGTCGAGCATCTTGGTCAGGTCCACCGCGACCATCTGGGTCGCTCCGTCATTGACCATGAGGGCGATGGCGTGTCCGCTGTTCGGGTGTCGTGGGCAGCGCGACCGCGGTCAGGCCGTCCCCACCGAACTCTCCGGTGATGACACCTGTGTGGGTTCCCTGCGCCATTGACGCCGCGGACGCTCCTGTACTCAGGCTGGAGCCGGTCAACGTCCGAACCTGCTCGGGTGCCGTCCAGGATCCGGGCGAGCCGGGGATGAACTGGGCACTGCTGATGTCCGCGATCTCAACCTGCGAAGGGTCACTGAACTCCGCGGGCGCCATGATGATCCCGGTGGAGCAGTCCTCCGCAGCAGAATCGAGTTCCGTGCCCGCGCTCACTGTCACCGGGTCCGCGTACACCGGCACCCCCCGCAGCCGACAGCGCCTCGACATCCCGGTAGATGGTGCGCACCGACACCTCCAGGCGCGCGGCCAGCTCGCTGGCCGGCACCTGTCCGTGTGTCTGCAGCAACAGGAGGATGGAGAGCAACCGGTCCGACTTCATACGTCAAGCATGGGGTACATACATGACGGGCTGCGTCAGGTATTTCCGCCTGCGCGGAACTCACCGATGGGTGCGGTGCGGGCGTTGTCAGTGGGATCGGCTTGGATGTGGCCGTGTCTGTCTATGAAGTGATCCGCCAGCTGCCCGGGATCTCCGTCGTCCGGGATCGCTCCCGAGCCATGGCCATGGTGGATGCCATCATGAGCCCGGACTGGGAGTCCCGGTTCTACTCGTTCGACTCGCGGTGGTCGCCGACGGAGGAGATGGCCTCCATGCGCGACGGCTGCGGCAATGAATACTCGATCGTCTTCTCGCCGGCGGGGGCATATGTCCGCGGCTTCGATCACGAGTCGCCCATGAGCCCGTATCGGGTGGATCCCCCGGCGCCGTGGCCCGGACTGTTCGAGGGAGTGCCCGAAGCGTTCCTTCCCCAGGTCGCAGAGCCCGCCTTCAGCGAGGTCGACGGGACGCCGCGAGCGACGACGTGCTTCTGGCGCGAACAGGCCGACACCGAGTGGAAGTGCGGCGCCGTCGAGGCCCTGCCGGAGGGGGTGGAGGACGACGGCAGCGCCGAGTGGCTCTTCGACGTCCTCGTCGACGGCCGGCCCGAGGCATACCGGCAGTTCGCGGAGGAGTACTACGAGGTGGTGGTAGACCTCGAGGCCGTGCGTCACGTCTATGCCTTGCGGCCTCTCACCCAGAGCGTTGTGTCATCGCTGAACCCGGATGTCGAACTGGCCGGTCTCGAAGAGGAGATGGCCCGGATCGGCTATCCCGTACTCGGGTGAGGCCCTGGCGGGGCACTTCGGGATACTGGCCCGATGCCGCAGCCATCGCTCAGCGTGGAACCCGAGCCGATATCCGCCGACCCGCCTCATTCCGCGGACCGCCCTCTCCTCACCCAGTCCTGGCTCGACCTGGCCTTCCTCCACTGGCCCGCCGCCCCGGCAGACGTCGCTCCGCTCCTGCCGGTCGGCACCCGACCGGACACACTGCACGGCCTCACCTACGTCGGACTCGTCGCCTTCCGGATGCACCGCGTCGGATGGTTCCGCCTCCCCGGCATCCCCTACCTCGGCTCCTTCCCCGAGACCAACGTGCGCCTGTACTCCGTGGACGCCCACGGCCGGCGCGGCGTCGTCTTCCGCTCGCTCGACGCCTCTCGTCTGATCCCCGTCGCCATCGGACGAACCGCCTTCCGCCTTCCCTACGTCTGGTCGCGGATGAAGATCCACCAGCAGGGCACCACGATCACGTACAGCAGCAGTCGGCGCTGGCCCGGCCCGCGCGACGCGCGCAGCAGCCTCGCGATACGGGTCGGCGAACGGGTCGAGGCACCGACCGAACTCGAGCACTTCCTCACCGCCCGCTGGGGCATGCACAGCACTTTCCACGGCCGCCCCCTGTACCTCCCCAACGCCCACCCTCGCTGGCCACTTCACCGCGCCGAACTACTCCACTGCGACGAGAACCTGGTCACCACGGCAGGCTTGCCCGCGCCCACCGGGGCACCCACAAGCGTGCTCTACTCCCCAGGAGTCCCGGTCGGGTTCACCCGCCCGCCCCGCACGCCGGCCGGCATCCCCAACCCCCGAACCCACGACCCGGCCACCTGAGAGCTTTCGGCGGCGTACGAACTGTCAGTCGGCCGTAACCACCGCACCCTCCGAGCGAACCTACTTCGATGACGCTCGAAATTTGACGGCCATCGAATATTGGGGCAGGGTCGTTATCAGCACCGAGCCGACTCGGTGTCTCCCCCGACCCCTGCTCCCAGGACGGATGCACCATGGCAAGACTCGTACAGTTCGACCGGCTCGGCGGCCCCGAGGTGCTGACTCTTCGCGATGTGGAGGTCGGTGCCCCGGGCGCGGGAGAGGTACTCATCCGTGTCGACGCGATCGGCCTGAACCGGGCCGAGATCATGTACCGCGAGGGCGGTTACTTCTACGAGCCGGTCTTCCCCTCCACGCTCGGCTACGAGGCCGCCGGCGTGGTCGAGGCGGTCGGTGAGGGTGTGGACGGCTTCGCCGAGGGCGACCTGGTCGCTGTTGTGCCGGCGTTCCTGCAGAGTGAGTACGGCACCTACGGCGACCACGTCATCGTCCCGGCCTCCGCCGTTGTCCCCCGCCCGGCGGATGTCGACCCCGTGCAGGCAGCGGCCGTGTGGATGGCCTACATCACCGCCTACGGTCCCCTCGCCGAAAGCGGTCAGGTGCGTCCCGGCGACCACGTGCTGATCACCGCGGCCTCCAGCAGCGTCGGTCTCGCCGCCATCCAGGTCGCCCGCCACGTCGGCGCGATCCCGATCGCCACCACGCGGGGTGCCGACAAGAAGCAGCGCCTCCTGGACGCCGGGGCGGCCCACGTCATCGTCACCGACGAGGAGGACCTCCCAGCCCGCATCAAGGAGATCACCGGCGGTGAAGGCGTCCGCCTGGCGTTCGATCCGATCGCCGGCCCCGGCGTCGAGACCCTCGCCCAGGGCATCGCCCCCGGCGGTTTCCTGGTGGTCTACGGAGCCCTCGACCCGCGCCCCACCCCACTGCCCAACGCACAGTCCTTCCCGGCGCTGACCACCAGCACCTACACCCTCTTCGAGATCACCACGAACCCCGAGCGCCTGCGCCGGGCGGTCGCGTTCGTCAACGCGGGGCTCGCCTCGGGCTCCTTCACCCCGGTCGTGGACCGCACCTTCGATCTCGCGGAGATCGCCGACGCCCATCGCTACATGGCGGCCAACGGGCAGGTCGGCAAGATCGTCGTGACTGTCACCCACGACGATGCGACGTCGTGAACCGGTCCGACGTGATCGCCGGACCGACTGCGGGAGGAGAGCCATGCGCCTGACCAAGTTCGGCCACGCCGCCGTCCGCGTGGAGAAGGACGGCCAGAGGCTGGTCATCGACCCGGGCACGCTCAGCGAGCCGGAGGCCCTGAACGGCGCGGACGCGGTGCTGGTGACCCACGACCACTTCGACCACTTCGACCACTTCGACGAGGAACGGCTGCGCGCCGCCGGGGCCAACCCGGGCGCGCCGGGACCTCGCCCGCTGCCTCACCCGCGCGCGGCCACGAACAGGGTCTGGGTACTGCGGCCGAGCGGCCCCTTCTCGTCGTGCAGGGCGGACTCGGCCAGGCCGATGCCCGCGCCGTCCACCATCGTCCGGGCGTCCAGGCAGACCCACTCACCCTCGGGGTGGCGGTGCAGGCTGACGGTGAGGTCGGCGTTGATGAAGACGTACCGGTGGAAGTCCAGCTCGGCGCTGACGCCGTTGCCCGAGTCGGCAGCCGTCAGCACCCGGCTGAGCGGCGTGATCTCCTCGCCCGCGACCAGAGGGACCCTCATGCGCATCCACGCCGTGGCCGGGCCGGGCTCGAGGAACGAACCCGCGGCGAAGCGCAGGTCCATGGCGGTGTGATAGCCCTGCTCCCACGGGACGGGGAAGAACGCTTTCGAGGGTGCTGCCTCGGGCCCGGGAACCTGCCGGCCCGGCGACACCTCCGGCACCGAGCCCGGCGCCGCCTTCATCAGCAGAACCGTCGCCCGCATCACTTCCTGGCCGCCGTCGGGTGTCAGGCCGACCTCCACGAGTTCGACGCTGCGCCCGGCGCGCAGCACGCGCGTGGACACGTTCAGCGGCCGCATCGGGACCGGGCGCATGATCTCGTACGTGAGCCGGGCCACCCGCATGTCCGGCCGGCCGCCCGGCCGTTGCTCGACGGCCAGCCCCAGCAGCGCGGCCGGCGGACCGGCGTGCTGGGAGTCGGCGTCCCAGGGCCCCCGGGTGTACGCGGTGGGGAGGAACCGGCCGTGGTCCTCCCGCTCGTAGAAGGCCTCGGCTTCCGACGCCGGCATAACCGTCCCTCCCTGCTGCGTGGACTGTACGCGGCCAGTCTACTAAGCGCTTGCTCATTACGCAGGGAGTTGCGGCTCCGCTCACCCGGAGACCCGCCCCGGCCAACAGGAAGGGGCGCGGTCAGCAGGTCATGGCGAGCCGGGCGCGGCAGGGGCGACCGGCGAGGGGTGGCGTCGATGCACGGTCGGGCCCACAGCCCATGCAGACGCCGGACGATTGGCCCCCGCGTGGCCCGCCTTCCCGGGATCGGCGGGCCGGTGCCTTGGGGGACACCGACGCGGGGTAAGCGGAACCTACGCTTCCGACGACAGAAACGGAAGCCCCTTTTTCTCTTGACCCCTCGACGTGCACAGACGCACCCTGAATCCCACGCGCCGCAAGGGAGCACCACATGAGCCGAGCCACCGACACACTCCGCGTCGTCGAGTACTGGACGGACAAGGACACCCACGTGATCTTTCCTGTCCAACGCAGCGAAGAAATCGACCGCATGAGCGACGAGCAGCTGATCTCCAAGTACGGGGACCCGCAGCACGGGACAGTCGCGCGCATCGTCCGGTAGGTCACATCACCGCCGGCTACGCCTCGGGCCGCCCGCTCCGCGCTTACGGGTGTTCGTCGAGCTGGAGGAAGCCCCCGAGCGAGAAGCACAGGGCGCCGGTGAGGGTGCCCCAGTTGGCGATGACGGCGTTGACCAGGCTGTCGGTGACGGGGCGGGTGAAGGCGGCGAGCGCCGAGACCATGAACAGGACGGAACCGAGCTGGTTCACAGCGACGATCCACCAGCCCAGGCTGCGCGTGCGGACGCAGGGCCGGCCGTGGCAGATCTCGACGAAGCCCAGGTGCCCGGAGATCAGGAAGAGTACGCAGCCGACCATGTCGGGCGCCCAGATCAGCCGGTTGACCTGCTGGACGCTCAGGCCGCGCAGGAACGAGTCCAGCAGGGAGACGCCGAAGACGAGTGTCCCCGCGAAGAGGACGAAGGCGCTCAGCCAGTCCACCCGCATCGGCTCGTAGCTCCACCACCGCCAGCGGCGGGAGACCAGTCGGCCTTCACCGCCGGCGACATGGCGGGGTGCGTTGATCACCTGGAGCAGCGAGACATAGCCACCGGTGTTGAAGAACAGTCCGCCCGCGAAGTAGATCGAGGCGCACTCGGTGGCATCGCCCGAGCCGAACTGGGCGACGGCCGCACCGGCCGCGAAGACCGCACCGCCGATGATGAAGGCGATCGCGGCGATGACGTTGAGTCTGCGCAGCCGACCGATGGCGACGGCGTCCGCATGCGCGTGCCGACTGGCCGCCGCACCGGGCGGACGGACGGCGAGCAGCCCGCGCCGTCGCGCGAGCCGTGACTCCCACACCGCAGTGCCGCCGCCGGGAGGGTTCCAGGTGGTCCTGGTGGTGAACGGTCCGGCGCCCTCGGCGCGCTGTTCGGGCTGCCCCACGGGCCGAGCCTAGACCGCAGGCGGGACCGGAAGGCGGGCGAAACGCCGCCCCGTTGGTGAGGCAGCCCGACCGCGGCGCGCCGTCACGATACAGAGTTGGTCGACCAATGATTGGCAGGCAAATATTTTGCTGCCAGGAGGTCACATGAGCTTCGACACGCCTTCGGGCACCCGTGGTAGGTGACGCCGGAGCTGTTCGTCAGCGGTTACGACCCGGCGGCCGTCGCAGGCGACGACGGAGCCCGGCAGCGCGAACGGCTCGCGGCCATCGCGCGGTCCGCCGGTGTGGCGCTCGTCGCCTCGACCGTGGACCACCAGGACGGCGAACGCTTCATCAGCACCTCGCTCTTCGACCGTGACGGACGCGAACTGACCAGGTATCACAAGGCACATCTCTTCGGCGCGGCGGAGAACACGTTCTTCACGCCCGGCCGTCAGCACCCTCAGGTCGTACCCCTGCACGGCGTCCCCGTCGCACTCGGCATCTGTTTCGACGTGGAGTTCCCCGAGTTCACCCGCGCGGTCGCCCGGTCCGGCGCCAAGCTGCTGTGCGTGCCCACCGCGGTGCCGCTGCGCCCGCCGGCCGACGGGCGGCCCGCGCCGTTCGACACCCGTCTCGTCCCCAAGATGGTCGTCCCCACGCGGGCGCTGGAGAGCCAGATCTTCATCGCCTACGCCAACCACGCGGGCCCTGGCTTCGCCGGGCTGAGCTGCCTCGGCGATCCCTACGGCCGACGCGTCGCGGCCGGCGAGACGGGCGAGGAACTGGTGGTGGCCGACGTGAGCCACCGCATCCTGCGTGCGGCCCGCCGCGACACCGACTATCTCGCCCTGTGCGGTTGACCGCCCGGCCGACAGCTACCCCCCTCCTTCTTTCCGCACTACCGACCCGCGCCGGGCCACCTGGCAGGAGCCTTCAGGAAATCCCGTGAACACTCCCCCGCAGAGCGGCATCAGAATGCTCATCCCCGACTTCCCCTTCCCCTACGACGAGTACCTGGCCCACGCCGACGGGCTGGGCTCGATCCCGCCCGAGCACCATGGCACCGAGGTCGCCGTGCACGCCCCCGAGGACGTCCGCCTACCCCGCGGTCGTCGCCACCTGCCAGTCGTGGCTGCTGTCCGCCCGGATCGACACCGACGAGACACTGTTCAGCCACCCGTTGTGGACGGCCATCGAGCGCACGCACTACATGCAGTCGTCCAAGACCTTCGTCGTGGTCGACCGGCCCTTCTGGAAGGACGTCGACCCGGAGACCGGGCAGCACGTGCTCAGCACCACGCTCACGGACCGGCTGACGCGTGGCACGTACCTGCTGGACGACGGCCCCGACAAGCCGGCACTGTTCTGCCTGTCGTACACCTGGAACGACGATGCGCTGAAGTGGCTGCCGCTCGATGTCGACGAGCGGGTGCGGCTGATGCTGCACTTCCTGAAGCAGATCTACCCCACCGTCGACATCGCCTCGCACATCATCGGCGACCCGGTCACCACCTCCTGGGAGGACGACCCGGACTTCATGGGCGCCTTCAGCGACAACCTGCCCGGCCACTACCGCTACCAGGAACGCCTCTACACCCACTTCATTTCGCTACAGATCGAAACCCTGGGCCCACCCGGGCCCACACCCTCCCCCAACAGCCCGTTCAGCTGTACACATTTGCCCGCGATCCAGCCGAGGTGTGGTCGGCTCACTGAATGCGGATCTCTGCCAACTGCAGCCGGTAGCGGGTGGACTCGTCGGAGGCGGGAGTGCCGAGCTTCGTTGCCCGCAGGCGCAGATAGCGGCCGGTGGCCGAGGTGAGTGTGTAGGTCTGGGCCGTTCCGTTCGGGTTGGCCTGGCCGGTGACCGTGCGGACGGTGGTGTAGGACGTGGAGCCGTCGGCCCGGGTCTGGATCGTGAAGTCCACGGGGAAGCCGGCCGTGCCGCCCCCGGCCGCCGCGGTGTCGGTTCGGGGATGGAGTGTGACCGAGCCTATGGCCCGCTCGGCACCCAGATCGACCTCGATCCACACGGGTGTGGCGCTGACGTCGGCGGAAGGGAAGTCGATGCTGGTGAAGCCCCTGGCGCCGCTCACGCTGGTCGTGATGCCGTCCAGTACCCGGGTCTTGCCCCAGTCGCCGTTCTCCAGTGTGTAGTTGGCGGTGACGGTGGTCGCGGCGGTGGGGACGGTGAGTTCGGCGAGCTGGAGGCGATACCTGGTGGTCTCGTCGGCGGCGGGAGTGCCGAGTCTCGTGGCCTGCAGGCGGACGTAGCGGGCGGTGGTGGTCTTGAAACCGTAGGTCTGTGGGAGTCCGTTGGGGTTGGGCTCGGCGGTGACGGTGCGGACGGTGGTGTAGGAGGCAGCGCCGTCCGCGCGGGTCTGGAGGGTGAAGTCGACCGGGAAGCCCGCGGTGCCGCCGCCGGAGGCGGGGGTGTCGGTGCGCGGGAAGAGCCGTACGGCATCGAGGTCGGTGTCGGCTCCGAGGTCGATCTCGACCCAGACGGGGTTCGCGCTGACGTCGGCGGAGGCGAAGTCGTTGCTGGTGTAGCCCTTGGCGCCGGTCACGCTGGTCAGAACGCCGTCGGTGAGCCGGTTCCGGCCCCAGTTGCCGTTCTCCAGGCTGTTGTTGCTGGTGACCGTCGCGCCCAGGGCGAGGTTGTCGAGGCGGCCGGTGCCGGTCGCGGTCAGGGTCCAGGTGCCGGGCCGCAGCGTGAAGCAGACGTAGGAGGAGTCCTTGCCCACGTACGTCAGCCCGCTGACACTGCCGGTGGATGAGCCTCCGGTGAAGACCGTGGTGCCGCCCGCCTTGATGACGGGCTGGGACCCGCCGTAGGTGGGCACGCCGACGCGGGCGGTTGTCCCGCTCGGCGAGGTGAGTGTCAGCGTCACTTCCGTGCCGTCGCGCTCGATGCCGAAGCGGATGTCACCCTTGACGGTGGGGATGACGGTGTCGATCTTCGCGAGGGTGCCGGTCTGCGGGAGGACGTCGTACGTCTCCCAGCCGGGCCGGGTAGGGCGGACTCCGGCGGCGTACGCGGACAGGGCGTACAGCGGACCGCCGTTCCAGGCGTGGTTGTCGGTGCCGGCGGCCTTGTCCCACAGCTCCCACAGCGTGTAGCAGGCGGGGTCGGCGACCTGGGCGGCGTACCGGTTGCGCATCCGCTCCTCGGCGACGGTGGCCGCGCCCATGAGGTAGAGCGCCTCCAGGACGTAGAACTCCATGTAGGGGCTGGCGTTGAGGTGGGTGCGCAGCACCTCGGTGACCGCGCGGTAGCGGGAGGCGGGGGCCAGGCCCGCGACGACGGCGAGGGCGTTGGCCCGGTCGTCGGTGTCCTTGGTGTAGCCGGGTGAGCGGTACTCGTTCTTCGAGGCGTTCCAGAGCACGCGGTCGAAGTTGGCTTTGACGCTGTCGCGTTGGGCCTGCCATCCGGCGACGTCGCCGCTGTTGCCGCTGAGCTCGGCCAGTTGGGCGGCGGTGTCCAGGGCCAGGTAGTACCAGCAGTTGTCGAGGACGCGGGCGTCGATGTTGCTGCCCCAGTCCTCCCAGTCCCAGTCCCCCTTGCGGTGGGTGACGAGGCCGTCGCTGTCCAGGCTCCACAGGTTGAGGTACTTCTTCACCGCCGGGTAGGCGCCGGTCACGGCGTCAGCGTTGCCGGTGTAGAGGTAGTACGTCCAGAACGACCAGACGGAGGCGAGCATCTGGACGGGCAGTTCGCTGGTCCAGATGACGGAGGGTATCGGCGAGTAGAGCGCCCCGCTGTCCTTCTGCCAGGACGTCAGCTGGGCGATGGCCTTCGCGCCGAGCGCGTGCGAGCGGTCGTCGAAGGTGTAGAAGCCCTCCTTGAGCTGGTTGACCACATCGCCCCACCACTGGGAGCGCTCGCGGGTGGGGCAGTCCATGTAGTTGTCCCGCATGTTGACGTACATCGTGCGGGCGGCCTTGCCCCACAGGGTGTCCAGGAAGGCGTCACTGCTGCTGAACGACCCGGCGAAGTCGGTGTCGTAGCCCGACTCCCGGTACTTCAGGCCCAGGATCGTCACGCCCGCCGGGATGGTGTACCGCACGGCCGTACCGCTCATCCACGCCAGAGACTCGAACTCCTGGACGCCGCCGGCGCAGACGTAGGTGGCGCGCACGTTGTAGCCGGTCCCGGGCTCGATGCCCGTCAGGCCCGCGCCGTCGTCGTAGTGATCGGTCTGCATGCCGATCACCGCCCCGGCCGGAGCGTCGACCTTCAGGTACGGGGTGACCTGGAGGTTGGACGGCAGGGCGGCCGAGATCGCGGTGGCGCCCTGGCCCGTGGACGGCAGCGAGGCGGCGTTGGTGTAGGCACGCAGGCCGGAGTGGCGGAACTGCGGAATCGGACGCTGCACCAACGCGTTCCAGGGCGCGGCGCCTGCGGCCCCGAGGTCGGCCGGCGCACTCCAGCCGCTGTCGTCGTAACCGGGCGATTCCCAGCCGGCCATCGCCGCGGCATTGCGGGCGTCGTAGTAGACGTTGGACTCGGGCAGCCGGAAGTTGACCTGCGTGCCACTGGTGTTGTTCGAGTAGCCCGGGTGGACGGTGTGCTTCCAGTTGGTGTCGCTGACCAGCCGGGTGGTGTTCGAGCCGGTCTGGATGTCGGACTGGAACAACAGCCCGCCCTGACCACTGCTGTTGTGCGAGAAGCCCTGCTTGCCGAAGTACCAGACCAGCAGCGCGACGGTGTTGCCGCCGCTGGTGAGGTACGGGGCGAGGTCGAGTTCGTCGTAGTAGGTGTCCGTGCGGTTGGGACCGCGCTTGAGCTGCCCTTCGAAGACCACGAGGGTGCCGTTGACCCACAGCCGGTACTTCGAGTCCGCCGCGATGCGGGTCACGGCCTTCGAGGGCGCCGAGTCAAGGGTGAACGATCTACGGAACGCCACCCACTGGTTCGCCGAACTGGCCGACGCCCAGATCCACTTCGCGCTCCAGGACACCGCTGCGGACGCCAGTGGTGTGAGCCCCGGCAGGACCAGGGAGCCAAGGGCCGGAGCGAGGGCCACGCCTATCGCAGAGCGCAGGGCGGATCGGCGAGAGAAGCGCTGCATTGCGGGAACCTTTCCGGTGATTGAATCGTTTCATTTCTGGGCGTGCAGGCGGGATCTTCCGCTGCCGGAAAGTCGCTGTCAATGGTTCGCGCAGAGGAGGTCCAGGGCGGGGCGGGGTGGCCGGGGCGGGGCGATTGCGCTCGGTGGCCGAATGAACACTCTCCGATTAACGTGGCAATCGGGAACACAATCCGCCGAGCGAAATGGTGCTTCCTGATGGCTGATAAGCCCACCGTTGTTCTGGTGCATGGGTTCTGGGGCGGAGCGGCCCACTGGTCGAAGGTCATCGTCGACCTTCACAATCGCGGCTTCAAGTCCCTGTTCGCGGTGGAGAATCCGCTGACCTCACTGGCCGACGACGCCGAGCGCACCCGCAAGATGGTCAAGCAGGTACAGGGACCCGTCCTGCTCGTGGGTCACTCCTATGGCGGTGCGGTCATCACGGAGATGGGAGATCTGCCGAATGTGACCGGCCTGGTCTATATCGCGGCGTTCGCTCCGGACGCGGGAGAGAGCCCGGGGCAGCTGAGCGAGGAGATGCCGCCGGCGGCGTTCGAGAACATCGCCCCGGACTCCGACGGCTACCTGTGGATCAAGCAGGACAAGTTCCACGAGAGCTTCGGTCAGGATCTGAGCGCCGACGAGGCCCTGGTCATGGCGGTCACTCAGAGGGCCCCGCTGGGCTCGACCTTCGGGGACACCGTCACCGCGCCGGCCTGGCGGGCCAAGCCGACCTGGTACCAGATCTCGAGCCAGGACCGCATGATCCATCCGGACAGCGAGCGGCGCATGGCCGAGCGGATGAGCCCACGCAAGATCATCGAACTCGACACCGGCCACGCGTCGTTGGCCTCGCGGCCGGTACCGGTCGCCGAGCTGATCGAGACGGCGGCCATTGACCTTGCCGGCTAGAGCGCGTCGCGTCGATCAGGTGACTCGTTGTTCTGGCCAGGCCCCAGCTGAAAACGTTTGCCCTATTGACGACGGCTCGTAGGCGCTGGTCGTCGGCGTGACGGTTTCGCCAGATGATGTAGCGCCGGATCATGCTGTCCTGCCCATTGCGGCTGGTGTGATCGGTGCCGTCGAGGGTGAAGTAGGCGATCTTCTTGACCTCGCGCCGCTCGGGCAGCGTAAAAGTCCTCGGGCGACCGCCCTTGTACTTGGGGTAGAGCGCCTCGAAGCCGTCGGTGTTGAAGTCGTGAATCACATCGCGGACCCGGTCCGCGCTGGGTGAACGTCACCTCGGCGATCTCCGCCACCGCCATGCCCTGTGCTGACAGCAGCACCATCTGGGCCCGCCGCCACGTCACGACCGAGCCGGTGCGGATGCTCCGCAGCAACCTCCGGCCTTCATCGTCATCGATCTCACGAACCCGTACACGTTCTGCCACCCGGACAGACTCATGGTGACGCACCGCCTGCGCCAGCACCTGCGCGGCGCGTCAGATCACAACAGGGCAGACGCTGCTTGATATGGCGCTAGATGCCCGCCGATGACATGGCGCGATGCGGTCTCGATGCCGCTGGCTCCCGGATTGTGGCGGCCGCCGACGGGAGGCAGGGTGGTGTCGAGACCGTTTGGGCGAGGCAGAAGGCACACGACCTGTCACGGATGCGGGCTGTGGCTTGTCCTCATCGCGAAGCGAGTTGTGTGAGCCGGGAACCGGCGAACTTGGTCACCGCCGAACGAGTGGGTCGGTCCACCGGTCCGGAATGCGGTGGCCAACGCAAGATCGTCCATTACGGGCAGGCTTACGGAGGTGTGGTACATGTCAGCGAAGAACCCAGAGCACGGGGGCGCCCTCGAGGTCTCCTTGCCGCCCGAAGTCAAGTTGCTGCAGGAAGTCACTCCGCCCTTCTTTCCCGAAGGTGGTTCGGGAATGACCATCCTCGTCGAGTGGCCTCCCGGTCACCCCGGGCTCCCTCCGCATCGCCACTCGGGCCCGTCGTTCGGCTACGTGATGGAGGGCGCGCTCCGGTTCGAGCTCGAGGGTGAGCCAGAGCGTGTGGTCGAGGCCGGTGGGACGTTCTGGGAGCCAGGCGGTGACGTGATCCACTACCAGGACGGCAACGCCCTGTCGGACGCACCGACCAAGTTCGTGGTGACCATGATGTGCGCGCCGGGTCAGCCGATGCTCACGCTGGTCGATGAGGAGGAGCTGAAGGAACGGGCGCACCTGCGCGCCCCGCGTCCCTCCGAAGGCTGACCCGCGAGATCGACAAGAGTGCGGAGTCCGGAACACCGATCCAGGTGCCGGGCTTTGCAGCAACCTCGGCCTTCATCGTCATCTATCTCACGTACCCGCACGCGTTCTGCCACCCGGACCGACTCATGGTGACGCACCGCTGCGCCAGCACCCGAGCGGCGCGTCACATCACAACAGGGCAAACGTTGCTTGATACGGCACTAGTGCTGTGACCGCATAGCCACGCTGCCATCGCCATGTGCGGATAATGCCTCCCGTGACCTCAGACATAGCCCGCCCGAGAGGGTGGTCCGCGCTTCGCGCTTTCCTGCTCTTCTTCGTCGGCGGCGGGCTCGGCTTCTTCGTCTACGGAGTGATGAGGCATCGTCCGGTTGCTGGAATGCCCTGGGGCGGGTTGCTGTTCGGGGCAGTCGTGTGTGCGACGCTCAGCGCACTGTCGCCAGGGCGACGTCGCCGCTGAGCCCCTCCCATACGAGCGCATTGGTGTTGCGCCAGCGCAGGTACGGTGCGGAGCGTTCCAGCGCGAGGTTCTGCGCCTGGTCCGGGAACGTGCGGAAGAGCGTAGCGGCCAACGCTTCAGTACGACGGCCGCCACGACTGAGCCTACTTCCAGGCCCCCATCGATCTACTGCCCTACCCGGCCGTCAATGCACTCGCGCAGCAGATCGGCGTGACCGCAGTGGCGGGCGTACTCCTCGATCCGGTGAACCAACAGCTCCCGGACCGAGATGCCGTCCTTGCCCACCCGTGCACCCAGATCCGGATACTCGGCCAGCACCGCATCGGTTGCCGCCTGTTCGCGAGCAAGGTCGGCGAATGCGCCCTCGACCACCGCCTGTTCCGCGACGACTCCATCGAAGTCGGCGTCACGCGCTCCGTACAGCTTCGGTGCCGGGTCTCCTGGCACGATCCAATTGCGCCAGTCCCGCTCCACCTCGGCGAGATGGCGGACCAGTCCCAGCAAGGACATGGTGGACGGTGGCACCGATCGGCGGGCCAGGTTCTCCGGATCCAGCCCCTCGCACTTCATCTGCAGAGTCAGTCGATAGTCCCTCAAGTATTCCTGAAGCGTCGCCAACTCACCGTCAGGGCTCACTCCGTCACTGTTGCGGGGATCCTCGTCGGGGTCCGCCCACATGTCGGGGTATACGCTGGCCTGGGTCCACCGCTCGGGTATGTCGCTCACCGTGTTCACGATGCGGAGCAGTGGCCCGACATGCAAGCGATTATGTGGAACCCGAGGCGCGTGGCGGCAACTGGTTCTGTGTGCGGGCGTGGGTGCAGATCCTGGTCGACCAGGGCCGGCGGGACGATGCGATCGAGGAGACGCGAGCGCGCTCCGACGCGGGCGCCTGATACGCGGTACAGAACCTCGCGAAGCTGCGCGCCGGCGCCGGCCGCCCGGCGGAGGCCGTCGCCGACTCCACCACGAGCTGAAGCAGGTCGAGGCCCTCCCCTGCAACAGGGTCGATTCCCCGTTCTGACGATCGGGCGGCATCGAACACGGAGTACCAGCGCTGCTCATCGCTACGAGCGCGAAGGCGTCGCCTCCTCCACCAGGCGGCGGAGCCAGATGTGAGCGGGGTCGTCGGTGAGGGTTTCGTGCCAGATCGAGGTGACGGTGTACTGGGGCATCGGGATGGGCGGCACGGTGGCGGTCAGGTCCAGGAGGTCGGCGTAGACGGTGGCCGCGTGGGTGGGAAAGGTGGCCAGGAACGGCAGCGTCGCGAGTTGGAGGGCGGCTCCGGCGAAGTGGGTGGTGGAGGCGAGCACCCGGCGGTCGAGTCCGCGGGCTTCCAGTAGGTCGTCGACGATGCCGCGCCGGCCGTCGTAGGAGATCAGCAGGTGGGGGTGGGCCAGGAAGTCGTCGAGGGTGAGCGGGGTGCGGAGCGGTAGGAGGCGGGGGTTGAACAGGCAGGTGTAGCCGGAGGCGAACAGGTCACGGCCGCGGTGGTCGGCGCGGTGTACGGGGGCGGCGGCCACGCCGAGGTCGACCTCGCCGCGGTCGATCATGTCGGCGACGGTGTTGCGGCTGGCCTGCCGTACGGCGAGCCGGATGCCCGGCAGTGCGGCTGTGGCGTTCAGCAGGCGGGGCATCAGCGCCGCCTCCAAGTCGTCGGACATGCCCAGGGTGAAGGTGCGCCGGGTGGTGGCCGCGTCGAAGCGGTCCCGGTCGGTCACGGCTCCGTGGATGAGCCCGAGGGCCGGTTCGATACGACGGGCCAGTTCGACAGCGCGTGGCGTGGGCTCGATGCCGCCGCGGGTGCGGGTGAACAGCTCGTCGTCGAAGAGTCCGCGCAGGCGACCGAGGGCGGCGCTGGTGGCGCCCTGGCTGAGGTGCAGGGCGGCGGCGGCCCGGGTGACACTGCGCTCGCGCATCAGGGCGGCGAAGACGACCAGCAGATTGAGGTCGGCGTTCCGGAATTCGGTTTCGTAGATGTCGATCATTTGAAAGATTAGTTTGCCGGATGGGTGGCTGGGTTTCTAACGTCTCACCATGCTTTCTGACTCGCCCGAGCCGCGCCGCACCGTGACCGTCGCCGTCGTCCAGGCGGCCGCCCCGCTGTTCGACACCCCGGCCGCGCTGGCCCGGGCCGAAGAACTCGTCCGCGAGGCCGCCGGCCCCCGGGGCGCCGAGGTCGTCGTGCTGCCCGAGGCATTCCTCGGCGGCTATCCCAAGGGACTGGACTTCGGCATCACGGTCGGCAGCCGCACCCCGGCCGGCCGCGATCTGTTCCGCCGCTACCACGCCGCCGCCATCGAGATCCCCGGCCCGGAGGTCGACGCCCTGGCCGCCGTCACCCGTGAGCTGGGCGTGCACGCCGTGGTCGGTGCGGTCGAACGGCAGGGCGGCACGCTGTACTGCGTCGCGCTCTTCTTCGGCCCCGGCGGTTACCTGGGCCTGCACCGCAAGCTGGTGCCCACCGCAGCCGAGCGCTACCTGTGGGGCCAGGGTGACGGCTCCACCCTCCCCGTCATCGACACTGGCACCGCCCGCCTCGGCGCGGCCATCTGCTGGGAGAACTACATGCCGCTCCTGCGCACCGCGATGTACGCCAAGGGCGTGGACCTGTGGTGCGCACCGACCGTCGACGACCGCGACGCCTGGCAGGCCACCATGCGGCACATCGCCCTGGAGGGCCGCTGCTTCGTCCTCAGTGCCAACCAGTACCTGCGCCGCGACGCCCTGCCCGACGACCTCCACCCCGTCCAGGGCGACGAACCGGACACGGTCCTGATCGGCGGCGGCTCCGTCATCGTCTCCCCGCTCGGCGAGGTACTGGCCGGCCCGTTGCGTGACGGCGAGGGCATCCTGACCGCCGAACTCGACCTCGACGACCTCGCCCGCGCCCGCTTCGACCTCGACACCACCGGCCACTACGCGCGCCCCGACATCTTCACCCTCCACGTCGACGAATCCCCCCGCACCACCGTCACCGGCAGTCTCCGGACCGAGTGAGAAGAAAGATGAAACTGGGGGGCGGTAATCCGACCGGCAGTTACAAGGACCGGATGGCTCTAGACGTCGACGGCACCGTCAAGAAGGCCCTGGGACCGCGTCTGGGTGATCGGCGAGATAGTCCTGCACGACTGACAGGAAGCTCGGGTCGGGCTCCAGACCGAGTCCAGCGGCGCGTCTGTTGTCGAAGAGGGCGGGCCACGATCCCACGATGGCCTCGATGGCAGGGTCGGGCGTGATGGTCACCAAGTCCGCGACGGCATCGCCGGCCACCTGCCGCAGCGTGGCGAGCATGTCGGTGACCGAGACCGTGAGCGCCGGAAGGTTGACCAGCGCCCGGCCATGGAGCCCGCCGCGCTCCGCCTCCGCAACGCGGAGGAGCCCCCGGACGGTACGTCGCGGCGAGGCCAGGGCCACGCGCAGGTCGGGCCGTACCGGGCAGGTCGCCGGGAGTCCGGCGAGCGGCTCGCGAATGATGCCGGACAGGAAGCCGGAGGCGGCCGCGTTCGGCCGGCCCGGCCGCACCGCGACGGTCATCAGGCGGGCGACGCGTCCGTCGAGGAAGCCGCGGCGCGTGTAGTCCGCCATCAGATGCTCGCAGATGAGCTTCTGTGTTCCGTAACTCGTCCGCGGCACGGGCAGGGACGACTCGCTGACCACCGGAGGCAGGGGCAGCTCAGGGCTCGAACCGTAGACGGCGAGGCTGCTGGCGAACACCACCCTCGGCTTCGGCCCGCCGGCGGTCGACTGCGCCCGGGCAGCGTCGAGCAGGGCGCGGGTGGTGTCCACGTTGGAGGACATGCCGAGGTCGAAGTCGGCCTCGCACTCGGCCGACACCGCGGCGGCGAGATGGAACAGCACATCGACCGGCTCGGCGAACAAGTCGTCGAGCCGGTCGATCAGGTCGCCGTGCACGATGTCCACGAGCGGATCCGTCGCCGCCGGGGAGTCGGGCAGCACGATGCGGTCGGCGAGCACCAGTCGTGTGATCGGTGCGCCACGAAACGTCCGCGTCCGCAGCAGAGTGCCGGTCAGCCGATGGCCCAGGAAGCCGAACGCGCCCGTGATGACGACCCTCACGTGTCTGCTCCTCGTATGCGTGCCCGGGGGCGTGGCACCTCCGACAGCGACGGCGAACTACCCACGCCGGCCCGTCCGCCAAACGCGCAGCCCATCGGCCACGGCCGGCTCAGGAAATGACCGTCCGCTTCGGACGGTGTCACCGTGCCAGGGCGTCGAACAGCGCGGCCGGATCCGGTTCCCGGCGGTGGTTCAGTGTCTGCTCGGCCCAGATCACCTTTCCCTGCGCCGCATAGCGGGTTCCCCACTGGTCGGCGAACTGCGAGACCAGGAACAGGCCGCGGCCGCCTTCGTCGGTGGCGGCCGCGCGCCGCAGCCGAGGTGAGGTGTTGCTGCCGTCCGACACCTCGCAGACCAGGGTGCTTCCCAGCATGATCCTGACTCTCACGGGCGGAGCGCCGTACCGGATCGCGTTGGTGAGCAGCTCGCTGAGGATCAGTTCCGTGCTGAACGCCGACTCCCCCAGCCCCCATTCGTCCAGGCGGCGGCTCACGTCCGCACGTACCTGGGACACGGCCCGCACATCGGACGGTACGTCCCAGGTCGCGACCTGGGACCGGTCGAACAGCCGGGTCCGGGCGACCAGCAGCGCCACGTCGTCGCTGGGTGTCTCGGGCAGCATCGTCTCCATCAGGGCGCGGCAGGTCTCCTCCGGTGTCCGGTCCGCACGGGCGATGGTCGAGCTGAGCAGCTCCAGGCCTTCGTCGATGTCCCGTCCGCGGTTCTCGATCAGGCCGTCGGTGAACAGGACGAGACGGCTGCCTTCCGGCAGGTCCAGCTCCCCGGCCTCGAAGGGGTACCCACCGACTCCCAGGGGCGGCGACAGGGGAACGTCGGGGAAGGTCACCCTGCCCTGGGCATCCACCACAGCCGGTGCGACGTGCCCGGCCCGGGAGAGGGTGCAGTGCCCGCCCACCGGGTCGTAGATGGCGTAGAGGCAGGTAGTACCGGTGAGCGGTGCACGGTCGTCGTCGGCGCTCGCCGACTGCGTGTCCAGCCGCGTCACCATCTCGTCCAGACGGCCCAGCAGTTCGTCCGGAGCCAGGTCCAGTGAGGAGAAGTTCAGCACCGCGGTCCGCAGCCGTCCCATGTTCACCGCCGCGTGCAACCCGTGCCCCACGACGTCCCCGACGACCAGTGCCACCCGGAAGCCGGGCAGGGGGATGACGTCGAACCAGTCGCCGCCCACACCGGACTGCGCCGGGAGATAGCGGGAGGCGATCTCCAGTACGGCCTGGTCCGGAAGCCCCACGGGCAGCAGGCTGCGCTGCAGCGTCACGGCCATGGCATGCTCACGGGAGTACCGGCGTGCGTTGTCGATCGCGACGGCCGCCCGGGCGACCAGTTCCTCGGCCACCGCGACGTCCTCCTCCTCGAACCGCGCGGAGTCCGCGCCCCGCCAGAAGTTGACGATGCCGAGAACGATTCCCCGGGCCTGCAGAGGGACCGTGACCAGTGAATGGATGCCGTAGTCCAGCGCCTGCCGTGCACCCTCCGGATCCTGGGCCCGCCAGTCCTGGGCGGTGTGCAGGTCCGACACCAGGACGGCCTTGCCGCGCTGCAGCGCCGCCACCATCGGCGTGTCGGCCACCACGAACTGGATCAGATCTCCCACCGGCTGCAACGGATGACCGGCCTGTGATTCCTTCAGCGCGGTGCGCCGCATCCTGTGTACGGCGCCGGTGGGCTCCTCGCCGCGCAGCACGGTGTCGAGGAGTTCCACGGTGACGAAGTCGGCCATGCGCGGGACCGCGACCTCCGAGAGCTCCTCGGCTGTACGCCGCACATCGAGCGTGGTGCCGATCCGCAGGCCCGCCTCGTACAGGTACGACAGCCGGCCCCGCGCCACCTCGGCCTGGCCGGACAGCGCTCTCAGCTCGGTGGTGTCCCGGAACGTGGCGACGAGACCCTGCGCGCCGCCGTACGGCGCGGTGTGCCGCGTGTTCACCGCCAGCAGCCGGTCGCCGACCGCGATCACCTCGTCGGAGGCGGCCTCACCCGACTCCAGCAACCGCGTCAGACCGGACCCCAGACCCAGCTCCGTCACCTGCCGCTGATCGGCGTCCTCGGCGAGGCCCAGCAGCTCGCGCGCCTCGTCGTTGGCGAGCAGCAGCCGCCCGTCGCCCCCGACGATCAGGACCCCCTCGCGCACCGCGTGCAGCACGGCGTCGTGATGCTCGTACATCCGGGTCATCTCGGCCGGGCCGAGACCGTGGGTCTGCCGGAGCAACCGCCGGCTGACCAGAGCCGCGCCGCCGGTCGCGAGCACGAGCGCCCCGGCCGCCGCGCCGAGCAGCAGCGGCAGCTGCTGGTTGAGCACGTGCCCCAGGGTCGCGACCCGGATCCCGGCACTGACCATGCCGATCACGCGCCTGCTGGCATCCGTCACGGGGACGACCGCGCGCACGGCGTCGGTCGGCCGGCCGTGGAACGTCTCCGTGAACGTCTCCCCCGCGGCGGCTCTGCCGACGCCCTCCGCCTTCGTGCCGATCAGGGCGGGATCCGTGTCGGTGAGCCGGACCCCGTGCTTGTCCAGGACGGACATGAAGTCGACGCCGGATCCCAGTCTCGCCCGCTCCGCGGGCACCTGCAGCCGTGCCGTCGGATCCGGTGACTGCAGCGCGACTGCTGTGCCGGGTGCGTGCGCGAACGCCTCCGCCGCGGCCAGTGAACGGTCCTTGGCGCTGCGCTCGGCGTCGTACCGCCCCTGCACCACCAGTGCGGCTGCCGCCACCGTGACCACAACCAGCATGATGAGGGCCTGCAGGAGAAAGACCTGCGCGGCGAGCGTGCGAACGCTGAGGGAGGGCAACAGGGGGCGTCTCTTTGACGGCCAGGGGCGTGTACGTCGGGGCGGACCGGATGGCCGCCGCGTGCCGGGCGGCGGCGCCGCTCGCCCCCATGGCCAGCGGTAACGTCCGCTCATGCCCCTTTTCTAACACTGCGGCTCACCACTCGGCGACCGGTGTGTCCGCTGCCGCCGGGGTGACCTGGCGACCCGCTGTCGACGGCCACCCGTGCGCCGCGGCCACCAGGAGGAGCTCGGTGAGCGTTCCAGCAGGCTACTCGGAGTGCTCCTGCCCCAGCGGGGTCCGGCAGCGCACGGCGAGGGCCGCGATGTCGTCGTCGAGCTTTCCGCCGCTGTAGTGGAGCAGGTCCCGGTGCAGCCGGTCCAGCAGCTCACGGGGTGGCGCCGGGCCGAGCTGCCGCATCCAGTCCGGCAGCGGGAAGAAGGTGCCGTCGCGGTCCCGGGTCTCCGTTACGCCGTCGGTGTAGAGCAGCATCTGGTCGCCCTCGTCGAAGGCGACGGTGTCGACGAAGTAGTGGTCTCCGAGGAGCGTCGCGAGGTTGAGGGGCGGCGAGGGCATGGCGGACTCCAGGACGCGGATCTCCCCGCGCCGCGCCAGCAGGGGCGGCGGGTGCCCACAGTTGAGAATTCTGACCTGCCCACCGCCGTACGGGATCTCGGCGATCAGCGCGGTGGCGAAGTGCTCGGGCTGATCCGGGGCGGGGTGAGCCAGGCTGTGACGGGCGATGCTGGCCTCCAGGCGGTGGATGATGCTCCTGAGGTCCGGCAGGTCGTACGCGTTCTCCCTGAAGCAGTTGATCACCGCCGAGGCCGCTCCCACTGCCTGGAGTCCCTTGCCGCGCACGTCGCCGATGAGCAGGCGGACCCCGTACGGCGTGTCGACCGCCTCGTAGAAATCGCCTCCGATCCGGGCCTGCTCCTGGGCCGCCAGATAGAGCGACTCGATTTCGACGTCCTGAATGCGGCGCGGCAGCGGGCGGAGCAGCACCTTCTGGGCCGCGTCGGCGACGAGCCGGACCTGGAAGAGCATCTCTTCCCGCTCGAGTCGAATATGGCTGGCGTATGCGGCCGCCAGGGTGACCGCGATGATCGCGGCGCCCGTGTACGGCGTCCCCAGATCGGAGTAGAAGAAGCTGAGCGTGACCATGACCACCAGGCAGAAGATCCCCAGCAGGACCGTCGGGACGACGGTCCACATCGCGGCCGCGAGGGCCGGCGCCGCGGGCAGCAGCCGGCTGAAGGCGAACTCTCTCGGGGTGGCGAACGCCAGGCCGGTGATGATCACGGTAAGGATCACCGGTGACAGCAGAACAGGTTCCCGTCGGCCACCGTGTCGAGGGCGGCGACGCCGGAGCCGTCCTGAACTGATCACAGACTTCATCTTAATGGGGTTAAACGGACATCACGCCGCACAGAGGCACTCACCCGGCGCCGACGCCTGTGCGGGCATGCCCGGTCCCGGCGTCGGCAGGGGGTTCGCCGGACTGTCGCAGGGTGCCGGAGGGTGGGGCGGGGCGACGGGGCCATCAGGGTGGTACCAAGCCGTGTCGGGCGGGCGGCACGGGACCGGTTGGCCATGCTGGGCCGGGTGTGGCACCCCTTCCCGGCGACAAGGAGCACGGTATGCCGACGGACCCGGTCGAACGATTCCTGACGGCCCTGGACCCGGATCACCGGGAGGCCGTCGGCGCCCGACCGCGCGAGGAGCAGGAGCGGCTCGCGGCGGCCTGGGAACGGGAACTGGAAGCGGATACCGAGCTGGACACCCTCGACGAACTGTCCCCGCCGGCGGCGGAAGCGGAGGCGGCCCGCCGGGTCCTGGAAGGCGAAACCGACTGAGTCAGGTACACGCCTGCCCGCTCAGGCCCGGTGCCGCACGCCGGGCGGCTGCGGCGCGCGGTTCGCCCGGCGGTACGGTGACGCACAAACCCAGGTGGTCCGCCTGCTCATATGACCGACGGTTCCGGCGATCCCGGGTGGCCGGTCGGGCAGGTCGGCCCGATTCGCGTCCGGAAGGTCACCGCCGATGCCCCAGCCCGCCATGGCCACTGACACCGCCGCCAACCCGGTCCTCGCCGAGGTCGTCCGTTCCGGATTCGTCGAGGGGCGGCACCGGGGCAGCCTGGTACTGCTCGCCGCCGACGGCTCGGTGGAACTGGCACTCGGTGACGTGACGTCCCCCGTCTTCCCGCGCTCCTCCAACAAGCCGATGCAGGCGGCGGGTGTGCTGCGGGCCGGACTGGACCTCGCGGGCGAACGGCTGGCGCTGGCGGCCGCGAGCCATTCCGGTGAGGCCTTCCACCGCGACCTGGTGCGCACGATGCTCGACGAGCACGGACTGAGCCCGGCACACCTGCGGTGCCCGCCCTCGCTCCCCCTGGACCAGGAGGAGCAGGAGGCCTACCTGGCAGCGGGCGCACCTCGCGACCGGGTGGCCATGAACTGCTCCGGCAAGCACACGGCGATGCTGGCGGCCGCCGCGCTGCGGGACTGGCCACTGGACTCCTACCTCGACCCGGACCACCCGCTGCAGCGGCTCATCCGCACCGTGGTGGAGGAGGCGGCCGGCGAGCCGGTGACCGCCGTCGGCACGGACGGCTGCGGGGCACCGCTGATGGCGATCGGACTGACGGGGCTCGCCCGTTCCTTCCGCTCCTTCGTCCTCGCCGCACCCGGCACGCCCGAGCGGCGGGTCGCCGACGCCATGCGCGCCCACCCCGAGTACGTCGCCGGCACCCGCCGCCACGACACCTGGCTCATGCGGGAGATACCGGGCGCCCTGTCGAAGGTGGGCGCCGAGGCCGTCCAGGCCGTCGCCCTGCCCGACGGCCGCGCCTTGGCCCTCAAGATCGAGGACGGTGGCACCCGGGCCCTGGGACCGGTCCTGGCCCGCGCACTCCGGCTGACCGGCCTGACCGCACCCGTGATCGACCGCGTGGGCCGAATGCCGCTGCTGGGCGGAGGGCGGGAAGTGGGAGAGGTACGGGCCGTGTTCTGAGGCGGCGGCGTGCGGGGCGCGGCGTGAGAGCAGCGCACCCACGCCCGCCCCGAGCAATACCCGGCCCTGGACCGTCAGTTCACCGCTCTCTTCACCAGCTCGGCGATCCTCGCCTCGTCGGCGGCGGTCAGCTCCGTGAGGGCGTAGGCGGCCGGCCACATGCTGCCGTCGTCGAGGTTGGCCTTGTCGCTGAAGCCGAACGTCGCGTACCTCGCGTTGAACTTCTGCGCGCTCTGGAAGAAACAGACGACCTTGCCGTCCTTGGCGTACGCGGGCATGCCGTACCAGAGCTTCGGCGCGAGGTCCGGCGCGCTCGCCTTGATGACGGCGTGGATCCGTTCGGCCATGACGCGGTCCGACTCCTGCATCTCGGCGATCTTCGCGAGTACGGCGGCCTCCTCCTCCGCCGCCTTGTCGGCGCGCGATCCGCGGCGCGCGGACGCCTTCACCTCTCGGGCGCGCTCCTTCATCGCGGCGCGCTCCTCGTCCGTGAACCCCTCGGACGTCGCGTCGGTCGCGGTGGTGGTCTTGGCGGGCTTCTGTACGTCCTTCACAGCGGGTTCCTCCCGGTCTACGGATGGGTGGGGTACATCTTCATGGTGGAGCGGTGTCCCAGGGACGGCTTCTCCGAAGCTGCTGGTCACGGGGTTCACCAGTGACACGCTGTCCGTCAGCCGCGGGCGCCGGCGATCTGGCGGGTGGTGGCGTTGAGCCGGTTGAAGAGGTTGGTGACGCCGATCGTCAGGATGATCGCGGCCAGTTGCTTCTCGTCGAAGTAGGTGGCGGCCGTGTCCCAGACCTCGTCGCTCACCGCGTCGGGACGGTCGGCCAGGCGCGTCGCGGCCTCGGCCAGGGCGAGGGCCGCCCGCTCGGCCGCGGTGAAGTACGGGGCCTCCCGCCAGGCGGCGACGGCGGCCAGCCGCTCGTCGCTCACTCCGGCCTCACGGGCCGTCCGGGCGCCGCCGTCGACGCAGGCGCTGCAGCCGTTGATCTGACTGACCCGCAGATGCACCAGCTCCAGCGTCTGCCCGTCGACGCCGCCGGAGTGCGCGGTCCTGAGGATCGCCTGGATGGGCTGCATCGCGTCGGGCAGTACGACGGCGGGGTTCCGCATGCGGGACTGCATCTCGGTCTGCTCCTCTTCCGGGTCGGTGCGCCCTGTCGTCGGGGCGTGACTCCATGACAGCCGGGTCTGCTCGCCGCGACCATGGCGGTGGGACACCGTGGGACAGCTGAAACGGCCTTGACCAGCGGTGACTTGGGTCGGGAGACTTCTGCCGAAACGGGACGGGGAAGCGGGGGAACAGTGGGCGTGACGGGACGTACGGCGGAGGGCGATCCGCAGGAGGAGCTGGCGGCCCGGCTGCGTCTGCTCCAGGAACTGTCCGGGCTGGGCGTACGGGCCCTCGCGCGGGACACCGGCCTCAGCTCCTCGTCGCTGTCGCGCTACCTCAACGGGCAGACCCTGCCGCCCTGGCCCGCGGTGGTCGCCCTCTGCCGCCTCGTCAAGCGCGACCCCCGCCCCCTGCGTCCGCTGTGGGAACGGACCTCGAACCCCTTGCCGGCACCCCCGAAGAGCAGCCGCCAGGTCCGGCCGCTGCCCCGCAACGATCTGCCGCGCGACGCGCCCGACTTCACCGGACGGGACGCCCAGCTCGCCGCCGTGCTGGCCGCGGTCGACAGCCATCGGGCGGTGTCCGTCGACGGCATGGCGGGCGTCGGCAAGACCTGTCTGGCGGTGCACGCCGCGCACCGGCTCGCCGCCGACTTCCCGGACGCCCAGCTCTATGTGGACCTGCACGGGTTCACCGAGGGCCGGGAGCCGATGGACCCCGACTCCGTGCTGCGGATGCTGTTCGCCGCGCTCGACGTCCCCTCCGAGCGGGTCCCGCGAGAGGGTGTCGAGCAACTGGCCGCGTGCTGGCGGTCGGAACTGGCCCGCCGACGGGTCGTCGTGGTCCTCGACAACGCCGCCGACGCCGACCAGGTCCGCCCGCTGCTCCCCGGCGCCGGCGAGTCCGTCGCCCTGGTCACGAGCCGCAACCGGCTTCTCGGCCTGGACGAGGTGCCCCCGGTCTCGCTCGACGTGCTGAGCCCGCGGGAGAGCGCGGAGCTGCTGGCCCGGGCCAGCGGCGACCCCGACGGCCCCGACGGGAGGCTCACTCGCGAACCGGAGTCGGCCGCCGAGGTGCTGCGGCTGTGCGGCCATCTGCCGCTGGCCCTGCGGCTGGCCGGGGCACGGCTACGGCACCGGCCGGGCTGGACCGTGGGCATCCTCGTCGAGCGGATGGCCGAGGGCGCGAGCGAGTTCGACGCTGAATTCAGCGCGGCGTTCGCCATGTCGGTCCGGCAGCTGAACCGGCCCCAGGCCCGCCTGTTCCGGATGCTGGGCCTGCTGCCCGGGGCGTCCTTCGACGAGTACGTGGTGGCGGCGCTGGCGGAGGTGCCGCTGCGCAGCGCCCTGGCGACGCTGGAGGACCTGGTCGACGCGCACCTCGTCCAGCAGCCGACGGCGGGCCGCTACCGGCTGCACGACCTGGTGCACCAGCACGCCCGCCGGGCCACGGCGGAACAGGACCCGGCGGCCGAGCGGGAGCGGGCCCTCGGCCGGATCCTCGACTACTACGTGCACGCGGCGGCCGCCGCCGACGCGGCGATGCCGTTCCTCTCCCCAGCCGTGCGGCCTCGGCGGGCCGGCCGCCGGCCGAGCTGCCCCGGTTCGCGGACAAGAACGCGGCCTTCTCCTGGCTCGTCGCGGAGTACGGAAACCTCCTCGCGGCCTTCGAGACGGCGGCCGCCGTCGGGGCCGACGCGCACGTGTGCGAACTGCCGCGCTTCCTGCGGGCGTACTTCGCCCGGCGCTGCGGCACGACGCATCTCAACGTCCTCTTCGAGCGGTCACTGGCCGCCGCCGAGCGCCTGGGCGATCCGCCGCAACTGGCCGAGGCACACAGCGACCTGGGCTTCGCGCGCTACAACGCGGGCCGGACGGCGGAGGCCGCCGCCGCGTACGAGGCCGCCGAACTCCGGCTGTCCGAGGCCGAGGACACGCAGGTGGAAGCCGAACTGGCCATGCGCCGCGGCTATCTGAGCTGGGACGCGGGGCACGTCGAGGAGCCGCTCGAACTCTTCCGGCTGGCAGGGAAGCTGTACGAGCGAGCCGGCAGTCCGGCGGGCGTGGCCCACGCGGCCGCGTCGGAGGCCTGGGCGATGCTGCAGCTGGGGCACCGCGAGGAGGCGGCGCGGCGGGCCCGGGAGGTGCTGGGCGTCCCGCACGCCGACCCTGCGTGGCCGCCCGCTCTGACGGCCCGGATCACGCTCGGCGTGGCCATCGCCCACGCCGAGCCCGACGAGGCGGCGGAGCACCTGCGCCACGCGCTGGCGCTGGCCCGCGACGACGGGCACCTGCACAACCAGGCGTGGTGCCTGAACTGCCGGGGCGTCGCACTGCGGCAGATGGGCCGGTACGAGGAGGCACTGGCCAGCCACCGGGAGGCGTTCGCCCTGCTCGACGAGCTGTTCGAGGAACACTGGAAGATTCATTTCCTCAACGGCTACGGCGAGACCTGCCGGCTTGCCGGCCTCCCCGAAGAGGCCCTACGACTGCACCGGCAGGCGCTGGAGCTGGCCCCGCGGCTGGGTAACCGGCACGAGGAAGCGCTGGCCCACGAAGGTATCGCCACCGTGCTCGACGGGACCGATCCGGCCGGGGCCGCCGAGCACCGGGCGGCGGGGCAGGCCGTCCTGCAACGGCTCAGCCCCGGGTCCTGCTGACCGCTCCCGCGCGGTCCGCGCCTCAGCTCGTCTGGGACGAGGCCCGGCGCGGCAGCTTCCAGTTCGGGCGCGGGAAGTGGCAGGTGTAGCCGTTCGGATAGCGCTCCAGGTAGTCCTGGTGCTCGGGCTCGGCCTCCCAGAAGTCGCCCACGGGCTCGACCTCCGTGACCACCTTCCCCGGCCACAGCCCGCTCGCCTCGACGTCCGCGATCGTGTCGACGGCGACGCGGTGCTGCTCTTCGTCGCTGTAGTAGATGGCGGACCGGTAGCTGCGCCCTATGTCGTTGCCCTGGCGGTCCTGCGTGGTCGGATCGTGGATCTGGAAGAAGAACTCCAGGATGTCGCGGTAGCTCGTGGCCGTGGGATCGAAGAGGATCTCGATGGCCTCGGCGTGGTCGCCGTGGTTGCGGTACGTGGCGTTCGGCGTGTCACCGCCGCTGTACCCGACGCGGGTGGACACGACGCCCGGCTGCTTGCGGATCAGGTCCTGCATCCCCCAGAAACAACCGCCCGCCAGTACTGCCCGCTCGGTTCCCACTGTCATCGGTCGCTCCCTCGTGTTCGAGCCGTGTACCGGCACGGTCGTTGACGTGCCGGTTCTCACGCTGATCCAGCTTACTGGTCGTCTCAGAGTGAGGTCCTGCGACGGCGGAGGACGTCCGCGACGGTCAGCCGCGCCGGTACGACTAATCCACCCGCGCGGGTGGTAGCTGCGTATCGCTCTCGGCGCGCCACGGTCGGCCCACCTATACAAGGGCCCGTCAGGTTGATCAACTGATGGGATCCCACCATGTTGCAGGCCGCTCTGCGGGTGCTCGCCGCCGTCTCTCTCGCCTCCGCTGTCTCCACCGTCGCGGCCTCCCCGGCCATGGCCGTCGCGGCTGCCGCCGATGACCTGACCCTCCCCTGCGGGCCCGTCGTCGACTACCGCGCCTGGGACTGGTGGCGCACGACGACCGAGCCGGAGATCGCCCGGACGGTCGCTGCCGCCGCGGCGAACGAGCGCTGGCAGTGGCGGGACGACGTCAACACACTCTGGCGCGGCGACACCCGGGAGAACGTGGACGAGATCTTCCACACCGGCTTCACCCCCCGGGGCAAGGGGGTGACTCCCCTCGCCGAGTACATCGTCAAGGGTGGCGGGCAGAACAGCGCACACCTCAGCACCAGTTGCGAGATGTGGGTGGCCCAGAAGTTCGCCACATACGGAGCTGCCAAGACGGGCTGGGTCTACGAGATCTATGCACCTGGCGGCATCGACGTCAACGCCACCGCCCGCCGCAACGGCTACCAGTCTCCCTACCTCTGGAACAAGGAGATCGACTTCCCGGGCGGGGTGGACGGCCGGTACATCAAGGGCGCCTGCAAGTACCACCTGACCTACACCAATCCGGACACGAAGATCAACACCTACGAGAACCTCGGATGCAAATCCAACGCCGCCTTCGCGCCCCACAGGACCGAGGCACCCGCCGCCTGACGGACACCGGCACGACCGGTGACCCCGGCCTCACTCTCGGCTCCCGTGGGCGATGCGGGCCAGATCGTTCATCAGCGAGCCCAGCCACGACACGGTGGCGTAGTACAGCCGCGGCGCGCCGGGCGGCTCCGTGGTGAATCCCGCGAGCGCCGGGTCGATCGGCGGTACCGAGGCGGTCGGGGTGTCGGCCCCGGGATCCAGCGCCGCCGAGACCAGCAGCATCCGCCCGGCCACCCGGTCGCCCAGCCCGCTGACCGACTCGGCCGCCGCCGGCCCCGGCGGTGCGTGCGGCGGCCCCAGCAGCCGCTCCGACCCCCACAGGGTGTGGTGACCGGCCATCAGCGTCGCCTGCCAGTCCACTTCGGGCAGCGCCACCCCGCGTCCCCGCCCTCCGAAGGGCGTCGGCTCACTCTGGAACTGCGCGTAGGCGGACTCCGCGAGGATGACCGCGTGCTGCAGGGACTGGTGACCGGTCACCCCGGACGGTGTGGCCGTCGCCCCGCCCTCCGCCACCGAGGCGCTGGTCGCCACCACGATCTCGGCGGCCCTGCGCAGCAGCCCGGCCGTCGCGCGGCGCAGCTCGTCGTGGGCCCCGCGAGGCCAGGCCAGCAGGCCGAAGACCGCGCCGATCGCGCTGCCGACCAGGACGTCCAGCATCCGCACCTCGGCCAACCGCCACGTCGGCGGCGCCAGCTGGGCGAAGACCAGCGCCACGAGCACGGTGAACAGTCCCTGTGCCCAGCCGACACCCTTGACCGGCCCCACGGTGAACGCGACCAGCATCCACACCGGCAGTACGGCGGCGTACACCGCGGTGTGGGCCCCCACCAGGGCCAGGGTCCCGGCGGTCACCAGGGCGCCGGCCAGCGTGCCGGCGAGGGCCCGGCGGATGGTGCTCCAGGTCTCGTCCATGGTGGTCCGGGTGAGGGTGAGCGTTGCCAGCATGGCCCAGAACCCGTGGGGCAGCGTGTCCAACCCGGCCACAAGGCGGGCTGCCGTCAGGGCCATGGCGATGCGCACCGCGTTCTGGAAGAACACCGACCGGCGCTCGGCGTGGCCGCGCAGTCGGTGCCACCACAGGGACGGGGCCCCGGCCGTGGCGTACCAGAAGCGCCCCGGCGACACCTCCACGGAGGCCTTTCGGCCCCGTACGGCGATGTCGGCCGCCGTGCCCATGGTGAGCGCGGCGTCGGCGGCCTCCAGCACGGCGGCGTGCCGGCGCAGTACGGCGGGCGGGAGGTCCGGCGCGGGAGCGGTCCCGTCGGTGGGGGCGGGGGCCGCGGACAAGGCCGACAGGTGTGCGCGGGCCGCGACCAGCTCCTCGTACGGCGCCACGGGCGACGGCCCCGCCCGCAGGTGGCTTGCGGTCGCCGTGGCCAGTCGCGCTGCCGCGTGCAGTACGGCGATCACGGCGGATTCCGGAGGCCCGCCCGGCGTGGCCGGCAGTTGCGTCAGTCGGTTGAGCAGGGTGCGGACGGCCAGACCGGTGTGGGTGAGGGCGCGGTCGCGCCGCCCCGGACCCGCCGGGCGCTCCGCCTCCGGCACGAACAGGGACCTCAGGCTGCGGCCGGCCTCGTGGGCGGCGCGGATGTCCGCGTCGGTCAGGGCGTACGGAGGTGCGGCGAGGAGCGTCGCGCAGTGGGCGGCGGTGTGGGCGGCCCGGGCCGCCCACTCCTGGTACGACGGCGGTGCGGGCCCGGGAAGGATCAGCGCCTCGGCGGCGGCGAACAGGGCCAGCCCGGTCGTCGTCCCGATCAGTCGCTCGTCGAGCGAGCCGGGATCGTACGGGGGGAAGGACGGCAGAATGTAGAGGAGTTGCAGGCCCGGCGCGGCCCCGGCCGGGCACGGCCCGCCGACGGCGGAGAAGGCCAGCGCGAAGCCGACCACGAACATGCCGGCGACGGCGCTCCAGGTGCGCACCGACAGACCGGTGCCGATCACCACCAGCAGCCAGCACACCGGCAGCAGGCGCAGCACCGTCGCGGCTCGCTGCCGCCCGGTCCCGGGGATCTTGGAGAGTCCGCCCAGCGCCACGGTGCCGAAGAGGGCGTAGGTGGCCGCGACGGGGCTGTCGAGGCCGTACCGGAAGAGGTAGAAACCGGCCGCGGCGACCAGGGTCACGCGGAGCGCGCGACGGCCCGAGGCGGCGTAGGCCGCCGGGATCCGACCGGCTGACACACCACACACCCCTCCAGGATCACGCACCACGGGACGCCCGGCACCTTCCCGACGGACCGGTCAGTTCCTGCTGAGGGTCCGGGTCACGCCCGCGACGACGGCGGTGGTCAGCAGCCAGCCGACCGCGATCAGGAGGTAGGCGAATCGCTGGACGCCGGCGTCGGTCCAGTACCAGCCGGTGCGCTGGCCCAGGCCGCCGATCGGGATGAGCAGGTCCAGGGTGTAGACGAGGGCGCTGAACCGCGGTCCGGGGCCGGACTGGGCCGGGTGCGGGGTGTGGGTGCCGAAGACGGTCGTACCGAGCGCGGTGAACGCCAGGAGCCACAACGCGGCGAGCCAGGGACGGTAGCCGTAGCCCACGGCGACGTCGAGCAGCAGGCCCCAGAGCCGCCCGGCCGGGTGCAGGGTGCGGCGGCGGTGGCGCTGCCTGGCCAGCAGTACCCGGCGCGCGTCGTCGTCATGGCCGGCCTTTCGGTACCAGCTCGCCAACTGCTCGTACGGCTGCGGGCTGTAGCCGGGGCTGCGGCGTATCCATGCCACGCGGTGGGCCACCGAGTCGCGCCGCGCCACCGCCTCCCGCCGCTCGCCGGCCGCTGCCACCTTGATGGAGCCGTAGACGAAGCCGTCCAGCTCCACCACATCCGGCCAGCTGTGGTCGCTGTCGTGGAGGTAGGACACCTGCGCGCCCCGCAGGTCCACCGTGCCGGACGGCCGCCGGGCAGGAGTGAAGTCGAAGTCGACGGCCTGCGTCAGGACGGCGACCAGGGACGGGCCGTGGCCGTCGGGCGGCCCGTTCAGGACCGCTCCCTCGAAGGTCAGGTTGTCGGAGACCCGGGCACCCCGCAGTCGTACCGTCCCGTCGGCGGTGAAGCCTGCGGAGAACTCGAGTGTCGAGGCCACGGCGTTGTCCAGGGCGAGGGCCACCCCACGGGGTCCGGGGCGCTCCAGGCGTGCGCCGTTCATGAAGAGCCCGCCCGGCAACTGTGCTCCCATCAGCCGGACTTCACCGTGCGCGACGAATCCGTCCCGGCAGTAGACGCCTCCTTCCGCGACCAGGCCGCCGGCGGACACGGCCCACTCCTCGGGTGCGGTGATCTCAGCCGCGTTGAGGCTCACGGCGCCGCTCACGTGGGCGTTGATGAGCGACAGGGCGGTGACGCTGCGGTGGAAGGGGGAGGCGGGGCCGCTTTCCAGGCGGGAGCGCCGCAGGTCGAGGCGGCCCTCCATGCGGATCGAGCCCGCTTCCACGCCCGGCACCCGGCTGCCCACGATCGCGATCGAGTGGGTCGACGCCCCGAAGAGGTCCACTCCTTCCTCGAACCAGCAGTCCTCGAACCAGATGGGGTTGCCAATCTCCACGCCCGCGAGATCGAGGTGTCCGGATATCCGCGCGCCGGAGAGCTTCAGGCAGGCGGCGACGCCCGGCTGCGCGGTACCCGCGCCCAGGACCAGCGCCGCGATCACGGCAGCCCGAACCGTGCGTTCGGGCCCCCACCGCCCGCCCCCGGCAACGTCGTCGTCCTCGGGCGTGCCCGTGCGCAGGTCCACCCGGCGCCCTTCGGGGAACGCGGCCCACACCTCACGTTCCGGTGGCGTCAACTCGTCATGTGAGAACACCCGGGCAGGGTAGTGATCTTCCCCTGCTCCTGTCGTGACCAGATCACCCTCGGTGCGGGTGCTCGCCTCGCTCCGCCGACGGCACACCTCGTACATTGGACAGATGGGCGTCCCTGCCGCAGCTGGGCAGCCGACCGTGGACCAGGTCGACTACGCCGCGCTGTTCGCCGCCGCCCCCAGTCCGTATCTGGTGCTCAGCCCCGGCCTGATGATCGTCGGCGTCAATGAGGCTTACAGCCGGGCGACCGGCCGCACCAGTCAGGATCTGCTCGGGCAGCACCTCTTCGATGCCTTTCCCGACAACCCCGCCGACCCTGACGCCAACGGAGTCCTCAATCTCTCCGCCTCGCTGGAGCGGGTGCTGGCCACGAGGAAACCGGACACCATGGCTGTTCACCGGTACGACATACCCGTGGCCGCGCAACCAGGCGCCTTCGAGGAACGCTGGTGGTCCACGGTCAACACCCCGGTGCTCGGGGCGGACGGCCACGTCGCATGGATCATTCACCGGGTCGAGGACGTGAGCTCCTTCGTCCGTGAGCGCCGGCAGCGCCAGCGGGACAGCACCGCCCCGCACGGCCGACCGGCGGGAGGCATGGAGGCCGAGCTGTACGCCCGAGCCAAGGAACTCGAACGTCTGAACGACGAGCTACGGCGTGCGCACGCACGCGAGCGGCAGGTGGCGATCACGCTGCAGGAGGCCATGCTGCACTCACCGGACCTGGCCCGGCACTCCAACGTGGCGGTGCGCTACCTGCCGGCGATCGGTTCACTGAACGTGTGCGGCGACTGGTACGACACCGCCGATCTCGCCGACGGACGTTTCACCGTCGCCGTCGGCGACGTGGTCGGCCATGGTCTGGAGGCCGCCACCGTCATGGGCATGCTGCGCAGCGCGCTGTCCGCCGCCAGCCGGGCCGTCGCGGGCCCCGCACAGGCCCTGGAGATCCTGGGCCTGTACGCCCGCTCCGTGGACGGCGCTCTGGCGGCCACTGCCGTGACAGCCCTGGTCGACACACGCTCACAGCTGATCATCTACTCCAGCGCGGGCCATCCGCCTCCCGTGCTGATGCACCGCGACGGCACCTGCGAGCTACTGGACCAGGCCACCGATCCACCCCTGGGCGCACGACCGGAACATGTTCCGCGCCCCCAGGCCGGCACCACCTATCACCCCGGCGACGTTCTCGTCCTCTACACGGACGGCCTGGTCGAACGCCGCGACGAGGACATCGACACCGGACTGGAGCGACTGACCGACACCCTGGCCCACTGCCAGGGGCTCGGCCCCCAGCGCCTGGCCGACACCCTGTTGGCGCGTCTGGGTGTCAGCCATGGCGCCAGGGACGACATCGCTCTGGTCGTCGTCGGGTTGTGAGCCTCAGCCCGTCCCCTGAAAGAAGCTCCTGCGGTCATCACCCATGGCCGGAGTCTTGACGTTGCAGGCGGCACTGGCGATCCTCGGTGGGCAGTTTTCATAGGACATGACAAATCCCGCCGACCGAGGGACGTGGGCCGTGGCCATGACCAGCCGCCCGTACCGCAGACGCAGAGACGTCACCGTCGTCTCGCTGCTCCTCCTCGTCCTGGCCGTCGTCCTCGGGCCCACCCCGAGTTCGGCGGCCGGCAACGACTGGTGGCTCCCGACCGCACGGCCCACGCCGGACTCCCAGATCAACGTCACCGGCGAGCCGTTCACCGGCACCAACGCCAAGGGCGAAGTGCGCGGGTTCGTCGACGCCCACGACCACCTGTTCGCCAACGAGGGCTTCGGCGGGCGCCTCATCTGCGGCAAGACCTTCTCCGAGGCCGGGATCGCCGACGCGCTCAAGGACTGTCCCGAGCACTACCCGGACGGCTCGCTGGCCGTCTTCGACTTCATCACCAAGGGCGGTGACGGCAGACACGACCCGGTCGGCTGGCCCACGTTCAAGGACTGGCCCGCACACGACTCGCTGACCCACCAGCAGAACTACTACGCGTGGGTGGAGCGGGCCTGGCGCGGCGGCCAGCGGGTGCTGGTCAACGACCTCGTCACCAACGGCGTGATCTGCTCGGTCTACTTCTTCAAGGACCGCAGCTGCGACGAGATGACGTCGATCCGGCTGCAGGCGAAGCTGACGTACGACCTGCAGGCCTACATCGACAAGATGTACGGCGGCCCGGGCAAGGGCTGGTTCCGGATCGTCACCGACAGCGCGCAGGCGCGTGAGGTCGTCAAGCAGGGCAAGCTTGCGGTCATCCTGGGCGTGGAGACCTCCGAGCCCTTCGGTTGCAAGCAGATCCTGGACATCCCGCAGTGCGACAAGAAGGACATCGACGCGGGCCTCGACGAGCTGTACGCGCTGGGCGTGCGCAGCATGTTCCTGTGCCACAAGTTCGACAACGCGCTGTGCGGGGTCCGCTTCGACTCGGGCGGGCTCGGAACGGCCATCAACGTCGGGCAGTTCCTGTCCACCGGCACCTTCTGGAAGACGGAGAAGTGCACGGGCCCGCAGCACGACAACCCCATCGGCTCGGCCGCGGCGCCCGGGGCCGAGGCGAAACTCCCGGCGGGCGTGAGCGTCCCCTCGTACGACTCGGACGCGCAGTGCAACACCCGCGGGCTCACCGACCTCGGTGAGTACGCCGTGCGCGGCATGATGAAACGCAAGATGATGCTGGAGATCGACCACATGAGCGTCAAGGCCGTCGGCCGCGCGCTCGACATCTTCGAGGCCGACTCCTACCCAGGTGTGATCTCCTCGCACAGCTGGATGGACCTGAACTGGACCGACCGGGTCTACGGCCTCGGTGGCTTCATCGCCCAGTACATGCACGGCTCCGAGGGATTCGTGGCCGAGGCGAACCGCACCAAGGCACTGCGGGACAAGTACGACGTCGGCTACGGCTACGGCACGGACATGAACGGTGTCGGCGGCTGGCCGGGACCCCGGGGCGCGGACGCCCCGAACAAGGTCACGTACCCGTTCCGCAGCGTCGACGGCGGCTCCCTCATCGACCGGCAGACCACCGGTGAGCGCACCTGGGACCTGAACACCGACGGAGCCGCGCACTACGGCCTCGTCCCGGACTGGATCGAGGACATCAGGCTCGTCGGCGGCCAGAGCGTGGTGAACGACCTCTTCCGGGGTGCCGAGTCCTACCTCGGCACCTGGGGAGCGACGGAGCAGCACCAGGCGGGAGTCGACCTCGCCAACGGGGCCTCGACCACCGCCAGTTCGACCGAGTGGAACCCGTTCACCAGCTACGCGTCGAGCCGCGCCGTGGACGGCACCCGGGGCACCCGCTGGGCCAGCGACTGGAGCGACGACCAGTGGCTGCGGATCGACCTGGGCTCCACCCACCGGGTCGGGCGCGTCACGCTCGACTGGGAGCGCGCGTACGGGAAGTCGTACCGCATCGAGCTGTCCACCGACGGCGTGAACTGGCGGACCGTCTGGTCGACCACCACCGGCGACGGCGGCCTCGACACCGCCCGTTTCACCGGCACGCCGGCCCGCTACGTCCGCATCACGGGCACGGAACGCGGGACCAAGTGGGGTTACTCGCTGTACGAGGTCGGCGTTCACAGCGACTGACCACCACGAAGGACATGCCCGGCGGTGCCGCTGCCGTACGCGCTGACGGCACCGCCGGGCTGTCCGTTACCCGGTCACCTTCAGCAGCTTGTTGGGCGTTCCACTGCTCGGGTTGGTGATCTTGTCACTGGTCGCCGCACCGACGAGTGCGGAGGCGACCTGGGCGGGCGTGGCGTCCGGGTGTCCGGCCAGGTAGACGGCTGCGGCTCCGGTGACGTGCGGGGTGGCCATGGAGGTGCCGGAGATCGTCTTGGTCCCCTGGTCGCTGTCGTTCCAGTCGGAGGTGATGTCCGAGCCCGGCGCGTACAGGTCCACGATCTTGCCGAAGTTGGAGAAGTCCGACTGGGCGTCGTCCTTGGTGCTGGAGGCGACCGTGATGGCCTCGGGGACCCGGGCCGGTGAACCCTGGCCCGCGTCCGCCGACTCGTTGCCGGCGGCGACGGCGAACGTGACGCCCGAGGCGATGGCCTTCTTGACCGCCTCGTCGAGAGCGGGGTCGGCCCCTCCGCCGAGGCTCATGTTGGCCACCGAGGGCCCGTGGTGGTTCTGGGTCACCCAGTCGATGCCGGCGACGACCTGCTCGGTGGTTCCGGAGCCGTTGTTGTCGAGCACCCTGACCGCGACGATCTTGGCCTTCTTGGCGACACCGTGGGCGGTTCCGGCGATGGTTCCGGCCACGTGGGTGCCGTGGCCGTTGCCGTCGTCGGCGGTGTTGTCCTTGTCGACGGCGTCGAACCCGTAGCTGGCGCGGCCGCCGAAGTCCTTGTGGCTGATGCGCACGCCGGTGTCGATGACGTACGCGGTCACACCCTCCCCGGCCTTGTCCGGGTAGGTGTACTTGTGATCGCCTGCCGTGTCCGCCTGGTCGATGCGGTCCAGGCCCCAGGACGGCGGGTTGTCCTGGGTGGCCTCGATGTGGAACTTCTTGTTCTGCACCACCGTTGCGACCGCCGGGTCGGCGGCGAGGCGCTTGGCCTCCGTCTCGGTGAGGCTGTCGGCGGAGAAACCGTTGACCGCCGAGCCGAAGGTGCGGCTGATCCTGCCGCCGTACTCCGTGGCCAGGTCCTTCTTCTCGGCAGCGGAAGCCTTCTGGTCCAGAAGGACGACGAAGCTGCCGGCCACGGCTCCTTCGGCGTGCAGGCCGTAGACCTTGCCTTCCGCGGGCTGTCCGGCCTGGGCGGCAGGGGACACGTACAGGGCCGTGCCTACGACGGTTGCGGCGGCCGCGATCGCGGTGACGGTCTTGGCCTTGCCTATGCGTTTGTGATGCGCCGTCAAGAGGGGTCTCCTCGTTTGCGTGTGGGGGGATTCGCGTTTCGCGCGGCAGAGTTCTGCTCGCGCTCAGCGAGAGTGCCGACTTGACGCGGTCAGATCAATCCCCTGGTCGCAGCCCCGAGTCCCTCCGACGGCCGATCTTCACAGGGCTTACGCAGGTTCGAAGCAACCCGAATGCAAACGTGCAGCCCTTTGCGCTGGTTGAATCACCAAGGATCGGTCAAGAATTATCCGTGCCGATCTCTTCACCGGCCGTTCACGCACGGTGGCGAGAAAAGGCCGGGGCGATGGGGATCCGCCATCGCCCCGGCCTGTGAAAGAGGTGCGGGCCGACCGCCCTAGGCCGGACCGGTCAGCCCCTTGCGTGCGGCGTACCGGCCGCTCAGGGCAGCTTCACCGCGAGCAGGTCGACGGGCCGGATGTCGGGCGGCGAGGCGAGCATGGTCTCCGCGGCCCCCATGAGCGCGGCGGCGATGCGTCCGCGCAGATGCTCGGCGCGGTCCTCGTCGTTCTCGAAGGTGTCGAAGATACCGAAGGTGGTGGCGTCCTCCCGGAAGGCGAACCAGGTGAGGGTCCGCTTCTCCGCCTCGGCGAGCTGCCGGGCTTCGGTCAGCAGCCGGGCGATCTCGTCGGCGTGCTCCGGCTTGGCCTCGATGCGGGCCAGCAGACCGATGTTGTTCATGGTGGCCTCCTTCGGCTCGGTCGCGTGTCCCCTCACCGGGGACACCGGTTGACACCTCTCACGCCAGGTCCCCCTAGCGGTGTTCCCAGCGGTGTGGGCCGGCCTCCAGTGCCGCTCGATCCCAACCGCCCAACTCGGCGATCGCCCCGTAGGTGTTGTGCAGAAACTCGCTCAGCACGCGGTCCGGATCGGCGGTGTCGGCAACCGCCTCGTAGGGCAGAGTGAACTCTCCGCTGCCCCGCTGGTACGACGCCGTCGCAGGGCGGACCGGATGGTCGGCGCAGCCGACCGGCTCGGGATAGCCATAGGCGTAGAACCCGCCCTCCTCACCGCCTCCGGGCCAGAACCCGCAGCTGAACAACTCAACGCAGTAGGCCTCCCTTGTCACCCAGTCCGGCACGTTGGGGATACCCCCGGGTGGATGCGGTGGTGCGGGGCGCCCGGAGAAGCGGGTGCAGGTCAGATCCATCGAACCCCAGAACAAATGCACGGGGCTGTCCTTGCCGACGAGATGGGTCCGGAATTCCCCGAGCACCCGGTTCGCCTGGAGTAGTTGGCCCCAGAACAGCCGCACGGCGTGCGGGTCGTAGAAGGCGTGCTCGTAGTCGTCCGCGAACGGGATCGCCGGGGCGACCTCGTTCGGCTGCGGGTGGATGCGCGTCCGAATGCCCATCTCTCCCAGCGCGCCCATGGTCTCGGCGTAGAACTGGGCCACCGGTTTGGGCTCCAGCGCCAGGTCGCGCCGGCTTCCGTCACTGACACGAATGCCCAGCCGGTGATCGAGGAAGTCGAACTCGATATCGAACACGCCAGTTCGGTACGGGATCGCGGAAGTGGTCAATCCCCGTGGTGTGAAATAAAGGGCGACCTGCCACCAGTGGTTGACCATGGGGGCGTGGGCCAGTCGGATCTTGCCGACGATCTGGGTCCACATGTGCAGTGTGTCCCGGGTATCGACCCAGTCCGCCACACGCAGCCGCGGCCAGTTCCCGACCTGCTGTGTCCTCTGTTCTGTCATCGCGCCTCCCACGGTCCTCGCGGCTCCGGCAACCCTGCGGTCTTCTTTGCCGAACTAGGGCAGCGCGGCGAGCCATTGGATTGCGGTCATGCCGGGCAAGTAGAAGTACTCGCCGCCCCGGACGGTCACGAAGCGCGGCAATCCGGTGAGTCGCCGGCGTACCGGCTTGCCGGGGAAGGTGTACGAATCGGTGCCGTCGTGGTTGCCGGTGAGCGGGTCCTTCTCGGTGCCGAGACCGACGAAGTCGCCGTCGTTCATCCAGACTTCCTGAATGAACTCGAACTGTCGGGACAGACTGGCTCCCAAGAAGATGAAGATGATGCCACGCTCCGCCCCGTCGTCCTCCAGTACGCCGTCGGGGAGCACCGGTCCATAGGCGGCGCCGCGCCGGATCAGCCGATGCGTGTTGACCGCGACCACGGTGTCCTTGAGGCTGTCCCGCGGGTTGACGCGCCGGATGTGAGCGCCGTGCGGCACACGCTGTCCGCGCGGATCGTCGTCGTAGTAGAGGAAGTCGTTATTGCGCATCGGGTCGGCCGCCAGCTCGGGATCGTCCCGGTCGGGCGACAGGGCGAGCGGCGCACCGCTGCGCCAGCGGCCGATGATCTTTGCGGCGATCAGTTCCTCGTCCTCGGGCGACCTGGCGTGCTCGCGCAGATATCGGCGGAACGCCGCTACGTCGGAGTGCAGTTGCCGGTACGCCAGGTAGGTGCCGTTACGGCTGAGCGCGTCCGGCACCGGCGCGTCGGGCAGCTCTCCTGACTCATCCTGGTAGCCGAGGATGAATTCGCCGGGCCAGATCTCGTCATGGCCGGGCAGTGGAGGGTTCGTACTTCCCCTGATGTGCGGTCCACCGATGCTGTCACGAAAGCCGAAGTGCTCACGTCCGGTGCTCGGGACGCTTACGTCGAGTTGATAGATCGAACTCACTCCGGCAAGGCGCCCGGCCTCGTTGCGCGGTTCGTCCAGCGCCTCGGCCTCCTGCGAGATGATCAGCACCCCGATATGGACGTCCCGACCGCCCAGCGGTGGAACCCAGTTGCTCGGGTCGTTCGCCCCGGTGTCGCCGAGCACATTCTTGCGGGCAGCCATACCCCCGCGAAACTCCGGCGAGAACGATGCGAGCGACTCCGCCGGAACTCCCAGCCGTTCGAGGCCGCTGTAAGTGAATGCGATGTTGAGGGTGAATGGCCGCGGGCTCTCCCAGTCCGCGGCATTCGTCACCATCGGCAGGATGCCGCGCAGCGACTGCTTCGCCGCACCGGCGTCATCGATTCGGTACAGCAGGTACACACCGTGGTAGTCGTCGGGTCGTCGGCGCAGTAATGTGCCCTGGATGTCCTCGAATTCCAGAGTGGGGACGGTGCGCCCGGCCGAGTCGCTCATTCCTGCACCGTGTCGAGCAGCTGGTTGAAGGCGTTGGTCACCCTCAGGCTCTTCGTGATGTCGCGCGGTGTCGCCTCCGGATCCGGACCGCCGTACCAGATGCCTGCTTCGACCTGGTATTTCGTGATGTACCGCAGCGCCTCGTCCGCCGATTTCATGCCCGGGTAGCCTTCCGCGACTCCCGTGAAGATGTAGTCGATCCACGGACCCGCGAAGCGGATGACATCCCTCACGTACGGCATGAATTCGTCACTGTATGTGGCGGCGAAGAGCAGCTGCTGATCATTGTTGATCAAGCAAACGCGCAGGTCATGGACGGTGCCGAGTCGACCCTCCCAATAGGGCGCCTCGATTTGCGCCTTCTTCGCCCGATCGCGGAAGACAGCCGGACCGTCCGGCTGGATCACCGGGGCGACCAGCGTGAATTCCGCCCGGTTGCCGACCCGGCTGCCCGCTCCCTCGGTCTGCCGCCGGAGCTCCTGGCTGTACTGGCCGATTTCCCCGGCACTGACCTGCGGTGAGATCGGGTCGTAGGTGCCTACATCGAACATGGCGATTACCTCCTTCAGGAGAGGGCCTGCAGGGAGGGCCGAGGGCCCTGTCCGCCTGAGCCCTCCTTCGAGGCCGACCTGTCGGGACCCTGGAGGTATTTGGGCCCTTCATACCAATATTCGCCCTACTCTGGTGCTATGCGCTCAGTGACCTTGCCGCTCCTCGCTTTCAGCGCGAGTTCGGTGAGCTCCACTTTCCAGGACACCGTTGTCGAGCCGTCGTACTGCCGCTCTCGCTGTGGGTGGGGACCCTGCCGAGGAGTGCCGTGCCAGAAGGAGGCCATGCCGTGTCCGACCACTTGTCCAGCCTGCGCGCGATGCAGGACCCGGTCATCGACCTGACCGACCTGTACTTCTTTCCCGTGCCCGATGTACCAGGTCGGCTGGCCGTGGTGCTGAACCTGTTCCCCGGCGCGCAGCCGGGAGCGGCCTTCTCCGACGCCGTCCTCTACCGCATGCGGCTGGCGCCCGCCCACATCGGCACCGACGCGGTGGTCCGAGCCCGCGGTGAGGACGCGATCGCGTTCGACGTCACGTTCACCGATATCGAACCGGACACTGGTGACCAGGGGGGCGCGCTCAGCTACGGCGCTGACCGCACGGTCGCTTTCCGCACCGGGGAGCAGGGCGCCGTACGCGGGCCCGAGGTGAGCATCTTCGCCGGCCTGCGCCGAGATCCCTTCTTCATGGACGTCCAGAGCGAGATCCGCACACGCGCCACCCGTCGGCTCGCCTTCACCGCTCCCGGCGTGGACGCCGTCGCGGAACAGAACGTGCTGAGTATCGTCCTGGAACTCGACGCGGACGCTGTCCTCGGCACCGCCCGCAGTGCGCTGTGGGCCGCCGTCGGGGAATCCCTCAGCCAGGGAGTACCGACCGCACGCTTCGAGCGCATCGGCCGACCCGAAGCGAAGAACGTGCTGCTGTCGGTCAACGGAAACGACACCGTGAACGCGAGCGTCGACCTGCGCGACCTGTACAACCTGGACGACCCCTTCGACGTCCCACCGCAGTCCGCGGCCGCCTACCGCGCTCGACTCGATGCGAATCTCGCCATGTTCGACCAGCTGGACGACGCCGTCGCCTGGCCTTTCACGGACGACCACCATCACCCGCTCACCGAGCCGCTGCTCCACGACCACCTGGTCCTGGACACCACAAAGCCCTTCGGCGACCACGGGTACCTCGACATCGAGCGCGGCGCCCTCACCGGTCAGCCCCACGAAACCTGTGGCGGCCGTTGGTTGAACGAAGACGTCATCGACATTCTCTATTCGGTGATCGTCGGCGGCTGGCACGGCACACCCGTCAGTGACGGAGTGGACTCCGCCGTCATCCCCGCGACGCGCGCCTTCCCCTACCTGGCCCAGGCCAACCCCAACCCGCCCGTACTGGATGCCGGAGCGATTCTTGCCCCCTCGCCCTGAACGCGCACACCTCGGCGGATGGCCCCTACCGCGGTGTACGTCCTCGACGATCGCCCTCGCCAATCTGGACGCCCAGATAGCGGGCCTGGCCCAGCACTACGCGCAGTCCGGCCACACCGCTGTGGGTGTGAGGCTCACCAACGCGTTGCTCGCACGCCACAGCATCACCTCCGACGCGTGCGACCTGAGGGCCGCCGACCGCATCACGACCGAACTGGTCAGCCACGCCCCCGCAGACCCCACTGCCTGGCTCACCCGCGCCCACGTGGCCACCACCACCCACCGTTTCGCCGAGTCGACGCGGGCCCTCGCGCTCGCCACGCACCACGGCGCGGCCACCGAGGACCTCGCCGAGGAACGCGCCGACGTACTCGAGGCGTGCGGGCGCGGCCCGGCCGCCCTCAGGCTCCGCCTGGCACACGGCACAACCCACGCCGAGCCCCAGCAGATGGCGCGCATCGCGTGTCTGCGCGTGTCGATGGGCAACGATCAGCTGGCGCGGGACGCGCTCGGCGAAGCCCTCGGGAGATACACGAGCCCCTCCCCGCTTCCCCTGGCCGCCATCCTCTACAACTGGGGGCACGCACTCCAGCACGCCGGACAACATGACCCGGCGGTGAAGGCATACCGAGCCGTCCTCGCATACTTCCCCACCCATGCGCGGGCCCTTCGGGCACTCACCGAATGACGGAACACCCCCGCGGGGCTGCGCACGCGCTGCGCAGCCCCGAACACCCCCTGGCTCCGGCTCAGAAGGCCGTGTGGGCGAACCAGCGGTCCAGCGTCTCGGACTCCCCTGTCACGTCGAAGGCGGCCTCCTGGTACGACCGACGTCCGTAGAGCAGGAGCAGGAGGTCGGCCGCCTGGGCCCGCACGGTCGTCGTCCGCGCGCCGGACGGTTCGCCGTCCTCCCCTCGGGGCAGCAGACGGAAACCGTCGGCTTCCAGCCGCACCCGCCACTCCTCACCGCTGCCGCCGGTGTCGGGGCCGGCGCACTGGAACACGATGGTCTCGCCGTCACCTTTCAGCTGGGCCACGGCCGGGGCGAAGAGGTGCGCGTCGGGCAGGTTGACGAGGAACTCGTCGATCCCGTCCGCCGCCAGCACGGGGCCGACGGGTGACTCCTGGCCCACGGACCGCTCCGCGTCGACCCGGTGGAGCAGCGTCTCGAACAGCATCCGGCGGGCCCAGAACCTGGCGTGCTGGTCCTCGCCCCAGGCCCACATGGGTGCCTGGGGATCGGTGGCCCGCAGCACGGCGGCCACCTGGGGGATGCCGGCCGCCACCCAGCGGGGGTAGTCGTGCGCGCTGTCCGGCAGCCCCAACTCCACCTCACGGCTCCGCGGGGGCTCCTGCACCAGTCGGGTCAGCAGGGTGGAGAACCAGCGCTGCAGGCTCCCGACGTGCCGGGTGAGGTCGGCCACCGTCCAGTCGGGGCAGGACGGCACAAGGGTTGCCGGATCCACGCCCTCGACCACTTCGGCGAAGCGCGCCGTCTCTTGCTCGATCGCCTGCTGGTAGGTCGTGTACGGCAGCGGGTGCACCGCCGCTCGGGTGCTTTCCATGTCGCGTCCGCCCTTTCGTTCGCGGGAGGTGTCCCACCGTCATCGACCGCGCGCCGCATGTGTGCCAGGCGCCGTCCGCGGTCCCGCCTCATGATCCACCATCGCCGCCAGGCCCTGCCCCGGTGCCCTCCCCCGCTCACCCCAGCCCACAGCTGCCCCAGCCCCGGATCTCGGCCGAGGAGGAGGAGTCGGGCCGGGGGCTGCAGCTCGCACCGGCCCTCGCCGACGACTGGGGAGTCGAGTCCGGCCGACCGACGAGGGCAAGCCGACGTGGTTCAGCCTCAGGATGGGGCAGCGGGTCGGCCCTCGGCCGGCAGGGCCGTAGGACCAGGACGAGCAGGAGCCGATCGAAGCAGCCGCACGGGACGGGAGAAACCGCTGCGGGCGCGGCGCGGCGCGCCGCTCCTCGGGAGCGGCGCGCCGTGGTGCGGGTGTCGGGTGCCGAGTCAGGGTCGTCGGCACACCGGGGACGGTCAGAAGCGGTGGTCGCCGCGGTGGCTGTCGCCGTCACCACCGCGGTAGTGACGGTCGCCGTCACCACGGTCGTGACGGTCGCCGTCGCCGCGGAAGTCGCGGTGGTCGTCGCCACGGTAGTCGCGGTGGTCGTCACGCCGGCCGCCACCCCAGGACGTGGCGTCGACGAAGCGGCCGTGGTCGTTGCGCAGGGTGGCGGTGTCGGCGTTGCGGTCCCAGACCGAGTAGTGGCGGTCCTGGTAGACGTCGGACGAGCTGTCGCGGCCGACACCGGTGTGGACGCGGACGGTTCCTCGGCCCCCCAGCCAGAAGTGGCGGAAGGTGTAGGTGTTGCCGTCCCGGTCGGACAGGGTCCAGCCGCTCAGGTTCACGTCGCGACGGCTGTTGTTGGTGATGTCGACCCACTCCCGGTTGAGGGCCAGGTTGGATCGCTCGTAGCGGCCATGAACGCTGTACTGCACGTCACCGATGACCACCTGAGCGCGGTCCGGGTACGCGCTCGGCCGGTCCGCGGCGGAGGCGGGCAGCGCCACCGCTCCGACCAGAGCTGCCGCCACGGCGGCGGCTGCGGTCAGACGGCGCGGGGTCACAGAAACGGAAGCGGACACAAGGTCCCCCTTGCAGGGTGTGGGCACGTCCGGGCTTCACGACATCGGGCCGTGGGCCGGGGTGCGGCGGGTGAGGAGCGGCCGTGCGGCCGCGCACCCACACCCTCCTGCCCCGAGCCGGAGAAGCACGGCACATACGGGGCATGTTACAGATCGTCAACATATTGGTGACACTCGCATGCATAGTCCATCTATGTCATGAATGCCCATTTTGGGGCCTTTTCGGGCCATCCTTCACATGAGTGCGCACCCGCCTGTCACCCGAAAGTGAGCAACAGCCCTCAGGCGCCCGCCGCGCGTACACCCGCTGCCCGTCGGCCGCGAAGTGGCCGATTTCGAGCCTTACTTCAGGTAGGACTTGCAAGCCGGGTGGGATTATATGATCAAATCTCCCGATGCGTACCCCCCACATACCGACGCATCGACCTGCCCAGTCGGACGGGTATTCCACCGAGCGGGTTCCACCCAGCCGCAATCCGTATGACGAACTGGCTGCGCTGGCAGACAATCCGCTGGACGACTTCCTCACCGAGGACAGCACGTCGACCTCGCAGGACGACGACGCCGAGGAGCCCTGGGCCCCGCCCAACCACCGGCGCGGCAGCCGCCGCCGCAACCGCGCCACCGGCCTGCCCACCGTGGTCAGAGTTCTCGCCTGGGCGCTCACCCTCGCCTGCCTGGTCACCCTCGCCGATCGCTGGGCACTGCTCTATGCCGAGCACAAGGCGTCCGAACGACTCAAGGACCAGCTCCATCTCGCCGCCGCCCCCGAGGTACGGATCGGCGGGTTCCCCTTCCTCACCCAGCTGGCCGCACAGCGCCTGGACGCGGTCCGGATCACCGTCCCCGGCATCCCGGCCCGCCGGGTCACCCTCACCCAGGTCACCGCCACCGCACACGACATACGTATCGACGGCGACGGACCCACCGCCGTGCGCGGCGCACTCGTGCGGCGGGTGCACGGTCGCGTCCTGCTGTCCTTCGCCGACATGAACCGCGAACTCGGCGCCTCCCAGGTGTCCTTCACAGCCCGCGGACCGGGCCGCGTCCGGGCCCACGGCGATCTGCGGGTCGCGGGGAACGATCTGCGGGTACGTGCCGACGTCCGGATCCGGCGCGAAGGGGCGCGCGGCATCGCCACCTCCGTGGACGGCATGCGGCTCGACATCGGTGACCTCGCGACGTACCGGCCCGGCACCGGGCCCGCCGAGGGCCTGCACCTGACCCGCGCCTCGGCGCGCCGGCTCACCCGGGAGGCGGAGAAGATCAGGGCCTTTCTGGCCGTCCCGGAGATAGTGCGGCGCCTGGGCGTCCCCGACAGCGCGGTGCGCGCCGCGCTGCACGACGAGGACAGGCTCCATCAACTCACCGGCGCACCACGCTTCCTGCACGACCTGACCCGCATGAACCTAGTGGACGTGGCGGTCGCCCACCCGGGGCTCCTCAAGCGGCTCGGCCTCGACCTCTCCCTCCTCACGGCACTGACCAAGCTCACCCGCCCGCAGATCGCCGACCGCTTCTCCTTCTCCTTCCAGCTCCCGAAACCGCCCTCGGGCGCGCTGCGCCTGCAGCGCGTGACCGTGCACAAGGACGGCATCCACGCCGACGTCACGGGGTCGGGACTGCTCCTGGGGCACTGAGCATCCGAGCCGGAATCACTGACGGTTCCTCAATTCATCGATTTTCCAAGGCAGTTGATCCAGTCATGGATCGCCTGTGCCGTGGTGGGTGCGTGTTCCTCGGCGATGGTCCAGTGGTCGCCGGGGACGTCCACCGTCTCGGACGGCTGTGGCCAGGAGGCCCGCCAGTCGCGGCTTCCGGTCTCGCGGCCGCCGTGGGTGCGCATCTCCGGCAACTGATCGGTGGCGCGTACCAGGAGCGTGGGTACGTCCACCGGTTCGGGGCGCCAGCCGCGGAGCATCCGGGTGTAGGCCCCGAGTGCGGTCAGCGCCATGTCCTCCACCGCGGTGTCGAACCCCTCCCCCATGGCCAGGGCCGCGCGGGCGGGCAGGGCGAGCAGCCATGGCTCGGCCTCCCGCTCGGGGGTCACGTGGTAGGTGTCGACGAGGACCAGGCCCGCGGGCGGGGTGCCGGTCGCCGCCAGCCGCGCCGCGACCGCGTGTGCCGGACAGCCGCCCATCGACCAGCCCAGCAGGACCGGCCGGCGGTCGCCCAACTGCTCCCGCAGGGTGGCCGCGTGCAGGTCGACCAGTGTCTGCCAGTCGCGGGGCAGCGCGTCGCCGGCGGTGACCCCGGGGTGCCGTGTCTCCAGCACGTCCCGGTCTCCGTCGAAGTGGCGCGCGAGCGCGTCGTACCAGGGCCTGCCCAGGGCCGGGGAGAAGCCGGGGAAGCAGACCAGAGGTGGCCGGTCGTCCGCGCCGGCGGCCAGCTGGAGCGGCTGCAGGGCGTGCGCGGCGGCGTCCTCGGGGCCGAAGGCGGGGACGGCCAGTGAGGCGGTCACGAGCAGGTGCATGGCCGAGACGACGTCACCGGTCCCGCACACGCGGCGGTAGAGGGAGGCCAGGGTCTGTGCGGGGCGTGCCGGCCGCGCACCGGTGGCTGCCTGCCGACGGGGCAACGCCTCGTGCAGTTCGGCGAGCAGGTGGCTCGCCAGTCGGTCGGTGGTGGGCAGGTCGAAGGTGAGGGTGGCGGGCAGTTCCAGGCCGGTGAGCAGACTCAGCCGGTTGCGCAGCAGGACGGCGGTCAGGGAGTCGAGGCCCAGCTCCGTGAGGGCGCGGTCGGCCGTCACGGCGGCCGCTCCGGGATGGCCGAGCACCTCGGCGACCGCTTCCCTGACCAGCGCGAGCAACGCGGAGGCGCGGTCGTCGGCGGGCAGCTGCGCCAGCCGCTCTCGCCAGGCTCCAGGCGAGTCGTGCGTCGAGCGGGCGGTGCCGGCCGTCGGCCGCGCACCTCCCAGGTCCCCGTCCGGGCCGGACGAGCGCAGGAGATCCTGCAACGGTGGCGGAACCGGCTGCCGTCGCATCCCGGCCTTCGGGTCCAGCGGCAGCGGTGCCAGGACGGGTTCGCCCGCCGTCAGAGCGGCGTCGAACAGTGCCAGTCCCTCGGCAGGGGTGACGGCGTGCAGCACGCCGTCGCCGGTCCGGCCGGTACGGGCCGCCATCCCCTCGGCTCCCGCCCAGGGCCCCCACACCAGGGAGAGCGCGGGCAGTCCCAGGGCGGCCCGGTGCAGCGCGAGGGCGTCGAGGAACGCGTTCGCGGCGGCGTAGCCCGCCTGACCGGGATTGCCGAGCAGGCCCGCCGCCGAGGAGAAGAGCACGAACTGCGACAGGGGCAGGTCCTTCGTCAGTTCGTGGAGGTGCCAGGCGGCGTCCGCCTTCGGCCGCAGGACGGCCGCGAGCCGCTCGGGCGTCTGTGCCTCCAGCACGCCGTCGTCGAGGACACCCGCCGCGTGCACCACGGCGGTCAGGTCCGCGGCGTACCGGTCGATCACCGCGGCCAGTGCGGACCGGTCGGCGGCGTCGCAGGCGACCACCTCCACCCGGCCGCCGGCCTGCTCGATCTCCTCCCTCAGCCGTCGCGCACCGGGCGACTCCGGACCACTGCGGCTGGTGAGCACCAGGCGCCGAACCTTGTGATGCTCCGTCAAGTGGCGGGCCAGGAGCGCGCCGAGAGCCCCGGTACCCCCGGTGATCAGTACGGTGCCGTCCTCCGTGAACGGAGCCGAGTGGGAGGGTGCGGTGGCCGCTTGTGCCAGTCGCGACACCAGCACCTTGCCGGCGCGGAGGGCGAGTTGGGGTTCGCCCGTTGCCAGGGCTGCCGTCAGCCGGCGCAGCGACTCGGGGTGGTGGTCCACGTCGACGACGGTGAGGCGGCCGGGGTACTCCGACTGCGCGCTGCGCGCCAGCCCCCAGACGGCGGCTGCGGGCAGGTCCGGGTCCGGTCCGGTGGCACCGCGGGTGACCAGGATCAGGCGCGATCCCGGGGCCAGGGTGGGCAGCCGGTCGCGCAGCAGTTCCAGGGCGCGCGTGACGAGGGCGCGCGCTTCGGTGGCCGGGGTGGTGGACGAGGCCGTAGAGGCGAGGGAGACGACGACGGCCGGCGCGTCGCCTCCGAGGGATGTCCCGGCCCCCGCTGAAGCGGACAGCGCTGCTCCCAGGTCCAGGTCGTCCGGCGATGCCACCGCGAGCGCGGAGACGGTGGAGTGCGCGGGGGCCGCGGCGGTCCAACCCGGGCGGTACAGCGCCCCCAGGCGTGCGGCGGTGCCCGGGACCGCCCGCGTCGTCAGCGCCTCCACCCGCAGCACCGGCCTGCCCGCCGGGTCGGTGAGGTCCACGGCGACCGTGTCCTCGGAGGTGCGGCGCAGTCGTACCCGCAGCGCGGCGACACCGGTCGCGTACCGGCTGACGCCCCGCCAGGCATACGGCAGCCGGGTCGGTGCGGGCTCCTTCTGGTCCTCGGGGAGCAGCAGCGGAGCGTGGATGGCGGCGTCGAGCAGCGCGGGATGGATGCCGTATCGCTGCGCCTCTTCTACGGCCGTGTCGGGGAGCCGTACGTCGGCGAGGAGGTCGTCTCCCTGTCTCCAGACGGCGCGCACGCAGCGGAAGGCCGGGCCGTAGGCGTAGCCTGCGCCCGCCAGCCGGTCGTAGGCCCCTGTCAGGTCGACCGGTACGGCGTCCGGGGGCGGCCAGGATCCCTGTGGGCCGTGGCTCGGGCCGGGGTCGGTGGCCGGCGGTGCCAGCCGGCCGGTGGCGTGGTGGGTCCACGTACCGACCGGGCCGGAATCCTCGGGGCGGGCGTGGATGTCGACGGTCCGGCGGCCGGACGGGTCCGGTTCTCCGAGCGCCACCTGCACCTCGACGCGCCGGCCGGAGCCGGGCAGTTGCAGCGGCAGCAGCAGGGTCAGCTCCTCCAGGACGTCCAGCCCGCAGGTGCCGCCGGTGTGGAGCGCCAGGTCGGCGAGAGCGGCGGCGGGCACCAGCGGGCGTCCGTCGACGACGTGGTCGCCCAGCCAGGGCTGGTCGGCGTCCGACAGGTGGCCGGTGCACAGCAGGCGGCCCGAGTCCGGGAGGCTGGTCGTGGACGTCAGCACCGGATGGCCGGAGCCGGGGCGTGCAGCGGCGGTCGGCGTGGGGTCGGCAGGCTCGGCCAGCCAGTAGCGCTCCCGCTGGAAGGGGTAGGTGGGCAGGTCCACCCGCTGGGCATGCCTGCCTGGGTGTGCCTGGTGCACGGCGTCCCAGTCGACCGCGGTGCCGTGCTCGTGGAGTCGGGCGAGTGCCGCCAGGACCGCGTCGGGCTCCGGGTGGCCCGCCCGCACCGTCGGGGTGAACACCAGGTCCCCAGGCTCCTCGGCCGTTGTCATGGCGGCCGAGGTGAGCTGGGTGCCGGGGCCCACCTCGGCGAACGCCGTCACCCTCGCTTCCCGCACCAGATGACGTACGACGTCCGCGAACCGCACCGTTTCACGGGCGTGGCGGACCCAGTAGGCCGCCGAGCGCAGGTCGTCTCCGGTGGCCTGACGTCCGGTCAGTGCCGAGACGACCGGAATACGGGGCGCACGGAAGGCGGCCCGGGACGCAGCTCGGGCGAACTCCGCGAGCGCCGGTTCGATCAGCGGCGAGTGGAAGGCGTGGCTGGTGCGCAGCCGTACGGTGCGACGACCGCGGGCCTGGAAACGTTCGGCCACCGCCGTCACCGCCTGCTCCGCCCCGGAGACGACGACCGACCGTGGGCCGTTCACCGCCGCGACCGCCACCGGCCCGGCCGCCGCCGGCAGCTCCGCCAACGCTGTCAACGTCTCTTCCTCGGTGGCGTCCAGGGACACCATGGCGCCGCCTGCCGGGAGTTGCTGCATCAACCGCCCCCGGGCGGCGACCAGTTCGACGGCGTCGCTTTCCGCGAGGATCCCGGCGGTATGCGCTGCGGCCAGTTCGCCGACGGAGTGGCCGGCCAGGAAGTCCGGTCGTACGCCCCAGGATTCGAGCAGCCGGAACAGCGCGACCTCGAACGTGAACAGGCCGGCCTGCGCGGCATCCGTCCTGTGCTGCTGCACGTCGGCGGGCGCCGTGTCCCACAGCGCCTCGCGCAGGGGCCGGTCCCCGACGCCGGCGGTGTCGAACCGGCCGCACAGGGCGTCGAAGGCGTCGGCGAAGACGGGGTACGCGGCGTGCAACTCCCGGCCGAGGCCCGCCCATCCGGCGCCCTGGCCGGTGAAGAGCAGCGCCAGCCGTCCGCCCGTCCGGACCGGGGACGGCACGGCCGCCGCCCCCTCGGCCGAGAGCCGGTCCAGATCGCTCAGCAGGGCGGCGCGGTCCCGGACGGGCAGCGCCGCCCGGTGGCGGAGTGCGGCGCGGGAGGTCGCCGAGGTGAACGCCACGTCCCCGAGCGGCAGTTCGGGCCACTCGCGGAGGAACGCGGCCGTACACCGCGCCTGGGCACGCAGCGCTTCGGTACTCGCGCCGGACAGCAGGAGCGGCGGCTCGGGAGCGGGACGGGCACTCGCGTGGTCCGGGCCGTCCTGCCCCTCACCCGTACGCCGCGCCTGGCAGCGGAGCCCCTCGGTACTCGCGCCGGACAGCAGGACCGGCAGCTCGGGAGCGGGACGGGCACTTGGGCGGTGCGGGGCGCCCCGCTCGTCGACCGCTTCCTCCAGGATCACGTGGGCGTTGGTTCCGCCGATGCCGAAGGCGGACACCGCGGCGCGCCGGGGCCGCCCGGGAGCGGTGCGCCAGGGCTGCTCCCGCTGCAGCAGGCGTACGGCGCCGGAGGACCAGTCGACCCCCAAAGAGGGCTCGTCGGCGTGCAGCGTGCGCGGCAGCACCCCGTGCCGCATCGCCAGGACGGTCCTGATGACCCCCGCGACGCCGGCCGCGGCCTGGGTGTGTCCGATGTTGGACTTCAGCGATCCCAGCCACAGCGGCCGCTCGGCCGGGCGGTCCTGCCCGTACACCGCGAGGAGCGCACGGGCTTCGATGGGGTCGCCGAGCGGGGTACCGGTGCCGTGGGCCTCCACGGCGTCGATGTCGGCCGGGGTGAGCCCGGCGGCGGCGAGGGCGTCGCCGATCACCCGCTCCTGGGCGGGCCCGCTGGGCGCGGTCAGGCCGTTGGACGCGCCGTCGCCGTTGACGGCGGAGCCGCGGAGTACGGCCAGCACGGGGTGGCCGTTGCGCCGGGCGTCGGCGAGCCGCTCCAGCAGGACCAGTCCGACGCCCTCGCCCCAGGCGGTGCCGTCGGCCGCGGCCGAGAACGGCTTGCACCGTCCGTCGGGCGACAGGCCGCGCAGCCTGCTGAACGCGACGAACGGCACCGGGCTGGCCATGACGGTGGCTCCGCCGGCCACGGCCAGCGAGCACTGGCCCGAGCGCAGCGCCCGCGCCGCCCAGTCCATCGCCACCAGCGACGAGGAGCAGGCCGTGTCCACTGTCACCGCTGGCCCCTCCAGGCCCAGGGTGTAGGCGATGCGCCCGGAGGCCACGCTGCCCGCCGAGCCGAGCGCGAGGTGTGCCTCGTACTCGTGTCCTCCACGGTGCAGCAGACGGCCCCCGTAGTCGCCGTGCATCACGCCGACGAAGACTCCGGTGTCGCTGCCGCGCAGGGCGTTCGGGGCGATGCCCGCCCGTTCCACGACCTCCCAGGCGGTCTCCAGCAGCAGCCTCTGCTGGGGGTCGGTGGCCAGCGCCTCCCGGGGGGACATGCCGAAGAAGGCCGCGTCGAAGTCGGCGGCCCGGCGCAGGAAGCCGCCGCGGCGGGTGACCGACGTGCCCGGCCGGTCCGGGTCGGCGTCGAACAGCCCGGCCAGATCCCAGCCCCGGTCGGCGGGGAACGCGGAGGTGGCGTCCGTGCCGTCGGCGAGCAGCCGCCACAGCTCCTCCGGTGAGGTGACGTCGTCCACGAGTCCCGGGTAGCGGCAGGCCATGGCGACGATGGCCACCGGTTCGTCGGGCGAGGGCGGGTCACCGGGTGTGCCTGGCCTGGCCCCGCGCGCCGCCGGGGTCGGGGCGCCGAGCAGCGAGTCGTGCAGGAACTCGGCCACCGCGTCCGGCGTCGGGCGGTCGAAGACCAGGGTCGCGGGCAGCTCCAGACCGGTCACGGCCCCGAGCCGGTCTCGCAGCAGGACACCCTGAAGGGAGCTGACTCCCAGATCGGTGAAGGCCTGGTCCGGCTCCGGGTGGGTCTCCCCGTCGCCGCGCAGTTCGACCATGACGAGGTTCAGCACCGCGCGGCGCCGCTCCGGGGCGGGCAGCGCAAGCAGCCGGGCCCGCAGTCCGGCGGAGGCGTTCTCCCGCTCGGCGGCCAGGGCTTCGGTCAACTGCCCGGTGAGCACCGCCCGTTGGACCTTGCCTGAGGAGGTACGAGGCAGCGACTCGCTCAGCCGGATCTCGTCCGGCACCTTGAACGCGGACAGCCGCTCCCGGCACGCGGCCCGCAGCCGCGCGAGGTCGACTCCGTCCGGCCCGGGGACGACGAACGCCACCGGGACCTCCCCCAGCACGTCGTGCGCCCTGCCCACGACCGCCGCGTCGGCGACACCGGAACAGGCCAGGAGCACCTGCTCCACCTCGACCGGGTTGACGTTCTGCCCACCGCGGATGATCAGGTCGCCCACCCGTCCGGTGACCCGCAACCCGCCACCGGGCTCGCGGCGGCCGAGGTCACCGGTGCGGTACCAGCCGTCCCGGAGGACCTGCGCCGTAGCGTCGGGGCGACCGTGGTAGCCGATCATCAGGTTGGGGCCGCGCACCCAGATCTCGCCCTCGTCGCCGTCGGCGGCGGTGGCACCGGAGAGCGGGTCGGCCACCCGGACCTCGACTCCGGGCACCGGCTGCGGCACGCGCCGCGGACCCGGCACCTCGAGTCGGTCGACCGCGATCTTGCCACTGGTCTCGGTGGCGCCGTAGCCGTCCAGCAGCGGCGCGCCCAGCAACTCCTCGACGGAGGAGCGCAGTTCCGGCGGGCAGGGCGCTCCGGCGGTGACGCACAGCCGCAACCCGCTCAGCGCCTGCGGCGCCTCGCGCAGTGCGCTCACCAGCAGGTGGTAGGTGGCCGGTACCCCGGCCAGCATCGTGAACGGTCCCTGCAGCGGCTGGCGTTGGAGTGTCTCCACGACGTCCACGCCCCTGTCCAGGAGGTAGGCGCTCGCACCGGTGGCGACCACGGCGAGGATGCCCAGCGAGTACGCGTAGGCGTGGTGCATCGGCAACGGCCACAGCAGCCGGTCCTCCTCGGACATGCCGAAGAGCGGCGCGTAGGCGGCGGCCGTCGACCACAGCGCGGCCCGCTGGCTCGTCACCACGCCTTTTCGTTCGCCGGTGGTGCCTGAGGTGTAGAGGATCCAGGCCGGTTCGTCGAGGCCGAGACCGTCGTACGGCGGACGGCCCGCATCGGTCCCGGCCAGCTCGTCGTACGACACCGCGCCGGCGGGCGCTCCGGGCGGCAGCGCACGTGTGGCTCTGCCGTCCTGTTGACCGACCTCGGCCGACGCAGAGGGCGACGCGACAGGCTGCGCACCCACGACCACGACCACCCGCAGCGGTTGCCGCCCGGCCGCCACCCGCGCCAGGCGCTCCAGCAGCGCTGCCTCGATCACGATCGCCACCGCGCCGCTGTCGTCGAGGACATGGGCCAACTCGCCGTCGGCCGCCCCGGGATCCAGGGGCACCCCGACCGCCCCCGCACGCACGGCGGCCAGGCAACTCTCCACCATTTCCACGCGGTTGGACAGGCAGAACGCCACCCGGTCCCCGCGGCGTACGCCCAGCCGTTGCAGATGCCCCGCGATCCGCGCCGTCCGCTGATCCAGCTGCGCCCAGGTCACGCCTCGACGCCCGTCGCGGAAGGCGGTCCTGTCCCCCGCGCGGGCCGCATGCGACCGAACGGTTTCGGCCAACGGACGGACCAGTTCCCCGTGAACTCCCGTCATCCCCACCCCACTTGTGTGCCCGTCCCCCGACGACCATCGACTATAGGGTCACGCACCGTTCACGGCCGTCCGCGCCGAGCCGGGTCGCGGGCACCGCCGTACGGGTGACGGCTCACCGGGTGAACTCTGCCGGGGAAACGGCACGCCACCATGCTCCCGGTCCCCCTCCCGTGCGGCGTGCTGCGGCAGCGGGCATGGCCGCAGATGTTTGTCAACACGGCTGAACAGGGAGGACGGCCCTGGCGGGCGGGGGCGGACCGGGCCGCGATAGAGGAGAGTTATGAGCCGGTCCCGAACAGCCTCCTATGCGGCCTCCCTCCTCCTCGCGGCCGCCGCCTGTACCCTCGCCGGTCCCGTGAGGGCGCCGGCGGCGCCGAGCACCCAGGCCATGGACTACGTGGCTCTCGGTGACTCCTACTCGGCCGGTGTCGGAGCCGGCAGCTACTTCACCTCCGGCGCGGACTGCCTGCGCAGCAGCCTGGCGTACCCCGCCCTGTGGGCCGCGGCCCATGCGCCGGCGTCGTTCGGCTTCACCGCGTGCAACGGCGCCCGGACGAGCGACGTCATGGCGAAGCAGCTCGGCCCGCTGAGCCCCCGTACGGATCTGGTCAGCCTCACCGTCGGCGGCAGCGACTCGGGCTTCACCGGCGTCATGGCGACCTGCGTACTGCCCGGCACCGAGGCGTGTCTCTCCGCCGTCGCCAAAGCGCGCTCCTTCATGGACGGGACCCTCCCGGGCGATCTCGACCGTCTCTACTCGGCCATCCGGAGCAAGGCGCCCGCCGCCCACGTCGTGGTACTCGGCTATCCGCACCTCTACCTGCTCCACGGCACCTGTTCGGGCGGCCTCGCGGACACGGAGAGGTCGGCGCTCAACGAGGCCGTGGACGAGCTCAACAGCGTGATCGCCGAGCGTGCCGCCGACCACGGGTTCACTTTCGCCGACGCCCGGACCTCCTTCGCCGGGCACGAGATCTGCTCGTCCACGCCCTGGCTGCACAGTGTCGACTGGCTGGATCTGACCGTGTCGTACCACCCCACGGCGCCCGGGCAGTCGCTGGGCTACCTTCCCCTCCTCACCGGTGCGGCCTGACCTCTCCATACATCGGATGTGTCATAGACCCATGGCCACCAAGAAGGTTGACAGGCACATGAGGCATGCCTAACTTCCACCATACACCCGATGTTTCGAGGGTCCGTCAGCTCGGGAGGACGATGATGACCTCGCAGGGGGAGAAGCGCTCGCCGGTGCCCCGCAGAGCCGTACTCGGCACCGCGTTGGGCGGAGCGGCCACGGTGGCCCTGCCGCCGCAGGCCCACGCCGAACCGCCCTTACGGCCGGGGTCGTCCGGCGGAGCCGGTCCGGCGGGCGGGGCCGTCGGACGCCCATGGCGACTGCGCGACACCATGACCACCGACGACGCCTGGGAACGGTTCCTGCGCGGCCAGGACCTGTTGTGGACCAGGCTGCCCGCCCTCTGGCACGAGGGCCCGTTCCTCGGCGACGGGCTGCTCGGCAGCATGGTCTACCAGGAGCCGGGCGCCCACCAGGTCCGTTTCACCGTCCAGCACGGCCGCGTGCAGGACCACCGGCCGGAGTTCGGCAGCGGCTGGGGCACCTGCCGTCTGCCGGTCGGGCATCTCACGCTCGAACCGGTCGGCACCATCACCGCCGTCGACTGGCGGCTGAGCCTGTGGAACGCCGAACTCACCGGCACCATCACCACCAGCGCGGGCACGCTCACCCTCTCCGCGCTCATCCACGACGAGGTCCTGGCCGTCCGTGTGCGGGCCGACGGCGGCGAACGGGTCACCTGGACGTTCCACCCGGAGGAGGCCGTCAGCCCCCGCCGCATCAGCGAGGCCCCGCCCGCCGGCTACACCGCCAACCCGCCCTGGACCACGCGGACCGCCGCCGACGGCACCGAGCAGGTGCTCCAGCCCCTCACCGGTGGCGGTCAGACCGCCACCGCCTACCGCCGCACCGGCGACGACCTGCTGCTCAGCGTCGGACACAGCTCGCCCTCCGACACCGCCGCCGAGGCCGCCTCGCTGCGCAACCTCCGGCGCGTGACGTCGTACGACGCCCTCAGGCGACGGCACACCCGCTGGTGGCACGCGTTCTACCGCAAGAGCTTCGTTTCCTTCCCCGACCAGCGGCTGCAGAGCTTCCACTGGATCCAGCTCTACAAGGTCGCCTCCGCCAGCCGCGCGGGCGGTCCCGTCATGGCCACCAGCGGGCCGTGGCTGGAGCCCACGCCCTGGCCCGCGGTCTGGTGGAACCTCAACGTCCAGCTGGAGTACTGGCTCATCCATGGCTTCAACCACCCGGAACTCGACGCGCTCGCCACCACGCTGCGACAGAGCCAGGAACAGCTCATCGCCAACGTGCCCGCCGCCTACCGCGCGGACAGCTCCGGCATCGGCCGCAGCTCCGACATGTTCGCCGACCGCGGTGTGGGCTGGCCCGGCACCGGCGCCGAGACCGGCGACCTCACCTGGGCGCTGCACAACGTGTGGCTGTCCTACCGGCACTCCATGGACAAGGCCCTGCTGCGCGACACGCTCTTCCCGGTGCTGCGCCGCGCCATCAACTACTACCTGCACTTCCTCACCCCGGGCAGCGACGGCAGGCTCCATCTGCCGAGCACGCTCTCGCCCGAATACCCCGTCGTGCCGCCGCAGGACACCACCTACGACCTGGCCCTGATCCGCTGGGGCTGCCAGACGCTGATCGAGTCGTCTCAACTGCTCGGCATCGAGGACGAGTTGACACCGCGTTGGCAGGAGGTGCTGGCCCGGCTCACACCGTACCCGGTCGACGACAACGGCTTCATGATCGGCGCCGGTACCCCGTACGCCCAGTCCCACCGGCACTACTCGCACCTGCTGATGGTGTATCCGCTGTACCTCGTCAACTGGGACCAGCCGGAGAACCGCGACCTGATCTCGAAGTCCGTGGCGCACTGGCACGCGCTGACCGGCGCCCACCGGGGCTACAGCTACACCGGGGCCGCCTCGATGTACGCGATGACCGGCGACGGCGACACCGCGATCACCTACCTGCGCAGGTTCTTCGACCCCACGACCCGCTACCCGTGCCGCGCCAACACGCACTACACCGAGGCCGGTCCGGTCATCGAGACCCCGCTGTCCGCCTCGCAGTCGCTGCACGACATGTTCTGCCAGAGCTGGGGCGGCGTGGTCCGCGTCTTCCCGGCCGTCCCGTCCGCCTGGGCGGACGTCACCCTGCACGACTTCCGCACCCAGGGCGCCTTCCTGGTCAGCGCCGTACGGGAGGCGGGGGCGACCCGCTTCATCCGGATCAGGAGCCTGGCGGGCGAGCCGCTCCGACTGCGTCACGGCCTCAGCGGCGCCCTCACCGTGCTGCTGGACGACGGCACCCCGGCCCGCACCCAGGACCTGGGCGACGGCACCCTCGCCATCGACCTGCCCCGGGGCCGCGAGGTGCTCGTCCACTCCGGCTCCCGGCCCGACCTCGTCATCGCGCCCGTCGCCGTCAGCGAGCCGGGCCCGGCGTGGGGCCTGCCGTAGCGGGTGGGTGCACCACCCGACGTCAACTGTGCGCAGGTCCGTTGCGCCGTCGAGGGAATCTCCCGGCGCCACGGACCGGCAGGCCGTGGCGTGTGTCAGGCTGCCGCCGAACGCCCCAGCCCGACAGGCCGGGCCAGGTTCAGTGCAGGAGGCAGCGACCCGTGATCGCCGGCGACGACCCCCTCGGCTGGGACACCACTGCCGCAGCCGACGCCTATCGAGACCGCGACATGCGGCTGGCCGAGAAGCTGATCTTCCCCGCGGTGCTGCAACGGCTCGGCCGCAGTCCGAGCCCGGACCGGCTGGTGCTGGACGTCGGGTGCGGCACCGGCGCGATCGCGGCGCGGCTCGCCGGTGGCGGGGAGTGGACGGTCCAGGGGCTCGACCCGTCGGCGGACATGCTGGACATCGCTCGGGCCGACCGCCCCCACCCTCGTGTCTCCTACCGGCTGTTCGACGGCCGTACCCTGCCCTGGCTCGCCGACGACAGCGTCGACGGCGCCGTGTGCGGCCTGGTGTACTGCACCGACCCCGACGACGACCGGCTGGCCGCCCTCACCGCCGAGATCCACCGCGTCCTGCGCCCCGGCGCCCCGTATCTCCTCGCCGACCTCAACCCCACGGCGACCGGCGTGGGCTTCTCCACCGTGCGCCATGGCGAACCAGGAGCCGTGTATACCGACGGCGACACCGTGCCCACGCAGCTCCGGCTGCGCGACGGCACCACGATGACGAGTGCCACGCATTACCGCTCCCTCGATCGCTACCGGTCCTTCCTGACCGAGGCCGGCTTCCCCGCCCCCACCGTGGACCTGCCCACGCTCCCCTTCGACGGCACCGCGGAAGACGCTCCGGCGGAAACCAGGACCGCGCCATACATGATCTTGACGACGCGGGCCTGAGGGAGCGCGCGGCTCCGGCACCGCTCGCTGCGTGCGTACACGCGGGCACGAGTCGTAAGGGGTGGGGCCCGGCGGGCCGCGCAAGGGTGAGGGCGCGTGGGAGCCGAGGTTAGATGGGTCTATGGACCGGCGGCCCGGGCGTCTGCGGTCCTGGCAGGGGCTGCGTACCGTCGCCGGCCAGGTCTTCATCCTGCAGGTCTTCATCATCGTGGTCCTGGTGGCCGCGGCGGTCGTCGCGCTACTGCTGCAGTCCCGGACGGACGCCGAGCGCGAGGCCCGCAACCGCACACTGGCGGTGGCCACGGCCGTCGCCTCGTCCCCTTCGGTGCGACAGGCCCTGGGGGGCCCGAACCCCAGCGCCGCGCTGCAGCCGCAGGCCGAGGAGACCCGCAAACGCTCCGACGTGGACTTCGTCGTGGTGATGAGCCCGGACGGCATCCGCTACACCCATCCGAATCCGGCGCGGATCGGCCAGCGCTACATCGGCAGCATCGCGGCGGCACAGCACGGTGGAGTCGTCACCGAGACCACCAGGGGGACGCTGGGCCGCTCGGTGCGGACCGTCGTCCCGGTCACCTCCTCCGACGGGAAGGTCATCGGACTGGTCTCCGCGGGCATCACGATCAAGCAGGTGAGCGGGGCGGCCGACCGGCAGGTGCCGCTCGTGCTGGTCGCGACCGGGGTGGTGCTCCTGGCGGCCACCGGGGGGACCGCACTGATCAGCAGGCGGCTGCGCCGTCAGACACACGGGCTCGGCCCGGTGCAGATGACACGCATGTACGAGCACCACGACGCCGTGCTGCACGCGGTGCGCGAAGGTGTGCTGATCATCGATCCGCAAGGCCGTCTGCTCCTGGCCAATGACGAAGCACGACGCCTGCTCGGGCTCGGGGCGGACGCGGAGGGCCGGCCGGTCGAGAGTCTGGGGCTCGAGCCGACCGCCGAGCAGCTTCTGCTGTCCGGCACGGCGGCCACGGACCAGGTGATCAGGGTCGGCGACCGGCTGCTGGCGATCAGCCAGCGCCCCATGGCGCAGCAGCCCGGGCCAGGGGGCGCGGTCGCGACCCTCCGCGACACCACGGAACTCAGCGCGCTGATGGGCCGCGTGGAGGACGTACAGGAACGGCTCAGGCTGCTGTACGACGCCGGCATCCGCATCGGCACCACGCTCAACGTGACCCGCACGGCCGAGGAACTGGCCGAGCTGGCCGTGCCCCGGTTCGCCGACTACGTCACCGTCGACCTGGCCGACGCCGTACTGCGTGGTGAGGAACCGAACCAGGCGAACATGGCGGAGCTGCGTCGTGTCGCCCTGTACGGCATCCGGGAGGACACGCCGCTGTATCCACCCGGTGAGCTGATCCACTTCGACCCCTCCACGCCGCAGGCCTCCGGGTTCGGTTCCGGGGAGATGGTGCTGGAGGCCGACATGGGGGCTTACACCGGCTGGCAGGCCCAGGCCCCCGACCGGGCTCGCCGGCTGGTGGCCTCCGGCATTCATTCCATGATCGCGGCTCCGCTGCGGGCCCGCGGGGTGATTCTGGGCGTGGCGACCTTCTGGCGTTCGAAGGAGCCCACGCCCTTCGGTCAGGAGGACCTCTCGGTGGCGGAGGAGCTGGTCGCCCGTGCCGCGGTGAGCATCGACAACGCCCGCCGTTTCACCCGGGAGCACGCCATGGCCGTCGCGCTGCAGCGCAGCCTTCTGCCCCATGCTCTTCCCGAGCAGAGCGCCGTCGAGGTGGCCCACCGCTATCTGCCGGCCGAGGCGGGGCTCGGCGGGGTCGGCGGCGACTGGTTCGACGTCATACCCCTGCCGGGAGCCCGCGTCGCATTCGTGGTGGGCGACGTCGTGGGGCATGGTCTGCACGCCGCCGCCACCATGGGGCAACTGCGCACCGCCGTGCACAACTTCTCGACGCTCGACCTGCCGCCCGACGAGTTGCTCTGGCACCTGGACGAACTCGTCACCCGCATCGACCAGGACCGGGACGACGAGAACAGCGAGGCACCGACACTCACGGGTGCCACGTGCCTGTACGCGATCTACGACCCGATGTCCGGTCTGTGCACCATGGCCAGAGCCGGCCATCTGGACCCCCTGATCGTGTTCCCGGACGGCCGTGCGGACCTGGCCGGGACACCGGCCGGTCCCCCGCTGGGCCTCGGCGGGCTGCCGTACGAGACGGCGGAGATACACCTCCCCGAGAGCAGCGGCATCGTGCTGTACACCAACGGCCTGATCGAGGAACGGCAGCGTGACATCGACGAGGGGATCGAGCAGTTGCGCCGCGCCATCGCACACGCCGGACGGACGCCGGAGGAGATGTGCCAGGCCGTGATGGACGCGCTGCTGCCGACGGCACCACGCGACGACGTGGCCCTGCTGGTCGCTCGCACCCGGCTGCTCGACAGTGACCGTACCTCGGCGTGGAGCGTGCCCTCCGATCCCTCGGCCGTCGCCGGTGTGCGGGCTTGCGCCGGCAGGCTGATGCACGCGTGGGGTCTGGACGAGGAGGCGTTCACCCTGGAACTGATCCTGAGCGAGCTGGTCACCAACGCCATCCGGCACGCGACCGGCCCCATCAGCGTGCGCCTGATCCGGGACCGCAGCCTCATCTGCGAAGTGTCCGACGGGAGCAGCGTGTCCCCGCACCTGCGCCGGGCCACCACCATGGACGAGGGCGGCCGCGGCCTCTTCCTCGTGGCCCAGTTCGCCGACCGCTGGGGCACGCGCTACACGCCTGACGGCAAGGTCATCTGGACCGAACAGCAGCTGCACGCATAGCCGTTGCGGCCCCGGTCAGCTCCGCTGACCTCGGTCGTACGCCACCCGTGCCTCGCCGATCGCCTGCGCCGTCAGCTCGGCCCACCGCCGTATCTCCTGTACGACCGGGCACATGGTCCCGCCCAGCGCCGTGAGTTCGTACTCCACGCGGACCGGGACCTCGGGGTAGACCCGGCGAGCTACGAGTCCGTCGCGCTCGAGGTCGCGGAGTGCTCTGGCCAGCACCTGCCCACTCACCCCGAGAATGTACTCATTCGACAAACCTTCGTTTCCGTGACGGTAATTCAATTCTGACCAGGTCAGGTGGCGAGCACCTGTCCGGCCGGCTGACTGACGGCTGCAGCCGCTTCCAGCAGGATGTCGGCACCGAGACGGGCGTTGAAAGCGGCCCAGGGTGCGGTGGCGCCGACTTCCTCCGCCATGATCCGCACGATGTCGTCGGTGCGGCTCACCATCAGTTCGGCCGCCTTGAGAAGGATCTGCCGGCGTGTGGCGGGCTTGGTGGCGGCCCACGCCTCGAAGGCCGCGTCGGCCGCGTCCACCGCGCGGCGTACGTCATCGACGGTGCCGGCGGCGACCTGCGCGTGGACGTCCCCTGTCCAGGGGTTGATGTCGGGAGTCGTTCGGGCGGAGGAGGCGGGCACCTCGGTGCCGTCGATGATCAGGCCGCGGGTGGTGGGCATGAGCTGCTCCAGGGTGAGGGGGGCGGGGTGGTCAGGTGGTCGCCGGCTGGGCGGGGGCCGGTCGGCCGGTGCGCAGGGTGCGGTGGGCCAGGCCGGTGAGGAGACCGGCGACGAGGGGGGGAGAGCAGGTTGGTCCCCAGGTGGGTGTACTCGCCGGAGAGCAACGCCGGACCGAAGGCACGGGCCGGATTGATGTTGGCGCCGGTGACCGCGCCCAGCGAGGCGATGACGAGGCCCACACCCACGGCGATGACCGCCGGGATCAGTGCGTGCAGCCGGGGGCGGCCCATCACCACGGCCACCGCCGCGAGTACGGCGATCAGCGCCGCGGTCTCGATCAGGAACAGCGCAGTCGTGCCGGTGCCCGGGGCGGGCGCCACCAGGGCGTAGTGGATGCGGAGGACGGGGTCGCCCCACACGAGGCGGGCCAGGGCTGGGCCACTGACCGAACCGGCCAGCTGCGCCGCGACGTAGGGCAGGACCGCGCGGCCGGGAAACAGGCCGTCGGCCCACAGGAAGACGGTCACTCCGGGGTTGAAGTGGCCGCCGGAGGCACGTCCGGTCGGTGCGTACATGAGCGCGGCGAGCAGCAGCGCCACCACGGCACCGGCCGTGCCGAGCATGAGGCGGGCGTCTCTGATCGCCAGGGGCGAGTCCGGTAGCGCGAGCAGGCGCACCAGGCTGACCACGAAGCGGCCGAGGCGGACTTCGCCGCCTGGATCTCCGACGCGGCCGAGCAGGGCTGGGCCCTGGACGACCAGATCGCCGCCCCGGGCCTGGTCGCCTTGTCCGTTCCCGTTCCCGTTCCCGTTCCTGTTTCCGGCCAGGACGGCGGGCCCCGGTATGCGCTGAGCGTCCTCGCCCATACGAGCCGCTTCAGCGCGGAGGCGCTGCGCGCACACGCCCTGCCCCATCTCACCCGGGCGGCACGGGAGATGGGTGACGCCCTCAATGCCGACGGTCCTGCGGCCGACGGCCTCACCCCGTCCCCCTACGCCGATGCCAAAACGGAGCTGGGAACCCTCTTCCTGCAGGCCCTGGCTCGCGGACTAGCCGTGCTCACCGCGCTCGGAGGGGCCCGCGGCGGCCTCACCCTCAACGAAGCGGCGGAGGCCGCCGGCCTGTCGTACCAGAGCACGCGCCGCAACCTGCTGACCCTGCTGGACCTGGGCTACGCCGAGCAGCGCGGACGGTACTACCTTCCCGCCCCGCGCACTCTCGGCCTCGGCTACGCCCGCCTGTCAGGTCTCGGCCTGGCCGACATCGCGCAGCCGCATCTGGCCGAACTCGCCACCCGCGCCCATGAGTCCGCCTCCGTCGCCGTACTCGACGGAGCGGAGGTGCGTTACCTGGCCCGCTCCGCCACCCAGCAGGTCACGAGCGTCAGCATCCATCCGGGAGCCCGGCTGCCCGCCTACGCCACCTCCATGGGCCGCGTGCTGCTGGCCGACCTGACACGGCCGGACCAGGAGCGACTGCTCGCCGCGCTGCCGCCCCGGCCGCTGACCTCCTTCACCCGTACCTCGCCCATGGATCTCAGCCAACTCCTCACCCAGGCACGGCACGACGGGTACGCCCTGGTCGAGCAGGAGCTGGAGCTGGGACTTCGTTCCATGGCGGTCCCCCTGCGCGACGCGCGCGGCAGGGCCGTCGCCGCGGTCAATGTCGCCCTGCACGCGGGACCGGAGACTCCCGAGCAGTCCCGCGAGCGTCTGCTCCCACACCTGATCTCCACCGCCAGGGCGATGGAAGCCGATGTGGCCGCGGTCTTCGCGTTCGGGCCGGTACGCAGCGACTGACGCGGGCCGCAGCCCCTCGGGTACGCGACGGTGGCTAGCGGACGGCCACCTCAGGTGGACGTTCCCGGAGTGCGCCGTAGCCGATGAAGTACGCGGGCAGGCGCCGTATCCATCGTGACCCGGCGACCAGGCGTGCGAGGCGCTGGGCCCGCTCCGCGCTGCCGAGAGGCGGACGGCCCTGCAGGACGGGAGCGATGAAGAGGGCGTGGGCTGTTCGCTGGAGCGCCTGGGTGACGACCGTGGTCGGAAGGCGCCGCCGCTGCACACCGCGTACGTCGCGCAGGCCCACGGTCCCGCTGCGCAGTGGCCCGGTCAGATAGCGGGCGGCGGCCACGGCGTCCTGGACCGCGAGGTTGATGCCGATGCCGAAGACCGGGGACATCGCGTGCGCGGCGTCGCCGATGCACAGCAGCCCCGGACGGTGCCAGCGGCGCAGGCGGTCCAGGCGTACGTCCAGGAGCTTGACCTCGCCCCACGAGCGCAACGCGTGCGAGCGGTCGGCGATCCACGGGACGGCCGCGGTGAACTGGGCCAGGAACCGGTCCAGGCCCGCGGCACGGCGTTGCGCGTCGGTGCCCTTCGGAATGAGTCCGGCGCACTGCCAGTAGTCGCCGCGGTCGATCATCGCGGTCAGGAAGCGGTCCCCGGCGCCGCCGACGAGTCCCCGCGGGTCGCCCTGATGCCGCGGCAGGCGGAACCACCAGGCGTCCATCGGGCAGGTGAAGCTGCGCAGTCCCAGTTCCGGCCGGGAGCGCGCCAGTGATCCGCGGCCGTCGCAGGCGACGGTGAGGAGGGCGCGCAGCTCGCCGGTGCGGCCGTCGGCGGTGCGGTAGCGCACCCCGGTCACCCGTCCCGACTCGATCAGGAAGGAGGTCGCTTCGGTGTTCATCCGAAGCTGGAAGGACGGCTCTCGCCGGGCTTCGTCGGCGAGCAGGTCCAAGAGGTCCCACTGGGGCACCATCGCCACGTAGTTGTAGGGCCCGCGCAGCACCGTGAGGTCCGCGACGGTGACCGTCGAGCGGCCGGCTCCGACCGGCAGCTGGACGGTGTTCACCCGGCGCTGCGGCAGCTCGGCGAAGCGTTCGGCCAGCCCCAGGTCGTCCAGGAGGGCCAGCGTGGAGGGGTGGACGGTGTCGCCGCGGAAGTCGCGCAGGAAGTCGCCGTGCTTCTCCAGGACCGTCACCGCGACACCGGCCCGGGCCAGCAGCAGCGCGAGCACCATGCCCGCCGGACCGCCTCCCACCACACAGCACGTGGTCTGTTCCATTGCAGTCCCTGCCCTTCACGAGAGGAGAGCAGTAATTCATCGGTTGATGAATACTATACCCCCGCCACGTCGACCGATCCAGGAAGCCTGGCGCGCAACGCACTTGCTTCGAGCACACTCGAACGATCTAGCGTGGCCGGCATGAGCCACGCCATCGAACAGATCCGCAAGGTCGAGCTGGGCACCGGCGGCCCCCTGGTCGGCGTCCAGGGCTTCGGCGCCATGGGCATCACCAACGCCTACGGAGAGACGGACGTCGCGGCGGCCCGCGACACCCTGGAGGCCACCCTCGAGGCCGGCGTCACCCTCATCGACACCGCCGACGTCTACGGCACCGGCGCCAACGAGGAGTTCCTCGCGCCGTTCGTCGCCGCGCACCGCGACGAGATCACGCTCGCCACCAAGTTCGGCATCGAGCGCCGTGCCGACGACCCGCTCCACCGCGGTATCCGCAACGAGCCCGCCTACCTGAAGAACGCGGTCGAGGCGAGCCTGCGCCGCCTGAACGTCGAGGTCATCGACCTCTACTACATGCACCGGCGCGACCCCGCCGTCCCGCTCGCCGAGTCCGTCGGCGCCATGGCGGAACTGGTGCGGGAGGGCAAGGTCAAGCACCTCGGCCTGAGCGAGGTCACCGGTGCCGAGCTGCGCGAGGCACACGCCGTGCACCCGATCACCGCCCTGCAGTCGGAGTGGTCGGTCTTCAGCCGGGACGTCGAGCGCAGCGCGGTGGGCGCGGCCACCGAGCTGGGGGTCGCGTTCGTGCCGTACTCGCCGCTGGGCCGGGGCTTTCTGGCCGGAGCCTTCGCCGACGCGAGCACGGAGCTCTCCAGCAACGACTTCCGGCAGTTCCAGCCGCGCTTCAGCGGCGACAACGCCAAGGCGAACGCCGCTCTCCTGGAGCCCCTGCGCAAGATCGCGGCCGACCATGGCGCCACCACGGCGCAGATCGCCCTCGCCTGGGTGCACCAGCGGGCCCAGGTGCACGGTCTGACCGTGATACCGATCCCGGGGACCCGCAAGCGCAGCCGCCTCCTCGAGAACACCGCGGCCACCCGGATCGTGCTGACGACCGACGAGCTGGCCCTGCTGGAGCCGATCGCCGGCCGGGTGGCGGGCGACCGCTACCCGGACATGTCGTTCACGTCCGTGGGGCGGGAGGCCTGACCAGGGCCTGACTCGAAGTCGTCTCGGGCGGTGGGGCGTTGCCGTGGCCACGGTGGACACCGCACCGCCCCCACGACCCCGGCCCCCAGAACATGCCGCCAGGTGGAGCAATCACCGGTGTGCCGGGACGCGGCGCAGGAGGCTGGACCTCTTGCAGGGGTCGTGTGATCAGGAGTCCGGTGTGCGAAGGCCGCGTAAGCCGAACCGTCAGGCATGTCGTCCACCGGCACGGCACGCTTCCCGGGCCGCTCCGGCGGCTGCGACGGCGTGCGCGTGCAGGGGCGACGGGTGAGTCACCGACGCGCCCACCGGGTGCCGCAGGCCGGCATGGCCGTACGGACCCAGCTGCCCGCGCCCGTGGCGTGGATGCGCTGGCTTCCGGTGCTGTTCGTCGTGGGCCTTCTGGTGCTCGAACCCCTCACACCCGTGGACTGGCCGGTCAGCTTCGTGCTGATCGCCCTCCCGCTGGTGGCCGCCTTCGCCCACGGGCCCCTCGTGGTCGCCGGCGCCACGGTCTTCGCCGTCGTCTTCGAAGGGGTCCTGGCCGGCACCCCTTGCTGTGCGGGCCGGTCCGTCGGCTACCTGTGGGACCGCCACTACGTGGCCTCGTACTTCTGCACCGCCCTGGTGGGCGCCCTCGGCACGATCCTGGCCGCCCACCGGACCCGCCGTGAGCGCACGCTCGCCGACGTACGCTTCGTGGCCGAGATCGCGCAGCGCGTCCTGCTCAGACCGGTCCCGCACCGGATCGGCAACCTCCTCCTGGAGAGCCTCTACCTCTCCGCCGCCGCGGAGGCGCGCATCGGCGGCGACCTCTACGAGGCCGTCCCCACCGCGCACGGGATCCGGCTGCTCATCGGCGACGTCCGCGGCAAGGGTCTGCTCGCGGTCGAGACCGCCGCCACCCTGCTCGGCGCGTTCCGGGAGGCGGCGCACGACGAACCCGATCTGGCCGCCCTGGCGGACCGCGTGGAGACGAGCATGGACCGCAGGGCGATGCTGCTCGGCGGAAGCGAGCTGGGCGAACGGTTCGTCACGGCCGTCTTCGCCGAGATCCCCGCCGCCGGTCATCTCGTCCGCATCGTCAACTGCGGCCACCCGCCCCCGCTCCTCATCCGCAGTGACGAGGTGCGCGAACTGGACCGAGGGCAGTCGGCTCCCCCGCTGAACCTCGGCATGCTGGTCGACGACCCGTATCACGTCGACGTCTACGACTTCCGGCCCGGCGACCAGCTCCTGCTCTACACGGACGGCATCACGGAAACCCGCGATCCCGACGGCGCCTTCTACCCGCTGGTCGAGCGCCTGCGATCCTGGGGCCCGCTCCCGCCCCGGGAGCTGCTGGAACAGCTCCACCGCGACCTGATGGCCTACAGCCACAACCGCCTCCAGGACGACACCGCAGCGCTCACCGCCTGCCTGCTCGCCGACCAGCGGTCCGTGCCGCCTGCGCCGTCGGCCCCGTGAGACACCGTGGTAGCGTCCCGGCGGAGGCTCGGACGTGCCTGCCCCGGACGAGATGTGCGCCGTACCCGGCCCGCCAAGACGACGCACGCACGGAGGCATCGTGCACAGCGGCACGCATCTCATCGACTTCACCGGCGCCCCTCCCGCGGCGCGCCCGCTGGACGTGCGGTGGATCCACGGTTCGCCCTCGGCCAAGCACAACACGGACCCGGACATCCAGGTCCACGCGTACGACGAGCACACGTTCATCCTGCGGCAGAACATGGCGGTCCACTACGAGGCGCCGTTCCTGTTCCTGCTGTGCGGCAACGAACGGGCGGTGCTGATCGACACCGGTGCCACCGGGTCCGCCGAGTTCTTCCCCCTGCGCCGGGTGGTCGACGGGCTCCTCGCGGACTGGCTCGCCCGGCATCCCCGGGACGGCTACGAGCTGTTGGTGCTGCACACCCACGGGCACGGTGACCACATCGCGGGCGACGGCCAGTTCGCCGACCGCCCCGGCACCACGGTGGTGGGCGCCGACCACACCACCGCCTGGCGGTACTTCGGGTTCGACGCGGACCCGGACGCCGTCGCCCACGTCGACCTGGGCGGCCGGGTCCTGGAGTGCCTGGCCACCCCCGGCCATCACGAGGCGGCCGTCACGTACTACGACGCTGCCACCGGCCTCCTGCTCACCGGCGACAGCGTCTATCCCGGGCGGCTCTACATCGAGGACGTTCCCGCCTTCACCCGCAGCATCGACCGGCTGATCGAGTTCACCGACCGCCGGCCGGTCACCCATGTGCTCGGCTGCCACATCGAGATGACCAAGGAACCGGGCGTGGACTACCCGGTCCGCACCACCTACCAGCCCGACGAGCCCCCGCTCCAGCTGACCCCGGCCCACCTCCGCAGGATCCGTGACGCGCTCACCGAACTCGGCGCCGACCTCACCTGGCGCGCGTACTCCGACTTCGTCCTGTGCCCAGGTACCTGAGCCCGGTGTGGCAGGCAGTGCCCCTGGTCAGGACGGGAGGGCACCGAGCTGGCGCAGCTGCGCGAGGACGTCGACGACGCCCCTGATCTCGGCGATCCGCCCCTCGGCGAAGCGGACGATGAAGATCTCGCTGTAGGTGACGGTCTTTCCGGTGGGCGGCAGGCCCTGGTACTCGCCCAGGTGGGTCCCGGTCACCGTGTTCCGGGAGGCGACCTTGTCGCCCTCCGCGACCGTCTCCTCGACGGCGACGTGGATGTCCGGGAACGCGCGCAGGAGCACCTCCCACACCCGCTTCAGGGCCTCCGCTCCCGTCGCGCCCATCGGTACCGGCGCGTGGAAGAGCACGTCCGGTGCGACGCACTCGTCGATCGCCTTCGAGATGATTCCCGGGTCTCCGCTGTTCACGGCGGAGTGGAGGCGGTTGAGCGTCTCCGTGTTGCTGGTCGCCCCGGCTGCCGGCATGCGGTCTCTCCTCTGCTCCGTGCTGGACGGTGTCTCACCCGTAGGACGACACAGCCGCCGGGAATGTGACACGGCGCGCGGACACTCGTCAGTCGGCCTTCAGTCTCTGGATGCGCCGAAGGACTCACCTGTCGGGGAGTCCTCGCCGGACCAACGGCCGAGCCCCGTGCCCTGCTCCGGCCGAACGGCACCGGCCAGGCGGATTCTGCGCAGGGTCATCGGGGCGGTGAGCCGTCGATGTGGGTGACGAAGGCGGTGGCGCCCTTGATTGCTGGTGCTCTGTGGAATTTGAGTCTTGCTTTCCAACCCACCAGGAACCGTCTCTCAGACTCAGGCCGCGTCGCGTTCCCCCCGGTCGTGGTGGATCGGCGTCCTCACGCCGGTCAGAGGCACGCCCGTCCCGCCTCGCCTCGCGGCGACGATCTCCGCCGCGATCGACAGCGCCGTCTCCTCCGGCGTACGCGCGCCGAGGTCGAGGCCGATCGGGGAGCGCAGCCGGGCCAGCTGCCGCTCGCTCACGCCCTCCTCCCGCAGGCGCCGATCACGATCCTCGTGCGTGCGGCGCGAGCCCATCGCACCGACGAAGGCCACCGGCATCTCAAGGGCCGCCTTCAGCAGGGGTACGTCGAACTTCGCGTCGTGGGTGAGCACGCACAGGACCGTACGGGCATCGGTCGCGGTGCGCCGCAGATAGCGGTGCGGCCAGTCGACGACCACCTCGTCGGCGTCGGGGAAACGGGCCCGCGTGGCGAAGACGGGGCGGGCGTCGCAGACGGTCACGTGGTAGCCGAGGAACTTGCCGGCCCGCGCCAACGCCGAGGCGAAGTCCACCGCACCGAAGACGATCATCCGCGGGGGCGGCACGTGCGACTCGACCAGCAGCGTGAGGCCGCCGGGGCAGTGCGAACCGTCCGCGGCGATGTCCACCGTGCCGGTACGCCCGGCCTCCAGCAGGGCCCGGGCCTCGGCCGCCGCCGTCCGGTCCAGCTCCGGGTGGCCGCCGAGACCGCCCTCGTGCGTGCCGTCGGGTCGTACCAGCAGGGCCCGGCCGAGGAGTTCGGCCGGACCGCGGGCGACCCGGGCGAGGGCAGCCGGTTCGCCCCGGACGGCGGCCGACAGAGCCGACGTCATGACCGTCCGGGCGGGCGCCTGCACGCCCACCGGCGTGATCAGCACCTCGATCGTCCCGCCGCAGGTCAGTCCTACGGCGAAGGCGTCCGCGTCGCTGTAGCCGAACCGTTCCGTGACGCTCTCGCCGGTCTGGAGCGCTTCCTGGCACAGGTCGTAGACCGCGCCCTCCACGCACCCGCCGGAGACCGAGCCGATGACGGTGCCCTCGCTGTCGACGGCGAGGGCGGCGCCGGGACCGCGCGGCGCGCTGCCGCCCACCGCCAGCACGGTGGCGACGGCGAAGTCCCGGCCCTCCTCGGTCCAGCGAATCAACTCCGCGGCGATATCAAGCACTTTGCGCCCCGGCCAGGATGACGCGGTCCGGTCGGATGGGCAGGCTGCGGTGGCGTACGCCGGTCGCGTGCCAGACCGCGTTGGCGATGGCGGCCGCGGCGCCCACGATGCCGATCTCGCCGATGCCCTTGATCCCGACCGGATCCCTCGGGTCCGGGTCCTCGATCCAGTCGGCCTCGATGTCCGGTACGTCGGCGTGCGTGGCCACGTGGTAGCCCGCGAGGTCGGCGCCGACGTGGCCGCCCGTGGCGCGGTCCCGGATCGCCTCCTCGTGCAGGGCCATGGAGATGCCCCAGATCATGCCGCCCTCGAACTGGCCCCGTGCGGTGAGCGGGTTGACGATCCGGCCCGCCGCGAAGATGCCGAGCATGCGCCGCACGCGCACCTCGCCGGTGGTGACGTCCACGGCCACCTCGGCGAACTGCGCCCCGAAGGAGTGCCGTTCGGCGGGGGCGAGGGCGCCGATGGCCGCGGTGGTGTCCGACCGTACCGTGATGCCCTCCGCGGGGATGCCGGTGCCCAGGGCCAGCCTGTCGCGCAGTTCGTCGGCCGCGGCCGTGACCGCCCAGGCCCAGGAGCGGGTGCCCATGGAGCCGCCGGCGATCATCGCCGGTCCGAAGTCACTGTCGCCGATGCGTACGCGGACCCGCTCCGGGGGCACGCGCAGCGCGTCCGCGGCCACCAGGGTGAGCGCGGTACGGGCCCCGGTGCCGATGTCGGCCGCGGCGATCCGGACGGTGAAGGTGCCGTCCGGGTGCGCGGTCACGGTCGCCGTGGACGGCATGGCACCCGCGTGGAAGGAGGCCGCCGCCGTGCCGGTGCCGAGCAGCCAGCGTCCGTCCCGGCGCAGGCCCGGGCGCGGGTCGCGGTCCGCCCAGCCGAACCTGCGGGCGCCCTCGCGGAAGCAGGCGGGCAGATCGCGGCCCGCGAACGGCAGGCCGGAGACCGGTCCCTTGTCGGGTTCGTTGCGCAGGCGCAGCTCGATCGGGTCGATCCCGCACTTCTCGGCGAGTTCGTCGAGCGCCGCCTCCAGCGCGAACGAGCCCGGCGCCTCGCCCGGGGCGCGCATCCACGTCGGGGTCGGCACGTCGAGCCGTACGACGCGGTTGGCGGTGTGGTGGGCGTCGGCGTCGTACATCACCCGTGCCACCCCGGCGCTCGGTTCGACGAACTCGTGCACGGTGGAGGTGAGGCTGACCGAACGGTGCTCCAGCGCGCGCAGCCGCCCCTCGGCGTCGGCGCCGAGCCTGACACGTTGGACGGTGGGGCTGCGGTAGCCGGCGAGCGAGAACATCTGACGGCGGGTCAGGACGACGCGTACCGGGCGCTGCAGCACGGTCGCGGCCATCACGGCGGCCACCTGGTGGGCGCGGACGCCCTTGCTGCCGAAGCCGCCGCCGACGTGTTCGGAGCGTACGCGCACCGAGGCCGGGTCGAGCGAGAAGAGGCTCGCGAGTTCGCCGACGACCCAGGTCGCGCCCTGGTTGGAGTCGACCACCTCGAGCCGGCCGCCGTCCCAGCGGGCGGTCGCCGCGTGCGGTTCCATGGGGTTGTGGTGCTCTTCGGGGGTGGTGTACTCGGCGTCGAGGACGACGGCCGACGCGGCGAGTTCGGCGTCGAGGTCCCCCTTCTCCGCCACCGCCGGCATATGGCCGTCCAGCGGGTAGGCGTCCGGGTGCTCGCCCCTGAAGTCGACGTCGTGGGGCTCCTGTTCGTAGTGCACCACGAGCGCCTCGGCGGCCTCCCTGGCCTGCTCGGACGTCTCGGCGACGACCAGGGCCACCGGCCAGCCCAGGTGCGGCACCCGGTCGTGCTGGAAGACGGCGCAGGTCGGGTCGGGCTTCGATCCCATCAGGCCGGTGTAATCGGTCTCGACGCGCGGGGCGTTGCGGTGGTCCAGGACGGCGAGGACGCCCGGGAGTTCGAGGACGGGAGCGGTGTCGAGCTCGCGGATGCGGCCGCGGGCGACCGTGGACAGCACCAGCCAGCCGTGCGCGAGGTCGGCGAAGGGGACCTCTCCCGCGTAGCGGGCCGCTCCGGTGACCTTGTCGCGGCCTTCGACACGGGTGTGCGCGGTGCCGACGGCGTTCTTGTGCGCCGTGGTGACGGTGGTCATCGGGCGGCCTCCTCGGCGAGTTCGGTCAGCACGGCCACCACGAGGTTGCGCATCAGGGTCACCTTGTAGCCGTTGTGCGGCAGCGGCCGCGCCGCCGTCAGCTCCGCCTCCGCGGCGGCGGCGAAGGTCTCGGCTTCGGCCGGCGCGCCGGTCAGGACCCGTTCGGCCGCGACGGCCCGCCACGGGCGGGAGGCCACCGCGCCGAGAGCCAGGCGGACGTCCCGGACGACGCCGTCGCGAACGTCGAGGGCGGCGGCCACCGAGCCGATGGCGAACGCGTACGAGGCGCGCTCGCGCACCTTGCGGTAACGGGAGTGGGCGGCCGCCGGCGTGGGCGGCAGGGTGACACCGGTGATCAGCGCGCCCGGCGGCAGGGCGGTCTCGCGGTGCGGGGTGTCGGCGACGGGCAGGTAGAACTCGCGGAGCGGCGACTCGCCTGGCCCGTCCGCGGTTTCGTACGAGACGACGGCGTCGAAGGCGGTGAGTGCGACGGCCATGTCCGAGGGGTGTACGGCCACGCAGTGGTCGGATGCGCCGAGGATGGCGGAGTTGTGGTGTTCGCCCTCGACGGCGGGGCAGCCGCTGCCGGGGACACGCTTGTTGCAGGGCTTGGTGACATCCGTGAAGTAGCCGCAGCGGGTGCGCTGGAGCAGGTTGCCGCCGACCGTGGCCATGTTGCGCAGCTGCCCGGACGCGCCGGCCAGCACCGCCTGGGCGAGGGCCGGGTAGCGGCGCCGGACTTCGGGGTGGGCGGCCAGGTCGCCGTTGGTGACGGTGGCGCCGATGCGCAGACCGCCCTCCAGCGTCGACTCGATCTCGTCGAGCGGGAGTTCGCGGATGTCGATGAGGCGGGCGGGGCGTTCGACGCCGGTCTTCATGAGGTCGACCAGGTTGGTGCCGCCGCCGAGGAAGCGTGTGTCCGGATCGGCGCCGAGCAGCGCGACGGCGCCGGCGACGTCGGACGCCCGCTGATAACCGAACTCCCTCATGCCACGGCCTCCTCGGCCGCCGCTTCGGGGCTGATGCGCGCCGCAGCGGCTGTGCTCGTGTCCGTTCCGGCCTCGGCCGCCCGGGCCACGGCCTCGACGATCGAGACGTACGCGCCGCAACGGCACAGATTGCCGCTCATCCGCTCGCGGATCTCGTCGGCGGTCAGGGGTGGTGGTCCCGCTTCGGGCCGTATGTCGTCGGTGACGGCGCTCGGCCAGCCCGCCGCGTGTTCCTGGATCACGCCGATCGCCGAACAGATCTGTCCCGGGGTGCAGTAGCCGCACTGGAAGCCGTCCAGGTCGAGGAAGGCCTGCTGCACGGGGTGCAACTGCTCACCGTCCGCCACGCCCTCGACGGTGGTGATCTCGCGGCCCTCGGCCGCCACGGCCAGTTGCAGGCAGGCGACGGTCCGGCGCCCGTCCAGCAGGACGGTGCAGGCACCGCACTGACCCTGGTCACAGCCCTTCTTGGTGCCGGTCAGATCGAGGCGCTCGCGCAGTGCGTCGAGCAGGGTGGTCCGGTGGTCGACGGGCAGTGTGTACTTCTCGCCGTTGATCTTCAGGGTGATGACACTGGACGTCGATAAAGCCATGAGCAACTTCTTTCGCTTTCCAGAACAGTTGGGAGAGAACCGAAGGTGCGGGATGCTCGGGCCGAATGGGGCGACTGCCTACTGCAGTGGGGCCGCGTCCACAGCTATCGTGGACGTAACCGGACAGCTATCCGCTACCCGAGGAACCTATACGGACAGCTGTCCGGTTAGCAAGGGCGGGGTTCGGCCAGAACCCTTGAGGAGGACGAGTGCCACACAAGAAGGACCCACCGATGCGGTCCGACGCGCAGCGCAACCGTGAGCGCATCCTGGAAGTGGCACTCGTCGAGCTGACGCGCAGTGCGGACGCGCCGCTCAGCGCGATCGCCAAGAAGGCCGGCGTCGGGCAGGGCACGTTCTACCGCAACTTCCCCAACCGCGAGGCACTCGTTCTGGAGATCTACCGCCACGAGATGCGGCAGGTCGCCGACAGCGCGGCACAGCTGCTCGAGACCCGGGCGCCCGAACAGGCCCTGCGTGCCTGGATGGACCGGCTCGCCGAGTTCGCCATGACCAAGGCCGGCCTGGCCGACGCGATACGCCAGGCGACCAGCGCACCGGGAGGCCCGGCCAGACCGGCCCACACACCGGTGACCACCGCGGCGGAACTCCTGCTCCGCGCCAACGAGGAGGCCGGCACCATCCGACCCGGAGTCAGCGCGGACGACTTCGTCCTCGCCATCGCGGGTCTGTGGCAGCTCGACCCGCACGACGACTGGCAGCCACGCGCCACCCGGCTCCTCGACCTCGTGATGGACGGCCTGCGGGCGGGGGCGCCCGGTCGGTGAGACAGGCACTGCCCTCGGCGGTCCGGCCGAGGCGGTGTCAGGTGAGGTCCTCGGCCGACATCGCTCCCCGCTCCCGCAGCCAGGCGACCAGGGCGGGGTGGCCGGATCTGCCGGCGGCATCGAGCGCGGTCAGCTCGTCGTAGCCGATCCAGTTGACGTCACCGCCGTGCTCCCACAGGTAGGCGGCGATCCGCTGCTGCCCACCGTGGCAGGCGCACCACAGCGCGCCGGTGATCTCCTCGCGGCTCGGAGGCTCGGCACGGGGCGGGAAACAGGCGGCGACGCGGTCGGCTTCACCGAGGGCGGCGGCCTGCCACAGGCTGGTGCGGGCACCCCGTTCCAGCAGGCGCCGGGCGGCGGTCCACTGACCGAAGGCGACCGCGTCGGCGATCGGGGTGCCGTCGCCGATGACCCCGCCGTCGGCTTCGATGTCCGCGCCGAGGTCGAGCAGGGTGTCCAGGACGGGGACGTCGTCGCTGCTGGCCGCCCAGTGCAGGGGGGTCTCGCGGTGCGGGCCGGTGAAGCGTGCGTTCACGTCCGCTCCCGCCGCGACCAGGGCGGTGACGGTGTGCGGGCCGCGCGGGTAGTGGCCGGGCCGGTCCGTGGCGACGTGCAGGAGGGTGCGGGCGGTCCGCGTGTCGCCCAGCCGGGCTGTGGCCAGGCCCGGGTGGGCGGTGAGCAGGTCCCGCAGTGCGGGCACGTCGCCGGCGTGGACCGCCTCGACGGCGGCAAGAGCCAGTGGTGCGGTCGCGTTGAGCAGCATCGGGCCACCTCCCAGTTCACCACCTGGGTAGCACGAGCCACTGACAACCGGGGCGTCGACCGGGGGCGCGTCCGAACGGGTGACAGCGGAACGCTTCTGCTCCGATGGTCCGCATGCGAGGCGCTCGCGGGGAGCAGGGCTGCAGATGACCTTGGTCGTCCTCACGAAACGAGAACTCTGTGCGTCTCCGGAACACCGTCGCCGCCGCTTGCGGTGCCATCGCCCTCACCGCCGTCCTGGCCACGCCCGCCCAGGCCGCCACCGGTGACTTCACCTACAAGTTCATCGGCCTCAACGGCCAACCCCAGGCGGCCACCCTGTACGACCCGGCGAGCGATGAGTGCATCACCCTCCCCGAAGTCGCGGACCCGGACGCCTCCGAGCCCGCCTTCGCCCCGCACAACGACACCGACGCGTTCGCCCTCGTCTTCACCGGGACCGACTGCTCGGGCGACTCCTGGTCCCTCCGTCCCCACGGCCGCCCCGCCACGGACCGCCTGAAGCTCCGCTCGGTCGTCTTCCTCGGTTCCTGACCCTCTCGACCAGGGCCCCGGCATGCGGGGCCCTCCCCCATGCCTGCCGCATTGCGGCCCGCCGCCAGGTGCGGATCATTGATCTCATGGCGGTGAGCAGGAGGAGCTCGACATGGCCGTGGCGAACGCCGAGGTGGACGTACTGATCGTCGGCGGCGGGCCGGTCGGGCTCACCGCCCGGGCGCTGCTGGAACGCTGGGGCGTCCGGGTACTGCTGGTCGAGAAACACGCCGAGCTGTCACCGTTTCCCCGGTCCCGGCTGGTCAACGTGCGCTCGATGGAGATCTATCGCCAGCTGGGCCTCGCCGACAGGATCGCCGCCAACGCGTTCGCACCGGAGTACGCGCGCGTCCGCTTCCGCGACACCCTGCACGACCGGGACTTCGCCACGGCGGCGATGGTCGGGGTCAACGCGCCGGTTCCCGAGAGCCCCGTGATCGGCGTCGTCTCCTCACAGGATCGGCTGGAACCCACCCTGCTCGCCGCGGCGGACGCGGAAGTGCGGTTCGGGGTCGAACTCGTCGACCTGGCCGAAGAAGCCGGGAGCGTCGTGGCCCTGCTCGCCGACCACCGACGCGGTGAAGAGACGCGTGTCCGTGCCCGTTACGTACTCGCCGCCGACGGCGCGAGTTCCACTGTCCGACCACTGCTCGGGATCGGCACCGAGGGCCCCGGAGCGCTGGGCGGCTTCACCACCGTCGTGTTCGACGCCGACCTCGACCGCTGGTGCGCCGACCAGCCCGCCGGGGTCTACTTCACCCCGCACGGCTCCTTCGCCCCGCTCTACCCCGAGGGAGGCTGGGCCTGGTTCGGAGCCACGCCCGAGGACGTCGCGGACGCCGACTGGCCCGACGTCGTCTCGCGCGCCCTCGGCCCCCGCGCGGACGTACAGGCCGAGGTGTTGCGGGTCCAGCACTGGGTGATGAACGCGTTCGTCGCCGAGCGCTTCCGGCACGGCCGGGTTCTGCTGGCCGGCGACGCCGCGCACGCGCTCCCCATCATCGGCGGTCTGGGCATGAACACCGGCCTCGCCGATGTGCACAACCTGTGCTGGAAGCTGGCGGGTGTGCTGCACGGATGGGCCGAACCGGGCCTGCTGGAGTCCTACGAGACGGAACGCCACCCCGTCGCCCTCCGGACGCTCCGCCAGGCGGTGGCCAACACCGAGCTCATGGTCCAGGTACTGACCCGGCGCCGCGACCAGCTCCAATCCGGCGAACCTGCCTCGTCCGAACTCGAACTTCCCTGGTCGGAGCGGTACTTCGCCCAGCTGGGCCTCGTGCTCGGCGTCAGCTACGACTCCGCAGCCGTCCTCACCGGCGACGGCACCCCGCCCCAACCGCCCGACGGAGCCACGGACTACGTCCCCACCGCGGAGCCAGGCCATCGCATGCCCCACTTCTGGCTCACTCCCGACCGCTCCACACTCGATGCCTTCGGCGAGTGGTTCACCCTGCTCACCCCGGACCCCACCCGCTGGGCCCAACACACCTACACACACCGGCCACTGCGCGTCGAGCCCCTGCCGAAGGAGCACGCCGACCTCTGCGGCATCCACCCGCGCGGAGCGCTCCTCATCCGGCCCGACGGCCACATCGGCGCCCGCTGGGACGACCACCCGTCGAGTGACGGCACCCTCCACCACGCGCTCACCGCGCTCACCCGGGGCTGAGCGAGGGCGCACCCGATGACGACTGGTGGGAATGAATCCGTATCCGGGCAAGTCCTGACCTGCCCCCGCTAAAGACTCAGCGTGATCGCGGCAACACCCCCGCCCAGACCGAGGGCGAGCGCCGCCTCCCCCCAACCGCCCGTGCCCCAGCGGAAGAAGCGGTCGACGGCGAGGCGGCCCGGGCCGATGGCCGCGATGGCCAGGGCGACCACGGTGATGCAGACGCTGTACTCCACGCCGCCGTCCGTGTCCCACAGACCATGGGCGCCGGTGACGGTCGCCATGGCATTGATCATCACGCCGATCAGGGCGGCGGCCGCCAGTGGAGTGAGCAGTCCGAGAGCCAGGCCGAGGCCACCGAGGGATTCGGACAGGCCGCCGATCACGGCGAACAGCTTTCCCGGGCGGTAGCCGATGCTCTCGAACGCCCGACCGGTCGCCGTCAGGCCGGTTCCGCCGAAGATCCCGAACAGTTTCTGAGCGCCGTGCGCGGCCATCAGCAGTCCGAAGGTCAGCCGGATGAGCAGAAGACCGCAGTCGGCGGCGGAGGCCAGAGGTGCGGCGGTGGCGTGCGTTCCCGATCCAGTAGGACTCGAAACAGGACTCGAAAGACGTTGCAATATGCGTTTCGTATTCATGTCAAAGCTCCGGTAACAACGCCGGGACGGGCGTTTCCCCCAGCTCGGACAGAGGCCGAGGCACCGGTCGGTGGCGAGCCCCGCGCCGCGTCGCGGAGCGTGGACCACCCATGCCGATCCTTCCGCTGCGAGCACGATCATGCATCTGGGCGGCAGCCCGCGAGAACCGTATGCGGTCGGGCGGTAGCCTGCTCGTGAGGGTTGCCATGGCCGATGAGGTAGACATCCGGCTCCTCGGTGGCTTCGCCGTGGCGGTCGGGGACCGCCCGGTCGCCGCCGGGGCGTGGCGGCTGCGCAAGGCCCGGAGCCTGCTCAAACTGCTGTGCCTGTCGCCGGGCCATCAGATGCACCGGGAACGGCTCTACGACCTCCTGTGGCCGGACCTCGACCGGACAGCCGCGTCGAACAACCTGCACCAGGTGCTGCACGCCGTGCGGCGCGCGCTGGCCGCCACGGGGGCGCCGGGGGACGTTCTCGTCCTCCGCGACGACCTGGTGGTGCTCGGACCCGACGGCGGTGTGCGGATCGACCTCGACGCGTTCGAGGAGACGGCCCGGCGGGCCTCGGACGGTGGCGGTGCCGCGGACTACCGTGCCGCGCTCGCCCTGGCCGATGCCGGGCTGCTGCCCGAGGACCGGTACGAGCCCTGGGCGAGCGAGGCGGCCGAGGCGCTGGAGGCACGGCGTACGGCACTGCGGCTGGGGCTGGGCGAGACGCTCGAGCGCGATCACCACACGGCCGAGGCCATCGACGTACTACGAGCCCTGATCGCGCAGAGTCCGCTGCACGAGCCCGGCCACCGTGCGCTGATGCGGGTCCTGGCCGACGCCGGGCAACGGCGGGAGGCGCTGGCCGACTACGAGGACCTGCGGGACGTACTCCGCCGTGACACCGGCGCCGACCCCGACCCGCTGACGCGCCGCCTCTACCGTGAGCTGCTGTCCGACTCGGTCGAGGCGCGGGAGCAGCGGCCGCCGACGCCACGGCACCGTCTGCCGGCGCCCGCGACGGCCCTCATCGGGCGGGAACGCGAGATGGCCGAGGTGGAGAAGCTGCTCGGGCGGGGCAGGCTGCTGACCCTCACCGGGGCCGGTGGCTGCGGAAAGACCCGGCTCGCGCTCGCCGTGGCGGCTCGTCGGGGCGACGGCTACCGGGACGGGGCGTGGTTCGTCGACCTCGCCGGCCTGGCGGAACCGCACCTCGTGCCCGAGGCGGTCGCCGCGGCCCTGGAACTGCAGCTCCCGCCGTCCGGCAGCGGCCGGGAGGCGCTGATCGCGCAGCTCGGCGGCCGGGAGATGCTGCTGGTGCTGGACAACTGCGAGCACCTGATCGACGCGTGTGCCGCCCTGGCCTCGGAGGTCCTGGCCCGCTGCCCTGGCGTCTTCGTCCTCACGACCAGCCGGGAGCCGCTGCGCAGCTACGGGGAACGTACCTTCCGGGTGCCCTCCCTGGGTCTGCCGGATCCGCGCCGGCTGCCGTCCGTGGCGGAGCTGGGCCGCTTCGCCTCGGTACGGCTGTTCGTGGAGCGGGCCGGGGACGCGGACCCCGGGTTCCGGCTGACCCCGGGGAACGCGGAGGCCGTCGCGCAGATCTGTTTCCGGCTCGACGGCATGCCCCTGGCCCTGGAGCTGGCGGCGGCTCGGGTGCCCGTACTGGCCCCACGTCAGATCGCCGAACGGCTCGACGACGCCCTGGCCCTCCTGGGCCGGGGCAGCCGGCGCGGTGCGACCCGCCAGGAGACGCTGCTGGCCACCCTGGAGTGGAGCCATCGGCTGCTCGACGAGGAGGAACGGCGTCTGTTCCGCCGGCTGGCGGTCTTCGCGGGCGGGTTCTCTCTTGCTGCCGCCGAGGAGGTGTGCGCGGACGGTGCGCACGGCACCTCGGTGCTGGATCTCCTCGGCCGACTGGCCGACAAGTCCCTGGTGTGGGCGGAGCCCCGGCAGGACGAGGTCCGCTACCGGCTGCTGGAGACGATCCGGCAGTACGCCGCCGAGCGGCTGCGGGCCGCCGGGGAACTGGCGGCCACCGAGGCCGGCCATCGCCGCTTCTACCTGGCGCTCGCCGAGGTGCGGGACCACGAGCCGCCGACCGGCATCTCGGGGGCGACCTCGCTGGAGCTGGAGGCCGACTACGGCAACCTCCGGGCCGCCCTGCGCTCCTTCCTGCGCCACGAACCGGACAGTGCGCTCCGGCTGGCCGTGGCCCTGCGCTCGTTCTGGCCCGACCGGGGACGCCTCGCCGAGGGCCGGCGATGGCTGGACGACGCCCTGGCCGCCGCACCGGAGCCCACCCCGCAGCGGGCGAGGGCGCTGATGGGGCGGGCCGTGCTGGCGATCCGCCTCGGTGACGGCTCCCCCTTGGAGGACATCGGCGAGCAGATCGTAGGGATCCACCGGCGGCGGGCGGACCCGGCGGCGCTGGCGTACGCCCACTGCCAGCAGGCGATCCTGCTGTGGATGCGGGGTACGTGGGACCGCGCCCGCACCGCCCTCGACCTGGCCCGCACCCTCGGCGACGCCGCCGACGATCCCTCGGTCCTCGCCGTCGCCGCGCACCTGGAGGGCGTCTGGGCCGTCTGCCGTGGCGAGGGCGCGGTGGCGCGCGAGGCCTGCGTGGAGTGTCTCCGGCTGCTGGACGACGTCCAGGGCGGGAGCGGGCCGTTCTTCCCGGTCATGACACCGGGTTACGTGGTCGAGGACGACGAGGCGGGGCAGGTGTCGCTGTGCTACGAGGAGACGGTGCTCGCCGGCCGCACGGTCGGCCCCTCCCGGGCACGCGGCTACGCCCTGGCGACGCTCGCGTGGGCGAGCCGCCTCGACGGCGACACCGGCGCCGCCGGCGCGGCGGCCGACCGCAGTGTCGACTGCTTCCGCGCGCTCGACGACCCGCACGGTGAATCCCTGGCCCTCAACACCCTCGGCAACATCCACCGGAGCCGGGGCGACCACGACGCGGCACGGAAACACCTCGAGGCGGCGCTGGCGATCAGGCGCCGGCTGGGCGACCGCCGGGAGGAGGGCATCACCCTCGGGTGCCTCGGCCTGCTCCACCTGGCCGCCGGGGACACCGACAGCGCGCAGGCGACCCTGTCCGATGTCCTCGCGGGTTTCGAGGAGACCGACGACATCCCGGGCACCACCAACAGCGTGCTCCACCTAGGGCTCGTGGCCAGGGCCGCGGGTGATACGGCGCGAGCCCTCACCCTGCTGACCCGCGCCCAGGGCCTGGACCACGTCGCCGGGTCGACCTGCACCGTCGGCTGGGTCGCCCTCATGCTGGCCCGGCTGCTGTGGCAGGCGGGCGATCGCGAGGCTTCCCAGGCGGCGGCCGCCCGGGCCGGTGCTCTCTTCGCCGACCTCGGCGACACGCGCGGCCCGGCCGTCCTGCGGCGCACGCTGCCCTGGGCGACCGCCGGCCAAAGCGGCTGCTGAGTGGATGCTAAGAGGCACTGCCTACGGTCCCGAGTGTCAGCACAACCACTCGCACCGAGGAGCCGACCATGTCGATCGACACGGCAAAGGGCGTCCTGGGGGACGCCACCGTCGCCGAACTGGAGGCAGGCCTGCGCGGCACTGTCGTCCGCCCCGACGACGCCGACTACGACCAGGCCCGCACGGTCTGGAACGCGGCCCATGACAAGCACCCGGCCCTGATCGTGCGGTGCGCCGGGACCGCGGACGTGATGCGCGCCGTCGAGTTCGCACGCAGTCAGGACCTGCTCGTCGCCGTGCGCGGTGGCGCCCACAGCATCGCCGGGTTCTCGACCTGCGACGACGGCATCGTCATCGACCTGTCGCCCATGAAGGGCGCCATCGTGGATCCCGTACGCCGCCGGGTGATCGCCCAGACCGGTCTGACCTGGGGCGACCTCGACCATGAGACGCAGGCCTTCGGTCTCGCCGTGACCGGTGGCCTGGTCTCCTCGACCGGTATCGCGGGCTTCACGCTCGGCGGCGGCGTGGGCTGGCTGCTGCGCCGCCATGGTCTGGCCTCCGACAACGTGACGGCGGCCGAGGTGGTCACCGCGGACGGCCGTGTGGTGCGCGCGGACCCGCAGGAGAACGCCGAGCTGTTCTGGGCCCTGCGGGGTGGCGGCGGCAACTTCGGTGTCGTGACCTCGCTCGAGTACCAGCTGCACCCGGTCGGGCCGCAGGTCCTGGCCGGCCTGATCGTCTATCCCCTGGAGCAGGCCCGGCAGGTGGTCACGGGCTGGCGCGAGCTGACCGGAGGCATGCCCGACGAGCTGACGACCCTGGTCAACCTGACCACGGCACCTCCGCTGCCCTTCCTGCCCCCGGAGGTCCACGGCACCCGCATCGTAGTGCTGGCCGGCATGTACGCGGGCGACCCCGCGGCCGGTGAGGCGGCCGTCGGCCCGCTGCGGACGCTGGGGACACCGCTGGCCGACCTCATGGGCCCCATGCCGTACATCGGCATGCAGTCACTGCTCGACCCGCTGTGGACGGCCGGGGCGCACAACTACTTCACGTCGGCGTTCATCGAGCCGTCCGACACCGCGCTCGACGCCGTACTGCGTCACCACCTGACGACCCCCACGCCCGCCAGCGAACTCCATCTGCACCACCTGGGCGGTGCCTTCGCCCGCGTGCCCGCCGACTCCACGGCCTTCAGCCAGCGGGATCCGAGCGTGCTGTGCAACGTGATCACGCGGTCCCCGGACGCGACGGGCTTCGACCGGTCCGTCGCCTGGGCCCGCGCCGCCCGCGAGGAGATCGCCCGCCACGGCCGCGGCACCATGTACGTCAACTTCACCGGCGACGCTGCCGAGGACAAGGTGCGCGCCGCGTACCCCGACGCGGTGCACGAACGTCTGGTGAGGGTGAAGGACACCTACGATCCCACGAACCTGTTCCGCCTCAACCAGAACATCCGGCCCTCGAACGCGGCCTGATCGACCGTCCGGTCCGAGGCAGATGTCGTACCGACGATCACACGATCGTGGACAGCCCTCCCGTACCGCGTTGCGCGCGCCTGCGCCCGCCGTTGACCGATAGGTCGATCGCCCATCGCCGTACTGGCGGCCCTGGCGCTCGCGGTATGCGCGCTGCCGTTCCGGCACGTGGCCTTCGCCCTCAGCGACGAGCGTGTGCTGCCCGGCGATGCCCCCGTGGTCCGGGCGACGCGTGAACTGCGGTCGGTGTGCCCGGAGTGGACGTCATCCTGCCCGGCTGGGCGCCGGGCCGCAGCGCCTCCCGCACGGCGGCACTCGACGCCTACGCCCGGCACCTGTCGGCGCTGCCGGGCGCCAGGTCCGTGCGGACGGCGACCGGGGTCTACGCACACGGCGAACGGCTGCCCCGCCCCTGCGCCGCAGCGGCCGACTGCGGGGTTCCCGCCAGGCGCTACCTCTCCCCCGCCGGTGGTACCTGGCTCGCCGTCCGCGGCCCGTCCGAACCCTTCGGGCCGGCCAGTGTGCGGCTGGCCCGCGCGGTGCGGGCCGCCGACGCTCCCACGACCGCACTCGTGGCCGGGCCACCGGCCCGCCTGCTCGACGTCCGTGACGCCGTCGCCTCCCGCCTGCCGACGGCCATCGCCATCGTCGTGGCGACGACCCTGGTCCTGCTGCTGATGTTCACCGGGGGCGCGCTCTTCCTCGCGGTCAAGGCCCTGGTGATGAACGCGCTGAGCATGACCGCGACCTTCGGCGCCATGGTCTGGATCTTCCAGGAGGGCCATCTGCGGTCGCTGCTCGGGCCGTTCACCGTCACCGGCCAGACCGACATCATGAGCCCGGTCACCGTGTTCTGTCTCGCCTTCGGGCTGTCCCTGGACTACGAGGTGCTGCTGCTCGCGAGAGTGACCGAAGAGCACCGGCGCACGGGCCGGACCACCGCGGCCGTCGCGGCCGGACTCGCCTCGGCAGCACCGCTGTTCACGGCATCGGCCACGTTCCGGCCGTGATGTCCTTGGCCGGGGAGGCGAACGGGTGGTCGCTGCGACGTCTTGTCACCAGGGCACCGGCCCGGAAGGCGGCGACGCTGCCGCAACAAGGGCCGCGCTCCCGGTCAGCGCGGCTCAGCGCACAGCCGATACGGCACTGGTGGCCGCCTCCTTCAGCAGGGAACCCAGCAGATGGATGTCGGGTCTGCGGGCGGTGCCCGAGCGGCTGACGGTGAAGACGGTTCTGCTCACCGGTGTCACCAGCGGGTGAAGACTGACGCCCTCGGCGTTGTCGGGTACGGCCAGGCGAGGGGCCAGGGCTACCCCGGCACCTGCGGCCACCAGTGCTGTCAGCACGGAGAAGTCGCTGCTCCGTACGCGGATGTCGGGCACGAAACCGGCGGCGCCGCAGGTGCGCTGGATCATCTCGTAGCAGGACGTGTCCGGCGCCGGGGCCAGCCACGGGTCGTGCGCGAGGTCGGCCAGGTCCGCCGGTTCGCCGGGAGTGAGCCCCAGAGCCCGCGCATGATCGGGGTGGAGAACGGCTACGACCGGGTCCTCCATGAGCACGTCCTGTTCGCTGCCCGACGGGAAGTCGCGGGGCAGCACGGTGTAGCTGTGTACGACGGCCACATCCGTCTCACGCTTGCGCAGGGCCTCCAGAGCCGCGTCGGGTTCCTGTTCGACGAGGTGGACCGTGAGGGCGGGCGCCGAGTCGGTGGCCTGTTCCGCGAGCGCCCTGTACACCGGGGGCAGGAGTGTGCGGGCGGCCGAGGCGAACGCGGCCACCCGGATCAGTCCGCGTCGCCCTCCGCGCAGGGCCGCGAGGTCGGACTCCGCCGCCGCAAGGTCACCGAGGACGACTTCGGCGTGCGCCACCAGCAGCTCCCCCGCGGCCGTCAGCCTCAAGGTGCGGCCCTGCTTCTCCACCACGGGCAGTCCGGCCTCGCGCTCGAGCACCGCGAGCTGTTGGGACACGGCCGGCGCGGTCAGATGCAGGGCATCAGCGGCCGCCGCCACCGTTCCGTAGGTGGCCAGATGTTGCAGGATCCTGAGCCGACGTACATCAAGCATAAGTCGATCTTAAGCTTGATGAAGGGAAAATCAAGATTGGCTTTTGCATGACATCCGGCCGATGAGCTGAGCGATTAAGCATCTCTATGGCTATCGGGAACAAACCCTAACTGGACCTTTTCATTCAGCGGGGACACGGTAGGCGGGTGATTACCCGCTTCGCCTCTCCCCGCTTCCTGGCCCTGGCCGGCACGGTCGTGCTCTGGGCATCCGCCTTTCCGGCGATCCGTGTCGGTGTCGACGGACTCGGTCTGGCGGCTCTGTCGTTCCTTCGCCTGGCCATCGCCGCGGTCGCGCTGGTCGCCGTTGCACCCTTCGCTCGGGTGCGGCTGCCGAAGCGGAGCGACCTGCCCTTGATCGCCCTGTGCGGCCTCACCGGTATGACCGCCTACCAGATCCTGCTGAACTGGGGGGAGATCCATGTCGAAGCCGGAACGGCCAGCCTGCTGATCGCGGCCGCACCCGTGTTCAGCATCCTCCTCGGCAGCGCCTTCCTGGCCGAGCCACTGACCCGCGACATCGTCATCGGCAGTGCCATCGCCCTCGTGGGAACCGCCGTCGTCACCCTGGCCGACGGCGTTTCCGGATTCACCGCCGCTTCCTTGGTCGTCCTGGCCGCAGCCGTCGTCCAGGGCATCTACCACTGCGCCACGAAGCCACTCCTGCGCCGGTACACGGGCCTGGAGGTCGCCACCTACGCCATGGTCGCCGGCACCGTGTTCGCCCTGCCGTTGACGCCGGCAGCGGTACGCGCCATGCCCCAGGCCCCGGCCGACGCTCTGCTGTCCGCCGCTTTCCTCGGGCTTCTGCCTTCCGCGCTCGGGTTCGTCATCTGGGGCTACGCCGTCGCACGACTGCCGCTCGCGGTCTCCACCGCAGCGCTGTACCTGGTGCCGCCGGTGGCGCTCGCCGTGTCCTTCGTCTGGCTCGGGGAGGTCCCTCACCTGGTCGAACTCCTGGGCGGAGGCGTCGTCGTGGCCGGAGTGACCCTCATCAACCGCCGCCGGCACCGACCCGTGCCGCCACAGAGCCTGCGCTACGACCTCGCACCACAGCCGGCTTCCCGGCGGCTCGATCGCCGGTGACCGAGGGACTGCGACTCCCCTCTCTCATCGGCCAGTTCACCCCTTGACGCGATTGGTACAGACCTTTTAGGTTCCAGGTCTGCCGGGTGGGTCTGATCCCACTCATCCGCCCATCGCGAGAGGCTGTGAACTCCCCCTTGCCCGCACAACCCCCCACACGTTCATCCCTGTTACGTTCCGCCCTTGCCGTCGCCGTCCTCGCCGTGCCGACCGGGCTGCTCACCGCCGCCCCGGCCCAGGCCGCCACCGGCGCCATCACCGGCCTCGCCGGCAAGTGCCTCGACGTCGCCGGGGCAAGTTCCGCCGACGGCACGGCCGTCCAGCTCTACGACTGCAACGGCACCGCCGCCCAGCAGTGGACCGTCGGCAGCGACGGCACCATCCGCGCCCTGGGCAAGTGCCTCGACGTCACCGGGAACGCGACCGCCGACGGCGCCAAGGCCCAGCTCTGGTCCTGTAGCGGCGGCGCGAACCAGAAGTGGACGGTCACCGCCGCCCACGACATCGTCAACCCGCAGGCGAACAAGTGCCTGGACGTCACCGGCAACACCTCGGCCAACGGCGCCCGCGCCCAGATATGGACCTGCACCGGCGCCGCCAACCAGAAGTGGACCGCACCGGCCACGCAGGCCACCGACCAGTGCTGGGCGACGCACTACGGCCCCCAGCCGCCCGGCGCCCTCACCGCCAGCGGCGAGCTGTTCGACAACAACGCCGACACGGCGGCGACATCGCTCAGCCGTCAGCCGCAACTGCCGTTCGGCACACGGGTCCAGGTGACCAACACCGCCAACGGCAGGTCCCTGGTGGTCCGCATCAACGACCGGGGCACCTTCACCCAGACTCCCCAGGAACCCAAGTGCCTTGACCTGACCGACGGCGCCTTCAGCCGGCTCGGCGGGAGCCTCGACCCCGACGACGGCCACATCGTCGTCACCCAGACCGTCTTGAACTGAGGTGCCGGGAGCGACCGTGATGCCCGCCTGGGCGGGCGCGCAGTCGGTGGCCGAAAGACTGGGCATCCGGTCCGTGTCCGTGGCCTCCCAGAAGATCACCCTGCCGTCGCCGCACCAGCCGCCACTGGCGTATCGGGGCCGGCCGTTCCCACCGGCGGTGACCGACAACCGGGTGCTGTGGGACCCGCGGGCGACCGCCGTGGCCGGCACGATCCGCACCGCCGGCGCGACGGTGGCCGCGCAACGGTTGCTCGACGCGAACCGCCGTGGCCGGCACGATCCGCACCGCCGGCGCGACGGTGGCCGCGCAACGGTTGCTCGACGCGAACCGCCGTGGCCGGCACGATCCGCACCGCCGGCGCGACGGTGGCCGCGCAACGGTTGCTCGACGCGATCAGCCGAGCGCGATCAGCCGAAGAGCGCGGCGTTCCGAGGCCCGGTCCTCGGCTCGAAGACCCGCCTGAACGTCAAGCGCCTATTCGGCGTCCTGCACCCGCTCTCCCTCCGCCTGGGACGGCTCGGTCCTGGGAACGTCCGGGTGCTGCTCCGTGGCCGCGCGCTCGGCCGGCTCATCGCGCTCGCCCTCGGCCTGGGAGGGAGTACGCGAGTACAGCCAGGCGTCGTAATCCGAGGCTCCCGTTTTCATGGCAGGCCCCCTTTGCTCGCCCTCGCTCACTCGCCTTCCATACTCCTCCGGGAATCGCAGCAGGGCGAGAGCAGCTCCTGCCCCGCTGCGCATTCCCCGCCAAGCCCGGATTTCGAGATCCTGGCGGAAAGGATCAACCGGAATTTCCCGGATAGGGGATCAGCGGTGCCCTCAGCCGATGCCGATGCCGACGCCGATCCCGATGGAGCCGATCGGCTGCCAGTCGTTCCAGTTGCCGTGCCACCAGGCGTTGCCCGGCTCGTCTTCCTGGAGTTCGCGCTCGTCTACAGCAACGACTGGTACCAGCTGCCCTGCGCCCTGCCGGCCGGGACGTACGCCTCGATCCGCGGGCTCGCCGTGACCGACGTCTTCGGGGAGAAGCTGTGGATCACCCCCGCGGGCACGGGCAGCGATGCCGACTGGCAGCGCTGGTCGATGTTCACCCTCGACACCGTCGGCGACGACGACGTCCCCGCCGACACCGGTCTGCTGCTGCCGCCGGGCGCCGTGGTGGTCGCCGACGGCCCGCCGCTGGAGGAGGTCGTCCTGGCCCGGGACGAGAGCGCGAACCTGGTGTGGGGTGTCGAGGCGACCGTGCCCACCGCCACGGGTACGGCCCGGCGCGGCACCGAGATCTCCGCCGAGGAGCTGGCCCACCGGCTGCGGCTGCGGACACCGCCCACCGTGCCGGCACCGGCGGCGGCCGTCGCGTACCGGGCGATGAACTCCGTACCGGAGCACTGGATCCCGTTCATCCCGGTGCACGTGCCCGGTCAGGACCGGGCGATCCGGTTGCAGCGCGCCGCGATGCCCAGCGCGGTCACCGGCCTGCCCGTTCCCCCGCGAACGTCGCTGCTGCGGCAGGGCCTCGATCAGGGGCACCAGTACTACGTCAACGAGGAGGAGGTCCCGCAGACCGGCACCCGGCTGTCCCTGGCCTACAACCGCGCCCGCCGGCGCGACGGCCGCGTCTCGGTCTGGCTCAGTGCCCGCCGGGGCATCGGCCGGGGCGAGGGTTCCAGCGGGCTGGCGTTCGACTTTCTGGTGGACACCACGGGGACGGATGGGGCGGGGGCCCCATGACGGAGCATCACGTGGGCTTCCCAGCCCCGCCGGGCACCGTACATCCTCGGAGGCACATCGCCCCCAACCACCAAGGGCTGTCCACATGTCGATCGCACCAGCTGTCCTGCGTCTGGCCGGAACCGTCGCGGGACTCGTGCTCGTGGCCGCGCAGACGACTACGGCGTCCGCCGCCCCACCGCCCCGCTCACCCACCCCGTACACCGCCACATGGTCTGCGCCCCTGTCCACCCAGGGCCGCTACATCGTCGACGCGCAGGGCAACCGCTTCCGGCTGAAAGCGGCCAACTGGGACGGCGCACAGGGATCGTGGACCGGCAGCGGAAGTGTCACCGACCCCGCCAACCATCACGCCGGCCAGAACTCCTACGGCATACCGCTCGGCCTCGACCGCGTCCCGCTGGACGGGCTGCTCGCCGACTTCCACCAGCTGGGGATCAACACCGTCCGGCTGCCGTTCTCCAACGAGATGATCCACAGCACGACCCCGGTGCCCGACAACGCCGTCGGGGCCAACCCCCAGCTGCGGGGCAGGACGCCCCTGCAGATCTACGACGCCGTCGTCGGCGCGCTCAGCGAGAGCGGGTTCGCCGTCATCCTCAACAACCACACCAACACGTCCCGTTGGTGTTGCGGGGTCGACGGCAACGAGCGGTGGAACAGCGGGCAGTCCACGCAGCAGTGGGCCGACGACTGGGTCTTCATGGCCCGCCGTTACGCCGCCGTGCCCCGCGTGGTCGGCGCCGACCTGTACAACGAGGTGCGACGCGACGTCCTGGACGACCCCAACTGGGGCCTGGGCGACAACCACGACTGGTACGCGGCCGCCCAGCTCGCCGCCGACCGGATCCTCACGGAGGCCAACCCCCGTCTCCTCATCGTCATCGAGGGCATCAACTGGACCGGTGTGCCCGTGGACGGGCTGCCGCACGGCCGGCCGATGCTCACCCCTGCCCGCGCCCTCTCGCACACCCTCGTCGACGCCCACAAGCTGGTCTACTCCGCCCACTTCTACGGGTACACCGGCCCCCACCACAGCGGCGCCACCGGCATCGGCGAGACACACGATGCCCGCTACCAGGATCTGACCCGTGAGGAGTTGGCCGCGGCTCTCGACGACGAGGCGTTCTTCGTCGAGGAGAGCGGCCGGCACTACACCGCACCCGTCTGGGTCAGCGAGTTCGGCATCGGGAGCGGCGAGACGAACGCGGCGGCCCGTGCCTGGTTCGGCAACGTCACCGACTACTTCGCCGACCATGACGCCGACTTCGCGTACTGGCCGCTGGTGGGCTTCGCCGGCCACGACGACTGGGCACTGCTGCGCTACGACACCGCCGGGCACCGCACCGGCATCCTGGACTCCGACGACTGGCGCGGTGCGGCATGGCAGCACCTGATGTCCGCGCCGAGCACGACCGGTCCCGTAGCGGCCGTTCCGGTGTGGCGCATGCTGAGCACCGACCACGGTGACGCGGTGGAGTCGCTGCGTGTGCGGGCCACCGGAGACTGGGATCCGGGGGCCTACAAGGCCGCCTGCCCCGACGGGTTGCGGCTGATCGGTCTGGGGCACACCACGGGTCGCGGTCTGTGCACCGACGCCGGTACGGCGGACCTGCGGAGCCCCGACGTGGGTCAGACGGCCGTCGTCGACGAGCGGTACGTTCCCGCAGGCGGCGACTGGGCGTCCGGGTACACCAAGCTCCAGTGCCCACCGGGCGGTTTCCTGATCGGCTACAGCCTGCGCGGGGAGCGTCTGTCGGCGGCCTTGTGCGCGCCGGGCCGCACGCCGCTGCCGGGAAGCGGACGCACCGTGTGGTTCGACCGGTCCGACAACCGTCCCTCCGGTGCGGCGGGCGGCGACTTCGCCTACGGCGACTACAAGGGCCAGTGCGCCGAGAACGAGTACGCCGCCGGGATCGCCTTCACCACCCGCTTCGGCAGCCGTCCGGGGCCCGATGCGCTGCTGTGCCGGACACTGCGCTGAGGAAAGCCGCGCGAAGAGGCTCCTCAGGCTGACGGGTAGAACTGGCGGGCCCAGTGGCGGAAGAGGCCGATGCCCTCGTCGTTCGCGGCCAGGCGGGGGCGCGGCTCGTAGCGTTTGGTGTTCCAGATCCTCAGGTCCTGGCGGACCTTGCCGACCGCGGTCCTCAGCATCGCCCGCGCGAAGGCCCGGTGCAGGCCGTGCCGTGGGAGAGACGCTCCGGTGGCGTCCGGTCTGCGGAGGTCCGCACAGGCTGTCGCGACCAGCATGCGGGTGCGCCGGGGCCCGGTCGGTGTGTGCATGGCCCACAGATAGCTGACGAGCCCGAGCGAGGGCAGGGGCAGTTCGACTCGGAGGTATCCCAGCCCGGCCATCAGGAACGTGTGGTCGGCGCGGATCCGGTGCCTGAGGGCGGGCGGCCGGTCCGGGCCGAGGCGCAGTCGCATGCCCAGGAGGGGGCCTTGGGCCGTCGGAGGGTCGAGTTCCTGCACGGTCACCTGGTGCAGGACGGGGAGATGCCGGTAGTCGAGCGTGTTCTCGATGATCTCCTGGGGATGGGTGTGCACCTCTGTGCTCCAGGCGGCCGTCGGAACGACTCCGGCCTGGGCGGTCTCGGGGACTTCCCAGGCGGGTGGGGCGCCCTCCGGCTCGTACCAGGCGAAGACGAAGCCGTTGTGCTCACTGAGGGTGTGGTGCTCCAGGCGGGTGCGCGGTGGCGGGCCGTCGGGCGTGCCGACGCAGGTGCCGTCGGGGGCGAAGGCGAAGCGGTGGAAGGGGCAGACCAGGTTCTCGCCCCGCACGGTGCCGCCCGCCCCGAGATGAGCGCCGAGGTGCGGACAGTAGGGGCGCACCGCGCGGAGCCGGCCGTCGCGGGTGCGGTAGAGCACGACGTCCTCGTCCATGAAACGGCGGGTCAGGACACTGCCGGGGGCGAGTTCACGTGCGCGCGCCAAGTAGAACCAGCCGCTGGGGTAGGGCAGTTCGTCCCTCATCGTCATGACGGGCAGCCAAACACGGGAAACGACATCGAAGATCACATATCCGGCTGGGTCACTCGTATGAGGTAGCTACGGTCATGTCTACCTACCCGAACGCCGATAGCGCTTACGATCAGTCACTCTGAGTGATCAATTGGGGGGAGCGCCCGTGACCGGGGAACGTAGCGACAGTGGACGTCAGGACGTGGAGGTCGTCGTCATCGGGGCAGGGCTCTCCGGAGTGGCGGCCTTGGTCGCACTGCGTCGGGCCGGCATCGAGGACATCGTGGCACTGGAGAAGTCCGGCCGTCTCGGCGGGACTTGGCGCGACAACACCTATCCCGGATGCGGATGCGATGTGCCGTCGATGCTGTACGAGTACTCGTTCGCCCCGCACGCCTGGAGCCGGTGCTTCGCCGGACGGTCCGAGATCCTCGACTACCTCGAGACCACGGCGGCGACGCACGGCGTGGACGAGGCGATCCGTTACGACACCGAGGTGCTGAGCAGCCGCTGGGACCCGGACGCGCACCGCTGGGAGCTGCGGACCACGTCGGGCACGTACACGGCCCGTGCCGTGATCGTCGCCACCGGCCCCTGGCACCAGCCCCGTTGTCCCGACATCCCCGGCCTCGACACCTTCCCCGGCACCGCCTTCCACTCCGCCCGCTGGGACCACGAAGCCGACCTGACCGGGCGCCGTGTCGCGGTGGTGGGTACGGGAGCGTCCACCGTGCAGTTCCTGCCGGAGATCCAGCCGAAGGCGGCTCACGTCGACGTCTTCCAGAGCACACCGCAGTGGGTGCTCCCCAAACCCGACTATCCCCTCTCTCCGGGCCTCCGCCGTTTCCTCGGACACCACCCGGCAGCCCGCCGCGCACTGCGCGGCCTGCACCACTGGACCCAGGAGGCCATCGGCGTCCCCCTGCGCCACCCCCGCCTGCTACGGCCGCTGGAGTCCCTGGCCCGCCTCCACCTGCGCACCTCCATCCCGGACCGTGCCCTGCGCCAGGCCCTCACTCCGACCCACCGCCTCGGTGGCCGGCGCCTGATCACGTCCGGCACCTACTACCCCGCCCTCACCCGGCCCAACGTGCGGCTGCATCCCACCCGTGTGGCCGCCGTGGAGGGCTCCGACGTCATCGGCGCCGACGGGACCCGCACCCGCGCCGACATCATCGTCCTCGCCACCGGCTATCACATCGGCGAGATCCCCCTGGCCGACCGCCTGCACGGCGCGGGCGGCACCACGCTGGCCCGGACCTGGGCCGACAGCCGCCGCGCCTACCTGGGCACCAGCGTCAGCGGATACCCCAACCTCTTCCTGCTCATCGGCCCGAACCTGCTGACCGGCACCACCGCGGTCCCCACCGTCCTCGAAGCCCAACTCCGGTACGTCACCACCGCCCTCACGCACCTGCGCACCAGCGGATGCGCCGCGCTGGACGTCAGGCCCGAGGTCGAGGAAGCCCACCAGCAGGCCCTGCACGAGGCGCTGCGCACCACCGTCTACAACACCGCGGGCACCAGCTACTACTTCGGCCGCCCGGGCGTCAACACCTTCTGCTGGCCCTGGTCGACCGCCCGGCTCGTCAAGCGTCTGCACGCCTTCACCCCGGACGCCTACACCTGGACGCTGCCGCTGCCGGCCCAGGCCTGCCGGGCCACGCACGCGTCGTCGGTTCGATCATGACAACGCAGGGTGTTTCACCTCCGGCTGCTGCACGGCCCTGGTCGCGCCCTCCCCCCTCAGCGCCGTGACGACCAGCAGCGCGGAGAACAGGGCGGCGCAGCCGCACACCACGAATCCGATGGCGTAGCCGTGGCCGAGGGCGTCGAGGGCGTAGGCGCGGGCCGCTCCGGGTGCGGAGTCGGCGGGTACGGAGTTGAGCGCGAGCGGGCCGCCCTCCTTCAGCACCTCGTGTGCCGCGCCCCGTGACTCCGTGCTCAGGCCGGGTGCCGTGGCCAGGGACGTCGACACCCGAGTGGCCGCCTGGCCGAGTGCCACGGCGCCGATGACGGCGGGGCCGAGGGTGAAGCCGAAGTCACGCAGCAGGTTGGTGGCGCCGCTGGCCATGCCCGCCAGGTGGACCGGAACCGTGTTGACGGCGGTCGCGGTGATCGAGGACACCGTGAGGGCGAATCCGACGCCGACCAGGCCGAGCGGCAGGATCAGGGAGGTCAGCGCCCGGTCGTCGACGTCCAGGGTGGCGGCGAGGAAGTCGCCCGCTGCGATCAGGGCCAGGCCGATGGTGAGCGGCACGCGCGCGTGCAGGCGGTGCAGCAGTCTGGAGGTCAGCGGGGTGAGGAACGGGGTGAGCCCGTTGAGCAGCAGGAACGCGAACGCCGTCCGCAGCGGGCTCTGGTGCTGGATCGGGCCGAGCCGGATGCTGGCCGCGTAGGCCGTGCCCAGGAAGCTGAACATGCCGACGACGGCGACGACCGCGGCGATGGCGAAGGACCGGTTGCGGAAGAGGTCCAGGCGCAACAGCGGCGAGCGGACGCGCAGTTCGGCGGCGACGAACAGGGCGAGGAAGACGGCGGCGAGTACGAAGGCGACGACCACCGGCGTGGATCCCCAGCCGTCCGTCGGTCCCTGGATGACGGCGTAGAGGAGCGCGAACAGGCCGATGCCGATGGTGACCTGACCGGCGACGTCGAGTGAACGCCCTTCCGGCGCACGGGAGTCGGCGGCTGCGAGCAGGCTGACGAGCGCGCTCGCGGCGGCGAGTACGGCGACCACGACGAACGCCGACCGCCAGGAGCCGTAGGTGCCGGTGATGCCACCGAGCAGCGGGGCGAGGAAGCCGCCGGCGGACAGGCTGGACGCCCAGACGGCGATGGCCCGGGCCCGATGGGCACCGGACGGGGTCCCGGCCGCGATCATCGCGAGCGAGGTCGGGAACAGCGCCGCCGCGCCCAGTCCGGCCAGCGCCTGTCCCGCCCACAGCTGGTGGATGCCGGACGCGGTGGCGGCGACGACCTCGCCCGCGCACAGCAGCAACGCTCCGCCGATGAGCAGCCGCCGGCGGCCGAAGAGGTCGCCGAGGACACCGAAGCTCAGCTCCAGGACCGCCACGGGCAGCAGGAACGCGTCCGATATCCAGGTGAGTTGGGAGCCGACGGGGTGCAGGTGTTCCTGGAACAGACCGTTGAGGGTGGCCGGCATGGCGAGGCCGATCTGCGCCAGGCAGACGGCGAGACAGCCTGCGACGAGGGTGCCGACGGGGAGGGAGGCGCGGGACGGCGCAGGGTCTGGGGTTCGAGGCATCGGAGGTCCCAACGTGAGGGAGGTGCAGGGGTGGGCGGGTCGGGGCGAGGGGGCTTGCAGGCCGTCAGGCGTGGTCCGGGCGAGGGGGCGCGTAGGCCGTCAGGCGTGGTCCGGGCGGTCGCGGCCCACCGTCAGGCGGGCGGGGCTGTACGGATATAGGCCGTCAGCCGTGGTCGGGACGGTCGCGGCCCACTGTCAGGCGGGCGGGGCGGTACGGCACATAGGCCGCTCCGTCCAGGCCGCTCGCCGTGGCCGATCGCTGCAGGGCGGCCGGAGTGGCGGCGGCCCAGCTGCCGGTGGTGACGCGGTGTTCGAGGGCGTGGAGGGCGGCTACCGTCTCGGCGGTGGTGAAGGTGCAGTGGCCCTGGCGCTCGACGTAGGCCTGGCGGAGCAGCGACCCGCGGCCGGCGGCGCGGACGCGGTCGGCGAACCGGCGCTCCTGCTCGACGGGGACGAGGTTGTCGGCGGTGGTGTGCACGTCCAGCAGCGGTACGGCGGGCCCGGGGTCGGCCGTGGAGGTGCGTGCCGCGGTGCGCACGGCGGCCGGGTCGGCGGTGACCGAGGCGCCCGTGGTGAGGGCGTCGAGGTCGGCGTCCAGGTCGAGCCCGGCCGCCCGGTACAGCGCGCGGACCTGCGGGGCGTGCGCCGATCCGGCGAGCAGGCGCGCGTAGTCGACGCCCTGGTTCCAGGAGTTGTTGCCGCCGACGGACTGCTCCACGGCGTACCGGCCGCCCTCGACGAAGGAGAGGATGCCGTTCGCGAACCAGGCGTACTGCTGCTCCTGCTGTCCGGCCCAGTCGCTCGGCGCGGGGGCGGTGCGGCCCGGGGCCCAGGTCGGCAGGTTGAGGAAGGCCGCGGCCAGCGCGATACGGGCGCGGCCCTGCGGGGTCGACTGGGCCGCGGTGACGGCCGCGGTGAGCTGCTGCGCCGTGCCGGCGGCCTCGTCGGCCGAGGTGAACCGGACGAGTTTGACCTGCTGCTCGGGCAGCAGCAGCCGGGCGAGGGTGTATTCGGCGTCGAGCTGGTAGTTGTCGAGGTCGGTGCCGCCGGCCACGAGCCCGCACAGGCCGAGCGCGCCGTCGATGCGGCCGGTGCCGTCGCGGGCGATCCTGGCGTTGACGAGCCCGCCCATGGAGGTGCCGACGGCGAGGGTGCGGCGCGGGGCGCCGATGCGCGCGGTGACGGCGTCGAGAGTGGCGAACTGGTCCCGTTCCGCGCTGTTCAGGGCCCACATCGAGCCGTTCGGGTCGTAGGAGGAGCTGGCCAGCGCGTACCCCTCCCGCAGCAGTTCGGTGCGTACGGCGTCGGTGGGCGCGTCCCGGGCGACGAGCGGGCCGAAGCCGTGGCTGAACAGCAGCAGCGTGCCGTTCCAGTCGGCCGGGACGTCGGCGATCCAGGTCGCTCCGTCGGCGAGGGTGCCGGTGAGGTGGCCGGTGTCCGTCGCAGCGGCCGGGGCAGGGCCGGTGGTGAGGGCCGTGACCGCGGCCGTGGCCAGGGCGACGAGGGAGAGGCGGAGTCGGTTACGCATGGCGGTGGCTCCTGAGGGGTGATGGGGGGCGGGAGCGTGTGGTGGCCGATGCTCAGTGCACTGAAGGTAGGGGGAACGCCAGGGAATGTAGGGCTGTTTTCTTGCGGGCGTCAATGGAATGCACAACATTGGCTGGTGCGAGGGGCCCGCCCGGTGCCGCCGAGGGTCAGGAAGCGGCTGGGATCGTGTCGATGATCCGGCGAGCGGCGTCGCGCGCCGCGGGTTCCAGCAGGGCGTGGACCATGCGGAAGGTCTTCTCGGCGCTGGCCGCCGGCCAGGTGTCGGGCAGGTGGCGGCCGGGCAGCCGGGGGTCTCGGCGGATCACCTGCAGCCACTCGCAGGTCATCCGCAGCCCCAGGGCGAGGGCCTCCTCCGCCGGGCGGTTTCCGGCGTCGTCCGTGAGCGGCCGCCAGTCGGTCTCGAACGCCCGGTAGCGGGCGGCCAGTTCGTCGAGGTCCCAGGTGTCGTGGATCATCTCGGCGATGTCCATGCCGGTCTCCGCGCGCGCCCGGAACACCTTCACGTGCGCGGCCAGGCCGAGTTCGGCGACGATGCCGGAGACGTCGACCTCGCCGGGCGCGATCCACAGCCCGCTGAACAGGGCCCCGAAGCCGCTCCAGGTCAGCTGTGAGCGCAGGTCGTGGCGCTGGCGCTGCCAGGAGTCCGGGAGCGAGAAGCCGAGCAGGGTCCAGGTGCCGTCCCACTCACTGTTGACCGCGCCCGTCTTCCAGATCCGCCGCTGCCCGTCCCGCAGGATCGCCTCGGAGCGGTCGGTGAGCCCGAAGTAGGTGCGCCGGCCCTCCCGCTGCCTGCGCAGCAGACCACGGTTCACCATGCGGGTGAGCGTGGACCGGGTGGCCTGCTCCCCTACCCCGACCCGCCCGAAGACGTCGATCAGACTGCCGGAGTAGACACAGACGTCCTGGTCCAGGACATGGTCACCGAGGAAGGTGAGCACCAGGGACTGCGGGCGGAGGGATGCTGTGGACACGGGGCTACGGTACGACGGCCTCCGCGGTGCGAGACTGCCGCATCGGCACGCACACACCAGGAGGAGACCCCCCATGATGTCCCTCGATCTCCATCCCCTCTTCCGCAACAACCGCGACATCGAACTGGCGCTGCGGCAGTTCGTCTTCAAGGCCAACAACGCGGGCGAGCCGGTCGCGGAGATCATTCCGGGCAAGGGATCAGGGCAGCTCAGGGCGCGCGTCCTCGCGTTCCTCGACCAGAAGCACATCAGGAAGCTGTACGTGCGCCGGGAGGTCGACTCCGGGAACACCGGCCGCATCCTCGTCTACTTCGAGTGAGCGCACGGCGTCGCAGGGCTAGTGCGCGGCGACGTAATCACTGATCACGTACTGGGCTTCGTCGTCCACGGCGTTCGCCGACCAGTCCAGGGTGATGCTGCGTGGATACCCGGTGGTCGAGTACTCCGCCTCCGCCGTGTCCGCGCCGTCGCGACGGGCCTGTTTCAGCTCCTTCAGCAGTCCACCGATGGTGGGCACCGCCCCCGGCGACCGCCGCACCACATCGCGGCTCTCCTCGTCCAGCCCCACCACACGCACCGCCTTCCCCTCCCGCACGGTCACCCGGAAAGTGCCGGTCAGGAGCCGCTCTCCCCCGGTCGACTTCAGGGTGTACGTGTACGCCGACGGCTCCTTCCAGGCGGTGCTCTCCGCCTGCGCCGCTCTGCCGGACTCGGCCTCCTCCTGGCACGCGGCGGTTGCCCAGACGAGCCCCGCGATCAGTACGAGGCGTGGCAGCGCGGACCGGGGGACCAGACGGACGGATCTCATGTGCGGGCCTTTCACCAACGCGGGCTGTTTCTCCTTCGACGCCGGAGGGCCGCGGGACGTTCACCCCACGGGTGATGAGCCTCGGTTCATCGCCGGACGGTGGCCGGGGACAGGTTCCGTCGCACGTGGATGCCCACTGCCGTCACCAGCAGGACCGCGCACCCCGTGAACACCAGACCGGCCCCGCGCAGCCCCAGCGCCACCGTCATGGCTCCCACTCCGACGACCGGCAACGAGATCCCCACGTATGCGACGACGAAGAACGCCGAGATGGTGGCGCCTTGGTGCGCCGGGGGCGCCGCGGTGCTCACCTCGGTCAGTCCGGCGCGGAACGCCATCCCCTGCCCCACGCCACCGGTCACCGCCCCGGCCAGCAGCACCGGGAAGGACTCCAGGAACAGCGAGGCCGCGATGAGCAGGAGGCCGGCGACGAGCACCGTACAGCCCCAGGGCAGGGATCGGCGCGCGCCGACCGGTCCCATGAGCAGCTGACCGCCGGTCGAGGCGCAGAACACACAGAAGGCGACGGCACCGGTGACCGCCAGGTTGTGCACCCCCAGGGTCTCCGTGAGAAAGGCCGGGGCGACGGCCGTGAACAGGCCGAGCATGGAGAAGCCCGCGAAGGCGGCGAGGGCGCACGGTGCGAACACCCCGCGCACCTCCGGCGGAACCGTCATGCCCTGAGGTCGCAGCGACGGCCGCGGAACGCTGCGGCGCACGGTCTCGGGCAGCAGACAGACGACCACCATGGCGATGGCCAGGAGGGCCAGATGGGCGACGAACGGGAGCTTGAGCGGCCAAGGGGCGTACTCGGCGAGTAAGCCGGACAGGAGCGGGCCGAGTCCGAGACCACCCATGTTGGCCGCGGTCGCCGCCAGTCCGGCACGGCCGCGTCGGTCGGGCGGCGCCAGTTCGAGCACGGCCGCGGTGCCCGTGCCGCTCAGCAGACCGGCCGAGAAGCCCGACAGCACCCGGCCCGTGTACAGCAGCGGCAGTCCGCGCTCGGACAGGAAGCACACTGCGCTGAGGGCGGCGAGGCCGAGCGCGGCCAGCAGCACCGGCCGTCGTCCCAGCACGTCGGAGAAGCCGCCGGCGATCAGCAGGGCGGCGATGACGCCTACCGCGTAGACGGCGAACACCACCGTCACGATCAGTTCGGAGAACCCGATCTGCTCCCGGTACAACCCGTACAGCGGTGTGGGCAGGGTGGTGCCCATCATGCCGACGGCGAAGACGCCCGCTGCGGACTTGTACCCCGGGCGTCCTCCACCCCGTCGAGGTGGCTCTGCGTCGCTGCTGATCACAGCCCACCATAGGCACCGGCTGTCGGGCACGATGCGCCTCGCAACGCCGTGCTGCGCCGGCTACACCAGGAAGGCGTTGACGCGGCCCGCCGCGATCTGCTTCTTGTCCTTGACCGGCTGTGCGACCGCGGCCTGGGGCGAGCCGGAGTTGACGCTCCAGCGGTATCCGACGAAGAGGGACGTGTCGGGGTCAGCGTAGAAGATCATGTGCCCGTAGCCCACACCGCTGTGCTCGGTGTAGGTGCTGTTGTCGTCGGCGATCTCGGCGCGGCTGTCGGGGTACGCACGGTAGCGGTCGATGCTGGACTGGCTGGTGAGGTCGGGGCCGCCGTGCGGGCTGTTGGTGCAGTCGACGATCTGGAAGAGGTGCGGGACGACCCCGGTGATGCCCAGCTTGCTGTCGACGGAGGAGGCGTACGTGCCGAGGTACGCGCGGATCAGCACGGTGTGCCCGGTGTACGGGGTGCTCTTGGCGTTGGGGTCGTAGTCCCAGGCCACGATGTCGCCGGGGCGCAGGTTCACCGGCTTGGTCACCGGGTCGATGTGCGGCACGTTGGAGGCGTTCAGGAATCCGGCCTGCAGATCCTCGGCGTTCGGGAACGAGGAGGTGCGGGGCAGGCCGTCCTTCGGCGGGAAGTACTGGTTGAAGTAGGCCGGGGTGGCCCAGCCGTACGCGGTGTCGGCGCCGTAGGAGCGCTGCAGCAGCGACGTCATGAACGAGGCGCACTGGGAGAGGTTCTCGAACTCCTCCGGGTGCCCGGGACGGCCCCAGGTCACCGTGGTTCTGCCGAGGTTCTCGCCATTGGTCTGCTCGACGTTGTACCGGTTGTGGTCCCACTGGTTCGCGCGCAGCCGCAGGTACTCCACCAGCGTCTCGGCCTCCAGCAGGTGCGGCGGCTTGAGCTGGTAGAGCGCGGCGGTCGCCGGTTCGGCGGCGACGGCGCGCGCGGGCAAGACCAGGGAACCGGCGGACGCGGCGAGCGCCAAACCGGCGCCCCCGGTCAGCAGATGACGACGAGACGGACCGGAAAAGGACGTGGACAACGCAACCCCCCTGGAATGCGGACGGCGGGAACGGTCTGGGTCCCGCCTTCGAACGCTGGACGATATCAGGCAGTCTGATCTTGGTCGGGTCGTCCCGCCTTGGCAGTGATCCAGATCGGACATATGGTCCCGATAAGGCAACCTATGGTTCGCGCGGCCGATGCTCGGACAGTCGACGCCCGGATCGGTGGCGCCGCCCGGAGGCGAGCGGAGGGCACGATGCGGCCCGGTGATCTACCGAATGGCGGCGGGTCACTGGACGACGCGCTCGGGACGGGTCTGACCGACGTCGTGCGCCGCACCGGCGCCGTGATCGGCGGCCTGTACCTGATCGAGGAGCCGGCGCCGATGCTGCGCCTGGTGGCGCTGTGCGGGCTTCCCGTCGAGTTCGCCCAGACCTGGCGGCGCCTGCCCCTGACCGCCCCCGTCCCGGTCGCCGACGCGATCCGTGAGGACCGGCTGGTGTGGATCGGCAGCCAGGTCGAGATGTCCCGCCGCTATCCGATCACCGCGGCCGTGCTGCCCTATCGTTTCGCGCTCGCGGCCGTCCCGCTGACCGGCGTACGACGGTGCTGGGGTGGCATCGTGCTCATGTGGTCCGGCGACCACCCGCAGGAGGCCTCCCCGCGCGAACGCGGCCACATCCTCACCAGCGCACACCGGCTGGCCCGTCTGCTGGACGACGCACCGGGGCCACCCGGCTTCCCTGAGCAACCGCGCATCTGGCCGCTCGAAACCGTACGCCACCCCACGCAGACCGGAATGGCCGCGGTCGACTACCTCGAACGCCTGCCCGAAGGTGCCGTCGCCCTGGACCTGGAGGGCCGCGTCACCTTCGTCAGCGGCGTCGCCGCCCGGCTCCTCGGGCGCCCCGCGGAGCAGCTGCTGGGCGCGCGGCCCTGGCAGGCGCTGCACTGGCTGGACGATCCCGCGTACGAGGACCAGTACCGCACAGCCGTCGTCAGCCGTACGCCGCTCTCCTTCGACGCACTCCGGCCGCCCGACCAGTGGCTGACCTTCCGGCTCCATCCGGACTCCAGCGGTATCAGCGTCCGTATCACCCCGTACACCGAGCAGCCGGCGGAGACGGCGGCGCCCGCCGCGCAGCGGTCCGCGGCGGCGCCGACCGGACGTCTCTACCAGTTGGTCCACCTCGCGGCGGCCCTCACGGAGACGGTGACCGTACGGGACGTGGCCGCCCTGATCGTCGACCAGATCCTCCCCGCCTTCGGAGCCCAGGGGATGGTCCTCTCCGCGGCGGACGCGGGCCGGCTGAAGATCACCGGCCATCACGGCTACCCCGACGACGTCATCGAGCGCCTCGACGCCCTTCCCCTGGACAGCGACCTCACCCCCGCCGGTCAGGTCCTGGCCAGCGGCGTGCCCGCCTTCTTCGCCAGCCCGGACGACATGGCACGCAACCACCCCCGGGCGCCCCGGATGAGCGGCAAACAGGCCTGGGCCTTCCTGCCCCTCGTCGTCACGGGCCGGCCGGTGGGCTGCTGCATCCTGTCCTACGACCGTCCGCACACCTTCACGGCCGACGAGCGCGCCGTCCTCACGTCGCTGGCCGCCCTCATCGCCCAGGCACTCGACCGCGCCCGCCTCTACGACTCCCAGCACCGGCTCGTCCATGAACTCCAGCAGGTCCTCCTGCCCCGCACCCTGCCCACCCTGCCCGGCCTCGAAGTCGCCGCCCGCTATGTGCCGGCCGGGCACGGGCTCGATGTCAGCGGGGACTTCTACGACCTGCTCCGCCTGGACGACAGCACGGTCGCGGCGGTCATCGGCGACGTGGAGGGCCACAGCATCGCCGCCGCCACCCTCATGGGACAGGTCCGCACCGCCGTTCACGCCCACGCGAGCGCCGGGGCGGCACCGGACGAGGTCCTCTCCCGCACCAATCGGCTGCTGGCGGACCTGGAGTCCGACCTGCTCGTCGCCTGCCTCTATGCGCACCTGGACCTGGCCCACGGACGACTGACCCTGGCCAGCGCCGGTCACGTCCCGCCTCTCCTGCTCGACGCTCAGCACCGCGCGCGCATTCTGGACGTCGAGCCCGGCCCGCTCCTGGGCATCGGCGCGGATGTCCACTACCCCGTCACCGCCGCCCCGCTGCTCGACGGAGCCGTCCTGGCCCTCTACACCGACGGGCTGGTGGAGAAGCCCGGACGCGACGCCGCGGACACCACGTCCGACCTGCTCAAGCACCTCGCGGACACGGACGACCCCGACCTCGACCACCTCGCCGACAGCCTCGTCCACCACGCCTGGCCGACCGGTCAGTACACGGACGACGTCACCGTGCTGCTCCTGCGCGCGGTGCACAACCACCCGCGCCTTCCTGGTAGTTGATGTGCGAAGCTGTCGTGAACCGTTCACGGGTGGGGCCGTGGCGGTCGTCGAGAGGAGCGCGGTGTGGGACAGGACGGCGGCTTCAGCGTCGGGGAGATCGACACCAGCAGGCCGCACCCTGCGCGGATCTACGACTACCTGCTGGGCGGCAAGGACAACTACGAGGTGGACCGGCGGGCCGGTGACGAACTCGCCGCCGCCGCGCCCGAGGTGCGCATCGGCCTGCGGGCCAACCGCGCCTTCCTGCAGCGTGCCGTCCGGTACGTCGTCGGCAGCGGGGTACGCCAGATCCTCGACATCGGCACCGGGCTGCCCACCTCGCCCAACGTGCACGAGATCGCCCACGGGCCGGCACCGGACGTCCGCGTGGCCTACGTCGACAACGATCCGATCGTGGCCGCGCACGCCAACGCGCTGCTCAGCAGCTCCGGCGCGACCAGTGTCGTACTCGCCGACGTGCGCGACCCTCAGGCCGTCGTGAACCACCCCGAGGTCCGCCGGGCCATCGACTTCGACCGGCCGGTCGCACTCCTCCTGGTCGCCGTCCTCCACTTCCTCACCGACGCGGAGAAGCCCGAGCAGGTCGTCGCCGCGCTGCGCGAGGCGCTTCCGGCCGGCAGCTTCCTGGTGCTGTCGCACGCCACCGACGACTTCGCCGACCGCAGCGCCGCCCAGGCCGTCTACAGCAAGGCCACCGCCACACTGAACCTGCGGTCCCGCGATGAGATCGAGCGGTTCTTCGACGGTTTCGAACTGGTCGAGCCCGGCCTGGCCCAGGTCCCGTTCTGGCGCCCGGACGCCCCGCCACCGCCGCGGTCCGGCGAGATCGGCTTCTACGGAGGGGTGGCCCGCAAGACCGCGTGACCTCAAGGGAGTTCGGCGAGCAGGGGCGGTGGGCGGATGTTCGAGGACAGGCTTGCGCAGGTGTTCGCCGAGGCCGGGTGCCAGGGCAGTGTGGCTGTCCTGGACATCGACGGTCCCGGCCAAGTGGTGCTGGGCGGCGACGAGTTGGTGGTCGCCGCCTCGACGTTCAAGATCGCGGTGGCTTTGGAGTTGTTCTGCCGGGGCGCCGAGGGGGAGCTGGACCTGGCCGAGCGCGTCCGGCTCGCGCCGTCGCAGGCCACACCGGGCGGTCAGGGCTTCTGCATCTTCGAGGACGAGGCCGAGGTCTCGCTGCGCGATCTCGCCCGGATGATGGTGACGATCAGCGACAACACCGCGACCGACGTGTTGATCCGTCGGGTGTCGGTACCGCGGATCCACGCCCGGCTGGCCGCGTTGGGCCTGGACCGGATCCGGTTGGCGGGCACGATCCAGGAGGAGTTCGACGCGATCGGCCGCGATACGGGGTTCGCCGGGTGGGCGGAGATGACCCGTGCGATGCGCGAGGCGGGCTCACCCCGGGATGCCGAGCGCATATGGGAGCGCGCGCTGTCCGCTCCGTCCCTGCGGCCCGGGCGCATCACAAGCGCGACGGCCGGGCAGATGGCCGCCTTGCTGAGGATGATCTGGCGGGACGAGGCCGGGCCCGCTGAGGCCTGCGCGGCGGTGCGGTCCGTCCTCGGACAGCAGCGGCTGACCCGGAAGATCGCCGCCGGATTCGGTGACGAGGTACGGGTGGCCGCCAAGTCGGGCACGGTTCCCGGGTGTGTGAGCAACGATGCCGGAGTCGTGCACTTCCCCGACGGTTCCCGCTTCGCGGTGGCGGTGTTCACCAGGCCCACCGGGCCCGGTCCCCGGCCACCACAGTCCGATTCCGTGATGGGTACGGTCGCCCGCCTGGGCGTCGAGCACCTGCGCCGGCTCGGCCGCTGACGGCGGCTGGGGCAGGACCGGCCCGGACAGATCAGCCGCGTGCTCCGGCCGCGGCAGGCACGGGCGGCTTTCGCCAGACGAACACCTCGGTGCTGGGCCCCCGTTCGCAGAACCGGCCCGTCGGGGAGGAGGAGCGCAGCAGGCGGCGCAGGTCGGTCTCGAAGGCGTCGCGTTGTGGGCCGAACAGGCCAGGTGCCGAGTACGACATCGAGAAGGTCGAGGCGACGACGTCGTCCTCACTGCGTTCCAGCACCTGCCCGCCGGGGACGACATGCCGCTCGGGTCCCAGGAATCCGGCGCGCGCGATGATCGCCGCTTCGCCGCCGGGTGTCCCGTCGGGCAGCACTCCGCGCCCGGCGCGGCGGACCGGCCCCAGGTACTGCTTGACGAGTTCACCGATGGCCCCGTGCGGCACACCGGGGTACGCCAGTCCCTCGACGTCGAGCGGCTCGCCCTTCAGGTCCGAGAGGTGCACCAGCGCCCCGCCGGGCCGGAGCATGCCGCGCACGGTGCCCGCCACCAGGTCGCGGTCCATCCAGTGGAAGGACTGGGCGAAGACCGCCACGGTGAACGTGCCGAGGTCCGCCGGGAGATCCTCGGCCCGGATCCGTACCCACCGGGACTTCACGGCCCCTTCCGCGGCGGCGGCCCGGCGGGCGGCTTCGCCGATCATGCCCGGGTCGGGGTCCACGCCCACGACTTCGCCGAACAGGGGCGCGAGGGGCACCGCCACGGTGCCGGGGCCGCATCCCACGTCGAGGAGCCGCCCGGTCCCGTCGAGCCCGAGCACGTCGGCCAGCACCGGCACGAGAGTGGGGGCGTACGGCAGCCTGCCCCGGTCGTAGTAAGGGGCCGCCCCCGCGAACAGTGTTTCGTCCCACACCCAGTCTCCCGTCACGGGAGGATTCTCCACGCGAGAAGGCCACGAGGCGCGCTCTTTGTCGGCGTGGTGCGGAGCGACACCAGACGCGCAAGGAGACCCTTCTGCACGTCGCGACACTCGTCGACGATAAATTGATCGCCATGAGTGACAACGTGTACTTCGACATCAGCATCAACGACGAGCCGGCCGGCCGGATCGTCTTCAAGCTCTTCGACGACGTGGTTCCCAAGACCGCCAAGAACTTCCGCGAGCTGGCCACCGGCGAGCACGGCTTCGGCTACGCCGGTTCCTCGTTCCACCGGGTCATCCCGCAGTTCATGCTGCAGGGCGGCGACTTCACCCGGGGCGACGGCACCGGCGGCAAGAGCATCTACGGCGAGAAGTTCGCGGACGAGAACTTCACCCTCAAGCACGACCGCCCGTACCTTCTGAGCATGGCGAACGCCGGCCGGAACACCAACGGCTCGCAGTTCTTCATCACCACGATCGTCACCGACTGGCTCGACGGCAAGCACGTCGTCTTCGGTGAGGTCGTCGAGGGTCAGAAGCTCGTCGACCAGATCGAGGGCGTCGGCAGCCGCAGCGGCGCGACCAGCGCGAAGGTCACGATCACCGCGAGCGGCACGGTCTGACCGACACGCTCCCCCACCAGCGGGTGACGCGAACGCCCCGGTGATGACGCCGGTCGGTCCTCTCCTGACCGGCCGTCTCACCGGGCGTCGGCCTGTTGGCGGGCCGTCAGTGCGCGAAGACCGTGCTGGCCAGCGTCACATGGACCGCGGTGCCGCCGAGGATGCTCAACAGGGCGTTGCGGCGCCACAGATGGAGGGCGACGGTGACGGTCAGGGCCGCCAGGGGCGCCGCCACGCGGGCGTGGGTCAGCGGCAGGTCGCGCAGGCAGTAGACGACCAGGATCACCATGATCCCGGCGGGCATGCGCGTGCTCAGGTACCGGACCGTGCCGCTCGCCCGCAGCGGGGCGAGGGCGGCGAAGGGGAGGGCGCGCAGGGCCCAGGTCACCGCGGCGGATATCAGGACCGCGGCGACGAGGTAGGTCGTGTCAGGCATGGCTCGGCTTCCTGCGGGTGGTGAGGTGTCGGGCCAGGAGCCCGGCGGTGAACAGGGCGAAGGCGACCGGCAGCAGCTGACCGGGGAACAGCAGCCGGGCGGCGAGGGCGCTGACCAGGGCGAGCAGCGGGGTGGGCACATCGCCCCGCCGGTCGCGGACGGCGTCCAGCGCCAACACGGTGAACAGGGCGGTCAGCGCGAAGTCCAGCCCGGTGACGCTGTCCGGCACGAGGGAGCCGAGCAGGGCTCCGGCGGCGGCGCCCCCGGCCCAGTACAGGTGCATGAAGAGCTGCAGCCAGAGGATGCGCCGGCTCGACCAGGACCGGGCCTGCTGCCCGGCGGTCAGGGCGTACGCCTCGTCGCACAGCGCGAAGGTGCTGTACGTCTTCCCGAGCCGCCCCTCCACCCGGTCCAGCGGGAAGGACAGGGCGTAGAAGACGTGCCGTAGGTTCACCAGGAACGCGGACACGGCGACGGAGACCAGCGGCGCGGCCGCGGTGACCATGCCGATCAGCAGGAACTCGAACGACCCGCCGTAGATCAGCGCGCTGGACAGGCCCGCCCACCACCAGCCGACTCCGGAGTGGGTGACGAGCACCCCGAAGGCGATGCCGAGCGGGACGAAGCCGAGGCCCACGGAGGCGGAGTCCTCGAACGCGGCCCGCGCCTCGGAGCGGGTTCGGGGCGGTGGGGCCGGCGCGGGCGAGGCCAGGCCGTCGAGCACGGCGGGGGATGTTCGCATGAAGACATTTTAGGAAAAATGTCACGTCATATGATTGCCGATTGTTTCCGTACGCTGGCCGTATGCGCAATGAAGTGAAACTCGACGCCATCGATCGAGACATTCTGTTCCACCTGCGCCAGGACGGCCGGCTGACCAACGTCGAGCTGGCCCAGCGGGTGGGACTGACCCCGCCACCGTGCCTGCGCCGGGTCAAGCGGCTGGAGGAGGCGGGTGTGATCGCCGGGTACCGGGCCGTCGTGGACCCCCAGGCCCTGGGCCGCGGCCTCGAGGTCCTCATCGACGTCGAGGTCAGCGCCAACGACCGTACGACCTTCCTGGAGTTCGAGGACACGGTGGCGTCGTACGACGAGGTGATCGAGTTCCGGCGCATGTACGGCCGCCCCGACTACTTCGTCCGGGTCGCCGTCGCCGACCACGCCGCCTACGAGTCCTTCCTCACCGAGCGGCTCAGCGCACTGTCCTGCGTCCTGCGCATCGACTCCCACCTGACGATGAAGACGATCAAGTCGGGCCCTTGACACCATCTTCGGCATGTCCGGCCGGGCGGTTCCGCGGCTTTCGTCCGATCATGTCACCAGAGACTCATCGCACGGGAGGAACCCGTGAGGCAGTGGCGGCGCGGCCTCCACCGCGCGTGGGAGTGGCTCCGTCTGCGCGCCCTGCTCCGCAACGGCCGCGAACTGGAGCTGATGCACCGGGCCATGGGGTTCGCCACGCTCGCCCTCGTGACGCTGGCTCCGCTGCTGATCGTGGTCGCCGCGGCCGATCCGCTGGTGCGGGGAGGCTTCGCCTCCTGGCTCACCGACGGCATGGGCCTGTCGGGACAGTCCGCCCAGGCGCTCACCAGCATCATCAGTCCGCCGCGCAAGGTCATCGGCACCACCAGTGTGCTGAGCCTGATCCTGCTCGCGGTGTTCGGTATCTCCTTCGCTGGCAGCGTGCAGAACGGGTACGAGCGGATCTGGGGCCTCTCGGCCGGGCCCTGGCACCGGGTCTGGCGGCAGGCGACCTGGCTGGTGGTACTGACCGCCTACCTCTACCAGGAGGTGCAGACGCGGACGGCGCTGCACGGGATGCAGCGGATCTCGCTGTCCGTGATCAGCACGGTGCTGTTCTTCTGGTGGGGCCAGCGCTTCCTGCTGGGGGGCCAGGTCCACTGGCGCACCCTGCTGCCGGGCGCGATCGCCACGGTCCTCGGCCTGGTCGGCCTCAGGGCCTTCTCGTTCCTCGTCTTCACCCCGCTCATCGTCACCAACGCACTGAACTACGGTGCGGTCGGGACCGTGCTGATCGTCGAGTCGTGGCTGATCGGCGTCGGGTTCGTCGTGTACGGGGGTGCGCTGTTCGGCCGCTGGTTCGTCGAGCACCACTGGATGCCCACCCACGAGGAGTGAGCGGCGGGACTGGTCGGTGCGGTTGAGCCAGTAGCCGATGGGCTTCACGACAGGGCGGGTTCCTTCGGATTCGGGGTGAGCAGGGCGGGCCAGTCCTGGGCGGCGGCCCAGTCTGCGAAGGTGTGCCAGCCGACCTCGGGGTGGGCACGGCGCAGGCCGGTGACGTCGACGTCGAGGCCGGTGGAGGTGAAGTAGGAGAACATCGCCGCGAGGTCGTGCGAGTGGGTGCGGACGTAGGACAGGGGCACCTCGCGGTGCGTGACCGGACGGCCGGTGGCGGCGGACAGGGCTGCGGCGATCTGGGCGGCGGTGAGTTCGTCCGACGCGATGTCGATACGGCGGCCGGTGAAGTCGGACCGGCGCCGCAGGACCAGGGCCGCGAACGCGCCGATGTCTTCGGCGGGGATGAGCGTCAGGGCGCGGTCGGCCGGCATGGGCCAGGCGAAGGTGTTCTCGCGCAGGCCTTCCAGGGTCCAGCCGGAGGCGAAGTTGTCCATGAAGGCCGCGGGGGCGATGACCGTCCAGGGGACGCCCGTCGCCCGCAGGTGCCGCTCGATCTCGGCCTTGCTGTCGTAGTGCGGGATGCCCGTGCCGCGGTCGGCGTGCGCCGCCGACGTGAACACGATGTGGCCGACCCGGGCGGCCGCCGCCGCGTCCAGCAGGGTCCTGCCCTGGCGGACCTCGGTGGCGGTGTCCGTGCCGAACGGGGTCGTCACCGCGAAGAGGGAGTCGGCGCCGGCGAGGGCGGCGTCCAGGGAGGTGCGGTCGTCGAAGTCGGCGTACCGGACGTCCGCACCGAGCCCGCGCAGGGCCTCGGCCGCCGGTGCGGCGGGGGTGCGGGTGAGCGCACGGACCCGGTGTCCGGCGACCAGCAGGGCGCGGGCGGTGGCCCCGCCCTGGGCGCCGGTCGCACCGGTGACGGCGATGGTGAGCATGTGGGCTCCTTGAGGGGTGGATGGAGGCAGAAACATTCCGGACTTCTCTGCGTGACGCATTGGTTGCGTCACGAAGGAGAGTAGCCCACATCTTCGCTGCGTCGCGCAGGCATTCGGGTGTGAGGTGGATCACCCTCGGACCTGAGCGTGATCGAGGCGACGGTGTAGCGGGCTGCACCCCGAAGGTGGAGTCCGCTTCCCCGGTCGTTCGCGTCGGATCGCCTAGCGTTGCCGTATGGGTAGAGCGTTGCGGCAGGCCGGGCGTGCCACGGTTCACCTGGTCCTTGCCGCGGTCCTGGTCTTCGGTCTGTATCTCTTCATCACCGTGCTGCTCATCACGGCCGTCGCCACGCTCGCCGTGGTCGGGGCCTGGATGCTGCCCGAGACGGTGATGCTGATCCGTCGGATCGCCGGGGCCAAGCGGCACATGACCGCCGCCTGGACGGGACGGCGGATCCCGGAGGCGTACCAGACCCTCACCGGTCCGCTGCGTCAACGCCTGCGCACCGCGGTCCTTGATCCCGGTACCCGTATCGACCTGCGCTGGATGGTCGCCTCGTACGTCTACGGCGCACTGGTCTTCCTTGCGCTGCCGCTGTGGCCGCTGGGTCTGGTCGTCGACGGGGTGTGGTGCGGGCTGCTGCGCCGCGCTCCGGTCGTACTGCCTCTGATCACTCGGCTCGCCGACCTGGAGGCCGCCTGGTCGACGGCCCTGTTGCGGCCCTCGCCCCAGGCGCTGCTCGCCGCCCGCGTCGAGGAGCTGGCCGCGACCCGTGCCGACGCTATCTCGGCGCACGAGGCCGAACTGCGCCGCATCGAACGCGATCTGCACGACGGCGCCCAGGCCCGCCTGGTGGCGCTGTCCATGCGGATCGGGCTGGCACGGCGCGCGTACGACCGCGATCCGCAGATGGCGCGCAGGCTGCTGGCCGAGGCACAGGACCAGGCCGAGGAGGCGCTCACCGAGCTGCGCCAGGTGGTGCGCGGCATCCATCCGCCGATCCTCACCGACCGCGGCCTGGCCGGGGCCGTACGCGCCCTGGCGGCGAGCAGCGGGCTTGAGGTGACCGTGGAGGTCGCGGGTGGTCTGGAGGAGGGCCCGCGGCCCCCGGCCGCCGTCGAGGCCGCCGCGTACTTCGCGGTGGCCGAGGCGCTGACCAACGCCGCCAAGCACGGCGGTGGCCGACGGGCGACCGTACGGCTGGAACGCCTGCGCTCCGGGCTGCGTGCCGTCGTGCGGGACGACGGCACGGGCGGGGCGGACGAGAGCGAGGGCACGGGCCTGCTGGGCGTCCGCCGGCGGGTCGCCGCGCTGGACGGCAGCGTGCAGGTGTCCAGTCCGGTCGGGGGGCCGACCGTGATCGAGGTGCGGCTGCCGTGCGTGTGGTGATCGCCGCGGACGACGCCCTGCCGCTCCGGCCCGTTACCGCATGCAGTCGCCCGAGCCCGTGAGCTCGGGGAAGCGGGCGTTGCCCTCGAACACGGCGATGGACCAACGGGTGTACTTCCAGGCCTTGTTGCGGCTGTACTCGGAGACCAGCCTCCGGCACGCGGTGGTGGTGACGACGTCCTGGAAGTTGTCCCGTTGGGCGCGGCCGATCAGTGTGCCGTCGGGGTCGTGCATCCACACGTAGGCGGCCTTCTCGACGGGATCGAAGCCGAGGCTGATGTCGTTGTCCGCGGCCGCGGGATCCACCCCGTTCCCCTCGGCGACCCTGCCCTTCCAGGCCGCGGTGATGGCCTTGTCGGTGGCGTCGGCGACGCGGATCTCCGCCTGGTCGCTGCTCGGTATCTGCGCGGTCGCCATGCCGGACTCGTCGCCCTGCCACTGCCCGGCGGTCTGGTTGTAGCACCCGTCGGTGGCCTCGCCGAAGCCGAGGATGTTCGGCTCGGGATCGGTGTCGGAGTCCTTCCAGAAGACCGAGTAGCGGCCGTAGGGCCAGGCGGTGGGGTCGTCCGCGAGCCTGCGGGCCAGGGCGGTGCAGGCCGCCATCTCCCCGCTCCTGCGGAACACTTCCTGCTGTTCCTCGGGAAGCTGGGAGATCGGGCCGCCGGTCACCATCAGCGTCTGCGCACGCTCGTTGAACGTGACCGTGGGCTCCATGAAGGCCATGTCCTTGGTGGCGAGCATGGTCCTCACGTCGTCCCGGACCGCCTTCGCCACGTCCTGCTCGGCCGCGGTGCCCGCTACGGTGCTGGCTCTCCACTCGTCGTCGCCGGGCTGGGTCTCGTCCCCGGCACGGGTGAAGGCGGGGTCGGGCACTCCGGCGAGGGGGTCGGTCGGGACGGCCGCCCTCCGCGGATCGGCCGCCGGCTCCGGCGCCCGCGTCGTCCCGCCGGGCGCGGCGGATCCGGTGTGACGTGCGGTGCTGTCCTCGTGCGCGGCCGGGGATGCGGTGGCCGTGGACTCGTCGGACTTTCCGGCGTGGTCGCTGCCCCCGCGTGGGAAGGCGATGGCGGCGCCCGCGAGGCCGCCGGCCACGGCTGCTGCGACGAGGACGGTCGTGATGGTCCGCTTACGGGAGGACGATGGCGCCGGGGCGTGCCAGCGGGGATCGTCCAGGGTGGGCAGGTCCCACTGGGCCATGACCGGGTCGCCGGCACCGGTGGGTCCCAGGTGCACCTCGCCGCCGACGACCTGGGTGGTCTGTGCGGCGAGCAGCCGTGCGCACTGCTCCGCCGCCGTGACGGCGGGTATCCGGTCGGCGGGCTCCTTCGCGAGCGCCGTCGTCACGATCTCCCGCACCTCCTGCGGAACGCCGTCCAGATCGGGTTCCCCCGACATGACTCGGAACGCGACCGCGTCCGGCGCGCCGCCGCCGAAGGGGAGACGGCCGGTCGCGGCGTAGGCCACCAGCGCACCCCAGGCGAACAGGTCGCCCTCGGGTCCGGCCGTGCCGTCGCGGTAGTACTCGGGGCTGATCCAGCCGGGGGTGCCGGTCAGGACGCCGGTCCGGGTCACGCTGGTGCCGTCGGCGGCGTGGGCGATACCGAAGTCCAGCACGCGGGGCCCGGCGGGCGTGAGGATGACGTTCTGCGGCTTCACGTCCCGGTGGACCACGCCGGCCGCGTGGATGGCCGCCAGCGCCTGGGCCGTACCGGTCGCGAACGCGTACAGGGTGCCGCCGGTGAGCGGGCCGTGCTCGGCCAGGTGCCGGTTGAGGGTGGGGCCGGGCGCGTAGGCGGTCGCCAGCCAGGGTGCGTCGGCCTCGGGGTCGGCGGCGAGCAGGGGCACGAGGCAGGGGCCCTGTACCCGGGCGGAGAGGTGCACCTCGCGGCGGAACCTGGCCCGGAACTCCGGGTCCTGGGCCTGCGCGGGGTGGATCACCTTGACCGCGACCCTGAGTCCGTCGGCGGTGAGGCCGGCGTGGACCGTGCCCATGCCACCGGAGCCGAGACGGCCGATGATCCGGTACGGGCCGATGCGGGCGGGGTCCCCCGGGTGGGCAGGCTGAACCCGCCCGCCCGCGCCAGTAGTGCTCACGGAACTCCCCCCAGGAGCATGCCAACAGACCGTGCGGAAGATATGGAGAACGTGTATATCACGCAGATGGTTGAAGTCGGCACGCGTCTCGGGGGGCGGGAGGTCACAGGCTCACGGCGATGCTCGCCGCGTCTGACACACCATCAAGCTGCTTACGGGATCGCCCTCCCGCACGGACGGAAGGGCGACCCGTCCGGCTTCAGGCGGTGTGCAGGGCCGCGTGCAGGGTGCGGGCGGCCAGGGTGATGGCGGCCTCGGCGGCGTGGGTGCCGCGCAGGGCGTTGAGCATGACGAAGTCGTGGATGACGCCCTGGAAGCGCACCGCGGTGACGGGTACGCCGGCCTCGCGCAGCTTGTTGGCGTAGGCCTCGCCCTCGTCCCGCAGGACGTCCGCCTCGGCGGTGACGACCAGGGCCGGGGGCAGATCCTTGAGCTGCTCCGTGGTGGCGCGCAGCGGGGAGGCGGTGATCTGCGCGCGCTCGGCCTCGTCGGTCGTGTACTGGTCCCAGAACCACTGCATGCCGTCGCGGCGCAGGAAGTAGCCGGTGGCGAACTGGTGGTAGGAGCCGGTGTCGAAGTTCGCGTCCGTGACCGGGTAGAACAGCACCTGCTGGACCAACGGGAGGCCGCCGCGCTCCTTGGCCATCAGGGTGAGGGCGGCGGTCATGTTGCCGCCGACGGAGTCACCGGCCACGGCCAGCCGGGAGCCGTCCAGGCCCTTGGCCGCGCCCTGCTCCACGACCCAGCGGGCGACGGCGTAGTTCTGCTCGATGGCGACCGGGTAGCGGGCCTCGGGCGACAGGTCGTACTCGGGGAAGACGACGGCCGCGTCGGCGCCGACGGCGAGTTCGCGCACCAGGCGGTCGTGGGTGTGGGCGTTGCCGAAGACCCAGCCGGCGCCGTGGATGTAGACGATCACCGGGAGGGCGCCAGTGGCTCCGGCGGGCTTGACGATCCGGGCCCGGACGCTGCCCGTGGGGCCGCCCGAGACGGTGATCCACTCCTCGTCGACGGCCGGCTTCCCGATGTCGCCGGACTGCACCTCGTCGACCGCCTTACGGCCCTCCGCCGGGGCGAGGTCGAACAGGTACGGCGGATTGGCGGTCGCCCGCGCGAACTCGGCGGCGGCGGGCTCCAGGACCGGCTGGACCGGTGCTACGGCATCGGACATCGATTCTCCTCGGATTTCGTGGGCGCCGGATCGTCCGGCGGGATGTGCTGAGTGCTCCGGCACCGCCGAGCGCCACCGTAGAACCGCTGGGCGGAGGTCAGTTGCCCGTGAGCGAACGGTCGGTGTGCCGACAGTGCACGGATCCGCCGGGCGCCGCTGTCGGTGCGGTGCGATGCGATCCGAGGTACGGTCCGGTGCGCCAACGGCTGTCTACCGGTCCGCGGAGTCCCGCCACTCGCGCGGGGTCATCCCGTACGTGGTGCGGAAGACGCGGCTGAAGTGCGTGGCGCTGGCGAAGCCCCAGCGGCCCGCCACCGCGGCGATGGTCCGGGTCCCGCGGGACCGGTCCGCGAGTTCGCGCCGGCACTCCTCCAGCCGGCGCAGCAGGATCCGCCTGCCGACCGTGGTCCCTTGGTCCGCGAAGAGCTTGTGCAGGTAGCGCACGGAGATGTGGTGGGCTCGGGCGATCCGCTCGGGAGACAGCTCCACGTCGCCCAGGTTCAGGTCGATGAACCTGAGGATCCGGCACACCAGGGACGGCTGGTCGCCGACGGCCGCCCTCCCGTTTTCCCGCAGGTGCTCCGTGGCGAGGGTGGTGAGCAGGTTCGCGGCGTTCCAGGCGAGCATCTCGCCGACCGCGGGCCGCGACACCACGGCGGTGTCGGCGAGGCCGGACAGGAACGGCGAGAGGAGCGAGCCCATCCGGGAGTCGCGGCGCACGGGCACCCTGGTGATCCGGTGCAGGTCGCGGTCCGCGAGCCCCAGTTGTTCGCGCGAGAGCAGGAACGTCTTCGTACGGCATCGCTCGGGGAGGTGCAGCGAGGGCGGGCGGTACAGGTCGTAGAAGCAGATGTCGCCCGGGCCGAGCACGCCGTCCACGGAGGGTTCCTGCAGTAACAGCGGCCCGCCGCCCCGCACGCCCACGAACAGGTACTCACCGCTGTCGCGGGCGGTCCACCTGTGGGGCCCTGCGGCGAGGTCGGGTTGCCCGTACGGCGAGCGTTCGCGGGGCAGCACGGCGGGGGCCGGGTCCGTGATGAGGATGTCCAGTCCCATGGCCCGCCGCCACACGCGCCCCGGTCGCGGTGAGCCCGGGTGTCCGCCGCTCGCCTCGATGCCGGTCGTCGCCGTCATCCGCCGTCGCCTCCGCTCTGTCGTCACGTGAAGCGGCGATCCGGTCGGCCACTTCGCCGGGAGCGTAGGTCGGGGGATGTGCAAAAAGAGTGACAGGGAAGTGAGGGAGGCTACGCGGTGAGTTCGGTGGCGAAGGCGCGCAGCAGCTCGTGCAGGGCGTAGCGGCCGGGCGTGGCTTCGGTGACGAGGTGCGCCTCGGCCAGCTCGCCCAGGAGCGCCCGGGCCTCGCGCACCGGCAGGTCGGCGAGTGCCGCGGCGGCACCGGCCGTGACGAGGGGGCCCGTGTGCTGCGGAAGCAGCCGGAACAGCCGCGCGCTGCGCGCCGACAGGGTCCGGTAGGAGCAGTGGAACGCGGTGCGGACGTCGGCTGCCCCCTTGGCGGACGAGAGGGCGTCGAGGCTGCCGTGGGCGGCGCGGAGTTCGGCGGCGAGGGCGGCCAGCGGGAAGTCCCTGCGGCTGGTGGCGCGCGCGGCGACGACGGCGAGGGCCAGCGGCAGCCGCCCGCACCGCGCGACGATCTCCTCGACCGCCTCGGGTTCTGCGGTCATGCGCGCGAAGCCGATCCGCCGGGCCAGGGCGGCGCGGGCGTCCGCTGCGGACGGCAGGTCCAGGCGCAGCGGGCGTGCGCCGGCGGCGATCAGGCCGGGCAGTGCGTTGCGGCTTGTGACCACCGTCAGGCAACCGGGCGAGGCGGGCAGCAGGGGACGCAGCTGCTCGGTGCCGGCGGCGCCGTCGAGGAGGACGAGAAGGCGGCGGCCCGCCAGCAGGCCGCGGTAGAGGCCGGCGAGCGCGTCCACGCCCTCCGGCATCCGCCGCGCGGTCACTCCGAGGGCGGCGAGGAGCTGCCGTAGCGCCTCGGCGGGTTCCAGGGCGGACCGGCGTGGGTCGAAGCCGCCCAGCTCCACGTGGAGTTGGCCGTCCGGGAAACGGTCTGCGGCGCGGTGCGCCGAGTGGACCGCCAGGGCGGTCTTGCCGATGCCCGCCATTCCGCTGATCAGGACGGTCGCGGGCACCCCGTCGGTGGCCGCCGTGGCGTCGGCGAGGGCGTTCAGCGTCTCCAGCTCGGTGCCACGGCCCGTGAAGACGGCGAGGTCGGGCGGCAACTGGGCGGGCCGGACGAAGGGTTCCGGAGACCGCCGTCGCACCGGGGGCGCGTCCCGCCCGGCGGGCCGCACCTCTTGGCGCAGGACGCGGGCGTGGGCCGCGCCCAGTTCGGGACCGGGTGGGACGCCGAGCTGCGCGGCCAGGTCGCGCCGGACGTCCTCGTACGCGGTCAACGCCTCGGCCTGCAGTCCGCGGGCCGCCAGCGACAGGACCAGTCGGGCGTGCAGCGCCTCGTCCAGCGGTTCGAGTACGGCGGCTCTGCGCAGGGCGGGGAGCACCTGCTCCGACCTGCCGCACAGCAGCGCGGCGTCCGCCGCCATCTGCGCGGTGCGCACGAATTCCCGCTCCACGGCAGAGAAGTGGAGGTGCGCGCGCGTGGCCTCGGCTATCCCGGTCGCCACCGGACCGCGCCACAGGGCGAGGGCGTCGGCGAAGTGCCGTACCGCCTCCTCCGGCCGTCCGGTGGCGGCGGCCCGCATGCCCTGTCGGGTGAGGTCGCGGAAGCACAGCAGGTCGACCTCGTCGGTGTCCGCCTCCAGCAGATAGCCACCGGTACGGGTCAGCAGGCGCCGGCCGGGCGCGCGTGGCGGCAGTTCCGGTTCCAGCAGCCTGCGCAGCGCACCGACGTAGCGGCGCACCACGTTCCGGGCGCTGGCGGGCGGCTGCCCGGGCCAGAGCACGTCGACGATCTCGCTCATCCGCACGGACCGGCCCGTGTGCACCAGCAGCAGCCCGAGCAGGGCCCGTTGCTGGGGGAAGCCGAGATCCAGCTCGGTCTCCCCGCGCACCACCCGCAGGGATCCGAGCACTTCGAACCGCATCACTTCACCGAGTCCCGTCCGGCACGGCCACCGACCGCCGCCGCGTCGTGCGTGTGTCCGCCGCTCACACCGCGCCGACCCACTCGTCCCGTCCGTCGAGTCGGGCCCGGACCCTGTCGGCGTCGGGATGGCCGAGCGCGGTGAGGAGGGTGAGGGCCTGTTCCCAGGCGGCCCGGGCGCTGTCGCGGTCGCCGGTGGCCAGATGGGTCTCGCCGATGCGGGTGAGCGTGTCGGCCTCCGGGTACGGCACTCCGAGCGCGCGGTACAGGGTCAGCGCGTTGCGGTAGCCGAGCAGGGCGTGCGGGTGTCGGCCGAGGTGGTGGTAGGCGTAGGCGATGCTGTCCCAGGTCGCGGCCTGGCCGTAGCGGTCGCCCAGGTCCTGGAGCAGGGTCAGGGCCTCGAAGCAGTGCGTGAGCGCCTGCCGGTGCTCGCCGAGCAGGACGTGGTACCAGCCGACGGAGTTGAGGACGCTGGCCTGCGCCGGCCGGTGCCCCGCCGTACGGAACAGGTCGAGGGCGAGCCGGTTGTGCCGCAGGGCCCCGGCCAGGTCGCCCTGCTGCTCGCTCGTCCAGCCCAGGCTGCGGTGGGTTCCCGCCCGGCCGACGAGGTCACCGAGACCGGTGAACAGCTCCAGGGCCCGGTCGAGGTGGGCGCGGGCCTCGTCGTGCAGGCCCAGTCTGCCCGCCGCCCGGCCGAGGCCCCGCCGGGCGCGGGCCTCCAGGGCGGGCTCGGCGAGCCGCAGCGCGGCGTCGAGCGCGGTGCGCTGGGCGGTCAGCCCGTCGTGCCAGTGGCCGCGCCGTTCGAAGTACGGTTCCAGGGACCAGGCCAGCAGACACGCGAGCCGGTCGCGACGGGAGGCCGCCGCCTCCTGGATGACGGCGGGCAGCGCCCCGTACTCGGCACCGAGCCAGGCCAGGGCCTGGCTGTCGTCGGCGAACGGTTCGGCGTGCGTGCCTTCCGGCAGGGGCGGGAGATCCCCACTGGGGTCGAGTACCGCACCGGCGGCATGGGCGCGGTGCAGGTAGTGCGCGAACAGCCTGTCGACCGCCTCCTGCCGCTCGTCCTCGCCGTGGTGGGTCTGGAGGAGTTCGGTGGCGTGCGCGCGGAGCAGGTCGTGGAAGGCGTGGCGGCCGGGGGCGGGTTCGTTGACGAGGTGGACGCCGCAGAGTTCGGCGAGCAGGGGACGCACCTGACGGAGCGGCAGTCCGGCGAGCGCGGCCGCGGCGGCCGGGGAGGCGTCCGGGCCGGGGTGCAGGGCGAGGAACCGGAAGAGCCGGGCGGCTTCGGCCGACACGGCATGTGCGGACCAGGAGAACACCGTGGCGACGTCAGCCGAGGTGTCGGGCCGGGTGAAGGCGTCGAGGCTGCCGTGGGCCTCGCGCAGTTCGGCGGCGACGGCCGCCAGCGGGAAGTGGGGGCGCAGGGCGGCCCGGGCGGCCACGCAGGCGAGGGCGAGGGGCAGTCCGGCGCACCGGGTGATGATCTCGTCCACCGCCCCGGGTTCGGCGGCGATCCGCCGCGCGCCCAGCCGGCCGGCGAGGAACGCCCGTGCCTGGCCGGGGTCGAACGGCCGCAGGGTCAGGGAGCGGGCTCCGTGGGCGGCCACCAGGCCGGTGAGTTCGTCCCGGCTGGTGACCACGGTGAGGCAGCCGGGCGCGCCGGGCAGCAGCGGCCGTACCTGCTCCGCGTCACGCGCGTTGTCGAGCAGGACGAGCACCCGCCGTCCGGACAGCACGCTGCGGTAGAGCGCGGCCTGGGCGTCCAGGCCCCGCGGGATGCGCTCCGGCGGCACCCCGAGCGCGTCGAGGAAGCCGCGCAGGGCCTCCCCCGGGTCGGTGATCGACCCGGACGGGGCGAAGCCGCGCAGGTCGGCGTAGAGCTGCCCGTCCGGATAGCGGTCGGCGACCCGGTGGGCCCAGTGGACGGCGAGCGCGGTCTTGCCCACGCCCGCCATGCCGCCGAGCGCGGAGATCAGCACCGTCTCGGCCTGCTCCGCGTCGTCGGCGAGCGAGCCGAGCACCTCCTCCAGCTCGGCGTGGCGACCGGTGAACGTCGGCAGGTCGTGGGGCAGTTGGGCGGGTACGGCGGTGCGCGGACCCAGGGATTCCCGGGGCGGTGTGTCGGCACCCGGACCGGTCGCCTCGTGCAGCGCGTCCCGTAGTTCGGGTCCGGGATCGATGCCCAGCTCGTCGGCGAGGCGGGCGCACGCGGCCCGGTAGGTGCTCAGCGCCTCGGCGCGGCGGCCGGTGGCCGCGAGGGCCAGGACCAGCCGGGCCAGCAGGGGCTCGTCCAGCGGGTGCTCGGCGACGGCGTCCCGGAGTTCCGGCAGCACCCGGCCCGGTACGCCGGCGCGCAGCGCCGCGTCGGCCGCCTCGCGCACGGCAGCGAGGCGCTCGCGCTGCGGGCCGCCGACCGCCAGGCGGTCGCGCACGTCCGGGGAGATCCCGGACGCCACCGGTCCGTTCCACAACGACAGCGCCTCGGCGAGCAGATCCACGGCCCGTGCGGGCGAGCCTTCGGCGGCGGCCCGCCGGGCTTCGTCCCGCAGCCCGCGGAAGCGTACGAGGTCCAGGGCGTCGCCGTCGGTGACCAGCCGGTAGCCACCCGCGCCGCGTACCAGCCGGCGGCCCGACGCCCGCGCGGGCAGCCCGGGCTCCAACAGGCGGCGCAGGGAGCCGACATGACGGCGGACGACGTTGACGGCGGTGCGCGGAGGGTGCGGTCCCCACAGCGCGTCGACGATCTCGGGTACGGGGACGGGCTGACCTGCCCTGAGCAACAGGAGGGCCAGCAGCGCCCGTTCCTGAGGCCCCCCGAGATCCAGCTCGCGCTCCCCGCGCCAGACCCGCACCGGCCCCAGCACCGCGAACCGCACGGCCGACTCGTCCGGCATGACGCCCCCTCCGGTCTGCCTCCCCGGCCTCGACTGTACGTCACCGGATCAGTGACCGAGAGTTACTGCCCCGCGAGACCCCTGAAACTCCGGGCACTCGGCGTGCAACCTTTCGCCATACCTGCGTGTCTCACCCGATAACAGCATGACTCGACCAAGGGGGACATCATGCGAAGAATTGGGGCAGTGATAGCGGCGCTCGTTCTGGCGGGCACCGGGCTGGCGACGGCGTCGAGCACGGCGGGCGCCGCACCTGCGGCCACCGCGCGGGCGACGGCGTGTCCGACCGGCTGGGGCAGCGGCGCCAAGGGCGGTCCCACCGCCGGGGCCGTGCCGCTGGACAACATCAGGACCGGTCGGCACGCCTGCTTCGACCGCATGGTCTTCGACGTGCCCGGCGGTGGCCGGTCCATCGGCTTCTCCGTCCGGTACGTGCACCGGCTCCACCAGACCGCCAGCGGCCGCTACATCCCGGTCGGCGGCGGGGCCATCCTCGACGTCCATATCGGCGCGCCGAGTTACGACCCGGAGACCGGCACACCGACGTATCCGGGACGGGTGGGGCACACCCTTCCGGGCGTGAACGTCAGCGGTTACCGCACCTTCCGGGACACCCGGTTCGCCGGCAGTTTCGAGGGTGAGACGCAGATCGGCCTCGGGGTCCGGGCCCGGCTGCCGTTCCGGGTGATCCAGCTGCCCGACCGTGTGGTGGTCGACGTGGCCCACAACTGGACGGGCAGCCGCTGAGCGCGCGCCGCCCGCGGGCTTGCCCCGCGTTCCCGAGTCTGATTGGGTACGCGGCGCCCCGTGCGCTCGGGGCGTGGCAGGCGGGAGGGGCGGGCGGCGTGCAGGTGACGGAACGGCAGGACATCGGGGGGCCGCTGCCCGAGGACCTCGGGCAGGCGATACGCGGGACCGCCGAGGACATCGCCGCGCTGTTGCGGCGTGTGCCCGACACGGCGGTTCCCGTACCGGGATCGGAGTGGAGCGTCGGCGAGGCGGCCGCACATCTGGCCCTGGCCAACGAGCTGATGGCCGACCTCGCCTCCGGGCGTGAGCGCCCGTACGGGGACGGCACCCCGCAGAGCCTGGCCGCGGCGAACGCCGAGTCCCTCGCCGGCTTCGGGGAGCGCCGGGCCGAGCCACTGGCGACAATGATCGCGAAGCAGGCCGAGGTATTCCTGGACGCCGTGGCGCGGACGGGCACAGCGGGCCGTACCCCGACCACGCCCATGGGCACCATGGACCGCGGCGTTCTCGCGTCCTACCTGCTCACGCACATGCTGGGCCACGGATACGATCTCGCGCGCGCCCTGGACCGCCCGCACATGCTCGACGGCCCGCGCGTGGGCCTCTGTATGCCGTTCATGCTCTCGGTCATGCCGCGCGTCACGAACACCGCGGCCGCCGCCGGTCTCACGGCCCGTTACACGGTCCGGCTCCGCGGGGGCGAGGCGTTCGGCGTGTCCCTGGCCGACGGCGCCGTGCAGGTGACACCGGGGCCGCCGCCGGGCCGCTCGGACTGCACCATCCTCATCGAGCCCACCGCGTTCCTCCTGATCGCGCTGGGCCGGCTCAACCCCTGGCGTGCCATCGCCCGGGGGCAGGTGCTCGCCTGGGGAGCCAAGCCCTGGCTGGCTCCCCGCTTCCCGACCCTGTTCACCGCACCCTGAGCGGTCTCACCCCTGGTGCCGGGTGGCGCCGAAGTCGGTCTCGTGGGTCCAGACGTGGGTGCAGGACGGGCACTGCAGGTGGAGCAGGCTGCCGGTGTTGGAGAGCAGGTAGCGCCAGTGGTCGTGGCACGCACGCCCCTGCTCGCAGGTGGCGCACTGCCGGCGGTCGTCGCAGTTCGGGCAGTCCACCCAGGCACGGCGCCCGATGTCGGCCTGCGGGTCAAGCGGCAGCATCGCCGCCCCCGCGCCTGGGGAGCACCCCGGCCGCGACCAGCTCGTCGTAGACGCGCTGCTGCTCCGCGTCGAGGCCGGAGTACAGCAGGTCGTACGCCTCCTCCTCACCGCGCAGCGCCGCGACGGGGTCCCAGTCGGGCCCCAGAGCGGCCAGGGCGTGCGTGCGCCGGAGCATTTCGTGCGCGGTCAGGTCGACCACGAAGTCGACGGGCGCGGATGTGCTCTCTGCGGCAGGCTCGTCCGGCTCGCCGGGAAGGATGGGGTCAAAGGAGGACATACGACCGAACGTAGGTAAGCCTCTCCCACCAGGGCAAGAGCAGGTGGGAGAAGTCACAGCAGGTCACTTCAGGATGTTCACGGCCCGCGCGACCACCAGGACCACGGTCACCAGAGAGACCGAGGACTGCAGCATCATCAGCATCTTCGCCCACCGTGACAGGGGCATCACGTCGGTCGGGCTGAACGCGGTGGAGTTGGTGAAGGAGAGGTACAGGTAGTCCAGGAACGCCGGCTCCCAGTCCGGCGGGGCGGTCTCCGGGCTCTGCATCTGCACGAAGAGGAAGTCTGCGTGCTGCTGCCGGCCGAGGGCGCGTGCCATCGGGCCGCCGCGGTCCCACTCCCAGTACCACAGGGCGAAAACGATGACGTTGGTCAGCCAGATGCCGCCGCCGGTGAGCAGCAGCGGCACCGCGTCCGCCCCCGCGGTGCCGCTCACCAGGTCCGCCACGAGCCGGATGGCCGCCAGACCGTTGGCCAGGCTGATGACGCAGATCAGGCCCAGCCCCAGCCACCGCAGCCGGCGTGTACGGGGCTCGACCCGCCGGGGGTTCGCGGCGATCAGGCCTGCCAGCAGCACCAGCTCCAGTACGGGCAGTGCCCAGAACGGCTGGAGCGCGAGCCGGTGCGGCAGCATCAGCTGCAGGGCGACCGCCACCAGGATCGCGGCGGTCACCGCCCAGCGCGGCTCCCCGCGCGTCGCCCGCTGCCACGCGGGGACCAGATCACGTTCGCGGCTCGCCAGCATTCGCTCGATCCTGGCCAAGCGGTTCTCGGCGTCGCCCGTCTCTTCGGTCATGGCCAAGATTGTCCCGGGTGCCGGGCCACCCGGCGGAGGGGGTGCCCACCACCCGGCGTACCGGCTCCGACCTCCGCCTCAGCCGCTGATGAGCGCCGTGAACCGCTCGGTGTCGATGTTGCCGCCCGAGGCGATGACACCGATCCGCCGCGGGAGGTTGTCGACGCGTGCGGACAGGAGGGCTGCCAGGCCCGTCGCGCCGCTGGGTTCCAGGACGATCTTCAGGCGCTCGAAGGCGAACCTCATGGCCTGGACGATCTCCTCGTCGCTGACCAGGGTGACGGCGTCGACCAGGCGCCGGTTGATGTCGAAGGTGATCTCGCCGGGGGTGGAGATCGCCTGGCCGTCGGCGATGGTGCGGGGCACGGGAATGGTGACGCGCTCACCGCTCTCCAGGGACCGCTTGGTGTCGTCGCCCGCTTCGGGCTCGACGCCGATCATGCGGATGCCGGGGTGCAGCGCATTGGCGGTGGTGGCGCTCCCGGCGATGAGGCCGCCCCCGCCGACGGGCACGACGAGTGCGTCGAGTTCTCCGGTGTCCTCCAGGAGTTCGAGGGCGGCCGTGCCCTGGCCGGCGATGACGTGCGGGTGGTCGTAGGGCGGGATCAGGGCCAGGCCGCGGTCCTCGGCCAGGGCCTCGCCGAGGGCCGTGCGGTCCTGGGTGTAGCGGTCGTACGTCACGATCTCCGCCCCGTAGCCGGCGGTGGCCGCCATCTTGGACCGGGGGGCGTCCTCGGGCATCAGGATGACGGCGCTGGTGCCGAGTTCGCGGGCGGCCAGGGCGGTGGCCTGGGCGTGGTTGCCGGAGGAGTAGGCGGCGATGCCCTTGGCCAGTTGCTCGGGAGAGAGCTGGGCGGCCGCGTTGTAGGCGCCGCGGATCTTGAAGGCGCCGATCCGCTGGAAGTTCTCGCACTTGATGAACACCTCGGCACCGACGAGGGCGTCGAGCGTGCGCGAGGTGAGGACGGGGGTGCGGTGGGCGATGCCCTTGAGGCGCGCGGCGGCGTCACGGACGTCGTCGAACGTTACGGGCGAAGCGGCGGCCATGGCGTGTCCTTGCTGTCGGAGCCTTGCGGCAGGAGTAAGGAGGTGGGCGGGAGCTTTGGTGGGCGGAAGCCTCGGGGGGCGGGAGCCTTCGTGGGCGGAAGCCTCGGGGGGCGGAAGCCTTCGTGGGCGGAAGCCTCGGTCGAGGAGGCCTCGGTCGGCGGGAGTCTCGGGGGGCGGGAGCGCCTTGGGGGCGGGAGCCTTGGAGGCGGGAGCCTCGGTCGGCGGGAGTCTCGGGGGGCGGGAGCCTTGGGGGCGGAAGCCTCGGTCGCCGGGAGTCTCGGGGCGGGCGGAAGCCTCGGTCGGCGGAAGCGTTGGTGGGCGGGAGCCTCGGTCGGCGGGCTACCAGCCGCTGACCCGGTTCCAGACTCCCTGGATCGCGGGTGTGGGACCATCGTCGGGCCGGCCGCCGTCGACGACGTGGTAGCCGTGGTGCTGGGCCGCCGTGGCGCAGGCGTGGTTGGGCAGGATGCGCAGGCGGGTGCCGACGGGCAGGTCGGGCAGGAGGGCTCCGTCGCGTGCGCTGAGGGTGCCGTGCTCCTGGCTCGCGCCGGTCATGACGAGCCCGGGGATCAGCCGGCCGGTCAGGTCGGCGACGAGGCCGTAGCCCTGGTCCTGGGGCTGGGCGGAGGTGCCGCGGTCGCGGGACATGGCCATCCAGCCGCCGTCGGTGATGATCCACCCGTACTCGGGGCGGTGACCGATGACGGTGACGACCACCGACAGGGCCAGGTCGTCGAGGTCGCAGACGCCCAGGCCAGCCATGACCAGGTCGAAGAAGACGTAGTTCCCGGCGCGCAGTTCGGTGACGCCCGTGAGGTCGTCCGCCGCGTGGGCGGTGGGGGTGGAGCCGACGCTGACGATGTGCACGGGCAGCCCGGCGGCCCGCAGTGTGTCGGCTGCGGCGACGGCGGCGTCGCGTTCGTTCTTCGCCGCCAGGCGCTGTTCCTCGGCGGTGTGGGCGAAGTAGGACTCGCCCGCGTGGGTCAGGACGCCGTCGAGGCAGCCCGCCTCGTGCAGGATGCGGCCGATGCCGACGAGCCCCGGCGCGTCGGGCCTGAGTCCGCCGCGGTGGCCGTCGCAGTCGATCTCGATCTGGGCGGGGACGGCGATGCCCGCTTCCCGAGCGGCGTCGGCGACGGACGTCGCCTGTTCGGTGCTGTCGAGCAGGACGCGCAGGGTGACGCCGCGACGGAGCAGGGCGATCACACGGGGCAGCTTGTGGGGGTCGATGCCGACGGCGTAGGTGATGTCGGTGTAGCCGGCGTCGGCGAACGCCTCGGCCTCGGCGAGGGTGGAGACGGTGACGGGGCAGGGGGTGCCGTCGTACAGGAGGGCGGCGACGTCGAGGCTCTTGGCCGTCTTGACGTGCGGGCGCAGGGTGACCCCGAGCCGGTCCGCCCGCTGGGCTAGCCGTGCGATGTTGCGTCGTGCCCTGTGCACGTCGACGACGGCGAACGGGGTGCCGGGATCCGCCAGGTTCCGGACGTGCGTTGCAGGTGCGGTGGTGCTCACAGAGTTATGTCCATCCTCTTCAGAAGGGCCAGGCCCAGGTAGAGGTCCTGCAGGCCGATGCCGGAGCTGTCGAAGACCGTGATGTCGGCGTCGTCGCCGCGTCCCGTGGCCCGGCCGGTGAGGACCTCGCCGAGCGGGGTGAGCACGGTCTCCTCGGGAGCGTGCTGGCTGTCGCCCATGCGGCGGGCCTGCTCGGGCAGATCGCAGAAGACGCGCGCCACGGAGAACAGCTCGGGGTCCAGTTCCCGCTTGCCGGGGGCGTCCGCGCCCATGCAGGAGACATGGGTACCGGGCCGGATCCACCGGGCCCGGAACAGGGGCGGGTCGTCGGCACGGGCGTTGGTGGCGGTGACGATCACGTCGGCCCGGGCGCAGGCCTCCTCGGCGCCGGTGACCGTCGCGGTACGGCCCTCCGCCGCGAGGTCGGCCGCCATCCGTGCGGCGCGGTCCTTGTCGCGGCCCACGACCAGGACCTCGTCGACGGGCCGGACCCGGCTGACGGCCCGTACCTCGTAGGCGGCCTGGTGCCCGGTGCCGAACACGGCCAGGGTGGAGGCGCCGGGGCGGGCCAGCAGATCGACGGCGAGGGCGTCGGCGGCCGCCGTCCGGTAGGCGTTGGCCTCGCCGACCTCCAGGACGGCGGCGATCCTGCCGATCGTCTGGTCCAGGAGCAGCAGGGTGGAGTGGTGGCGCGGCAGCCCCTGCTCCGGGTTGCCCGGCCAGTAGCTGCCGATCTTCACCCCGGCGTGCGTGGCGGAGGCCGACGGCTTGAGCGTGAACCGGTTCCGCGGGTCGGATCCGTGCACGGCCACGCTGGGGAAGACCGCGCCGTCCACGGTCGCGGCGAAGGCCTCGCGGGCCGCCTGCAGCGCGAGGTCCTCGTCGACGACCGCGGCGGTCTCCTCTTCGGTGATGTGCAGGAGACGGCGACTCATTGAGCGGCCCTTCACTTGGTGTAGTTGTAGACGGTCGCGCGGGACACGCCGAGCAGGTCCGCGATGGCCTGAGCGGCGTCACGCGAGTCGAAGTAGCCGTCCGCGTGCAACTGCCGTACGAGCGCCTTCTTGGCCTCCCGGCCCAGCGACCTCGGGGTCCCCCCGCGTTCCGCGGCCGACGCCTCGACCGCCTGGCGCAGTTCCCGGGCGTTGCGGTCGCGCAGGGTCTCCAGCGGCTGTTCGCGATGCTCGGTGTCGGTGGCGACGAGGTTGGACAGGGCGAGCGTGACCGGCGACAGGACGGAGACGTCGAGGTTCAGGCACAGGGCCGCGATGTACTCGCCGGCGCTGTTCTTGATGCCGATCGACGTGCTCTTGGCCGGGCGGCCGTCGGGGAACCGGTTGGGGTAGTTCTGGATGACGCTCGGGTACTGCGGGTCGGCGATCCGCGCCAGCCCCAACTCGGTCGCGGAGTCGCCGACTTCACGACCGGAGAGGTTGTTCTCGATGGCCCGGATCGCGTGCTTCGGATCACGCAGGTCGTGCAGAACCACCTCGCACAGCCCCGGGAACATCCGGCCCAGGGCAACGGCGATCTTCTCCGATTCGCGGATGAGGTGCTCGTCCGCTTCGGCCTCGGCGGTACGCATGACGTGACCCTCCCGCTCGACAGAGTTCGACTCTTTTTCCAACTCTGGACAGCGAGGCTAATCGGTTACGTAGCCGCCGTCCAGCAGCCCGGACGAGGACGACGGGTGCGGGCCAGGTGAGTTCGTACAGGTACCGCTCCGCGTCCCACGGGGATCCGTACCTGACGCACGACCATTGACACTCGCCCGTCCCGACCCGAGACTCATGGCCAGCTCAAAGTGAACCAAATTTCACCTGGCGAACAGGCCGCTCCTGTTCCCGAGCCCATTCATCTCCGAGGACGAAGATGACCCCCTCCCCCACATCCCCCGCACCTCGTCCCCCACACACGCTCCGCACGGTGTTCCCGGTCGTCGCCCTGTGCTGGCTCGCCGTCTTCTTCGACGGCATGGACGTCAACATCTACGGCGCCGTGATGCCGCACATGCTCGACGACTCCGGTCTCGGCCTGACCCCGGCCGACGCGGGCACCATCGGCAGCTGGACCACCTTCGGCATGCTCATCGGCGCGCTCACGGCCGGAAACCTCACCGACTGGCTCGGCCGCCGGCTGATGCTCGTCGCGAGCGTGTCGCTCTTCTCCGTCGGCTCGGCGATCTGCGCCCTGGCCGGGGGCATCGGCCCGTTCGGGGTCGGCCGGTTCGTCTCCGGTCTCGGTCTCGGCGGGCTCATGCCGCTCTGTCTGGCCTTGGTCATGGAGTTCGCACCGCCGCGCCGGGCCGCCCTGACCACCGGCCTGCTGATGACCTCGTACCACGCGGGCGGCATGGCGGCGACCGGCCTCGGCCTGACCCTGGCCCCGGCGGCGGGCTGGCGCTGGGTGTTCTGGGCGGGCGTCCTGCCGGCCGTGGTCGCCGTGCCGCTGCTACTCGCCCTGCTGCCCGAGTCGCCCGGCGTACTGCTGGCGCGCGGTGAGCGGGAGCGGGCCGACGCCGTCGCGGACCGCTACGGGCTCCCCCGGCCCACCGCCGTCGCCGCGCCGGCCGCCGGGGCCAGGGGCCGTCTGGCCGCCGTGCGCGCGCTGTTCCGCCCCGACTCGCGCTGGGCGACTCCCCTGCTGTGGCTGGCCTCCTTCTGCGGTCTGCTGCTGGTCTACGGCGTGAGCACCTGGCTGCCGCAGATGATGCGTGCCTCCGGCTACGGCCTGAACTCCTCCGTCAGCTTCCTGCTCGTCATCAACGCGGGCGGCATCGTCGGCCTGCTGATCGCGGGCCGCACCGCCGACCGGTTCGGCGCGGTCCGGGTGTCGGCGGTCTGGTTCGTGCTGACGGCCGCCGGAGCGCTGCTGCTCAAGGCACATCTCCCGCTGGGCGCCACGTACGCCGTGGTCGCCGTCACCGGTGTGTGGCTGTTCAGCGCGCAGGTCATGGTCTACGCCGCCACCGACACCGTCTATCGCGGCAGCGAGCGTGCGGCGGGCCTGGGCTGGGTCACCGGTGTCGGCCGCACCGGCGCCGTCGTGGGCCCCTGGCTGATCGGTGCGTTGGCCGACAGCGGCAACGAGAGCTGGGGCTTCACGACGTTCGCCCTCGCCGGGCTGGTGGGCGCGGTCGCCATCGCCCTCGTGCCGCTCGCCCGGCGGATCGGCCGGAGCGGTGCCCCGGCGACCGTTCGCCTCGCAGCCGGCGCGAGCCCCTCGAAAGGCTGACGTCCGGCCCTGGATCCCCTGCTCGGTATGCCCCCACTCAATTCCCCCCACTCGACAAGGAGTCGGCACGATGTTCCCGCGCACCCGGTTACCCGCAGGACGCTTCCGGCGGGCCCTGGCCGCAGCCGCCGCGGCCGTGGTCGTCCTCACCGCCGCGGGGGTCGCGACCCCCGCCCGGGCCACCACGCAAGCAGAGGTCGTGAAGGACCTCCCCTAGGCCCCCGCCCAGCACCCAGGGCAGCATGCTGAACCCAGGGCCCTCGCCGCCCGAGGGGCTATCTCCGTTGGGCGGCGAGGCGTATGGGGGCGTTGGCGGCGCCGTAGCCGCGGTAGCCGCCGGACCGCTGCACGAACTCGAAGAAGACGTGGCCGACCGTCTCCGTGTAGCAGTGCCGGAACTCGCCGCCGTGCTCGTCCCGGTCGTAGAGGATGCCGAGTTCGCGGTACGTCTCCCACTCGCCCTCGGGAAACTCGTACCGCGCCCGCAGATCGTCGTAGTAATTGGCGGGTACCCGCAGCAGGTTGGCGCCCGCCGCGCGGAAGCGGCGCACCGCCGCGACGATGTCGTCGACGGCGAAGGCCACGTGCTGAGCCCGGGTGCCGGTCTCGTCCGTCGGGCTCGGGGCGAGGTTGAGGACCAGCCGTGGTCCGTCGGGCGGGGCGGACAGGGCGCGGCTGCGGAAGAGGCCGTAGGGGTCGGCGAGTTCGACGGTGTCGTGCGGGCTGAGGCCCAGCACGGCGCGGTGGAAGAGCACCGCCTCGTCGAAGTGGTGCCAGGGTTGGGTGAGCGCGAGATGGTCGATGCCGGTGACGCCGGTGGACCGGCTCGCCGCCCGGTGCTCGAAGTCATCCGTCCAGCTGGGGAGTTGAGGTCGACGGGTGGCGCAGAACAGCACTTCGGTGCCGTCGGGTGCCACCACCGACTCCAGGGGGACGTCCTGCTCGGCCCGGCGTCGGGGCAAGGTGGGGGCGAGCAGGGCCTCGGCGCGGCGGGCGGCGGCCTGCGGATCCGGTGACTCCAGACCGATGGCGGCCAGCCTGGTGCCGGCGCGGCGCGTGGCGGCTCCGGCGTTGACCAGGACGCGGGCCTCGCCCTGCTCCCACAGGTCGACGGGCTTTCCGCGGTGCCGGCCGGTGCGGGTGAAGCCGAGTGCGGCCAGCAGTTCGCCGATGGGCTGGGGGTCGCCTGCGGCGAGTTCGGCGAAGGCCACTCCGGAGGGTGCGGCCGGGGCCGGCAGGGCGGACACGCCGGCGCTCTCCTCAAGAGCGAGCAGGGACCGCAGACCGTCCACGGCCGTGCGGCCCGCGTCCGCCTGGCGGAACACGTCGTTGAAGACCTCCAGCGACAGCGGCCCCTGGTAGCCGGTGGCGAGCACGTGCCGGACGAGCCCGGCGACGTCGAAGCCGCCCTGACCGGGGAAGCAGCGGTAGTGGCGGCTCCACTGCAGGACGTCCATGGCGAGCAGGGGGGCGTCGGCCAGCTGGAGGAAGAAGATCTTCTCGCCGGGGATGCCCTCGATGCCCTTGGGGTCCGAGCCGCGGGAGAGGATGTGGAAGCTGTCCAGGCAGGTGCCCAGCGCCGGGTGGCCCGCGGTCTCGACGATGCGCCAGGCATGGTCGTACGTGTTCACGTGCCGCCCCCAGGCGAGCGCCTCGTAGGCGACGCGGATGCCGAACTCCTGGGCCAGACCCGCCAGTTGACTCAGCTGCTCCGCGGCGAGCGCGTCGTCGTCCACCGTCTGCGGGGAGACGTTGGAACAGACGAGGACGGTGTCCACGCCGAGCCGTGTCATCAGGTCGAACTTGTGCCGGGCGCGACGGAGATTGCGGGCGAACTCGTCGGCGGACACGGCCTCGATGTCCCGCATCGGCTGGTAGAGGTCGATGGACAGGCCCAGGTCCGCGGTGCGGGCGGCGACCTCCTCAGGCGCCAGGGGGCTCGCGAGCAGGTCGTTCTCGAAGATCTCGACGCCGTCGAAGCCGGCGCGCGCGGCGGCGGTGAGCTTCTCGGTCAGGGTGCCGCTGAGGCAGACGGTGGCGATCGACTTACGCATGGCCGCCACCCACGCCGATCCAGGTCTCCCCGGCCCGCCCTGCTGCTTTCACTGAAACTCCAAGCTGACCACTAGACGGTTCATTCGTTCCGCTGTGCGGTCACAGTAATCAGGCAGGGGTCTTCTGGACAAGGGCGCATCGAGCCCAGTCTCGACCGGGGGGGGTGGCCAGAGCGCCACGGCGGGCCACTGCAGCCTTGAATCGCCAGGTCCACGGTACGGATCTGACAGACCGCTCAGCGGTACCTCAGGGGTGAGCTACGGAGCCGTCAAGGGCCGCGACAGGATGGCCCCGGCTCTGCGGTTTCCCTGGTCCGCGCAGCGGACTACGGTCGGGGGTGTCATGGACGGGTGGGCGCGGCGCGGAGACGGGTCGGCCACAGCGGGGAGGCAGCAGGTGAGCGAGGAAGAGACGCCGGCGGGGGGCGACCGGGATCAGCAGCCCACCGGGGTGCGCAGTGTCCGGCGGGCCTTCGACATCCTCAACCTGCTCAGCGAGCAACGGCCCGTGATCACGCTGCGGGAGATCACCGAGGCGACCGGGCTGGCGAAGACCACCGCGCTGCGGCTGGTGCAGACCCTGGAGGAGAGCGGTCTGCTGTGGTCGCACCCGGCCGGCTACACTGCGGGGCCGGCGCTGTGGCGCTGGGCCTATCTCGCCCGCAGCCAGTGGGAAGTGCCCCAGGAGACCCGTAAGGTCATGCGCGACCTGGCCGACCGGCTCGGCGAGACCGTCAACCTCTTCGTCGCGCGTGACGTCCACCGCATCTGCGTCGCCCACGAGGAGAGCCCGCACCCGCTGCGTCATGTCGTCGACGTCGGCGACGAGCAGCCCCTGTGGGCCGGCGCCTCCTCCAAGATCCTCCTGCGCGACGCCCCCGAGGCGCTGCTACAGCGCGTGGCCGCCGCCTCCCCCCGCGGTGAGGCGTACACCGATCAGCTGCGGACCTGGGCGGCCGAGGCGGCCGAGCGGGGCTACGCGGTCAGCAGCAGCGAGTGGGACGAGGGGCTGACCGCCGTGGCGGTGCCCGTGACCGGCCGCACCGGCCGGGTCGTCGCGTCCCTCTCCCTGAGCGGCCCCAGCCACCGCTTCCCCTACGAGGCCGTCGAGCGCTTCGCCACAGAACTCACCCAGGGCGCCCGCCTCATCTCCGACCAGGGCTTCACCCACCCACTGGGCAGCGAGGGCTGAGCCGGCGGGCTCCCGCGGGAGAGTCACACGGGGGCGCCGACAGTCCCTCAGGAATGCGTTACCCCGCCTGGCGCAGGCCGAGTTCGTACACCTGTGGTTCCGGCGGCGCACGCCACCCTCTAGGCTTGCCGGTGCAGCTGGTTCGCCCCGTCAGCCAGGCGGGATGCGTCGTAAGAGGGAACCCGGTGGGAATCCGGGACTGCCCCGCAGCGGTGAGCGGGAACGACCGCCGTCATACGCACTGGGCCCACGAACAGGGTCTGGGAAGCGACGGCCAGTAGGTGTCCTCCTTGGTGAGGGCGTGCCCGCGAGTCCGAAGACCTGCCAACTGCCCGCGTGCGAAGCACTCGTGCGCGGACATCCCGGTGACCTCGAGGGCGGGTCGGCGTACACACCGAGCGGGCGGCCGCTGCCGTCCGGTCCGTCGCCCCTTCGCGCTCTCGTCCCGTCCCCGGGATCTCAGGGATCAGTCTCGCGAAGGAGATCTCCGTGACCACCAAGCCCGCAGCCGCGGCAGCACGGGCCACCGTGTACGGCTACCCCCGCCAGGGACAGCACCGGGAACTGAAGAAGGCGATCGAGGGCTACTGGACGGGCCGCGTCACCGCGGACGCCCTGCGGGCCACCGCCGCCGAACTGCGCCGCACCACCTGGCGGCGGCTCGCCGAGGCCGGCATCGACGAGGTGCCGACCGGCGACTTCTCGTACTACGACCACGTACTCGACACCACCGTCATGGTCGGCGCGATCCCCGACCGGCACCGGGCCGCCGTCGCCGCCGATCCGCTCGACGGGTACTTCGCCATGGCCCGCGGCACCCAGGACGCGGCGCCGCTGGAGATGACCAAGTGGTTCGACACGAACTACCACTACCTGGTCCCGGAACTGGGCCCGGACACGGTGTTCACGGCTCACTCGGCCAAGCAGGTCGCCGAGCACACGGAGGCCGGCGCCCTGGGGCTCACGGCCCGGCCGGTGCTCGTCGGCCCCGTCACCTACCTCCTGCTCGCCAAGCCCGCGCCCGGCGTGGCTCCCGGCTTCGACCCGCTCACCCTCCTCGACCGGCTGCTGCCGGTGTACGCCGAGGTCCTCGCCGACCTGCGCGCGGCCGGTGCGGAGTGGGTGCAGCTGGACGAGCCCGCCCTGGTCGAGGACCGTACTCCGGCCGAACTGAGCGCCGCGGCCCGCGCCTACCGTGCCCTCGGCGCCCTCACCGACCGGCCCAGGCTGCTGGTCGCCTCCTACTTCGGCCGGCTCGGTGCGGCCCTGCCGCTGTTGGCCAAGGCGCCGGTGGACGGACTCGGCCTGGACTTCACCGAGGCCGCGGCCGCCAACCTGGACGCGCTCGCGGCCGTCGGCGGGCTGCCCGGCAAGCGCCTGGTCGCGGGGGTCGTCAACGGCCGCAACGTCTGGGTCAACGACCTCGAGAAGTCGCTGGCCACCCTCGGCACCCTGCTCGGTCTGGCCGACCAGGTCGATGTGTCGGCCTCCTGCTCGCTGCTGCACGTCCCCCTCGACGCCTCGGCGGAGCGGGACATCGCACCGCAGATCCGGCGCTGGCTCGCCTTCGCCCGGCAGAAGACCGCCGAGATCGCCACCCTGGCCCGCGGGCTCTCCCACGGCCCGGACGCCATCGCCGCCGAACTGTCCGCCAACCGCGCCGACCTCGCCTCCCGGGCAGCCTCCGCCATCACCCGCGACCCGGCCGTCCGCGCCCGCACCGCCGCCGTCACCGCCGCGGACGCCCGCCGCCGTCAGCCGTACCCGGAGCGGGCCGCGGCCCAGCGCGCCCATCTGCGTCTGCCGTTGCTGCCCACGACGACCATCGGCTCCTTCCCGCAGACCGGTGACCTGCGCACCGCGCGGGCCGACCTGCGTGCGGGACGGATCGACACGGCAGGCTACGAGGAGCGCATCCGGGCCGAGATCCAGGAGGTGATCGCCTTCCAGGAGCAGGCCGGCCTGGACGTCCTGGTGCACGGCGAGGCCGAACGCAACGACATGGTCCAGTACTTCGCCGAACAGCTCACCGGCTACCTCGCCACCCAGCACGGCTGGGTCCAGTCCTACGGCACCCGCTGCGTACGCCCGCCGATCCTGGCCGGCGACATCTCCCGCCCCGAACCGATGACGGTGCGCTGGACGTCGTACGCCCAGTCCCTCACCGACCGCCCGGTCAAGGGCATGCTCACCGGCCCGGTCACCATGCTCGCCTGGTCGTTCGTCCGTGACGACCAGCCGCTCGCCGAGACCGCACGCCAGGTCGCCCTCGCCCTGCGCGACGAGGTGAACGACCTGGAGGCAGCGGGCACTTCGGTGATCCAGGTCGACGAGCCCGCGCTGCGCGAGACCCTGCCGCTGCGGTCCGCCGACCGCCCGGCCTACCTGGAGTGGGCCACGGAGGCGTTCCGGCTCACCACCAGCGGCGTGCGCCCGGACACCCAGATCCACACCCACATGTGCTACGCCGAGTTCGGCGACGTCGTCCGGGCCATCGACGATCTCGACGCCGACGTCATCAGCCTGGAAGCCGCCCGCTCCCACATGCAGGTCGCCCGGGAACTCGCCGCCTACGGCTACCCGCGCGAGGCCGGACCGGGTGTCTACGACATCCACTCCCCGCGGGTACCCGGCGCGGAGGAGTCTGCCGATCTCCTGCGCCTCGGGCTGAAGGCCATCCCCGCCGAACGTCTGTGGGTCAACCCCGACTGTGGTCTCAAGACGCGTGGCTGGCCCGAGGTACGGGCCAGTCTGGAGAACCTGGTGGCTGCGGCGCGGACCGTGCGCAGGGAGATCTAGCCACCGAGCCGGGCGCGCCCCGGTCGAACCGACCGGGGCGGCCTGCGCGGCTGCCCGGCATGCCCGTACCGTCGTACGCAGCCAGTCCGGAACACCCCGCCCCGCGGCGGAAGCAGAGGAGCAGCCGCGTGACCAGCCGTGTCACTCTCATCTCACCGGCGACCACGCCGTCGCTGCGGCGGGCCCGCTTCGACGACGGCGACTCGATCGAGGACAGCGCGGCGGCGCGGGCCAGGTCGGCGGCCGGGTCGCTGCCCGCCGCGGTGCGTGTCCTCGTCTCTCCCAGCGTGCGCTGCCGGGAGACAGCCTCGGCGCTCGGCCTCGACGCCTCTCCGCAGCCGGAACTCTCGGGCCTGGACGTGGGCCGGTGGCGGGGGCGGACGCTGGACGACGTCGGTGCCGTAGAGCCGGAATCGGTGGCCGGCTGGCTGGCCGATCCGGGTGCCGCACCGCATGGCGGGGAGTCGGTACGGGAGCTGTGTGCCCGGCTCGCGCGCTGGCTGGACACGAGTGGTGCGGTGGACGGCAGGACGATCGCCGTGGTGGAGCCGGAGGTCGTACGGGCCGTGGTGGTGCACGCGTTGGGCGCGCCCGAGGCGGCGTTCTGGCGCGTCGACGTCCCGCCGCTCACGGCGACGGAGGTCACCGGCCGCTCCGGGCGCTGGAACGTGCGGCTCGGACACGTCCTCGCCGGGCCGGGCGACTGACGGCGGTCAGGCGGTCGCGTCCCGATGGCGGCGCAGCAGTGCCGCGATCGCGCACCGCAGGCAGTCGGTGTCCGTGTCCCCGGTCGTGTCGTGGTGGCCGTGGCAGTCGGCCGCCGCCTGTCGGCCCGCGCCCTCATCCGCCGTACGGCAGGCCGCCGTTGGGCCCCCGACCAGGGCTTCGAGTTCTTCGAGGAGTCTCTCGGTCCGCTTGACCTGCTGGGCGAGCACCCGTACCCGCGCGCTCTGGCCGCCGATCTGGCGTCGGCTGGCGATGAGTTGTGCGTACTCCTCCACGGTCAGGGCGACCGCCTCACGTCCGCCGAGAGTGATGTGGCGCGGTTCGGGACGTTGTCTGGCCACTCGGCTCCTCCGCTCGTCGCCTCCTCCGGTGTCCGGGAAACGCGAGAGGGCCCCCGGACGGTTCCGGAGGGCCCTCTCGTGTCCTGAAGGGATCAGTGCGTGGCGGGAACTCTCCGCCCGGACTCGGCGGTCGCGGGCTTCGGGTTCAGCTGCCGCTCGGCCAACTCGCCGAAGAGCAGGCCGAATCCGCCCCACAGAACGGCCTGGATGGCCAGTGCGGAGAGGCGGAACCGCCACAGCAGGGTGGCCGGGAAGTCCTTCGGCACCTCGTTGACGGCCGGCAGGAAGGCGTAGGCCAGGCCGATCGCGACGGCGAAGGCGGCGACCGCGAGGACGGTCGCGTACCAGGTGCCCAGGGTGGGTACGAGGCGCTTGCCCAGGATGGTGGCGGCGACCGCCAGGAGCACGCCGAGCAGCATCATCAGGAAGTACAGGGTCGTCCGCTTGCCGATGGTGTCGGGGTCGCCGACCGACGGCGGGTTGGCCGGGTACTTCAGGAACGGGACGACGTAGACGGCGAGCAGTGCGCAGCCGGACAGCAGCAGCGCGGTCGCCCGCGGGCCGAAGCGGCCGACGCGGCCGAGCGCGACGCAGAAGGCGAGCGCCGCGATGCCGCCGAAGGCGACCCCGTAGACGAGGACACCGGTGGCCAGGCCCGCGGTGGACTGCAGGGAGCGGGAGACGACCTCCATCTCGTGCTCGTGGGAGTGGGCGTCCTCGAAGCTGATCGCGTTGTCGACGCTCGGCTCACCGAGGAAGTAGGCGACGACCAGGGCGAGTACGCCGGCGGCGAGGCCGGCGAGCATGCCTCGCACGAGGAGGTTTCTTACCGTTGTGGAGTTCATGGGTGCGCGGTGTCCCTCGCGTCAGTGGCAGGGGAACCCGAGCAGGTGGCGGGCGTCGTGCACCCACTCGTGGACGTCCGTGCCGTTGAACACGGAGGTGGCGCCCTGCTCGGCGCCGACGAAGTAGAGCAGGACGAGCATCAGGATGCCGAAGAAGACCGCCCAGGGTGCGATTGCCTTGAGCGGCAGCGTGGCGGGAACGGCGGGGGTGGTGGCTGTCGGCTGGGCGACGGTCTGCGCCATGGCAGGACCTCCTCTGGGAGTTCGCGTCCCATCTCGGTGGTGCACATGACGACGGCCACGGGTCTGACTCACGGGTCCCCAAGGGGTGTTCCGCATACAGTGGCGCGACCGTGCCGGATTCCCACCGGCTTCCGTCTCGCCGTCGTCGATATCGGACAGACCGTACCGCGTGGCGCGTGCATGGCCAAGACCGCGTGGTCCGTCGTGATCTTCCTCTCGCGTCGGCCGTCACGGCGAGGCCGGGGTGCGGTCTGCCGGGCCGTGCGGCCCGGCAGACCTGCCCCGTCACACTGCCGTCAGCCGCGGCGGCCCGACGGATCGGGCGCGACCGTGTCCCGGTTCTGGCCGGGGACCGAACCGGCGTCAGGAGACCCGGCGCCGACGGGCGCTCCCTGCGCCCGGTCACCGTGGCCCGGCCACCACGCGGCGTGGCCGATCAGCGCGGTGAGGCTCGGCGTGAAGAACATCGCCATCACGAAGGCCGCGACCGCGATGCCGAAGGAGACCGCGAAACCCATCTCCGTCAGCAGCGCGTTGCCCGCCAGCATCATCGTGGCGAAGGTCGCCGCCAGGATGAAGCCGGCCGCCGCCACGGTCGGCCCGGCGTGCCGGAGCGCCATGCCGGCCGCCTCGCGCGGCTCGCGGCCCTCGCGGGCCTCCTCGCGGAGCCGGGCGATCATGAGGATGTTGTAGTCGGTGCCGATGGCGACCACGAACAGGTACATGATCACCGGGAGCATGAACATCAGACCCGAGTGTCCCTGTCCCTCCTGGAAGATCCAGACCGTGGCGCCGAGGGTGGCACCGAAGCCGAGGCCCACCGAGGCCATCAGGTACCAGGGGGCGACCACACTGCGCAGCAGCAGCCCCAGGATGACCATGATGAGGAGGGCGGCGACGGGGAAGACCGTCCGGTAGTCGTGGTTGACCGCGGTCTTGATGTCCTTGTAGATCGAGGACATGCCGCCGACGACGGCCTCCGTGCCGCCGGGGGCGTCGGAGTGCGCGACGTCGCGCACCTCGCCCACGACGTCGATCGCCTTGTCCGTCGAGGCCTCGTACTTGAGCGTGACGGTGAAGTCCGCGGTGGTACCGCCCTTGTTCACCTGGGTCATGCGCGCGCTCGCGACGCCGTCCACGGCGCCGAGCTTCCGCGCGTACGTGTCGAAGGCGGCCTTGTCCAGCGGCTTGCCGTCGGTGCTCGACAGGTAGACGTCGGTGGGTGCGGCGGCGCCCGCCGAGTACGCCTTCTGCATCTCGTCCTGGACGACCATGGACTCCTTGGTCTTGGGCATGGAGCCCGCCGCCAGGTCGAACGTGGCGTTGAAGCCGAGGGTGCCCAGCGAGAGGGCGACCAGGACGAGGCCGGACACCGCGGCGGTCAGCGCCGGGCGGCGCTGCACGCCCCGGCCGAGGGCGGCGAACCGGGCGTTCTCCGGCTCCCGCTGCCAGGACTTGGAGGGCCAGAAGACCTTCGGTCCGATGAGCGAGACCACGGCCGGGATCAGGGTCAGGCCCGCGACCAGGGTGGCGGCGACCGCGATGGCGAGCGCCGGGCCCATCTGCTTGAGGAAGCCGAGCGTGGACAGCACCAGCGCGAGGAAGGCGATGATGACCGCTCCGGCGGCCGAGGCGATGGCCTCGCCGACCCGGTCGACCGCGTTGACCATGGCCTGTTTCGGCTCGTCGCCGGCGCGCAGGCGCTCGCGGTAGCGGAACATCAGGAAGAGGAAGTAGTCCGTGCCGACGCCGAAGAGCACGACGATCAGGATCGACGAGATCGAGCTGTTGGCCTGCAGGTCGAACAGCTTGGTGGCGTAGGCGATCAGCCCGTTGGCCACGGCGGACACCAGACCGATCAGGACCAGGGGCAGGATCGCCAGGATCGGCGCACGGAAGATGATCAGCAGGGTCACCAGGATGATCAGGAAAGTCCCGATGCCGATCAGCGCCTGGCCGCGCTGGGAGGAGTCCTGCTGGTCGAGGACCTGCGCGGCGGAGCCGCCGAGCTTGACGTCGAGGTGCGTGCCCTTGGCCAGGTCCTTGACGTCCTCGCGCAACACCTTGGCCGCGTCGGCCTGTTTGGGCTGACCGGCGTTCTTGCTGTCCATCTGCACCAGGGTCAGGTCATACCTGCCGTCCTTGGACGGCAGGCCGGGGACGACCTTCTGCACCTGGTCGATGTGCTTCTTGCCCAGTTCTGAAGTGATCCGGGCGATGTCCTGCTTGTCGGCGGCGGTGAGCTTGCCGCCGTCGGTGCGCTGGTACAGCGCGATCGCGGACGGAGTGAAGGCGCTGGGGAACGCCCTCTCCTGCAGATCCGCCGCTTTGATCGACTCGTAACTTTTGGGCAGGAAACTGCTCTCGTCGCTGTTCGAGGGCAGGCTCGGCGCGGTGGCGACGATCGCCACCGCCGCGATGAGCCATGCCACGATCGTCCAGACGGGATGACGGACGACGGCATTCCCAATGCGTCGGAACATGCGGAAGGTCCTCCTGGGCAGGAAGATCACCGCAGCCCGGGGAGCGGACCCTGGCATCGGCGACCCCGACCAGCCGTCGCTCTCGGGCCGGTCGAATGGTTGTCTTCAGATGCGATCGTAGTGACCGCACACCGCGATCATTCCATCGTGTGCCGTCCGGCCGCCAAAAACCCTTCTCTTTTCAGTCATGGCTGTTCACTCGCCGTTTGAGGAGTGAACTCCCGTCTGACTGGCGGGCGTTGGAGCATCTTGCGGTCCTAGGTCAGCGACTGCGGAGAGCACTGAGTGCCGCGTCGAAGTCGGCCGCGCCGGGACGGTTGTGCGGCAGCTTGCCGAGCAGGATCGCCATGCCACAGGTGTCGGTGAGCGCCGAGAAGACCAGACCGCCCGCGACGCCCGCCGACAGGATCTGGAAGGCCGGGTGCAGGAGCAGCCCGAGGACGATCCCCACCAGGACCAGCGCCCCCGCCGTGAACCGGACCTGCCGCTCCATGCTCCAGCCGGCCCGGGTGCCGCGGGCAGCGGGCTGCTCCAGGTCGTGGCCTGCCGCGGCCCAGGCGCTGGTGCCCCCGGCCAGGGTGGCGGCGGGGATGCCCTGCTCCGCGAGCAGCCCGCAGGCGTTCTCGGAGCGGGCTCCGGAGGCGCACACGACCAGGACCTCGCCGCGCTCGGCGGCGTGCCGGATCTCGGGCAGGGCGCGCCGGATCCGGTCCAGGGGGACGTTGAGGGCGCCGGGCAGGTGACCCGAGGTGTACTCGCCGGGGGTGCGTACGTCGATGACGGTCAGCTCGTGCAGCCGAGTGCGGGCCTGGTCGGTGCGCAGGGTGACGGGGGCGAGGGGGGCGGTCATGGCAGGTGTGATCCTTAGGTGTTCGACGCCGTCCCGTACCGGGACGTACAGTACCCCTAGGGGTATTTTTCGAGGAGTGATCGTGGAACTGGAACTCGCGGGTGCGGAGCTGAAGTCCGTCCTGAACCGGCTGCGCCGCGCGCAGGGCCAGATCTCCGGCGTGATCCGGATGATCGAGGAGGGGCGCGACTGCGAGGAGGTCGTCACGCAGCTCGCCGCCGCGTCACGGGCGCTCGATCGTGCCGGTTTCGCGATCATCGCCACCGGCCTTCAGCAGTGCATCACCGACATGGAGTCCGGCCGTAAGAACGGCGAGGACCCGGAGCAGATGCGGGCCCGTCTGGAGAAGCTCTTCCTGTCGCTGGCGTGAGAGGCGGGCCGGCGCGCGACTGTGGGCGTCGGCGCATCACACCACCGCCTCGATCATCATGAACGCGGCCACGGCCAGCAGTACCAGGGCGAAGGTCCGCTGCAGCGCGCGCCCGGAGACCTTCGCCGCGAGCCGCTTCCCGTCCCACGCAGCGAGCACCGCGGCCCCGGCGAAGGGCCCGATGGCAGCCCAGTCGAGACCGTCGGCCGTACCGGCCCGCATCGCCAGCGCGGCCAGGGAGTTGGCGGTGATCACCAGCAGGCTGGTGCCCACCGCGTCGCGCATCCGCAGGCCGAGCACGCTCACCAGTGCGGGTACGGCGAGGAAGCCGCCGCCGACGCCGAGGACGCCGGTCACCGCGCCGAGCCCGGCACCCGCGGCCGCCGCCCGGTCCGGTCGCACCGGCACCGCGGTGTCCGACGCGGCACGGGGTCGTAGCATCCGCACCGCGGCCGTTCCCGCCACCACGGCGAAGGCGGCCGTCAGGGCGGCGCCGGGCACTCGTCCGGCGAGCGCACCGCCGAGCATCGCGGGGACAATCCCGGCCGCGGCGAACAACAGCCCGGTCCGCCACCGCACATGGCCGTCCCGGGCGTGCGCGGACAGCGCCGTGGCCGAGGTGACGGTGACGATGACGAGGCTGGCGGTGGTGGCCGCGACCGGGGTGAAGCCGAGCAGGTAGATCAGCGCGGGGACGGCCAGGACGCTGCCACCGCCCCCGAGCGCGCCGAGCGCCAGGCCGATGACGGCCCCGGCGGCCAGGGCGAGTACGACAGCGCTCACGCGACGGTCCCGTTCCCGCCCCGCGAGTCCACCACGGGCAGTCCCGCCGCGGCCCAGTCCCGCATGCCGCCGATCACGTCCACAGCCTCGGTACCGCGCGCGGCGAGCAGATCGGCCGCCCGCCGGGAGCGGTTCCCCGAGCGGCAGATCACGACGATCGGACCCGCCTGCGCGCCCGCGGGCAGCCCGGCCCCGGCGGCCAGCGCCGACAGCGGCAGGTGCACGGCGCGTGGTGCGTGCCCCGCCTGCCATTCGTGGGGTTCGCGGACGTCCAGCAGTACGGCGTCCGCGCCGCCCTCGGCGGCTTTGCCCTGGCCGGTGCGGGCGGCAGCCTCCTGGGCGGTCACCCGGCCCGGAACGCGCCGGTCTCGTCGGAAGAAGCTCATCGTGGCTTGTCGCTCCTGTCTCCCCTGTCGGTACGGAAGGTCGGTAAGGAGGGTCGTACGGCAGATCGGTGTGGAACGTCGGCACGGAAGGCCGATGCTCAAGGTCGTCACGGACGTCTTCGGTGTCTGCTGCGGTCAGGCGGCGCGGACCGTGAGCCCGGCGTTCCCGGCCGCGTCGAAGCCGTCGTCCACGGCGACGACGGCACGGCCGGCCGCGTCCAGCAGGGAGGCGGCGATGGCGGCGCGCATGCCGCCCGCGCAGTGCACCCACACCGTGCCCTCGGGGATCTCGTCGAGGCGGCGGTGCAGGGTGTGCACCGGTATGTGGACCGAGCCCTCGATGAACCCGCCCGCCCGCTCCGCGGTCCGCCGCACGTCGAGGACGACGACACCGTCCGCCGGGTATCGGCCGGCGAGGTCCGCGAAGGCGGCCCGGGGGAAGGAGGCCAGGGCCTCGTTCTCGCGGATCCAGCGGCCCGGTTCCCCGGTGGCCGCGGCGGCCGGGCGGTCGATGCCCACCCGGACCAGCTCCCGCTGCGCCGCGGCGAGTTGCTCGGCGGACTCCGCGAGCAGCGTGACCGGCTTGCCCCACGGGATCAGCCAGGCGAGATAGGTGGCGAGCTGTCCCTCGGCCTCGAAGTTGACCGAGCCCGCCACATGCCCGGCGGCGAACGCGACCCGGTTGCGCAGGTCCACCACCCACTCCCCCGCTGCCAGCCGGGCGGCGATCTCGGCCGCGTCCGCCACGGCGGGCGGGGTCAGGTCGACCGGCGCGGGCCCCGCGGTGTTGGCCGGGCCCATGTGCGCGTAGTACGCGGGGATGTCGCCGAGACCGGCCAGCAGGTCGGCGACGAAGGTGTCCACGTCCCGGGTGAGGGCTTCGTTGGACGCCTTCTCCTTGCCGATGGTGCTGGACTCCCCCGCCGCCTGGGACGACGCGCAGAAGCTGCCGAATCCGTGCGTGGGCAACACCGCCGTGTCGTCGGGCAGTTGGGTGGCCAGGCGGTGCGCGGAGGCGTACTGCGCACGGGCGAGGCGCTCGGTCAGACGCGGCTCCACCAGGTCGGGGCGGCCGACGGTGCCGATCAGCAGGGAACCGCCGGTGAACACCGAGACCGCCGTCCCACTCTCCTCCAGCACGTAGGAAGTGTGGTGCGGAGTGTGCCCGGGCGTGGCCACGGCGCGCAGGGTCAGCCCCGAGTCGGCGTCGATCACCGTACGGTCGCCGTCGCCGACCGGCAGGCGCTCGAAGGAGACGGAGGCCCCGGCGGGGACGAGATAGGCGGCGCCCGTGACCCGGGCCAGCTCCAGGCCGCCGGTGACGTAGTCGTTATGGAGGTGCGTCTCGACGACGTGCGAGATCCGCACCCCGCGCCGGGCCGCCGCGGCGATCACCTGGTCGATGTCGCGCGGCGGGTCGACCGCCACCGCGGTGCGCCCGCCACCCGCCAGATAGCTGCGGTTGCCGAGCCCTGGCACCTCGATCGTGTCGACGAAGAACACGTGCTCATCCCTTCCATCGAAGAATTACCCCGGGGGTATGTCTTCGACAGTACACGATTACCCCGGGGGGTATCTGTGAGGGAGGCGGAATTGGACGATCCACCCCATCCGGGCAGGGCCGGGTGCAACCATGGCGCCGTCGTATCTGCATCTGGACGCGGTCTGCCCGCATCCGGCGATCCACGCAGCGCTCGCCTCGGTCGTCGAGGAGGCCGACAACGTTCGGACACGTGCTGCGCGAGTCGGGATCAGGTGCGTCCAGGAAGTGACAGCCGAACTCGGCGTCGCCGTCGTCGCTGAGCGTCGTGTGCAGCGAGACGGGTTCCCTGGTGTAGCTCCGGTTCCGGCAGGCGTTCCACCGGCACGGTGGGCTCGCCCCCCGTCGCGTGCAGGTGTTCGCGGCGGACGCGCGCCACGCGGTTGATGACCTCCACCAGGTGCACCGGGAGGCGGATGGTCCGGCTCTGGTCGGTCAGGGCGCGGGAGATCGCCTGCCGGATCCACCAGGTCGCGTAGGTCGAGAACTTGAAGCCCTTGGCGTAGACGGCCTCCCCGCACTCCGGACAATGCGGCCTTCCGATCCGCGCGTAAAGCAGTCGCAGATGGTCGTAGACCTCGGTGATCGTGCCCACCGCCGCGGGAGGCTGTGCAACAAACCCGGGCGAGGGTGTCAGGCCGCCCCGTCCGGCGGCGGCCCGCTCGTCCCCCGCACCACCAGCTTGGGGTCCAGCACGGCTTCCCTGGGTTCGAGTCCGGGGTTCTCCAGCCGCTCCACGGCGAACCGCACCGCGTGCTCCGCCATGAGCGTCGCGTCCTGGCGCACGGTGGTCAGGCCGATCGGCATCAGGTGGGAGAGATGGCTGTCGTCGTAGCCGACGACCGACACGTCGCGCGGGACCTCGACCCCGGCCCGCGTGAGCGCCATCAACACGCCCATCGCGCAACGGTCGTTGCCGGCGAGAATCGCCGTCGGCAGGGCGAGCCCGCGGTCGCGTTCCGCCAGGAGGAGGTGGCCGGTCTCGATGCCGGCCTGCTCGGTGTGGTCGCCGGGGATCACCCGCTGTTCGGACTCCAGGCCGTGCCGGCGCATCGCCGCCCGGTAGGCCCGCCGCCGCTCGGCCGAGCCCGGGCCGCGACCGCCGTCGACGTGCACGATCCGGCGATGGCCCAGCTCCACGAGGTGCTCCATGGCCTGCCGCACACCCTTGCCCTCGGCGCTGTGCACGAAGTCCACGCGGGCACCGGGCACACGGCGGCTGACCGAGACGGTGACCGCGCGGTGCCCGATGTCGTCGAGGTACGCGGCCTCAGCGTCGGGGCCGAGCAGGATCAGTGCCTCACAGCGGTGACTGAGCAGCGCCTCCACCGCCTTGGCCTCGCTGCGGCCGGGTGCGGTGGCGGAGAGCAGGACGTCGTAGCCGAGCCGCTCGGCCTCCGGATAGATCCCCTCGATGAGGTCCGTCTGGAACGTCTGGCGCACCGTGAACATGACGCCGAGCGTGCGGCTCCGCCCGCGCGCCAGCAGCCGGGCCGCGCTGTCGGGCCGGTAACCGATCTCGTCGGCGACGCGCAGGACCCGCTGCCGGGTCTCCTCGCCCGCCCCCGGCTGGTTGCGGAATACGATCGAGACGAGCGCCCGGGAGACGCCCGCCTTCTCGGCGACGTCCGCCATCGTGGGCCGCTGCCTGCCCGACGTGTCCACCCGTGATCCCACCCTCCGACGGCGCCCTTGACAGAGGTCATCGTACTCGCCCTAGAGCGCACCAGTAGAGCGCGACAGCACACACTCGGACAGTGCGCAGGAGCACCCCGGCACCTGCACGAGGTTCAGGCTTCGCGTCCTCCCCGCTTCACCAGCTGGGCCGCGATGACGTTGCGCTGGATCTCGTTCGTGCCCTCGCCGACGATCATCAGCGGGGCGTCGCGGAAGTAGCGCTCCACGTCGAACTCGGTCGAGTAGCCGTAAGCGCCGTGAATACGGACGGCGTTGAGGGCGATCTGCATGGCCGTCTCGGACGCGAACAGCTTCGCCATGCCCGCCTCCATGTCCACCCGTCGGCCCGCATCCGCCTCGCGGGCCGCGTACAGGGTCAGCTGGCGGGCCGCGGTCAGTGAAGTGGCCATGTCGGCGAGGTGGTTGCCGATGGACTGGTGCTGCCAGATCGGCTTGCCGAACGACTCGCGCTCCTGGGCGTAGGCGAGCGAGTCCTCCAGCGCCGCCCGGCCCACTCCGAGGGCGCGGGCGGCGACCTGGAGCCGGCCCGTCTCCAGGCCCTTCATCATCTGGGCGAACCCCTTGCCCTCGACCCCGCCGAGTACGGCGTCGGCCGGCACCCGGTAGTCCTCGAAGGACAGCTCGCAGCTCTCCACGCCCTTGTAGCCGAGCTTGGGCAGGTCGCGCGAGACGGCGAGTCCGGGGCCGTGCTCCGCGAGGAGGACGGAGATGCCCCGGTGGGCGGGGCTCGCCTCCGGATCCGTCTTGCACAGCAGGGCGATCAGCCGGGAGCGGCGGGAGTTGGTGATCCATGTCTTCGCCCCGTCGACCACGTAGCCGTCGGCGTCCTTGCGGGCGACCGTGCGGATGGCCTGGAGGTCGGAGCCGCCGCCCGGCTCGGTCAGGGCCATCGTCGCCCGGACCTCACCGGTGGCCATCCTCGGCAGGTAGCGGCGCTTCTGCTCCTCGGTGCCGAAGTGCAGCAGCAGCTTGGCGACCACCGTGTGCCCGCCCATGGCGCCGGCCAGGCTCATCCAGCCACGCGCCAGCTCCTCGGTGATCAGGACGTAGCAGGGCGTGGAGACGGGTGTGCCGCCGTACTCCTGCGGGACGGCGAGGCCGAAGACGCCGAGTTCCTTCATCCGGTCGATGAGAGCCTCGGGGTAGGTGTCGGTGTGCTCCAGTTCGCGGACGACCGGCCTGACGTCCTTGTCGACGAAGTCGTGCACCGTCCTGACGATGAACTGTTCGTCCTCGGAGAGGATGTCGAGGGTGCTCATGGTGTGATGACGCTCCTTGCGGGAAGTTCGGTCCGTGCCCGGCCGGTTCAGATGACGCCGTCGGTGCGCAGGTCCGCCGTGTCGGCCGCGCTGTACCCCAGTTCCGCCAGGATCCGCTGGGTGTGCTCGCCCACGGCGGGGACGGCGTCCATCCGGGGGCTGGTGCCGGCCAGGTCCACCGGCGGCAGCAGCGCCGGGGCCGTCGCTCCCCCGGAGGTCCGCACGTCCCGCCAGCGCTCGCGGCCGGCGAGCACGGGGTGGGTGAGGAAGCCCTCGACGTCGTTGACTCCGGAGTTGGCGATGCCGGCCTCGTCCAGCGCCTTCATCGCCCCGGCGCTGTCCGACTGCGCGAACCGCTCGGCCAGCAGGGCGTCCAGCTCCGCCCGATGGGTCACGCGGTCGGCGTTGGTGGCGAAGCGCGGGTCGTCGACAAGGACGGGAGCCTCGAGGAACCGTGCGCACAGGGCGGCCCATTCGCGTTCGTTCTGGACGGAGAACAGGACGTCCTTGCCGTCGGCGGCGGTGTGGGTGCCGTAGGGGGCGATGGTGGCGTGCTGGGTGCCGAGCCGCGGGGGCTGGATACCGCCGGAGCGGGTGTAGTGGGCCGGCTGGCTCATCCACTCCGCCAGCGCCTCGAACAGCGACACCTCGACCGCGCGGGCGACGCCCGTGGTGGCCCGGGTGAACAGGGCGGTGAGGATGCCGGAGAACGCGTACATGCCGGCGGCGATGTCGGCGATCGAGATGCCGACGCGGGCGGGCCCGTCGGGGCCTCCGGTGAGGGAGACCAGGCCGGTCTGGCACTGCACCAGCAGGTCGTAGGCGGTGGGGGTGCCCCCGCGCGAGCTCGTTCGAGCGTGGGGGAGCTCGGCCCACGGCCCGTTGGATCCGTAGCCCGTCACGGAGCAGGGGATGAGGGACGGGAAGCGGCCGGCGAGGGCCGCCGTGCCGAGGCCCAGCCCGGCGGCCGCGCCCGGGGCCAGGTTCTGCACGAACACGTCGGCCCGTGCTAGGAGTTGCTCCAGGATCTGCCGCCCGGCGTCCGACTTCAGGTCGAGCGTCAGGGACTCCTTCGAGCGGTTGAGCCAGAAGAAGTAGCTGGAGTCGCCGTGCACGGTCGTGTCGTAGCGGCGGGCGAAGTCGCCTCCTGAGGGGCGCTCCACCTTGATGATCCGGGCGCCGAGGTCGGCCAGCTGCCGGGTGGCGAAGGGGGCCGCCACCGCCTGCTCGACGCTGACGACGGTGATTCCGTGGAGCGGCAGGTCTTCCGGGGGTTCGGTCATGCGGTGACCTCCAGGCGGGTTTCTGTCCCTGACCAGGCAGTACCATCATGAAGACTCATGGCAGGCGGAGTGAAATAGCAATACGTGATCGAGCCATGCGCACCGCGGATGGCTCCGGAGGAAGCGACCGTGGACGTCAGACAGCTCAAGGCCCTGGTCACCGTCGCCGAGGTGGGCAGTGTCACGCGGGCCGCCGAGCTGCTGCACCTGGTGCAGCCCGCGGTCACCCGGCAGATCCGCACGCTGGAGCAGGAGCTGGGCGTCCCCCTCTTCGAGCGCACCCGCCAGGGCATGCGGCCGACGGAGGCCGGCGCGATCATGGTGGACCGCGCCCGCCGCGCCCTGAACGAGCTGGAGCGGGCCCGTGCCGAGGTGCGGCCCGCCCCCGGTGTGGTGACCGGGATCGTCACGGTCGGCCTGCTCGAGAGCACCGCCGAGCTGCTGGCCGAACCGCTCGTGCGTGCCGTGGCCCGCGACCACCCGGGCATCGAACTGCGCCTGATGACCGCCTACTCCGGGCATCTGCAGCAGTGGCTCGACGACGGGGACCTCGATCTGAGCCTGCTGTACAACCTGGACAGCACGCCGTCGCTGAACGCCCGTCCGCTGGTACGGGAACACCTGTGGGTGGTCGCTCCCGCGGCGGCCGGTCTGCGGGCGGACCGGCCCGTCCCGTTCACCGAGGCCGCCGCCCACCCGCTCGTGATGCCCGCCTCCGGTCACGCGCTGCGCGCCCTGATCGACGCCGCCGCGGGACGGGCCGGGGCCGAGCTGGACGTCGCCGTCCAGACCAACTCCATGCGGGTGCAGAAGCAGCTCGTGCTGGCCGGGCACGGCTGGACCGTCCTGCCCGGCATCGGCATCGCCGAGGACGTCGCCGCCGGCACGCTCAGCGCCGCGCCGCTGTCCGAGCCGGACGTGTGGCGCTCGATCGTCCTCGCCACGCCGAGATCCGGGCGGACGCCGCCCGCCGTGCAGGTCGTCGCGCGCGAGCTGGTGCGGCGGATCCGCATGGAGGTGACCGGCGGCCGCTGGCTCTCCGCCCGGCTCCAGGAAACCGACGCCACCGAGGGGTAGTCATACGGGCATCGCATACCGGGATCACGGTTTTCTATTGTTCCGCGCCATCCATCAGCACCCATGATGGGCGGCATGAACGAGACACCCGTTCCCGCCCCGCCCTCCTGGCAGGAGGACGTGTTCGCCGCCCTGAAGAACCGCGGGATCCAGCAGATCGCCTACGTGCCGGACGCCGGCCACTCCCATGTGATCGACGAGGCGCGGCGGGACCCCGGCATCCACGACGTGGTGCTGACCACGGAGGAGGAAGGCGTCGCTGTCGTGAGCGGCGCCTGGCTGGGCGGGCAGCGGGCGGTGCTGCTCATGCAGAGCAGCGGGGTCGGCAACTGCGTCAACATGTTCTCCCTGCTGGAGATGGGCCGGTTCCCCTTCCTGACGTTGGTGACGATGCGCGGCGAGTACGCCGAGTTCAACCCCTGGCAGGGGCCGATGGGCCGGACCACCCGACAGGCGCTGGAGCTGATGGGCGTCACCGTCCTGCGCGCCGACTCCCCGGACGAGGTCGGGGACACCGTCGAGGCGGCCCTGGACTCGGTGTTCGGGGCCGGTGAGCGCGTTGCCGTACTGCTCGGACAGAAGCTGATCGGCCGGAAGAAGTGGGAGCGCAACGGATGACCGCCACGCCTGTACGACTCGATCGGCGCAGGTTCGTCGCCGACCTGATCGCCCGCCTCCCCGAGGACGCCCTCGTCGTCACCGGGCTCGGCTCGGCCGGCTACGACGTGTTCGCCGCCGGCGACCGCCCGGGCACCTTCTACCTCTGGGGCGCCATGGGCGGCGCCGCCCCGCTCGCCCTCGGCCTCGCCCTCGCCCAGCCGGACCGCCCGGTCGTGGCGGTCACCGGCGACGGCGAACACCTCATGGGCATCGGCACGTTGGCCACCATCGGCGCCAAGCTGCCGCCCAACCTGACCCTCGTGGTGCTGGACAACGCCCACTTCGGCGAGACCGGAATGCAGCCCAGCCACACCGGCCTCGGCACCGACCTCGTCGCCGTCGCCCAGGGCTTCGGAATCCGCGAAGCCGTACGGATCACCGACCCGGCGCCGACCGAGGACCTCGCCACCCGGATCAAGGCGCGCGCCGCGACGACGTACGCGCAGGTGCTGATCAGCACCAGCGAGCCGCCGCGTGCCCTCCCCCCGCGCGACGGCGTCGCGAACAAGAACGCCGTCCGCGCGGCGCTCGGCCTGAGCACCTTCTGATCCGGCGGTGCGAGCATGCCTTCCGCATCCCTCCCGCTCGGCTCCTACGTGGAGTCGTGGAATCCCGGTCCGGTCACGGACGAGGACGCGCTGCCCCCGGGTCCGGCAGCGGCCGTGTCCGCGCTCCTGGACCTGCCCGACTCCGTCGCCGCGGCCGGGGACCCGCTGCCGCCCCTGTGGCAGTGGTTCTACTTTCTGCACTGGCCCGCCCAGCGGCAGCTCGGCCCCGACGGCCATCTGCGCGACGCGCGGTTCCTGCCGCCCATCCCGGATCGGCAGCGGATGTTCGCCGGCGGCCGCTGCGAGATCACCGAGCCGCTGCGCCTCGGCGAACCGGCGGTTCGTGTCAGCAGCCTGACCGCGGTGACGGCCAAGCGCGGGCGCACCGGAGAGCTGCTGTTCGTCACGGAACGCCAGGAGTTCCGGCAGTACGGCCGCACCTGCCTGGTCGAGGAACAGGACATCGTCTACCGGTCGGGGCGCGGCGCCGGGCAGCATCCGGCCGCGCTGGAAGACCGGGCCGTCCCCCATGCCGAGGGCCCGTGGCAGCTGCGCCTGCGGCCGGATCCGGCGCTGCTGTTCCGGTTCAGCGCCCTCACCGCCAACGCACACCGCATCCATTACGACGCCCCGTACTGCCGCGACACGGAGGGCTATCCCGGTCTCGTGGTCCACGGCCCGCTGCTGGCGCTGCTGATGCTGGAGTCGGTCCGCAGGAACGCCCCGGAGCGCCGGGTACGGTCCCTGTCCTACCGGCTGCACCGGCCGGCGTTCGCCGGCGAGCACCTCCTGGCCGTGGGCACGCCCTCCACCCGACAGGCGCAGCTGCGCATCGCGACACACCGGGAGGCCCGGCACGCATCCGCCGAGGTGACGTTCACGTGAAGCAGCGGCGCAGCGACCTGCTCACTCGGTCCGCGCGGCGAGTGCCGCGGTGCGCTGATCGAGCCGCTTCAGGGCGACCTCGCCCCACCGGAGGTTGTCCTGCTCCAGGGACAGGCCGCGCAGCAAGGTGAGGTAGGGGCCGATGCGTTCGGCGGTGCCGAAGTACTCGTCCTCGGTGCGTCCGGCGAGCAGGCGCTCGCGGGCACGCTCGAAGCGGACGACCTTGGTGGCGGCCAGTTCCATGCGCTGGGCGATCGCCGCGCGCACGGCCTGGAGATCGCCGACGTCGACGCACTGGACCTTGACCAGCAGTTCGTCCCTGATCGCGGTCGGCTTGGCGGGCGGTTCGGTGGTGTAGGCGTGTACGGCCGCGTACCCGGCCTGGGTGAGCGAGAAGAGCCGCTTGTTGGGCCTGCGCTCCTGCTGGACGAAGCGAGCGGCGACGAGGCCCTCGCCCTCCATGCGCTCCAGCTCGCGGTAGATCTGCTGCGGCGTGGCCATCCAGAAGTTGGCGACCGAGGACTGGAACCCCTTCGCGAGGTCGTACCCGGACGCCTCACCCTCCAAGAGCGCGGCCATCACCGCATTGCGCAGAGCCATGACCGCCAATTTAGCACCGGATGGGAATATTCAAAAAGTTGCATATTCCCATCCGGTGCCGTGGGGGTTCAGCGGGGGTTCAGCGGCATCAGGCCAAAACCGCGGCCCTCTCCGGCTCACCGGCCTCGTGCGGGATGCGGTGCAGGCCCTTGCGGTCGTAGAGGCGGGTCATACCGAATCCGAAGAGACCGGCGGCCAGGAGACCGGCGCCCAGCATGGCCCAGCCGCGGGTCAGGCCCGCGTCGCCCTGGGCGCCGTAGTAGAGGATCGACTGGACGCCGCCGGTGATCTGCCGCAGGGGCTCGAACTCCGCGAGGAAGCGGTAGAAGCCGGGGAGCGCCTGGACCGGGGTCGTGGCTCCGGCCGTCGGGACCGCCATCGCGATGTAGAACAGCGTGACCAGCAGCATGCCGGGGGTGCCGAACACCGCGATCAGGCTCAGGGCACCGATCCCGCACACCGCGATCGCAGCCACGGAGTACAGCCACAGCAGCGGCAGGTGGGACGCGTCCATCCCCATGATCCCGATGGCTCCCGCCATGACGAGACTGGCCATGACGATCGAGAGGCCGATCATGAGGGTGCTGCTGATGGCCAGCGTCTGCACGCGCGTCGCGCGCACCAGCGGGTTGTGCTTGCGCAGCGGGCCCATGTCGTTGTGGGTGTAGCCGAGGGCGTGATCCACCTGGCCGCCGATGACGTTGGCGGAGAGCATGCCGCACACGACGAGGACGAGTGAGTAGTAGAACGCCGTCAGGCCCAGACCCGAGTGGGAGTCGAGCGGGTGACCGTCCTCGATGTGCACGGCGGCGGGATCAGCCAGCAGGAGGCGCGCCGCGGTGGGCAGCCGGGTCTGCGCGGCGGCCGCCTTGGAGGTCGCGCCCTGGGCCTTCGATGCCTTGGCGCCCTTGGCATGCGCAGCCTTCGCAGCCTTGACCTGCGCCGCCTTGACGGCCTTGGCCTGAGCGGCCTCGACCTGCGCGGTGAGGTCCTTGCCCACGGAGACGGAGGCACTCTGGGCGGCGGTCGTCGTCGCCTGTCGGGCGAGACTGGAGCCCAGGCTCCCTGCGGACTGGTTGGTCAGCACGGTCAGCGCGGGGCGGACCGGTGTCCCGTGCGAGGTGGTGGTGAGCGCCGCCACGGAGGCACTGAAGTCACGGGGAACGACGAGGGCGCCGTACAGCTTGCCCTTGCCGAGTTCCTTCTTCACCTCCTTCTCGTCCATCACCTTCCACTCGATCTTGTCCCCGCTCGCCTTGGACTTCTTGATCGAACCGGTGATCTGCGCACCGAGGTCGACCTCTTTGCCACCGACGGTCGCGCCCTTGTCGGCGTTGACCAGGCCCACGGGCAGGTGGTGCATGTGGCCGGGCGGATCGATGTTGGCGCCGACGTAGAACACGGCGAACAGGATCGCCAGGACCCCCACGATCACGCCGTTGGATATCCACAAGGGTTTGGAACGCAGCACCCGGAAGGGACGTGCGGTAGAGGTCATGACGCAACTCCGGTAGTCAACAAGAAATCAGCGAATTCCCTCGGTGGGCGCGGCCACCGGGAGCAGGTCGGGTCGCTTGGCCTGCCGTCCGTCACCGGAGGACCGGCCGCGCACCCGGCGCAGGATCCATGGCCCCAGGAAGGAGTCGGCCCAGCGCACTTCCCTACCGACGGCGCGCCATCCCGCGCGCGCTGCCGGAGCGGGGAGCAAGGGGCGCGTCCAGCTGTCGTCACTGCCGGGCACGCCGAGCGCGTGCGCGACGGCGGCGGCGATGAGCGCGTGCCCCCGGGGACTGGCGTGCAGCCGGTCCGCACTCCACATGCGCGGATCTGTCACCACGGGGTGGTGGGAGGCATCGACCACGACGACGTCGTGACGCCGAGCGGCCTCCTTGATCCGGTCGTTGAGCGCGACGACCCGGTGGCTGACAGGTCGGGCGAGCGGGGCGATGCGGGCAGGATCGGGGAAGGTCAGCGTCGCGACACGGGCGCCCTGCGCGCCGAGCGCCGCGAACATCGACTCCAGATGCCCGGCCACCGCGTCCACGTCGACGCGGGGGCGCAGCAGGTCATTGACGCCGGCGACGACCGTGGCGAGGTCAGGCCGCAGCGCCAGTGCGGGCGCGAGCTGCTCGGCACGGACCTGCCCGGCGAGCCGTCCGCGTACGGCGAGGTTGGCGTACCGAAGCCCCGGACTGCTCCGCGCGACCGTTTCGGCAAGCCGGTCGGCCCAGCCGCGCAGTGCTGTCGCGTCGTCGCCGTCGCCCACCCCCTCCGTCTGGCTGTCGCCGAGCGCGACGTACCGCAGGTATGCGCCATCAGACACGGTCGACTGCCTCTCACCACGGGAATAGCCAACGAATGATCTATGTGCATTGTTGACTATACAGCGAAGCATCACCGTGGGCGGAACGTCAGCGGAAGGCCGCGTGACCCGTCAGCGCCTGGCCCAGCGCGAGGGTGTGCATCTCGGAGGTGCCTTCGTAGGTGAGGACGGACTCCAGGTTGTTCATGTGCCGGATCACCGGGTACTCCAGCGAGATGGGCCTTGTGCAGTTCCAGGGCCATGTCGACGAGCTTCTGCTGGGTGAGCTGGAAGGCGGCGAGCGGCTTTCCGAACTGCTCGCGCTGGGCCGCGTACCGGGCGGCCGCCTGTCAGGCCGAGCGTGCCGCGCCCGTGGCGCCCCACACGATCCCGTAGCGGGCCTCGTTCAGGCAGGTCAGAGGCGCGGACACGCCGCACGCGCCGGGCAGCAGCGCGCTCGCGGGCAGCCGTACGCCGTCCAGGACCAGTTCGCTGGTGAGGCTCGCCCGCAGCGACATCTTGTGCTTGATCTCGGGAGCGGAGAAGCCGGGCGTGGCGGTGGGGACGAGGAAGCCGCGGATGCCGTCGTCGGTGCGCGCCCAGACGATCGCGACCTCGGCCACCGAACCGTTGGTGATCCACATCTTGCGGCCGTCGAGAATCCAGTCACTGCCGTCGCGGCGGGCCCGGGTTCGCAGGGACGACGGGTCCGAGCCGTGGTCGGGCTCGGTCAGACCGAAGCAGCCGATGGCCTCCCCCGCACGCCCGCGACCGTGATCACGACGTAGCCGAGGCCGAGGGCGACGACGGACCAGATGGAGCCGGTGGCGGTGAGCAGGTACTGGGAGACGATCGGGGCGGTCCCGGCGAACAGGGCCGTGCACGCCTGGTACGAGAGGGACATGCGGGTGTAGCGGACCTCGACGGGGTAGTCGCGGGCGAGGATTCCGGCGAGCGCCGCGTAGTACATGGCGTGCGGGAAGGTGGCGAGGGCCATGCCGAGGACGGCGAGCCAGAAGTTCCCGGTGCCGACGAGGACGAACATCAGAGTCAGGTACGGCTTCGGCGTACCGAGCGCATGGGTGCGGGCACGCCGGCCGTCGAGATGCCGGGGCCGCGGCCGCCAGGCCGCGCGGGTAGTTGAACCAGCCGTCGACGTGGGCGCCGAGCCAGTCGAGATCCTGCCCCGCGCGCCCAGCGACGACCACCGGCACACTGCCCCGGCCGGCTTGGGCAGGACGTCCAGCCGGCGTTCCGCCTTCAGCCCGAGGGCGGGCACCGTGATGCCGCTGCCCGCGGGCGGAGCGGCCCATGCCTGCCGCAGGATCGCCAGGTCGTCCCGGAAGGTGGCCGCGCGCTTGCCGAAGTCCTCGCCGAAGAGCGGGTATTCGATGGGGCGGTCCCCGCCCGCCAGGCCCAGCACGAAACGGCTGCCCGAGAGGTGGTCGACGGTCGCCGCCGCCTTCGCCACCAGCAGCGGCTTGCGCAGCGGGAGCACGACGGCCGCGGTGCCCAGCACGATGCGCCGCGTCACGGCCGCCAGGTACCCGAGGTGTGGGTGAAGGTCTCGTACACCGAGCCGGCGTCGCCGAACTCCACGGGGTCGTACAGCGGCACGTCCCGCACCCACAGGGCGGCGAAGCCCAGCCGGTCGGCCAGCTGTGCCGTCTCCGCGTGCGCGGCCAGATCGGCGACCCCGAGCGGGCGCCCGGCAACGTGATCGCGTTGCAGCTGGGAGGGTCCCCAGTCGTTGTCGAGGGGCAGCTCGAGTGTGCATCCACTGAAGCACATGCTTCGATGAGCGTCAAACTTTGACCACTGTCGACATAGGGCCCAGAACGAGAGACCGTCGAATATTCGACAGCGGTCGTACGATGAACGTGTCCCATCCAAGCCTCAAGGAGTCATCGTGGCCCGCCCTCGAACCTCTGCACGGACCGTCGAGCATCCCTCCATGGCGGAAATCTCACTGCAACAGGTTCTGGAGGCACTGGCCGAACCCGTGCGGCGCGCCGTGGTGTCCCAGCTGGCCACGGCCAGTGAGGACATCAGCTGCGGGACGTTCGACGTAGAGGTCTCGAGGTCGACCCTGACGCACCACTTCAACGTCCTGCGGGAGGCCGGAGTGATCCGGCAGTACTACATGGGGACGACGAAGATGAACTCGCTGCGCATGGACGAGATGGAAGAGCGCTTCCCCGGCCTGCTGTCGGCACTGGTGACCGCCTCCGCCCTGGAAGCGGGCGCACCCACGCACTGACACCCACCCCCGCACACCACCCCTCGGAATCCCGCTCTCGCAATTTCGATGACGGTCGTATTACCGCGCCGCTGTCGAAATAGTGCTGCACAAGCGAGAAGGACGTCGGCTGTGGCCAAGGTGGTGCGGTTTCATGAACTGGGTGGGCCCGAGCTCCTGCGGTTGGAGGACCACGACCTCGGAGTCCCGGGCCCCGGTGAGGTCCTCCTGGACGTCGAGGCGATCGGCCTGAACAGGTCGGAGGCCGAGTTCCGGCAGGACCGGTATCTCGACCGGGTCCGCGCGCTGCCCTCGGGGCTCGGCTGGCGGTGTTGACCGACGCAGGCATGGCGGCCCTGGAAGACGCCGCCCCCGGACACGTCGCCATCGTCCGCGCGGCCGTCTTCGACCGTCTCACCCCTGAGCAGGCCCAGGCGTTCGGTGAGGCCTGCGAGATCATCCTGGCCGGCCTCACCGGCCCGGAGCGGCCGGCCCTTCCGGCGGATCTTCCCTGGCGCCGGTAGCCACCGCGCAGATCACACCGTCTGCCCTCCCCATGTCACAGCCTGCCGGGCTGTCTCGTCCCAGGTCTCGGAGACAGGCTCCGGCAGGGAAAAGGTGATGGTCATGCGAGTGTTCGTTGCGGGCGGGTCCGGGGTTCTGGGACAGCGGCTGGTGCCGCAGCTGGTGGCACGGGGGCATCAGGTGACGGCCACGACGACCAACAGGGCCAAACTGGGCCTGATCGAGCAGCTCGGCGCGGACGGCGTCGTGATGGACGGCCTGGATGCGGCGTCGGTCGGCGAAGCCGTGGCCAAGGCCCAGCCGGACGTGATCGTGCACCAGATGACCGGGATCAGTCTCGCCCACGCCGGCAAGCCCGACCTCAAGCACTTCGACCGGTGGGCCGTCCCCACCATCCGGCTGCGCACCCAGGGGACGGACCACCTGCTGGCCGCGGCCGAGGCGACCGGCGTGCCGCACTTCGTCGCACAGGGCTACGCCAACTGGAACGGAATCCGCGAGGGCGGCTGGGTGAAGACCGAGGAGGACCCGCTGGACCTGCACGAGGGAACCCCTGCATACCCGGCGATGGCCGCGGTCCGCCACGTCGAGGACGCGGTCGGCAAGGCCGGCGGCGCGGTGCTTCGCTACGGCGGGTTCTACGGGCCGGGCGCCACCGACGACCAGCTCGTGCTCGTGCGCAAGCGGCAGTTCCCGCTGGTCGGGGACGGCACCGGCCACGCCTCGTGGGTGCATCTCGACGACGCGGCGAGCGCCACCGTCCTGGCCGTGGAGCAGCAGGCCAGGGGGGTGTTCAACATCGTCGACGACGAACCGGCCCCGGAGAGCGAGTGGTTGCCCCATCTCGCGGCCTGCGCGGGGGCGAAGCGGCCGATGCGGGTCCCCAAGTGGCTGGCCCGGCTGCTCGCCGGTGAGGTGGTGGTGACGATGATGACCGAGGGGCGCGGCTTCTCCAATGCCAAGGCCAAGCGGGAACTCGGCTGGCAGCTGCGCTACCCGTCGTGGCGGCAGGGCTTCAGGGAGGGGCTGGCGTGAGCCGAGTCGAGGAGTTCGAACAGCTGCGGCCGCTGCTGTTCTCGATCGCCTACCGGATCCTGGGCAGCGTGAGCGAGGCCGAGGACGCGGTCCAGGAGACCTGGCTGCGTTACGAGGCCTCCCCCGTGCAACCCACGTCGGTCAAGGCCTATCTCTCGGCCGTGGTGAGCCGGATCTCGATCGACGTGCTGCGCTCGGCCCGGGTCAGGCGCGAGGAGTACGTCGGCCCGTGGTTCCCCGAACCGCTGCTCACCGACCCCTACCAGGACCCCGAGCGCTCGGCGGAGCTGGCCGACTCGCTGTCGATGGCCGCCCTGTTGCTGCTCGAACGGCTCAGCCCGCTGGAGCGCGCGGTCTTCGTGCTGCGGGAGGTGTTCGCCTTCGGCTTCCCGGAGATCGCCTCGGCGGTGGGCAGGTCGGAGGCGGCGTGCCGTCAGCTGGCGGTGCGGGCGCGGCGCCACATGGACGCGGGCCGGCCCCGCTTCGAGGCCGACCGGCAGGAGCGCGAGGAACTCGCCGAGCGATTCTTCGACGCCTTCCGGGAAGGAGACGTCGACGCGCTGCAAAAGCTGCTGGCCGCCGACGTGTCGATGGTCGGCGACAGCGGCGGCAAGGCACCGCAGTGGGGCCGGGGCATCTTCGGCGCCGAGAACGTGACCCGGCTGCTCGCCTGGATCTTCCCCGCGCTCGGCCGGATCGGCGTGACGTTCGAGCCGCACGAGGTGAACGGCCGGCCGGGTGCGGTCTTCCGCGACCGGGACGGCAGGATCCTCAACACCTGGACACTCGACGTGCTCGACGGACAGATCCAGACGATCCGCTCGGTGGTCAACCCCGACAAGCTCGGGCACATGGGCCCGGTGGCGGACGCCTGGGCGCTCGCCCGCGAGGCGAACCGAGCCCGCCGGTCCACGGACTGACACAGTCTCGACGGACTCCCCTGCGTCCGGCCCGCTCAGCGGGTCGGCTCGTAGGTGAGCTGCTTGATCTGGCGCAGGCTGAGGACGGTCTCGACGCTCTGGACTCCGGCGAGTGCGCCGATCTTCTCGCTCAGGTACCGGTACAGCTCACCGGTGTCGGAGCTGAGGACGGAGGCGACGACGTTGGCCTGTCCCGTGATCGCCGCGGCGAAGCGGACCTCGCGGTGCTCCGCGAGCGCCCGTCCCACGTCGGAGAGGACCGAGGGCGCCACGGTGAGCCACAGCATCGCTCCGACGCCCTGGCCCAGCGGCGCGGTGTCGTGCTGAACGTCGAAGTAGAGCACGCCCGAAGAGCGCAGGCGTTCGACGCGTCTCTTGACCGCCGACTCCGACTGACCGGTGGCGGACTGGAGTTCGCTGAACGTGGCCCGCCCGTCGCGGCCGAGCAGGGCCAGCAGCGCCTGGTCGTCCGCGTCGAGGGCGACGGTCCCGGAGCGGGGTTCGGCCTGGGGCGGGCGCAGCGCTGCCACCTGCTCGGCGTCGAGCGCCTGGATCTTGTCGAGCCAGGCGAGCGGTCCCCCGTAGAAGACGTGCAGGAGGCAGTGGGCGCTGACGGAGGTGACGCGGGGTGTGCGCCGCAGACGGTCGAAGAGGAGTTCGTCGCGGTCCTTCTCGCTGCGGGGCTTCATCGCGCACATGACCTCGGTACCGCCGCCGATGAGGTCGACGTACCGGGTGTCGGAGCGGCGGGCCAGAGCGATCGCGAGCTGCTCGGCCACGTCGGGGGTGCAGCCCAGCCGGACGATCCAGGTGGCACGGCCGAGCCTGGCCTCGTCGACCACCCCCAGCACCCGCAGCCCGGCGGTGGTGCGCAGCCGTCTGAAGCGCCGCGCGACGGTCTGGTCGGACACTCCCAGGACGTCCCCGATACGGCTGAACGCGGCCCGTCCGTCGAGTTGCAGGGCCTGGAGCAGCTTCAGGTCCAGTGCGTCGAGGGGCTGAACATCCAAGGCGGCCCTCCTTGTTCGGAGCGGAATCGGTCGTCCATGGGCGGTGCTGCGGGACCCGGCGCGGGTCGGCTGTTGCCGTGCGGGCGGGACCCGGCGCGGGTCGGGTGCTGTCGTGCGGGCGGGGCCCGGGACCATTGCACCGGTCCCGGGCCCCGCCGAGGGCGCCGTACCCGTCCCCACGGACGGCGCCTGTACCTGATCGGCGTACTGCCCCTTCGTCACGCTCGACCGGGCACGTGTGGTGTCACCTCTCCGCGCCGTTGCCCGCCAGGGAAGCCGCTCCCCCGTGCCGCTGCGCGGGCACCTCCTGACGGGGGCCGGCGCCCGCGGGCGGTGCCGTGTGCTGGGGGCGGCGCAGCATGAGTACTCCGAGGACGGCGGCGAGCAGGGTCAGTACGGAGGAGACGATCAGGCAGAGATGCAGTCCGTCCAGGAAGGCCTCGGACAGTGCGCCCAGCACGCGGGGCGTGTCCGCACCGAGGTCGGCCCCGGCGACGGCGCCGATTCCGCCGTGCTCGGCGACCGTCCGGACCTGCTGGACGGTCCGCTCTGTCACTCCGGCGTCGGTGAGGTGGCCGGGCAGGGCGTCGACGGCCTTGGTGGACAGCAGGGCGCCCAGGACGGCCGGGCCGAGCGCGGCGCCGACCTGACGGAAGGCGTTGTTGCCGGCGGCCGCCATGCTCGCCTGGGGGAACGGCACGGCGCTCACCGCTGTGGCGGTCATCGGCGTGATGACGAAGGCGAGACCGAGTCCGAGCAGGGCCAGCCGCCAGGCCATCGAGCCGAACGTGGTGTGCGCGCCGAGGTCGGTGAGGGTGAGCAGGGCGGCCGTGGTGACCAGCAGGCCGCCCGGTATGAGGACGCGCGGCGAGACGCGGTGGACGAGCCGGCCGACGGGGGCGCCGAGCAGGAGCGGGACACTGGTCACCATCAGCAGGCGCCAGGCGGCGTCCAGGGTGGACAGCCGCTGGACCATGCCGAAGTAGAGGCTGAGGGCGAAGAAGAACCCGATCAGGCCCAGGAAGCTGATCATGGCGATCAGGGTGGTGGCGGTGAAGGCCGGGCTGCGGAACAGCGTCAGGTCCAGCATCGGGCTGGAGCTACGGCGTTCGACCAGGACGAACCCGACGGCGGCCACGGCCGCGGTGGACAGCGCCACCATGACCTTGACGTCGGTGAAGGACTCGGCTCCGCCCTCGATGATCCCGTAGACGAGTGCGGTGATCGCCAGCGCGGCGGTGATCTGGCCGGGCCAGTCCAGCCGACGGGTGCCCGGGGCCCGGGAGTCGGTCAGGAGCTTCGCGGCGAAGGCCATGGCGAGCAGCGAGGCGGGGAGGGCGAGGAGGTAGATCCAGCGCCAGGCGAAGTGGTCGAGGACGGTGCCCGCGATGACCGGGCCCAGGGCCAGGGCGGCGGTGAGGGACGTGGCCCACAGACCGATGAACCTGCCGCGCTCGCGCGGGTCCGGGACGGCGTGGCTGATCAGGGCGAGGGTGGTGGGCAGCAGCGCGGCCGACCCCAGTCCGGCCAGCGCCTGGCCGGCCCAGACGACCTGGACGGACTGGGCGCACAGGGCGACGAGGGCGCCCAGGCTGCTGAGGGCGAGGCCCGCCTGGTAGACCTTCTTGCGGCCGTGGACGTCACCGAAGACGCCGGCGGTCAGGATGAGGGCGGCCATGGGCAGGACGAACGCGTCGGAGACCCAGGACAGCTGGGAGGTCGAGGCGTGGAGCGCCCGCTGGATGGCGGGCAGGCTCGCCGAGACGGTGGTCACCGGCAGGTAGGCGACGAACACGCCGATGCAGGCCATGACGAGCGTGGCGGCCCGCCGTTCCTGTGGCGCGGTCCCCATGGTCGTGGCATTCACGGAAGTACTCCCTTGCGGCGCCGAAGGCGCTGGGCACTGGGGTTGGCTGACTCCGGACACCCTCCGTGCCGCCACCGGCCGAAGCCAGCCACCACCTGCCGGAACCCGGATATCCGACATCGGAGCCTGGTGTTCCGGGGATTTCCGACGAGCGCTGCCGACGGGAAAAGCCGAGGAAGACCGGCCGGAAGCCACCATGTGCGGAACCCGAAGCCACGATGTGCGGAACCCGCGGCCTTCGGGACCCCTCTAGAGGAGTGACGCCGCGCAGTGCCCGGGTCCTCGGCCGTCCCGCCGGAGGCGGGCGGAGGGGAAGGACGGAACGTGCGGAACCGGGAGACGGCGCGGGCCGTACCCAGGGACGGAACGCGCATCGGCCGGATCGGGCGCTCTCCGGTGCGCTGGCACAACGCGCTGCTGACCCTGTGGACGGCCGTCTGGTTCGTGGTGGCCGAGCGTCATGGGGCCGTGTCCTGGCACTATCTGAGGACCGGCCAGGAACTGCTCTTCCGGCAGATCCCCGGCGGTGGTCTCGCGCTCTACGCCAACCACCCCGAGCTGCAGATCGGTCCGGTCAGCTTCCTGGTCGCCGCGCTGTTCGAACCGTTCCCCGTCGAGGTGGGCGAGAAGCTCGCCGATGCCTTCATGTCGGGCCTGGGCCTGTACATCCTGGTGCTGGTCGGCCGCGCCGCCGCCGACCACTACCGGGGCACCGGGCTCAACCACAAGCGCCTCCAGCAGCGCGTGCTGATCGCCGGGGCGGCCTTCATCCCCATGTGGGTGGAGGTCGCGGTGCGGTTCGCGCATCTCGACGACGTCCTGGCGCTGTTCTTCACCACGCTGGCCGTGCGGGCACTGGTCCGCTCCAAGGCGACCTCGGTCGGTGTCCTGCTGGCGCTGGCGGTCGACTCCAAACCCTGGGCGGTCGGCTTCCTGCCCCTCCTCCTGGCACTGCCACGCCCCGCGCGGCTGCGCTCCGCCGCCTGGGCGTTCGGCCTGGTGGCCGCGGCCTGGCTGCCCTTCTATCTCACCCACATGGAGACCCTGGCCGCGGCCCGGTTCACCATTCCCAACCAACCGGCGTCGTCCCTGCGCTGGTTCGGCGTGCACGACGCAGCCACCCCCTGGTGGGACCGTCCGGCCCAGATGACTCTGGGCATCGCCCTCGGCGCACTGGCCGTCCGCCGCCACCGCTGGCCGGCGGTCGTGCTGCTCGCCGCCGACGCCCGCATCGTCCTGGACCCGAGCGTGTACACGTACTACAACGCCTCGGTCCTCCTCGGCACCCTGATCTGGGACTCGATCGGCCAGCGCCGTCTGGTCCCCTGGGTCAGCTGGATCGCCCTCCTCTCCCTCTACGGCAGCGCCCTGCTGATCCCCTCCGATTCCGCGCAGGGCTTCATCCGCCTCGCCTTCGCGCTGGGCTCCGCCGCGTACGTCCTGTGGTGGCCCCAGCGCACACCGCGCGCCAGGCGCGGGGGCCGGCGGCCGCAGAGTCCACCGCCGTGGCCGTCCGAGGGGGACGCCGTGGAAGTGCCTCACCAGAGGTCGTCGCCCTGGGGGAGCAGCGCGACGGGCGGAGCGAAACACCCCTTCTGAGGACAACTCGGGGTGATGGTGCGATTACCCTGTGCACCTATGAGGGCTTGCCCGGGTCACCCCAGCAGCCGCTCGGTGTCGCGCACCGTGGCGGCCGTCGCGGTGCTCCTGGCCGCCCTCATGCACCTGCTGGCCTGCGCCCACGGACCGGAGTCGCGGGCCTCGGCGCAGTCGGACGCCGTACCGACCGTCCGCGTCGCCTTCGCCCAGCCCGGCACAGTCACTCCGGCCCCCGCCTGCCGGCCGTCGGACCAGGACCCGACCCACGACCACGAACCGCACTGCTGCGGCGGAGACGAACCGACGATCCAGCCACCGCGGGGAGTGGCCCGGTCCCCGCAGACGGTTCAGGAGGCGCTGCCGGTCACCGTGCCCGCCTCCGGTTCGGGACAGGTGCCGCCGTCGGCGCTGCCACCGGCCGCCGAGACGGCCGGCTTCTCCGTGGGACCCTCACCGGCTCGCCTGGGCGTGTGGCGGATCTGATCGCCGCTCGGCCGCGCCCGACCCCCGCTTCTGCCGGGCGCGGCAGCCGATCACCGCCCTATCCCTACCCACGGCCGGTAGCCGTGCACGGCCCGGCCGCAGGAGAAGCACGCCATGAACGACCCCACCAGCACGCTCTCCGGACTCGTCGGAGACACCCCGGTCCTGTGGATCGGCGAACCCTTCACCGCCGCGGGACGCGGTTTCTGGGCCAAGCTCGAAGGACACAACCCCGGCGGCATCAAGGACCGCGCCGCCCTGTACATGGTGCACGCGGCCCGCGGACGCGGAGAGCTGCGACCCGGCGCCCGGATCGTGGAGTCCACCTCCGGCACCCTCGGCCTCGGTCTGGCCCTGGCCGGCGCCACCTTCGGGCATCCCGTCACGGTCGTCTCCGACACCGGCATGGAGCCCCTGATGACCGGCCTCCTCACCGCCCACGGCGCCGAGGTCGAGGTGGTCGAGGCCCCGCACCCCGCCGGCGGCTGGCAGCAGGCCCGGCGGCACCGCGTCGCCGAACTCCTGGCCGCACATCCCGGCGCGTGGTGCCCGGACCAGTACAACAACCCCGACAACGTGGCCGCCTACGCGCCGCTCGCCCGTGAACTGGCCGCTCAACTGGGCCGTGTCGACACGCTCGTGGTCTCCGTCGGCACCGGCGGGCACTCGGCCGGCATCGCCTCCGTGCTGCGCCGCCAGTGCCCCGGGCTGCGTGTCGTCGGGGTGGACGCGACCGGTTCGACGATCTTCGGGCAGCCCGCCGCGCCACGCCTGATGCGCGGACTGGGCAGCAGCATCCACCCGCGCAACGTCGCCTACGGCCTCTTCGACGAGGTCCACTGGGTCGCCGCCCCGGAAGCGGTCTGGGCGGCCCGCCGCCTGGCCCGCGACCACTACGCGACCGGCGGCTGGAGCGTCGGTGCCGTCGCCCTCGTCGCGCGCTGGCTGGCCCGCACCCGGCCGGCCGGCGAGCGGATCGTCGCCGTCTTCCCCGACGGCCCGCAGCGGTACGTCGGCACGGTCTACGACGACACGTACTGCCGCGCGCACGACCTGCTCGGGCGACCGCCCGCCGACGATCCCGACGAGATCGCCGGCCCCGGCGTACGGGCCGTCACCCGCTGGACCCGCTGCACCCGTGTCGTCGACCCGCTCGCCACCGGCGACACCCCGGGGCCGACCGGGGTCGCCCGATGAAGCGGCTGTGGCAGCAGACCCGTTCCTTTCCGCCCGCCGCACGGGTGTTGATGGCCAACCAGTTCGGCATCAACCTCGCCTTCTACATGCTCATGCCCTACCTGGCCGCCCATCTCTCCGGCGAACTCGGCCTGGCCGCCTGGGCGGTGGGTCTCGTGCTCGGCGTGCGCAACTTCTCCCAGCAGGGCATGTTCCTGATCGGCGGCACCATCGCCGACCGCTTCGGCTACAAGGCTCCGATCATGGCCGGGTGTCTCCTGCGCACCCTGGGTTTCGCCCTGCTCGGCTGGGTCGACAGCCTGCCCGCCCTGGTCGCCGCCTCCGCGGCCACCGGTTTCGCCGGCGCCCTGTTCAATCCGGCCGTGCGTGCCTGTCTCGCCGTCGAGGCGGCCGACCGCCGCGTCGACGCCTTCGCGACGTTCAACGTCTACTACCAGGCGGGCATGCTGCTCGGCCCGGTCGTCGGACTCGCCCTGCTGGCGGCCGACTTCCGCCTCGTGTGCGTGGTGGCCGCCGCCGTGTTCTGCGCGCTCACGCTGCTCCAGTGGAGGGCCCTGCCCGCCCGGCATGTCGAGCCGGGCGGCGCCGGGCGGGACCGCGTTCTGACGCAGTGGCGGACGGTCGTCGCCAACCGGCCCTTCCTGCTCTTCGCCACGGCGATGATCGGCTCCAACGTGCTGACCTTCCAGATCTACCTGGCCCTTCCGCTCACCGCGGCCCACGCCCTCGGCGCGCGCGGTACGACGGTGACCAGCGGGCTCTTCGTGGTCTCGGCCGCGGTGGCCGTCGCGGGGCAGCTGCGTCTGACCAGCTGGGCGAAGGAGCGGTGGGAACCCGCCGAGGCGCTGGTGCGGGGCCTGGTCGCGATGGGGCTGGCGTTCCTTCCGCTGGCGCTCACCCCGCACGGCTCGTCGGTCGGGGTGCCGGCCGCGCTGTTCGTGGCCGTGGTGCTGCTCTCGGCGGGAGCGGCGGTGACCTATCCGTTCGAGATGGACACGGTCGTCGCCCTCTCCGGCGGCCGCCTGGTCGCCACGCACTACGGCCTCTACAGCACCGTCTCCGGTCTGGGCATCACCCTCGGCAACCTCGTCACCGGCGCCCTGCTGGACTTCGCCACCCGGCACGACGCGTTCCGGCTCACCTGGGCGGTCCTGACCGGCACCGGATTCGCCTGCGCCGCCGCCGTCAGCGGGCTCGCCCGCGCCGGACACCTGGCGCGACGGCTGCCGCAGCGCCTCCCGGCACAGCATGCGTGACACCGCACCCGCAGGCAGACTCGACCCGAGACAGGCCGCCGCCACGAAGGGTGCGCACATGGATGCGATCGGCCACGCGCTGGCCATTGCCGGCTCGATGACCTGGGCGATCACCTGGGCGCTGATCCTGGGCTTCGCCCTGTCCGCCGTCGTGCAGGCGGTGGTGCGCCGGTCGACGGTCGTACGGCTGCTCGGGGACGACCGGCCGCGTACGCTCGCCCGGGCCGCGGGGCTCGGCACGGCCTCGTCCTCCTGTTCGTACGCGGCCGTCGCGCTCGCCCGCTCGCTGTTCAGCAAGGGCGCGAACTTCACCGCGGCGATGGCGTTCGAGATCGCCTCGACCAACCTGGTGGTGGAACTGGGCGTGATCCTGGCGCTGCTGATGGGCTGGCAGTTCACCGCCGCGGAGTTCGTCGGCGGCCCGGTGATGATCGTCGTACTCGCCGTCCTCTTCCGCGTCCTGCTGCGCGAGCGCCTGCTCCGCGAGGCACGGGCGCAGGCCGACCGCGGGCTGGCGGGGTCCATGGAGGGACACGCGGCGATGGACATGTCCGTGCAGCGCGAGGGCGGCTTCGCCCGGCGCCTGTTCTCCCGCGAAGGGTTCACCTCCGTCTCGCACATCTTCGTCATGGAGTGGGCCGCGATTCTGCGTGACCTGGTGGCGGGCCTGCTCATCGCCGGGGCGATCGCCGCCTGGGTGCCGGACGCGTTCTGGCACACGTTCTTCCTCGCCGACGATCCGGTCGTGGCGAAGGCGATCGGGCCGCTCGTCGGCCCACTGGTGGCGATCGCGGCGTTCGTCTGCTCGATCGGGAACGTGCCGCTGGCCGTGGTGCTGTGGAAGGGCGGCATCAGCTTCGGCGGCGTGATCGCCTTCATCTACGCGGACCTGGTGATCCTGCCGATCCTGAACATCTACCGGAAGTACTACGGAGCGCGGACGGCCGTCTTCCTCTTCGCCACGTTCTACGCGGCGATGGCGGTCGCCGGGTACACCGTGGAGTTCACCTTCGGCGGGCTCGGCCTCATCCCCGACCAGGCCGATGCGAGGATCCCGGCGGAAGGCGTCAGCTGGGACTACACGACCTGGCTGAACATCGCGTTCCTGCTGCTCGCCGCGGTCCTCGTCGTACGTTTCCTGCGCACCGGCGGACCCGCGATGCTGCGGATGATGGGCGGCTCCCCGGGTCACGCGGAAGTCGCGTGACCCGGGGCCGCGCGCTCAGCCGGCGGCGGCGCCGAACCACCTGGGCAGCCGGCCGAGCAGATCCTGCTGATCCTCACCGACCCAGGCCACGTGGCCGTCCGGGCGCAGCAGCACCGCGGGCACGTCCAGCTCCTCGCTGACGTCGACGACGTGGTCGACGCGGTCGGCCCAGCCCGCCACCGAGAGCCGGCCGGTCTGGTCGAGCAGCAGTCCGCGGCCGCCGTGCATCAGCTCGTAGAGGCGCCCGCGCTTCAGCTGCACATCCCGCATCCGTCGGCCGAGCAGTTCATGCCCCTCGCCGAAGTCGTAGCGGACGCCGACCGCGGTGATGATGCCCGTGACGTACCGGTTCACCTCCTCGAAGTCCATCAGCTTCGAGAAAAGCTCCCGCAGCGCGGTCGCTCCCGGATCGGTCCCCAGCAGGGTGATCTGCGCGCGGGTGTTCTCCAGCACGGCGGCGCCCACCGGGTGCCGTTCGGTGTGGTAGCTGTCCAGCAGGTCCTCCGGCGCCCAGCCGTCCACCGCGGCGGCCAGTTTCCAGCCGAGGTTGAAGGCGTCCTGCACGCCGAGGTTGAGCCCCTGTCCGCCGGTCGGCGGGTGGATGTGCGCCGCGTCGCCGGCCAGCAGCACCCGGCCGACCCGGTAGCGCTCGGCCTGCCGGGTGGCATCGCCGAACCGGGAGAGCCAGCGCGGCGAGTGCGCGCCGAAGTCCGTGCCCGCGAAGGCGCGCAGCTGCGTCTGGAACTCCGCCAGAGTCGGCGCGGTCGCACGGTCCTCGGCCACGCCGTCGGCGGGCACGACGACGCGGTACGCCCCGTCCCCGCTGGGGCTGGCGCCGAACCGCAGCTGGGTCTTGCGGACCTCCTCGACGACGGCGGCGACCGTCGCCGGATCCTCGGTCAACTCCATCTCTCCCAGCAGCGTCTCGACCGTGGCGGGCTCACCCGGGAAACCGACGCCGATCTGCTTGCGCACCAGACTGCGGCCGCCGTCGCACCCGACCAGGTAGCGCGAGCGCAGCCGCGTGCCGTCCGCCAGCTCGACGGTCACCCCGTCCTCGTCCTGGCTCAGCCCGACCACTTCGCAGCCGCGCCGGATCTCGGCACCGAGTTCGAGGGCACGCTCGTCGAGCAGCCGCTCGGTGACCGGTTGCGGGGTGGCGACGCCGTACGGGTGAGCCGTGTCCAGCCGGTCCGGCCACGGCTTGATGACGCCGCCGAACAAGCCGCCGGCCTGGAACTTCTCACTGATCGCCAGGAACCGGTCCAGCAGGCCGCGCTGGTCCATGATCTCGACGCTGCGCGCGTGCAGGCCCTGACCGCGGGACTGCGAGGTCGGCTCGGTCAGCTTCTCCAGCACGACCACGTGCACGCCGTGCAGCCGCAACTCACCGGCCAGCATCAAGCCGGTCGGTCCTCCGCCGACGACGATCACGTCGATCATCACAGCCCCCATGTGTTTCCGCAGATTCCGGCTTCGGCCGGTGATTCTGCGGCACGACCGGGGCCTTGCCGCAAGCCCCCTGTGCGCTATACGTTGAGAGTGGCAAGGAGCGTCTGACCTCCTTGCCTTTCTCCTTTCGCCGTTCGGCCCATTTCCTCTCGGGTACCCCCACCGGGTATCGTCACCTCATGGTCGACGAACGCACACACAGGCTGGGCAGCGCCCGGCTGCTGTCGTTGTGCGCGATCCTGCTCGGTCTGTTCCTCATGCACGGCTCACCGGCCGCCGCCGTCGACGGCTGTCACGGCCGGGCGGGTCCGGCCCATGCCCTGCACGACAGCCACGACGGCCATGACAGCCACGCCTCCGCCACGGCATCGGCGGAGTCCGCACGGACCCAGCCCGGCACACTCCGGGCCGCGGACGACATGGCCGCGCACGGGACGCTGTGCGTCGCGACTCCCGCCGAGCAGCGCATCCCGCTGCCCGTCGCGCCGCTCATCGCCCTCTTCGCGCTCGCCGCACTGGCGGCCTGGGCCGTGCACCGGGCATGGCGGCCCGGCGGGACCGGTCGGCGCGGGCCACCGGGCGGACGTGGTCTCCTCCTCCAGGTGTGCATCGCGCGGACGTGACAGGAACCGCGCCGGAGCAGGCCCCATCCGGGCTGCCCGGCCGCAGCAGCGTCCTGCTCGTTCCGCGCGCCACCCGGCGTGGTGCGCCACCCGGAAAGACTCCCCAGCGATGTTCGCTTCCACCCGTTCCACCGTCCGTCGCCGCGCCCTCGCGGCCGCCGGCACCGCGGCCGCCCTCGCCCTGACGCTGGCCGCCTGCGGGTCCTCCGACGACTCCGCCATGCCGGGCATGCGTCACGGCGCCACGCCGACCGCGACCTCCGGCTCCGCGATGAGCGGCATGCCCGGCATGGACCACGCGAGTGACGGCAACGGCCTGGCCGACGCCCAGGACGGCTACCGCCTCACCAGTTCCGACAGCACCCTGACCGCCGGCAGGCAGACCACGTACCGCTTCGCCGTCACCGGCCCGGACGGCAGGCCGGTGACCGGCTTCGCCCTCGACCAGACCAAGCGGATGCACTTCTACGCCATCCGCTCCGACCTGACCGGCTTCCAGCACATCCACCCGACGATGGCCTCGAACGGCACCTGGACCGCCGGCCTCTCCTCCCTCGCGTCCGGTTCCTGGCGCATGTTCGCCTCCTTCACGCCGGACAGCGGGAGCGGCAAGGGCAGGGACTTCGTCCTCAGCCGTACGGTCACGGTCCCGGGCCCGGCCGCCAGGACCCGGCTGCCCGCCGCCACCGACAGCACCACGGCCGACGGATACACCGTCACCGTGGCGGGCAACCCCGTGGCCGGCATGGCGCAACCGCTGACCGTACGGATCACCAAGGACGGCAAGCCCGTCACCGACCTCCAGCCCTACCTGGACACCTACGCCCACCTGACCGCCTTCCACGAGGGCGACGCCGCCTTTGCCCACCTCCACCCCACGACGAAGGTCGACGGCGACCACGGCGGCCCGGACCTGTCCTTCCACGCCGAACTGCCCACCGCGGGCAACTGGCGGCTCTTCCTGCAGTTCCAGACCGGGGGCAAGCTGCACACGGCCGCCCTGACCCTGCGCGTGGGCTGACCTCACCGCACCGATACGAACCGTTGGCGGACCATGGTCCGCCAACGGTTCGACCACATTTCGGCAATCTATGCCCCATATCGCATCCCTATGTCGGCGCCTGGGTAACACTGAGCGGCGGAGTGGGGGCGGGTCGAGCAGTGGGGGGATGCGTGACGCAGTCGCTTCCGGAACAACGCCGTGCCCATGAGCGGGCGTTGACCGGGAAAACAGGGATGCCGGTCGTCGTGGTCGGCGCCGGGCCGTACGGGCTCTCGGTCGCCGCGCACCTGCGGGCCGCGGGCGCGCCCGTTCGCATCTTCGGTGAGGTGATGGGCAGTTGGCGCCATGCGATGGCGACCGGCATGTTCCTGAAGTCCACACCGGCGGCCACGGACCTGTCCGCGCCCGAGCCGGGCGGACGGCTGGCGGACTTCCGCCGGCTGCACGGTGAGCCGGAGCTGACCGAGCTGACACCCATCCCGTGCGAGGTGTTCGTGCGCTATGGGCAGTGGTTCCAGAAGCGGTACGTCGGTGAGGTCGACCCCGCGCGGGTCGTGGCCGTCGACAGGGCGGCGACCGGTTCCGGTTTCACCGTACGGCTGGACGACGGTCAGGAACTCGCCGCCGCCGCCGTCGTCGTGGCCACCGGTCTGAACGGACTCGCGCACATCCCGGACGAGTTGCGGCGCCTCGCACCCGAAGGCCCCGGCATCGGAGCCCTGGTGTCGCACACCAGCCACCACACGGACCTGTCGCGGTACGCCGGTCAGCGCGTCGCCGTCGTCGGCGGCGGCCAGTCCGCGCTGGAGAGCGCCGCACTGCTGCACGAGGCCGGTGCCGAGGTGCAGGTACTGGTCCGGGAGCAGCGCGTGCGCTGGGGCCTGACACCGGATCTGGTCCGGCCCTGGACCGAACGGCTGGCCAGGCCGGCCTCCCCGCTGGGCACGGGCTGGGTCCTGGCCGCCGTCTGCAAGTCCCCGGGCGGCGTACGACGGCTGCCCTCGTCGGCGCGGCTGCTGCTGTTCCGGCGTGCGCTGGGCCCGTCGGGCGGCTGGTGGCTGCGTGACCGGGTCGAGGGCGTCGTACCGGTGCGCACGTCGTGCCGCGTCACGCGCGCCGAGGCAGCCGGCTCCGCCGTTCACCTGGAGCTGGCGGAACCCGACGGCCGGCGTGCGACGCTCGCCGTCGACCACGTGCTGGCAGCCACCGGCTATCGCCTCGACCTGGACGCCGTACCCTTCCTGTCGCCCGCCGTACGCGGCGCGGTGACCTGCGTCCCCGGCTCGAAGGCCCCCGACCTGACCGCGACGTTCGAGTCGTCGGTGCCCGGCCTGTACTTCACCGGATCGCTGGCCGCCCCGATGTTCGGTCCGATGATGCGGTTCGTGGCCGGCACCGAGTTCGCCGCCACACGCATCGCCCGGCACGCTGCCCGGCCGGCGACGAAGCGCTGAGGCACGCCGGCCCTGAAACGGCTTGCCGCACTCGTTCGACGTGTGGCAGGCTTCGATGAGTTGACCTGCAGCGCTCCTGCACGACGAAGGACTGAAGCCATTGATCGCGGCGTCCCCCAGCGGCCGCCGTCGGCACTGACCCCGCCCGCCTCTCCGGCAGCGGCCATCGGTGCCCTCGCGTCTCCTCACGGCGGCCCCACGTAGATCCCCTGTTCCCGGCCGACAGGCCGGTCCCGCAGCCATCATGGCTGCCATCCCACGTGAGGTCATCATCATCGTGCACACCGACGTCCAGAACTTCGCCGTCGCCAACCTGCTGCGCCGTCCGGCGGCGGTCGAAGTCGCGGGCTTCGTCGCGGGCTTCGATCCCACGACGACCAGCCCGTACGTCAACTACGCGACCCCGGTCCCCGGCGCCGAGCCGACCGACCGGGACGTCAGCGCCCTGATCGAGGCATTCCGCGAGCGCGGCCTCAAGCCCCGCCTGGAGTTCGCCCCGGACGCCGCGCCCGCCGTCGAACCGGCCCTGCGCCGGGCGGGGTTCGCGACGGAGGCGGTCCATGAGTACATGGTCTGCACCCCCGCCACACTGGCGGTGCCGCCCAAGAGGATCGAGGTGGCGGCACCGGACACCGACGAGGACTACACGGCGATCGACTCGGCCCTCTCCGAGGCGTTCGGCGGTGAGTTCCCGCCCTCCGCGGAGGGCGCGGCCCGGCTGCGACGCACCCAGGAGAGCGGCGGGGCCGTGCGCTTCGTCCGGGCCACCGACGGCGGCTGCGCCGGCGGGGCCATCTGCTCGGCACCCGCCCATGACACGTCGGAGCTGGCGGGTGTGGGCACCCGGCCCGCGTACCGCGGTCGGGGCATCGCGGCCGCGGTCACGGCGGCCCTGGCCGAGACCATGTTCGCCGGCGGGGCGTCCTCCGTCTGGCTCGAGTACTCGGGCGACGGGTCGCGCCGGGTCTACGAGCGGGTCGGCTTCCGGCCTCGGGGCACCCGCCTCTACCTGACGCTCGAAGCGTGACCCACCCCCGGCGGGGGCCGAGCCGGGCTCAGCCCTCGCCGGGCAGTGGGTGCTCCTTGACGAAGCGGCGGATCTCCGCGGTGAGGGCGGCCGGATTGTCCAGCTGGACCAGGGTGCGGGCATGGCGGGCGAGTGACGGGGGCACAGCCGCTTTGCCAACGGCGGTCACCGACGCATTCTCAACAAGGTCACAGCCGCTTCCACAACGTGGTCACCGCCGCTTTCTTAGCGGCATGTTAGATCTGCGCGGCGGCCCTTGTCCGGGTGCGGCGGGCGCCCGCATGCTCGGGCGCACTCAGGTTCCGGGGGCACTCTCCCGCTCCCCGATCCCACCGGTTTTCCCCACCTGGAGCCGCCATGTCATCCTCTGCCGCCGTGCCCGGAAAGCCGCCGGCGACCTCTCCGGGCAACCGCCGTCTCGCCCTCGTCGGCGGGTCCCTGGGCAACCTCGTCGAGTGGTACGACTGGTTCGTCTACGCCAGCTTCGCGATCTACTTCGCCGACTCGTTCTTCCCCGGCGACAACCCGACCACCAAGCTGCTGAACACGGCCGGCATCTTCGCCGTCGGATTCCTGATGCGGCCGGTCGGCGGCTGGATCCTCGGGCGGGCGGCGGACCGGCACGGGCGCAAGAGCGCGCTCACCCTCACCGTCACCATGATGTCGGTGGCCGCCCTGCTCATCGCCGTCGCGCCCACCTACGGCCAGGCCGGCTACTTCGGCGCCGTGGTGCTGCTCCTGGCCCGGCTGCTGCAGGGCCTGAGCATCGGCGGCGAGTACGCCGCCAGCGCCACCTATCTGACCGAGGCGTCCGCCCGCGACCGGCGCGGGCTCGGTTCCTCGTTCCAGTACGTGTCGATGACGTGCGGCCAACTCCTCGGCCTCGCCATCCTGATCACGATGCAGCACACCCTGACCAAGGACCAGCTGGAGAGCTGGGGCTGGCGGATCCCGTTCGCGCTGGGTGCCGTGTTCGCCCTGGTGGTGTTCTGGCTGCGGCGCCGGCTGACCGAGACGGAGGCGTTCACCGAGGAGTCGGGCGACCGCACCGATTCCGCGCGCGGCACCATCAAGGCGCTGTGGGAGCACCGCCGCGAGGCCGGTCTCGTCATGGCGCTCACGCTGGGCGGCACGGTGGCCTACTACACGTACACCACGTATCTCACGAAGTACCTGATCGGCAGCGCGGGTATGGCCAAGTCCACGGCCACGCTGGTGAGTTTCACCGCGCTGACCGTCTTCGCGCTGCTCCAGCCCTTCGCCGGCATGCTCTCCGACCGGATCGGCCGCCGGCCGCTGCTGATCACCTTCGCGGTCGGCTGCACGGTGGGCACGTACCCCATCATGACCGCGCTCGGCTCGGCGTCCTCGTACTGGTCGGCGCTGGGGCTGTCCCTGCTGGCCCTGGTCGTCGTCACCGGCTACACCTCGATCAACGCGGCCGTGAAGGCGGAGCTGTTCCCCACCCGGGTCCGCGCCCTCGGTGTGGCCCTGCCGTACGCCGTCGCCAACGCGCTGTTCGGCGGGACGGCGGAGTACGTGGCCCTGTGGTTCAAGGACAGCGGTCACGAGAAGGTGTTCTTCTGGTACGTGTCGGGGTGCGCGCTGGTCTCGCTGGTCACCTACGTGCTGATGCCGGACACCCGCAACGCGGCCCTCAGCCGCGCCGAGGTCGAGGCGGACACCGGTCGCGACCCCAGTCCCGCGAGGGCCGTCCGCTGACGCGGTGGTGACCCGGGCGGTGCCGCTTCCGTAAGCTGCCGCCCTGGTCACCACGGCACGAGGACTTTGCATGCACGCGCTGCTCGTCGAGGACGACGACCGTATGGCCCAGGCCCTGACCACGGCTCTCGCCCAGCGCGGGCACACCGTGCGCAGGGCCGGGCGGGCCCTGGACGCCCTGCGGTACGTCCACGCGGCGGAGTTCGTGCTGCTCGACCTCGGCCTGCCCGACCTGGACGGGCTGGAGCTGCTGCGCCGGCTGCGCACGGTGTGCGACGCGCCGCTGATCGTGGTGACGGCCCGCTGCGAGGAGCGCGACATCGTGCAGGGGCTGCGGGCCGGCGCCGACGACTACGTGGTCAAGCCGTTCCGGATGAACGAGCTGATGGCCCGGATCGACACCGTGCGCCGCCGCACCGGGGCAGCGGCGGCCCGCGATACGGACGGCGGCGGGCGGCCCGTGCGCACCGGCGATGTGGAGATCGACATCGCGGGCCGCACGGTCACGGTCGCCGGCGCGGAAGTACGGCTCACCCGCCGCGAGTTCGACGTCCTCGCCTGCCTCGCGGCCCGGCCCGGCGAGGTGCACTCCCGTGAGGAGATCCTGGACCGGATCTGGGGCGACGCCTTCCTCGCCGCGTCCCGGTCCCTGGACGTGCATGTGGCGGGCATCCGCGCGAAGACGGGCCGCGCCGAACTGGTGCGTACGGTACGGGGCTTCGGCTACCAGCTCGGCACCGACGGCCGCGGCGGGCGCCGATGAGGCGCAGGCTGCTGGCCGTGCTGATGGTGCTCATGGGGGCCGCGACCCTGCTGCTGTCGGTGCCGCTGGCCGGCTCGTACGCGAGCGGGCGGACGGAGCATCTGCTGCTCCAGCGGCGCGCCGACGCCGTGCGGTTCGCCGACCTCGCCGACCGGGTACGGACCGCCGCCGACCGCGCCGAACTGTCCACCGAGATCCGCCGGTACGCCGAGCTGTACGGCGCCTCGGTGACCGTGGTGGACTCCGCGGGACGGGTCCTCGCGCAGGCCGGCGTCGGCATCACCCCGTCCTCCGCGGCCGACGTCCTGGGCCGCGCGCTGACCGGGCGGTCCACCGAGCGGCTGCCGACCGTACGGCCGTGGGGTCCTGACCGGGTGGTGCTCGCCGAGCCGGTCGGCCGGGACGAGCGGGTCAGCGGGGCGGTCCTGCTGGCCGTCCCGACCACCGCGGCCCGGCGGGACGTGACCGTACGCTGGGCGCTCATCGCCTGCGGGGCGCTCACCGCCTTCGCGGCCGCGGCCCTGGTCGCGGCCGGCATCACCCGCTGGCTGATGCGCCCGGTCCGCGATCTCGACCGGGCCGTCGCCGCACTGGCGTCCGGCAGCCTTCGGACGCGGGCCGACTCCGACACCGGACCGCCCGAACTGCGCAGCCTGCGCCGGCACTTCAACGGCATGGCCGAGGCGGTCGCCGACTCCCTCGGGCGCCAGCGCGCCTTCGTCGCGGACGCCTCCCACCAACTGCGCAACCCGCTGGCCACCCTGGTGCTCCAGCTGGAGAACGTCGAGCCGCATCTCGTGCCCGGCCCCGGCCGGAAGGAGCACGCGCGCGCCCTGGACGAGGCGGAGCGCCTGGAGGAACTGCTCGACGGCCTGCTCGCGTTGGCACGCGTGGAGTCGGGTACGGCTGAGCGGACGGAGCAGGACGTGTCCCGCGGGGTGCGGGAGCGGGTGGCCGCGTGGCAGCCGGTGTTCGAGGCCTCCGGGCTGACGCTGAGCGCCGCTGCCGTACAGGAGGGGCTTCGGGCGGCGGCCGTACCGGACGCCGTCGGCCGGGTCCTCGACGCGGTCCTGGACAACGCGGTCAAGTTCGTCCCGTCCGGGGGCCGGGTCGCCGTGGCGGCCGCGCTCGCGGACCGTGAGGTCGTGGTGCGCGTCGCCGACGACGGCCCGGGGGTACCGGAGGAGCAACTCCCGTTGCTCACCCGGCGCTTCACCCGGGCGCCCGAGCATCAGAACGTGCCCGGCACTGGCCTGGGCCTGGCCATCGCCGACGAGATCGCCCGCCTCAGCGGGGGCCGGCTCGCCACCGCCGGCAACCGTCCCCACGGTCTGGTGGTGGAGCTGCGGCTGCCGTGTCCGGTGCCGGGTCAGCCGTAGACCGAGCGGTAGTAGGCCACCGCGCCGGGGTGCAGGGGTACGTCCCCCGTGGCGACGGCGAACCTGGGTTCCAGCCGGGCACCCGCCGTCACCTCCCTGAGCAGCACGCGCCACCGGTCGAACACCACCCGGAGCACCTCGCGCACCGCCTGCTGCGGCACCTGGGAGCGGGCCAGCAGATAGTTGCCCACGCCGACGGTGCCGACCGGCTCGGTGAGCCCGTACACGCCGGCCGGGAGGGTGACCGCCGTGTAGACGGGGCCGTACGTGTCGCGCAGGACGGCGGCCTGTTCCTCCAGCGGCAGGAAGCGCAGCGGGAGTTCGCGGGACAGCGCCGACAGGGCGGGGGTCGGCACTCCCCCGGCCCAGATCAGCGCGTCGACCGTGCCCGTGCGCAGCGCCTGAACCGAGGCGGCGAGGCCGAGCGGGCGTTCCCGTACCGACCGCTTCCCGGTGAGTCCCGTCACCCGCAGCAGCCGGTTGGCCAGCACCTGCCCGCCGGAGCCCGCCGCGCCGGTGGCGACCGACCGGCCCGCGAGATCCCGTACGGACCGCACGGGTCCGGGAGCCGGTACGACCAGGTGCGTGTAGTTGACGTAGACGCGGGCGAGGGCCGTCACGGCAGCCCGGGTCGAGAACGGCTCCCGCCCCCGCACGGCGTCCTCGGCGGCGTCCGCCATCGCCAGCCCCAGGTCCGCCGAACCGGCGCCGAGTCTGCGCAGATTGTCCACGCTGGCCGCGGTACCGAGCGGGGTGATGTGCAGCCGCGGGACGGTGCGGGCGGCCTCGGCGGCCAGTGCCTTGCCGAAGGCGTTGTACGGCCCACCGGGCGCTCCCGTCGCGAGCCTGAGCCGCCAGCCGGGTCCGCCGTCCCCGGTGCAGCCGGCCAGGGCGAGCGCCGGGGCACCGAGGACCGCGGCCTCCAGCAGGCCGCGGCGGCTCATCGGTCGACCGGTCACGCCCGCAGCGTAACGGTTCCGCGCGCATGGGTCGCTCCACTCCCGCGTAGCTCGCGCCGCGAGCGTGGCACTATCCTTGCGCCCTCAAACCCGGGTAGGAGAAGGGATATCGGCGTGGCGATGAAGGCCTTGCGTTCGGCGTTGGAAGCGATCTACGTACGGCGCCTGAACCGCAAGCTGGAGGGCCTGCCCCGGCCGCGGCACGTGGCGATCATGCTGGACGGGAACCGGCGCTGGGCCAGGGGTGCGGGACATCAGGACGTCCGCGAGGGCTACCGCGTCGGCGGCGCCAAGGTCACGGACTTCCTGCACTGGTGCACCGACGCCGGAATCAAGCACGTCACGCTGTGGATGCTCTCCGACGACAACCTCCACCGGCCTGCCGACGAACTCGGCCCCCTGCTCGACATAATCGAGGAGACCGTCCAGCGTATCTGCGCCCCCGGGGAGCCCTGGGAGATCGAGATCATCGGCGCTCTCGACCTGCTGCCCGGGAACACCGCCCGCGTCCTCAAGGAGGCCGCCGCCCTCACCCAGGGCCGCGGCGGGCTGAAGGTCGACGTCGCCGTCGGCTACGGCGGCCGCCGGGAGATCGTCGACGCCGTCAAGGCGGCCTTCGACAAGCACATCGGCGCAGGGGGCGACCCCGTGGAGCTGGCTGCGGATTTCGACCTGGAGCACATCACCGACAACCTGTACTCACCGGCCGGCCACGACACCGACTTCATCATCCGCACCTCCGGCGAGCAGCGGCTGTCGGGCTTCCTGTTGTGGCAGTCCGCCTACGCCGAGGTGCACTTCGTCGACGTCCTGTGGCCGGCGTTCCGCGAGATAGACCTGCTGCGGGCCCTGCGGTCGTACGCCGCCCGGGAGCGCCGTTACGGCCGCTGACGCCGTGCCGGGCGCCCTCGGCCGCGCTCATCCCCCGCCGACCGTCGCGAGAAGGTGGGCGACCAGGGGGTTCGGGTCGGCCTCGCGCCAGGCCACGGCGACCCGGGTGCGGGCGGTACCGGGGGCGATCCCGCGGAACGCGACGCCCTTGAGGCGGATGCGGCGGATGCCGGCCGGGGCCAGGGAGACGCCGAGGCCGGTTTCCACGAGGGCGCACACGGTCTGCCACTCCACCGCGTGCTGGGCTGTCCGGGGTGTGAAGCCCGCGTCCGTGCACAGGCCGGTGATCCGGTCGTACAGCCCCGGGCCGGCCGCCCGGGGCAGGAGCACGAACGGCGAGTCGGCCAGCTGCGCGATGTGGACGGTCCGTTGGGCGGCCAGGGGGTGCGCGGCCGGGAGCACGGCCACGAAGGGCTCGCTGAGCACCGTCCTGAAGGCGATCTCCGGCTCGTCGGCGGGCGGCTCGCGCAGCAGGCCGATGTCGATGGCCTTGTCGTGCAGGGCTGCTATCTGCGGCGCCGTGGTCATCTCCTGGATGTCCAGGTGCACAGCGGGGAATCGCTGCCGGAAGGTGCGCAGCAGTCCGGGCAGGACGGTCAGGGCGAGGGAGGCGGCGAAACCGATGCGCAGCCGGCCGGCCCGGCCGCTGCCGGCTGCGCGGGCCGCGGCCAGGCCGTCCGCGAGGTCGGTGAGGGCCCGGCGGGCGGCCGGGAGCAGTTCGCGGCCGGCAGCGGTGAGTGCGACGCGGCCCGGCTCGCGGCTGAACAGCGCGTGTCCGACCCTGTCCTCCAGGCGGCGGATCTGCTGGCTCAGCGGCGGCTGGGCGATGCCGAGGCGGGCGGCCGCGTGGCCGAAGTGCAGTTCCTCGGCGAGCACGACGAAGGCGTGCAGCTGCGGGAGGGGAAGTTCGGGGCGCTCCATACCTCCAGAGATATCAGGTCATGGCGTAGGCGGTATTAGACGTATCGGTGCAGGTCACCTAGCGTTCGGCCCATGACAGAGCGACGTGCGATCCTCAGCGGCTCGACCTTCGAGGAGCAGATCGGGTACGCCCGTGCCGTGGTGGACGGCGACTGGGTCCATGTGTCCGGCACGACCGGGTTCGACTACACCACCATGACCATCTCCGACGACGTGGTGGAACAGGCCGAGCAGTGCCTGCGCAACATCGAGGCGGCCCTGACCGAGGCGGGCTGCGGCTTCGCCGACGTCGTACGGGTGCGCTACCTGCTGCCCGACCGCGAGGACTTCGAGCCCTGCTGGCCGGCCCTGCGCCGCCGCTTCGGCGAGGTCCGCCCGGCCGCCACGATGCTCGTGTGCGGCCTCTCCGACCCCCGCATGAAGATCGAGATCGAAGTGTACGCGCGGCGACGGCTCGCGTGATGCGACCGCGGGACGGGTCATCGGACGGCGATCACGTTCGTGGCCTTCTCGCCGACGACATCGAAGAGAACCCGCTGACCTTCGCGGGTGGTCTGCGTCTCCATGCCGGAGAACGGGCGCCGTTCGCCGTCCTCGTCGGCGATGACGCCCACGCCGTCCGCGTTGTTGTACACAGCGATGGTTCCGAGAGGCATCGTCTTTCCTCCGTCGTTGGGTCGTGAAGCCAGTGATCTCCCCCGGTGAGCAGAGCATCACCCACCGTGCCCGATGGAGGAAGGGCACATCGGCACGTCGGCCATGGTTTGACCGGAAGTCAGCGGACCTTTGCGCTCACTTCCGGTACTTGTCCGTCGCCGCCACCAGTGCCTCCGCCACACCGGGTGCCCCCGTGGTGTGACCCGCCTCGTGCACCGTAACCAACTCGCTGCCGGGCCAGGCCTGCTGGAGGCGCCAGACGATGCCGAGGAGGTTGCCGAAGTCGAGGGATCCCTGGACGAGGGTGCCGGGGATGCCGGCGAGGAGGTGGGCGTTGCGCAGGACCACGCCCTCGTCGTTGTCCTCGCCCAGGAAGTGGTCGTTGCCCCAGTAGTGGGTGACGGTGCGGGCGAAGCCCATGCGGTACTCGGGGTCCTCGAAGCGGGCGACGGAGCGCGGCGGTGCGGGGATCGTCGCCGTCTCCCAGTCGGTCCAGGCCCGCGCCGCCCGCTCCCGCACGGCGGGGTCGGGGGACTCCAGCAGCCGGTTGTAGGCCGCGGCGAGGTTCCCGTCGCGCTCGGCGGGCGGCAGTTCGGCCAGGAACCGGTCGAAGGCCTCCGGGAAGATCCTGCCGAGTCCCCTGGTGAGCAGCTGCACCTCGGTGTTGGAGCCCGTCGCGACTCCGGTCAGCACCAGCTCGGAGACGGACCCCGGATGCGTCTGCGCGTACCGCAGGGCGAGCACCGAGCCCCATGACACGCCCCACACCAGCCAGCGCTCGATGCCGAGGTGCTGCCGCAGCAGCTCCAGGTCGGCCATGACGTGCGCGGTCGTGTTGACGCCCATGTCGGTGTCGTAGCCGCTCGCGTGCGGTGTGGAACGGCCGCTGCCGCGCTGGTCGAGCTGGACGATCCGGTAGGCGGCCGGGTCGAACAGGCGCCGGAAGTAGGGGCTGCACCCGGATCCCGGACCGCCGTGCAGCGCGACCGCCGGCTTGCCCTCGGGGTTGCCGCAGGTCTCCCAGTAGAGGCGGTTGTGGTCACCTACGTCGAGCATGCCGTGTGCGTACGGCTCGATCTCCGGATAAAGGGGCATCCGGGCACCGTAGCGTCTCCCCGGCGCCCGGTCGCCCTCATTTCGCGCCGGACAGGTCGATCGCCCGGTCGACGTCCTGTGGCCGCAGCACGCGCAGGATGCCTTCGAGGAGGTAGTAGTCGGCGTACGGGAGGGAGATCTCGATCCCGTCCTCGGCCGGGCGGTTGCGGGTGCAGCGGGCGACGACGGCCTCGGCGCGCGTCGAGTTCGTGGTCAGGCAGGTCTTCGCCAGCGCGGTCAGCAGCCGCAGGGCGGCTTCCCGGTACTCGGGCCTGCCCGTCGCCGCGGACAGGTCCAGCAGACCGCAGGCCATGATCGCGCCGGCGGAGGCGTCCTTGACGTCGTACGGCTGCTGGGGCGCCCGGTAGTCCCACACGGGGACGTGGTCGGGGGTGAGGGCGCCCAGCGCGTAGTCGGCGAGTCGGCGTGCGGTGGTCAGGAACTCCTGGTCGCCGGTGCGGCGGTGGATCGTGGTGAACCCGTAGATTCCCCAGGCCTGTCCGCGCGCCCAGCAGGACGTGGGGCTGTAGCCCTGCACGGTGCCGGGGCCGATCGGCGCGCCGGTGGCGGGGTCGAAGTCGTAGACGTGGGGAGTCGAGCCGTCCGGGCGTGGGAACACCCGCTGGGCGGACTTCGCGTGTTCCGTGGCGATGTCGAGGTACTTGCCGTCGCCCGTCTGCTCGCTCGCGAAGGCCAGCAGGTCGAGGTTCATCATCGTGTCCATGATGACGCGGCCCGCGTTGTTCGGATCGTTCAGCGCGCCCCACGCCCGGATGAAGCGGCCGGTGGGGTTGTAGCGCCGGCTCAGCGAGTCGGCCGCCCGTACGGCACCGGCCCGCCAGGCGTCGTCACCGGTCAGGCGCCAGGCGGTGACCCAGGAGGGGTAGAAGAGGAAGCCGAGGTCGTGGGTGGTGGTGTCGGACTGGCGGGGGGCGAGCTTCTTCGCGGAGTCGAGCGCCAGGGTGCGGAAGGTGTCGTCGCCGCTGTGGAGCCAGGCCATCCAGAGCGTGCCGGGCCAGAATCCGCCGACCCAGTCGCCGCTCTGCGAGTACACCCACTTCTCGGACCTCGTGCCGACCGGAAAGGCCGTCACGCGCGGGGCGACGGTACGGAGTTTCCCGATCGCGTAGTCGGCGGCGGCCCGGAGCGTGCGGACGACCGCGGCGGGGGTCTGCTCGGCCGCCTGGGCCGGTGCCGCGTACAGCGCGGCGGCGCCGGCCGCCGTGGTCAGCACGGTACGTCGGGAGATCTCCATCGGCCCGCAACCTCCAACTCGGCATCGAACAAGGGAAGTTGCCCGAGCCTTGCACAGCCCGCCCTGTCATGTACACCCACATGAGCAATGTTCAGATAGGTGAACGTGACGGGAGCGGCCGCCGCGGCGAATGACCTCGACGAGGCCGGCGGAGCGTGTCAGCAGCAGGTGCCCGCCGTGGCCGTTCGGACACCTGTCCCAGAAGTACCCCGGAATTGTCCGTGATCGGTAACAGAGGGATCCCGTGGCTCTCTTGTGCCGTCCTGACAGGTGCACGGGGACCACCAAAGCGGCGAGGAGCGGGGCGGACATGGCACGGCATGGCGGGCGGGGATGGTACGGCCGGGTGGTCGCGGCGGCGGTCGGGGTGACGGCGGTGGCCGCCGCCACATCGGTGTGGACCGCGCAGGCCGGCCAGACCGGCGGGCACGTGGCGGCGCGCCCCGCCACCAAGAAGGCGGTGCCCGTGTCCGCCACGATCGTCCACGCCTCCGACGGCGGCGACCACGCGGTCAACATCACCATCGACGACGGCCCGGACCCGCAGTGGACCCCGCAGGTGCTGCAGGTGCTGAAGGACAACGGCGTGAAGGCGACGTTCTGCATGATCGGTCCCCAGGCAGAGGCCCACCCGGACCTGGTCAAGCAGGTGGTGGCGGCCGGGCACCGGCTGTGCGACCACACGGTGTCGCACGACACCACCATGGACAAGAAGTCCCAGGCCTACCAGTCGCAGCAGATCCTGGACGCCGAGCGCCAGATCACGAAGGCCTCCGGGGGCGTGCGTCCGCTGTACTACCGTGCTCCGGGCGGCGCGTTCACCCCGTACAGCCGGCATCTCGCGGCCTCGCACGGGATGCGGCCGCTGGGCTGGAACGTCGACTCCAAGGACTTCGAGCGGCCCGGCACCGACGCCATCATCACCACCGTCAAGGGCGAGTTGCACAACGGCCCGACCCTGCTCTTCCACGACGCCGGCGGCGACCGCTCCCAGACCGTGGCCGCGCTGCGCACCCTGCTGCCGTGGCTGAAGCAGCAGGGCTACTCCTTCGGTTTCCCGGTGCGCCAAAGCTGAACAGGGCGCGGCTGCGGGCTGCTTCAGGCCGCGGCCGCACCGACGATCGTGCGCAGCGCCTCGGTCACCACGGACCAGGCGGCCGCCGATTCGGGGTCGATCACGTCGAAGTGGCCGCATCCGGGCAGCTCGTGGAGTGTGACTCCCGCTCGGGCGGCGTACCGGCGGGCCATGGCGACGGTCAGCGCCTCGTCGAGGGTGCCGTGGACCACGACCGTACGGCCGGCGGGGGCGCCCCGGCCGCTGCCGAGTTCGTCGGCCCACGCCAGGTCGGCGGTGGGGGCGAGGACGAGCACACCGAGAACGGCGGGCCGGGTGTCGGTCCGGCCAGGTGCGCCGTCGGGTACCCGGCGCCGGAGCTTCCGCGGGGTCACTCAACGCGACCGGCCAGCCCCCTCCGCCGCCCACCCGGCGGCACTCGACACCGGCGACCGCACAGCCGCTCCGTGCCGCCAAGGCCCGGGCGAATGAGGAGACCTGGACACGGGACACGGGACACGGGACACGGGACACGGGACACGCAGACCCTAGAAGCGGACCTCCTCGCACGCCCGCCCCCGGGACTCGACGCGGCCGTCGATGTGCTCCCAGCCCTCGGCGCAGAGCACCGAGCCGTTCGGCAGGTCGCGGCCCAGCGGCACCGAGAACTTCTGGTGGTAGCCCCAGAAGCCCGTGGCGCTGTTCTGGTCGATGCCGCCGCCCCAGACGTGGAAGTGCCCGGTGAAGTCGCCGTTCCAGGTGGTCGAGGCCGACACCCGGTCGACGGTCAGCCCCGACCCTTCGACGTCGATACAGGTCCGGCCGTTGCAGCCACGGGCCCCCGCCTCCGCCGAGGGCGTTGCGGTCAGCACGAGCGCCACCAGGCTCACCAGACCCAGCCCCGCCCGCAGCATCCACCCTGACGTCACGCTCACGAAATATGCCTCCGTTCGGCATTGATCGACAACGAGACGACCTTGGCATCCCGGGCACGCAACCTCCGCATCGCGAGCCAGGAATACATCCGAACGGCGGACACACCGGCGGTCGGACGGTTCAAGCAGTGGATGCTCCAACACGCCTGATTCCTCGGTTACTTCACCTCTTGACGGCCTTGGTTCAGACCTTTACGTTGCAGCAACCCCCCACACGACAGGAGCGGCACATGCACGGTGTCAGAGCGTCGTCGTCCTCTCTCCTCCTGCGGCTGCTTCTTCTGCTGGCCGTCCTCCTGGGCCTGGCCGGTGTGCCCGCGCAGGCCGCGGACCGGGCCGTGGCGGCGCCCTTCAAGGTGCTGGCCCTGTACAACGGCACCTGGGACGCGGCGCACATCAGCTTCGTCAAAGAAGCGAACGAGTGGTTCCCGCGACAGGCCGCCGCCAACGGGTTCACCTACACCGCCAGCAACAACTGGGATCTGCTGGCCGACGGCGGGGTGAACGCGTACCAGGTGGTCCTCTTCCTCGACGATCTGCCGCAGACGGCGGCCCAGCGCTCCGGGTTCGAGCAGTACATGCGCTCCGGCGGCGCCTGGATGGGCTTCCACGTCTCGGCGTTCACGACGAACGCCTCGGGCTGGTCCTGGTACCACGACCAGTTCCTGGGGTCGGGAAACTTCAAGTCCAACACCTGGGGCCCGACCACGGCCGTGCTGCGCGTGGAGGACCGTACCCATCCCGCGACGAAGAACCTGCCGGCCACGTTCACCTCGTCCGTCAGCGAGTGGTACAGCTGGTCCAACGACCTGCGCCAGAACCCCGGCATCAAGATCCTGGCGTCCATCGACCAGAGCAGCTTCCCGGTCGGCACCGACCCCGGCCAGACCTGGTACAGCGGCTACTACCCGATCCTGTGGACGAACACCAAGTACCGGATGCTGTACGCGAACTTCGGCCACAACGCGATGGACTACTCCACCAACACGCCGCTCTCCTCGACCTTCGCCAGCGAGACGCAGAACCGGTTCGTCCTCGACGGCCTGAAGTGGCTGGGCGGGACGGCGGACACCCAGCCGCCGACCGGCCCGATCTCCGAGACCGCCTGGTACACGCTGCGCAACACCGGCAACGGCACCTGCGTGGACGCCCGGGGCGCGGCCACCGCCAACGGCACGGCGATCCAGCAGTACGCCTGCAACGGCACCGCCGCCCAGCAGTACCAGTTCCGGTCCACCGACAGCGGATACGTGCGCATCACCAGCCGTGGCAACCCCCAGCAGGTCGTCGACGTCACCGACCGGTCCACCGCCGACGGCGCCCCGCTCCAGTTGTGGGCGTACGGAGGCGGCCAGAACCAGCAGTGGCGCCCGGTCCAGCAGGCCGACGGCAGCTACCACTTCGTGGCCCGGCACAGCGGCAGGTGCCTCAGTGCCGCGTCCACGGCCGCCGACAGCGTCCAGCTGACCCAGCGCACCTGCGACGACTCCCCCGCCCAGAGCTTCCGGCTCACCGCGCAGCCCTGACCGCGCGCGGCCGGACGATCGCCGGTGAACCCGGAGGGAATTCCTGGTCAATGAATCGTTGGGACGGCTGTTCGGATACGGAGGGCTGCCTAGCATGAGGCCATGCCGCTGCCCCGCCTCGGCACGCGGCCGCTCCCCGTCCGGACGGCTGGAGTGCTGCTCCTCGTCCTCGCGCTCGCCGTGGGAGGATCCCTGCTCGCGCTCTCCCTCCGCGGCGGGCGCCTCACGCGGGCCGCGCGGCCCGTCACGGTCGAGGTCTCGCCGAGCCACTGCGGCCGCGGCTGGACCCGGCCGGCGCCCGGGGTGCAGACCTTCGACCTGTACAACGCCTCCGGCGGTGCCGCCGAGGTCTACCTCGAGGACCCGGGCAGCCAGGTGGTGTACGGCGAGGTGGAGGGCATCGGCCCGGGTACGACACGGCAGTTGACCGTCCAACTGGGCGAGGGGACGTACGCCTTCAAGTGCGTGCCCGACGACGCCGACGCCGTCACCGGGCCCAGCGTCCGCGTAACGTCGGGGCGGCGCGGGCCCGGGGCGCCCCCCGTCACCGAGCACGACCTGATTCCGCCGGCGCTCGCCTACCAGAAGTGGGTCGGCGACGGTCTGGACGAGGTGGCCCGGCTGACGGCGAAGCTCGGCCGGGCCATCGACCGGGGCGACCTCGCCGGCGCCCGGTCGGCCTGGCTGCCGGCCCATCTGGAGTACGAGCGGCTGGGCGCGGCGTACGACGCCTTCGGGGACGCGGACGGACGGATCGACGGCACGGACGCGGGGCTGGCCGACGGGGTGCGCGACCAGGGCTTCACCGGGTTCCACCGCATCGAGTACGGGCTATGGCACGGGCAGTCCGCCGGCCGTCTGCGCGCCCCGGCGGCGGCGCTGGTCAAGGCGGTGACCGGGCTGCGGGACGGCTGGGCGCAGACCCGCATGGATCCGGCCCAGCTCGGTCTGCGGGCGCACGAGATCCTGGAGAACACCGCGCAGTTCGAGCTGACCGGCCGGACGGACTACGGCAGCGGCAGCAACCTCGCCACCGCCCGCGCCAACCTGGACGGCACCCGCGAGGTGCTGTCCAGGCTGCGCCCCCTGCTCACGACCCGGTACGCCGACCTGCCCGGCCTCGACCGGGACCTGGACCGGGCACAGCACCTGCTCGACGGGTACCGGCACGGCGGCCACTGGACCGCGCTGACCGCCCTGCCCAGCGCCGGGCGGGAGCGCGTCGACTCGGTCTTCGGCGATCTCGTCGAGCGGCTCGCGTCGGTGGCGACCCTGTGCGATCCGCGGAGGACGGCGTGAGCGGAGTCGACCGACCCGGCGGCGTGGGCAGGCGCGGGTTCCTGCGCGGTGCCGCCCTCGCGGGAGCCGGGCTCGCCACCGGTGCCGCCGCACCCGCAGCGACTGTCGTCCCCTTCCATGGCGCCCACCAGGCAGCCGTGCTCGCGCCCCCGCGGCGGACCAGCGTGTTCGTGTCGTTCGACGTGACCGCCGAGCACCGCGCCGACCTGTCCGACCTGCTGCGCGCCCTCACCGACCGGGCCCGTTTCCTGACCTCGGGCGGGACGCCGCCCCCGGTGGGCATCACCGGGCCGCCCGCGGACTCGGGCATCCTCGGCGACCGGCTCCCCTCCGGCGCGCTGGGCGTGACCGTCGGGGTCGGCGCCTCGCTCTTCGACGACCGGTTCGGGCTGGCCGCGCTACGGCCCCGGCGGCTGACCGCCATGCCCGCCTTCCCGGACGACGACCTGCGGACCGAGTGGTGCCACGGCGACCTCAGCCTCCAACTGCACGCGGACGACCCGGACACCACCCTGCACGCCCTGCGCGACATCGCCCGGCACACCCGGGGCGGGATGCAGGTCCGCTGGCGCCTGGACGGCTTCACGAGTCCGCCCCGGCCCTCCGGCACCCCGCGCAATCTGCTGGGGTTCAAGGACGGCACCGCCAACCCGGACGCGCACAGTGCCCGCGAGATGGACCGCCTGGTGTGGGTGGGCAGGGGCATGGGCGAGCCGGACTGGACGGTCGGCGGCAGCTATCAGGTGGTCCGGCTGATCCGGATGCTGGTGGAGTTCTGGGACCGGGTCTCGCTGACCGAGCAGGAGCGGATGTTCGGCCGGGCCCGCTTCTCCGGCGCACCGCTGGACGGCGACCACGAGCACGACACGCCGAAGTACGCGGACGATCCCAAGGGTGACGTCATCCCGCTGGACGCCCACATCCGCCTCGCCAACCCCCGCACGGCCGCCACCGCCGACCAGCGCATCCTGCGCCGCGCCTACAACTACGACCGGGGCATGGACGGCAACGGCAACCTCGACATGGGCCTGCTGTTCTCCTGCTACCAGCAGGATCCGGTACGGCAGTTCGAGACCGTGCAGCACCGGCTGGCGGGCGAGCCGCTCACCGACTACATCTCCCCGTTCGGCGGCGGCTACTTCATCGCCCTGCCCGGCGTACGGGACGCGACCGACTGGTACGGGCGCGCGCTGCTGGGCTGAGCCTGTCCGGACAACTGGGCTGGCAGGTGGGTCAATTCGGCGTCAAGGTTTGCCCCAGCATCCCTGACCCGGAGTTCATTCCCGCGCCACCGCCCCTCCGCCGACTCGCCCCGCCGCGGGCGCAGCATCCGTGTTCGTACGACGAACAGACGTTCCTGCCCGGAGGGTGAACCAGCATGGCCAGCAGAGGAAGACGAGCGGCGATACGGAGCCTCGGGGCGCTCGCCGGAGCGGCGGCGCTCACGGTGCTCGGCAGCAACGCGCCGGGCTGGGCGGCGGTGCCCTCCGGTCAGTCAGCGACCACGACGCCCATCAAGCACGTCGTCGTGCTCTTCGACGAGAACATCTCCTTCGACCACTACTTCGCCACCTACCCGAAGGCCGCCAACACGGACGGCACGAAGTTCAAGGCGTCGAGGAGCACCCCCAAGAACATCGACACGCTGGCCCACGCCGGGCTGCTGAAGACGAACCCCAACCAGTACACGCCGAAGCGGCTCTCCCCCGCCCAGGCGATGACCTGCGACCAGAACCACTCCTACGGGGCCGAGCAGTACGCGGCGAACGGCGGCAAGGCCGACCAGTACGTGCAGAACACCGAGGTCGACAAGTGCAGCGGGGGCCTGTTCGGCGAGCCCGGCCTGGTCATGGACTACTACGACGGCAACACCGTCACCGGGCTGTGGAACTACGCCCAGCACTACTCCCTGTCCGACCGCTCCTTCAGCTCGGTCTACGGCCCCTCCACGCCCGGTGCCCTCAACCTGATCTCCGGTCAGACGCACGGCGTGGTCTCCGTCGACCCGGCCACCGGCAAGCGGACGGCGACGCCCGACCCGTACGCCGTGAAGTCGCCCGACGCGAAGGGCGTGGGCACGGTGATCAACGACCCCGACCCGGCCTTCGACGACTGCTCCGACAAGGACCACACCGGCACCAACGCGCTGGCTTCCCTGCAGGGCAGGAACATCGGTGACCTGCTCAACGCGAAGAAGGTGTCCTGGGGCTGGTTCCAGGGCGGCTTCCGGCCCTCGGCCGCGTGGAACGGGACGTCCGGGTCGTACGCCAAGTGCGACACCACCCACACCAACGTGGGCGGCGCGGCCGTCGCGGACTACAGCCCGCACCACAACCCGTTCTCGTACTACAGGTCGACGGCCAACCCGCACCACCTGCCGCCGAAGAGCGTGGCCGAGATCGGCCACAGCGGACAGGCCAACCACAACTACGACCTGACCGACTTCACCGCCGCCGTCAAGGCGGGCAAGCTGCCGGCGGTCAGCTTCGTGAAGGCCGGTGAGTACCAGGACGGCCACGCCGGCTACTCCGACCCGCTCGACGAGCAGCACTTCCTCGTCAAGCAGATCAACGCGATCCAGAGTTCGCCGCAGTGGAAGTCCACCGCGGTCGTCATCGCCTACGACGACTCCGACGGCTGGTACGACCACGCGTACGTCGCCCCGCGCAACGGCTCGAAGGACACCTCGCTCGGCTCCAACGGCAAGGCCACCGACAGCCCCGCCTGCCAGAACGGCCCGAAGGCGTCCGGCGGTTACGCCGACCGCTGCGGCCCGGGCACCCGCCAGCCGCTGCTCGTCGTCTCGCCGTACAGCAAGGTCAACAAGGTCGACCACACCCTGACGAACCAGGCGTCCATCACCCGGTTCATCGAGGACAACTGGCGCACCGGCCGCGTCGGCGACCACTCCTTCGACGCGACGGCCGGCTCTCTGACGGGCATGTTCGACTTCCGGCACCCGAACAACAAGCAGGTGCTGCTGAACTCGGACGGCTCGGTGAAGTCCGTGCGCCCGATCCAGCACGTCGCCCCGGTGGCCACGAGCATCACACCCGGCCCGGCGATGCAGAACACGTCGGCCACCACCGGCACTTCGCGGGTCCCGGCCCTTCCGGTCGGCCTCGGCGTGGGCGCCCTGCTGGCCGCCGGTGTCACCGGCACGTACCTCACGCTGCGCCGCAGGCAGCACGCCTGACCGACACCGCTTCCCAGGAGTGCGCCCCCCGGCCGACGTCCGGGGGGCGCACTCCGTTCAGGCTCTGACCGAAGCCTTCGTTTCGCTCACGTCGCTTGTTCTCCCGAGCAGCTGGAGCAGCGGTCCGGTCATGAAGGTGGTGACCAGCGCCATGAGGACGAGGACGGCGTACAGGTCCTGGCCGATGAGCCCCGCCGACCTGCCGACGTCCAGCACGATCAGCTCGGTGAGCCCGCGGGTGTTCACCATGACGGCGACCAGCGCCGACTGCCGGGTGTCCAGGCCGTGCACCCGGGCCGCCCCGTAGGCCGGTACGACCTTGCCCGCGATCGCCGCCACCAGGAGCACGCCCAGCAGACCGAAGCCGTCCGCGCCCAGTGTGCCGATGTCGACGGACAGGCCGGTGGACACGAAGAACAGCGGCAGCAGCATCCCGGACGTCTGTTCCATCGGTCGCAGCACGTCGGCGTTCGGCGCACCGTCCCGGCGCGGCATGGCCAGTCCGGCGAGGAACCCGCCGAAGACGGCGTGCAGGCCGAGCGACTCGGTGACCCAGGCGCTGCCCAGGGCGAGGACCAACGCCACCGGAACGGGATTGCTGAGCAGCGTGGCCGGCCGGTTCAGCCACCAGCGCAGCACGGGCCGGACGAGGCCGAGGACGAACGCGACGAAGGCCGCCAGCAGGGCCAGGGCGACGGGCCAGGGCCACCGGGTGTCGTGCCCGGAGTCGCTGAGCACCGCCGCCAGCACCAGCCAGGCCGCCACGTCCATGAGGCCGGCCGCCGTGATCGCCACCGTTCCCGCGGGAGTGCCGGCGGCCCCGCGCTCCCGCACGATGGCCGCCAGCACCGGGAGGGCGGTGATCGAGAGCGCCACCGCCATGAACAGAGCGAACGAGTGGTGGCCCGCATGCCGGGGATCCACGGCGGAGAACAGTCCGCCGCACAGTTCCACGGCCCCCACGGCGAGCGCCATCGGGGTCAGCAGAGCCGCCACCGCGACGCTCACGGCGGTGCGTCCCGCCCGGAAGGTGCGGAAGTCGATCTCGTAGCCCGCCACGAACAGGAACAGGACCACGGCGATCTGGGCCAGCACCGACAGGAACGGCCGCGCCTCGGCGGGGAACAGACGCCCGGACAGGTCCCCGGGAAGCCGGCCCAGCAGGGTCGGTCCCAGGGCGATCCCGGCGAGGATCTGGCCGATCACCGCCGGCTGCCCGAGCCGCCGGGCCAGGCCCCCGAACACCCAGGACACCAGGATGACGAGGGCCACGTCACCGAGAACGGTGGCTACGAGATGACTCACGAGGGCACCTCTCTCGCGGAGCGCCGGAACAGACCCGTGCGCTAGAACAGACCCTTGTACGTGCCCCAGCCCGTGCCGATCTTCGTACGGGCGCCGAAGGAGCCCTTGCCGGTGCCGTCGGCGCGCCACAGCGTGCCGGAGGAGTCGCGGGCGACGAGGTCCGCCTTGCCGTCACCGGTGATGTCGCCGACGCCGATGACGGCGTTGTAGGAGGAGCCCCAGTTGTCGAAGAGCTTCACCCGGGCCTTGAACGTGCCCGCGCCGGTGCCGCTGTAGCGCCACAGCTTGTTCGACTTGTCCTGGACCAGCAGGTCACCGCGGCCGTCGCCGTCGAGGTCGCCGGCGCCGACGGCCTTCTTGTAGCCGGACCAGTCCGCGTACAGCTTCACCCGCGCCGACAGCTTCCCGGAGCCGGTCGCCTTGTACAGGTACAGCGCACCGGTCTTCGCGTTCCGCGCGACGAGGTCCGCGCGCCCGTCCCCCGTCACATCGCCGGGCGAGGTGAGGACGTCGTACTGGTCGAAGCCCGTGCCCAGCGCGGTGTTCGCGGTGGACGGCGTCACGGCCTTGCCGCAGCCGGGCCGGTAGGCGCGCAGGGTGCCGTTCGCGGACCGCACCAGGACGTCGTTGCAGCGGTCGCCGTCGAGGTCGCCGAACGGGACGGCCTTGACGGAGGTCGCCCAGCCCGAGCCGGTGGCCTTGCCGGAGAAGCCGCCCTTGCCGTCGCCCTTCTGGATGCTCAGGGCGCCCGAGGAGCTGAGCGTCAGCAGGTCGCCGATCCCGTCGGATCCCGCGTGGTCGCGCCGCACGGCCGCGGCGCCGGTCACCTGGACCGTGCCGGAGGTGGACAGCACGGCGCCGTTGCCGTCGGCCGGGGTGGCGGTGAGGGTCCAGGTGTAGGCGCCGTTGGGCACCAGTGCTCCGCTCTGCGTCTTCCCGTCCCAGGTCGCGCGGACGGCGCTGCGGGTGGGGCCGCCCTGCCAGGTGCGCAGGACCGCTCCGGTGGTGTTGCTCTTGACGGTCACCTGCCAGGAGGCGGCCGGCTTGGACAGCCACCAGCGGCCGTCCCACCGCGCCGCACCGCCGGCCGCCGCGAACGACACGGGAGCGGTGGAGTCGGGCGCGGTCAGCCTGGACGGCAGCCAGGTGTAGTCGTAGGCGCCGACGACATGGACGGCACTGTCCCCGTCCACGTACGCGACCTTGTTGGAGCGGCGGTCGACGGTCCAGGTGACCCCGCGGGTGTCGGCGGCTGTGGTGGAGGCGACGCCGGTGATCTCGCCGAGGGAGTCGGTGACGTCGTTGCGGACCTCGGTCAGCCGGATCGACTTCTTGGCAGGGTCGTAGGAGCCGTAGAAGCCGTCGCCGAGGAGCACGTCCCCGACCGGGGCGTCGTACGTCTTGTCCATGTAGGCGAGGTTCTTGATCCCGGCCTTCTTCTGGGCGGCGCAACTCCAGTACAGGAGCGTGCCGTTGGTCCGCAGGTCGTCCGGTGTGCAGCCGCCGCCGGTGTCGACGGTGCGAACCGCCTTGCCCGTACGCAGGTCGGTGGCGACCACCTGCCCCGCGGTGGTGGACGGTGTCCACAGCGTGCCGTAGTCGAGGACCGCCGCCTGGGCGTTCTGTTCGCGCACGACCTTGCCGGCGGTGATGTCCACGACGTACTGCTTGCCGCCGCCGGTGTACAGCACGTACTGCGGGGACACGTCGAGGATGCGCCCGTCGGTGGCCGGCAGCGCGATGTCGCCCTTGGGGTCGTCGGCCGTGGTGAGGATGTCCTTGCCGGTGGCCGGGTCGGTGGTGAGCTGGGCGAGGCCCTCGTCGCCGCCGTCGGCGAAGCGGCCCGCGCCGGTGCTGCCGGAGGTGGCGGCCGGGGTCAGCGGGGCCCCGCCGGCCGGCGCCAGGGCGGTGCCGATGTCCTGGCTGTGCAGCGTGCCGGTGCCCCGCAGGGAGTTGAGGAAGCGTACGGTGCCCCGGTCGAGGCCGAGCGCGCCGACCGAGCCGTCGTAGTGGACGGGCGTGATCGTCTGCCAGGGCGTGACGGAGACGCCGCCGTCGCCGTCGTCGGCGAGGAAGTACAGGCTGCGCGGGCCGTCGGCGGTCGCCCGTCCGATGACGGCCACCGACTCACCGGTCTGCCAGGCCTGTTCGACATCGGCGAGGACCGGGGCCGCGTCCGCCGGGAGCGACAGGTTGTGCAGCGCCCCGCCCGAACCCTCGTACCACAGCGAGTTGTCGCCGACGACGAACGAGGTGACGTCGCTGTCCGGGGACGAGGTCGGCACGGTCCGGACGCCGGGGCTCTCACCCGCGCCGGCGCGCGCCCGGATCCGGATGCCGGCCCCGTCCTCGCGGGTGAACCACGACACCCAGGAGCGGGTGAGCCGGAAGCTGCTCGCCGGTCCGGTCACCTGGAGTGCGGTGACGGCGCCGGAGAGGGCGTTGACGATGCCGTAGGCGGCGCGGCCGTCCTTCTGATAGCGGACGACGAAGTCCGCACCTCCGTCGGCGGTCGCCAGGATCTCCGGTTCGGCCTCCGCGGTGGCACCCGCCGGCAGTTGCACCTGAGTGTCGTAGACGCCGCCCGAGCCGTTGGGTCTGACGACCCGGTACTCGTAGGTGCCGTCGGCCAGTTGGTTCGAGGCGAGCGCGAAGCCGCCGCTCATCTGCGGGTGTTGGTAGCCGCTCGGCAGCTTGAAGGAGTACGTGTAGCCGGTTTCCAGGTTGTACGCGGTGATGCTGGTGCTGCCGTCGTCCGCGGTGGTGGAGTAGAAGACCCTGTTGTCGTAGTCGTACGTGTCGAAGAAGGACTGCGCCGGTACGCCGTCGAGCGCCGGTATTGCCTTTCTGGTGCTGCTCCAGAGGTAACCGTCGGTGCCCTCCTGCTGGTACAGCACGCCCAGGCGGCCACTGGCCACCACCGTGATGCGGCGGGCGACGTCGGCGTCGGGCGCGGCGATCTTCACCTCGGCGGTGACCGCGTATGCGGGCGCGACCAGCGGCGCGGCAAGTCCCGCTGTCGTGACGAGCGCGGTGGCGACGGTGGCGACGGCGCTCCCCGCGCGCGTCAGCCGGTGATGCCGTGCGGGCACGGTTCCCCCCTGTATGCGGCTCTGGCGTCAGAGCTTGTCCGTCATGTCTCCCCAGACATGCGTTCGTGAGCATACAAGTGGCCGATGAAGCAGGTGGGTTGAGCGGGTGGGCTATCAGAGGTCGGGGCCCGCGCCGGGTCCGGCCGGCCGCGGCCACCGTGGCGACGCCCGAACTGACGGCGGCCCGCGGGCGCGCGGTGGCCCTTGAAAACCGCTGGTCACCCGCGCATCGGGATGCTGGGATGGCCTGATGCGAGATCATGCGTCGCCGACCGTGGACCGGGGCCGGTACGCGGGCGCGGTGACTCCCTGGGAGCAGGAGTCCTGGCGGACCGCGGCCCTCGACTGGGTGGAGGCCGGGCTTGCCGCCCATGGGCTGCGGATGAACGGCCGACCGCAGGTGCGGCTGCGGCCGTGGTCAGTCCTGGTGCGGGTGCCCGTGGCCGGGCGCGCTGCCGTGTGGTTCAAGGCGAATCCGCCGGCCAGCGGCTTCGAGGGCCCGCTGACCGCCGCCCTGGCCCGCTGGGTGCCGGAGCACGTCCTGGCGCCGCTCGCGGTCGACGCCGACCGTGGCTGGTCCCTGCTGCCGGACGGCGGTGACCTCTTCCGGAACGTGCTCGAGCGGGAGTCCGTGGAGCCCCGCGCCTGGGAGGACCTGCTCCGCCAGTACGCGAGCATGCAGCACGCCCTGGTCCCGCACGCGCGGGAGATCGAACGGCTGGGTGTCCCGAGCGCCCGGACCATGGAACTGCCCGAGATCTTCGACGAGTTGCTCGCCGGGAACGCGACACTGCGGCCGGACGAGCGCGCGCGGCTCGACGCACTCCGGCCCCGCCTCGTGGACTGGTGCGCCGAACTCGCGGCCTCGGGCATCGCCGACTCCCTCGACCACTCGGATCTGCACGACGGCCAGCTGTTCAACCCGGAACCGGGCCGGTACACCTTCTTCGACTGGGGCGACGCCGCCGTCTCCCACCCGTTCTGCAGCCTGCAGGTCACCGCCCGGCGAGCCTGCGGCCGGTACGGTCCCGACGTGCTGCCGCGCCTGCGCGACGCCTACCTGGAGCCATGGACGGGATCCGGCCGCACGGCGGCGGAACTCCGGCGCGCGGTGAACCTCGCGTGGCGGCTGAGCGCCCTGGGGCGCGCCCGCGCCTGGGGCCGCCTGTTCCCGACCGCGCCCGGAGCCGCTCCACTGGCCCTGGAGAGCGCCCGCTCGCTGCTGGAACTCGCCGAGGATCCTCCGCTGTAGGCGACAGACCGTTGTAGACAGCACACCACTCGTACGGCACAACGCCCGTCCCCCACCCCCGATGCCGCCACCCCGGTGGCCCACCGGGGCCGTCCGCCGTCGGCGCCGCCCTCGCGGAGTCCTCGTCCGGTTGCGGGAAACGGGGCCGGATCGGGAGGCTGGGCAAGGGACGAACCGGGCCGGATCCGGGAGGCGTGGTGATTCCAGCACGCGGCATTCCACCCCTCGACCGCCGACGCTTCCTGGCCCTGTGCGCGGGCGCGGGCCTGGGCACGGCGGCCGCCTGCACGCCCGCGCCCCCGCGCGCGAACACCCGCCCGCTCATACGGACGCTGCCGGAGGCCGAACGGGACGCGCCGGGCACCACCGACTGGCGGATCCGCTCGGCGGGCCCGCCGGACGCCGTGACCGGTTACACGGACCGGGTGAGCGTCGCACCCGGCGAGGAGTGCGGCCTGCACGTGTCGACCACCGCCGCCTCGTTCCGGGTCTCGGCGTTCCGCGTCGGCTGGTACGGCGGCAAGCAGGCCCGTCTCATATGGGCCTCACCGCGCATACCCGGCCGCGCCCAGCCGCCCCCGCTCCTGCTGCCCGCCACCCGTACCGTGCGCGCCGACTGGCCCGCCTCGCTGAGCCTGGACACCACCGGCTGGCCGGAAGGCGCGTACCTGCTGCGGCTGGAGGCCGACACCGGTCACCAACGCCACATCCCGCTGATCGTCCGCTCCGCCGAGGGCGCGGGCCGCACGGTCCTGCTGCACGCGCCGGCCACCTGGCAGGCGTACAACCGCTGGGGCGGCTACAGCCTCTACGCGGGCTCCTCGGGCGCCTACGCCACCCGGTCGCTCGCGGTCAGCCTCGACCGCCCCTACGACGGCAACGGCGCCGAGAAGTTCCTGGTCTACGAGTGGGCCCTGGTGGTGCTGGCGGAACGCCTGCGCATCCCGCTCGCCTACACCACCGGCGTCGACGTCCACCGGGACCCGTCGGTGCTGCGCGGCGCGCACGCGCTCGTCTGTCTGGGGCACGACGAGTACTGGACGCCCGAACAGCGGGCGTACGTCACCCGGGCCCGGGACGCCGGGACGAACGTGGCCTTCCTGGGCGCGAACACCTGCTTCCGCCGGGTCCGGCTGGAGGACGGGGAGGGGGCGGGCGACCGTACGGTGGTCTGCTACAAGACGTCCTACCGCGCCGACCCCAGCTACGCGTCCGCCCCGGCGCTGGTCACCACCGACTACCGCAGTCCGCCCGCCGCCGACCCGGAGTCCTCGCTCACCGGTGTCCTGTACGAGGGCTATCCGGTCGACGCCCCCTATGTCGTGCACGCCGCCGATCACTGGCTGTACGACGGCACCGGCGTACGCCCCGGCGACGCCTTCCCCCATCTGGTGGGGGTCGAGTACGACCGGGTCACGCCCGTCTCCCCCGTTCCCGGCTCCCTGGAGATCACCGCGCACTCCCCCGTCGTCTGCGTCGGCCGCCCCAGTCACAGCGACTCGGCGTACTACACGGCCGCCGGCGGTGCGGGGGTGTTCGCGACCGGCACCATGCGCTGGGTGGAGGGCCTGCTCGCCGGCACCGGTGAGCTGGGCCGCGACCACGGTATGGACGGCCGCACGCGCGCGTTCGTCACGCGCACCACGGAGAACCTGCTGCGCACCTTCGCGCAGGGCCCGGCGACCCGCACCGGCCCGCCACCCCGTCCGAACGTGGAGGAGGTGTACGGCGGCGGCGCGGTCTGACGGCGGCCACCGGGCCCCGGCGTCACTGAGCCTGGTGCCCCGTGGCGCGGAGCCGGTCCCTGCGGGCGAGGTTGTAGAGCCGCAGCAGGTGCTTGGCCACGGCACAGGGCGCGGCGTCGGCACGGCACTGGCGGCACGTCTGAACGTGCTGCTCATAGGCGAAGCGAGCGCTTTCCAACGGATCGTTGTGCGCGTCGTTGACAGTAGACATGGCCATCTCCGGGCAGGGCGCGTCCTGGGACCGCGCCGAGTTGACTGACTGGTACACCCGGAGCCAAGGTCATCATGTTACTTACGGTAGTGGGAAACTGGCCGGTAACCAGGCCCGTCCCGCCGGCCGGGGACGTACGGTCAGTGGCCCCCCGAGGGCTGGTCGCAGCCGTCGTGATCGGGGTAGCCGCCGAAGGCGTCCGCCTCGGTCGTGGCGCCGTCCAGGGTCGGGGTCCCCTGCAGGCTCCCCTCCACACACACCGGGTAGTCGTCGACCTGGACGAGGAAGCCGACGCCGCCCCCGCTCTGGTACGTCTGCACCTGCCCGCCGGAGTACCCGAGGCCGACGAGGGCCTTGCGGACACTCTCGGGGTTGAACTGCCCGCGCGTGCGCAGTGGTTCGAGTGCCTTCCGGACGCGCCCGACGACCGCGAGGCCCTGGCAGCGGCGCTTGCCGTGCAGTTCGAAGGGCACCATGAAGCCGTGGTTCTCGGCGTAGTGGTCGGTCGGCGGCGCGGTGGGGCTCGGGGTGGCCGTGGACGGCTTCGGCGAGGGAGCGGGGCTCTCGCCGGGGCACGGAGAGTCCGTGGGCGTGCTCGGCGTCGCCACCGCGCTGCGCGAGGGCCCGCCCGCACCGGCGTCGTCCCCGGCCCGCTGCGTCCCGCACCCGGCGGCCAGCACGGCCAGTAACACCAGCGGAACCATCCCGGCCCGGGTCCCCGTCGAACTGATCTTCGTCATGCGCCGATCCTGGCCGACGCCCGGGTCGGCGTCATGAGTTCTCGTACTCAGAAAGCGGGCTCAGAGGCTCGGATCGCGAGCCGGGTCAGCCGCCGACGTCGACCCGCTTCTCCCGCAGCGCACGGGCATGGTTCATGAAGGCGGTCAGGCCCACCTCGAAGGCGCGGTCGGCCCGGCCCTCGCCCACCGCGGCGAGCGCCTCGGCGAGGCGGGGTGTCGGGACCTGGTCCGTCAGCTCCCACATCGTCTCCGGTGCGGCGAGGTCGAGGGCCGAGCCCAGCACCAGGTTCTCCAGGGCGATGATCAGGGGCATGATCCCGGCGCGGTCGAACCCGGCCGCGAGCAGGACGTTCACGGCCCGCTCGTACTGCTCCAGCACGCGGGGCGCTCGTACGGGTGAAGTCATCAGCAGCGGGATCGCCCGGGGGTGGGCGGCGAACGCGGCGCGGTAGGAGCGGGCCCAGGCCTCGACGGCCGTGTCCCACGGCGTCAGATCCAGGGTGGCGGGGTCGATCCCGGAGGCGACGCGCTCGCGCAGCAGTTCCACGATGCCGTCCCGGCCGTCCACGTGGTGGTACACGGACCCGGTCTGGGCGCCGAGCCGCCGGGCGATCTGCGGCACGCTGAAGTCGCCGCTCTCGTCGATCAGTTGCAGCGCCGTGGTGGTGATGCGCTCGCGGTCGAGGAGCGGTGTGCGCGGCCGTCCCATGGTCAGCGTTCTCCCTGAGGTCTTCCCGGATGCCCAACGGCAGGTTACATTGCGGAAACCGAAAGCCTTTAGGTTAACGGCTCCGGGCACCGTCATCCCCCCGTGCGCCCGGAGACGTCGGCATGGACCCGCCCACCCCAGCCCCGGCCGCCGACGCCCGCGAACCCCGGCCGCCCCACCACCGGGACCCCCTCCCGTCCGCCGCCAGAAGGGCTCCCCCGTATGTCCGTGACCACCTCCGAGCTGCCGGAGGAGAGAGCGTCGTCCGACCCGGCCACGCTCCGCTCCGGTTCCCTCGGCACCGCCGACATCGCCTTCTTCGTCGTCTCCGCCGCCGCACCGCTGACCGTCATGGCCGGCGTCGCTCCCCTCGCGATCCTGCTGGGCGGCATCGGCGCGCCCGTCGGCTATCTCCTCGCCGGTCTGACCCTCGCGGTCTTCGCCGTCGGCTTCACCACCATGAGCCGCCACATCACCAGCGGCGGCGCCTTCTACGCCTTCATCACCCGCGGGCTCGGCCGCCCGGTCGGCATCGGTGCCGCCCTGCTGGCCCTGATCGGCTACAACGGCATGGAGATCGGCGTCTACGGCCTCCTCGCCTCCACCACCCGGGACACCGTGCACTCCCTCTTCGGCACCGACGTCCCCTGGCTGCCGATCTCCCTGGCCGGGCTGGTGCTGATCGGCTACGGCGGCTTCCGTTCGATCGACTTCGGCGCCAAGCTGCTCGGCGTCCTGCTCGTCGCCGAGACCGGGATACTCGTCCTGCTCGCGGGCGGGGTCCTGGTCAAGGGCGGCGCCCACGGCCTGTCCCTGGGCTCCCTGGCCCCGGCGCACGTGTTCGTGCCCGGCACCGCCGCGGTCCTCGCCTTCGCCTTCGCCGCGTTCACCGGCTTCGAGTCGACCGTCATCTACCGCCGCGAGGCCCGCGACCCCGAGCGCACGGTCCCGCGCGCCACCTACCTGGCCGTCGGATTCCTCGGCCTGTTCTACGCGTTCATCGTCTGGGTGGCCATCCAGGCCTTCGGCGACGACCAGGTCGTCCGGGCGGCCGGCAAGGACCCGGCCGGGCTGTTCTTCACCGCCATCACCACGTACGTCGGCGGCTGGGCGGCCGACCTGATGCATCTGTTCATCATCACCAGTGTCATCGCCTCCCTCCTCGCCTTCCACAACGCCATCAACCGCTACGCCCTCGCCCTGGCGGAAGAGGGCGTACTGCCCCGCCGGCTCGGCCGGATCCACCCGCGCCACCGCTCGCCCTACGTCGCGGGCATCGCCCAGACGGTCCTCGGCGCGGTCGTGGTCCTCGCGTTCTGGGCCGCGCAGGCCGACCCGTACCAGCAGCTGCTGCTGTGGGTGAACACCCCGGGAATGATCGGCCTGTTGCTGCTGCAGCTGCTCGCCGCGATCGCCGTGCCCTGCTACTTCCGGCGCGTCAGCCACCAGGAGGGCAGTCTGCGCACGCTGGTGGCCCCCGTCGTCGCCGCCGTCCTGCTGGCGACCGCGATCGTGCTGGTGGTGGGTCACATCGACCTGTTCACCGGCGCGTCCTCGGCCGTGAACACCCTGCTCGTCGTCGTCTCCCCCGTCGTCTTCGCCCTCGGACTGCCGCTGGCGTGGTGGCTGCGCCGCAGACGCCCCGAGGTGTACGCCGCCTTCGCCACCGAGCCTGCCGAATGACCCGCACCCGTACAGGAGTCGCCCCCATGCCCGCAGCCGACCTCATCCTCACCGGGGCCCAGGTCCGCACCCTCGACCCCGCCCGTCCCACCGCCTCGGCCGTCGCCGTGCACGACGGGACGATCACCGCGGTCGGGGAGACGGCGGACGTACGTGACTGGCGCGGCCCCGGTACCGAGGTCGTGGACTTGGGCGGCGCGCACCTCGTGCCCGGCCTGGTCGACGCGCACAGCCATCCGGTGTGGGGGCTGGACATGGCGACGGGCACGGACCTGTCGGCCGTGACGGACCTGGCCGGGCTGCGCGCGGCGCTCGCCAAGGCAGAGCGCGTGGAGGGCTGGGTCGTCGGCTTCGGCCTGGACCACAACGCCTTCGAGGGCCGGCCCGTCCACCACGACCTCGTGGCGGACGTCCTCGGTGACACGCCGGCCTTCCTGCGCCTGTACGACGGCCACTCCGCGCTCGTCAACGGCGTGGCCCTGGCGGCCGCCGGGGTGACGGGACCGCGCTCCTTCGCCCAGCGTGCGGAGGTGGTGTGCGACGCCGAGGGCCGGCCCACCGGTCACCTCGTCGAGCATGCCGCGATGGACCTCGTGGCGGACGTCCTACCGCGGCCGTCGTGCGCCGAGCGGCGCACCCGGCTGCTGGAGCTGCTGTCGGCCATGGCCGCCACGGGGCTGACCGGCGCCCATGTGATGGACGGCGGCGACCTGGACCTGGTGGCGGCGGTGGCGCGGGAGACCGTGCTTCCCGTGCGGCTGCGGTTCGCGCCCTGGTGCATGCCCGGCGCGGACGACGACGCCCTGCGGGAACTGATCGAGCTGCAGGGCAGAGGCGGCCGGCACTGGCTGGTCGGCGGGGTCAAGTTCTTCATGGACGGCACCGTCGAGGGCGGTACGGCCTGGCTGGAGCACGCCGACTGCCACGGCCAGGGCACGGACGCGTTCTGGCCGGATCCGCAGGCGTACGCCACCGCCGTACGGACCCTGCACGCGGCGGGTGTGCGGACGGCCACGCACGCCATCGGGGACGCGGCCGTGCGCCACGTCCTGGACACCGTCGCCTCCCTCGGGCCCGGCGGGCGCGGGGCGCACCGGATCGAGCACATCGAGACCGCCCCCGACGAACTCATGCCCCGCTTCGCGGAGTTGGGCGTCACCGCTTCGCTGCAGCCGCCGCACACCGGCTACACCCGGGACGACGGCACCGACGAGTGGTCGCGCCGTCTGGGCACCGACCGGGCCGCCCGCGCCTGGCGGCTGCGGGACCTGCGCGAGGCCGGGGCCACGGTCGCGCTCGGCTCGGACTGGCCCATCGCGCACTACGACGTACGGGCCGTACTGGCGACGGCGCGCCGCCCCAAGGGTGCCGCCGCGCAGCGGCCGGGGCTGACGCCGCTGCAGGCGCTGGAGGGCTGCACCAGCCACGCGGCCGCCGCAGCCGGCGAGTCCGGCGTGGCCGGCCGTATCGCACCCGGCCACCGTGCCGACCTGACCGCCCTGTCGGTGGACCCGGTGCTCGCGCCCGGCGACGAACTGGCCGACGCACCGGTCGTGGTGACGGTGACGGGCGGCCATGTGGCGCACCGGGTCACGTGACGAAGCACCCCGTCAGCGGCGCGTCAGTCCCCCGTCAGCCCCTGCTGCCACTCTTTTCATGTGAACGGCACGGGAAACCGGAAGCCGGGAACGGGGAGAGGTGCCCGGAGTGGCTGATCGGGGACCGACGAGCACGCCTCAAGGTCGGGCCCCACGGGGCCCACGCAGGTTCGAATCCTGCCCTCTCCGCTCGGTGTGCAGAAGGACCGGGAACGGGGCCGGGCGGGCTCACCACACATCGATGCGGCGCCCCGTGAACACGGTGGGCTCGATGCGTACCCACTGGTCGCGCTCTCCTCCGGCCCACGGCGTGCTGTAGGCGTGCTCGGCCAGGTGGCGCGCCTCGTCGGGGTCGGTCACGGCGCGGGCGGTGCCGTGGACCAGGAGGCTCCATCCCTGGCTCAACGCGTCATCCACGCGGTCGACTTCGAAGGACACCTCCTTGCCGAGTCCCTGGGTGGCCGGCGAGCCCGGGCGTGTCCGGAAGGCGATGGTGCCGTCGACGACGCTGTAGTTGACGGGGACGACGAGCGGTGCCCCTTCGCCGGTCACCGCGATCCTGCCCACGCCGTGCGTCGAGAGCAGCGCCCTGCACTCCTGCGGGCTCAGCTCACCGAGGCGGGCGTACCGGGCGGCCTGTCCGAGGCCGACCGGAAGACCGGCATGGCCGCCGCCGAGTTCCGCGGGGCTGGTCCGCAGGGCCCCGGCCAGTCTGAGCAGGGTGCCGGCGTCCGGGGCGGCGGTGCTGTGTTCCTCCAGGTGGGCGACGTAGTCCTCGGCCACGCCTGCGCGAAACGCCACCTGCTCCCGGGTGAGGCCCAGTTCCGTGCGGCGCCATTCGATGCGGCGTCCCAGGTCGCCCTGCGTGGCAGTCGCCACCGGAGCCTGCGTGCGGTGCTGCGGGGTCGTCCGTTCGCTCATGGCCACCCACTCCTCGCCCGGGCCGGACCGCCCGGCACCAGCGTGTTCCGTCGCTCTCACCGTCGCACACGCCCGGATCCGACCCCATGGGCCGCTCGGCCCCTCCCCGTACCGTTCGGCACCCGCCGAGCGGCCGTGCGGCTCGACTCGGGAGAGACTGGAGACATGGCCGACAAGACGGTGGATCAGCTGCCCCGCAGGACGTACGAGAAGGAACTGCTGCGTCTGCAGACGGAGTTGGTGAAGCTGCAGGAGTGGGTGCGGGCCGAGGGCGCCCGGCTGGTCGTCGTCTTCGAGGGGCGGGACGCGGCCGGCAAGGGCGGCACCATCCAGCGGGTCACCCAGTACCTCAACCCCCGCCTCGCCCGGATCGTGGCGCTGCCGAAGCCCACCGGCCGCGAGCGCACCCAGTGGTACTTCCAGCGGTACGTCGAGCATCTGCCGGCCGCGGGGGAGATCGTGCTCTTCGACCGGTCCTGGTACAACCGGGCCGGCGTGGAGCACGTCATGGGCTTCTGCACCCAGGAGGAGTACCAGCGGTTCCTGCGCCAGTGCCCGATCTTCGAGCGGATGCTGGTGGAGGACGGGATCGTACTGCGCAAGTACTGGTTCTCGGTGAGCGACGCGGTGCAGCAGGAGCGGTTCCGGCGCCGGCTGGAGGATCCGCTGCGACGCTGGAAACTGTCGCCGATGGACCTGGAGTCGATCATCCACTGGGAGAAGTACTCCCGGGCCAAGGACACGATGTTCGTGCACACCGACATCCCGGAGGCTCCCTGGTACGTCGTCGAGAGCGACGACAAGCGCCGTGCCCGGCTGAACATGATCGCCCATCTGCTGGCGTCCGTGCCCTACCAGAACGTGCCGCCGCCGGTGCTGGAGCTGCCCGAGCCACCACCGTCGACGGGGTACGAGCGCCCGCCGCGCGATCTGCAGACCTACGTCCCTGATCACTCGGCGACCCTCTGAACCCACGCGGGTTCCACATCCCGCCCTCTCCGCCGGCAGGGGCCGGGCCGTACGCCGACCACCCTGGGTACCGGGCAGACTGTGCAGGTGAACGACTACTGCCCGGTCCAGCGCGACCCCGCTCCGGAGCGGTACGGACGCCTGCACGTCCGTACCGCCGACCTCGCCCCGGCCGAGTGGCTCACCGAACGCTCCCCGGGGTACGCCGCGATGGGAACGGTGGCGGGGGTCGCCGCGCCCGGCTTCGCGGTCTACGCGAGGATTCTGCATCCGGCGTCCCTGGACGAGCGGCCGGTGCGCTGGTCGACGGTGGCCGCCGCGCACGGCACCCGGGTGACCCCGACTGTGCGCTGGCACGAGGTCATCGGGGAGGACCAGGACTACTTCAACCGCTCCGACCACGGCATGCCCGAGGTGTGGGACGAGCATCCGGGCGAGGGACCGACCCCGCCTGAGGTCGCCCGGGCCCTGATCCCTGTGCTGGGCCGGCACACCCGGACCCAGGAGCACTGCTGGTTCGGCCTGTGGTGCGGGTACGGCCGGTGGGAGTTCGACGGGATCCCCACGTTCGCGACGCCCGGCCGGGACGAGGTGCTGCTCGCCGGGGCCCTGGCCGATGCCGTCTCCCCGACGGCCCTGGACGAGTTCGCCGAGCTGCCCGACCTGTGGTGGCCCGAGGACCGCGCCTGGATCGTGGGCGGTGACGTGGACCTGGTCAGCACGTACGTCGGTGGATCCCCCGAGCTGATCGCCGAGTTGCTGTCCGACCCGGAGCTGGAGGCCCGTCCCGTGGGCGCGGGCGACCCGGTCGGCTGAGCGCCGGGTCGCCGCCGTCGGCGAAACATTTCGACGCCAACACCGAATGATGCGAGGGGTATTGACGTCACTGGCACCCCTCCTATCATCCAGAGCGTCCGGGGCTACGTTCACCGTTCGAATGTCCGAACATCGCGGAATCGAGCGCTGAAGCATGTCATGCCCCCGTCATTCGCCCGCAGCGTCATCCGACCGTACGAGGAGAACCATGAAGCCCCCACCAGGCCCGGCCGACGCCGGGCCTCCCTCTTAGGCCTGCTGGTCGCCGGCGCGCTCGTGGCGACCGGGACGGCCGGCGCCGTACCCACAGCCGTGAAGGCGAGCACGCTCGGAGCTCAAGCCGCCCAGTCGGGGCGGTACTTCGGGACCGCCGTCGCCGCCGGAAAGCTCGGCGACGGGACGTACTCGACGATCCTGGACCGCGAGTTCACCATGGTCACGCCCGAGAACGAGATGAAGTGGGACACCACCGAACGGTCCCGCGGCTCGTTCAGCTTCGCCCCCGCCGACCAGATCGTGAGCCACGCCACCGCGCACGGACAGCGCGTGCGCGGCCACACGCTGGTCTGGCACTCCCAACTGCCCAGCTGGGTCAGCGGCATCACGGACGCGAACACCCTGCGCACCGTGATGAACAACCACATCACCACCGTGATGAACCACTTCAAGGGCAAGGTCTACGCCTGGGACGTGGTCAACGAGGCCTTCGCCGACGGCGGCAGCGGGCAGCACCGCAGCTCGGTCTTCCAGAACCTGCTCGGGGACGGCTTCATCGAGCAGGCGTTCCGCACCGCCCGGTCGGCCGACCCGTCGGCCAAGCTCTGCTACAACGACTACAACATCGAGAACTGGAGCGACGCCAAGACCCAGGGCGTCTACCGCATGGTCCGCGACTTCAGGTCCCGGGGCGTGCCCATCGACTGCGTGGGCTTCCAGAGCCACTTCGGCAGCTCCGGTCCGCCTTCGAGTTTCCAGACCACGCTGGCGAACTTCGCCGCGCTGGGTGTGGACGTGCAGATCACCGAGCTGGACATCGCACAGGCGTCCCCGACGGCGTACGCGAACTCCGTCAAGGCCTGCAGGAACGTCCCCCGCTGCACCGGCATGACGGTCTGGGGCATCAGGGACAGCGACTCCTGGCGCAGCGGCGAGAACCCGCTGCTCTTCGACGGCTCGGGCAACAAGAAGGCCGCGTACAACTCGGTCCTGTCAGCCCTCGGCGGCACGACCACGGCCACGGCACCCGCCGCGCTGCCCTCCGGTTTCGGCTGGAGTTCCAGCGGCCCGCTGATCTCCCCGAAGCCGGACTCCACCCACGACATCGCCGGGATCAAGGACCCGTCCGTCGTCTACTACAAGGGGAAGTGGCACGTGTTCGCCAGCGTCGCCAGTTCCTCCGGGTACAACCTGGTGTACCTGAGCTTCAACGACTGGTCCCAGGCCGGCTCGGCCACCCACCACTACCTGGACCGCTCGGCGATCGGCAGCGGATACCGGGCAGCGCCCCAGGTCTTCTACTACGCGCCGCAGAAGCTGTGGTACCTCGTCTAGCAGACCGGGAACGCGTCGTACTCCACCAACCCGGACATCACCAACCCCGACGGGTGGAGCGCACCGCGCACCTTCTACGCGTCCATGCCGGACGTCATCAAGCAGAACATCGGCAACGGCTACTGGGTCGACATGTGGGTGATCTGCGACAACACCAACTGCTATCTGTTCTCGTCGGACGACAACGGGCACCTGTACCGCTCGCAGACCAGCGTCGCCCAGTTCCCGAACGGCTTCACCAACACCGTGATCGCCGCCCGGGACTCCAACAGGTATGCGCTGTTCGAGGCGAGCAACGTGTACAAGGTGCAGGGCAGTAACCAGTACCTGCTGATCGTCGAGGCCATCGGTTCCGACGGGCGCCGCTACTTCCGCTCCTGGACCTCCACCGGCCTCGCCGGTTCCTGGACGCCGCTGGCCGCGTCCGAGAGCAATCCGTTCGCCCGGGCGAGCAACGTGGCCTTCCCGTCGGGCGCCTGGACCAGGGACATCAGCCACGGCGAGATGATCCGCGCCGGGTACGACCAGACGCTCACCGTCCCCGCCTGCAAACTCCAGTACCTCTACCAGGGGTTGGACCCGAACGCGACCGGTGACTACAACACCCTGCCATGGCGGCTGGGTCTGCTCACCCAGACCGACTCCACCTGCTGAACGCGAGTGCCGGCCCCGCGCGGGTGCGTGCGCGGGGCCGGCTCACGCGTCGGCTAGGGGGTGACGACACTGCCGCCGAACGTCACCACGAGGTGGCCGTCCGAGGCGAAGGACCAGCCCAGGGCGCCGGAGTAGGAGGCGCACCGGGAGCCGTTCGTGCCGGTCCAGAACTGGTTGGAGCTGTCGGCGTCACCGACGGCCTTGTCGTTGGAGCCGCTGACGGCGAAGCGGCACGAGGTGTTGGTCCGGAACACCGACGTCCCCGCGTCGAACGAGAAGTTGCGCTCGGCGTTGTCGACGCTGACGTTGTTCGAGATCGCCATCGTGCCGGGGTTGCTGTTGTAGGTGAACCCGTGATGGCCGTTCTTGTAGGCGATGCTGTGCCGGACGACGTGGTTGACCGCGATGTCGTCGCCGCCGAGCTTGTAGCCGTTGCGGTCGCCGTTCTTGTTCTGGGTGCCGTCGCCGAGGGTGCCGTTGCCGTAGGAGAGGGAGTTCTCGATGGTCACCGGGCCGATGGCGCCCGTGTCGGTCTTGGTGTAGAGGTCCCAGCCGTCGTCGATGTTGTGGTGGGAGACGTCGTACCGGAAGACGTTCCCCGTGCCGGTGGTCAGCTTCGCGGCGAAGCCGTCGGCGTCCTCGCCGTCGGAGTCGGCGTTGTCATGCGACTCGGAGCTGACGATCAGGTTGTTGGACGGCCACTGGCTGCTCGGGGTGCTGGAGGCGATCCGGCCGAGCTGCAGTCCCGTGTCGCGGTTGTACGCCGTCACCGCGCGCTCGATGACGTTGTTGCTGCCGCCGACGTAGATCCCGTTGTCACCGGCGTGCTGGACGGTGAGCCCGTACAGGTGCCAGTAGGAGGCGTTCAGCTGGATCCCTCGGTTCGACGAACTCTCGCTCTGCGCCGAGAAGTTCAGCACCGGGGTCTCGCCGGGGTAGGCGGACAGCGTGGTGCGGGCGCTGGAGGTGCCGTCGCTGCCGGCCGGGATGGTGACCGTCGACGAGTAGGTGTACGTACCGCCGCGCAGGTAGATCGTGCCGCCGGAGGTGATGCGGCTGATGGCCGAGGTGAGCGTCGTCGGAGCCGACTCCGTGCCGGCCGCGCCGTCGGTGCCGCTCGGCGCCACGTACAGCACGGTGCCCGTCGCCGCCGTGGAGACGTCGGCGTCCACGTAGTCGATGTTGGGCAGGCCGGCGGAGGACGTCGGGTTGAACCGGATGGTGTTGCTGCCCGCGGTGACCGGCACGGTGAGCGTCTTGGTCACCCAGGTCCCCCAGGCGCCGGTGGCCTCGAACGACGCCGAACCGGCCGCCGAGCCGTTCACCGTGACGTCGGCCGGACGCGCGGTGGTGGTTCCGTTGGCGAAGCGGACCTGCAGGGTCGCGGTGCCCGCACTGGCGGCGTTCACGGTGAACTGGGCGTACGCGCCGCTCGCGTTGGTGCCGTTGCAGAATCCGCTGCCGGAGTAGCCGGTCCAGTCGGAGTCGACGGTGCCAGTGCAGACCGCTCCGGAACTCTCGGCTTCGTAGCGGGTGGTCGCGGCCTGTGCCGTGGTGCCGGACAGCGCGACGAGCGTGCCGGCGATCAGGCTGGCGCACGCGATGGCTGGTCTGAGGTGCATCGGCTCGTCTCCAGGGGTCGGTTCGGCTGGGCGGGTGCGGTGCCGTGGTGCCGTGGTGCGACGATGCTGTGGTTCGAGAGCGTGAACTGCACTGCCGGGTGTTTGCGGGAACTCGGCAGTGGAAAGCGCTTTCTCCGACCGTAAGGAGACGCCATGAGCGCGTCAATAGCCATGCACTTGATCAGAATTCAGTGACATGAACACGGTGGGCCGGAGGGGCTATTCTCCGGGGGCGAGGGTGCGCGCCAGGAGGCGGGCCGTGTCGGCGACCAAGGCGTTGTCCACGGGTGCGTCCTTGGCGGCCTTCGTGGACAGCACGGCCAGCACGATGGGTGTCCCCCGGGTCGTCCAGGCGACACCGATGTCGTTGGCGGTGGCGTAGTCCCCGGTCCCGGTCTTGTCACCGAGGACCCAGCCCTGCGGCAGCCCGCGACCGAACCGTTCGGCGCTGGTGGTGTTGCCCTTCAGCCAGGTGACGAGCTGCTCGCGGTCGGTTCCGTCCAGGGCCCGGCCCAGGGTCAGCCGCTCGAAGCTCCGCCCGATGGCCTCCGGTGTCGTGGTGTCGCGCGGGTCGCCGGGGACGGCGGTGTTCAGGTCGGTCTCCCAGCGGTCGAGCCGGCTCACCCGGTCGCCGAGCGACCGGAAGAAGCGGGTGAGGCCGTCCGGCCCGCCGATCTGGCGCAGCAGGAGGTTGCCGGCCGCGTTGTCGCTGTACTGGATCGCGGCCGCGCACAGGTCACCCACCGACATGCCGGTGGCGAGGTGCTCCTCGGTCCTCGGAGAGTTCGGCAGGATGTCGCGCGGCGGGTAGTGGATCACCCTGTCCAGCGGCGCGCAGCCGCCGTGGTCACGCAGTACGGCCGCCGCCGCGAACGTCTTGAACGTCGAGCACATCGCGAACCGCTCCCCCGCGCGGTACGCCACGGTCCGGCCGGTGCGCACGTTGTGGGCGTACACACCGAGCCGCGCGCCGTACCGCTGCTCCAGATCGCTCAACTGGGCGTGCGGGTCGGCCGTACCGCCCCCCGGTTCGGCCGAGGCGGTCGGCGCGACCGCGGTGGGGGCGATCACGGCGGCGGTGGTGAGGGCGAGTCCGGCCTGGAACAGGCGGCGGCGCGGCAGAGGGGTGCTGGCACTGGTCATATGCGGAGTTCTCCCTGGTCATCCGTCGTCGGTTTGGTGGATCTTCGACGGGGACCAGCGAAACAGCAGGACTCCACCCATGTCCAAGAGAGATCTTTGAACGCCTCATGACTTATTGATATGACTGCTGGATGGATCTCCTCGCGCACCTGGAGGCGTACGTCGCGACCGTCGACGAGTCGAGCTTCTCGCGCGCGGCCGACCGGCTCGGGATCGCCCAGCCGCTTCTCAGCCGCCGTATCAAGACACTGGAGGCCCACTTCGGAGGCCTGTTGTTCGACCGTTCGCGGCGGCAGATCACGACGACAGAGCTGGGCCTGCTCCTGCTTCCGTACGCGCAGGACGTGCTGGACCGGGCCCAGCGGCTCGGGCAGGTCGCCCGGTCGGCCCGCCGGGCGCAGGTGCGTGCCGTGGGCGTGCCCATGGACTGCGCACCGGTGGCGCTGGCGCGGGTCATCCGCGCGGCCACCGAACGCGGGATCACGCTCGGCATGCGCGAACTGCCGCCGGCGGAACGGGTCTCCGGGCTCGCCGACGGCTCGCTCACGTACGCGCTGGTGCGCGTCCCGCCGGAGCAGGCCGGGGTCCGGGTACCGCTCGGCCTGGCGTCGGCGGCACCGCCCGAGGCGCCGGAGCCGGCGGCCGTAGGAGCGGGCGGCGGGCGACGGCGCGCGATCCATCTGGAGGACGTGCGGCCGCGCCGGAGCCGTGACGGTGAACTTCCTGCCGTGCTGCCCGTTCTGATCCTGACCGAGGACGAAGTGCCGTACGCACACGACAGGTTGGTCCGTGCCGCCGCCCGCGCCGGGCTGCCGGAGGGCCTGGTCCGGCCGGCCGGACCGGCGGCGACGGCCCTCGCCGAGACCCTGGCCGGTGGGGCGCTTCTGCTCTGTGCCGAGCCGTTCGCCCGGCAGCACGGGGCGAGTTGGGCGCCACTGGCCGATACCGCACTGCACCGGGGGTACGACGTGCAGGGTGCACGAGGCCGGTCCGCAGCGGTGGACGTACCCGACTGGCTGACCGCGCTGCTCGCGGCGGCGGCCGGTGCCCCGACCGAAGCGCCGGACGGGCTCCGGCCGCCCGCAACCACGGCCGAGGACGCCTCGTCACGGCTGGCGGCACGCGGATGAGCGCGGAACCGGTGCACCGCCCGGCCTACGTGGCCGGGGACGGCGCCCTGCTCGACGTCGCCGAGGCGGTCGCGGCGGACTGGGCGGCGCTCGGAGTCCGTGGCTCGTTCCTCGCCCGCAACCTGGACTCGGGCGAGCAACTCGGCTTCGACGTAGACGAGACGATGCCCCTCGCCTCGGTGGTGAAGGTCCCGCTCGCCCTGGTCGTGCTGGACCGGATCGCGGCCGGGGAACTCGACCCGGCGCGCCCGGTCACCGTCGACCCCGCCACCAGCAGCATCGGCCCCACCGGACTCGCGGCGTTCCGGCACCCGGCCACCGTGGCCGTCGGCGACCTCCTCCTCCTGATGCTCTCGGTGAGCGACAACGCCGCCGCCGACGCGCTGTTCGACCTGGTGCCGGTGGCGGAGGTCGACGCCCGCCTGCGTGCGTGGGGGTGCGCGGGGATACGGGTACGGCACCGGATGAACCACATGTACGAGTGCGCGGCCGGAGCCGCCGGCAACGACTTCTCGCTCGCGCTGGAACTGGCCGTCCGCGACGAGCGTGCCGGACGGCACACCATCGAGACCCTGGACCCGGCCCACGCCAACCTCGGCTCGGCCTCGGCACTCGTTGACCTGCTGCAGCACGTGTGGACGGACGAGATCTCCCAGCCCCGAGCGACGGCCGAGCTGCGCCGCCTGATGGGCTTCCAGGTCTTCACCCAGCGGCTGGCGAGCGAGCTGCGCGCGGACACGCTGCGGTGGTGCGGCAAGACGGGCACCTTCCTCCATCTACGACACGAGATCGGGGTGGTCGAGGCCGAGTCCGGAGACCGGGTCGCCCTGGCCGCGCTCACCCGCGCGGACCGGCGGGCCGGCCTGGCCCCGGACATCGACCTCGCGATGGGAATCGGCGCACGGCGGGCGTTCGAGGCGTTGCGGGGGTGAGGGGGTGAGGGAGCGGTTCCTGCACCCGGTCGCAGCTGGGCCGCAGGGCCCCGGGTGGGGCCGAGTGGCCTGTTGTGGGTGGGACCGGATGAGCACAGGCTGGAATCAGGAGCCCCACGGTCGCGGGGGCTACCGGATCTGCGGCGAAGGGAGCCGGAGCAATGACCTCCGTCACCACCATGAGCGCGGCCCTGCCCCCCGAGCATCGCGTACAGCTGATGCAGCTCGCCCGCGAGGTCTCCTTCGAGGCCGGGACGCGGCTGTTCGAGGAGGGCCGGCGCGCCGACCGCTTCTGGATCGTACGGACCGGCACCGTCGCCCTCGACCTGCATGTGCCCGGCCGTCGTCCCGCTGTCATCGAGTCGCTCGGGCACGGCGAGCTGGTCGGCTGGTCCTGGCACTTCCCGCCCCACCTGTGGCACCTGGGCGGTGAGGCGATGACACCGGTGCGCGCCTGGGAGTTCGACGCGGAGCCGGTCCGGGCGATGTGCGCCGCCGATCCCGGGTTCGGGCGGGCGATCGCGGTCTGGATCGGGCTCGTGGTGGCCCAGCGGCTGCACGCCTCCCGGGTCCGGCTGCTCGACCTCTACGCCCCCTACGGGAGTGGTGGTCTGGAATGACCTGGACTGCGGAGGTTTCGCGGTCCTGGAGAGCTGTCCGGACCGGTTGACGCAACTCCGCCGGGCGTGACCGACCGGGACCGACCCGCGCCGGGCAGGCTCAGTCCCTGCCCCGGTTCAGGTTCCGCCACTGCTGTAGTTCCGCCACTCCGGGCCGATCCGCTTCCATTCCTCGTCCCACTCGGACAGGCGTCGGCGCATGCGCCAGGTGCGGACCACCCAGCCCCCGGTCCAGACGGCCACGCCGGCCGAGGCGGCGGCGAGCACGCCGGTCAGGGCCGACTGCAGGGTCGCCTCAGCGGTGGAGGGAGGCGGCGACACCATCCGGTTCGCGGGGTCCGTCCACACCGTGAGCCGGCTGCCGGCCGGGGCGCCCGGGTAGACCTTGGCCCGGTCGGTGTGCACCGAGCCGTCCGCGGCCGTCCAGCGCACGGTGGCCCACACCCGGCCGTCGTCGTAGCCACCGCCGGACGGCGGGGTCCGGGCCGCGTCGTCGGTCAGCACCGCGGTCACCGCGTGGACCTGGGCCCGCCGCGCGGCGAACGACGAGTCCACCGACAGGGCCGCCGCCGCGCCCGCGACGATGCCTACGAGGAGGACGAGGGTCCAGATGGCGAGCACGATCCAGGCCTCGACGACGTCGCTGTGCCGCCGGAGCGGGTTGCGACGCCATCGCCACCACCGCAGCCGGGTCACACTCGTGGGAGGTGTCCGCGTCATCGGTCGCCGCCTCCTCTCGCATACCGGCGGCCACCGGGCAGGGCGTGCGGTCCCGCTCGGCGTCCGGGTCCGGGCCGAGGTCCGGGTGACGCCCGCCACGACCCGACCCGATCCGATCCGGGCGGGCGGTGAGCGACACGGCACGGTGTCGTACACCAGGCCGCTGAACGCCACCCCACCATCGTGCACCTCGAAACGGATCGATGCCGCCCGCAGACGGAAAGAGCCGTACGACGACGCAGGACGGGACCCCTCGGGGCAGGCCACCGGTGTGGTGTCCCGGACGGTCCCGGGCCGGGGCCGATCGGCCCTTCCTCGCGTCCCGTGGGATCGATTGGCTGGTGTCATGTCCGAGAACCGGCCGGGACCGGCACAGGGCCCCGCGGACCACACGCCCCACGCGGCGGTCGTCGTACCGCTGCACGGCGAGATCGACCTGCTGACCGTGACCGCGCTGTCCCGACGGCTCGATGCGCTGACCGCGCACCCGCGCCCCGACCTGGTGCTCGATCTGCGGCCGGTCGCGTTCATCGACTGCGCCGGGCTCGGGGCCCTGTGCCGGGCCCGGAACCGGGTGCCGGCCCGGCAGGGCCGGCTACGGCTGGTCGCCGACAGCCCGGGCTTCCTGCGGATGCTGCGGGTCACGGGCCTGTCGGGCGTCTTCGAGGTGCTGCCGAGACCACCGCTGATCTCGGTGCCGGAGCCCGACGGCCGCTGGCCCGGGACACCCGGGCAGCCGGTTCAGCTGTGCCAGCTCCAGTCGGCGACCTCCGGGAGGTCGGTGCCGTGTGCGCGGATCCAGTCGTGGTGGCGGGCGCGGGCGTCGGCCATGGCCTGGCGTACGCCGGCGGCGCGCGTCGCGAGGCCGGGCACGCGGTCGATGACGTCCATGACGAGCCGGTAGCGGTCGAGGTCGTTGCGCACGACCATGTCGAACGGGGTGGTCGTGGTCCCGGACTCCTTGTAGCCACGCACGTGCAGGTTGTGGTGGCCGGTGCGGCTGTAGGCGAGGCGGTGGATCAGCCACGGGTAGCCGTGGTAGGCGAAGACCACCGGTTTGTCGGCGGTGAACAGTCCGTCGAACTCGAAGTCGGTCATCCCGTGCGGATGGTCCTCGCGCGGCATCAGCCGGGTCATGTCGACCACGTTGACCACCCGCACCGCCAGGTCGGGCAGATGCCGGCGCAGCAGCTGTGCGGCGGCCAGCACCTCCTGCGTGGGTACGTCACCCGCGCAGGCCAGGACGACGTCCGGTGCGCCGCCGTTCTCGGTGCCGGCCCACTCCCAGATCCCGGCGCCGCGGGCGCAGTGGACCCGGGCCTGGTCCAGGGACAGCCAGTCGAAGCACGGCTGCTTGCCGGCCACGATCACGTTGACGTAGTCCCGGCTGCGCAGCACGTGATCGGTCACGGACAGCAGGGTGTTGGCGTCCGGCGGCAGATAGACGCGCACCACCTCGGGGCTCTTGTTGAGGACGTGGTCGACGAAGCCGGGGTCCTGGTGCGAGAAGCCGTTGTGGTCCTGGCGCCAAACGTGCGAGGTCAGCAGGTAGTTGAGGGAGGCGACGGGGGCCCGCCAGGGCAGCCGGCGCGAGGTCTTCAACCACTTGATGTGCTGGTTGACCATGGAGTCGACGATGTGCACGAACGCCTCGTAGCAGGAGAACAGTCCGTGCCGGCCGGTGAGCAGATAGCCCTCCAGCCAGCCCTGGCAGAGGTGTTCGGAGAGGATCTCCATCACCCGGCCGTGCCGGTCCAGGTGTTCGTCGACCGGGAGCGTCTCGGCCTGCCAGGCCTTTCCGCTGGCCTCGAAGACGGCCTGGAGCCGGTTGGAGGCGGTCTCGTCCGGTCCGACGAGCCGGAAGTCCCGCCGCGCGCCGGTGTCGCGCATGACCTGTTCGAGCAGGCCGCCCAGGACCCGGGTGGGTTCGTGCAGGGTCGTGCCGGGTTTGTCGACGGGTACGGCGAAGCCCTCCAGGGCCGGCAGGGGCAGCTCGCGGACGAGGAGGCCGCCGTTGGCGTGCGGGCTCGCGCCGAGCCGCTTCGTCCCGTCGGGGACACAGGCGAGGACGTCCGCGACGGGCCGGCCGTCGGGGCCGAACAGTTCCTCGGGCCGGTACGAACGCAGCCACTCCTCCAACTGCCGCAGGTGCTCGGGGTTCTCCCGGACTTCCGGCAGCGGGACCTGGTGGGCACGCCAGGTGCCCTCGACGGGTTCGCCGTCCACCTCGGCTGGGCCGGTCCAGCCCTTGGGGGTGCGCAGCACGATCACCGGCCAGTGCGCCCGCTCGCCGCCGCCCTCCTCGCGGGCGGTGCGCTGGATCCGGGTGATGCGGTCCAGCGCGTCGTCCATCGCCGCCGCCATGGCGCGGTGCACCTGCCGCGGATCGTCGCCGGTCACGTGCAGGGGTTCGTGGCCGTATCCCCGCAGCAGTGCGTCGAGTTCGGGCTCCGGCACGCGGGAGAGCACGGTCGGGTTGGCGATCTTGTAGCCGTTGAGGTGCAGGATCGGCAGTACGGCCCCGTCGTGCACCGGGTCGAGGAACTTGTTGGAGTGCCAGGAGGCGGCCAGCGGTCCCGTCTCCGCCTCGCCGTCGCCGATCACACAGGCCACCAGCAGGTCCGGGTTGTCGAGGGCCGCGCCGTAGGCGTGTGCGAGCGAGTAGCCGAGTTCGCCGCCCTCGTGGATCGAGCCCGGGGTCTCGGGGGCCACGTGGCTGGGCACTCCGCCCGGGAAGGAGAACTGCCGGAACAGCCGCTCCATGCCCGGCGCGTCCCGTGACACGTCCGGGTACGTCTCGCTGTAGCTGCCCTCCAGCCAGGAGTTGGCGAGGACCGACGGTCCGCCGTGCCCGGGGCCCCACACGCACAGCGCGTCGAGGCCGCGGGCCCTGATCACCCGGTTGAGGTGGGTGTACACGAGGTTCAGGCCGGGGGACGTGCCCCAGTGGCCCAGCAGCCGGGGCTTGATGTGCCCCGGCTTCAGCGGCTCGGTCAGCAGCGGGTTGGCCATGAGGTAGATCTGGGCCGCCGCGAGGTAGTTGGCGGCGCGCCAGTGCGCGTCCAGGGTGCGCAGTTCGTCGTCGGTCAGTGCCGTGGCGTCCGGCTGGGCGGCCTTGGACATGGGGACTCCGGAGATCTTCGTCGGTTGCCGGCAGGCGTGCCGGGAATGTCAGGAAAGGTCGGGTACCACGGCGACCGGGCATGCCGCGTGGTGAAGCACCCCGTGGGCGACCCGGCCGAGCTGCGGGCCGAAGTGCCCCGGGCGGCGCCGGGTACCCACGACCAGCAGGTCGGCATCGCGGGAGGCGGCCAGCAGGGCGTCGCGGGGACGGCCCGTGACGGTGTGCCGCCGCACCTCCAGGCCGACCGGTACGTCCCGCAGAGACTTGTCCAGCGCCAGGGCTGCGTCCGGCTCCCGCTCGTCACCGCCCAGCAGGGTGTGACGCAGCACGTGTACGGCCTCCAGGGGTACCCCGCGCAGGCCGGCCTCCTCCGCGGCGAACCGCAGGGCCGCCGAGCCCGCCGTCTTCTCGTCGACGCCCAGGACGACCCTGCCGCCTGCCCCGGGGCGGGCCTGGTCGTCGTGGCCGCCCGGCAGCACGATCACCGGGCAGCGCGCGTGCTCGGCCACCGTCACGCCGACGGAGCCGAGGAGCGCCTCGGTGACGCCGCTGCGGCCGCGTTGGCCGAGGACCACCGCGAGCGCGGACCGGCTCTCCCGCACCAGCGCCTGCTCCGGTTCCTCGGGCAGCACCTCGGTGGTGATCCGCACGTCCGGTTGCCTGCGGTGGGCGCGCCGCTCGGCGGTCTCCACGATGTCCTCGGCCATCACCTGTTCGGACGGTCTGTCGGAGCCCTGACCGAGGGAGGCACCCTCGTAGCGCTCCCATACGGACGCGTACACGAGCCGCAGCGACGCACGGTGCAGGGCCGCGGCGTCCGCCGCCCAGTCCACGGCGCTCAGGCTCGACTCGGAACCGTCCACGCCGACGACGAGGGGCATGACCGCCACCTCCCGGGGTGAGGAATCCATGGCGTGCCCGGTCTCAAGCCGTCCCGGGGCGCACGACCACCACCGGGCAGGCGGCGTGGTGCGTCACGTGCTGGCTGACGGAACCCAGCAGGGCGCGGGCGAAACCGCCGTGCCCCCGGCTGCCGACGACCAGGCACTCGGCGCCCTCCGCGGCCCTGAGCAGGACGTCTGCGGGGTTGCCGTGCACCACCAGCGGCCGTACCGAGCCGAACGCCTCCGCGCCGAGCGCCTCGGTCAGTTCCCGCGTCATCCGCTCGCGGGCGTCCTCCTCGTCGACGTCCAGGTCCACCGCGGGCGCCGACCAGCCGTACAGGCCCGGCAGCTCCCAGGCGGCCACGGCGTCCACGGTGCCGCCGACGAGCCCGGCGTAGCGCACGGCCCAGCGCAGGGCCGCGTACGAGGACGGCGACCCATCGACACCGGCCACGATCCGGGGCCGGGATTCCTCCGTGTCCATGCGTCCCACCTCTCTCACGGCCAGAGCACCGGCCTCGCCGTTCGGTCCCCCATGCCCCACGCTGCGCGAGGTCGCGCCGCGCCGCCACAGCAGCGCATCCGGCGGCATGAGGGCCTCAGGGCAGCAGCCGCTGTTCCTTCGCCACCGCCACGGCGCCCGCCCGGGTGTCCACGCCGAGCTTGTCGTAGATGCGGCGCAGGTGGGTCTTGACCGTGGCCTCGCTGATGTACAGGGCGCGGGCGATGGCGTGGTTGGGCAGGCCCTGGGCCAGGTGGGCGAGGATGTCGCGTTCGCGAGGGGTGAGGGCCGGGCGGGGGTTGCGCAGACGGGCCATGACGCGGTCGGCGACCGGCGGTGACAGGGCGGGGCGGCCCTGGGCGGAGGCGTGGATCGCGGTGAAGAGGTCCTCGGCGCGCTCCGCCTTGAGGAGGTATCCGGTGGCTCCGGCCTCGATGGCCCGGGTGACGTCCGCATCGGTGTCGTACGTCGTCAGGACCAGCACGTGCGGGGCGGGGGTGAGGGCGCGCAGTCGGCGGGTGGCCTCCACGCCGTCCATGCCCTCGCCCAGCTGCAGGTCCATGAGCACGACGTCCGGCGCGGTCTTGCGGGCCAGCGCCAGCGCTTCCTCGCCGCTGCCGGCCTCGCCGACGACCTCGATGTCCGGGGCGCTGTGCAGGAGGGCCAGCAGGCCGGCGCGTACGACGGCGTGGTCGTCGCAGACGAGGATGCGGACGGGGGCCGCGGGGGCCGGCTCGGGGGTCCCGGTCATCTGGGCTCCAGCGGGATCGCGGCGGACAGGGCCGTGCCCTCGCCCGGTGCCGACTCGATGGTGAGGGTGCCGCCCAGCTGGCGCAGGCGGGCGCGGATGGCGGGGAGCCCGTGGCCGCGTCCTTCGGTCTCCGGGACCGTACCGGTGTCGAAGCCCCGGCCGTCGTCCGTGACGTCCAGGACGATCTGGTCGTCCAGGCAGGTCAGGGTGAGGGTCGCCGTGGTGGCGGCCGCGTGTTCGCGGACGTTGGCCAGGGCACCCTGGGCGATGCGGAGCAGGGCCGACTCCACGGGGGCGGGCAGGGCGGCGGGCGGGGTGCCCTCCAGGTGGACGCGGACGGTGAGCGTGGGCGTCGTCTCGCGGTCGGCGACCGCCCGCAGGGCCTGGAGCAGGCCGCCGCCCTCGGCCAGGTCGGCGGGGGTCAGGTCGTGGACGAAGCGGCGGGCCTCGGCGAGGCTGCGCTCGGCGATGGACGCCGCCGTGCGGACGTGGTCGCGGGCGGTGTCCGGGGCGGTGTCCCAGAGGCGGTCGGCGGCCTGCAGGAGCATCCGCTGGCTGGACAGGCCCTGGGCGAGGGTGTCGTGGATCTCCCGGGCCAGCCGCTCGCGTTCGGCGAGGGTGCCCTCGCGGCGCTCGGTTGCGGCAAGTTCGCGGCGGGTGCGGACCAGGTCGTCGATCAGGGCGTCGCGGCGGGCCGACTGGCGCTGCATGACGACGTAGACGGTGGTGGCCACGGCGGCCACGGCCGGGGGTGCGACCAGCACGTTGGGGTCCGGCCAGCCCGCGAGGCTCAGCTGGGCCGCGACGGCCAGCGCGGTCAGCAGCGCCACCAGCGCGATCGCGGCGCGCGGCGGGAGGGTGCGCAGGCCGGTGTAGAACAGCGGGACCGCGCACCAGGCGAAGCTGGGCGCCAGGACCACGAGGAGCGCCCAGGTCGCCACCACCAGGCCCAGCCAGGCCAGCCGGCGCGGGGCGGGGCGGGTGCCGAGGGCCGGGCCGAGCACGTACAGCACCGCCAGCAGGGCGGAGAGGGCGATGATCCAGGGGGTGCGGGGGCCCTCGGCGTGCCGGGCCAGGTAGCGGGCGAGGGACGCGGCCAGCAGCACGAAGAACGCCGTGTGCATGACGACGTTGAGGGCGCGGGTGTCGTCGCGTTCGGGCGTGGCCACCGGTGACTCCTCCCTCGCCATCGCGCTGAGCTGGGCAAACACCCTCCATTGTTCCCTGACCCGGCGCCCTGGGGGTCATCCGATCGGATGACCCCCAGGGCAACCGGTCCGTCGACGTCGTACGTCCGGATCCGGGCCGAGGATCGGTGACGGGAGCGACTCCGCCCCCGGATCCGACCGCAGAGAGGTCCCTCGTGATGCCCAGCCGCAAGAAGCCGTCCAGCCGTACCCGCGTCCTCGCCGGCGGCGCCGTCCTCGCCGTCGTCGGTGCCGGTGTCGTCGGTACGGTGGCCGCCAGCGCCGCCGACTCCGCGGGCCCCGCACCCGCCGCCGCGGCCGTCCGGAGCGGCAACCTGACCGAGAGCACGCACCTGACCCTCGACGCGGCCACGAAGGCGGCGCAGGCCGCGGTGGACGCCGCCGAGCAGGACGGCCGGCGGGTGTCGGTGGCCGTCGTCGACCGCAACGGGAACACCCTGGTCACCCTGCGCGGCGACGGTGCCGGACCGCAGTCGTACGAGTCCGCCGAGCGCAAGGCGTTCACCGCGGTGTCCTGGAACGCGCCCACGTCCGAGCTGGCCAAGCGTCTTGAGCAGGCGCCGGCCCTGAAGGACATCCCGGGCACGCTGTTCCTCGCGGGCGGCGCCCCCGTGACCGCCAAGGGTGCCCCGGTCGCGGGCATCGGCGTCGCGGGCGCCCCGTCGGGCGACCTGGACGAGCGCTACGCGCAGGCGGGCGTGGCGGCGCTGGGCCGCTGAGCAGGGTCCGGGACAGCCGCCGTACGGTGCGGCTAGGGTCCGTCCGGTGAGTGACTACTACGACCTGTTCCTGGCCGTGGATCTCCGGCCGGATCTGCCCGAAGCGTTCCTACGGGAACTTGCCTGGCTGGTCGGACAGGCCGACCCGCCGCCGGTCTTCGAGTCGGCGGACTGGACGGTCTGGGGTGATCCCTGGCAGGTGCTGGCCGGCGGGGAGGCGAGCCACTCCTTCGACGGGGCGGACACCTCCCTGCTGGTCAGGGCCGCCGCCAGACAGAACGCGGACGGCGGGGTTCCGTGGGCCCTGACCGTCCGGGTCTGCATCCACGAGGACGAGTTCGGGGTCCTGATGGAGGTCCTGGAGTGGGTGCTCCGGGAGGCGGTCACGGAGGGCTGGGCGGGATTCCTGCGCGACTCCGGGCCGGGGGACGTCCAGCACATCGTGCGTTCCCGGGCCGGGTTCGAGATCGTGAACATGCGCGCGGCCGGCCGGCAGATCCAGGTGTCCTGGGGGTAGGGACGGCGAAGGCGCCCGAGCCGGCCCGTGCGGGGCCGGTCCGGACGCCTTCAGGCGGTTGCTCAGACGAGGTCGAACCGGTCGAGGTTCATGACCTTGTCGAACGCGGCGACGAAGTCCGTCACGAACTTCTCCTTCGCGTCGTCGGAGGCGTAGACCTCGGCGAGCGCGCGCAGCTCGGAGTTCGAGCCGAAGACCAGGTCGGCACGGGTGCCGGTCCACTTGACCTCGCCCGAGGCGTCGCGGCCCTCGAACGTGGTCTGGTCCTCGGAGGTCGACTTCCAGGTCGTGCCCAGGTCGAGCAGGTTGACGAAGTAGTCGTTCGTCAGCGTGCCGGGCCTCTCGGTGAGGACACCGTGCTGCGAACCCTGGTGGTTGGCGCCCAGGACGCGCAGGCCGCCGACGAGGACGGTCAGCTCGGGGGCGCTCAGGCCCAGCAGGTTCGCCCTGTCGAGCAGCAGGTACTCGGCCGGCAGGCGGTTGCCCTTGCCCTGGTAGTTGCGGAAGCCGTCCGCGCTCGGCTGGAGCGCCTCGAAGGACTCGACGTCGGTGTGCTCCTCGGTCGCGTCGACACGACCCGGGGTGAAGGGCACCTCCACCTCGTGACCGCCGTCCTTGGCGGCCTTCTCCACGCCCGCGACACCACCGAGGACGACGAGGTCGGCCAGGGAGACCTTCTTGGCACCGGAGGAGGCGTTGAACTCCTGCTGGATGCCCTCGAGGACGCGCAGCACCTGGGCCAGCTCGTCGGGCTCGTTGACCTCCCAGCCGCGCTGCGGCTGCAGGCGGATGCGGGCGCCGTTGGCACCGCCGCGCTTGTCGCTGCCGCGGAACGTGGACGCGGACGCCCACGCGGTGCTGACCAGCTGGGACACGGTCAGGCCGGAGTCGAGCAGCTTGGCCTTGAGGGACGCGATGTCCGCGCCGTCGATCAGGTCACCCTCGCGCTCCGGCAGCGGGTCCTGCCACAGCAGCGTCTCCGCCGGGACCTCCGCACCGAGGTACAGGGACTTCGGGCCCATGTCGCGGTGGGTCAGCTTGTACCAGGCGCGGGCGAAGGCGTCCGCGAACTCCTCCGGGTTCTCGTAGAACCGGCGCGAGATCGGCTCGTAGATCGGGTCGAAGCGCAGCGACAGGTCGGTGGTGAGCATCTGCGGGCGGTGCTTCTTCGACGAGTCGTGCGCGTCGGGGACGATCTCCGGAGCGTCCTTCGCCACCCACTGGTGGGCGCCGGCCGGGCTCTGGGTGAGCTCGTACTCGTACTCGAAGAGGTTCTTGAAGAACTCGTTGCTCCACTGGGTCGGCGTGGTGGTCCAGGTGACCTCGAGGCCGGACGTGATGGCGTCGCCGCCCTTGCCGGTGCCGTAGGTGCTGGCCCAGCCGAGGCCCTGCGCCTCGATGGGGGCGGCCTCGGGGTCGGCGCCGACGTTCTCGGCCGGGCCGGCGCCGTGGGTCTTGCCGAAGGTGTGACCACCGGCGATCAGCGCGACGGTCTCCTCGTCGTTCATCGCCATGCGGCGGAACGTCTCACGGATGTCGCGGGCCGCGGCGATCGGGTCCGGGTTGCCGTTGGGGCCCTCCGGGTTGACGTAGATGAGGCCCATCTGGACGGCGCCGAGCGGGTTCTCCAGCTCGCGGTCGCCGGTGTAGCGCTGGTCGTCAAGCCAGGTGGTCTCGGGACCCCAGTAGACGTCCTCCTCGGCCTCCCAGACGTCCGCACGGCCGCCGCCGAAGCCGAAGGTCTCGAAGCCCATCTGCTCCAGCGCGACGTTGCCGGTGAGGATCATGAGGTCGGCCCAGGAGATGCTCTGGCCGTACTTCTTCTTCACCGGCCACAGCAGACGGCGGGCCTTGTCGAGGTTGCCGTTGTCCGGCCAGCTGTTGAGGGGGGCGAAGCGCTGCTGGCCGGCGCCGGCGCCGCCGCGGCCGTCGCTGATGCGGTAGGTGCCCGCGCTGTGCCAGGCCATCCGGATCATCAGCGGGCCGTAGTTCCCGAAGTCGGCCGGCCACCAGTCCTGGGAGTCGGTGAGCACCTCGGCGATGTCCCGCTTCACGGCGGCGAGGTCGAGGTTCTTGAAGGCCTCGGCGTAGTCGAACTCCTCACCCAGCGGGTTGGCCACGGCGGGGTTCTTGGCAAGGATCTTCAGGTTGAGCCGGTCCGGCCACCACTGGCGGTTGCCGCCGCCCTGGGTCGGGTGCGCGGCACGGTCGTGTGCGACCGGGCACTTCGCCTCGGCAGGGGTGTTCTCGGACATGCGGGAATCCTTCCGAACTGAGGGGTTCACGGTGCAGCGGTAGCGGCGGTAGAACAGTCGGGGCACAGGCCCCAGTAGATGACCTCGGCCTCGTCGATCGAAAAGCCGCTGTCGTCGGCCGCGGTCAGACAGGGGGCGTGGCCGACCGCGCAGTCGACGTCCGCGACGACGCCGCACGACCGGCACACGAGATGGTGGTGGTTGTCCCCGACGCGTCCCTCGAACCGGGCCGGGCTGCCGGGCGGTTCGATACGGCGTACGAGTCCGGCCGCGGTGAGCGCGTGGAGCGCCTCGTACACGGCCTGGACGGAGATGTGGCCCACGCGGTCGCGCACGCCGGACGTGATCGCCTCGACATCGAGGTGATCACCGTGCCGGACGGTCTCGAGCAGCGCGACACGGGCCGCCGTCACCCGCAGGCCGGCACCGCGCAGCTCCTCGGCGGTGGTCGGAGTCTGGGATGAGGTCATGACCCCGAACCTACCCTCATAAACACGAGAGATTCAAGAAAACGAACGATGCAATTTTGGCCACGTGTCGTCGACCGGAATGTGCCCGGCAGGCACGAACGCATCATGCTGCCGCGAGTCCGGGGCGACCGCGCGCCGAGCCGAGGGGTCCTCCGAACGGGTGAGCGCACGGTTCCGGGGCCGGCACCTCAGCCGTGGCACGCGTCCCTCGCGTACCGGCGGGCCAGGGCGTGGAAGGCCTCCTTGGGCTCCCAGTGCCGAGGCGAGGCGGGGTCGTACGGGCGGTCCTCGACGGTCCTGGTGATGGCGTAGCTCGCCAGGTCGAGGTCGTGCCGGGGGTCGCCGGGACGGTGCGGGGCGTCGAGGGTCACGAACTCGAAGGCCATCGCCGCGTACAGGTCGAGCGAGGAGAAGACGTCGAGGAGCCGCATGAGGTAGGCGGCCTGGGTGCGCTCGCTGCGGACCGGGTCGCCCTTGATCTCCTCGGGGTCCTTGTCGTGATCGACGATGTTCCAGCCCATGCCACGGGTCTCGGGCGCGCCCACGTAGGCGCAGGTGCCGAACTCGGTGATGGCGAGGGGTTTGCCCCAGCGCAGGTAGCGGCGCAGCTCCCGTACGTAGTCGGCGCGGCGGGGGAAGTACGAGTAGTAGTCGATGCCGACGATGTCGAAGAGCCGCCAGTCGACCACGTCGTCCTGGGCGGCCGCGTAGCTGAGCCGGCCGTGGAAGACGGAGCGGCCGACCGCCGCCGCCTTGGCCGTGAAGCGGTCCAGGCGGCGCTGCATCCTGACGGGGTCGACGTTGCCGTCCAGCAGGTTCTGGACGCGTTCGAGGACGGTGTCGCCCGGGACGATGCCGGGCACGAACAGCCAGAACTCGCAGCCCACGCTGAGGTCGACGCTTGCGCCCTGCCGGCGCAGCCGCTCCGCGAACCGGCCGGTCTCGGCGAGGTGGTCCAGGATGTCCGGTTCGGGGACGTCACCGAGGGTCGGCTGCAGCCAGACGTGCAGACCCCGCTCGGCGGCCTCCGCGGCGGTGGCCGTGAGGCGCTCCACGCCGTCGCCGGTGACGTCCACGGTGTCGGCGTGCAGCTCGTCGCGGATGGCGCGGATGTCCCGGCGCATCCGGGCCGTACGGAAGCCGGTGGCCGGTGTCCCGCCCGCGCCGACGGTGTAGACGACACCCCGATGGCCGAGTCCGTGCCGCCTCTCCCCCGCTCGGGCCGGGCCCGCCGGCAGCAGCGTCGCGGCGAGCCCGGCGGACGCCATCGCGGCGAGGAACCGTGCGCGGTCGATCCCTTGGGTCTTCTGGGTCTTCTCCATGCGGCCACCCTGGCGGGAGCGGGCCCGCCCGCGCCGTCCCCCGATGGTCTACGACCCGGGGCCGAAGGGAGCGAATCGGTCGGCGAAAGTCGCGGCCGCGGCGAGGATCTGCCGGGCGACGCCCGGCTCTTCGCGAAGGACGCGGTCAAGGGCGGTGGCCATCAGGACTGATGTGCCAGGAGCCGGAGGCGGAAGACCATGCGGTCGACGCCCGGGCCGTCGTGGTCGTGGACGGGGCCGGTCACCGTGAAGCCCATCGCGGTGTGGAAGGCGAGGGAGCGCTCGTTCTGCGGAGAGGTGATCGCCCGCACCTCGGTACGGTGTTCGACGGCGGCCATGTCGAAGAACCGCTGGTAGAGGCCACGGGCCAACCCTTCCTTGCGGGCCCGTGGCGCCACTCCCACGAAGTGGATGTACGCGGCGTCGGGCACCGACGGGGACATCAGCCCGACCAGGAACCCGGCCAGGCCATCGCAGTCCTCGGCGACCAGGCTCGTGCGATGGAAGTGGTCCAGGAACAGCCGGGGCAGCACCGAACGCATCGGACGCTCCCACCACTCGTCCACGACGGCGATGATGCGGTCGTAGTCCTCGGGTTCGGCCGGCCGGACGTGCGCACTCCGATTCATGATCACGGATGCTGCCAGCGGACCCGCCGGCTGTCCACGTGGCACCGGAGATCGGCCCCGTTCACTCGTGCGGGTGCACCGGTCCAGCCGTCCGTGGCATCCCGGGGGTTCCGTCGTTCGGCAGCAGTGTGATGTTTGCAACGCGATGTGATGGAGAGGGGCCGAACGGGCAACGCTCCCCTTCATGCCCCACGCGAACCTCCTGCGGCAGGTGATTGGATGACAACGGCGACGACCCGGGCGAACCGGACGCCGCCCGCTCGAACCAACTCGGGCTCGGGCTCGGGCTCGGCGAGATCCTCCCCGCCCGTCGCCATGTCCTCCCTGCCGTCCCTCACCGGGCTGCGGTGGGTCGCGGCGCTGCTGGTGTTCGGGCTGCACGTGAACAACTTCGGCTATTTCGGAGGCGGCGCCGGTCGCATCGTGACCTGGGCGTTCGGTGCCGGCGCCACCGGCGTGTCGTTCTTCTTCGTGCTGTCCGGTTTTGTACTGACGTGGTCCGCGCGGCCGCGTGACCGTGCGCTCGCCTTCTGGCGGCGCCGCATCGCGCGGGTCTACCCGGTGCACCTGGTCACCTTGGCCGTGGCGCTCGTCATGACGTACACGCTGGCCCATCAGGCGAAGCCGACGCCCTCTCAGGCGCTGGCCAACGTCCTGCTGCTGCACTCCTGGTGGCGCCCCTGGTGGCAGACGCTGAACCCGGTCAGCTGGTCGCTGGCCTGCGAGGCGTTCTTCTACGCCGCCTTCCCGCTGCTGATCCTGCTGCTGCGCCGGCTCGGCGCGCGCGGCGCGACGGCGCTGGGCGGGCTGTCGGTCGTGGCGGTACTGGTCCTGGCCTGGGCGGACGCACACCACTGGATGGCCGAGTCGATCTACTCCCTGCCCGCCGCCCGCCTGCCGGAGTTCGTCCTGGGCGCCGTCACGGCCCGGCTGGTGCTGCTCGGACGCTGGCGCGGGCCCGGTCTGGAGGCCTCGCTCGCTCTCGCGATCATCGGGTACTTCCTGGTCCCGCAGGTCACGCCCGGCTACTCCGCCACGGTCTGCACCATCGCCGGGTTCACCCTGCTCATCCCGGCCGCGGCGGTCGCGGATGCGCACGGGCTGCCCTCGCTGTGGCGGCACCGGCGGATGGTGCGACTGGGGGAACTGTCGTTCGCCTTCTACATGATCCACCTGCTGGTCCTGCGCGCGGGCACCAACCTGCTCGGCACGAAGCCGCACTTCGGCTTGCTGGCGGGTCTCGCGGTCACCACCGTCGCCTTCACCCTCTCCCTCGCGCTGTCCTGGCTCCTGTACGAGGCGGTGGAACGCCCGGCGAGACGCCTGCTGCTGCGCCGCCGCCGGACCGGCACCGGGCCCGCTCCGCAGCGGGAGTCGGTGCCGTCCAGCCGTGAGACTCCGGTGGCGGTGCGAGAGTGAGCAGGCCGTAGCCCGGACAGCCGTGTGCCGGCCCCTTCGGAAGGGACCGGCACACGGGATGGGGTCACTTGGTGGCGCAGGAGTTGGCGACGGCCGGGTTCAGCAGCCCGATGACGTCGATGCTGTTACCGCACACGTTGAGGTCGAGGTCGACCGGGATCTGGATGACGTTGCCGGAGACCACGCCCGGGCTGTCGGTGGCGACGCCGACCGGGTTCGGGTCCGCCGCGTGGGCGGCCGTCGTGCCTGCCAGGGCAAGGGCACCTGCGAGAACTGCTGTGGTAGCAAAGCTGCGCATACGCATGAGTTGCCTCACTGGTTGACGTAGGGACCCTTCCATGAGAGCGGCACCGGGAGTCGGCCGCCTCCTCTGGTACGCCGATCGGGACTACGGGAACCGGGTGACCTTTGAGGGGACCGTGTCCGTGCCCGAGGTGGGGGCTCCCGTGGTGTTGACGACGTGGGCGTACTGGCCCTTGCCGCCGAGGGAGATCACCAGCAGGTCGTGCATCCTGATGCCCGACGTGGCCGGAACCTGGAAGCCGTGGGCCTGGACGATCGTGGGATCGGCCGTGTAGTTGCAGTAGCTGCCCAGCCCCCATGCCTCGTGCGTGGTGACCGAGTCCGCGACCTTGTAGGCCGCGTAGCCGACGATGCCGTCGTGGGTGATGGCGGCGGCGTTCGGGGCGTCGTACGCCTTCTCGTTCTGGAAGAAGATCGTGCGGCCGCGTTCTCCGTTCCAGTACACGTCGTACTTGTTGAAGTGTTCGACGAACAGGCCCGTGGCCAGGACGTCGTTGCCGTTGACCCGCAGGCCGTAGTCGGCGCGGTTGGTGTCCCAGCCGACGCCGCTGCCGTGGTCGGCGCGCCAGATCCAGGTGTGGTCGATGACGACGTTGTTGCTGTTGACCACCACGGAGTTGGTGGCGAGGCCGGGTCCGGCGCCGCCGATGCGGACGAACACGTCCTGCATGGTGGTGGGGTTGGCGGAGTGGTCGGCGGTGGAACCGGGGGTGCCGATCCGCAGGAGTGTGTCGGAGTTGACGGAGCCCGCGTCGATCAGGAATCCGGCCAGCTTGACTCCGTCGACGTCGGCCACGTGCATCGCGTCGATGCCGTTGTCCGGGACGAGGGTGGCGAGGCCGAGGCCGAGGACGACGGTGTTGGCGCGGGTGACGTCGATGGTCTGGTCGAGGTGGTAGACGCCGGGCGTGAAGAGGAGGTTGAGACCCTGGGCGAGGGCCGCGTTGATGGTGGCGGCGGTGGCGCCCGGCTTGACGACGTAGAACTGGTCGAGCGGGATCGAGGTGCCCGCGTTCGCCGGCCAGGAGACTCCACGGGCGTCGGTGCGCTTGGCCGGGACGAACACCTTGTAGGCGGAGCCGTCCAGGTAGAGGAACGGCTTCTCGCGCGAGACCGGTGTCGTGTCCAGGGTGGTGTACGGGCCGCTGTCGAAGTTGGTCGCGGGTGCGCCCTGGACGCCGGAGAAGGTCATGTTCCACACGCCGTTGGTCCAGCCGCCGACCGAACTGTCGCGGGTGTACCACTGCTGCTGGGAGTACGGGCCGACCGTGCCGTCGATCTTCGAGTCGGCGATGTAGCCGCCGGAGGCCCAGCCGTAGCCGTTCGGGGCGAGGTTGAGGCCGCCCTGGACGTGGATACGGCGGAAGGGTGCCGCCTGGGCGACCGCCCAGCGGTCGGTGCCGTTGGAGGGCTTGATGGCGAGGTTCTCCGCCGAACGCCAGAAGTTCTGGGTGGCGTTCCCGTTGAACCAGCCCGCGTCCACGGTGACGTCACCGTTGATCTGGGTGTCGTCGGGGTTCAGGCCGAGGCCGGAGATGGACGTGTAGAAGCCGATCTGGGCGTTGATGCCGTTGTAGGTGCCGGGCTTGAGCAGGAACTGGTAGCGGCCGGTGCCGAACTGGCTGGACTCCTGCTGGGCGAAGACGTCGTCGAACTTCTTCTGGAGGTCGGGGGTCGAGGGGTCGACGACGATGACGTTCGGGCCGAGGTCGCCGCCGCCCTGGACCGGCGGGGTGCCGGTGGAGCCGGTGTGTACGGCGACCTCCCACAGCGAGTAGCCGTAGCCGGTTGCACGTGCGGTGCCGTAGATCCGGACGTAGCGGCCGGAGCCGCTGACGTCGTAGGAGGCGGTGCCGCCGCTCGCGCCGGTCACGTTCTTGAGGGTGCTCCAGTTCTGGCCGTCGGAGGAGGCCTGGATCTGGAAGTCCTTGCCGTACGCGGTCTCCCAGGTGAGGTCGACCTTGCACAGGTCCTTGACGGATCCGAGGTCCACCTGGAGCCACTGCGGGTCCGCGGCCTGGCTGGACCAGCGGGTGCCGGTGTCGCCGTCGAAGGCGGCGGAGGCGGGGGTGCCGGCGTTCTCGGTGGAGGAGGCGGTGGCCGGCCTGCCCTGGGCGGCGTTCGCGGTGCCGCAGGTGGGCTGGGTGTCGCTGGTCGAGCCGAACACCTGGAACTCCCAGAGGGAGTAGCCCCATGGGGTCGCGCGGTGCACGCCCAGCATGCGGACGTAGCGGCCCTGCCCGGACACGTCGAGGGTGTCGACGCCTCCGTCGGAGCCGGTGACGGACTTCAGGTCGGTCCAGGTGGTCCCGTCCCCGGATATCTGGACCTTGTAGTCCTTGGCGTAGGCGGTCTCCCAGTCGAGGACCACCTGGGTGACCGAGGCGGTGGCGCCCAGGTCGATCTGGAACCACTGGTCGTCGGTGGCGGCCGAGGACCAGCGCGTACCGGTGTCGCCGTCGACGGCCTTGGCCGCGGTGGTGCCGTAGTTCTCCTCGGAGGACGCGGTGGCCGTCCTCCCCTGCGACAGCGGGGTTTCGGCCGCGGCGGCCGGTGGATGGGTGGTGGGCAGGGCGATCAGCGCTGCTGCGGCGGCCAGCGCGATGCCCAGGGATCTCCGTCTCATGGGGCGGCTCCGTAAGCTTCGAGGCTTAGTTCAGGTTTTGATTTAAGTGGTGAGCCAAGCCCGCGACAAGCCTTCGGAATCCGAATCCTTCAACTTTCGTGTGACGTCTGTCCGTTGACCATGTTCAGCAGGGCGGCGTGCGTCTCGGCGTCGGCCGCCGCGATCAGCCCGCCCGCGCCCGTGTGCACGGGCCGGCCGTGGAGGTCGGTGACCGTGCATCCGGCGGCCCGGCACAGGGCGATCCCGGCGGAGAAGTGCACGCTGTCGCGCAGGTCGCCGTCGGTGACGTACGCGGCCCGGCGGCCGGCGGCCACCCAGGCGACCGCGACCGTCGTGGAGACCACTCGCGGCCAAAACAGCCGTATGAACTCCGGGTCGGCCAGGAGCCGGACCGCCTGGAAGCCGGGGGCGTTGGGGAACGGCGGGTCGAGGTTGACGTCCACCAGCCGGGATTCGGGCGAGGGCGCCAACTCCTCGTCCCCGCCGTCGAATCGGACGCGGGCTCGGTGCCCGTCGGTCCAGAACACCTCGCCGCTGAACGGGTCGGCCGTCGCGGCCGCCGTGATCTCGTCGTCCACCCGCAGGGCCACGTTCACCCCCACCAGCATGTTCCGCACCGCGTAGTTGAGGGTGCCGCACAGCGGGTCGACCAGCCAGCGGCGCCGTGCTGCCACGGCGCCGCTGCTTCCGCTCTCCTCACCCGTCACGGCGTCGCCGGGCCGGGCGGCGCGCAGTACGTCGACGATGGTCTTCTCCGCCGCGAGGTCCGCCTCCGTCGCGAAGTCACCGGCGGACTTGTCGAAGCGGGCCAGCCGTCCGCCGTACATCTCGCGGACCACGGCCGCGCCCGCCTGTGCCGCCGTGAGGGCGAGTTGGGCGTCCGACTCCGAGTTGATCATCCCCATGCGCGCAGGATAGCCGCGCTCGTGCTCACCTGCTCCGTGCCTGCCCGGTCGGGGTGAGGGACAGCGTCTGCTCGGCCGGGGTGCGGCCGCCGCCGACGGAACTGCCGCTGGTGTCCGTCCAGTTGCGCGCCGGAGTGGTCTCGGCGCGTCGGCCGGAGGTTCCGGACAGGGCGAGGACGAGGCCGCTGTAGCGGTTGACCAGACGGTAGCCGCCGTCGCCGGAGGAGCTGCGGATCAGGAACCACTGCTGACCGACGGTCGGCCCGCCGGCCGGTGCCGCGGTGACGGTCGGCCGGGCGCCCCAGGCACGGCCGGCGGTGGCGGCGGAGTCGACGCCCAGCAGACGGCCGCTCGCGGCGTTGGCGAGGGTGAAGGCGCCGTCGCCCGTGGCGGTGAAGGTCCACGACTCCCGGGCGGACCCGGTGGGGGACGCGACGGACGTCGTGGCGGAGCCGCCGGAACTCTGGACGAGGACCCGGCCCGTGCCGGCGGTGATCCGGTAGCGGCGGCTGGTGTCCACCGGCGGCACGGCGGGCCGGTCGGAGTCGATGGTGACGTCGACGTACTCGCCGGAGGAGTCGTGGGAGCAGCCGAAGGAGCAGTACGAGCGGAAGGTCCTGCCGACGACGGTGGAGCTGGTCCGGTTGGCGCTGTCGAGGAACCAGCGGTACCAGGAGGCGTTGGTGTAGCCGCCGGTGTCCCCGATCAGGTGCCACTTCTGGGTGGTCAGGTCGTCGGTGGCGTAGAGGTACTGCGGTGAGTCGCCGCTCTGGTCGACGGCCTGCGGTTCGCCGATGTACAGGCCGAGGTAGGCGTCGTAGGCGATGTTCATGACGAACAGCGGCGAGGTCGGGGGCGTCTTGCCGGCCGCGATCTGCTGGGCGGTGGTGCCGGTGTTGGCCGGGTCGTACTCGGCGGAGGCGGGGGTGTAGCCGGTGGGGTGATCGGCGTCGACGGGGACGATGTTGCTCTCCTTGCCGCCGGTGCCGGGCTGCGACCACGCGCCGTCGTACCACTTGCGCCAGGAGCCGGGGGCCATCTTCGCGGAGATCGGGGCGCGGGCCACGTGCTCGTAGAACGCCTTCCAGCCACCGCTCTTGTCGATGATCCGGGAGCCGTAATAGACGTAGAAGTAGCCGGAGGCGGTGTCGACGAAGAGGCGCTGGTCGCCGTCGCCGTAGGAGTACGTCTGGTTCGGGAAGGCGGTCGTGTCCCCGCGCTTGGTGCTGTACGGGGACGTGAGGACGTGGTCCTTGATGGACCAGGTACGGCCGCGGTCGGTCGAGACGGCGTAGTCGATGGCGTCGTAGTGCAGCCCGTCGCCGAAGGGCTGCGGGGTGAACTCGTTGTGCACCAGGCCGTACCAGTCACCGGTGTCGGGGTCGATCCACACGCCGGACAGGTCGCAGTAGTTCTTCTGGGCGTAGCCGGAGCCGCTCGGGGCGTACGTCGCCTCGCGGCCGGTCGGGCTGTTGTTGCACCGCCAGGTGGTGTCGTCGTTGCGGTCGGCGTTGTTGGCGGGGTTGACCGCCTTGCTCAGCGTCTTGTCGAAGGTCGCGGTGTCGAAGTCCCTGCCGGTGTAGAAGTCCCAGGTGCGCGGGTCCTTGGCGCCGTAGAGGGCGGCGGACTGCTGGTAGTGGAAGGTGCCGTCCTTGTCGGTGTACGGGGCGGCGGGGGTGTCCGTGGGGTGGGTGAACGGCACCGGGGTCCCGACGCTCACGCGGTAGGTCGCGTCGGCGGCCGGGGGCGCGGCGGACGCCGGGGCCGGTGTGCCGCCGCCCAAAGTCAGGGCGGCGGCCGCGGCCAGGGCGCCGCCTGCTCTGCTCAACAGTCGCACGGGTGCTCCTTGTTGCCGAAGGGCCTGTTGCACCGGAACGATCCGGGCCCGGCGGTTGCTCCGGCAATGGACTCCCGTGCTCCGCCTCTTGCACTTTCTCGGCGGGGTGCCGCTCAGCGCACGCCGTCCACGCCGGCCGGGAGCGGTGTCTCCCAGGCCAGTTGGCGGATCAGCGCGTCATCGACACGAGAGACGCCGGGAGCCGCGGAGCCATCGCGTGCGGGGCTGTGGGTGCCGCGGGAGATGCCGCCGCTGACGGTGATGTTGTGTTCGACGCGTGGGCGGCGGTGCTGCTCGTAGACGGCGAACGCGGTGCCCGGGTCGGGGGTGTCGCGCAGGGCCTTGGCGAGGACGACGGCGTCCTCCAGCGCCATCGAGGCGCCCTGTCCGGTGGCCGGGGAGGCTGCGTGGGCCGCGTCGCCGATGAGGAGGACGCGGCCCACGTGCCAGGGGGTGCCGAGCGGCATCTCGGCGGCGTTGACGACCATGATGCGGTCGGCGCAGGCCGCGACGATGTCGCCGGCGGGGGTGGCGTCCCTGCGCAGGACGGGGAGCAGCTCCTCGCGCCGGTCGGCGGCCGTGCGGTGCCCAGGCCCGCCCGTGGGCAGCGGCTCGCCGGCGACGCGGGCGAACCAGTACGTCTCCCCTGTCGGCGAGACCGTGTACCCGAAGGCGGATTCACTGCCGCGCACCATGGTGATGGCGCCGGTGTCGTCGGTCGCGGGGGTGCCGTCCGTGTAGCCGTAGAAGACGCGCTGGCCCGCGTACCGGGGCTGCGCCGCGAGGGCGGCGACCTGTCGGCGCACGGCCGAGTTGAGGCCGTCGGCGCCGATCAGCAGGTCTCCGCTTGCGGTGCTGCCGTCGGCGAAGTGCGCGGTGACGCCGTCGGGGCCGTCGTCCACGGACACCAGGCGGGTGCCGTGGCGCAGGGCCATGCCGCGCCGGGCCGCCTCGGTCTGCAGGGCCGCGTTCAGCTCGCCGCGCCGCAGGCAGCGGTATCGCAGGGCGGGGTCGTGCGCCCCCGCGAGCGGGGCGCGCGTCACCTCCGCGCCCCCGCTGTCGAGCAGGCGCAGGGAAGTCAGCGGAAAACCGATGGCGGTGACGGCGTCCGTGGCGTCGAGCTGGGCCAGGGCGCGCATGCCGTTCGTCGCCAGGGTCAGGAAGGCGCCGATGTCCTCGGCGGTGTCGGGGTGTGCCTCGCAGAGGGCGACGTCGTGTCCCGCCTTGTGCAGGCCCAGCGCGGCCGCCGTGCCCGCGATGCCGCCGCCGATCACCAGTATGCGTGCCATCGGATCCACCCCACCGTCCCGTTCGGGTACCTCGGCCGGTGGCACAGGTACGCCATGAACGGCGGGCGGGCAAGAACGCGGTGTCACATCCGGTCGCGTCCGGGGGCCCGGCCCGCGCCACGCCCCTGGACGCGACCGGACTCCGGGCTCACTGGGCGAGCTGCTGGTACATCGCCGTGAGGTCCTGCGAGAGGACCGACTTGACCCAGCGGGTGGTGTCGTCGCCGAGCACCTCGTACGCCCCGGACTCGATGCCGTCGAGGGCGGCCACGGCGATGTCGTGGGCACTGGCCTTCGGGGCGTCGAGCCCGGCCGTCATGTCGGTGTCGACGTATGCCATGTGAAGGCCCGTCACCTGGATGCCGCGGGACCGGAGCTCCAGGCGCAGGCTGTTGGTCTGCGACCACAGGGCGGCCTTGGTGGAGCTGTAGCTGCTGCCGTCGGCGAGCCAGGACAGGGCGGAGTGGACGTTGAGGATGTGGCCGCCGCCGTTGCGCTCGATGACCGGCACGAAGGCGCGGGTGAGGAGCAGCGGGCCGTAGTAGTTGATCTCGAACTCGCGGCGGACGTCCTCCAGCGGCGAGCTGAGCACACGGGCGCCGGTCGAGGCGCCTGCGTTGTTGATCAGCACGGTCACGTCCGGCGCCTGCTCGGCCAGGGCCGCCACGGAGGCGGGGTCGGTGACCTCCAGGTGCAGCGGGACGGCGTCGGGGTGGGTGACGGTGCGCGGGTCGCGGGCGGTGGCGTACACCTTCCCGGCTCCCCGCGTGTACAGCTCCTCGACGAGGGCCTTCCCGATGCCCCGGCTGCCACCGGTGACGAGGACGACGGAGTTCTTGAGTGCGGTCACGGCAGTCTCCAGACAGGTGAAACCGATCGGTTTCCACCATCGTAAACCGATCGGTTTCCCGACTCAAGGCGGGGTGACTCAGGGGTGCGGGGCGGGCGGCTCCCGCACGGTCCGCTCCTGGGTCAGATCCGCGAGGAGCCGGGCGACGGTCACCGTCGGGTCGTCCTTGTGGCCGTGCCAGCGGTCGAAGGTCTCGGCCGCGGCTTCGGCGAAGGTGCCGGGCAGTCCGGTGTCCCGCCAGGCCCGGGCGATCTCCCGCATCTCCGGCTCCCAGCGCCAGGCGCGGGGCTCGGCACCCGCCAGCTGCTCCGGCCGCGCCAGCGGGGTGCCGGGCAGCAGGTGGGCCGCCAGGTCCAGCAGGTCGTCCAGCACGCCGTGGCCGTCGGCGAGGGCGAGGGTCTGGGCGGCCAGGGCGTACGAGATCTTGTTGTAGGCGGCGAAGGCCAGTTTGAGCGCGGACGCCCGCCCGAGGGGCCGTCCAGCGCGACCGGGGTGAGCAGACTGCCGGCGAACAGCACCGAGACCTCCTCGACGGCCGCCGCGTCCCCCGAGAGGTAGAGCCTGGTCTGTCCTGCCGCACGGGGAGGGGGGCCGGTGATTCCGCCGTCCACCACGGTGACCGCGCCGCCCCGGAAGAGGGCGCCGATCTCCGCCGTCGCCCGGGGGCTGATCGCGTTGGCGTCGACGTAGATCCCGCGAAAGCCGGTGGCCGCGATCTGCCGGGCCACGTCGAGCGCCGCGGCCGGAGGGCACACGCTCAGGACGACGTCACACGTCCCCGCCAGCTCCGCCAGGCTGCCGGCGGGGCGCAGCCCGGCCTCGGCGGCCCGCTCCCGGGTGGCCGCCGAGCGCCCTTCCGGCACCCACCACACCCTTGCTCCCGCCATCACGGCCTGCGCCGCCACGCCCGCGCCCATGGCACCGGGGTGCACGATTCCCACGTCTCGCCCAGTCATGCCGGGACCCTAACGCCGCGCCGGCGCTTCGCCTTTCTCCCAAGCCCGCCGAAAACCACGACCCGAATGTAGCGATCATGACAATCGCGGGTACGCATGCCCGTATGCCGTTACGTCGATCACGATCGGGACGAAACAGGTTCGCGGCGGTCATCGCCGCCGTGGCACTCATCCTCGTGGGCTGTCAGAACGGAAGCTCCTCCTCCGACCACGGTCGGCAGGAGCTGACCGTGGCGGCGCTGCCGCTCACCGACTCGGCGGCCCTCTATCTCGCCCGGGACCGGGGACTGTTCGCCAAGGAGGGCCTGGACGTGCGCATCCGGCCCGTGCAGCAGAGCATCCAGGCGCTGCCCGCGCTGATCAAGGGCCAGGTGAGCGTGATCGCGAGCGCGAACTACGTCACCTACCTCCAGGCGTACGAGAAGGGCACCCTGGACCTGCGCATCCTCGCCGAGGGCGTCCGGATCGCCCCGCACATGATGGACGTCCTGGTGCCCAAGGACTCCGCGCTCAGGACTCCGGCGGACCTCGCGGGCAAGAAGGTCGCCGTCGCCGTCCTCAACAACATCCAGTCGCTGACCCTGAACGCGATCCTCGACGCCAAGGGCGCCGGCCGGCCCGTGTACCGGCAGATCCTCTTCCCGCAGATGGGCCCCGCTCTGGAGCGGGGGCAGGTGGACGCCGTGCACGCCGTCGAGCCCTTCGACAGCGCGATCCGGGGCGAGTTGGGCGCCCGGGTGCTCCTGGACGGCGACTCACCGCCCGTGCAGGGCCTGCCCGCCAGCGGGTACGTCACCACGCGCGACTTCGTGCAGAAGCACCCGAAGGCGGCGGCAGGCTTCCGGCGTGCCATCGAGGCGGCCTCCGAGATCGCCGCCCAGGACCCGGGTGCCGTACGCGCGGAGCTGCCGAAGTACACCAAGGTGACCGCGGACCAGGCCAAGGCGATCCACCTGCCCACGTATCCGGCGACCGCCGACCCCGCGCAGCTGCGCCGTCTCGTCCGGCTCATGCGTGACCAGGGGCTGCTGGAGAAGGACATCGACCCGGCGCCCCTGCTGGCCCGATGACCCGGCGTCGGGAGTTCCTGCTCGGCGTCCTCGGCGCGGTGCTGGCCTTCGGCGCCTGCGAGGCGGTCAGCCGGGCCGGGATCGTCCGGCGCAGCTATCTGCCGCCCGCCTCCGAAGTCCTGGCCCGCGCCGCACAGTTGGCGGGTGACGGAGCCTTCCTCGACGGGATCGGGGCCACACTGCGCGCCTGGGCGCTGGGCCTCGGCCTCGCCTGTGCGATCGCCGTACCGCTGGGGCTGCTGCTGGGCACGGTGCCGGTCCTCGACGCCGCCGTGCGCGCGGTCGTGGAGTTCCTGCGGCCGTTGCCCTCCGTCGCGCTGATCCCCCTGGTGTCGCTGCTGCTCGGGTCGGGCACCGGTGCGGAGGTGACGCTGATCGCGTACGCGTCGGTGTGGCCGGTGCTGTTCAACACCGTGTACGGCCTCGCCGAGACCGATCCCCTGGCCAGGGACACCCTGCGGGCCTTCGGCTTCGGACGGCTCGGGGTGCTGCTGCGGGTGGAACTGCCGGGCACCGCCCCGTTCATCGCCGCCGGGGTGCGGATCTCCGCCGCGGTCGCCCTGATCCTGGCCGTCGCCTCGGAGATCCTCTCCGGGTTCGGCGACGGGCTGGGCATCTTCATCGCCCAGGCGCAGACGGCCACGGACGGCACCCGGGACGTCCTGGCGGGCGTCCTGTGGGCGGGGACCCTCGGGCTGGTGATCAACGGGGTTCTGGTCGGCGCTGAGCGGCGGCTGTTCGCGTGGGCCCATGAACCCCGGGACGCACAGCGGCGGTTCGGGCCCGAGCGGCAAGGGGTCCGGGCATGACGGCGCAGGCGCGGCTCGGCCGCCGGATCCCGCGCGGCTCCGCGACCCACCGGGCCCGTACCGCCGTACCCTTCCTGCTGCGCTGGTCGGTGCTGCTGCTCGCCGTCGCCTGCTGGGAGGCGGCCGCCCGCAGCCGGGGCAGCGTGTACTTCCCGCCGCCGCTCCGCATCGCCCGCCACGCCCACGACCTGTGGTTCTCCGGGTCGGTGGGGCATCTCTTCCTCACCACGGCGGCCGTCGACAGCGTCCTGCCCAGCCTCGGCCGGATGGCGGCCGGCTTCGTGATCGCCGCCGTCACCGGGATCCTGCTGGGCCTCGCGGTGGGCCGCTCGCGCCGGGCGTACGCGCTGTGCAACCCGGTGCTCCAGTTCGCGCGGGCCGTCCCGCCGCCCGCCCTGGTGCCGGTGTTCGTCGTCGTCCTCGACTTCGGTACGCCGATGCAGGTGGCGTCGATCGCGTTCAGCGCCGTGTGGCCGGTGCTGGTCAACGCGGCGGAGGGCGCCCGGGCCACCGATCCGCTGCGGCTGGAGGTGGCGGCGGTGCTGCGGCTGACGGGACCGGAGCGGTTGTGGTTCCTCGTCCTGCCGTCCGCGCTGCCCCGGATCTTCGCCGGCCTCAGGCTGAGCCTGTCGCTGTCCCTGATCCTGATGGTCTTCTCGGAGCTGCTGCCGGGCACCGCCGACGGGATCGGCTTCACGCTCACCGACGCCCAGTCCCGCTCCGATCTGCTCACCGTGTGGGCCGCGTTGATGCTGCTCGGCGTACTCGGGTACCTCCTCAACACCGGACTGCTCATGGTCGAGAGGCGGCTCATCGGCCCAGGGAGGGCAGCGTGACGACAACGGTGCGCGACGCGGTGGTCCGGTTCCTGCGCGACACCGGGACGACCACCGTCTTCGGCAATCCGGGCTCCACGGAACTGCGCATGCTCCGCGACTGGCCGGACGACTTCACCTATGTGCTCGGGCTCCAGGAGTCGACCGCCGTGGGCATGGCGGCCGGACACGCCCTCGGCACCCGGCGCGCGGCCTTCGTCAGCCTGCACTCGGCCGGCGGGGTGGGGCACGCTCTCGGCGCCGTCTTCAACGCCTTCCGCGACCGGGTGCCGCTGGTGATCGTGGCCGGCCAGCAGGCGCGCTCGCTGATCCAGCTGCGGCCGTTCCTCGGCGCCGACGAACCCGCCCTGTTCCCGCGCCCGTACGTGAAGTCCGCCCGTCAGCCGGAGCGGGCCGAGGACGTGCCGGCCGTGCTCGCCGAGGCGTACCGGATCGCGACGACGCATCCGCGCGGCCCGGTCTTCGTCTCCGTGCCCGAGGACGACTGGGACCGGCCCGCCGAGCCCGTCACACCCCGCACGGTGCACTCCGCGTTCACGGCCGACCCGGACGCCCTGGCCGCGCTCGCCGCCCGGCTCGACTCCTGTGCCCGCCCGGCTCTGGTGGTCGGCCCCGGTGTGGACGACGAGGACGCACTGGAGGAGGTCCGGGCGCTGGCCGAGCGGATCCGCGCCGGGGTGTGGATCAGCCCCCTGTCCGGCCGCTCCGGGTTCCCTGAGGCACACCCGCTGTTCCAGGGGTTCCTGCCCCCGGTCGCCGGGCCGCTGGCCGCGCGCCTGGCTCCGTACGACGTGGTGGTGGCCCTGGGCGCTCCAGTGTTCACCTACCACGTGAGCGACGACGGGCCGCCCCTGGCGCCGGGCACCGACCTGTTCCACCTGGACTGCGATCCGGGCCAGGCCGCCTGGCTGCCCACCGGCACCAGCATCCTGACGACCCTGCGGCCCGCCCTCACCCGGCTCACGGAGCTGCTGAAGGAAGCGGACCGCGACCCGCCGCCGCCCCGCCCCGCGCCCCCGGCCGCCCGCGCCGGGGAGCACATCACCCCGGAGCTGTTCTTCGATCTGCTCAGCGCCCGCCTCCCGCGTGACCGGGTGCTCGTCGAGGAGGCCCCCAGTCACCGCGACGCCCTGCACACGCGCGTGCCCGTCGGCATGAGCGGCGGCTTCCTCACCACGGGCAGCGGAGCGCTCGGCTGGGGTCTGCCGCTGGCGGTCGGCCGCGCGCTCGCCGACCGGCGCCGGCTGGTGTGCGTGGTCGGCGACGGCTCGGCGCTCTACTCCGTGCAGGCACTCTGGAGCGCGGCCCGGTACGCGGCGCCGGTCACCTACATCCTGCTCGACAACGGCGGTTACGCGGCCGTCCGCGCGCTGGGCCGCCGGATCGGCGTCGAACCCGTCCCCGGAACGGACATCGGCGGCATCGGCTTCGCGGCCCTGGCCGAGTCGTTCGGCTGCCCGGCGGCCCGCGCCGAGCACCCCGACGAGCTGCCGGCCGCCCTGGACCACGCCCTGGGCCGGGGCGACGACGCGGGCCCGTTCCTGCTCCAGGTGCAAGTGGCCGGCAGCGCGGGCACCCTCTACGAGCCCTGGGCCGGGTGACGGATGCTGCGCCTCGACTCGGTGACCCGGCGCTTCGGCGACCACCTCGTACTCGACCGCATCGGCCTCACCGTGCCCGACGGCCAACTGCTGAGCGTGGTCGGTCCGTCCGGCTGCGGAAAGTCCACGCTGCTGCGCACGATCGCCGGGTTGCTCCCCGCGGACGAGGGCACGATCACGATCGACGGCACCCCGGTGACCGGCGTGCCCGACCGGCTCGCGGTCGTGTTCCAGGACTACGGCCGCTCGCTGCTGCCCTGGCTCACCGTCCGCGACAACGTGGCCCTGCCGCTGCGGCGCCGTGGCCTTCGCCGGGCCGCCCGGCACGCCGAGGCGGAGGCCATCCTGGAACGCGTCGGCCTGCACGGGGTGGCCCGCCGGCATCCCCGGCAGCTCTCCGGCGGCATGCAGCAGCGCGTCGCCATCGCCCGCGCGCTGGTCTGCCGCCCCTCCCTGCTGCTCATGGACGAGCCGTTCGGTTCCCTCGACGCCCGTACCCGCGAGGACCTGGAGGACCTGCTCCTCGAAGTGCACCGCGCCGACGGCACGACCATCGTGTTCGTCACCCACGACATCGACGAGAGCGTGTACGTCGGCGACCGTGTCGTCGTCCTCTCCCCCGGCCCCGGCTCCCGCGTCGTCCGGGACGTGCCGGTCGGCCTGCCCGGCAAGCGCGACCAGATCACCACGCGGAGCCTGCCCGCCTTCGTGGCGCTGCGCACGGAGGTGGGCCGGGCGGTGCGGCAGAGCGACTGAGGCGGGCATCCTGGGAGGCGTACCGGGAGGCCGGGAGGTGTGGGCATGCGGTGGTGGGCCTTGGGGTGCGCGGTGGCCGCGGTCGTCGTGCTGGCGGGGTGCGGGGCGCCGGCCGGCGGGGGCGGGGCAGCGGGTACGGGGACGTCCGGGAGTGGCTCACCGGCGGGCGCCTCCACCTCGTCCAGCGGTGCGGCCACACCCACGTCCGCACCGTCAGTGTCGGCCGCAAGCTGTGCCGCCGGGCACCTACAGGTCACCGTCTCCCCCGGTGACCGGGTCCGGCGGCTGTGCGTACGCCCCGGCGCTGTGGTGACCCTCGTTCTTCGGGCACGAGTGGACGACAAGCGCTGGACCGGCGTGGTGAGTTCCGCGCCCGCCCTCGTCGTGCCCGCCGGCTGGCAGGTGGACGCGGACGGCACCGCGCACGCCACCCTGCGCTGCGCGGGCACCCGGGGCGGAGCCGCCCGGGTCACCGTCTCCGCGAAGGCGCCGGACGTGGCGGGTGCCCCGCGGGGCGTCTTCACGCTGGACGTGAACGTGGTGCCGTATCCGCAGAACGGGTGACCCCGCACCCGGCGGAATCACCCGTTCCTCACTCGTCCGCGCCGATCAGTCGAGGTCGCGGAGCCTGATGGTGTAGATGCCCCGGCCGTGGGTGGCCGCGTACAGGGTGCCGCCGTCGGGGCTGGTCTTGAGCTGGAGGACGGCGACGGCCGGGAGGTCGCCGACGCGCTGCCAGGTCGTACGGCCCGGTGCGCGGTAGACGACGCCGAGGTCGGTGGCGACGGCGAGGCCGCCGTCCGCCGTCACCAGCGCGGAGTCGGTGGGCACGTCGGGGAGGTTCGCCGAGATGTCCTTCCAGGTGGTGCCGCCGTCCGTGGACTCGAAGACATGGCCGACGCCCGCGCCCGGGCCCTCGGTCCAGTGCCGGGAGAAGCCGTTGACCGCGAGGAAGACGTGGTCGGCGTTCTTCGGGTCGACGGCGAAGCCGCTGAGGTAGCGGTTGGGTACGGTCCCGTCGACCGGCAGGGTGATGTCGTGCCAGCCGGTGCCGTCCGCGTTGCCGACGGCGATGCCACGGGCGAAGCCCTGGTTGTTGCACGGTCCGCACCATGCGGCGTAGATCTTCCCGCCGGAGGCCGCGACGGCGGTCGCGACGCGTCCGGCACCGAAGTCGTGGACACTGGTCCACTCGGAGCCGCTGCGGATGGCGTAGCCGTGGGTCTGCACCCAGATGTGGCGGCCGCCGGCGATCCAGGTGGAGCCGTTCTTCAGGTCCGTCGCGAGCGGGGCGATGAAGCGGGCCTCACTGGTGGCGTTGTCGGGCGGGGCGACGCCGTACGAGGTGGCCTTGCTCGCGTCGGTGGTCCAACTGCCGTCGTTGACGGCACAGTTCTGGGTGACCTGGACGGCGAGGTAGACGTACTCCTGGGCGATGTCGCAGCCGTTGGCGGGGTCGGTGAGGGTGTCGCCGCCGTCGCCGCCGAAGTTGGAGCCCATGACCTTGTCGTTGCCGCGCAGGACCGACTGGCCGTTGTCCTGCAGGCCGCCGGTGACGGACAGGCCGCCGTGGTCGAGGTCCTTGCCGATGCCGACGGAGTAGTACTGGAGGGTGTCGATGGTGCCGTCGTTGAGGGACGTCCAGTCGGTGGCGTGGCCGGAGGCGTCCTGGGAGCCGGCGACCGGGCGCTTGTAGACGCCGCCGTCGTTGCCGACGTACACGTAGGACTTGCCGTGGTAGCGGCCGATGGCGACGCCGTGCTGGTCGGAGTGGGTGGTCTGGTGGCAGTCGCCGGTCTGTTTGGCCGGGTCGATGCTCCAGCAGGAGAAGGGGAAGTTCCAGTACGGGCCGACGGTGGACCAGGTGGTGCCGCCGTCCTTGGTCTCGTAGACCTCCTCGAGACCGGCGTACACATGCTGCGGGTCGCCGGGGTCGACGGTGAGGAACTGGTTGTACCAGGCCTGCACGCCCGGCATGTAACCGGCCGTGGTCAGCGCCGAGTTGTCGGCGGCCAGGCCCTTGTAGTCGGCGATCCTCGTCCAGGGGCCGGTCGGGGAGCCCGACTTGGAGACGAAGATGCCCTCCAGGCCGCTGTCCGGGTTGGTGGCCAGCTGCTCCGGCGACTGCGCGATGGCGTAGTAGCGGGAGCCGTCGGCAGAGCGGGCGAAGGTGACGTTGCCGACGTTGTCGGCGTCGCCGGGCAGGTCGCCGAGGCCGCCGGTGATCCGCGTCCAGGTGCCGTTGGTGCGGCTGTAGAAGCCGTTGTAGTCGTCGCCGCTGCGCCAGCCGACGGCCAGGACCACCTTGGAGGGGTCCTTGGGGTCGATGGCGATGTCGTTGGCGATGTTCTTGTACGGGGCGCTCGGGTCGCCGGCCTTCGAACCGCCCGGCAGATAGTCGGGGTTGGGCGCGAACTCCAGCTTCCAGGGGCCGCTCAGCTTCTTCGTGGAGTGGCTCCAGACGCCCTCGCTGGTGGCCGCCCACACCGTGCCGCCGCCGAAGCGCAGCTCGTGGATGGTGGTGCTCTCCAGTTCGTCGCCACCGACCCTGCGGCGCGCGGAGAACGTGCCGTGGTGCGGGTGGGCCAGGACGTAGACGCCGCTGCCGAGGTAGGCGTCGGCGTTGGTGGTGGCCTCGCCGGTGCCCAGCCACAGCCGGCCCGCGCCGTCGAGGGCGAGGGCGCCGGTGGACTGCGCGGGCAGCCGGTCGCTGATGGGCTGCCAGTGGCCGCCTCCGCTGCGCGAGCGCCAGACTCCGCCGCCGGCGCTGCCCGCGTAGACGTAGCCGTCGTCGTCGGCCGCGAGCGCGGCCATGCGGCCGGTCACCTTGCCCGAGCCGCCGCTGGAGTTGGAGTCGATGTCGCGGTAGCGCGGGTCGTCGGAGTCGTACGGCAGGTCGGTGATGTTGCGCCACCTGCCGTCCGTGCTCGGCAGGTTCCGGAGGCCGCGCCAGGCGGCGCCGTATGCGCCCGGTGCCACGACACCGGGTGAGGTGCGGGCCTCGGCGTACTGGTCGGCGCCCTCGGCGATCTCGTCCGCCTCGTTGCCGTCGTCGTCATCGGCCTTCAGATGCGGGGACATGGTCTTGCCCACCGACTGCTCTCGCTCCTTGGCGAGTTGGCCGAGCGTACGGACTCCGAAGGGGCTGACGCCGCCGCGACCGGAGGCGGCGGACGGGGGTATCGCGACGAGCGCGGCGGAGGCGGTGAGCGCACAGACGGTGAACCACCGTCTTCTGCGGGTGGGCAGGGACAACGGGGACCTCCCAGAGGGGCATCGACTGCCGTCGCAGGAGACCCGACCACGCGGACGGGGGAACGTCCGCCACTTGGCGCGTTTTTGACAAGAACCTGCCAGTAGATGACCTTCCGGCCCACGATTTTCCAGCACGGCCGGCGCCGGGTACCGTCACCTGGCCGACGACCGTGAGAGAAGGCCTGTACGCCTGTGAACCCGGGCATCATCGGGCAGGCTGCGGGCCTGTTCACCGTCACCAACATCGACGACATCCTGATCCTGTCCCTGTTCTTCACCCAGGGCGCCGGACGGCCCGGCTCGGCCCGGCGGATCGTGCTCGGGCAGTATCTCGGCTTCGCGGGCATCCTCGCCGTCGCCGTGGCCGCCGCCTACGGCGCGACCTTCCTGCCCGAGGCGGCCCTCCCCTACCTCGGCCTGCTGCCGCTCGCGCTCGGCGTGAAGGCGGCCCGGCAGGCGTGGAGCGGACGGAACGGCGAGGACGAGGACGGCGACCGCGCCGGGGACGGCGGTCCCGGGGCGCTGGAGGTCGCCGCCGTCACCTTCGCCAACGGCGGTGACAACATCGGCGTCTACGTCCCCGTGTTCGCCACCGCCGGTGTGGGCGCGATGAGCGGGTACGTCGTCGTCTTCCTGGCCCTGGTGGCGGTGTGGTGCGGCGCGGGCCGATTTTTCGCCACCCGCCCGCTCGTCGCCAGGGCGCTCAGCCGCTGGGGGCATGTCCTGCTCCCCCTGGTGCTGATCGCCCTCGGTCTGCTCATCCTGATCGAGGGTGGTGCGTTCGGGCTGTAGGGGCGGCCGTCCCGCCCTGGGTGCGCAGCCGGCCCGCCGTCCTCAGCAGGCGGTCGGCGGGCTCGCGCAGCCGGGGGTGGGCCAGGACCGTGTTGCGCAGGCCGCGTACCGGTCTGCGCCACAGCCGCCGGGCCATGGCCACGGGGTGCGCGCGGGCGGCGAAGCCCTCGCCGACCCGCAGTTCACGGGTCTTGAGCCAGTCCTTGTACTCCTTGTCGCCGCGGCCCAGGTCGACCAGGGTCACCCCGTTGCGGGCGGCCGCCTCGGCGGTCCTCAGGTGCATCATCAACCCGGGCGAGTAGTAGCGCAGTTCGGGGTCGTACGCGGTGAACCAGGCCGCCAGGACCGTGCTGGAGCGCGGGCCGAAGTGCGCGGCGACCGGGCGGTCCCCGGCGTACAGCACGGACAGCACCCCGGTGAAGTGCTCCTCGCGGACATGGAAGAGGTGGTCCACCAGGTCCACGATCCAGGGCCGCGAGAAGCGGTCCATCCGTCCCGTGCGGCGGTACTGGGCGGACTTCCACTCCATGAGCGTGCGCAGGGCCCGCGGGTCCCGCTCGTCGAACTCGAACCGCACCTCGCCGAGGTCGCGCCCGAGCCGGCGTTCCTTCTTCAGCGTCGTCTTGGCCAGCCCCGGGTAGGCGCCGCGCAGCCACTCCGCGTAGCCGCCGTCGCCGGGCTTCACGTCGATCACCGGTGAGGCGAAGGTGCCGGTGACGTGCGGGGCGAACGGCCGCTGTTCCTGGACGAGATGGTCGAACTCGAAGACGCTCAGCCCGCAGGCGCGCAGCAGCTCCCCGGTGTCCCAGGTGACGCCCGGCCGGTGCACCAGGGCCTGGCAGTCGGACAGCCCGAGTCCGATGGCCCGGCCGGTGCCCAGGGGCCCTCGCTCGTACGGGAAGAAACCGACGGGCTCCCCGCCCTCCCGCAGGACCGCCACCCGCGTCCCGCCCCGCTGCCGGCCGACCCCGATGGTGAACTCCGGGGCCAGGAACGGGTTGGCGTACTCGGGCGACTCGTCCATCGCCCGGTGCCAGGCCCCGCGCAGCGCGGAGGTCAGGTCACCGGGTCTGTGGATCGTGATCTCCACGTCAGCTCGACCGCCCTTCCGCCGGCTCCGCGAGTGATCTGTCGCGTGCGGCACGGGCCGGTGAGGCGTGTGGACCCTGGCTCATGGATCGCATGGGCGACCGCTCCCCCCATGACGCGCCGAGCGCGTCCTGCCATCGTGTCTGCTGACTTCGGCTCCCCGCCATGTACGCAATGCTCAAACGTCGCGAAACCGTACGCACACTGTCAAGGGTGCCTCAGGCGACAGATGGTCCGCCACGGGTCTGCGGACATCGGTGATGAGTCGGGATGCATGGCGTGAAGTGCACGCCCCCCTCGTCCTCAGCCCGGCCGCCGCTCCGATCGGTCCGCGCCCGCCGTCAGGTCCTGGGTGCCGATCACCGACAGCAGGTCCAGCTGTGCGGCGCCCTCGGTGCCGGGCGGGGCGCTGAACCACAGCAGGCGCTGGCGGCCGTCCTCGCTGAACAGGTTGTGGCAGTCGAGTTCGATGACGCCGAGCGAAGGGTGGACGATCCGTTTGTGGTCGGTGCGGCGCAGGGCCACGTCCCGCTGCTCCCACAGCGCGGCGAACTCCGCACTGCGGCGGCGCAGCGCGGCGACCATGCGGGTGACCTCGGCGTCCTTGGCCCGGCGGGCGGCGACCGCCTGCAGGTCGGCGACGAAGACCCGCGAGTGGTGCGGGTGGTCCTCGACGGGGTAGACGGCGCGGGCGGCGGGGTCGGTGAACCAGCGGTAGACGAAGCTCGCCTCGGGGCCCCGGGTGGCCGGGGGCGGGCCGAGGAGAGCCAGGGCGAGGGGGTTCTGGGCGAGGGTCTCGTGCAGGTCGTTGATGATCTGGGCCGGGGTGGTGGTGAGCCGGTCCAGCAGGCCGAGCAGGGCGGGCTGGGCGTGTGCCGCGGTGCCGTGTGCGGTCGGCACCGGGCGGTCGGCGAGGTGGAAGAGGTGGTCGCGTTCGTCGCCGTTCAGCCGCAGGGCGCGGGCGAGGGCGGCCAGCACCTGGGCGGAGGGCTGGGCGCCGCGACCGCGTTCCAGCTCGGTGTAGTAGTCGGCGGAGAGCCCCGCCAACTGCGCGACCTCCTCGCGCCTGAGGCCCGGGACCCGGCGGCGGGGCCCGGCGGGCAGACCGACGTCGGCCGGACGGATCCGGTCACGGCGGGACTTCAGGAAGGCGGCCAGCTCCGAGTGGTTCACGCCCCCATGGTCGCCCCTGCCCCGGCGCGGAACCAGGGGTTGCCGACCCCAGGGTGAGGCGAGCCGTGGCTGCCGTCCGGACGGCGCCCCAGGCTGGAGACGCACCCAGGAACCAACCCCTCCGGCACTCAGGAGTTCCCATGTCCACGCAGGAAACCGCGGCCACCCGCGTCGCGATCGTCACCGGCGGCTCCCGCGGCATCGGCCGCGAGACGGTGACCCGGCTCGCCGCGGACGGCTACGCCGTGGTGGTCGGGTACGCGGGCAACCGCGACCTGGCCGAGGCAGCCGTCAAGGACGTCACCGCGGCCGGCGGCCGCGCGGTCGCCGTCCGGGCCGACGTCGCCGACGAAGGCCAGGTCGCCGAGTTGTTCGAGACGGCCGCCCGCGAGTTCGGCGGGGTCGACGCCGTGGTCCACGCGGCCGGCCGGATGTACCTCGCGCCGATCGCCGAGCTGGACCTGACGGAACTGGACGCCATGCACCGCACCAACATCCGCGGCACGTTCGTGGTCGCGAAGCAGGCGGCCCGGACGCTGCGCCGGGGCGGCTCGTTCATCGCCTTCTCCACCTCCGTGGTGGGCCTGTCCTTCCCGGCCTACGGCGCCTACAGCGCCAGCAAGGGCGCGGTCGAGGCGATGACCATGGTCCTGGCCCGGGAGCTGCGCGGCCGGGACGTCACCGTGAACGCGGTCGCCCCCGGGCCCACGGCCACCGATCTGTTCCTGGACGGCAAGGACGAGGAGACCGTCGCCAGGCTGGCCGCCCAGCCCCCGCTGGAGCGGCTCGGCACGCCCGCCGACATCGCCGAGGTGGTGGCGTTCCTGGCCTCCCCGGCCGGCCACTGGATCAACGGGCAGGTCGTACGCGCCAACGGCGGCATCGTCTGACACCCCCTCACCACTCCCCCCTCTGCGAGGAATCATGACCACCGACACTCCCCTGACCGTCCTGGTCACCGGCGCCTCCAGCGGTTTCGGGGCGCTGACCGTGCGCGCGCTCGCCGTCGCCGGTCACACCGTCTACGCGGGCATCCGGCAGACGGCCACCCGCAACGCGCCCGCCGTGGCCGAACTGGACCGGTACGCGGCCGAGCACGGCGTGGCCCTGCACGCGGTCGACCTCGACGTCACCTCCCAGGACTCCGCCGACGCGGCCGTCGCCCAGGTCCTGGCCGCCGAGGGCCGCCTGGACGTACTGGTGCACAACGCGGGCCACATGGTCACCGGCCCCGCCGAGGCCTTCACCCCCGAGCAACTGGCCCAGTTGTACGACGTCAACGTGCTCGGCGCCCAGCGCGTCAACCGGGCCGCGCTGCCCCACCTGCGGGGGCGCGGCCAGGGCCTGCTGGTGTGGATCGGCAGCTCCAGCACCCGGGGCGGCTGCCCGCCGTTCCTGGCGCCGTACTTCGCCGCGAAGGCCGCGCTGGACGCGCTGGCGGTCAGTTACGCAGCCGAGCTGGTCCGGTTCGGCATCGACACCGCGATCGTCGTCCCCGGCGCCTTCACCTCGGGCACCAACCACTTCGCGCACGCGGGCACACCCGCCGACACCGGGCGCGCCGCCGCGTACGACGAGCGCTACGGCACCCTGCTGGCGGGCCTGGACCAGCGGCTCGGGGCGCTCGTCCCGCCGGACGCGGACGTGGCCGAGGTCGCCGAGGCGGTCGTACGCCTGGTGGACCTGCCGGCCGGCCGGCGGCCGCTGCGCACCCACGTCGACCCGAGCCGCGACGGCAGCGAGGTCGTGTCCGCGGTCGCCGACCGGATCCGCGTCGACTTCTTCCGCCGCGCCGGACTCGAGGATCTGCTCACGGCGGGCAGCTCTCTCTGACATCCCGTCAACTACATCCCGTCAACCAAGGAGATTCTCCGTGCCGTTCGCGAACTTCAAGGTCCCTGCCGGAAGCCTGGACGAGAAGCAGAAGGAGCTGATCGTCACCCGCACCACCGAGCTGTACGCCGAGATCTACGGCGAGCGCGCCCGCGCCACCACGATGGTCCTGGTCGAGGAGGTCGCCGACGGCGGCTGGGGCATCGGGGGCGGTGTGCTGACCCTGGCCATGATCCAGGAGTCGTCCGAGGACTGACTGGCGCACTCTGCCCCGCGGCACCACAGTGGATCACCGTCCGCAGCACCACGGCACCCACGAAAGGCGGTACGCCATGTCCCCCTCCGAGCCGGTTCCCCCGAAGCCCGGTGATCTGCTGGCCGCGATGCCGTTCGCGGCCGGGCTGGGCATCGAGCTGCGAAAGGCCACGGCCGAGCGCACCGTCGGCAGTCTGGCCTGGTCGCCGGAGGTCTGTACGGCGGGCGGTGCGCTGCACGGCGGAGCGCTGATGGCGCTGGCGGACAGCGTCGGTGCCGTGTGCGCCTACCTCAACCTGCCCGAGGGGGCGTCCGGCACCTCGACGGTGGAGTCCAAGACCAACTTCCTGCGCGCGGTCACCTCCGGCCACGTCCGTGCCACGGCTCGCCCCCTGCACCTGGGCGGCACCCTCCTGGTGGTGCAGACGGACCTGCACGACGACCGGGACCGGCTGGTCGGGCAGACCACGCAGACCCAGATCGTGCTCAGGAAGAACACCGACTGAGCCTCCCCGACCCGAAGGCCGGCCCCTGCGGATAGGGGGCCGGCCTTCGTCGTGCCCGGCCGTGATCCGCACCGCCGTATTGACATGAACCTGCGTCAACCCCGAGGCTTCGTGCGTGAAGTTGCTCGATTGAAGCTCGTTTCGAGCGCTTACGCGCAGCAAGCGCAAGGACAGTCAATCCGCGATGGTGCGATGGGAGCTGTTCCGCCGTGCGAAGACTCCGACACCGTGTGCCGTGGCCGGCCTGGGTTCCGCTGGGGCTGGCGGCCGCCCTGGCCCAGCCCCTGCTCACCACCCCGGCACCCGCCGCGGCCGCCACGACAGCGGCCGGCGCCGTACTCGACTCCGCCCACAGCAGCGTCGACTGGCAGAGCCCGGTCTACGCCAAGGGCACGGGCGGCGGCCCCGAGAGCTGCCCCGCCGCCGACCCCGGCAACACCACCTGCGACCGCTTCGACCTGACCGTCTCGGTGCCGGACGGCTACTGGGACGACAACCCCGAGGGCGGGGTACCGCTGTCGGTCAAGTGGGAGAAGCCCTCCGACGACTTCGACCTGTACGTCTACGACGACCACGGCAAGCAGGTGGCGTCCAGCGCCGGTACCGCCGACCCCGAGGCCACGGTGATCCCGCGGGCGTCGGGGACGTACCACGTCCTGGTCGTGCCGTACGACGTGCACGACAACTCCTTCACGGGCACCGCCTATCTGCCGGCGACCACGGACGCAGGTGATCTCACGTCGTTCTCGGGCGGCGGCGGGAGCTACCGGATCCAGGCGGGCGGACTCACCGCCCGCGCGGACTTTCTGACGGGAGGTCGACTCCGGCTCCAGGCGGACCCGTCGGGTTCGCTCAGTGATCCGGCGGGCACGGCCATCGTGCGCGAGGAGCCCGCGCTCCGGCGGCACACCTCCTCCTTCGACGCGGGCGACTACTACGGCATCCGGTCCCCGGAGGCCGTCCTGCGCGTGTACAAGAAGCCGCTGCGGTTCGGGCTGTACAAGCCCGACAACCGCACCCGGATCTGGCAGGAGGACAAGCCGCTGCGCTGGTCGACCGGCGGGATGCGGCAGAGCCTCGCGCGCGGCACGGACGAGCAGTTCTTCGGCGGCGGCGAGCAGAACGGCAGTTTCTCGCACCGCGGGCGGACGATGTACGTGGCCAACAGCTTCGACTGGAACGAGGGCGGCTACAACAACTCCCAGCCGTTCTACCTCTCCAGCGCGGGCTACGGCGTCTTCCGCAACACCTTCGCGCCGGGCGTGTACACCTTCGGCTCGCCGGTCACCACCGGACAGCAGGAACGGCGCCTGGACGCCTATTACTTCCTCGGTGACGCCAAGCAAGTGATCGGCAAGTACACGGAGTTGGTGGGCAAGCCCTTCATGCCGCCCGTGTACGGCCTCGAACCCGGCGACTCGGACTGCTATCTGCACAACGCCAACCGGGGCGAGCGGCACACCCTGGACGCGCTGAAGATCGCCGACGGCTACACCGAGAACCAGATGCCGCTCGGCTGGATGCTGGTCAACGACGGCTACGGCTGCGGGTACGAGAACCTGGAGCAGACCGCCAAGGGGCTGCAGGACCACCACGCCCAGCTCGGCCTGTGGACCCAGGACGGCATCGACAAGCTCGCCGACCAGGTCAAGGCCGGCCAGCGGGTGGCCAAGCTGGACGTGGCCTGGGTCGGCAACGGCTACAAGTTCGCGCTGGACGCGTGCGACGCGGCGAAGAAGGGCATCGAGGACAACAGCGACGCCCGCGGTTTCGTGTGGCTGCCCGTCTCCTGGGCGGGCGCCCAGCGCTGCGGGGTGCTGTGGAGCGGCGACCAGAAGCTGTCCTGGGACTACATCCGCTGGCAGATCCCGACCTACGCCGGGGCGACCATGTCCGGCATCGCCTACAACACCGGTGACGTGGGCAGCATCTACCGCCACGACCCCAAGATGTACGCGCGCGACCTCCAGTGGAAGGCGTTCCTGCCGGCCATCATGACCATGGACGGCTGGGCGAGCGACATCACCACCGGCAAGCCCGCCGACCAGCAGCCGTGGCGGGACGGCGAGCCGTACACCTCCGTCAACCGCAAGTACCTGCAGCTGAAGGAACGGCTGCTGCCGTACATGTACACGTTGTCCGCCCAGGCGGCGAAGACGGGCGTGGGCGCGGTGCGTCCGCTGTGGCTGGAGTACCCGGACGACCCGAACACGCTGGGCGCGCAGGCCAAGTACGAGTTCCTGTCGGGACCCGACTTCCTCGTCGCCCCGGTCTACCAGGACTCCGACACCCGCGACGGGATCTACCTGCCCAAGGGCACCTGGACCGACTACTGGACCGGCCGCACCTACCGGGGTCCGACGACCCTGAACGGCTACCACGCCCCGCTCGACACGCTCCCGCTCTTCGTCCGCGAGGGTGCGATCGTCCCCATGTGGCCCAAGGGCACGACGAGTTGGCAGACCCGCGACCGGCACGAACTGGACTGGGACCTGTATCCGTCCGCCCGGGGCACGAGCCGCTACACGCTCTACGAGGACGACGGCGTGACGCGTGACTTCGCGAAGGGCGCGGCAGCGAGCCAGCGGGTGTCGGTGCGCGCCGACGCGCGGGGGACGACCGTCTCGGTCGGTGCGAGCAAGGGCGACTACGCGGGCAAGGTGGACGCGCGGACGTACCGGTTCACCGTGCACCGCGATCACGCGCCCGGGCGGGTGCTCCTCGACGGGCGTCAACTGCCGGACTCCGCTTGGTCGTACGACGCGGACACCCACGTGACGACGGTCAGCACGCCGAGTCTGCCGCTCGACCGCGGCTTCACCGTGGACCTGGTCGACGAGAGGTAAAGAGATCGTATGGTCTAGTCCAAAGACCAAGTTGGTCTAGTCCAACTTATTGACGTGACCGCAACAGCTCCCGGAGGGTGGGGCCACTCCCCACCCCCACCCTCTGGAGGCACCCAGTGAGACGTCTTCACGCATGTCTGAGCGCGGCGGCGGCCGTCACGCTCGCCGCCGCGGGCACGGCCGCGCTCGCCGCGGGCAACGCCTCGGGCGCGACCACCGCGCTCAGCAACCGCTGGTACGCCGCCGCCCCGTATCTGATGCCGCTGGACAACGACCCGCCGGACGCGGCCGCGATCATGGACGCGACCGGCCTCAAGGCTTTCCAGCTGGCCTTCGTCCTGGCCCCCAACGGCGGTGGCTGCTCGCCGACCTGGGGCGGCACGGCCGCGGTCTCCTCGGACACCGCCGTCCAGTCGGTGATCAACACGATCCGCGCCAAGGGCGGTGACGTCTCCGTCTCCATCGGCGGGTACGGGGGCACCAAGCTCGGGCAGACCTGCTCGGACGCCGCCGCCACGGCGGCCGCCTATCAGCAGGTCATCACCAAGTACGGGCTGCACGCGATCGACTTCGACCTGGAGGAGCCGGAGTACGAGAACAGCGCGGCGATCAAGAACGAGATCGGCGCGGCGAAGATCCTGCAGCAGAACAACCCGGGTCTGTACGTGTCCGTGACCACGGCCGGCACGGCGGACGGCACCGGCTGGTTCGGCAAGCAGATGCTGCTGGAGGCCAAGTCGCAGGGGTTCACCCCGAACAACTTCTCCATCATGCCCTTCGACGGCGGCTTCAACGGTGCGGCGAGCCAGACCAGCGCGCTGACCAACTTCAACTCGATCCTGCAGTCCACCTTCGGCTGGGACCAGGCGACGGCCTACGCCCACGAGGGCTTCTCCGGGATGAACGGCCGCAGCGACACCGGCGAGTACTTCACGCAGGCCGACTTCCAGACCGTGCTGGACTACGCCACCAGCCACAACATGGACCGGTTCACCTTCTGGTCCCTGAACCGCGACCGCCAGTGCACACCGGCCGACAACGGCGGCCGTACGTCGGGCACTTGCTCCAGCGTGACCCAGAACTCCTGGGACTTCGCGAAGTACTCGGTGAAGTTCGCCGGGGTCACCCCGCCGACCAACACGCCCACGCCCACGCCCACCCCCACTCCGACCCCGACGTCCTGCAAGACCGCCTGGAGTTCGACGGCGGTGTACACGGCCGGGAACGAGGTCTCGTACAACAAGCACAACTGGAAGGCCAAGTGGTGGACCCAGAACGAGGTGCCCGGCGCCTCGGAGTGGGGTCCGTGGCAGGACGAGGGCGCCTGCTGAACCTCTTGACGTGTCAGGTTCAGACCTTTAACTTCACGGGTCACCGGCGACCAAGGATGCGTTCAGCGTTCATCATGCTGAACGCATCCGGGTCTGACGAAGGGACCCCCACATGACCCGTTCCCGGCTCCTCGCGGCCACCACCGCCGCGGGCTTCGCCCTCACCCTCACCGCCCTCACCGGCGGCAGCGCCGACGCGGCCGACCCGCATGTCGCGCCCGGCGGCAACTTCGACCTGTCCATATGGCAGCTCCAGGAGCCCGTCGGCTCGCCCGGCTCCCCGACCACCATCCCGTCGTCCCGGCTGCAGGGCGCGAACGGCTACCAGGACGCGTACTTCTACACCGACACCCGCGACGGCGCGATGACCTTCTGGGCGCCCGAGAAGGGCGTGACCACGCCGAACTCGAACTACGCCCGCTCCGAGCTGCGGGAGATGAACCGCAACGGCAGCGCCGCCGACTGGTCCCTCAGCGGATCCCACCGGATGAGCGCGACCCTGCGGGTCGTCTCCGTGACCAAGAACGTGTGCGTGGGCCAGATCCACCTCGGCTCCGGTGGCTCCTCCACCAAGCCGCTGCTGGAGCTGTACTACCACGCCAACGGTGACATCGTGCTCGGCACCGAGAACTCGCCCTCCGGCGGCCAGACCCCGCACACCGTGGGACACGTGCCGATCGGCAAGACGTGGAGCTACACCATCGCGATCTCCGGCGGGAACACCATCGAGCTGACCGTCAACGGAACCACCACCCGCTACGGCATCCCGTCGTCGTTCTCTCCGTACAAGCAGTACTTCAAGGCGGGTTCCTACAACCAGTCCTCCTCGGACAGCACCACGAACGGGGCCCGGGTCGCGTTCTACGGGCTGACCGTCCAGCACGGGTGACACGCCGCGCGACCTGCGCGACTGGTGCAACCGGGCGGACGGTCGTAGCGTCGAGGTGCACGCGGTCGGACACGGCACGACGGGTGGGAGCGGCCATGCGCGGATCACTGGTGGGAACGGCGGTCACCCTCGCGGCGGGGGCCCTGCTCACAGCGGCCATGACCACGGCCTCGGCCAGCCCGCCGTCCACGGTTCCGAAGGCCGATCCCGCGAAGCCCGTCCTGGTCGACTGCTTCTGGAACCGCCACGTCCGCCCGGCCGACTTCATCCTGGCCTGCGGCGACGGCAACAGCCGCCTGCTCGGGCTCCACTGGACGCAGTGGGGTCAGCAGGCGGCGACCGCCGTGGGCGTGAACGCGGTCAACGACTGCAAGCCGTACTGCGCGGCCGGCAAGTTCCACTCGTACCGGGTGACCGTCCGCCTGGACCACCCGCGGCCGTGGAAGAAGCATCCGGACGTCGAGCACTACACCCGGATGAGCCTCACCTACGAGGGCGCCCGGCCGGAGGGCTTCAAGCAGGTCGTGACCTACCCGCTCTGGGACTGACCGCTGCGCCTGCGCATCACCCGGGCAAGCCTCGTACAGCGGTGTGTCGTGGGCCGCGCGGGCGACGCTGCGGCCCCGGCTCCCGGCCCCCGTGACCTGCCCACCGTCATGTTGGTGTGACCCCGCACGCCGGCGCTCCGCGCGCCGTCCGAAGAGAGGTCACATGCCCCGACTCCCGCGCCTGGCGAGTGCCGCCACGGCCGCCCTCGCGCTCGGCCTGACCGCGGCCGCTCCCGCCACCGGTGACGAGCCGGTCGTCACCGACGCGCACATCGTCGCCCACTTCGACCTGGCCAACGGGCGGACGCCCGAGAACATCGCGCTCGAAGGGGACGGCTCCGCCGACCTCACCTTCGCTTTCGCCCGGCAGGTCGCCCACGTCGGCCTCGACGGGACCACCGACGTCCGCGCGACCCTGCCGGACGTGGCGAACCCGAACACGCCGCTCGTGCACAGCGCCGTCGTCACCGGCATCGCCCGCGCCCACGACGGCACCCTGTACGTCAACTTCGCGACCGGCACCGGTGAGACCGGCATCTGGCGCATCGCCCCCGGTGGCGGCACGCCCGAGCAGATCGCCGCGCTGCCGCCGACGGGGCTGCCCAACGGGCTGGCCCTGGACGAGCGCCGGGGCGTGCTGTACGCCGCCGACTCGGTACTGGGCACCGTCTGGCGCGTCCCGCAGTCGGGCGGTCCGGCCACGGCCTGGGCCACCGGGACGCAGCTCCGACCGGCCGGCGGCTTCGGCGCCAACGGCATCAAGGTCCACCGAGGCGCCGTATGGGTGTCGAACAGCGACCGCGGAACACTGCTGCGCATCCCCGTCCGCGAGGACGACACCGCGGGTCCCGTCGAGACCCAGGCCACCGCCCTCGACGGCATCGACGACTTCGCCTTCGCCGGCACGGGCCGCACCGTCCTGGCCGCGCTGAACGGGAGCGGCCGGGTCGCCCTGGTGGGCCGCGACGGCAGCCACACGATCGTCCTCACGCCGACGGACGGGCTGTCCAACCCGACCTCCGTGGCGGTACGCGGCCGGACCGTCTACGTGACCAGCGCCGCGCTCATCGCGCGGCACGATCCGAACCTGCTCCTCGGCCGCCTGCGCCACTACTTCGGCCGTCTGTAGGACGCATCGCCGCGACCGGGTGTCCCCCGGCCGCGGCGAGCCGTGGATCAGGCGATCTCGACCAGCAGGTCGCCGCCCTCCACCTGCTGGATCCGGTTGATGGCCAGCCGGGACACCCGGCCCGCCTTGGTCGCGGTGATCGTGGCCTCCATCTTCATCGCCTCGATGGTGGCCACCGTCGCGCCGGCCGCGACCTCGTCGCCCTCGGTCACCGCGAGCGTCACCACACCGGCGAACGGCGCCGCCACATGGCCCGGGTCGGCACGGTCGGCCTTCTCCGTCACCGGCACGTCCGAGGCGGCCGCCCGGTCACGTACCTGGATGGGCCGCAGCTGGCCGTTGAGCGAGGACATCACGGTGCGCATACCGCGCTCGTCGGCCTCGCCGACCGCCTGCAGCTCGATCAGCAGCCGCACGCCGGGCTCCAGGTCGACGGCGTACTCCTTGGCGGGCCGCAGGCCGTAGAAGAAGGCCTTGCTGTCCAGCACGCTGGTGTCGCCGAACGACTGCCGGTGCGTGTCGAACTCGCGGGTCGGGCCGGGGAACAGCAGCCGGTTGAGCGTCGCCCGCGTGTCCTTCGACAGTCCGTCGCGGTCCTCGGCGGACAGCTCGGGGGTGGGCTTGGGCTCGCCGCGGCCCTGGAGCGCCTTGGTGCGGAACGGCTCGGGCCAGCCGCCGGGCGGGGTGCCCAGCTCGCCGCGCAGGAAGCCGATGACCGAGTCCGGGATGTCGAACCTGTCGGGCGTGGCCTCGAAGTCCTCGGGCTGCACCCCGGCGCCGACCAGGTGCAGGGCGAGGTCGCCGACCACCTTGGACGACGGGGTGACCTTCACCAGGCGGCCCAGGATGCGGTCGGCGGCGGCGTACATGGCCTCGATGTCCTCGAAGCGGTCGCCGAGGCCGAGGGCGACGGCCTGGGTGCGCAGGTTGGAGAGCTGGCCGCCGGGGATCTCGTGGTGGTAGACGCGCCCGGTCGGGGAGGCGAGGCCCGCCTCGAAGGGGGCGTAGATCTTCCGGACGCCCTCCCAGTACGGCTCCAGGTCGCCGACGGCCTGGAGGTCGAGTCCGGTGGGCCGCTCGGAGTGGTCGGTGGCGGCGACCAGCGCCGACAGCGACGGCTGCGAGGTCGTACCCGCCATGGAGGCCACCGCGCCGTCCACCGCGTCGGCGCCCGCCTGGATCGCGGCGAGGTAGGTGGCGAGCTGGCCGCCCGCGGTGTCGTGCGTGTGCAGGTGCACCGGCAGGTCGAACTCGCGGCGCAGCGCGGACACCAGCTTGGCGGCGGCCGGGGCGCGCAACAGTCCGGCCATGTCCTTCACGGCGATGACATGGGCGCCGGCCTCGACGATCTGCTCGGCCAGGCGCAGGTAGTAGTCGAGGGTGTACAGCCGCTCGGCGGGGTCGTTGAGGTCGGCGGTGTAGCAGAGGGCGACCTCGGCGACGGCCGTGCCGGTCTCGCGTACGGCGTCGATGGCGGGCCGCATCTGGCCGACGTCGTTGAGGGCGTCGAAGATGCGGAAGATGTCGATGCCGGTGGCGGCGGCCTCCTGCACGAAGGCGTCGGTGACCTCGGTCGGGTACGGGGTGTAGCCGACGGTGTTGCGGCCGCGCAGCAGCATCTGGAGGCAGATGTTGGGTACGGCCTCGCGCAGGGCGGCCAGCCGCTCCCACGGGTCCTCGGCGAGGAAGCGCAGGGCGACGTCGTAGGTGGCACCGCCCCAGCACTCCAGGGACAGCAGTTCGGGCAGGGTGCGGGCGACGACCGGGGCGACGGCGAGCAGGTCCCTGGTGCGGACCCGGGTGGCGAGCAGCGACTGGTGGGCGTCGCGGAAGGTGGTGTCGGTGACGCCGATGGTCGGCGACTCGCGCAGGTGCCGGGCGAAGCCCTCGGGGCCGAGGTCGACCAGCCGCTGCCGGGAGCCGGCCGGGGGCTCGCCGGCCGGGAGCGGCGGCAGCTTGGTGACCGGGTCGAGCAGGTCGGGGCGCTTGCCGTGCGGCTTGTTGACGGTGACGTCGGCGAGGTACGTGAGCAGCTTGGTGCCGCGGTCGGCGGAACTGCGGGCGGTCAGCAGGTGCGGGCGCTGCTCGATGAACGAGGTGGTGACCCGCCCGGCCTGGAAGTCGGGGTCGTCCAGGACGGCCTGGAGGAAGGGGATGTTGGTGGCCACGCCGCGGATGCGGAACTCGGCGACGGCACGCCGGGCGCGTCCGATGGCGGCCCTGAAGTCCCGGCCGCGGCAGGTGAGTTTGACCAGCATCGAGTCGAAGTGCGCGCTGATCTCCGTACCCGCGTGGGTGGTGCCGCCGTCGAGGCGGATGCCGGAGCCGCCCGGGGAGCGGTAGGCGCTGATACGTCCGGTGTCCGGGCGGAAGCCGTTGGCCGGGTCCTCGGTGGTGATACGGCACTGGAGGGCGGCGCCGCGCAGAGTGACGGTGTCCTGGGACAGGCCGAGGTCGGCGAGGGTCTCGCCGGAGGCGATGCGCAGCTGGGCCTGGACCAGGTCGACGTCGGTGACCTCCTCGGTGACCGTGTGCTCGACCTGGATGCGCGGGTTCATCTCGATGAAGACGTGGTTGCCGTCGCGGTCGAGGAGGAACTCGACGGTGCCCGCGTTGCGGTAGCCGATCTCGCGGGCGAAGCGCACGGCGTCGTCGCAGATCCGGTCCCGCAGCTCGGGGTCCAGGTTGGGCGCGGGCGCCAGCTCGATGACCTTCTGGTGGCGGCGCTGCAGCGAGCAGTCTCGCTCGAAGAGGTGAATGACGTTGCCCTCGCCGTCGGCGAGGATCTGCACCTCGATGTGGCGCGGGTCGACGACGGCCTTCTCCAGGAAGACGGTCGGGTCGCCGAACGCGGACGCGGCCTCGCGGGAGGCGGCCTCGATGGACTCGCGCAGCTGGGCGGGGTCCTCCACGCGGCGCATGCCGCGCCCGCCGCCGCCCGCGACCGCCTTGACGAAGACCGGGAAGCCGATCTCCTCCGCGGCACGGACGAGTTCGTCGACGTCGTTGGAGGGCGCGGACGAGCCCAGCACGGGCACGCCCGCCGCCCGGGCCGCGGCGACCGCGCGGGCCTTGTTGCCGGTCAGCTCCAGCGTCTGCGCGCTCGGCCCGACGAAGGTGATGCCCGCCTCCTCGCAGGCGCGGGCGAGTTCGGGGTTCTCGGACAGGAAGCCGTAACCCGGGTAGACGGCGTCGGCGCCCGCCCGTCGTGCGGCGCCCACGATCTCCTCGACGGAGAGGTAGGCCCGCACGGGGTGGCCCGGTTCCCCGATCTCGTAGGCCTCGTCGGCCTTCAGCCGGTGCAGCGAGTTGCGGTCCTCGTGCGGGAACACGGCGACCGTACGCGCGCCGAGTTCGTAGCCCGCCCGGAACGCGCGGATCGCGATCTCTCCACGGTTGGCGACCAGCACCTTGCGGAACATCCTGGATTCCCTTCAGCTGCCTGCCGGCGACGAACACCATGGTGTCAGCCATGCCTTGCGGTACGTCGCGGCAACATTAGGGTGCGCCCGCACGGGTCGAAGTGCGAAAAGCGTCACATTGACGTGGCACGGACATGCCGGTGAGAGCCGTTCCGCCCCGAGGTCGGTTCCGCTCAGCAGGATGGGTCAGTCCAGGTGGCTGCCGTGTCGATCAGCGCTCGATACTCCTCGAAGGGACCAGCCCCACGCTGCGGCCGCGCCGTTCGCGGCCACCCGTTCCCGTCCGAGGGAATGACGCGGTCCCCTCCCCCCACGACAGGAAGGCAACCAGATGTCACGTCCGGCACACCGTGCGCTGCATCGAGTCCGTCCGGGTATATCCGCTCTCACCGCCGTCACCGCCGTGGTGGCCGCGGCCCTGCTCCCCTCGCCGGGCGCGGCCGCGCAGTCCGCCCCCCGCGGTGGGGACGGCGCGTCCCACAAGGGCGGTGCGCCGACGGGCATCAGCCGCCTGGCCGACAAGTGGGCGAATCCCTGGGGCCTCTCCTTCCTGCCGAAGACGACGAGCGCACTGGTGACCGAGCGCTACACGTCCGCGGTGTGGCTCCTCAAGCCCGACGGCTCCAAGAAGAAGGTGGGCACGGTGCCGAACACGGTCGCCGCGGACCCCGATCCCGCGATGGCGGACGGCGGGCTGCTGGGCGTGGCCGTCTCACCGACCTGGAACGGCACGACGGACAAGGACGTGTTCTTCGTCCACACGGTCGCCGACGGCACCCGGGTCGTGAAGATGCGCTTCGACGGCACTTCGCTCAGTGGCTACACCGTCGTGATCAGCGGCATCAAGAGGGGCGGGGACCACAACGGCGGCACGATCGCCTTCGGTCCCGACGGATACCTGTACGTCACCACGGGCGATGGCCATGACAACAAGGCGGCGCAGGACAAGAACTCCCTCAACGGGAAGATCCTGCGCATCACCAAGAGCGGTGCCGCGGCACCCGGAAACCCCTTCGGCAACCGCGTGTACAGCCTCGGCCTGCGCAACCCCGAAGGCCTGGCGTGGGATTCCCGGGGCAGGCTGTGGGCTGCCGACATCGGCCGGACCGCGTGGGACGAACTCAACCTCATCGAGAAGGGCCGGAACTACGGCTGGCCCACCTGCGAGGGAACCTGCCCCACCCCGGGCATGACCAATCCCAAGATGGTCTGGAAGCCGGCGGAGGGGGGCGTACCCGCCCAGGTCGCGATCGTGAACGACGTCCTCTATGTCTCCACACTGCTCGGGAAGCGGCTGTGGCGGTTGCCCATCGACGCCAGCGGCACGGGCATCGGCCCTGCCACGTCCTACTACCAGGGCACCTATGGCCGACTGCGCGCAGTGGCCAAGGTCCCGGGCGCCGACCAGCTGTGGCTCGGCTCCAGCGGCAACACCGGCACGAACAAGGACGTCATCCTCAAGGTCACCATCGGCTGATCCGCAAGGTCATCGTCGACCGAACCTCAAGGTCACCGTCGGCTGACATCCGCCCTCGTCGACCGGCGTTCGGGGGAAGGCAGGACGGCCTCGGGGACGGGATCCGCGGACCGGGGGCGATCCGGCTGCGCGGGAACCGGTACCGGCACGGCCCGCGCCGGAGCGGGCTCGGCGGTCCGTGTCGGCAGCGCCGAGCGGACGAGGGACCGCAGCCGCTCCCGGCGGCCGTGCAGGAGGCCCAGGACGAGCGACATGCCCACCGCGATCAGGTGCTCGCGTCCGGCGAGGTTCGGAACCGCGATGGACTCCCACACCATCGAGCCTCCGGTCAGCGTGAACACCACGGGTGCGTGCCGGACGACGGCCAGATAGGTGAACAGGCCCACGACGGCCGCCGAGGGTCCGGTGTCGAGCACCTCGCCGCACGCGTGCGGCAGTCCGAACCCCCACCAGCCCGGGCCGAGCGCGATCATCACGCGGGCGGTGAGCGTGCCGGCCAGGGTGGTGACGTAGGCGATCGCCAGGGTCCGGGCCCGGCCGAGGATCAGTTCGGCGAGGGCGAAGGCGAGGAACAGCTGGGCGATGCCCGCCCACACCGGCAGATCGAGCGCCGGGACGTACAGCGACACCGGGGTGCGCAGCAGGGACAGCCACAGCGGCAGGTCGGCGGTGACGCCACCGAGCCTTTTGACCCACAGCGCTCCGGTGGGGTGCTGCGCGACGTCGTGGAAGAAGATGACCCCGAACGCGGCGACGAACGCCAGTAACAGCCCGGGCAGTCCGCGCCGGGCGAGCCGCCGAACCGGGTCGACGACGATGGCGTACCACTCCGCCCGCAGCGTGCGCCCGGTGAACCGGGCGAGGCGCGCGAGCACGGCACGGACCTGTTCCGTGTGCCCGGCGGTGCTCCCGTCAGCGCTCATGAGGCGCGGCAGCCCCTCGCCCCTCGGTCCCCCGTCACCCGCATCGCCCCCTTCACCCCGCTCCCCGCACCTCGGCCGTGCGGGGAGTTTGCTCGCATTCCACCCATTTCATCCGTCATCGTACTGATGTACGATTCCACCCTCTGTGCCGGGGCCGCCCCGATCCGGCCGCTCACAGTTCAGCCAGCCCGGGGCCGGGCGTCAAGATCCCTCTGGCCTGCGTCGCAGTGACAAGAAACAGGCGCACGAGAGGCAACCTGCCCAGCCTCGGAACCGTCCCCGACGGGGGGGCGGGCGACCGTACGGCCCCGAGGCGCCCGGCACCGACCAACGCACAGGTTCGACCGTCCACTTCAGGGAAACACGCCCGAACCTGCCAGATTTGATCACCAACTCTCGTATAGTGACCGCCAGTTCACTCTCGAGAGTCGCTCCGCTACCCGCCCGCCCCTGCTCGCCCTCTCTGCCGCGAGGACCACACCGGACCGATGACCGTGCCCACGCATCCCGGCGAACGCCCTTCCTTCCGTACGCTCACCACCGCCCTCGCCGTGTCCGGTGCGCTGTCGGCGCTCCTGGTCCTCGCGGCCGTGTCGGCCGCGCCCGAGTCGGTGCGTGCGCCGCTCGCCTGGGGTGGGGGCGCGGCGGCGGTCGTGCTCTGTGCCGCCGTGGCCACGGCGGCCCACGCCGGGCACACCGCGCGCGGCACCCGGCGCAGGCTGGAGAGCGCGACCCGGGACATCGGACGGCTGCTGCAGCAGCAGACCCGCACGGCCGAGGAGACACGTCGGGAACAGCAGCGGCTCATCGACGAACTGGCGGCTCAGCAGGCGGAGTTCACGGCCGACCGAGCGCGGATCGCCGAGCAGGGAGCGCAGGAGCTGGACCGGGCTCGCGCCGAGAACACTCGGCTGGCGGAGGAGGTGCGGCAGGCTCGGCGCGAGCGGGCCTCGGCGGTCTCCGCGACCGCCAACGCGGCCGCCCGGCTGCAGGCGCTCGCCACGGCGACCCTCGCCGATCTGCGGGCGATGGAGGACCGGCACACCGACGAGGACGTCCTCGCCGACCTCCTCCACCTGGACCATCGCACGGCCCAGGCCGGCCGGCTCGCCGACTCCGTCGCCGTCCTGACCGGGGCGCGTTCGGGCCGCAGGTGGGCGCGGCCCATCGGCATGGAGTCCCTGCTGCGCGGCGCGCTGGGCCGGATCGCCGGCTACCAGCGGGTCCGGCTCCACTCGGTCAGCGAGGCCGCCGTCGCCGGACACGCCGCCGAGGGCGTGATGCACGCGCTCGCCGAACTCCTCGACAACGCCGCGAAGTTCTCGCCGCCGACGGCCGAAGTGCACGTCCACGTCGAGGAGGTGGCGGCCGGTGTCATCGTGTCCGTGGAGGACAGCGGTCTGGCGATGGGGGACGTGCAGCTGCGCCGTGCCGAGCGGGCGGTCACCGGTGACGTCTCGGAGCTGGGCGGCCTGACGGGGACCCGGCTCGGGCTCGCCGTGGTCGGCCGGCTGGCCCGCAAGCACGGTCTCAAGGTGTCCTTCCGTCCGTCGGCGCGGGGCGGCACCGGTGTCCTGATGCTCATACCGCAGGACATCCTCACCGGCCCCGCACAGCATCCGGACGCGGGGCGGCCGGCCGAGCCCACAGTGACCGCGGACCCCTCACCGGTCCACGAGTCCCCGGCGCCGGACGCGGGCGAGGGCCCGACCGGGCTGCCCAGGCGGCGCCGAGGCCGCACCCCCGCCGAGTCCGAACGGCCCCGCCCGGCACCCCGGACCACCGAGTCCCGCCCCGCACCGGGCACCGACGAGTCCAGGACCCGGGTCAGCCGCTTCGGCGCGTTCCGCCAGGCCCTCCGCCCCGCTCCCGGGCCCGCCGACGAGCCCGGGCACGGCTCCCCCTCCCCTCCGCACGCGCACCCGGAAGGCGACGTCACCTCATGACCGGCCCGAGCACCGCCGACGACACGCTCACCTGGCTCCTGGAGGGGCTGCTGGAGAGAACACCGGGGGCGCGGCACGCGCTCGTGCTGTCCCGGGACGGGCTGAGGCTGTGCCGGTCCCCGGAGTTGAGCGTCGACCGCGCCGACCAGCTCGCCGCGCTCGCCTCCGGGATCCAGTCGCTGTCGCGCGGAGCGGCGGTCGAGTTCGGCGACGGCAGCGGAGGTGTGCGCTCGGCGATGACGGAGTTCCACGGGGGCGTGCTGTTCATCGTCGAGGCGGGCGCGGGCGCCCACCTGGCCGTCGTGACGACGGAGGAAGCGGACGCCGGGGTGGTCGGCCACCACATGACCGAGCTGGTCGAGCAGCTCGGCGAGCACCTGACCGCTCGGCCCCGTACGTCATGAACCGGCCCGGCAGGGACGACGCCCCCGACCGTCTCTACACCCTCACCCAGGGACGCAGCCGGACCGGCCCCGACAGCCCCTTCGACCTGGTCACGCTGGTCGTCGCGGAGTCGGAGCCGGTGGCCGGCATGCAGTCGGAGCACGCGGCGATCCTGCGGATGACCGAGTTCCCGGCCTCGGTGGTCGAGATCGCGGCCGAGCTGGGACTGCCCGTCGGCATCACCAGGGTGCTGCTGTGCGACCTGCTGGCGGCGGGCCGGGTCAGCGCCCGCCATCCGCACCGGCCGGCCGTCACCGACCCCGCCGTCCTGGAGCAGGTGATCGTTGCACTCCGCAATCTCTGATCAACAGGAGTTCGTGTGACCCCCGACGCCGTCCCCCTGACCGGACCCCGCTTCCAGACCGAACCCGCCCGCCTGTACCGGGAGATGCGGCACGAGCACGGCTCCGTGGTCCCCGTGCTGCTCGACGGCGGCGTCCCGGCCTGGCTGGTGCTCGGGTACCGCGAACTGCACCAGGTGACCGGCGATCCGGTGCTGTTCAGCCGGGACTCCGAGCTGTGGAACCAGTGGCCGAACATCCCGGCCGACTGGCCCCTGCTGCCGATGATCGGCCACCGGCAGCCGTCGATCCTCTACACCGTGGGCGAACGGCACCGGCAGCGCGCCGCGATGATCAGCGACGCGCTGGAGGCGGTGGACCCCTTCGAACTGCGGGACCACGCCGAGCGGTTCGCGGACGAACTGATCGACGCGGTCTGCGCCGCGGGCGAGACCGACCTGGTCGCGCACTATGCGATGCTGCTGCCGGTACGGGTCCTCGCCCGCCTGTACGGCTTCCCGGACGAGGACGGCCCGGGTCTGGTCACCGCCCTCAACGACATGATCGACGGACAGGGACGGGCCCTCGCGGGTCAGTCCCATCTGGCCGCCTCCATGGGGCAGTTGCTCGCCGACCGCCGGAGGGAACCGGCGGGCGACGTGGTCTCCCGGATGCTCGCCGACGCCGGCGGCTTCACCGACGAGGAGATCGCGCAGGACCTGATGGTGATGATGGCGGCCGGGCACCAGCCGACCGCCGACTGGATCGGCAACTCGCTCAGGCTGATGCTCACCGACGACCGGTTCGCCGCCTCCCTGTTCGGCGGTCAGGGCAGCGTCGCCGAGGCGATGAACGAGGTGCTGTGGGAGGACACGCCGACCCAGAACGTGGCGGGCCGCTGGGCCGCCCGCGACACCCACCTCGGCGGCCGCCCGGTCCGGGCCGGCGACCTGCTGCTGCTCGGCCTGCAGGGCGCCAACTCCGATCCGCAGGTCCGCACCGACGTCTCCGCGCTGACCGGCGGGAACAGCGCGCACTTCGCGTTCGGCCACGGCGAGCACCGCTGCCCGTTCCCCGCCCAGGAGATCGCCGAGGTGATCGCGCGGACCGGCATCGAGGTCGTCCTGGACCGGCTGCCCGACCTCGACCTGGCGGTGCCCGCCGAGTCCCTCGCCCGCCGCCCCTCGCCCTGGCTCAGGGGACTGAGCCGGTTGCCCGTCCGGTTCACGCCCCTACCTGCCCTGGGAGGCACCCCACGATGACGACCGGAACCGACCACGCCCGGATCGCCCTCGACCCCTTCGTCACCGACCTGGACGGAGAGAGCGCGGCGCTGCGCGCGGCCGGCCCGCTCGCCGCCGTGGAACTGCCGGGCGGCGTCCCGGTGTGGGCCGTCACCCACCACGCCGAGGCCAAGGCGCTGCTCACCGACCCGCGCCTGGTGAAGGACATCGACGTGTGGGGCGCCTGGCAGCGCGGCGAGATACCGGCGGACTGGCCGCTGATCGGCCTCGCCAACCCGGGCCGTTCCATGCTCACCGTGGACGGCACCGACCACCGCCGCCTGCGCACGCTGGTCGCGCAGGCGCTCACCCCGCGCCGGGTGGAGCGGATGCGGGAGCGGATCGAGAAGCTCACCCAGGCCCTGCTCGACGCGCTGCCCACCGGCGAGGAGGTCGTGGACCTCAAGGCCGCCTTCGCCTATCCGCTGCCCATGTACGTCGTCGCGGACCTGATGGGCCTCGACAAGGCACGGCTGCCCCGCCTGCAGGTGCTGTTCGAGAGGTTCTTCTCCACGCAGACCCCGCCCGAGCAGGTCGTCGCGACCCTCACCGAGCTGGCGGGGATCATGACGGAGACGGTGGCGGCGAAGCGCTCCGAGCCCCGCGACGACCTGACCAGCGCCCTGGTCCTCGCCTCCGAGGACGGCGACCAGCTGACGGACGAGGAGATCGTCTCCACGCTCCAGCTGATGGTCGCGGCGGGTCATGAGACGACGATCTCCCTGATCGTGAACGCCGTCGTCAACCTCTCCGCCCACCCCGACCAGCGGGCCCTGGTGCTGTCCGGGCAGGCGGACTGGTCGGCGGTGATCGAGGAGACGCTGCGCTACTCGACCCCGACCTCGCACGTCCTGATCCGCTTCGCGACCGAGGACGTGCCGGTGGGTGACCAGGTGCTCCCGGCCGGGGACGCGCTGATCGTGTCGTACGGCGCGATCGGCCGCGACGAGAACGCGCACGGCCCGAGCGCCGGGGAGTTCGACATCACGCGGGAGACGAGGCACCGTCACATCTCCTTCGGACACGGCCCGCATGTGTGCCCCGGCGCGGCGCTGTCCCGGCTGGAGGCGGGGGTGGCCCTGCCCGCGCTGTACGCCCGCTTCCCCGCCCTGGCACCGGCGGTGCCGGTGTCGGAGCTGCGCAACAAGCCGGTGGTCACCCAGAACGACCTGTTCGAGCTGCCGGTCCGCCTGAACGGCTGAGTTGACTTCGAGTGCGCTCCAAGTCATAGCGTCACCGACATACCGGCGCACGAAGGTCACGTCGTCCGGCCTCCCGCACGGGATGCCGGGTGACGGAATCCGTCGCTAGATGGATGAGGACCGTCGTGCCGTACGGAACGACGATCGAGTGTGCGGGAAAGGCTGGGACACCTCATGCGACAGCGCAGTCTGCGGGATCTCCAGGTATCGGCCATCGGCCTCGGGTGCATGGGCATGTCGGCCTTCTACGGCACCACGGACCAGGACGAGGGCATCGCGACCATCCGGCGCGCCCTGGAGCTGGGCATCGACTTCCTCGACACCGCGCAGCTCTACGGCCCGCTCACCAACGAGTCGCTGGTCGGCGAGGCGATCCGGGGACACCGTGACGAGTACGTCATCGCCACCAAGTTCAACTACCGGATGGACGACGCCGTACCGGGGGACATGACCACGGTGGGCCGGCAGGACGGCTCGGCCGAGCATGTCCGCAGCTCCATCCACGGCTCGCTGGAGCGGCTCGGCACCGACTACATCGACCTCTACTACCAGCACCGGGTCGACCCGAACGTGCCCATCGAGGAGACGGTCGGCGCCCTGGCCGAGCTGGTCGCCGAGGGCAAGATCCGGCACATCGGGCTGAGCGAGGCGAGCGCGGAGACCATCCGGCGCGCCCACGCCGTCCACCCGATCACCGCCGTGCAGACCGAGTACTCGCTGTGGACGCGGGACCCGGAGGCCGAGGTGCTGCCGGCCTGCCGGGAACTCGGCATCGGCTTCGTCCCGTACTCCCCGCTCGGCCGCGGCTTCCTCGCCGGCCGCTTCTCCTCCCCCGCCGAGCTGGACGAGAACGACTACCGCCGCACCAGCCCGCGCTTCACGGACAGCAACTTCGAGGCGAACCTCCGGCTGGCGGCCAAGGTCAAGGAGATCGCCGCGGAGAAGGACGTGACGCCCGCGCAGCTGGCCATCGCCTGGGTGCTGGCCCAGGGCGAGGACCTGGTCCCGATCCCGGGCACCAAGCGCCGTACCTACCTGGAGCAGAACGCGGCCGCGGCCGACGTCGAACTGACCAAGGAGGACCTCGCCCGCATCGACGCCGAGCTGCCCGAGGTGGCGGGCGAGCGCTACGACGAGGCCGGGATGCGCTCGGTGAACCGCTAGCCACATGGGCGACCCACGGCGTGCGTCCGGAATGCCCGATGCTCGTTCCGGGCGCACCCTGGTGGCATGAGGGCGCGGCAGAGGGGTGCTGGTCTGCGGCAGCCATGGCAGTCGACGCATGCGCTGATCCTGCTCCCGGTCGCGCTCATCGTGGTGATCACCGTGGTGGACATCCGCTCCCCCGAGAGCATCCATCTGGGCCCGGCCCTGGTCATGGCCCCGGCACTCACGCCGTCGTTCGCCGGGCCCCGGACCACGGCGTTCGTGGGGGCGCTGGCGCTGGCCGCCCAGACGCTGATCGCCTTCCTTCACGGTGGGATCGCCACCTCGAACCACGTCGTGCAGCTCGTCACCCTCGCGGTGCTCTCGGTCATGTGCGTGGTCTACAGCGCGGTGCGGGAGCGGCGCCAGGCCCAGCTGGCGCAGGTCCGCACGGTCGCCGAGGCCGCGCAGCACGTGCTGATGTGGCCGCTGCCCGAGTTCATCGGCCCGCTGCGGATCGCCTCCCTGTACCTCGCCGCCGAGGACGAGGCGCAGATCGGCGGCGACCTGTACGCGGCGACCCGCTGCGACAACGCGGTGCGGGTGCTGATCGGCGACGTACGCGGTAAAGGGCTGCCGGCCGTCGGGGAGGCGGCCCTGCTGCTCAGCGCGTTCCGGGAGAGCGCGCACCGGCATGTGGCGCTGGGGGATCTGGCCTCCGGTCTCGACCAGAGCATCAGCCGCTACGCCACCGAGCTGGAGACGGAGGAGGAGACGGGCGAGCGCTTCGCCACCGTCCTGCTGGTGGAGATCCCGGACCGGGATCCGGTCACCCGGATGACCAGCTGCGGGCATCCCCCGCCGCTGCTGCTGAGCCCGGGGCACGCGGTCACGGTCCCGAGCCTGCACCCGTCGCCGCCCCTCGGTGTGCACGGGGCCACCGACCACACGCTGGACGTGTTCTCCTTCGAGCCCGGTGACACGCTGCTGCTGTACACCGACGGTGTCGTCGAGGCCCGGGACGCGCACGGCCGGTTCTATCCGCTGGCGGAGCGGGTCGCGCACTGGACGGACGACAGTCCGGAGGCGCTGATGCACCATGTGCGGCGCGACCTGCTCGCCCACGCGGGCGGCCGGCTGAACGACGACGCCGCCCTCATCGCCCTGCACCGCACACCCGTGGTCCGGCGCCGCCACCACGGGCACGGACGGATGGCCGGCGCCGACTCCTCGCGGCCCGAGGCCGGATGACCGTCCCGGGAAACCCTTCACCCCTTGTTCAGTTCCGGAGGTGGCCCGCCCCGGCCGGCCGCCTGGGAGAATCTCGGGCGCCTCGAGAACAGGGAGTTCCGATGTCCTTACGACACCTGCTCACCGGCCTCGCCCTGCTGCCGGCGCTCGCGTTCCCGGCCACCGCGCAGGCGGCCCAGGCCAAGCCGCCGCAGGCCCGTTTCGACCTCCAGGCCCACCGTGGCGGTATCGGCATGACCACCGAGGAGTCGCTGGAGGGCTTCGGCAAGGCGATGCGGCTCGGGGTGTCCACGCTGGAGCTGGACACCCACGTCACCAAGGACCTGAAGGTCGTCGTCAACCACGACCGGCAGATCAGCGGCGTCAAGTGCCGCGACACCGGCCCGGTCACGCCCGGGGACCCGATGTACCCGTATGTCGGCAAGTACATCAAGGATCTGACGCTCGCTCAGATCAAGACGCTGGACTGCGGCTACCAGCAGCTGCCCGGGTTCCCCGATCAGGAGGTCGTCAAGGGCTTCCGGATGGTCGAGCTGAAGGACGTCCTGGACCTGGTCAAGAGCTACCACGCCCGGCGGGTCAAGCTGAACATCGAGACCAAGGTCGAGGCGGGCGCGCCCGAACAGACCGCGCCGCGCGAGGTGTTCGTGCGCCGGGTGTACGAGGAGATCCACCGCTCCGGCATCGAGCAGCAGGTCACCATCCAGTCCTTCGACTGGGGCGCGCTGAAGCTGATGCACCGACTGGCGCCGCGCTGGCCGCTGGTGGCACTGACGAACTACGACTTCCTGCAGGTGGGCCGGCCCGGCGCGTCCCCGTGGCTCGGCGGGATCGACGCCGACGACTACGGCGGTGACTTCGTGCGGGCGGCCGCCACCATCCCCGGGGTCACGACCCTCTCCCCCAACTACGGCTTCCCGCAGAGCGGGAAGGTCGGCGACCCCGGCTTCCGTTTCTACTCGGACGCGGCGATGGTCGCCGAGGCGCATGCCCGCGGCCTGAAGGTGGTCCCCTGGACCTGCGACGACCCGGCGACGGTGGAGGCGCTGATGGACTTCGGCGTCGACGGGATCATCACCGACTACCCCGACCATGTACGGCAGATCATGGCCGACCGCGGCATGCGGCTGCCGCGGCCGTACTACCCGCACGGCCGGGCGTAGCCGCCCCGGAAAGCCGCGAGCCCCGCCCCGAGTGGGGGCGGGGCGGGACTGCGCCCTGCGGCCGGTCAGCGGGCCGGCTTGAGGTCGGTGATCTTCAGGGTGTTCAGGTCGGACCTGACGTCGATCCTGGTGACCTCGGCGCCGGGACCGTCGCCCCAGGTGAGCGTGACCCTGCTGGTGGCGTGGCCCGCGCCGGAGCCGGTGTGGACGACCTTCCACTTCACCGGCACGTTCTGCGCGAACAGGATGCCGTCGGCGTGGTTCTTCCTCTCGTACGCGGCGACCTTCTTCTGGGCGGCGGAGGTCAGGTAGAAGGCGCGCAGCGCCTTGGCGTTGGCGCCGGCCGCCGGGTCCTCGGTGGCCCAGACGGAGTCGATGTAGGCGCCGTAGAAGTCGGCCACGTGCTGGGTGACGTTGCGCGGGTCGCCCTGGGCGGAGGAGACGGCGGCGGCACGCGGGGCGTGGCTCGCGCCGGAGCCGGCCAGGGCGGGCGTGACGGCGGCCAGGGAGAGGCCGGCGGTGAGGGCGACTGCGGTCAGGAGGGTCTTGCGGCGGCTTACGGACATTTTTCTCGTTCCCCCGGTTTCTTCGCGACCGGCCCGATCCCGGCCGTCGACGGACTTTAAGACCGCATTTCCCTCCGCCTGGTTCCGCTTCTCCGGGCTTTCCTTCCCCGTATTTCCGGGCACCTGACACGTCGCCAGAGGTTGTGCCGAATTCCGGACCGTTTCGCCGTCTTTTCGGCCAGATCCGTTCAGTCCGTCGGCGGATTCCGCTCCTCGACCAGCCGGGCGAGGTGGTCGAGGGCCATCCGGGTGCCCCGTTCGTTGTGGGGCGGCCCGTCCGGCCGTACGGCACGGACGGGGCCGGGGTCCGGGAGGTGGTGGGCGGACCCCGGCCCCGGGCTTGTCACGGCTTGCGGGCCACCGCGCCGTACATCGCGATGTCCTCGTCGCGGATGTCCTTCTCGCCGGTGCCGTCGGGGTGCCACTTGTGCACCTGGACGATGCCGGGTTCGACCAGGTCCAGGCCCTCGAAGAACTCGTGGGCCTCGTCGATGGTGCGCAGCCGCATCGGCATGTTGCGGGCCGCGTACTCGCGGGCGACCCGGCCGACCTCGTCGGGCGCGAACTCCGCGGTGCCGATGGACATCGCCAGGTAGCTGCCCGACGGCAGCGGCTCCAGCAGGCGGCGTACGACACCGACCGCGTCGTGCTCGTCCAGCATGAAGTGGACGATCGCGATGACGGTGAGGGCGACGGGCTTGCTCAGATCGAGGGTCTCGCGCAGTTCCGGGGCGTCCAGGATGGCCGTCGGGTCGCGGAAGTCGGCCTCGATGTACGAGGTCCGGCCCTCGGGCGCGCTGGCCAGCAGGCCCTGGGAGAGGGTGAGGACGATCGGGTCGTTGTCGACGTAGACGACCCGGGACTCGGGGGCCACCGCCTGGGCGATCTCGTGCAGGTTGGGCGAGGTCGGGATGCCGGTGCCGATGTCCAGGAACTGGCGCATGCCCGCCTCCTCGGCGAGCCAGCGCACGGCACGGTTCATGAAGTCGCGGTTGGCGCGCATGTGGACCGGGAGGGCGGGCCACTCCTGGGACATGGCGTCGCCCGCCTCCTGGTCGGCGGGGTAGTAGTCCTTGCCGCCGAGGATGTAGTCGTAGATGCGGGCGGAGTGGGCGTTCTCGGTGTCGATGCGGTCGGCCGGCCATCCGTTGTCGGACAACGCCTTGTCTCCCATTCGGGTCGGGGGGGTGTGGAACTTGCGTCAAAAAGAGGTGCGTCACCACAGGCACGCTCACAGCAGGAAGTCGGCGTCGCCCTCCTTCACTCCGGTCAGGAAGTTCGACATCTCGTGGGACGTGAACACCAGCGCCGGACCGTCGGGGTCGGTGGACTGGCGTACGGCGACCCGTCCGTCGGCGAGCCTCTTCACTTCCACGCAGGCGCCGCCGGCGTCGTCGCTCCACGGCTTGGTCCAGCCGCGGGCGCCCAGTTGCCGGGCCGGCATGCCGTTGTGTATGGGAGGGTGCACGGTCACAGCTCCTTGCGAATCGCGCCGAGCAGGGTCTCGGTCTTTCTGGCGGGCGCCGCCTGGGCGCCCAGCCGGTCCAGGGCCTCGCGGTACACCACGACGTCGTCGCACTTGTCCAGGTAGACGGCGCCCACCAGGCCGTTGAGGTAGACGATGTCGGGCAGTTCGCGGGCCCGGAACCGGAAGAGGTGGTACGCGCCCGCCCGCATCGCCGGGTGCGGGCCGTTGGCGAACGGCATCAGCTGCAGGGTGACATGGGGCAGCCGGTTGACCTCGATGAGATGGCCGATCTGGGCGCGCATCACCTCGGGCCCGCCGACCGGCCAGCGCAGCACGGTCTCGTCCATGACGACCCACAGCCGCGGCGGCCCCTGCCGGGCCAGCAGCTCCTGGCGGCGCATGCGCAGCGCGACCCGGCGTTCGGTGGCCTCGGCCGGGGCGTGCGGATTGCCGGCGCTCAGCAGGGCGCGCGCGTAGTCCTCGGTCTGCAGCAGGCCGTGCACGAACTGGTTCTCGTACGCCCGGATCTGCAGTGCCGCCTGCTCCAGGCTGAGATAGGCGGCGAACCAGTCGGGCATGACATCGCGGTAGGTGTGCCACCAGCCGCGCTTGTTGGCCTCCCGCACCGACTGCAGGAAGGTGTCGATCTCCTGCTGGTCCGTCACGCCGTAGACCTGGAGCAGCTTCTCGGCGTCCGCGAGGCGCAGCCGGGCGACCTTGGCGGCCTCCATGCGGCGGATGGTGGAGTGGCTGACGCCGATGGCCTCGCCCGCCTGCTCGTAGGTCAGGCCGGCCCGGGTCCGCAGCTCCTCCAGCTGTCTGCCGAGGATCATGCGCAGAACGGAAGGGGCGCCGCCCCAGTCGGTCTCCGCGGTCACGCCCACCCCCTCACACGGGTTTCAGGGTCACCGTCTCACGCGATCGCCTGCATCAACCCATTCGATCACTTGTTGCCGGAAGCAGCATGCACTTGGCTTCTTGCAATTTTCAACTTGCTGGTTGCGAGCGGTTGTTGGCGGGTGACACAGTGGACTCACTGCTCCGGCTGACCGAAGGAGCGGGCGCCGCAGTCCAGTTGGGGGAGACCGGGCTGCACCACGGCCTCATGGGAGGCGGTGTGTCGTCCGATCCCCGAGCGTCCGGCCCTCCGACACCGACACCCCCACGACACGAGGCCGGACGAAAGGCGTACGGCGATGACTCCGCCCTCCTCCCTCCCCCAACCGCTCCACCGGCTGCCCGAGGACCGGATCCCCGGCCGGCCGCCCGCGCCCCCGTCCCCCCTGCGGCTGCCTCCGATCGGCCTTCCGGTCCGCATCCCGGCCGCCATGGAGTCCGCTCACCGGCCCGCAGAGGCGGCCGGCAGCACCTCCAGAACACCCGGAGGCGAGCACCCGGGTCGACTCCCTGGGCCCGAGGGCCCCGACCCGCTCGCCTCCGGGGCCACGGCTCCCGGCCCCACAGCCGCCTTCGAACTGCCGGCCCTGCCGGCGGCGGTCGGCACGGCCCGCCGTGTGCTGCGGGACCTGCTGACCGCCTGGGGCATCGCCGAGCCCGCCCGGGACGACGCGGTCCTCGTCGCCTCGGAGCTGGTCACCAACGCGCTGGTGCACGCGGCCGGCGAACGGATCGTGTGCCGGGTGCGCAGCACCGCGGACCGGGTACGGCTCGAGGTCGAGGACCAGAACCGGGGTTCCGCCCGCCCGGTCCCGCGCCGGTCCGGGCCCGACGACCAGAACGGACGCGGGCTCTTCCTGGTCGACGCGCTGAGCGTCGACTGGGGCGTGACGCTCGCCCCCGACCGGCCCGCGCGCGTCGTCTGGGCGGACCTGCCGACCGCACCCGAGCCCCCGGCCCCGACCTGCCCCACCCCATCCGCACCCCTCCCCCGGACCGTCCCCCACTCGTCCGAAGGAGCCCCGCCCCATGCCCCAGCCGACCCCCGTCCCCGACCTGCCCGCCGACCCGTCCTGGACCCGGACCCGTCCGAAACCGGGTCCGGGTGACCCGGCCGAAGGCCATCAGCCGTAGGCCGTCGGCCATCGGCAGCCACCCCGGCCGGATTCCTCGGTAGATTCACCCCCGATGCGAGCCGTTCGCATCCGTCGGCGGTCCCGGCGCCCGTCCGGAACGGGACCGTCCGTCACACAGCGGTGCCTTCGGGGGGTTCCATGCTCTGGTCGCTCGTCCGCCGGAGCCGGGCCGTGTCCCGGCTCCCCGTACCCGGGCGGTGCGATCCCGGCCGGCACGTCCTGGCCACCGAGCGGCTGTTGCTGTTCACGCCCCGGACCCACCTCGACGTGGCCGCGGCGCTCGCCGCCAGTGCGGACGCCGAGGCCCAGCGATGGCTCGGCAACCACGCCGACCGTCTCGTGCCCAACCCCGGCACCCGGCGCGCGCTGCTGGAGTGGCGGCCCGCCGGCGACGACGGCCGCCACGTCCCCCGCCTGCTGGCCAAGCCCTTCACACCCGACCCCGACGTCCCGGTGTTCCTCGTCTGTGTGCGCAGGGCCGACCTCAGCTATGCCGGCGGACTGCAACTGGAGCACCGCGCGGGCGAGGTGGGCGGCTGGCTGGCGCCACGCTGCCGCGGGCAGGGCCTCGGGGCGGAGTTGTTCGGAGCCGGCGCGCTGCTGGCGCACACCCACTTCGGCATGACCAGGGTCCGGGCGGGCGCGGAGCCCGGAAACACCGCGAGCCGACGAGCCCTGGCCCGAGCGGGATTCGTCCCGGACGAGGGCCCGCCCCGACACACCCTGCCGGACGGCCGCGTGATCGAGGCCGTCTGGGTACGGCACGACACGACGGCTGCGGCCCGCTGCAGCTGACCCGGGCGGCAGCCGAGCGGGTGCGCCGAAGCCGGCTGCCCGTCGGGCTACCCGGCGCGGGGGTCGTCGCCGGGTGGGGCGTCGGGCAGTACGTGGAAGCCGGACAGGCCCTCGGGCTGCTCGGTGACGCCCGTGCAGCGAGTCACCTGGGCCGACCGCGGGCCCTTGGCCGCCCAGTGCGCCATGGCGGCGACGTCGTCGGGCTCCCCCTCGAACACGGCTTCCACGTCGCCGTTGTAGAGGTTGCGCACCCAGCCCGCCACTCCCCGTTCCTCGGCGAACCGACGGCAGGTGTCGCGGTAGAACACGCCCTGTACGCGGCCGCTGACGTGCACGTGCTGCCGTACGGTCATTCCTGCGGACTCCCGTTCTCGCGCCGGCGGGCGGTGACGCGGCGCCGCTCCGGCCAGCGGACGTCGTAGGCCCAGCCGAGGCGTTCGAACCAGCGGATCAGGCGGGCGCTGGCGTCGAGCTGGCCGGTGAGCACGCCGTGCCGGGCGCTGGTGGGGTCGGCGTGGTGGAGGTTGTGCCAGGACTCGCCGAAGGACAGCGGGGCCAGCCACCACACGTTGCCCGAGCGGTCCCGGCTGCGGAAGGGCCGGGAACCGGCCGCGTGGCAGATGGAGTTGATGGACCAGGTGACGTGGTGGACGAGGCAGATCCGCACCAGCCCGGCCCAGAAGAACGCGCTGAGCGCCCCCTGCCAGGACCGGGTCAGCGCCGCGCCGAGCAGCGCGGGCAGGGCGACGGAGGCCAGGACCACGAGACCGAAGCGCTTGGAGATCAGCATCAGCGTGCGGTCGCGGACGAGGTCGGGTGCGTAGGTGCGGGGCGAGGCGTGCTCGGTCTCGAAGAGCCAGCCCAGGTGGGCGTAGAACATGCCCTTGGCCAGGGCACGGGGCGAGCGGCCGTACCGCCAGGGCGAGTGCGGGTCCCCGTCGCGGTCGGAGTAGCGGTGGTGCTTGCGGTGATCGGCGACCCAGGTGAGCAGCGGGCCCTGTACGGCGAGGCTGCCGGCCAGGGCGAGCACGATCCTGAGCGGCCGTCTGGCCTTGAAGGAACCGTGGGTGAAGTGCCGGTGGAAGCCGACGGTGATGCCGAGACCGCTGACGAGGTAGAAGACGAGGGCGAGCACGAGGTCCGTGGGGCTCATACCGTGCCGCCAGGCGAGGGGCACGGCGGCGAGGAGCGCCAGGAACGGTACGGCGACGAACACGCCGATCATGAGCTGCTCGCCGTTGGGCCAGGACCGCGGTCTGCCGGCCAGCGAGGTGGGTTCCGAGAACTCCGACAAGAGGGGGGACCTTTCGGCTGGGGTCACGTGCAAAGAGGCGGCGAGTCGACGGCGGTGAAGGCGAGCACGGCGTTCTGGCCGCCGAAGCCGAACGAATTGCTGAGGGCGGCTCGTATCCGGTGCGGGCGGGGCGTCTTGGTGACGACGTCCAGGTCCATCGCCGGGTCGAGGGTGTCCAGGTTGGCGGTGGGCGGGATCAGCTGGTGGCGCAGGGTGAGCACGGTGCAGGCCGCCTCGATGGCGCCGGCGCCGCCGATGGCGTGCCCGATGGTGCCCTTGACCGCGGTGACGGGCGGCGGCCGGCGGAAGGCCTGGTACAGCGCGTTGTGCTCGGCCGTGTCACCCTGCGGGGTGGAGGTGCCGTGCGCGTTGACGTGATCGATGTCCTCCGGGGCGAGGCCGGCGTCCACGAGGGCGCCGCGGATGGCTCGGGCGGCGCCGTCGCCGTCGGGGTGCGGGGCGGTGAAGTGGTGGGCGTCGCAGGAGGCGCCGAACCCGGAGAGCAGCGCCGCGGGCCGGGCGCCGCGGGCGCGGGCGTCCTCCACTCGTTCCAGGACGAGGACGGCGGCGCCCTCGCCGAGGACGAAGCCGTCCCGGTCGCGGTCGAACGGCCGGGAAGCCTCCTCGGGGCTGTCGGCCCGGCGGGACAGGGCGCGCATCTGGGCGAAGCAGGCCGCGGTCATCCGCAGCCGGGCCGACTCGCTGCCCCCGGCGAGGACGAGGTCGCAGGCACCGGACAGCAGCCAGTCCCGGGCCAGTCCGAGCGCGCTGGTGCCGGAGGCGCAGGCGGTGCTCACGACCATGTTGGGGCCCTGCGCACCGAGGTCGAGGGCGATCTCGGCGGCGGCCATGTTGGGCACGCTGCGCGGCAGCGCGAGCGGCGAGACCCGCTCCGGAGTGCTGTGGGCGAGCCGGTCGAACTCGGCCTGCCAGCCCTGCATGGACCCGGTGCCGACCCCCATCACGACGCCGACGCGGGCCCCGTCCCAGCCGCCGGGGGTGAGCCGGGCATCGGCGACGGCCTCCCGGGCGGCGAGCAGCGCGAAGGTGGTGAAGCGGTCCAGGCGGCGGCTGAGCCGGTGCCCGAGCAGGCCGGCCGTGTCGAGGGCGGGCACCTGGCAGGAGAAGGCCACGGGCAGTCCGTCGAGGCCGGGGTCGACGGCCGCGGTGGACTGCCCCGCGCACAGGCCCGCCCACGTCGCGTCGCGGCCGATCCCGGCCGGTGTGACCAGTCCCAGTCCGGTGACGGCCACGGGGGCGCGCCGCGCCGGGACACGTGCTTTCACAGGCTGCATGAGCCGTGATTATCCGGCCCGAATGCGATCATTCCGGGCTACGACAACTCGTTCGGCCCAGGACGGGACCCGCTACCACCCGGATGTGCGAACGTCACTGACGAACGGTCACACCCAGCGTCCGTACCGCGCACGACCAGGCGTCGGCGAGGGCGGTCTCCAGGTCGTCCAGCGGCCGGGGCGAGTCGGCCAGCGGGGCCGGGCCGATGTGGACGTGGACGCGGGGGCGGCGGACGGGGGCGGTGGCCCAGCCGGCCAGTTGCTTGACGCGGCTTCCGGAGGAGACCCGGCGGGCGCCCGCGTGCCCGATCGGGACGACCGGGGCCCCGCTGGACAGGGCGAGGCGGACGACGCCGGACTTCAGGCGTCCGGGCAGGCGGTCGTGCGAGGACGAGGTGCTGCTGCCCATCGAGACGCGCAGTGTCGCCCTCGGCCGCGAGCTGCGGCTGGCCCCGTACAACGACTACCGCGCCTACTACGGCTTCCCGCGGATCACCGACCCGCGGCAGACATCTTCGTGGACGCGTTCTCGGAGGCGCTGAACAACCCGCTTCTCGCACCACGTCTGTTCGGGCCGTCGACGTTTTCCCCCGAGGGCCTGCGGATCGTCCGGGAGACCCGCGGCTTCTCCGACCTGGTGCACCGCACCTGCCGGAGGACAAGGGGCGTTGCTTCGTCTCGCTCGGCCGGAGCGCGGCGGACACCCGGGCCACCGCGCTCTGAGCAGATGCCTCAGGCTCGCGCGTGTGCGAGCAACGCCTCGGCGGCGGTGCGCAGTTGCTCCGCCGCCGTGCCGCAGGCGGCCGCCTGCTGTTCCAGGGTGGGGCGGCTCCACTCGGGTACCGCCGGGCAGCCGGTCAACGCGGACGCGGTGGCGAGCAGCCGCCGGGCGTAACCCGCCATCAGGTCGGCGTCGGCGCGCAACTTTCCTGCCTGGTCGAGGAGTTCGTCGGCCGACGGCAGCGTGCGGGGGGACTCGGTGACCATGGTGGCTCCCACTCACGGGTGTGCGGACGGGTTCAGCGCGGCAGGACTGCGCCGGCGCTGCGGTGGAGCATGAACTGCGGGCAGGACAGCACGAAGAGCGGCCGGGCCGCGTCGATGCCGAGCCGGCGCAGCTGCCCGGCCATGGGTTCGGCCGCGGCGGTGTCCAGGCGCAGCCGAACGCCGGTTCCGGTGTGCAGCCGCAGCCGGCCGTGGGCCCGGACCAAAGTGCGCACGGTGCTGTCGCCGCGCCGGCCGTACAGGACCCAGTCCGCCTCGGGGCAGCGCAGGCCCGGGCCGAGGCGGCCCTCGACGGTGAGCCCGAGTTCCGGCGCGGTGACACCGACGTCACGGTTCATCAGGTCGACCTCGGCGGCGGTGCGGACCGCGGGCTGGCCCCAGACCTCCTGGGCTACGACGCGGGACTCCTCGCTGCTCACCGCGAGGGAGAGGACGTAGCGGCCGGTGCGGCGCAGGTCCACACGGCGCAGCAGGTCGGTGGCGACGTCGAACGGGCGTGGCCGCCACAGGTCGTCCACCAGCACCGAAAGGGCGATCTCGGCATAGGGGCCGATCGTGGAGCAGCGGTGCTCGTACAGGGACAGCACCGCGAGCGCCCGCCGGCCCAGCCGGCTCGGCACCAGCCAGGTGACGTCGGGCAGCAGGCTGCGCGCGGCCGCGGCGTCGACGGCGAAGCAGAGGTGGGCGGCGGAGGAGTCGTAGTAGCGCACCGGGACGTCGACGGGTCCGGTCGTGGTGGCCAGGGAGGTGGTGGGGACGGTGAGGAAGGGGTAGCCCTCGGGCGGGTGGGCGCGGTCCTTGAGCTGGTAGGCCCGGGTGCGCACCACCGGGCCGCGATAGGGGGTGAGCGCCTCGTCGACGTCCTCGCGGGCCTCGGGGATGACGGTCCGCAGGTGCTCGATGTACTCCCGGATCATGTGGCACAGCGGGAACTCGTGGGTGGGCCCGGTGTAGTCGACCTCGTACCAGTTGGGGTGCGGGTTGAAGCCGGAGCCCGCTCCCCGGCCGTCGAGGACGGGCACGATGTCGTGCTGGTTGGTGATAGTGGCGACCCAGGTACGCGGGTCGGCGGGCTTCTTGTTGTCGACCGGGGAGCCGACCGCGATCACGTGCGTGACCCGGTAGGCGCGGCAGAAGTCCTCGTTCTGCGCCAGGTTCATCACCGCGATCCCGCCCTCGCTGTGCCCGATCAGGGCGAGGTCGGCGCCGCGCGGGATGCCGTAGTCCGCGAGGGCGAGCAGGATCGAGCGGGTGTAGGGCGAGTCGGTCATGAAGAGGTTGCGCCAGGCGCCGACGAAGTCCTGCGGGGAGTCGTGGCGCGGCCGGCCGGGCGCCATGCCGGGGGCCTGGACGACGTACCGGACGACGCCGTCGGGGCCGCGCACGTTCTGCACCAGGATCCGCCCGTCGGTGGACAGCACCTCGATGTTGCGCAGGAAGCCGAGGAGGGAGCCCTCGGTGGCGATGGTCTGCCGCTCCTGGTCGGTGAGGTCGACGGCCTCGGCGGCGCCCTCTCCGTGGTCCATGCCCTTGAGGTGGGAGGCGCTGATGCCGCGCAACGGGTCGGCGGACAGCTCACGGCCGGCGGCCAGTGCCCAGCCGGTCTCGTCGTTCTTCGGGTCCTCGTCCAGCAGGGCGCGGATGGCGAGGAGTTCGGCCATCAGGGGCGCGAGCCCGGACAGGGCGCGCTGGGCGCCCTGGTCCCTGAACAGGGCGCGCAGGGCCCGTACGGCCTCCGGGCCGCGGTCGGCGGTGACGGCGTCCAGCAGCCGGCGCATGCCCGGGTCGCGTTCGAACTCGGGGTGGTCGAACAGCACGGCGGCGATCCTCAGGCGCAGGGAGGTGACGGCCACCAGCGCGGCCAGGCTCTCGCGGCCCAGCGCCTCCCCGGCCGTGCCGAGCACATGCCCCACGCCCTTCGGTGCCGTGATCGCGGAGCCGCCGAGGCCCTCCTTGTTCGTCAGGGCCCGCAGCAGCACCCACTGGGCGACGAGACCGGTACGGGGACGGCGGCGCGCGGAGGTGGTCAGGGCCGGCGCGAACAGCGCGGTGCTGGTGCGTGTGGACACCTCGCGGATGCCCTCGGCGACGTCCACCACGTCCCGTGCGCACCGGCGCAGCAGCTCCTTGGTGTCCTGCTCGTCCTGGGCGGTTCGTCCGCGTATGTGGCCGTCCGCTCCCATGCGACGCTCCCTCGACTCGACGACGTTCGACGGTCTACGACCGCGCCCCTGGGACGCGGCCACCCATCCATCGTCGGCCAGGGGCACCGCACCCGCACCTTCATCCATCCAGGTAGAGGATGTGCGCCGGTCCCGTATCCCCGTGCGCGCCTGGGCCGGGGCCGGATGCGGCTCCCGCATAATCGCCGCACATGACCCCCTCCACTTGCCCGCTCCTCCTCGCGGGAGGTGCGCCGTGAGCGCCGCCGCCGAACACCCGAACGGCCTACGGGCCCCGCTCCCCGACACCGTCCCGGTCAGCCGTGCGACGCGCACCGGTTCCCTGCTCCTGATCGTCGCGGCACCCCTGGTCGTACTGGCCGCGGCACTGCCCGTCGCTCTCGTCGAGGGCTGGGGGCCGCGCTGGTACGACGTGCTCCTCGGCGTCGGCATGTACGCGTTGTCCATCATGGGCATCACCGCCGGCTACCATCGGCACTTCACCCACCTGTCGTTCAAGGCGAAACGGCCGCTGCGGATCGCCCTCGGGTTCGCGGGCGGGCTGGCCATGGAGGGGCCGGTCACCCTGTGGGTGGCCGAGCACCGGCGCCACCACCAGTACGCCGACCGGGACGGCGATCCGCACTCGCCGTGGAAGTACGGCACCACCCGCCGGGCCCTGTTCAAGGGGCTCTGGCATGCCCAGGTCGGCTGGTTCTCCTCCTCCACGGTCCGCTCCAACTACCCGCGCTACGCCCCCGATCTGCTCGCCGATCCGGATGTGCGCCTCCTGGACCGCTGCTACGGGGCGACCATCGCCGTCTCCCTGGCCCTGCCCCCGGCGCTGGTCCTGGTCTGGACCCGAGACTGGCGGGCGGCGGCGGTCACCTTCTTCTGGGCGAGCCTGGTCCGGTACGCGGTGGTCCACCATGTGACCTGGTCCGTCAACTCGATCGCGCACGTCTTCGGTCCGCAGCACTACGCCACCCGCGACCAGTCCCGGGACGTGCACTGGGTGGCGCTGCTGACCTTCGGCGAGGGCTGGCACAACCTTCACCATGCCGACCCCAACAGCGCCCGGCACGGCGGGCTGAAGGGGCAGCCGGACCTCACGGCCTGGCTGATCGCCCGGTTCGAGCGGTGGGGCTGGGCGTACGACGTGCGCTGGCCGGACGAGCGGCGCATGGCCTCCCGGCTGCTCCTGGAGGGGGCCCACATGAAGATCGCTCCGGTGGCGGGCCGGCCGTTCAGGCCTCGGTCATGAGTCCGGCCGCGACCGTGGCGCCCAGCTCCCAGCAGGCCTGCACATCGGCCTTGCCGGGTTCGCCGGTGACGGTCACCGCGTCTGCGGCGCGGCGCCAGCCGAGGCCGGTGGTGAGGGCCTCGATGGCGCGGACGGCGCCCGTGACGTCGCTGCCGCCGTGGACGTAGTAGCCGAAGGGCCGGCCCCGGGTCTCGTCCAGGCAGGGGTAGTAGACCTGGTCGAAGAAGTGCTTGAGGGCGCCGGACATGTAGCCGAGGTTCGCCGGGGTGCCGAGGAGATAGCCGTCGGCCGCCAGGACGTCGGAGGCGGTGGCGGACAGGGCGGCCCGCCGCACGACACGGACGCCCTCGATCTCCGGTGTGGTCGCGCCGGAGACGACGGCCTCGAACATGGCCTGGCAGTTGGGCGAGGGGGTGTGATGCACGATCAGCAAGGTAGGCACGTCCCGAACCCTGCCCTGCCGGTGCCACGGCCCGCAAACGGCGTCCGGCGCGCGGCATGGTGAGCCCCGGGCCGGAGGTGCGACGATGCCGGGTACCTGGACGCGACACGGGAGGAGTCGTCTTGGGCGAGGACGAGCAGCGGGCACCGGCCGCCGTGGTGTTCGACGCGCTGGGTCTCGACTACGAGAAGGCGTTCGCGTCGTCCGAGGCGCACCGGGCCTCGCTCCGGTGGCTGCTGGACCGGCTGGAGCCGGGCAGCCGGGTACTGGACGTGGGCAGCGGGACGGGACGGCCGACCGCGCAGACCCTCGCGGAGGCGGGGCACAGCGTGCTGGGCGTCGACGTCTCCCCGGTGATGGTCGACATCGCCGCCCGACAGGTGCCCGAGGCCGAGTTCCGGCTCGCCGACATCCGTGAACTGCCGCTCGCCGAGGGCTCGTTCGACGCGGTGTGCGGGTACTTCTCGCTGCTGCAGATGTCCCGTGCCGAGCAGTCGGCCGTCGTGGGTCGCATGGCGCGGGCGCTGCGGCCCGGCGGGCTCGCGGTGCTGGCCACCGTGCCACTCGACATGGAGGACGTCGAGGGGGTGTTCATGGGGCAGCCGGTACGGGTGACGAGCTTCGCCGCCGGGGACTTCACGCAGCTGGTGACCGGTGCGGGCCTGACGGTCCTGTCCGAGGAGCACGCCCTGTTCTCCCCGGCGCACCCCGACGCCGTACCCGAGCCGAATCTGTTCCTGTACTGCCGGCGGGACGGGGACTGAGCCCCCTTACTGAGCCTCTTTATTGCGTACGGCGCTGTCGGTGCCCTCGGTTACAGTGGCCGCGCTGAACAGGAGGGGAGACGACAGTGCAGGTCAGAGTGGGGTCCGTGCGAGGCCGGGTGGTCCAGGCGGTGGTGCTGGCGGCGGTACTGGCAGGCTGCTCGCAGTCGCCGGACGGGGACGCGAAGGCGTCGGGGAGCCCGTCGGCCGCCGAGAGCGCGGGAGCGAACAGTGCGGTCGCGGCGCGCGGCGGCACCGTCGGCGCCGCGCGGTCGGCCTGCGAACTGCCCGTCAGCTTCGACATCGCCAAGCGCTGGAAGGCCAAGGGGATCGACGCCGAGAAGGAGCTGTCGAAGGCGTCGAAGGGGTCGGACGGCGACCTGAGCGGAGCAGTCGCCGACTCCCTCCTCCGGCAGGGCCCGGTCACCACCGCCTGTGAGATCGACGCCAAGCCCGCCGGCAAGATCGGCTTCCTGCGGGTGTGGACCGGCGAGCCGGGCGACGCCGACGCGCGCACGGTCCTGCGGCAGTTCGTCGCCGCCGAGGACAACACCAGCAAGGAGAAGTACCGCTCCTTCAGGACGGCCACCGGCCTGTCCGGTGTGGAGGTGGAGTACCTCTACACGAGCAAGCTCCTGGAGGAGACGAAGAAGGAGAGCGCGCTTGCGGTCTCCACGCCCGACGGCCCGGTCGTGCTGCACCTCGGCGGGATGGACACCGAGGAGCACAACGCCATGCTGCCCGCGTACGAACTCGCCAAGCAGACCCTGCGCGTCCTCTGACAGGCACCTCCGGGCGGGTGCTCAGTCCGTGGTCGTGGCCCGGCCCAGATACGTGAGCGGGCCGGGGTCCGCGACCGGGATCTCGTGGAAGCCGAGCCGGTCGTAGAACGCGCGGGCGGCCGTGTTGACGGTGACCATGCCGAGGTGGACGGCCGGAACGCCCTGTGCGTGCAGGGCGTTCAGCAGTGTGTGCATCAACCGGCGGCCGTAGCCGCGCCCTTGCCAGGACGGCAGCAGGTCGATGTGCAGGTGGGCCGGGTAGGCGGCGAGTTCGGGTACGAGCATGCGCTCCGGGCGGTGCAGGAGGCCGATCATCTCCTCGCTGAACGTGCGGGGCGGCGCGGTGGGTTCCGGGTAGCGGTCGGCCAGCCGGGGGATCCAGGTCCGCCGGAAGTCCTTGACGAACCGCTCGGTGTCCGCCGTGCCGACGACGTACCCCACCGCCCGGCCTGCGCCGTCGTCCAGGACGAAGGCCAGCTCCGGGTCGAAGCGGCAGTAGGGTTCGGCGAAGATCGACGGCATCAGGCGCAGGTCCGGACACAGGGCGCGGGAGTCGCCGCCGTTGAGCGCGGTGCGGACGCAGATGTCGGCGACGGCGTCGCGGTCGGTGGGGTGGTAGGCGCGGATGGCGGGGCGGGGGTCCGTTGGCGGCGTGCGGACCTCTTCATGTGGTGGCATGCGGACATCTTCGGGTGCATGGGAGCGCTCCCACAAGTAGCGGGCGGGCTCCGGACGACGGAACGGCGGCCGCACCGCTGGAGGGTGGGGCCGCCGTTCCGTCGTTCCGTGACGTGCCGTCAGTACCGCAGGCGCTTGGCCCGGATCAGCATGATGAGGCCGGACAGGGCGAGCAGCGTACCGATGGCCGCGGGCCACAGGTGCGCTCCGGTCTCGGCGAGGCCACCCTGGACGGCCTGGGGTTCGGTCTGTGCGGCGGGGGGCTGCGCCTGTGCGGCCGGGGACTGGGCGGCCTGACCGCCGGCAGGGGTCTGGGTGGCCTGGCCGACCTCGCCGGCGCCCGAGTCGGACGGTGCGGTCGAGGCGGCCTTGTCGGCCTTCGCGGGAGCGGTCTGCTTGCCCTCGCTGTCCTGCTTGGTCCGGCCGTCCTGCTTGGTGGACCGACTGTCGTGCTTGGCGGGCTTGTCGTGCTTGGTGGTGTCCGCCGGCGAGGTCGTCGTGTAGGTCCTGGGCTCCTGCGTCGAGTCGGAGGAAGCCGGGGCAGGCTCGGCCGGGGCGCTCGTGGCGGGGTCGGCCGTGGCGCCGCCGGTGCCCGTGCCCGGGGCGTCCGTCGCACCGGTGTCGTCGCTCGGGCTCGGGGCCGTGGTGGCTCCGGAGTCGTCACCGCCGCGGGGTCCGCAGGTCCGGCCGGAGTTGATGCAGTCGACCATCTCGCGCATCAGGTCCTCGTCAAAGACGTTGATGAAGTCGCCGTGGTCGGTGACCGGCTTGTGCAACTGCTCGGGGAAGGAGTCCACCGCGAACAGCGGCACGGTTCGGCCGCCGTCGTTCAGGCTTGGCGCGGCGACGTCGTAGACGATGCGCTGGACCAGCTGCGGGATCGCCTGGAAGCCCTCGGGGCAGGAGCCGTCGGGGCCGGCGAAGGCCACATGGGTGCGGTGGTTGGCGCTGTCGATGTTGCGGCCGTCCCAGCAGCTCTGGAAGCGGAAGGTGCGCACCACGTCGCTACCGGACGGACACAGCGGGTACTTGTCCTTCAGCTGCCGGTCCTCGAAACCGGTGCAGCTCCAGGAGGCGTTGGCGTTGGTGGGGCCGTTGACGAAGGCCTTGGCGTCGCCGGTGATGATGCGCAGCAGGCGGGGCATCGCGGTGACCTTGCCGCGCGGGTTGCCCACGAACGTCAGCGTGACCTGCTTGGCCGTGACGATCTGGCCCGCGTTGCCCTCGGTGCCGCCGCCCGGGGCACCCGCGTCCCGTTCCTGCTTGCCGTTCTGCAGCCGCAGCACCGGCCAGTAGTACGTGGACTTGTCGCCCTGGTCCACGCAGCTGGTCTTGGCGTCGGCCAGGTCGTCGTCGCTGGCGAAGGCGTTGTTGGACTGGTTGCCGATGTAGTCGTGGAAGTGGTGGGCGCCGTTGGAGACGCCGGGGGCGACGATCACGTTGTCCGAGTTGAACAGGCCGTTGGCGTTGACACCGCACTCGGAGGTGAAGGTGCCGCGCGAGGCGTCGGCCTGCTGGGGCGGGTTCGGCACGTTGGGCTGTACGGCGGTGATGTCCGCGTAGTCGGAGGCGACGGGGCCGTTGCCGGCCTGGCCTGCGCCGTTCTGGCCCTGGCCGGCGCCCTGTTGGGCTCCGTCGGCCGGGGGTGCGCTGCTCTGGCCGGCGCTGCCGGTGTCGCCGCCCGTGTCGTCCTGGGCGGGGCGCAGGGTGCAGGCGGCCAGGGATTCCAGTCCTTCCGGCCGGTCCCCCACCTGGTCGATGGCGACCGCGATCCGTTCGATGGTGGCCGACCGCTGCTCCTTCAGCGGGTTCATGATGGGGCCGTCGGCGGCCGTGGGGTCCTGGCGGACGGACTCGGCCGACGCCTGGAGTTGCTGGTAGGCGGCCGCGATCTGCTGGTCCAGCTGGGCGAGTTCGCGGTCGACGTCCGCGCGGGCCCCGTCCGGCACCGCCGTCAGCCGGCTGCCGACGTCCGGGCAGTCGATCGTGGCCATGCCCGCGGACCTGACCTGTCCGGTCGCGTCGGGGCCGCTGTCCCCGCCCCATGTGCCGTCGGCGGCCGAGGCGTAGACGTTCGCCGCGACGAGACCGCCTCCGCCCAGGATCAGGGCGACCGCGGCGAAGGTCGCGCGTCGAGCACGGGTCGGGCGTCTGCGCGTGTTGCGTCCCACGGAAGTACCTCTGTGTGTGTCGGGCGGCTCGGCATGGAAATCCCCCGCCCCATACGGATCCGAGCGCCCGAGTGTTCAGGCGTCCCGTGAATTCATCAGAATCTCATAGGCACCGAGCTCGCGCCCTGTCGCACCGGGCTTGCGCCCCGCCCCCCCCCACACAGGGCTCCCGGAAGGCGGCTCGTCTCGAATAGCAAGACGAACATCACATATATGTATCGGACATTACGCACTTCAACCTTCACACGCGCCACACAAATTGGCTAGGTTGACGACCAGGCCGCACGGCTCCCCCTGGCGAACCACGCCGGGCCGCGTGGCCTCCGCCGAATCCGGCGCACCCTGGGGTGCGGCTGGAGCCGGGGACCCGACCGACTTCGGGGTGAATCGGCCAACGCCCTTCAGGGCGACGGCCGTCGGGCACGCCTTCCGGAACCGACCGCCCGAACCCGACAGCTGACTCGGTAGGCGGAGGACGGAAGGAGTGCGCCCCTTCATGGCGTCGGACAGCCGCGACGAGGTTCGGCAGCGGATCAACTCCCTCTACAACCAGGCCGAGGACGCGACGGGGAACTTCAACGCGACGCGGGCCATGGCCGGGGCGACGCGGTCCCGTGGTGTTCCGCTGGCCAAGCGGCCGAACCGGCGCTCGGATCCGGCCCTCGACGAGGTGGCCCGGCAGTGGTTCGACGCGGCGCGCGCCAGGCTCGGCCCCTCCGTACCCGCGGCCCTGCCGGCGGACCGGATGCCCGACCGGCCGACGGCCCCGGCCCGCTCCGTGGACCGGGCGGACGGCGGTCGCCCCGGTGGCGACCGGGAGACGCCGGGACGCGGTCTGCCTGAGTTGCCCGCCGGGCCTTCGGGGCGGACGGGTGCCCGTGCGCTGCCGGAGCTGCCGAGTGGTGCCGCCGCCGAGCTGACCGCTCGGTCCCTCCCCGAACTGACCAGCCGGGTCATGACAGTTCAGGCCGACCGCACCGCGCTGGAGCTGCCCGGCCGAGCCGCGGCCGAGCTGCCGAGCCCGGCCATGCTGGAACCGGCGGGCCGGGCCTCCGCGCAGACGGCTGCCCTCCCCGTCGCCGCTCTGCCCGCCGCCCCGGCGGCACCGCCGCAGGAACCCCGGGCGCTGCCCGCCCCCGCCACCGGGTCCCGGCGGCCCGCCCCGGCGGCGTCCAAGGCGGAGAACCGCCGCAAACTCGCCGCGGCCCGGGACCTGTTGTCCCGCGGCACCGCCCTGCGCGCCGCGCTTTGGGCCACTCCCGCGCCGGACGCCCTGAGTACCGTGGCGGGGCAGGCACCACGGCCGACCGAGGACCAGTGGCGCGCACCGCAGTGGGCGGCACCCGGCGTGTTCCCGGCGCAGGAGGCAGCCGCATCGCTCGGCGCCGCCGCACTTCCCACGGGCACCGAGCCCTACAACCCTCCCGCCGCCACGGCCGCCCTGTCGGACACGGGCTCCTTTGCCGCACCCCTGACTGCGGCCCTTCCGACCGACACGGGGTCCTTCGCCGCGCCGCTCACCGTCGATACCGGGGCCTTCGCCGCACCGCTCCCGACCGACACCGGGGCCTTCGCCGCGCCACTCCCGACCGACACCGGGGCCTTCGCCGCACCGCTCCCGACCGACACCGGGGCCTTCGCCGCACCGCTCCCGACCGACACCGGGGCCTTCGCCGCACCGCTCACCGTCGATACCGGGTCGTTCGCCGCACCTGTCATTGCCAACACCGGCACCTTCACCCCGCCTCCAGCCGCAGCCGCACCCCTCGCGACCGACACCGGCGCCTTCGCAGCCCCCGGCACCGCCAACACCGGGTCCTTCGCCACACCCCTCCCAACCGACACGGGCTCTTTCGCCGCGCAGCTCACCGCCAACACCGGCACCTTCACCCCACCCCCAGCCGCACCCGCGCCCACCCCCTCCCAACCGACACCGGCGCCTTCGCCGCGCCCATCGCCGCCGCCCTCACGACCGACTCGGGCTCGTACGCAACCGTCACCCCGCCCCCCGCCCCCACCCCGGAGTCGTCCCGCGCCCTGCGCGCCGAGAAGGCCATCGCCTTCGCTCGGGCGCAGATCGGGAAGCCGTGTGTGTGGGGTGCGACCGGGCCGGACTCGTACGACTGCTCCAGCCTCACCCAGGCGGCGTGGAGGGCGGCCGGGGTCACGCTGCCGCGGGCCGCGCACCAGCAGGCACTCGGCGGGACGCCGGTCACGCTCGCCGGTCTCGAACCCGGTGACCTCGTCCTCTTCTTCGACGACGACCGGCATGTGGGCCTGCACGTCGGCAACGGCATGATGATCCATGCGCCGGGCCCGGGATCGTCCATCCGCGAGGAGTCGATCTACGGCGCCGGGGAGGCGGCGATCCACCGGGTGATCCGGCCGGCCTGACGCGGCCGGCCACGCGCCCGCCTCACCCCTGGTTGCGGCGTCGCGCGCGCCAGCTTTCGTAGTGGTCCAGCAGGGTCTCCGAAACCGGCCGGTAGGCGAGGCCCAGTTCGTCGATGCCGCGGCGGTTGTCGACACGGAAGCGGATTCCGAGGTGCTTGCCGATGTAGTCCTGCGTGAGGCCGAAGGCGGGGCCCAGGATGCGTACCGGCCAGTGCGGGAGCGCGGTGCGCGGCAGGCGTGGGTCGTAGGGGTGGCGGGTGCGGATGATGCGTGCCATCTGGTGGAACGACGTCATCGTCTCGGCCGCCACGATGTAGCGGCCCTTGGCGCCGGGATTCTCGGCGGCCGCGATGTGCGCGTCGGCCACGTCCCGTACGTCGGCCGTGGTGAAGCTGAAGTCGGGGGCGCCGTAGCAGAAGTAGCCCTTGAACAGCTCGTCGAGGAGGAAGAGGCTGCCGGACTCGGACGCGGGCGTGAGGGAAGGTCCCAGGATCAGGCCGGGGTTGACGGACACCATCCGCCAGCGGTCCTGTGCCGCCTCGGCGTCCCAGGCGGCGCGTTCCGCGACGGTCTTGGCGTAGTGGTAAGGGTTGTTCCCGGCCGTGCTGGTGGTGTTGAAGTAGCGCTCGGACAGCACCTGGCCGTCCATGTGCCGGACGTCCGCGTAGTCACCGAAGACCGCGCCCACGGTGGAGGTGAACACCAGGGTCCGGACCTCCGGGGTCCGCTCGATGCTCGCCAGTACGTTACGGGTGCCGAGCAGCGCCGGGTCCACCACGTCCCGCCGGGCGTCCCTGATCCGCTCCGGCATGAGGAACGGTGAGGCCACGTGGAAGACGACCGGGCAGCCGCGGAACGCCTCGTCGAACGAGCCCTCCGTCAGCAGGTCCGCCTCGAACAGCGTCAGTCGACCGGGGAACGCCTCCTGCATCTCCCACAGCGGCCGCACCTTCGCCGCGTTCGCGGTGCTGCGTACGGTGGTGCGGACCCGATAGCCACGCTCCAGCAGCCGTCGTACGAGATGGCTGCCGACGAAGCCGCTGCCGCCGGTCACCACGACGGTCGTCGCGTCGCCCCGTCCCCCCACGCGCCCTCCCTTCACAAGAGACCCCATAAGGGACCCCATAAGGGACCCCTGGACAAGTCATAAGATCCACTTATGAGGTCATAGACCGGACCCGTGTACTAACTTAGGGCTGCCTTAGTCTAGGCTTCCCACTCGAGTAACTGATCACGCTCGAAGGGAACTGATCATGCCGCGCCCCCTGCGGGTAGCCATCGTCGGAGCCGGCCCCGCCGGGATCTACGCCGCCGACGCCCTGCTCAAGTCCGAGGTGGCCGCCGAACCCGGCGTTTCCATCGACCTCTTCGAGCGGATGCCCGCCCCGTTCGGCCTGATCCGGTACGGCGTGGCGCCCGACCACCCGCGCATCAAGGGCATCATCACCGCCCTGCACCAGGTGCTCGACAAGCCGCAGATCCGCCTGTTCGGCAACGTCGACTACCCGAACGACATCAGCCTGGACGACCTGCGTTCCTTCTACGACGCGGTGATCTTCTCCACCGGCGCGACGGCCGACCGGGAGCTGCGCATCCCGGGCATCGAGCTGGACGGCTCGTACGGCGCCGCCGACTTCGTGTCCTGGTACGACGGCCACCCGGACGTGCCGCGCACCTGGCCGCTGGAGGCCGAGAAGGTCGCCGTGCTCGGCGTCGGCAACGTGGCGCTCGACGTGGCCCGGATCCTCGCCAAGACGGCGGACGAGCTGCTGCCGACCGAGATACCGCCGAACGTCTACGACGGTCTGAAGGCGAACAAGGCGCTGGAGATCCACGTCTTCGGCCGCCGAGGCCCGGCGCAGGCCAAGTTCAGCCCGATGGAACTGCGCGAGCTGGACCACTCCCCCAACATCGAGGTCATCGTCGACCCCGAGGACATCGACTACGACGCGGGCTCGATCGAGACCCGGCGCGGCAACAAGCAGGCCGACATGGTCGCCAAGACCCTGGAGAACTGGGCGATCCGGGACGTCGGCAACCGGCCGCACAAGCTGTTCCTGCACTTCTTCGAGTCGCCCTCGGAGGTCCTCGGCGAGGACGGCAAGGTGGCCGGCCTGCGCACCGAGCGCACCGCCCTCGACGGCACCGGCAACGTCAAGGGCACCGGCGAGTTCAAGGACTGGGACGTCACCGCGGTCTACCGCGCCGTCGGCTACCTCTCCGACAAGCTGCCCAAGCTGCCGTGGGACATCGAGTCCGGCACTGTTCCGGACCAGGGCGGCCGGGTCATCGAGGAGAGCGGCAACCACCTCCAGTCGACGTACGTCACCGGCTGGATCCGGCGCGGCCCGGTCGGCCTGATCGGCCACACCAAGGGCGACGCCAACGAGACCGTGGCCAACCTGCTGGACGACTACGCGAACGGCCGTCTGCACACCCCGGACTCCCCCGCGCCGGAGGCTGTGGACTCCTTCCTCGCCGAGCGTGAGATCCGCTTCACCACCTGGGACGGCTGGTACAAGCTGGACGCCGCCGAGCGGGCACTGGGCGAGCCGCAGGGCCGCGAGCGCGTGAAGCTCGTCGAGCGCGAGGACATGCTGCGGGAGAGCGGGGCCTGATTCCCGCGAGCGCCCTGGGAGACTTCGGGAACGAGTGCGAGGAGTCCGACGAGTCCCATGACTCGAACGACTCCGACGACTCCAACGAAGGCTCCCAGGGCCCCTGTTAGGGTCCTGCGGTGTTCTCTCTGCGTGAGCCCCTCTTCTTCACCCGCCTGCGCGAGGCGCGCCGGGTGCTCGTCGCCGGTGCGGGCGGCGGTTTCGACGTCTACGCCGGACTGCCCCTGGCGTTCGCCCTGCGGTCGGCCGGTGCGGAGGTCCATCTGGCCAACCTGTCCTTCTCCGACCTCTACGGCCTGAGCCTGGACTCCTGGGTGGCGGAGGACGTCGCCGCCGTCCGCCCCGACACCCAGCTGCGCGGCGACTACTTCCCCGAGCGCGCGCTCGCCCGGTGGCTCGGCGAGCAGGGACTGCCCGACACCGTGTACGCCTTTCCGCGCACGGGTGTCGAACCGCTGCGCGCCGCCTACCGGGCGCTCCTCGACCATCTGGGCGGCGTGGACGCCGTCGTACTGGTGGACGGCGGGACCGACATCCTCATGCGCGGGGACGAGCACGGGCTCGGCACGCCGGAGGAGGACATGGCGAGCCTGGCCGCCGTCGCCGGTCTCGACGAGGTCCCGCACCGGCTGGTGGCCTGCCTGGGCTTCGGGGTGGACGCCTATCACGGCGTCAACCACTCCCTGTTCCTGGAGAACCTGGCCGCTCTGGACCGCGAGGGCGCCTACCTGGGGGCGTTCTCGCTCCCCCGGGAGAGCCAGGAGGGCGCCCTCTATCTCGACGCGGTGGCGCACGCTCAGCAGTCCCACGAGAGCTACCCCAGCATCGTCCACGGCTCGGTCGCGGCCGCCGTGCGCGGGGACTTCGGCGACGTGCGGTTCACCGAGCGCACCCGGGACAGCGAGCTGTTCGTCAACCCGCTGATGTCCCTCTACTTCTGTGTCGACCTGCCCGCGCTGGCCCGTGCGAACCTCTACCTCGACCGGTTGGCGGGCACGATGCTGATGCGGCAGATCAGCTCGGTGATCGCCGGGTTCCGTGAGGAGCTGCCGCGGCAGCGGGCGCCCCGGGCGTTCCCGCACTGAGCCGGGGCGCGCCGGTCACGACAGGCCCGGCTCGGCCGCGACCAGGTCCCGGCGGCCGACCACCGCCAGCGCGACGGTCAGCACGGCGAGCGCGGCCGTCTGCGCGAGACCGCCGCCGAGGTAGGCGGCGGGCACCTCGGGCACGTGCAGCCAGGGGTAGAGGGCCGCGACCCGCGCTGTCAGGATCAGCAGGCCGAGGGCGGCCAGGGCGAGCGCGCCGCCGGGCGTCGCACCGTCACGGCCCCGGGCCTGCCACAGGAGCCAGCCGAGCGCGCCCACGACGAAGCAGCTCGCGGGCGCCCAGGCCAGGTCCGCGGCGGCGGGCAGCACCACGCTGGACGCGCCCATCACCACACACGCGCTCATGAAGACCAGCCCGGGTGTACCCGCGGGCAACCGGGCCGGGGGCGCGTCCCGGTGGTGGGCGGCGCAGAGCGCGAGGGCGGGCAGCCAGGCCAGGAGCCCGAAGGCGGTGGCGAACGTCGGGTCCGCAGGGACCAGCGCGCCCGTGAGCGGGCCGAGCAGCGGCCAGAGGGTGGGCAGCGCCGCGAGCAGCGCGGACGCCCGGGCGAGGCGGCGGCGGTCGTGGAGGAGGGCGAAGTACGCCACCGTCCACAGCAGCGGAAGCGTCCACTGGGCGGCGGTGACCACCGCGGTGAGCAGTCCCTGGTCGGTGAACTGCGACAGGAACAGGTGCTGCCCGGGGCCGCCCCGGCCGACGGCCCAGCCCAGTTCGAGGACCAGGTCGGCGGCCGCGGCGGCCGCCTGGAGCAGCACGGCGAACAGCGCGAAGAGCCGGACGGTCGAGCCGAGGAGGACGTAGCGGCGCGGCGCCCCGGGCGCTCCCAGCCGGCTGCGCACGGCGAGGGCGGCGATGCTCGCCACCTCGCCCAGGGTGGGCCGGCTCTGGTCCTGTGTGTCGGGGTCGACGTCCCACAGGTACGTCTCGACCATCTCCTCCTCCCGTTCGCGCCGGTAGTAGGCGGGGAGCAGGCGCAGAACGGTGCGGTAGCGGGATTCCAGGAGCGTGGTCATGCGAAGCCTCCCGCGAGTCCGGGTGCCGTGGGGGGTTGGGGGGCGGTGTCGGCCGGGGCGGCGGCCCGGCGGCCCTCGGCGATGCGCCGCTTGGCGGCCCCGGCGCCGGCGGCCATGCGCTCCGCCTCCGCGTCGAGGGCCGCCACTCCGTCCTCGGTGAGCCGGTAGTAGCGCCGCAGGCGGCCCTGCTGCACCTCCTCCCGGTCCAGCACGATCAGTCCGTCGGCGGTCAGCCGGTCCAGTACCCCGTAGAGGGTGCCGACCCTCAACTGCACCTCCCCGTCGGACAGTTCCTCGACCTCGCGCAGGATGCCGTAGCCGTGCCGCGGCTGATCGGCGAGCGCCGTGAGGACGAAGAACGCCGCTCGGGTCATGTTCCTCGATGCCATGGAAGCAGAATATCTCGGCTGCCGATATATATCGAGACGTATAGCGAGCGGGTGTGGCCGTCTTGGGCGAGACCTCCCTGGTGTGCCGCAGACGGCGAACGGGGCCTGCCCCTAAGCGGATGGGAGGGCGGGCCCCGTTCGACGGACCATTCTGGGCACCGTGCGACGGTCCGGGGACGGGTGAACAGCGGTCGCGTGATGCGTGCGGCGCGTACCCCGGGTGCGGGGCGCACACCCCGTGCGCGGGGCGCGAGCCCGCAGCGGCGCGCCGGCCCGGGGCCCCGGCCGACCGGTACCGTCCCCGGGCGGTGATACTGGAAGGCACACCTGCCCCCATCAGCAGATTGGCCCATGTCGAACTCCGCCACCGACCGCGCCACCATCCCGCAGACCCTCTGGGCGGCCCGCGGCCGCCACACCGGTCCCTCCGCCGAGGAGGTCGTCCGCCGCACGTTGCGCCGGCACAAGGAGAGCGGGGACATCGACGACTTCGCCGAGCCTCCCGTACCCGAGGACTCCCCCGCACGGATCTTCGAGGCGCGCTGGCGGGCCGGGGGCACGGTGACCGTGCGGGCCCGGCTCACCCTCGTACCGCGTGACGACCGGCCGGAAGGGCAGGAGTGGACGCTCGTCGCGGAGGCGGGGCGCCCCTGGGACGAGGCCTGGCCCTCGCCTGCGACGCTGTTCTGGCCCGAGGCGGGACCGGCGGAGGGCGCCGACGGCGCCTGGGACCACCACCCCACCGTCGCCGGCCTGCGCTTCCGGCAGGTGAACGCGCTCCCCGAGGACGACAAGGAGATGCGGCGCCGGCTGCGGGACGCGGCCCGCGAAGCCTGGTGCGTGAACGTCGTCGTGCACGAGGCGATGACCCCGGACGAGCGCGGCCGGCTGCCGCTGGCCCGGCTGCTGCCGCCCGGACTGCGGCACCGCGTACTGGAGCACCGGGCCGCGCCGCAGCAGCTGCGCGCCGTCAACTGGGCGCTGAAGGACCTCGGCGTCCAGGTGCCGCGCGGCGGCGCCGTGCTGCTGCCCCCGGACCCCGCGCCGGAGGGCTACGACAGCAGCGGGCACAGCGTGCGCACCGTCTTCCTGGACGGCTCCGAGCCCGCCGAACTCGTCGCGGCCGTACGGCACTTCGCCGCCCTGCCCCGTCCCCTGCCCGAGGGTGCCGCGGAGGCGCTGGCGGACCTGCGGGACAACTGGACCCTGCTGACCCTCCAGGAGGAGCTGGAGCGCCAGCGGCGGCTGGTCGCCATGTACGCCGAGGCGCTGGAGGCGATGACGAAGTCCCGGGACCTGTACCGGGACGCCGCCGAGCAGGCCCACCAGGCCCTGGCCGCCTACCGCGACGCGCCCGCCCCGCACGCCCTGCCCCGGCGGCAGGAGCGGGACGGCGCCCGGCAACCCTCCGCGCTGCAGCAGTTGACACGGACCTTCGAACGGCTGAAGTTCAGCACGAAGGGTTCACGCCCGGACGCCTCCCCCGGTGGCGACGACGGCACGGACACCATCACCGACCCGGCGTGAGCCCGGAGGGACAGGAGGCCGCATGGATTCCACCACGACCCTGCTGGTGGTCGCCGCCGTCGTAGCGGGGCTCCTGCTCGCCGTGGCCGTCGCCCTGCTGGTACGGCTGGTGCGCGCCCGGCGGACCCTGCGGCGGGCCGGGCTGCCCACGGGACCGCGCTGGGTGTTCTGGGGCGCGGTCCTGTATCTGGTGCTGCCCACCGACCTGCTGCCCGACCCGGTCTACCTGGACGACATCGCCGTCCTGCTCCTCGCCCTGCGCAGCCTCCGCGCCGGCCGCGCCCTGCCGCCCGGCCCCTCGGAGTCCTGAACCACCCCTGCACGCGGCCCGGTTGCACGCGAACCTACCCGAGCCCGTCACCGCAGCTACGACGCTCCGGCTCGACCCCCTCCGCCCGGCGGGCGTTCGCCATCCCGACGGTGGCGAGCAACACCGCAAGCGCGGCGAGTGCGGCCGCCGCTGCCGCCGTGCCGGCGAGCCACGGCGGGGCCAGGAGCGCGGACTGGAGCCAGGCCGGTTCCGGGAGGCCGAAGCGGCCGCCGTCGAGCACCTGCACCGCGGCGAGCGTGGCCGTGACCAGCAGCGTCACGGTCGCCGCGGCCAGCCGCGCCGGTACGGTCCGGGCCGGCAGCGCGAGGGCCAGGAGGACGCAGAGCCCCGAGGCGACCAGGGTCGTCCGCAGAGCGGGTTGGGACAGGTCCGACCAGTAGCGCGGCGCGTGGGCCGCACCGCAGAGGAACACCAGCACGGCGGCGGTGCGGGCGAGCCGCAGTGGCGCCTTGGGGGATCCGATGTCCGGGCTGCGCGAGTCCGACTGCTGGGGACTCGGGGCGGCCGCCTCCGGTGCCGGAACGACGGAGGCGAGCAGCGTGTCGGCGGGCTCCAGGAGCGTCGGCTCGGGCAGCGCCGTCTCGTGCGCGGACTCCTCGGAGGCGAGGCGGGCGATCAGCTCGGCGAGTTCCTCGACGGGGCGGCCGACGGCCACCGCCTCGACCGCCGCCCGCACGCAGTGGGGCTCCACGGGAGTATGGCGCAGCAGTTCCATCAGCCGGGTGACCTCCTCCAGCGGACGGCACTCGGCGGCGGCGCGGATCGCCTCGTCGGCACCGCCGCTGGTGCGGGGCGGCCGGGTGAGGAGGGAGACCAGGCGGGTGACGTCCTCCACGGGCCGGTCGATACCCGCCGCGCGCAGCGCTTCGGCCGTGGTCCGGGCGTGCTCGGGCCTGCGTTCCAGCAGGGTGATGAGCCGGACGACGTCCTCCAGGGGGCGGTCGGCCACGGCCGCGCGGACCAGGCCGTGCAGCGGATCGCCGTAGGGGTCATCGTCGCGCGCGGGCTCGGGGATCTGCTCCGGCGGCGCCGCGGGCCCGGTTCCGGGGTCGGGGGACGGTGTGGCGACCCCGATGGCGCCCGGAACGGGCGGCGCGACGGGTATCACGGAGAGGTCGTCGGGACCGGGGCACGAAGAGCTGGTCATCTGGGCTCCAGAGGAAGGGTGCGGACGCACCGGCGCCCCCCGCGTGCGGCGCGCGGAATCCACGCCAGTCCATTACTAGGAGCCCGTACGGGTTCCCGCCACCCGGGCGAGGCAGAGGTGTGAGGCGGCGTCTTCTCCCGCCCAGGTGCATTACGCGACCGACGTGGCGCATTCTTGTGTCATCCACCCGGCGGTACGGGACGAGGTAGGGCCCATGGCTGGGAGCGGAGAGCCGGCGGTCCGGACGCGGGCCCGGCTGACCGCGCTGCTGGTCGACGTCTCGACGGGCGCGCTCGGCGCCGCCGGAGCGCGTGTGGCGGGCGTGTACCTGCGCTCCAGCACCCCGGGGCTGCTGCGCCTCGCGGTGCTCGTCGGGCTGCCCGGCCCGCTGTTCCGGCCCTGGTGGCGGCTGCACGTCGGCCGGCCCTTCCCGGTGGCCGACGCCTACCGGCTCGGCGTCCAGGTGGTGCTGCCCAACGCCACGGAGACGGTGCGCCGGTATCCCCAGTTCGCGGCGGGTCTGCCCTTCCCGTTCGGGTCTGTGCACGTGCCCGTGCCGGGCGGCACCGAACCCTTCGGGGTGCTCACCGTGCTGTGCCCCGCCGCGTCGGACACCGTGGACGAGCTGCCGGACCGGGAGCTGCTCGCGCGGTTGGCCGAGGGGCTGGGTGCCGAGCTGCTCGCGCTCGCCGACGGGGACGAGGCGACCATCGCCTGGGACGGGGAACCCCTGTGCGTACGACCGCCCGCCACCCGGCCCGCACAGGCGCGCGTGGGGCGGTTCACCTGGGATCCACGGACCTCGGCGGCGCACCCGGACGACCGGCTGTACGCGCTGCTCGGGCTGGACCCGGCCGAGTTCGCGGGGACCGGCCCGGCGCTCGCGGACGCCGTGTCCCCGGCCGAGGCGCACCGGATCCTGGCCGCGCTGCGCGCGGCGGGCGCCGGGAAACCGCCGGCCGCACCCCTGACCCTGTGGTCGCGGGAAGGGACCCCGCGGCTGCTGGACCTGTCCCCGGCGACGGAAGCCGGCGAGGCGTCCCTGGTCGCCGGAACCGTCTTCGAGCCCGGCCCGGGTGCCTCCGCGGACGGCGCGGCCGACCTGCTGCCGCAAGGGGTGTTCTGCCTGGACCGGCTCGGGCTGCTCGTGTACGTCAACCCGGCCGCGGCACGCATGGCGGGCCAGGAGCGGGCCTGGCTGCTCGGCCGTCCGCTGTGGGAGGCGATGCCCTGGCTGACCGGGCCGCCGTACGACGACCATCTGCGCAGCGTGCTGCTGTCCCATGAACCGGTGCACGTGCACGTCCGGCGTCCGGCCGCCGGCCGTGCGGCAGCCGGGGAGGGCGACTGGCTCGCCCTCACCGTGCATCCCGGCCCCGACATTCTCACCTGCACACTCGTCCCGACCAGCCGCGTGGACGCCGCGGAGCCCGCCCTCGACGCCCCGGACGCGGACGAGCCGCACACCCCGGAGGACACGGTGGCCGGCGACCACTCGCTGACGTCGCTGTACCGGCCCATCGCCCTCGCCATCGCGCTGACGGACGCCGTGACCGCCCGGCAGGTGTCGGCGGTCGTGATGCAGGAACTGCTGCCCGCGTTCGGCGGCCGCCGCCTGGCCATCTACCTGCTCCAGGACCGGCACCTGTACCTGGCCTGGGAGACCGGCTTCCCGCAGGGCTTCCTCGCCCCCTTCGACGGCATCGGTCTCGACGCGCACGTGCCCGGCGTGGAGACGCTCACCACCGGCCGCCCCATCTTCTTCGAGTCCATGCACCAGCTGGCGGCCTCCTACCCGGGCATCCCCCTGGACGCCGAGGAGGGTGCTCGCGCCTTCCTGCCGCTGATCGCCTCCGGGCGGCCGGTCGGCTCCTGCATCCTCGGCTTCGACCGGTCGCGCAGCTTCAGCACGGAGGAGCAGACGGTCCTCACCGCGCTCGCCGGGCTGATCGCGCACGCGATGGAGAAGGCGCAGCGCTACGACACCGAGGCCGCGCTCGCCCGCGGTCTGCAGCAGGCCCTGCTGCCCCGGCGGCTGTCGGCGCACCCGCAGGTGGAGACGGCGGGCCGCTATCTGCCGGGCACCCAGGGCCTGGACGTGGGCGGGGACTGGTACGACGTCGTCGAGGCCGGGGACGGGCTGGCGCTGGTCATCGGCGATGTGCAGGGGCACGGGGTGCAGGCGGCGGCCACCATGGGCCAGCTGCGCAGCGCCGTACGCGCCTTCGCGCTCGGCGACCGGCCGCCCGACGAGGTGCTGAGCGGCACGAACCACCTGCTCATCGACCTCGACCCGGGCCAGTTCGCCAGCTGCTGCTACGTCCGTCTCGACCCGGCCACCGGGCAGGCCCGGGCCGCCCGGGCGGGACATCCGCCGCCGCTGCTGCGCTGCCCCGACGGACGTACCCGGGTGCTGGACATCCCGGGCGGTGTCGTCCTCGGGGTGGATCCGCACGCCCAGTACCCGGTGGCCGAGCTGCAGTTGGAGCCGGACGCGATCCTCGCCCTGTACACGGACGGCCTGGTGGAGCGGCCCGGCGCCGACATCGACGAGGGCATCACCGCACTGCGCCTCGCGCTGGCGAGGGCCGGCGCGGCCGCCGGACGGCGCGGCGGCCGGTCCCTGGCCGGGGTCGCCGACCGGGTCACCGCCACCGCCCGGCACGCCACCGACCGCCCCGACGACGTGGCGCTGCTCCTCGCCACCCGCCGCACCGCGCACCGCCGGTGACCGGAGCCCGCCGCCGGAAGAGACGGCTGTCACCTCGGGCAACAGCCTCGCCTGGCGGGGCCGGGCAGTGTAGACATGGGCACATGGTGCGTCTGCCCGGCCGGTCCGAGACCCGGCCGCCCCGTCCTTCCGGGCAACCGCGCGCACCGCAGGGCCCGCGGCAGGACACATCGGGCGCGAACGGCGGCCGTCCGGGGGTGCTGCGGTCGGCGGTGACCGGACGCAGCGTCGCCGGGCAGGTGTTCCTCCTCCAAGTGGTGATCGTGCTGCTGCTGGTCGTGTCGGCCGTGGTGGCGCAGGTGCTGCAGGTGCAGCACGACAGCAACAGGGAGGCCCGTAACCGCTCCCTGGCGGTCGCCGAGACGTTCGCCAACGCACCCGGTACGGCGGCCGCGCTGCGCACCCCGGATCCGACGGCCATCCTGCAGCCGAAGGCCGAGGCCGCCCGCAAGGCGTCCGACGTCGACTTCATCGTCGTGATGGACACCGACGGCATCCGCTACACCCACCCCAAGCCGGACCGCATCGGCAAGAAGTTCGTCGGGACCATAGCGCCGGCCCTGGCCGGGGGCACGGTGGTCGAGGAGATCCACGGCACGATCGGCGAACTGGTGCAGGTCGTCGTGCCGGTGAAGGACTCCGGCGGCAAGGTGGTGGGCCTGGTGTCGTCGGGCATCACCACCGCGCACGTGGGCGGGGCCGCCGACCAGCAACTGCCCCTGCTGCTCGCGGCGGCCGCGGCGGCCCTCGGGCTGGCCACCGCGGGCACGGCCCTGGTCAGCAGGCGGCTGCTGCGGCAGACCCACGGCCTCGGCCCGTACGAGATGACGCGGATGTACGAGCACCACGACGCGGTGCTGCACGCCGTCCGGGAGGGCGTGCTCATCGTCGGCGGCGACGGCCGGCTGCTGCTCGCCAACGACGAGGCACAGCGCCTGCTGGACCTGCCCGAGGACGCCGAGCAGCGTCATGTGCTGGAACTGGGCCTGGACGACGAGACGGCCGGGCTGCTCTCCTCCGGGCGGGTCGCCACGGACGAGGTGCATCTGGTCAAGGACCGGCTGCTGGCCATCAACCAGCGCCCCACCGACCTGCGCGGCGGCCCGGCCGGCAGCGTCACCACGCTGCGCGACTCCACGGAGCTGCGGGCCCTGTCGGGCCGCGCGGAGGTGGCGCGTGAGCGGCTGAACATGCTGTACGACGCCGGTGTGGGCATCGGCACCAGCCTGGACGTGGCCCGCACGGCGCAGGAGCTGGCGGAGCTGGCCGTGCCCCGGTTCGCGGACTTCGTCACCGTGGACCTGTTCGACGCGGTACTGGGCGGGGAGGAGCCGAGGCCCGGGACCGCGCTGCGCCGGGCGGCCTGGAGCGGCATCCGCAAGGACGCCCCGCTGTACCCGGTGGGCGAGCGCATCCGGTTCGTGGCGACCTCGCCGCAGGCCCGGAGCCTGACGACCGGGCAGTCCGTGGTCGAGCCGGTGCTGCGCGAGGCGCCCGGCTGGCTGGCACAGGATCTGGAGCGCACCGAGCAGGTCGTGGCCTACGGCATCCACTCGCTGGTCACCGTGCCGCTGCGGGCCGGCACCCTGGTCCTCGGTCTGGCCAACTTCTGGCGCTCGGAGAAGCCGCAGCCGTTCGACGCCGAGGAGGTGGCCCTCGCCGAGGAACTGGTCGCGCGGGCCGCCGTGTCCATCGACAACGCCCGCCGGTACACCCGTGAGCACAGCATGGCGGTGACCCTCCAGCGCAGCCTGCTGCCGCGCTCCCTGCCCGAGCAGGGCGCCCTGGAGATCGCCTACCGCTATCTGCCGGCGCAGGCGGGAGTGGGCGGCGACTGGTTCGACGTGCTGCCGCTGTCCGGCACCCGGGTGGCCATGGTGGTGGGCGACGTCGTGGGCCACGGACTCCACGCGGCGGCGACGATGGGCCGGCTGCGCACGGCGGTGCACAACTTCTCCGCGCTCGATCTGCCGCCCGACGAACTCCTCGGCCTGCTGGACGAGTTGGTGGGGCGGATCGACCAGGACGAGACCCCGGCCGACGGCGCCGCCGCGGTCATCGGCGCGACCTGCCTGTACGCGGTGTACGACCCGGTGTCCCGGGTCTGCACGGTGGCCCGGGCCGGTCATCCGCCGCCCGCGCTGGTGCACCCGGACGGGCGCGTGGAGTTCCCGGAGGTGCCCGCCGGTCCCCCGCTGGGCCTCGGCGGGCTGCCGTTCGAGACGGCCGACCTGGAACTCGCGGAGGGCAGCCGCCTGGTCCTGTACACCGACGGCCTGGTGGAGGACCGGGACCGGGACATCGACGAGGGTCTCGACATGCTGCGCGACGCCCTCGGCCGCGCGCCCGGCGCCTCGCCCGAGGACACCTGCCGCACGGTGCTCGACCGTCTGCCGAACCGGCCCAGCGACGATGTCGCGCTGATCGTGGCCCGCACCCGCGTCCTCGGCGCCGACCGGGTCGCCGAGTGGCAGGTGCCGTCGGATCCGGCGGCCGTCTCGGAGGTACGGGCCTCGGTCACCCGGCAGCTGGCCGAATGGGGCCTGGACGAGCTGTCGTTCACGACGGAGCTGATCCTGAGCGAGCTGGTCACCAACGCCATCCGCTACGGGCGCGGCCCGATCGGTGTACGGCTGCTGCGCGACCGGACCCTGATCTGCGAGGTCTCCGACCGGAGCACGACCTCGCCTCATCTGCGGTACGCGGCGACCACCGACGAGGGCGGCCGGGGCCTGTTCCTGGTGGCCCAGGTAGCCGACCGCTGGGGCACCCGCTACACCCACAACGGCAAGATCATCTGGGCGGAGCAGCCGCTGCCCTGAACCAGACACCGCAACCCCCACCCGAACCCACCAGCCCACCGAGTCGGGTGGTGGGTGGGCGAAGGCGGGGGGCTGCGGGCGGAGCCCCCAGGAGGCTACTCGTCGATCACCGCGCCGAAGCGGGCGGCGTGGGCATGGCCGCCCAGGGCTGCCGCGCCGTAGGACCAGGAGCCGTCGGCGAGCAGGCCGCGGCTGCTCGCGGGCAGGAGCCACACCGCCCCGTCCCCCGCGTTCTCGGCGGGCGCAGCCGCCAGCAGCTCGGCGCGGCCGTCGCCGTCGGTGTCCGCCAGGCGCACCTGGGCGCCCCAGCCGTCGTCGGCCTCGGCCGTGCCGGGGATGCCCCGGGTGTTCTGGTCGAAGGACTGGGCGCCGGTCCCGGTCAGGCCCGTACGGGAGCCGCGCAGCAGCCACACCGCGCCGGCGTCGGCGACGCTGCCGACGTCCTCGCCGGGCGCCCCGACGGCCAGGTCGGCGTACCCGTCGCCGTTCACGTCGGCGACGGACAGGTCGGCGCCCCAGGCGTCGCCCTGCTCGGCGGTGCCGGGCACGCCCGGCGAGTTCTGCGACCACCACTGGGGTGCGGAGCCGGGGCCGTCCTGGCCGCCGTAGTAGACGCCGACCAGCCCACCGGGCGCGTCCGCGTCGCCGGTGGCGTCGTCGGCGGCGCTGGGCTGGCCGAGGACCAGGTCGTCGTAGCCGTCGCCGTTGATGTCGCCGGAGGCCGAGCCCAGGCCGCCGTGCAGGTCACGCCGGTACGTCAGGCCCTCGGCGCCGCCCGCGTAGTACGCGGACCAGCCCTTGGTGTAGTCGTCCTCGGGGCTGTAACCGGAGACGACGAGGTCGGCGAAGCCGTCGCGGTCGTAGTCGCCGGTGGTCACGTAGGCGGGCTGGAGCCGGTGGCCGGTGGAGTGCGGGGCGCCGACCGGGCGCAGGACGCCCGCGTGGTAGGTGAAGACGCGCAGGCCCACCTTCTGGTCGACGACGACGAGCTGGTCGGCGTCGGTGTCCCCGGAGAACCGCGCGGCGGCGACCGCGAGCCCGAACCGGGCGCCCGCGGCAGGCTTGGCGGCGGTGACGGAGGCGGTGCGCTCGGCGCCGAGGCCGGCCTTGGAGCCGTACAGGACGGTCACCCGGCCCGCGTCGGCCACGCTGCCCTCGTCCTCGCCGGGCGCACCGACGACCGCGTCGTCGTAGCCGTCGCCGTCCAGATCGCCGGTGGCCACCGCCTGACCGAAGTCGTCCCAGGCCTCGGAGGTGCCGGGCACGCCCTTGGTGGACTGGCTGATCACCTGGACCCGGCCCTTGGGGACGGTGGTGCGGGTACCGACTCCGTTCGGGGCGCCGTACTGGACGGTGACGTATCCGGCGCCCTCCTTGCCGTCGACGGTGCCCTCCGGGACGCCGGTGAGCAGGTCGGTGTAGCCGTCGCCGTTGAAGTCGCTGTTGCGGTCGGCGGCGGAGGTGCCGCCGGGGACGCCCGCGAACGCGGACGGCGCGGCGAGGATGCCCGCCCCGGCCAGCAGCAGGAAGGAGGCCGCGGCGACGGCGGCGGAGCCCGCGGTACGGCGGGTGGTGCGTGCGGTGATGCTCATGTCCGGTTCCCCCATGGGATGTTGACGATGCGTCAGTCGGCTGGTCTGTGGCCGACGCAGGGTTCGACACGGGGGGTGCGGACGGAGTTGTGGTGCCCGCGCGTGCTGTTACAGGGCGGTGACAACCTGTATGCGCCAGGGCGGGTCAGCCCAGGGCGCGGTCCAGGTTGAACGCGGCGCTGATGAGGGACAGATGGGTGAACGCCTGCGGGAAGTTGCCCTGTTGCTCGCCGGTACGGCCGATCTCCTCGGCGTACAGGCCGAGATGGTTGGCGTAGGTGAGCATCTTCTCGAAGGCCAGCCGGGCCTCGTCGAGCCGCCCGGCCCGGACCAGTGCCTCGACGTACCAGAAGGAGCAGATGGAGAAGGTGCCCTCGTCGCCGCGCAGCCCGTCGGGGCTGGCCTGGGGGTCGTAGCGGTAGACGAGGGAGTCGGAGACCAGGTCCTCGGTGAGGGCGTCCAGGGTGGAGAGCCACTTGGGGTCGGTCGGCGCGATGAACTTGGCCAGCGGCATCATCAGCAGCGAGGCGTCCAGCACGTCCGCGCCCTCGTACTGCACGAAGGCGTTACGGCGCTCCGACCAGCCGCGGTCCATGATCCGCCGGTAGATCGCGTCCCGGGCCTGGCGCCAGCGGCGATGGTCGGCAGGCAGGCCGCGGTGGGTGGCGAGGCGGATGGCCCGCTCGATGGCGACCCAGCACATCAGCCGCGAGTACAGGAAGTTCTTGCGGCCGCCGCGGGTCTCCCACACGCCCTCGTCGGGCTGGTCCCAGTGGTCGCACACCCAGTCGACGAGGCGGCACACGTCGTCCCACTGGCTGCTGGAGATGGGCTGCGCCCACTTGTCGTAGAGGTAGATCGAGTCGATCAGGGCGCCGTAGATGTCCAGCTGGAGCTGGTCGGCGGCGGCGTTGCCGACCCGGACCGGGGCGGAGCCGAGGTGTCCCTCCAGGTGGGGAAGTTCGCGTTCGGGCAGGTCGGCACGGCCGTCGATGCCGTACATGATCTGCAGCGGGCCGGAGCCGTCGCCCCAGCCGGGGCTGATGTGCGTGGTCAGGAACTTCATGAAGGCCGCGGCCTCGCCGCTGAAGCCGAGCCTGAGCAGCGCGTAGACGGCGAAGGCGGCGTCCCGGACCCACACGTAGCGGTAGTCCCAGTTGCGCTCGCCGCCGAGCTGCTCGGGCAGGCTGGTGGTGGGCGCGGCGACGATGGCGCCGGTGGGGGCGTAGGTGAGGAGCTTGAGGGTGAGGGCGGAGCGGTGCACCATCTCGCGCCAGCGGCCCCGGTAGCGGGACTGGTGCAGCCAGCGCCGCCAGTAGGCGACGGTGGCGTTGAACTCGTGCTCGGCCTCGGCGTGGGCGCAGCCGCGGGGGACCACCTCGACGCCGACCTGGTCCAGGGCGAACACCGCCGTCTCGCCCTCGCTCAGCTTGAAGTCGGCCCGCGCGTCCCGGCCGTCGCACTCCACGATGACGGTGGACGTGAGGGCGAGGGACAGCTTGGGGGACTCGAAGAGGACCAGGCCGTCCTGGACGCGCAGGGTGTGCGCGTCGGAGCCGTAGTTGAAGCGCGGGGCGATCAGGGCCCGGAAGGGCACGGTGCCGCGGACGCACACCACGCGCCGGATCAGCCGGTGCCGGCCCTCCACGTGCGACTCCTCTCCGCTGACCGGCATGAAGTCCTGGACCTCGCCCACGCCGTCCTCGGTGAAGAACCGGGTGATCAGCACGTTGGTGTCAGGGAAGTAGAACTGCTTGGTGCGCGCCGGTACGGCGGCGGCCAGCTCGAAGCGGCCGCCGCGCTCGGCGTCGAGGATGGCCGCGAAGACGCTGGGTGCGTCGAAGGACGGGGAGCAGTACCAGTCGATCGTGCCGTTGGTGCCGACCAGGGCGACGCTGCGCAGATCACCGATGAGTCCGTGCTCGGCGATCGGCAGGTAGCGGGGGCTCCCGGACAGGTCCTGCGGGAAGGGGATCTCGGCCATCGTTCAGGCCTCCCGGTGCGGTGTGCGGGCTGCATTCCAGCTCGGGCTGCATTCCAGCTTAGGGCGAGTGCATCGGCGAGGGGCCGGCAGACGTTTCTCACCCGGCGCCGCGGCGCCTTCCGGATGCAGGGTGCGTCGAGGCGCGGAATGGTGAGAGTGTGCCCCGTTCGGCGGCACCGGCACGGATGCGGTCATCCGGACCGAGGAGGAGGCAACATGTCGACATCCACACCCGAAGGGTCCCGGTCGCCCGACGACTACTGCACCCCGGACGCCCTACTCCACTCCGCTCCGTCGAGGGACGTCACCCCGGAGGACCTGGTGATGGCGGCGGGCAGGGACGTCACTCCGGCGAACCTCGACTGGGCGCGCCGCAAGCTGGAGACCGAGGGCCAGGCAGCCGTGGAGAAGCTGCTGCCCTAGGGCGGTCCGGGAAACCTCAGGAAACCGAACGGGGAGGCGCCGGGCAGAGGCACGCCGGCCGCACGGGAGCGTGCCGCCCGGCGCCCGGCGCTGCCCGCACAGCGGCGACGCGGGCCTTCCTGGCGGCGACGTCATGCCGAACGGCCACACCACCTCCGGCAGGACCGCGGATCGCGGCACGGCCAGGAAGGCGTCCATCCAGTCCGGGGTCATGGGCCCGCGCGCGCCAAGAGGGAGCGGCCCAGTTCGGAACGCTCCTCCGACAGACCCGGCAGCGTCATCAGCCGATGATCCTCGGGCCACCGTCGGGGGACGGGGGCTCCTTCGGGCCCGGTCAGGAGTCGCCCGGCAGGCCGTCGCCGCCATCGCCGCCTCCGCCGCCCGTCATTCCGATCGTCTGGAGACTCGCTCCGCCCAGGTCTTCCGGGACATCGGACGGAGCGGGGGCTTGGGTGCAGCCCTGACCCGGAGCGGCCGCAGGTACCGCCGCGGCGCCGGCATCGCTCGAACTTCGATGGCACAAGCCGTTCTGCACGTGGCCTGACCTGGCATGATGCCCCCATGGAAACAGGGTTCCCATGGGGTTCCACGCCGACCGTCGATCTTCGCCTGTGGCGCTCCGACGCCATCGTGCTGTTCGACTGGCTGATGACCACCGACCTGAACACCGTGCCGATCACACACCCGGCTCAGAAGCAGGCTCTCGCGGACTTGCTGGCGCGCCTGGAAGAGGCGGACGTTATCGAGTCCACCGAGGAAGAGATCGCCGCAGCTCAGGAAGAGGTGGCCAAGGACATGGGCTGGTAGGGCATCAGTAGCGATTGCACGCGCGAGAGGGCTCGCATTCCGCCGCCGGACCGACGGCCGTGATCATGATGCTGCGGTGGCAGGCCGGTGGAGTTCAGCTACGCCCTGGGCAGGGCTGCACGACCGGAGGGGAAGGCCCGGTGGAGGGTACGTGATGTCCCCCATGCGGTCGTAGGCGTACAAGGGCACGACTGTGCCTGTGAGGCGTCTCGTTCTCTGACGGCAGCTCAGCTCCTCGCGTAGTCGTCTGCCACCGAATGGGCGACGATAAATCAGATAATCATCATCCGGACCGATTTCGCCGTAACTCCCCCTCTATTCAAGGAATTTGATCTGCATTCAACTGGGCGGGCGGGTGTGTTCTGGTCCCTCGTTCGGCCCCTTGGGCGCATTCTTCCGATATGTGCGACAGGGCGGCCATGGAGATAGTGAGTGCGTTCAGCCCCGTGCCGACTGCCCCGGCCGACCCCTCTCAGACGGGAGACGTTGCATGCGCAAGACCCGGTCCACCGCTGTCACCGCGGCCGCCGTGGCCCTGGCCGCGGGCGGCATCACCTATGCCTCGGCCTCTTCCAGGCCGGCGGCCCACGCGCCGGCAGCCCACGCACCGACCGTCGAGGCGCCGGCCGCCCAGCAGCCGGATGCCCCCAGCGAGTCTTTCCACGGCACCGGTACCGGCACCGACGCCGGCATCGACGCCGGTACCGACACCGGCGCCGGCGGCAGCACCGGCATCGGCGCCGGCGGCAGCACTGGTACCGGCGCCGGTGGCGGCTCCGGCACCGGCGGCATCTCCGGCTCCGGCACCGGCGGCATCTCCGGCACGGGCATCGGCGGCATCGGTGGCATCTCCGGCACCGGCATCGGCGGCATCTCCGGTACCGGTGCCGGAAAGGGCAATGAGGGCGTCATCGGCATCGGGGGGATTTCCGGCAATGTAGGTATCCAGGGCCGCAACAACGTGCACGAAAGGGACCACGACCACGAGGAGGAGGAAGGCCGGATCCAGATCAACGAGCGGACGTACAGCAGCCACCCGGGCGACTGCATCTCCGTGGTCCTCGTGAACGCCACGTCCCTGAACATCCGCAACAACAGCCGCCGTGCCGTCGACGTGTTCGACGGACCCGTCTGCGACAGCGGCGCTCCCCTCGCCACGGTCGGGCCCCATGACGACGCCTTCGGCGTGACGCCCACCGGCACCTTGGCCAGCTTTTCGGTGATCGACCAGCGTCGTGGTCGGGACAACGATCGGGACAACGATCGGGACAACAAGTGGTGAGTCGGCGGGGGAGGCCGAACGGGTCTGGTGCGCGCTGTCCGCTGCGGAGGGGAGCCCGTTCGGCGGCGACCGCCACCAGGTGAGCCGTATCGCGCTGCGTTCACGCCACTGCTCCCAGGCTGTGCGGCCGGCCCGACCCGGCCCGGCTGCCGCACCTCGTCCTCGCACCGGCGCAGCGCGGCCGTACGGCTCCGCGGTGTGCGTCCGTCACAGGACCTGCCGCGCCGGCCACCCGTCCCTCACTCAGCCGGCTACGCGGACGCTGTCCCACGCATACGCGCGACAAGCGAATGCCACGCAACACCTGGCACCCGCCCGCGGCCCCACCCCGGGGACGCCATGTCCCCCACGCCGTCGGCCTCGTCGAGAACGAGCCCGGCGGCCTGCCTGCTTGGCTGACAGGAGCCCGTTCCGGTCGGAAACAGCCCGGCGGATCCGCTCGGCCTCGGCGGTGCAGCCGTTCGCATCGAGCACTTCGGCGGCGTGCTCACCGTGCATGCCCCGAGGGGGTCGTCCTCCGGGGTGCAGCGGGGCCACCTACAGCCGATCGGGATCTACACCATCCGGCCGCGCCAGATCGAGCACCTGTCCGACTGAGCGGTATCCGAACAGGTCAGCGCACATTACCGGTTGGTCATCTTGAAAGGTCAATGAGTGCCGCTATCATCGCACCCACACACGGTGACCGTCCGCCGACGCTCGGCAGCACGGTGTGTCCACCCACCCCCGTTCTTCCTGACCGGCTCCTGACCCGAGGCCACCCCCTTTCGGGTCTCGAGGCGGGGCCACACCCCCCACCCGTACGCGTCGGGCCAGGCGCCCGTGCGCCGTGCACGACCGGAAAGCGGCACGACCATGAGCAACAACAGGGGCAGAGGGCTGCAGGCCAATGTCCTCGGCACGTTCGACACCGTGGTGATGGCGGTGGCCGGCAGCGCGCCGGCGTACTCGCTCGCCGCGACCACCGCCGTCCTCGTCGGCGCGGTGGGACTGGCCAGCCCGGCCGCCCTGCTGTACTGCGCGATACCCATGCTGGGCATCGCCCTGGCGTTCAGCTACCTCAGCCGGATCGACGTCAACGCGGGCGCCAGCTACTCCTGGGTGGGCCGTACGCTCCACCCGTTCCTGGGCTTCATCAGCGGCTGGGCGCTGGTCATCTCGGCGACCATCTTCATGGTGGCCGGTTCACTGCCCGCCGGTTCGATGACGCTGGCCCTCTTCGACGAGAAGCTCGCTGACAACACCGCGCTGTCCACGGTGGTCGGCGCGCTGTGGTTCCTCGTCATGCTGGGCGTGGTGCTCGGCGGGGCCCGGCTCACCGTCCGCGCCCAGCTGGTCATGTCCGGTGTGGAGCTGGGCATTCTGGCGCTGTTCGCGGTGCTCGCTCTCTTCCACACGCACAACGCCCGTGCCTTCGACTGGTCGTGGCTGGGCTTCTCCCACTTCGACGGCGTGGGCGGGTTCGCGTCCGGCGCGCTGCTCGCCGCGTTCTACTACTGGGGCTGGGACGTCACCAGCAACCTCAGCGAGGAGACCCGCAACAGCCGTCGTACGACGGGACTCGCGGGCCTGATCGGGGTCGGCATCGTCTTCCTGCTGTTCGAGGTGTTCACCATCGCGGTGAACGTCATCCTGAGCTCGAAGCAGATCCAGGAGAACGACGCCAACGTGCTCGCGGTGCTGGGCGAGGAGATCTGGCCGGGCTGGGGCGGCAAGCTGCTCATCGTGTCCGTGATGCTGTCCACCATCGCCACGCTGGAGACCACGCTCATCCAGGTCACGCGCTCGCTGTTCGCGATGGGCCGGGACCGTACGATGCCGTCCGCGCTGGGCCGGGTGCACCGCACCTGGAACACGCCGTGGGTGGCGATCGTGGTGGTCGGCGGGGTGGCGCTGGCGATGTTCATCGCCTCCAACGCGCTCGGCTCGGTGGGCGAGATCCTCTCCGACGCGATCTCGGCGATCGGCCTGCAGATCGCCGTCTACTACGGCCTCGCCGGCCTCGCTGTGGTCGTCGCCTACCGCAAGATGCTGCTGAAGTCGCCGGCCAACTTCCTTCTCGGCGGACTGTGGCCGCTGTTCGGCGCGGTGTTCATGTTCTGGATCTTCGTCGAGTCGCTGGGCGAGCTGAGCGGCGCCGCGATCGCGATCGGCATCGGCGGACTCGCCGTCGGGCTCGTCCCGATGCTCTGGTACTGGCGGCAGGGCAGCGACTACTACCGGCCCGCGAAGCTGGACGCGACCCGCACTGTGGAGGCGGAGTACGTTCCCGACGGCGCCGGTGTGCCGTCCCGGCTGCACGAGGGTCTCCCCACCGACTTCTGAGGGAGATCCCGATGGCGCGAGACCGTTTCACGCCCGATTTCGACCCCGACTGCGGGGACGCGCCGCTCACCTCCGCTCGGCAGGACATCGTCATCGGCCGCTGGCAGGGCCTCAGGGACCTGCTGTGGGTCACCGGCGACGACTGGACGCTGCGCGGCCACCGGGTACGGCAGCTGGCGCAGGCCTGCGCGGGCAGTTCGACAGTGGAGTCCTGGCTCGCCGCCGAACCCGGCAACGCGGACGCCCAGGTGCTGCGCGCGGCGACGGAGACGGCCCGGGCGTTCCACCTGGCCATCTCGGCCGGGCGGGGTGTGCCGATCGACCGGGACCGCATCGACACCGCGGTCCTGGCCTCTCTGCACGCCGCCGAGGCCTGCCCCGAGGACCCGACACCGTGGGTGTCGCTGATCTCCGTCGCACGGCTGTATCCGACGGGGGTACGGCGGCAGGAACTGGCCCGCTGGTGGGACGAGTTGCACCGGCGGGACCCGTACAGCGTGGAGGGCCACCTGCAGGTCCTGCACTACTACTCGGCCCGCTGGCACGGCACGCACGGCCTCATGTACGACTTCGCCCGGGACGCGGCCGGAGTGGCACCGCCGGGCTGCCCGCTGCCGGTGCTGGTCCAGTACGCCCGGGTCGAGGAGTACCGCTACGTCCTCGACGGAGCCCGCGGCCAGCGGGGCTCGGTCAGCCTCGGCCAGCACTGGGACCACGACGGCGCGGTCAACGACGTACGGCGCACCTGGGAGCGCTGGGTGCGGGGCCGTCCGGACAGCAATCCGGCCCCGACCGAGCTGCGGGACCTCAACCACCTGGCGCACGCTGCCTGTCTGGCCGGTACGGCGGACGTCGCCGGGTCCCTGCTGCGCCTGCTCGGCCGGCGCGCCACCCGCACGCCGTGGTCGTTCACGGGTGATCCGGTCCAGCAACTGACGAAGTGGCGGAAGGAGTTCGGGGTGCGGGCCTAGACACGGTTCCGGAGCAGGACGAGTCCGGCTGCGGCCGCTCCGGTCAGGGCACAGCAGAGCATGCCTGCCGCCATGTAGCCGAAGACGACGAAGGTGACGAACGACAGGGCCGCGAGGGTGGCCAGGACGGCGCAGGCACGGGGCAGGCCGCCGGCCGTCCAGGCCTCCTGGAGGAATTCGTTGGTGCGCCAGGCATGAACGGCGGCGAGCACCACGACCACGATCATGACGCCGCCGAGGACCGGGGAGAAGCCGTACGTCCGGTGGAACACCGTGGGACGCTCCGCCCCCTTCAACGCCAGCAGATGGCGGATCCCTTTGATCAGCTCCACCGGGCCCACCACCGCGAAAACGCCACCGGCCAGGCGGCTCGGCCACACCTTCCCGCCGTTGCCCCGCCGCAGCGCGATCCACTCGAGGATGCCGCGCGGATTGATCAGCGCCACCCAGCCCATCGCCGTGGCGCCCAGCCCCCATGTCATGTCGAACAGAGCCGAGTCCGGCGCCGACATCTGCTGCGACGCAATTGTGTACATCCCTGGTCCCTCCGAAGCGCCGGCAGCGGAACACGCCGGCAGCGCAGTGTGCCGCTGCGCGGGGGCCGTGCACCACGGGTGACGTGGGGATTTGATGCGATCTTGACGGGGCGCTAGTCCGCGGACCCCTCCGCCAGGCCCGCCGTCCACTTCTCCTCGATGCGGCCCGCCTTCCACACCAGCAGGGCGATGGCCCAGGTGGCGAAGAACAGGCCGACGATGACGAAGCCGACCGTGTTGAGGTCGAGGCCGGAGACCCAGTCCCAGAACGCGCCGTGCAGGTCCAGCTCGTCGGCGAGCAGGCCGAGGAGTTCGACGGTGCCGATGATCAGCGCGACGGCGACGGACAGGCCGGTGATGGTGAGGTTGTAGTAGACCTTCCGGACCGGCTTGGAGAACGCCCAGCCGTAGGCGAAGTTCATGAACGAGCCGTCGATGGTGTCCAGCAGGGACATGCCTGCCGCGAACAGCACGGGCAGGCACAGGATGGCGTACCAGGGCAGGCCTGAGGCGGCGCCCGAACCGGCGAGGACCAGCAGGGCGATCTCCGTCGCGGTGTCGAAGCCGAGGCCGAACAGCAGGCCCAGCGGGTACATCTGCCACGACTTGGTGATCGACCCCGTGACCCGGCCGAGGAAGCGGTTCATGAAGCCGCGGTTGTTCAGCTGCACTTCCAGGGCGGCCTCGTCGAAGCGGCCGGAGCGCATCTGCCGGAAGACCTTCCAGATGCCGGCCAGGATGACGAGGTTGATCCCGGCGATGAGGTAGAGGAACGTGCCGGAGACCGTCGTACCGATCAGGCCGGTGACCTGGCGCAGCCGGGAGTTGTCGTCGCGGACGGGTCCGGCCAGGGCCTTCATGCCGAGGGAGAGCAGCAGGGTCAGGCCGAAGACGATGCTGGAGTGGCCGAGCGAGAACCAGAAGCCGACCGACAGCGGCCGCTGCCCCTCCCCCATCAGCTTGCGGGTGGTGTTGTCGATCGCCGCGATGTGGTCGGCGTCGAAAGCGTGCCGCATGCCGAGCGTGTAGGCGGTCACGCCGATGCCGATGCCGAAAGTGTCGGCGCCGACGCTGTAATGCTCCGGGGCGACGATCCCGACCAGCGTGCCCCAGCCGATCACGTGCAGCGCGAGGACCAAGGCGGCCATCCCGCCGACCCTGGTCCACTCCTGCCGCGTCATGGAGCCGCGGACGCGGTGCCAGGCCGAACGCGGGGCGTCGGCCTGGGCGGGGAGGGACGGAGCGGAACCAGGGGCGGCCGTCATCGGGAGGGTGTTTCCTTTGCTGGTGGCACGAGTACGGCTGCACTGCACAGCCTTGTGCCATCCTCCCGTACTTGCAACTCATGTGCAGTAAAGGCCGCGGCAGACCTTTCCCATGGGGAGGGAAAGGCCGCGGTCGAGCGGGCGGGTCAGGCGGAGAGCAGGCCCCGGCCGAGCCAGTCCCGCGCGTCGCGCACGCCGGGCAGGGCGAAGAAGTAGCCGCCGCCCGTCGGGGAGATGTAGTCGACCAGGGGCTCGTCGATCAGCCGGGTCTGTACGGCCTCGAACTGGCGCTTGACGTCCTGCTGGTAGCAGCAGAAGGCCAGGCCCATGTCGAGGTTGCCGACCTTGTCCACGCCCCGGTCGTAGTTGTAGCCCCGGCGCAGGATGCGCGAGCTGTCGGTGCGCGCCTGGCGCGGGTTGGCGAGGCGGATGTGGGCGTCGAGGGGGATCGCGGTGCCGTGCGGGTCCTTGGTGTAGTCGGGGACGTCGGTCTCCTTGGCGCCGTCGAGCGGGGCGCCGGTGTCCTTGCGGCGGCCGAACATCTTCTCCTGCTCGGTCAGGGAGACCCGGTCCCAGAACTCCACGAGCATCCGGATGATCCTGATCACCTGGTAGCTGCCGCCCCTGGCCCAGTCCGGCTCGCCCTGCCCGTCGCCGACCCAGATCAGCCGGTCGGTCTCGCGGGCGGAGGTGACGTCCGGGTTGGCGATGCCGTCCTTGAAGCCGAGCAGGTTGCGCTGGGCGCCGGTGGGGCGCGGGGTGTTCTGGAAGCCGTCGATGCGCCACTTGATCTGCATGGCGCCGCGGGTGTGCCGGGCGATGTCGCGCAGGGCGTGCAGCACGGTGTCCTGGCTGTTCGCGCACAGCTGGAGGGAGAGGTCGCCGTGGCACTCGGCCGCGTTCAGGTTGTCGTTCGGGAAGGTCCGCATCGGGGTCAGCCGGGCGGGCCTGGCCTTGGCGAGGCCGTAGCGGTCGTCGAAGAGAGAGGCGCCGACGCCGACCGTGACGGTGAGGGCGTCCGAGGGGACCTCGGGGCCGAGGATGCCGTTGTCGGAGGGCGGCGCGCCGACGCCGAGGTCGGCGGGGGTGCCTCCGGAGGTGAGGAAACGGGCCCGCTCGGTGAGGGTGCGCAGCAGGTCGGCGAGGCCCTTGCGGTCGTCGGCGATGACGTCGAACGAGACGAAGGTGGCCGCGGCCGGCGCCGGGGTGAGGATCCCGGCCTGGTGGGCACCGTGGAAGGGGACCTTCACGCCGCTGTCCGCGCCCGTGTCCTGCGCCTGGGCCGTGCCGCCGCCCTCGGCGAGCGCGAAGCCGCCGCCGGCCAGGACCGCACCGGCCGCTCCGGCGCCCAGCGCGGTCCGCACGAAGGAGCGGCGGGCCGGGCAGGCGGGGGTGTCGGCAGAGGACATCGGGGGGTTCCCTTCGGGGTGCGGGTGCGCGGTGCTCATCAGGCGGACTTCCGGATCTCGAGGAGGTCCGGGACCGGGGCGAGGTCTTCCAGCAGCTGGCCGGTGGCCCCGTTGAGGTGCTGCCGGTCGGTGGGGGCGAGCTGGTCGACGGGGGTCCAGTGGGTGCCGTCGTGGGCCGCGTCCAGGAGCTTCTGGAGCCGGGCGATGTCCGTGTCGACCGTCGGGAGCAGCTTGGGTGCGCGGCCGGTCAGCAGCGGCTGCAGGACGGTGAGCAGCTCGCGGGTGCCGGCGAGGTTGGCGTCGGCGGTGGCGAGGTTCGTGCCGCTGCCCTGGTCGGTGTCGCCGGTCAGCTCGAACTGGAGGGTGTTCTCCAGGATCTCGTGGGCGCGCAGCGGCAGGTCGCCGGGGTCGAAGTCCTGGGCCGGGAAGGCCTTCCGCAGTCCCGCGGCCGCGCCGGCGAGCTGCCGGGCGGGCGCGCGCAGGTCCTTGGCCGACTCCCCGTGCCACAGGCCGTGCTCCAGGCGCAGGAAGCCCGTGAAGTCCTTGTCCTGGACGCCGTTCGGCAGTCCGTCGGGCCGTCCGTCGATCTTCTGGTCGAAATCCTCGAAGGTGCCGTACGCGGCGCCGAGGGAGGCGTAGGTGCGGTGGGCGGTCAGCCAGTCGGTGCGGGCCCGGTCGAGGTGGCCGCCCTCGATGTCGTCGTCGAGGGCGCGGGTCTGGGTGACGAGCGTGGCCAGGCCCTGTTCGACGTACGTCTTGTACACCTTCAGGGGTGCGGCGAGGTCCTGTTCGGAGACGGGGACGACCGGCTTGGCCGCTCCGCCGCCGCTGACCCGTACCGCCTTGGACGTGACGGCCTTGCCGTCGGTGGGGACGCAGCGCCAGGCGTAGGTGCCGCCGGCGACCGTGGCGACGAGGTCGCGGGTGGTGCCGGGGGCCAGGCCCTCGATCTCGCCGTAGACCGCGCCGGTCGACGGGTCGATCAGGTACACCTCGGAGGTCTTGCCGCCGGTGTTGTGCATCTGGAAGGCCTGCCGGCCGGGCTTGGGGGCGGTGAAGCCCTTGCCGCACTCGGTCTCGGAGACGGCGACGGTCTGGTCGCCGGCGGGCTTGGGGCGGGCGAGGGCGACGACGAGGCCCGCCAGGACCGCGGGCACCGCGACGACGGCGACGGGAACGACCCAGCCAGGTCGACGCCGCACCACCGGGGCCGCGTCGGGTTCCCGGCCGGACGCCGGCACGTCGACGACGGGCTGGGCAGGGGCGGCGGGCACCGGCTCGGCCGTGTCCGGCTCACCGGTCGTCGCCGACTCAGCCGCCGTGACGGCCGACTCGACCCCGCTCACGGCCGGCACGGCGGTGACCGCCGCGGGCTCGGAGATCGACACCGCCGACTCAGAGGCCGCCGCATCGGACCCGGCAGCGGTCGGGGTGGGCTTGGCCGCCGGAGCAGGGGGCGCTGTGGCGCGGACCCCGCGGACGAACAGGGTCATCACCACGACGAGGTAGGCGACGTAGGCCACGACCTGCAGCCAGGTCATGCTCGGGGTCAGGTTGAACACGCCCTGGACCAGCGTGCTGTACCAGGAGCCGGCGTCGACGCTGCCGGTCAGGTCGACCGCGTAGGCGGTGCCGCCGGGCAGCACCCCGCCCTCCTGGAGGTCGCGCAGGCCGTAGCCGAGGACCCCGGCCGCGATGACGATGAGGACCGCGCCGGTGGCGGTGAAGAACCTCGTCAGGTTGATCTTCAGGACCCGGCGGTACAGGCCCCAGCACAGGCCGGCCGCGAGGACCAGGCCGATGGCGGCGCCGGTCAGCGGGCCGGCCGACTCGCCGGCCGCCCGGGCGGTGGTCCACAGGAACAGGGCCGTCTCCAGGCCCTCGCGGCCGACCGCGAGGAAGGAGGTGAGGATCAGCATCCCGGAGCCCATCGCGAGCGCGCCGGTGACCTTCTCCTTCAGCTCGCCGGAGAGGCTGCGGGCCGAGCGGCGCATCCAGAACACCATCGCGGTGACGAACGCGACGGCGATCACGCTGAGGGTGCCGCCGAACGCCTCCTGGGCGGTCGCCGACAGGGACGCGGCGGTGAAGGTGAGGACCGCGCCGAAGCTCATCGCGACGGTGATCGCGGCCAGGACACCCGTCCACACCTGCGGCAGCCGCGAGCGGGCCTCGGCCCGCACGAGGGTGGCGATGAGGATGGAGACGATGAGTCCGCCTTCGAGTCCCTCCCTCAGCCCGATCAGGAAACTCGGAAACGCGTCGTCCCACATGCCCTGCGGCCCTCCCACTTAGTGAAGGCATGCCTTACCTTCGCGGACCATCATGACTACAGAGATGTAGTCAGTCAGTCATGAAGCGGCAATAGGGAGGCAAAGCCCGGGAACCTCGCACACCCTCAAGTCGTCTACAGTTCAGTAGACGGTCTACAAATGTGTAGTCAGAAGTTTCAGAAGCAGCCGAGGAAAGGGCGTGCGGCGATGGCCACACCCTCAGACCTGTCGTCGCAGCTCGCGGTCAACGTGCTCGACGCCCACTCCCTGCTGGCCGCCTTCGGGGTGATCGGCGTCGGGGTGGTGCTGTTCGCCGAGACGGGCCTGCTGATCGGCTTCTTCCTGCCCGGCGACTCCCTGCTGTTCACGGCGGGGCTGCTGTGCACGGGCGCGTCCGACCGGGGTGTGCACCTCTCGCTCGGGCCGCTGCTGGCCGCCGCGGCCGTCGGCGCGCTCGCGGGTTCGCAGTGCGGGTATCTGTTCGGCCGCAAGGCGGGCGGCGCCCTGCTGGCCCGCAGCCGGTCGGCCCGGCTGCACGAGGGGGCGCAGCGCGCCGAGGAGTTGCTGGAGCGGTACGGGTACGCGAAGGCGATCGTGCTGGCCCGCTTCGTGCCGGTGGTGCGGACGGTGCTGAACCCGATGGCGGGCGCCCTGGGCGTCCCGGCCCGCGCGTTCACCCTCTGGCAGGTGGCGGGCGGGCTGGTGTGGAGCCTCGGCCTCACCCTGGCCGGATACGCGCTCGGCTCCTCGATCCCGAACGTCGACAAGTACCTGCTGCCGGTGATCGCGCTGATCGTCGTCGTGTCGCTCCTCCCGCTCGCCGCCGAGGTGCTGCGCTCCCGCAGGGCGGCCAAGGAGGCGCGCGGATGATCCTGGCGCTCACGGGCTCGTCGGTCGACGGGCCGCTCTACCGGGACGTGGTGGATCTCGCCCACCACTCCCCCGGCTGGCTGGACGGCATCGTCACGCTGTGGTCGACGTACGGCCTGGCGGTGTTCGCGCTGCTCATGGTCGTGGGCTGGTGGCGGGCCCGCCGGGTCGACGCCACGGCGGGCATAACGGCGCTGACCGTTCCGGTGGCCGTGCTGGTGGCCTTCGGCGCGGACGCCGGGCTCAAGCTGCTGGTCCGGGAGGACCGGCCCTGCCGGGCTCTGCCCTTCCGCACGCTGGAGGCGTGTCCGGCGCCGGGTGACTGGTCCTTCCCCAGCAACCACACCGCCATAGCGGCCGCGGCGGCGGTCGCCCTGTTCTTCGTCTCCCGCCGACTGGGGCTCCTCGCCTGCGGGTTCGCGGTGGCCATGGCGGCCTCCCGGGTCTGGGTGGGCGTCCACTATCCGCACGACGTCCTCGTGGGCGCCCTCGTCGGCGGCCTGGTCGCCTTCCTCGTGATGACCGTGCTCCGGCGCTGGCCGCGGGGGCTGGCCGGACGGCTGGCGGCGACGTGGCTGCGCCCGCTGCTGATGTCATGAGCCGCAAGGGCATCGCGGAACTGGCGGGCAGCGCAGCGCTCGGCGCCTGGGCGGCGTTCGGAGTGCTGGCGCTGGTCGTCTCCGGCCGGCACGGCACCCCGCTGTTCCTGGACCACGGCCTGCTGACCTGGTCCGTCGGTCACCGGCCGGAGATGGCCGTCGCGGTCGCCCGCGGGCTGACCGCCACCGGCACCGGAGTCGTCCCGTACGCGGTGGTCGTCCTGGCCGGACTGCTGGCGGGCCACGGCCGGCGGCAGCGGCTGGTCCTCGCACTGCTCATGGCCGCCTGCCTCGCCACCGGCCAGGCCGTGCGCTACGGCGTCATGGAACTGGTCGGCCGGGCCCGCCCGCCCGCCTTCGACTGGCAGACCCACGCCTCCGGCTGGTCGTTCCCTTCGGGGCACACCACCACGGCGGCCCTGACGGCCGGTCTGGTGATCCTCGCGCTGTGCCTGCGCGCCCCGCACGGCCGCGTCCCGCTGTGCCTGGCCGTGGCCTGCTGGGGCGCCGGGGTGGGACTGACCCGGGTCTTCCTCGGCGTGCACTGGTTCACCGACGTGCTCGGCGGCTGGCTGTTCGCCGTCGGCTGGCTCGGCCTCTGGCTGTGCGCGGCGGCCCGGTGGCTGCCTCAGCGCCCGATCACCGGTGGCGGCACCCGCACCGGCCAACCGGACCCCCCACCCACCACCGACCCGGCCGATGCGCCGTTGGAGAGGCATGCGCCCCAAGATCCTGGTCGTCGAGGACGATCACGCCCTGCGTGATGTGCTGCGGCGCGGACTGCACGACGAGGACTTCGACACGGTGGCCGCCGCCGACGGAGCCACCGCCCTGCGGCTCGCGTCACCCGACGTGGCCGGCGCGGTGCTGGACGTCGGGCTGCCCGACGCGGACGGCCGGGACGTGTGCCAGGCGATGCGCGCCAACGGCTTCCTCGGCCCCGTCGTCTTCCTGACCGCGCGGCACCGGCTGGCCGACCGGCTCTCGGGCTTCTCGGCCGGCGGCGACGACTACCTGCCCAAACCCTTCCACCTGGCCGAGCTGGCCGCCCGGCTGCGGGCCGCCCTGAAACGGGCCGCTCCCATGCCGGCGCCCGCCGCCACGGGCGGGCTCGTCCTGGACGCGGTACGGCACAGCGCCACCGTGGGCGGCACCCGCATCGAGCTGACGCCGACCGAGTTCCGGCTGCTCGCGGCTCTCACGGCGGCGGGCGGCGGTCTGGTGCGCCGCCGCGAGCTGGTGCTGGCCGGCTGGCCGGAGGGCGCGCGGGTCAGCGAGAACACACTGGACCAGTACCTGACCCGGTTGCGGCGCAAGCTGCGGGCGGCGGGCAGCGAGCTGACCATCGGCACCGCGCGCGGGATCGGCCACCGGCTCGTATGAAGGCCCCCGACCGGATCGGGTTCCCCGCCCGTACATGGCTGCCCGCGCTCGCCGCCCGGCTCGCGCCGCGCACCCTGCGGGGCCGGCTCTCGCTGGTCGCGCTGACCACGGCCGCCCTGCTCATGGTGATCCTCACGGTGGTCTTCAACACCGTGGTCGGCCACCGGCTCCAGCGGGAGGCGGACGACGAACTGCGCACGCGGGCCGCGGCGGTCGCCACCACCGTGGACACGCGCGGCGGAAGGGTGCGGGTCCTGGAGACGGTCAACGACCGCCTCCTCGACACGAACGTGTGGATCTACGCCGGTTCCCGGCTCCTGGAACAGCCGCCGTCCGCCGCCCGCACCGGCACCCTCGCCCGTGCCGCCGGAGCCCTCGCCGGCGCGGGGGGACGACGCTGCGCCACCGTCGGCGGCCACGACCCCCTGCGCCTGTGCGCCGAGCCGGTGCCCGGGCACGGGACGAGGGCCACCGTGGTCACCGCCCTGGACCTGTCGCCGTACCGGAGTTCGGCGAAGACGCTGCTGCTGGGTTCGTTCGCGCTGGACGCGGTGATGCTCGCGTGCACCTACGGACTGACCCGGCTGGCCGTCGGCCGGGCGCTGCGGCCGGTGCGCACGATGACGGACCAGGCGACCCAGTGGAGCGCCGTGGCCTCCGAGGAGCGCTTCGGCGGCCGGGGCCGGCCCGCCGAACTGGCCGCGCTCGGCACCTCGTTGGACGCGCTGCTCGACCGGATCCGGGCGGTGCTGCGGCACGAGCGGCAGCTGACCGGCGAGCTGTCGCACGAGCTGCGCACTCCGCTGAGCCGGATCGTCGCCGAACTGGACTGGTGGCGCTCGCGGCCCCGCTCCGGGACGGAGACCCGGGCGACCCACGAGGTCATCGCCGACGCGGCCCGCTCGATGCGCACCATCTGCGACACATTGCTGGACGAGGCCCGCGAGGGCGTGCCCACCGCCCCCGGCACGGCCGAAGTGCTGCCCGCCCTGCGGCAGGTGGCCGCGTCCCTGGGCGTCCCCGGCCCGGTGCGGGTCACCGTCACCGTCGACGAGAGCGCGTTGCGCGCGGGGGTGCAGTCCGCTCTGCTGGAGCGGATCGTCAGCCCGCTCGTCGCCAACGCCGTGCGTTACGCCCGTACGACCGTGACGCTGGCCGCCCGCCGGACGGCCGACGGGGTCCGGGTGGAGGTCACGGACGACGGGCCGGGCGTGCCCGAGTCGTTCCGGGACCTGCTGTTCCAGCCGGGCCGGCGGGCCGATCCCGGCGACGGACATGCCGGAGCGGGCCTCGGGCTGCCGCTCGCACGGCGCCTGGCCCGCTCCGCCGGCGGCGAGGTGTCCCACGATCCCGGGCACGCTCCGGGCGCCCGGTTCGTGGTCACGCTGCCCGCCGGATGACCGCGGTCAGGCGGCCGGCCCCACGCCGCCGTCAGACGGCCTGCCCCACCTCACGATCCTCGGTGACGTCCTTGCGGGTGACCGACAGGAAGACGACGAGGCCGAGGATGACCGCGAGGAACAGGACGCTGGTCACGACGGTGCCCAGGCCCAGGCCGCCGTCACCGGTGGGCTGGGACAGGTAGTCGCCGACGGAGGCGCCGAGCGGCCGGGTGAGGACGTAGGCGATCCAGAAGCTCCACACCGCGTTCAGACCGAGCGCGAACCGGGCGATCGCGACCGCGGCGATGGCCGCCGCGAACAGCACGGCGGACACCCAGTAGCCGAGGTCCATGCGCTCGGCGGCCAGGTCGCCTGCCGAGGTGCCGAGGGCGAAGGTGAACAGGACGGCCAGCCAGTAGAACGCCTCGCGCCGGCCGGTGTCGATGTGGTGGATCGACAGGGTGCGCTCGGTGCGGTGCCGACCACGCTGATCAGGGCGACGGCGAGCCAGTACACGCCGGGGCGGTAGGCCTTGGTGCGGAACTGCACCACGAGGACGAGTGCGAGCAGCGCGCTCATGAGCAGCGACACACCGGTCAGGCCGAGGCCGGCCTTCTCGTTGAGCAGGTCGGCGGCGGTCTCGCCGACCGTCGTGCACAGCACCTTGATCACCCAGAAGTAGACGGTGACTTCGGGCACCTTGTTCCAGCGCACGCTGCGGCCCGGCGCGAGAGTGCCGGTCTCCGCCACCGTGGTCCGAGAGGTCTCTGATGTCATGGGACCCGGTGCCAGCGGAAACCTGAACGCATCCTGAGTGCGCGGGCCGGGTTCAGGCGTCGGCGTGCGGTCCGTCCGGGCGGCCGCTGCGCTGCCGGACCATCTCGCGGCTCAGCTCCTCCGTCTCGGCCTCGGGCAGCCGCTCGAAGCCGTCCTCGGTGATGGCCGAGACCACCGGGAAGATACGGCGGTTCAGGTCGGGGCCGCCGGTGGCCGAGTCGTCGTCGGCGGCGTCCCACAGCGCCTGGAGCGCGGCCAGGGCGGCCTCCCGGCGTGTCAGGTCCGGTCGGAACAGCTTCTTCAGGGCGCCTCGGGCGTACGGGGAGCCGGAGCCCTCGGCGTGGAAGTTCCGTTTCTCGTACAGGCCACCGGCCGCGTCGAAGGAGAAGATGCGGCCGCGGCCGCCCTCGGGTGCGGTGGTGTCGTAACCGGCGAGCAGCGGGACGACGGCGAGGCCCTGCATGGCCTGGGCGAGGTTCTGCCGGATCATGGCCGCCAGGCGGGTCGCCTTGGCGGCCAGGGACATCGGGGTGCCCTCGATCTTCTCGAAGTGCGTGAGTTCGACCTGGTAGAGCCGCACCATGTCGAGCGCGAGGCCGACGGTTCCGGCGAAGGCGACGGCCGTGTGGTCGTCGGCGGGGTGCACCTTCTCCAGGTCGCGCTGGGCGATGAGGTTGCCCATGGTTGCCCGGCGGTCGCCGGCGATCAGCACGCCGTCGCGGAAGGTGAGGGCGAGCACCGTGGTGCCGTGCGGGACGCTGCCTGGCGCGACGCGGACGCCGTCCGGGAGCGGCGGTGTGGTGGGCAGCAGGCCGGGGCTGTGCGCGGCCAGGAACTCGGTGAAGGACGAGCTCCCGGGCGTGAAGAACTCCTGCGCCGGCCGCCCCGCGCTGTACTGCTCCGTCATGCCGTTCCCCCTCCGGTGTCGCCTGGCCCCGTTCGTCTCCTACCTGGCGCGGGCGTCCGGGAAACTCCCGCCCGGTCACAGGGCCTTGCGCCGGACGAGCACCGCCAGCACCAGGAGGCCCGGGAGCAGCGGCAGCCATACGGTCAGCAGCCGGTAGCCGAGTACGGCGGAGGCGGCGGTCGCGGCAGGGGCGCCGGACACGGTCAGCGCGAGGCCGAGGGCGGCGTCCAGGGAACCGAGCCCGCCCGGGGTGGGCAGCAGGGCGGCCGCGCAGCTGGCGGCGAGGTACAGCAGGGCCACCTGGAGCGGGGACAGGGGCAGTTGGACGGCCTGGGCGACGGCGATGAGCACCAGGGAGTGCAGGGCGGCGAAGGCCAGCGAGCCGCCCCAGAGGGCGGCGGCACGGGCCGGGCGGGCGTGCACGGTACGGATGTCGGCCAGCACGCTCGCCAGCGCGCGGCGGCAGCGCGGGCGCAGCGGACCGGCGAGGAGCGCCACGAGCAGGACGGCGGCGCCGAGCACGGCCGCGACCGCGGCCGGGGAGACGTGCGGGAGGCGCAGCAGGCCCGGGCAGAGCGGGGCGAGCACGGCGATCAGGGCGAGGCGGACGACGGCGCCGGCGGTGGCCTTGACGGCGAGGGCGCCGGCCGAGCGGCCCGCCGGCAGCCCGCAGCGCATCAGAAAGCGCAGGTTCACCGCGCCGGCGCCGAGCCCGGCGGGGAGCAGGTGGTTGGCGGCACAGGCGGCGAACTGGGCGGCGAGCAGCCGCGGTCCGGGCAGCCGCTGGGCGACCGCGCCCTGCTGGGCGAGCGCCGAGGCCGCCCAGGTGCCGACGGCCGCCACCGCGCCGAGCAGCAGCCACCCCTGGTCGGCGACGGCCAGCCGCAGCGCCCCGGTCTCCACCGTCGGCCAGTGCCGCCGGGCCACGTAGGCGGCGCCCAGCAGGACGGCGAGGCAGACCAGTGTGTGCCAGTAGGCCCGGCGGCGGCCGAGGGCGAAGTCGGCGGGCGTGGTCAGGAGCGCGCCGGCGGCAGGGTGGAGGGCGTCCGGGGGCGCCTCCGGTACCGCGTGCTGGGTCATCGACCGCCTCCCCCGTGTCTGCCACGGCGCCAGGTCATGAACCGGCCTCCGGTACGGCGTAGTAGAGGCGCAGTCCGTCGAGCGGCACGGAGGGCCAGGAGCGGGCGTACCCGGGTGGCCGGGAGCCCGCGGGCACCAGGGTGGCGACCGGGGTGTGGCGCGCGGTGCCGGTGATGGCCTGTGCCGTGCTGTTGGCGTTGTGCCCGGTCGTCGCCGCCGAGGAACAGCCGGCGTAGAACGCCACCGGGATGGCCTCGTGCCCGGTGAGCAGACAGGGGGGCCGGACCCCGAGCCGGTGCAGGGTGTCGGCGGTGCGGGACCAGTCGCGGTGGGCGGCGGTGGTGCGGTCCACGGTGTGCAGCAGGACGGTGAGTTGCACCGCGAGGTGGGCGGCGAGCCCGAGCGCCAGCAGGGCGACGGCCACCGGCCGCCGGACACGCGAGGGCGCGGTCACCAGATGGACGAGTGCGACGGCGACCGGGATCGACAGCAGGGCGTAGGCGGGGAGCAGGAAGCGGGGCGCCGCGTAGCCGATCATGAACAGGTAGGGGACGGCGGCCGTGGCCGCGCAGGCGAGCGGAAGCAGCGTGGTCGCCGTACGCCGGGCACGGACCGCGACCGTGAGGCCGAGCGCGGCGAGCAGGGGCAGCGCGAACCACCAGACGGTGACCACCGGGTTGGGCAGCGCTCCGGTGCACGGCCGGCACAGCGCCCGCCCGCCGAGGCTGCGCAGTTGGTCGACGACGGCGAAGTGGAGGCCGAGTCCGCCCTGGATCGCGGAGCCGTCGGAGAGGCGCTGGGCGAGGCCGCCGTAGCTGACGTACGCCTCGATCACCCATTCGAGCGCCCCGGCGGCGAGCCCGGTGAGAAGGACGAGGAGGGGCCGCCAGTGGTGGCGCACCAGGCCGAGGGCGAGGAGCGGCAAGGTGACCCAGACGGCGTCCACGGGGCGCATCCAGGCCATCAGCGCCGCGCTCGCGCCCAGCCCCCACAGCGCGGCCCGGTCGGCCCGGTCGGTGCGGGCGCGCAGGAAGCAGGCCACGGCGGCCAGGGCGCCGACGGCCACCCAGTAGTTGGGCATGGCCTGGGGGCCGTAGAAGAGGGTCACCCACAGGGAGGCGAACAGGCCGCCGGCGAGGGCGAGTACGCGGACGGGGAACAGGCCCCGCCAGGCGCGCAGGGCCAGGAAGAGGGCGAGGCCGGAGAGGACCGCGAGGTAGACCCGTAGCAGCGCCGTCGAGGAGGACCAGGCGGCGACCGGTGCGACCAGCAGGGAGACGCCCCGCGCGCGGGGTGCGCTGAAGAAGGCCGCGGGAGCGTGTCCGCTGACCTGGCTGACGTACACCGTCTCGTCCCAGCCGAGGCCCATGCCGGGCCGGACCAGGAGCAGTTGGGCCAGGGTGAAGGCGGCCGCGACGGCGGCGAGCGGCCAGATGACGCGGGCCCGCCCGGTTCCGGCGGACCCGCGGCGCGCACGCTCGCGCCGGGCCGCGTCGACTCTGACGTGCGCGCTGCCGATCATGATCACCCCTTCACCCCTACAGCTCGTAGGGTCGACGTTCACCCTACAGCCTGTAGTACCGAGGGCTGGGATCGGGGGAAAACACGGCCAAACTAACGCGTCTCAGCGGCCCGTGCCGAGCGAAGAGGGCCATCCGGCCCACGGCCCTACGCGCTGTAAGGTTGGGGCATGGCTGGCACAGGGTCCCGCAGCAGGGCGGAGCGACGCAGCGCCGGGGAGCTGGAGAGCGAGGTCCTGGCCACGCTCTGGGCCACCGAGCGGCCGCTCACCCCGGCGGAGATCCAGACCGACATCGGCGGCGGCCTCGCCTACAACACCGTGCACACCATCCTCAAACGCCTGTACGACAAGGGGTTGGTGCTCCGGGACGCCGACGGGCGGCGCGGCGCGTACCGTCCGGCGAAGAACGCGGCGGAGCTGACCGCCGAGGCGATGCACGAGGCCCTGGACCGGGGCCCGGATCCGATCGCGGCACTCCAGCAGTTCGTGACCGGCCTGAGCCCCGAGGAGGAGCGGGCGCTGCGGGAACTGCTCGCCGGAGGCGGCGCATGAGGTTCGACGTGTACACCCCACTGCTGCTGTCGCTGCTGCTGTCCGTCGTCGCCCCGGTGATCAGCGGCCGGGTGGCGCCGGCGCTCGCCGCGCGCGTGCTGACGTCGGCGGCCGTGCTGACCGCCGCGGCCACGACCTGGACGCTGGTGCTGCTGGCGGCCGCACTGCTCGGGGACGCGCCGCCGGTGGTGCGGGAGGCCCGCGAGGACGGGCGTCGCCTGGTGGATCCGGTGCCGGAGGTGATCGGCGTCGCCGCGGGTGTCGCGCTGGCCGTGGTCGTGTGGCGGGTGCACCGGGCGGTGCGCGCCGAGCGGAGCACCCGGCGGGCGCTGCGGCGGCTGTGCGCGGGGCAGCCCGCGGACACGGAACTGATCGTCGCCGCCTCCGACGTGCCGCAGGCGTTCGCGATCCCGGGCCGGCCGGGCCGGATCCTGGTCACCTCGGCGATGCTGGGCGCGCTGGCGCCGGACGAGCGGCGGGTGCTGCTCGCCCATGAGCGCGCGCATCTGGCGCACCGGCACGGGCCGCTGGTGACCGCGGCCACCCTGGCCGCGGCGGCCAACCCGCTGCTCGCACCGGTCCGTTCGGCCGTGGTCTTCCTCGTGGAGCGCTGGGCGGACGAGCAGGCGGCGACCGCCGTCGGGGACCGGCGGACCACCGCCCGCGCCCTGGCCCGTGCCGCCCTCACCGCCGGACGGGCCCACCCGGCGTGCACCCTGAACTTCACCGACCGCGCGGTCACCCGCCGGATCGCGGCGCTCCAGACGAGCCCGCCCCCGCACCTGTGGCCCGCCGCGCTCGCCGTCCTCGCCCTGGGCGCCCTCCCCGCCCTGCTCGCCGCCGATGCGACGGGCGACCTGCTCGGCCTGCTGTCCGGGGTGCTGGACTGACGCTCAGCCGCCGTTCGGCGCCCGGTGCGGGGGCTGCTCGGGGGCCGGGCGGGGGCTGACCGGGGGTACCGAGCGGACGGCGGGCTCGTCGGTGCTCACCCGCAGCGCCTCCCCGTGGTGGTGGAGCGTGAGCGGCTCCCCGTCCAGCAGCGTGTACGTCGCCTTGTCCGCACCGATCTCCACCCTGAGGCGGCGGCCGCGGAACTGGAGGCTGAAGGCCAGGCGGCGCAGCCGCTCCGGGAGGCGCGGCGCGAAGCGGATTCCCTCGCCGTCGCGGCGCAGCCCGCCGAAGCCCGCGACCAGCGCCATCCAGGTCCCGGCCAGCGAGGCGATGTGCAGCCCGTCCCGGGTGTTGTGCTCCAGGTCCTGCAGGTCCATCAGGGCCGCCTCGGCCGTGTAGTCGTAGGCGAGCCGCAGATGGCCCGCCTGGGCGGCGACGACGGCCTGGCAGCAGGCGGACAGGGACGAGTCGCGTACGGTCAGCGGCTCGTAGTAGGCGAAGTTGCGGGCCACCTGCTCGTCGTCGAAGCGGTCGCCGCAGGTGTACATGGCCAGCACCAGGTCGGCCTGCTTGACGACCTGTTTGCGGTAGAGGTCGAAGTAGGGGAAGTTCAGCAGCAGCGGGTACTGGTCGGGGCGGGTGTTCGCGAAGTCCCAGCGCTGGTAGCGGGTGAATCCGGCGTGCTGTTCGTGCACACCGAGTGCGTCGTTGTAGGGGATGTGCACGGCCTCGGCGGCGTCCCGCCAGACCGCGCTCTCCTCCGCGTCGACGCCCAGGCGCTCCGCCACGCGCGGGTGCCGTTCGGCGGCGTCGGCGGCGGCGAGCAGGTTCTGCCGGGCCATCAGGTTGGTGTACGTGTTGTCGTCGGCGACCGCGCTGTACTCGTCGGGGCCGGTGACGCCGTCGATGTGGAAGACCCCGTGGTGGTCGTGGTGGCCCAGCGAGCGCCACAGGCGGGCGGTCTCCACCAGCAGTTCGACGCCCGTCTCCCGTTCGAAGGCGGTGTCGCCGGTGGCCTCGACGTAGCGGACGACCGCGTCGGCGATGTCGGCGTTCACATGGAAGGCCGCGGTGCCGGCCGGCCAGTACGCCGAGCCTTCCGCGCCCTGGATGGTCCGCCAGGGGAACGCGGCCCCGCCGAGCCCCAGTTGGGCCGCGCGCTCGCGTGCCTCGTCGAGGGTGTTGTACCGCCAGCGCAGTGCCTCGGCGACGGCCTCGGGGGCGGTGTGGGTGAGGACGGGCAGCACGAACATCTCGGTGTCCCAGAAGGCGTGCCCGTCGTAGCCGGAGCCGGTCAGGCCCTTGGCGGGTATCGCCCGCTGCTCGGCGCGGGCGCCGGCCTGCAGGACGTGGAAGAGGGCGAACCGTACAGCCTGCTGGATCTCCTCGTCGCCGTCCACCTCGACGTCCGCGCGGGACCAGAAGTCGTCCAGGTAGGTGCGCTGGTCGTCCAGGAGTCCCTGCCAGCCGTCGTGGGCGGCGGCCGCGAGGGCGGCGTCCACCTGGTCGGCCATCGCGGGCAGCGAGCGGGTGCCGGACCAGCCGTGGGCGACCAGCTTCTCCACCCGCAGCGTCTGGCCCGGCTCCAGTACGGAGGTGACGGTGAGCCGGGCGATGTCGTGGCCGCTCTCGCTGCGGGTCGAGGTGCGCTCGGGACCGGTGACCACGTGGTCGGCGGCCACGGCCACCCGGAGGCCGCTGCGCCGGGTGCGGTGCACCAGCCGCAGCCGGTTGCCGGAGGCGAACTCGTCCTCGTGCTCCAGCGTCGACTGCAGCGCCATCGCCGCGCGGGGGTCGCCGTTCGAGCCGGGCAGCTGTTCGCCCGCGACCAGCTCCGACTGGATCACCACCCGGCTGCGGCGGCCGACGGCCTCCACCTCGTAGGCCACCGCGGCCACCGCCCGCTGGGTCAGCGACACCAGTCGCGTGGAGCGGACCCGAACCGTGGAGCCGGCCGGGGACGTCCACTCGCAGGTCCGCTCCAGCACGCCGCGGCGCAGGTCCAGGACGCGCTCGTGGGCGACGAGCCGGCCGTAGCGCAGGTCGAACGGCTCGTCGTCCACCAGGAGCCTGAGGATCTTGCCGTTGGTGACGTTGATGACCGTCTGCCCGGACTCCGGATAGCCGTAGCCGGCCTCCGCGTACGGCAGCGGGTGCACCTCGTGCACGCCGTTGAGGTAGCTGCCGGGCAGGCCGTGCGGTTCGCCCTCGTCGAGGTTGCCGCGCCAGCCGACATGGCCGTTGGACAGCGCGAACACCGACTCGCTCTGGGCGAGGACGTCGAGGTTCAGGTCCGTCTCGCGCACGGCCCACGGCTCGACCGTGTACGACCGGTGGGTGATCACTGCTTGCCTCCCAGCTCGGCGAGATCCTTGACGACGATGCTCGCGCCGTGTGCGTACAGGGCGTCGGTCTGTCCGACCCGGTCGACGCCGACGACGTATCCGAAGCCGCCCGCGCGGCCCGCGTCCATGCCGGCCAGCGCGTCCTCGAAGACGACGGCCCGCGTCGCCTCGACGCCCAGGTCGTGGGCGGCGGCCAGGAAGGTGTCGGGGTGCGGTTTGCCCGGCAGGTTCCGCTCGGCGGCGACCACGCCGTCGATGCGGACGTCGAAGAAGTGCTCGGCGCCGACGGCCCTCAGCACGTCCCGGCAGTTGGCGCTGGAGGAGACGATCGCGGTGCGCAGACCCCGCGCGCGGACGGCCTCCAGATAGCGCAGGGTGCCCTCGTAGGCCTCCACGCCGCCGGTGCGGATCCGCTCCAGCAGCAGGTCGTTCTTGCGGTTGCCGAGGCCGTGCACGGTCCGGGCGTCGGGCGGGTCGTCGGGGGTGCCCTCGGGCAGGTGGATGCCGCGCGAGTCGAGGAAGGAGCGGACGCCGTCGGCGCGCGGGCGTCCGTCGACGTACTCGTCGTAGTCGCCGATCTCGTCGAACGGCCGGGCCTCGGGGCCCTCGTACTCACGCAGGAACGCGTCGAACGTCTCCTTCCAGGCGGCCGCGTGCACGACGGCCGTCTTGGTGACGACCCCGTCGAGGTCGAAGAGACAGGCCAGGATGGTGTCGGGCAGACCGAGCTGAGTCATACCCAGCACTGTTCCCCATGGGGCGCCGTCCAGTGGGTGGCGAGCGCCACATGAGCCATACTTTCGAACCTTCCCACCCGACTCTCACCGTTGTCGCCGCCGGTGACACACTCTGCTGTGTGCCGCTGACCTTCGACGACCTCCTCACCCGCGCTCGTGCCCTCGCCGGGGGCGGGCGGCGCGCGATCCTCGGGATCGCGGGCGGCCCGGGCGCGGGCAAGACGACGCTCGCCGAGCACCTGGTGGGCGCCCTGAACGCCGACGGCCCGCCCTGGGTGGCGCACGTCCCCATGGACGGCTTCCATCTGGCCGACGTCGAACTGGACCGGCTGGGCCGCCGGGACCGCAAGGGCGCCCCCGACACCTTCGACGCGGCCGGGTACGCGGCGCTGCTGCGGCGGCTGCGCGAGGAGACCGACGAGGTGGTGTACGCGCCCGGGTTCGAGCGGATCCTGGAACAGCCGCTCGCGGGCGCGATCCCGGTGCCGCCGACGGCACGGCTGGTGGTGACGGAGGGCAACTACCTGCTGCTGGAGCAGGGTTCGTGGGCGCGGGTGCGGCCGTGCCTGGACGAGGTGTGGTTCTGCGAGATCGACGAGCAGGAGCGGATCCGGCGGCTGGTCGCCCGGCACGAGGAGTTCGGCAAGGACCGCGAGGCGGCCGTGGCCTGGGTGCTGGGGACGGACCAGCGCAACGCCGATCTGATCGCGACGACGCGGGACCGGGCGGACCTGGTGGTGCCGCCCGGTGCGCTGCCCTGGCTCAGGCGCTCAGCGTAAGAACGGGTTCACCGGCGGCATCGCCCGCCGGATCGCCGAGCACGGCGGTGAACGCCTCCGTGCGTACCGTCAGCCCCTGCTCGTCGGTGTCGAAGGCGGGCGCGAAGGGCACCCGCCGGGCCCGTACCGTACGGCGAACACGTGCAGCCCTTCCGGAGCGCCCGGCGCCGGGTCGGCCTCCAGCGCGGTGGAGCCGACCAGGTGGCGCCAGCCCTCGTCGGGGTTGCCGTAGCCGCGCGGGTCGGCCGCGAGCGCGAACGCCGCCTGTTCCTGGGTGAGTTCGCCGCGGGCGTCGAAGTGGTCGGGGCTCTGGTCCGTGGGATGCGTGAGGCGCAGCCCGCCCGCGGAGGCGACCTCGCCCTCGGCGACGCGGCGCCCCCGCTCGCCGTCGTCGGCGGCGTACGGCAGCCCGGACAGCAGGTACGGCGCCCCGTCGAGCCGCTCCACGGCGACCGTCACCCACAGGCTGGTGCCGTCGGTGACGTACAGCGACCGCACATGGCGCAGCACATGGTCGCGGCCGACGACCGGCTTGGTGACCAGCTTGGCCGCGAGCCCGTCGGCGCGGACGTCGCGGACGCGCACCTCGCCCATGGGACGGCACAGCAGGAAGCCGTCCGTGACCGGGCCGAACCCGTGCTGGCGGTGTACGGCCGCGGGCAGGTAGTAGGTGCCGGCCGCTTCGACGAGCGAGGGGGTCATGCGGCTGTCGAAGGCGACGGAGACCGTGCCGGAGCGCAGTTGGTGGCGGACGGGGGCGGCCGACGGGGTGCGGTGCCAGCGGGTGGTGTCCTGGATCTGCCAGACCAGCATGAAGGCGAAGTGCCCGTCGATACGGCCGTCGCGCTGGACCGCGTGCCGTCCCCAGCGGGTGTCGCCCCGGTAGCGGCCCAGGTCCGAGCCGATACGTGCGCCGAAGTAGCGCAGGCCCAGGACGGACTCGAACCCGGAGTGCTGTTCGCTGTAGCGGGGGCCGCCGTTGTCGAAGCCGCCGCTGGTCAGGCGGGCGTCGAGGTAGCGGGCGAGCGCCTCGCCGTCCTCGGCGAACACCTCCTCGCCGCTGACCCGGTGGGCCTGGGCGAGGAAGGACAGGGAGATCGGGCCGTAGTTGTTGTCGTACGCCCCGCCGTGCTCGGGCGGCAGCAGGGCGCCCCGGTCGCGGACGCGGTGGGCGCGGATCTCGTCGTTGTACAGCTTCAGTGCCCGCGCGCGCACCGACTCGGCCTGGACGTCCGGCAGATGACGCGCCAGCATCAGACCGCCGACCACACAGCCGATCGCCTGGTTGCCGGCCTCCTGCGGGTTGAAGTAGGTCGCGTCGGTGAGCCAGCGCCAGTAGCCCCGCGCCAACTCCAGCAGTTCCGCCCGCTGTTCGTCGCCGACGAGCGCCTCGGCGAGGTCGAGGATGTTGACGGCCTGGAGCAGCGCCCACACCGTGCTCGGCCAGTCGCCGATCGGGTGCGCGCCCGTCTCCAGCACGTAACGGGCATACGGGAGACGGGAGTTGCGGATCTTCAGGTTCGGGTAGCCGGGGTTGCCCTCGTTGTAGATCCGCTCGCGCAGATGGAAGGCGAGGCTGCGGTGGACCGCCTCCGGCAGCCTCGGGTTCTTGGTCCGCTGCCAAGCCAGCGCCAGCAGGGAGGTGATGCCGAGGGAGGTGTCGCCGATGTCGTCGACGCAGTCGGGGTGTTCGAGGTTGCCCTCCGGCGTCATCCGCCGCAGGGCTTGCTCGACGACGTCGGCGAGGACGGCGTCATAGGCCTCGGGGGTGTCGGGCAGGTTGTGCAGGGGGTTGCGTTGGTGGGGGAGGTGCACGGGACGGGGCGGGAGGTGCACGGGGATCAGCCCTTCATGCCTGAGGTGACCATGGTGTAGGTCGTCGGGGTCACACGACAGGTTCGGGCCGGCGGGCGCGCAGTGCGACGGTCAGGGTGTGCGGGCCGTGCCCACCGATGTAGACGCGGTTCCCGGTCGTCGCATCGGTGCCGCCCACCACGGTGTAGTCCTGACCCGGGTCGTACCGCAGTACGTCGCTCCGGTCCGGCCCGGCCAGCGGTTCGCCTGCCTCGACGCCGGCCTCGACCCGGATCTCGTCGTCGCCGACCCGGTAGGTCATCGGCCCGGTCGTCAGGCACCAGCGCCCGTCGCCGATCGATACGGCGCCCTCTGGCACGCCGCCCGGCCGGAAGGTCAGTTCGAGGGCCCAGGGCACCCGTGGTCCGCTGATGTCGATCCGCAGGTCGGCACCGTCTTCCCTGAGGTCCGCCTCGACGCGGGTCGTGTGTGAGACCTCGTCCCGAGGCCGGTCCGGGAAGGCCATCGCGGCCGAGAAGCGTCCCTCGTCCGCCATCCGGTAGGCGCCGTCGTCCCGCCGCTGGTCCGGCAGGAGTGGCTGGTAGTAGGCGGCCGAGAGGGTCTCGGTGAGCCGGTAGCGGCTGTCGGCAAGGCATTGCATGCCGCCGGCGCGGAACGGGCCCATGTCGAAGAACCCCCGCGAGAGACGGACCGCGTCGAGGACTGCGTCGCCGGCGAACAGGCGCAGGAAGGTGGGATTGCAGGCGAGACCCGAGCGGATGCGCCGGTGCTCGGGCACGTCGGAGCCGCCGTACACCACCGTGTGCGCGGTGGCCGAGGCGCGGGCGGCGAGGCGTGCGGTGGTGATGTACCGGTCGCGCGGAAGTGTCTCCGCGGCCGGGGCCGGCAGGGGGCGGCACAGGTCCGGGGCGAGGAGGGTCTCGGCGAGCAGGTCGGGGTCGTCGATGCCGCCGGCGGCCGCGAGCCGCGCCGCCCGGCTGAAGTCGCCCCGGCCGGTGCGGATCGCGAGCAGCCGGTAGTGCGGCAGGTAGGGCGCCAGCGGGAACGGGTGGCTCTGGTCCTGCCGTCGCGAGTGGACGGTCTCCACCGTGCCGTCCGGCCTGATGAGGTCCAGGGTCGTGGCGAGGTTGCGTTCGACGGCGTCCAGCAGGTCGGCGCGCCCGAGCACACCGGCCAGCAGCAGCAGCGAAGGGTTGGACACGTGGGCCGCGTAGTTGGCGCTCCGTTCCGAGTACAGGCCCTCCGCGTCGATGTCGACGCCCTCGGCGAGCCATTCCTCTACGCGGTCGAGCAGCCGGTCGTCCGGGAACGACCGGTGCAGCCGGGCCAGCGCCGCGCACAGCTCCCAGCGGTGGTTCGGAGTGTGCACCCCACCGGTCAGGAGACTGCCGGAGGCAGCGCCGGCGATCTCGGCGAGCGCGGCCGTGACGTCGCCCAGTTCCGGCCCCGCGCCGGCGGCGAGGACGTGCGCGTCGCACACGTCGTTGACGGTGAACGCCGAATCCGGCGGTGACTGCACGTTGTCGCCGCCGGCGAAGAGGCCGGTGGTGGTCTGCGCGGCCCGGAGGGCGCGGAGGTGGGTCATCGTGGCGGCGACGACCTGCCTGCTGCCGTGCAGTGCCGAGTCCGTGGAACGGTACGCCGCGACCAGAGTCTTCACCCGGCGTGCCAGAGCACGGTGGGTCACACCGGCGGGTTCCTCGTCGGGGCCGGCCGCCAGCGGGGCGGCCAGCCGGTCGGCGGCGCGGGCCACCGCGCGGACGAACTCGTGGTCGAGCGGCAAGGTCAGTCCTTCAGTCCGGCATTGATGTCGGCGCCCATGACGTAACGCTGGAAGACCAGGAAGATGACGATCAGAGGGATCATGGAGATGACCGATGCGCCGAGCAGTACCGACCAGTTGATGTTCTGCGCGCCGACGATGCTCTGGATGCCGATCTGCACGGTGAACTTGTCGGGGTCGTTGAGCATCAGAAGCGGCCAGATGTAGTCGTTCCACCGCCACTGGAAGGACAGGATGGCGAGCGTCAGCATGATGGGCCGGGAGAGCGGCACCATGATCCGCAGGAAGATCGACAGTTCGCGGGCGCCGTCGATGCGTGCGGCTTCCACGAGTTCGTCGGGAACTGTCAGGAAGAACTGGCGGAACATGAAGCATCCGGTCGCGGTGAGCACGGCCGGGAAGATGATGCCGGCGAACGAGTTGTAGAGGCCGAGGTTGCGGACCACCAGGAACTCCGGGGCGAGCATGACCTCGCCCGGCAGCATCGTGGTGGCCAGGATGCAGATGAAGAAGACCTTGAGCCACTTGTTGTCGTACTTGGCCAGCGCGTACCCGGTGCAGCAGCTGGCTCCCACCGTGAGGATCGTCGTGATCACGCACACGATGGTCGTGTTGATGAAGTACTGGGAGAAGTTGGCACTGCGCCACGCCGTCAGGTAACCCGACAGGGTGGGGTGGTGCGGAACCAGCGTCAGCGGATAGGAGAACAGATCCCCGGCCGGTTTGAGGGAGCTGAGGATGAACCACAGCACCGGCAACCCGTACAGGCACGCCAGGATCCACAGCAGTGTCGTCGCGGGCACCGCCCGCCGGAGCCCACCGCCGGCCGCACCACGGGGCCGCTTTTTGGAGACAGCCCGTCCGGAACCGGCGTCGACCGGGCGTGCCATGTCTGTGGTTGTCATCGGTTCTCCACCCGTCGGTTGACGATCAGCTGGATGATCGCGACGGCCATCAGGATGAGCATGAGCACGAACGACGCGGCGCTCGCGTAGCCGATCTGGCCCCGCTGGAAGCCGGTCTGATAGATGTACTGGACAAGCAGGTTGTTCGACGTTCCGGGTCCGCCGTTGTTGAGGGAGACGAACAGCGGGTATTCCTTCATCGCGTTGATCGTGTTGAGCAGGATGACGATGAACGAGGTGGGCGCGATGCTCGGCAGCGTGATGCTGATGAACTGGCGCCATGGACCGGCGCCGTCGAGCGCGGCCGCCTCGTAGTACGAGACCGGTACGTTCTTGATCGCCGCGATGAACAGCAGCATCGAGAAGCCCGTCCAGGCCCAGGATGCGGCCATCACCACCACCAGCAGCGACAGGTCCGCGTTCGACTGCCACGGGATCGCGTGCCCGCCGAGCTTCTCGACGACGTAGTTGACCAGCCCGAAGTTCTCGCCGAACAGCCACCGCCACAGGACGCCCACGACGATGGGCGACAGCAGCCACGGAATGAAGAAGATGACGCGGGCGACCGACGTGCCCTTGGCGTGCTTGCTCACCAGCACGTTGGCGATGAGCAGCGAGAGCACGAAGTTCAGCGGAACGAACAGGACGGTGTACAGCAGCGTCCGGGCCAGCGCGTCGTAGAAGGTGGAGTCCCCGAACAGGTTGTGGTAGTTGTCCAGTCCGACGAACTGGAACGCCCCCACGCCCGTGTAGTTCGTGAAGGAGTAGACGAGCCCGATCACCGCAGGCCAGACGAAGAACAGCGCGAAGAGCACGACATTGGCCGCGATGAGGACGAGCGGCGCGAAGGTGTAGCTGCTGCGGCGTCTCCTGGGCGGGCTCGCGGACACGTCCGAGGCGCGTTTTGTCATCTTCCCTGACTCCGTGCTGGTGGATTGGATTGCTGTGGGCTCACGCCATGAGCCCGGCATCACGTGGGCGCCCGAGGCCGGGCGGCGGCGTCTCGACCCCGCCGCCCGGGCGGGCCGGCCTACGATCAGCCGCCGACCTGCTGGTTGTAGCCGGCCACGATGTTGTCCAACGCCTTGCCGACCGACTGCTGGCCGTTGATCGCCTTGCCGAGCTCCGTCTTGGTCGGGTCAGTGGTGAGGCTCTTGCCCTTCAGCACCCAGTTCGTCTGCGCGGTGTTGAAGTACCCGGAGATCGGTGCGTAGAGCGGGATCTCCTCGTTGTACAGCTTGAACGCCGCCTGCGCCGCGTCGGAGGTGAAGGGGTACTTCGGGGTCAGACCGCTCTCGACGGGCAGGAACCCGGACGCCTCACACAGCTCCTGGTAGTGCTCCGGCTCGTAGATCCAGGACAGGAACTTCTGCGCGGCGGTGGCCGCGGCGCCGTTGTTGTTGAACCCGACCATCATGCCGCCGCTGTTGACGTCGCTGGCCTGGACCGGCTCGGCGGGAGTCGGGACGCTCGCCCAGTCGAACTTCTTGATGCTGTCCGCGAAGGCGGGAACCTGCCACACGCCGGACCAGTAGGCGACCACGTCACCGCTCTGGAACATGGCCGACGGGTCGGCGCCGCTGGTCCACACCGACTTCGGCATGGTCTTGTCGTCGTTCAGTCCGACGAAGTAGTTCACGGCCTTCTTGGTCGCCGCGTCCACTGAGAACTTGCCGGAGGAGTCCGCGTGGACGTACTTCCCGCCGAGCTCGTACACCATGGCGCGCAGTCGGGACGGCGACTGGTCGAACGTCAGGGAGTACTTGGCGCCGGTCTTCTCCCGGACCTTGTCCGCCGCCTTGATGAAGTCGGTCCAGGTCCAGGTCTTCCGGGGCGAGGTCGGGAAGGAGACACCGGCCTTCTTGAACAGCGTCTCGTTGATGAACAGGCCGGACGCGGTGACGTCCGAGGGGATGGACAGCACCTTCCCGGACGAGTCCTTGGCGAGGAAGTTGGCGTTGATGTTGTTGGTCTTGTTGTCGGCGATGGAGCTGAGGTCGATCAGCTTGCTCGACCAGATCGGGTCCAGCGCCGGCACGTCCGCCACGTCGGGCAGAGAGTTCGCCTGCGCAGCGTTGTGCAGCTTCGTCGGGTAGCCGTCGTAGGGGATGTTGACGAGCTTGACGGAGACGCCGGCTTCCTTCTTGTACTGCGCCACCAGCTTCTTCCAGCCCGCGTCCTGCCCCGGGACCGTGGAGATCCAGAACGTCAGCGACTTGGAGGTGCCGCCCGAGCCGGACCCCGACCCGCCGCAGGCGGAGAGCAGAAGGGCACCTGCCGTGGCCACGGCAGCGAGGGGAACCACGCGGCGTATGCCGCCGCGGCCGAGTCGGCGGGAGCGCCGCACACCCACACTGGTCATCTTCGATCCCTTTTCGTCATAGGGGACGGAGCACGGCGCCGACGTAGGCGGCACGGGTGCATTTTGCAGGAAATTTCGCTTTCCGGGCGCGGCCTCGCCCGGCCGCGTCGCCTTGACGGGTGGGGTCCCCGGCCATGAGGGCCGTCGTCGCACAAGCGCGCCCTCGTGCGGCTGCCGTACGTCGCGTACGGCCGGGACGCTCACCTCGAGCCGGGGTTCCCGCCCGGCTTAGAAAGCGCTTGTCCGGACATTGGCAGACCAAGTCGGAGGCCGTCAATCCTTCACGCGCAGGGCCTCGGTCACGGTTTGGACTCCTCGTGCGACCGCGAGCCGGGCCGCACCGGTGACGGTACCGAGATCCCCGACGGTGCTGCTGACGACCTCGGTGGGCCAGCTCAGCCGCTCCAGCTCGGACCGTACGCCGGGCAGGAGCTGCGGGTCAGCGCCGGTGCTGCCGCCGAGCACGATCAGTCCGGGGTCCAGCACGGCGGCCACGGCGGCGGCGAGCCGGCCCACGTCGGCGGCGTGGCGGTCCACGACGGCGCGGGCCGTGGCCCGGCCCTGCCCGGCGAGGGCGAACAGCTCCTCGGTGGAGCGCGGGCAGGGGCCGTCGGCGGGCTGCCAGGCGGCGACGGCCCGCCCCAGCAGGGCGCTCGCGCCGACGTACTCCTCCAGGGCCTCGCGGCGCGGCGCGCGGTCGTCGTCCCAGGGGTAGGGCAGCCGGGCCAGCTCGCCCGCGGCGCCGTTCGCGCCGCGCAGCACCCGGTCGCCGACGACGATGCCGAGGCCGACGCCCACGCCGATCCGCAGGTAGCCGAAGGTGTGGCGGCCGCGGGCGGCACCCTCGTGCAGCTCCGCGAGCGCGGCGCAGTTCACGTTGTTCTCGAGGTGGACGGGGACACCGGGCGGCAGTGCGACGGCCATGGCGTCGAAGGCGGGGCCGGCCTTGGCGGTCGCGGGCCGCATGCCGGCGCCCTGCCGGTCCTGTGCGGTGACGTCGCCGACGGCGACGACGATGGTGCGCAGCGGGGCGTCGGCGGGCAGCGCGACGAGGGTCCCTCGCACGGCCTCGGCGGCGTCCGCGCGGGAGGTGGTGGCCTCGGCGAGCAGGCTGCCGTCGAGGGCGCAGCCGCGTACCCGGGTGTGGGCGGGGCCGAGATCCACGGCGAGCACGGTCCCGGCGGCCGGGCCGAGCCGGTAGACGGCGGCGGTGCGGCCGATGCCGCCGGTAGCCGTACCGGAGTGGGCGGCGAGCCCCGCGGCCTCCAGCTCGGCCACGGCACCGGAGACCGTCGGCTTCGACAGGCCCGCGTCGGCCGCCAGCCGGGGGCGGGTGGCGGAGCCGGCCGCGGCCAGGACGGCGAACACCGCGCGGGCGCTCTCGCTCAGGTTCATGCTCTCCCCCAGGTTCGAACCGCAGGAATCTGCTGGTGAGGGCACGGGTGATGCGCGCCTCTTGACGCACTCTACTTCGTTAGTTAATTTCCTAACGAACTCCACGGTACTCGCCTGCCGTGGCCGCCGCCGAAGCCCGTCCCGGGGCTTCCCGACACCTTCTGCAGCCGTTCGTCCAGGCACGGTTCGCCCGCCGTCGCAGCACAGCACCAGGCAGCACAGCTCCCCGCAGCGCAGCTCCCTGCAGACGACGAAAGAGGAACCGTGCAGGACGTTCCGTACCCCCTCGTGGTCGGGGTCGACGTGGGCGGCACCAAGACCCACCTCCGGGCACTGGCCGGGGGCGAGCTGGTCGCCGACCGTGTCCGCTCCAGCAGCGGCTGGCGGCCGCACGCCCCGGCCGCCGCCGCGGCCTGGCTGGCCGCGCTCCTCGACGACGCCCTGCCGACGGGCCTGATCCCGGCCGCCCTCGCCGTGGGCGGGCACGCCTGCGAGACCCCGCGCCAGTGCGCCTCGATCCGGGCCGCCCTGGGCGATGTCCTGGACGCGCCCGCGCTGGTCGTCGGCGACGCCGAACTCCTCGTACCCGCCGCCGGGCTGGAGAAGGGGGTCGGTCTGGTCGCGGGCACCGGCTCGGTCGCCGTGGGCCACGCGGCCGACGGCACGCCGGTGCAGGTCGGCGGCTGGGGCGCGGTCCTCGGCGACGAGGGCGGCGCCGCCGGGCTCGTCCGGGAGGCCGCGCGGGCCTGCTGGGCCGCCCATGACCGCGGCGAGGCACCCGACGCGCTGGCCGCCGGACTGCTCGCCGCGTTCGACGTGCCCGAAGTGCCCGCGCTCGGCGCGGCGCTGGAGAGCGCGACGGACGTCTCCGCCGAGTGGGGACAGCACGCCCCGGTCCTCTTCTCGGCCGCCGAGGCGGGTTCCCGGCTCGCCCGTGAGGTGATCGCCGCCGGGGGCCGCTCCCTCGCCGCGCTCGTCGTCCGGCTCGCCGACCGCGGCCTCGTCGTGGACGACGTGGTGGTCGCGGGCAGCACCGTTCTCGCCCAGCCGCTCCTGTACGACGCCTTCACCACCGCGCTCGCCGACGCCCTGCCCGGTGCACGGCCGCATCCGCTGCGGGTGCCGCCGGTCAACGGGGCGGTGGCGCTGGCGCGTTCGATCCTGTGAACCGCGCCCCCGCGTTCACCTGCCGCACACGCCCGCGTCGCCGGGGACTCCCCGGCGGGACACGACCTCGCCCTAGATATTCACTCGTTCAACTTCTTCCCCACGGGATCGCACATTCCGGCACATCGCGACCGGACGTCACGGCCGTGCGCGCCGGGCGGTCCCGCGGGCCACTCCCCGGCCGCCGTCCGGCCGAAGAACTCAAGAGAGGCACACGCATGCCGTCACCCGCCGGGCTCCGCTCCTCCTCGCCGGCCCGTGGAACCGCCCTGGGCCGACGCGGTTTCCTCAAGACCTCGCTGGGCGCGTCGGCGGGTGTGCTCGCCGCCCCGACCTTCGCCACGTGGCTGTCCGCCGCCGACGCCAAGGCCGCGACCGCTGCCGCCGCGTTCGTGGACGACTACCGGACCAACGTCCTCGCCAACCTCACCCCCGAGACCAACGCGGTGGTCCGGATCCTCGGCGGCTTCGCCCAGGTGTGGAAGACCGGCTCCGCCTGGAACACCGGCACCCCGCTGCGCCCCGAGGTGCTGCGCGCCAACATGCGCTACTGCGCCCGGATCACCGGCGAGCGCACCGACGCGCAGGCGAAGGAGGCGTTCGTCTACGACCGCCAGCACCAGAGCTACGCGATGATCGCCGGCCTCGGCCCGCTGGCCGACCTCTACAAGGCGGGCGCCAAGGCGGTCACGTCGATCACCGGCGCGCCCGACGGCACCCCGGCGACCACCGTCAGCGACGCCGTACCCGCGAACGCCCCGGCCGGCTCGGCGCTCGGCGCGGGCGCCCACGACTCCGCGCTGGGCAAGGTCGCCGAACTGGTCGACACCGTGCGCGGCCCGTACGCCTCCGGCAACCCGGCCAAGTACGCCTACCAGTACCCGCGTCCGTGGCGCATGAACGAGGACAGCGAGGTGGTCGACACCGGCGCGAAGGACGCGCTCGGCTACCCGGTGTACGAGTCCGACGTGGTGGTCGCCCCTCAGCTGCTGCGCCAGCGCGGCACCTCGCCGACCGACGACGGCGGCTTCCCGAGCGGCCACACCAACGCCTTCCACCTGGCCGCTCTCGCGTACGCGTACGCCGTGCCCGAGCGGTTCCAGGAGCTGGTGACGCGCGCCTTCGAGCTGAGCCACACCCGGATCGTGGCGGGCATGCACAACACCGTCGACGTCATCGGCGGCCGCGTCATGGCCACCGCGCTGGCCGCGGCCACCCTCGCCGACCCGGCGAACGCCCCGCTGAAGGCCGCCGCCCGCGCCCAGGCCCTCGCCTACTTCACCGAGCGGACCGGCACCACCGCCGACACCCTGTACGGCTACGCGCACCCGGACACCGACCCGTACGCCGACCGGGACGCCAACGCCCGCTCGGTCCGGCCCCGGCTGACGTACGTGCTGACCCGGCAGGGCCACAGCGCGCCGCTGACCGTGCCGAAGGGCGCGGAGGTGCTGCTGGAGACCCGGCTGCCGTACCTGGACGCGGACCAGCGCCGCGAGGTGCTGCGCACCACAGGGCTGCCCGCCGGGTACGTGCTGCTCGACGGCGTCGAGCAGTGGGGGCGGCTGAACCTGTTCGCCGCCGCCGACGGCTACGGCGCCTTCGACTCCGACGTCACCGTCACCCTGGACGCGGCCGCCGGCGGCTTCTCGGCGGCCGACAGCTGGCGCAACGACATCGACGGGTGCGGCGGCCTGACCAAGCGCGGCACCGGCACGCTGACGCTGACCGGCCGCAACCGCTACACGGGCGGGACGGTGCTGGAGTCCGGCGCGCTGGAGGCCGGTTCCGAGGACGCCCTCGGTCACGGGGACGTGCGGGTCTCGGACGGCACCCTGCGGGTCGCGGAGCGGCTTCGGGTGCGCGGCGGCTACGCCCAGGACTCCGGCACGCTTGAGGTCACCCTGCGCGCGGGCCGCAAGGCGCCGCTGACCGTGAAGCACCTCGCGGTGCTGGGCCGTTCGGCCGTGCTGTCGCTGCGCCTCGACACCGAGCGGCCGCCGGCCGCGGGCAGCACGCTGCCGGTGCTCGACGTACCCCGGCTGCGCGGGCAGTTCGACCGCGTCGAGGTGAACTCCGACGCGCTGCGGGCCGTACCCGTGTACACGGCAGAAGGTCTGTCGGTACGACTCGTGAAGCGGTGACGCCCCCGGTGGCGGGAGCGGTGCGACAGTAGGGCCATGATCCGGCCCCGGCCCGCTCCCGCCACCGCGTGGCCGGTGTCAGCGTGGGGCGGATGATGGCGCGCGCACAGGACACGGCCCAGGTTCTCGTACCCGAGGCACCCGGGGACGGCAGCCCCGAGCCGAGTACGGCCCGGGGTCGTTGGCACGCCCTGCTGGGCCGCCGGCGGCGGTGGCTGGTGCCGGTCCTGGTGGCGCTGCTGCTGGCCCAGATGGCCGCCGCGATGGTCACCACGGCCGTCCGGCAGACGCCCACCATCGACGAACCCGTGTACGTGGCCACGGCCACCGACTACCTGCGTGAGCACCGGCTGCGCTACAACCCCGAGCATCCGCCGCTCGGCAAACTGCTGATCGCGGCCGGGGTGGCGGTGGCCGACCCGCATTACGACTCGTCGTACCAGGGCACCCAGGGCGAGGTGGGCCGGCATCTGCTGTACGAGTCGGGCAACGATCCCTGGCGGCTGATGCTGTGGGCACGGCTGCCGGTGATCGCGCTCACCCTGCTCTTCGGGCTGGTGGTGTTCGCGTTCGCGCGTGAACTGGTGGGCGCGGCGGGCGGTCTGGCGGCGCTCGCGCTGTACGCCTTCTCCCCGGACGTGCTCGCGCACGGCTCGCTGGCCACGCTGGACATGCCGGCGGCCGGGTTCGTGCTGACCTCCGCCTGGCTGGTGCGGCGGGCGCGGGACCGGCCCCGGTGGTGTCTGCCCCTGGCCGGGGCGGCCCTCGGGGCGGCGGTGGCGACGAAGATGAGCGCGCTGCCCGCGGTCCCCGTGGTGATGCTGCTCGCGGTGGTGTCGGTGTGGGGCGCCCGGCGCGGCGCCGAGCGGCGTCGGAAGGTGCTCCTGGGGCTCGCGGGGGCGGCGGCCGTGGCGCTGGTGGCGGTGGCCGTCGTGTGGGCCACGTATCTGGCGGTCGATCCCCGGCTGCGGTTCACGCCCGCCGAGCCGGTGCCGGCCGTGCACGGGCTGCGCGGGCGTGTGACGGAACTGCTGCCGCTCCCGGAGGCGTACCGGGCCGGGATGCGGGTGCAGTTCGGCCTGGAGGACTACCCCTGGCAGGGCTTTCTGTTCGGGCACCTGTACACGGGCTCGCGCTGGTACTACCTGCCGGCCGCCCTGCTGGTGAAGACACCGCTCGGGCTGCTCGCGCTGGGCGCGGCCGGTGCCGTGGCCGCTGTGACGGTACGGCGGCTGCGGCCCGCCGCGCCGTATCTGCTGCTGCCGCCCGCCGTGCTGCTGGCGGCGGCGATGACCGGCTCGCGGGACTTCGGGACCCGGTACGCGCTGTTCGTCCCGGTGTTCCTCGCGGTGGCGGCACCCTGCGTGCTCGCGCTGCCGTGGCGCCGGTCGGGGGTGCTCACGGGACTGCTGGTGCTGTTCGTGGCGGTGAGTTCGCTGCGGACGTTCCCGTACTACCTGCCGTACGCCAACGAGGCGTTCGGCGGGCCGGCGAACACCCACCGGCTGCTGCACGACTCCAACGTGGACTGGGGCCAGGACCTCGGCCGGCTCGCCGACCGCCTCCGGCAGCGGTATCCGGGCGAGCGGGTGTGGCTGGTCTACAAGGGCAGCGGTGTGCCGTCGTACTACGGCATCCACGCGTCCGATCCGCGCACGGTGCCGCCGGGCCGGGTGCACGGGCTGCTGGTCGTGTCGGACTCCGCGGCGGCCAAGGCACGTGGTCGACTGGCCGAATTGATCGAGTCGAGCCGACCAGTCGATCAAGTGGGTCATTCGATCACCTTGTACCGGCGGTGAGCCTGCCTGCCCGTCACAGCCCCTGGTCATGACGGTCGGTGAGCTATGTTGAGTGGTCGTGGGAGACAAAGGAGGCGGGCCGGTGCCCTCGCCGCAGCAGGCACGCGCCCAGGCATCAGCGATCACCTCGGGCAAGACCGTGCCGGAGGCCGGGGCCGCACCGACCTCCCAGCTCAGGGAACTCTTCGACGGCCCCCGGCTGTCCCCGGGGCAGCGCCGCGTCGCCCAGTACCTGATCGAGCACATCACCGAGGCGGCGTTCCTGTCGATCACCGAGCTGGCGGACCGGGTGGGCGTCAGCCAGCCCTCCGTCACCCGCTTCGCCGCCGCCGTCGGCTTCAGCGGCTACCCGGCGCTGCGGGAGAAACTCCAGTCGATCGCGCTGAGCACGCTGGCGGGCGGGCCCGCCGAGGTGAACCGCGCCAACGAGCTCCAGGCGGCCGTCGACGCCGAGATCCAGAACCTGGAGAACATGCGCCGCGACTTCGCCGACCCCGACCGGGTGATCCGCGTCGGCCGCGCGCTGTCCCGCTCCACCCCGCTGACCGTGCTGGGCCTGCGGATCTCCGTGTCGCTGGCCGAGTACTTCGGCTATGCCGCCCGCCGCATCCATCCCGACGTACGGCTGGTGACCCGCGGCGGCAGCGTGGCCTACGACGCGCTGCTGCAGTCGCGCGAGGCCGGCGGCACCTGGGTGCTGGCGTTCGCCATGCCCCGGCATGCACAGGAGACGCTCACCGCGCTCCGGGTCGCGCGCGAGGCGGGCCTGAAGGTCGCCCTGATCACCGACCTGGCGCTCGGTCCGCTGGCCGACGAGGCCGACGTCACCTTCGCCACCGGCACCGGCTCCCGCCTGGTCTTCGACTCCTACGCGGCGCCCGGAGTGATGGCCGCGGCCCTGCTGCAGGCCATGACCGACGCCGATCCGGAGCGCACCCAGGCCCGTCTGGAGAAGTACGAACAGGTCGCCGACCAGCAGCAGTTCTTCCTGAGGGACTGAACCTTCGCCCGCGGGAGACCCTTCCCGCAGTTCTTCCTGCCAGACGCCCTCCGCACGGGGATCTTTTGCCGTCCAGGGATCATTCACCGCATATCTCGCATGAATGTTTTCATACGTCTTGCAAAGACGACGGCATATATAAATACTGCTCACGGATCGCGCCCGGTCGACTCCGGGCACGTTCCGCACCCGCGGGACTCACCGCTCGCACACCGCCCCGAGAAAGCCGACGGACCGCCCATGCGCACGCAAGCACTCCAGCCGCGCAGGTCCTCCGCGCCCGGGGCCCCCGCACGGACACCCCTCAGCCGCCGTCCCTACCCACGTCGGCGATCAGGGTGTTCGGTGGCGCACCGCCCAGGCGATGCGCCCGTGGCGGCCCCGGTCATCCCCTAGGCCGGGGCCGCCCCAAACCGTCGGACCACCCTCACGACGCCGCACACCGGAAGCGATTGCCCATGTCCTTGACCACCACCACGCGCCTCAGCCCCGACTGGCCCTGCCAGGTCAAGATGCCCGGCAGCTACGACTGGGAACGCTCGGCGGCCAAGTGGCTGCGCGATCTGGTCCCGGCGCGCTACGCCAGCTACCCGGCGCTGATCAGACACCCCGTCCTGCTCGCCCGGCACGCGCAGATCCAGGTCCAGCAGGAGATCCGGGTGGCCCGGACGGCACTGCAGACCGCGCGGGCCGAGCTGCCCGTCCTCGGCCTGCCCGAGTCGGTCATCGAGCACACGATCAAGCTGTACGCGGCCGAGGTGCTCCAGCTGCAGCACATCGCGCGCAGTGTCCGCGCGGTCAGCGAGGCACTGGCGGTACGCGGCATGAGCCGCTGAGCGAGTCACTGTCGGCCGTCGTCAGTCACCGTCGCCCTCGATCCCGTCGGCGTCGTCAATCGTCGTTGCGGTGCCGCACGTACCAGCAGATGCCGACGACCAGGGCGAGCAGGAAGACGGCGGGCACTAGCAGGCCCGGGATGCGGGAGCCGGTCATCGGCGTGGCCTTCGGTCGTGGTGCGAGGTGCGCCCGGCGGCGGGCCGCGGGGCGGGTACCCATGGTGGGGCCTGCCGGCCGGTCGTCCACGAAGTTTTTCAGAGCCGTTGCCCGGCGTTCGAGCGGGGGTGCTCAGCCGCCGCCGTCGAGGCTTGTCCGGGATTCCAGCGCGTGGCGGGTGTCGTTGCCGTAGACGCCGGTCTCGTCGCCGCTGATGCCGTACCAGAGCTGGAAGCGGGCCACGGCCGCCGTGAGGACGGCGTCGTAGGTGCCGTCGGTCGAGCCGTCCCGGTAGACGTCGGGGATGCGCAGCAGGCGCTGCTGCAGCTCGGCGACCTCGGGGCCGGTGTCGCCCTGGCGGAGGGTGCCCGCGCCGTCCGGGTCGGCGGCCGGGGTGGTGGCGGGCGCGGCCGGGGCGGTCGTCGCCGGTGCCGTCGTGGCGGGGTGGGTCGGCTGTGGGCTCGCGTCTGCCTCCTGCCGCGTGGGGAGCAGGAGGGCGCAGCCGAAGCCGATGACCGCGGCCGCGCCGACGGCCACGGCGACGGCGGCCCGGCGGAGCCCCGGGGCGGCGCGGCCGGCGTCATCGGGTGAGGCCTGCGGAGTGGCCGCGAAGGGCGGCAGTTCCTGGGTGTCGTCCTCGGTGGCGGAGGTCCGGGGCGTGCCGTCACCCGGCCGGGGCCGGGGTGCCGTGCCGAAGGACTCGAACGTCTCCCGCTCCGGGAGCATCTCGCGCATCAGCTCCGCGAGGGCGTCGAAGCGGCGCAGTCGCACGACGCGGACGGGTTCGAGGACCGGTCCGGGGTGCGGCTGTTCAGGGTCGGGCGGTGTCGGCACCCTGGTCTCCTTCCGTCCCGTGCGTACGGGATCCGCGGTCCCCGTGCTGAGATACGGCGCGCACGCCGGGCCCGTTCAGCCCCGCCCTCTCCCCTAAACGCTCGAAACGCTCAACTCAGTAAGAAGCATTGAGCGTTTGATCGAGTGCATGCTAGAAACCGCCGTCATGACGACTCCTTGGTCACGCCGTGGTTTCCTGACCGCTTCCGCAGGCACCGCTGTCGCCCTGGGGCTCGGCACCCGGGCTTTCGCGGCCTCGGACGAGTTCGCGACGCTGCGTGCGAAGTGGCGCACCCTGATCCTCGGCGAGGGCTTCGACCCGGCCGCCGAACCGTTCGCGTCCCGGCTCGCCGACCTGGGGGCCACCGCGCGCGGGCTGCTCGCCACGCTGGCCCCGGCCACCGGCTCGCTCTGGCCCGACCTGGTGTACGCCGACCCGGACCCGGACACCGACCAGGAGTCCTACGGCTACTCGGGCAACATGAACACCAGTTACACCCGCCTGAACACGCTCGCCCAGGCCTACTGCCGGCCCGGCACCGGCCTGACCGGCGACACCGGTCTGCGGGACGCGATCCTGACCGGCCTCGACCATCTCCACGACGACGTCTACAACGCCGGCCAGGCTCGGTACGGCAACTGGTACAGCTGGCAGATCGGCGCCCCGCAGGCGCTGCTCGACGTCTGTGTGCTGCTGTACGACGCCCTGTCGGCGGCGCAGCTCGCGAACTACCTCGCCGCGGTGGACCACTTCGTGCCCGACTCGGCGGTGGCGAGCTACAGCGGGACCAGCACCGGAGCCAACCGGGTCGACCTGTGCCGGGTGCTGGCGCTGCGCGGCGTCGTCGGCGCGAGCGCGGCCAAGGTGGCCCTGGCCCGGGACGCCCTCTCCCCCGTCTTCCCGTACGTCACCTCGGGCGACGGCCTGTACGCGGACGGGTCGTTCGTCCAGCACACCACCGTGCCCTACACAGGTTCGTACGGCTCGGTGCTGCTCGGCGGCCTCGGTCTGCTGTTCGCGCTGCTGGCGGGTTCGAGCTGGGCGGTGACGGACCCGAACCGGCAGATCGTGTTCGACGCGGTGGAGCACGCGTGGGCGCCGTTCCTCTACAACGGCCTGGTGATGGACGGTGTTTCGGGCCGGGCGATCAGCCGGGGGCTGTCGGCGTCGGACCCGAAGCAGGTCCAGCAGGACGACCATCTGCGCGGCCACCCGATCCTCGCCTCGATCGTCCTGCTCGGGCAGGGCGCGAGCGCGGCGGAGAACGCGCGCTGGCGCGGCCTGGTGAAGGGCTGGACGCAACGCGACTACTACAGTGCGCCGCTGAACGACCCGGTGCTCGGCCTGCCGCAGCTGGCCCGGCTCAAGGGAGTTCAGGACGACACGTCGGTGACCGCGGTCGCCGAGCCCACCGGGCACCGGCTGTTCCCGTCCATGGCGCGGGCCACGCACCGCAGGCCCGGGTGGGCGGCCGCGCTGAGCATGGCCGACCGCCGGATCACCTACTACGAGACGGGCAACGGCGAGAACCTGCGCGGCTGGCACACCGGTTCGGGGATGCTCTACTGGTGGGGCGACACGTTCGCCAACGGCCAGTACAGCGACGCCTTCTGGCCGACCGTCGACCCCTACCGGCTGCCCGGTACGACCGTCTCCCGCAAGGCGCTGGCGGACGCGGCGGGCGGGGACTGGGGTGCCTCGCTGCCGGACGTGAACTGGGTGGGCGGTGCCACGGACGGGGAGCGGGCCGCGGTCGGGCAGTACCTGAAGGGGCTGCAGTCCACGCTGCTGGCGAAGAAGTCGTGGTTCTTCCTGGACGACACGGTCGTCTGCCTGGGCGCGGGCATCAAGTGCACGGACGGCACGGCCGTGGAGACGACGGTCGAGAACCGCAACCTCGGCCCCACCGGCGGCGCCCCGTTCACGGTGGACGGGACGGTCAAGCCCGCGGCGTACCCGTGGTCCGAGACGCTCACGGGCGCGAAGTGGGCGCACATCGGCGGGCACGGCGGTTATGTCTTCCCGGGCGGGGCGACGGTGCGGGCGCTGCGTGAGGCCCGGGACGGCAGCTGGAGCACGATCAACAAGGGCGGCTCGACGACCGTCCTGAACCGCAGGTACCTGACCTTGTACGTCGACCACGGCACGGACCCGGTGAACGCGTCGTACGCCTACCTCCTGCTGCCGGGCGCGACCGCCGCCCGTACGCAGGCGCGGGCCGCCGACACCGGGTGGCTGACCGTCCTCGCCAACACCGACAGCCGGCAGGGCGTGACCGTTCCCTCGCTCGGCTTCACCGGCGTGAACTTCTGGTTCGGCGGATCGGTCGGAACGCTCACCGCGAGCGATCCGTGCTGCGTGATGATCACCGAGAAGGCCGACGGTACGGCGGTGATCGCGGTGAGCGATCCGATGCGCATGCGCACGAGTCTCACGCTGACCTGGCGGCGGCCGGTCGCCTCGGTCACCTCGGCGCCGGCCACGGTCATCTCGGCGGCGACCGGCTCCGCGCTGACCCTGACCTTCGGGGACCTGACCGCGACGGCGGGCGCGACGCAGCGGATCACCGTCAGGCTGGGATGAGCGTCTCCCGCGCCTCCTGCGTCCCCTGGGCCGCGTGGACGAACCGGCTCAGGGACGCCGTCAGCGCGGTGACGAAGGCGTCCCGGTCCTCCTCCGGGAGGGCGTCCAGGGACAGGTAGGGGTTGAGGTCCTCCAGCTCGACCAGCAGCAGCTCGCCGTCCGGTGCGCGGCAGGCGTCGACGCGCTGGATGCCGTGGTCGAGGCCGTTCCAGTCGATGAAGTGGCGGGCGAACTCCAGGTCGGCGGCGGTGGCGGCATACGGCCGCAGCTCCCAGCGGCGCTCCGGGTCGGGTGCGTACAGGGCGTACTGGAAGTCGTCGTCGACGAAGTAGAAGGACACCTCGTAGGCGAAGTCGACGCACGGCTGGATGAGGACGGTGCCGTCGGCGAGGCCGGCGAGCCCCGCGAGACCGTCGGCGGGGAGGATCCGCAGGCCGAGGGAGTCGGCGCCGGCCTTGGGCTTGACCACGTAGCGCTCGGCCGCGGGCAGCTGGTGCAGGTCCTCGGCCCGGTCGACGGTGGGGATGACCGGGAAGCCCGCCGCGCTCAGGTCGAGCAGGTACTGCTTGCCGGCCATGTCGGCCTTGCCGCTGAGCGGGTTGTACACCCGCGCCCCGCTGCCGAGCGCACGCGCGCGGAAGGCGTCGTACTCCTTCTGGTAGCCGAGGACGGGTCCGCTGTTGCGGATGACGACCGCGTCGTAGGCGTCCATGAGCGCGGCCGCGTCCAGCGGATGGCACAGGGCGAGGTCGAAGTGCTCACGCAGCCGCGAGGTCAGGAAGACGTCCTCGTCGCCGTAGCGGCGCCCGCGGGCCGGGTACGCCAGGTCGGTGACGTAGAGGACGCGGGGGCGGGCGGCGGACATGGGGATCTCCTCGGGCAGCTGGGGTGCAGAAAGGTTACGTCGAGGGGTGGACGCTCCCTTCCCCGGCCCGGTTCTCCGTACAATTTGAGGCCGAACGATCTCCCATGGCCGAAACCCGGCCGTGGGTGTCCCGCGCAGCGACCCGAGGAGCGCCCGTGCCCGGCCAGCGATCCATCACCGAAGCCGAACGGCTCGCGTCGGCGAAGCTCGGCGGCGTCCCGATCCGCCGGGAGCAGATGGCGGCCGTGGCCAACATCTACCGGGCCGCCTCCGCGGTGCGGCAGCACCTGGAGAACTCGGTGCTGCGCGGCTCGGACCTGACCTGGACGGCGTTCGTCGTGCTGTGGGTGGTGTGGGTCTGGGGCGAGTCGGAGACCCGGCACGTGGCGGAGGAGGCCGGGATCTCCAAGGGCACGCTCACCGGCGTGGCGCGCACCCTGGAGTCGCGCGGGCTGATCACCCGGGCCGGGCATCCGGACGACGGGCGGCTGGTGCTGCTGAGCCTCACCGACAAGGGCGAGGAGCTGATGCGGCGGGTGTTCCCGGAGTTCAACGAGGAGGAGGCGTTCGTCACCGCGGGCCTGAGCGACGCCGAGTGCCGCAGCCTCGCGGAGGGGCTGCGGCGGGTCGTCCTCCAGGTGGAGGAGCACGGTGAGGAGCGTCGCCGGGAGCTGCTCGGCGGGGCCGAGCCGGCGCCCCGCCGCAGTGGGCGGCGCGCCAGGAACTGACCTGCGGTCAGCTGCTCCGTCGCGCGGCGGCGACCAGGGCGTCGAACAGGCCCTGCTGGGCGGGGTCTTCGTGCGCGGTGTCCTCGGGGTGCCACTGTACGGCGGTGAACCAGCCCCGGGCGCCCGGGAGTTCGAGTCCCTCGACGGTGCCGTCGGCGGCGGTGGCCGTGACGGTCAGGCCGTGGCCCAGGCGGTCGACGCGCTGGTGGTGGTAGCAGGAGGCGTCCGCCTTCTCGGCGCCGGTGGCCCGTTCGAGCAGGGTGCCGCGCCGGATCCGTACCGGGTGCACGAGGTGCCGGTGTTCGTGTTCCGGGCCGCCCATGTCCTGTTCCAGGCTGCCGCCGAGGGCCACGTTGACGACCTGCAGTCCCCGGCAGACGGCCAGCAGGGGCAGGCCCGCGTCGAGGGCGTGGCGGGCGACCTGCAGGTCGAAGGTGTCCTGGAGGTCGTCGACGTCGTAGACGCTGTCGTGGGCGGTGGCGGCGCCGTAGCGGTGCGGGGCGAGGTCGCCGCCGCCGGGGAGCAGGACGCCGTCGAAGCGGGCGAGCCGGGCGGCGACGTCGCTCTCGGCGGGGTGGATGCTCGCGGGTTCGCCGCCGGCCCGCCAGACGGCCTCGATCAGGGCGCGGGCGTTGACCTCGGCTGCGTAGCGCAGGGCGGAGGTGGTGGCGGAGAAGCGGGCGGGGACGGCGATCAGCGGGCGGGGCGTCACAGCTGGATCCAGGTCGTCTTGAGCTCGGTGTACTTCTCCAGGGCGTGCACGGACTTGTCGCGGCCGTTGCCGGACTGCTTCATACCGCCGAAGGGGACGGTCAGGTCGCCCTCCTCGTAGCAGTTGACCCACACCGTGCCGGCCTTGAGCGCGCGGGAGACCTGGTGGGCGGTGGACAGGTCGGAGGTCCACAGGCCGGCGGCGAGGCCGTACTCGGTGGCGTTGGCGAGCCGCACCGCCTCGTCGAGGTCGTCGAAGGCGAGGACGGAGAGCACCGGGCCGAAGATCTCCTCGCGGGCCAGCCGCATCCCGGGGTCGACCCGGTCGAAGACGGTGGGGCTGAGGTAGCTGCCGCCCGTGTCGGCGAGGGTACGGGCGCCGCCGGTGCGCAGGCGGGCGCCCTCGGCGCCGGCGGTGGCGACGTGGTCGAGGACGCGGTCCAGGTGGGCCTCGCCGACGAGGGCGCCCATCTCGGTGGCGGGGTCGAGCGGGTCGCCGACGCGGAGTTCACGGGCCCTGTCCACTACGGCCTCGGTGACGCGCTCGGCGATCGAGGAGTGCACGAGGAGCCGGGAGGGCGCGGTGCACATCTCGCCCTGGTTGAAGAAGATGCCCCAGGCGGCGGTGGCGGCCGCGCGGTCGAGGTCGGGGGCGTCGGGCAGGATGATGTTGGGTGATTTGCCGCCGAGTTCGAGCCAGACCCGCTTGAGGTTGGAGTCGGCGGAGTAGCGCAGGAAGTGGCGGCCGACGGCGGTGGAGCCGGTGAAGGCGAGGACGTCGACGTCCGGGTGCAGGCCGATCGCGCGGCCGGCGGTGGGGCCGTCGCCGGTGACGACGTTGAGCACGCCCGGCGGCAGTCCGGCCTCGGTGCCGATCCGGCCGAGCAGCAGCGCGGACAGCGGGGAGGACTCGGACGGCTTCAGGACGACCGTGCAGCCGGCCGCGAGGGCCGGGGCGACTTTCCAACTCGCCAGGGTGAGCGGGAAGTTCCAGGGGACGACGGCGCCGACCACGCCCGCCGGTTCGCGCGTGACGAGGGCGAGGGCGTCGGGGGCGGTGTGCGGGGACTCGTCGGTGAGCTTGTCGGCCAGCTGGCCGTACCAGCGGAAGGTGTTGATCGCGGCGCGCAGTTCGATGGCGTACGCGTCGGTGATCGGCTTGCCCATCTCCAGGGTGACGGTGAGGGCGAGCTTCTCCCGTTGTTCTTCGAGGAGTTCGGCGATGCGGAGCAGCACGCGGCCGCGTTCGGCGGGCGCCAGGCGCGGCCAGGGGCCCGAGTCGAAGGCGCGGCGTGCGGCGGCGACGGCGTGGTCGACCTCGGCCTGCCGCGCGTCGGGGACTTCGGTGAGGGTCTGTCCGTCGCGGGGCGAGACGACGGCGAAGGTCGTCCCTCCCCCGGGTTCGTCGGTCCCGTCGATGTGGTGCAGCGCGGGCAGGTCGAGAGTCTTGGCCCGGCGCAGCAGTTCGTCATGGGTGACGTCCAGCATGGTGGTCCTGTCCAGGGTAGGGGGCCCGGCCCCTGACGGAGCCGGGCCTGGCGGGGTGCGTCAGCCGGCCTCGGCGGTCCGGGCGTGGACCACGCGCGCGGTCGCGACGCCCAGCAGCAGCACGGCGGGGACGGCTGCGACGAGCCAGGTGGCGGTGGTCGCGTCGCCGCCGATGAGGGTGGTGAAGTTCGCGAGGACCACCCAGATCACGGCGGCGATGCCGAGTGCGCCGAGGGTCGGGGCGATCAGGGTGTTCCAGCGCCGGGTGTCGAGGCGCTCACGGCGGAAGAAGACGATCACGGAGATCGAGGTCAGGAAGTACAGGAGCATGCAGGCGAGGACGCCGACGCCGCTGAGCCAGGAGAAGAGGGTGAGGACCGGGTCCTTGCCGGCGAGGGCGAAGGGGATCACCAGCAGCACCGCGATCGCCGTCTGCACGATGCCGGCCGCCCACGGCGAGTGGCGCTTGTTGAGCGAGCGCAGCCGGCGGGGCAGCAGGCCCTCGCGGCTGAGGGAGAACAGGTAGCGGTTGGCGGAGTTGTGGAAGGCGAGGATGCCGGCGAACAGGGAGGTGCCCAGCAGGACGGGAAGCACGTCGCCTGCCCAGCCGCCGAACAGGTGCGCGATCGGTGCGAAGACGAACACGGTGGCGTCGCCGCCCTCCAGGGCCTTGCCCGCGGCTCCGGTGACCTTCGTGGCGCCGTACGAGGAGACGAGCATCCAGGAGGTGAAGGCGAAGAAGCCGGTGACCACGGCGACCGACAGGTAGGTCGCCCGGGGCACCGTCCTGTGCGGCTGGCGGGCCTCCTCGCCGTAGATCGCGGTGGCCTCGAAGCCGAACATGGACGCGACGGCGAACATCAGCGCCACGCCCGGGGCGCCCTGGAGGACGGCGCTCGGGGAGAAGGTGTCGGCGACGCCGAGGCCCTCGGGGCCGCCGCCCCTGAAGAGGGTGACGAGGGCGAAGGCGAGCAGGATGCTGAACTCGGCCAGCACGAACACGGCGAGCACCTTGGCGCCGATCTCGATGCCGGCGGCGCCCAGCGCCTGGACGACGACCATGGTCACCAGGGCCCACACCCACCAGGCGAGGTGCACGCCGGCGTAGTGCTCGACGAGGCCGGCGACCGTGAAGCCGTACAGGCCGTACATCGCGGCCTGGACCGTACAGTAGGCGAAGAGGGCCACCGCGGCGCTGCCGCTGCCGGTGGTCCGGCCGAGGCCCTTGCCGATGTAGGTGTAGAACGCGCCCGCGTTCACCACGTGCCGGCCCATGGCCACGAACCCCACCGAGAACAGCAGGATGACCGCGCCGGCGACGGCGTAGGCGGCCGGGGCCCCGGGGCCGTTGCCGACCGCGACGGCGATCGGGACGGCACCCGCGATACCGGTGAGCGGCGCCTGGGCGGAGAGGACGAAGAAGAGGATGCCCAGGACTCCCAGGGCGTTGCGCTTGAGGGTTCCTGCGGGCTGTGGGGCCTCTCCGGCCCGGGGTGCTGCGTCGACCGTCTGACTGTCCACTCGGATCACCTGCTGAGGAGGGGAGGGAGGTTTTGTTTTGAGCCAAACGAGTTGCCTCATGGTGGGCCGGAACTATCCATCTGGCAAGGGGTACGGGTGGGGAATTTACGGTCCGGAAACCGCCTGTGGGATCGCACGAGAAACCCCCCGCCGCAAGCGCGACGGGGGGGTCCCTGGCGGGCACGCTCAGTCGCGGTCCGGGGGCCGCTCGCCCAGGTCGCGCAGGAGGGACCGCAGCTCGGCGAGGCAGGCCTCGGTGTCGCCGCGGTCGGCGATCCCGGTCAGCTGGTGCAGGACGAGACCGTCCAGGGCGGCGAAGACCAGCCGGTTGAAGGTCGGGCTCACCCCGGGCGGCAGTATCCGGTCCAGCTCGCGGTGCGAGGCACCGAAGTACTCGTCGTACAGCTCGCGCACCTGCGGCAGCAGCTCGGGGCGGCGGCGGGCCTCCAGCAGCAGCTCGTACTGGTACGCCTGTCCGTCCGCGTCCTCCTCCACCATGTCCGTGAGACCGGCGACGAAGTCCTCGGGGCGGCCGGTGCCGGGTTCCAGGAGGCTGCTGCTGAGGCTGGTGCGGATCGCGTAGGCCAGGGACTCCTCGATCAGCGCGTCCCGGGAGCCGAAGTGGTGCACGACCAGACCGTGGGTGACGCCCGCCTCCTCGGCGACGGCCCGGTAGGTCAGGTGGCGCAGCCCCCGGGCCCCGACGACCCGCACGGCGGCCCTGAGCAGCGCCTCGCGGCCCTCGCCGTAGCCGAGCCGCTTGCGGGAGGACTGGCGGCGGTCCTGCGAGGTCTCGGCGGGTTCGGTCATGGCCGTGACCCTACCCGCCGCTCGTGCCGCGCAGGGTCCGCGGTTCACCGCCGCGGCGGCCGCACGCCGCGGAACTCCCAGTCGCCGCCCAGCGCGGTGGACAGCACCTCCTCGGACTCGGTGGGCTGCGCGCCGACGTCGGTGCGGATCGGGGTGGGTCCGGTGACGATGTGGTTGGTGAGCCGGCCGAGGCCCTCCACCTCCACCTCCACGACGTCGCCGGGCCGGACCGGCCGCGAGTTGGCCGGGGTGCCGGAGAGCAGCACGTCCCCCGGGTACAGGGTGATCGTGCGGGCGATGTCGGCGACGAGGTAGTGCATGTCCCACTTCATCTCGTCGGTCGAACCGTCCTGGACGACCTCGCCGTTGACGTACGTCCGCAGCCGTTTGCCGTGGAAGTCCCAGTCGGTGACCAGGCCCGGGCCGAGCGGGCACAGGGTGTCGGAGCCCTTGACCCGGAGCATGGAGCCCGCGTCGGTGTCGCGGAAGTCGTGCAGGCCGTAGTCGTTGGCGATCGTGTAGCCCGCGATGTACTCCCCCGCCTCGGCGGGCGCGATGTTACGGGCGGTCCTCCCGATCACGATGGCGACCTCGCCCTCGTAGTTGAGCCATTTGCAGCCCTCGGGGCGGACGATCGCGCCCTGGTGGGAGTTGAGGGACGAGGTCGGCTTGTGGAAGTAGGTCGGCGTGTCCGGCAGGTCGATCCGGAACTCCTCCACCCGGCTGCGGTGGTTGAGGTGGACGGCGACGACCTTGGAGGGGACCACCGGAGGCAGGTGCCGGGCGTCCTCGATCTTGACGCGGCGGCCGTCACCGGCGACGAGTTCGTCGCCGTCTACGGTGACCTGGACGGCGGCGCCGTCGAGGAGGATACGGCGGTATTCGGGCATGTCGGTTCTCCTGGATGCGGCTGTTCGGGGTTAGACGCGGCTGTGCGGGGTGCGCGGGGACGGTGCGGCGGGCAGGCCGGTGCCGGTCCAGCCGCCGGCCGGGCGGTCGAACCACAGGTGCACCTGGCCGGTGCCGACGGAGTTCTCGTACGCGCCGTACTGGCGGGCCCTGGCGACGCAGGCCTGTTCGCCGAGGGCGCCGGCCATCATCAGGTAGTGGAAGAACTTCGCCTCGGGCTTGAACCTCCAGAACTCGTCCATGGTGTCGAGGACCTTGTCGTGGCGGCCCTCCTTGAACCAGGCGATGCGCTCCTCGTCGGCCGCGCGGGCCTCGGGCGTGAAGATGTGCACCGGGTCGCTGGCCTCGTGGTCGCGCAGCTCGCGCAGCGGCCAGAAGGTGTGCGAGAGCGCACCGGAGGCGATGATCAGCACCCGGCGCCCCGGGGTGGCGGCGATGCCGTCGGCGAGGGCGCGCCCGAGGCGCAGGTGGTCCTCCATGTCACCGGTCTGGCAGACGCCGATGGTCACCCACCGCTTGTCCGGCAGCCCCTCGCCGAGGAACTTCCAGAGGTTGATGGTGGCGTAGTAGATCGGCAGGTACTCGTCGTCGATCGGCGTGATCCACGTGCCGTGCTTGTCGGCGAACTGCGCGATGTTGTGGGCGAGTTCGGGGTCACCGGGAAAGTCGTACGGCATCCGGCACATGCCGCGCGGCAGCTCCTCGGAGGTGAACAGGCCGGCCCGCCGCTGCTGGGCGGTGACGACGAACTCGACGGTGGTCGCCCAGTGGGAGTCGAGGACGACGACGGTGTCGTAGTCGTCCCGGTCGAAGACGTCCTTGCGGAGCTGTTCGAGGCCGGTGACGAGGGTGATCTCCTTGCCCTGGTTCAGCTCCAGCCGGTCGGCCTCCGGCAGCACGATGGTGGGGACGTGGGCGAGCAGCCCCGCCCCGACGATCTCACCCATGGTCCTTCCATCCCTTCGGGGCGGTGACGGTGTTCTTCAGGTCGCAGTAGAAGTCGAAGCTCCAGGTACCGCCCTCCCGTCCGACACCCGAGAGGCGGGAGCCGCCGAAGGGTGCCTGGAGGTCGCGAACGAAGAAGCAGTTGACCCAGACGGTGCCGGCGACGAGCTGCGCGGTGACGCGCTCGGAGCGCGCGCGGTCGCCCGTGGCGACGGTGGCGGCGAGACCGAAGCGCGTGTCATTGGCGAGGCGGACGGCTTCTTCTTCGGTGCTGAAGGTCTGGAGGGTCAGGACGGGCCCGAAGACCTCCTCCTGCACGATCTCCGAGTCCTGGGCGACGTCGGTGAGGAGCGTCGGCGCGTAGTACTGGCCCTCCTTGCGGTGACCGCCGATGACCGCGCGGGCCCCGGCCGCCACCGCCCGCTGCACGAAGCCGTCGATCTTGTCGAGCTGGCGGGGGTGGATGTTCGGGCCGATGTCGGTGGCCTCGTCCCGCGGGTCGCCCTGCGTGAGCGTGGCCGCCTTCTCGACGAAACGGTGCGTGAACTCCTCGGCGATCGACTCCTCGACGAGGAAGCGGGTGGCGGCGAGGCACACCTGCCCGGCGTTGTCGTACTGCTCGACGGCCAGGTCGACGGCCAGGTCCAGGTCGGCGTCCGCGAACACCAACAGCGGTGACTTCCCGCCGAGTTCGAGGCTGAGCGGGGTGAGGTTGACGGCCGCCGACTCCGCGATGCGCTTGGCCGTGGGCACGGAGCCCGTGAAGCTGATCCGGCGCACGTCCGGGTGCGAGGTGAGCGCGTCGCCGATCTCGGCGCCGTACCCCTGCACGACGTTCAGCACTCCGGCGGGCAGCCCCGCCTCGGCGGCGATGTCGGCGAGCAGCGAGGCGGTCAGCGGTGACCACTCGGCGGGCTTCAGGACCACGGTGTCACCGGCGGCGAGGGCCGGGGCGACCTTCCAGGTGGCCAGCATCAGCGGGGCGTTCCACGGCGTGATCAGCACGCACGGGCCGGCCGGGTCCCAGCTGACGTGGTTGCTGTGCCCCCGCGTCTCGAAGTCCTCGTGGCCGAGCTGGAGCAGCCAGTCGGCGAAGAACCGGAAGTTGTGGGCCACCCGGGGCATGACGCCCCGGCGGTGGGAGCGGAGCAGGGCGCCGTTGTCGGTGGTCTCGACGATGGCCAGCTCTTCGATCCGCTTCTCGACGCCGTCGGCGATGGCGTGCAGGACACGGGCGCGCTCGGCACGGGGAGTGGCGGCCCAGCCGGGGAAGGCGGCCTTGGCTGCGGCGACGGCGGCGGCGGCTTCGGCGGGGCCGCCGCGGGCGATCTCGCCGAGGGCGGCTCCGTCGATGGGCGAGTGGTCGGTGAAGGTGTCACTGGAGGCGACGCGTTGGCCGCCGATCCAGTGCCGGGTGTCGACGGTGACTCCGGCGACGGTGATTTTGTCGGACATGAGCAAGGGTTCCAATCTGGACGCAGGGAAGGGCAACTCACCTAGGGGCGCGGGGCTGTATCGATATGCGGCTCCGCCGCGTGGGCGCGAGCAACCACAACGCACCCGCAGCCGACCACCGGCCCTACTCGGCAGACGCCCCCGACGTGCCGGATTCGAGTAGCCGCCCGCCGTCCCACACCACCCCGACCTGCCGGTAGTACGCAGCGATCGGCTCCCGAATCTCCAGCCGAGCCAACTCCTCCGTCGGCGCCTCGAACAGCTCCAACTCCGCATCCCCGACCCACGGTTGCCCACCCTCGAAGGAGGCGGCCCCCGACTCGATCAACTCGTCCAGCGCAAGCCCCTTCCCCTTCTCGACAGAGGGCAGCCAGCGATGATGAGCCATGGGATGCCCGTTGACGAACCCGTTCGTCCCCGACGGCTCCCGCAAAGTCACCACAGCCTGAGCCAACCGCCGATCAGCGGCAGCGAGGGTCGCCCCGAACCGCGCCCCCGCCTCGATCCGCGGAGCGGGCCCGTACGGATGCGGCCGCGTCTGGTGAATGGACCCGAGCTTCTTCGGATACCCCTGGTGCAGCCCCCGCGCGATCGCGAAGTCCTTGTCCACCCAGATGTACACGCACCGCGAGTACATCTGCCCCCGGTACTTGCACCGGACGACCGCGAAGGCCTCCTTGTACTGCGACAGCACGGGATCGAGCAGCTCCGAGCCCGACTGGGAGCAGGACTGCCAGTCGGCCCAGATCAGGGCGACGGCACCCGGGTCCTCGTCCGCCAACTCCAGTGGCTCGGGCAGCAGTTCACGTACTCGCGAGGGATCCGTGCGGTATTCGACGGTGAGCAGGTCCCCGGAGTAGCGCCAGGGGGGCGAGGGGATGAGCGACGAGGTCCCCGTCGCCGTCTTGGGGTGGAAGTAACCGCGGACACTGGTCACTTGAGGCTCCTTACACGGTGAGGGCGGGCTGCTTCAGCAGTTCGGCGCGGTAGCGGGCGGCGGCGGAGGCGACACCCGGGCCGCCGAGGGCGACGACGCCGACCAGGCGGCCGCCGGCGTGGTAGCCGGCGAGGACGTCCCCGTCGACCTCGCCGTCGAGGACCCGGACGTCGGCGAGGCCGAGCGCGGGGGCGCCGAAGGACTGCAGCCGGAAGTCGTGCTGGTCGCTCCAGAAGGTCGGCAGCGGCGCGAACGGAGCGTGTTCCGTCTCGCCGCCGACGAGATGGGCGACGAGGGCCTTCGCGGCCTGCTTGGCGGTGTCCGTGGGGATGGACCAGTGCTCGACCCGGCGGGGTACGCCGTCGTAGCGGGCGTTCGGGAAGCGGGCGACGTCACCGACGGCCACGACCTCCGGCCGGCCCCCGACCCGCAGCAGTTCGTCCGTGAGGACACCATCGGTCAGGTCGAGGCCGTTCCCGTCGAGCCACTCGGTATTGGCGATCGAACCGACCGATTCGACCACCACGTCCGCCGGTACGACCGAACCGTCGTCCAGCACCACGCCGGTGACCGTTCGATCGCCCTCGAAGCCCTGGACACCGGTGCCGAGCCGGAACCGTACGCCTCGCTCCTCGTGCCGCTTGAGCAGCGCCCGGGCGAGCAGCTCGCCGAGCGGGCCGACCATGGGCAGGGGCAGCGGATCGACGACGGTCACCTCGGCGACGCCGAGTCCGACGGCGGTGGCGGCGACCTCGCAGCCGATGAACCCGGCGCCGACGACGACCACCCGGGCGCCGGGCCGGGTCAGCGCTTCGCGCAGGCCCTGGGCGTCGGGGAGGGTGCGGACCGTGTGGCGGCCGGCGAGCGGGCCGGGGCAGCGCAGCCGGCGGGGCCGCATGCCGGTGGCGACGACCAGACCGTCGTACGGGAGCGCCTCGCCGCCGTCGAGCTGCACGGTCCGTTCGTCGAGCCGGGCCGCGACGGCCGTGCGGCCGAGGCGCCACTCCACGTCGGCGACGCTCGCCCGGGGGCGGAAGGCCAGCGACTCGAAGGGCGCCCTGCCCGCGAGGACCTCCTTGGAGAGCGGTGGGCGGTTGTACGGCATGTGGGGCTCGTCCCCGACGAGGGTGATCGCCCCGGTCCAGCCCGCCGTACGCAGCTGTTCGGCGGCGCGCAGGCCGGCCATGGAGGCGCCGGCGACGACGATGCGACCGCTCATGGGTCAGTCCTCGATCCGGATGGCCTGGAGCGGGCAGACGTCGGCGGCTTCCTCGACCTCGTCGCGCAGGGCGTCGTCGGGGTCGCTGACGTAGGCGAGGTGCCCGTCGGTGTCGAGCTGGAAGACGTCGGGTGCCGCGAAGACGCACTGGCCGTGGTCCTGGCACTTGTTCATGTCGACGACGACCTTCATGGCCGGTCCTCCTGAGGGTGAGGGCGTCGAAGCGGAGTGAAGGGGGAGAAGTGGGGCCCGTCCGGCTCAGGAAGGGCCCCGGCCAACGGGGTGCGGTGACCGCGCCCCGAACTCGTTTGGCTTCAAACAAGGTAGGCAGGCGCCACCCTCTGGTCAATAGCTATCCGGATGGATAAATTCTTGTCGCGGAAACCTTGCGGTACGGCACCACGCTCCCTACCGTTTGGCTTCAAACAACATGCCCCGGGGCTGCCCGGGAGCCGCCCCGTACGGGCCTCTCCCCCGCCGCACCCCGGCCCTCTCTGCCACGCCACCCGCCTCCCGGACAACACGTCCCGGAGGTGCCCGACGTCCGCCCCAGGAGACAACGGTGAGCGCTCATGACATCCAGGAAGTCCGCCGCCACATGGACCGGCTCGCCGCCGGCGGCATCGACGTCGTCCGGGTGACCTATCCCGATCTGATCGGCACCGACCGGGCGCGCGACGTCCTGCTGGAGGAGCTGCCCCGGGCCGTGGAGCACGGGCTGGCCTTCTGCCGGGCCGTCTACCACACCAGCCCGCAGGGGGACGTGGTCCCGGTCAGCGGCGGCCTGGACGCGGGGCTGCCCGACATCGCCGTACGACCGGACCTCGACACCCTGACCGCGCTCCCCTGGGAGCCCGGCGTCGCGACCTGTCTCGCGGAGATCGTCGACCCGGCCACCGGCTCCGCGGCGCCCGAATCGCCCCGCGACCTGCTGCGCACGGTCCTGGAGCGGTGCCGGGAGCACGGGCTGCGCCCGGTCGTCGGACCGGAGCTGGAGTACTACCTGTGCGAGCCGGACCCCGCCGGCGGCTGGCGCCGCTACGCCCGTGACCCCGGCGTCGTCTACACCGCCGGGCTGCGCGCCGACCCCGACAACCACCTGCTGCGCACCCTGCGCCAGGTGCGCGATCTGAACATCGGGGTGATCAGCGGAAACCACGAGTTCGACGGTGGTCAGTTCGAGATCAATCTGATCCATTCGGACGCCCTGTCGGCAGCCGACCGTTCCTTCCGTTTCAAGGCCGCGATCAAGGAGCTGGCCCGCCGGGAGGGCAGGCTGGCCACGTTCATGGCCAAACCGTTCAACGACTCCGGCGGCTCCGGCTTCCACCTGCACCTGTCCTGCGACGACACCGACGGCCGCAACGCCTTCGACGACCCCTCGGGGGCGTACGGCCTGTCCGCCACCGCCCGCCACGCCGTGGCCGGTGTCCTCGCCCACGCCCCGGCGCTCGCGGCGCTGCTCAACCCCACGGTGAACTCGTACAAGCGCTTCGGCCCGGACACCCTCGCCCCCTGGCTGATCGACTGGGGGCTGGACAACCGCAGCGCCATGGTCCGCATCCCGCCGGAGCGCGGCAGCGGAGCCCGCCTGGAGCTGCGGCTGGGCGACGCGAGCGCCAACCCGTACCTCGCGATCGCCGGCACGATCGCCGCCGCCCTGCTGGGTGTCCTGGCCGGCGAGGAGCCCCCCGCCCCGCTGGAGGGCTACGGCTACGACACCGCCAGGTCGGCCCTGCTGCCGACGACCCTGTCCGCCGCCCTGGACGCGCTGGAGGCGGACACCGCCCTGGCCGAGATCCTCGGCAAGGACTTCACCACGTCCTTCCTCACCTACAAGCGCAACGAGGTCGAGCGCTTCCAACGGTTCGTCACCGACTGGGAGTTCACCGAGTACGCCTACCACCTGTGACCCCGAGGAGCCACCTGTGACCACCGAGACCCCGACCGCCGCCGCGAGCGAGCCGCTGCCCCTGGCGGACGTCGACCTCGCCGACCTCGACAACTTCACCGACGGCATCACCCCGTGGCGGATGTTCCACACGCTGCGCCACGAGGACCCGGTGCACTGGCAGCCGGAGGAGGCGCCCAACTCCGGATTCTGGGCGGTCACCCGGCATGCCGACATCGCCCGGGTCGACCGGGACGCGGAGACGTTCACCTCGACCCGGTTCGTCAACCTCGAAGAGGTCGACGACGACCAGATCAAGAAGCGGGCCTCCATCCTGGAGCTGGACGGCGTACGGCACCGGGCCCTGCGCAGCCTGATCCAGCGGCAGTTCGGCGCGAGCGTGATCAACAGCTACTCCGACTTCCTGCGCGGTCTGACGGCGAAGACCCTGGACGCGGCACTCGCCAAGGGCAGCTTCGACTTCGTCGCGGACGTCTCCGCCGACTTCCCCATCAACGTGCTGGCCCGCCTGCTGGACGTGCCGCCGGAGGACAACCAGCAGCTCATCGACTGGGGCAACCGCATCATCGGCAACACCGACCCCGACTACGCGGACGTCCTGCTGCACAGCGAGGAGAGCGAGAAGTACCGCGACCTGCCGTTCCGTTCCCCGGCGTCGCTCGAAGTCTTCGAGTACGGGCGCGAGTTGGCCCGGCAGCGCCGCGGCAAGGACGGTACCGACCTGGTGTCGAAGCTCGTCAACACCACCCCGCGCGACGGTGTCCCGCTCTCCGCGCAGGACTTCGACAACTACTTCCTGCTCCTGGTGGTGGCCGGCAACGAGACGACCCGGCACACCATCACCCACTCCATGCTGGCCCTGCTCCAGCACCCCGAGCAGCTCGCCCGCCTCCAGGAGGATCCGTCCCTGATCCCCACGGCCGTCGAGGAGTTCCTGCGCTGGGCCTCCCCCGTCTACCACTTCCGCCGTACCGCGACCCGTGACGTCGAGCTGGGCGGCAAGCGGATCAGGGAGGGCGACAAGGTCGTCATGTGGTACGCCTCCGGCAACCGCGACGAGGAGGTCTTCGGCAACCCGTACGACTTCGACGTGGCCCGCGAGAACAACGAGCACGTCACCTTCGGCAAGGGCAGCCCGCACCTGTGCCTGGGCAACCTGCTCGCCCGCACCGAGATCCGGATCATGTTCGAGGAGCTGATCCCGCGCCTCGCCGGCATCCGGCTGACCGGTGAAGTCCCGCGTGTGCGCTCGAACTTCGTCAACGGCATCAAGAAGCTGCCGGTGGAGGTCACCCTGGCCTGAGCCCGGGAGGCCTCAGAGCCCCGCCGCCCACAGCTCCTTCCGGTCGATCCCCGTAAGGCCCCGGCGCACCGTGCGCCGGGGCCCTTTCCCGATCGGCGCGTACGACGGGACGGCGAGCACTCTGCAGCCGGCCGCCTCGGCCGCCGCGACCCCGGCGGGCGAGTCCTCGACCGCGAGACAGGCGGCGGGGTCCACGCCGAGGGCCCGGGCGGCGGCGAGGTAGGGGTCGGCGGCCGGCTTGGTGCGAGGCGTCTCGCCCTCGGCGAGGGTCGTACGGAACCTGTCGGCGCCCAGCACCTTGAGGGCGGCGTCCACCACGGGCCGCGCGGACGCCGAGACCAGCGCCATGGGGAGGTCCAACTCCTGGAGCAGGTCCAGGAGTTCGAGGGCGCCCGGGAGCGGGGTGGCCTCCCGTTGGACGGCTTCCAGGAACCGTGCGTCGAGGTCGGCCGCGAGTTCCTGCGGGTCGGCGCCGGTCAGGCGGTGCAGGTGCCGGGCGGTGTCCGCGGTGGAGCGGCCGAGGACGTCGAAGAGGTCGTCGACGCCGATCCCGGGCGCAGCCTCCCGCACCGTGCGCAGCCACAGCGACTCGGTGTCCACCAGCGTGCCGTCCATGTCGAGGAGTACGGCGTGCGGCTCGGCCGCGAAGGGACGGCCGTCCAGGGTCCAGTGCCGGTCGGGGTGGCGGCCCACGGCGGCGAAGACCTGGGCGGCGACGTCGGCTTGCCGAACCCGCGGGGGTGCCTTGCCGATGCCGGGGCCCGCTGCCGCCAGCCAGGCCGTGCGCTCCTCGGCGGAGCGGCCGCCGTGGCCGCCCGCGTCGACGTGACCGTGGTCGGTGACCACCAGGTACGTCCACTGTTCGTCGGCGTACGTGCGGCGCGAGCGTACGGCTTCCAGCAGGCGGCCCACGCGGGTGTCGGCGCGGTGGACCGACGTCTCGTACGCCTCCCCGCAGCCGAGGACGTGCGCGGTCTCGTCGGGAGCGCCGAGGTAGACGAAGGACGCCTCGGCATCGTCCTCGGCGAGGACGTGCGCGGCGGCCTCGGTGATCCGCTCGTCGCACTCCTCCCATGCCTCGGGGGTGTCGGCTGCCGGAGCGATGTACGTGCTCCGGGACGGCGCCCGGAAGAGGGGCCCGCCGTCGCGCGGCTGCAGCAGGGGCCGCCAGCCGGCGGCGACGAAGGTCCGCCGGCCGTCGTGGTGGTCGAGGCGGGTGGCGAAGTCGGGGAAGACGTCGAGGCGGTGGCCGCTGAGGTCGTTGCTCCACACCCCGTGCTTGGCGGGGCCCACCCCGGTGACGATCGTCGCCCAGCAGGGACCGGACAGGGTGGGTGTGTCGTCGCCGACCTGGACCGGCGTGAGGAATCCGTCGGCGGCGAGCGCGTCGAGGTGCGGGGTGGGCCGGCGGTGCAGTACGTCGAGACGTACGCCGTCGATGCCGACGACGAGGACGCGGCGAGCGGCGACGGGCATGGCGCTCCTTACGATCGGTCAGGCGGACCGGGACAGTTCGTCCGGCCCCACTCCATAAGCGAACGGCAGGCCCTGCGCGTAACGCGCCACCTCGTCCGTGGCCCAGTCGGCCATGCGGCCCAGCTCGTTGCCGAGGGAGCCGGCGATGTGCGGGGTCAGCAGCACGTTCGGCAGGGTGTACAGGGGTGAGTCGGCGGGCGGTACATCCGGTTCGGTGACGTCGAGGACGGCGTGGATGCGGCCGGAGACGAGGTGCCGGGTGAGGGCTTCGGTGTCGACGAGAGAGCCGCGCGCGGTGTTGATGAGCGTGGCGCCGTCCCGCAGCAGGGCGAGCCTGCGGGCGTCGAACATGTGGCGGGTCTCGGGGAGCTGGGGGGCGTGGATGGTGACCACGTCACTGCGCCGGGCGAGTTCGTCGAGGCCGGCCGGTTCCGCGCCGAGGGCACGGGCCCCGGCCGGGTCGAGGTAGGGGTCGTGGAGCAGGACGTGCAGGTCGAGCGGGCTGAGGAGTTCGATGACCCGGCGGCCGATGCGGGAGGCGCCCACGACGCCCACGGTGCGGTGGTAGTTGCCGTAGCCGTCGAAGTACGGGAGCAGGCTGGGCTGTCTGCGGGTGCGGGCGTAGCCGTGGGCGATGTCCAGGACGCGTTTGTTGGCGAACAGGATGGCGGCGAGGGTGAATTCGGCGACCGGGCGGGCGTTGGCGGCGGCCGCCGAGGACACGGTGATGCCGCGCTTCCAGACGGCGTCGGTGACGTGGTGCTTGACGGAGCCCGCCGCGTGGACGACGGCCCGCAGGCGGGGCATGCGGTGCAGCGCGTCCTCGGTGAGCGGCGGCGCGCCCCAGTGGGTGTAGAGCACCTCGACGTGGGCGAGCCGGTGGGCGTCGGCCGGGCTCGCGTCGGTGATCGTCGTGATCGTTGTGCTCGTGTCGACGCGGGCGACCGTGTGGAGGCGGTCGAGGATGCCGTCGGCGAGGAGGGAGCGGTGGATGTCGGCGCCCATGGCGAGGACGGTGCGCGGACCGCGGCGGGTCTGGGTCACGGCCACCCTCACTTCACCGCGCCGGCGGTCAGGCCGGAGCGCCAGAAGCGCTGCAGGCAGACGAAGGCGACGATCAGCGGGAGCACTGCGACCAGGGAGCCGGTGATCACGAGCGAGTAGTACTCGGGTTGCTGCTGGGTGACGCTGTTCCACATGAACAGGCCCAGATTGACCGGGTAGAGGTGTTCGTCGTTGAGCATGACGAGCGCGCCGAAGAAGTTGTTCCAGCTGGCCGTGAAGGAGAACAGGAAGATCGTCATGAAGCCGGGGGCGAGCATGGGCAGCGCGATCCGGGCGAACGTACGCAGTTCGCCTGCGCCGTCGACGCGGGCGGCCTCCAGGACCTCTCCGGGCACGTATCCCTCGGAGAAGACGCGGGCCAGGTAGACGCCGAAGGGGTTGACCAGGGCGGGCAGCAGCAGCGCCCAGTAGGTGTTGACGATGCCGGCCTTGCTGGCGAGCAGGTACATGGGCAGCTGGATGACGGTGCTGGGGACGAGGACGCCGCCGAGAACCAGCCCGAACAGCTTCTCCTTGCCCCTGAAGTCGTACTTGTCGAAGGCGTAGCCGGTGGCCACGCAGATCAGGGTGGAGGCGGCGGAGCCGACGACGGAGTACAGGACGCTGTTGCCGAACCAGCGCAGGTAGATGCCGTCGTTGACGGTGAACAGGTGCCGCAGGTTGGCGAGGAGGTCGAAGTCGCCGAGGGTGAAGCCGGAGGTGGCGAAGAGATCGCGGTGGTTCTTGGTGGCGGCGATGAGCAGCCAGCTGACCGGCATCAGGGTGTAGCAGACGGCGAGGATCAGCAGGCCGTTGACGACGCCCTTGGAGAGCAGGGCGTGCGCGGGGGTGCGGCGGCGGGCCGTCGCCTGCGGGCGGGTGTCCGTGGACGGCTGCGCGGGTGCGGGGGTGGAGTGGGTGAGGGTGCTCATGCCGCCGCCTTCCAGCGGTTGCCGATCCGGGTGACGACGAGGGAGAGGGCGACGCCGAGCGCGGCGAGCAGCAGGGAGGCGGCCGCGGCCAGGCCGTAGTCGTGCTGCACGAATCCCGCCTTCCAGATGAACAGGGTCGGCGACCACTCGGTGTCGATCGAGGGTGCTCCGCGCTGGTTGAGCAGCTTGGGTTCGGTGAAGAGCTGGATCGCGCCGACGCAGGTGAACAGGACGGTGATGACGATCGCGGAGGCGATCATCGGGATCTTGATGCGCAGGGCGGTGCGCAGGGCGCCGGCTCCGTCCACGACGGCCGCTTCGATCACTTCGCGCGGTACGGCCTGCAGGGCGGCGTAGAAGATGACCATGTTGTAGCCGGTCCACTGCCAGGCGGACAGGTTGACCATGGAGAGCAGGACGTGATCGTTCGCGTAGAAGTCCCAGCTGCCGCCGGTCGCTGAGATCCAGTCGAGCACGGGGCTCAGGCCCGGCGTGTAGAGGTAGATCCAGATGATCGAGGCGATCAGTCCGGGGATCGCGTGCGGCAGGAAGAGCGCGAGCTGGAAGAAACGTTTCGCACGGGCGAGGGCGGAGTCGACGAGCAGTGCGAGGGCCAGGGAGCCGCCGATCATCACCGGGATGTACAGGGCGCAGTAGAGCGCGATGTGCGCGAAGGAGGCGCGGAATCCTGGGTCGGAGAGGGCGGCGGTGTAGTTGGCGAGTCCGGCGAAGACGCGTCGGGTGCCGCCGAAGCCGAGCCCGGAGGAACGTTCCTGGAACAGGCTCATCCACAGGGCGTAGCCGATGGGCGCGACCATGACCGCACCGAACAGGACGAAGAACGGGGTGATCAGCAGGGCGGCGGCCCGGCGCTGACTGCGCCTGAGCTGCGTGGCCCCGCCGGGTCCGGCCGGGCCACGGCGAGCGTCGGGCGGACCGGCGGTTCGGGCCAGGGGTGCTGCCACGGCGGCTCCTTCGGGGTCGGGGTGGCGGGCGAGGCGGGCCGTACACAGGGGGCAGGGTGCTTCTTGGGTACCTACGGGCGCCGGAGCTGTGGCGGGTGCGACGCGCTGTGGTGAGCGCGCCGCACCCGCGCCCCCTCCCCTCGAGGGGCTACTCGGCGAGCTTGAGGCCGCGGGACTCTATGCCGGACTCGGCCTTGTGCTCGCCCGCCTCGACGCCCGCGGTGAAGCCGGACTTGGCGGTGGTGTCCTGGATGGCGGTGTAGACGTCCATCTGGTCGGGGCCCCAGGTCCAGCCGGGGACAATGGTGTCGGCCTGCTGGGAGGCGAGGGCGTAGAGGTCCCGGCCGTTGAAGTACGAGGTGTCGAACTTGGCCGCGGCGACCTTGCGCATGTCCGCGTTGGCGGGCAGCGCGCTGCTGGGCGAGGCGAGGTCGGCGAGCCGGGCCTCGACGCCGGCCTTGTCGGTGGTGAGCCAGGTGATGAACTCGGCGGCGGCCTGGGCGTGCTCGCTGCCCTTGAGGACGCCGTAGGAGGTGCCGCCGTAGTTGCCGACGGCCGGGGTGCCCCAGTTGGGCATGGGGGCGGCGGCCCACTTGCCCTTGAGGTCGGGCAGGGCGGTCTTCATCCCGCCGGCCGACCAGGAGGCGCCGAGGAAGGCGAGGGTGCTGCCCTGGGCGCGGGCCTTGGTCTCCTCGGGGCTGTAGCCGGTGAAGGTCTGCACGAGGCCGTCCTTGACCAGGCCGTCCCAGTAGGCGGCGACCTTCTTGGTGGCGGTGTCGTTCACGCCCGTCTTCCAGGCGTCGCCCTGGGTGCCGAACCACTTTCCGCCGGCCTGCCAGGCGAGCGCGGCCAGCAGGGCGGGGTCGTTCTTCGGGAAGGAGGCCAGGCGGACGTTCTTGTCCTGCTTCCTGACCTTCTCGGCGGCCGTCCTGAACTCGTCCCAGGTCTTGGGGACGGCGATGCCGTACTTCTTGAACAGGTCGGTGCGGTAGTAGAGGAGCTGCGGTGCCACGTCGTAGGGGACGGTCCAGGTGCGGCCACCGAAGGTGACCAGGGACTGCACGGGCTTCGGGAACTTCGTCTTGACCGTTTCACCGGCGTACTTGGTCAGATCGATCAGATTGCCCTGGCTGGCGAACTCGGGGACCATCTGGTACTCGATCGTGGCGACGTCGGGTGCGTTGCCCGCCAGCACGGCGTTGGCGAGCTTGCTGTAGCCCTCGGTGCCGCTGGGGATCTCGGTGAACCTGACCTTGATGTCCTTGTGCGTCCTGTTGAACGCGTCGACGGTCGACTTGGCGCCGAGCGTCCAGGTCCAGTAGTCGATGGTCACCGGCTTGCCGTCGGACGCGGCGCCGGTCGAACCGCCGCTGCCGCCGCAGGCGGTGACGAGCAGGCCCAGGGCGGCGACGGCGGCGGTTGCGGCGAAGCGGAACGATCGTGACGTACGCGTCATGGCACGGCTCCTACGAGACCTCGTACGGGAAGAGGCGGTCGCAGGACATCTTTTGTGCACAGCCGATCAACGTCAAGAGCGTTCGTGCAAGATAATCAAAACGATCGCCGTTCGATCACTTCGCTCGCGCGTGCCTCTCGTTGACGTCAGGAGGCGTCAGGAGGCGCTGCCGGCGGACGCCCCGCCCCCGCACGACGAGCGGATCCGCAGCTCCGGGAGCAGGTCGAGGTGTTGCCGAGGACTGGGCCGCTCTCCCGCGGCCCGCTCGGAGAGCCGGCGCAGCAGCAGCTTGGCGGCGAGTTCGCCCACCGCGTGCTTGGGCGGGGCGACGGCGGTCAGGGGCACGTCGGCGAGGCCGGCGACCTCGTCGTCGTAGGCGATGAGCGCGAGGTCGTCGGGCACCCGCACACCGCGCGACTGGAGCCGGGGCACGAGCACGATGGCGTCCTCGTCGCTGTGCACCAGAGCCCCGGTGACGCCGCGTACGACGACAGCCTCGACGAGGTAGTCGACGGAGGCGTCGTAGTCGCCGTGTTCCCGCACACTGGGGGCGCCTTCGTCGACGTCGATGCCGCGCGAGCGTACGGCCGCCTGGAAGCCGGCGCTGATCTGGACGGCATGCGGGCCCTCCTGGAGGACGGCCGTGATCCGGCGATGACCGAGGGCGGCGAGGTGGCCGACGGCGAGGGCGGCGCCGTGGGCGCGGTCGGTGCGGACCCGGTCGAGGTCGGCCGCGGGGTTGCCGGGCAGGGCGGAGCGCTCCACCAGGACGGTGGGCACCTCGCACTCCACGAGCCACTTCTCCTGCCCGTCCTCGGGGACGCCGCCGAACCAGCTGGGCGCCACGAGCAGGCCCTGCGCACCGCCCGCGACCAGGTGGTCCGCCTGTACGGAGTCCTCGGTGTCGACGTAGCCGGAGACCCCGAGGACCAGCCGTCCGCCCTGGGCGCCGACGGCCTCACGGGCGCCGCGCACGATGTCGGCGAAGATGTAGTTCGTGGTCGGCACGATCATTCCGATCACGGCGCCCTCGGCGGACTCCTGCCGCCGCTCGGGGGTGGCGGCGGTGTCGCCCGGCCAGACCACCGCCCCGTGCAGTCGATGCACCCGGCCCTGGGCCGCCAGGGTCTCCACGTCGCGCCGCAAGGTGACCGCGGAGACGCCGAGTTCGGCCGCCAGTTCGGCGACGCGGAGGCTGCCCCGCTCCCGGACGAGTTCGAGCACCCGCTCGTGGCGCTGGTCGACGTGCAGTCGCATGGGGGTCCCCCTGGAACAGTGATCCCGAATTGCTTAACCCTACGCCCACAATCGTATCGATCGTTTCCAATCAATTCGATCGCGCCGATGTTCGGGGAGCGAACCCCAGAGCACTCAGTTCCCCCCTGACTCCCCTCCCGCTGCACTGAGTGTCATGAATCCGCGCCGGGTGCTACGTTCCCGTTCATGAGCTCCAGCAGCGCGGCGCCGGCCGCGAAGCCGCCGATGCGGAACGCCCTGGTCGCGGCGGCCTTCCAGCTCTTCCTGGAACGCGGGTACGAGCAGACCACCGTGGACGACATCGTGGCGCTGGCCGGGGTCGGCCGCCGCTCGTTCTTCCGCTACTTCCCCTCGAAGGAGGACGTGGTCTTCCCCGACCACGAGCGCTGCCTGGCCGACATGACCGCGTTCCTGGGTGCGAGCGACGAGAAGGACGAGCCGGTCCGGCGGGTGTGCGACGCGGCCCGGCTGGTGCTGCGGATGTACGCGGAGAACCCGTCCTTCTCCGTACAGCGCTACCGGCTCACCAAGAAGGTGCCGGGGCTGCGGGCCTACGAGCTGTCCGTGGTGTGGCGCTACGAGCGTGCGCTCGCCGAGTACCTGCGTGAGCGGTTCGCCGGGCGGCCCGACGGGACGCTGCACGCCGACGTGATCGCGGCCGCGGTCGTCGCCGCGCACAACAACGCCCTGCGCTCCTGGCTGCGTTCGGACGGCAAGGACGATGCGGGCACGGCGGTGGACCATGCCCTGGGGTACGTCCAGGCGGCGTTCGACCGCCGGCCGCATCCGCACCCCGCCCCGGCCGACGAGCCCGCCGCCGTCGCACGCCCCGAGGCCCCGCACGCCGAAGTCGCACGCCCCGAGGCCGCGCACCCCGAAGTCATGCGCTTCGACATCGACCACCCCGACGACGTGGTCGTCCTCGTCACCCGCCGGGACGCACCGCTGTGGCGAGTGGTGCAGGAGTTCGAGTCGGCCCTCGGTCGCGCCTGACCGCTCACGCACAAGGCCTCCCCAGATTTGGGGTACGGAGTGCCTTTACGAGTGACACTGAGTGCCATACTCTGTGGGCGTGCACGGTGGCACGGCAACCGGGCACACATGCGCGCGGTTCACTCCGAGCGCGGATTCCGGTCGAGGGCAGGGAGTTGACCAGCGTGTACCACCACTCAGCGAGCGCCTCGCACATGGCGGCAGGCTCCGCGGCGGCGGGTGTCCTCGACCCCGCCGCCGCGGACTCCAAGGACGCCATCGTCTTCCAGCGCTGCACCTGGTGCGGCACCGCGATGTACCACCGGCTGCTGTGTCCGGTGTGCCAGGGCAGCGAGCTGCGCACGGAGCGCAGCGAGGGCGCCGGGACGGTGCGCCACTCCACCGTGGTGCACCGCAACACACCCGCGGCACGCAACGTGTCGCTGATCGAGATGGCCGAGGGGTTCGTCGTACGGGGCCGGGTCATGGGGCCGCCCGTCGGCATCCACAGCGGGGACCGGGTACGGCTGTCCACGGCCAAGGACCCGGTCCGGGGCGAGCCGGTCTTCCAGCTGATCGACGAGCCGTACCGGGCCTGGACCTGAGGGCACCTCGGCCGCGGTCCCGCGGACTGCGCGAAGATGCCTCCATGACCAAGGCATCGACATCGACATCTGAATCCGCTTCGGAATCCGCATCGGAATCGGAGCAGGTGAGTGCGGCGATCGCGGGTGAGCTGGCGCTCATGGACCCCCGGGTGCGCTCCTCGCGGGACCTGGCCCGGCAGTGGCTCGACCCGGAGTACGTCGAGGTCGGCGCCTCGGGCAGGCGGTGGACCCTGCGGGACATCCTGGCCGCGCTGCCGGACATGGCGGGCAGCGCGGACGAGGGCCCCCGTTACGAGCCCTCGGAGATGACAGGGGTCCTCCTGGCTCCGGGTCTGGTGCATCTGACGTACGAGACCGTGCTCGACGGGCGTCACGCGCGCCGCAGTTCGCTGTGGCGTCGACGGGACGAGCAGACGGGCTGGCGGATGTACTACCACCAGGCCACCCCGGTGCCGCCCGCGGCCGACTAGGCCGTTTCTTTCAGAGCATCGGATCCCTCAGGAAACGAGAATGGCGACGACCCGGTTGGTCATGTCTTCCTGCGCGTTCAAGGCCATCTCGGGTGGCGAACATGCGGGTGTGCCGGTCAGCCCGAGGGGACGCAGGATCCGGGAGGCGATCGCGTCGCCGTAGCGCTGCCCTGTCAGTTTCTCGACGAGCAGGGCGAGGAGCACGTAGTTGATGCCCCGGTATTCCTGCTTTGTCCCCGGAGTGAACTTGAGGGGGTCACCTGTCACGGTGCCGACCAGGGCCCGCGGTCTCCAGTGGTCGAAGCGGTGACGCAGGACCGCTTCCGGTGTGCTGAGGTCCGGCAGGCCCCGGTGGTCGGGCAGGCCGCTGGTGTGGTCGAGCAGGTGTGACACCGCGATGGCGTCGAAGCCGCCCCCAAGTCAACGGCAGCGGCGTGGAGTTGCCGTACCACGGCCGAAAGGTGCCGTACGTGGGACCCTCGGCCGCGCGATGTGATCCAACACCTGCCCTTCACAGGCAACCCACAGTGTCTCCTTCCCGTCCTCCCGGGACGAGGGGCGCCCGGGACCGCCGGGACGCCCGATGACGGGGTCAGAGGAGGAACTGTGGTCCGTGCCCGGCGCATATGGGTCACCGCCACCGCGTTGCTCGCGGTGGCGGGCGCGTCCCCAGGGGCGGCAGTCGCACAGGGTCAACCACCATCACAGTCAGGGGCGTTGACGGCCGCGGCCGACGGGACGCTGCCGCCGGGGTGGGGGATCACCGGCGGCGGGTCGGCGCAGCAGCAGCTGGTGTGGCGGTCGGACCGGCCGGTGCCCATGGGCGACGCGCGCGTCGAATTCCGGTCGGGCGGGCGGCTGTTGGGGATACCGCAGCCGGCCAAGGACGGTCGCACCTTCCGTCTGCGGCTCGACGGGCAGCACTCCGGCGACCTGCGCGGGCTGCAAGTCTGGTCCGGCGGAAAGCGATTGGACGCCAAGGGCGCCGTGCCGACCGGGTCGGCGGTCCAGCCGCCGGCGCCGCTGCCGGCCAACTCGGTGGACCCGGGCAAGCCCGGTCCGTACAGCACCAAGACCGGTGAGTACAAACTCAAGTCGGTCCGCCTGCCGGGCTTCTCGGCGCCGGTGGAGATGCGCGCGGTGGTCGTCGCCCCGACCGGCGCCCATGGCCCGCGCCCGCTCGCGCTGTTCCTGCACGGCCGCCACTTCACGTGCTACAAGGGCCACGACATCACCGGTGACTGGCCCTGCGCGGCCGGGACGAAGGCGGTGCCGAGCCACCGCGGTTACCTGCGCGACCAGAAGCTGCTGGCCTCCCAGGGCTATGACACCGTGTCGATCTCAGCTAACGGCATCAACGGCCAGGACTGGAACGCCGAGGACGGTGGCGCGCAGGCGCGTTCCTCCCTGGTGCGGCTGCACCTGGCCCAGTGGGCCGACTGGACCGCGCACCCCGAGACCGCCCCGGCGGTCGTACGGGACGCGCCCCGCGCCGACCTGTCGCGCGTCCTGCTGGTCGGGCACTCGCGCGGCGGCGAGGGTGTCGACCGGGCCGCGATGGACAGCCTGTACCCGCCGCCGGCCGCCCAGGACGGCTACCACGGAGCGGTGCGCTGGACCATCCGCGGTCTGGTCCTCATCGGCCCCACCGTCTTCGGCCAGAACCCGGTGCCCGACGTGCCGTCCGTGTCGATCCTGCCGGGCTGCGACGGTGACGTCTCCGACCTCCAGGGCGAGATGTACGTCGACGGCACGCGCGCGGTGAGCCGCGGTGCCGCACTGCACAGCGCGGTGTACGTCATCGGCGCCAACCACAACTTCTTCAACTCCGAGTGGACGCCTGGGCAGGCCGCCGCGCCCGCCCAGGACGACTTCTCGGACGATCCGCAGCACCCCGACCCGGTGTGCGCCAAGCGTGCCGCCACCCGGTTGACCGCCACCCAGCAGCACCGGGCGGGCTCGACTTACATCGCGGCCGCCGCGCGGCTGTTCCTCGCCGGTGACGACAAGGTACGGCCGCTGCTGGACGGTTCCGGCAAGCGGGCGCCGTCGGCGGACCCGGCGCGCGTGCTCAGCCATGCGGTGGGCGGCCGCCGAGACGCCGGGTTCCTGCCGGACGGCGGGGTGTCCGTGACCGGCGCCAAGCTGTGCGCGGCGGTGGACCCCGCCCCGGCCAAGGCCTGCCTGGGCCAGGGTGCCAAGGGGATCTCGCCGCACTTCGCCCAGTGGGAGACCGACCGCGAGGCCGGCCGGCACGCGATCGCGCTGCACTGGACCCACGCCGGCACCCCGGCACGGGTGCGGGTGAAGGACCCGGTCTCGCTGGCCGGTGACAAGGCGCTGGCGCTGCGGCTGTTCGTGCCCCCGAACTCCCGTGGCACCCGCCTGGACGTGTCCGTCACCGACGCCTCCGGCCGCAAGGCGGTCCTCGGCAAGGTGAAGGTCGACGGGCTGCCCGGCAGCGCGGCCACCGCCTCCTACTGGGCGCGTGAGATCCGGGTGCCGCTGACGGCGGCCACCCGCGCCGGGCTCGACCTGCACCGGATCAAGTCCCTTGAGCTGACCCCGCGTTCGGGCTCCGGCCGGGCCTGGCTGATGGACGCGTGGGGCTGGCGGGCCGGTCTGCCGGCCGTGAAGGCGGCCGAACTGCCGCGCGTGGACGTCGGCCGTATGACCGTGGACGAGGGCGACTCCGGCACCCGCACCTACCGGGTTCCGGTCGAGGTGTCGGGGCAGGGCAGCGGACAGGTCCGGGTGTACGTGTTCGACCCGGCCACCGGCAAGGTCACGAACCGGCTGGTCACCGTGCACCCCGGCGGTCACGACATCGACGTGCCGGTCGAGGTGAAGGGCAACACGCGCTACGGCCAGGACGTGTCGTACGACATCCTCGTCAAGGCGGTCCACGGCGCGGTCGTCGGCTCGTACCGGGGCGGGATCACCGTGCACGACGACGACCCCGCGCCCAAGATGACCGTCACCCCGGTCGCCGACAAGGTGACCGAGGGGCAGGCCCTGAAGTGGCGGGTGTCGCTGTCCGAGGCCGTCGACCTGGACATGAGCGCGTTCTTCCTCGCCGTGCCGCCCACCGGGACCGAGCTGTCCACCAAGGACGTGTCCGCGCGCTGGCTGCGGGATACGACCGGTGCCTCGCCGGACCCGGAGCGGCCCCTGTCCAAGGTGGCCGGCGGTCTCTACCTGTGGGTGGACGTCCCGGCGGGCAAGACCAGTACGGACATCACCATTCCCACGGTCAAGGACCGGGTGCGGGAGTCCGCTGAGTCGGTGCTGTTCCAGCAGATCGACGAGCAGACCGGCAAACCGCTGCCCGGCGGGCTGGAGTTGAACGGCACGGTGCTCGACGCGTCGTAGCCGCCTGAGGCCCTCGTCGTAGCCGCCTGGAGCCCTGAGGAAGCAGCGGCCTCCTCAGGGCTTCAGCGTCACCCGGATCCCGACCGTGCCCTCCAGGCCGCGCCGCAGCCGGCTGCCCAGCAGGGTGAGACGGCCGACGATGCCGTACTTGCGGGCGACGAGGGTGCGGTAGCGGGCGGTGGTGGCCGGGTCGGCGATCTCGGCGGTGGCCGGGAGCTGGTCGCCGGTGGGGTTGCCGCGCAGGTCGCAGGGTCCGACGAGGACGTCGGCGCGCCGGCGGATCCGCTTGACCTTCCAGCTGTCGGCGGCCGTCCACGCTCCCAGGGCGTCCCCGTCCCGGACCACCCACACCGGGGTCGCGACGGGGGTGCCGTCCTTGCGGTAGCTGGTGACCAGCAGGTACTTGCCGGAGCCGAGCCGGTCCAGCCGCGTGTCGTCCATTCCGGCAGTCTAAGAGGCCGCGCGCCCCTGGTTCAGCCCAGGGCCGCCGCCATGCGCCGTACCCCCTCCGTGAGGATCTCCGGTGAGGTCGCCAGGTTCAGACGCACGTGCCCGGCGCCGCCGGTGCCGAAGAGCACGCCGGAGCTGAGGGCGACCCGGCCCCGGTCGAGGAACACCTCGGCGGGGTCGTCGCCGAGCCCGAGGGCACGGCAGTCGAGCCAGGCCAGGTAGGTGGACTCGGCGGGACAGGGGCGGACCGCCGGCAGGTGCTCGGCGAGCAGGGCGGTGAGCAGGCGCCGGTTGGCGTCGAGGCCGGTCAGCAGGGCGTCCAGCCAGCCGGTGCCGTCGTTCAGGGCGGCCGTGTGGGCGATGACCCCGAGGTGGCTGGGTCCGTGGCTCACCTCCTCGGGCAGCCGGGCGAGGTCGGCGACGGCCCCGGGTCCGGCGAGGGCGAGCGCGGCCTTGAGCCCGGCGAGGTTCCAGCCCTTGGACGCCGACATCAGCGACAGGCCGCGCTCGGCACCGGGCACGCTCAGGTACGGCACGAAGGTGACGCCGGGGGCGACGAGCGGGGCGTGGATCTCGTCGGCGACGACCCGGACGCCGTACCGCTCGGCGAGGTCGGCCACGGCGGCCAGTTCGGCGGCGGTGTGCACGGTGCCGGTGGGGTTGTGCGGGCTGCACAGCAGGAAGGCGGCCCGGCCGCCGCCCGCGGTCGCCTCGCGGAACGTCTCCGCCAGCAGATCGAGGTCGATGCGCAGGTCGGCGCCGAGCCGGGCCTCGACCACGCGGCGGTCCATGTGGGTCACGAACTGGTAGAACGGCGGATACACCGGCGCGTTCACGATCACCGGATCCCCGGGGCCGGTGACCAGTTTGAGCATTTCGACCACACCGAGCATCACGTCCGGAACGATCGCCGTGCGCTCAACGGCGATCCCGTGCCAGTCCCAGCGCTTGGCGGCGAACGCGGCCAGGGCCTCGGCGTAGGCGGTGCCCGCGGGGTAGCCGGTGTCCCCGAGGGCGAGCGCATCGGTGACGGCGCGGACGACCGGCTCGGCGAGGGGTACGTCCATCTCGGCGACCCACAGCGGCAGCACGTCCTCGGGGTAGGTGCGCCACTTCATGCTCATACGACATCGCAGCCGCTCCAGGCCGAGGACGCGCAGCGGGTCGGGTTCGCCGGGTGTGTCGTGCGGGATGCTGGTCATGGGGCTCAAGATAGGTGGCTGTGGTGTGACCGGATACGGGGCGAGCCGGGCGGGCGGGGCCGCGGAGGGCCGCTTCCTGGAGGTCGCCTGCCACGAGTCGGGCATGTGCTCAAGTCTGCCGACCGCGATGACCCGCTTGCGTGGAGCCACGGGCTCGACCGTGGACGGAGGACCCGGGGCCGTCGCCGACAGCACGTCCTCGGGGTAGGTGCGCCACTTCATGCTCGTAACGACATCCACGCAGGTTCGAATCCTGCCCTCTCCGCCGAATGGCCCGTCCGGCCGGGGGTTCGGTCGCCCCGGCCGCCGGAGCCTGGGGCTGAACGACGAGGTGGGTTGCCGCCCACGGGCGGCTGCTGGCCCCGCGGTCCGATCAGGGACACCGACGGCGCGCCGACCGGGACCGTCCTGGTGACTTCGGCATGCAGCTCCGTGATGCGTCCTTGGTACGGCGAGGGCAGTTCCACGGTCGATTTGACCATCTCGACCACCACCACCGGCTGGTCGATCTCGACCACATCGCCGACCTCGACCAGCCACTCGATGATCTCCGCCGAAACCAGGCCTTCGCCGAGGTCCGGCAGGACGAACACGCACTCGGCCGTGTCCTGCGTCGCCGTCTCAGCTGTCTCTCGTGTCGTCATCGGTGCGCTCACGCAATCCCTGAAGGTGGCCGCGACGGCGTCCAGGACCCTGGTGACGGTCGGCAGGTAGAACCGCTCCAGTTGGGGAGGCGGGCAGGGGACGTCAAGGCCGGTGACGCGCCGCGGCGAGCACGACGTCGACAGGGGCGCTGGACAACCTGACGCCACCGATGATCGCCGGTGTGTGCGTGGCCGGAGCCGGTTCGCTCGTCGTGGCCACGATCCTTCCCCGCGGCCGCGTGCAGGCAACGGCCCCAGCCGAGGCCGAGCAGCACGCCGAGACACCGCTCGTCGCCGACCAGGCTTGAGGCTCGGCCTCGCGAAACCGCACCATGACCCCCGCCGCGATCGTCGCCTGCGCGGAACGGAGGACGGGAGCATGATGCGCTTCGGGCGTTGCGCCTCTGGCCGGCTGTGATCCTCGCCCCTGGAAAAAAGGGGTCGATGGCTGCGCGGAGCCCTGGCACAGTGGCCAACCATGGAGGACTCCCAGACCGTGACTGCTGCGGACCTGCAGCTCATGCAGGGCCTGGCGCAGCGGGTCACTGCCGTCCGTCCCGACCTGGTGAACAGTGGCGCCTCGATCGGAGAGCTGGCCTGGACCTGGGGCAAAGGGCACGTGAGCGACGGCGGGAGCTGGCTGCGCCGGCTGTGGTTCTCCGGTGACGCTCCGGTCTCCTGGGGCTGGGTCTGTCTGCCACACCGGGTCAGGCGGAGCGACGGTTCGGTGAAGGACATCACCAGCGCCTCTCTGACCTATCAAGTCCATCCCGGCCACGGCGAGCTGACGGACGAGGTGATCGACTGGTACGCCAGTGTCACGGTCGGCATCGAGCGCACCGTGGTACCCAGCGCCGTCGATGAGTTCGCCCTGAAGCGATGGGCGGCGCACGGCTACCGGACCGATCCCGCCTCGCTCGGCGACACCGGTTCCTGGACACAACTCAACGAGCGGAACCTCGATGACGTGGAACAGCCGGCGGTGCCGGACGGATTCCGGTTCCGCACCGCCGACGAGGCCGGGCCGCGGGCCGCGGTCCAGGCCCACGTGGACGCCTGGGCTCCGTCGACGTACACAGCCGAAGGCTACGAAGGCGTCCGGCAGACACCGCCGTACCGCAGCGACCTGCACGTCCTCGTCGAAGCACCGGACGGAACCATGGCCGCATCAACGATCATGTGGCTCGATGCGGCGAACGGAACCGCCCAATTCGAGCCGGTCGGCACCCATCCCCGCTACCGACGCCGCGGGCTGGGCAGAGCGATGCTGCTGCACGGCATGCACCTCGCCCGGCAAGCCGGAGCCAGGCACATGACCGTCGCCTGCCTCGGCGCACCAGGACATCCCGGAGCACGCGGTCTGTACTACAGCGTCGGATTCCGAAAGTTCACACGAGACGCACCGCTCATCAAAACCCAGGGCTAGAGCATGCTTCACAAGTACTCAACGGAAAGCCCCGGACGTGCGGCACAGATCAACTCGGGCGTCTAGATTGCGTCTTGAATGGCGCACCTCTCATCAGGCATCCAGGAGCTGAACCCACGTGACCGACAACCCGGCAGCCACCAACGACGTGGCCGTGTCGCTGCGCGCCCGTATCAACACCAGCCAGCCGCACACGGCCCGGATCTGGAACTACTGGCTCGGCGGCAAGGACAACTACGAGGTCGACCGCGCGGCCGGCGACCAGATCCGCCAACTGCACCCGGGTATCGGGGAGTACGCGCGCGCCGACCGGCTGTTCCTGGGCCGGGCGGTACGTCACCTGGTCGACGAGGTGGGCATCCGGCAGTTCCTGGACATCGGCACCGGGCTGCCCACGGCCGATAACACGCACGAGGTCGCCCAGCGCATCGCGCCGGACGCGCGGATCGTGTACGTCGACAACGACCCGCTCGTCCTCGCGCACGCCCGCGCCCTGCTCACCAGCACGCCCGAGGGCCGTACCGACTACCTGGACGAGGACCTGCGCAACGTCGACGCGATCCTCGAACACGCGGCGAAGACACTGGACTTCAGCAAGCCGGTGGCGCTGATACTGCTCGGCGTGGTCATCTTCATCGGCGAGGACGAGGACCCGTACGGCCTGGTACGGCAGTTGACGGACCGGCTGCCGTCGGGTAGCCACCTTGTGCTGTCGCACACCATCACCAGCCCGTCGATGCCCGACGTGGACGAGGCGGTCAAGTTCTGGAACGAGCACGGCACTCCGAAGCTGACCCAGCGCACGCCCGAGGACGTCACCCGGTTCTTCGACGGTCTCGAGCTGCTGGAGCCGGGCGTGGTGTCCTGCTCGCGCTGGCGCCCCGAGGGCACCGACGGCACCGAGCCGGAGGAGGTCGCCATGTTCGGCGGGGTGGCGCGCAAGGCCTGACGGGGCGCGGGAGCCGGCGGCGGAGACGAGTCGAGAAGATCACCGCCGCCGGTGAACGCCGCCGGGCCGGGCCACGTACTCAGGGTCGGGCGCTCGACGACCGGAGGGCCCCGCGGTGCCGGCACGGGCATCGCGCGTTCGGGGTTCGGGAGCCATGCATGAGGCACGCACGACGACGGGTCGTCCGGCGAGTGACACGGCTGGCGGCGGTCGGCGGACTGCTCCTGGGAGGTGCGATGGTCGCGCAGGCGGCCATGGCGAGCGAGACTCCCCCGGCGTCCGCCAGGCCGTTCAGTTCGGCCGGGACGGCCGGTGACACGGGCGCCGCGCTGGTGGCGAAGCTCGGCACGGCACGGACGGCGGGCAGCTGGATCGGCGGTGACGGGCGTCCGGTCGTGGCGGTGACCGACGCGCGGGCGGCGCAGACGGTGCGGCAGGCCGGGGCCGAGGCGAAGGTCGTGTCGCACAGCATGAACGAGCTGAAGTCGGCCACCGCCACCCTGCGTTCGGCGCCCCGGGTGGCGGGCACCGCCTGGTCGGTGGACTACCGGACCAACCGGGTCGTGGTGCAGGCCGACCGTACGGTGTCGGCGGCCGACTGGTCCCGGATGACCCAAGTCGCCGCGAGGATCGGCGGTTTCGTGCAGATGGAACGTACGAAGGGCACGTTCACCACGCGGTTGAACGGGGCGCAGCCGATCCTGTCGACGGGCGGCCGCTGCTCGGCGGGCTTCAACGTCACCAACGGGGGAAGCGACTTCATCCTGACCGCCGGCCACTGCGGGCCCGCCGGATCGATCTGGTTCGCCGACAACCAGGGCAACCAGCAGCTGGGCAAGACGGTCAGCAGCAATTTCCCCGGCAACGACTTCTCACTCGTCCAGTACAACTCCGGCAAGGCCGGTGACGGTGCCGACGTGGTCGCGGTCGGTGGCGGCAAGGGGGTGCGGATCACCGGTGCGGCCGATCCGGCGGTCGGGCAGCGGGTGTTCCGCAGCGGCAGCACCAGCGGGCTGCACGACGGCCAGGTGACCGGGCTGAACGCGACCGTGAACTATCCCGAGGGCACGGTCACCGGACTCATCGAGACCAACGTGTGCGCCGAACCGGGCGACAGCGGAGGCCCGCTGTTCTCCGAGGGCGTCGCGCTGGGCGTCACCTCGGGCGGCAACGGGGACTGCACCACGGGCGGGACGACGTTCTTCCAGCCGATCACCAAGGCGATGGCGGCGCTGAACGTCCGGCTCATCGTGTCGGCGCAGAACGCGGGCGCCGCACAGGGCGCGTCCGCCTCCCCCGCACCGTCCGGCGCGGCCACGCAGGGCGCCGTCGCGCCGAGCGCGGCCTCGCCCGGTTCCACGGCGCCGGTCACGGGCGCCGCACAGGGCGAGACGCTGCTGGCGCAGCTCACGGACACCCGGAACGTCGGTCCGGGGCTGCTGGTCATCGCGGGGAGTCTGATCGCGCTGGTCGCGACCCGCTACATCCGGGCCGAGCAGGACCGCAAGGCGTACCAGCGGTACTACTCGGCGACGTGGGGCTGACGAGAGAGGTTCAGGCCGCCTGGTGCGGCTGCGGGGCCGCTGCGGCCCACTCCATCACGAGGCGCTGGTACTCCGCGCGCTGCTCGGTGGTCAGTGTCCCGCCCGACCGGCGCCACAGGGCCCTGATCTCCTCGTTGACCTCGTCGGCCGATCGCTCGGAGACGGCTTCAACAGTGGTGGACATGCTGTGAAGCATATGCCGACGGAGGTGAAGGCGCTGTGAGTAAGTACGCCTGATCCGGACATTTCGGACCGTGTTACTCATCACGTCAATCTGTCAAGTGCGAGCGGGAGTTCATGCCCGGTCCGCGCCGAGCACGAGGACCTGGATCGCCAACACGGCCGCTCCGCGCGCCCAGTCGTGGAAGTCGGAGACCTTGGTCTCCAGGCCGACCGGAGGGGCCAGCGGGTGCCGGTGGGTGGCGATGGTCTCCCGCACCGTGTCCCCCGCCACATCCATGAGGCCCACGCCTTCCCCGGCGAGCAGGATCTTCTGCGGCATCGCGAAGTTGGCGATCTGCGCGACCAGCGTGCCCAGGGCCCGGGCGGCCTCGTCGATCACCCGGGAGGCCATGGGCTCGCCCGCTGCGGCACCGGCGAGGATCTCCTCGTAGGTGGCGTCCCGGCCGGTGGCGGCGCGGATCTGGTAGCGGATGCTGGGGATGGCGAGCAGGGACACGGCGCTGCCGCGCTCGCCGTTCGGGGTGAGCGGGCCGTGGGGGTTGATGATCAGGTGCCGGCCGAAGCCGCGGTCCTCCGCGGCGTAGGGCACCCGCCTGCCGCCGAGGACGAGCCCGTAGCCGATACCCGCGCCGATGGTCAGTACGACGAAGCGGTCGAGGCCGCGTCCGGCGCCGAACCAGGTCTCGGCCTCGACCAGGGCGGCCACGTCGTTCTCGACGACCACGGGCAGCCCGGTGCGCTCCCGGACCAGCTCGGCGAGCGGAACGTCCCGCCACTGCAGGAAGGGTGACTCGCCGACCACGGCACGCTCCCGCACCAGTCCGCCCACGCCGATGCCGATGCCCGCGAGGGCGGGGTGGCGTGCGGCCAGTTCGGCGGTCATCTGCGCGAGCAGGTCGGCCACGGCCGCGGGGTCGTGGCCGGTCAGCGGCCGGTCGAGGCGGGCGACGACATCACTGCGGAGCGTGGTGACGACGCCGTAGACCATGTCGTCGGTGATCTTGAAGCCGAGGAAGGCGCGGGACTCGGCGACGATGTCGAGCGGCTGCGAGGGCCGGCCCTGGCGCACCTCCGCCGGGGCGCCCGCCTCGGGCACCTCCACCAGCAGACCGGACTCGATCAGCGGCTTGGTCAGCCGGGTGAGGCTGCCCTGCGAGAGGTCCAGCCGGCGGGCCAGCTCGGTGCGGGACAGCGGGCCGTGCACGAGGATCTCGATCGCCACGGAGCGTTCCCCTGGGCTCAGCGGCAGCCAGCTGCTCATGAAGGCCGACCCCTCCGTTTCTTTTGAGATGGAAGCAACAGTCTCACTCTACTGGGACTCCACCGACATCAAACCTCGCATGCGAAAGCTTCGAGCGCCCCCTTGACGGTCTAATTCTTCTGAAGCAAAAGTAATCCGCATGACATTCTCCCTCGGCATCGTCGGTGCCGGCCAGTTCTCCGGTCAGTTCGCCGCACTGTTCCAGGCTCATCCCGGCGTGAGTGAAGTCCACATCACCGACCTGCTGCCCGAGCGGGCCGAGCGGCTCGCCGCCACACAGGGGCTCGCGGGCACGTTCCCGTCGTACGAGGCCATGCTGGAGTCGCCGGCGATCGACGCGGTCGCGATCTTCACCCAGCGCTGGACGCACGGCCCGCTGGTCCTGCAGGGCCTGAACGCGGGCAAGCACGTGTACTCGGCGGTGCCGATGGCGATCACCACCGACGAGATAGCCGCGATCATCGACGCGGCCCGGGCGACCGGGCTGACGTACATGATGGGCGAGACCAGCCAGTACAACCCGGCGACCGTGCACGCCCGCAACCAGATCGCCGAGGGCGCCTTCGGCCGGCTGTTCTACGCCGAGGGCGACTACGTCCACGACATGGACCTCGGCTTCTACGAGGCCTACCAGTACAGCGGCGGCGAGAACTGGAAGGCGACCGCCAGCTATCCCCCGCTGCTGTACCCGACGCACTCGGTGGGCGGGGTGCTCGGGGCCTGGCGGACGCACGCGGTGAGCGTCTCGGCGATCGGTGTGCATGACGATCGCGGTGACGGCGTTTTCGATCGTTCGGTCAGCCAGTTCGACAACGACGTGTCCAACGCGACCGCACTGTTCGAAGTGGTGGGTGGCGGCTCGTTCCGTACGAACGAGTTCCGGCGGGTCGGCTACCCCTCGCACATCCGCGAGTCCCGCTTCCGGTTCTTCGGGACGGAGGCGAGCATGGAGCAGCTGGCGACGGTGGCGCTGTGGCAGGACAAGAACGGCGTGAAGGACATCAGCGAACTGCTGGAGCCCAAGCCGACCCTGTCGCCCGACGATCCGTCGCTGCGGCACATCGCGCCGGAGCTGCGGGCCGCCTTCACCTCCGGGTCGGCGCCGGTGCACGACCGCGCCCGGCTGCCGCGGGAGTTCGACCAGCTGCACAACGGACACGAGGGCAGCCACCACTTCCTGGTGGACGACTTCGTCACCGCGGTCAACACCCGGACTCTGCCGTCGGTGAACGCGTGGGTGGCCGCCCGCTACACCCTGCCGGGCATCATCGCGCACGAGTCCGCGCGGCAGGGCGGGGTCCGGCTGCAGATCCCCGACTTCGGGGACGCGCCGGAGAACTGAGCCCGGTGGCCGGGCGCCTTGACCGGCTCAGGTGCCCGGCTTGCGGCCGTACACGAAGACGTCGTCGCCCGTCTTCAGCAGCGACCAGTACTTCTTGGCGTCCTTCGTGGTCATGTTGACGCAGCCGTGGGAGCCCGGCGGGTTCCACATGCTGAGGTTGACGGAGTGGAAGGCCTGGCCGCCGTCGAAGAACTGGCTGTAGGGCATCGGCACGTTGTAGACGGTCGAGACGTGGTCGATGTCCCGCCAGTAGATCTTCTTCAGACCGGTGCGGGTCTCGTACCCGTCACGGCCGGTGCGCACCGGTACGGGCCCGTAGACGAGCTTGTCGCCGTCCTGGATCCAGCTCAGCTGGAGCGAGAGGTTCACGCAGGCGATACGGCCCTTGTTCACCGGACACTTGCCGTCCTTGTTCGGGTCGTTCCCGACGGCCTTCTGCTTGTTCATCAGGTCCATCACGCCCCAGGTGACGGGCCCGGCGTAGCCGACGGCGGGCGTGATGCCGTGCTTGTTCTGGAAGGCCTGGATGGCCTTGCAGTCGGCGGACGACTGCTTTCCGTCGACCGGTCGGCCGAGGAACTTCTCCACCTGCTTCTGGTACGGCCCCGCCTGCGTGGTGCAGCTCGCGGCCTGGGCCGGCGCCGCGGTGAAGGCGAGCGTGAGCGGCGCCACGAGTGCGGTGACGCCGAGCGCGACGACACCTCGTCTGCGTATGTCCCCCATGTCGGCCTCTTCCCCTTCTCCCCTTTTGCTCCCAGGGCCTCCCCCGGGTGGTTCCCTTCGCGATTCCCGCGCTCTCGGCCTACTAGACCTGCCGCCCGGCTCGACGGTTGTAGTTCCGGCCACGCTGTGACGAAACGGTGAACTTCGCCGCCGCGCGGAGGCCGGTCAGGCGGTTTCGGGGCTCCCCGAGCACGCGCGCAACAGCCCCACCGCCCGCGTCAGCGTCTCCGGCGTCGCCGTGAACGGCAGGCGCAGGTGCCGGGTGAGGGTGGTGCGGTCGGCGGCGAAGCGCGGGCCGGGGGTCACCGCGAGTCCGCGCGCGGCGGCGCGGGCCGCGAGGTCGGTGGCGCTCATGCCCTCGCCGAGGCGCAGCCACAGGGTCAGGCCGCCCTTCGGGACGGTGTACGTCCATCCGGTCGGGGCGAGCAGGGCGACCAGGTGGTCGCGCTGGGCGCGCAGCCGGGCGCGGCGGTCGGCCAGGAGGTCCGGGAGCGGTGCGCCGAGGAGTTCGGCGGCGATGAGCTGTTCCAGCGGGGGCGGGGAGAGCTGCGCCTGGAGCGGGTTCAGCCGCAGCTGTCGTACGAGGTCCGCGCTCGCCCTGATCCAGCCGACCCTCAGGCCGCTCCACAGGGTCTTGCTCGCCGAGCCGATCTGGATCACCCGGGCTCCGGCGAGGTGGGGTTCGGTGCCGGGCGGCCTCCTCAGGTCCAGGTCGCGCATCGTCTCGTCGGCGAGGACGGTCAGCCCGTGCCGGTCGGCGAGAGAGGCGATCGTACGGCGCGTCGATGCGTCCATGTGGGCGCCGGTCGGGTTGTGGAAGTCGGGCATCAGGTACGCGAGTCGGGGACTGTGCCGGCGTACGGCGTCCGTGAGGCGGTCGGTGTCCCAGCCGTCGGGTGCCGTGACGGGGACGGCCAGGAGGCGGGTGCGCCGGGCGCGCAGGACGGCGAGGGCGCCCGGGTAGCTGGGGTTCTCCACGACGACGGGTGACCGGCGGTCGGTGTGGAGGTGGTCCAGGAGCAGGGTGAGGGCGGCCTGGGCGCCCGCGGTGACGAGGATCTGCTCGGGGCGGGTGGCGAGGCCGGCGCGGGTGTAGCGCTCGGCGAGCAGATCCCGCAGACGGGGCAGGCCCGCGCCGGTGACGCCGGAGTCGACGAGCAGGGCGGCGCTGCGCTCGGCGGCGCGGGCGAGGGCGGCGCGGAAGGCCTCGTGGGGTGCGGCGGTGACGGCGAGGGTGAGGTCGAGGTCGGCTTCGGGGGCGCCGCCCCGGTCCTGCGACCAGGGCGTGGTGCGCTCGGTGAGCCGGGCGGGCAGGCGGACGACGCTGCCGCTGCCGTGCCGGGTGGCGAGCCAGCCGTCGTCGCGGAGCAGGGTCAGCGCGGCCACCACAGTGCCGCGGCTGAGCTGCAGGACTCGGGCGAGTTCCCGCTCCGACGGCAGCCGGGAGCCGGCCGGGAGCCGCCCGTCGACGACCGCCTCGCGTACCGCCGTGGCGAGGGAGCGGGCGCGGGGGCCGGGCCGGGCACGCCAGTCACCGAGCGCGGCGACGAAACCTGTGTCCACTGGTCCAGTTTCCCTCAAGTGGACCAGTCGTACGAGCCCCCGCCGGGCCTACGCTGCGGCCCATGCACCGCACACTCGCCGACGATCTCTCCCGGCTTCCCGAACTCCTGCAGTCCGCCCGCGACTTCGCCGCCCGTGAGGTGGCGGGCCTGGCCGAGCGGCCGGTCGCCGCACCCGGGCGGCCTCCCGGGCGTGCGCCCCTGCCGGCCGAGGGCGCGGGCGGCGCGGGCGCCCTCGCGCGGTTCGCCGAGCGGTGGGCGCCCGGCTTCTCCGGCTCGGCCGGCCCCCGCTACCTGGGCTTCGTCACCGGCGGCGCGACCCCCGCGTCGGTCGCCGGGGACTGGCTGACGTCCGCGTTCGACCAGAACGTCTCCGGGGCGGGCGGATCCTGGGCGGCGGAGCTGGAGCGGGAGACCGTGGCGTGGCTGCGCGAGCTGTTCGGGCTGGGCGAGGCGCACAGCGGGGCGTTCGTGACCGGGGCGACGGTGTCCAACACGGTCGGCCTCGCGATCGCGCGCGAATGGCTCGGCGAGCGGCTCGGGGTGGACGTCTCCCGGGCGGGAGCCGCCGCGCTCGGCCCGGTCGACGTGCTCTCCGGCAGCCCGCACTCCAGCGTTGCCAAGGCCATGTCGGTGCTGGGCATCGGCCGGGACCGGCTGCGCCGGGTGCCGCTGCTGCCGGGCAACCGGGAGGCCGTGGACGTGGCCGCGCTGAAGTCGACACTGGCGGATCTCGGCGGTCGGCCCGCGATCGTCCTCGCGAACGCGGGCACGGTGAACACCGTCGACTTCGACGATCTGCGGGCGATCGCCGCGCTGAAGGAGCGCTACGACTTCTGGCTGCACGTGGACGCCGCGTTCGGTGGCTTCGCCGCCCTCTCCCCCGAGTACGCCGCTCTGGTCGACGGACTGGACGCGGCCGACTCGGTCTGTGTGGACCTGCACAAGTGGCTCAACGTGCCCTATGACGCGGCCGTCCAGTTCACCCGCCGCGGCGACCTCCAGGTGGCCGTGTTCCACAACGCCTCGCCGTACCTGGGCCTGCCCACCGGCGAACCCGACTTCCTGCACCTCACCCCGGAGAACTCCCGGCGGCTGCGCGCCCTGCCGGCCTGGTTCTCCCTGGTGGCCTACGGCCGGGCCGGGCACCGCGAGATCGTCGAGCGCAACGTGGCCCTCGCCCGCCGGCTGGGCGAGGGCGTCGACGCCCTCCCGGGCCTGCGCCTGCTGGCCCCGGTCCGGCTCAACGTCGTCTGCTTCACGCTCGCCGAGGAGGAGCCCACGCAGGAGCGGGTGGACGCGCTGGCGCGGGCGGTCGCCGAGTCCGGGGAGGCGTTCCTGACGCCGACCGTGTACGGCGGAGTGCCCGCCCTGCGGGCCGCGTTCAGCAACTGGCGCACCACCGAGGCCGATACCCGCCGGGTCCTGGACGTGCTCGCGACGGCTTCCGGCTGACGTCCCGCGAAGCGCTTGAGGTGGGGTGACCGTAGGGCCGCGGGGCCCGGTTTCACCGGTAACCGGTCACGTCCGCCGGCTTGCCCGCGTCCTGTACCTCGACCAGGTACCGCCAGGCGTCGGGACGGCTGCCGTCGAGGTCGGTGAACCCGTACTCCTGGGCGAGGCCGCCGCTGGACAGGGACTGCCCGTTGAAGCGGGCCACGTCGGGATCGCCGGCCAGCGCGGCGACGGCGCGGCCGACGAAGCGGGGGGTCTCGGAGATGGCGAAGTGCGGTTCGCGGTCGAGGGCGTCACGCCAGTTGTCCTCGCGCACGCCGAACGCGTCGAGCATGATCTCCGAGCGCAGCCAGCCGGGGGTCAGTGCGAGGGCGGTCGCGCCGCGTGGGCCGAGTTCGTGGCCGAGCGCGAAGGCCATGCGCAGCACGGAGGCCTTGGCGAGGTCGTAGAAGAGGTTCACGCGGTAGGTGTCGCGGTTGTAGGCGGCGGTGCCGTCCGTGACCTCCACGACCAGGCCGCCCGGGTGGCGCAGCAGGAGCGGCAGCGCGAAGTGGCTGGTGACGGCGTGCGTTTCGACGGCGAGCCGGAGCAGCCGGAGCCCGTTGTCGAGGTCGTGCTCCCACACCGGGGTGTCCCACTCGAAGAGTTTCTCGCCGCCCCAGATGTCGTTCACCAAGACGTCCAGGCGGCCCTGTTCGTCCGCGACGCGGTCCACGAGGGCCCGTACCGCGGGCCTGTCCAGGTGATCGACGGGGACGGCGATGCCGTGTCCGCCCGCCGCCGAGACGAGGTCCGCGGTGTCCTCGATGGTCTCGGGGCGGTCGTACTCGGAGCGGTGGGCGCGGGTGCTGCGTCCGGTGACGTAGACGGTGGCACCGGCCGCGCCCAGTTCCACGGCGATGCCCCGCCCCGCGCCCCGGGTCGCCCCGGCGACCAGCGCTACCTTGCCTTCCAGCGGCCCTGCCATGTCCGACCTCCCGTGCGGTACGACTCTCATCGTCGTCCACTCTCACGGGAAAGCCGGACATCTCCTGTCGCCTTTTCTTGTCGCCTCTTCTTGGCGCCGTTTCTCGTCGCCTTTCTCAGCGGCGCAGGCGGTCGTCCAAGTCCTGGTAGCCGGTGAGGAACCAGAGCTGGCCGCCCTGGTTCGACTCGTGCACGAAGTCCCGCAGCGCGTCGCTCGCCTCGACATGGGCCGAGATGTCACCGACGACGGCGAGCCGCAGCCGGTAGGTCACGAACTTCTGCACGACCGCACCGGCGACGCCCGACCGCAGCCGGAAGAACTCGTCCGCGACGCGCTCCACCGGCACCACCACCAGTTCCGCGCCCTGCCCCATCGCGTCACCGATCAGATCGAGGGCCGCGCGCTCGCTGTCGAGGGCGGGGCCTTCGGGGGCACAGCGCAGAACGGGCACGTCGTGGAGTGTTTCGAGCGTGTTGGTGGTCATGGCGTGATCGTACGGCCGGGCCCCGGGTCAGTGCCCGCGTTTGATCCACTCGTCCAGGTGGGGCAGTTCGGCGCCGATGGTGGTGGCGTCGCCGTGTCCGGTGAGGACCTTGGTCTCCGGCGGGAGGGTGAGGAGCCGGTCGCGGATGGACTCGATGATCGTCGGGAAGTGGGAGTACGAGCGTCCCGTGGCACCGGGGCCGCCCAGGAAGAGGGTGTCGCCGGTGAAGACGACGCCGAGGCCGGGGTCGTACAGGCAGACGGCACCGAGGGAGTGGCCCGGGGTGTGCAGGACGGTCAGGTCGGCGCCGGCGGCCTCGATGACCTGGCCGTCGGCGAGGTGGCGGTCTGGTTCGCGGTCGGGGTGCGTGAGCTTCCACAGCGGCAGGTCGTCCGGGTGGAGCCAGATGGTGGCGCCGGTGAGGTCGGCGAGGGCGGGGGCCGCGTCGATGTGGTCGTTGTGGGCGTGGGTGCACACGATGGCGGTCAGCCGGCGGTCGTCCACCGCGTCGGCGATGGCCTCGGCGTCGTGGGCGGCGTCGATGACGATCACTTCGCGTTCGTCGCCGACGATCCACACGTTGTTCTCGACGTCCCAGGTGCCGCCGTCGAGGGTGAACTGGCCGGAGGTGACGAGGCGTTCGATGCGTGTGGTCATCACAGCACCACCACCGAGCGCAGCACGTCGCCCTGGTGCATCCGCTCGAACGCCTTCTCCACCTCGTCCAGTTGGATGGTCTCGGTGACGAACGCGTCCAGCGGCAGGCGGCCCTGGAGGTGGAGGTCGATCAGCATCGGGAAGTCCCGGGAGGGCAGGCAGTCGCCGTACCAGCTGGACTTGAGCGCGCCGCCGCGTCCGAAGACGTCCAGCAGCGGCAGGTCGAGCTTCATCTCGGGGGTGGGGACGCCGACGAGGACGACGGTGCCGGCCAGGTCGCGGGCGTAGAAGGCCTGCTTGTACGTCTCCGGGCGGCCGACCGCCTCGATCACGACGTCGGCGCCGAAGCCGCCGGTCAGCTCGCGGATCGCCTCGACCGGGTCGGTCTCCTTGGAGTTGACGGTGTGGGTGGCGCCCAGCGTGCGCGCCTTCTCCAGCTTGCGGTCGTCGATGTCCACGGCGATGATCCGCGCCGCGCCGGCGAGGTTCGATCCGGCGATGGCCGCGTCACCGACGCCGCCGCAGCCGATGACGGCGACAGAGTCGCCACGGCCGACGCTCCCGGTGTTGATGGCGGCGCCGATGCCGGCCATCACCCCGCAGCCGAGCAGCCCGGCCACGGCCGGGGAGACCGCCGGGTCGACCTTGGTGCACTGCCCGGCCGCCACCAGCGTCTTCTCGGCGAAGGCGCCGATGCCGAGCGCCGGGGAGAGTTCCTGCCCGGTGGCGGCGAGGGTCATCTTCTGCTTCGCGTTGTGGGTGTTGAAGCAGTACCAGGGGCGGCCGCGCAGACAGGCTCGGCAATTGCCGCACACGGCACGCCAGTTGAGGATCACGAAGTCGCCGGGGGCCACATCGGTGACCCCGTCGCCGACCGACTCCACGATGCCGGCGGCCTCGTGGCCGAGCAGGAAGGGGAACTCGTCCGAGATTCCGCCCTGTTTGTAGTGCAGATCGGTGTGACAGACGCCGCAGGCCTGGACGCGTACGACGGCTTCGCCGGGCCCCGGGTCCGGGACCACGATCGTCTCGACCCGTACGGGCTCGTCCTTCCCCGGTGCGATCACGCCGCGTACTTCCTGCGCCATGGCCTTGGCCCCTTTTCCTCGATGTGCCTTCGGAGCCGACCCTACGCGCGAGGGCCCGGTGGCGGCATCGGCCACGACGACGAGAGTGGATCTTTCGGCCGTCGTCCGGTGGTCCGGGCAGTCAGCGGTGAAGGGCCGTCCGGGGGCGGGCAGCGCCGAAGGGTGGTCCCGGGCGGGCAGCGGCGAAGGGCCGTCCGGGGCGGGCGGCAGTGAAGGACCACATCGGGCGGGCAGCAGTGAAGGGCCGTCCCGGGCGGGACGGCCCTCGGGTCCGTGGGCGGCTCAGGCCTCCACGGCGGGCAGCAGGCCGGTCACGGGGGCGACGAGGTCGGTGAGCTGGTGCAGTTCGTTCAGCCGCTGCAGTCCGTTGACCTGGTTCAGCGGGCGAAGCTGGTCCGAGACCCGCGGCATCCGAGACTGGTGCTGTGCCGGGATGTCGCTGACGGCGAGCGAGTCCAGTGTGGTCATCGGGTTGATCTGCCCGGTGTGCGGTGCGCCCGCGTCGGCCGCGTTCGCCAGCGGTGCGGCGAGACCCGTGACACCGACGGCCAGACCGACGGCGGCGACGATACGTCGTGTTGAGATCATGCCTTCAGCAACGGCGACGCGCCCCGCCCGGACACGGTCCCCGGGCGCCGCTCACCCGTCAGGCGGACCACGTCGGCTGCGCTTGCCGTCGCCGCCGGGGCGGAGGAGCCTCGGAGGTGGGGCCCGTGCGGCCCGCTTCCGCCGGGCCAGGGCGCCTTAAGGAGGTCACCATGGGCGCTGCGACAGGATCCGCCTTCGACACCGAGACACTGCGCCGGGGCATAGAAGGGAACACCGGGAACACCCTGCTCGCCCTCTACGCGGACGACGCGGAGATCCGCATCATCGACCGCAACACCCAGCCCAGCCATCCCAAGGTCCTGCACGGCCGGCGCGAGATAGCCGAGATGCTCGACGACGTCTACAGCCGCGACATGACGCACAAGCTGGACCAGTGCGTCATCCAGGGCGACCGCGCCGCCTACTCCGAGTCCTGCGAGTACGCGGACGGCACCCGGGTCCTCGCCGAGTCCATGATCACCCTGCGTGAGGGGAAGATCGCCGAACAGATCCTGATCCAGGCATGGGACGAGTAGGAAGGAAGGTCGCGAGGGTCCAGGTCACCTCCCGGCTGACCTGGACCTTCTCGGCCCGGGCGACGCTGGGCCGGGCGCGTCCGCGCCGCCCTCGGTGGCCAGGACCAGTTTCCGCAGCAGGTCTGCAAGCGTCCGCCGCTCTTCTTCGGTCAGCGCTGCGAGCAGCACGCCCTCACCCGCGTCCTCCGCTGCCGCGTGCGCCTCGAACGCGGCATGCCCGGCCTCGGTGAGCCGTACCCGCACCCGTCGGCGGTCGCCGGTCTCGTGGGTACGGGTGATCAGCCCGGCCTCCTCGACGGGCGCGAGCCGCGCCGACAGCGCACCGCGGGTCAGCCCGAGCCGGTCGGCGAGCTGCGAGGGACTGGACTCGTACGGCGGCCCGGACCTGCGCAGCATCAACAGCACCTTGTACTGCCAGTACTTCAGCCCGTCGGAGTCCAGCACCTCCCGGCGGGCCTGGGCGGTGTGCCGACCGAGGATCGCCAGCCGGGCGATGATCGCCTCTTTCACCGGGTCCAGCCAGTCCAGTTCGCGCACCCAGACGGCCACGTGCCGGTCCACCGAGTCCTGCACTGCCTGCCTCCCGCAGTGGTTTTCTTGTGGATCATTTTTCGGGTAACTACTTTGCCCGGCATGACACATGCTGCGCACGCCTTCGTCGATGTCGATGAACTTCTCGATGCCATAAAGGAGTTGAGTGTCGCGGGCCGCTGGGACCGGGCCGCACGGCTGCTGGCCTCGGTCACCGTCGAAGAGCCCGCCGACCACGCGCGACTCACCCGGGCCGCCGCCGAAGTCGCCCTGGACCGCGACTGGTTCGCCGGGACGGACACCGCGGCCGAGCGGATCGATGCAGCCGAGAAGGAGTTCCCGGACGGCGACTGGGACACGGACTTCCTCCGGCTCAGGCACACCTACTCCCGGCTGCTCCTGGTCGACGGCGCCCTGCGCATCGGCCCGGACGGCAAGGACCCCGAGGCTCTCGCCACCCTCCTCGACCGGGCACGGGAGCTGCACGCCGGGGCCCCGGACGAGGTGCGCCGGGGCTGGGCGGCGATGTACCGCGGGCTGATCACGGAGAACCACTTCGCCGACCGGACGGCCGCCGCCACGCACTTCACGGACGCGCTGCGGGCCGGGGAGGACGGCGCGGACGGTCTACTGGCCCGCGAGGCACTGCGGCACCTCGGCGGTCAGGACCACGACACCGGAGACCACGAGCGGGCCGGGGAACGCTGGCGCCGGGCCACCGCGCTGGGCGCCCGGGCCGGCACGGTGCCCGGCACCCTCTCCCAGCAGCTGCTGCTGGCCGTCCTGGCCCGGGACGCGGGCGACGAGGCGGGCGCCGTCGCGCTGGCGGCGGAGATCGTCCGCTGGGCCGAGGCCATCGGCGCGGACCGGCTGGCCGGCCAGGCGTCGGCGTTTCTCACCGGGACGGATCCGACGGCGCTGCCCGCTGCGACGGACACGGACTGAGGACCGCCGCTTGCGTCGGCAGACGCGGGCTGGGCCCGGGCCGACGGGGCGGCACCGTCCTGGCGACCAGAGCGGGGGCGCCGGGCGGGCGCCGGGCATGCCCGTGCGGGGAGCTGGCCCCGCCCCCGGCATCCACCCACGCCGGCCACCGCGGTCTGGGCCCGGGACCGACACGGCCAACACCGCCCGAACCACCAGAGCGGGGCGCCGAGCATGCGCCGGGAATGCCCGTGCCGGAGGGGAGCCGCCCCCCCGCCCCGACATCCACCCACGCCGGCCAGCGCGGTCTGGGCCGGGTTGGCGCGGCCGACACTGCCCGAACCACCAGAGCGGGCGCGCCGGGCATGCGCGCGCGGGAAGCTGCCCCCGCCCCGGCATCCACCCACGTCCGCCGACGCGACCTGGGCCCGGGCCGGCGCGGCCGACACCGCCCGCACGCCAGCCGCATCGGCCGACGCAGCCTCAGTGCCGCTCGTGCTCTCGGTTAGTCTGTGGGCGGGCCGTGACTGGCGCTGAGGTGGAGTACCACCGGGGAGCGGTCCGTGGAGGATGCCGCGCGCCTGGGCGATGAAGGTCAACCCAGCTCAGGAGTGCAGATGACACAGGCCCGGCTCATGGACGGCACCGCCCTCGCCCGCCGCATCGTCGAGGAGACCGCGAAGAAGGCCGCCGATCTCACCGAACGGACGGGCAGCGCGCCCTGTCTGGCCACGGTGCTGGTCGGCGAGGACCCGGCGTCCGTCACCTACGTCCGCATGAAGCAGAACCGCTGCCGCAAGGCCGGCATCGAGTCCCGGCACGTGGCGCTGCCCGCCGCCACGACCACCACCGAACTCGTCGGCGCCCTGCGGGAGTTGTCGGCCGACCCAACCGTGCACGGCATCCTGCTCCAGCACCCGATGGGCGACCACATCGACGAGCGGGCCGCGTTCGAGGCGATCGCGCCGGAGAAGGACGTGGACGGCGTCACCTTCGCCTCGTTCGCCACAATGAGCTTCGGTCTGCCGGGCTTCGTCTCCTGCACGCCCGGCGGCATCCTCAGGCTGCTCGACGAGTACGACGTCGACCCGGCAGGGAAGCGGGCCGTGGTGGTGGGCCGCAGCGCCATCCTCGGCAAGCCGGTGGGCATGCTGCTCCTGGCCCGCGACGCGACCGTGACGTACTGCCACTCGCGCACCCGGGATCTGTCGGCCGCGGTGCGCGAGGCCGACATCGTGGTCGCCGCCGTGGGCCGGCCGCGCCTCATCCGGGGGCAGGACATCAAGCCGGGCGCGGTCGTCATCGACGCGGGCTACAACCCCGGCAACGTCGGCGACGTCGACTTCGACTCCGCCGTGGAGCGGGCCTCGCTGATCACGCCGGTGCCGGGCGGCGTCGGCCCGATGACGATCGCCACCCTGCTGGAGCAGACCGTCGACGCCGCCGCCCGGCAGCTCGGGGTGTGATCAGCGCATCCAGGCGCTGTAGTCCATGACGTCCCCGGCCTTGACCCCCCACTCGGGCTCGTCCTGGGTGAAGGTGGTCTCCAGGCCGAGGACGGCTCCGGTGCGGGGGTCGAGGATGAGCATGCGCCGACCTCCCCCGCCCTCGCCGCCGTACACGTACGCCTGCCCCGGGCGACCGAGGCGGTCCGTCACCTGCCCCACGGGCCGCAGCCCCTGGGCGTCCGCCAGGACCCGGACGAGCGCCGCCGACTCACGGGCGCCGAGCGTCCAGTGGTCGAGCAACTCCCTGACGGCGTCGAGGAGTTCGGGGGTGCGCGGGGAGTCGGTACGGACGGTCTCGGCGAGGTAGTCGCGCAGGGCGGCCGGGGTGTGCGGCGGGCGTGCCTCGGGCGGGTCGTCGCTCCAACTCGGCGGGTAGGTGGTCCGGCTGAGGACGTGACCGTCCTCGACCAGTCGCGGCTCGCCGCCCTCGTCGGTGAGGACCGGGCGGCCGCGGTGACGCGGGTCGGTCGCCACGACCAGCTCGGTGTGGCTGTCGTCCGCCCTCCAGCGCACGACCCGCTCCTCGGGGAGGGTGACGGGCGGCTTGTCGTCACTCATGCCGAGGCTCCACGACTGCACATGCGTGCCCTTGAGCAGGCTCGGTGTGTCGTCCTGCGCGGCCGCATCGGCAAGGCCGGCCAGCTCCTTCAGGGGTACGGGCGTGGAGTGGGCCCGGACGGTCAGCGGGCGCGGCGCGGCGAGGGCCGGCGGGGTGCTCGGGCCGCCGATCAGCACGGTCAGGGCGGTGACCAGGACGACTGCGGTTGCGGCGAGGCCCCAGAGCAGCCGGGCACGCGGGACGATACGGCGGAGCGGCCGGTCCTCGCTCATCAGCCGCCGGAGCCGCCGCTCGGCGCGGTGGTCCAGCGGCCCGTCGCCGAAGTGGGGGCCGTCGGCCGGCACCGGGTTGGCGCGGCGGAGGAGTTCGAGTTCTTCAGCCATGTCGGTGTTCCTTGCAGGGCGTCGCGTCAGCAGCGGGCGCGGGTGGGCAGGGCGGTCGCCCCGGGCGGTGTCCCGTGCCGGACGGAACGGCGAATGCGAGAGACAGGGCAGGCCGAGCGCTAGCCATGACCGAACCCCCTCGGTGGCAGCGCATCGACGGCCGCCGGGGGACGCAAGCGGTCGATCTGCGTCTTGAGTCGCTGCCGGGCCCGGTGCAGTCGCATGGCCGCCGCCCGTCTGCCGCAGCCCAGGGCCACCGCGATCTCCTCGGCGCCGAGTTCCTCCCATGCCGCGAGGCGGAGCACCTCCTGGTCCGCCGGGGTCAGCCGGGCCAGTGCCTCGTGCACCCAACCGCCGGGGGCCTCCGCGTCGGGGCTGTCCACGATGTGCCGGCCGTGCGCCGCCTCGTCGTTGCCCAGCCGGTCCAGCAGCCGGCGCCGCCGTCCGTAGCCGCGTACCGCGTTGGCCAGGCAGTTGCGTGCCACGCCGTACAGCCAGGGCAGCGGCGTTGCGGGCAGGTCGGCGCGGCGGCGCCAGGCCACCGTGAACACCTCCGCCACCACTTCCTCCACCTCGTCGGCCCGCCCCTCCAGTCGCCTGGCGACATAGCGGCTGACCGCCCAGTAGTGCTCGCGATAGGCAGCGGCGAAGATCTCGTCGTTGCTCATGTTCGGTTGGTGTCCGGCACTCCCCGGATCGTCACACCCTTCTTCCGTGATGCTCGTCGCGCCGTCCGAGTGTGACCCGCGCGCCGGGCGCGGACACAGGCGGGGTGTGAAGAGGATCAGAGACATCAGGGCCGTACGGTGGCTGACGACCACCGATCACAAAACGATCGGAACGCTCTACTTGGTCACGTCGTTCGCGTTCTTCCTGATCGGTGGCGTGATGGCGCTGCTGATGCGCGCCGAGCTGGCTCGCCCCGGCCTGCAGATCATGTCGAACGAGCAGTTCAACCAGGCGTTCACGATGCACGGCACGATCATGCTGCTGATGTTCGCGACGCCGCTGTTCGCCGGCTTCACGAACTGGATCATGCCGCTCCAGATCGGCGCGCCGGACGTCGCCTTCCCCCGGCTGAACATGTTCGCCTACTGGCTCTACCTGTTCGGCTCGACCATCGCGGTCGGCGGCTTCCTCACCCCGCAGGGTGCGGCCGACTTCGGCTGGTTCGCCTACTCCCCGCTGTCGGACGCGGTCCGCAGCCCGGGCATCGGCGCCGACATGTGGATCATGGGTCTGGCCTTCTCCGGCTTCGGCACCATCCTCGGCGCGGTCAACTTCATCACCACGATCATCTGCATGCGTGCCCCGGGCATGACCATGTTCCGCATGCCGATCTTCGTGTGGAACGTGCTGCTGACCGCCGTTCTGGTGCTGCTCGCCTTCCCGGTCCTCGCGGCCGCGCTGTTCGCCCTGGAGGCGGACCGCAAGTTCGGTGCGCATGTGTTCGACGCGGCAAACGGCGGAGCCCTGCTCTGGCAACACCTCTTCTGGTTCTTCGGCCATCCAGAGGTGTACATCATCGCGCTGCCGTTCTTCGGCATCATCTCCGAGGTCATCCCGGTCTTCTCCCGCAAGCCGATGTTCGGCTACATGGGTCTGATCGCGGCGACCATCGCGATCGCCGGTCTGTCCGTGACGGTGTGGGCCCACCACATGTACGTCACCGGCGGTGTGCTGCTGCCGTTCTTCTCCTTCATGACGTTCCTGATCGCCGTCCCGACCGGTGTGAAGTTCTTCAACTGGATCGGCACGATGTGGCGCGGCAGCCTCTCCTTCGAGACGCCGATGCTGTGGGCGATGGGCTTCCTGGTGACGTTCGTGTTCGGCGGGCTGACCGGGGTGATGCTGGCCTCGCCGCCGCTGGACTTCCCGACCTCAGACACCTATTTCGTCGTGGCCCACTTCCACTACGTCATCTTCGGCACGGTCGTGTTCGCCATGTTCGCGGGCTTCCACTTCTGGTGGCCGAAGTGGACCGGCAAGATGCTGGACGAGCGCCTCGGCAAGATCACCTTCTGGACGCTGTTCATCGGCTTCCACGGCACGTTCCTGGTGCAGCACTGGCTGGGCGTGAACGGTATGCAGCGCCGGATCCCCGACTATCTGGCGGTCGAGGGGCTCACCACGCTCAACACGGTCTCGACGATCTTCTCGTTCCTGCTCGGCTGCTCGATGCTCCCGTTCTTCTACAACGTCTGGAAGACGGCCAAGTACGGCGAGAAGGTCGAGGCCGACGACCCGTGGGGCTACGGCCGTTCGCTGGAGTGGGCGACCTCCTGCCCACCGCCCCGGCACAACTTCCGCTCACTCCCGCAGATCCGCAGTGAGTCGCCGGCGTTCGACCTGCACCACCCCGGCATGCCACCGCGGAAGCGGGAGTTGACCGCACGATGAGCACCGGAGAGGAACGGGCGCTCGTCCAGCAGATCGAGGGCCATCTGCTGCTCACCGCCGCACGGGAGGAGGGCCGTACGGCGGCGGCCCGGGTGGCCTCCCGGCTCGGCTGGCTCACCGACACCCAACGGGAAGACCTGGAGCGGCACTTCGAGACCGAGTACCTGGCCCTGGCCGGAACCTCGTGGCGGCGCACCGCCGAACGCGCCGAGGAGTTGCGGCAGACGTACGAGGCCCGGTACCGGGCGCTGCGGCAGCGGCTGGTGGCCTGGTGCGTGCTGGGCTGTGCACTGTCGGCGGCGGCGAGCCTGGTGGTGCTCGCCGCCGCCTAGGTCGCGCGGGAACCGGGGTCCGCGTCCCGCCTCGTACGATGACGCATCGGCTCGGCCGGGCGGTCAGGTGGTCAGCGCCGCAAGTTCCGCGTTGGCGCGCCCGGCGACCAGGGAGAGGACGCGGCCGGCGGCGGCCAGGTCCTCGGCGGGTATCCCGCCCCAGATCCGTGCGGTGACGGGGGCGGTCTCCGCGCCGATGACGGCGAGCAGCTCGCGCCCTGCGTCCGTGGGGCGAAGGTGCGCGCCGTCCGCGACGAGCAGCCGCTTGGCCTGCAACTCGTCAAGCGTGGCGCGGATGTCGGCCGGATCGGCCTTGAGGGAGCCCCGGACCTGGGTGACGAGATCATCCGGCGCCTGCGGGGCATCGGCACTGATGGCGGCGCGCAGGACGATCTGCTGCTGAAAGGTGATGCCGTGCCGCGCCAGGACGTGCTCCAGGACGCCGCGCGCGGCGTAGTGGGCCAGGCCGAGGGCGCGGGCGTCGGCGACGGGTGCGGTGGTGGTCATGGTGGTGTCCCCTGAGTTCTCTCGTCGTTCGGTACGGATGGAGCGAGAGGTGCGTCGAGCAGGGTCGTCAGCTCGTCGGTGAACGCGCGTCCGCGGGGCGACGAGGCCGCCGAGCGGCTCCAGCAACTGTTCAAGCAGTCTGCCGACTCCAGAGCACGCGCCGGCTTCAAGACGTACAGCGCCTCCAGGCCTGTGTGGTCGGTGAGTCGACGCTGACTGGGCCGCTCACCGGCGCGCTGCATGCCGTGCAGCGACGCGACCAGTGAGTACTGGGCATGGGGCTCGGCGAACCATTGCTCATACCGAATAGACTACATGGCTACTATATCCATGGCTACTATTTTCCGGCGGAGTGCCGTCAGCGGACGACGCCGAGGACCTGCTTCTACAGGGAGCGGAGGATCGTGGTCTCGCCCCAGTTGGAAACCAGCTTGCCCTCGGTGAGGGTGGTGGAGACGACGTACTTCGACTGTCGGCGGCGGCGAGCCATGCGAGGGCCACGTCGGCCCGATCGGCACCCTCCCGTGGTGGTACGAGACGGGGATCTACTCCTCCGGCGACCCAGCCGTGGCGATCGGGCCGCGCCCGGTCAACGGGCGCTTCTCGTGGGCGAACGGATCACGCGTCTACTACGCGAACCTGGCGGAGAAGTTCAAAAACCGGACCACCCTCAAGAGCGGTGCGGGCATCGGTGTCTCTCGCCTTGACAACCCCACGCCGTCGCGCGTGCGGCAGAAGTCGAGCTGGATGAGACCGGTCATCCTTGAAAGCAACGATCCAACCAGCTTCCGGGACAAGGACCAGATCTGGGCCGACAACGCCGCATCAAGCCGGTACTTCGGGCACACGTACACGTGCTTCAACGACTACCTCATCGGCGAGGATGAGTCTCAGGCTCAGGTCCCTCTGATCGTGGCGACCTCGGCCGACGGCGGGGACCACTGGACGGAGAAGGTGGTCGCCCGCGGCATGGACCCGTCCTTCGGACATCAGGGGTACATCGGGTGCACCGTCCGCACCGACAGCCACGGAGCCGTGTACCTGTTCGCGGAGAGCTACCAGGCACACGACCTGTCGAACCTTCCGACCAGGGGCGAACACGTCGTTTTCAAATCGTTCGACGGCGGCAAGCACTGGACCAAGCCACACCGGCTCTTCTCCTTCACCGACGAGTGTTACTTCATCGACCCGCTCTCCGGCCGCTGCGTGATGGACGGATACACCGGAGCACGTACCGAAAACGCCGCAGCCCCAGAGGTCGACATCGCCAATGGCGCCCCGACCGGCGCCGGCGCGACCAACCTGATCATCGACGCCTGGAGCGACGGCAGCGCGGGCCTCAACCACGAGCAGGTCCGGGCCTCGTGGTCCTCCGACCGCGGGAGTCACTGGCACACACCGGTCGCCGTAGGCCGCCCCGGAGACCGTCCGCTCTACGCCGCGCCCGCACTGTCCCCGACCGGTGACCGCGCCTACATCGCCTACGCCGCCGTGACCTCGCCGTGGCGCGGATCGGACGTGAACTCGCCACGGCCCTATCACGGCGTCTTCCTCAGCGCCCCCATCGCCGTCAACCACCACAACTACGGCCACGACGACGGCCCGGGGCGGTGGACCACCGTCTACAACGGCCCGGTCGCAGACCTGCGCGCCGGCTACCCGGGCCACCGGCTGCGCGAAGAGCGCATCGGCGACTACGTATACGCCGCGGCAAGCCGCAAATACGGCGTCGGTGTGTGGATCGACATGCGCAACGCGGCGGTCTGCCAGCCGATCCAGGACTGGCGAGGGAAGTCACTCGCTGCCGGAGAGCCGGTCTTCCCGGCGCCCTGGCCGCTTGTCGATTGCCCGGCCACCTTCGGCAACACCAACGTCTGGGCCGCCACCACAGGCTGACCCGAGACAATCCCACGCCGCGAGCCGGCGTCGGAGCAAAGAAGACGGGCGAGCCAACTGACAGCAACCGAATCTCCGGCAGCCGACCTACTGAAGTCCCAGCGGTGCGGGTCGTGCGGGATCAGTGGGGCCGGCGCGCGGGTGGGGGCGGCAAGCCGGGCCGTCGAGCGGCCTTCGGTTGCCGACGCCTCACGCGGAGCTGTCGGCGGTTGATGGCCCTGTCGACTGCACTTGTGGGAGCATGCGCCGGTGCGCGAGCTGACTGTGCTGGGGACGTGTGGCGCCTGGCCGGAGGCCGGGCGGGCGGCGAGCAGCTTCCTACTGGAGGCTGACGGGTTCCGCCTGGTCCTGGACCTCGGCTACGCGGCGCTGCCCCGGCTGCTGGGGCGGTGCACGGCGAGCGAGGTCGACGCCGTGGTCATCACCCACGAACACCCCGACCACTGTGCGGATCTGAGCGCGCTCTGCCGAGCGTTGCTCTTTGGCGCGGGGCGCGACGGGCGTGTGCCGTTGTACTGCCCGCCGGGGGTGCTCGGGCGGGTGCAGGCGATGGAGCCGACCGAGGACCTGCGCGAGGTCTTCGACCCGCATCCGCTGCCGGGTAGCTACGAGGTCGGTCCCTTCCGGCTGGACGGGCGGCTCCTTCCGCATCATGTGCCGCACGCGGGCGTGCGGTTGACGGCGCCCGGACTGACCGTGGCCTACAGCGGCGATGCCGGGCCCGACCCTGCGCTCGGCGAACTGGCGGCCGGGGCGGACCTGCTGGTCGCCGGAGCGACGCTGCAGGGTCCGGCTGTCGACCCGCATCTGCTCAGCGCGGCCCAGGCCGGGCAGTGGGCTGCCAGCGCGGGAGCGAAGCGCCTGCTGCTCACACACTTCTGGCCAGGCGCCGAACGCCAGCGATCCGTCGCGGAAGCGCAGGGCGCGTACCACGGGGAGATCCTGGCCGCAGGTGAAGACATGGTGCTCGCACTTTGACTCGTCAGCATCATCACGCCGTGCCGGGACAGCGCTGCGCGAGACGCCGTTGGCCAGCTCAGTGCAGCCCCATCCCATGAACATTTCGACTCAGCGCGAGCGCCGGCTGTCACTCGCCGCGCAGAGTCCTGAACCGGGCGGCCTCGGCACGTCCCTGGAGCAGCTCGCGCAGCTCAGCGGGGGCATGTACTGACAACACATCGACGAGATGCTGCACGTCCTGTGGGGGGAAGCGCTTCAGGTCGCGATCCAGCAGGCCGACGAGCACTGGCCTGAGGTGCCGCATGACCGGGCCGTCTCGGTCGGAGACGAGGAGCGCGTTGCCGACGCGCCGATACAACACCTGGGTCTCCTCCAGAGACATCCCGATCTCGCCCTCCAGCCACAGCTTCAGCAGATCGTGGACGATCGAGGTGGCGGGTCTGCCACCGCCCCCGTTGAACGTGGTGAGCAACGGGCCCAAGGACTCGAACAACGGGCGCAGGGCCTGAAGGGCCACGCCGTCGTTCGTCCCCGCCGAGAGATCCATCTTGTGCCAGATCTCGTTCCAGTAGGTGCGCTGCCACAGAACGTCCTCCTGTTCCTGTGGCACTGGGTAGATCCAGTGCGCGTCCATCGCCTCTGGGATGGCCGGTTCGCCCTGCCGAAGACGAATCGTCAGATCACGCCGGTCTCCGTCGCGGGTCCGTCGCAGGATCAGGGGCGAGGCAAAGTCCGTCCACTGCGGCTCCTCCAAGGAGGAGCGCCACAGCAGCGCGCGACTGTGCCATGCGTCCCCCGGGTCGTCCTGGGTGGGAAAGAGCGAGCTGACCGTCGTCTCCCCTGTCAGCAACAGCACGAACATCACGAGGTTGGCGCTGTATATGCCCTGCCGGACAGTGGCCCGCATCCGCTGGGGAAGGTAGGCCGGATACGGCTGGTCGGCACGCAGCTCACGTTCGCCCAACACACGGATGACGAGGCGGGACAGGCGCTCACGATCGTCCTCCGGCAGCTGTTCGACGCGCGCCCGGGCGAAGCGGAGCATCTGCCGGGAGAAGGCGGGGGCGAACGAGAGCAGCGCGAACAGCATGTCGTCGTTGAGCGGTTCACTGCCCATCGAGAAGACGGGGCGGTGGTCGAGAAGTCTCGTCAACAGCTGCACGGCGAGTCGCGCGGCCAGGTACTCCCCGAACGTGGCGTGCAGGAACTCGTAGGTGGACAGCGTCTGTCCACCCCTGATCGACTGCGCGCGCTGCACGAAGAAGAAGCGCCCGAGGGTGATCTCAGCCTGTCCCAGAGGTTCCCGGAAACCCGATGCCCCGTGTGCGTGCCGTCCCAGCAGCGCGGCCAGATCCTGTTCGAGTTCAGCCGTCGAGGCCCATTGGCGCCGCCGGTTGAGCATGGCGAAGGCGACGAGTGACAGCCGCTGGAGCTCTCGCTCCAAGAGGTCGTCGATCTGAGTGTCCCGCAGGGTGTCCCGGGAGTCCTTGGCCACCTCGCGCCGAGCGAACGAGCCGAGCAGTGCCTCGTACAGATCTGCCTCACCCAGTGGGCGCTCGTCCGCGCCCTGCAGGTCGTTCCCTGCCGCGTGATAGAGAGCGAGCATCGTCAGGAGCAGTGGCTGCCCGGCGAGGGTGCGATGCGGCTCGAGCAGCTCCCAGGTGAGTGGCGACAGGCGCCGGGCGGTGAAGTGGCGGGCATTGGAGAGGTTCCACTGTTGGAGCCAAGCCTCGATCTGCTCCCGCCGGAACGGCTCCAGGCGCATCGCGACCGTTCCCTGCGGATAGCGGACCCGATCCGCCACCGTGGTCCGGCTGGTGACCAGGGCGAGGACCGGACGTCCCTGTTCCGATTCCCGCTCCTGAAAACGGGCCACCTTCACCAGGAAGTCGTTCTGGTGCACTCCGGTGGTCTGCAGCAGTTCGTCGAACCCGTCGAGCAGGAGGACCGGTAAGGCGGCGCCTGCCGACCGCACCAGTGCGGGCCAGGCGACCTGCTCTCCGGTGGCGTCACGGACGGCTTGTTCGAGCTGGTCCTGAAGTTCGTCGTCCGCGCGCACATCGCGCAGCGCCACTCGCACCGGCAGGAATCCAGCGGCCGGCAGCCGCGCCGCGAGGATCCGGGAGAGGACGGACTTGCCCGCGCCCGGCTGCCCCAGCACCAGCAGAGGAGCGAGGGTGAGTCCCTCCGACGTCAGGACGCCTGTCAGATACTCGGTGAGGTCCTGTCGTAACGGTGCTTCCTCCCACCAGTCCTCGGCGGCGGGACTGCCTTGCCCGTCGACGGCACGTACCCTGAAATCAGGGTCCAGATATGCCTCGCCCAGCGTCGGCACCCGCATGCCCTCCGGAGTGGACTCGGCGTCGAGGATGCGGCGGTTCAGGGCCGCCAGGTGTGCCCGGGACAGGGCCTGGGCGATGTCCACCGGCGGATCCTGCACAACGATGGACGAGGACAGAAGCGATTCCAGCCCGGCGAGCGCCCGCCGCAGTTCGGTGCGCGTGGCCTGGTGTTCCAACCGGCCCGACCAGTAACGGAATTCGGGGGCCTCGACAGCCAGTCGGGAGTACAGCGCCTCGTACTGCTCGACCGCGCGCTCGGGCAGTGCGTCGTGCACCGTGTCCGCGATCTCCGAGCGGATGGACGCAGGCAGTTCCTCCCACAAGGCCAGTCCCCGCAGGAAGTTGACGACTCGAGAGGCCAGGCGCCGGTACCAGAGCCGGAGTTCGACGAGGGTGTCCTCGTACGGCAGATGAGGGGCGGGACGTGGAGCGTCCACCTGCGTCATGGTCTGCGCGAATCCCTCGTCGGAAGGCGGTCGGCCGCCCGCGAGGGTGATCTGTTCACGACGACTCAGCAGCAAGTCGTTCAGCGACAGGGGTGGGTCCTCCTGGACCAGGGCTTCGAAAGCTTGTTCAAGGATCTCGAAGAACGCCAGTACGACGATCACGGTGTGGGCGGCCTCCAGAAGCTGGGTGCGTTCCACCCGCCCATGAGCGCGTCCCAGTCGTGCGCCCACGCCACGCGCCGCGTCGCGTCCCAGACCGAGGATTCTCCCGCGAGCGTCGAACATGCCGAGCAGCCCGCCGCTCAGACCGCCCGTGGCCAGATTGAGCGCTCCCGCGATCGCTCGGTCCAGCGCTGCCATGGCGGGAGGGTCCTCGCCCAGAAGTATCAGCGCGTCTCCGAAAGACAGCGTCCTCCGCGGCCCCACAGCACCCCCCATGGATGTGCACTCGCCGGCACCGCGACCAGCCTGGCACAGATCCCGTATGAGGTCCCACTGTTCGTCCGGGAGATGCCCACGCCCCGCACCGAGATCATCACGGAGCGGGGCGTGGCATGAGGCTCGGTTCGACAACCCGCCCTCGGCGGAGGTGTCAGGTCCGGGACCACTTCTGGTTGTCGCCGCCGTTGCAGCTCCACAGCACGAGGTTGGAGCCGTTGCCCGTGCCGCCGTTGTACGCGTCCAGGCACAGGCCCGCGTTGACGTTGGTGATCGTGCCGTCGGCGTTGACGTTCCACTGCTGGTTGCTCTGGCCGTTGCAGTCCCAGATCACCACCTTGGTGCCGTTGGTGGTGCCGAGGTTGTAGGCGTCGAGGCACTTGTCGCCGTAGACCACGAGTTCCTTGCGGGCGGTGTAGGTCCAGGCCTGGTTGGCGCCGCCGTTGCAGTCCCAGAGTTCGGCCTGGGTGCCGTTGGTGATCGTGTTGTTGTAGATGTCGGCGCAGCGGCCGGACTGTTTGCCGGTGAGCAGGGTGGCGTCGGTGCCGGGGACGGGTCTCACCGTGAGGGTGCCCAGGGTGGGACCGCCGGTCAGGGTCAGGGAGTTGGCCGATCCCTTGGTGAGGTGGACCTGGACCGAGACCGTGCCCGGGGTGGATCCGGTGGGCGGGAAGGAGACCGTGGTGGCGGTCTGCCCGTTGACCTGGAGCGTGCCGGTGACGGCGGTGGACGCCGTGTTGGTGTAGGTGAGGTCGACCACGTCCAGGCCGGTACTCGCCGCGCTCACGCCGGTGGACTTCCCGGTGGACGTCGCGCTGTAGCTGCTGCTCGCCGCCTCGGTGCCGGTCACCTTGAGCATCACCGAGCCGCCCCCCGGGACGCTGGTCGTGTAACTCGTGGCGTACGAGCCGAGGTTCTTCTGCGTCCACAGGTCGCGGACGCTCGCCGAGGCGCCGGTGAGGCCGAGGTCGGACCAACGGACGGTGATGTCCTTGGCGGCGGAGGTGCGGTTGAGCAGCACGACGGCCCGGTTCCCGGTGCCGGAGAGGACCTTGCCGTACACCTGGAGGCCCGTGGTGTCCTCGGCGACCTTGACGCCCTGGAGGCCGCGCGGGTCCTGGTCGACGGCGATGACGTCCGGGTTCTTGAGGATGGCCGCCGTCTCACTGGTCATGGCGGTGAGGTCGTTGCCGGCCAGCAGCGGGGCGCCGGAGATCGCCCACAGGGACATATGGGTGCGGTTCTGCGCGGCGGTGAAGCCGGGCATGCCGACCATCAGCATGTCGGGGTCGTTGTAGTAGCCCGTGTGCTGTGCGTCCGGGTGCAGGGCCTGGTCGAAGTTGGACAGCATGTTGGTCTGCGAGGGCGCGTTGCCGTAGTAGACGATGTCCGTGCTGGTCCGCCACATGGGGGCGAGGCCCGGCGCCCAGTTCCAGGGGTTCTGGTAGCCCCAGTTGCAGATCGAGAGGGTCAGCGGGCGGCCGGTGGCGGCGCTGGCCTTGGTGACGGCGGAGCTGATCGCCTTGTACGTCGTCGCCGCGTCGAGTCCTTCGGCGTCGCCGCCGCACCAGTCGACCTTCACGAAGTCGAAGCCCCACTTGGAGAACTGGAGCATGTCCTGGTCGTAGTGGCCCTCGCTGCCGGTGTTCGGGGCGGCGGGGCGGCCGGTCGGGAAGTAGTAGCCGCAGCCGTTCTTGCCCGCGTCGGTGTAGATGCCGGCCTTCAGGCCCTTGCTGTGGATGTAGTCGGCGATGGCGCTCATGCCGCCGGGCCACTCGGAGGTGTCGACGGTGATGTTGCCGGCACTGTCCCGGGTGCCCTGCCACCAGCCCTCGTCGATGTTGACGTACTGGTATCCGGCGGCGGGCAGTCCGGCCGAAACGAATGCGTCGACCTGCTGCTTGATGACGTTGTAGTCGATCTTCGCGGCGAAGCTGTTCCAGGAGGCCCAGCCCATGGGGGCGGTGGGGACGGACACCTGGCGGGTGGTCGCCGCCTGCGCCGGGCCCGGCTGGGCGAACAGGAGGGCGGCGGCCGCGGTCAGGACGAGGACCAGGGCGCGTACGGCGGCGGTTCTGCAGCGTCTGGCGGTTCTGCAGCGTCTTGCGAGACCGGGTGGGGGGTACATCGGCTCCTCCGCGTGCGGGACGGAATGCGTGGGTGATCGGGATGGCGATCGGCACTTTGAGCGATCGGTATTTCGAACATGGATCGGTTAGTCGAACATGCTGCGCGCCGACCGTAGAGCCGCCCGGGGGTGAAGTCAACGGATGCGGCAGGCGTGAAGTCGACGGGTGGGCCGGGTCGTTGGACCTCTGTGCGGCGCGGCGCCGCCATACTGTCCGCCATGCGGGTTGCCATCATGACGGCGGGATCCCGGGGCGACGTGGCCCCCTACACCGGTCTCGGGTACCGGCTCGGCCGTTCCGGGCACGAGGTCACCCTGGTCACCCACGGCTGCTTCGAGCCACTGGTGGCGGGCTCCGGGGTGCGGTTCCACGCGCTGCCGGTCGATCCGCGCGCGGAGCTGGAGTCACCTCGGGGCCGGGGGCTGCACCGCAGTACCAGCGGCGCCGGGAAGCTGGTGCGGGTGGTGGAGCTGGCCCGGCGGCTGGTCGGGCGGATGACCGACGACCTGGTGGCGGCGGCGCGGGAGAGCGATGTGCTGCTGCTGTCGGCCTCGCTGGCGCCGCTCGGGCATGCCGTCGCCGAGGGACTGCGGCTGCCGAGCATGGGCCTCTATCTGCAACCTCTGGCGCCCACACAGGAGTTCGCCCCTCCGGTGCTCGGTGGCGGCACGTTCGGAGCCCCGGGTAACCGGCTCGCCGGGCACAGTGTGAACCTCGCCGTGGAGCGTGTCTTCGCCGCCACCGTGCCCGCGGTCCGCGCCCGCCTCGGGCTGCCCCCGGTCCGCACCGGTCCCGCTCGGCGGGCCAGGGAGCGACGGCTGTGGCCGGTGCACCACGGCTTCAGTCCGCTGGTGGTGCCCCGGCCCCGGGACTGGCGGCCGGGTCTGGGCGTGTGCGGCTACTGGTGGCCGTACGACACCGAGCCCGAACTCCCGCACAGGTTGCGGGAGTTCCTCGACGCCGGTCCGCCGCCGGTGTTCGTCGGGCTGGGCAGCGCCACCGTGCCGGACGCCGGCCGGCTGAGCGCGCAGGTCGTGGCGGCGCTGCGGCGGGCCGGGCTGCGCGGGGTGATCCAGCGCGGCTGGGGCGGCCTCGCGGCGGACGGCGACGACATGCTGACCATCGGCGAGGTGGCGCACTCGGCGCTGTTCCCGCGGATGGCCGCCGTGGTCCACCACGCCGGAGCGGGCACGACCGCGGCGGGCCTGCGCGCCGGGGTACCGGCCGTGCCGGTCCCGATCCAGTTCGACGAGGGGTTCTGGTCCGCCCGGCTGGTGTCACTGGGCGTCGCCCCGACCACCGTGCCACTGCGCCGGCTGACCGTCGGCGCCCTGTCCACGGCGCTGCTGCGGGCGACGCGCGAGCCGTCGTACGGCGAGCGGGCCCGGGCACTCGGTGCACGGATCCGCGCGGAGGACGGGGTGACGCCGGTGCTGGACTCGCTGGAGAGAGCGGGCGGCTGACCTTCAGCCGCTGGTGAGCACCGTGCGGATGCGGGCCCTGTCCACCGCAGCCGCCGGTGAGCACCATCCCGAAGCCGACCCTGCCCACCACCCTGCTCCGCGCGGACGACGGCGTGACGCCGGTACTCGACGCGCTGGACAGGCTGGGCGGCTGACCCTCAGCGGCTGGTCAGCACCATCCGGAAGCGGGCCCTGCCTGCGAGCATCTTCTGGTAGGCCTCGTCGGCGCGCTCCAGTGGTACGGGCTCGGTCATCGGGCGGATGCCGTGCAGGGCGCTGAACGCCATGGTGTCCTCCACGTCCTGGGACGTGCCGGACGGGTGGCCGCGGATCACGCGGGCGCTCATGAGCAGCTGGACCGGGGTGATGGCGAGTGGTTCGATGTCCGCGCCGATGACCACCAGCTCACCGCGGTGGGTCAGGCCGTCCACGGTGGCCGTGATGGCCTCGGAGTTCCCGGCCGTGGCCAGGACGACCTTGGCGCCGCCGAGGGACTGCAGCGCCTCGGCGACCGGGGTGCCGGAGGTGCTGTCGACGTAGTGGTGGGCGCCGAGCTGCTTGGCGAAGTCCGCCTTCTCGGGGCCACGGGCGATCGCGACAGTCTCGAAGCCCATCGCGACCGCGTACTGCACTCCGAGGTGGCCGAGGCCGCCGATGCCGAGCACGGCCACCACGTCCCCGGGCCGGGCGGAGCTGCGCCGCAGCCCGTTGAAGACGGTCACGCCGGCGCAGGCCATCGGCCCGGCGTCGCTCGCGGACAGCCCGTCGGGGATGCGGGCCAGGGCGTCTACGGGCGCGATCACCTTCTCCCCGAAGCCTCCGTCATACGCCCACCCCGGGACCTTCAGGTTCGGGCACACGATGTAGTCGCCCTCGCGGCAGGGCCTGCAGTGGCCGCAGCTGCCGCCGAACCAGCCGACGGCCACCCGGTCGCCGACCCGCCATCCGCGCTCGTGTGCCCCTTGGCCCAGCTCCTCCACGTGCCCGGCGATCTCGTGCCCGGGGACCTCCGGGAACGTCACGCCCGGTAGCCCGCCGCTCACGAAGAGGGCGTCGCTGTGGCAGATGCCGCACGCCTCGACGGCGATCCGCACCTCGCCGGGCCCGGGCTGTGGCACCTCACGCTCGGCCAGCTCGAACGTGCCGTTCAGGGCGGTCACCTGCGCGACTCGATAGGTACTCATGCGTATCTCCGGAGAACGGGTACGAAAGCCCCCCGGTCCAGCAGACCAGCTCCGGGCCCATCGCGCGCGTCGAACGGTACGACCCTGCGGTCACACCACCCGTGACCTGGGGAAACCTGACCCGGCGGGACCGAGCCGGGGCCGATCAGTCGGTCTCGGGATGCCAGCCCTCGGGACGCCAGCCCTGCGGCTGCAGGATGCCCAGCAGTTGGCGGACGAGCTCGTCGACGACCTCGTCCAGGTTCGCGTCCACCCAGCCGGCGCTCCAGTCGTGCAACAGGCCGTTGACGCTGCCGATGAAGGCCGTGGCCGCGAGGCGGTAGTCGCGTGGCGCCGCCTCCCCGCGGGCCACCGCCGCGTCCGCCTCGGAGCGGATCAGGTCGACCCAGCGGGCCCGGCGGGCGAGCCGCTGCTCCTCCAGCCGGGGGCTGACGCCGATGATCTCCACGAAGGCGATGCGGATGCGGCGCGGGTCGGAGGTGACGTCGCGGGCGTAGGCGCGGAACAGCACCGCGACCCGTTCGGCCAGTGGCAGCCCCTCGGCCGCCGCGAGCGCGTCCAGCACCGCCTGTTCCGCCCAGCCGTTGACCTCCAGGTGCAACGCGGCGAGGACGTCCTCCAGGGTACGGAACTCCTCGTAGAACTGGCGGGTGGACAGGCCCGCGGCCTGGCTCAGTGCCGCGACCGTCGTGGCACGGAAGCCGGGGCTGTCGCCGAACGACTGCAGCGCCGCGTCCAGGAACCGGCGGCGGCGCTCGGCCTGCCGTTCTTCCGCGGACCTGCCGCCGTAGCGGCCCGTCGGCGCCCTGAGCCTCCCCGTCACGCTTCCCCCTCCGTCACCCACCGGCAGCCCAATCTTGTCGTGCACACATCTTGTCGAGAAGGGCACCCCCTCCTTACTTTTCAGTAAGTTCACTGTGAATCCGCCCGTGTTCAGATTTCCCCGAGGAAAGAGAACAGTCATGCCTGCCTCCAGAACCAGGCACCTTTGCTCCGTGGCCGCCGCCCTCGTCCTGACCGTCGCCGGCCCGGCGACCGCCGCCTCCGCCGCCTCGTCCGCCGCCCCGGACCTGCGCGAGGTGCTGTTCGTGGGCAACAACTGGGACGGCACCGCCGATGTCATCAAGTCCTCCGGCGACTTCGCGAAGGTCGGCCGGATCAACGTCATCCCGGACAAGGACCAGCGGATGGCGGAGATCAACGCGGACCCCATCAAGTGGATCTACTTCATGGCGATCCGCAACAGCGTCGGCGAGGGCCACGACCAGTTCGCCGACGACATGTACTCCACCCCGGACGGCAAGTCGGTCGTGGTCTCCCGCCCGAGCTACGCGGACGTCGTCTCGATCGACCTGGCGACCAACAAGGTCAACTGGCGTTTCCCGGTGTCCGGTTACCGCGCCGACCACATGGCGGTCTCGCCGGACGGCACCCGGGTGGCGGTCTCCGCCTCGACCGCGAACACCGTACACGTGCTGGACATCAACACCGGTAAGCAGCTGGGGTCGTTCGCGACCGGTGACAAGCCGCACGAGAACATCTTCACCAAGGACGGCAAGTACATCTGGAACATGGCCATCGGGGACGTCAACACCGCCCTGGACGACCCGGCCTGGGACTGGACGAAGGGCGACCGGCACATCACGGTCGTGGACGCGACCACGTACAAGCAGGTCAAGGTCATCGACATGCGCCAGCGGCTGGACGCGATCGGACTGAAGGACTTCTCCGACGCCGTACGGCCGGCCGTGTTCTCCCCCGACGAGTCGAAGCTCTACTTCCAGGTGTCGTTCTTCAACGGGTTCCTGGAGTACGACGTCGCCGCCGACAAGATCACCCGGGTGAAGACGCTGCCGAAGAACCCGGCGACCAGCGAGGACCGCACCACCTGGGTCAACGACTCGCGCCACCACGGAATTTCGATGAGCCCCGACGGCACCAAGCTGTGTGTCGCGGGCACCATGGACGACTACGCCACGGTGGTGGACCGGGCCACCCTCCAGGAGGGTCCGCTGGTCACGACCTCCAAGCCGTACTGGGCCACGGTCAGCGGTGACGGCAAGGACTGCATCGTCTCCGAGAGCGGCGCCGACCAGGTCACGGCGATCGACTTCGCCACGGGCAAGAAGGTGACGTCGATCCCGGTCGGCGACCATCCGCAGCGCGTCCGGCTGGGGCATGTGCAGGCCGACTGGACCGGCCCGAGCGGGAGTTGAGCGGCTGTCGTACGGCCTCCGGGTTGCCCCACTCGCCCCGGAGGCCGTACCGCTGTCAGAAGCGCGCCGCCGCCCAGGAGGCCAGCTCGGACCTGGCGGCGCTCAGCAGGTCCGCCGAGGGCGCCGTGGCCCCGTTGGTCACCAGGGCGTAGTGCAGGACGCCGGAGTCCGTGTCGGTGAGCAGCAGCCGGCGGCTGCCGGTGCCGCCGGGCTCGGGGGCCACGCCGAGCGGGGTCGAGGCGGTGTAGGCGGGCGGTGCGTAGGCCGTGCCCAGGTCGGAGACGACGGTGGTCGCCGAAGTGGGGAAGGACGCCGGCAGGTGCAGCTCGGTCGGTGCGGTGCCGCTGCCTGAGCGCCACACCAGCAGTCCGTACTGGCCCGAGCCCACCAGCCGTGCCACGTTTGGGAGCGAACTCGGCACCGGGTTCCAGGTCAGGGTGGTCGAGCCGTCCCGGGAGCGGTCCTCGTAGGTGAAGGCGAGGGTCGAGCCGGCGGTGGCGCTCGGGTAGACGCGGTCGAGCAGCCGGGCGTCCTGACGGAGGGTCACGTTCCCGGAGTCGTCGAGCTTCACGGCGGAGAGGTCCTCGTCGTTCCAGGCGTCGCCGGCGGTGAGGACCTTGTCGGAGTTGCCGTTCATCAGCTCGTGGTGGCGGCCGTTGTAGAGGTCCCACTGCCACTGCGAACCGGACAGCACCGGGCCGGAGGCGGCCGGGTTGGTCCACCAACTCGCCCCGGGGACGCGGGAGTCGAGCGCCTGGTACATCGCCTTGAGCACGGTGGGCGCCTTGTCGGACACCGTGCCGGACAGCGGGTGCCCGAACTCGCTGACCACGGCAGCGGTTCCGGCGACCGAGGCGCGGTCGCGGATCGCGGCGAAGTCGGAGGTGTACTGGCCGTCGGCCGCCTTGCCCCACATCAGAATGCCGGAGATGGCCTTCTGGTCGTAGAAGTGGGTGTTGAAGACATAGCGCGGGCCGAGGGTGCCCGCGTCCAGCAGTCCGCCCTCCTGCTTCTGGGTGGAGATGTTCGCGTTCCAGAAGAGGTTGGGCTCGACGAAGGCGGGCTTGTCCTGCCAGCCGGCGGCGTCCATGCGGGCGCGGAACTTCACGTAGAACGGCCAGAGCAGGTCGCGTTCCCAGGTGCGGGAGGCCTGCCCGGAGTCGTAGCTGCCCGCGTACGGCTCGTTGTACGGGTCGAAGCCGACGACGCCCGCGAACTCGCCGTCGGTGAGGTGCTGTTGGAGGTACGTCATGGCCGTCTGGGCCGTGGTCAGGAAGGCGTCCTGCAGGCCGTAGGCGTTGTGCCAGAAGTCGTACTGCGCCTTCTGCACGGCCGTGTTCTGGGTGATGTTCTGCCCCCAGAAGAGGCAGATGCCGCAGGACTCCTTGGGATAACCTCCGGCGTCCACCGCCCACTTGGGGGCGCCGTCGCCCGTGTACCAGCTGCCGGTGTTGAACAGATGGCGGGAGTAGAGGTCCTGGTGGAAGTCGGGGTAGACCCGGATGCCCGCGTCCAGGAAGGCGCGCATCTGCTCGGTGACCGCGGCCAGGTAGGCGGTGTCCACCTGGCCGCGTACGGGTTCGGCGTGCGCCCAGGAGAGCAGGAAGCGGACGGCGTTGCCGCCGCCGAGGGCGCGCAGCGCGGTCGCCGACTTCCGGGCGTCGGCGACCGAGGCGAAGGGCAGGCCGCCGTTCTCCTCCAGTTTGGTCTCGCCGGAGACGTTGTAGCCGCGCAGCACGATCTCGCGGCCCTGGCCGTCGGTGAAACGGCCGTTCTGGACGGTGAGCGGGGCGCCGTCGAACCAGAGGGAATCGGCGGGGACGGTGGGGGTGACGGGGGTGGCGGCGGTGGCGGGCGGGGAACCCGCCACCGTCAGAAGTCCGCTGAGGACGACCAGGACAAGAAACAGACGCGCCCTGATGGTGGACATGTACACCACAGTCCGGGGATGTCGGGGCAGCGTCAATACTACTGACTCATAAGTAAGTTGACTCTCAGTCAGCCCAGCTGCCTCAGTCGCCGACCCGGCGGGTGACGTTCAGCAGGTACTCCTTCCGGTTGAGCGGGTTGTGGTCGGTGCGCGGGCGTTCGGGCAGCGGGCCGCGGGTGACCGGTGCGTAGTGGTCGAAGGAGGACTCCAGCTCGCCCTCGCCCCGGGTCAGCCCCGGCAGCCGCTGCTCCAGCTCGTGGACCCGGGCGGCGGGTACGGCACCCTCCAGGACGCCTTCCCGGCCGTGCGCCCCGGTGCTCTCCGGTACCGCCCCCAGCCGGGCCAGCACCGGGAGCAGGGCGCCCAGCGTGTCCGCCGGGGCCTCGATGCGGAAGCGGTGCATCGGCTCGTACACCAGGGTGCCCGCCCGGCGCAGCGCCTCGATCAGGACGAGCGGGGTCAGGCCGCGGAAGTCGTAGCCGGTGCTCGACATGCTCTTGTCGAAACCCTGGTGGGCGTGGCTCTGCCGGGGCGAGTAGCCGGAGTGGGTCATGGTGACCGTGCAGTCGGGGATCCGCCAGCCGTGCGGCCCCTGGCCGAGCGTCTCGCGGACGGTGTCCTCGACGGCCTTGAAGAAGGCGTACGGCATGGAGCCCAGCTCCACCTCCAGCCGGAACCGCACGCCCGCGCCGGGCGGGGCGGGGTCGACGCGCAGGCCGACGGTGGCGAGGAAGGGGTTGGGATCCCTCTTGTTGAACTCCACGGCCTGCCCGGTGCCGACCAGCCGTTCGATGCACAGGGTGGTGGTCTCCCGGAAGGTGACGTCCAGGCCGTACTCGTCGGCGAGGGTGGCCTGGATGACCTCCTTCTGCACCTCGCCGTAGAGGGAGACCGAGGTCTCCCCCCGCAGCTCGTCGTGACGGACGCCGATGAGCGGGTCCTGTTCGGCCAGCTGGGTGAGCGCGAGGTGCAGGGACCGCCGGTCGGTGCCGGGCCCCGGAACGACGACGGTCTCCAGGGTGGGCGGCGCGAAGTGGTGCTCGTACACCCGCCCCGGCACGCCGAGCGCATCACCGATCCGGATGCCACCGAGTCCCCACACCTTGGCGATCCGTCCGGCGCCTACGCGGTCCTGGCGGGTGTCGGTGCCCCGCTCGAAGACAGCGAGCCCGGTGATCCTGGCTTCCTGACGAGCGGCCCTGCCCTCGCGGCGCCCGGCCCTGCCCTCCTGGCGACCTGCCCTTTCCTCGCGGCGCCCGGCCCTGCTCTCCTGGCGACCTGCCCCGTCCTCGCGGCGCCCGGCCCTGCTCTCCTGGCGACCTGCCCCGTCCTCGCGGCGCCCGACGTTGCCCTTCCGGCGGCTGACCTTGCTTTCCTCGCTTTCCTCGCGGCGGACCTTGCCCTCCTGGCGACCGCTCTCGCTTTCCTCGCCGACGCTCCCGCGCTCGTTGTGGGCAGTCCCGCGCTCCTCGTGGGCAGCCCTGCCCATCGCGCGACCGGCCTTGCCCTCCTCGCGGACGCCCCCGCACTCGCCGTGGACGACCCCGCGCTCCTCATGGGCAGCCCCGCGCTCCCGGTGGGCAACCCCACCCATCACGCAACCGCCCTCACCCTCCTCACGGCCGCCCCCACACCCGCCGTGGACAACCTCACGCTCCCCTCGGGCAGCCCCGCGCTCCCGGTGGGCAACCCCACCCATCACGCAACCGCCCTCAGCCTCCTCGCGGACGACCCCGTCCACCTCGCCGACGACCCCACACACGCCCTGGTCAGCCCCGCCCATCGCGCGACCGCCCTCGCCTTCCTGGCGGCAGGCCTCGCCCACCTCACCGCCACCCCCGAACGGCACCCGATCCCGCACCCGCAGCGTCCCGGAGAAGATCCGCGCATAGGCGATCTTCTCCCCCGCCGGGCCCCGTTCGACCTTGAACACCGTGCCGGACAACGGGGCGTCCGGGTCGCCGGTGGCAGGCGGGAGCAGGCGTTCGATGCCGGTGATCAGCTCGGGCACGCCGGCGCCGGTGATGGCGGAGCCGAAGTAGACCGGGTGGACCAGGGCCTGCCGGGTCTGGGTGGCGAGGGCGGTGTGGAGGCGGTCGTCGGGGACGTCGCCCGTCACATAGGCGGTGAGCAGGTCGTCGTCATGGTCGGTGAGCGCGTCCAGGGCGGACGGGCCGAGGCGGGGGACGAAGCGGGCGTCGCGGGTGCCGAGCGCGGTGGCCGTCCCCATGGGGACGAGCGGCACGGCCAGCCTGCGGGCCAGTTCGCGCAGCACGGCCTCGTCGCGGGCGCCCCGCCGGTCGATCTTGTTGACGAAGACGAGGGTGGGGATGCGCAGCCGGCGCAGGGTCCGCATCAGCACCCTGGTCTGCGCCTGGACGCCCTCGACGGCCGAGACGACCAGGACTGCGCCGTCCAGCACACCGAGCACCCGCTCCACCTCGGCGATGAAGTCGGGGTGACCGGGGGTGTCGATGAGGTTGACGGTCACCGAGTCGAGCGGGAACGACACGACCGCCGACTTGATGGTGATCCCGCGCTGCCGCTCCAGCGCGAGGGTGTCCGTCCGGGTGCTGCCGGCGTCGACACTGCCGATCTCGTCGGTCACTCCGGCCGCGTGCAGCAGCCGTTCGGTCAGGCTGGTCTTACCGGCGTCTACGTGCGCGAGAATTCCGAGATTGAGCAGATGCACTGAGCGTGATGTCCTTCGGCATGGGTGGGATTCCTTCCTGGGTGGACATGCACGCAGTGCGCATCGCCGGTCCTCTCTGTGTGACGGCGGATCAGGAGCAGTGCAGCAGGGCACCTCCTCGACAGCAATGGATTAATGTTCAACAAAAGCCCGCCGCAGCACTCGCCGCCTCCAGAGCGCGGTCATAGAGTGACGTACATCACGTCGATCTGGCTGACTCTCGCTCCTGCCCGCACGGTCTGGAGGGCATATGACCCACATCAAGGTGAACGTGGACGGCACGACGTACGAGGACGACGTGGAACCCCGTCTGCTCCTGGCCCACTACCTGCGCGACCGCCTCGGCCTGACCGGCACCCCGATCGGCTGCGACACCTCGAACTGCGGCGCGTGCACGGTCGACCTGGACGGGGAGACCGTCAAGAGCTGCTCGGTGCTCGCCGTACAGGCGGACGGCGGCACGGTGACCACCGTCCAGGGGCTGGCCAAGGACGGGGAGTGGACCGCGCTGCAGCACGCCTTCCACGAGCGGCACGGTCTGCAGTGCGGCTACTGCACCCCCGGGATGATCATGGCGGCGCGCGATCTGCTGAGCGAGAACCCGCACCCCACCTCGGACGAGGTCCGGCAGGCCCTGGAGGGCAACCTGTGCCGGTGCACCGGTTACCAGAACATCGTCCGCGCGGTGCTCGCCGCCTCCGGGCAACAGGTCCCCGAGGAGGCCACGGCATGACCGATCAGGCCGTCGAACACGAGGTCGGCCGCTCCCGGCTGCGCAAGGAGGACGCCCGGCTGATCACCGGCCAGACCAACTGGACCGACAACATCCAGGTCGCCGGACTGCTGCACCTGGCCATCCTGCGCAGCCCGATGGCCCACGCCCGCATCACCCGGATCGACGTCTCCCCCGCCCTCGAACGCCCCGGTGTCGTCGCGGCGTTCAGCGGCGCCGACCTCGCCGAGGGGCTGGGCTCGCTGCCCTGCGCCTGGCCGGTGACCGAGGACATCGTGCTCCCCGACCACCCGCCGGTCGCCGTCGACGAGGTCCGCTACGCCGGTGACCCGGTGGCGGTCGTGGTGGCCCGCGACCGGTACGCGGCCGCCGACGCGCTGGAGGCCATCGAGGTCGACTACGACCCGCTGCCCCCGGTCCTGGACCTGGAGGCCGCGCTGGCGGAGGGCGCCCCGCTGGTCCATGCCGACAAGGGCACCAACCGCTGCTACACCTGGCCGCTCGCCACCGGCGAGAGCTTCGAGTCGGTCCGGCAGCGCGCCGAGGTCACGGTCAAGCGCCGCTACCACCAGCAGCGGCTCATCCCCAACGCCATGGAACCGCGCGCGGTCGTCGTCACCCCGCTCGCCGCCTCCGGCGAGTACACGGTCTACTCGGCGACCCAGATCCCGCACATCCTGCGGATCATGCTCGCCGTCGTCACCGGGATCCCCGAGCAGAAGCTGCGCGTGGTCGCCCCGGACGTGGGCGGCGGCTTCGGCTCCAAGCTCCAGGTGTACGGCGAGGAGGCCCTCGCACTCGCGGTCGCGCGCAAGCTCGGCCGTCCGGTGAAGTGGACCGAGTCCCGCTCCGAGGGCTACCTCGCGACCCACCACGGGCGCGGCATGATCCAGGACATCGAGGTCGCCGCGACCCGCGAGGGCAAGCTGCTGGGCCTGAAGGTGGACCTGCTCGCCGACATGGGCGCGTACCTGATGCTCGTCACCCCGGGCATCCCGCTCCTCGGCGCCTTCATGTACCCGGCGATCTACAAGATGGACGCCTACGAGTTCAACTGCACCGGCGTCTTCACCACCCGCACCCCCACCGACGCCTACCGCGGCGCCGGACGCCCGGAGGCCACCTTCGCCATCGAGCGGATCATGGACGAGCTGGCCGCCGAACTGCGCCTCGACCCGGTGGAGGTACGGCGCCGGAACTGGATCCGGCACGAGGAGTTCCCGTACACCTCGATCGCCGGGCTGACGTACGACAGCGGCAACTACGAGGCGGCGACCGCGAAGGCCCTCGCCCTGTTCGGGTACGACGATCTGCGCGCCGAGCAGCGCGAGCGCACCGAGCGCGGCGACCCCGTACGCCTCGGCATCGGCGTGTCGACGTACACCGAGATGTGCGGGCTGGCACCGAGCCGGGTGCTGCGCGACCTGAGGTACGCGGCCGGCGGCTGGGAGGCGGCGAGCATCCGCATGCTGCCCACCGGCAAGGTCGAGGTGGTCACCGGCACCAGCCCGCACGGGCAGGGCCACGAGACCTGCTGGAGCCAGATCGCCGCCGATGTGCTGGGCGTGCCGTTCGACGACGTCGAGGTGCTGCACGGCGACACGCAGGCGGCACCGCAGGGCATGGACACCTACGGCTCGCGGTCGCTGTCCGTCGGCGGCGAGGCCGTGCACCGGGCGGCGACGAAGGTGGTCGAGAAGGCCCGGAAGGTCGCAGCCCATCTGCTGGAGGCGAGCGAGCAGGACCTGGAGTTCACGAACGGCGTGTTCTCCGTGAAGGGCTCCCCGGAGGCGCGCAAGAGCATCCAGGAGATCGCCTTCGAGGCGTTCACCTCGCACGATCTGCCCGACGGCGTCGAGCCGTCCATCAACGCCGAGACCCTGGTCGACCCGGAGAACTTCTCCTACCCGCACGGCACCCACCTGTGCGCGGTCGAGGTCGACACGGAGACCGGGCGGACGCGGATCAGGTCGTACGTCTGCGTCGACGACGTCGGCCGGGTCGTCAACCCGATGATCGTCGAGGGCCAGGTGCACGGCGGGATCGCGCAGGGCATCGCGCAGGCGCTGTACGAGGAGGCCGTGTACGACGCCGAGGGCAACCTCGTCTCCGGCACCATGGCCGACTACCTCGTGCCGTCGGCGCCGGACCTGCCGGACTTCGTGACCGGCCGGACGGAGACCCCGGCGGCCTCGAACTCCATGGGGGTCAAGGGGGTCGGGGAGGCCGGGACGATCGCGTCGACGCCCGCCGTGGTCAACGCCGTCGTGGACGCGCTCAGGCCGCTGGGCGTGCACGACGTGCGGATGCCCTGTACCCCCGAGCGGGTGTGGCGCGCGGTGAAGGAGGCGTCGGCATGATTCCCCCGGCATTCGAGTACGCCCGTCCGACCAGCGTCGACGAGGCGGTGCGCGCGCTCGCCGACGCGGGTGAGGAGGCGAAGGTGCTGGCCGGCGGGCAGAGCCTGCTGCCGCTGCTGCGGCTGCGGCTCGCCTTCCCCGAGCTGGTCGTGGACGTGGGCCGGATCCCGGAGCTGCGCGGGGTCCGCGAGGACGGCGACACGCTCGTCATCGGCGCGCTGACCACGCACCACGACGTGATCCGTGACCCGCTGGTGCGCCGGCACGCCGGTCTGCTCGCGGAGGCGACGGCCACGGTCGCCGACCCCGCGGTACGGCACCGGGGCACCCTGGGCGGCTCGCTCGCGCACGCCGACCCCGCGGGTGACCTGCCCGCGGTGGTGCTGGCGCTGGACGGCGAGATGGTCGTCGCCGGGCCGAGCGGGCGTCGTACGGTCCCGGCCCGGGACTTCTTCGTCGACTACCTCCAGTCCGCCCTGGCCCCCGACGAACTCCTGGTGGAGGTGCGGGTGCCGAAGGCGGACGGCTGGAGTTACCACTACGAGAAGTTCCACCGGGTCGCGCAGGCCTGGGCGATCGTCGGCGTGGCCGCGCTCGTACGGCGCGACGACGGGCGGATCGCCGAGGCGCGCATCGGGCTCACCAACATGGGGTCGACCCCGCTGCGGGCCACGGCTGCCGAGGAGGCGCTGGCCGGTGCCGACGGTCTCGATGCCGTGGCGCGGGCTTCCGAGGCGGCGGCCGAGGGCACCCGGCCGTCGCAGGACCTGTCCGCCTCGCCCGAGTACCGGGAGCACCTCGCGCGGGTGCTGACCCGGCGGGCGGTGCTGACCGCCAGCGGAATGGGGTGAGCGTCGATCACCCGGATGGACGACCCGGAGCAGGTGCGGGGCCGCCTGGAGGAGACGGGGTACCTCGTCGACGAAGGGCTGGCCGTCACCTGCTTCCTGGCCCTGAGGCTGCACCGGCCGCTCTTCTGCGAGGGCGACGCGGGCGTGGGCAAGACCGCGCTCGCGACCGCCCTGGCCGGGGCGCTGGACGCGCCGCTGATCCGCCTGCAGTGCCACGAGGGCATCGACGCCTCCCAGGCCCTGTACGACTGGGACTTCCCACGTCAGCTGCTGCACCTGAGGGCCGCCGAGGCGGCCGGGGTCCACGACGCGGACCGTCTGGAGAGCGAGCTGTACGACCGGCGCTTCCTCATCGCCCGGCCGCTGCTGCTGGCGCTGCAGACGCAGCCGTCGGTGCTGCTGGTCGACGAGATCGACCGGGCCGACGACGAGTTCGAGGCGTTCCTGCTGGAGCTGCTGTCCGAGTACTCGGTCACGATTCCGGAGCTGGGCACCCTGCGGGCCGACGAGCCGCCGGTGGTCGTACTGACCTCGAACCGGACCCGGGAGGTGCACGACGCGCTGAAGCGGCGGTGCCTGTACCACTGGTTCGACCATCCCTCCTTCGCCCGCGAACTGGCCATCGTGCGCACCCGGTTGCCGCAGGTGTCGGCACGGCTGGCCGAACAGGTCACGGCCCTGGTGCAGGCCCTGCGGGGCGTGGACCTGCTCAAACCCCCCGGCGTGGCCGAGACGATCGACTGGGCCGAGGCCCTGAACGCGCTCGGCGCGAACGAGGTGGACGCCGACCTGGCCGTGGCGACACTGGGCTCGGTCCTGAAGTACCGGGAGGACGCGGACCGGGCACGGGGCCTCGATCTCGCGGCGGTCCTGGCGACGCGGGGAACGTGAGCGCCGTGGCCGCGTCGGGACACAACGGGAAAGGGCCGTCGGGGACCGGGAATCGAGGTCCGCGTGACCCGGGCATGCCGACGGCCCTGAGCAACACGCCCGGATCGGGACCCAGCGCGAACGGGCCATCGGGAGCCGGGGGCCAGGGTCCGCGTGACCCGGCCGGGCGGGGGAACGTGAGCAGCACGCCCGGATCGGAAACCGGGCACCGGCCTCCGCGCGGACCGGGGGGTGTGGTCGGGATGGGTGAGGGCGGGGCCGCAGCGGCGGATGCCGTGTTGCTCGGGTTTGTGCGGGCGGTGCGGGCGGCGGGGGTCGAGGCGAGTGCCGAGCGGGCGTACGCCTTTCTGCGGGCCGTGGACGTGCTGCGGCCCGGGGTGCGGGCCGATGTGTACTGGGCAGGGCGGGCGACGCTGTGCGGTGGGCACGACGATCTGGAGCGGTACGAGCGGGTGTTCGCCGCGTACTTCGGGCCGTCGGGCGAGTCCGCCCGGCCGGTGGTGCGGCACGCCCCTCCGCCCCGGCTGCGGCTCGTCACGCGGGACGCGCCCGCCGGGAGCCGTGCCCCCGGCGAGGGCGAGCCCGCGGGGCCGCCGACGGCCACGCTCGCCAGCGCCACCGAGGTGCTGCGGCACCGCGACGTCGGCGAACTGGACGCGGCCGAGCGCGCCCATCTCCACCGGCTGCTGGCCGCGTTCGCGCTGTCCGGGCAGACCCGGCGCTCCGCGCGGCGGCGGCCGGCCCGGCGCGGGGACGTCGACCCGCGCCGCACCGTACGGGAACTGCTGCGGCGGGGCGGGGAGCCGGCCCGGCTGCGGCGGCACGCGCGCGTGGTCCGGCCCCGCCGGGTCGTGCTGCTCGTCGACGTGAGTGGGTCGATGGCGCCGTACGCCGACGCGCTGCTCAGGTTCGCGCATGCCGCGGTGCGCGGGGGCCGTACGGAGGTGTTCACGATCGGCACCCGGCTGACCCGGGTGACCCGGGAACTCTCGCACCGCGACCCGGACCTGGCGATGGCGGCGCTCGCGGCGGCCGTCCCCGACTGGCGCGGCGGCACCCGGCTGGGCGAGCTGCTGCGTGAGTTCCTCAACCGCTGGGGCCAGCGCGGCATGGCGCGCGGCGCGGTCGTCGTGCTGCTCTCGGACGGCTGGGAGCGCGATGATCCGGAGCTGCTCGGCGCGCAGATGCGCCGTCTGCACGGGCTGGCGCACCGGGTGATCTGGGCGAACCCGCGCAAGGCACGCCCGGGTTACGCGCCCCTCGCGGCCGGGATGGCGGCGGCCCTGCCCAGCGTGGACGACTTCGTCGAGGGGCACAGCCTGGGAGCGCTGGAGCGGCTCGCGGCGGTGGTGCGCGGGGCGGAGGCCGAGGGGGTCTCCGTGGCGCGGGTGAGAGGAGCGGAGCGTGCGTGAGATTCTGCCGGCGCTGGAACGCTGGTACGCGGCCCGGATCCCGTTCGGTCTGGCCACGGTCGTCGCGGTCAGCCGCAGCGCACCGCGCGGACCCGGCGCCGCCATGGCGGTGGGGTCCGACGACGAGGTCGTGGGCAGTGTGTCCGGGGGCTGTGTCGAAGGGGCGGTGTTCGAGCTGGCGCAGGAGGTGGTGGCGAGCGGCGAGGCACGGCTGGAGACCTTCGGGTACAGCGACGAGGACGCGTTCGCGGTCGGGCTCACCTGCGGTGGCGAGATCACGTTGCTGGTGCGGCCGGTGACGCCCGAGACCGACCCCGCGTTCGGGGCGGTCGCCGGGTCCGTCGCCGCGGGTGAGCCGGTGACCGTGGCCACGGTGGTGGACGGGCCCGCCCCGCGCGGGGCCACGCTGGCCGTCTGGCAAGGCACCGAGGCCGGCACGCTCGGTACGGCCGGGCTCGATGTCGCGGTGACCGCCGACGCGCGGGGCGAACTCGCCCTCGGCGCCTCGCTGCTGAGGCACTACGGGCCGCACGGGGAGCGCCGCGAGGACGCCGTCACGGTGTTCCTGCAGTCGTTCGCGCCACCGCCGCGCATGCTGGTCTTCGGCGCGATCGACTACGCGGCCTCGGTGGCCCGCATCGGAGACTTCCTCGGCTACCGGGTCACCGTGTGCGACGCCCGCCCGGTCTTCGCCACACCCAAGCGGTTCCCGGCGGGCGTGGAGGTCGTCGTGGAATGGCCGCACCGCTACCTCGGGGGCACCGAGACCGACGAGCGGACGGTGATCTGCGTCCTCACCCACGACCCGAAGTTCGACGTGCCGCTGCTCGAGGAGGCGCTGCGCCGGCCGGCCGCCTACATCGGGGCGATGGGCAGCCGCCGTACCCACGACGAACGGCGTGAACGGCTGACCGAGGCCGGTCTCACCGAGGCCGAGCTGTCCCGGCTGCGCTCGCCGCTCGGGCTCGACCTGGGCGCCCGTACGCCCGAGGAGGTCGCCGTGTCCGTCGCCGCCGAGATCGTCGCCCTGCGCTGGGGCGGCAGCGGCGCGCCCCTGACCACGACCGCCGGGGCCATCCACCCACGCGCCACGCCCTGAGGGCGAGGAGGAAGTCATGGAGCTGCACCACGAGTTCACCGTCCCCGTCGCTGTCGACGACGCCTGGCGCGCGCTCCTCGACATCGAACGCGTCGCGCCCTGCCTGCCGGGGGCGGTGGTGGATGAGTACGACGGCACGACGGTGACCGGCTCGGTGAAGGTCAAGGTCGGCCCGGTCTCCCTGCTCTACCGGGGCACCGCGGTCTTCGAGGAGCAGGACGCGGCGGCGCACCGCATGGTGCTCGTGGCGAGCGGTCGCGAGACCCGGGGTCAGGGCACGGCCCGGGCGACGGTCACCGGCACGCTGAGCGGACGCGACGGCGGTACGGCGGTGTCGGTGCGGACCGACCTGACGGTGACCGGCCGCCCGGCGCAGTTCGGGCGTGGCCTGCTGTCGGAGGTGGGAGACCGGCTGGTGGGCCAGTTCGCGACCTGCCTGGCGCAGCGGCTGACCGAACAGCCCCCGCAGACCGCCGAACCGCCCGCCGAGGAGGAGGCAGCGGAGTCACTCGACCTCCTGCGGGCAGCCGCGGTACCGGTGGCCAAGCGGGCCGCCGTCGCGGTGGCGGTGGGCGTCGTACTGGCACTGGTCGCCGTGCGGGCACGACAGTGCAGGCGGGCCCGGTCGGCCCGGCGCCGGTAGCCGCGGCCCGCCCCCGGGCATCAGGCGCCCTCCACCACCAGCGCATGCAGATGCTCGTCATGCCACCCGTCGGCATGCAGCAGCGAGGAGCGCATCGTGCCCTCGAAGGCGTAGCCGAGCTTCTCCGCGACGCGGCAGGACGCCGGGTTGGCGACCGCGTGGCACAGGCGCAGGCGGTGCAGGCCCAGGTCGTCCAGGGCCCAGCGGCTCAGCCTGCGGGCCGCCTCGACGACGATGCCGCCGCCGCGGGAGTCGGGCAGCACCCAGTACATGATCTCGGCGTTGCCGCCCGCCAGGTTGACGTCGTGGAGCCCGGCGAGCCCGAGGGGCGGGCCGCCGGGCCGGGCGATGGCCCATACGGCGCCGGTCTCGGCGCGCCACCGCTCGTGCATGCGCTCGATCCGGGCCCGCGCCTCGTCACGGCTGCGGACGGAGAACAGGTTCCACAGCTGGATCGCCGGGTCCTGTCCGGCGGTGAGCAGCGCGTCGGCGTCGTCGGCCCGCCAGGGCCGCAGCTCCAGGCCGCCCGGCAGACCGAGGACGGGCTGGTCGCGCTCGGCCATGCTGCCCGCGGGTACGACGTCGGGTATGTCGTAGTCGGAGATCATCGACGCATCGTGCCACAGCCCTACCGGCGCTGCGGCAGAAGCCGCAGGGTGACGTCGGTGAGCGCGCCGTCGGCGAGGGTCGCCGTGAGGTAGGTGCAGTGCGGCCGACGGCGGCGGTCGGTCGGGGAACCGGGGTTGAGCAGCCGCAGCCCGCCAAGGGCGACGGTGTCCCAGGGGATGTGGCTGTGGCCGAAGACCAGTACGTCCAGGTCGGGAAAGCGGGCGGCACAGCGTGCCTCGCGGCCCTGTGCGGGGCCGGTCTCGTGCACCACGCCGAAGCGCAGGCCGCCCAGTTCGGCGTACGCCACCTCGGGGAGCCGGGCGCGCAGCTCGGGGCCGTCGTTGTTGCCGTACACACCGATCAGCCGGCGGCTGCGCCGCTCCAGCAGGTCGAGGGTCGCGGTGTCGACCCAGTCACCGGCGTGGAACACGACGTCCGCGTGCGGGAGTTCGGCGAGCAGCTGGTCCGGAAGCCGCTTGGCGCGCTTGGGGAGGTGGGTGTCGGACATCAGCAGGAGACGCACCCCACCAGCGTAGGCAGCTCGGGAGGCGCTCCCGATAATGTTCAGGCAAAACTGAACAGTCTGAACTGGACAGTCCCTCCTGACGGTCCTACGCTGACGGCATGGCTCACATCTCGGACTCCGCCGCCCGCACCGCGCGCGACCTGCGCGTGGTGTTCAGCCGGCTGCGGCGCCGTATCCGCGAGGTCGCGCAGGACTCCGACCTGACCCCGCCGCAGGAGTCGGCACTCTCCCTGGTCGGCAAGCACGGCGCGGCCACGGCCAGCGCGCTGGCCGCCGCGGAGGGCGTACGGCCCCAGTCCATGGCGAGCACGCTGGCCGCCCTGGACCAGCACGGCCTGATCCGGCGCGCCCCGGACCCCGACGACGGCCGCCGCCAGCTGGTCACCCTGACCGAGGCCGGTCGAGCCCGGGTCGAGGGCAACAAGCAGCTGCGCGAGGAGTGGCTGGCCCGCGCCTTCGAGGACCGCTACACCGAGGAGGAGCGGCAGACCGTCCTGAAGGCGCTGGAGCTGCTGGAACGGCTCTCGCGGCCGTGATACCGAGGCTCACCCCGCGCACCGGGCGGACCGCCCGCCCCTCCCCCACCGGATTCGACCGCCGGCTGATCGCGCCGATGGTCCTGGGTTCCGTACTGAACCCGGTCAACTCGTCGATGATCGCCGTGGCGCTGGTGCCGATCGGCGTCGCCTTCGGGGCGCCGCCCGCCGAGACGGTCTGGCTGGTCTCGGCGCTCTACCTGGCCACGGCCGTCGGCCAGCCCGTCATCGGCCGGCTGGTGGACATGTACGGCCCGCGCCGGCTCTACCTCACCGGTGCGGCCCTGGTCGGCGTCGCCGGCCTGCTGGGTGCGTGCGCGCCCTCGCTCGGCTGGCTGATCGCGGCCCGCGTGCTGCTCGGGTTCGGGACGTCGGCCGCGTACCCGGCGGCGATGCGGCTGACCCGCGCCGAGGCCGAACGCACCGGGCAGGACAGCCCGGCGGGCGTGCTGACCGCGCTGGCCGTGGCGAGCCAGACGGTGGCGGTGGTGGGCCCCGCGCTGGGCGGACTGCTGATCGGGTTCGGCGGCTGGCGTGCCGTGTTCTGCGTCAACGTGCCGCTCTCCGCCGCCTGTCTGATCCTGGGCACCCTGCGGCTGCCGAGAACCGAGGGTCAGCGCAGGCGCGGCGTGGATCTGCCCGGCATGGCCCTGTTCGCCGTGCTGCTGGTCGCGCTGATGCTGTTCCTGATGGACCCGGGCGCCGGCCGCTGGTACCTCCCGGTGCTGTCCACCGCCGCCGCCGCCGCGTTCGCGGTGCGCGAGCTGCGGGTGCCGGACCCCTTCATCGACCTGAGGGTGCTCGGCGGCAACGGCCCGCTGCTCGCCACCTACCTGCGCCAGTTCCTCGCCTACACCACCGCCTACGCCTTCATGTACGGCTACACGCAGTGGCTGCAGCAGGGCCGCGGGCTGGGCGCCGCCACCGCCGGTCTCGCGCTGCTGCCGCTGTCGGTGGCCGCGCTCACCGCCGCCACGCTCACCGGGCGCCGTGAGGCGGTGCGCACCAAGCTGCTCATGGGCTCGGTGCTGCAGATCGCCGGCAGTGCCGTGCTGCTCCTGGTCCGCGCGGACAGCCCGCTGTGGCTGCTGCTCGCGGTCGGCGTGCTGCTCGGTGTCCCGCAGGGCCTCGTCGGGCTGGCCACGCAGAACGCCCTGTACCGGCAGGCCGACCCGGAGCGGATCGCGTCGGCGGCCGGACTGCTGCGGACCTTCATGTACCTCGGCGCGCTGGGCGCGTCCGCCGCCACCGCGGCGTTCTACCCGCACCGCGCCGACACGGCCGGGCTGCACGGCCTGGCCCTGTTCATGCTCGCCGGCTCGGCCCTCCTGCTGGCGACCACCCTCCCCGACCGTTCACTCGGCCGGCCCACCCCCCGAAAGGCCTGATCACCCCATGTCCGTCAGCACCCTCGACCCCCGTACCGCCCTCGTCGTGATCGACCTGCAGAACGGCATCGTGGGCATGCCCACCCAGCCGCACGCCGCCGCGGACGTGGTGGCCCGCACGGTCGAACTCGCCGACGCCTTCCGGGCCCGCGACCTGCCCGTGGTCCTGGTCCGGGTCTCCTTCGGGTCCGACTGGGCGGACGCCGTCCCCGGCCGGACCGAGCGCCAGGCGCGCGGTCTCTCCTTCCCGGAGGGCTGGGACGTCATCGTCGACGAGCTGTCCGGCCACCCCGGCGACATCCGCGTCACCAAGCACAACTGGAGCGCCCTGTACGGCACCGACCTGGACGTGCAGCTGCGTCGTCGCGGCATCACCCAGATCGTGCTGACCGGCATCGCCACCAGCATCGGCGTCGAGTCCACCGCCCGCGACGCCTACGCCCACGGCTATAACGTCACCCTGGCCACCGACGCCATGGCCGACAGCGACGCCGAGGCGCACGCGGGCAGCGTGGAGCGGATCTTCCCGCGGCTCGGCGAGAGCGGTACGACGGCGGAGATCCTGGAGCTGCTGGCCAAGGCCCACGCCTGACCGGTCAGTTGGGGCAACCGTGGTGCGGGCGGGCGTCCGCCCGCACCAGGGACCGGGTTAACATTCGGCCACGCGCACCGTGCCACCCAGGCCACGGAAAGCGAACCAAGGGGGCTCGGAAGCCGGATGCCGGTCAAGGTCAGCGTCGTCGTACCCGTGTACAACCCGGGGCCGTACATCGAGGACTGCGTCGCCTCGCTGCTGCGGCAGTCGCTGCCGCCCGACGAGTTCGAGGTCCTCTTCGTCGACGACGGCTCCACCGACGCCACCCCGGCCCGGCTGGACGCGCTCGCCGCCGAGCACCCGCACATCAGGGTCATCCACCAGGAGAACTCCGGCTGGTCCGGCAAGCCCCGCAACGTGGGCATCGAGGCCGCCCGGGGCGAGTTCGTGATGTTCGTCGACAACGACGACCACCTCGGCGACGAGGCCCTGGAGCGGATGTACGAGTACGGGGTGGAGAACAAGGCCGACGTGATCGTCGGCAAGATGGCCGGGAAGGGCCGCCCGGCGCCGGTGGAGCTGTTCCGCCGCAACCACCCGTACGCCACGGTGGACAACGCCCCGCTGATCGACAGCCTCACCCCGCACAAGATGCTCCGGCGCTCCTTCCTGGACCGCACCGGGCTGAGGTTCCCGGAGGGCCCGCGGCGCCTCGAGGACCACGTCTTCATCGCCGAGGCCTATCTGCGCGCCGACAACGTGTCGGTGCTCAGCGACTACGTCTGCTACTACCACGTCAGACGCGAGGACGCCTCCAACGCCGGTTTCCAGCGCTTCGAGCCGGTCGGCTACTTCAAGAACCTCCGCGAGGCCCTGGACGTCGTCGAGCGGTACACCGAGCCCGGCCCGCTGCGCGACAAGCTGCTGCGCCGCTGGCTGCGGGTGGAGATGGTCGAGCGGATGAGCGGGCGCCGGCTGCTGGCGATGCCGGACGACTACCGGCGCGAGCTGTTCCGGGAGATGCACGCGGTGGTCGTCGAGCGCTTCGGCCCCGGCGTCGCCCCCGGGCTGCGGCCGGGCCAGCGGGTCGTCGCCGCGCTGATCCGGGAGGACCGGTACGACGACCTGGTCGCCTACGCCGAGTGGGAGGCCGCTGTCCGGCCCAAGGCCGTCCCGACGGGCGTCGAGTGGCACGACGGGACGCTGCGGGTGCGGTTCACCGCCGAATACACCGATGCCGACGGCCCGTTGACCGTGCGCGCCGACGGGCCGCGGCCCTCGGCCGACGGTGCGCCCGCCGACCTCGCCGAGGCGGTGTCCTGGCTGGCCACGGCCGCCACCGACGGCTTCGAGAAGGCGACCGCCGACCTGGTCCTGCGCGACCGGCAGACCGCCGCCTCCTTCTTCCAGCCTGTGGAGGTCACCCGGGAACGCGTGGCGGCCGGGGACGGCCGGACCAGGCTGGTGCTGCGCGGCACGGCCACCGTCGACCCCGCCGCGGCGGCGGACGGCGCCCCGCTGCACGGCGGCCTGTGGGACGCCTACGTCCGGGTCGGGCTCGGCGGCTGGACCAAGGAGTGCCGGCTGGGCCCCGCACCGGCCGAGCGCCGCACGCTGCCACCCGCCGGGATCGTCGCGCACCGGGTCGTGCTGCCGTACTGGACGAAGCAGCACGCCAACCTCTCCCTGGACGTGGACCGCGCCTCCAAGGCCCTCGGTCTGACCGCGCTCACCCCCGCCGACGCCACGGTCACCCCCGACGACCTGCTGACCGTCGCTCTGCCCCTGTACGTGCCGGACAGCGCCGACGTCACGGTCCGGCTGGCCGACACCGCCTCGGACCGCACCTTCCACCAGGCCTCGGGGCTCGTCCCCGCGGACGGCGCGGGCTCGCTGCTGCAGGTCTGGGTGCCGCTGCGGCAGATGCGGAACGCGACCTGGCGGATCGAGGTGTGCCTGGTCGGCGGCCCCGGGGACCGGCGCTTCCACCGGCTGCCGCTGGTCCTCAGGGTGGGCCGGGCCCGGGGCGATGCGGAGGTGGCCCGTCCGGCGCCGCCCGGTCTGCTGCAGCGGCTGCTGCGCAGGGCACGGGGCATGCTGGGAGCGGCGCTGAAGAAGACGACAGGGAAGGCGTGACGGAGTGCGACAGCTGGAGATAGCCGACTCCTGGGTCCTCGAGCCCAAGGCGTTCCCGGACGAGCGGGGCAGCTTCCACGAGTGGTACCGGGGCGAGGAGTTCCGGGAGGCCACCGGCTACGACCTCACGCTCGCCCAGGCCAACTGCTCGGTGTCCCGGCGGGGCGTGCTGCGCGGCGTCCACTTCGCCGACGTACCGCCCGGGCAGGCCAAGTACGTCACCTGCGTGCGCGGTGCCGTCCTGGACGTCGTGGTGGACATCCGGGTCGGCTCGCCCACCTTCGGGCAGTGGGAGGCCGTACGCCTCGACGACGACAACCGGCACGCCGTGTTCCTCGCGGAGGGCCTCGGGCACGCCTTCATGGCGCTGACCGACGACGCCACCGTGGTGTACCTGTGCTCGGCCGGGTACGCGCCGAAGCGCGAGCACGCCGTGCACCCCCTCGACCCCGACCTGGCCATCGCCTGGCCGGAGGGCATCGAGCCGGTACTGTCGGCCAAGGACGCCGACGCGCCCACGCTCGCCGAGGCGGAGCGGTCCGGGCTGCTGCCCACCTACGCGGACTGCTCCGCCCACTACGAGCGGCTGCGCGGCCGGTAAGCCGGCCGCCGGGTTCAATGGCCGGCGCTGTACGGGGACACCGCGCGGCGCAGCTGCTCCCAGCCGCGCGAGCGCTTGGTCCCGCGGTTGCGGGCCGCGACGAGCGGCTTCCAGAAGCCCGCGCCGAGGAACTCCTCGGGCTTGGCGGCCGTGGTGCGCTCCAGGACGGACTCGGGGACCTTCTGCGGGTCGGGGACCTCGAACTCCGCGATGATCTCGTCGTACTTGTCCTTGAGCACGGTGTTCTCGGGGTCGGCGCCGAAGACCACCAGCTGGCCGGTGGGCGCGGTGTCGACCAGGACCGTGACCAGGTCGGGGCGGTGGCGGTGCAGGATCTCGACGAGCTTGTAGACGTCCCCGGTCCAGGCGTTGGTGTGCCGGTCGCGGGCGGCCTCGTCGATGTTGCGCGGCAGCATGTCGTCGAAGACGATCACGCTGGCCCAGTCGGAGTGCTGCTCGATGTTGATGAAGTCCCGCAGCGCGTACTCGAACAGGTGCATGCCGTCGATGAACGACAGGTCCAGCGTGGTGCGCTGCCAGTAGCCGAAGGGGCTGCGGTTGCGGGCCAGGTTGCGCAGCGGGTGGCGGCCGCCCCTGAGGTGCGCGAGGGGGTTGTCGCGGGCGAAGAAGTCGTCGCTGGTCGCCTTCGCCAGGTGCACGTCGCAGCGGATCTCCGTGACCACCTTGAACGCCGGGTCGATCGCGATGCTGGGCACCCGGGACAGCGTCAGGCTGCGGCCGTCGTTGACGCCGATCTCCAGGTAGTTGCGGTTCGCGGTGACCTTGTGGAGTTCCCGCAGGAACTCGTGCCGTTTCACTGGGACATCTCCTTGCGGATGAGAGGCAGGGCTTCGGACAGGGCGGACCGCCAGTCCCGCGGCGGTGCCAGACCGGCCTCCCGCCAGCGGGCGTGCCCGAGGGCGCTGTAGGCGGGCCGGGGCGCGGGCCGGGTGAAGGACCGGCTGTCGGTGGGGCGCACCCGGTCCGGGTCGGCGCCGGCCAGCCGGAACACCTCGCGGGCCAGCTCGTACCAGCTGGCCTCGCCGGATCCGGTGGCGTGGAAGATGCCGTGCGCGGTGGTGGCGCCGAGGTCCGCGATCCGGGCGGCCACGTCGGCGCTCCAGGTCGGCTGCCCGCGCTGGTCGTCGACGACGTCGACGGTGTCGCGGCGGGCCTCCAGTTCGAGCATTGTGCGCACGAAGCTGCGGCCGTGGACGCCGTACAGCCAGGCGGTGCGCACCACGGCCGCGGCGCCCGGGAGTTCGGCCAGTACGGCCCGCTCCCCGGCGAGCTTGGTGCGGCCGTAGGCGGTGCGCGGGGCCGGCGGGTGGTCCTCCGGGTAGGGGGTGGCGCGGGTCTCGCCGGAGAAGACGTAGTCGGTGGAGACGTGGATCAGGCGGGCACCGTGTGCAGCGCAGGCGCGGGCGAGCAGCCGGGGGCCGTCGCCGTTGACGCGCAGGGCGCGTGCCTCGTCGGTCTCGGCGTCGTCGACGGCCGTGTAGGCGGCGCAGTTGACGACCACGTCGGGTCGGTGGGCGTCGAACGCGCGCTGTACGGCGTCGGGTTCGGTGATGTCGAGCGTCACCCGGTCGAGTCCGGTGACGTCCTCGCCGCGGTCCAGCAACTCCCGGACGGAGTCGTGGCCGAGCATCCCGCCCGCGCCGGTGACCAGCCACCTCATCGGGCACCCTGCTTCTTCAGCGGCTCCCACCAGGCGCGGTTGTCCCGGTACCAGGCGACGGTGTCGGCGAGCCCGGTGGTGAAGTCACGGCGTGGGCGGTAGCCGAGTTCGTCCCGGGCCTTGCTCCAGTCGACCGAGTAGCGCAGGTCGTGGCCCTTGCGGTCGGTCACGTACTCGACCCGGTCCCAGCCGGCGCCGCACGCGTCCAGGAGCAGGCCGGTGAGTTCCCTGTTGCTCAGTTCGGTGCCGCCGCCGATGTTGTACACCTCGCCGGGCCGGCCCTTGGTGCGCACGAGGTCGATGCCCTGGCAGTGGTCCTCGACGTGCAGCCAGTCGCGGACGTTGCGCCCGTCGCCGTACAGCGGGACGTTCAGACCGTCGAGCAGGTTGGTCACGAAGAGCGGGATGACCTTCTCGGGGAACTGGTGCGGCCCGTAGTTGTTGGAACAGCGGGTGACACGGACGTCCAGGCCGTGGGTGCGGTGACAGGCCAGGGCGAGCAGGTCCGAGGAGGCCTTGGACGCGGAGTACGGCGAGTTGGGCGCCAGCGGGTGCGTCTCCGGCCAGGAACCGGACTCGATGGAGCCGTACACCTCGTCCGTGGAGATGTGCACGAACGGGCCGACACCGTGCCGCAGCGCCGCGTCCAGCAGGGTCTGCGTGCCCACCACGTTGGTTCGGACGAACTCCCCCGCCCCGTCGATGGACCGGTCGACATGCGACTCGGCGGCGAAGTGCACCACCTGGTCGGCGTCCGCCATCAGCTGGTCCACCAGGCCCGCGTCACAGACGTCACCCCGCACGAACTCCAGGCGGGGATGGTCGGCGGGGAGGTTGGTCAGCGTGCCGGCGTAGGTGAGCTTGTCCAGCACGGTGATGGTGGGCGCGTCGGGCGAGTCGTCGGCGAGGAGCGCGCGGACGTACGTGGAGCCGATGAACCCGGCGGCGCCGGTGACGAGGAGGTTCATGAACGGATCTGCACCTTGCTGTGGTCTCCGAGGACTAGACGGTGGGCACTGGGTACGCCGGACGCCGGGGTCACCTCGACGTGCCGGCCGATCAGCGAGGACTCGATACGGCCCACCCCGGTGATCGAGGAGTCCCGCAGCACGATGGAGAACTCCAGTTCGCTGTCGGTGATCCGGCAGTTCTCCGCGATCGAGGTGAAGGGGCCGACGTAGGAGTCGCTGACGACGGTCCCGGCTCCGATGACGGCCGGGCCGACGATCCGGGAGTTGGTGATCCGCGCGCCCTCCTCGATCACCACCCGGCCGACGGTCTCGGACGCGTCGTCCACCTCGCCGTCGATGCGCCGCCGCACGCCTTCGAGAACGGTCCGGTTGACCTCCAGCATGTCGCCGACGTTGCCGGTGTCCTTCCAGTAGCCCTCGATGACGGTGGACCGCACGTCGGCCCGCGTGTCGATGAGGTGCTGGAGGGCATGGGTGATCTCCAGCTCGCCCCGCCGGGACGGCCTGATGGCGCGTACGGCCTCGTGGATCGCCGGGGTGAACAGGTAGACGCCGACGAGCGCGAGGGCGCTCCTGGGGTGCTCCGGCTTCTCCTCCAGGCCGATCACCTGGCCGTCCGCGTCGAGTTCGGCGACGCCGAAGGAGCGCGGGTCGGGGACGTGGGTGAGGAGGATCTGGGCGTCGGGCCGGCCGGCCCGGAACGCGTCGACGAGGTCGCGGATGCCGCCGACGACGAAGTTGTCCCCGAGGTACATCACGAAGTCGTCGTCGCCGAGGAAGTCCCGGGCGATCAGCACCGCGTGGGCGAGTCCGAGGGGGCGCTCCTGGGGGATGTAGGTGACGTCGAGGCCGAACTTCGACCCGTCGCCGACCGCCTCCTCGATCTCCGCCGCGGTGTCCCCGACGATCATCCCGACCTCGGTGATCCCCGCTTCGGCGAGGGATTCGAGGCCGTAGAAGAGCACGGGCTTGTTGGCCACCGGCACCAGCTGTTTCGCCGAGGTGTGGGTGATCGGGCGCAGTCGGGTACCGGCTCCACCGGAGAGCACCAGAGCCTTCATTGGCCATACCTTAACGGTGATCGTCCGCATCGGACCTTCGTTTGTCCTACTGGTTTGTCACGACGGTGTGGCTCGGGTGCCGTCGGCGATTCACATGGTGTCCATGCGGTACCGTCACCGGCGATGACGGAACTACCCGATATGTCGGACACCAGAGGGATCGTCGAGCGGTACACGGCCCCTGCCCCGCGGCCCGGCCGGACCCTGCTGCGCTGGGCCGTCACGACCGATCACAAGGTGATCGGCCGGCTCTACATGGTCACGGCGTTCTGCTTCTTCCTCTTCGCCGGACTGCTGGCCCTCGCGATGCGCGCCGAACTGGCCCGGCCGGGGCTGCAGTTCCTGAGCGAGCAGGGCTACAACGAGTTCTTCACCATCCACGGCACGATCATGATGCTGCTGTTCGCGACGCCGATGTTCGCCGGGTTCACGAACGCCGTGATGCCGCTGCAGATCGGCGCGCCGGACGTGGCCTTCCCGCGGCTGAACGCGCTGTCGTACTGGATGTACCTGTTCGGCGGGCTGATGGTGGTGTCCGGGTTCCTGGTGCCGGGCGGTGCCGCCGCGTTCGGCTGGTTCGCGTACGCGCCGCTGAACAGCGCCTACTTCGCCCCCGGCGCGGGCGGCGACCTGTGGGCGATGGGGCTGGTGGTGGCCGGTGTGTCGACGACGCTGGGCGCGGTCAACTTCATCGCGACGATCCTGTGCCTGCGCGCGCCGGGCATGACCATGTTCCGGATGCCGATGTTCACCTGGAACGTGCTGTTCACCTCGATCCTGATCCTGCCCGCGTTCCCGGTGCTGGCGGCGGACCTGCTGGCGCTGGAGTCGGACCGGAAGTTCGGCTCGCACGTCTTCGACGCGGCTAACGGGGGCGCGCTGCTGTGGCAGCACCTGTTCTGGTTCTTCGGGCATCCCGAGGTCTACATCGTGGCGCTGCCGTTCTTCGGGATCATCTCGGAGATCATCCCGGTCTTCTCCCGCAAGCCGCTGTTCGGCTATCTGCCGATGATCGGGGCGACGATCGCGATCACCATGCTGTCGGCGGTGGTGTGGGCGCACCACATGTTCGCGACCGGTGCGGTGCTGCTGCCGTTCTTCTCGATCATGTCGTTCCTGATCGCGGTGCCCACGGGCATCAAGTTCTTCGCCTGGATCGGGACGATGGTCCGCGGGTCCGTCTCGTTCGAGACGCCGATGCTGTGGTCGCTGGGGTTCCTGGTGTCCTTCCTGCTGGGCGGGTTGAGCGGGGTGCTGATCGCCTCGCCGCCGCTGGACTTCCATCTGACCGACTCGTACTTCATCGTCGCGCACCTGCACTACGTGCTGTTCGGGACGGTGGTGTTCGCGATGTTCGCCGGCTTCTACTTCTGGTGGCCGAAGTTCACCGGGAAGATGCTGGACGAGCGGCTCGGGAAACTGCACTTCTGGCTGCTGTTCCCGGCGTTCCAGCTGACCTTCTTCGTGCAGCACTGGCTCGGCGAGGAGGGGATGCCCCGCCGGTACGCGGACTACCTGCCCTCGGACGGCTTCACGCTGCTCAACACCCTCTCGTCGGCGGGGGCGTTCCTGCTCGGTGTCTCCACGCTGCCGTTCCTCTACAACGTCTGGCGCACCTCGACGAAGGCCGAGAAGGTCACCGAGGACGACCCATGGGGGTGGGGACGGGGCCTGGAGTGGGCGACGTCCTGCCCGCCACCGCGCCACAACTTCCAGGCGCTGCCCCGGGTGCGGTCGGAGTCGCCGGCCTTCGACCTGCATCATCCGGAGGTCGTGCGGCAGGCGGAGGAGGAGGGCCTGCGATGAGGACCGAGGCGATGCTGTTCGGCGGGGTGGCGGTGTTCTTCGGCGGGTCCGCCGCCCTGTACGGGGTGTGGTCGCAGGACGACACGGGCACGACCGTGCTGGTCGTCGCGTGCGGGATGGCGGCGCTGGTCGCCTTCTTCTGTCTGATCCAGTACCGGCGCCGGGGGAAGCGGGCGCAGGACCGTCCGGACGCGGAGGTGGCGGACGGTGCCGGGCCGGTGGCGTTCTTCCCGCACGAGAGCCTGTGGCCGATCGTCACCGCGCTCGGGTTCGCGGTGGCGGCGACCGGCGTGGTCTTCGGGCTGTGGCTGTTCCTCATCGGTCTGGGCGTGCTGGCCCGCGGGGTGTTCGGGATGGTGTTCCAGTACGTCCACCGGTGAGCGGCCTGCGCGGTGCGCCGGGCCGGAACCGCTCGACGGGCTCGTGGTCGCTGTCGTAGCCGCCGGTCACGCTCTGCCGGATCTCGCCCGTGGACACGCCCTCGGCGAGGCGCCGGCACTCGGCCTCCGTCAGCGCCCGGCACAGCCAGCGGGTCACCAGGAAGGCGAGGACCGGGGCCACCACGAGGGCGACGCGCAGCACCCAGGTCAGGGCGTTGACGGAGATGCGGAAGGTCAGGGCGATGATGTCGTTGCCGCCGGCCAGCAGCAGCACGGCGTAGAAGACGGTGCCCGCCACGCCGAGGCCGGTGCGCACGGGGCGCTCGCGCGGCCGGTCGCACAGGTGCTGCTCGTGCTGCCACTCCCCGGTCAGGCGCTGCTCCACGAACGGGTAGGCGTACAGCACGGTGAAGAGCAGCCCGGGCAGGACGACGGCCGGGAGCAGCACGTTCCACATGAGGGTGTGTCCGGCCAGGTTGGTCTCCCACGCCGGCACCAGTCGCAGGGCGCCTTCCAGGAAGCCGACGTACCAGTCGGGCTGGGAGCCGGTGGAGACCACGTCGGGGCGGTAGGGGCCGTAGTTCCAGATCGGGTTGACCTGGGCGAGGCCGGACAGCAGCACGAGCACGCCGGAGAGGGTGAGGGCCAGCCCCGAGGTGAGGGCGGTGAAGTGCGGGAAGAGCGGCTTTCCGAGGGCGTTGCGGTTGGTGCGGCGGGGGCCGCGCCACTGGGTGTGCTTCAGGTAGAACACCAGGGTCAGATGCACCGTCACCAGGGCGATGAGGGCGCCCGGGAGGAGCAGGATGTGCATCGGGTAGAGCCGGGTGATGATGTCGTGGCCGGGGAACTGGCCGCCGAAGACGAAGAAGGCCACGTACGTGCCGACCACCGGGAGGGAGAGCATGATGCCCTGGGCGATGCGCAGGCCGGTGCCGGAGAGCAGGTCGTCGGGGAGCGAGTAGCCGGCGAAGCCCTCGGCGAGCGCGAGGACGAACAGGGTGAGCCCGATCGCCCAGTTCAGCTCGCGGGGCCGGCGGAAGGCGCCGGTGAAGAAGATCCGCAGCATGTGCAGGCCGATCGCGGCGACGAACACCAGCGCGGCCCAGTGGTGGGCCTGCCGGATCAGCAGTCCGCCGCGCACGTCGAAGCTGATGCGCAGGGTGGAGTCGAAGGCCGCCGACATGAGCACGCCGCGCAGCGGCGCGTAGGAGCCGGCGTAGACGACCTCGCGCATCTCCGGCTGGAAGAAGAACGTCAGCCACACCCCGGTCACGATCAGCACGAGGAGGCTGTAGAGGGCGAGTTCACCGAGCAGGAAGGACCAGTGCTCGGGGAAGGCCTTGCGCAGCAGCGCCCCGCCCTCCAGGACCGGCAGCCGGGCGTCGGCCGCGTCCGCGAGCCGCTCGGCGCGGCGGCCGGCTCGGCTCATGTGTCCTCCGCTGCCGCCGCCCGCTCCACCTCGGCCTCCACCTCGGCGCGCGGCCGGCCGGTCTCCCGCGCGTACTCGCTCACCGCGGTCTGCACGTCCCGGGCCAGCTCCCGCCAGGCACGCAGGGCCGTCTCGTAAGTGTCCGACTGGACGCCGGTCATCCCCCGCTCGGCGGGCGGTCCGTAGGTGTCGCGCAGCTCGTCGACCATGCGGTGCGCCGCGTCGGCCGCGCGCTGCTTCTCCACCAGTTCCTCGAAGGTGTGTGCCACGACAGGAGACCCTAGGCACGGCGGGCCTGCAGGCCCCTCCGACCTGCCGGGAGCGGCCCCGACCGCTACCCGAGTGGCCGTCAGGCATCGGGTACGACGTCGGCCCACACCTGTTTGCCGCCGCTGACCGGCACCGTCCCCCAGGCCTCCGACACGGCCTCCACCAGCAGGATGCCGCGGCCGCCGGTGGCCTCCCAGCCGATGTTGGTGGGCTTGACGGGGCTGCGCGGCGAGGAGTCGGCGACGGCGAGCCGCAGCCGGTGGTTGACCAGGCTGAGGTCGAGGCGGACCTGGCCGTCGGTGTGCACGAGGGCGTTGGTGACCAGCTCGGAGACGACGAGGAGGGCCGTGTCCATGGTGTCGGGCGGGACGCCCCAGGTGCGCAGGGTGCGCCGGGTGAAGCGGCGGGCGTGCCGCACGGCTTCGGGGACCCGCCACACGGTCCAGGTCTCGCGCAGCGGGCGTACGGCCATGCCGTCGTAGCGCATCAGCAGCAGGGCGACGTCGTCGCCGCGGTGGGCGCCGGTGAGCAGGGCGTCGGCGACGAGGCCCAGGTGGCCGGGGTCGGCGGCGGCGAGTTCGCCGGTGAGCCGGTCGAGGCCTTCGTCGATGTCGGACTCGGCGGACTCCACCAGGCCGTCGGTCGTGAGCGCGAGGACCGTGCCGGGCTGGAACCGGAGCGGGGCCATCGGGAACTCGGCCTGGATGGACACACCGAGCGGCGGGCCGCCCTCGGCCTCGACGATCTCGGTGGAGCCGTCCGGGTGGCGCAGTACCGGCGGCAGATGACCGGCACGCACGCACCAGGCGGTGCCCTGCTCCATGTCGACGTCGACGTAGCAGCAGGTGGCGAAGAGGTCGGTCTCCATGTCCAGCAGCAGCCGGTTGGCGTGCGCGACCACGACGTCCGGGGCGTGGCCCTCGACGGCGTAGGCCCGCAGGGCGGTGCGCATCTGGCCCATCAGGGTGGCGGCGCCCGCGTTGTGGCCCTGGACGTCGCCGATGACGAGGGCCACGTGGTTGTCGGCGAGCGGGATCACGTCGTACCAGTCGCCGCCGACCTCGAGCCCGGCGGTGGTGGGCAGGTACCGGGCGACGGCGACCGCGCCGGGCAGCCGGGGCAGGCGGCGCGGCAGCAGGGTGCGCTGGAGCATGCCGACGAGTTCGTGCTCGGCGTCGAAGGCATGGGCGCGCAGCAGGGCCTGGCCGGTGAGGCCCGCGCTGGCGGTGAGCAGGGCGCGCTCGTCGGGGCCGAACTCGTGCGGGCGGTCCCAGCCGATCAGGCAGGCGCCGGCCATGCGGCCGGCCGCGGGCAGCGGCAGCACGGCGAGGCCGCCGGGGCCCACGTCGGCGAGGGCGGGCTCCAGCGGGGAGCCGGCGGGCCAGATCCGGGCGCGCCCCTCGCGCAGGGCGGCGGCCAGGGTCGGCATGGCACGCACCGGCGCGTCGGGCCATTCGCTGCGCCACTCGCTGCGCCACAGCTCGGGCCAGGCCTCGGGTTCGGGCGGGTCGAGGACAGTGACGACCAGGCGGTCGTTCTCCAGCTCGGCGAGGGCGATGCGGTCGGCCTTGAGGGGTTTGCGCAGGGCGGCGACGACGGCCTGGCCGACGTCCTTGACGGTGCCTGCCATGGCGAGGGCGGCCGCCAGGCGCTGTACGCGGGCCACGTCGGTGACGTCGGAGCGCAGGGTGGAGGCGTCCGCGACGGTGCCGACGAGCCGGGAGGGGCGCCCCTCGCCGCCGGGCAGCAGCCGGCCGCTCAGCCGGAGCCACTTGGGCGGGCCTGAGGGCTGCAGGATGCGGAACTCCAGCTCGCGGTCGCCGATGGACATGTGGTCGGCCTCGACCACCGACATCAGGGCGGGCAGGTCCTCGGGCACGGTGAGGGCGAGCAGGGTCTCCACCTTGCCGTCGAACGCGTCCCGGCCGATCCCGAACAGGCTGAGGATCTCGTCGCCGACCTCGACCCGGCCGGTGTCCATGGCCAGGCTGAACGCGTCGCGGGGCAGCTCGCCGGTGTCGGCGGCCGGGCCGGTCCGGAGGGGCACGGCGACCGCCCGGGCGATCAGCTCCAGGCAGGCGCGGTCGTCGGTGCCGAAGCCGCCCGGGTGCTCGCTGACGGCGAGCAGACAGCCGCTGGCGGCCGCACCGAGCGGCAGCGCGCCCACGGAGAACTCGGCCGACGGTGTGCGGCGGGCCTCGGGGCAGTCGGCCAGCTCGTCCGGGCCGAGCCACCCGGGCCGCCCCGTGCGGTGGGCCTCGGCGACCGGGGAGCCGCCGGCGGCCGGATAGCCGTCGCGCAGGCCGTACAGCGTGCGGGGCAGGCCCGCCGACTCGGTCAGGTACAGCACGGAGGGGTCGTCGCCGGGCACGTAGACGCCCACGAACGCCGCCCCGGCGAACACGAGTGCCTGTTCGAGGACCCGGCGCAGTCGGTCGGGAGAGGCGGGTGCGGCGATGAGTGTTTCCAGGGCGATCCCGGCACGCTCGGCTCTCGTTCTGCGCACCGCAGCACCCTCACTGGCCACTTCGTCATTACAGCGCGTATGGGCCGCCTGCGCAGCCCCTGTGAAGGCTCCGCGTGCCGTCTGTGCGGACATCGCTCGAAAGCCGCCGAACACATCTTTACCCATGCGTTCCGCACGGTGATCTCGTGACAGTCGTGACTGTCCGCGACCGTCCGCCTGCTGCGAGTGTCTACCGGGTCAACCGGAGGAGGGGGCGGGAGCCGCATGGACAAGCGGTACGAGGTGTACGCGCTGGCCGACGGGCACTTCTACGACACGCCCGACCGGCTGTCGGCGGACGGGAGCGAGCCCGCGCCGCTGTTCGCGACGGCGCGTCGCGCGGTCCCGGACGGCTGGCACGCGGCGCGCTCGGGCGACTGGCTGACGCTGACCCCGCTCGGCGGGGACGGCGCGCCGCTCCCGTCGCCGGCCCAGGGCTGGAAGATCCACTCCTCGGCGACGACGGCGAACGCGGAGCGGATCGCCCGGATCGTGTGGGACTACTGCATGCCGCGCCGCATCCCGTTCAAGTTCGTGCCGTCCCCGCATCTGCTGCACCTGCGCAACGCCAAGTACGCGGGCCGCGACACCAGCGGCAAGTTCGTCACCGTGTACCCCGCCGGCGAGGACCAGCTGCACGAGGTGCTGCGCGAGCTGGGCGCGCTGCTGGAGGGCTGCGAGGGGCCGTACATCCTGACCGACCTGCGCTGGCACGACGGTCCGCTCTACGTCCGCTACGGCGCCTTCGCACGGCGGTACGTCGTCGACGAGCGCGGTTCGCTGGTCCTCGCCGTGGCCGACGGCGAGGGGCGCCTGGTCCCGGACCGGCGGACACCGTCCTTCCAGGTGCCCGAATGGGTGACGCTGCCGGAGTTCCTGCGGCCGCATCTGGAGGCCCGCAACACCACGACGGTGGGCGAGCTGCCGTACCGCATCGAGAAGGCGCTGCACTTCTCCAACGGCGGCGGGGTGTACGTCGGCACGGACACCCGGGACGGGCGCCGGGTGGTGCTGAAGGAAGGGCGTCCGCACGCGGGGCTCGCCGCCGACGGGGCGGACGCGGTGGCCCGGCTGGCGCGGGAGAAGGCCGCGCTGGAGCGGGTGGCCGGGACGGGCCTGGTGCCGGAGGTGCGGGACTGGTTCACGCTGGGCGACCACCGGTTCCTGGTGATGGACCACCTGGAGGGCCGCCCCCTCAACTCGTTCTTCGCCGAACGGCATCCGCTGCTCACCCCCGACCCGGACCCGGCGAAGGTCGCGTCGTACACGGCGTGGGCGCTGCGCATCCACCGGGCGGTGGAGCGGGCGGTGGCGGCGGTGCACGCGCGCGGGCTGGTCTTCCACGACCTGCACGTCTTCAACGTGATGGTCGCCCCGGACGAGGAGACGGTGTACCTCATCGACTTCGAGGCGGCCGCCCCGGCCGCGGAGAACGGCCGGCAGACGGTGGCCCACCCCGGCTTCTTCGCCCCGCCGGACCGCCGGGGCACGGACGTCGACCGGTACGCGCTGGCCTGTCTGCGCCTCGCCCTGTTCCTGCCCGTGACCACGCTGTTCGTGGTGGACCGCGGCAAGGCGGCCCATCTGGCGGACGTCATCGCGGAGCAGTTCCCGGACGTGCCGCGCGCCTTCCTGGACGAGGCGGTCGCGGAGATCACCCGGGAGACGGCAGGCCGGAGCACACCCGCGCCGCCGGTCGTGCCGGGCGACTGGCCCTACAGCCGGGACTCCATGGTCAAGGCGATCCTCGCCTCCGCGACCCCGGAGCGCGACGACCGGCTCTTCCCCGGCGACATCGCCCAGTTCTCCGACGGCGGCGGCCTCGGGCTCGCGCACGGCGCGGCCGGGGTGCTGTACGCGCTGGAGGTCTCCGGCGCCGGCCGGTACGACGAGGGCGAGCGCTGGCTGCTGGACCACACCGCCCCGCCGCCGCCCGGCACCCCGCTCGGCCTGTACGACGGTCTCGCGGGCGTGGCCCTGGTCCTGGACCGGCTCGGCCACCGGCAGCGGGCGCTGGACCTGATCGGCGGCGTCCTGCGGGAGAACTGGCGCCGCCTCTCCTCCGACCTGCACGGCGGCCTCGCCGGACTCGGTCTGGTCCTCGGCCACCTGGCGGCCGCGACCGGCGAACCGGCGCTGCGCGACCGTGCCGCCGAGGCCGCCGAGATCCTCGTACGACGCCTCGCCGAACCGGTCCCGGACCCGCCCCGGCGCCGGGCCGGGCTGCTGCGGGGCGCGAGCGGGCCCGCGCTGTTCCTGCTGCGGCGGTACCAGGAGACCGGTGAAGCAAGGCTGCTGGCAGCGGCGACCGAGGCACTCCGGCGCGACCTGGCCTGCTGCGTCGTCCAGCCGGCGGGCGGCGCCCTGGAGGTGGACGAGGGCTGGCGCACACTGCCGTACCTCGGCGACGGAAGCGTGGGGATCGGGCTGGTCCTGGACGACTACCTGGCGCTGACGGGCGACGCCCTCGCCGAAGCAGCCGACACCACAACGGAGTTCGAGCAGGCCCGGGCCGGCATTCTCACCGCCGCCACCTCCCGTTTCTACGCACAGCCCGGTCTCTTCCAGGGCCGCGCCGGCATGGTCCTGCACCTCGCCCGGAGCACCGCGCCGGGCGCCGGCCGGGAGCGGCTCGCGCAGCAGATCGACGGGCTCGGCTGGTTCGCGATGGCCTACCAGGGCCAACTCGCCTTCCCCGGGCACCAGATGATGCGGCTCTCCATGGACCTCGCCACCGGAACGGCAGGCTGCCTGCTCGCGCTCGCGGCGGCCCACGACGCCGGGCGCTCGGCGCACCTGCCGTTCCTTCCGCCGCCACCGGCGGCCCGCACCCGCGGCTCCGCCACGGAGTCGTGACACAACCCCGTCCCCAATGAAGGGAAAGGACACGAACATGGCACTTCTCGACCTGCAGACCCTGGAGTCCGACGAGCTGTCCCACACCGGCGCGAGCACGGTGAGCCTGCTGTCCTGCGTGTCGGCGGCGAGCATCCTGCTCTGTCTCTGACCCGGCCGGTGAGTCCACGGCTCCGGGCAGCCCTCTCCCCCGTCTGGGAGGGGGCTGCCCGGAGCCTTCCCGTCCGCTCCGACGCGAGGCCGCAGCCGATGACGCCCTCCCCCGACGCTCCCGCTCGTCTGCCGCGTGCCGTGCTCCGGCACGGCGGCGCCCGCTGTGCCGCCCTGTGCGCCGTGAGCGCGGCCGCGACGGCCGCCGGACTGCTGCTGCCGGCCGCACTCGGCCGGACCCTCGACCTGCTGCTCGCACATGCCCCGGCGGTCCGCTGGGTGGCCTGCTGCGCGGGCCTGGTGCTGCTGATCGCCGTGCTGGACGGATGCGCGGGCGTGCTCACCGGCACGGTCGACGCGCGGTCCACCGCGTGGCTGCGCCGCCGGGTCACCGGGCAGGTGCTGGCCCTGGGCCCGCGCGCGGGCGCCCGGTTCGGCGCCGGGGACCTGGTGGCGCGGCTGGTCGGCAACGCCGCGCAGGCCGGGACGGCGCCGGCCGCGCTGGCCGCGCTGCTCGCCGCGCTCGCCGGGCCGGTCGGGGGCGTGGTGGCGCTCGGCGTCATCGACCCGTGGCTGGCGGCCGTGTTCCTCGTCGGTGCGCCCGTACTGGCGCTGTTGCTGCGGGCGTTCGCCCGGGACACCTCGGCGTGCGTGGCCGACTACCAGCGGGTGCAGGGCCGGATGGCGGCCGCTCTCGCCGAGGCGGTCGGCGGCTTCCGCACCATCCGGGCCGCGGGCGCGGAGGACCGCGAGACGGCCCGGATCCTCGCACCGCTGCCCGAACTGTCCCGCGCCGGGCACCAGATGTGGCGGGTGCAGGGGCGGGCCGCCGCACAGGCGGTCACCGTGGCACCGCTGCTGAACCTGGGCGTGGTCGCGGTGGCGGGGCTGCTGCTCGCCCACCACCGCCTGTCGGTCGGCGAGGTGCTGGCCGCCTCCCGGTACGCCGTCCTGGCGACGGGAGTCGGTGTGCTGGTCGGTCAACTGGCCGCGCTCTCCCGGGCCCGGGCGGCCACCGGACGCCTCGCCGAGGTACTGGCCGAACCGGCGCCCGGGTACGGCACCCGAGGGCTGCCGTCCGGCTCCGGGCGACTGGAGCTGCGCGGCGTGACGGCGAGCCGGGGCGGCCGTACCGTCCTGGACGGCGTGGACCTGCTCGTCCCGGGCGGCACGATCCTCGCCGTGGTCGGCCGCTCCGGCACGGGCAAGTCCCTGCTGGCCGAACTCGCAGGCCGACTCGCCGACCCGGACGCGGGCGAGGTCCTGCTCGACGGGATCCCGCTGCGTGAGCTGAACCATGCCGACCTGCGCCGAGCGGTCTCTTACGCCTTCGAACGCCCTGCCCTGCTAGGCACGACCATCGAGGACACCATCGCGTTCGGGCTCACCACGCCCTCGCCGGCCCGGATCCGGTCGGCCGCGCGCAGGGCCCGGGCCGACGGCTTCGTCCGCCGCCTGCCCGACGGCTACGCCACCCGCTGCGCCGACGCGCCCCGCTCCGGCGGCGAGTCCCAGCGCCTCGGCCTCGCCCGCGCCTTCGCCCACGGCGGCCGTCTGCTGATCCTCGACGACGCCCTCTCCAGCCTCGACACGGTCACCGAGCACCAGATCGCCCAGTCCCTGCTGGCCCCTGGCACGGGCCCCACCCGCCTGCTGATCGCCCACCGCACGGGCACGGCGGCCCGCGCCGACGCCGTCGCCTGGCTGGACGGGGGCCGGGTACGGGCGGTGGGCCCCCATGCGGAGCTGTGGCTGGACACGGAGTACCGGGCGGTGTTCGGAGAATGAGTGCGCGGACGCGGGTCCTTGGATCGGTACGGGCGCGCTGGAGAGTCCTGGTCCGGCTCGGGCTCTGGTCCGTGCTGGAGGCAGGGCAGACCTTCCTGATCGGCTATGCGCTGGCCCGGGCGCTGGACGACGGGTTCCTCGCCGGGAACGCACGGACCGGTCTGCTGTGGCTCGGCGCGGCCGGGCTCGCGGTGGGCGCCGGGGCGTACGGGACCGGGCGGGTGTACGGCGTGGTCGCCGCGCTGGTCGAGCCGGTCCGGGACCGCCTGGTGGCGAGCGTGGTCGGGCGCGGGGTGCGGGAGGCGGACGCCGCGGCGCTGTCCCGGCTCACCCAGCAGGTGGAGATCGCGCGGGACACGCTCGCCGGACTGGTGCTGGTCTCCCGCTCCTTCCTGTTCACCGCCGCCGGCGCGCTGATCGGCCTGTTCTCGCTCGCCCCGCTGCTGCTGACGGTCGTCGCGCCCCCGCTGCTGGCCGGGTTGTGCCTGTTCGCGGCGACCCTGCGGCCGCTGGCCCGTCGTCAGGAGGCCTTCCTCGCCGCCGACGAAGCGCTGGCGGAGGACCTGGGCGCGGTCTGTCCGGGGCTGCGGGACGTGACGGCCGCCGGTGCCGAGGCACGGGTGTGGGCCGGCGTCGCGGAGTCGATCGACGCGGAACAGCGGGCCGCCCGCGCCCTGGCCCGCTGGAGCGTGGCCCGCGTGGCCGCGCTGGCGGTGGGCGGCGAGCTGCCGGTGGTCCTGCTGCTCGCCACCGCGCCCTGGCTCCTGGGCCACGGCGTGACGCCGGGTGCGCTGGTCGGTGCTCTCGCGTACGTCACCCAGTCCCTGCTCCCCGCCCTGCAGAACCTCGTCCACGGCCTGGGCGCCAGCGGGTCCCGGCTCACGGTCGTCCTACGCCGCCTGGCACCGACGACGGCCTCCGGGGTGCGGCGGCCCGAGAACCGGAGCAACTCCCTGCGGGCCACGGGAACCCCGCCGCCCGACGCCCCCGCCCTGGACCTCACCTCCGTCACCTTCGCCTACGGCCCCGCGCGCGAACCCGTCCTCGACGGACTCGACCTCAGCGTCCCCGCGGGGGCACACCTCGCCGTCGTAGGACCGAGCGGGATCGGCAAGTCGACGCTCGCGGGTCTGGTCGCCGGGCTGCTGGAGGCGCGGGAGGGGGTGATCCGGGTGTACGGGCACGCCGTTCCGGGGCCGGGAGCCGCCGCTTCCCGGGTGCTGATCCCGCAGGAGGCGTACGTCCATGGCGGCACGCTCGCCGAGAACCTGGGCCTCTTCCGCCGGGACCCGGTGCCGGAGGCGGAGCTGCTGGCCGCCGCCGAGGCGGTCGGGCTGACGCCCCTGCTGCGGGCGCTCGGCGGGCCCGGGGGCAGGGTCGACCCGGGCGCGCTGTCGGCCGGCGAGCGGCAGCTGATCGCGCTGACCCGGGCCTATCTGTCACCCGCGCCGCTCGCCCTGCTCGACGAGGCGACCTGTCATCTGGACCCGGCGGCGGAGGACCGTGCCGAGCGGGCGTTCGCGGCGCGGCCGGGCGGCACGCTGGTGGTCGTCGCCCACCGCATCAGCTCGGCCCGCCGCGCCGGCCGCGTCCTGGTGCTGGACGGCTCGCGCACCGCCTGCGGCACCCACGACGAGCTGCTGCGGACCTCGGCCCTGTACCAGGACCTGGTCGGCGGCTGGACGGCTGAGCCCACCGCACCGGTCCGGTGATCACACCCACCCCTCCCCCCGGGATATCCGGATCGCGTCGACGCGGTTGCGCGCCCCGGTCTTGCGGGTGATCGCCGCCATGTAGTTGCGCACCGTGCCGTGGGACAGGTGCAGGCTGCCGGCGATCTCCGCGATGGACGCCCCGCCGGCCGCCAGGGACAGCACGCTCAGCTCGCGTCTGGTCAGCGGCATCTGGGCCGCCTTGAGGAAGCCGAAGCCCAGCGACGCATCGACGAAACGTTCCCTCTCGGCGACGCTGCGGATCGCGCGCACCAGCCCCTCCGGCGAGCCCGCCTTGTCGACGAAGCCGAGCGCACCCGCCTCGGCCGCCCGCTTCAGCAGCCCCGGCCGATTCGCACTCGCAAGCACCACCAGCGCCGGAGGCCGGCCGCCGGTGCCGGGCGGACAGAGGTCGCCGAGCGGCGGCACGCCATGACCCTCGGCGCAGTCCAGGTCCACCGCGCACACGTCCGGGCGCACGGACCGCACCCGCGCGGACGCGCCACGCCAGGGCGTGTCCTCCACGTGCAGACCTGGTTCCCCCCGTAACCACTCCGCCAGGACCGATCGCACCAGACACGCGTCGTGCACCAGCAGTACCCGGATCACTGCCCGCCCCTCCAGTCGGCCGTACTTCGCCCCGTATCGCCGTGCTCACGTCTTCAGATGTTCAGCGCGTGCCCCATTCTTGGGCGCATTCGCCGTTCGCGGGCGCGCAGAATCGGCCATCAAGGTGCGCGGGGGCGCACACGCGGCGCCCGTACACCGCCGCGCGCTTCGGCTGCGGGGGCATGGTCCGGTCCGGACGGGGTATCCGGAGGCCCCGGGGCGGCACAGATCACGGCTGCCGCCGAAGGCGCGCGAAGGGCGCTCGCCGTGCGCCGCACGCCCCCGCGAGGGAGCCTGGACCCCGAGACGCGACGCGCGGCCCGGCGAGGAGGTGGTCGGCGTGTCCGACGGGCCAGGGCCGGCACAGGCACCGGCGGCCGCCAGGGCCGAGGTCGGCCGACCGCTGCTGTCCATGGCGCTGGCCTCGATGATCGAGGACGTGCACGCGCACTCCGGCGCGGTGTACCTGCTCAGGCCCGATCAGCCGGTCCTGGAGATGGCGGTGATGGCGGGCATGCCCCGCGCGTTCGCGGCGCCCTGGCAGCGGGTCGGGCTGAGCGCGCCGATCCCGGTCGCGGACGCGGTGCGCGAGCGGCGTCTGGTGTGGGTGGGCGGCGAGGAGCAGATGGCGCGCTGCTATCCGCGGATCTCGGTGGTGCTGCCGTACCCGTTCGCGCTGGCCGCGCTGCCGGTGGCGACGGCGGGCACCGTGTACGGCGCAGTGTTCGTGACCTGGCCCGGTGCGCATCCGCCGGAGCTGGCCGACTGGGAGCGCGAGCATCTGACGGCCGCCTGCGAACGGCTGGCCCTGCGACTGGAACGGGCCGCCGCGCAGAACCTGCCGATCGGCCCCGAGGCCGACGTGCTGGCGACGCCGCTGTCGGGTGTGGCGGACACGCTGGGGTCGGTGGAGGCGGCGCGGATGGTGTCCCGGCTGCCGTACGGGCTGATGTCGCTGGATCTGCACGGCCGGATCGCCTTCGCCAACACGGCGGCCGGCGAGCTGATCGGCCGGCCCGCCGGGGAACTGCTCGGCATTCTGCCGTGGGTGTCCGTGCCATGGCTGAACGACCCGATGTACGAGGACCGGTACCGGGCCGCGCTGATCAGCCAGCAGGTGACGTCGTTCGTGGCGCTGCGCCCGCCGGGCGAGTGGCTGTCGTTCCGGCTGTATCCGAGCACGACCGGGCTGAGCGTGCGGATCAGCCGGGCGCGGGCGGTGGCGGAGATGGCGCGGGAGGCGCCGCAGACGGGGCCCGGTCCCTCGCGGCTGGTGACCATCTCGCAGGTGCTGAGCCTGGCCGGGGCGCTGACCGAGGCGGTGGGGGTGCAGGACGTGGTGCAGCTGGTGTGGGACGAGGTCGCCCCGTCGGTCGGCTGCCAGGCCATGGTGATCCTCGGCTCGCAGGCCAGGCGCCTGCATGTGCTGGGGCACCGCGGGTATCCGGCTCCGTATGTCGTGGAGCGCTTCGACGGGCTGCCGTTGAGCGAACGCACCCCGGGCACCCATGTCCTGAACAGCGGGGTGCCGGCGTTCTTCGACTCGCGGGAGCAGCTGGAGCGGCTGTACCCGCACCGGGAGTCGACCCCGGACGGGTTCGCGGCCTGGGCATATCTGCCGCTGATCGCGTCCGGGCGGCCGGTGGGCACCTGTGTGCTGGCCTACGCCGAACCGCGGGTCTTCCCCGCCGACGAGCGGGCGGTCCTGACCAGCCTCGGCGGGCTGATCGCACAGGCGTTGGAGCGTGCCCAGCTGTACGACGCCAAGCACCGGCTGGCGCAGGGGCTGCAGGAGTCGCTGCTGCCGCACTCGCTGGCACCGCTGCCCGGCATCGAGGCGGCCGCCCGCTATCTGCCGGCCACTCAGGGCATGGAGATCGGCGGCGACTTCTACGACCTGGTGCCGACCCGGCCGCTGGCCGCGGCGGTGATCGGGGACGTGCAGGGACACAACGTGACGGCGGCGGCGCTGATGGGGCAGATCCGCACCGGGGTACGGGCGTACACCACGGTGGGTCAGGCGCCGCAGGAGGTGATGCGCAGCACCAACCGGCTGCTCATCGACCTCGGCGCCGACCTGTTCGCCAGCTGCGTGTACCTGCGGCTGGACCCGGTGCGGGGGCAGGCCGTGATGGCACGCGCCGGGCATCCGCCGCCCCTGCTCCGGCGCCCGGACGGCCGGGTGCGGGTGCTGGACCTCGCCGGTGGCCCGCTGCTCGGGATCGACGCGTCGGCCACGTACCCGACGACCGAGGTGTCCCTGGCCCCCGGCTCGGTCCTCGCCCTCTACACGGACGGTCTCGTGGAGTCCCCCGGCATCGACATCGAGGACTCCCTGGTCGACCTCGGCGCGCTGCTCGCCGAAGCCGGCGACCAGCCGCTGGAGATCCTGGCCGACGAACTGGTACGACACAGCGCGGCGGCACGGGAACGCGTGGACGACGTGGCGGTACTGCTGCTGCGGGCCCGCGGGGACCGTTGACCCACCGGGCACGACGACTGCCACCGGCTCCACGACCTGCGCTCGGGCTCACGACCTGTGGTCGTGCTCCACGACTGTGGTCAGGTTCCACGACTGTGGTCCGGTTCCACGACTGTGGTCCGGCCCTCCCGCCGGAGGGCCGGACCGTCCCTGCCGGCCGGAACCGCGGTGGGCCGGTCAGGGAGTCTGGGAACGGCTCGGCCGGTCCCGCCGAGGGAACGGCCGGCCGATCCCGGTGGGGGCGGACGGGTCGGCGGATCCCGGTGGGGGCGGACGGGTCGGCGGATCCCGGTGGGGGCGGACGGGTCGGCGGATCCCGGTGGGGGGACGGGCTGGTGGATCCCGGTGGGGGCACGGGCCAGCCGATCCCGGCGGGGGCACGGGTCGCCGATCCCGGTAGGGGGACGGGCTGGCGGATCCCAGTGCGGGATGGCCCGGCGGATCCCGGTACCGGACAACCCGCCCAATCCCCGTACGGGGAGAGCCCGCCCGATCCCAGCGCGGGACGGCCCGCCGAATCCCGGTACCGGACAACCCGCCCGATCCCCGTACGGGGAGAGCCCTGCCGATCTCGGTGCGGGACAGCCCGCCCGATCCCGGTGCGGGGAGAGCCCTGCCGATCCCGGCGCGGGACAACCCGCCCGATCCCAGCGCGAGACCCCTAGGTGTCCCGCTGAACGAAGGGCTAGTGGCTCCCGGTCAGGGACGACGACCCGTCGCCCGTGCCCTCGCCGGACTGGTCTGCGGTGCCTGTGCCGTCGCCGGTGCCGGACTGGTCGCCCGCGCCCGCCTGGTCACCGGCACCGGCACCCGCCTGGTCGCCCGCGCCGCCGCCGTCGCCGAGGGTGGCGCCGGTGGCCTGGAGGGCCGCGGTGACCGGCTGGAAGAAGGTCTCGCCGCCGCTGGTGCAGTCGCCGCTGCCGCCGGAGGTCAGGCCGACCGCGCCGCCGTCCTGGGTGAACAGGGAGCCGCCGCTGTCGCCGGGCTCGGCGCAGACGTTGGTCTGGATGAGGCCGTTGACGGTGTCGACGCCGTTCGGGTCGGTCTCGCTCTGGAAGTTGACGGTGGCGTCGAGGCCGGTCACCTGGCCGTTGTGCAGCCCGGTGGTGGAGCCCATCCGGAACACGGTCTCGCCGACGGTGGCGTCCGCGGCCTGGGTGATCTGGACGGTCTGGCCATTGCCGACGTTGACGTCGCTGGGCGCCTGGGTGGTGGCGTCGTTGTACTTCACGAGCGAGAAGTCGTTGCCCGGGAAGGTGGCCTGGTCCACGGTGGCAATGGGCTGGCCGTTCTGGGAGTCGGACCAGTCCTTGGCGGCAACCCCGCAGTGACCGGCCGTCAGGAAGGCCGGGCTGCCGTCGGACGCCTTGACGTTGAAGCCGAGGGAGCAGCGCACGTTGCCGCCCTGCACCTGGGAGAAGATGGCGTCGCCGCCCGACACGAAGGTCTTGAAGGTGCCGGCGGACTTCTTCAGGCTCGCCATGCCGGAGCCGAGGCTCTGCACGGTCGACTGGAGCCGGTTCCACTTGGCGCCGGTGACGCTGGAGTCGGCGGTGACCACGACCTTGTTGGTGCGCGGGTCCACGGCCCAGGCGGTGCCCGGGATGGTCGCCTTGGTCTTCAGCGTCCGTGCGGCGGCCTTGAGTTCGGAGGTGCTGTTCTCCACCTGGCGGACGACCGCGCCGGCCTTCTGCGCCTGCTGGACGATGTTGTTGTCGCCGCTGACCACGTTGACGACCAGCTGCTGCTTGCCGCTGTCGTAGTAGGACCCAGCCAGCGCGTCACCGAGCAGCTTCTGCAACTGCGCGGAGAGATCCGAGGCAGCCGAGGCCTTCAGGGTCTTCGCGGTGCCGGCGGCGCCCGCGGCATCGTTCTTGTCCTGTGACGCATTGGCGTTGGGCAGCAGGAGAGCCGCCGCTCCGAGCGCCGCGACACCGCCCACCGCTATCGCTGCCTTGCGCTTGGGCATTCGCTTGTGACTCAAACTTCTCGACCTCCTGGGGACGGGGGTCTGCCGCTGTCGGGCAGTTGATCGGGGGCGCCTGGATGGCTGTAGGTACGGGCGGGTCATGCGGTGCGTTCAATTCCGTTCGCCAACTTCCGCCCCCTGGAGGCGAATCGGCCACGCTCCGCGTGTCGCCCCGCACGGCCGGGAAGAATCCCCCATATGACGATGACCACCGCCGAAGCCGACAAGATCCTCTCCGCCAACTTCGCCCCCTGGGTGCTCGACCTGGGGCTGTGCGTCGAGGCCGTGGGCGAGGACCGCGCGATCCTGCGTCTGCCCTGGTCGGAGCGGCTGGCCCGGGAGGGCGGCGGGCTGTCGGGGCAGGCGCTGATGGCGGCCGCCGACACGGCGACGGTGATCGCGGTCTCGGCCGCGCGGGGCGGCTTCGTGCCGATGACGACCGTGCAGCAGTCGACGTCGTTCCAGCGGGCGGTGACCGGTTCGGATGTCCTGATCGAAGCGGTCCTGACCAAACTGGGCCGGCGGATGGCGTTCGCTGACATCACGTTGAGTGACGCCGCATCGGGCGCGCTCGCGGCGCGCGCGAACACGGTCTACGCACTGATGGGCTGACACGCTCAGCCACTGATCGGTAGCGGTCCGTTCCGATCACGTACCGGAATCCCTGCTTCAGGGAATCTGCACATCGAATACTCAACCAAGTCACCGGAGTCGGCGGATCTGCACAACCGCTTACCCCCGGTCACACCTTTGGTGCGGAGTGCCGGATTCGCCCGCGCGGCCGCAAGGGCCGGGTTGCGCCGATGCCGCGCGGCATGTGAAGGAGTCGCCGACAAGCCGTGCGCACACCTGCACGCTTGGGGCTCGGCGCGGGCCAAGTGCGCTGGTGAGAGCCCTGGTTGATTGGAAGCGCGGCCCGCGTGCGTGCTTTGATCCATCGCACCGCGGGGGTCCCCCGGGCTCCCGGAGACGGGCGTTCCGGCACCCGCGGTCGCGGCCGTCGTCTGTCCCCAGAGGGGGCCGCTCCCCCTTGTGAAATATCCATACGAAGGGAAGTTCCACCATGAACTCCACCCCCCAGGTTGAGACCGTCGAGATCTCGGACGCCGAGCTGGACAACGTCTCCGGCGGCCTTTCCGTGAACGCCCTGAACACCGTGACCGGCGCCGTCAACGGCGTTGCCCCGGTTTCCGGCGCGGTGGACACGGTCGTCGGCACCGTCGAGGGTGTCACCGGCCTGAACGTGGCCCCGATCACCAACCTGGTCGCCGGTCTCTGACCGCACCGCGGTGTCACCGAAGTCCCGGAGCCGTCCCACGGCTCCGGGACTCTCGGGTGCCCGAAGGCGTCCCAAGGCGCCCCAGGGCGCCCGAAGCAGGTCGTAACGATGTCTCTCCACGGGTGAGGGAAGTTCCGTGCAGTTCCGCCAACAGGCCCTCGCCAAGCTCCAGTCGCCGGAGGAGCTGGACCTTCCGGTGCGGCTGGCCCGTCCCCAGGGCTGGCTCGCGCTCGGCGTCACCGTCGTCGTCATGGCGGCGGCCTCCGTGTGGGCGGTGACCGGTTCGGTCACCTCCACGGTCAGCGCGCAGGCCATCCTGACCCACGGTCAGGGCAGCTATCTGCTGCAGAGCCCCGTGGCCGGCCAGGTCACGGCCGTACTCGCCCAGCAGGGCGAACGGCTGCCCGCGAACGCCCCCGTCCTCAAGGTGCGCACGGGTCAGGGCGACTCGGTGGTCCGCACGGTCGCCGCGGGCCGCGTCACGGCGCTCGCCGCCACCATCGGCCAGATCATCCAGACCGGCACCAACGTGGCCGCCGTCGAGAAGGCCGCCCACGCCTCCGACCCGCTGTACGCCACCGTGTACGTCCCCGCCGAGAGCGCCGCCGCCATCCCGGCGCACGCCTCCGTGGACCTCACCGTGTCCTCGGTGCCGACCCAGCGGTACGGCGTCCTGCGCGGGCACGTGAAGTCCGTGGACCGGACCGCCCAGTCAGCCCAGTCGATCGCCGCGTTCCTCGGCGACAGCCAGCTCGGCGAGCAGTTCACGAAGAAGGGCCGCCCGGTGGCGGTGCTGGTCGCGCTCGACACGTCGTCCGGCACGAAGAGCGGCTACCAGTGGTCCTCCGCGGACGGGCCGCCGTACAAGCTCGACTCCATGACCCTCGCCTCCGGTTCGATCCGGCTGGCCGACCAGCGTCCCGTCGATTGGCTGCTGCCGTGAGCACCACCCAGGAAACCCGCGGCAGCCGCAGACGGGCCGCCCCGGCCCGGCGCCCGGTCCCCAAGCCCCGTGGCGGCACGGTCCGTACCCCGACCGTGCTCCAGATGGAGGCCGTCGAGTGCGGTGCCGCCTCCCTCGCCATGGTGCTCGGCCACTACGGCCGGCACGTCCCGCTCGAGGAGCTGCGCATCGCCTGCGGTGTCTCCCGCGACGGCTCGCGCGCCAGCAACCTGCTGAAGGCGGCCCGCAGCTACGGCCTGACCGCCAAGGGCATGCAGATGGACCTGGCCGCCCTCGCCGAGGTGACGGCACCGGCCATCCTCTTCTGGGAGTTCAACCACTACGTCGTCTACGACGGCATGGGCCGCCGCTTCGGCCGGCGCGGGGTGTACATCAACGACCCCGCGAAGGGCCGCCGGTTCGTGCCCATGGAGGAGTTCGACGGCAGCTTCACCGGTGTCGTGCTGGTGATGGAGCCGGGCGACGGCTTCACCAAGGGCGGGCGCAGGCCGGGCGTGCTCGGCGCGATGCCGGCCCGGCTGCGCGGCACGGCCGGAACCCTGCCGGCCGCCGTACTCGCCAGCCTCCTGCTGGTCGCGGTCGGCGCGGCCGTACCCGCGCTCAGCCGTACCTACATCGACATGTTCCTCATCGGCGGCCAGACCTCGCTGCTGGGCGTGCTGTTCGCCTCGATGGCCACCTGTGTGCTGCTCACCCTGGTGCTGACCTGGCTCCAGCAGGCCAACCTGCTGCACGGCCGGATCATCTCCTCCACCCTCTCCAGCGCGCGCTTCCTGCGCCATCTGCTGCGGCTGCCGGTGACGTTCTTCGCGCAGCGCTCCCCGGCCGACCTGGTGCAGCGGCTGCAGTCCAACGACCAGGTCGCCGAGACCCTGGCCCGCGACCTGGCGGCGGCGGGCGTGGACGCGATCGTGGTCGTGCTGTACGCCGTGCTGCTCTACACCTACGACCCGCAGCTGACGTTCGTCGGCATCGGCGTGGCCCTGCTGAACGTGGTGGCGATGCGGCTGGTCATACGGCTGCGGGCGACGCGGACGGCGAAGCTGCGCGCGGACACCGCACGGCTCACCAACACGTCGTACACCGGTCTGCAGCTGATCGAGACGATGAAGGCGACCGGCGGCGAGGACGGCTACTTCCGCAAGTGGGCCGGGCAGCACGCCACCACGCTGGAGGAGCAGCAGCGGCTCGGCGTGCCGAGCGCCTGGCTCGGGGTGGTCGCACCGACGCTCGCCACGCTCAACAGCGCGCTGATCCTGTGGATCGGCGGGATGCGGGCGGTCGAGGGGCACATCTCGGTCGGTCTGCTGGTCGCCTTCCAGGCACTGGTCGCCCGCTTCACCGCGCCGCTCACCCGGCTCAACGGCGTGGCGGGCCGCATCCAGGACTTCGCGGCCGACGTGGCCCGGCTCAAGGACGTGGAGAACTTCCAGGCCGACCCGCTCTACGCCCGCCCCGGCGGCAGCGAATCGACACGCCGGCTGCACGGGCACGTCGAGCTGGAGAACGTGACCTTCGGCTACAGCCCGCTGGACAAGCCGCTGCTGACCGGGTTCGACCTGACCGTGGGCCCGGGGCAGCAGGTGGCGCTGGTGGGCGGCTCGGGCAGCGGCAAGTCGACGGTCTCCAGGCTGATCTCGGGCCTGTACACGCCCTGGGACGGCGTGATCCGCATCGACGGCCGCCGGCTGGAGGACATCCCGCGCGGCGCGCTCGCCTCCTCGGTCTCCTTCGTGGACCAGGACGTGTTCCTCTTCGAGGGCTCGGTCCGCGACAACGTGGCCCTGTGGGACCCGTCGATCCCGGACGAGGCCGTGGTGGAGGCGCTGCGGGACGCGGCCCTGTACGACGTGGTGATGCGCCGCCCCGGCGGCGTCCACAGCAAGGTGGAGCAGGACGGCCGGAACTTCTCCGGCGGGCAGCGCCAGCGCCTGGAGATCGCCCGGGCGCTGGTGCGGCGGCCCAGCATCCTCGTGCTGGACGAGGTGACCAGCGCGCTGGACGCGGAGACCGAGCTGGTCGTGATGGACAACCTGCGCCGGCGCGGCTGCGCCTGTGTGGTGATCGCCCACCGGCTGAGCACCGTCCGGGACAGCGACGAGATCGTGGTGCTGCAGCACGGCGCGGTCGTGGAGCGCGGGCGGCACGAGGAGCTGGTGGCGCACGGAGGCGCGTACGCCGCGCTGGTCAGGGAGCGGTGAGATGACGACCGTCGGCGAAGGCGACCTGGTGCTCGGTGCGCTGGGGTCCATGGGCACGCGCATCGACTGCGCGGGCTTCAACCGGCTGGACCTGGAAGGCCCGCAGGTGCTGTGGCTGGTCGCGGCCGGCGCGCTGGACCTGTTCGCGGTGGACGCCGCGCAGCAGGGCCACTGGCACCACCTCGGCCGCCTGGAGGCGGGCGCGCTGCTGCTCGGCCCGGTCGCCGGGCCCCAGCACACCCTGGTGGCGCGCCCGGCGCGGGACTGCGTGGTGCACCGGATCAACCTGCGCGAGCTGTACCAGCCGGCCAACACCCAGACCTGGTCGTACGACGAGTACGGCAACCCGCAGTACGTACCCCCGGCGTCGAGCCCGCTGGAGTACGCGGTCGCGCTGGGCGTCGGCCGCGGCCTGTCCGTGCTCTTCCAGGCGCCGATGGCCGAGGAGCGGTCCGCCGCCCCGGCGGACGACGACGTGTTCTGGATGCAGGTGCCGCCGGGCAGCGTGCAGTACGGCTCCCTGTACGGCGCGGAGGCCGCCGCCGACCTGCTGATGGACCCGGCGCTGTGGCAGAGCATGGTCGACCAGCAGTACCGGCTGCTGACCGCGCTGGACCGGTGGATCGAGCAGCTGGAGCGGACCCACGAGACGCGGACGGCCGCCGGGATCAAGGCCGGTGAGGCGGTCCGCGCCCAGGCCGACCAGACCCTGCTGGCCTCCATCGGCAAGCGTTCGGCCCGCCGTACGACGGCCGCGGACGCCGACGCCAGCCATGCGGCCTGCAGGCTCGTCGCCGAGGCGGCCGGGATCACCCTGGCCGGGCCCGCGCAGAGCGGCACCGAGAGCGAACGCCTCGACCCGGTCGAGCGGGTGGCCCTGGCCTCCCGGGTGCGCACCCGTGCCGTACGTCTGGACGGGCGCTGGTGGCGGGAGAACGTGGGCCCGCTGGTCGGGCACCGGGCGCTGTCCGGGGCGCCGGTCGCGCTGCTGTGGCGGCGCGGCGGCTATGTGGCCGTGCACCCGGGCACCGGACGCGAGACTCCGATCGAGAAGGCGAACGCGGAGGAGTTCGAGCCGCGCGCGGTGATGTTCTACCGGCCGCTGCCCGAGCGGCGGCTCAGTCCGCTCGGGCTGCTGCGGTTCAGCCTGCGCGGCACCCGCGGCGACGTGCTGAACCTGATGCTGGCCGGGCTGGTGACGGTGGCGATCGGCGCGCTGGTGCCGATCGCCACGGGCAAGGTGCTCGGCGAGTACGTGCCCAAGGCGCAGACAGGTCTGATCGTCCAGGTCTGTCTGGCGGTGATGATCAGCGGTGTCGTGGCGGCCGCGTTCACGCTGCTGGAGAACCTGACGATCCTGCGTCTGGAGGGCCGTATCGAATCGGCGCTCCAGCCGGCCGTCTGGGACCGGCTGCTCAGGCTCCCGACCCGGTTCTTCACGCAGCGGTCCACCGGTGAACTCGCCAGTGCCGCCATGGGCATCAGCGCGATCCGGCGGCTGCTGGCGGGCGTCGGCCCGGTGGTCGCGCAGTCGGTGACGGTCGGTGCGATGAACCTGGGGCTGCTGTTCTGGTACAGCGTGCCGATGGCCATGGCGGCGATCGGCATGCTCGTCGTCATCGCGGCCGTGTTCCTGGGGCTCGGGCTGTGGCAGGTGCGCTGGCAGCGCCGGCTCGTGACGCTCGGGAACAAGCTGAACAACCAGGCGTTCCAGACGCTGCGCGGCCTGCCCAAGCTGCGGGTGGCGGCGGCGGAGAACTACGCGTACGCCGCCTGGGCCGGGGAGTTCGCGCGCAGCCGGGAACTCCAGCAGAAGGTCGGCCGGATCAAGAACCTGACCTCCGTGCTGGGCGCGGTGTATCTGCCGGTGTGCACGCTGCTGATGTTCATGCTGCTGGCCGGTCCGGCCAGGGGCGCGATGTCGGCGGCGGCGTTCCTCACCTTCAACACGGCGGTGACGATGGTGCTGACCTCGGTCACCCAGCTCACGGGTTCCTTCGTCTCGGCGGTGGCCGCGCTGCCGCTGTTCGAGGAGATCAGGCCGGTCCTTGACGCCACGCCCGAGGTGCGCACGGCGAGCACCCGGCCGGGACCGCTGTCCGGCGCGGTGGAGGCCCGTCGGCTGTCCTTCCGGTACGCCGACGACGGCCCGCTCGTCCTGGACGACGTCTCCTTCGCCGTCCGCCCGGGCGAGTTCGTGGCGATCGTCGGGCCCAGCGGCTGCGGCAAGTCCACGCTGCTGCGCCTGCTCATCGGCTTCGACAAGCCGGTCTCGGGCAGCGTCCTGTACGACGGCCAGGACCTGGCGGCCCTCGACCAGTCGGCGGTGCGCCGGCAGTGCGGGGTGGTGCTCCAGCACGCGCAGCCGTTCACCGGCTCGATCCTGGACGTCATCTGCGGCACCGAGCCGTACACGCCGGAGGAGGCGATGGCGGCGGCCGAGATGGCGGGTCTGGCGGAGGACATCAAGCGCATGCCGATGGGCCTGCACACGATCGTCGCGGGCAACGGCGCGATCTCGGGCGGACAGCGGCAGCGTCTGATGATCGCCCAGGCGCTGATCCGGCGCCCGCGCATCCTGTTCTTCGACGAGGCGACCAGTGCCCTCGACAACGACACCCAGCGCATCGTCATCGAGAGCACCCGCAAGCTCAACGCCAGCCGCATCGTCATCGCCCACCGCCTGTCCACGGTGCTGGACGCGGACCGGGTCGTCGTGATGGAGGACGGCAAGGTCATCCAGCAGGGCCCGCCCGCCCAGCTCCTCGCGGACACCACCGGGCGCCTGCACGAGTTGGTGCGCAGGCAGTTGGCGTAGGGCGTCCGGCGCCGCCGGCCGGGTCGCCGCGCTGGTTCCCTCGGGCGACCATGGATCCTGGGGGCGAGCGCGGGAGACGCCCATGACGGACACCGAGGTGCTGATCGCCGGAGCGGGTCCGGTCGGCCTGACCGCCGCCCTCGAACTGAGCAGGCGGGGTGTCACCTGCCGGCTTGTCGACAGGCTTCCGGAGCGGTTGCCGTACGCCAGGGCGGTGGGGATCCAGCCGCGGACGCTGGAGGTCTGGGACCGGACGGGCGTGGCCCGCGCGGCCCTGGACGCGGCGATCCCGCTGCGCGGCCAGCTGGTCTACGTCAACGGCACCGAAGAGGCCCGCATCGACATGGCGCTGCCGCCCGAGGTGCCGTACGGGTTCGCGGCCCTGCCGCAGTACGAGACCGAGCGCATCCTCGAAGAGCATCTCGCCCGCTTCGGCGGAAGCATCGAGCGCGGCACGGAGTTGCTGTCCTTCGTCCAGGACGCCGACGGCGTCACCAGCCGGCTGCGCACCACGGCCGGCGCGGAGCAGGAGGTTCGCTCGCTCTTCCTGGTCGGCTGCGACGGCGCACACAGCGTCGTGCGCAAGACGCTGGGACTCTCCTTCGAGGGCGGCGCGCTGCCGGAGGAGTACATGCTGGCGGACGTGGAGGTGGACTGGGACCTGGCACCGGGCTGGACGGTGCGCTCGATGCACCACACTCCCGACGGTGACGTGGACGACCTGCTCGTGTGCATCCCGCTGCCCGGCCGGTGCCGCTACCGCATGTCCATGCTGGTCCCGCCGGAACTCTCGCCGCGGGACCGGCCCGAGGCGAAAGACGCGGTCGCCCACGGCCTGGAGACCGAGCGCGCCCCGCGCCTGGAGCACGTCCAGGCGGTCCTGGACCGGCTGTCCCCGCGGCCGACGACCGCGTCGGCGATGCGCTGGTCGTCGGTGTTCCGGATCAGCCACCGCATCGTGGACCGCTACGGCGAGGGCCGGGTCTTCGTGGCCGGCGACGCCGCGCACATCCATCCGCCGACCGGCGCCCAGGGCATGAACACCGGGATCCAGGACGCCTACAACCTGGGCTGGAAGCTGGCCCTCGCGACGCGGGGCGTCGCCCACCCCGAGCTGCCGGCGAGCTACGACACCGAGCGCAGGCCGGTCGGGGAGGAAGTGGTGGGACGCACCCTGCGGCACGCGACGCAGGGCATTCAGGCCGACCCGGACGATCCTGTGACCGTGGGACTGCGGGAGGCGCAGTTGCTCATCGCCTACCCGGACAGTCCGCTCGTCGAGCCGGGCCCGGCCGCCGGTCCCGGTCCTGCCGCGGGCGAGCGCGCACCGGACTGCGGCGGCCTGCTGGACCCTCTCGCGACCTTCCCGCTGCGCCTGTACGACGTGCTGCGCGAACGCGACCACGTCCTGCTGCTCCACGCGGACTCCGCCGACGAAACCAAGGGTTTCGAGGAGCTGGCCGACACCGCGCGCGGTGTCGCACACGGCCAACTGACCTGCTACTGCGTGCTGCCGGAAGGCGTGGACGCGGGCCCCCTGCCCCTGCCGGTGCTGCGCGACAGCCGGGGCGAGTTCCGCGAGCGGTACGGGACCGGCGGGAGCGACGCGTTCCTCGTACGCCCGGACGGCTATCTCGGCGCCCGGGTCTCACCGGCCGCCCAGGGGCCGCTCTCCGCAGCCCTCACCCGGGTGTTCGCCGCCTGAGGGTCAGTCCAGGCCCGGCACCGGCGCGCCCGAGGGCACTCCGGCCCCGATGTAGCCGTCGTAGAACTCCTTCCAGGGCGCACTCGCCCCGGCATGGGGCCCCTCGAAGCGCTCCCCGCGGGCCCTGGCGTCCAGGGCGGCGAGGCAGACCTCCCAGCCGGCGCCGTTGCGGGCGGCGGTGTTCTCGGCGACGAGAACGTTGGTGAGGGTGAACCGCGTGCGTCCTTCGCCGGCCTCCTCCAGGTCGAAGTGGAGTTCGTCGCCGCCCCACTCGAAGGAGAGGTGGCGGGGCGGGTCGACGGCGAGCACCCTGCCGGTGGACTCCGGCATGTCGGGGTCGCCGCTGAACCGGATGGCGCCGCCGGGGCGCAGGTCCATCTCGGCGCGGGAGGGGAACCACGCGGCGAGTTCGTCCGGGTCGGTCACGAAGTGCCAGACGCGGTCGACGGGGTGGTCGTAGGTGCGGCTGAAGCGGACGGCGGGGCGGCCGTCGTCGAGCGTCAGAAAGGTGCCGGTGAGGTCGACGGACATGGTGCTCGGTCCTTCGCGATGAGGGGTCTCAGGTGTCGTCCGGCGTCTCGCCCGTCGCGTCGAGGCGGCGGCCCAGCGCGTCGAGGCTGCTGTTCCACAGCCTGCGGTACGGCGCCAGCCAGGCGTCGAGGGCGGCGATCGGGGCCGGGTCGAGGGCGTAGACGCGGCGCTGCGCGTCCTGCCTGACCCGCACCAGACCCGCCTCCCGCAGCACCTTCAGATGCTTGGACGTGCTCGGCTGGCTCAGCCCGCATGCCTCCACGATCTCCCCGACGGGCCGGGGCCGCTCCAGGAGCAGAGCGACGATGGCCCGCCGGTGGGGGTCGGCGAGAGCGGTCCAGAGCGCGGCGTCGGACATGGGACCAATATGCCTATGCAGTTATATTCCAGTCAAGGAATGTACGGTGATGGCCCCCGGGAGCGGGGCCCTCAGAAGTTGGAGATCACGCTGGTCAGCACCTCGCTGAGGATCTTCGGGTCCTTGGCGTCGTAGGCGTGCGCCCCGGTGGCGGCGGCGATCTCCTCCAGCACGGACCTGCCGTTCACGTCCTGCTGGTCGGCCTTCGACCCGTAGGCCACGGTGAACACGCGGACCCGCTTGTCCGGGGTGCCGATCCTGGCGAGCACGTTCTCGAGGTTCGGCGTGGGCGGCACGCCCTCGTTGCGGCCGTCGGTGAGCAGGACGATCGCGTTGATGGCGGCCGGGTCGTAGTCCTTGCGCATGGTGTCCACCGCCGCCTCGACCGTGCCGTAGAGGCCGGTCGCCCCGTTGGGGACAAGGCCGGTCACCTCGCCCTTGAGCGCGTCTTTGCGGGTCAGACCGTGGTGGTCCGTCAGCTTCTCCCCCATCGGACCGATGTCCACCAGGGGGAGGTAGTGATGCTTACCGCCCAGATTGGCCGCGTTCGAGAACTCCCACAGTCCTACGCGGTCAGTCTTGGCGAAGCCGTCGAACAGGGCTGATTCGGCATCCCGCAGCAGCTCCATCTTGGTCCTGCCGGTCCCCGGCACCTTGTCGTCCATGGACTTGGAGGTGTCGATGACCACGAGCACGTTGGCCCTGCGGCGCAGACTCGCCCACACCTGCTGCAGCCGGTAGAGCACCTTGCCGTCGGGCGCGTCGTAGCCCTTGGTCTGCGGGGTCTTGCGGGCGCCGTGGTCCTGGTCGATCCCCGTGTGAGCGAGGACTTCACCCTTGTAGGTCCGGTAACCGTACGGCGCGAAGTACTTCCGGTACGCGTCGGTGCTGTGCAGGTAGGTCAGGAAGTCGTCCGACACCTTCTGCTTCGCCGTGCCGATACCCCTCAGCTGGACGTAGGGGTGGTCGCTGGCCGGGTCGCTGTCCTTCGGATAGAAGGAGACGAGGGGCGTCTTCGGCTTGCCCCGCTGCTCGCAGCCGCGCGCGTAGCTGTAGGCCCCACAGGGATACCCCTTGTTGTAGGCGACGACCGCGCTCTCCTCGACCGTCACGGCCGAGATGTACTTGAGCACCTCCTCGCGCCCGCCCTTGTCGTCGGCGGCACGCAGATTGGCCAGGAAGGTCAGGGTGGTGTCGCCGTAGTGGACCACGGACTTCTCGATGTTCCGGACGAAGGCCTGGTTGGCGGACGAGTCGACGTCGCGGATGGACAGCTCACCGGTGGTGCCGGTCTTGGCATAGAAGGCACCGATGGTGGCGTTCAGTCCGGACGTGGAGTAATCGGGGTTCGTCTTCCCCAGTTTGAGGGCACCCCACTGCTTGTTTCCGTGCTCCGCCCAGAAGTGCGTGGGGTCCTCGGCCCACTTCGCCAGGTCGCTCCAGCCGATGGTGGCCTCCGGCCAGCCCATGGTCTGCGCCATCGGCCTGGGCATCGCGATGGTCAGCGGGCTGGTCACGATGGACTGCGGCTCACTCTCCGGCAGGAGTTGCGGCGCTGCACTCGTCGCGGGGGTCCGGGCCAGGTCGATCCACTCGCTGCCGGCGGGCGACCACACGTCGGGGCGCGGCCCGTCGTCCTCGGGCCAGCCTTGGCGCAGGGCGCGCATGGCGGTACCGGAGTTGACCGACGACACCTCGATCTGCACACAGGTGCCGTCGAGGCTCTGCCGCGCCCCGTAGGCACGGGCGGCGTCGCTCAGGGACTTCGAGAGGTCGATGGACGCGGCGACGTGAAGCTTGACGCGCGCCTGGGACACCTTGCAGGACTTCAGCGCCGAGTTCCCGTCCGGAGGGCCGGCATCCGCCGTGGCCTTGAGCAGGACGGCGACGAGCACTCCGACCAAGGCCACCGCGCCACAGGCCATGAGGGTGGTGCGGGAACGGTTGGAGGGCTGTGCCCTCCTGCGTAAGCGGGCGCGTGACAGCAGCGTCCGTCGGCGGCGAGGCGGGGGCACGGTGGGCGGCTTGCCCTCCTCCGGCGGCCCGGACTCGTCGGTCCCGGCAGCCGACGCACCCAGGAGTTCCTGGGACGCCGAACCCACCCCGGGGGCACCGCCGACGCTCCCGGCATCGGGGAGAGTCGGAGTCTCCTGCACAGGAGCCAGCGATGCGAGGATCCGCACCGCCACCGCAGCCGCGCACCACGCCGCGATCTCCTGGGAACCGCCCGCGTCCGCCCGGCCCTTGCCCCCGTCGGCCTTGTCGCTGATCCCCCGGATCGTCAACGTGTCGAGTCCGCCGATGAGATGGGCGGCCCGGCAGACACCGGCGCTCTCCATCTCGATGGCGACGGCGTCGTCGTAGTTCCCGCGCAGCACCTCGCCCAGTTCGGAGGTCTCCCGGTCGAGCACGACGTTGCCGGAGGCGATCGGCGCGACCCGTACCCGGCCGGCGACATCGGGCCCGAAGGTCATGCGCTGGACGTGCTGGACGAGCCGCCAAGGCGCCTCCCAGCCGCGCGGGCGGTAGTGGTCGCCGCGGGCACTCTGCTTCTCGCGGTAGTCGTAGATGCGCTCGCCGATCACCACGTCGCCGATCCGGACGTCGTCCTTCAGCCCGCCGGCGACGCCGACGAACAACAGCACCCTCGGCCGGTACAGGTCGTAGGCGTGCTGGGTGACCAGTGCGGCGTTGTCGTTGCCCGGGCCGGTCTGCGCCAGGACGACGGTCCACGGGGTGCCGGGGAGCCGGCCCCGCTCGAAGACCGTGCCTTTCTCACTGCTCCGGGTGAGGCCTTCGAGCCGGGCGCTCACCGCGTCGTACTCCACTTGCAACGCGGTCAGGATCACCGCGACGGGACCAGAAGAAGTGTCTGCCACCTGTAACCGATTCTCGACTCAGAGCCCCCATGCCGACGGCGCCACCGTAGCGGACGCGATCCCCCCGGGGGACCAGGTCGGAGCAGCCCGACAAGCGAAACGTTGCCGTTTCGCTGAAACTGCTCTAGCCTCGATGTGTACGAAACGGTTTCGTTTACACGGCCTGTGCGTACGCCCCCTCGAATGCCCTCTCGAACGACCCCTCGAACGACTTCCCTGGAGTGGTTCCCCATGCCCCAGAAGACCCTGAACGACGGCCCCCGCACCGGGGCCCTCGCGAAGGCCCACGCCGACGCCTCGGCCAAGCGGTGGTGGATCCTGGCGATCATCGCCGTCGCCCAGCTGATGGTGGTCCTCGACGCCACGATCGTAAACATCGCCCTGCCGTCCGCCCAGGCCGACCTCGGCTTCTCCGACGGCAGCCGGCAGTGGATCGTGACCGCCTACGCGCTGGCCTTCGCCTCACTGCTGCTGCTCGGCGGCCGGATCGCCGACCTGTTCGGCCGCAAGCCCGCCTTCCTCGTCGGCGTCGTCGGCTTCGCCGCGGCCTCCGCGCTCGGCGGTGCCGCGAACGGCTTCACCATGCTGGTCGTGGCCCGCGCCCTGCAGGGCGCCTTCGGCGCGCTGCTCGCTCCGGCCGCGCTGTCGCTGCTCAACACCACGTTCACCGACGCCCGCGAACGGGCCCGCGCGTTCAGCGTGTACGGCGCCATCGCCGGTGCCGGCGGTGCGGTCGGTCTGCTGCTCGGCGGTGTGCTGACCGACGCGCTCGACTGGCGCTGGACCCTGTACGTGAACGTGGCCATCGCGGTCGTCGCCTTCGTCGGCGGCTGGGTGCTGCTCGGCGACCACCGTGACGCGGCGAACGCCAAGCTGGACGTGCCGGGCACGGTCCTGGTCGCCTCCGGTCTGTTCTCGCTGGTCTACGGCTTCTCCAACGCCGAGACCCACGACTGGGGTTCGCCGCTGACCTGGGGCTTCCTGATCGCGGGCGGACTCCTGCTGGCGGCCTTCGCCTGGTGGCAGACCCGGGCCGCGCACCCGCTGCTGCCCCTGCGCATCCTGCTCGACCGTGACCGGGGCGCCTCGTTCCTCGCGGTACTGATCACCGGCGCGGGCATGTTCGGCGTGTTCCTCTTCCTGACCTACTACCTCCAGCTCAACCTCGGCTTCAGCCCCACCAAGACCGGTGTGGCGTTCCTGCCGATGGTCGGCGCGCTGATGGTGACCGCGCAGCTCGGCTCCACGGTCCTGATGCCCCGGATCGGCCCGAAGGCGGTCATCCCGCTGGGCTTCGCGATCGCCACGGCCGGCATGGCCTGGCTGACCGGCATCGGCGTCGGCTCCCACTACGCCAGCGCGGTGCTGCCGCAACTGATCGTGATCGGCGTGGGCCTCGGCCTGGTCATGCCCACCGCCATGCAGCTGGCCACCGGCGGGGTCGCGGCCGAGGACGCGGGTGTCGCCTCGGCGACCGTCAACGCCATGCAGCAGGTGGGCGGTTCGATCGGTACGGCCCTGCTGAACACCCTGGCCGCGAGCGCCGCCACCGACTACATGTCGGGCCACAACCCGGCGAGCAAGCTGGTACAGGCGCAGGCGACGATCGAGAGCTACACCACCGCCTTCTGGTGGTCGGCGGGCTTCTTCGCCGCGGGCACGGTCATCGCGTTCCTGCTCCACCGCCGCGGAGTGCCGACGCAGGACGCCGAGGCCGCACCGGTCGTCCACATGTAAGGCCGGGTTCCATGATCCGAGGGGCCGCCGTCAGCAGGGAGACGGCGGCCCCTCTGCGCTGTCATGGTGGAGGTATGCGCAAGGCGTCGGCGGCGCTGGGCAGCGCCCTGTTCCTCGTCGTGATCTCCGGCAGCGCGGCCGTGCTGGTCCCGTGGTGGCTGACCGGCGGCTGGCAGGCCGGTGACTGGTGGCTGCCGCTGCGGCTGCTCGGGCTCGTTCCCCTGGCGGCCGGGACCGCCGTCATCCTGGAGGCCTTCACGCGGTTCGCCCTGGAAGGGCTCGGCACCCCGTCGCCGATCGCGCCGCCCACGCGGCTGGTGGTGAGCGGACCGTACCGGTACGTGCGCAATCCGATCTACCTCGCGGTCGTCGCCGTGCTCTGCGGCCAGGGCCTGCTGCTCGCCCGGCCGGTGCTGTTCGGGTACGCGGCCGGGGCCTGGGTACTCACCTGGGCGTTCGTGCGCTGGGACGAGGAGCCGGGGCTGGTGCGCCGGTTCGGCGCGGAGTACGAGCGCTACCGGCGGTCGGTGCCGGCCTGGTGGCCGCGGCGCACGCCGTGGCGGGGTGCCTGAGAACGCGTCGCCGCCCGCCACGGCAACTGTCCGTGCACGGGCGGGCGTTGGCGTCGTCACCCCTCGTCCGACACGAGTCACCAATACGTGGCGTCGACACCTGTTGAAACCAGTTGTTTTTCGCCGCTCCCCGGGACGACCCCCCACAGGCCGTGCCCAGGGAGCGGCATGGTGCCCGGTAGCCGGCGGGAGGCCCCACTCCGCCCGTCGGCACCGGTACGAGATCGCAGGTTCCCCGCTCCAGGGGCCGCACTCCCCAGTTGCGAGCCTGATCCGGCGATGCGGGGACCGCGCGATCCCGGTCCTTAGAAGGAGAAGACGCTGCTGTTGAGCGCGTCCTTCATGCACGTGTTGCCGAAGGTGCGCTCGTAGGAGACGCGCTTGCCCTGCCAGACGCCCTGGACGGTGACGACCACGGGGTCGTACAGCTTGGTGCACCAGACGTCGTCCCGGGTCTGCAGCGCCGTGAGGTCGCCGCCGATGCCGCGCAGTTCGGCGCAGGCCAGGGCCGCGGCCGGGTGGGTGCCGGAGGCCGTCGGGGCGCAGTTCAGGGTGACGGCGCGCTCCGGAGTGGCCGTCGCCGCGTTGTCTCCGTGGCCGGTGGTGAGGACCAGCGCCGAGGGGGCGTAGAGCGACGACGGGCCGGCAGCCGGTGCAGCGCCGGCGGCCCCGGTCAGGGGTCCGCAGACGGCGGCGGCCGTGAGGCCGAGGGTCGCTGCCCAGCGCGCGGTGTTCCGCATTGTGTGCATCCTTCCGCTCGAATAGACGGGTCGCGCACTCCGGGCCGGTGGGCACCGGAGCGGCGAGCGACACTCTGCCGAGTCCGCCGTCGAAACACACATCGAACCCACAGCTTTCAGTAACCTTGCGTGTTGAATCAGTGGCGTGAAGTCACGGAAATCGAACACGTCGACCGCATGACTGAGCGGTTCTTGATCGCGGGCGGCGGTCGGATGGCCGAAAACCACCGCTTAGTTAATAGGCCTGAAACATTCCGACTCTGCCCTCGGCGAACCCCTTCGTGACGCCTTGTGTTCATGAACTGGTCGGAGTAATCGTCATTACATGATTACGACAGAGCAGAGAGAGAAGCTGCGCGGCTGGTTCGCCGGCCGGCTGCCCGACGGGCTCTTCGAGGAACTGGTCGAGGTGACCCCCGACCGCGAGGAGATCACCGTGATCGGGCGCATCCCGGAGCCCCGGCTCGTCGAGGGCGCCTCGGACGCCGAGCGGGAGACCGCCGTACGGGCACGCATCCAGGAGTTCCGGGAGCGGACCCGCGAGGCCAGGATCGAGGTGGCCCGGGAGGCCGAGCACCTGTTCCGCCGGAAGGTCTCCTGGGGCGTGGTGTGCGGTGCGGAGCGCGCCCTGTTCACGCATGTGGCCGCGCCGGTGATGACCCGGCTGCGGCAGCCCGAGCGTCAGGTCCTGGACACCCTGATCGCCGGGGGTGTGGCGCGCAGCCGCAGCGACGCCCTCGCCTGGTGCGTACGCCTGGTGCAGCGTCACACCGACGACTGGCTGACCGAGTTGCGCGAGTCCCTGGAGCACGTCCAGCGGGTCAGGGCGCAGGGACCGGACAGTGAGGAGGTGGCCGATTCCTCCACTGACGACGGCGAAGATGGATGAAACGTCCTCTGGCAGGGGTCTTGCCCGGCACCGTACCGTCGGCAGACCCCTCCGGGACGGCCTCCGCCCGCGTCGCGCACCCCTGCGGCTGCGACGGTCGTCCGCCACCGCCGCGCCACGAAGCGCTCCATCGCCGCATCCTCGCTGGAGCCCGCCTTGACCCCTCAGTCCCCCGACTCCCCCACCGCGCCGCCGCCGTCCCTCACCGAGGTCGAGCCCTACGGCGTCGAGCGCATCCCCGACGCGGACCGCACCGCGACCTCGCTCGACCTGTTCCGGGTCGCCTTCGGCGGCGCCAACACCTTCTCCACCTGTGTCCTCGGCGCGTTCCCGATCCTGTTCGGGCTCTCCTTCTGGCAGGGGCTCGCCGCCACCCTCCTGGGTGTCGTCGCGGGCGCGCTGATCCTGTGCCCGATGGCCGTGTTCGGCCCGGTCAACGGCACCAACAACGCCGTCGCGTCCTCCGCGCACCTGGGCGTGCACGGCCGGGTGGTCGGCTCGTTCCTCTCGCTGCTCACCGCCGTCGCGTTCTTCTCCATCTCGGTGTGGAGCTCCGGCGACGCCCTGGTCGGCGGCGCGCACCGGCTGTTCGGCCTGGAGCGCAGCACGCTGTCGTACGTCGTCGCGTACGCGCTGTTCGCCGGGCTGGTCCTCGCGGTGTGCGTCTACGGCTTCCGGTTCATGCTCTTCGTCAACAAGATCGCGGTGACCTCGGCGACCGTGCTGTTCCTGCTCGGCGCGATCGCCTTCGCCGGCGACTTCGACGCGTCGTACGCCGGTGTCTTCACGGCCTCGGCGGACGCGGCGACCAAGTCGCTGTTCTGGCCGTCGTTCATAGGCGCGGCCCTGATCGTGCTGTCCAACCCGGTGTCGTTCGGGGCGTTCCTCGGCGACTGGTCGCGCTACATCCCGGCGGACACCCCGCGCCGCAAGGTGGTCGGGGCCGCGTTCCTCTCCCAGATCGCGACGCTGCTGCCGTTCGTCTTCGGCCTGGCGACCGCGAGCATCATCGCGACGAAGGCGCCGAAGTACGTCGACCCGGCCGCGCCCGACTTCGTGGGCGGACTGCTGGCGATCTCGCCGAGCTGGTTCTTCCTGCCGGTGTGTCTGCTGGCCCTGATCGGCGGCATGTCGACGGGCACCACCTCGCTGTACGGCACCGGCCTGGACTTCTCCTCGGTGTTCCCGAAGCTCTCCCGCGTCCAGGCGACGCTGCTGGTCGGCGTGCTGTCCATCGCGTTCATCTTCATCGGCCGGTTCGGCCTGGACCTCGTGCAGTCGATCTCGACGTTCGCCACGATGATCATCACGTGCACCACGCCGTGGATGGTCGTGATGATGCTCGGCTTCTACACCCGCCGCGGCTGGTACGACCCGGACGCCCTCCAGGTCTTCAACCGCCGTCAGCGCGGCGGTCGCTACTGGTTCGCGCACGGCTGGAACTGGCGTGGCATGACGGCCTGGTGGGTGGCCGCGGTGATCGGTGTCCTGTTCACCAACATCCCGGGCCAGTTCGTCGGACCGCTGGGCGACCTGGCGAACGGAGTCGACATCAGCCTGCCGCTGTCGCTCGCGGTCGCCGCCATCCTGTTCCTGGCGCTGCTGCGGCTGTTCCCCGAGCCCCGGGCGGCGTACGGGCCCGAGGGTGCGCGCCTGGCCCGTACCGTCGAGGCCCCGGTGCCGCCGATCACCGGTCCGGGCGCCCCGGTGGACGAGGTGTCTCCCGCGCTCGCGGCCGAGGGCGGGCGATGACCGGCTGGCTCGACCTGTCGGTGCCCGTGGTCACCGGGATGCCCGTGTATCCCGGTGACCCGGAGGTCACGGTCTCCCCCGCGCTGCGGGCCCCGGCCGAGGGCGTCAACGTCCTGGCGCTGCACCTGGGTTCGCAGTCCGGCACCCACGTCGACGCGCCGTACCACGTCGACGACGCCTGGCCCCGCCTGGACGACCTGCCGCTGGACCGGTTCGCCGGCCCCGCGGTCGTGGCCGACGTACGGGGGCTGCCGGCCCGGTCGGCCATCACGCCCGCCCTGCTGGCCCCCGCGCTCGACGCCCTCGCGGCAACACCGGGCGCGATGCTGCTGCTCGTGACCGGCTGGTCGGCGCACTGGGGCACGGACGCGTACCTCACCCACCCGTGGCTGACCCCTCAGGCGGCCCGGGATGTGGTGGAGGCGGGCGTGCGCACGGTGGCCGTCGACGCGCTCAGCGTCGACCCCACGCCCCAGCCCGGCGATCCGCATGCCGATGCCGACCTGCCCGCCCACCGCGTGCTGTGCGGCGCCGGCGGGGTGATCGCCGAGAACCTCACGGGGCTGGAGCGGCTGGTGGGCGCGGAGGCGGTGGAGGTCTTCCTCTTCCCGCTACGGCTGCCCGGGGCGGACGGCGCTCCGGTACGGGCGGTCGCCCGGGTCGGCTGAACGCCAGCCATCGAAATGGTCAACTCCGTTCATTTGCGGAGGAGTTACCTGATCCATCGGGTACGTTGACGGCCATGAGCGACTTCGTATTGGTGGCAGGCGCCTGGCTGGGGGCGTGGGCGTGGGACGAGGTGGCGGCCGACCTGCGCGCCGCCGGCCATGAGGTGCACGCCCTCACCCTGTCCGGGCTGGCCGAGAAGAAGGAACTGCCCACGGGGCAGCAGATCCACGTCCAGGACATCGTCGACGAGGTCGAGCGACGGGATCTGCGGGACGTCGTCCTGGTCGGGCACAGCTACTCGGGCGTGCCGGTCGGGCAGGCGGCCGAGCGGATCGGCGACCGGCTGCGCCGCGTGGTGTTCGTCGACTCCAACCTGCCGGCGGACGGGGTGTCGTTCCTGGACGGCTTCCCCAGCGACCACATCCGTGCCGCTCTCACGGAGCACGACGGCGTGTGGCCGCTGCTCGCCCCGGCGGCCTACGCGAACCAGGACCTCACGGACGAACAGATCGCCCGGCTCGTCGGCGAGGGCACCCCGCACCCGGCCGCCACACTGACCGAACCGGCCGTGCTCAAGCGCCCGCTCGCCGAGTTGCCCGCGACGTACATCAAGTGCGTGCTGGACGGCCGCCCGCCGCTGCCGGCCGTGACCGAGGCGCTGGCGGGCGGGCGCTGGGAACTGGTGGAGCTGAACACCGGTCACTGGCCCATGTTCTCCACACCCCATGAGCTGGCCGGAATCCTGGGCGAGGCGGCCGGCCGCGCCTGAGGGCCGCCTGTCGACCGTGTACCTACCCGCCAGTATCGTCGGGCCGCAGCGCGTACTCAGCGACGAGAGGCGGACGGCCGGATGGCGAAGCACTGGGCGGACTTCCAGTACGAGATCTATCTGAACGGGATGACTGGGGCCGTGCCCCGGCTCCCCACCGACCTGACCCGGCTGGATGAGCTGGCCGAACACCGGCTCGGGCCCGGCCCGGTGGGCTATGTGGCGGGCAGCGCGGGCGACGGCAGCACGGCACGCGCCAACCGGGCGGCCCTCGCCCGGCACCGGATCGTGCCGCGCATGCTCAGGGACGTACAGGAGCGCGACCTGTCGGTGCGGCTGCTGGGCCGCGCCCTGTCCGCGCCGCTGGCCCTGGCTCCGGTGGGTGTGCTGTCGATCATGCATCCGGACGCCGAGTCCGCGGCCGCCCGGGCCGCCGCGGCGCAGGGGGTGCCGTACATCCTGTCGTCGGCGTCGAGTACGTCGATGGAGCAGGTGGCGGAGGCGATGGGGGACGCCGAGCGGTGGTTCCAGCTGTACTGGGGCAAGGACCGTGAGGTGACCCGGAGTTTCCTCGCCCGGGCCGGGGCGGCCGGGTTCTCGGTGCTGGTCGTCACCCTGGACACCCCGCTGCTGGCGTGGCGGCCGCGCGATCTGGACCAGGCGTATCTGCCGTTCCTGCACGGGGTGGGCACCGCCAACTACTTCACCGACCCGGCCTTCCGGGCGGGCCTCGACAAGCCCGTGCACGAGGACCCGAACGCGGCGGTGCTGCACTTCCTCGGCCTGTTCGGGGACGCGAGCCACACCTGGCCGGACCTGGCGTTCCTGCGCGAGCACTGGGACGGGCCGATCGTCCTCAAGGGCGTCCTGCACCCGGACGACGCCCGGCTCGCCGCGGACGCCGGGATGGACGGGGTGGTGGTCTCCAACCACGGCGGCCGGCAGGTGGCCGGTTCCGTCGCGGCGGCCGATGCGCTGCCCCGGATCGCGGACGCGGTCGGCGACCGGCTGACGGTGCTGTTCGACAGCGGGGTGCGCACCGGCGACGACGTGTTCAAAGCCCTCGCCCTCGGCGCCCGGGCGGTGCTGCTGGGGCGGCCGTACGTGTACGGGCTCGGCCTGGACGGGCAGGCGGGCGTGGAGCACGTCATCCGCTGTCTGCTGGCGGAGCTGGACCTCACGCTCGCCCTGTCCGGGCACTCCCGTCCGACGACGGTCACGGCGAGCGACCTGATCGAGGCGCCAGCCTGAGACCGCTCGCGTCGGGCCAGGAGCCCGCGTGACGCCGCGGGTCCGCGTGGCCCTACGGGCCGATGGGGCACCGCCGGCCGGCGTCACACCGCCGGCCCATGTCCCGCCGCGAGCCCAAGCGGCACCAACGGCCGGTGTCACAACGCCGGCCCGTGCCGCACCGCGAGCCCAAGCGGCAGGGCCGGCCGGCGTCACACGGCTGGTCGGTGTACGCCGCGAGCCCATGCGGCACCGCTGGCCAGCGCTACCTGCGGCCCAAATCCCGCCCCGAGCCCATACGGCACCACCGACCGACCTCACAGCGCCGACCCATATCCCGCCCCGAGCCCGAACGGCACCAACAGCCGGTGTCACACCATGGCCCGGCGCTCGCCCGCGTCTCGCCACCGGTCCGCGGCGAGACGGGGCGAGACGCGCGAAGAAAGGCTACGTACCCGTCCCCGGCAGCTCCGCCGGCCGCGCGGACGGGCCCTCGGTGCCGGCGATCGACAGGGAGCCGGGGCTCGCCGACGGTCCGTCGGTCAGCCAGCGCTGCCCGGCGGAGCGGTCCCGGACCTTGACCACGATGTCGGCGCCCGCGGTGTCGCCGGTCGTGGCGAGGGCGAGGGTCTCGTCCCAGCGGGGCAGCAACTCGCCCTGCACGGTGAGGTCGTAGCGCACGTCGCCCCCGCGCCGCGCGCCCACGTCCGCGCAGGTGCCGAGGATGACAACACCCGCGTCGGCGTGCGAGTCCAGGCAGAGGCCGGAGTCGGCCGCGCTGCGCAGCAGCCCGTCGGTCTCGTACGTCCACTGCTGGGTGCGCGCGGTGGAGCAGACGGCGAGTACCGCGCTCGCGCCGGCCGCGGGCTTGCCCTTGACGTCCAGGCACAGGTCGGCCGCGGCGTTGTGCAGCCGGGTCGGCCGGCCTGCCGCGGGCAGGCCCGCCGTGCCGGGGGTGCCGGCCGAGGCGGGCGCGGACTGGGCTTCGGTGCCGGGAGCGGCGCCCGTGGAGGCGACCGGGTCGGTGCCGGCTCCGCTGTCCGGCCACACGCTGAGCGCGAGGACGGTGGCGAGCAGCCCGGCCGAGGCGACCCCGACTCCGGTGAGCAGGGTCCTGGACGACCAGCCGTCGCCGGGCGCACGGCGCACGCGGGTCCTGGCGAGCGTCCCGGAGTCGCCGCCGTCGCCCCGGCGGCGGCCGCCGGGCACCGGGACCCGGCCGAGCAGTCCGGGCCTGCCGCCACCGCGTCTGCGGCCGCCGGAGCGCCGGGAGGTGCTGCGGGTGCGCGCGGGGCCGGGCCGTCGGCGGCCGGGGCGCGACTCCAGGTACCGGCGGGCGCCCCAGCCGAGGACGGCCTCGGCGAGCAGCACACCGAGTCCGGCCTCGATCTGGCCCAGTTGCTCGGCGGCGTGCCGGCAGTAGGGGCAGACGGCGAGATGCTGCTGGACGTCCGGCAGCAGTGCGCCGCCCCGGCGGATCGGTACGTCGAGAAGCCGGTTGTAGTGACGGCAGTCGGTGCTCGGGGCGAGTTCCCGGTGGGCGCGGACACAGCCTTCCCGGAATGTGTCGCGGGCCTGTTCGAGAGCGGCCGCCGCACTGTCGATGTCCATGCCGAGCAGTCCCGCGGGAACGTTTATCGGCTCGGCCTCGACCTCGGTGTGCCACAGCAAAGCCTGTTCGAGCCGGGGAAGGCTCTGGAAAGAACGTTCGGACAGGGCACGGTTTTCCGGTATCAGGGACTTCGCCGTCCGCATACCACGGCCCCCGGCGGGTTTCTGAAGGCCCGGCAGTACGGCGGATATCCGGTCCGTGGCGGACCAGTTGACGACGGTGTCCCGGACGGCCACCAGCAGGCGGGGCCGGATCGCCTCGGCGGGTTCGCCGAGCGCGAGCCGGCCGAGGACCTGGTGGAAGGCGGCGGCGGAGACCATGTGGGCGAGGGGCCCGGGTGCGGCCAGGCAGATGACCGCGTAGTCCTGGACCGGCTGCCAGTGCCGGGCCATCAGCAGGGCGGCGGACCGGGAGGCCTCCGCGTCGGAGCCGGCGCGCAGCGGCGCGGCGAGGGACTCGTCCGACTCCCCGGGATCGCCCCCTGGGGGCGGATAGGGAGGACGAGGAGGGTGGGGGGTGGGCACTGAACGGATTCCTTTGTGCGTATGGCGCGTTGGCCCCATCTCGGGGATGCGCGCGCGGGGAGCGGGAATTCGCCGGTGCGGCACTACCGGCCCGGTTCCCCAACTGCCGAAAGGACCCCGGCGATTACCCCCCGCACGGTCGTTTCAACCCTTGCACAACTTCCACACATGCAACAAGGCGCACGTACGACATCGGACGGTTTGAAGGAAAGTCAGAAATCGGCAGGGGCCCCAGGTCCGCGACGACGGCTTTCGGTTTTCCGTGCGCCCCGTGTGAAGGGTGCGCCCACACCCACCGGCCGCGCACGCTCCCGGGGGGCGCGGACCGGTAGTGCACTGGGGTCCGGCCCTCTCCGAAGGCCCCGCGCGGGACGGCGGCTCTCCCGCGCGAAACCGGCCGCCGGCCCCGTTCCTCCCGCCCGCGGCCGGCGGCCCCGGCGGCTTCCCCCGCCGGCCGCGGCGGTGCCAGATTCTGCCCGGATCAGATCTGCCAGGAGCGGAGCCGGTCGGCCGCGCCGTACACGTCGGTCTTGCCGGAGATCAGGTCGCGGGCGAGGTCCACCAGGGCGCCGTAGGGCGGGTCGATGCCGACGCCGCTGACGAACATGTAGGCGACGGCGGTCGCACAGGCGAAGCGGGCGTTGGCCGCGGGCAGCGGCTTGAGCACGGCGAGGGTGTGCAGCAGGGCGGCGGCCCGCCAGGCCGGGTCGGAATCCACGCCGAGCCGGGGCGGGTCGACACGGTGCCGGGCGACGGCGGCGACGAGCGCCGAGAAGTCGTCGACCGTGGGCTGGTCGGGCAGGACCTCCTCGTGGCGCTGGAGCAGCCACGGGACGTCGATATGGATGATGTCCGACATCACTCAGGCGGCCTCGCCCTTGGCAGGGACCTCGTCGTCGGGGAACGCGGCCGCGAACTCGTCGGCGTGCGCGGTGAAGAAGCTCCGGAAGGCCTCCGCGCCCTCCTGCAGCGCCCGGTGCCGGGCGATGTCGGCGGCGGCCGCCTCGCGTACGAGGGCCTTCATCGACGTACCCCGTTCCTTGGCGATCTGCCGCAGGTCCTCAAGTTCGCGTTCGCTGAACTCCACGTTGAGAGCTGGCATGCCCACACGGTACCGCGCGGGTACTCACCCGTAAATATCAGCAGGTCAAGTGCCGTTTCCCGCGGTACCTGCGAGGTGTAAGCGCCATGTCCGTTTTCCGCCGGTGACACGGCGCGGGGCGCAGCAGACTCGACATCGGACACCGAGACTCAGGAGATCCCATGAACACGCACACCGTCCACACCACCTGCCCGAGCCCGCTCGGGGAACTGCTGCTGACCGGCGAGGAGTCCGGCGGCCGCCTCACTCTCACCTCGCTGTCCCCGCCGGGGCGACGCGGCGCGCCCGCCGTCCGTGCCGAGGACCGCGACGACCGGGCGTTCGCCGAGGTGCGCCGGCAGCTGGACGCGTACTTCGCCGGCCGCCTCACCCGCTTCTCCCTGCCCCTCGCCCCCGTCGGCACCCCGTTCCAGCTGCGGGTGTGGCAGGCGCTGGAGGACGTCCCGTACGGCCGCACGACCAGCTACGGCGACCTGGCCGCGCGGCTCGGCGTGCCCCGGGCCGAGATCCGCACGGTGGGTCAGGCCCTCGGCGCCAATCCCCTGCTGCTGGTACGCCCCTGCCACCGGGTGATCGGCTCGGACGGCTCGATGCGCGGGTACGCGGCCGGTGTGGAGCGCAAGGTGTGGCTGCTGACGCACGAGGGCGCGCTGCAGCCGGCCCTGGTGTGAAGGAGGGAGGCGTCATGAGATTCACCCCGGCCGAGGCCCGCCGTCGCGTGGGCGGCACCGACTGGGCCGCGCTCGCGGCCGAGTTGGACGAGCACGGCTGCGCGCCCACGGGCCCGCTGCTGGCCCCCGGGGAGTGCGCCGACCTGGCGACCCTGTACGACAGGCCCGGGCTGTTCCGCACCACCGTCGATCTGGCCCGGCACCGGTTCGGCTCCGGCGAGTACCGCTACTTCACGCACGACCTGCCCGCCCCCGTGGCCGCGCTACGGGCCGCCCTCTACCCACGCCTGCTCCCCGTCGCCCGGGACTGGGCCGCCCGCCTCGGCCGTCCCGCACCCTGGCCCGACTCCCTGGCCGAGTGGCTGGAGCGCTGCCATGCCGCCGGCCAGGACCGGTCGGCGCAGATCCTGCTGAGCTACGGTCCGGGCGACTGGAACGCCCTGCACCGGGACGTGTTCGGCGAGCTGGTCTTCCCGCTCCAGGTCGTCGTCGCGCTGGACGCGTACGGCACCGACTACACCGGCGGCGAGTTCCTGCTGGTCGAGCAGCGGCCGCGCGCCCAGTCCCGGGGCGCCGCGACCGCCCTGCGGCAGGGGCACGGCCTGGTGTTCACGACCCGCGACCGACCCGTGCGCACCCGCCGCGGCTGGTCGGCCGGAGCGATGCGGCACGGGGTGAGCACCGTGCGGTCCGGCCATCGGCGCACCCTGGGGCTGGTGTTCCACGACGCCGCCTGAAACGGCCGGGTTCCGCCGCCCTCCGCGACCCGACATCACCAGACGCGCCGCTGGAGTTCCCTCATATATCAGCGCAAAACGTGTCTTATTTCATTCATGCACACACCTTCGCGGCGTACCCTGCTCCGAGCCCCGTTCGCTGCCGCCGGCGCGGGACTGCTGGCTGCCTGCACCGACTCCGGCTCCCACCCCCGCTCCGGCTCCAGCTCCCGCCCACGGGGCGCGTCGGCCGGCCAAGGGGACTTCGTTCCCCCGGGGCCCAAGGGATATGTCGAGCCGTCGGGTCCGGAGGTCCGGGCCGCCGAACGCAAGCGGGGCTCCGGCCCGGTGCGCATGCTGAAGATGACCGCAGCCGAGACCACGCTGGACCTGGGCGGGCGGCAGGTGCGGACCTGGGCCTACCACAACCAGCTGCCCGGACCGCTGGTGCGCGTCACCGCCGGCGACGTCCTCAGCCTCACGCTCGCCAACCGGCTGCCGACCACCACCACGCTCCACTCCCACGGCGTGCGCATGCGCTGCGACATGGACGGAGTTCCGGACCTCACCCAGCGGGCCATCGCCACGGGGACGGACTTCACCTACCGGTTCACCGTCGCCCATCCGGGCACCTATTTCCTCCACTCCCACGTCGGACTCCAGCCCGACCGCGGTCTGTACGCCCCGCTCATCGTCGACGACCCCAAGGAGCCCCTCAAGTACGACAAGGAATGGATCGTCATGCTGGACGACTGGCTCGACGGCGTGGACGGCTCCACCCCGGACGGGGTGCTCGCCCAGCTCACGCCGGCGGGCATGAAGATGGGCAGCATGGCCATGGGCCCCGGGCAGGGCGGTCACGGTTCCGGCAAGCCGGCGAGCCCGCACGCCGCGCCCTCGCACAAGTCCGCCGGCCCCTCCCGCGTGTTGCACAACTCGCACAGCCAGATCCTCCGCGGCGAGGCCGGCAGCGTGAACTACCCCCTCTACCTCGCCAACGGCCGCATGCCCACCCAGCCCTCGACGTTCCGCTGCCGCCCCGGTGACCGCATCCGGCTGCGTATCATCAACGCCGGCTCCGAAACCGCCTTCCGCGTCGCGCTGGAGGGCCACCAACTGACCGTCACACACACCGACGGCTACCCGGTGGAGCACAGGACGACCGACGCCCTCCTCATCGGGATGGCCGAGCGCTACGACGTTCTCGTCACCGCCAAGGACGGCGTCTTCCCCCTGGTCGCGCTGGCCGAGGGCAAGAAGGGCCAGGCCCTCGCCGTCCTGCGCACCGACAAGGGGAGGACCGTTCCCCCGGCCGATGTCCGCCCGGACGAGCTGGACGGGGAGATCGTCCCGGCCCGCCGTCTCGTACCGGCCGAGTCCGTGGCCCTCGAGGACCGCGAACCCGACCGTGAGATGCGCGTCAGGGTCACCGGCACCATGGAGAAGTACGACTGGGGCTTCGACCACCAGCAGTACGACGAGCGCCAGCGCCACCCGGTCCGCGCCGGTGAGCGGGTGCGGCTCACGCTCATCAACGCCACCGACATGTGGCACCCCCTGCATCTGCACGGCCACACGTTCGCCATGACCGGCCTGGACGCCGTCGGCGCGCGCAAGGACACCGCCATCGTCCTCCCCCACCGCAAGCTGGTCGTCGAGTTCGACGCCGACAACCCCGGCCTCTGGATGCTCCACTGCCACAACCAGTACCACTCGGAGAGCGGCATGATGACCATCCTCGGCTACCGCAAGTGACCGGGTGAAGCGGACGACCCGCCCCTAGCCCTGGTCCGCCGCGAACGAGGCCATCCAGGCCAGCGCCGCATTCCAGTTGACGGCCGTTTCGTTGGTGGACCAGGACTGGATGTCGTCGATGTAGCAGAACTGGCCCGTGCAGCCCTTCAGTTTGCTCTGCGCGTACGGGTCCTGGATGCTCGAGTTGGCGCCTCCGGCGAGGGTGCCCGGCGGCGGGTCCGGCAGGTTCGGGTCGAGTTCGCGGGCGTACCAACGACTGTGCTGACGATGGGAGTTGACCTCGCCGTAGCCGGTGACGTACGAGGTGTTCAGCGCGTTGCGGCCGAGGATGTAGTCCATGCCCTCCAGCGCGCCGTCCCGGTACTTCGCCGCACCCGTGAGGTCGTAGGCGGTGGCGATGACGTGCGCGTTGTTGAGGACCTGGGCGTTGGAGCCCCAGTCGTAGAGGTTGCCGTCGGGCGCGTAGGGCATGCCGTACGGCTGGGACGCGGCCGTCGCCAGGTAGGTGTCGGCGGCCTTGATCACCGACCGGCGGACCCGGTCCCGGCCCGGCAGTCTGTTGGGCACGGTGGCGAGGTCGAGGCGGCCGGCCGCGGCCGTGCGGCCCCAGTCGAAGCCGAGCGGGCCGAAGATGTCGGCGGTGTGGACGGGTGAGGACAGTACGAAGTTCGCGAACTCCCGTTGCCCGGTGGTGAGATACAGCTCCGCCGCCGCCCAGTAGAACTCGTCGGAGGCGTTGTCGTCGGCGTAGGCGCCGCCGCCGGTGCCGTCGTTCGGGTCGGGGTAGATCTCCGGATGCGCGAGTGCGGCCTGCCAGGCCTTGCGGGCGGCCGTGAGCGCCTGCGCGGCGAACGCCCGGTCGTAGGGTCGGTACAGGCGGGCGGCCTGGGCGGCCGTCGCCGCCAGGTTGAGCGTGGCCTGGGTGGTCGGGGCGTGCAGCTCCCGCTTCTGCGGGTCGTCGCTGGGCAGCAGGGGCAGCCCGGTCCACTGGGCGTCGTGCACCTTGCTGTGGGCCATGCCGGCGAGCGGCTGCCCGTCCGGGACCTGCATCTTCAGCAGGAACTCCAGTTCCCAGCGGGCCTCGTCGAGGACGTCCGGCACGTTGTTGCCGCTCTCGGGGAGGTCCAGGCTCCCGTCACCGAGCCGCCCGGGCCGTCCAGTACGGGCCAGCAAAGAACGCTCGTAGGTGCTCAGCAGCTCCCAGGTGGAGATGCCGCCGTTGACGACGTACTTGCCGTGGTCGCCGGCGTCGTACCAGCCGCCGGTGACGTCCAGCGTGTAGTCGCACAGGCCCGGTTGGCAGGGCACGTTGGCGTCGCCCTGGTTGGGGGCCGTGTTCAGGTGGCCGGCCGGGCGGCCGTACCCGGGCCGCAGGTCGTCCCGGATCTCGATGCCGCTGCGCTGGGTGTAGTAGTACTTCAGCGAGTCGAGGCGCAGTTGCTCGTAGGCGCTCGTGCCGATGCCGAAGGGGCGGCTCGTGTCCCCGTCGGCGACCAGCGTGAAGTCCGTGCCGCGGCCGCGGAAGGCACCGAAGTCGATCGAGTGGACGTTCTGCCCCGAGGAGACGTCGGTGCCGCGCGGTACGGTCCAGCCGTGGGCGACCGTTCTCCCGTCGGCGTTTCTCAGCTGCCAGGGCAGCGGGGCGGTGGCGTCGGTGACGAGGGTGGCGTTCTTCGGCCCGGTGGGCAGGTAGGCGACCTGGTTGACGCGGACCCGGGGGCCGGTGTCGGGCTCGTACACCTCCCGCACGGTGCGCTGCCCGGCGTCGGCCGGGCCGGACGGCAGCGCGGTGAGGGTCAGCGTCAGCAGGGCGGTGAGGGACAGTAAGGCGGTGCTGCGTCGTTTCACGTCTGGGCTCCTCGGGAGGAGGTGCGGGTGGCGCCCCGGGTGGGAGCGCTCCCAGATGCGGACGCCCACCATGCTTGTTCCAGGCGTGACATCCCGTCAACGGTCCGGAGGGGGATGCCTCTGAAGGCCGTCCCCGCCCGGACCCCCGACCGCCCTCAGACGTCGAGCCGACCGATGCGCACCGCTCCCCTGGCCTCGCCCGGGTATGCGCTGGTCAGCGTGAGGCGCACCCGCGAGCCGCGTACCGCGTCGAAGGTGATCACCGTCGGGCTGTCCGAGACGGTGGCCCAGTCCACCTTCGCGCCCGTCACCGGCACGTACGCACGGCCGTCCCACACCGCCACCTCGGCCTTGGCGGGCAGGGCGTGCGTGCCGTCGACCGTGAAGCAGACCGCGATCCGGTCGACGGTCGTGGCCCGCCCGAAGTCGACCGACACCCAGTCCTCGGCGCGGGCCCCGTTGAAGGCGGGCAGCAGGGCCGTCGCGGACTTGGCGAAGGCGTTGGACCAGCCGGTGGCCGGGTCACCGTCCAGCATCGCGGCGGGCAGGGTGTCCGGGCGGCCGGAGTAACTGGCGTCCGCGACCGGATAGTTGGGTGCTGCCGGGTAGTCGGGCCCGAAGTCGGGGGCGGCGGTGGTGGCCGCGCTGCGGGCCGGTGTGGTGCGCACGCTCACCGTGCCCTTGCGCAGGCCGTCCACCCGTGCCGTGACCTTCAGGGCGCCCGGCTCGCCGCCCGAGCGGACGATGGCCAGGGCCTTGCCGTGGAAGGCGGTGCGCGTGTCGGCCTGGTAGCGCTCGGCGCTCTCCTCGCGGCCGTTGTCGAGGCCGGCCAGCGAGCCGCCGGTCACGTCGAAGGCGATGAGGTGCTCGGCGTCGGGCACGACCACTCCGTGCGCGTCCACGATGTCGGCGGTCACGAAGACCAGCGAACGGCCGTCGGCGGAGAGGGACTTGCGGTCGGCGGTGAGGCGCACGGCGTGCGGGGCGCCGGCGGTGCGCAGCACGTCGGTGGCGACCACCTTGCCGTCCCGTCGGGCCACCGCCTTCAACTCGCCGGGCCGGTACGGCACTTTCCAGGTCAGGTGCAGCTTGCCCGCGCTGCCGTTGGGGCTGGTGTAACTGCCCGGGTAGGGGCCGTCGGTGAAGGTCTTGTCGTCGCCGGTGGCCTCGCTGGTCTCCAGGTAGCCGCGACCGTCGGTGGTCTTCTTGGCGTCGAACTCCCGTACTCCGAGGGACTCTCCGTCGAGGAACAGCTCGACGGACGGCACGTTGGCGTACGCCCAGACCTCGATCGTGTCGCCCTCCTCGTGGTTCCAGCTCATCGGCAGCAGATGGACCATCGGCTCGGTCGTCCACTGGCTTCTGAACAGGTGGTACATGTCCTTCGGGAAGCCGGCCGTGTCGACGGCGCCGAAGAAGGACGCCTTCACCGGGAAGACGTCGTACGGGGTCGGCTCGCCGATGTAGTCGATGCCCGACCACAGGAACTGCCCCGCGAACCACTTCCGGTCCCGGTCCTTCTTGTGCCCGTACTCGCCGCTCATCGTCCAGGAGGCGAGGTTGTTGTCGTAGGAGGAGACCTCCCGTCTGCCCGGCGTGTGGTTCTCGCCGGTGTTGAGGTGCTCCGGTTCCTGGTACGCGCCCCGAGTCGAGGTCTCCGAGGAGGACTCGGACTCGAAGAGGAACAGGTGGGGGTACTTGGCGTGCAGGGCGTCGACCGATCTGGCCGTGTTGTAGTTCAGGCCCAGGCCGTCGAGCTTGGCGAGCATGCGGTCGGCCGCGGAGCCGGTGGCGGGCACGCCGTGGTACTTGTTGGAGCCGATGACGACCGGGCGGGTGTCGTCGGCGGCCTTGATCGCGCCGATGATCCGGTCGGCCATGGCGAGCCCGGCGGTCGAGGTGGAGTCGGGGATCTCGTTGCCGATGGACCACAGCACGACGGCGGGCGAGTTCCGGGCGGCCAGCACCATCTCCGTGGCGTCCTTCTCGCACCACTCGTCGAAGAACCGGCCGTAGTCGTAGCGGGTCTTGCCGGTCTTCCAGCAGTCGAAGGCCTCCACCATCATCACGATGCCCAGTTCCTCGCAGACCTGGATCATCTGCGGCGAGGGCGGGTTGTGCGAGGTGCGGAAGGCGTTGACGCCCATCGACTTCATGATCGTCATCTGCCGGCGGACCGCGTCGAGGCTGATCGCCGCGCCGAGGGCGCCCTGGTCGTGGTGCAGGTCGACGCCCTTGATCTTGGCGGGGGTGCCGTTGAGGGAGAAGCCCTCGTCGGGGTCGAAACGGTAGGTGCGGATGCCGAAGGGGGTGCGGTACGTGTCGGTGACGCGTCCGGCGGTGCGCAGTTCGGTGTGCAGGGTGTAGCGGTGGTCAGGGCTGGTGAAGTCCCACAGGAGGGGCTCGGGGACGGTCAGTTCGTGGGTCTCGGTGGCCTGCTCGGAGACGGCGACCGCGGTGGACGTACGGGCGACCGTGCGGCCGTCGGGACCCGTGATCCGGGAGCGGACCTCGACGTCGGTGCCGGTGCCGGACTCGTCGCGCACGGTGGTGGCGACCCGCACCACGGCCCGCTCGGTGCTGACCTCTGGCGTGGTCACGTACGTGCCCCAGCGGGCCACGTGCACGGGCTCGGTGATCACCAGGCGGGCCTCGCGGTAGATGCCGCTGCCCGAGTACCAGCGGCTGCTCGGCAGCTGGTTCTGGACCTTGACCGCGAGGACGTTCGGGGTGCTGCCGTCGGTGTGCACCAGGTCGGTGAGGTCGAAGGCGAAGCCGGTGTAGCCATAAGGGTGGCGGCCGGCCTCGGTGCCGTTGCAGGAGACGTACGAGTCCATGTAGACGCCGTCGAACTCCACCGAGATCCGTTTGCCGGCGTAGGCGGGCGGCAGGGTGAAGGTCAGCCGGTACCAGCCGAGGCCGCCCGGGAAGAAGCCGGTGCCGCTGGTGGTGCCGTGGTCCGTCGTGGGGGTCTGCTCGATGCTCCAGTCGTGCGGTACGGCGACCTCGCGCCAGGCCGAGTCGTCGTAGCCCGGCTCGGCGGCCTGTGCGTAGGCGCCGGTCGGGTCGGTGATGCCGCCCGGGTTGACCAGCGCGAAACGCCAGCCGTCGCGCAGCGGGACGGTATGGCGTCCCGGCGCGGCACCGGACGCCCCGGCGGCCGGTGCGGCCGCGGCGTCCGGTGTGCCCAGGAGTGCTCCGGCCGTGGGCGCTGCCGTGGCTGCGACCAGAACCGATCTGCGAGTGACCGTCATGGCGGCTCTCCCTCATCAGGGCCCAGAAGTACTCACAACTGATCGTGAACAAACAGATTCTGACGTCCTGCCACACACGATCGTCAAGGGTGCGGGACCCGGCACCTGCCCTGCCCGGCACTTCGGCCGGAATTCCCCCTTGACCGTGTTCTGACCGCGTTCTGACCGTGTTCGACGGATCGGCCCGGTCGCCGGGGGCCGCGGTTCACGGGAGTGCGCGACGCACTACGCTGGAACGCAAGTGGTGCCACCTGTTCACTGTGAGTGTGCGCTTGGGAGCGGCGACGATGAGCCGGGTCTATCCGTTCGACGATGCGGCAACGGCCCGGGCTGTCATCGACGGCGACGGAACGCTGGTGGAGTGGAACGAGGGCGCGCGGCGGCTGCTCGGCCACCCTGCCGACGACGTCGTGGGCCGCCCCGCGGCCCGGCTGCTGGCCGGGGACGGCCTTCTGCCCGCGCCTTCCGGCAGGCGCTGGGAGGGGACCGTCGGATTGCGCCACCGGGACGGCCGTACGGTCTCCGTCTGGCTGCTCGCCCACCGCCGGCCGGCGCGGGACGGCCACGGCGACGGCTGGCTGGTGGTGAGCCCGCTGACCGGCGGGGAGCCGCCCACGGCGGACGATCCGCTGGCCGTGGCGGGCCTGATCCAGTCACCGTGCGCCGTCGCCGTGTACGACGACGAGCTGCGGCTGCGCCGGATGAACGCGGCCATGGCCGAGATCGCGGGCCTGCCCGAGGACCGGGTGCGCGGCCTCAGGCTGGCGGAGATCAGCAGCGAGCCGCAGGGCGAGGAGCTGGAGCAGAGCCTGCTCCAGGTGCTCACCACCGGGCGGCCGCTGGACGTCCAGACCTATCTGCGCACCGGCGGCGAGGAGCGCGCGCACGCCTGGCTGGCCCGGCTGGCGCCGGTCACCGACGCCGAGGGGCGGGTACGGGGCGTGTGCCTGGCCGCGCACGACGTCACCGACATCCAGCGGGCCCGGCAGCGGCTGCAGCTGGTGAACGAGGCCAGCGTGCGCATCGGCTCCACGCTCGACGTCACCCGTACGGCGCAGGAGCTGGCGGACGTGTGCGTGCCCGCGCTCGCCGACTTCGTCACCATCGACCTGCTGGACCCGCAGGAGTACGGCGGCGAGCCCCCGGCCAGCATCACGGCCCCGGTGAACCTGCGCCGGGTCGCCCACCAGTCGATCTTCAGGGACATCCCGGAGGCGGTCGCCCGGCCCGGGCAGCTCGACGTGTACCCGGACTTCTCCCCGCAGGCCGACTCGCTGACCGCCGGCCACACCATCCGCAGAACGGTGGCCGCGGGCGACATGGACCAGTGGCTGACCTGGAGCAGGGTGCGGGGCGAGCGGGTGCGGGAGTTCGGCATCCACGCCTCGATGTCCGTGCCGATCCAGGCGCGCGGGCTGACCCTCGGGGTCGCGGTCCTCACCCGGCACCGGCGCCCGGACCCGTTCACCGACGACGACATGCTGCTGGCCGAGGAGATCACCGCCCGGGCCGCCGTCTGCATCGACAACGCCCGGCGCTACTCCCGCGAGCGCGAGACCGCCCTCGCCCTGCAGCGCAGCCTGCTGCCCCGCACGCTCCCGCGCACGGCCGCCCTGGACGCATCCTCCCGCTATCTGCCGGCGGCCCGGCACGGGGTGGGCGGCGACTGGTTCGACGTGATCCCGCTGTCCGGGATGCGGGTCGCGATGGTCGTCGGGGACGTCGTCGGGCACGGCATCCAGGCCTCGGCCACCATGGGCCGGCTGCGTACCGCCGTACGCACCCTCGCCGACATCGACCTGGCCCCGGACGAACTGCTCACCCACCTCGACGACCTGGTGGTCCGGCTGTCGGAGGAGTCCGGCGGCGAGGGCAGCCCCGGCGAGGTCGGCGCCACCTGTCTGTACGCCGTCTACGACCCGGTGTCGCGGCGCTGCACGCTGGCCCGGGCCGGGCATCCGCCGCCGGTGGTGCTGAAGCCGGGCGGCGAGCCCCACCAGCTGGACCTGCCCGCCGGTCCCCCGCTGGGCCTGGGCGGGCTGCCGTTCGAGTCGGCCGAGGTGGGGCTGCCCGAGGGCACCGTCCTCGCCCTGTACACGGACGGTCTGGTGGTGTCCCGGGAGCGCGCCGGGGACTCCGGCCGGCAGCAGCTGTTCCAGGCGCTGCGGGGCTACGCGGACTCCCTGGACGAGACCTGCGACCACATCCTGCACGCCCTGCTGCCGCCGGGCGGCACCAACGACGACGTGGCGCTGCTGCTGGCCCGCACCCGGGGGCTGGCCCCCTCCCAGGTGGCCACCTGGGACATCCCCGCCGATCCGGCGCTGGTCGCACCGGTCCGCAAGCAGGTCGTGGACCAGCTGGAGCGCTGGTCGCTGAGCGAGATCGGGTTCACGACGGAGCTGGTGGTGAGCGAGCTGGTCACCAACGCCATCCGGTACGGCGCCCACCCGATACGGCTCAGGCTGATCCACGACGCCGCCACGCTGATCGTCGAGGTGTCCGACACCAGCCACACCGCCCCGCACCTCAGGCGCGCCAAGATCTTCGACGAGGGCGGCCGCGGGCTGCTGCTGGTCGCCCAGCTCACCCAGCGCTGGGGCAGCAGGCACACCGCGGAGGGCAAGACGATCTGGGCGGAGCTGTCGCTGCTGGAGGAGGACCAGTAGAGGTTCAGTAGCCCCGCAGCCAGGGCCGGACCTGTTTGCGGGCCTCGTGCAGCCGGGACTTGAGGGTGCCGAGGGGGATGCCGATGCGCTCGGCGACCTCGGCGTACTCCAGCTGGCAGATGTCCCGGTAGACCAGGGGCGCGACCAGGTGCGGATACTCGCGCTCCAGCCGGTCCAGGGCCTCCAGCAGATCGATCCGGGAGCCCGCGATGACACTGGTGGTGCGCGGGTCGATGTGCTCGGCGGGCTCGATGGCCGCGGGCTGCTCGGCCGCCCGCCGCTTCAGCTCGCGGTACTTCTGCCGGCAGCAGTTGGCGACGACCGTGTACAGCCAGGTGCTGAAGCGGCTGCGGCCCTCGAAGGCGGAGATGTGCCGGGCCACCTGGAGCAGCACGTCCTGGGCGGCCTCCTCGGCGTCCTCCCGGCACGGCAGGAAGCGCCCGCAGCGGCGCACCACCTCGGGCCGCAGCTCGGTCAGCAGCCGGTCCAGGGCCGCTCGGTCGCCCGCCGCGGCACGCCGGGCGAGGTCTTCGGCCGTCACCCCATCCTGCACGTCAGGGTCCCCCTCGGAGTCGATCTCAGGGCAGGCATGATAGTCGTATGCACTCCCTGGAGCGGATCGGCCGCTACCGCCTCGAACGACCCCTGGGCACCGGCGCCTTCGCCACGGTGTGGCTCGCTCACGACGACGAGCTGGCCGCCCTGGTCGCGGTGAAGGTCCTCGCCGAGAACTGGGCCCACCGGCTCGACATCCGGGAGCGCTTCCTGTCCGAGGCCCGGCTGCTGCGCCGGGCCGGCTCCAGCCGGGTCGTCCAGGTCTACGACATCGGTGAACTGCCGGACGGCAGGCCGTACTTCGTGATGCAGTACGCCGACGGCGGCACCCTCGCCGATCTGCTGGCGGACGGCCCGCTGCCGGTGCCCCGGGCGCTGCTGCTGACCGCGCAGGCCGCGCGGAGCGCCGCAGCGCTGCACGAGGCGGGCATCGTGCACCGTGACATCAAGCCGACCAACGTGCTGCTGCACACCGCCCCGGACGGCGAGCGGCGGCTGCTGCTGGCCGACCTGGGCCTGGCCAAGAGCCTCGCGCAGGCCTCGGTGCTCACGCTCGCGGCGGGCTCGGCGGGCTATCAGCCGCCGGAACAGGCCGAGCCCGGGGAGGGCATCGACGCGCGCGCCGACGTCTACAGCCTGGGCGCGGTGGGCTACGAGCTGGTCACCGGGACCGTGCCGGGGCCGCCGGGGAAGGTCGTGCCGCCCCGGCGGCTGCGCCCGGACCTCGGCGAGGACGTCGAGCGGGCGCTGCTGCGTGCCATGGAGCCGGACCGGGAGCGGCGCTGGCCGGCAGCGCACGTGTTCGCGGACGAACTGGAGCGGCTGGCGGCGGCCTCCGGCGTGCGCACGGGCCGGCGGCTCGACCGCGTCCGGGGCCGGCTCGGCACCGGGACGCTGGTACTGGCCGCGGTACTCGCCGCCGGGGCCGCCGCCGTCACCGTCACGCTGGTGCTCCAGCGGCCCCATGCCGCCGAGGAGACCACGGTCAAGGACTCCACCGGCCGGGTCACCGTGCAGGTGCCGGCCGGCTGGGCCCGGCAGGTGCGCGACTCCGGCTGGGATCCGCGGGCGCTCGGGCTGCCGGCGGGGCACGAGCCGGGTCTGGTGGTCGCCGACGACCTGGCGCACTGGGCCGACCTGAAGACCACGGTCGACGGCGTGTTCCTCGGGGTCAGCGAGCACGGCGACGTCACCGCCCGGGTGAACGCCCTCGCCCACTCCGGCTGCCACGACTCCGGCAGCCGCACCTTCACCGACGCCCGGTGGAAAGGCCTGATCCGGACCTGGAACGCCTGCCCGGACGGCGGCACCGTCACCGAGTCCGCGCTCGGCCCGGCGGACGGCTCCGCCCGGCCGCAGGTATATGTACAGGTGCGCCAGCAGGGCGGCGGCGACGCGACCGACGCCATCCTCCGCTCCCTGCGCGTCACCTGACCCGACGTTCGAGGTCGGCACCGGTCAAATCGGGGAAAAGAACCCCGCGAGGCCCGAACTTTTCCGGTGGCCCGGGCATCGGAGTGTGATGACGGCGCACCCGGCGCCGAAGGCACGCGTGAGCCGCGTGCCGTGACCATCCAGGAGTGTTGAGCGACATGGCGTACTCATCCCGGTCATCGCAGCGCGGGATCCTGCTCGCGGGTGCGGTGGCCGCACTGGGCCTCCTGACCGCCTGCGGCAGCCACGACATCCACTCCACACCCCAGACGGTGCCGGGCACGGCCGGTCCGGCGACCGAGACCGCGAACGACTCGCCCTCCTCCGGCACGTCCGCCACCGCCTCCGCACCCAACGGCGGAACGTCGTCCGCCGCCCCGGGCACGGCCACCTCCTCCGGCACCACGACCGAGAGCGCCGGCACCCGCTGCCACACCTCCGAGCTGCGCGCCTCCGTCGGCCGTAACGACCCGGGTGCCGGCCAGGAGAACTTCCCCATCGTGCTGACCAACAAGTCCGCCCGGACCTGCACCCTGCGCGGCTATCCGGGCGCGGCCTTCGTGAACGCCTCCGGTGCCCAGCTCGGCCCGGACCCCAAGCGGTCCGAGGGCTCGCCGGTGACGGTGACGCTGCGGCCCGGAGCGAGCGCCTGGGCGGGCCTGACCTTCTCCAACCCGGAGATCAGCGGCGCGAACACGGCCACGCCGGCCGCGCTGGTGGTCACCCCGCCGGACGAGCGGGACCCGCTGAAGGTGGCATGGACGGCCGGTGCGGTCCCGGTCTCCGGGAACTCCTCCTCCGTCTTCCTGACCGTCTTCAACTCCGGCACCGGCGCCTGACCGAAGCCACCTCCAAAACCCCGCTGTCCGCTCCCGGGCAGCGGGGTTCGTCATGAGCGCGCCACAAGTGTCACAGGACGGCAACACGTCCCGGATGCCGCGATCTTTCCCCGGGGACCCCTCATCGAACCCGTCGACCGCACAGCGAGAAGGCTCCGCAGGGAGCCGCGACGAGAAAACCGGGGAAGAACATGAGCGGCATTTCACGCAGGCGTGTGCTGACGGCGGGGGCGGCCGCGGGCGCCCTCGGGGCGCTGTCCGCCTGCTCCACCGCCGGCGGGCTGTCCGTCGGCGGGAAGGACCCGGAGTACGGCAAGGGCACCAAGCAGGCCCGGCCGGTCAAGCTCATCGGCGACGGGTCCACCGCCGACACCGGCGCACAGCCGCACCAGCCGAAGCCGGTCCGGCTGAAGCCGGGCCAGAAGCCCCCGCAGTTCGTGGTGTTCTCCTGGGACGGCGCGGGCGAGCTGAGCAACCAGCTGTTCTCCCGGTTCCGCAAGGTGGCGTCCGACCACGGCGCCAAGATGACCTTCTTCCTCAGCGGCATCTACACGCTGCCGGAGTCCAAGAAGGAGCTGTACCGCCCGCCGCAGCACGCGGTCGGCGCGTCCGACATCGGCTACCTCGCCGACCGGCACATCCACGCCACCATCCAGCAGGTGCGGGCCGCCTGGCTGGAGGGCCACGAGATCGGCACCCACTTCAACGGGCACTTCTGCGGCGCGACCGGGGTGCGCAACTGGTCGCCCGCCGAGTGGCGCAGCGAGATCGAGCAGGCCGTCGACTTCGTCACCAAGTGGAAGACGAACACCGGCTTCTCCGACCTCGAACCGCTGCCGTTCGACTACCGCAAGGAGCTGATCGGCGGCCGCACCCCCTGCCTGGAGGGCCAGACCAACCTGCTCCCCACCGCGGCCGCGCTCGGCTGGAAGTACGACGCCAGCTCCCCGGGCGGGCTGCAGATCTGGCCGGGCAAGGTGCAGGGCGGCCGCATCTGGGACTTCCCGCTGCAGTCCATACCCTTCACCGGCCACTCCTTCCAAGTGCTGTCGATGGACTACAACATGATGTTCAACCAGTCCAGCGGGAACCCCCTCGGGGATCGCACCCGGTTCGACGCCTGGCGCGCCCAGGCCAGAGACACCTACCTGGCCGGGTTCCAGCGCGCGTACGACACCAACCGCGCCCCCTTCTTCATCGGCAACCACTTCGAACGCTGGAACGGCGGCATCTACATGGACGCCGTCGAGGAGGCGATCGGCCGGATGGCGGAGCACGACGACGTACGGTTCGTGTCCTTCAAGCAGCTCGTGGCCTGGCTGGAGGCGCAGGACCCGGCGGTACTGCGCAAGCTGCGCACGCTGGTGCCGGGCCAGGCTCCGGTCGGCGGCTGGGACGAGTTCCTGGGCGCGGCGGGCACCCACTCGTCGTAATCGGTACTCCGGCGTTTGCTTTCATGGGCGGGCACCATCAGATCGATCCCGAGGACCCGCCCTGAACACCCCACTCGCCGAAGCCCTGTCCGCCGTGCTGCTCGTCGCCGTACTCGCCTGGGCGGTCGTACGGCCCTTCGGCTGGCCGGAGGCGGTGCTGGCCGTCCCGGCCGCCGGGATCGCGATCGCCACCGGGGCGATCTCGCTGGACCACGCCCGGGCCGAGGCCGAACGGCTCGGGCCGGTGGTGGGGTTCCTGGCGGCCGTGCTGGTGCTCGCCCATTTCTGCGATGTGGAGGGGCTGTTCCAGGCGTGCGGGGCCTGGATGGCGCGCTGGGCGGCGGGCCGCCCGGTGCGCCTGCTGACGGCGGTGTTCGCGCTGGCGTCGGCGATCACGGCGGTGCTCAGCCTGGACGCCACGATCGTGCTGCTCACCCCGGTCGTCTTCGCGACGGCCGCGCGGACGGGCGTACGGCCGAAGCCGCACGTGTACGCCTGCACGCATCTGTCGAACACGGCGTCGCTGCTGCTGCCCGTCTCCAACCTGACGAACCTGCTCGCCTTCGCGGCGAGCGGGCTGACCTTCACCCGGTTCGCGGTGCTGATGGCGCTGCCGTGGCTGGCGGCGATCGGCGTCGAGTACCTGGTGTTCCGTCGGTTCTTCGCCCATGACCTCACCGCGGCGGCCCCGGCGGGCCGGGACACCGGTGAGGCGCCGCGGCTGCCGCTGTTCGCGCTGGTGACCGTGGCCTGCACGCTGGCGGGGTTCGTGGTGGCGTCGGCGTTCGGGGTGGACCCCGCGTGGGTGGCCGCCGCGGGGGCGCTGGTGCTGGCCGGCCGGGCGCTGGTGCGGGGGAAGGCGACTCCTGTCACCGTCGTCCGTGCGGCGGCGCCGGCCTTCCTGGCGTTCGTGCTGGCGCTGGGCATCGTGGTGCGCGCGGTTGTCGACAACGGGCTGGCGGACGCGCTCAGGCACGTCCTGCCCGGCGGCACGGGGCTGCCCGCGCTGCTCGGGACCGCCGCGCTGGCCGCCGTCCTCGCGAACGTCATCAACAACCTGCCCGCGGTGCTGGTGCTGCTGCCGCTCGCCGCTCCCACCGGTTCCGGCGCGGTACTCGCGGTCCTGCTCGGGGTGAACATCGGCCCGAACCTGACCTATGCCGGGTCGCTCGCCACCCTGCTGTGGCGCCGGATCGTGCACCAGCACGAGCACGGGGTGGACCTCCGGGAGTTCACCCGGCTCGGCCTGTTCGCCGTGCCCTCCGCGCTGGCCGTGTCGGTGGTGGCACTGTGGGGGTCGCTGCAGATTCTCTGAGGGGTTCCGAGAGCCGAGGGAGGCCGGCCGGATGCGTGTGATCGCCTGGCTCGTCGAGGGCACCTGGCCCGCCTGCGTGGACGCCGTACGCACCCACGCCCCGCACGCCTCCGAGGTGGTGCTGCTGCATGTGACCGGGCCGGACGTGCCCGGGGTGGCGCACGGCGCGTACGCCGGGCTCCTCGGCCGGGGCCATCCCGAACGCGATCCGGGCAGCCGCCTGGAGGCGCTCGGCGGCACTTCGGCGGCCGAACTCCTGGATGCGGCGGCCGTGCGGCTGGGGCGTCCGTGTGCCCGCGAGGAGCGGACGGGGCGGGTCGAGCGGGAGGTGGTGGCCGCGGCCGACGGGGCCGATCTGCTGGTGCTGGCCCGGGACGGCGACCGTTCCCGGCTCGGGCCGCACAGCCTGGGCCCGGCCGTCCGGTTCGCCGTCGACCACGCGCCCTGCCCGGTCCTGCTGGTGTGGCCCGAACCGGCCCCGCCCCTCGGGACGATCCCTCCCCCGCCGCCGCACCATCACCACTGAGCCGCACCGCTCCCGGCCGACCGACGCTCAGCGGTGGCGGCCCCCCGTACCGCCGCCGTAGCCACCGCCCCCGTAGCCGCCCCCGCCGCCGCCCCAGTCGCAGTAGTCCGGGTATGCCGCGCAGAAGTCGGGGCTGGGGGAACGCGACGGCGTCGGGCTGGACTTGGATGCCGTCGGGGTGGGGGTCGGGGACGGGGTCTTCGAGGCCTTGGGGGTGGCCTTCGCCGGCGAGGACGGCGCGGGGGTGTTGTCCGCGTCCCAGTTGACGACTTCCATCTGCAGGTCCGGCTTGGCGGTGTCGACGGTCCAGCGCTGGGCCGAGTTCGCGGCGCGGTTCTTGAGGACGAGCGCGCCGGAGCCGTCGGTCGCTGCGGGGGTCAGCGCCAGGTCCTGGTCCGAGCGGGGTACCAGGGCGCCCTGGAGCGTGAAGTCGTAGCGGATGTCCTTGGCGGCCTTCCCGGTGGCCGAGCAAGGGGCCAGCCGGACCGAGTAGCCGAGGTGGGAGTCGAGGCACAGCTGGGGGGCGGAGGCGTTGCGCAGCAGTCCGTCGGTCTCGTACGACCACTGCTGGCTCGCCTCCGAGGAGCAGGCGGTGAGTTCGGTCTCCGCACCCTTGACGGCCTTCTCGCCGACGACGCCCACGCACAGACCCGAGGCGAGGTTGTGCAGCCGGCCGCGCAGCGCGCCCTGGGTGGTGCCGCTCGCACCGGCCCAGGACGGACCCGGCGTCGCGGAGTCCTTGCCCGGCGTCCGGGAGGGCGTGCCGCTGGAGGCCGGGGCCGGGTCGTCGCCCGAGCCGAGCACCGACCACAGGACCAGCGGGAGGACGACCAGACCGCTGACGGTGACGACGGCCACGGCGAGGTTACGCCGACGGGCACGGCGAGCCGCCCGGTGCGCTGAACGGCGGGAGGGGACGGGCGTGGTGGCAGGGGCGGGGGCAGGGGTGGCGAGCGTGGGTGCCGTGGGGGTGAAGGACTCGCCGCCCGAGGGGGCGGCGGGGGCCGGAGGCGGTGCCGGGGCGGGGGTCTCCTCGGTGCGGGCCGCCCGGGACTCCATGTAGGCGTGGGCGCCCCAGCCGAGGACCGCCTCGGCGAGTGCGAGGCCGAGCCCCGCGTTGAACCGGGCCAGCTGGTCTGCGGTCTGGCTGCAGTGCCGGCAGCCGGCCAGGTGCTGCTGCAGATCCGGGTCCACGTCGGCGCCGCCGCGGCGGAAGGTCACGTCCAGCATGCGCAGGTAGCGTTGGCACTCGGCCTCGGGGGCGAGTTCGCGGTGGGCCTGGAGGCACTCCTCGCGCAGCCGTTCGCGGGCGCGGCGCAGTTCGATCCGGGTCTCCTCCTCGTCCAGGCCGAGCAGCGCGGCAGGGACGGCGAGGGGTTCGGACTCGACCTCGACGTGCCACAGCACCGCGCGGGCGGCCTGGGGCAGCCGCTGGAACGCGCGGGACAGCAGGCGCCGGCCGGACGGCGGGAGCAACCGGGCGGCCGCGCGCTCCCCGCTGCCGGTGTCCGGCCCCAGGGCGGGGTGGAGGAGTTCCTGGCGGCCGTCGCCGTCCCACTCGGCCGCGATCCGGCGGACGGTGACCAGCAGGTGGGGGCGCCAGGCGGCGGACGGGCCCGCCTGCCTGAGGGACTGGCCGAACAGCCGGGTGAAGGCGGCCGTGGTGAGCATGCCGGCGGCGCGCGCTCCGTCGGTGCACAACCGGGCGTAGGCGAAGGCCGCTTCCCAGTGCCGGTCCAGGAGTTCTCCGACCGGTTGGAGCGCGGGTGTCGTTCCCGTCCACTTCTTCAGTTCGGCGCTCAGTTGCTCGTCCGACGGGCCTGCGTCATTCACGGCTGCATTCCTCCAGACGCGACACGGGAATTAGTCCATACCAATCGGTATGGACGGGATTCGGCATCTCTAACGTCCGCCTTGGGCAGCTCTTTTGAAGCGTGGGGGGCGTACGGGAGCGGCCTGGTGCATGCAGCAGCGGGAAATGTGATTGTCTGCACGCCGACAGCGCACACTTTTGCACAGCCGGCACCACGGAACAAGAGATCTCTTCACTTTTGAACTTTGCAGTGCATTACGGCCGTTCGCCTGCCCGATAGGCGCCCGGCGGCACTCCGTAACGCGCGCGGAAGACACGGCTGAAGTGGAAGGGGCTCGGGAATCCGGACGCCGCCGCCACCCGCTCCACCGTCAGGTCGGTGGCCTCCAGCAGCCGGGCCGCGTGCCGCAGCCGGGCCTCCCGCAGGGCACGCATGGGTGGCCTGCCGGTCCGCAGGGTGAACAGGTGGGCGAACCGGGACGGGGAGAGCGCCACGCTCTCGGCGAGCGAGCGGACGGTGTGCGGGGCACCGGGGTCGGCGGCGATCAGCTCCTCGGCGTGGCGCACGCGGGCGTCGTCGCCCGGCTCGGGTGCCGGTGCACGGGCGCCGGAGACGGCGAGCAGCACGGCCTCCTCCAGCGCGCACAGGGCCAGCTCCCGCGCCAGGCTGCCGTGGGCCACGGCCACCGGGTCCTCCTCGGGCGGTGCGCCCGGCGCGGGCCGGCGGGCGTCGGCGAGCATCCGGCCGAACGCGGCCTCGACGCGGTCGTGCAGGGTTGTGGGGACGGGTGCGACGACGTACAGGCCGTCGGCCACGGCGTACGGGCCGAGCCAGGGCGCCCAGGACGGGCGGGCCTGGCAGTGCGCCCACCAGAACCGCCAGTGCGGGGCACCGGGCGCCACGGCATAGCGGTGGGCCACACCCGGGGCGAGCACCACCAGATGCCCGGCGACCGCCTCGGCACGGGCGCCGCCCTGCCGGATCGTGCCGCGCCCGGCCGTGGTGAAGGTGAACAGCCAGCTGTCCGACCCGTGCGGCCGGCTGACGCCGTAACCCGGCCCCTGGTCGTAGCGTCCGGTCACCACCAGGCCCGGCGGCGGGGACGGGTCGTCCGCAGCAGTCCCGGGCAGTCCGTCAGCATGCATGGGCATCCTCCCCGGGAGCGCGTCGGCCTAGCGTGGCGGGCAAGCGGCCACCGGACCGAGGAGCGGACACATGACAGCCACGGACATCGACGCCATCCTGCCCGACGCACTCCGGCAGCAGTTCGAGGAGGCGGGCTTCACCGTCGTACGCGGACTGTTCGGGTACGACGAGATCGAGCGGCTGCGCGACGGCTTCGCGGCGCTGCACGCGGCCGGGCCGGTCCCCGGGCACTTCGAGCCGCGGCCCGCGGACCCCGACCCGCTGCGCAGGCATCCCCGGGTGATGCAGCCGCACGAGATCAGCGCGCAGGCGCGGGAGTTCCTGCTGGACGCCCGGCTGCGGGCGGTCTTGGAGGTGCTGTTCGGCGAGGAGGTGCTGGCCGCGCAGAGCATGTTCTACTTCAAGCCGCCGGGCGCCCGGGGCCAGGCGCTGCACCAGGACAACTTCTATCTGCGGGTCGAGCCGGGCACCTGTGTGGCCGCGTGGGTCGCCTGCGACTTCATCGGCCGGGACAACGGCGGCCTCGAAGTCGTCCCGGGCACGCACCGGATGGACCTGTTCTGTCCCGAAGTGGCGGACGAGGAGGTGTCGTTCGCCCGCGAGTACGTCCCGCCGCCGCCCGGTCTGACACCGGTGCCCGTGGACATGGCACCGGGCGACGTCCTGTTCTTCAACGGCAGCCTGGTGCACGGCTCGGGACCCAACCTCAGCGCCGACCGGTTCCGGCGCTCCTTCATCGGGCACTACGTGGGCCGATCCGCCGAGCGCATCGGCGGCTACTACCGGACGCTGACCATGTCCGGTGCGCGCGTCCCGCTGCCCGAGAGCGAGGGTGCCGGCCCGTGCGGCACGGAGTTCGCACCGCACGGACCCCATTGAGGGTCAGTGACCGCTGATCGCGCGCGCCGTGTAGGGCTCCTGCAGCTCCTCGATCTCCTTGTCGCTCAACTCCAGTTCGACGGCGGCCACCGCGTCCTCGATATGTTGCGGCTTGGCCGCGCCGACGATCGGTGCGGCCACCGTGTCCTGGTGCAGCAGCCAGGCGAGGGCGACCTGGGCGCGCGGGACACCGCGGTCGGCGGCGATGCGGGTGACGGCCTCGACGATGGAGCGGTCGCTCTCCAGGTAGAGGCGGCTGCCGAAGTTGTCCTGGGCGCTGCGCTCGGTGACGGTGCCCCAGTCGCGGGTGAGCCGGCCGCGGGCGAGCGGGCTCCAGGGCAGCACGCCGACGCCCTGGTCCGCGCAGAGCGGCAGCATCTCCCGCTCCTCCTCGCGGTAGAGGAGGTTGTAGTGGTTCTGCATGGAGACGAACTTCGTCCAGCCGTTGCGCTCGGCCGTGTACTGGGCCTTGGAGAACTCCCAGGCGTACATCGAACTCGCCCCGATGTAGCGCACCTTGCCCGCCTTGACCACGTCGTGCAGCGCCTCCATCGTCTCCTCGATCGGAGTGGCGTGGTCGTAGCGGTGGATCTGGTAGAGGTCGACGTAGTCGGTGCCGAGGCGGCGCAGGCTGTGGTCGAGCTCGGACATGATGGCCTTGCGGGACAGCCCGGCCCCGTTGGGGCCCGGCCGCATCCGGCCGTGCACCTTGGTGGCCAGCACGATCTCGTCCCGGTCGGCGAAGTCGCGCAGGGCCTTGCCGACGATCTCCTCGCTGGTGCCGTCGGAGTAGACGTTGGCGGTGTCGAAGAAGGTGACGCCCGCCTCCAGCGCCTGCCGGATCAGCGGCCGGGACGCCTCCTCGTCGAGGGTCCACTCGTGGACACCGCGGTCGGGCAGGCCGTAGGTCATGCAGCCCAGACAGATCCGTGACACGTCCAGGCCCGTCGAACCGAGCTTCACGTACTGCATCGTTGCTGCTCCTGCCTTCCGGGGCGATGGTCTCTCAGGAGCGTACGACGTGCTCCGGCGCCGACTTGACTACGACGTCGCGCGGACGATTGGATCCTGACACGTGATCAATACAGCGGACATGCCCACCCAGGGTGTCTCCCGTGTCTCAGGCCCCGGGAAGACCGTCAGCACCGCGCTGCTCGCCCTGGTTTTCGCGGTGTCGGCACTGACCGGTTGCGGCTCGGGCGGCGCGCCCGAGAAGCCGTCCGCGAAGCCGGCCGCTGTACACCTGCCGCCGCGCCACGCCGGTTTCGACTACCAGATCGGCGGCGCCTATCCCCCGCCCGCCGGTGTCCGGATCGTCAGCCGCGACCGGTCCGACTCCCCGGCGCCGGGCCTGTACAACATCTGCTACGTCAACGCCTTCCAGGCCCAGCCGGAGGAACGCTCCTCCTGGCCCGCCGACCTGCTGCTGCGCGACGCCCGCGGCAAGGCCGTCATCGACGAGGACTGGGACGAGCCGCTGCTCGACCTGCGCACCCCGGCCAAGCGGGAGCGCGTGGCGGAGCGGGTCAACCGGTGGATCGACGGCTGCGCGAAGAAGGGCTACGACGCCGTCGAGCCCGACAACTACGACAGCTACACCCGCTCCCACCACCTGCTCACGGCCGCCGACGCGACCGCGTTCATGCGCCTGCTCTCCCGGCACGCGCACGCCCGGCACCTGGCCGTCGGACAGAAGAACACCGCCGAACTGGCCGGACAGCGACGGCGGGCGGGGCTGGACTTCGCGGTCACGGAGGAGTGCGGGCAGTACGACGAGTGCGAGGTGTACGCCAAGGCGTTCGACGACCGCGTGGTGGACATCGAGTACACCGACAGCGGCCTGCGCAAGGCCCTCGCGCGCTGGGGCGACCGGCTGAGCATCGTCCGCCGGGACGTGGACGTCTCCACTCCGGGCAAGCCGGAATACGTCCGAAAGGTGCGGTGACCCCGAGCGGCCCAGGCCGCCGTCAGCGCCGCCCCAGCAGGTCCAGCGCGCTCTCCCAGGGGAACTCGGGCCGCCCGCCGCCCTCCTCGGGCATGCCGTCGTACGGCTCGCCGAAGCGGACGCCCATCCCGCGCAGCCGGATCAGGCTGTCCTGGTAGGCGGGGTGGGCGGCCAGCGCGTCCGCCACACAGGGCAGGACGGCGATCGGCACGCCCAGCCCGGCGGCCTCGCACAGGGTGCCGACGGCGAGGGTGTCGGCCAGTCCGGCCGCCCACTTGTTGACGGTGTTGAAGGTGGCGGGGGCCACCACCACGGCGTCCGGCGGCGGGAACGGGCGCGGGTCGGCCGGGGAGCGCCAGGCGGACCGTATCGGCCGGCCCGTCTGTGCCTCGACGGCGGCGGTGTCGAAGAAGCCGCCCATGGCGACCGGTGTGGCGATGACCCCGACCTCCCAGTCCCGTTCCTGGGCGGCGGTGATCAGCTTGCTGACGCCGGTGGCGATCCCGGCCGCGCAGACGACGACGTAGAGGAAGGGCTTCCGGTCCTGTGGGGTCATCCGGGCACCCTACTGAAGCGGGAAGGTCTGCCCCCGCTCGGCCTCGGGCCGCGGTCCGTGGATGCGCCGCTGCTCCTCCTCGATGCGTACGTCGTTGATGCTCGCCTCCCGCCGGGTCATCAGACCGTGCTCGTCGAACTCCCAGAGTTCGTTGCCGTAGGAGCGCCACCACTGTCCCTCGGCGTCCCGGCACTCGTACTGGAAGCGGACGGCGATGCGGTTGCCGTCGAAGGCCCACAGGTCCTTGCGCAGCGCGTAGTCCCGCTCGCGCTGCCACTTGGCGGTGAGGAACGCGACGATCTGCTCGCGGCCGGTGACGAACGTGCCGCGGTTGCGCCAGACGGAGTCCTCCGAGTAGGCGAGCGCGACCTTGTGCGGGTCGCGGGTGTTCCAGGCGTCCTCGGCGGCCTGGACCTTCTGCGCGGCGGTCTCGCGGGTGAAGGGCGGCAGCGGCGGGCGGTCGGTCATGGTGGGGCTCCTCGGCTCGGACGACACCGGAGAACGAGCGTTCTCCAGCTGGGCTGCTACCGTAGGAGAACGTTCGTTCTCTCGTCAAGGAGTGGGGTCGCAGATGGACAGCTCGGTCGCCCGGGACCAGGCGCTGGACGCCGCGGAGGAGCTGTTCTACGCCCGCGGCATACAGTCCGTGGGCATGGACGAGCTGCGCGGCGCCTCGGGCGTGTCGCTCAAGCGCCTCTACCAGCTCTTCCCCACCAAGGAGCAGCTCGTCGAGGCGTATCTGGCCCGGCGGGACGAGCGCTGGCGCCGGCGGCTCGCCGAGCACGTGGCGGGCCGGCCGGACCCGCGGGAGCGGATCCCGGCCGTCTTCGACTGGCTGGAGGGGTGGTTCGGCGAGGACGGCTTCCGCGGCTGCGCGTGGATCAACGCGTACGGCGAGCTGGGCGCGACCTCGGCCCGCGTGGCGCGACAGGTGCGCGCGCACAAGGAGGCGTTCCGGGACTACCTCGCCTCGCTCGTCGCCGACGCGGAACTGCCCGCCGCACTCACCGGCCCCCTGTTCCTGCTGGCCGAGGGCGCCATGGTCACGGCGGGCGTCACCGGGAGCACCCAGCCGGCGGCCGAGGCCCGCGAGGCGGCGCGGGTGCTGGTGGCCGCCGCCGGCTAGGGCCATTCCAGCGGATCAGGCCCGTCCATCAGATCAGGCCGGTCCGGCGGCCTGGCCCATGCCGGGTCGCTCGCCGCCCTGCTGTGGCGGCGAATCGCGGCAGATCAGACCCGTCGGGCGGATCGGGCCGGCTCCAGTCGGCGGCGCTTCATCCGCACCTGTGGGCGGGGCCGATGGGGGCACCCCGCCGCACGAGGGGGCGCCTCGCGATTCCGACATGATCCGCCGGACGGGCGCCGGGCCGGGTCAGCCCGCCGGCTCTGTCACCTTGATCGCGCTCACCGGGCAGGCGCGGGCCGCCTCGCGGGCCATCGGGTCGCTCGCTCCGTCCTCGTGGCCGGGGATCAGCGTGCTGTAGCCGTCGTCGTCCTGGGTGAACACGCCCGGCGCGGTCAGCGCGCACTGGCCCGCGCCGATGCAGACGTCCTTGTCGATCTCGATGTGCATGGGTCCAGCCTCTTACCAGTTCACGGGGAGTTCCAGCATCCCCTGGATCGTGTCGCCGGGTTTGAAGGGGATCTCCTCGGCGGGTGCGGCCAGCCGGAGGCCGGGCAGCCGCCGGAGCAGGGTGCCGAGGGCGATCTCCAGCTCCGCACGGGCCAGGTTCTGGCCCAGGCACTGGTGGATACCGAAGCCGAAGGCCACGTGGTGGCGGGCGGGGCGGTGGAAGTCCAGGGCGTCGGGGTCGTCGTACAGGGACGCGTCGCGGTTGATGACCGAGGTCGCGAAGAGCACGCCCTCGCCGGCGCGGATCGTGGTGCCTGCGACCTCGATGTCCTCCAGGGCCACCCGCAGCATGCCCTCCGCGATGGACAGCATCCGCATCAGCTCCTCGACGGCGGCGGGCAGCAGCGCCGGGTCGGCGTGCAACTCGGCCAGCCGATCGGGGTGCTGGAGCAGCGTGTAGGTGCCGAGGGAGATCATGTTGGCGGTCGTCTCGTGACCGGCGACCAGCAGGATGACGGCCAGCGAGAGCAGTTCGGCCCGGTCCAGCGCGCCCTCGCGCAGCTGCTCGTGGACGAGGTCGTCCAGGACCCCGTCACCGGGCTCGGCCTGCCGCGCCTTGCGGTCGATCAGGTCGCCGAGGTAGGCCTCCAGCCGCTCGCGCGCCTGCTGGGTGTCGGCGGCCGACGGACCGCGCAGCAGCCTGCGGGACTGCTCCTCGAAGAACTCGTGATCGGCGTACGGCACCCCGAGCAGATCGCAGATCACCATGGACGGCACGGGCAGGGCGAAGGCGGAGACCAGTTCGGCGGGCGGACCCTGCTCGATCATCGCGTCCAGAAGCCCGTCCACGATCCGCTGGATGGTGGGCCGCAGCGCGGTGGCGCGTTTGAGGGTGAACGACGGGATCATCATCCGCCGCTGCCTCTGGTGCACGGGGTCGTCCACGCCGAGCAGCGCGACCCGGCGGTCGCGGACGGCGGCGAAGCGGGCGGTGGGCATGGGGAAGTCGGGGCGGCTGCGGTCGGTGGACAGGCGGCCGTCGGCGAGCAGCGCGCGGGCGGTGGCATGGCCGGTGACCAGCCAGACCTCGCGGCCGTCGAAGAGGGTGGCGCGGGACAGGGCTCGCCCGTCGCGCAGCGGCTGGTATCCGGTGGGCGGCTGGTAGGGGCAGGTGCGGTCCTGGGGGAAGGCGACGGGTTGTTCGGCCGGGGTCGCCGGGCCGGTGATGTCCGTCAGTTCCGTCATGGAAAGACCTCGCAGACGAAGGAAGTGCGTCGTGCCGATCTTCATTAGATGCCCGGGGCATCTATGCGACGACGACAAGTTCGGCCAGATCGGTGATCGGTGCGATCTGGCCGAAGAGTGGGGGCACCGGGGGCGGGAACGCGCCGAAATTCGCTTGCCGCCGGGGAACCGGCGGCCCGAGGATCTGACTATGTTGCCTATGGACACCATTCTGCCTCTGACCGCCGCCACCGTCCTTCCGGTGCGGGGCCAGCAGCAGCCCGGCCGGCATCGGAGGCCCGATCCTGCGCGCCCGTGACGGCCGCGCTCCTGGCCGGCCTGCTGGCCGGCTACGGCATCGCGATTCCCGTCGGCGCGGTCGGGACCTACCTGGTCTCGCTGACCGCCCGCACCTCGCTGCGCACCGGCGCCTGCGCCGCCCTCGGCGTCGCCACGGCCGACGGCCTGTACGCGCTGCTCGCCGCGGCGGGCGGATCCACCCTGGCGGCAGCGCTGCGACCGGTGCTGACCCCGCTGCGCTGGGCCTCGGCCCTGGTCCTCGTCGCCCTCGCGGTCCGGGGCGCGGTCCTCGCCCTGCGCCAGTACCGCGCCCACCGCATGGCCACCCGCCCCGAGCGGCCGGTTCCCGGCGCCGGACGCGCGTATCTCGGCCTTCTCGGGATCACCCTCCTCAACCCCGTCACGGTGATCTACTTCGTCGCCCTGGTGCTCGGCACCAGCACCACGGACGCCGTACGACCCCTGGAGCGGGCCGCGTTCGTCCTGGCGGCCTTCGCCGCCTCCGCCAGCTGGCAGCTGCTGCTGGCCGGCGGCGGCGCCCTGCTCGGCCGCGTCCTCACCGGCCACCGGGGACGGTTGGCGACTGCGCTGCTCTCCAGCGGGGTGGTCCTGGTGCTGGCGGTGCGGATGACCTTGACACCCGGGTGACCGGCGGCGGGTCAGAGCACGCACGTGCTCTCGGGGCCCGGGGCAAAGGCGCGGGCTACGGCGAGGCTGTCCTCGTAGACGTGGTGGCGTACGACCAGGCCGTCCCGGACGGTGAGGTGCAGGGCGAACCGGGCGGTGTAGGAGCGGCCGGTCGGTTCGGCCGTCTGCCGGATGGCACCGAGCACGACCGCGTCGTCGCCGTCGACCAGGATGCGCTCGATCCGGGTGTCCGCCTTCTCCGGGATGTGGTGGGCGGCCAGCTCGCGGTAGTGGGCGACGGCGTCGGCGCGGGTGGAGCGGTGCCGGATCCACGGGGTGTCGGCGCGGCCGTGCTCGTCCTCGGGCCAGCTCAGTTTCCAGTCCCCGTGCTCCGCGTACAGCTCGCCGATCCGTTCGGCGTCGCCCTGGCCGATCCTGCGGAGCAGTTCCTCCACGACGGAGCGGGTCGGGGTGGTGCGGGCGGGAAACATGAGCGCGCTGCCCCCTTTCTCGTCTCTCTTCTCGTCTCTCGGCCGGCTGCGGCGGGTGCGGTGATCACCCCCGCGGGGATCACTGTGCCCGAGGCGTCGGGGGTGGCGCGATGACCCGCGGGGTAATCACCCGCCTGGGCGAAGTGCCGTGCGGTACGGATGATTCGGGCGACCGGGGGTGTTGTAACCGGTCGCACGTCAGTCGTTGGACCGACCAAGGAGACGGATGCCATGCCACTTGAGGGCGAGTACGAACCCAGCCCGACGCAGTGGGTGCGCGAGCAGGTCGAGCTGTACGAGAGCTCGGGCGGGACGAAGGGGACGACGCTGATGGACACCGGGATGCCGGTGATCATCCTGACCACTCGCGGCGGCAAGAGCGGGAAGATCCGCAAGACGCCGCTGATGCGCGTGGAGCACGGGGGGCGGTACGCCGCGGTCGCCTCGCTCGGCGGTGCGCCCAAGCATCCCGTCTGGTACTTCAACGTGAAGTCCGATCCCCATGTGGAGCTGCAGGACGGTGCGGTCAAGCGGGACATGCGGGCCCGTGAGATCACCGGCGCGGAGAAGGCCGAGTGGTGGGAGCGGGCCGTGGCCGCGTATCCGCCGTACGCCGACTACCAGAAGAAGACCTCGCGCGAGATCCCGGTGTTCGTCCTGGAGCTGCCCGACGAGAGCTGATTCAGGCCGGGAAGCGGCTCGTTTTAGAAAAATCTGTGTCTCGGACGCATGAACCGGCTTCCGGACGGGCAGTCGTGCGTCAGGGCCCCGCCGCGTTCCCCCGTCGCGGCGGGGCCCTTCTGTGCCCGGGCGAACGGGTGGCGCCGTGTGGGCCTCCCGCTCGAGGGGCGCGGGGCGAGGAAGGAGTCCCCCATGGCGAAGTACAAGAAGAAGAAACTTCCCCTCGTCTACGCACCGCTCGGCTTCGTGCTCAGCTGGGCGGGCGGGGCCCTTGCGGGGCTGGCCTTCCGCAGGACGTGGCTGGCGCTCCGGCACGAGGAGGCCCCGCCCGACGCGCTGGACCCGGACCGCGGCTGGGGCGAGATCCTGCTCGCCGCGGCGGTCCAGGGCGCCATCTTCGCCGTGGTACGCAGCGCCGTCGACCGCACCGGCGCGAAGGCCATCGCCCGGTCGACGGGCGCGTGGCCGGTCCCCGAGAAGGGCGACCGGGGCTGATCCGCGGACCGGACCTCAGGGCCAGCCCATCGGGTCGGGCCTGCGGGCCGGGCCTCCGGGCCGAGCCTCCAGACCCGGCCCCCAGGCTTTGGGGCCACTGCGCCAGGCCTGCGGGCCGAGCCTCCAGGCCGGGCATCCAGACCGGGCCACTGAGTCGGGCTGCGGGCCGGGCCCCCAGGCGGGCCACCGAGTCGGGCCACCGAGTCGGGCCTCCAGACCGGGCCCCTGCGCCAGGCCTGCGGGCCGGGCCCCAGGCCAGGCATCCAGACCGGGCCACCGAGTCGGGCCTGCGGGCCGGGCCCCCAGGCGGGCCACCGAGTCGGGCCACCGAGTCGGGCCTCCGGGCCAGGCCTCCAGACCGGGCCCCTGCGCCAGGCCTGCGGGCCGGGCCCCAGGCCAGGCATCCAGACCGGGCCACCGAGTCGGGCTGCGGGCCGAGCCTCCGGACCAGGCCTCCAGATCGGGCCCCAGGCTGAGGCCTCTGCACCAGGCCTGCGGGCCGGGCCCCAGGCCGAGCATCCAGACCGGCCACTGAGTCGGGGTGCGGGCCGGGCCTCCGGGCGGAGCCTCCAGACCCGGCCTCCAGATCGGGCCTCTGAGTCGGGCCTGCGGGCCGGGCCTCCGGGCGGGTCTGAGTGACGGGCCCCGGGCCGGGCCCGCATGTCGGGCCCCCGGGCCGGGCCCGGGTGTCGAGTCTCCCGGCCGGGCCCCCGTGTCAGTCGGTGGTCAGCCAGACTCCGTCGCGCATCAGTTCCCGGCCCTGCAGCTCGTTCTCCTCGCGCCAGGCCTGGATGCGTTGTGGGAGGACGTTGAAGTACAGGTAGCGGGTGGTGAGTCGGCGTGGGTCGAAGCCGGTCTTGCCGGCGAAGATCTCGGCGTCCTCCTCGGGGAGGTCCTCGGGGGTCACGGCCCGGACGACGCCCTCGATCATCACGACGTCGCGGGTCGGTCCGATCCCGATGCGGGCCTTGCCGGTGGCCAGGAGGTTGCGGCCGGTGGGGCTGGCGGCCGGGGTGGCGATCAGCAGGGTGGCGCCGTCCCAGACGAACGACAGCGGGACGAGGTAGGGCGCGCCACCGTCCTCGCCCGCGCTGGCGACCCAGGCGTCCTCGTCGTGCTCCAGCCGGTGGAGGGTGTCCTTCTTGCGCTGTTCGGCGGTGCGGGCGGGCGGCGGGGTCATGTCGTACGGCCTCCTCGGGACGGGCTGGTACTCGTATGACGTGCGGACGGCGTCCAGTGTGACCGTCACCCTTCCGTCTGCGCACGGATGTGATCAAGGCGTGTCTGGGCCGCCGTCAGCAGCAGGTCCAGTGCGGCCGGGTAGGAGCTGGTCCGCATGGAGGCCACGAGGTGGCGGGCGGTGGCCGCGATGTTCGGGTGGGTGTCGGCGGGCAGCCGGGCGTAGGTGTCCCGCCACACCTCGGCCTCGGCCTGCTGGGCGGCCCGGGGCAGGGCGGTGACGGCGGAGTCCAGGGCACCGAAGGCGAGGGCCTGGTCGACGAAGGCGTGGTAGATCCGTACCGCCTCCGGATCCGGGAAGCCGGCCCGGCGCAGCACGCCGATCATGCTCTCGACGGCCTGGATCTCGTGCACCCGGCCGGTGACGCGGTGGGCGCTGAGCATCGCGGCCCGGGGGTGGGCGAGGGCGCCCGCGTGCATGCGCAGGCCGAGGTCGCGCAGGTCGGCGCGCCAGTCGCCGGTGGGCCGCCAGACCCGCAGGGTACGGCCGATCAGCTCGTCGGCGATGGCGAGCATCAGGTCGTCGGTGTGCCGGAAGTACCGGTACAGGGAACTGGGATCGGCGCCCAGGGCGCGGCCGAGGCGGCGGACGGAGAGGGCGTCGGCGCCGTGCTCCTCGATCAGCCGGAGCGCGGTCTCGACGATCAGCTCCGCGGAGAGCACGACGCCCTGTTTGGTGGGGCGCCTGCGCTGCCGGTCGGCGGCCGGGACGACGCGGTCGGTCATGAGAGCCCTCCCTGGTGTGTGCCCGGCACCTTATGACAACACCGTTGACCTGTGAAGCGTACGGGCGGTTTCATCTGCGGTCACCGGGGCCGACCAGGCCCCCCGGTGCGAGCGGAGAGCCGGCGATGAGCGAGACCCCCTTCGGTGTGGATCCACCCGCGCAGCCCGAGCTGCGCAAGTCCCTGAGCGTGCTGGACGGCGTCGCCGTCGCCGCGTCCAGCACGGCCGCGACCACCAGCATCGGCATCGGCCTCGGTGTGACGGCCGGCGTGGTCGGCCTGCATCTGCCGGCCATCATGCTGCTGGCGTTCCTGCCGATCCTCGGCATCGCCGGCGCCTACTCCCGGCTGAACCGGGTGGAGCCCAACGCGGGCAACGGCTACGTGTGGGTGGGCCGTTCGCTCAACCCCTGGCTCGGTTTCATGGTGGGCTGGGTCAACTTCGTGGCGAGCGTGGCGTTCCTCGCGTACACCACGGCGGTCACCGGTTCCGCGATGCTGCAACTGGCCGGGGACGCGGGCCTGCACCGGATCGGCTCGCTCGCCCTGGATCCGGACTCGACCGCGCAGACCACGGCGGTCGGCATCCTGGTCCTCGTCGCGGTGACCCTCACCGCCGTGACGGGCGTGCGCACCGCGGCCCGGCTGCAGACCTGGCTGCTGGTCTTCGAGTACGCCGTGCTGCTGGGCTTCTGCGGATACGGCATCGTGGCCGGCCCACACCCCTTCCGGCTGTCCTGGTTCAACCCGTTCGAGATCCCCTCGGCGACCGGGCTGGCGCAGGGGCTGCTGCTGTCGGTGTTCTGCTACTGGGGCTTCGATGCCGCGTTCACCGTCAACGAGGAGGTGCGCGACCCTCGGGACGCCTCCAAGGCCGGGACGATCACCCTGGTGACGATGCTCGGACTCTTCCTGCTCGGCTCGATCGCCTTCCAACGGGTGCTGTCCGAGGGCGAGCTGGCCGGACACGGGGCGCAGGGGCTGGCGTACTTCGGTGACCGGCTGGCCTCTCAGCCGCTGGCCGCACTGCCCCTGGTGGCGCTGATGTTCTCGGCGGTGGCCTCGCTGCAGGCCGGGGTCATCCCGACGGCCCGCGGCATGTTCGCGATGAGCCGGGACCGTACCCTCGGACCGGTGTGGTCCAAGGTCAGCCCCCGGTACGGGACGCCGGCGGTCGGAACCCTGCTGATCGGGGCCCTGGCCACGACGGTGGCGGTGCTCGCGCTGGTGATCCCGCGCCTCTCCGACATGATCAATGCGACGGTGAACGCCGTCGGGATCGTCGTCGCCCTGTCCTACGCGCTCACCGCGCTCGCCGCCGCCGTGCGCTTCCGGTCCCTGCTGCGCGAGGACTGGCGGCAGGGGGTACGAGCTGTGGTGCTGCCCACGCTGAGCGCCCTCGCCCTGCTGGGTCTCGGCGGCTACCTCGGCTGGTCCTTCTACAGCTCCGCCGACCACTTCGAGGTCAGCGCGGACAACGGCTGGTTCCTGCTGCTCATGCCGCTGGTGATGATCGCGTCCGGGTTCGTCGTGGCCGCGTGGGCGAGGTGGGTGCGCCGATCCCCGTACTTCCGCACCGGCGTGGGCACCGACGCCGACTCCCAGCAGCTTCTGACCACCGCCAACTGACCTACCAGGAAAGGCATCATGCACGCTGATCTGCTCTTCACCGGCGGCTCCGTCCTCACTCCCGAGGGACGTACCGCGACCGCCGTGGCCGTCACCGGGGGCCGCATCACCGCCGTCGGGCACGGCGAGGTGCGCGAACTGGCCGGGCCGCGCACGGAGGTGGTCGACCTGGCCGGGCGGCTGCTGCTGCCGGGCTTCCAGGACGCGCACGTCCATCCGGTGCCGGCCGGGCTGGAACTGTCCCAGTGCGACCTGACCGGGAGGACGACCGCCGAGGACACCGTGGCCGCCGTACGCGCGTACGCCGAGGCCCACCCCGAGCGGGGGTGGATCCTCGGCGGCGGCTGGTCGATGGAGGCGTTCGAGGGCGGAACGCCGACGAAGGAGCTGCTGGACGCGGTCGTCCCGGACCGGCCGGTGTACCTGCCCAACCGGGACCACCACGGCGCCTGGGTGAACAGCCGCGCGCTGGAGCTGGCCGGCATCGACCGGGACACGCCCGACCCGGCCGACGGACGCATCGAGCGGGACGCCTCCGGCGAGCCGAGCGGCACGCTGCAGGAGGGTGCGATGCAGCTGGTCGGCCGGCTGACCCCGCCCGCCACCGCGGCGGACCGACTGGCCGCACTGCTGCACGCCCAGCGGCATCTGCACGCCCTCGGCATCACCGCGTGGCAGGACGCGCTGGTCGGGGACTTCCTCGGCATGGACGACCCGGCCGAGGCGTATCGGACGGCGGCCCGGGACGGCTCGCTCACGGCGCGGGTGACCGGCGCCCTGTGGTGGGACCGGGAGCGCGGTGCCGAGCAGATCCCCGAACTCGTCGCGAAGCGGGCCGCGTTCAGCCACGGCCGGTTCCGCGCGGGCACCGTGAAGCTGATGCTGGACGGGGTCGCCGAGAACCACACGGCCGCGCTGCTCGACCCCTACCTCGACAAGTGCGGCTGTGCCACCGCCAACCGCGGCAAGAGCTTCGTCGATCCTGCCCAACTCCCCAAGTACATAACCGAGTTGGACGCGCTCGGCTTCCAGTGCCACTTCCACGCGCTGGGCGACCGGGCCGTACGGGACGCGTTGGACGCCGTCGAGGCGGCGCGCGCGGCCAACGGGCCGAGCGACACCCGGCCGCACCTGGCGCACCTGCAGGTGGTGCACCCGGACGACGTGCCGCGCTTCGCCCGGCTCGGCGCCACCGCCAACATCCAGCCGCTGTGGGCCGCGCACGAGCCACAGATGGACGAGCTGACGATCCCGTTCCTCGGGCCCGAACGGGCCGCCTGGCAGTACCCGTTCGGGGCGCTGCTGCGCTCCGGGGCGCGGCTGGCGGCGGGCAGCGACTGGCCGGTGAGCAGCCCCGATCCGCTCCAGGGCATCCATGTCGCGGTCAACCGCGTGGAACCGGGCGGCACCGGGCCGGTGTTCCTGCCAGACGAGCGGCTGAGCCTGACGGACGCGCTCACGGCGTACACGGCCGGTTCGGCGTACGTGAACCACCTGGACGACACCGGCCGGGTGGCCGTCGGGGCGCTGGCCGACCTGGTGGTGCTGGACCGCGATCCGTTCGCCGGGCCGCCGGAGGCGATCGCGGAGACGAGCGTGGCGCTCACCTATGTGGGCGGCGAGCGGGTGTACGCGGCCGCCGGGGCGTGAGGCGGTTCGTTTGTCACCGGTGCACAAGTACCGCACGGACAACTGTCCGTGAGTGATGAGCCCGCGGGAGTTACTCGCGGGTATCGTCACCAGGGTGCCGAAGAGAGCCGCAGCGCTGGGCGTGGACACGGGCGGCCCGTTCAAGGCGTTGCCCCCGGGTCTGCCGGACCGCCTGAGACCGTATGTCCCCGAGATCACCGAGGAGGTCGTCCGCGCGATCGGGACCGGGATCCCGGAGTACGCGCGCCCCATGGACGACACGTACATACAGGCCGTGAACCGCGGCGTGGACCACGCACTGCGCGGGCTGCTGGAGCGGATGGCGCAGCCGGACACCGACTGGGAGCCGGTGCGGGAGACGTACGAGCGCATCGGCCGCGGGGAGGCAGAGGAGGGCCGCAGCCTCGACTCGTTCCAGTCGGCGCTGCGGCTCGGCGCCCGGGTGACCTGGCGCCGGGTCAACGCGCTGGTGGACGGCGGGCTGCTGCCCCGCCATGTGCTGGGCGCCTTCGGCGAGGCGCTGTTCCTGCACCTGGACGAGATGGCCGCCGCGGCGACCGCCGCCTACACCGAGGCCCGGCTGCACGCGGCCGGTGAACTCCAGCAGCGGCGGGCCCGGTTGGTGGACCTGCTGACCGCCGATCCCCCGGCCTCCGCCGGGGCGATCGCCGATCTCGCGCATGCCGCGCGCTGGACGGTGCCGCGGGCGGTGGCGGTGGTGGCCGTGGATCCCGGGCCCGGGGCGGGGCCGATCGTGCCGCCGGAGTTCCTCACCCGGTTCGACGTGCAGCCCGCGCTGCTGGTGGTGCCCGATCCGGAGGGGCCGGGCCGGGCGCGGGCGGTGGCGGGCGCGCTGCAGGGGCTGCGCGCCGCGATGGGGCCCACGGTGGCGCTGCACGAGGGTGCGCGGTCGCTGCGCTGGGCCACCGAGGCACTGGACCTCGTACGGCGCGGTGTGCTGTCCGGCACGGACGCGGCCGGCGGTGTGGTGCGCTGCCAGGACCACCTGTCCACCCTGCTGCTCCTGCGCGACGACGCGTTGCTGGACGCGATGGCCGAGCGGTGGCTGCGCCCGCTGGAACAGGTGCGCCCGCCGCAGCGGGAGCGGCTGGCGGAGACCCTGCTGGGCTGGCTGCAGTCCGGTCGCGGAGTCGCCGAGGTGGCCGCACGCCTGGCGGTGCACCCGCAGACGGTCCGCTACCGGATGCGGCAGCTGGACGAGTTGTTCGGCGAGCTGCTGCACGACCCTGCGGCCCGCTTCGAGATCCAGCTGGCGTTACGGGCCCGGGAGCTGCGCGGGGGTGCCGCGGCCGGGGCCACGACCCCCGGGTGACTTCCTGGACAGGTGTCCGGCTATCCTGGACACCTGTCCAAGTAGAGGGAGGGGTTCGTCGGTCATGGAGATCGTGGCGAACGTGCTGGTCGGCCTGGTGGCCGCGCTGCACGCGTACATCCTGGTGCTCGAGATGTTCCTGTGGCAGAAGAAGCCGGGGCGGGGACTGCACGGGTTCGATCCGGAGATGGCCCGGGCGACCGCGCCGCTGGCCGCCAACCAGGGCCTGTACAACGGCTTTCTGGCGGCGGGCCTGGTGTGGGGGCTGATCGCGGCCGATCCGATCGGGTTCCGGGTGCAGGTGTTCTTCCTGTCGTGTGTCGTGGTGGCGGGCGTGTTCGGCGCCGCCACGGCCAACCGCCGCATCCTGTTCGCCCAGGCACTGCCCGGCGCGCTGGCCCTGGCGGCCGTGCTCGCCGCACGATGACCCGGGCGCCCCAGGAGGACCCGCGGGCCGCGCGCACCCGCGCCCGGCTGCGCGCGGCCCTGCTCGCGGAGTGCGCCGAGCGCCCACTGGAGGAGGTCGGCGTGGCCGCGCTGGTGCGCCGGGCCGGGGTGGGCCGGGCCACGTTCTACGTCCACTACGACGGGCTGGAGGCGCTGGCGGTCGACGCGTGCGCGGACGTCGTACGGCAGGCGGTGGACGCGCTGCACGCCTGGCGGGGGCGGCCCGACCCGGTCAACTCGCCGCCCGCGCTACGGGAGTTCTTCGCCGGTCTCGCCCCGCACGCGGCGCTGTACCGCTCGCTGCTCGCGCCGGGCGGCGGCGGGCCGCTCGGCCGGGTGCTGCACCGGGATCTGCGGGCCCGCAGCCTCGCCGAGCGCGAGCTGGCCGGCGCGGCGGACGCCCCGCTGGTCGCCTCGGCGGTGGCGGCGACCTTCGCGGGGGTCCTCGCGGACTGGCTGCACGGGCTGCTGGAGGCCGGACCCGAGGAAGTCGCGGACCAGGTGTGGCAGTTGCTGGTCGCGCTGCACCGCAGCCGGTGAGCGGTCACTGGCAGCCGACGCCGTGCTTCTCCTGCGGCCAGGCCTCCACTCCGTCGGCGGTGCGGACGTAGGCCGTCTCCTTGTCGTCGGTGAGCCACAGGTGCCAACCCCGGTAGTGGTACCCGGTGTCCCGGGCGTCGGCCGGCATGGTCACGTCCTTGCGGTACGGCGCCTTGAGCAGGCCGTCCCGGCCGAGGACGCCGTCGGGGTCGCGGAGGTACGTGCGCTCGCCCAGGGTGAGGAGGTGGCCCGACTGCCAGCCGCAGTGTTCCGCCCCGGGGGAGCTGCTGAGCCGGCTCACCGGTACCCGCCGGCCGTTCCGGTCCGTCCAGATCTCCCAGCCCTGGGCGGCCGTGAACTTCGCGGGGAGTTCGGCGGGGTCGCAGGAGGCGTTCGTCTCCGGGCCCCAACCGGGCCGGTCCTTCTGGTCCTTGGCCACCACGACGGCCACCTTGGTGCGGCCCTTGACGTCGAAGGAGTACAGCACCCGGTCGGCCTCCCTGCGTTCCACGCGGTAGCCGTGGTCGGGCTGCGCCGGCTGGGCCATGTCGAAGTAGAGCTTCAGCCCCGCCTCCGGCGTGTCACCGCCGTCCGACTTGCTCCACCCGTCGGGGCCGCCGCCGTCGAAGATCTCCCCGTCGCACTCCAGTGCGCGGCCGGCGGCCCCGGAGGCCAGGCGCAGGGAGCGGGGGCCGCTGCCGTCCACGGCCTTGGTGGGGACGTACAGCGGTCCGCTGTACGGGGTGGCGGGCGCCGCTCCCTTGACCACCACCCGCACTCCCGTGCCGTCGTCGCACCCCACGGCCGTCACGGCCGCCAGCACCGCCACCGCCACAAGTCCTCTGCGCATGCCCGCCCCTGTTCCTGGACCGTCGTTGCGCTCCTGAGACGCGGGGTCGGGCCGGAACGTTCGAGGCTCAGCGGACCTGCTGGAACGTCCGCCGGTACGCCTGCGGGGACACGCCGATCGACGCGTGCAGGTGCTGGCGCAGGGAGGCGCCGGTGGCGAAGCCGACCTCGGCGGCGATGCGGTCCACCGACAGGTCGCTGGACTCCAGCAGGTGCCGGGCGCGGACGACGCGCTGCTGGACGATCCAGCGGCCGGGGCTGAGGCCGACCTCGTCGTTGAAGCGGCGGGCGAAGGTGCGCAGGCTCATCCGGGCGTGCCGGGCGAGATCGGAGAGGGTCAGCGGCTCGTCCAGGCGCTCCAGGGCCCAGGCGCGGGTGGCGGCCGTGCTCGCCGCGCCGCTCTCCGGGACCGGCTGCTCGATGTACTGGGCCTGGCCGCCGTCCCGGAACGGGGGCACGACGCAGCGGCGGGCGACGGTGTTGGCCAGGTCGCTGCCGTGGTCGGTGCGGACGATGTGCAGGCAGATGTCGACGCCGGAGGCGGCCCCGGCCGAGGTGAGCATCCGGCCGTCGGCCACGAACAGCACGTCCGGGTCCAGCTCCACCCGCGGGTACCGGCGGCGGAACAGGTCGGCCACCTGCCAGTGGGTGGTGGCCCTGCGCCCGTCGAGGAGGCCGGCCTCGGCGAGGACGAAGGCGGCGGTGCAGATGGAGACGATGCGCGCGTCCGGGCGGATCCGGGCGAGGGCCGAGGCGACCTCGTCGGGCAGGTCGGCGGGGATGTGGGAGGGAGGCATCGAGGTGACGATCACCGTGTCGGCGGTCTCCAGGATCTCCGGGCCGTGCTCGACGGTGATGCCGAAGTCGGCGTTGGTGCGCACCGGACCGCCGTCGACGGTGCAGGTCAGCACCTCGTAGCGGCCGTCGGCCGCGCCAAGGATACGGCTGGGGATGCCCAGCTCGAAGGGGTAGACGCCGTCGAGGGCCAGGACGGCCACTCGCTCCGGACTCGCTGTGCCACGCATGGCACGATCCTATCGAAGCTTGGCAATCGTGCCATTTCCCGGGCGGGCGAACCCCGGCAGGCTGGGTGACCATGAGCGATGTGAACACGATGCGTGCGATCAGTCAGGACGTCCTCGGCGGTCCCGAGGTGCTGAAGGAAGTACGGGTGGAGCGGCCGGCGCCGCGCCCGAACGAGGTGCTGGTCCGGGTGCGGGCCGCCGGGGTCAACCCGACCGACTGGAGGCACCGGGCGACCGGCGGGTTCCTGGGCGAACCGCCGTTCGTCCTCGGCTGGGACGTCTCCGGCGAGGTCGCGGAGACCGGGATCGGGGTGGCTGCCTTCCAGCCCGGCGACGAGGTCTTCGGCATGGTGCCCTACCCCTTCGGCCACGGCTCGCACGCCGAGTACGTCACCGTCCCGGCCCGCGCCCTGGTACACAAGCCGGCCTCCGTCGACCACGTCCAGGCGGGCGCGCTGCCGCTGGTGTCGTTGACCGCCTGGCAGGCCCTGACGGAGCACGCGGGCCTGAAGCCCGGGCAGCGGGTGCTGATCCACGCGGCGGCCGGCGGGGTCGGGCACGTGGCCGTGCAGATCGCCAAGGCGCTGGGCGCGTATGTGATCGGCACGGCGAGCGCCCAGAAGCACGACTTCCTGCGGGAGATCGGCGTGGACGAGGCGATCGACTACCGGTCCGTGGACGTCACCGAGGCGGTGCGGGACGTGGACGTGGTGCTGGACACGCTGGGCGGCGAGACGTCCGTGCGGTCGCTGCGCGTGCTGCGTCCGGGCGGGGTGGTCGTGTCGATCCTCCCGGTCGGCGACCAGGACTTCTACGACGAGGCCGAGCGGCTCGGTGTGCGGGCGGCGCGGATGCTGGTGGACGCCGACCGGTCGGGCATGCGGGCGGTCGCGGACCTGGTGGAGCAGGGCAAGCTGCGGGCCACGATCGCGGGCACCTTCCCGCTGGCCGATGCCGCCAAGGCGCACGAGCTGGGCGACACCGGCCGGACGACGGGGAAGCTGGTCCTGCTGGTGGACTGAGCCCCGGGGCTCAGAAGGTGAGTACGGGCTTGATCGCCTTGCCCGCGGTCATGTCCCGTACCGCCCGGTCGATGTCCGCGAACGGATAGGTGCTGATCAGGCGGTCCAGCGGGAGCCGCCCCTCCCGCACCAGCCGGACCAGGGCCGGGATGAACGCCTGGGTCTCGCTGTCACCCAGGGTCAGGCCGACGATCCGCTTGCCTGCGAGCAGCCCGTTGACGTCCAGCGAGACCTCGGTGCCGAAGGGCGGGGCACCGACGACGACCAGGGTGCCGCGGGCGGCGAGCGCGTCGACGCCCTCGCTCAGGACGGCCACGTTGCCCGTCGTCTCGACGACGCCGTCGGCGCCCCGGTACCCCGTCAGGTGGTGGATCGTCTCGGGCACGCTCTCCTCGGTCGCGTCGATGGTGTGGGTCGCGCCCAAATCCTCGGCGAGTGCCAGCCGTTCGGGGACCCGGTCGACGGCGATGATCGTGGTGGCCGGGGTGAGCGCGGCCGCCATCACCGCCGACAGACCGACCGCTCCGGCACCGAGGACGACGAGCGAGCTGCCGGCCTCCGGCTTCAGTACGTTCCAGACGGCGCCGACTCCGGTCTGCACCCCGCAGCCCAGCGGGGCGATCGACTCCAGCGGCACGTCCGGGTCGACCTTGACCAGACTGCGCTCGTCCACCAGGGCCCGTTCCGCGAACGAGGACTGGCCGAAGAAGTGGCCGCCGAGCGGCTCCCCGCCCCGGCTGAGGGTGTGGGTGCCGTCCGCCCGGCGGCCGCCGATCAGGTTGAGCGGCAGCCAGGTCGCACAGTAGGCGGGGTGGCCGCCGTGGCAGTTGCGGCACGTCCCGCAGGAGGTGAAGGACAGCACGACGTGGTCGCCGGGGGCCACACCGGTGACCTGGGAGCCGACGGCCTCGACGACGCCGGCGCCCTCATGACCCAGAACTCCCGGGAGCGGGAAGGGCAGCGCGCCGCTCGCCACGCTGAGGTCGGTGTGGCACAGGCCGGTCGCCACCATACGGACCAGCGCCTCGTGCGGTCCGGGCGCGTCGAGTTCGACCTCGCTGAGGGTGAAGGGCGCTCCACCGGACTCGACGACGGCGGCACGGGTGGTGATGGACATCCTGAACTCCTCGGTGATGCCGCTCAGTCGAGCGAGACGACGACGGACTTGACCTTGGTGTAGGCGGCCAGCGCCTCGGGGCCGTACTCGCGGCCGAACCCGGAGTTCTTGACGCCGCCGAACGGTACCGCGGGGTCGAGCAGCGCCCAGTCGTTGACCCAGACGATGCCGGCCTGGAGGCGGGCGGCGATGCGGTGGGCGCGGGCGAGGTTGCCGGTCTGGACGCCCGAAGCCAAGCCGTAGGGCGTGGAGTTGGCGAGCACGACGGCCTCGTCCTCGGAGTCGAAGGGCTGCACGGTGAGGACGGGCCCGAAGATCTCCTCCTGGACGACCCGGGAGTCGTTCGGCAGGTCGGCGATGACGGTGGGCCGGTAGTAGAAGCCGCCGTTCAGGTCCAGGCGCTCGCCGCCGCAGACGACGCGGCCGCCCTCCTTGCGGGCGAGGTCGACGTACTCCTCGACCTTGCGCAGATGCCGTTCACCCGCCATCGGGCCGACGACGGTGTCCGGGTCGCGCGGGTCGCCGACCGGGACGCCGGGGACGGCCTGGGCGAGGATGCCGAGCAGGGTGCTGTAGACCGGGCGGGCGACCAGCAGGCGGGGGCCGCCCATGCAGAACTGGCCGGTGTTGAACACGAATCCCTTGATGACCGCGCCGACCGCCTTCTCCAGGTCGGCGTCCTCGAAGACGATGTGGGCCGCGTTGCCCCCGAGTTCCATGGTGACCGGTTTGAGGGCCTGGCCCGCGGCGCCGGCCACGTGCCGGCCGACGGCGGTGGAGCCGGTGAAGGCGATCTTGTCGACGCCGGGGTGGGCGATCAGTGCCTCGCCGGCCACCGGGCCGCCGCCCGTGACGACGTTGACGACACCGGCCGGGACGCCCGCCTCGGTGAGCAGCCGGGCCATGTACAGGGCGCTGAGCGGGGTCTCGTCGGCGGGCTTGTGGACGACGGTGTTGCCGGCGGCGAGGGCGGGGCCGAGCTTCGAACCGGCCAGGATCAGCGGGAAGTTGAAGGGGGTGATGGCGGCGACCACGCCGAGCGGCTCGCGCCGGGTGTAGGCGAGGGCGTTGAGGGGGGTGTCGCGGGTGGCGCCGTCGAGGGTGAAGGCCAGGGAGGCGTAGTACTCGTAGTCGTTCGCCGCGTTGGCGACGTCGACGGCCTTGCACAGGGTGATCGGCTTGCCCACGTCGAGGCTTTCCAGGGCCGCCAGTTCCTCGGCGTTCTCCCGGATCAGCTCGGCCACGCGGTGCAGGACGCGGCCGCGCTCCCGGCCGCTCAGCCCGGACCACTCCCCCGCGTCGAAGGCCTCTCGGGCGGCGCGTACGGCGGCGTCGACGTCGTCGGCGCCCGCCTCGGCGACGGTGGTGACCGCCTGCCCGGTGGACGGGTCGATCACCTCGCTGCGGGCGCCGCCGGTGGCCTCGCGCCAGTGTCCGCCGATGAACAGCTGACCCGGACCGGTGTCGATGGTGGTCGTCATTGCCCACTCCCCAGCGTAGATCGCCAAGTTTTCAATAAACAGGATTCCTGTTGGTCTGCAGTCTCGTTTCGGTCAGGTTTCCTGTCAATGGTCTAGGGTGGGCGCATGGTCGGTACAAGGACAGGCCCGTCACTGCTCTACATGGTCAAGCAGGTGGAACTCGCCGCGCGCTCCCGCCTGGACGAGCTGGTCAAGCCCGCCGGGATCACGGCCCTGCAGTACACGGCCCTCACGGTGCTGGAGCGGCACGACGGCCTCTCCGCGGCCCAGCTCGCCCGTGACTCGTTCGTCACCGCCCAGTCCATGGCCGACCTCGTGCGCTCCCTGGAGACGCGTGGGCTGATCCGCCGCGAGCGCAATCCGCAGAGCCGGCGCGAGCTGCTGATCCTGCTCACCGACGCCGGGCGCGAGCTGCTGGCGCACTTCGCCGAGCCGGTGCGGGAGCTGGAGGAGCGGATGGTCGAGGACCTCACGGCGCATCAACGGGAGCAGTTCCGGCGGGCGCTGTCGAAGGCGTGGCACGCGCTGTCGTAGCCCCGCGGAACCCCGCCGTCCTCATCACGGAACGACACGCGGCGCCAAACTCGAAGACATATGTCAATCGAACATGCTCAAATTCCTTCCATCAAGGGTAACTTGACGGTCGAGAAAAGGTTTTCCAGGCGCGCGTGGGAGGTGATGCCGTCGTGCAGGAGGAGCCCACGCCGCTCACTCGGCATCTGCGCATACGCGAGGACCGCGGACACACGGTGCTGGAGTTCCGCGGCGAGATCGACATCGCGGCGGCGACGGAGATCGCTCCCGCCCTGGACCGGGTCACCGACCGGCTCGGGGTCCGGATCGTGATCGACCTGCGGTCCGTGGAGTTCTTCGACTGCTCGGGGCTGCGCCTGCTCTACCGGGCCCGCAGCCGGGTGCTGGAGCGGGGCGGGCGGCTGCACCTGGTGTGCACCCACCCGCTGACCCTGCGCGTCTTCCGGGTCACCGGACTGTCCCGGCTGCTGCCGCCGCAGCCGACGCTGGACGCGGCCCTGGAGCAGTCCGAGGCCGCGTCCGGCTCACTGTGACGACGGCGTCTAGGCGCTTCTCGAGTCCTCGAACAGGGCGCTCACGGACTCACCGTTGTGAATACGGCGCACGGCCTCGGCGAGCGCCGGGCCAATGGAGAGGATGCGCAGCTTGTCGGTGTGCTCGTCGAGGGGCACCGGGACGGTGTTGGTGCACACGATCTCCAGCACGTCGGGCTGCTCGCTCAGCCGCTTGAGCGCACCGGCCGCGAACAGGCCGTGCGTACAGGCCACCCGGATCGAGCGCGGCCCCAACTCCCGGAGTCTTTCGAGGAGTTCGATGACGGTGCTGCCCTTGGCGATCTCGTCGTCCAGCACGATGACGTCCCGGTCGGCCACGTCCCCGATCACGGAGCTGATGCTCACCCGGTCGTCCGCGAACCGCTGTTTGGCGCCGGCCGCCACCTGTGCGCCGATCAGCCGGGCGAAGGCGGCGGCCTCCTTGGCGTTGCCGAGGTCCGGGGAGACGACCGTGGTGCGCGTGAGGTCGTACTGCCGGAAGTGCGCGGCCAGTTCACGCAGCGCGTGCAGGTGGTCCACCGGCACGGAGAAGAAGCCGTGCACCTGCGGCGCGTGCAGGGTCATGGCGAGGACCCGGCTCGCGCCCGCCGCCACCAGCAGGTCGGCGACCAGCCGCCCGCCGAGGGAGATACGGGGCGCGTCCTTCTTGTCGGAGCGGGCGTAGGAGTAGTGGGGCATGACCACGGTGATCCGGCCGGCCGACGCACCCCGGGCCGCGTCGCACATCAGCAGCAGCTCCACCAGGTGCTCCTGCACCGGCCTGACCAGCGGCTGGATCAGGAAGACGTCCCGTTCGCGGCAGTTGGCCTGAAGCTGCACCTCCAGACAGTCGTTGGCGAACCGGCTGACCCGGGTCGGGCTGAGCGGCACGCTCAGGTGGGCGCAGACCTCCTGGGCCAGTTCGGGGTGGGCACTGCCACTGAAGACGGCGATGTCTCGCACGATCCGCTCCTCGCATGATCAACACGGGCTGCGCCGGTCATGCTACTGGCGACGCGAGACGGCCCGGCGCGTACGTCATTCGGTGCCATTCCATCAACGCAGCGGTCTGGAACGGTATTTTGCGGGAATCCGGTGAGGAGGAAGGAGGGCCGTCGACATGACGACTTCCGAAACGCGGCTCCCCCGACGCATGCCCGGCTGGGCCCAGGTGCTCACGGCGTTCGTGCTGGTGCTCGCGGTGCTGTTCGCGGGGATCAGGCTGGCCGTGCTCCCGGGCGTCAAAGACCTGTTCGGTACCGAGTCGCACGACCGCTCCGGCCCCGCACTCCTCAAGTCCATTCAGGACATGAACCGTTACGACGCCGCCTCCGGCACCTTCCAGGTCGTCGTGGACCTGGAGAAGAACGCCAAGTACCTGCCCGACGCTCTCCACGGCAGCCGCACCCTGTACGTCGGCGCGGGCACCGTGGACGCGTACGTCGACCTCGGCCGGGTCGGCGAGAAGGACGTCTCGGTCAACGGCGACCGCACCTCGGCCACGCTCCGGCTGCCGCACGCCCGGCTCGGCAGGCCGGCCCTGGACCCCGACCACTCCTACGCCGTGTCCAAGCAGCGCGGTCTGTTCGACCGGCTCGGCGACCTGTTCTCGGACAACCCCAACAGCGAGCAGGCGGTGCAGAAGCTGGCGGTGCGGCACATCGGCGACGCCGCGCGCAGCAGCGGGTTGACGGCGCGGGCCGAGACCAACACCACCGGCATGCTGCAGGGCCTGCTGCGCTCTCTCGGCTTCAAGGAGGTGCACGTCCTGTACGGATCCTGATCCGCTCCCGCCGATCAGCCGCCCAGCACGCCCGGCAGGGTCAGCGCGCCCAGCGCGGTGGCGCCGACCAGGAGCCAGGCCACGTAGTCGCCGACGTGGCCCGACTGCAGACGGCGCAGGGGCAGCGCCCAGTCCGGGGTGGCCAGCCGGCGCGGGCGGATCACGGCGAGGGCAGCGAGGCCCACGGCGAGCAGGGTGGAGGCCAGGCCCAGCAGGATGCCGTGCGGCGTCCAGTGCACGGAGGTGTGGGCGCCGCCCGACCCGGCCTCGTTGACCGAGCGGGCCACCACTGCCGCGAGGCCGGGGGCCACGCCGACGGCGAAGGCGGCGGCGAGCAGCACGGCGGGTACCGCGGTCATGGAGTCCGGGATACGGCTGAGTCTCCTGCCGGTCTCGGGCCGCTCGTCGGACCCGCTGGTCTCGTACGCGGCGTCCTCCGGGCGCGGCCCGAGCCCCAGGAACACCCGGGCGGTGACCCGCAGGACGGCGCCCGCGGTCACCGCGGAGGCGAGCACGTACACCAGGGTGAGCGGGCCGCCGACCGCCTCCTCGGTGATCGCCTTGCCGAGGGCCGTCCCGAAGGGCGGCAGGCCCGCCAGCGCGAGCCCGCCGATCGCGAACATCACTCCGAACGCCCGCATCCCGCGCGCCCTGCCGTGCAGGGCCTGCTCGTCGACGCTGCCGAACCGGTCCAGGAGGGCGCCGGTGCAGGCGAAGAGCGCGGCCTTCACTCCGGCGTGCCCGAGGAGGTACAGGGCGACCCCGTCGTCCGCTTCGGGGGTGAGCACGCCGAGGCCGACGAGGAACAGGCCGGTGTGCGCGACCGTGGAGTAGGCGAGCAGCCGTTTGATGTGCCGCTGGTACCAGCACATGACGGCGCCGATCGCTGCGGTGAGGACGCCCAGGGTCACCAGGGCCCGAGTCAGGTCGGCGGCGGGGATGCCGCCGGGTCCGGCGAAGACGGTGCCGTACACGCGCCAGACGCCGTAGGCCCCGAGTTCGACCATGACGCCGGACAGCAGCATGCACACCGGGGTGGGGGCGACCGCGTGCGCGTCGGGGAGCCAGAAGTGGAACGGCACGGCGGCCGCCTTCACCAGCAGCCCGGTCATGACCAGCACGAAGGCGGCGAGGACGAGGGCGTCCGGCCCGCCCTGCCCGGCCGCGTCGTCCAGGCCGCGCCCGATCTTCGTCATGGCCAGTTCGCCGGTACGGGCGTACAGCAGGCCGATGCCCATCAGCATCGCGTACGCGCCGAGGGAGTTGACGACTCCGAAGGTCAGCGCGCCCTGCACGGCCTTCGGCTCGTCGATCCGGTAGCCGGTCAGCGCATAGGCGACGACGCTCATCAGCTCGAAGAACACGAACGCGTTGAACAGGTCGCCCGCGAGCGCGAAGCCGCACATCGCGCCCTGGAAGACCAGCATCAGCGCGGGGTACGAGCCGGCGTGGCCGCGCGGCGGCTCGTCGAAGTAGCGCCAGGAGTACACGAGGGCGGACAGGGTCAGCAGCGAGACGAGCGCGGCCATGCCCAGCGCCGGACCGTCCCCGACCAGCACGATGCCGACGCTCTCCCCGTCGACGGGCCGCCAGCCGCCGACCCATTCCACCAGCGGCGGCGAGGAGTTGAGCAGCAGCACGAGCGCGAGGGCGGCCGTGGCGCCGGAGACGGCACACCCGGTGGTCTCGGCGACGGCCCGGGGCAGCCGGCGGCCCGTGGCCACCAGCAGGGCGGCCCCGAGCAGCGGCACCGCGAAGAGCAGCGGGAGCAGGTGGTGCATCAGCCGCGCAGCTCTCTCAGCTCGTCCGGGTCGAGGGTGCCGTGCCGCTTGGCGATCTGCAGGACCAGGGCGAGCAGCAGCGCGGTGACGGTGGCGCCGACGACGATGTCGGTGAGGGTGAGGGCCTGCACGACCGGGTCGACGACCGGCCGGGACCCCGGTGCGAGGTCGGAGAAGACCGGCGCGGTCGCCCCGTCGCGGTAGCCGACGGCCAGCAGCAGCACGTACGTGGACGACTGGCACACGGCCAGGCAGCCCACGGTGTGGATCAGGTTGCGGCTGGTCGCGAGGCCGTAGCAGCCGGTCAGGAAGACGTAGGCGGCGACCAGGTAGGGAAGGACGTGCATCAAGGCGTTCTCAACTCCCCCGTTCCTCCTCGATCTCGACGGCCTGGTCCAGGAACCCCGCGAGCAGCAGGACGACCGCGCTCGCCACCTCCATGCCGACGGCCGCGTTCAGGAGGGGGACGGTGCCGCCGGAGGAGAGCGTGTTGAAGGTGCCGTACGGCAGCAGCGTGTTGGCCAGGAACGCGGTGCCCGCGAGGAGGCCGGCGAGGCCCAGGACGACGTAGGCCGAGACGGCGAGCGCGTCGCAGACGTCGAACAGGCCGAGGGGGCGGACGCGTTCCAGCGCGCGGTAGTCGGCGCCCAGGTACAGCAGGTGCAGGGCGGTCGCGGCGACGACCCCGCCCTGGAAGCCGCCGCCGGGGCTGAGCTGGCCGTGGGCGATGACGTAGAGGCCGGTCAGCAGGGCGACGGGCAGCACGATCAGGGCGTAGCGGCGGACGGGCAGGGCCACTTCGGCGGGCTGCGGCCGCGCCCGGTGCTCGTCGCGGGCCTCGCGCAGGAGCACCAGGCAGCCCAGGACGGCGGCGAACAGAATGCTCGTCTCACCGAGGGTGTCGTAGGCGCGCTGGTCGAAGTTGACGGAGGCGATCGTGTTCGCGGTGTGCCGGGCGAGGGCGGCGGCGACCGCCCGTTCGCCGTACGGGTGCCGGCGGCCGCCGAAGGCGGGCAGGTCGAGGCAGGCGGCGACCAGCAGGGCGGCCACCCCCGCGCCGCCCACGGCGAGCAGCCACAGCCGCAGCCGCCGACTCACCGCGCGCGGTCCTTCGTCCGGGCCTGCCGACTGACCTTGCGCACCGACAGCATGATGAGCAGCGGGGTGAGCGCGGAGCCCACGGCGAGTTGCGACAGGCCGACGTCCGGTGCCTGGAGCGCGGTGAACAGGACGGCCAGGACGACCCCGAGCACGGACAGCACCAGGGCCTGCCGGGCCGGTTCGCGCTGGGCCACGGCGGCGGTGGCGGAGGCGGCCACAAGCAGCAGGGCCACGACGATCACGGCGTCAGCCATGCCGCATCCCCTCGCAGCCGCCCGGTACGGCGACGCCCCCTGCGTCAGGCACCTCGCATCCCCCGGATCCCGCCCGCCAGTGCCCGGGACGCGATGACGTTGCCGCCGATCAGCAGGGCGCCGATCACGAGCAGCTTCACCATCGCCCGGCTCGGTCCGGTGGCCACGCACACGGCGACCACGACCGCGGCGCTCAGGCCTGCGGCGGCCCAGGTCAGTCCCCAGGCGCTCGGCCGGTCGTCCGCCAGGTCGTCGGCGAGCAGACGGGCGAAGACGAGGGTGCCGACCGGGCCCAGCAGGGCCATCAGCAGGGCGAGGTCGACGTAGGAGGGGCGGCCGTAGCCCTGGGCGAGCAGCAGCAGGGCCGGGCAGACCGCGGAGGTGGCCAGGTTCTGAGCCATGACCCGGCGGGGCAGCGGGCCGGTGGCCACCCCCCACAGGGCGGCCGCCCCTGCCCCGCCCAGCTCGATGGTCGCCGCCAGGATCCAGCCGTTCACCGCCAGGTCACCGCCCGCCGCCCGGCCCTGGCCGCCAAGGCCCCCACGGCGGCGGCGCTCGCGCCGACGATCCGCTCCAAGGTGTCGACCGACGAGACGAGCACCAGCCACAGCAGGGCGAGCCCGGCCCACCAGGCCAGGAGTTCGCCCACGACGAGAAGCGTGGTACGCCCTGTCATCCGCCACCTCCTCGGTCCGCTCTGCCCGACTGCGCGGGCCTGTGTCCGCTCAGCCGCTCGGGGCATCCAAGCACCGCCGGGCCGGGTGCGGGGCGGCGGCGCGCGGACCCGGGTCCCGAGTGCCCCGGGAGCGTGAACCGAATCCGCCGGCGCGCACCCGGCGCCGTCCGGGCGGCGGCATCCCGGGCCGTTGTATGGGTAACCGCCTTACAGCAGCGGGAAGTTGAAGACCGGAGGATCTCATGGCCCGTACCGCCCTGCGCCTGCCCGGGTTACTGCGCGCCCCGAAGAAGCGGGAGCGGGCCGAGGAGGCCCGCCCTCCAGCCACACGGCACGCACTCGCGCTCCCCGTGCGGCTGCTGGCGATGCTGGTCGCCTTCGCATTCATGGTGGCCTTCGCCGTGGTCCTGGCCCGGCTCACGCTTCAGCCGTCCCCGGCGTCGGTGCCCCTGACGCACAGCAATCTGCACCCGGGCCGCTCGCTGCGGGCCTACGCGGACCACGCGCAGGTACGGGACGCCGTCCGGCAGATCGGCGGGAACGTGCTGCTCGGTGTGCCCTTCGGGGTACTGGTGCCGGTCCTCGCGCCGCGCGCGCGAGGGGTGCTCCAGGTGCTGGCGTTCACCACGCTCGTGATGCTGATGGTGGAGCTGGTCCAGGGGGCGCTGGTCACCGGGCGGGCCTTCGACATCGACGACGTCATCCTCAACACCGCTGGAGCTCTGGTCGGCTGGCTGCTCCTCGGGCGACGGCTCGGGCGTGCGGTACATGCGCGCGTACGCAGGACGTCGGCCGAGTGATCGTCAGCGAGAGGTCCGTACCAAGGTATTGACGCCCACTTATCTCACTTCTTAAATCAAGAGGCGTCACACATCTTTGTCAACGCATCACACACCCCCCACGTGAAACGGAGAGCCATGGCCTCCCCCCGCCTGCTCCGCAGATGCCTGTTCGCCGCCCTGTCCGCCGTGCTGGTCGCCTCGGCCGCCGTCGGCCCGGCCCGGGCCCAGACCGCGGCCCCGGCGGCCGCGGCGGTGACCACCTTCTCCGACACCTTCGACGGGGCCGCGGGCTCCGGGGTCGACTCCTCGAAGTGGACGCTGGAGACCGGCGACAACGTCAACAACCACGAGCGGCAGTACTACACGTCCGGGACCAGGAACGCGGCCCTGGACGGGCAGGGCCATCTGGTGATCACGGCCCGGAAGGAGAACCCGGCGGGCTACCAGTGCTGGTACGGCAGCTGCCAGTACACCTCGGCACGGCTGAACACCGCCGGGAAGTTCAACGCGCAGTACGGTCATGTCGAGGCGCGGATGAAGATCCCGCGCGGGCAGGGCATGTGGCCCGCGTTCTGGATGCTCGGCACCCCGGTCAACTGGCCGGACTCGGGTGAGATCGACGTGATGGAGAACGTCGGGTTCGAACCCTCGACCGTGCACGGCACCATCCACGGCCCGGGCTACTCCGGCTCGGGCGGCATAGGCGCCGGCTACTCCCTGCCGGGCGGGCAGGCCTTCGCGGACGCCTTCCACACCTTCGCCGTCGACTGGGCGCCGGACTCGATCACCTGGTCGGTGGACGGGAACGTCTACCAGCGGCGCACGCCCGCCGACCTGGGCGGGAAGACCTGGGTGTTCAACAAGCCGTTCTTCCTGATCCTGAACCTGGCGGTCGGCGGCTACTGGCCGGGCGACCCGGACGGCTCCACGCAGTTCCCGCAGCAGCTGGTGGTCGACTCGGTGTCGGTGACGACGAGCGACAGCGCGGCCGGTGTCCCGATCCGGGGCCTGGCGGGCAAGTGCGTGGACGTGGCCGGCGCGAACTCCGCCAACGGGACCCCGGTCCAGCTCTACGACTGCAACGGCACGGCCGCGCAGGCGTGGACGGTCGGCTCGGACGGCACGATCCGGGCGCTCGGCAAGTGTCTGGACGTCACCGGCAACGGCACGGCGGACGGCTCGACCGTCCAGCTGTGGGACTGCTCGGGCGGCCCCAACCAGAAGTGGGCCGTCTCGGCGGCGCACGACATCGTCAATCCGCAGGCGAACAAGTGCCTCGACGTGACCGGGAACAGCTCGGCCAACGGCACCCGGCTGCAGATCTGGACGTGCACGGGCGGCGGCAACCAGAAGTGGACGGTCGGCTGAGCCGCGTCCGGATCAGATGAGTGTCCAGTGGTACTGGCCGCCGCCCACCCAGCGGACCGCGTCCGGGTCGTTCAGGTCGTGGATCGTGATGCCGTGGGTGGCAGCGACCTCCAGCACGTCGGTCGCGGTTCTGGCCCGGCCGACCACCTGACCGTCGATCTCCACCACCCGGAAGGGCGGCTCCCCCGGCTTGCCCGGGCACACGCCGTGCACCAGGACCCGCGGATGGGAGATGTAGGGCACTGCTTGTTCGGTCATGCAATAGAGCGTAGAACGCAACCGGCGCCGACGACTCGTCCGCGGGAGCCGTCCAGGAGAGGGAGGGGGCGGCCAGGGCCGCTGTGGTCGCGGAGCGTCGTCGGCTGCGGAACCCTGGAGGGGCATCGCGCGCTGGAGGTGACCATGGATCCCGTCGCGGCCCTGGACCGGATCGCCTTCCTGCTGGAGCGGTCGCTGGCGCCCACCTACCGGGTGCGGGCCTTCCGGACCGCCGCCCGGGTGCTGTCCGCGCTGCCCGAGGACGAGGTCGCCGAGCGGGCGGCGGCCGGGACGCTGGAGGCGCTGAAGGGGGTCGGGCCGAAGACCGCGCAGGTGGTGCGGGAGGCCCTGGCCGGGGAGGTGCCCGGCTATCTGCGCACGGTGGAGGAGGAGAGCGGCGGGCCGCTCACCGCCGAGGGCGGCACCGAGCTGCGGGCGCTGCTGCGCGGGGACTGCCACACGCACTCGGACTGGTCGGACGGCGGCAGCCCGATCGAGGAGATGGGGCGTGCGGCGGCCCGGCTCGGCCACGAGTGGACGGCCCTGACCGACCACTCCCCCCGGCTGACCGTGGCCCGGGGCCTGTCCCCGGAGCGGCTGCGCGAGCAGCTGGAGGTGGTGGCGGAGCTGAACGCGCGGTGGGCGCCGTTCCGGCTGCTCACCGGCATCGAGTGCGACATCCTGGAGGACGGCTCGCTGGACCAGGAGCCCCAGCTGCTGGAGCGGCTGGACGTCGTGGTGGTGTCCGTGCACTCCAAGCTGCGGATGGACGCCCGCTCGATGACCCGCCGCATGGTGGCCGCCGTACGCGATCCGCACGCGGACATCCTCGGCCACTGCACGGGACGCCTGGTCACGGGCCGTGGCCGGCCGGAGTCGGAGTTCGACGCGGACGAGGTGTTCGCCGCCTGCGCCGAGTCGGGTACGGCCGTGGAGATCAACAGCCGTCCCGAGCGGCTGGACCCGCCGCGGCGGCTGTTGCGCCGGGCCGTGGCGGCCGGGGTGCTGTTCTCGGTCGACACCGACGCGCACGCGCCCGGCCAGCTGGACTGGCAGATCCTGGGCTGCGCCCGGGCCGAGGAGTGCGGGGTGTCCGCCGAACGGGTGGTGACCACCTGGCCGGCCGAGGAGCTGCTGGCCTGGACGCGGGAGGGCCGTACGCCGGCCCGGGCGTCATGAGAAAGCCCCGACCGTGACGGGGGAATCACGGCCGGGGCGGCCAGGTGGTGGGCGCGGACGGCGGTCGCCTCTCGGCGAAAGGCACCACAGGGCTTCAGCCGAACGATCGTCCCTGTGGGCAGAAGGTGAGGCCCGGGGACACTGTCCCATCCGCACCCACGGCTGGTTCAACGGGCAACCACCTTCTGGTGTTCCAGCCCTGTGCCGTGAGGTGCGTCACGCCACTCCCCTGGTCAGCGCGGTGCCCGTTCCTCCAACGCGGCCCGCCAGGCGGGGTGCCGGTCCTCGGTGGCCTGTTCGGCGCGGCGGCCGCCGCGTGCGAAGAAGTCGGCCAGGGGCAGGATCGCCGCGCCGACGGTGACCGCGTCGGGGCCGAGCCGGCCGAGGTCGATGCGGACCTTGTCGGCCGGGTACCGCAGGGCGTACGTCCTCGCGTGGCGGCGTACGGCGGGCAGGAACCGGGTGCCGAGCTGGAGTCCGGCCCAGCCGCCGATGAGGATCCGCTCGGGCTGGAAGAGGTTGATCAGGTCGGACAGGCCGGCGCCCAGGTACTCGGCGGTCTCCTCCAGGACGGCGAGCGCGACCGGGTCGGGTTCCCGGTCCTCGGCCGGGTAGGCGGCGGCGAGCATCGCGGTGAGCGCGGTCTCCTCGTCGGCGCCCTCGGGCGGCCGTCCACCCTCCTCGCGCCAGCGGGCGAGCAGCGACTCGGCGCCCGCGTAGGCCTCCAGGCAGCCGGGCGCACCGCACCGGCAGCGGCGCCCCCGCACCCGTACGGTCAGATGGCCCCACTCGACGGCCCGCCCGTGCTCCACCTCGGGGGTGACCAGGCAGGCGCCGACGCCGGAGCCGAAGAGCACGACGACCGCGTTGCGGGCGCCGCGTCCGCCGCCGAACCACATCTCGGCCTGGCCCAGGGTCTTGGCGCCGTTGTCGATGAAGTACCGCACGTCGTCCGGCAGTCGGGAGGTCGAGCGGAGCAGTTCCTCCAGCGGGACCGCGTCCCAGCCGATGGTCTGCCCGTGCACGACGGCACCCCGGTCCGCCGTGTACTCGACGATGCCCGGGACGCCGACACCGACGCCGAGCAGCCGCTCGGGCGAGGCCGCCTCGGCCTCCAGGACCTCGGCGATGCCGTCCCGGATGTGGCCGACGATGACGTCGACGTCGTAGCCCTGCTGGGTCAGCGGGCGTTCGGTGCGGGCGAGTTCGGTCAGGGCCAGGTCGAACAGCTCGACGCGGACGCGGGTCTCGCCGACGTCGACGCCGATCATCTGGCCGCTGTGCGGGGACACGCGCAGCAGGGTGCGGGGGCGGCCGCCGTCGGAGTCGACGCTGCCGGCCTCCTCGACCAGTCCGTCGGCGACGAGGTCCGCGACCACGTTGCTGACCGAGCCGGAGCTGAGTCCGGTGACCGGGCCCAGCTCGAAGCGGCTGAGCGGGCCGTCGAAGTACAGCCGTTGCAGCACGGCCGTGCGGTTGCCCCGTCTGAGGTCGCGTACCGTTCGCCCGTTCCGCCCCGCCATGTGGCTCCCTTCGAACCATGTCCCGACCTGCAACATACCCCTCGGAACCGGCTGCACGCGACTTTCGGACAACCCTTATTTCATGTGATGAGCTAAGCGCCGGCCGCCTTGATCTCGTCCAGCGCGGCGACGAGTTCCGGGGCGACGGCCTCCTGGACCCAGCGGTCATGGCCCTCGTCGACCGCCCGCGGTACCGTCTCGACCAGCATGATCAGGTAGAGGTAGGCGCGGTAGAGGGCGAGCCGGAGGCGCTCAGCGCGCCCGAGTGCGGCGTGGCCGCCGCCCTGCCGGTAGCCCGCGAGGAAGGCCTCGTCCTTCTCGATGTCGTCCAGCAGGGCGAGGGAGACGAAGTCGGCGAGGGGATCGCCCCAGAACATGCGCTCGCCGTCGATGAGGCCGCCGATGCGGGGGCCGTCGGGCGTGCGGTCGACGAGGATGTTGCCCTGCCACAGGTCGAAGTGGACGGGGCGCGGGACGGTGACCTCGTCCAGGGCGTCGTGCGCGGCCCGGGCGGTACGGGCCACCTCGTCGGCGGGGCGGGGCAGCCGGGCCCGGTAGCGGCGGGCGTCGTCCAGGACCGCGTCGAACATCGTGGTGAACGCCGTCCGCCAGTCGGGGGCGAGCGGGCCGAGGGCACCGGACGGGTAGCCGTAGCCGGGCCCGGTCACCCGGTGCAGGCGGGCGACCTGACGGCCCAACTCCCCGCGCAGTTCGGCTCGTTCGGCGTCCGTGAGGGAGTCGTCCCAGGGTTCGCCGGGGCAGGCGGTCTGCAGCAGGTGCCGTACCTCGGGGGTGTCGTCGGCGTGGAGTGTGCGGGGTGCGGGGACGCCGGCTTCTTCGGCCGCGCGGCTGAACACCGCCTCGGAGTGCAGCAGCCGGGCCTCGTAGCGCAGGCCCGGTGCGGTCGGCGCGGCCTTCAGGACGCAGCGGGTGCCGTCGGTGAGCCGCAGTTCCTCGACGGTGTTGTAGGTGCCGCCGCCCAGTGGGCGCACCCCGGCCAGCCGGCCGGGGTCGATGCCCGCCGCGGTCAGGACCCGCCGGGCCCGCTCCTGCGACTCCCCCATCGTGCGCCCCCTCCCGCGCGGGACTAGCCCGCCGCGTACACGTCCTCCACGTAACGCCCGTCCGCCACGAGCGCGTCGAGCCACCGTCCGGCCGTCGCCCCGTCGGCGCCGGGAGTCCGTTCCCGGTACAGGGTACGGAACGCCTCGCGCACTCCGGGTGCCATCCGGGAGCCGTCGCCGCAGACGTACACCCGGGCTCCGGTGTTCAGCAGTTCCCAGACCTCGTCGGCCTCGGCGGCGATGCGGTGCTGCACGAACAGGGCGCCGTTCTCGGGGGCCGCGCTGAAGGCCGGGCGCAGGGACACGGCTCCGGCCGTCTCGGCGGCGCGGAGTTCACCGGCGTGCAGGAAGTCGGCGTCGGGGGCGTCGCAGCCGAAGTAGAGCAGGGCCGGGGGGAGTTCGGTGCCGGCGGCCCAGGCCGCGGTGCGGTCGGCGACGGCTCCGCGGAACGGGGCGAGGCCGGTGCCCGCGGCGACCATCACGACGGGTGCGGTGCCGTCGGTCCGGAAGGCCTCCCGGCAGGGCTGGACGCGGGCGTACACGGTGTCGCCGGGCCGGAGGGAGGCGAGGTGCCCGGAGCCGGTGCCCCGGTAGCGGCCCCTGCCCGAGCGTGCGGGGGCGTCCAGCACGGAGACCATGAGGTCGGCGTGGCGCGGGTCGGCCGCCGGGGAGGAGGAGATGGAGTAGTGGCGCGGGCGCAGCGGGGTCAGCAGGTCGAGGAGGTGCGGCCAGTCCAGGGCGCCGCGCAGGGCGGGGTGGTCCTCGACGATCTCCACCAGGGTGCGCGGATCGTCGCCGGTCAGGGCCGCGAGAGCGGCACGCTCGGGCGGGCAGGGATTGGCCTCGGCGAGCAGGGCGAGCTGCCGTGCGGTCGGGCGCTCCTGCACCTCGACATGATGCGTGAGCAGTTGATGTGCCGTCAGCGGGCGGTCCACGGCGAGGCCGTCGCGGCGCGGGCGGGTGGCCCGGATGTCCAGGACGGTGTCGAGGTCGACGCCGAGCGCGGCGGCCGCACGCTCCACGAGGCCGGGGGCGTTGGCGGGGAGCACGGTCAGGTGGTCGGCGGTGCGGTAGGTGACTCCGTCGGGCAGGGCGATGCGCAGGAACCGCTTGGTGCGCGGGTGTCCCGGTGCGGTGAGGTCGTACGCCTCGGTGACGGTCATGGGGACCAGCCCGTGCCGCTCGGCCACGGCGTCCAGCGGGCCGCCGGTGACGGTGCGGACCTCGTACGCCGTGGCGGGCTCCTCCTCGGAGCCGGTGACGGCGTCCGGGTCTCCGTACTCCTGGAGGAGGGCGGTGCGCAACCGGGCGGTGAAGTCGCGGACGGTGCCGGTCAGGTCGCCGGAGGCGTCGGCGGCGGCGCGGTCGGTCAGCCGGGTGGCGCCGAGTTCGGCGAGGCGGGCGTCGATACGGGTGGGGACGTGCTGGTAGGTGGCGGCCCAGTTGCGGTCGCCGACGCCGAGGACGGCATAGGTCACGCCGGTGAGGTCCGGGGTGCCGTCGAGCCAGGCGGTGAACGCGGTGGCGTCGTCCGTGGGGCGGCCGTTGTAGGAGGCGGCGGTGATCACGACGGGCCGGTCGGTGGGCAGGCCGTCCGCGTAGTCGTCCAGGGCGGCGACCTCGGTGGCGCAGCCGACGGCGGCGGCCTCGTCGGCGAGCTGGGCGGCGAAGGCGCGGCAGGTGCCGTAGTTGCTGCCGTGCAGGAAGAGCATGCCGGTGCCGGGGTGGACCCGGGCGGGCAGGGTGTCCGGGGCCGGGGTCTGGGCGCCCGCGCTCGCCGCGGTACCGGGCAACGGGGCGTGGACGCGGTCCGCGGCGGTGCGCGGGGTCAGGGTGAGGGTGAAGCCCTCGGGCTTGAGGGTGAGGGTCTCCTTGACCGTGAGCGCGTAGTCGGCGTGGTCGTGCAGCCGGTAGCGGTGGACCAGCATGGCCAGCAGCATGGTCGCCTCGTGCAGCGCGAACTGCCGCCCGATGCAGGCCCGTTCACCGGTACCGAAGGGCTTGAAGGCGTGCACCGGGCGGGCCGCCTCCGCCTCGGGGGTGAACCGCTCCGGGTCGAACAGCTCCGGGTTGTCGCCCCACACGGGCTGCCGGTGCAGCATCGGGGCGAGCACGGTGACGGCCTGTCCGGCGCGCAGCGGGATCCGGCCGCCGAGCAGGGTGTCCTCGCGGGCGTGCCGGCTGAAGGCGGCGGCCGTCGGCCACAGCCGCAGCGCCTCGTTGAGGACCTGGCGGGTGTAGGTGAGGCGGCCGATGTCGTCGTACGTCGGCTCGGGGTCCGGGGTGTCGCCCCACAGCGCGTCGGCCTCGCGCTGGACGAGCCGGAGCGCGGTCGGGTGCTTGGCGAGGTGGTACAGGGCGAAGGACATCGCGCCGGAGGTGGTCTCGTGGCCGGCGATCAGGAAGGTGATGACCTGGTTGCGGATGTTGGCCAGGTCAAGGGTGGTGCCGTCGGCCGGGTGGCGGGCGCTGAGCATCAGCCCGAGGAGGTCGTCGGCCGTGCTCTGGTCGGTGCCGGTGCGGGAGGCGATGACGTCGTCCACGACGCCGGCGAGGTGGTCGGCGTCCGCGCGGAAGGCGGCGTCGGCCGCCGTGTGGTCCTGGCCGGGGGTGCGGGCGAGGCGGGTCATGGCCCACTCCAGGCAGCGCACCATCGACTCCACGAAGGGGTGCGGCTCGGCCCGCTCGAAGGAACCGAAGTCGTAGCCGAATCCGGCCAGGCCGATGGTGTCGAGGGTCATGCGGGTCATGTCGTCCGGGACGTCGACCGGCTGACCGGCGCGGGCGGCCCGGTCCCAGGAGTCGATGAGCCGCTGGGCCACCTTCAGCATCACCGGGTGGTAGGTCCGCATCGAGCCGAGCGCGAAGGCGGGCATGAGGATGTCGTGCGCCTTGGCCCAGTTGGGCTCGTCGTTGTAGGCGGTGAACAGGCCGTCGGCGGTGAAGGCGCGCACGTTCTCCAGCGCGGGCCCGACATGCTTGGCGAACCGTTCCTCGTCGGCGAGGTCCGCGACCAGGTCGGCGTCGGCGACGAACATGGCATCGCGCCCGTGCAGCCGGCGCACCAGCACCGGACCGTGGGCACGCATCAGCTCCATGACCTGCTGGATGGGGGTACGGCCGGGCCCGGTGGCGGTGATGTCCACGACGGGGACGCCGGGCAGGGTACCGGCGGTCTCGGGGTGCAGTGCGGTGGGGGGCATGGCGCGACAACTGCCTTTCGCGGTACGGGGAGTACTGCGTTCCAGGGTGGTCGACCGGCAGGGGGCGCACGGGCCGCGGCACTACACGATCGTGCAGTCAAAAGTCGGTACGAGGGCTTGTGCGGCACCCGTGCGTTTGCCGCTGACCTGGCTGTCCGTCTTGGATGGGCAGGACGTCGGGAGGTGCGGATGGACGTGGGCCGGATCGAGGCCGTGGTGTGGCGCAACCGTGCGCTGACCCTCTTCGACCGGGTCTCCGTACCGGTCGCGGTCTGCGATGTGCACGGCCAGGTCAGGCTCGCCAACCCGGCGATGGCCGCGGAGTGCGGTACGACACCGGGGCGGCTGCGGGGCCGGGACGTGCTGGAGCTGTTCCGTCCGCAGGAGGCCACACAGGTCGACCGGATCGCCGAGGCTCTGCGGCTGCGGCACCGCTCGCGCTACCAGGTGTCGGTGTGCTGGCGCTCTCCCGGCGGGGCCGAGCGGTACGGCGAGCTGACGGCGGACCCGGTGAGCGACAGCGTGGACGAGACGCCGGCCCTGCTGGTGATGCTGCGTGTGCGGGGCGAGCGTACGGCCCACCGCGCGCCGGGGCCCCCGCCGGTCACCCCGGTGGAGGGCCAGGTACTGGCGCTCCTGGCCGGGGGTGCCACCACGACCCGTGCCGCCCGCGAGCTGGGCCTGAGCAAGGACGGCGTCACCTATCACCTGCGCCGCCTGTCGGCCCGCTGGGGCGCGGCCAACCGCACCGAACTGGTCGCCCGCGCCTACGCGTTGGGGGTGCTCTCACCGGGCGTGTGGCCGCCGGAGGCCAGGGCCACCGAGGCGGAGTAGGGCGTGACGCCGACCGCCCGGAAAACGATTCGCCCGCCCTCCCTTTGGCTGCCTAGGCTAGCCATGAACCTAGACCCCCTAGGTTCATGGCTGCGAACCCGGAAGGCCCACCATGAAGTCCCTCACCGAGCACGACATCCGCGACTCCTTCATCAACTGCTCCAAGGGAGAGGCCAAGCGCCTGGCGGTCCCACGGGACCTCGGTGAACGCCCCTGGGGCGACCTGGACTTCCTCGGCTGGCGGGATCCCGGGGCGCCCGACCGCAGCTATCTGGTCACCGAGCGGGCGGGCCGGCCCGTCGGCGTCGCGCTGCGCTTCCCGGCCTCGCAGCGCGGGTTCCTGCACCGCAGCATGTGTTCGGTATGCCTGACCACGCATCCCGGCGGCGGGGTGTCGCTGATGACCGCCCGGAAGGCCGGCGCGGCGGGCCGCGAGGGCAACTCGGTCGGGGTGTACATGTGCACGGACCTGGCGTGCTCGCTGTACGTGCGCGGGAAGAAGGTGCCGGAGTCCGGGATGCGGTTCGAGGAGAGCCTGACCCTGGAGGAGCAGATCGCCCGTACGACGGGCAACCTGTCCGCCTTCGTCGACAAGCTGTACGCCTGAGGCTCAGCCACCGACGGTGAGCACGATCTTGCCCCGGTTCTCCCGGCTCTCCAGCCGCTCGTGCGCGGCGCGCGCCTCGGACAGGGGCAGCACGGTCTCGACCGGCACCCGGTAGGCGCCCGCGGCCACCCGTTCGGCCAGCTCGCGCAGGTCGGGGCGCGGGTCCCAGCCGTGGATCTGCAGGTTGGTGAGCTGGAAGCCGAGGATCGCGATGTTCTTCGGGTAGAAGTCGCGGGTGTCGACGGTGCTCGGCTCCAGGGCGACGTTGGCGAGGGAGACGACCCGGCCGCCGTGCGCCGTCTCGCGCAGGCTCCGCCCGAAGGCCCGGCCGCCCACGGTGTCGAGGACGACGTCGGCGCCGCGCCCGCCGGTGAGCCGCAGCACCTCCTCGACCTCGGCCTCGTCGGCGTGCCGGGAGGTGTCCACGACCTCGGCCGCCCCGAACTGCCCGGCCCACGCGGCCTTTTCGGCCGTACCGGCGAGGGCGATCACCCGTGCGCCGGCCTCGGCGGCGATCTGCACCGCCGCGGTGCCGACACCGCTCGCGGCGGCCTTGACCACGACCGTGTCCCCCTTGGCGACCCCGGCCAGGCGGCGCAGGCAGTACCAGGCGGAGAGCCAGGCCACGGGCAGGGTCGCCGCCTCGATCGGGTCCACGCCGTCGGGCAGCACCGTCACGCGCGTGGCGGGTACGGCGGCCAACTCGGCGTAGAAGCCGGGCGAGTCGATGCCGTCGAGTGCCATCACCCGCTGGCCGACCTCGAATCCGGTCACCCCCTCCCCCAGCGCCGCGACCGTCCCCGCCGCCTCCGCGCCCGGAATCAGCGGGGGCCGCCCGGCCCGGTGGTAGACACCGGCCCGGACCAGCGCGTCCGCGCGGTTCACCCCCGCGGCCTCGACCCGCACCAGCACCTGTCCGGGTCCGGCCACCGGGTCCGGCACCTCCACCGGCACCAGCACCTCGGGCCCGCCGAACTCCTCGATCCGCACCGCACGCATCTCGCACCATCCCGACGTCGAAAAGACCGGCGCCATGTGACACCGGTTGAACGGGTTTCACCATGCGACACTGCTTCAAGTGGTGTCAAGACACCTCTTCGATCGGTGTCGCACGCTAAACTGAGGCCATGACCCAGCCATCCGACCCGGCCCTCGCCTTCCCGTTCCTCGGCGGCCGCCCCTGCCTGGACTTCGTCGCCACGCTCGGCAAACGGCACGCCACACCCCTGGAGCGGCTCCCCGATCCCGGCGCCCTGGGCCGTTGGATCGCCGAGGCGGGACTGGCCGCGGAGGACGGTCCGCTACCGGTGACCTCGCGGGACCTGGGCGACGCCCGCGCCCTGCGCGAGGCGGTCTACCGCGTCGTACGGTCGGCGATGGCCGGGCGGGAGTCGGACGCGGCGGACGTGGCCCTGGTCAACGAAGTGGCGGCCCGGCCGGATCTCGCGCCCCAGCTGGGCCCCCGGCGCTGGACGGCGCGCCACCCGGTGCGCGCCGCCCTGGCCACCGTGGCCCGGGACACCGTCCTGCTGGTCGGCGGCCCGCTGCTGGAGCGCGTCAAGGAGTGCGGGAACCCGGACTGCTCGCTGCTGTTCCTCGACGACTCCCAGGCCCGGCGGCGCCGCTGGTGCTCGATGGAGCGGTGCGGCAACCTCGCGAAGGTCGCCGGCTACCGGTCACGCAACCGGGCCGCCTCGACGCGGTGAAGGTGGATCAGCACGTCATGGGTGCTGAAGCCCTTCTCCTCGACCAGATGGCGGGCCGGGGTGCCCTGCCGGCAGCCCGGGTTTTCCCTTACGTCTTCCCTTGACCAGGGTGATCAATGTAGAAGTCGTTGCGGACAGATCCGGTCCTTGGTCGATCACGTTCGACCCAGCTCCGGAACGGGAACAGGGCAAGGGATGCACGACGTACGCAAGTGGAGCGCGCCACTCCTGCGCCTGGTGGGACGCCGCGGAGAACCGGTGGTCGTCCAGACGCTCCGGTCGGCCGCCGCGGCGACCGTCGCCTACGTCATCGCGCTGCGCCTGAGCCCCGAGCCGGCCCCGCTGACCGCGCCCCTGACCGCCCTGCTGGTCGTCCAGGTCACCTTCTACGCCACGCTCACCAACGGCATCCGCCGGGTGAACTCGGTGGTGGCCGGGGTGCTGGTCGCCATCGCGTTCAGCCTGCTGGTGGGACTGACCTGGTGGAGCCTGGCCCTGCTGATCGTGGCCTCGCTGACCGTGGGGCACCTGGTGCGCGTCGACGAGTACGTGGCCGAGGTGGCGATCAGCGCCATGCTGGTGCTCGGGGTCACCACCGTCGGCTTCACCGCCTGGGCGCGGATCGTGGAGACGCTGATCGGCGCGGTCGTCGGCATGGCCTGCAACCTGCTGCTCCCGCCCCCGGTCTGGGTGGACGAGGCGGGCCAGTCGATCGAGGGGCTGGCGCGCCGGGTGCGGCAGTTGATGCTGCGGATGGGCGAGGAGGCCGCGGGCCGTACCCCCTGGGAGCGGGCGGCCGAGCGGCTGCACGAGGCGCGCCGGCTGGACCACGACATCGTCCAGGTGGACGCGGCGCTGCGGCAGGCCGAGGACAGCCTGCGGCTCAACCCGCGCGTCAAGGAGGGCCTGCTGCACCGGGTGGTGCTGCGCACCGGACTGGACACACTGGAGATCTGCACGGTCGTGCTGCGGGTGCTGGCCCGCTCGTTCACCGACCTGGCGAAGGCCCGCGGCTCCGAGGAGATGTTCCCGCCCCGGGTCGGGGCGACCGTGGAACAGCTGCTGTCGGAGATCGCCGACGCCGTGGTCAGCTTCGCGGTGCTGGTGACCACCCATCTGAGCGAGAACGCCGAATCGGCGGAGGGGCGTCTGACGGCCGAGCTGAGCACGGCGGCCGCCACCCGCGACCGGCTCGCCGAGCTGCTGCGGGAGGAGATCCGCGAGGACTCGACGCACTGGCACCTGATGGGCGCCGTACTGACGGAGGTGAACCGGATCATCGACGAACTCGACACCGAGCACCGCGCCCGCCGCCTGCTGGAGGAGCTGGACCGGGTGTCCCGGGAACACCGGGCCAGGCTGCCGAAGATGAACCGGCTGCGCGAACGCCTCGGCGTCCAGGAGGAGCTGTGGCGGAACCGTACGGGGGTCAGCGGGCGTTCTCGGTGAGGGAGCGCCGGGGCGGGGCCGGCAGCGAAAAGCGAGGGAGCGGGCCTATGGCCGACACCGGGGTACGGATCGACGGGAACACGTTGCGGTTGCCCGGCGGGGTGGCGGTGCGGTTCATCCGCACGCTGCGGCTGCCGGAGACGGGCACGCATCCGCTGCCGCCGGGGCTCGGGGAGTTCCCGGTCCGGCGGGTGTCCGACCATGCCGACCGGGTCCCCGAGGAGTGGCGGGCGCGCGGTGGCGTGATGCTGCCGGTGTACCTGCGCGAGGCGATGTGGCTGAGTTTCGCCGGTACGGCGGAGCCGGCCGCCCTCCAGGTCGGCGTGGGCAAGGTGTGCGCCGTCTCCGGCAAGCCGTGGCGCGACCGTCTCTCCCGTGACCCGCAGAACTACGTGGTGCTGCCCCGCCAGCCCTGGCTGGACGGCATCAACTCGGGCAAGGGGACGGTCCGGCAGTTCGTCGCCGTACCGCTCGGTCTCGGCGCGACCGTGGAGGGGCAGGTCACCGGCGAGGAGGTGTGGGGCGGCGTACAGCTGCAGTCGTTCCCGCTGCGGGAGGACGTTCTGGCGGACTGGCGGCGCCGGGAGCGCGAGCGCGAGCGGCGCATGCGATCGGCCGGGGCGGTCGGCGGCTTCGGCGCACCGATGGCGATGGCCGCGCCCGCCCCCGGCGGGCCGCCCCTGCCGCCTCCCTCGGCGCCGGCCGCCCCCGGCGGGCCCCCGCGGCGCGCGGCGGCCATGGGCCTGGGGGTCGGCGGCTCGATGCGCCAGGAGGTCTACGAGGACGACCGGCCGCTCACGGACTGGTCCGGGACTCCCTCCGGGCGGGTCTTCGTCCACCTGGTCACGCCCCCGGAGTGGCGCCGCATCACGGGCGAGGCTCCGCCGCCGTCACCGGTGGACCGTGCGGCCTACACGAGCGCGGGGCTGCCCTGGTTCGACTACTACGACGAGGATGCCGAGGACCTCACGCCCGCGGAGACACTGGAGGCCGTCAAGCCGGTCGGCGACTGGCTCGGGGACGACCTGGACCCCTGGCAGCAGCCGTCCCCGGGCCAGGTGACACCGCTGAAGGACGCGCCGGGCAAGCCGGTCGAGGACGGGGAGTGGTAGACCCGGGTCGCATTGCACCCTGTGCAACACCGGTTGCCGTTCTTGCCTTCGGCGGTGGATCCACGCCAAGGTGACTGTCACGAGCGGGGCAACCGACGACCTGAGGTGCGGGATGGGCAGGGACGCGCAGGCGACGCGGGGCGGCTGGACCAGGCGCCGGTTCGTCGGAGCGGTGGCGGGCACGGCGGCCGTCGTGGCGGTACCCTCGCCCGCGGCCCCGCCGGCGGACAGCGCACCGACGGCGGCCGAGCGGCCGGCGCCACGGCCGGCGGCTCAACCACCCCGGAAGGACCCCCGCCCCCACCCGCTCCACCTCGGCACCTACACCTCCGTCCAGGGCGGCGGCACCGGGATCGGACTGGCCACGTACGACCCGGTGACGGGCCGGATCACCGGCGCGGGGACGCTCACCGGAGTGCCCGACCCGTCGTACCTGGCGCTGCACCCGGACGGCCGCACGCTGTACGCGGTCGACGAGCGCCAGGACGGCGCGGTCACCGCCGTACGCCTCGCCGACCGCCGCGTCCTCGGCAGCCGGAGCACGGGCGGGGCGAGCCCCTGCCATCTGTCGGTCCACCCGGGCGGACGCTGGCTGCTGAGCGCCAACTACCAGTCGGGCAGCGTCGCCGTGCACCCCATCGACGCCTCGGGCGCCCTCGGCGAGCGCACAGACCTGGTCACGCACACCACTCCGGCGCCCGGCCCGGGCCAACAGGGCCCGCACGCGCACCAGTTCATCACCAGCCCGGACGGCGGTCATGTCCTCGCCGTCGATCTCGGCACCGACACCGTCTACACCTACCGCCTCGACCAGGCGAGGGGCACGCTCACCGAGGCGGCCCAGGCGCACACCCGGCCGGGCGCGGGCCCCCGCCATCTGACCTTCCACCCCGGCGGCCGGTACGCCTACCTGGCCAACGAGGTGGACGACACGGTCGCCGTCTGCACCTACGACCCGGCCACCGGGCGCCTGACGATCGGCGACCCGCAGCCCACGGGCTCGGCCGGCGGCACCAACTACCCGGCCCAGCTCCTGGTGACCGCGAACGGCTCGTACGCCTTCCTCGCCAACCGCGGCCACAACAGCATCGCGCGGTACGCCGTCGAGGCGGAGGGCGCCCGGCTGCGACTGCTCGGCACGGTGCCGGTGGCCGGGGACTTCCCGCGCCAGATCGCCTTCTCACCGGACGGCCGCCTGCTGTTCGCGGCGAACCAGCGCTCCAGCACGGTCAGCGTCTTCCAGGTGGACACGAAGAGCGGCGAACTACGCCTGGCAGGCGAGCCGTTCGCCTCACCGGTCGCCGTCTGCGCGCTGCCGCTGTAGCGCACCGGCGCGCGTCAGCGTCTCCGCGGACGCGGTGTTCACGTCACCTGTCCCCCTCTGCCCGCTGCGGCTGCAGCGCGCGAGGGCAGACGGCGGCGCTCGCCTGGGCCAGCAGTGCGTGCATGCGCTCGGTGAGCTGCGTGACGTCGTCGGCGGGCGTGTGGAACGTCAGTCGTACGTCGCCGTGGGCGCGGGTGCGTTCGATGCGCAGGGTGAGGCCGTGGCGGTCGACGGCGAGGGGCGTCACGCGGGTCGCGGCGTGCAGGCTCTCGGGCCGTACGAGCCGGGTGAGCCGCTCCACGGCGTCCGGGTGGGCGTCGGCGAGGTGGGTCAGCAGCCGGGCCTCGGCGCCGGCCAGCGGGTCGGGCCGGGCGGCGGCGAACTCGTCGAGGTCGACCAGGACGGCACCGGACGACTGCCGCAGGACCACGCGCGTGGGCCGGAAGAGCAGGCCGCCGTCGGCCGGCGCGAACCAGCCGGCCAGCCACAGCCGGGCCCGGATCCGCTGCCGGACCGGGACGGGGGCCACGTCGGCGAACTCCAGCACCGCCGACGGCTCGCCGCGCGGGGCGCACAGCGCGGCCCCGACCAGGGCGCTGTCCTCGGGTACGTCGAGCAGCACCCCACCGTCCTCGGTCACGGAGTGCGCGCCGACGTACTCCTCGCGGGCACCGTCCGCGGTCACCCCGCACGACCACGCGGCGGCGAGCACCGACCGCGCCCGCTCCGCCGCACCGGGTCCGGCCGCCCAGTCCTGCGTGTCACCCATCCCGAGACCTCCTTAGGTAAGCCTTGCCTAACCTACCGAAGATCCGCGCGCACGCCAACCACGTCCCGCAAAAGACGAGGAGTTACGCGAGGACGCCCAGCAGGGCACGCGCGCACAGATCGCGCACCTGGTCCCGGGTCAGCCCGCCGTCGCGCAGCCACTCCAGGCAGACGGCGGTGGTGAAGGCGAGCCAGCCACGCACGGCGAGCCGCACCTGCGGGGCACTCTCGAAGACAGGTCCGAACTCGGGGTCCGCGGCCAGCGCGGCGAGGATCTGCTGCTCCTGGGCGGCGAGGGCCCGCTGGTAGACACGGCGCACGGCCTGGTCGCCGGCCGCGTCGGCGCGGTGGAAGGCACGGAAGCCGTGGGCGTGGGCCTGGACGTAGCCGAGATAGGTGTCGAGGCCGGCGGCGAGCTGTTCACGCACCGGCACCCCGGGCACGGCCGCCGTCATCCGCAGCATCCGCTCGCTCTCGCGCTCCACGACCGCGGCGAAGAAGTCCCGCTTGGTCGGGAAGTAGTGGTACAGCAGCCCGCGGGAGACTCCGGCGATCTCGGCGACCTGCTCGATCCACACGTCGTCGTAGGGGCTCTCCGAGAACAGCCTCGCCCCGACCGACAGCAGCTGCTCACGGCGCTCCTCGGTACTGAGTCTGCGCCGGGCGCGTTCCCCCTGGTTCGCGGGCATGGCGTCACTTTACTTGACGTCGGTTCAACAAGCGGACCACACTGAAAGACGTTATTGAACTCACGTACAACACGAGCGCACCACAGGTTCGACCATCCGCTGATCAAGGGAGATCGCGTCATGGCGGAGACGAGGCAGACCGGGCTGCCCAAGGGGTTCCGGGGCGCCGAGCAGGGCTGGCCGGAGTTGCACCGCATCCCGCATCCGCCGCGTCGGCTGCCCCTGGCCGGCGATGTGCTGGGCGTCGACCGGCGCCGGCCCGTGCAGGACTCGATGCGCTTCGGGCGGGAACTGGGCCCGATCTTCCGGCGCCGGGCCTTCGGGAACGAGTTCGTGTTCCTCTGGGGCTCGCGGCTGGTCGCCGATCTCGCCGACGAGTCCCGGTTCGCCAAGCATGTGGGCCTCGGGATCGCCAATCTGCGCCCGGTCGCCGGCGACGGCCTGTTCACCGCGTACAACCACGAGCCGAACTGGCAGCTGGCCCACGACGTCCTCGCGCCCGGCTTCAGCCGGGAGGCCATGGAGGGCTACCACGGCATGATGCTGGGGGTCGCCGCGCGGCTGACCGGCCACTGGGACCGGGAGCTGGCGGCCGGGCGGGCGGTGGACGTGCCCGGCGACATGACCAAGCTGACCCTGGAGACGATCTCGCGCACCGGGTTCGGGCACGACTTCGGCTCCTTCGAGCGGGACCGGCCACACCCCTTCGTGACGGCGATGGTGGGCACCCTCACCTACGCCCAACGGCTCAACAGCGTGCCCGTACCGCTGGCGCCGCTGCTGCTGCGCGGCACCGCCCGGCGCAACGCGGCCGACATCGCCTTCCTCGACCGCACGGTCGACGGTGTCGTGGCGGCCCGGCGCCGCTCCGGCGGCGGGGACGGGGACCTGCTGGACCGCATGCTGGACACGGCCCACCCCGAGACCGGCGAGCGGCTGTCGGCGGAGAACGTCCGCAAGCAGGTGATCACGTTCCTGGTGGCGGGCCACGAGACCACCTCGGGCGCGCTCTCCTTCGCCCTGTACTACCTCGCCCGGCACCCGGAGGTCGCCGCGAAGGCCCGCGCCGAGGTGGACCGGGTCTGGGGCGACACCGCGGAACCCGGCTACGACCAGGTCGCCAGGCTGCGCTATGTCCGCCGGGTGCTGGACGAGTCGCTGCGGCTGTGGCCGACCGCGCCCGGCTACGCCCGGGAGGCCCGCGAGGACACGGTGCTGGCCGGGGAGCACCCGATGCGGCGCGGCGCCTGGGCGCTGGTGCTGCTGCCGATGCTGCACCGCGATCCGGAGGTCTGGGGCGAGGACGCCGAGCGGTTCGACCCGGACCGGTTCGACGCCGGCGCCGTACGCGCCCGTCCCCCGCACACCTTCAAGCCGTTCGGGACCGGCGCCCGGGCCTGTATCGGCCGCCAGTTCGCCCTGCACGAGGCGACCCTCGTCCTCGGCCTGCTGCTGCGCCGCTACGAGCTGCGTCCGGACCCGGACTACCGGCTCCGGGTCATCGAGCGACTGACGCTGATGCCGGAGGGCCTGCGGCTGCGTCTGGAGCGCCGCACCGCCCCCGCGCCCGCACCGGTCACGGTCCCGGACGACGGCTCGGGGTCAGCCGGCCGCTGCCCAGTGCACGGGGCGGGTGAGTGACTCCGGGAGCCTGGTGCCGGCGCTGCCCCGGGCCGCGTTCAGCTGTGGCTGGGTGAGGAAGAAGGCCCCGGTGAGGTCCGCGTCGGTCAGATCGGCGTCGCGCAGGTCGGCGCCGATCATGTCGGCCCCGCGCAGGTCGGCGCCGGTGAGGTCGGCGGCGATGAGGTAGGCGCCGCGCAGGCTGGCACCGCGCAGGTCGGCGCCCCTGAGCCGGGCCCCCATGAGGTCGGCGCCCCGCCGGTCCTTCCCCTTGCCCTTCTTGCCCTTGCTCCCCTTGCCGCCCTTGCTGTCCGCGACACCCGCCCGGGCCAGCTCGCTGGTGCGCAGCAGGAGCACGTTGACCTCCTGCCGGTGGGCGGCCACGTCCAGCGCGGCCAGCTCCTCGGGGGTCTGCCGGGTGAGCCGCTCGGTCTCCTCCAGCGCGCGGCGCAGATCGGCGTGGACGGGCCGGGCGGCGTCGAGGCCCAGTGCCTCGGTCAGGTACCAGAGCAGTTCGTGCAACTGGCGCACGACCGGGAACACGTCGAACATCCGGCGGGCGTGCTCCTTCGGGCCCGTACGCCAGTCCTGGCCGCCGAAGGTGAGCTGCGAGACCTTCTGGCCCGCGCCGAAGCAGTCGTAGACCGTGCAGCCCGTGAAGCCCTTCTTCCGCAGGTCGGCGTGGATGCCGCAGCGGTGGTCACCCTGGAGGTTGGGGCAGGGCCTGCCCGCGGGCTTGTCGAGGGCGAAGTCCGCGGAGGCGGCGAAGGGCAGGGCGACGCAGCACAGCCCGAAGCACTGGGCGCAGTCGCCGCGCAGGGCGGAGCGGTCGGTTGTCTGATCCGGCATACCGATAAGCCTACTGACCTGCGGAACCGTCCCTACTCCTCAGGCCTCCGGCACGGACAGGTCCAGCCGGGCGAGCCGGTCGGGGTCGGCGAGGATGTACAGGCCGGTGATCCGTCCGTCGGCGATGGTGAACGCCGTGACCGACAGGGGCTGTCCCTCGGGCGCGGTGACCAGGCCCACCGTGCCGTTGACCAGCACGAGGCGGGCGTACACGGCGAGATGGGAGAACATCGAGGCCTGTTCGGCGACCGTCCGCGCCCCGCGTACGGCCTTGGAGACGGCCGCTCCGCGCACCAGGGCGCCGGCGTCGGCGCGCAGCTCCACGTCCGGGTGGAGCAGCGCGAGGAGCGCCTCGAAGTCGCCGCCGCGCGAGGCGGCCAGCCAGGCGTCCACCACCTGCCGCTGCCTGCCGAGGTCGGGGTCGGCCGCCGGGGTGGCGCCCTGCACCCGGCGACGGGCCCGGCTGGCCAGCTGCCGGGTGGCGGCCGGGGTGCGCTCCACGATCGCGGCGATGTCGTCGAAGGGCACCGCGAACATGTCGTGCAGGACGAACGCCAGCCGCTCGGCCGGCTCCAGCGTCTCCAGGACGACGAGCAGGGCGAGCCCGACCGAGTCCGCCTCCAGCACCTCCGCCTCCGGATCCACCTGGGACAGGGGGCGGACCAGCGGGTCCGGGACGAACGTGTCGTCCATCGGGTCCTCGCGGCGGGCGGTGCGCGAGCGCAGCATGTCCAGGCAGACCCGTCCGACGACCGTGGTCAGCCAGCCGCCGAGGTTCCTGATCTCGTCCGCGTCGGTGCGGCCGAGCCGCAGCCACGCCTCCTGGACCGCGTCCTCCGCCTCGGCGAGCGAGCCGAGCATCCGGTAGGCCACCGCGCGCAGTTGCCCGCGGTGCTCCTCGAAGCGTTCGGCGAGAAGCTCGGTGCCGTTCATGGGGTCCCCGTTCAGTGGTGGTTCGTCGGCCGGGCTGTTGGTTGAACAGGCCGGACTATCGGTTGAACAGTTCGAAGGCCACCGCCGGCTTCCCGCCGAAGCGTTCCCCGGTGGCGGTGGTCGTCTCGGTCAGGAAGTCACGGACGTACGTCTCCGGGTCCTGGTCGGTCAACGCCTCTATGTAGGTGCGGTGTTCGAGCAGGGAGCGCACCGCGTGCTCCAGGCCGGGTGTCGCCTCCACCGCGTGCGTGGGGCTGCTGGAGCCGGCGACGGCCACCCGGCGGACGCCGTCCCAGGGCTCCAGTCCCTGCTCGGTGAGTTCCGGGAAGATCCAGCGGTTGCCGGCGTCGGCGGCCGCGTCCAGGGTGGCGCGGCCCACGGCCACATGGTCCGGGGTGTTCCAGGTGACACCTCCCCAGGTGTCCCGGTGGTTGAGGGTGATGACGAGTTCCGGGCGGTGGCGGCGGATCGCGGCGGCGATGTCGCGGCGCAGCGCGGGGCCGTACTCGATGACGCCGTCCCGGTGGTCGAGGAACTCCACGGAGGTGACGCCGACGACGGCCGCGCTCGCCCGCTGCTCGCGCTCGCGCAGCGGGCCGCAGACGGCGGGGTCGAGGGTGTCGATGCCCGCCTCGCCACGGCTGGCCAGGACATAGGCGACCTCGCGGCCGGCCGCGGTCCAGGCGGCGACGGCCGCCGAGCACCCGTACTCCAGGTCGTCGGGGTGCGCGACCACGGCGAGGGCACGCTGCCAGTCGTCGGGCAGGGGCTGGAGCTGGGTGATCTTCGGCTCGGTCATGGGCGCAGACTATGCGGCCGTGCCTCTGTCGCAACTCCTTTTTCAGCGTGGCGTTCTCGCGGCTGGTACGGCGGTGGCGTGCGGGTTGGCGGACGTGCCCTCGGTGCTCAGCAGGACGACCACGGCCGCCGGGCCGAGGCCCAGTGCCGTACGGCGTTCCTCGGCGCCCTCCCCGGTGACCGCCGCTCGGGCACCGGCCAGGGCGGCGGCCCCGCAGGGGCCCGAGGAGACACCGAGCGCGGCCAGTTCGGCGGCCGCACGGGCACTCTCGGCGTCGGCGACGGCGACCGCGGCGTCCAGGCCCGCCGCCAGGCGGGGCCAGGCGATGCTGGACGGGGTGCCGCAGTTCAGCCCGGCCATGGTGGTCTCGCCGGTGGTGACGCTGACGGGTGCGCCCCGGGTGAGGCTCTCCAGGACGCAGGCCGCGGCCTCCGGCTCGACGGACAGCAGGGCCGGGCCCGGCCCGGACGGACGGCTCCGGTAGTGCGTGACGACGGCCTGGGCCAGGGAGCCCACGCCCACCGGGACGGCGACGAGCCCGGGCGACGGGGCTCCGGCGGCGGCCAGTTGCTCGTCGATCTCCCGGCAGAGCGTGGAGTAGCCCTGGACGATCCAGCCGGGGATCCGCTCGTAGCCGGGCCAGGCCGTGTCCTGGACCAGGACCGCGTCCGCGGCGGCGGCCGCCTCGGCCGCCCGGCGCACGGCTTCGTCGTACGGGCCCTGCACCCGGGTGACCTCCGCGCCCTCGGCGGCGATGGCCGCCACGGCGTCCGGATGGACACCCCGGGGAACGACGATCTGCGCGCGTTGGTCGAGCAGGCGCGCCATGCGGGCCACGGCCCGCCCGTGGTTGCCGTCCGTGGCGCTGACCAGCGTGACCGGCCCCGCGCCCGGGGCCTGGGCCGCCCGCTCCGCCAGCACGCGGTGCACCGCCCAGGACGCGCCCAGCGCCTTGAAGGCGGGCAGGCCCAGCCGGGACGACTCGTCCTTGACGAAGACCCGTCCCACCCCCAACTGGGCGGCCAGGGCCGGGAGTTCGGTCAGCGGTGTGGGGGCGTAGCCGGGCAGCGAGGCATGGAAGTCCCGCACCCCGGAAGGGGCCGGCGGGCAGGTCCAGGAGCGGGCGGCCGGCCGCGCGAACCACGGCAGAGCCCTCAGGGAAGCAGCGTTCGGGTCCACGGATCCGGCGTCACCCCTCGTCCCGGGCCAGCGCGAGCAGCCGGTCCAGGACCCGGGGCGCTCCGGTGCGCAGGCCGTCGTGCTCGAACTCGTCGGTGACCCAGGTCCGCAGACCACGGACGGCACGGGCGGTCTGCAGGGAGTGGGCGGTGTCCACGTACATGTCGTCGTGGTAGATCGCCGCGGCGACCGGAACCTCGTTGGCGGCGAGGCGGGCGGGGTCGTACAGCGGCTGCCAGTCGGTGCGGGCGGCGAGCAGCTCGGCGGTCTCGCGCAGCGGGCGCAGGGCCGGGTCGGCGTCGAACATCCAGGGGTGGACCGTCTCGCCCGTGAACAGCACCGGGGCGTCACCGGCGATCGCCTTGGCCGCGTCGAACTGCGGGAACTCGGCGCGGACGCGCTCGGCGGCCCAGGCCGTGGGGCGGACGTCCTGACCGTAGATCGCCTCGTGGACGAGCGCGTACAACGGGTGCCCCGCGTACGACAGCAGGCCCTGGACCTCTTCCTGGAAGGCGTCGGAGAGATCGAAGCCGCCGGGGGTGCGCACGAAGGCGTCCTCCAGGAGGAAGTGCAGACCGTGGCTGCCGTCGCTCGTGCCCAGCATCAGGCCCAGGGACTGGAACGCCTCCACGGTGAGGCGGTAGCCGCCCGGCAGCACGACGTCGTGGGTGAGGAGGTGGTCGGCGATACGGCGGGCCCGCTCCACGTCCTGCGGGTAACGGGCGTAGTGCGCGGCGACCTTGCGTTCGATGCGCGGGTAGGCGGCCCGGTAGACGTCGTCGGCGTGGGCGTGGAGGGAGGGCAGGCCGCCGGTGATGACGGCGGTGCCGATCCCCTCGGGGGCCAGGGAGAGGTACGAGACCGTGCAGAAGCCGCCGAAGCTCTGGCCGAGCACGGTCCAGGGGGCGCCGCCCGTCACCTCGGGGCGGATCGCCTCGCAGTCGCGGACGATGGAGTCGGCGCGGAAGCGGGTGAGGTACCGGGCCTGCTCGGCGGGGCCGCCGCGCAGCGGGAGGGTCTGCCGGGTGGCGGGGGTGGAGCGGCCGGTGCCGCGCTGGTCGAGGAGGAGGACGCGGTGGTCCTTGAGGGCGCGGTCGAGCCAGGCCTGCCGTCCGATGAAACGGTTCGCCCCGAAGCCGGGCCCACCCTGGAGGTACAGCAGCCAGGGCAGCTCCTGGCCCGCCTTGTCACTCGCGACGGCCTCCCGGGCGTACAGCTCGATGGTCTCGCCGTCGGGGTCGCCGTGGTCGAGGGGCACGGTGAAGTGACGGTCGGTGAGGACGACGCCGGGCTGGCGGTAACTGAGGCTCAACGGGTCTCCCGGGACGGATGGGACGGACGCGTCCCAGTTCAGCACATCGACGGCGGTGAGCCGAGCCCCTGGATCATGGATCGTTACTGAACTTCCGGTCAGCGGGCGGCCAGGCTGGAGCGGCGGACCACCAGCTCCGGCTGGAGCACCACGCGCCGGTGCTCATGGCCGCCGGCGCCGCCCTCGGCCTCGGTCTCCTCCAGCAGCAGCTCGGCGGCGAGGGCACCCATGGTGACGGCGGGCTGCCGTACGGAGGTCAGCGGTACGGCGGCCGCGGCGGCGAACTCGATGTCGTCGTAGCCGACGATCGCGAGGTCGTCGGGGACGACCACGCCGGCCGCGTACATGGCCTGGAGCACGCCGAGCGCGAGCAGGTCGTTGGCGCAGAAGACGGCCGTGGGCCGGTCGGCTAGGCCGAGCAGCCGGGCGCCCGCGTCCCGGCCGGCGGCCACGTCGAGCCGCTCGGTGGGCAGTTCGCGCAGCGCGTCGGGACCGAGCCCGGCCTCGGCGAGGGCGTTCAGCGCGCCGGTGCGGCGGTCGCGGACCTGGTTGAGTCCGGGCGGGCCGCTGACGTAGGCGATGGAGCGGTGTCCGGCGTCGACCAGGTGCCGGACGGCGAGGGCGCCGCCCGCCACGTCGTCCACGGAGACCGAGCACTCGGTGGTGCCCTCGGCGACCCGGTCGACCAGCACGAAGGGGATGCCGTGCCGGCGGAAGGCCTCGATGTTGCGGCCGGTGGCGTCGGCCGGGGTGAGCAGCACCCCGCGCACCCGTTGCTCGGCGAAGAGGGAGAGGTACTCGGCCTCCTCGGCCGCGTTCTGCGCGCTGTTGCAGACCATCACGCCGACCCCGGCCTCGCGCGCGGCCCGCTCGGCACCGCGCGCGACGTCGACGAAGAAGGGGTTGCCCATGTCGAGGACGAGCAGGCCCATGATCCGGCTGCGGCCCGCGCGCAGCTGGCGCGCGGACTCGCTGCGGACGTACCCGAGCCGGTCGATCGCGGACAGGACCCGGGCACGGGTCTCGCTGGCGACGGTGTCCGGGCGGTTGATGACGTTCGACACCGTGCCCACCGACACTCCGGCGGCGCGGGCGACGTCCTTGATACCCACCGACTGGGCCATCGGGCGGGGACCTCCAGGGAAACGAGGGGCGGCGGGAAGGCCTTCACATTACCGTCATCGCCGCCCAGAACAGACCGGTCACGCGGGGAGTGCGAAGTCCACGACATGGAGCGGCGAGGGGGTGGTGCCGCTCGACTTCTCCTGGTACATGAAGGACAGCACGTTGTCCGCCTTCACCCGCGTCTCGTCGATCACGACCTCCCCGAACGCGTTCAGGTCACTGCCGTCGTACAGCAGCGCCCAGTCCGTGTACCCGGAGGACTTGGAGGCGGCGGCGATCCTGCCGTACGGGAAGATCGCGTAGGCGTTGTCGTACTTGTCCAGGACCAGCTTGGTGCGCTGGCTGGAGTTCAGTGCGAGGGGGATCTCGGTCTTCTGCCAGGTGCCGGAGGAGTTCTTGCGGAGGTGGAAGGCGCGGCCGTTCGCGGTGCGGTCGCCGACGTAGTTCGTGGTGCACTGGCCGAAGCGGCCGGGTACGTAGCTGATGATCGCGTGCGGCAGGCCGGCCGAGTCGGTGGTCTGGCTCTCCTGGTTCATCAGGGAGTGGTCCGGGTTCAGGGAGTCGACGACCAGCCCGGCGTCGCCGACGGCGACCGTGTCCGAGGTTCCGGTGGTGCCCACGACCGTGCCCGCGTCGTTGCGCCAGGTGCGGCCGCGGTCGGTGGAGTGGACGTAGCCGGTGTCGTGGTTGGTGATGCCGCCGCTGTTGCACATCACGGCGGCGTTCTGCTCGCGCCAGGTGAAGAAGGCGTGCAGGCGGCCGTTCACGTCGTAGTCGATGCCGTGCAGGTACATGTTGCGGGCGGTGCTGGAACCGTGCGAGCTGGTGTAGGTACCGGTGGAGCTGGTCCACTCCCCCAGCGCCGTCCAGGCCGAGCCGTCGTACTCCGCGAGGGCGTTGCGTCCGTTGCCGGAGATGCCGGCCCGGTAGCTGAGCTGGAGCCTGCCCTCGGGTGTGGCGACGAACTGGGGGTAGGTGAACTGCGAGGTGAGCGCGAGCCCGTCGAGGGTCGTCTGTACGGCGCCGAGGACGGACGAGGTCCAGGACGTGGTCGCGGGGTTGTCGAGGAGTCCGGCGACCGACTTGACGTAGAAGAAGCCGTCGCTGTGCGAGTCCATGTTCAGGTGGAGACGGCCGTCGGTCTTCGAGACGCCCATGGAGATGACGTTGTGCGAGTCGTCGCTCTTGAGCGTGTGGGAGAGGGTGACCGTCGACCAGGTGGAGGCGCCGAGGACCCGGCGGGCGACGACGGCGTTGCGGGTCGCGGTGTACCAGGCGGCGTACTGGTAGCCCTTGTAGGTGAGCAGGCCGTTCTTCTGGAAGGAGTTGTTGTTGACCAGGCCGTCGTAGGAGACGAAGTAGAGGGCCTGGGCGTCCAGTCGGGTGGTGCCCTGCTTGGTGACGGAGGGGCCGGGGTCGGCGGCCCGTGCGATGCCCGGTGTTGCCACGGCGGCCAGTATGGCGGTCGTGAGCACGGTGCGTCGTCTCATGGATGCGGCTCCTGAAGGCGGTCAGGCGAGGTGGAAGACTTCGGTGAGCGGTTGCATGGCCTCGTCGGGCCGGGCGCCGTCCAGCGACTCGAAGAACGGTGCCATCTCCGTCTGCCAACGGGCGTTGATGTCGGTGGCCTCCATGCCGGCCTGGGCGGCGGCGAAGTCCTCGGTCTCCAGGTAGCCGACGAGCAGGCCGTCCTCGCGCAGGAAGAGCGAGTAGTTGTGCCAGCCGGTCGCCCGCAGGGCGTCGAGCATCTCCGGCCACACGGCGGCGTGCCGCTCGCGGTACTCGTCGAGGCGGTCCGCCCGGACCTTCAGCAGGAAGCACACGCGCTGCATCAACAGCCCCTCAGCCACTAGAAGTCGAACTGGTCGATGTTCTTGGAGTCGAACACGGTCGGCTTGCCCAGGTTGACCACGCCGTCCTTGCCGATGGTGTACGTGGTGTCGCCGGCCTTGAAGGTCTCGCCCTCCTTGCCGGTGATCTGCCCGGACACCAGGGCGACGGCGGTGCGGGCGGCGAGGTCGCCGAGCTTGGCCGGGTCCCACAGCTCGAAGGCCTCGACGGTGCCGTTCTTGACGTACTTGCGCATGTCGTTGGGGGTGCCGAGGCCGGTCAGCTTGACCTTGCCCTTGTACTTGGAGCCGGACAGGTACTGGGCGGCCGCCTTGATGCCGACGGTGGTCGGGGAGATGATCCCCTTCAGGTTCGGGTGCTCCTGGAGGAGGCCCTGGGTCTGCTGGAAGGACTGCTGCGCGTCGTCGTTGCCGTAGGCGATCTTGACCAGCTTGACGTTCTTGTACTTGGGGTCCTTCAGCTCGTCCTTCATGTAGCCGATCCAGGTGTTCTGGTTCGTCGCGGTCTGCGCGGCGGACAGGACCGCGATCTCGCCCTTGTAGCCGATCTGCTCGGCGAGCAGCTGCACCTCGGTGCGGCCCAGGTCCTCGGCGGACGCCTGCGAGACAAAGGCGTTACGGCAGCCCGGGCTGGTGTCGGAGTCGTAGGTGACGACCTTGATGCCGTTCGACATGGCCTGCTTGAGCGCGGTGCACAGGGCCCCCGGGTCCTGCGCGGACACCGCGATCGCGTTCACCTGCTGCTGGGTGAGGGTGTTGACGTAACTCACCTGACCCGAGGTGTCGGTGGCGCTGCTCGGGCCCACCTCCTTGTACTTGGAGCCCAGCTCGGCGAGGGCCTTCTCGCCGCCCTTGTCGGAGGTGGTGAAGTACGGGTTGTTGACCTGCTTGGGCAGGAAGCCGACGGTCAGCCCCTTCTTGGTGGCCGCGTTCGGATCGGCCTTGCCGGCGGAGGCGGCCGAGGCGTTGTCCGACTTGACGTCGCTCTTGGTGGTACCGCCACAGGCGGTGAGAGCGAGCGCGAAGGAGGTGGCCGCGGCGAGGGCGGCGCCGGAGCGGCGGAGGGATGACTTGCGCATGGCACGGGGTCCTTTTTACGAGGGTGAGTGGAGGCGCCCCACAGGGGCGCGGGGAACTGCGCGGCCAGCCACAACCGGCCCGCAGCGTTCGAACGACCTATCCAGCGGAACCAGCTGCCCTCGCGACAGAAATCTGCCGAGCGATCCGAGGTCCGAGCACGGACACAACAAGCAGCACGCCCGTCACAACAATCTGCGACTGCGCGGAGACATTGAGCAGGCTCATCACGTTCTGCAGCGCACCGAGCAGAAACACCCCGGCGATCGCACCGCCCAACGTGCCCTTGCCGCCGTCGAAGTCGATACCGCCCAGCAACACCGCAGCAACGACGGAGAGTTCGAGCCCCGTAGCGTTGTCGTAGCGAGCGCTGGCGTAATGCAGCGCCCAGAAGATGCCGGTGAGAGAGGCCATCAGCCCGGTCACCGTGAAGAGGATCAACTTGTGCCTCTTGACTCGGATGCCGGCAAACCGCGCCGCCTCCTCACTCGCGCCGATCGCGAACAGCGACCGCCCGAACGGGGTTGCGTGCAGGACGACCACGGCGATCGCGAGCAACACGAGGAAGGGCAGGAAGGCCTGCGGGAGGAAGGTGTCCCCCAGACGTCCGGCCGCGAAGTCCAGGTACTGCGTGGGGAAGTCGGTCACCGCGTCGGAGCCGAGCACGATCTGTGCGATGCCCCGGTAGGCGGCGAGGGTGCCGATGGTGACGGCGAGGGAGGGCAGCCCGAGCCGGGTGACGAGGAGGCCGTTGACGAGCCCGCAGACCACGCCGAGCAGCAGGCAGATCGGGATGATCGTCTCGATGGCCATGCCGTCGTTCCACAGCTTGCCCATCACCGCGCCCGACAGGCCGGCCGTGGAGGCGACCGACAGGTCGATCTCCCCCGCGACCACCAGGAGGGTCATCGGCAGGGCGATCAGCGCGATCGGCAGCGTGTTGCCGATCAGGAAGGACAGGTTGAGGGCGTTCCCGAAGCCGTCGACCGTGCCGAACGACAGCAGCAACAGGACGACGAGGAGCGCGCCGACGACCGTGTCCCAGCGGACCGCGCGTGTCAGGGACTCAGGCATGGCGGGCCTTCCTCTTCTTCAGGGCGGCGGCCACCCGCAGCGCGACGATCCGGTCGACCGCGATGGCGAGCAGCAGCAGGACGCCGTTGATGGCGAGCACCCAGACGGAGCTGACGCCGAGGGCGGGCAGCACGCTGTTGATGGAGGTGAGCAGCAGTCCGCCGAGGGCGGCGCCGTAGACGCTGCCGGAGCCGCCGGTGAAGGCGACGCCGCCGACCACGACCGCGCTGACGACGGTGAGTTCGTAGCCGTTGCCGGTGCCGGAGTCGACGTTGCCGAACCGGGCCAGGTAGAGGGCGCCCGCGAGTCCTGCGAGGGCGCCGCAGACGGTGTAGGCGGCCAGGATCCGCTTGCGGACGGGGATGCCGGCGAGGCGGGCGGCCTCCGGGTTGGAGCCGAGCGCGTACAGCTCGCGGCCGCTGCCGAAGTGTTTGAGGTAGTAGGCGGTGGCGAGGAGTACGGCGAGGGCGATCAGGGCCAGCCAGGGGATCGCCGAGAGTCCGTCGGAGCCGAAGTCCACGAATCCGCCGGGGAGATCGGCCGCGGTGATCTGCCGGGAGCCGACCCAGATCGAGTCGATGCCCCGGATGATGTACAGCGTGCCGAGGGTGACGACGAGCGCGGGCACCTGGCCGAGGCTGACGAGCAGCCCGTTGAGGAGACCGCAGCCGACGCCGAGCAGTACGGCCAGGGCGATCGCGACCACGGCGTTCCCGCCGCCGTGCAGACAGGTGCCGGCCGCGAAGGCACTGATGCCGAGGGTGGAGCCGACGGACAGGTCGACGTTCCTCGTGATCACCACCAGGGACTGGCCGGTGGCGACCAGCACCAGGATCGTGGCGTTCAGCAGCAGGTCCTTGATGCCCTGCTCGGACAGGAACTCGCTGTTGCCCGCCTGGGTGACCGCGATCATCACCAGGAAGACGACCAGGATGGCGAGTTCGCGCATCTTGAAGACGCGGTCGACCAGCCGGGTGCCGCTGGACTTGGGCACCTCGGCGGGCGGTGCGTGATCGGGTGCGGTCACCGTCATGCGGCGGCCCTCCCGGTGGCTGCGGCCATCACGGTTTCCTCGGTGGCGTCGGAGCGGGGGATCTCGGCGGTGATCCGGCCCTCGTGCATCACCAGCACGCGGTCGGCCATGCCGAGGATCTCGGGCAGGTCGGAGGAGATCATCAGGACGGCGACCCCGTCCGCTGCCAGCTGGGACAGCAGCCGGTGGACCTCGGCCTTCGTACCGACGTCGATCCCTCGCGTCGGCTCGTCCACGATCAGCACCTTCGGGCCGGTGGCCAGCCACTTGGCGAGGACGACCTTCTGCTGGTTGCCGCCGGAGAGGGTGGAGACGGCGTCGGCGATCCGGGCGTACTTCACCTGGAGCTTCACCGCCCAGTCGAGGGAGCGGCTGCGTTCGGCGCCACGGTCCACCAGCCCGGCCTTCACCGTCGTACGGAGTCCGGTGAGACCGATGTTGCGCTCGATGGACATGTCCATCACCAGGCCCTGGGCGCGCCGGTCCTCGGGGACCAGGGCGAGTCCGGCGGCCATGGCGGTGGAGGGTGCGCCGTTGGTGAGCCTGCGGCCGTCGACGTCGACCTCCCCCGCGTCCCAGCGGTCGACGCCGAAGACCGCGCGGGCGACCTCGGTACGCCCCGCACCGACGAGGCCTGCGAGGCCGACGATCTCGCCGCGCCGGACCTCGAAGGAGACGTCGGTGAAGACGCCCTCGCGGGTCAGCCGGCGCACGCTCAGGGCGACATCGCCGGGTGTGACGTCCTGCTTGGGGTACAGCTCGTCCAGGTCGCGGCCGACCATACGGCGGACCAGGTCGTCCTCGGTCATGCCGGCGAGGGGCTCGCTGGCGATCCAGGCCCCGTCCCGCAGCGTGGTCACCCGCCGGCAGATCTGGAAGATCTCCTCCAGCCGGTGGGAGATGAACAGCACCGCGGCGCCCTGTTCGCCGAGAGTGCGCACGACTCCGAAGAGCCGGGCGACCTCGCTGCCGGTCAGGGCGGCCGTCGGCTCGTCCATGATCAGGACGCGGGCGTCGAAGGAGAGGGCCTTGGCGATCTCCACGATCTGCTGGTCGGCGATCGACAGACCGCGCGCCGGACGGTCGGGGTCGAGGTCCACGCCGAGCCGCCGCATCAGGGCCGCGGTGGCCGCGTGGGTGGCCTTGTGGTCGATCCGGCCGAGGGCCCGGCGCGGCTGCCGGCCCATGAAGATGTTCTCGGCGATCGACAGGTCGGGGAAGAGGGTCGGTTCCTGGTAGATCACGGCGATGCCGGCGTCGCGGGCGTCACCGGGGCCGTGGAAGGCGACGGCCTCACCGTCGAGCAGCACCTGACCGGCGTCCGGTCGGTGCACGCCGGCGAGCGTCTTGATCAGGGTCGACTTGCCCGCGCCGTTCTCACCGGCGAGGGCGTGCACCTCGCCGGGGAACAGCTCCAGGGAGACGCCCCGCAGGGCGCGTACGGCGCCGAAGGACTTGGACACGTCCCTCAGGGCCAGCACCGGGGCCGGTCCCGGGTCAGGCGGGTGGGTCATGGATGGCTCCTCGACGACGCCCGAGGCGGTCCCCACGGCGTCGTGAAAGGTTTCAACTGGATTGCCGGGACGTTAGGCATCCCGGCCATGTCACGTCAATGGGTCCGTGTCGAAAAAATTTCGATAGTCGAAGGTCACGTCCGGGTCACGGGAAACAGTGTTGGTCAGAGCGCTTGACACCCCTCGGGTGGACTCATAGCTTGCCGTTCTGAATCGTTTCACATGCTCAGTCGTTCGACCGGACCCCACAGGAGCCCTCAAGTGACCGACCTCGCCGCGGTGAAGGCCGCGCTCAAGACCCAGGCCGTCGAGACGCCGTCGTGGGCGTACGGGAACTCGGGGACGCGGTTCAAGGTGTTCGCCCAGCAGGGCGTTCCACGCACTCCGCAGGAGAAGTTGGCGGACGCGGCGCAGGTGCATGCGTTCACCGGTGTCGCACCGACGGTCGCCCTGCACATCCCCTGGGACAAGGTGGACGACTACGCGGCGCTCGCGAAGTACGCCGAGGAGCGCGGCGTGAAGTTGGGGGCGATCAACTCCAACACGTTCCAGGACGACGACTACAAGCTGGGCAGCATCTGTCATCCGGATGCGGCGGTGCGGCGCAAGGCCGTCGATCATCTGCTGGAGTGCGTCGACATCATGGACGCGACGGGCTCCGCCGATCTGAAGCTGTGGTTCGCCGACGGTACGAACTATCCCGGGCAGGACGATGTACGGGCGCGGCAGGACCGGCTGGCCGAGGGCCTCTCCGAGGTGTACGCGCGGCTGGGGGACGGTCAGCGGATGCTGCTGGAGTACAAGTTCTTCGAGCCGGCGTTCTACACGACCGACGTCCCGGACTGGGGTACGGCGTACGCCCACTGTCTGAAGCTCGGACCCAAGGCGCAGGTCGTGGTGGACACCGGGCACCACGCGCCGGGGACCAACATCGAGTTCATCGTCGCCACGCTGCTCAGGGAGGGGAAGCTCGGGGGGTTCGACTTCAACTCGCGGTTCTATGCGGACGACGACCTGATGGTGGGGGCGGCTGATCCGTTCCAGTTGTTCCGGATCATGTACGAGGTGGTGCGTGGGGGTGGGTTCAGCTCCGAGGTCGCGTTCATGCTCGATCAGTGCCACAACATCGAGGCGAAGATTCCGGCGATCATTCGGTCGGTCATGAACGTGCAGGAAGCGACGGCCAAGGCTCTGCTTGTTGACCGGGCGGCGTTGGCTTCTGCGCAGGTCTCCGGTGATGTGCTCGGTGCCAATGCGGTGCTGATGGATGCGTACAACACGGATGTGCGGCCGTTGCTTCGTGAGGTGCGGGGAGAGATGGGGTTGGATGCCGATCCCTTGGCTGCGTATGCCCGGTCCGGGTGGGCTCAGAAGATCGTTGCCGAGCGGGTTGGTGGGCAGCAGGCCGGGTGGGGGGCGTAAGCGTCTGCCGGGTTCTGTTCGTTGCGGGGTGCGGGCCGTTCGTGGCTGGTCGCGCCCACGCGGCGGAGCCGCAGATTTATACAGCCCCGCGCCCCTAGGGAAGTCCGCTCACCCTCTTTCTAGTAAGGACTGAAGTTCATGACACCTCACCCCGAAGCCGCCGCTCTGCTTGCCCGCTCCCATCGGCTTGGGGCCGATCCGCGGAACACCAACTACGCCGGCGGCAACACCTCCGCCAAAGGCACCGACACCGATCCCGTCACCGGTGGTGACGTCGAGCTGATGTGGGTCAAGGGGTCCGGTGGTGACCTTGGGACCCTTAGCGAAGCCGGGCTCGCCGTGTTGCGGCTGGATCGGCTGCGGGCGCTCGTCGACGTGTACCCCGGCGTCGAGCGCGAGGACGAGATGGTCGCCGCGTTCGACTACTGCCTGCACGGCAAAGGTGGGGCGGCTCCGTCCATCGACACCGCCATGCACGGGCTGGTCGACGCCCCGCATGTCGATCATCTGCATCCCGACTCGGGGATCGCGCTCGCCTGCGCGGCCGACGGGGAGAAGCTGACCGCCGAGTGCTTCGGGGACGGCGTGGTGTGGGTGCCGTGGCGGCGGCCCGGGTTTCAGCTGGGGCTGGACATCGCCGCGATCAAGAAGGCCAACCCGCAGGCCATCGGATGTGTCCTCGGCGGGCACGGCATCACTGCCTGGGGCCACACCGCCGAGGAGTGCGAGCGGAACTCGCTGCACATCATCCGCACCGCCGAGGCCTTCCTGGAGGAGAGGGGGAAGGCCGAGCCCTTCGGGACGGTGATCGAGGGGTACGGGGCGCTGCCCGAGGGCGAGCGGCGGGAACGGGCCGCGGCCCTGGCGCCGTATGTGCGGGCCATCGCCTCGCAGGACAGACCGCAGGTGGGGCACTTCGACGACGCCGAGGTCGTCCTGGACTTCCTGGCTCGGGAGCAGCATCCGCGGCTCGCCGCGCTCGGTACCTCGTGCCCGGATCACTTCCTGCGGACCAAGGTACGGCCGCTCGTGCTCGACCTGCCGCCGAGCGCTCCCCTCGAAGACGCGATCAGCCGGCTGAGGGAGCTGCACGCCTCCTACCGTGAGGAGTACGCCGCCTACTACCAGCGGCACGCCCTGCCCGACTCCCCCGCGATGCGCGGCGCCGACCCGGCGATCGTGCTCGTCCCCGGCGTCGGCATGTTCTCCTTCGGCAAGGACAAGCAGACCGCCCGCGTGGCCGGTGAGTTCTACGTCAACGCGATCAACGTGATGCGCGGGGCCGAGGCCGTGTCCACGTACGCGCCGATCGAGGAGTCGGAGAAGTTCCGCATCGAGTACTGGGCCCTTGAGGAGGCCAAGCTCCAGCGGATGCCCAAACCGAAGCCGCTGGCCACCCGGGTGGCCCTCGTGACGGGGGCGGGCAGCGGGATCGGTAAGTCGATCGCGCACCGGCTGGTCGCGGAGGGGGCGTGTGTCGTCGTCGCCGATCTCGACGGGGAGAACGCCGCCGCCGTCGCCGAAGAGCTGGGTGGTCCGGACAAGGCCGTCCCCGTGACCGTGGACGTGACGGACGAGGAGCAGATCGCCGGCGCCTTCGAAGCAGCGCTGCTGGCCTTCGGTGGCGTCGACCTCGTGGTGAACAACGCCGGCATCTCCATCTCCAAGCCGCTGCTGGAGACTTCGGCCAGGGACTGGGACCTCCAGCACGACATCATGGCCCGTGGGTCGTTCCTGGTGTCGCGGGAGGCCGCCCGCGTGATGATCGCGCAGGGGCTGGGCGGTGACATCGTCTACATCGCGTCGAAGAATGCCGTCTTCGCCGGGCCGAACAACATCGCGTACTCCGCGACCAAGGCGGACCAGGCCCATCAGGTGCGGCTGCTGGCGGCCGAGTTGGGTGAGCACGGGATCCGGGTGAACGGCGTCAATCCGGACGGTGTGGTGCGGGGGTCCGGGATCTTCGCGGGCGGCTGGGGTGCCCAGCGGGCCGCCGTGTACGGGGTGCCGGAGGAGAAGCTGGGCGAGTTCTACGCCCAGCGGACCATCCTGAAGCGGGAGGTGCTGCCGGAGCATGTGGCGAACGCGGTGTTCGCGCTCACCGGCGGGGAACTCACGCACACCACCGGGCTGCACGTCCCCGTCGACGCGGGTGTGGCGGCCGCGTTCCTTCGATGAGCGCGGGCGTGAAGTCGTACGCCGCCGTCGATCTGGGGGCGTCCAGCGGCCGTGTGATGGTCGGGCGGGTCGGGCACGACGCGCTGGAGCTGAGCGAGGCGCACCGGTTCCCGAACCGGCCGGTCAGGGTGCCGGAGGGACTGCGCTGGGACGTGCTCGCGCTGTATGCCGGTGTGCTGGACGGGCTGCGGGCCGCCGGTGCCCACTGCGGTGGACGACTCGACTCCGTCGGCATCGACAGCTGGGCCGTGGACTACGGCCTGCTGGACGCCGACGGGGCCCTGCTGGGCAACCCGGTGCACTACCGCGACGCCCGCACCGAGGGCGTCGCGGAGAAGGTGTGGGCGAGCGTGCCGGCCGCCGAGCTGTACGCGGCCACCGGGTTGCAGTACGCCCCCTTCAACACCCTGTACCAGTTGGCGGCCGCCCGTTCGAGCGCACAGTTCGCCCACGCCAGGCGGCTGTTGCTCATTCCCGACCTGCTGACGTACTGGCTGACCGGCGAACAGGGCACCGAGCTGACCAACGCCTCCACGACCCAGCTGATCGATCCCCGGACGCGCGCGTGGTCGTACGACGTCGCCGAGCGGCTGGGGATCGACCTCGGGCTGTTCGCGCCGCTGCGGCAGCCGGGTGATCCGGCGGGCGTGCTGCGGGCGGAGGTGCTGGAGGAGACGGGGCTCACGGGCCCGGTGCCGGTGACGGCCGTCGGGTCGCACGACACCGCTTCGGCGGTGGCCGCGGTACCGGCCACCGGCGAGCGCTTCGCCTACATCTGCACCGGCACCTGGTCCCTGGCCGGTCTGGAGCTGGACGCGCCGGTGCTCACCGAGGAGAGCCGGGCCGCGAACTTCACCAATGAGCTGGGGCTGGACGGCACGGTCCGCTACCTGCGAAACATCATGGGGCTCTGGCTGCTCCAGGAGTGCGTACGGGCCTGGGGCGAGCCCGATCTGGGGCTGCTGCTGCGCGAGGCCGCCGGGGTTCCGACGCTGCGGTCGGTCGTCGACGCGGGGGACGAGGCGTTCCTGGCTCCGGGGCGGATGCCGGAGCGGATCGCCGAGGCGTGCCGGGCCTCGGGGCAGCCGGTGCCCCGGACGCGGGCCGAGATCACGCGGTGCATCCTCGACTCGCTGGCCCTCGCGCACCGGCGGGCCGTCGAGGACGCGCAGCGGCTGGCCGACCATCCGGTGGACGTGGTGTACGTCGTCGGCGGCGGAACGCGTAACGCGCTGCTGTGCCAGCTGACGGCCGACGCGTGCGGGCTGCCTGTGGTGGCGGGCGCCACGGAGGCGGCCGCCCTCGGCAACGTCCTCGTACAGGCCCGCACCCATGGGCTGGTCGGCGACCTCGCCGGGATGCGCGGTCTGCTCACCCGTACCCAGCCGCTGACCCGGTACGCGCCCCGGGGCGACACGGCGCGCTGGCGGGAGGCCCAGGCCCGGCTCGCCACGCGGTGAGCCGCCCTCTCCCCCAGGGCGTGTCCGCCCATTACCCTGCACTCATCCGATGACCGACTTCGAGGAGCCGCGATGCGTGTCGCCCTGTTCCTGACCTGTGTCAACGACACGCTCTATCCGGACACCGGCCGAGCAGTGGTGAAACTGCTGACCAGGCTGGGTGTCGAGGTCGACTTCCCGATGGCGCAGACGTGTTGCGGGCAGGCGCACTACAACACCGGCTACCGGCATGAGGCGGAGCCCCTGGCCCGGCATTTCTCCGATGTCTTCGGGGAGTACGAGGCCATCGTGACCCCGTCCGGATCGTGCGGGGCGATGGTGCGGGAGCTGTATCCGCGGATGGGTGAGCGGGCGCGGGCCGAGGGGCGCGGCGACACCCTCGCCCGGACGCTGGCGCCGGTGGTGCCGAAGACGTACGAGCTGACGGAGTTCCTGGTGGACGTGCTGGGTGTGACGGACGTGGGCGCCTACTACCCGCACAAGGTGACCTATCACCCCACCTGCCACGGCCTGCGTGGCCTCGGGCTCGGCGACCGGCCGCGGCGGCTGCTGCAGGCGGTCAGGGGGCTGGAGTTGGTCGAGCTGCCGGGGGCCGAGGAGTGCTGCGGGTTCGGCGGGACCTTCGCGCTGAAGAACGCCGAGGTCTCGGCGGCGATGGGCGCGGACAAGGTCCGCAACGCCGAGTCGACGGGCGCCGAGGTGCTGTGCGCGGCCGACAACTCCTGTCTGATGCACATCGGCGGCACGATGAGCCGGCTGCGCACGGGCCTGCGGCCGGTGCACATCGCGGAGATCCTGGCGAGCACGGAGGAGGAGCCGGCGGTATGAGCGGGACGTTCGTAGGAATGCCGGCCTTTCCGAAGGCCGCGCACGAGGCCTTGCGGAATGAGACCCTGCGCGGCAATCTCCGGCACGCCACGCACACCATCCGCGCCAAACGGGCCAAGGCGGTGGCCGAGTTGTCCGACTGGGCGGAGCTGAGGGAGGCGGGCCGGCGCATCAAGGACGACACCCTGCGCCATCTGGACCGCTATCTGGTGCAGTTGGAGGAGGCGGTCACGGCCGCCGGGGGTACGGTGCACTGGGCGGCGGACGCCGACGAGGCCAACCGGATCGTCGCCGACCTCGTCAGGGCGACCGGTGAGTCGGAGGTCGTCAAGGTCAAGTCGATGGCCACGCAGGAGATCGGGCTCAACGAGGCGCTGGAGGCGGAGGGCATCCGGGCCTACGAGACCGATCTCGCCGAGCTGATCGTGCAGTTGGGCAGGGACCGGCCCTCGCACATCCTGGTGCCGGCCATCCACCGCAACCGGGGCGAGATCCGGGACATCTTCCGCACCGAGATGGGCGAGTGGGGCCGTCCCGCCCCCGAGGGCCTCACCGACACGCCCGCCGAACTCGCCGAGGCGGCCCGGCTGCATCTGCGGGAGAAGTTCCTGCGGGCCAAGGTCGGCGTCTCCGGCGCCAACTTCATGGTCGCCGAGACCGGAACGCTGGTGGTCGTGGAGTCCGAGGGCAACGGCCGGATGTGCCTCACCCTGCCCGAGACACTGATCTCGGTGGTCGGCATCGAGAAGATCGTGCCCACCTGGCGGGACCTGGAGGTCTTCCTGCAGACGCTGCCCCGCTCCTCCACGGCCGAGCGCATGAACCCGTACACGAGCATGTGGACGGGCACGACGGAGGAGGACGGTCCGCGGACCTTCCACCTGGTTCTCCTGGACAACGGCCGCACCGACACCCTCGCCGACGAGGTCGGCCGCCAGGCCCTGCGCTGCATCCGCTGCTCGGCGTGTCTCAACGTCTGCCCGGTGTACGAGCGCGCGGGCGGTCACGCCTACGGCTCGGTCTATCCCGGCCCGATCGGCGCCATCCTCAGCCCCCAACTCCGGGGTACCGCAAGCGAGATCGACGCCTCGCTGCCGTACGCCTCGTCGCTGTGCGGTGCCTGCTACGAGGTCTGCCCGGTCGCGATCGACATCCCCGAGGTGCTGGTGCATCTGCGGGAGCGGGTCGTGGAGGGCGGTCCGGCGGTCCGGGAGGGCAACAGGGTGGTGCTGAAGCCCGCCAAGGGGCATGCCGCCGAGCGCGCGGCCATGCGGGCGGCCCGCTGGGTGTTCGCGCACCCGGGCGCGTTGCGGGCGGGGCAGCGGTTCGCCTCCCGCACCCGCCGGCTGCACCCGCGTACCCTGCCGGGCCCGGGCAAGGCGTGGACCGGGACCCGGGACCTGCCCCCGGTGCCCGCGGAACCCTTCCGCGACTGGTGGCAGCGGACGCACGGCGGAAAGGACGGTGCCAAGTGAGCAGCAGGGAACGGATCCTGGGCCGGGTGCGACGCGCGCTCGCGGACGTGACGCCGGACGAACAGGTCATCCAGCGCGACTATCTGAGGGAGCACGGCGACCGGAGTGTCGAGCAGACCGTGGAGCTGCTGGCCGAGAACCTGGCGGACTACCGGGCGATCGTGCACCGCTGCACCGAGGACGAACTCCCGTCCCTGATCGCCCGGTTGCTCACGGACCGGAAGGCGGGCTCGGTGCTGGTGCCGCCCGGGCTGGCGGAGGGCTGGCTCGCGGAGGCGGACGTCACGCGGGTCGCCGACCGGGCCGACAGCACCCCGCACGAGCTGGACCGCGTGGACAGTGTGGTCACGGCCTGTGCGGTGGCGATCGCCGAGACCGGCACGATCGTGCTGGACGGCGGCCCCGACCAGGGCCGGCGCCGGATCAGCCTCGTCCCCGACCACCACATCTGCGTGGTGCGGGTGCCCGACCAGGTGGTCTCCTCGGTCCCGCAGGCCCTCGAACGCCTCTCCCCCACCCGCCCGTTGACCTGGATCTCCGGCCCTTCGGCCACGAGCGACATCGAGCTGGACCGGGTGGAGGGCGTGCACGGCCCGCGCACCCTGGAGGTGGTCCTGCTCGGCTGAAGGGGGTTCACCTGCCTGACGGCGCCGCCGGGCACCGCGCGAGCGGTCCCGTTAGCGTGAGGGAATGATCCGGTTCGAGCAGGTCACCAAGCGGTATCCGGACGGTACGACGGCCGTGGACGGCCTCTCCTTCGAGGTCTCCGAGGGGGAACTCGTCACCCTCGTGGGTCCCTCGGGCTGCGGCAAGACGACGACCATGATGATGGTGAACCGGCTCATCGAGCCGACCTCCGGCCGGATCTTCGTCAACGGCGAGGACATCGCGCAGGCCGATCCGGTGCGGCTGCGCCGCCGGATCGGCTACGTCATCCAGCAGGTGGGCCTCTTCCCCCACCGCACGGTGCTGGACAACACGGCGACCGTGCCGGCGCTGCTCGGCTGGAAGCGGGCGAAGGCGCGGGCCCGGGCCGCCGAGCTGCTCGAACTGGTGGGCCTCGACCCGAAGACGTACGGGCCGCGCTACCCGGAACAGCTCTCGGGCGGCCAGCGGCAGCGGGTGGGCGTGGCCCGAGCGCTCGCGGCGGATCCGCCGGTGCTGCTGATGGACGAGCCGTTCGGGGCGGTCGACCCGGTGGTGCGGGAGCAGTTGCAGGACGAGTTCCTGCGGATGCAGGCCGCGGTGCGCAAGACGGTGCTGCTGGTCACGCACGACATCGAGGAGGCCGTCCGGCTCGGTGACCGTATCGCCGTGTACGGGCAGGGGCGCATCGAGCAGTTCGACACACCGGGGGCGGTGCTCGGCTCGCCCGCGACACCGTACGTCGCCGGGTTCGTGGGCGCCGACCGGGGGCTGAAGCGGCTGTCGGTCACCGAGATCGAGCCGGACGATCTCGAACAGCCGCCGGTGGCCCGGCCGGCCGAGCCCGCCGAGCGTGCCGTGGAGCGGCTGCGGGCCGAGGGTGCCCGGTGGGCGGTGGTCCTCGACCCGCACGGCGATCTGCACGGCTGGGTCGGCATCGACGATCTGGCCGCGGGCGGCACGGTCGGGGACCTCGCGCACCGGATGACGGCATGGGTGCCGGTGGGTGCCCCGCTGAAGCAGGCGTTCGGGGTGATGCTCCAGTACGACGCCGGGTGGGTCGCCGTGCTGGACGGGGCACGTTTCCTGGGCGTGCTGACCCCGGCGAAGCTGCACGAGGCGCTGCGCCGCTCGGTGGACGCGGACGCGCGGGGTGTGGCGCGGGGGCAGGTGCCGTTCGACTCGGTCTCGGACGCCTGAGGCGGGCCGTCACTTCAGCAGGCCCTTGTCCTTCAGGTAGGTCCGGGCGACGTCGGCGGGCAGCCGGCGCCAGCTGTCGACCTGCCGGTTCATGTCGGCGAGGTCCGCTGTGGTGAGGACGTCGTTGAGCCTGCCCAGCGCCTTCGCCACGCGCGCACTTCCCGCGCGGGAACGGTTGACGACCGGGACGACGTAGTCGGCGTTCTGCAGGTGTTTGTCGTCGGCGAGCAGGACCAGGCCGAACTGGTCGAGGGTGGCGTCCGTGGTGGTGGTCAGCACCATCTGGTCGCGGCCCTCCTGCACGGCCCGCTTGGCCTGGGTGGTGCCGACGCCCTTGGGGTCGATCCCGGTGATGTCGATGCCGTAGACCTTCTTCAACCCCGGTTCGCAGTAAGGCCGTTGCACGCACTCGTCACCGGCGGCGAGCCGTACCCTCAGTTTCGAGGCGCCGAGGTCGCTGAGGGTCTTGAGGTGGTGCTGCCGGGCGTACGCGGCGGTCACCGCGAAGGCGTTCTGGTCCACCGCGCGGCCGGGCGGGAGCACCGTGAGTCCGCGGGGTGCGGCCAGCTCCCGCAGGGCCTTCATCGTGGTGTCGAGGTCGGGTGAGCCGACCGGTGTCGCGTCGGCGCCGTGGGTCTTGGCGTTCAGCCAGTCGGCGAGGGTGGCCGCGTACTCGGGGACGACGTCGATCTGGCCGGACTCCAGGGCCGGTTCGTACAGCTCCCGGTTGGCGACCGTGAGGAGGGACGTCTTGTAGCCGGCCTGGTTCAGCAGCTGCGCGTACATCTGGGCGAGCAGGTCGCTCTCGGTGAAGCCGGCCGAGCCGATGGTCAGGTGGTGACTGTCGCCGGGCGATGCGGTGACCTCGCCGCGGTTCTCCAGGGAAGGGCCGGTGGAGCAGGCGGTCAGGGCGAGGAGCCCGGCGGCCGTCACCGCGGCACGGCCCCTCATCGGCCGCCCCTGACCCTGGCCGGTGCCAGGCGTTCGGTGACCTCGAAGACGGCCTCGACGATCAGTGCGAACACGGCGACGAGGAGGGCCCCGGCCACCACCTGGGGCGTGCTGGCCAGGTTGAACCCGGCGGTGATGATCCGGCCGAGTCCGCCGCCGCCCGCGAGCGCGGCGATGGTGGCGGTGGCGACGAGCTGGACGGCGGCGATCCGCACCCCGGTGAGGAGCAGGGGGAGCGAAAGGGGCAGTTCCACGTGAAACAGCATCTGCCGCCCGGTCATCCCCATGCCCCGCGCCGCCTGCACGACGCTCCGGTCGACCTCGCGCATGCCGACATAGGCGTTGGTGAGCAGGGGCGGTACGGCGAACAGCACCAGGGCGACCACGGTCGGCCCCTCGCCCCACTTGCCGACCGGGGTCAGCAGGAGCAGGACCAGCACGGCGAAGGTGGGGACGGCCCGGCCGACGTTGGAGATGTTGACGGCGAGCGCGCCGCCCTTGCCGAGGTGGCCGAGGACCAGCGCGACCGGCAACGCGATCAGGCAGCTGATGACCAGGCAGACGACGGTGAGCACCAGGTGCTGGAGCAGCCGGTGCCAGACGCCGTCGTCGCCCGACCAGTGCGCGGGGTCGGTCAGCCAGTCCCAGGTGGCGCCGAGGGTGTTTATCTGCGGGCCGCCCTCGCCCAGGGGGTGATCAGCCACTGCACGCCGAGCAGGAGGACGTCGGCGGCGACGGCGATCAGTACGCACAGCACGGACGCGGTGAGCACCTGGGCCTTGAAGTAGGTGTTCATGCCCGCGTAGATCAGGTTTCCGAGGCCGCCGAAGCCGACGATCGCGCCGACCGTGACCAGGGAGACCGCGGAGACGGTCGCGATGCGCAGCCCGGCCATCGCGGCGGGCAGGGCCAGGGGCAGTTCGACGGTGAGCAGCAGCCGGATCGGGCCGTAGCCGAGGCCGCGTGCCGCCTGCCGGGTCTCCTGGGGGACCGCGCGGAGCCCGGCGAGGATGTTCCGCACCAGCAGGGTGAGCGAGTAGAGCACCAGTCCCGCGACGACCAGGCCGGCCGAGAGGCCGTAGAGGGGCAGGAGCAGGGAGAACATCGCCAGGGACGGGATGGTGTAGAGGATCGTCGTCACCCCGAGGACCGGACCGGCCGCCAGGGTCCAGCGGCGGGCCAGCACCGCGAGCGGCAGGGCGATGGCGAGCCCGATGAGGACCGACACCGACGTCAGCTGGAGGTGCTGGACGACCGCGTCGAGGAGGATCTGGCGGCGGGTGCTCAGATAGGCGCCGCAGATCCACTCGTTGCGCGCGAGGCAGTCGTCCGGGGGCGCGGTCACGAGTCCATTGCACCGGGCGGGCGAGCGGCTCGGCGCGTTGTGGTGGCCCGTACGGGGGTGCGGCCCGTCGGGTGTGGGCTACCGCACTCCGGCCACGTCCAGCAGTGCCGTCACCGTCGCCGTGGCGAGTCCGTCGTCCAGGCGTTCCACACGGGCTCCGGCGCGGGCGCTGGCGCCGTCGAAGACCAGCATGAGCTGGCGGGCGAGCAGCTCGGGGTCCCGGGCGCCGCCCCGTTCGGCCTGGGTGCGGAAGGTGTCCTGCAGGCGCTCCTTGACCCGGCGGGCGACCTCGCTGGCCGGGTGGTCCGGGTTCTTCAGCTCGACCAGCACGGCGAGATAGGGGCAGCCGCGGTACTCGGGGTCGGTGGAGGCCTTCTCCACCCTTTCGAAGACGTGCAGGATGCGCTCGCGCGGCGTCCCGGCCGCCGGGTCCGCGGGCGCCAGCTGGGCCTCGTACCAGGGCAGACGCCGCTCCAGGCTCGCGGCCAGCATCTCGTCCTTGCTGTCGAAGAGCTGGTACATCGACCGCTTCGAGACGCCCGCCGTACGGCACAGCGCCTCGACGCCGATGGATACGCCGTCGCGGTAGAAGAGCTGGGCGGCCGCGTCGAGCAGCCGGTCTCGGGGGGACGCCTTGTCCGTGGTGGCCATAGGGCGAGGTTACCTCGTACGAGATGAATGGAAAACGATCGGTGTACACACCCTTGGACGCCGGAGGCTTTCCGTGACAGGAGGGTGAACAAGCGCTTAGATAGTGAGTGGACGTTGATCCCGACCCAGCCGGAGGCCCCGTTGTTCTCATCCGTCGACGACGTCTCCGCCCGCCTCGCCGAGACGGGCTACCTCGCCTCGCCCGCCGTCGCCACGACCGTCTTCCTCGCCGCCCGGCTGGGCAAGCCGCTGCTGGTGGAGGGCCCCGCCGGCGTCGGCAAGACCGAGCTGGCCAAGGCCGTCGCCCAGGTCGCGGGGGCCCGGCTGATACGGCTGCAGTGCTACGAGGGCGTGGACGAGTCCCGGGCGCTGTACGAGTGGAACCACGCCAAGCAGCTGCTGCGCATCAGCGCGGGCCGCGACGAGAGCTGGGACGAGACCCGCACCGACATCTTCAGCGAGGAGTTCCTGCTCCCCCGCCCGCTGCTGACCGCGATCCGCGGCGACGAGCCCACCGTGCTGCTGATCGACGAGACCGACAAGGCCGACATCGAGATGGAGGGGCTGCTGCTGGAGGTGCTCAGCGACTTCCAGGTCACGGTCCCCGAGCTGGGCACGATCACCGCGACCCGCCGCCCCTTCGTCGTCCTCACCTCCAACGCGGGGCGCGAACTGTCCGAGGCGCTGCGCCGCCGCTGCCTGTTCCTGCACATCGGGTTCCCCGAGGAGGAGCTGGAACGGCGGATCGTACGGCTGAAGGTGCCGGGACTCGGCGCGGCGCTGGCCGAGTCGGTGGTGCGGGTGGTGGGGGCGCTGCGCGCGATGGACCTGCGCAAGGTGCCGTCGGTCGCCGAGACCATCGACTGGGCGCACACCCTGCTGGCCCTCGGCGCCGACACCCTGGACGAGGCCGTCGTACGGGACACCCTCGGCGTGATCCTCAAGCACCAGGACGATGTGCAGAAGGCCGCGGCCAAGCTGGACCTGGACACGCTGTGAGCGGTGCCGAGGAGCGGATCACCGGTCTGGTCGGCGCGCTGCGCGCGCACGGCGTGCGGATCGGCACCGGAGAGACCGTCGACGCGGCCCTCGCCGTGGAGGCCCTCGGGTTCGCCGACCGGGACCTGCTGCGGGAGGGGCTGGCCGCGACCCTGCTGCACGGGCCCGGACAGCGCGCGGTGTTCGATCCGGTCTTCGACCTGTACTTCCCGCGCGGCGTCGGCGGTCCGGGCACGGAAGGGGCGGGCCGGGACGAGCTGCGCGACCGGCTCGCCGGGGCGCTGGCCGCCGACGACCGGTCGCTGATGGCCCGCCTGGCGGCCGAGGCCGTGGACGGCCTGGGCGGGTACGGGAGTTCACCGGGGTCGGACGGCTGGTCGGCGTACCAGACCCTCGACCGGCTCCGCCCGCAGACCCTGCTGGCCCGGGTGCGGGCCGACGTCGGGGGCCGGGACGGCGGTGCGGGGTTCGCGGACCGGCTGCTGGACGACGAGATCCGGCGCCGTATCGAGGTGTTCCGGCAGCTGGTCGCGACGGAGGCGCGACGCCGGGTCGCCGAACGGCGCGACCGGGACGAGATCGCCCGGCGGGCCGTCCGCCCGACCGCCGACCGGGTGGACTTCCTGTACGCCGGCCGGGACCAACTCGCCGAGCTGCGCAGGACGGTGCAGCCACTGGCGCGGAAGCTTGCGACCCGGCTGGCCGCGCGCCGCCGCCGGGCCGCGCGCGGCACGATCGACCTGCGCCGCACCCTGCGCTCCTCGCTGTCCACGGGCGGGGTGCCGATGCGGCCGGTCCTGCGCAGACGGCGTCCGGCCCGGCCCGAACTGGTGCTGCTCTGCGATGTGTCGGGCTCGGTGTCCGGCTTCTCCGACTTCACGATGCTGCTGGTGCAGGCGCTGCACGACCAGTTCAGCAAGATCCGGGTGTTCGCCTTCGTCAACCGTCTCGACGAGGTGACCGGCCTGCTGGAGCACGGCCGCGCCGACCCGGACGGGCTCGGTGCCCGGATCCGCGCGGAGGCCAGGCTCACCGGCTGGCACGGCAGCAGCGACTACGGCGTCGCCCTGGGCGAGTTCACCGAGCGGTACGGCGCCGCGGTCGGCCCGCGCACGACCGTCTTCGTGCTCGGCGACGCCCGCACCAACATGAGCGACCCGAACCTGGCCGCCGTCCGCGAACTCGCCCGCAGTGCCCGACGCGTCTACTGGCTGAACCCCGAGCCGCGCGCCCAGTGGGGCACCGGCGACTCGGCGGCGCCCGAATACGCCGAGCTGGTGGAGATGCACGAGTGCCGCACGGCCCGGCAGCTCGGGGCCCTGATCGGAGGGCTGCTGCCGGTGTGAGACGGCTGGTGCCGGGGTGACGCGGGGTGGCCGGGCGTGATCGACTGACCCCTGATCGGCCGCCACCTGCCCGGCGGCTGTTGGCTGTCGGCCCGCCATCCGCCCGCACACAAGGACGTACGACATGAGCCACCCGCCCGTGCAGCTCGGCACTTTCCCGACTCCCGTCGAACCGGCGCCCCGGCTCGCCGCCGCGCTCGGGCTCGGTCCGGACGACCTGTGGGTCAAGCGGGACGACCTGACCGGCCTGGGCGGCGGCGGGAACAAGATCCGCAAGCTGGAGTGGCTCGCGGGCGCGGCGCTGGCCGAGGGCGCGGACACCCTCGTGACCACCGGCGCCGCGCAGAGCAACCACGCCCGGCTGACGGCCGCCGCGGCCGCCCGGCTGGGACTGGACGCCGTCCTCGTACTGCGCGGTGCACCGGGGCGGTCGCGTTCCGGGAACCTCGCCCTGGACGGGTTGTTGGGGGCGCGTCTCGCCTGGGCGGGCGACGTGGACCAGGCGGGGCTGGACGCCGCGGCGGCCGAGGTGTGCGCGCGACTGCGCTCGGGTGGTGCCCGTCCCGCGCTGATCCCGTTCGGCGGGTCCAGCACGCTGGGCGCACGGGGCTATGTGCGCTGCGGCGAGGAGCTGCGCGCGCAGGTGCCCGACCTGCGGACGGCGGTGGTCGCGCTCGGCTCGGGCGGCACCATGGCGGGGCTGGTCGCGGCCCTCGGCACGGAGTCGGTGCTCGGTGTCGACGTGGGCGCGCTTTCCGACCCGGCCACCGCGGTCGAGGAGTTCGCGGGCCCGCTCACCGCGGAGAAGGTCGTGGCGGACCGGCTGCGGGTGCGCCGGGACCAGGTGGGCAGCGGGTACGCGGCGCTGACCGGTCCGGTGGCGGAGGCGCTCCGGCTCGCCGCCCGCACCGAGGGGATCATCCTCGACCCGACCTACACCGGCCGGGCCCTGGCGGGGCTGGCCGCCGCCGTGCGGGACGGTGACGTACGGCCGGGCGAGAAGACCGTGTTCGTGCACACCGGCGGGCTGCCCGGCCTGTTCGGGCACGCGGACGCCGTCGCGTACGCCGAGGCGGGGGCCGTCACCCACGAACTCTGAGACACCGGCCCCCTACACGCACCCCCACTCGTCCTCCCCCGGGACTACGGCGCTTCCCCGATGCCCGGCCGGCGCACCTCGCCCTAACCTGCGGGTACGGAGCGAGGGGGGAGATCATGAAGGCAGTGGTGCAGGACCGGTACGGCTCGCCGGACGTGCTGGAGCTGCGGGACGTGGACCAGCCGGTGCCCGGCGACGACGAGGTGCTGGTGCGGGTGCGGGCCGCCGGGTTGAACGCGTACGACTGGCACCTCATGCGCGGTGACCCGTACGTGGCCCGGCTGGCGCTCGGACCGCGCGCGCCCCGGGCCCGGATCCGGGGCCGGGACTTCGCGGGCGAGGTGGCGGCGGTCGGCCGGAACGTACGGGATCTCCGGCCGGGAGACGAGGTGTTCGGCGAGGTCGACGGCACCTTCGCGGAGTACGTGTGCGTCCCGGACGCCTGGGTGGAGCGCAAGCCCGCGGCCCTGACCTTCGAGCAGGCGGCGACTCTGCCGCTGGCCGGGAACACCGCCCTGCGTGGTCTGCGTGACGTGGCGGGGCTGCGGCCGGGGCAGCAGGTGCTGATCAACGGCGCCTCCGGCGGGGTCGGCACGTTCGCCGTGCAGATCGCCAAGGCGCTCGGCGCGGAGGTGACCGGCGTGTGCAGCACGCGCAACGCCGAACTGGTCGGCTCGCTGGGCGCGGACCACGTCATCGACTACACGCGGGAGGACTTCACGCGTGGCGGGCGGCGGTACGACGTCGTCCTCGACCTTGCGGCCAGCCACGGGATCTCCGGCCTCCGGCGCGCCCTCGCGCCCACCGGGACGCTCGTCCTCGGCAGCGGGGGCAGCGCGGGGCAGTTCCTCGGGGCCCCCGTCCTCATCCTCCAGGGGCTCGTGCTCTCCCCGTTCGTCCGCCAGCGGCTGCGCCCGCTCATCGGCCCGGCACCGAGCAAGGCGGTGCTGGCGGAGCTGCGCGAGCTGGCCGACTCCGGGAAGCTCGCCCCGGTGATCGACCGGACGTACCCGCTGGCCGAGGCCCCCGAGGCCATCCGGTACCTGGAGGAGGAGCACGCGCGCGGGAAGGTCGTCGTCACGGTGTGACCGGGGGCGGCCACGGCACACGCGTGCCCCGCGGTGACGGGCGCACCGCGGGGCACCTGCGGGGTGTGTCAGGTCCCCTGAGCCTTCGCGTAGTCCTTCGCCGTGGGTCCCGCGAAGTCGTACACCACTACCTGTTCGTCACCCACAACCCACGCGTCGTGCCCGGGCGGGCACATGAAGACGTCGCCGGGGCCGACCTCACCCTCACCGCCGTCGTCCATGCGGATGTGCAGTCGGCCCTGAACGACATAGGCGCTGTGGGGGAACTGGCAGCTCTCGGTGCCCGCGATCGGCGCCACGGACTCCGACCAGCGCCAGCCCGGTTCGAAGGTGCCCACGGCGAAGTCGAGCCCGGTCAGGTGGACGGCTTCGAGATGGCCACGGGGGAAGTCACGCCGCTCGTCCGGCTTGTCTACCGTCTTCACTTCCAACATGACGATGTCCTCCCTTCCGGCCGCTCACCACGGCCGGGGCGGGTCACCGTCTCCCGGCGGCCACGGGCGGCACCGGCGCTCCGGCGGCGGCCGCACCCATCACCATCGTGGGCCGGTCAACTCGGAGCCGCCATTCGGGGGGCGCCGGAACACGCCGAGACAACGTTGTCGGATCTGTCGCTCAGCCCTGGAGGGCGCTCTGGGCCGGCACCCCGCCCGTATCGGGGGTCCCCTCAGCTCGCCGTACCGCGAACACCGCGTAGACGTAGGCGAGATCAAGAAGAAGGCAGCCGAGGTAGAGGTAGTACATGAGGGCGTTGTCGTAACGCGGGTCCCCGTCGGGGTCGGTGAGCATCGAGAGCGACGCGCAGGCGGTGCCCAGCAGCTTGGTCACGGCGATCCCCACCGACTGGCCGCGGGTACCGCGGCGGGCGGCCAGCATCGCCAGGAACATCCCGGACATGGCCAGATTGCTGCCGAACGCGGTGATCGCGCCGACGCCCTCGTCGAACTGTTCGGAGGCGTAGTTCATGCCCGGGTAGGCGAGGGCGAGCAGGACGGCCAGTGCGGGCAGGAACAACCGGTCGGGCAGGTAGGGGAATTCGGCCCGTCCGAAGCGTACGACGGTGTAGCCGATGGCGAGGTCGAAGCAGAACCAGACGATGTTGATCACATGCATGACCCCGGACGACGGCCGCACGAACGCGAACATGAACTCCCAGCTGATGTTGGTCGCGAACGCGACGACAGGCATCCCGAAGGTACGCTCCCGCAACCCCGCGCGGATCAACAGCACGTAGGCGACACTCCAGAGGAACCCCGTGCCGAGCAGAAACGCCGTGTGCATCACACCCATGACCACCCTCCGTACACGAACCGTCACGCCCGATGATGCTTGCTCTGGCACGGTGACAGCAACGGCACTGTCCCGGGCTGGAGTTCGAGCCGGAGGCGGTGCTCTTCGGTGCCGCGACGCACGACATCGGCAAGGCCGTGCACCTGGCCGAGCTGTCCGGCCCCGGCGCCCTGGTCGTGGGCCGGCTGGCCGGTGTCGACGGGCGGCCGGGCTGGGCGTGGTTCCTGGAGTTGGACGAGGTCCTCACGGGGATCGGGGAGGGGCCGGTCGCAGGTTGGTGTGGCAGATGTCCCACCCTCTCGCTCGAAGGTGACCCTGTACGCGGTCCCCCAGGTGAGCTACCAGGTGCGCGCCGACCGCAGCAGGAGTTCACGGACGCGGACCACGTCGGGGTTGTCCGAGCTGCCTGGGCGTTGGACGAGGAAGCCCGTGTTGATCGGGGGGTCCTCGGGGTCCACCAGCTCCACGAGCGCGCCGGAGTCCAGTAGATCCGCGCACAGGTAGCGGGGCAGCACGCTGAAGCCCGCGCCCGCGGTCACCGCCGCCAGCACTCCGCGCAGGTCGGGCACGGTCACGGCGGCGGTGCAGGACAGGCGGCGGCCGAAGACGTGGCGCCAGTAGCGGCGGGCGATCGGCAGGTCCTCGGCGTAGGTGATCAGGGGTACGGAGTGCAGCGCGGCCGGTCCTTCGACGGGCAGCCGGTCCGTCAGCCGCCCGGCCCAGACGGGCGCGGCGACCAGGACGAACTCCTCGTCGGTGAGGGGCACGGCGTGGAGTGTGCGGCCTCGCGGGCGGGAGGTGGCGATCACCAGGTCGTGGCGGCCCGCGCGCAGTTCGTCCAGCAGCGGATCGGTCAGGCCGGTGGCCACCCGCAGTCGTACACCCTCGGCGACGAGGGGAGCCAGCGCGGGCAGGACGGTCGTGCACAGGATCTCGGCGGGGCCGGCCAGGTGGACGGGCTCCGGGCGCGCCCCCTCCCGCGGCTCGGGACCTGCGACGGCGGCCAGCTCGTCCAGGGGCGCGGCGATCCGGGCGGCCAGTTCCTCGGCCACCGGTGTCGGCGTCACCCCGCGGGGCAGCCGTTCGAACAGCTCCCGGCCGGTCTGCCGTTCCAGCGTGCGCATCTGCGTCGTCACCGTCGGCTGCGACAGGCCCAGCAGGCGGGCGGCCCCGGTGAAGGAGCCGGAGCGGTAGACCGCGAGGAAGGTACGCAGCAGGTTCAGATCGAGGGAAGGGATGTCCACGAGGCCGAGTATTCACCGGACCGCGCTCCGCGCCACCCATAGAAAGTCCAATGTCTGCCATTCACCGCTTCATTGGTTCCCTATGGGTGGTGTCGCCTACGTTTGCCTCACCAGCGCAAGTTCAGGGAGAAGAAAGACCCATGTCGAAGATCCTTTTCGTGCTGACCGGCGCCACCCACTGGACGCTCACCGACGGCACCCTGCACCCGACCGGTTTCTGGGCCGAGGAGGCCGTGGTCCCGTACCGCGCCCTCAAGGCCGCCGGTCACGAGGTCGTCGTCGCCACGCCGGGCGGTGTGGTGCCCACGGTCGACCGGGCGAGCCTCGCGCCCGAGTTCAACGGCGGTCAGGAGGGTGCCGAGAAGGTGGCACGCGCCCTGGAGGAGATGACCGAGCTGCGGGAGCCGGTGAAGCTCGCGGAGGTCGACCTCGACGACTTCGCCGCCGTGTTCTACCCCGGTGGGCACGGACCCATGGAGGACCTGGCCGTGGACGCCGACTCGGGCCGTCTGCTGACCGCCGCCCTCGACTCGGGCAAGCCGCTGGCGGTGGTCTGCCACGGTCCGGCCGCGCTGCTCGCGGCGGTGCGGTCCGACGGCTCGAACGCCTTCGCCGGCTACCGGGTGGCGGCCTTCACCAATGAGGAGGAGACGCAGGGCGGGCTTGCCGGCCAGGCCAAGTGGCTGCTCCAGGACCGGCTGACCGAGGCGGGCGTCGACGTCCAGGTGGCCGAACCGTGGGCGCCGTACGTGGTCGTCGACCGCAACCTGGTCACCGGCCAGAACCCGGCCTCCTCGGCCCCGGTCGCGGAGGAGCTGCTGAAGAAGCTCGGCTGATGCGGCGGTGCCGCTGAGCGGCGGTCGGCCACACGTGCGGAAAATTGGTCGGCCGTCGCCTGCAACCTCGCCCGGGGTCGGACGTCTGTCGGGGTGGAGGCCTCCATCCCGACCGATGTCCGAGCGACCCGAGCAACCGAAGGAACACATGTCCGCACACCGTGTCCCCCGCCCTCGCCGCATCCGCAGGCTGCGCACCGCCCTGGGGGTCTCCGCCGTGGGCGCGGCCCTGGCCGTCGGCGGCACCGTGACCGCCCAGGCGGTCCAGAGCAGCGCCCACGCCGGATCCGGGTCCCACGCCGCGTCTGGCCACGCCACGCCGTCCCCCGTGCCGTCCCCGATCCGTACGGCGACGCCGAGTCCGGTGCCGTCGACGCCCCACACGGGCACGCCGTCTCCGGTGCCGTCGACCCCCCACACGGGCACGCCGTCTCCGGTACCGTCCGTGCCGTCCACCCCCCACACAGGCACTCCCACTCCGGTCCCGTCCACGGCCACTCCGGCCCCGGTGCCGGCACCGCGCCACGGGCACAGCCACGGGCAGCGACCCGCGTCGCCGAGTCCGGTCCCCGCGACCGGGCACGCCACGTCTTCGCCGGTTCCGCAGCACCACTGAGGCATGCCCGTGTGCGGGGAGTCGCCCGGTGCGGCTCCCCGCACACCCGGCCGGGAGATCCATGACGACAGCCACACCACCGGCGGCGGCCCTGCCCTGGGACCGGGACCGCGCCCGCGCCCGCGCCCCAGAGTCCACACCGGCCTGGCGCAGGTTCACCCACGCGCTGCGGACCCGCGTCCTCGCGCGCGTCCGCGCCGGCACGACGGCGGATCCGACACCCCGCGACCGCGGGGACGACACCGGGGCAAGGGGACTGATCGTCCCCGAACCCCCGCTCGACATCGAGGAGTTGTACCACCACCGCCGGCTATCCCTGGTGCGCCTGGCGGTGCTGCTGGTCGATGACCTGCCCACGGCCGAGGATGTCGTACAGGACGCGTTCACGGCGCTGTTCCGCCGCCACGGCCACCGGCTCGGCTCGCTCGACGACCCGGAGGCATACCTGCGCACCAGTGTGGTCAACGCGGCCCGCTCCGTACTGCGGCGGCGCAGGACCGTACGGGCGCACACCCCCGAACGGGAGGGGCACGCCCCCGCGCCGGAGGAGGACGTCCTGCTCCACGAGGACCACCGTGAAGTGCTGGCGGCCCTGCGGACGCTGACCCCACGTCAGCGCGAGGTGCTGGTCCTGCGGTACTGGTCGCATCTGACCGAGGCCGAGATCGCGGCGACGCTCGGTCTGTCGCGCGGCACCGTCAAGTCCACGGCCAGCAGGGCCCTGGACGCCCTCGGCCGACGTCTGGAGGGTCTGCGATGAACGAGTACGGTACCGGGACCGCGCCGACGCCGGTCGAGGAGCGGCTGCGGGCCGCTCTCGCCGCCCGGGCACAGTCCGTCGGCCCGGCCGACCTACGGCCGCTGCGCCCGCCGACCGGGAACGTCCGCACCGTACGGCTCGTACGCCGGGTCGCGGTGGGCCTGCTCACCCTGGCCGCGGTGGCGGCGCTGGTGTTCTTCACCGTCGTCCGCGGCGGCCCGGACCAGCCGGCCGAGCCGGCCCACTCCCCCAGGCCGACGACCGGCACCCCGTCAGCGGTCCCCAGCCCCGTCCGCCCGACCACGGCCGAGCCGTCCCCCAGCTCTCCGTAGCCGTGGTCGAGTGAACTACGCCCCGGGGTGGGCGAGCCGGTCCGGGTCAGCTGGACTCGCGCACGACCAGTCGGCACGGCACCGTGTGCACGCCCGGCTCCGGCACGGCGTCGATGGCCTGGAGCAGCCGGAGGGCGGCGATCCGGCCGATCTCGGCCAGGTTGATGTCGATCGTGGTGAGCGGCGGGCGGCAGGCCAGCGCCATGGTGTCCCAGTTGTCGTAGCCGACGACGGCGATGTCACCGGGCACGCTCCGGCCCCGCTCGCGCAGCGTGTCGGCCACGCCCCGGGCGATCTGGTCGTTGCCGCAGAAGAAGGCGTCCGTGTCCGGTGCCGTGCGCAGCACCGCGTCGGCCGCGCGGCGGCCCCACGCCTCGCTCCACTCGCCGAAGTGCACGCGGCCGGTGGCCAGTTCCAGGCCGGCGCCCCGAAGGTGGTCGATCGCGTGGCGGGCCCGGTCGCGGGCGGCCTGGTGGTGCTCCGGGCCGGTGACATGGGCGATGCGGGTGCGGCCGGTGGCCAGCAGGTGCTCGACGGCCAGGTGGGCACCACCCCGGTCGTCGGTGACGACCGAGGTGTCCGCGGGGTCGGTGGACGGGGCGAGCGCATAGACGACGGGGATGGACGGGTCGATGCCGGTCAGCGGCGGGCGGGGGTCCGTGCGGCGGCCGGCGACGATGATGCCGTCGACCCGTCGGTCGGTGAGGTTGCGCAGATGGTGCTGCTCGCGGATGGCGTCGCCGCGGGTGTCGCACAGCAGGACCGAGATCTTTCCGGCGCCGAGCGCGTCCTCGGCGCCGAGGAGCACCGGCGTGCTGAACCGGCCTATCCCATCCGTCGTCATCAGGCCGACCGTCCAGCTCCTGCCGCTGTGCAGGCTCTGAGCATGCTGGTTGGGCCGGAAGCCGAGCGTCTCCACCGCGTCCAGCACCCGTTGCCGGGTCTCGGGACGCATCCGGCCACCGCCGTTCAGCGCCTTCGACGCCGTGCCCACACTGACGCCGGCCAGCGCGGCGACGTCGGCGAGCCTGGCCCGGCCGGTCGGGGGAGAGCCTGCAGCAGAGGTCACGGGCAAACCTTTTCCTGATGATGACGACGGCTCACATCGTGGCAGCCGCCCGACGGAAGTGCCAGATCGTTGAGCAAGTTGAGAAATAACTTGCCGCACCTCTTGACCGGGCTACCCAACTCCCCTGTACTTCTCGGCGAGAAAACGGTTGCTCACAACAGCTCCGTGACTGGCCACGACCTTTCCGTCGGACAGTGTTCGATATCCCGAACGACAGTCCCGCCACGCCACCCCACCCGGAGAGCCATGCCCCGCACCCGCCCCGTCCAGCCCTCCCCCGCCGGACCGGTCCGCCTCGGCCCGGACGCCCACGCCGCGCTGCACCCCACGGCCGTCGCCATCGACGCGGGCTTCTGGCACGCCCGCCGCGAGACCAACGCCCGCGTCTCCGTCCCCCAGGGACCGGGCCTGCTGGAGTCCGCCGGGAACCTGCACAACCTGCGGCTGGCGGCCGGCACCGCCGAGGGCGAGTTCCAGGGCGCGTACCCCTTCGTGGACACGGACGTCTACAAGTGGCTGGAGGCCGCCGCCTGGCAACTCGGCCATCGCGGCGACGACTCCCTCGCCGCCGACGTGGACCGCATCATCGCCCTGGTCGCCGCCGCCCAGCAGCCCGACGGCTACCTCAACACCTGGTTCCAGCTGGTCAAGGGCGGCGCGCGCTACCAGGACCTGCGCTGGGGGCACGAGCTGTACTGCGCGGGCCATCTGATCCAGGCGGCGGTCGCCCACCACCGGGCCACCGGGCGAACCGAACTCCTCGACGTGGCACGGAGGTTCGCCGATCACGTCGACTCGGTCTTCGGCCTCCCCGGCAGCGGACGTCCGATCGACGGCATCGACGGCCACCCGGAAGTGGAGACGGCTCTGGTCGAGCTGTACCGGGAGACCGGCGAGCGCCGCTACCTCGACCTGGCGGGCTACTTCGTCGACCGGCACGGCCACGGCCTGCTCGGCGGCGAGGCCTACTGCCAGGACCGCGTTCCGGTGCGCGAGGCGACGAACGTCGAGGGCCATGCCGTACGGCAGTTGTACCTGCTGGCGGCGGCCGCGGACCTGGCTACCGAGACCGGGGACGCCGGACTGCGCGCTGCGGGCGAGCGGTTGTGGCACGCGATGACCACGACGAAGACCCACCTCACCGGCGGTCTCGGCGCCCACCACGACCAGGAGGACTTCGGTGACCCGTACGAACTCCCCAACGAGCGCGCCTACTGCGAGACCTGTGCCGCCATCGCCTCCGTCCAGTGGAGCTGGCGCCTGGCCCTGCTCACCGGCGAGGCCCGCTACTCCGACCTCATCGAACGCACCCTCTACAACGGCTTCCTGGCGGGAGTCTCCCTGGACGGCGAGCGCTGGCTCTACGTCAACCCGCTCCAGGTCCGTGACGGCCACACCGACCCCGGAGGCGACCAGTCGGCCCGCCGCACCCGCTGGTTCCGGTGCGCCTGCTGCCCGCCCAACGTGATGCGGCTGCTCGGCAGCCTGGAGCACTACCTGGCCAGCGGCGACGACGGCGGCCTGCAGATCCACCAGTACGTCACCGGGCGCTACGCCTGCGGCCCGATCGTCGTGCGTGCCGAGACGGACTATCCCTGGCACGGCACGATCGCCCTCACCGTCGAGGAGACCCCGGCCGACCGGCCCTGGACGCTCTCGCTGCGCATCCCGCAGTGGTGCCGCGAGTTCCGGGTGCGGTGCGGCGAGGAAACGTACGACTCCCCCGTGGACGACGGTTGGCTCCGACTGGAGCGGACCTGGACTCCCGGCGACCGGATCGTGCTGGAGCTCACGCTCGAACCCCGGCTCACCGCGGCCGACCCCCGCGTGGACGCCGTACGCGGCTGCGTGGCGATCGAACGCGGGCCGCTCGTGTACTGCCTGGAGCAGGTCGACCACCCCGGCGGCGGTCTGGACGACATCGTCCTCGACACCACCCGCCCGCTCGCCGTGAAGCACCGGCCGGACCTGCTCGGCGGGGTCACGACGGTCGTGGCGGCCGGACGCCGACGCGGCATCCCCGACCGGGGATGGTGGCCGTACGCCTCCGCCGACACCACCGCGGCTCCCGAACCGGACGGCGAAACGGTCGAGTTCACCGCCGTCCCCTACTACGCCTGGGCCAACCGTGAGGACGGCAGCATGCGCGTCTGGCTCCCCGCCTCCTGAACTCCCTCAGTTCTGCCCTACGACAACGAGGTCACCCCGTGATACCCACCCGCCGTACCCTCATGGCAGCGCTCGCCGCCGTCGGCACCCTCGCCTCCCTGACCGCCTGCGGAGGCGGCTCCGGCTCCTCGGACTCCTCCTCCGGGTCGTCCGGGGGGACGTACACCTTCTGGGACCCGTACCCCCAGTTCGACGCCTCGTCGGCGTGGGGCAAGCTTGTCACCTCGTGCGGGACGAAGGCCGGGGTGAAGCTGAAGCGAACCGCGTACGACACCACGGACCTGGGCAACAAGGCGCTGCTGGCCGCCCAGCAGGGCAACGCGCCCGATGTGATGCTGGTGGACAACCCGGTCGTCTCCACGCTGGTGGAGGCCGGGATCCTCAACAGGACGAGCGACCTCGGCCTGGACACGAAGTCGATCCAGAAGAACATCATCGGCGCGGGCACCATCGACGACGCGTCCTACGGGGTGCCGATCGGCGCCAACACGCTCGCCCTCTACTACAACAAGAAGATCCTCTCCGCGGCGGGCGTCGACCCGGCATCCGTCAAGGACTGGAACTCCCTCACGGCCGCCCTGGAGAAGGTCAAGTCGGCCGGGAAGAAGGGCATCACCTTCTCCGCGATCAACACGGAAGAGGGCAGCTTCCAGTTCCTGCCCTGGTTCTGGGGCGCGGGCGGTGATCTGACAAAGCTCGACTCGACCAAGGGAGTTGCCGCCCTGTCCCTGTGGAAGCAGTGGGTCGACGAGGGGTACGCGCCGAAGGACGTCCTGCAGAACACGCAGACGACCAGCTGGCAGGAGTTCGCCACCGGCGACTACGCGTTCAGCGAGAACGGCACCTGGCAGCTGGGCAACGCGGACAAGGCCGGCTTCGACTACGGCATCATCAACATCCCGGCGCGGAACGGCGGTTCGGCGCCGGTGCCGACGGGCGGCGAGTTCGTGACCGTGCCCGTGCAGAAGGACACCGGGCGCTACGACGTCACCAAGAAGATCGTCACGTGTCTGACCAGCGACGCGAACCTGCTGCCCACGGACACGACGCTGCAGTACGTCGCTCCGACGGCCGCCGTACAGGCCGAACAGGTGAAGCAGAACCCGAAGCTCAAGCCGTGGGTGTCCGCGGTCGCGGCGGCCCGCGGCCGTACCAGCGGCGGTCTCGGCACCAAGTACCCCACCATCTCCCAGCCGATGTGGACCGCCGTCCAGGCCGCGCTGTCCGGCAGCAAGAGCCCGCAGGACGCGCTGGACACCGCCCAGTCGAGCGCGCAGAAGGGCTAGCACCGGCATGACCATCGCCCGGGTCGACCGTCCGCGGCGAGCACCGGCCGCCGCGGCAGGGGCGAGCACCACCGACGCCCTGCGCCGGCGGCACCGGCGCAGGAGCCGCCTGACCGCGCTCGCCTTCGTGACGCCCCTCCTCGCCTACCTCGCCGCCTTCTACGTCTATCCGCTCTACCGCAACCTCGACCTGAGCCTGCGCGACTACACCGTCCGGTCGTTCGTGGCCGGGGACGCGCCGTTCTCCGGCTGGGACAACTTCCAGAAGGTCCTGGACGACCCGACGTTCGGCCCGGCCATGCGGCACACGATGGTCTTCACCTTCGTGTCGATCGCCTTCCAGTACGTCATCGGGCTGGCCCTCGCGGTCTTCTTCAACCGGCACTTCCGGCTCGCGCCGACCCTGCGCGCACTGTTCCTGATCCCGTGGCTGCTGCCGCTGATCGTGTCCGCGTCGACGTGGTCGTGGATGTTCAACAGCGAGTCCGGCGTGGTGAACTACCTCCTGCACTTCTTCGGCGTGGACCCGGTCGGCTGGCTGACCTCACCGGACTGGGCGCTGACCTCGGTGATCGTCGCCAACATCTGGATCGGCATCCCGTTCAACCTGGTCATCCTCTACAGCGGCCTGCAGAACGTCCCGGCCGAGCTGTACGAGGCGGCGGCGCTGGACGGGGCGAGTACCTGGCAGCAGTTCCACCGGATCACCTTCCCGCTGCTGCGCCCGGTGTCGGCGATCACCCTGCTGCTCGGGCTGGTCTATACCCTCAAGGTGTTCGACCTGATCTGGATCATGACCAAGGGCGGCCCCGGCGACGCCTCGTCGACCCTGGCCACCTGGTCGTACCAGCTCGGCTTCGGCACGCTGCTGCCCAAGTTCGGCCCGGGAGCCGCGGTCGGCAACATCCTCATCCTCATCGCGCTCGTCTTCGGGCTGCTGTACATCCGCGTGCAGAGGAGGCAGGAGGCGTGAAGTCCCGTGCGACGAGCCGCCGTCACACCGTCATCGGCCTCGTACTCACCGCGCTGATGCTGTTCCCGGTGTACTGGATGCTGAACGTGTCCCTCACCCCGCAGCAGGACATGCGCAAGAACCCGCCCGACCTGCTGCCGCTGCACCCCACCTTCGAGGGCTACCGGGCCGTCCTGGACGACCAGTTGCCGTACCTCGGCACGAGTCTGCTGATCGGCCTGGGCACGGTCGCCCTCACCCTTCTCCTCGCCGCCCCCGCCGGCTACTCGCTGGCGAAACTGCGCCCGAGCGGCGGCGGCGCGCTGGGCCTCGGACTGCTGGTCGCGCAGATGATCCCCGGGATCGTCATGGCGATGGGCTTCTACGGCATCTTCCTGGACCTCGGTCTGCTCAACTCCTGGTGGGGTCTGATCATCGCGGACTCCACCATCGCCGTGCCGTTCGGCGTCATGATCTTCACGGCGTTCATGTCGGGCATACCCGGCGAACTCCTCGCCGCCTCCCGCATCGACGGCGCGGGAACCTTCCGCACCTTCTGGTCGATCGTGCTGCCGGTGAGCCGCAACGCCGTCGTCACCGTCTCGCTCTTCAGTTTCCTGTGGGCCTGGTCCGACTTCGTCTTCGCCAACACCCTCGACGGCGGGGGCGACCTGAGGCCGATCACCCTCGGCATCTACAAGTACATCGGCAACAACAACCAGGAATGGAACGCGATCATGGCCACCGCCGTCGTCGCGTCCGTCCCCGCAGCCGTCCTGCTGGTCCTCGCACAGCGCTATGTGGCCGCGGGCGTGACCGCGGGCGCCGTGAAGGACTGAAACATCCCCCCATCACCTCCGTAAGGAGAAGTCTGTCATGACCCGCACAAGACGCTACGGCAGCTTGACGGCGGCCCTCGGCACAGCCGTTCTCACCGCCGCCCTCGTAACTCCCGCCCAGGCGGCCCCCACCACGTCCACCACGCTGGTCGTCAACGCGGACCAGTCCCTGCGCCCGGTCACGCATGTGGCGACCGGCAGCCTCTACGGCCTCGCCGACGGAAGCACCCCCGCCGACAGCCTGGTCACCCCGCTCAAGCCGAACACCTTCGTCCAGATGGCCCCCGGCGGCTCCCAGCTGCCCAACGGCGAGCCCAAGCCGGCGGGCGACGCGCTGGTCGTGGCGTCCAAGGCGGCGCGGGCCGGCGCCAAGATCGTCGTACGGATGCCGGACTGGTACCCGAACTTCCCGTACAAGTGGGTGAGTTGGAGTGACTGGCTGTCGGCGGTCGACAAGCAGGTGGCCTCCGTGCAGTCCTCCGGAGCCACCGACATCGCCGCATACGAGCTGTGGAACGAGCCCGACTGGACATGGGACACCACCAACGCGGGTGCTTTCGACGCCGGTTGGGCACGCACGTACAAGGAGGTCCGCGCCAAGGACACCAGGACGCCCATCCAGGGCCCGAGTTACTCGGCGTGGAACCAGTCCTGGATGAGCACGTTCCTCACCGACGCCAAGGCCGGCGGTACCGTGCCCGACATCATCGCGTGGCACGAGCTGCAGGGCAGCAAGGACATCGCCGCGCACGTCTCGGCGTACCGCGCCCTGGAGAGCAGCCTGGGCATCAGCCCGCGTCCGATCGCGATCGAGGAGTACGGCACGCCGAGCGAGGTCGGCGTGCCCGGCTCGCTGGTCGGCTATGTCGCCAAGTTCGAGCGGGCCGGCGTGCACGACGCCGAACTGGCCTTCTGGAACCACTACGGCACCCTCGGCGACACGCTCACCGACACCGGCGGCTCACCGAACGGCTCGTACTGGCTCTACAAGTGGTACGGCGACATGTCCGGGAACATGCTGGTCACCACACCCCCGGCGCAGACGGGCATCGACGGCGCGGCCTCGCTCAACAGCGCCGGCAATCAGATCGGGGTGATCTTCGGCGGCGGCGCGGGGTCCAGCGCGGTCACGGTCAAGGGCCTCGGCTCCCTGTCGGCGTTCGGCAGCACGGTGCACGTGAAACTGGAGTACACGCCGTCCAGGGGCCGTACGACGGCGGTGTCCGGCCCGGTCACGATCTCGGACGCCGACTACCCGGTCTCGAACGGCCAGATCACCGTCCCCGTGACGACGAACGCGACGGACGGCTACCACTTGACCATCACCCCGACCGGCACCTCGGCCTCGCTGGCCGGCACGTACCAGATCACCAACAAGAACAGCGGTCTGGCCCTGGACACCCAGAGCGCGGGCACGGCCCAGGGCACCTCGGTCGTCCAGGCCGCGTCGAGCACCGGCACGACCCAGTCCTGGACCCTGACCTCCGCCGGCTCCGGCCTCTACCGGATCACCAGCAGGGCGAGCGGGCTGCTCCTCGGCATCAAGGACATGAGCACCGCCGACGGCGGCACGGCCCTGATCTGGGGTGACAACGGCACCGCCGACCACCTGTGGCAGCTCGTCCCGTCCGGCGACGGTTACTACAAGATCGCCAACTACAACAGCGGGCTCCTGCTCGGCGTGACCGACATGAGCACCTCGTCCGGCGCCCAGGTCCTGCAGTGGGACGACAACGGCACCGCCGACCACCTGTGGCGGCTGACTCCGCGCTGACCTCCTCCGACCGGGGTTCCCGCGCCTGATGTCGGCAGGCGCGGGAACGCCGTTGCGCCAGTGAATCGGCGCACACACCGGGAGGTCGGCCGCGAACCGGTGGATGTGGTGACGGGACGTACCGAAGGGGGCGGAGAGCCGGCGGAGGGCAGGGCTGTGTCGGACGAGAGGCGGCTCGTCGCCGGGCGCTACCGGCTCACCGAGCGGATCGGCCGAGGCGGCATGGGCACCGTGTGGCGCGCCGAGGACGAGGTGCTCGCCCGCCAGGTCGCCCTCAAGCAGCTGCACGCGCAGCCCCACCTGAGCGGCGGCGAGCCGGCCACCCTCTACGAGCGCAGCCGCCGCGAGGCGCGCAGCACCGCCCGCGTCGTGCATCCCAACGTGGTCCTCGTCCACGACGTGGTGGACGACGACGGCCGGCCCTGCATCGTCATGGAGTACGTGCCCGCGCCCACCCTCGCCGACCTCCTGAAGGGCGGCGGAGCCGTCCTGCCCAAGGAGGCGGCCCGGATCGGCCTGGGCATGATCGCCGCCCTGCGCGCCGCGCACGCCGCCGGAGTCCTGCACCGCGACGTCAAGCCCGGCAACGTGCTGCTGGGCGCCGTGGGCAGGGTCGTCCTCACCGACTTCGGCATCGCGCTGACCGCCGGGACGTCGACCCTGACACAGACCGGGGAGATGGTCGGCTCCATCGACTACATGGCCCCGGAGCGGGTCCGCGGGCGGACGCCCGGCCCGGCGTCGGACCTGTGGGCCCTGGGCGCGACGCTGTACCAGGCGGTGGAGGGCCGCCCGCCGTTCCGCCGACCACCGCGATGGAGACGGCGTACGCCATCGCCGTCGACCCACTGGAGCCGATGCGGCAGGCGGCCCCGCTGGCGCCGCTGGTCGAGGCCCTGCTGGCCAGGGAGTCGGAGGACCGCCCGTCGGCGGAAGAGACGGAGCGGGCGCTGCGAGCCGTGTGGTCGCAGGGGGCGACGGTGCCGCCCGCTGTCACACAGGACGTCACGCAGGACCGGCGACAGAACGTCGTGCAGGACCGAACAGGAGTGGCGCCGTCTCCTGCGCGGGTGCACGAGCGGCGCGGACGCCGAGGCCACCGCAGGTGGGCCGCCCTCCTGTCCGCGGTGGCCGCCGCGGTCACGGCCGGGACGCTTTCCACGACAGGGCACCACGGCGAGGCCGCCTCCGCCACCCGGACGAACTCCACCAGTCCCACCCCCTCCCCCGTCCCCGACGGCTACCACCTGGTCCGCGATCAGCGGCTCGGTGTCTCCCTCCCCCTCCCGGACGGCTGGAAGGCGGGCCGGCGGACCGGCGACGAGCTGACCTACACCGACCGGTCCGGCCTGGCCGGCATCACCATCGGCACGGTGGCCCCGGCCGGGCCGAACCCCGTGGCGCACTTCCGGGACATCGAGGCGAACACCAAGGTCAACTACTCCACGTACCGCAGGCTCCCGCATGCAGGCCAGCTCCTTCCGGGGACAGCCGGCCGCCGTGTGGGAGTTCACCTTCGAGGGACGCGTCAGCCTCTTCCGCGCCATCGACCTCGGCTACGGCAGGGAGGGCGGCCGCGAGTACGACATCTATCTCTGCGCACCGGACGCCCAGTGGGACACCTATCGCCCCGTCTTCGACCATGTCAGGGACGGCTTCACCACGACCGGCTGAACGATCACCCGTACCGGGCCGTTGGCCTGCCGGTGAGGCCGCGGCAGGGCTAAGTTGGGCGGCATGAGCAACCTTGACCGCGCTCCCGTACCGAGCGTGTGCGGCGGCCGCGGATTCGTCGTCGCCGAGCCCGTCCGCGAGCTGCTGAGCCCCCGCCTGGTGAAACTCGGGGAGTCGACCGAGGTGCGCCGGCTGCTGCCGAACCTCGGTCGGCGCATGATCGGCGCGTGGGCCTTCGTCGACCACTACGGCCCCGACGACATCGCCGACGAGCCCGGCATGCAGGTCCCGCCCCATCCGCACATGGGGTTGCAGACGGTCAGCTGGCTGCACGAGGGCGAGGTGCTGCACCGGGACTCCACCGGCAGCCTCCAGACGATCCGGCCCAAGCAGCTGGGCCTGATGACCTCGGGCCGGGCCATCAGCCACTCCGAGGAGAGCCCGAAGTCGCACGCCCGCTTCCTGCACGGCGCCCAGCTGTGGGTCGCGCTCCCGGACGAACACCGCCACACCGACCCCGGGTTCGAGTACCACCCCGACCTCCCCACGGTCACCGCGCCCGGCCTGACCGCGACCGTGATCCTCGGCGCCCTCGACGGCTCGTCCTCGCCGGGTACGACGTTCACCCCGATCGTCGGCGCGGACCTCGCGCTCAGCCGGGGCGCCGACGTCCGTCTCCCCCTCGAACCGGACTTCGAGTACGGCGTGCTGGCCATGTCCGGCGAGGTGCACGTGGACGGGGTGCCGGTACTGCCGGGCTCGATGCTCTACCTCGGCTGCGGCCGCACCGAACTCCCGCTGCGCGCCGAGTCGGACGCCGGGATCATGCTGCTGGGCGGCGAGCCGTTCGCCGAGGAGCTGATCATGTGGTGGAACTTCGTCGGCCGGTCTCAGGAGGAGATCGTGCAGGCTCGCGAGGACTGGATGAAGGGGACCCGGTTCGGCGAGGTGAAGGGATACGACGGGGCCCCGCTAGGTGCGCCAAAGCTGCCGGAAGTACCACTGAAACCACGCGGAAGAGCGCGCTGACCAGCGCAAACGCCACACTCCCTATCCAGGGGTCCCTAACCATGCCTGCGCCTGTCTCGGAGCAGCGGTCCCTGGAGGGGAGGTACTTCCGGTGCTCCCGCGCAGACGCCGCCAGGTCTGTCAGCGATTCCAAGGTGCGGGCATCTGCGAGCAGCTACGGTCGGACGAATGCTGACCCAATGCTGACTCTACTGACAGACCATCAGATAATCGTCAGCTTGGCGCCCACATCGACGACGACCTCCTCCACTCCCTGGCCCGAGCCACCGAAGGCGATGGCGACCAACAGACCCAGCACGTTGGTCAGCACGGACATGGGGGCGATCAGGGTGTCGACGCGCAGATTTCCGTAGTCCCACGACCTCAGCGTCAGGCGCCGGGAATCCGCGACACGGCTGCGTGAGGTGTCGCGGCCACCACGGTCAGCGCGATCATCACAAGAAGGCCGACGACGAGCATCGGTTCGTAGCTCCAGCGAGTACGGTTGCGATGGCGATGACGGAATCTGTCAAGGCGAACAAGTCGCCGATGCACTTCCTGTTGCCGGCGCCGAACGGGATGCACGAGCGCAGATGACGGGCAGCGGCCCGAAGGACAGCTGGACTCGATGCCTGACGCCGGGGTTCGCACTGAGGGGGTTGTGGCGGCGTCCAGAGCTGGCAGCCGCCTCGCGCGATGCCCCTGCGACGTTTCGTGCTTCACATGCTGTGAGTGCCTGCGCCCCCAGCGTTCAGTGCCGGTGTGGAGGCGCGGCCGCCGCGGCGCAGCGTCGCCGGAGCGTGGCGACGGGGGGCCTGGCGTCCCAGGGCGTCCTGCGGTCCGCGTGCGGGTCCTGGCATCGAAGCCCAGACTAGGAAGGGGGGAGTGATCAGAGCGGCTAACGGCCCCTGCTTCGTTACGATCCTTCGCCCGGGCGTTGTGGAGCCCGTCTCGGCTGACAGCCAGCAGGCGGAGCATCCGCTCGGCAGCCCTGTGAGGGGAAAGCTGATGAATGATGTACCCAAGATCGCTCTTGCCGCCGGAGTTCTCGGCGGGTATGTCCTCGGCCGGACGAAGAAGGCGCGGGTCACCTTCGCCGCAGCGACCTACCTGGCCGGCCGCCGGTTCGGTCTGGAACCACAGCAGCTGCTGACGGAAGGGATCAAGAGGCTTCGTGAACTTCCCCAGTTCGCCGACCTCAACGAGCAACTGCGTGGCGAAGTCCCCGATGCCGGACGCAAGGCCATGAGCGCGGTGGCCGACCGCAAACTCTCCGAGTTGGCCGACTCGCTCCACGAGCGCGCCGCCCGCATAGGCGCTAAGGACGAGGAGGAGTACGAAGAGGAAGAGCCCGAGGAGGAGGAAGAGGGCGAGCCCGAGGAAGAGTACGAAGAGGAAGAGCCCGAGGAGGAGGAAGAGCGGGAAGAGCCCGTGCCGAGGCATCGCCGTGCCGCTCGAAAGCCGAGAACGCATCGTCCCGCTGAAGCCGCCCCCCGGAAGGCTCCGGCCAAGAAGACTGCCGCAAGGAAGGCCACCGCCAAGAAGACGGCGCCCGCAAAGAAGTCCGCAGCCCCGGCCAAGAAGACCACCGCCAAGAAACCCGCTGCCAAGAAGACGGCGCCCGCAAAGAAGTCCTCGGCTCCGGCGAGGAAGACCACCGCAAGGAAGACCGCTGCCAAGAAGACGGCGCCAAGGAAGGCCACCAGACGGCCGAGGTAGAACCATGGTCGGCACAGCACGCGACACCGGAAACGGGCAGGGATCGGGGCTGGACCAGCTGCGCGGCGCCTTCACGAGCTTCCTGGGAGGCCAGGTGGAGAACCTGGCCGAAAAGGCAGGCGACAAGCTGGGGGAGATCACCGAAGGACTCACGGGCATCGTGGAGAACGGCGGCGTGCTCCCCAAAGCAGGTCTGAGGATGCTTCAAGGTGACTCACCGTTCAAGGCGTTGATCGGCGAGAAGGCGAAGAGCATCAAGGACAACGTGGTCGGCAAGGTCAAGGAGGCGTTCGGCGGGGGCAAGGGCCGCGGGTCCGGCAGCACCAAGGTCATGAACATCATCGAGGTGGCCGACGTTGGTGTGCCTCTTCGATTCGCCTACGACCACTGGGCCCAATACGAGAAGTTCAGCAGCTTCACCAAGGGCGTCCGCAGTGCGTCAAAGGGCAAGGACGCCGAGAGCGACTGGAAGGTCAAGGTAGGTCCGTCGACCCGCGGATGGAAAGCCACGGTCCAGGAGCAGGTGCCGGACGAGCGCATCACGTGGACCTCTGAGGGTGCCAAGGGCACCACACGCGGCTGCGTCAGCTTCCACGAGTGACCCCGACCCTGACGCGCATCGTGCTCGTGGTCGAGTACTACCCGTCGGGGTTCTTCGAAAAGACCGGCAACATCTGGCGCGCCCAAGGGCGTCGACTGCGGCTGGACTTCAAGCACTTCCAGCGCTACGTCACCCTGACCGACGAGGAACCGGAAGGCTGGCGCGGCGAGATCCGTGACGGCGAAGTGGTCCGCACCCATGAGGAGGCGATCGAGGAGGAGGAAGAGGCCGAGGACACCTCTGCCGACGACGAGTACACCGATGAGGAAGAGACAGAGGACTACCCCGAAGAGGAAGAAGACGAATACGACGAAGAGGAAGACGACGAAGCCGAGGAAGACGAGGATGAAGAAGAGAGCCAGTGATCGTCAATGCACGCAGTGCGTGCGCCTGGCGCTCGCATCTGGCCCGTAGAGGCCATGCCGGCCTGATCGACGATCGATCCAGGTGGGGGCGAGGATCAGCCGGGCCGACCGGTCGCGCTGCCGGACACTACGGGAGGCCCCAGTGGAGACATCGCCCGCTGCCTTGACGCCCCGTACGACGACGGACACGACGCGCTCTGCACAGCGCAGGAGACCGTCGCGGTGCTGAAGGCGGCTCACGAGCGCCGCGGTCAGGGCGCCGGCACCGCCGACGGGGACCGGGAAGCCGTGGCTCTGTCCGAGCATCGACACCAGACGGAGCCCGGAGCGGACCGGCGGGAAGGGCGTGAACATGGCCTGCTCCAAGACCTGCCCGGAACGGCTGCAGACGCGCCCAGGCTGCGCGTGATCCGACATTCCGGCCGATCTCACCGCTGACGGTTCGTGGGCCCGTCGCCCACGGCGCTCATGCCGCGTCGTGCCGGGCGGCGATACGGGTCACCGTGACCGTGACGGTGACCGGCTCCGGGGCGGGGAGGTGGGAGATGACGGCGGTCCGCACCCGGTCGTGGACGTTGCGGGCGGTGTCCAGCGCCCGTCGGCCCTCGGCCAGGACACAGCGCACCTCGATGTGCCATCCCGAACCGTCCGGCGCCCGGTCGACGCGGATGCCCGCCTCGGGCGACGTGAAGCGAGGCGTGGTGAGCGCCCGGGTGGGTGCGGCGGCTGCCGCGAGGCGGTGGGCGAGTCGGGGTTGCAGGCCGGCCACGCCGGGAACCGCGAGGGCTGCCTCGGCCGCGACGCCGAGGAGCGTGGTCGTGCCGACGGCGGTCATCACGCACCAACACCGGTCGGGAGGCCGGGGCCGAGGGGCGGCGGCTCCAGTACGTCGACCACGGTGATGTCCACGGCCGTCACTGCGAGCCCCAGATCCTGACCGGCCGAGTAGAGGACCGATCGGCGTACCTGATGGACGCGCTCGGGCAGCGGACGGTCGAGGCCGGCGGCCAGGGTCATGGTCACCCGCACGTCGTTGCCCTCGCCTGCAGGTGTGAACCGGCAGGTCGCGGCCCTGGCACCCGGGACCGTGTCCGCCGCCTCCCGCAGTACCGTCGCCGCGGCGCTCTCGGTGATCCGCAGGTCCCGGTCCGGGTCTGCCAGGGGCAGCAGCCGCCCGAGCCGGGCCTCTGCCCTGACGGCGTTCATGATGCGGTCGGCGAGTGCGTGGAGGCCGGGAGTGTCCTCGGCGCGCATCGCCCGGGTGGCCGCGTTCACTGCGGCCAGCCCCGCGACGGCCTCGCGGCAGTGAGGACAGGACATGGTGTGCGGGTCCGCGCCCGGCGCCTCGTCCTGCGCCTGTTCCCAGGCCCGGCTGAGCAGGCGGCCGCAGGGCAGGACCTCATCACCCGCGAACAGGGGAACGTCGGCGGCGGCCGATCCGGTGCGGAGCCCGTCGGCTCCGGGTGGTTCGGGGGGACGCGTGTGCGGGTCGTCTAGCGCCATGGGCCCATCGCCTCCTGCAGGGATCGGCGTGCCCTGAACAGTCTGCCCCGCACCGTCGGCTCGCTGGTCCGCACCACGAGTGCAATCTCCCTGTAGGGCAGACCTTGCACCTCCCTCAGGATCCAGCAGATCCGCTGCCCGTCGTCCAGTTCGGCGAGCGCGCGGGTCAGGGCGGCGATGGCCGCGTCCTGCTCGGCGGACCGGGCGGGCTGGCTCCAGGCGTCTCCCGCCGCGGGTTCGGCGACGGTGTTCAGCGAGAGGGGCGGCGGCCGGCGCCGGCGCATGGTCAGGCAGCGGTTGACGGTGATGCGGTACATCCAGGTGCGGAACTCCGCGCTGTGGCGGTATTCCGGCAGGCGCCGCCAGGCGCTGACGAAGGCGTCCTGAACGGCCTCCTCGGCGTCCTGGGGGTTGCCGAGCATGCAACGGGCCAAGGCAAGGAGTGGCCGGCCGTGCCGTCGGACGAGAACGGCGAAGGAGTCCTCGTCGCCCTCGGCCGCCCGTACGGCCAGCAGCCGGTCCGGCACGTCGCGTTCCGGCGGTGGGAAAGCAGTGCGTTCGATCATGGCGTTCCCGTGCAACCTCGGACCATCCGGGTACCCGATAGGCAGCCTGTGATGCACATCACATTCGATGCGCGTGAGGGATGCGCCGCTCGATATGTCCAACCTTCTGACGGGCGCCACACCGGTGCCCTACCGACCGATTGAGGCGACCGCCATGACGGACAACATCACCAGCGTCGGCGGGGGCAGGCCCGAGGCGGGCGTGAGCGCGTTGAAGGGCCCTACCGGGGCCGGGGCTCCGGCCGAGACTCGGGGAAGACCACGATCGCGGACGGGGTGGTGGCCAAGATCGCGGGCATGGCTGCCCGTGAGGTACCCGGCATCTACAACCTGGGAGCAGGGATGGCCCGCGCCTTCGGCGCCATGCGGGAACGCGTCCCCGGCGCAGGCGGAGGCGGAGGCGGGGCCGTCACCCGGGGGGTGAAGGTCGAGGTCGGCGAGCGGCAGGCCGCCGTGGACCTGGACGTCGTCGTCGAGTACGGCGTCTCCATCGTCGATGTCGCCGGCGGCGTACGCACCAATGTCATCAGCGCCGTTGAACGGATGACGGGACTGGAGGTCGTTGAGGTGAACATCGCCGTCGACGACGTCCACCTCCCCGACGAGGAGGAGCAGACCGAACCGGACGAGGGCCGCGTGCGGTGACCGCTGTCGTGACCACCGCCGTGTCCTCGGGCATGAGCGGATGATCACGGCGAGTGGGATGCTCGCGAGACGGGTGAGTGCATGATGAACGCAGCGACGACCGGCCTCGCGGCCGGCATAGCCCTGGGCTTCGCCGCTTACTTCGGCGGCTTCTGGGCATTCCTGCTCGTTCTGGTCCTGGGCGCGGTGGGGCTGATCGTCGGCCTCGTGGTGCAGGGCGACCTCGACCTCCGGACACGGAGGCAGCGGTGAAGACCCGGCCCGGCTCCCCCGGCGAGGGAGCTAGCCCGCCGGCGCAGGCCGCCGGCCTGCCACCCCCGGCCGAACGGGGCGCCACCGTCATCCCGGACAGGGTGGTCGCCCGTATCGCCGCCCAGGCCGCGCGCACGGCCCAGTCCCAGCGCGCCGCCGTACCGCCCGACCGGGACGGGCCAACGGCACCCCACGCCTCTGCCGCCGTCCGTACCGGATCGGTGCGCCTGCACCTGACCATGGACCTGCCCTACCCCAGCGACATTCCCCGGGTGTGCGCGCGGATCCAGCAGGACGTCGCCGAACGGGTGGCTCAGCTGACCGGCTTGCGGGTGGGAGAGGTCACCCTCACCGTCCGGCGCCTGGTGACCGCCGCCGACGCGAGCCGGGGGCGGGTCCGGTGAGCGGCCCGCGGCCCGGATCGCCGGGCACGTCGTTCAGGAAGGGGGATCGCGATGACACCCGATCCCGGTGCTCCCGGCCCCAGCTCCGCGCCGTCCGCGCACCGTGCCACAGTGCCGCTGACGAAGGAGCCCGATCCGACCGAACGGAACGTGTCCAGCTCGAACCTCAAGGCCGGTGAAGACGACAGAGGGCACCAGGCACACCGACCGTGGTCCGCGCGCCGCCTTCCGGCCGCACTGGTCGCCTCGGTGGTTCTCGTGGCGGCGGGCGCGGCGCTGATCGACGTCGTCGCTGTACGGGTGGGACGCCCTGCAGCAGCCTGGCGGCGACACCTGGCCGACGAGCTGGCAACCCGCCCCGTGGACGACATCTGGATGCTCACGGGAGCCGCCGTGGCCGCCGTCGTCGGCATCTGGTTGATCGTGCTGGCCCTCACCCCCGGCCTACGCCACTGGCTGCCCCTGCGCTCCCCCGCGCCCCGGCTGCGAGCCTCCCTGGACCGGGACAGCGCCGCCGATCTGCTGCGCGACGCCGCCATGCGGGTACCCGGAGTCAGTAAGGCCCGCATCCGGGTGCGCCGCCACCGCGTCAAAGCGCGCGCGGACATCCGCTTCCGCGACCCCCACAAGGTGAAGGACGACCTCACCGCCACCCTTGACGACGAGCGCGACCAGCTCGCCCTCGCCCGGCCTCCCCGCATCGTCGTACGAGTACGGCGCCGCACCCACTGACCGAAACCCCCTGGACCGGAGCTCGCACCATGACGCCGCGACCCGTACTCAACCGCAGTCTGCTGGCCCTCGCCGGACTGGTACTGCTCGGCGGCGGTCTGCTGATCCTCTTCGCCGGGCTCGACATCTACCGGCGACACGATCTGGTCCCGCCCACCGGCTGGCCCCTGACCACCCCGGACGACGTCCTGCTCGGCTCCGCCGACCGGGCCCGCTGGAGCAGTCAGGGCTGGTGGTGGTGGCCCGCGGTCATCGCCGCCCTCGCCCTCGTCGCCCTGCTCGCCCTGTGGTGGCTGCTCGCCCAACTGCGTCGACGCCACCCCGGAGCACTGCCCGTCGGCGGCACACCCCCGCAGGAAGGCGTCGAACTGCGCGACAGCGCGCTCAGCGACGCGATCGCGACCGAAGCCGGTGCCCTGCCGGCGGTCGAGCACGCGGCCGTACGCATCACCGGCCGCCCTGCCCACCCCCTCACCCACGTCGCACTGACTCTCACCCCTCAGGCGTCACCCGGCACTCTCCTCGACGCCCTGTGCGAGGGCCCGCTCCGAACCGCCCGTCGGTCCACCGGCTCCCCTCCCACGCCCACCGAGGTCCGGCTACAGGTCGCCGGCCACAAACCGCACCGCGCGGAGTAAGGAGGAGACGGACTATCCCCGTGTCCACCGCCCTTGCGCTCTCTCACAGTTCACAGGGGCACCGGCACCACTCCCCAAGGGAGAGATCATGATCATCCTGGGCATCATTCTGCTCGTCGTCGGCTTCCTCACCGGGATATCCATCCTGTGGACCATCGGGATCATCCTGCTGGTCATCGGCGCCGTCCTGTGGATCCTCGGCTCGATGGGACACGCCGTCGCCGGTCGACGCCACTACTGGTGACCGACCCTCGCGGCCCGCCGCCACCGGTCCCCCGGGACCGCCGGCAGGCCGCGGACGCCTGCGCCGACGACGAGGCGCTGCGGGAAACACCGCAGGCAACGGGCGGCACACCGGATTACGCACATCGGAGCGGGGACCATACGCAGCCGGACGACGAACGCGTCGAGCGCCTTGTGCCAGGCGGTTCAGATCCGTTGGGCACGGTGGAGTGTGACGGCGCCCGTGGGGAGCCGCGGGACAGCGAGTCATCCGTCCGGGCTGCGGAGGACCGGCGATGGTGAGCTGCGAAGCACCGAAGCTGCGCAGCCGGGATACCCCTGGTCCTGGAAAGGCAGGCTCACGTGCGGGCAGCCTTTCGAGCAGCTCCTCGCAGGGTAAGCGCCCGAAGCCCCGCCCCGTGAGACATGCCCTTATGCGTTTCCCGGTCCGGGTCCATCGCCCCATGCCGGCTTCAACCCGGTCGATGGCGGCGTGGGATCCCCACGCGGCCCGCGGGCGCGCCGTCGACGCCGTCTGCCTGGGTGATCAACTTTGAGGACATGCAAAGGCCCTTCACCAGGCGACCGGGAAGCCGGAGCCGGTGCTGGGGTCACCCTCGCGACTGCCCACCAGTGCTCGCCCATCACGGTTGCGGCGGCCTGCGGGCGGCAGCAGGGTGAATTAGGACGTGTCGGTCCTGGTTGGGCCACGTTCCCCGGCGCCATCGAGAGGACGGCGATTGTGATGCACAGACAACACCCCAAGGTGAAGCAGGTCAGGGGCAAGATGAAGGAGACACTCGGCAAGGCCCTGGGGGACAATTCCATGCGGAGGTCCGGCCGCAGAGAGCAGGTGCGCGGCAAGGCGCAGGAGATGACTGCAAGGGCCGCCGACCAGGTCCGCAAGCGGATCGGGCATTGACCGCGAGTGCACGGCCAGCCTCGCGCGCCTTCGCTTCCCTGACGTCTGCCCCATCGGAGTGAGGTGAGCGACTCGGCCACCGCCACGGTATTCCCGGCGGCCGTCAGGGCAGCGTGCAACTGGCGCGCGAGCATCTCCGCCCGGATCAGGCGACGGTCTCCGCCCCTGGGGACGGAGGCGGAAGGGGGCGACCCACCATCACATGGCGACCTCCGCACGGATGTCACGCCCGTTGGACGTGATCGGGAAAGCGCGAGCACATGACTCTTCAGCATCCCGCCGACCGCGGCGGAGACAAGCGCGGTAAGTTCGAGCGGCTTGCGGAGTACGTGTCGAAATTGACCAGCTCACCAGCGTTCTTCGCATTCTGCCTCGGGCTGGTCGTTCTCACTGTCATCGTGCATCTCGCCGGCCTCGGGTTGACATGGCAACTCTTCGCTGGCGATGCCATGACGGCGGTGACACTGCTACTTCTTGCACTGTTGAAGAACTCTGAACTACGGGCCGAGCGAGCAATCCAGCGCAAGCTTGACGCCCTCGCCGCCGCCCTGCTCGAAGCACAGGAAAGCAAGCCGGGGAAGGCACACGAAGACCTCAAGTCCGTGATCCGAATGGAGGACGAAATCTGAGAGTCCGGGAGCACGAACGGAGTCCCGCGCCAGCCCTCGACGCCCTCGTCCGCGAATGTGACAGACTGCTGGAATTCTTGAAGTCGAGTCGAGGGTCCGACCTTCACCTTCCAGTCGCTGGTGGTCTCCTCGTTGCGGGTGAAACTGCTGAACTCCTCATACTTGGCAGCGACGACGACACCCTTTTGCTCGCGGTGAGTCACGTGTCCGCGCAGGACTTCCAGGAAGACGCTCTCAAACGACGTCTCGAAGACCTGTAGCGGCTTGCGGCGGTCGCACGCGCCCACCACCGTGTCATCGACGCGGTGGCCGCTCGTACCCCGGTGCTTCCCCTGCGCCTGGCAACCGTGGTACCTCGACGACACCAGGGCGCGCGTCCTGGAAGCCGGGCAGACCCAAGGAAGAGGGGCTGGGGGCCACGCTCGGCGCTGCGTCTTCAAGCGCATTTACGGCAACCGCGTCCATCCACGCGCCGAGCGAAACGGCTGCGAGCGTCCCGACAACTCCGATGAGTTTGGATCGAAGGTCACTGGCTCAGGATGGCGGACGATCTCCCCTCGTCCCGCGCGTTGACACGCCGCTTGCGCGAGTACGCGGCCATGGCCGTGGTGACGAGGGGCCGGCCGTCACGACCTCGCGTTCGAAGCACATTCCTATGGTGCCCGCCCCGCGGTGTCGGCGACTCCTGGGTCAGAGCAGTTGATGAAGGTCCAGCTCCCGCTCACAGGCTGCGATTAGACCGAGAATCTTTGGATGCGAAGCCAGCTCGGGAGGCAGTTTGGTGGACGAGTCCAGTCTCGCTGTCAAGAGTTGATCAAGACCGAGGCGAGAGACACCCGCCATATCAGCACCTCTGAGGTTGGCGCTTTCCAATACAGCACCGCCCAGGTCAACTCCGTTGAGGCAAGGTCATCGACGCCTTGCCGGGGAGGTCGATCTGACAGCCGTGCAGGACAGCGGACCGGGAACTGATGGTACGTCAACTTGTCACGGGGTGAGCCGCACGCGGATGCCCAGCGTCCGGTTCGCTCCCCGCAGCCAGCTGTCGAAGATCATGAGGCGGCCGAGGATGCCGTACTTGCGGGCGATGAGGGTGCGGTAGCGGGCGCCGGTGGCCGCGTCGGTGATCTCGGCGGTGGCCGGGACCGGGTCGCCTGTCGGGTTGCCGCGCAGGTCGCAGGGGCCGACGAGGATGTCTCCGCGGGCTCGGATCCGCTTGACCTTCCAGGAATCGGCCGGGGTCCGCACGCCCAGCGTGTCTCCGTCGCGTACCACCCACACCGGGGTGGCGACCGGGGTGCCGTTCTTGCGGTAGCTGGTGACCAGCATGTACTTGCTGGCGCCGAGCTGCTCCAGCAGCGTGTCGCCCATGGCGCGTTTCTGCTCCTTGTCGCTGAGTTCGAGGTTGTCGGCCACTTGGGCGGCGTGCTGCGATGTCAATTCGCGCATGAGGATGCCTTCTTCCGAGGGGGCGGCAGCGCGTGTGAGGTTGCGGGGTGGGATTGCGTACCGCCGCCGGGGCCGGGACGGTTCAGCTCAGCGGGACGTCGAGGACGGCCTTGCGGTGGCTGAACGTCTCGATGGCGGCCGTGGTAGTTGCCCATGCCGCTCTCGCCGACACCGCCGAAGGGAAGCGTCGGCACGGCGAGGTGGCGCATCGGCAGGCCGAAGTTGAGGCCGCCCGAGGAGGTCTCGGCGCCGAGGCGGCGCTTGGTGGTGTCGTTCTCGGTGAAGGCGTACAGGGCGAGCGGCTTGTCGCGGCCATTGATGAACGCGATCGCCTCGTCCAGGTCCGCCACGGTCAGGATCGGCAGGATGGGCCCGAAGATCTCCTCCTGCATCACGGGCTCGTCGGGCCGGACATCGAACAGCACGGTCGGGGCGATGTACTTGTCCGCGCGGTCGGTCTGTCCGCCGGTGACCGTCCGGCCGGAGCCCAGCAGCGCGGACAGCCGGTCGAAGTGCCGCTCGTTGATGACCCGTCCGTAGGCGTCGGACGTCTGCGGGGCCTCGCCGAACAGCTCCTTGAGCGTGACGACCAGGGCGGCCTGCAGTTCGGTCGCGGTGTCCGGGTCGGGGAGGAGGAAGGTCGCGGCAGTGCAGGTGGTGCTCGGTCAGGTAGTGAGGGCCGCGCGGGCGGGCGTGGTCTCGCCGTCGTCCGAAGGGGCGGCCGTGTCGGTGGTGGGCGAGGGGGACCTGCGGCGGATCGCCAGGCCGACCATGGCCACACCAATGACGAGGACGAACGCCATGCCGGCGAGGGCGAAGCTCAGGGTGTACTGGCTCTCGGCGGGCAGTGCGGGGGCACCGGGGGGCAGGTGGTGGAGCGTCTTGGAGGCGAGCAGCGAGGTGATGACCGCGCTGCCGATCGCGCTGCCGGTGGAGCGGGAGATGGAGTTGATGCCGTTGGCGATGCCGGTCTGGTGGTGGGGAACGCCGGCCACGATCAGGGCGGGCATCGCGGCGTAGCCGAAGCTGATGGCAACGCCGACGACCATGCCGGCCAGGATCACCGACGCGGTGGTGTCGTGGGCGAGGGTCAGCCAGGCGAAACCGACGACGCCGAAGGCGGCACCGGCGGCGAGGGTGAGACGCGCGCCGATGCGGCGTACCAGCATGCCTCCGAACTGGGCGGCCACGAGCGAGACGAGGGCGGAGGGCAGTAGGTAGAGGACGGAGGCGCGTAGGACGGAGGCGCCGAAGCCGTAGCCGGCGATCTCAGCGGGTGTCTGGACGAGGTAGGAGACGCCGATGAACTGCGCAAACATGGCGAATCCGACGAGCAGTCCGGCGATGTTGGTGAACAGGACCGGGCGGTGGACGAACATCTTCATGTCGACCAGGGGGTCGCGGACCGTGCGCTCGACGACGACCCAGAGGACCGTGGTGACGGCGGCGCCGGCGAAGAGGGCGAGCGTGCGGGGTGAGGTCCAGCCCCAGGTGTGGCCCTGCGAGATGGGCAGCAGGAGCAGGACGAGCAGCAGGGCGAGGCCGGCGGCGCCGAGCCAGTCGGTGCGCCCGCCCGTCCGGGTGCGGGGCGCGGGCACTGCGAGGGCAACCGCGATGAGGGCGATGGTGGCGAGTGCGGCGGCCAGCCAGAAGACCTGATGGTAGTCGGGGTGCGCACCCTGGGTCAGGAGTCCGGCGCTCACCAGGGCGAGGCCGCTGCCGACCCCGAGCGTGCCACTGACCAGGGCCATGGCGCCGGGCAGTCGCGCGGGCTCGACCTCTTGGCGCAGCACGGACAGCGCGAGCGGGAAGATCGCGGTGGCGGCGCCCTGCATCACGCGGGCCACGATGAGCAGCAGCATGGAGCTCGTGGTCGCGGCGAGCACGGATCCGGCGACCATGACCACCAGCACCCCGAGCAGGGTCGGCTTCGTGCCGCGCTGGTCGCCGAGGCGGCCCAGCAGCGGCGTGAAGACCGCGGCCGACAGCAGCGTGGCCGTGGTGACCCAGCTGACCTGGGCCGTGGTGGCGCCGAGATCGTTCTGGATGATGCCGAGGATCGGGATGACCAGGGTCTGCATCATCGACACGACCATGGCGGCGAGACCCAGCACCAGAACGAGGCTGAGGCTGCCGATTCGGCGCTCTGGCGCGGTGGGGAGGGAGGACTTCACGGTCTTCTTTCCGGTGGAAGGTCACCAAAGGATGGATGCATCGATGGTCGATGAGTCAAACCATTGAGGTACTCGATGCTTGAGGACATCAAACAATGTAGAGCTGGTGAATGTCAAAGGTTGGGATACTCAAGCTTTCCGCGGTACCCTCGGCACATGCCGTCCATCCCCTCCAAGGCGCAGCTCATGGAGCTGCTCGCCCATTCGGTCACTACGCACTACGCCGACTTCACCGCCTCCGCCGCCGACACGGGCCTCACCTCCAGTCAGGCAAAGACCCTCTCGGTGCTGCGACGCGCGCCCGCCTCGATGCGCTCGCTCGCGCACACCCTCGCCTGCGACGCGTCGAACATGACCGGGATCATCGACCGACTCGAAAAACGCGACCTGGTCCGCCGCGAAGTCAGCACCACCGACCGCCGCGTGAAGAACGTCGCCCTCACCAAGACGGGCGAGAAGGTGATCGACACGATCCGCGAGCAGATGGAGCAGACGCAGACGGGCCTGGACAACCTGTCCGACGAGGAGCGCGCCGAGCTCTTCCGCCTGCTGACGGTCGTCTTTCCGCGCTGATGTGCACGGTGCTGTCCTGTCGAACAATCGAGCGGTGACTGGCGCGCCGGCCGGGGCCCCGCAAGTAACCTTCGCGCGCAGTCGGACGGTGGCGAAGGTGGACTCGATGGGGTCGGCCGTCCACAGACGGATCAGTGTTCGGCGGTGAAGTTGTATGCGCCAGCAGCTCGGCCTCGAGGCCGATGATCTTATTCTCCGCATTGGGGAACTACATGCTGTAGAGCCAGGCGAACGCCTTGATCGCTTGGTCGCTGGGCCGACCGCAGGAGAGCGTTGAGCACGTTGACTGTCCTGTGAACCCAGCGCCTTGATCCCGGGAGGAAGACCTCGGCCAGGGCCTTCCGGAAGCCGAGAGCCTCATCGCCGACTGCCAGGACCGGAGCCCGCATGCCCCGGCGGGCGCAGGCGCGCAGCAGGTCCGCCCAGGGTTCGCCCGCGAGGTCGCGGTCCAGAACGCGGCGTGGCGGCCTGCCGCTGCCGGGTGTCAGGCGGGTGACCGTGGCTGGCGACAGCCCGGCCGAACCGCCAAGAAGCTGCTCCAGTACGGGCGCGAAGCCGCCCGAGGGTAGGTCGTGCACGTAGAGCAGCAGCCCGGCGCTGCCGCCTCTGCAAGCCTTCGCAGGAGCCGAACGACTGCACCCTGTTCCTGCGGCAGTGGGTGCGCTCACCGGCCCTCATGGGGCCATCGCGCCCAGCTCGCGGCACCTGGCCGAGGCGGTCTGCGCCTCGGTGCCCGAACGTAGCGAGCCCGTCGCGGTGGAACTGGGTGCCGGCACGGGACCGTTCACCGCCGAGATCCAGTGCCGGCTCGGCGGGCGTGGCCGCCACCTGGCCGTCGAAATCGATCCACTCCTCGCCCAGCGCCTGCGCCACCGCCACCCGAGGGCGGAGGTGATCCAGCACGAAGCCGTGGACCTGCGCCACCTGCTGGAGGAGCGCGGCAGCGAGAGCACCGACGTGGTGGTCAGTGGCCTGCCCTAACCACGGTGAACTGGCTCAACGGCTGTTGGCCCTTGTGCCGTTGCGATGAACACGTGTATTCCGCCCTCTGCTCGCCGTCCTCATCAGCTACAGGTGCGACCTGAAGGACACGCGGTAGGCGTCTCCCAGGCGGTCGCACTCGGCGAGAGTGCCGTCGAGCAGGACGTAGTCGGGATCGGTCTCGCGCAGCACATTGAGCAGGCCCGGAGCACGCTCTGCGAGCAGCCTGATCACCGCGGTGGTGTAGGCGTGGGCGGTGCCCACGGAAGAAGTCCCGGGCGAAGGATGCGGCACCCTGTAGTCGATGCCCGCTGCCGCTCCGGGACGTCTGAAGCGCTGAACCCGCTGCCTGGCACACGCACCCGGCCCCATGAGGCCAACAGCCGGTCCCCCGCAGAGGGCAGCGACCGTGTCTGTGCCTTGCCTGTGAATGACGGCAACCTCCTGCCCGTCGGCGGCCACTAAGGGGCGACACCGGCTCGATCTTCCAGAACGGATGAGCGATGAAGAAGCAGCAGGCCCCACAGCACCGCCGACGCCGGCTTCGGCTCGCAGTGGGTACACCGCTGGCACTCATCGCCGCGGGCGTCATCGCCTACGGCACGGTCTTCGGGATGTTCGGCGACGACGGCAAGCCCCAGGCGTCCGCGGCGACGGCCCCGGTCCCCGACAACGCGATGGCGGCCGTGGCCGCAATGCAGCCGGGATGGAACCTGGGCAACAGCCTGGAGGCCATCCCCAACGAGACCAGCTGGGGCCAGCCCCGCACCGCCAAGGCCCTGCTGGACTCGGTCCACGCCCAGGCCACCGATCACGACAAGGTCCTGGACCGCTTCAACACGACCTGGACCCAGATCGCCACCGCGTTCCGGAACGAGCCCGCCCAGCTGGTCTTCGAGAGCGTCAACGAGCCCCAGTTCGACAACACCGACAACGCTCGCAAGGCCGAGCTGCTCAACGAGCTGAACACGTCCTTCCACAAGGTCGTTCGCGCGTCGGGAGGCAACAACACCAAGCGCCTGCTCATGCTGCCCACCGAGGTCTGCACCCCCGACCAGCGGCTGATGGACAACCTGGCCACCACGATCAAGTCGCTGCACGACCCACGGCTGATCGCCACCGTGCACTACTACGGCTACTTCCCGTTCAGTGTGAACGTCGCCGGCTCCACCCGCTTCGACGCGCAGGCCCGGGGAGACCTGGACAAGACGTTCAGGCGGATGCGCGACACCTTCGTCGCCCGGGGCATCCCCGTCGTCCTCGGCGAGTACGGCCTGCTCGGCTACGACCACGGCCCCGGCGCCGTGGAACGCGGCGAGATGCTGAAATACTTCGAGGCGCTCGGCCACGCCGCCCGCAGTAACAAGGTCACCACCGTGCTGTGGGACAACGGCTCCTTCTACGACCGCGGCAAGCTCCGGTGGAAGGATGCGGGACTCTTCCGCCAGATCAAGTCGGGTTGGACGACGCGCTCGGCAACCGCCTCCTGGGACAACGTCTTTGTACCGAAGTCCGGTCCCGTCAAGGACCGTACCCTCACGCTGAACCTGAACGGAACCACCTTCAAGGCTCTCAAGCAGGGCACCACCAAGCTGGTCAGCGGCAGGGACTACACCCTCTCCGGCAACCGGCTCACCCTGAAGGCCGCCACGCTCACGCGGCTCGTCGGCGACCGTTCCTACGGGGTCAACGCGATGCTCCAGGCCGAGTTCTCCCGAGGAGTCCCCTGGCGGATCCAGGTGATCTCCCACGACGCCCCGGCACAGTCGAGCACGACCGGAACGGCCGGTTCGTTCCGCATCCCCACGCAGTTCCGGGGTGATGTGCTGGCGACGATGAAGGCCGAGTACGTCGACGGCGGCAACGCCGGTCCTACCAGCTGGACTCCGTACCAGCAGTTCAACACCGCCTTCGCGCCGGACTACGCCAAGAAGGCCATCCGCCTCACTCCCGCCTTCCTCGACACGGTCAAGGACAACGCACGCATGAAGCTCACCTTCCGTTTCTGGAGCGGCGCCACCGTGACGTACCACGTGACCAAGTCGGGAAGCACAGTGACCGGTACGGCGTCCTGAGGTGGGGCGGGTGTCCGCCCGGGGAGACTCCCCGGGCGGACACCGCCTTCCAGCCACGAGTGAATTCGCCGACGCTCCGTTCACCGGACGTGGCGCGCGATACCGGTCGCCTTCGCCATCAGCATGGAGCCGACCGCGATGACCGGCCAGGCCAGGCAGGCCCGGCGGTCGCGGTCTTCCTGGCCGAGGAGGCGTTCGCCAGCGTCGTCGCCCTCACACCGTTGAGTTCCGGCGAGGAATTCGCCCCGCAGAGCGTCGAGTTCGCCTTCCCCGCCCCGCGTGACACCCGATCGTTCACCGAGCTGTTCCGCTGCCCGCGGCATGGGCCGGGCGGCCGATGCACCCGACGTGCCGTCCTTCGTCGAACAGGCCTGACGGCACGCTTCCAGTGAGCGCACGCTGCGCCGTCGTCTGGCCGAGTGCGGCACGACGTACGAGGCGGTCGTCGACGGGGTGCGCCGCGAGCGGGTCGAGCAGCTCATGCGCCGACCCGAGCCGACCCTGCGGGACATCGCCCGGCAGGCGGGTTTCTCCGACGTGCGAGCACTGCGGCGGGCGGTGCACCGTTGGCACGGGGTGACCCCGGACCGGCTGCGCAGGGAGGTCGCGGAACCGTAAGGGAGTGCCCACGCGCCACCGGGCCACCGCGCCACCGGGTGCGGATCCAGACGGTCTTCTCTCTGGTCCGCTGCGCGAAGGCCTCGGTGGACTTCTCCGCGCCACCGAACCCCGACTGCTTCCACCCGCCGAAGGGGGTGGTGATGTCGCCTTCGCTGTAGGCGTTGACGGAGACCACCATGTCGCTGCCTGCCAGGGCCGGGACAGACCGCCTCGATAAACCGGCTCAGCGAAGTCAGTGGGGGTCGGGCCGGCACAGCGCTCCACTTGGCCATTCGGAGACACGGCCGTCTCGGCCGGCCCCACGGCTGGGTCAGCCCGGCTTGACCGCCAGCGTCGCAAAATAGTTCGACATGTATTGAGCGGATGCGTTGGATTGGTGCGGCGCTTCCGCGAAGCCGGTGAGGATGAACCCCGCGGCGAGTTGCCCGCCGATCTGGTCGGTGAGGGTGTGGCTGTATTCAAGAGCGGCATCCGCGCCGAACTTCGTGGCGCGTTCCTCGGCGGAGTACTGCGTGACATCGCTGTAGGGCAGCTTGTGCACGACGATCAGCTCGCCGCGCTCGTCGAGCGCCTCGTGGTCGAACAAGTACACATCAGGGTTGAGGAAGCCCACGAGCAGAGTTCCGCCCGGTCGCAGGACGCGGAAGCACTCACGCCACACCGGTGCCAAGTCCGGTACGAATAGGTTGGAGACCGGATGGAATACGACGTCGAATGTTGCGTCGCCGAAGGCGCTGAGGTCGCGCATGTCGCCCAGGACGGTGCGCAGCTCGAGTCCGTCGCGCGCCGCCACCATCTGGTCCTGGCCGAGCTGGCGGGGTGAGTTGTCGAATACGGTGACCCGCGCCCCTGCGGCGGCGAGGATCGGACCCTGCTGGCCACCGCCGGAGGCCAGGCACAACACGTCCTTGCCGGTCAGGTCCGTCGGCAGCCAGGAGCGGTCGACTGGCTCACGCCCGATGAGAACAATCGACCAGTCGCCCATGCGGGCGCGCTCGACATCCTCAGCACTCACCGGCCTCGACCACTCGTTGCCCTCTTGGACATACTTGTCCCAGGCTGCCCGATTGTGGGCAACGGGGTCGACAACAATGTCCTGCACGTTTAACTCCCTGCTACAGCCAAGCGGACACCTGCGGTACTGACAGTTCGGTGCCGCCAGCCAACACGATTGCAGGGTGCGGGCTCAACGAAATTAGCGGGCATCGAGGTGTCCACGGGCTCGACGGGTGGTCGCGCAGCGGGTGCGTAAGCGCGAGGGCGAGGAGATCTCCCAGGTACTCCTGTTCGACACGGACCGTCCTGCGGGGCCCGTCGAGGTTCGGTTCGAAGCGGTCGGCCCGGTGACCACCGTCCGGCTGCGCGAAGTGCGCCTGTTGCGCTGACGGCGGCGCCCGCCCGTCACTTCCCCGCTGTCGTCCCGAAGGGGAGCGCTTCGCCCGAGCGCAGGTGCTCCCTCAGCCACTGCTCGGTGTTGCTCACGTGCAGCAGTGCGGCGGCCTGGCTGAGGGTGGCGTCACGGGTGGACAGGGCGTTGAAGATCGCCTCGTGCTCGGCAAGGGTGCGGCCCGCGGCCTTGTCGTCGACCAGACCGCGCCAGATGCGGGCGCGCAGGGTGCGGCCGGAGATCCCTTCCAGGAGGGTGAGGAGGGTCTCGTTGCCCGTTGCCGAGACGACGGCGCGGTGGAAGGCGGCGTCGTGGGCGTTGAGCCGTTCGACGTCGTCGCGGGCCTCGCGCATGGCGTCCAGGTGCCGCTTCACCTCGGCCAGCTGCTGATCAGAGATCCGCGTGGCGGCAAGGGCTGTGGCCATGGGTTCGAGGAGCCGCCGTACCTCCATGAGGTCCTGCAGGGCGACCGAGTCGCCCTGCAGCAGTTCCACCGCGCCGCCGAGCCCCTCCAGCAGCAGGCTGGGCTGGAGGCTGGTCACATACGTGCCGTCGCCCCGCCGCACCTCCAGGACCCGCGCGACGGCCAGCGCCTTGACCGCCTCGCGGGCGAGGTTGCGGGACAGGCCCAGCTGCGCGGCCAGGTCCGGCTCCGGTGGGAGCTTCGAACCCGGAGGCAGCGCACCGGTCCGGATCAGTTCACGGATCTGCTCGATGGCCTTGTCCGTCAGAGACACCGCGCATCCCTCCCCCCACTGTGCCCCGCGAGCACGTCCGACCTGATCAGCCCCTGAGTGCGGAGATCGTCCCAAAGGCCGTCCGGGACCTGCTGATCATGGAGTTCCACGTTTCGTCCGACCTGTTCCGGTGTACGCATGCCGAGGGTGACGTTGATGATACTGGGATGGGTGTGCGGGAAGGCGATCGCGGCGGCGGGCAGGGTGGTCCCGTGTGCCTCGCAGACCTCGGCGATCGCCCGAGCCCGGACGACCAGAGCCGGCGGGGCATCCCGGTAGTCGTACTTCATGCCCTCGGCGGGCCGGTCGCGGGAGAGCAGTCCCGAGTTGAACACGCCCACCGCCACCACGCTCTTGCCGAGTTCCCGCGCGGCGGGCAGGACGTCGTCCAGCGCCGACTGGTCCAGGAGCGTGTAGCGCCCGGCCAGCATCACCACGTCGGCGGCCGTCTCGCGCAGGAAGCGGGCGAGCATCGCCGACTGGTTCATGCCGGCGCCGATGGCGCCGATCACGCCCTGGTCACGCAACTCCGCGAGCGTGGGCATGGCCGCCTCGGCCGCCTGCCGCCAGTGGTCGTCCGGATCGTGCAGGTAGACGATGTCCAGCCGGTCCAGGCCGGTGCGCTGCAGCGTGTCCTCGATGGAGCGGAGTACGCCGTCGCGACTGAAGTCCCACTGCCGGCGCAGGTCGTCCCGTACGACGAAGCCCTCGGTGTCGACGCCACGTGGCTCCTCGTTGGGCACCAGCAGCCTGCCCACCTTGGAGGAGATGACGTACTCGTCCCGCGGGCGACCTTGCAGGGCGGCGCCCAGGCGGCGCTCGGAGAGGCCGAGGCCGTAGTGCGGTGCGGTGTCGAAATACCGCAGGCCGGCCTCCCAGGCCGCCTCGACGGCGGCGGTCGCGTCGTCGGCCGGGGTGACGCGGTAGAGGTTGCCGATCACGGAGGCCCCGAAGCCGAGCTCGGTGAGTGAGACGGACGTGTTCTGGATCTTCCGCTGGTGCAAGACGGGCTCCTGGGATACGGGCGAAGGGGGCGCCGGTCAGCGTCTGACGTGGGGCGACCCGCCCGCGATGAGCGCCTCGACCTCGGCGAGCGAGGCCATGGAGACGTCTCCGGGCGTGGTCATGGTGAGCGCGCCGTGGGCGGTGCCGTAGGCCAGGGCGCGCTCCAGGCCGGTGCCGCTGAGCAGTCCGTGGATCAGGCCGGCGGCGAAGGCGTCGCCGGAGCCGATGCGGTCCAGGACCTGCAGGCCGGGCATCCTGGGGCCGGTGACGAAGCCGGTTTCGGCGGACCAGGCGGCCGAGGACCAGTCGTTGACGCCGGCCGAGGGCACGTCGCGCAGGGTCGTTGCCAGCACTTTCGCCTCGGGCAGCAGGCCGGCCACCTCGGCGAGGGCGTCCGCCACTTCGTCGTCCCCGACGCGCGCCTGTCCCGGGTACGCCCCGGCCAGGCCCAGGGCGCCCACCACGACGTCGGCGTGCCGGGCGAGGCGCAGGTCGACCTCGCGGGCGGCGTCGGCGCCGCCCCGGCCGGCCCAGAGGCTGGGGCGGTAGTTGGGGTCGTAGGAGACGGTGACGCCGTGGCGGCGGGCCGCGGCCATGGCCTCGTCGGCGACGTCCACCGTGGTGTCGGACAGGCCGGCGAAGATGCCGCCGGTGTGGAACCAGCGCACCCCGGCCGAGAACACGGTGTCCCAGTCGACGTCCCCTTTGCGCAGCTGGGAAACGGCGGTGTGAGCGCGGTCGCTGACGCCCAGCGCGCCGCGGATGCCGTACCCGCGCTCGACGAAGTTGAGGCCGTTGCGGGCGGTGCGGCCGATACCGTCCTCGGGCACCCAGCGGATCAGCGAGGTGTCGACGCCGCCCTGGAGGATCAGGTCCTCGACCAGCCGGCCCACCGCGTTGTCGGCGAGAGCGGTCACGACGGCGGTGCGCAGGCCGAAGCAGCGGCGCAGTCCGCGTACCACGTTGTACTCGCCGCCGCCCTCCCAGACCTGGAAGGAGCGGGCGGTGCGGATCCGTCCCTCACCCGGGTCGAAGCGCAGCATCACCTCACCGAGGGCCACCACGTCGATCACGTCGTGCTCCTCTCCACCGCGTCGGCCGTCAGTCGACGGATGTCCTCGTATTCGCCCTTGTCCAGATGGGCGACGGTGGCCATCCAGCTGCCGCCCACGGCGAGGACCGCCGGGTCGGCGAGGTAGGCGGCCATGCGGGAGGCGTCGATCCCGCCGGTCGGTACGAAGCGCGTCCCGGGGAAGGGCGCCGCGAGCGCCCGCAGCGTCCGCAGGCCGCCGAGCGGCTCGGCGGGGAACAGCTTGACGGTGTCGACACCGGCCCGCAGGGCGCGCATCAGCTCGGTGGCGGTGGCGATGCCGGGCACCACGGGCACCCCCAGTTCCCGGCACTTGTCGACGACCTCCTCGTCGAAGCCGGGTGAGACCACGAAGCGAGCCCCGGCCGCCACGGCCCGCTCCGCCTGCTCGGGCGTGAGGACCGTGCCGGCGCCGACGGTGAGCCCCCCATGGGCGGCCATCGTCTTGAGCACCTGCTCGGCGCCGGAGGTGCGGAAGGTGACCTCGGCGCACCGGGCGCCGCCCGCCGTAAGCGCGTCGGCCAGCGGGCCGGCCGTCGCGGTGGACGGCACGGTCAGCACCGGCAGGAGACGGGCTCCTGCCAGTACGGTGGCCGGGTCGGTGCCGTTCATCGGCCGAGCCATCCGCCGTCGACGGGCAGGACGACGCCGTGGATATAGGCGGCGGCGTCGGAGGCGAGGAACACCGTGGCGCCTGCCAGGTCGTCGGCGTCGCCCCAGCGGCCGGCCGGGATGCGGTCCAGGATCGCTTTGCTGCGCACCGGGTCGTCCTGCAGTGCCTGGGTGTTGTCGGTGGCGATGTAGCCGGGCGCGAGGGCGTTGACGTTCACCCCGCGTGGGGCCCACTCGTTGGCCAGCGCCTTGGTCAGTCCCGCGATGCCGTGTTTGGCGGCGGTGTAGCCGGGGACCGTGATGCCGCCCTGGAAACTGAGCAGTGACGCCGTGAAGATGATCTTCCCCTGGCCGCGGGCCACCATCGGCGCGCCGACGGCCCGGGCCAGCGCGAACTGCGCGTTGAGGTTGACCTGGAGCACCAACTCCCAGTCCGCGTCGCTGTGTTCGGCGGCCGGAGCGCGTCGGATCGTCCCCGCGTTGTTGACCAGGATGTCCACCGGCCGCTGGCGCGCAGCGAGGTCCGCGCCCAGGGCCCGTACGGCCTCGGGATCGGCGAAGTCGGTGCGGATCGCCTCGAAGGAGCGGCCCGCGGCGAGGACGTCCTTCTCGGCCGCGCTGCCGGACTCCTCCAGCGAGGCGCTGACCCCGATGACGTCCGCGCCGGCCCCGGCGAGCGCGCGCGCCATGGCCCGACCGATGCCGCGCCGGGCTCCGGTGACGACGGCGAGCTTTCCGGTGAGGTCGAAGGCGGTCATACGGCCACTCCCTGGGCGTCGTCGGTGCAGTCCACGAGGATCTTCATCACGTCGCCGCCGCCCTCCAGGGCCTCGAAGGCGGCGGGCGCCTGCATGAGCGGGACGACCTTGCTGATCAGCCGCTCGGCCGGGATCGTGCCGTCCGCCACCAGGGCCACCGCGCGCTCGAAGTCGCCGCGGTCGTACAACCGGGCGCCCACCAGGGTCAGTTCGCGCCAGAAGAAGCGGTGCAGATTGACCTCGCGGGGGCGGGGGTGGATGGCGACAAGGCACAACCGGCCGCGCACCCCGAGGACGTCCACCGCCGTGTCCACGCCGGCCGCCGCGCCGGACACCTCGAAGGCGACGTCCGCGCCCGCCTCCCCGGTCCACTCCCGCACCAGTGCCGGCACGTCGTCGTCGTCCGGGTTCCACGCCGTCAGCCCCAACTCCTCGGCCAGCAGGCGGCGGTGCGCGCTCAGCTCCACCACCCGGACCTCGGCGCCCGCGGCCCGCGCGACCAGCGCGATCAGGATGCCGACCGGGCCGCCGCCGACCACGACGACATTCTCGCCTTCACGCACGGCGGCCCGGCCCACGTCGTGCACGGCCACCGCGGTCGGCTCGACGAGCGCGGCCCGGTCCAGGGGGAGGGAGCCGGGCAGCCTGATCAGCGTGGAGGCGGGCACCGTCCAGCGCTGCTGCATCGCGCCCGGGGAGTCGATGCCGATGAAGTCCAGGTGCTGGCAGATGTGCTGATGGCCCGCGCGGCAGGCCGGGCAGGTGTCGTCCCAGCGCAGCGGCATCACCGTGACCGCGTCACCGGTCTGCCAGCCCTCCACGCCCGGACCGACGCTCACGACGCGGCCGGACATCTCGTGCCCCAGGACGGCGGGCGTGTGGACCCTCGCGTCCATGTCGCCGTGGAAGATGTGCAGATCGGTGCCGCAGATGCCGACGTAGGCGGGGGCCAGCTCCACCTCACCCGGACCGGGCGGCGCGCTGAGCGCGGGAGCCGTGTCCAGGGTGCGGGCGGATGTGTAACGGACGGCGAGAGTCATCGTGTCGTCAGGGTCCCTTCAGCGCGGACACCGATGGTCAGCAGCAGGTTGGCGTAGGTACGGGTGTCGGCGGTGACGATCGCCAGCGCCAGGTCGGGCGAGCGGGCGGCGTCGTAGAACTCGAAGCGGCCGAGCGTGTCGACCGGGACGGGCGCGAGCATCGAGCGGTACTCGGCGATGGCGGGCGGCTCCGGTTCGCCCTCGGGCGGCACCATGACGTGGGCCGCCTCGACGGGGAGGGCACGCATCAGGACGTCGAGCACCGTGGTGACGTCCAGCAGACCAGGGGCCAGGTTGAGGTGGACGGCTCTGGCGCGCTCGCCGATGGCGGTGCTCGCGGGGTAGTGGCCGTCGGCCAGCAGGACACGGGCGCCGTGGCCGGCTCCGGCCAGGGATGCAAGGATCCCGGGGTGCAGCAGTTCCGTCAGGAGCACGGTGTCCCCTCCTTCGCGGGGGCGGGGGGCAGGCGGTAGAAGGCGGTCGCGGTGCCGGCGAGCACCGCGTGGATCTCGGTCCCGGAGCAGCCGTCCAGGAGCTCCTCGACGGTGGCGGCCCAGCGGTTCCACCCGCCGGCGAGGAGGCAGACCGGCCAGTCGGAGCCGAACATCAGCCGGTCGGGACCGAAGGCGGAGAGCAGGACGTCCCACACGGGGCGGATGTCGTCGATGGTCCACTTCTCGTGGTCGGCCTCTGTGATCAGCCCCGACACCTTGCAGCGGACCTGGGGATGCCTGGCCAGTGCGCGCACCAGCCGAGTCCAGTCGGTGAGGTCCTGCCTGGCGAGCGGTGGCTTGCCGGCGTGGTCCAGGACGAGCGGCAGCCCGGGGAGCCGTTCCGCGAGACGGATCGCCTGCGGGAGCTGGTGGCTGCGGACCAGCACGTCGTATCCGAGCCCTCGCTCCCCGACCGCTCGTAACCCCCTTTCCACGTCCGGCCGTTGGAGCCAGTGCGGGTCTGACTCGCCCTGCACGACGTGCCGTACGGCCCGCAGGTACCGGCCCGCGTGCCCGGTCCGCAGGTCGTCGAGTACGTCGCCGATCGCGGGGGACGTCAGATCCGCCCAGCCGACCACGGCACCGATCAGCGGGTCGCTGTCGGCCAGGGCGAGGAGGTCGCGGGTCTCGGGCACGGAGGCGACGCACTGGACGACCACCGTGCTCGTCAGTCGCCGTCCGGCGATCGGCCGGGTCGCGGCCGATCGCAGTTCGTGCGAACGGAAGGTGCGGCGGATCGGCTCATGCCCGGGCTCGTCCAGCCAGGGCTGCGGCCGGACGTCCAGGTCCCACACGTGGTGGTGGGCGTCGACGAGGGCCTGGGCGTCAGACACGAGCGGTCCAGACGGGGCCGTCGGGGTAGGCGTACTCCTTGAGGGACTCGGCGTGCATCTGCGCGCTCAACCCCGGCAGCGTCGGCGTCAGGTAATGACCGTCGACGATGCGTACCGGGTCCACGAAGTGCTCGTGCAGGTGGTCGACGTACTCGATGACCCGGTCCTCGGTCGTGCCGGAGACGGCGACGTAGTCGAACATCGACAGGTGCTGCACCATCTCGCACAGGCCCACGCCACCCGCGTGCGGGCAGACCGGCACGCCGAACTTCGCGGCGAGCAGCAGGATCGCGATGTTCTCGTTGACGCCGCCGACCCGTGCGGAGTCGATCTGCACGATGTCGACCGCGCCGGCCTGGAGGAGCTGCTTGAAGACGACCCGGTTGGCGATGTGCTCGCCGGTGGCGACCTTGATGGGGCTGACGGCCTGGCGCACGGCGGCGTGGCCGAGGATGTCGTCGGGGGAGGTGGGCTCCTCGATCCAGTACGGGTCGTACGGCGCCAATGCGCGCATCCAGTCGATCGCGGCCTGGACGTCCCATCTCTGGTTGGCGTCGACTGCGATGCGGATGGAGTCGCCGACCGTCTCGCGCGCGGTGCGCAAGCGCCGAATGTCGTCCTCCAGGTCCGCGCCGACCTTCAGCTTGATCTGCGTGAAGCCGTCGGTGACGGCCTCGCGGGCGAGGCGGGCCAGCTTCTCGTCGGAGTAGCCGAGCCAGCCGGGGGTGGTGGTGTAGGCGGGGTAGCCCTGGTCGAGCAGGCGGCCGATGCGCTGTTCGCGGCCGGGCTCGGCGCGGCGCAGGATCTCCAGGGCCTCCTCGGGGGTGAGGGCGTCGGACAGCCAGCGGAAGTCGACCTGCGCGACCAGGTCCTCGGGTGACATCTCGCCGAGGAAGCGCCACACGGGCTTGCCGGCCCGCTTGGCGGCCAGGTCCCAGGCGGCGTTGACGACCGCGCCGGTGGCCATGTGGATGGCGCCCTTCTCCGGGCCGAGCCAGCGTAGTTGGGGGTCGTGCACGAGGGAGCGGGAGAACGCGCCGAGGTCGGCGCAGACTTCTTCGACGGAGAGCCCCACCACGTGCGGGGCGAGGGCGGCGATGGCTGCGGCCTGCACGTCGTTGCCGCGGCCGGTGGTGAAGGCCAGGGCGTGGCCCTCCAGGCCGTCTCCGGCGTCGGTGCGCAGGACGACGTAGGCGGCGGAGTAGTCGGGTTCGGGGTTCATCGCGTCCGACCCGTCCAGGTGCTCGGACGTCGGGAAACGCACGTCCAGCACGTCCAGGGCGGTGATACGGGCAGAGGCCGGTGAAGCGGACAGGGCGGATGACATGGCGGCAACTCCTGTGAGGTGCAGGGGTGATACGGCCCCTTGCGACGAGAGACGGGGCGGCGGAGGGTGTCGGGCGTCCGGGACGGCCGCCGGGTTCACTCCTGGACCTTGCCGCCCGTGATGCGCGAGATGGTCAGTGCGACCAGGATGATCAGGCCGTTGAGGGCGCCGATCCACTGGGCGGGGACGCCGGCGAGCGTGAGCACGTTCTGGATCATGAAGAGCAGCAGGATGCCGCTGAACGCCCCGAACATGGTGCCTTTGCCGCCGTTCAGGCTGATCCCGCCGATGACGGCGGCGGCGAAGACGGTGAAGATGTAGCCGTTGCCCTGCGCCGAGGCGACGGAGGCCAGGCGTCCGGAGAGCATCAGTCCGGCGAGGGCGGCGAGGACACTGCCGGTGACGATGACGATCCACAGCACCCGGTCGGTGCGGATGCCGGCCGCCTTCGCCGCGTCGACGTTGCCGCCGATGGCGTACAGCGAGCGGCCGAAGCTGGTCCAGCCGAGCACCACGATCGCGACGGCGAACAGCACCAGGCAGACCCAGATGGACGCGGGCATCCCGAACCATTCGGCGGTGCCCAGGTAGAGCATCGAATGCGGCAGCTGGAAGAAGGTCTGACCGCCGGAGATGCCGGTGAGGACGCCGCGCAGGACGATCAGCATGCCGAGGGTGACGATGAAGCCGTTGAGGCCGAAGCGGATGATCAGCAGGGCGTTGATCACGCCGACGAGCGCGCCCACGGCCAGGGTGACGGGAATGGACCACGCGCCGGGGAGCAGTCCGAGTCCGTGGCCCGCGCCGACCGGCACGACCAGCCAGGCCGCGACGCCGGGCGCGAGGCCCATGGTGGACTCGAGCGACAGGTCCATCTTCTTGACGATCAGGATCATCGTCTGGGCGAGGACCAGCAGGGCCATCTCGGACATGGTCTGCAGGACGTTGATGAGGTTGTCGGCCTGCAGGAAGACCGGGTTGACGATCTGTCCGACGATCGCGATGACCACGATGGCCGGGACGAGCGCGAGGTCGCGCAGCCGGGCCAGGGGTATCCGGCCGCCGAGCAGCACGGTCCGCTTGGGCGCCGGCTCCGTGCCCTTGGCGGCGGCGGTGTCCGCGAGGACGGTTTCAGGCATTGCTTCAGGCATTCAAGTCCACTCCTTCCATCGCGGCCACGAGGTCGTGGTCGTGCCAGCCGCGGGCGATCTCTGAGGTCACACGGCCCTGGAACATCACCAGGACCCGGTCGCACATGCGCAGGTCGTCGAGTTCGTCGGAGGCGATGAGCACTCCGGTGCCGGTGGCCGCGGTCTCCTCGACCTTGCCGAGGAGGAACTCCTTGGAGCGCACGTCCACGCCCGCGGTCGGGTTGATCAGGACCAGCAGCCGGGGGTCGTCGGCGAGGGCGCGGGCCATGACGACCTTCTGCTGGTTGCCTCCGGACAGGGCGGAGACGGGCAGTTCGGGACCGGGAGTCTTGATCGCGAGGTTCTCGATCATGCCCTCGGCGAGCCGGTCCCGGCGGCTGCGGCTGAGGAACCCGTTGGGGCCGAGCCTGCGGGGAACGGACAGGGTGGCGTTGTCCGCGATCGACATGTCGGGAACGAAGCCCTGGTGGTGCCGGTCCTGCGGGACGAACCCGGCGCCTGCGGCGAGCGCCGCGGGCACGCTGCCCGGCCGGGGCCGCCTCCCGGCGATCTCCACCTCGCCCGCCGCTGCCGCCCGAAGCCCTACGACGGTCTCGGCGACCTCGGTACGACCGCTGCCGGCCGCCCCCGCGAGGCCGACGATCTCGCCGGCCCCGATCTGGAAGCTGACGTCGTCGTACGCGTCCCCCCGCAGAGCGCGAACGCTCAGTGCCGCCGTGGCACCGGGATCGTGGACGCTCGTGCGTTCCTCGCGCCGGTCGGCCGCCGCCTCGCCGGTCATGGCGGCGACGAGGTCGGCGCGAGGCAGTTCCGCGACCGGTGCGGTCACGATGTGCCGGGCGTCGCGGAACACCGTCACCATGTCGCAGATCTCGTAGATCTCCTGGAGGTGGTGGCTGATGAACAGGAAGGTCACGCCCTGGCGTTGCAGGTCGCGGATGCGGTCGAAGAGGCGGTTGATGGCCGCCCCGTCGAGTTGGGCGGTCGGCTCGTCGAGAACGATGAACCGGGCCCCGAAGGACAGCGCACGGGCGATCTCGACGAACTGCCGCTGCTCGACGCTCAGATCACCGGCCGGGGTCTGCGGGTCGACGTCCACCGACCAGGTCGACAGCAGGTCCTGTGCGCGGCGACGGGTGGCCTGCCAACTGATGAGCCGGCTCTGTCCGTGGTCGTGCCGGTTCAGGAAGAGGTTCTCGGCGACGGTCAGTGTGGGGATGATCGTCGACTTCTGGTAGACGCAGGCCACGCGTTGCCGCCAGGCGTCACGGTCGCTGAGCCGGGGGGCCGGCTCGCCGCCGAAGGACACCGTTCCCTCGTCGGGGGCCTGAAGGCCGGTGAGGACCGACACCAGGGTCGACTTGCCGGCTCCGTTGCGGCCGACCAGCGCGTGGGTCTCGCCGGGCCGGATGGTGACCCGGGCGCCGTTCAGGGCCAGCGTGGGGCCGAATCGTTTGACTATGCCCGTCGCCTCGACGACGGGCGGGTCCGAGGGTGCCCGCCCGTCGTCCGCCGGGGCGGGCGCGGGGGTGACTGCTCGCTCCCCGTCGCTCATCTCAACCGCCTTGTTCTCGTGGGCCGTTGTTCCGGAAGGCGAATCAGCCGAGGTTGTTGCCCCACAGCGACTTGTCGTCGCTCTTGACGCTGGGCACGCCGCCGTAGGTGCCGCCGTCGGCGGTGACGAGCGGGGCGGAGAGCTGGTCCTCGAGCACGCCGTCGCGGACCTGGATGATGGTGCTGTCGTGGTCGGTCTTGCCGGGCTTGAACGTCTTCCCGTCGATCGCGGCCTTGACGTAGTACAGGGCGTACTTGGCGTAGAGGTCGGCCGGCTGCGAGACCGTGGCGTCGATCTTGCCCGCGGCGATGGACTTGAGCTCCTCGGGGATGCCGTCGTTGGACACGACGAACACGTGCTTCTTGTCCTTCGGGCCCACCAACAGGCCCTTCTGCTTGAGGACTTGGAGCGTGCCGGACAGCGCGAAGCTGGCCTCCATGTAGACGCCCTTGATGTCCGGGTGGGCCGTCAGATCGGTCTGCAGCTTCTGGGCGGCGACGGCGCCGTCCCAGTTGGTGGCCTCACCGAACACCTTGATGTCCGGGTAGTTCTTCTTCATGCAGTCGTTGAACGCCTCGGTGCGGTCACGGCCGTTGATGGAGTCCAGGCCCCCCTCGAGCATCACGACCTTGCCCTTGCCGCCGAGCTTGGTGCCCAGGTACTGACAGGCCTTCTCACCGTAGGCGCGGTTGTCGGCACGTACGACCATGAACACCTTGCCGCTGTCGGGGCGGGTGTCGACGGTGACGACGGGGATCTTCTTCGCCTCCAGCTGCGCGAGGGTGGGCGCGATGGCGGCGGTGTCCTGCGGGGCCATCGCGAGGCCCTTGACGCCCTGGCTGATGAACGTCTGTGCGTTGGCGGTGAGTTTGGCGACGTCGTTCTGCGAGTTGGTCGTCTTCAGGTCCAGGCCCAGCTGCTTGCCGTACTGCGGCGTGTACTTGATGTAGGAGTTCCAGAAGTCGGTGTCGGAGCGGGGGTAGTCGACGCCGACCAGCGGCGTGTCGCTCGACGACGCACCGCTGGTGGAGCCGCTGCTGCAGGCGCTGAGCAACGCCAGTGCGGACAGGGCGGAGACGGCTGAACAGAGGGCGGTTCTGACTCTCATCGGTGCTTCCTCGCGCCGGTCCCGTAGCGGGAGATGATTCGCCTCGACGACATCTGCGTATCGCCGTGCGGTAGAGATGGGATGTTTATAGGCGCGCTCCCGGCACCCTGTCTACCCCCGAGATCGAATGAGCATCAAAATGCCAGCTGGCAAGCCGCCCGGGACGCGGGACGACGCCAAGAAGGCAACAGATCCATCCCATCAATCCTCGCGTTCGGATGGATCTAAATCGGCCGTGAAGCCCCGACAGACATGCCATGTTTGGGCAGTCGTAAATCGCATCAGACACGCCTTAAGCAGAGCAAACTCCCTGACCGTGCGGCGCTTTTCATCCCTGCACGCCGGTTGACATCCCAGGGAGACATGGCGGACCTTCATGCGTAACAAGCGGCGCCCTCCATTCCCCTGTCCCCTTCTGCACCAGGGATGTCTCCATGTCGAGTTCGATCAACAGACGCCACTTCCTCGCCGGTGCCACCTGCGTCGCCGCGGCGGCCGTTGCCGGAGGTGTGTTCGGTGCCGGCATCGCCCAGGCGGCGCCCAGCACGTACACGCCCGACTGGAACTCGGTCGACCAGCATCCGCCGGCCCCGGAGTGGTTCCAGGACGCGAAGTTCGGGATCTACTTCCACTGGGGTGTCTTCAGCGTCCCCGCCTACGACAACGAGTGGTACCCGCGCAACATGTACCAGGCGGGCAGCAACGCCAACCAGCACCACATCGCGACCTACGGCCAGCCGTCGGCATGGCCGTACCACAACTTCATCAACGGGGCGCAGGACCTGGCGGGCAACTTCGTGAAGTTCGCGCCGAAGCTGAAGTCAGCGGGCGGGAAGTTCGACCCCGACGAGTGGGTGCGGCTGTTCGTCGACGCCGGCGCCAGGTTCGCCGGCCCGGTCGCCGAGCACCATGACGGCTTCTCCATGTGGGACAGCCAGGTCAACGAGTGGAACTCGGTGAACAAGGGCCCGGGGCTCGACCTGCTGCGGCTGTTCTCCACGGCCATCCGCGCCAAGGGCCTCAAGCTGCTGGTGGCCATGCACCACGCGTACCACTTCAACGGCTTCTACGAGTTCGTCCCCGCCCAGACGGACCCCAGCCTCAAGAAACTCTACGGGCAGCTGGGCTCGGCCGCGGAGAATCAGCTCTGGTTCGACAAGCTCAAGGAGGTCATCGACCGTACCCAACCCGACATCCTGTGGCAGGACTTCAGGATGGACGCCGTGGACGAGACCCAGCGCCTGAACTTCCTTTCGTACTACTACAACCAGGCCAACAGCTGGGGCCGTGAGGTCGTCGCCACGTACAAGGACGGCATGAACGGCAAGGGCGAGGTCTTCGACTACGAGCGCGGCGGTCCGGGGGATCTGACCTCCCCGTACTGGCTGACCGACGACAGCATCTCCAGCAGCAGCTGGTGCTACACCCAGGGCATCGGCTACTACACCATCCAGCAGATGCTGCACTCGTTCATCGACCGGGTCAGCAAGAACGGCAACATGCTGCTGAACATCGCGCCGATGGCCGACGGCACCATCCCCCAGGCGCAGAAGGACATCCTGCTCGGTATCGGGGACCACCTGAAGCGCTTCGGTGAGTCGGTGTACTCGACCCGCGCCTGGACGGCGTACGGCGAGGGCCCGACGAAGATGGGCGGCGGTGCGTTCACCACCCCGCATGCCGGCACGCCGCAGGACATCCGCTTCACCCGCAACAAGGCCGACAACGTCCTGTACGCCACCGTCCTGGGCTGGCCCGGCAGTTCACTGACGATCAAGACTCTCAGCTCGGACCGGATCAACCTCTCGTCGCTGACCTCTGTGAAGCTCCTCGGCACCACCGCCGGCACCTACATCGACCTGCCCACGCCGGCCCAGAACTCGTCCGGCCTCACGGTCACCCTGCCGTCCTCAGCCCCGTACAACGCCAACGCCTACGTCCTGAAGCTCGCTTTCTCCGGCACGATTCCGGGCTTGCGGCCGCTCGCCGGCGCCCTCGCCTCCACGGACGTCAACTACAGCGGCAACTCGGCCGTACTCACCGTCGGTGACTACACCACGGCCGACCTCACCTCGGCCGGGCTGGGCGCGGGCAGCATCTCCTCCCTCCGGCCGGCCCCCGGCTACCAGGTGATCGGCTACTTCGGGGACAACTTCAGCGGCACCTCCTGGACGTTCACCGCCGAGAACCCCGACCTGCGGGTCACCGGCAACAACGATCAGATCGCCTCGCTGAGGGTCCAGTTCAACCCGGCGACCTACTTCCGGATCACCAACGTCACCAACGGCCTCGCCCTGGACAGTGGCGGCGGCGTGGCCTCCGGGTCCAACCTCAAGCAGTGGACCTGGAACGGCAGCTCCAATCTGCAGTGGCAGGCGGAGGCCGTCGGAGGCGGCTACTACCGGCTGGTCAACCGGACGAACGGCATGGTCGCCGACGGCTGGGGTGCCACCGCCGACGGCTCCCCCGCCCGGCAGGCTCCCTGGAACGGGGGCACCAACCAGCAGTGGAAGATCACCCACCGGGGCGGCGACCTTTATTCGATCGCCAACCGCACCACCGGCCTGGTCCTCGACGGCGGCGGCAACGTCGACTCGGGCTCCGTCACCAAGCAGTGGACGTACGGCAGCAGCACCAACCTGCTGTGGTCCTTCACGGCCGTCTGACCCCTTTTCCCCGGACCCCCGCCGCCGCCCGGATTCCGTTCCAAGTCGACCGGGCGGCGGTGGGTCACCACGACGGTGGGTCACCGCTCCACTCCCCCAGCACCACGCACCGCCGACCGTGGCCGGATCCGGATCCACAGCTTCGCCTGGGACCTGAACGCCCGGACCGCCACCCTGTCGGTCACCTCCGGCGTCAACCAGGACGTCACGCTGATCAGCCGCCGCGGCATGACCTCCGTGGCCACGACCGCGACCGTCACGCCCTCCTCCCTCGGCACCCACGCCAGGAAGGTCTCACTGACCGCCGGACAGCGCACCGACTTCACCGTCTCCCTGCTCAGCGGCTTCTTCCGGCTCGAAAACCGACGCAGCGGCAAGGTGCTCGACGTCACCAGCGGCAGTACCGCCGACGGCGCCACCCTCATCCAGTGGGGCTGGTCCGGCAGCGAGAACCAGCAATGGCGGCTCCAGCCCGACGCCGACGGCTCCTTCCGCCTCGTCGCCCGCCACAGCGGCAAGGTCGTCGACAGCCCCGGGGGCTCCACACAGGGTGCCCAGCTCATCCAGTGGCGGGACGGCACCAGCGACAACCAGCGCTGGAGGGTCGTCGACGCGGGCGGTGGACACGTCCGGCTCGTCAACGTCCGCAACGGCTTGCGCGCGGACGTGGAGGGCGGATCGGCGGACAACGGCGCCAAGGTGATCCAGTGGCCCGTCGGTGACGGAACCAACCAGCAGTGGCGGCTGGTCGCCCTCTGACCGCCGCCGCTCTACGGTCGGCCCAGCACCGTATCGGCGGTTCGGAGCACGCGCAGCGCCAGCCCGCCGCCGGGCCCGCGCACCGGAGGGCCGGAATGGAGTTCCGCCACCACGTCGACCGGCAGGGTGATGTGGAAGTCGCCGTACGGATCCACGGGACAAGGGCGTCGATGAGATGCCCGCCGTTGTCCCGGAGCCGCACTAGGAAGCGGTAGGGGTGCGCCCGCGCTCTCCGTCCGTGGAGCGAGCCCTTCAAGCGGATCGCGTGGTCGTCCACTTCGACCGACAGGACCTCGGCGTGCGCAGGCCGGAGCCAGGTGCGCACGGCGAGTCCTCCGCCTTCGGTCGCGTACGAGATCCACGTGCGCCCTCCCTCGTCCGCCGGCCGGAGGACCGCGCGATCCAGGAGGCGCGCCGTCTCGACGAGCCCCGCTCACGGCGTCCCGCCCGTGAAGGTGGAGGTCGACGGCCTCCGACGCCTGCTGTCCGTACGCCTCCTCTCGCAGGGTGCCGACGGTGTCTACCATTCTCGGAGGCGTCGATCGCGTCCGCGAGGTCGAGGCCGACGGGCCAGGCCCGGGTGCCCGGCGCCCGCCCCCGGACGGGGCGTGAGCGTGGCATCCTGCGCCGGGCGGGGCACGGCGACCGCTCCTCGTCGACAAGCCGAAAAAACGTCGGCAACCTTTGCGCTTCCTGCGGCTACTGAACAGTGCACCGTCGACTCGACCATCCGAACGGACAGGCATGAAGACAGCAAGGCAGGCCGCGCGGCAGCGCAGGCGCAGACACAGGCTGATGGTGGGCACCACGGTGGCGCTGGCCGCCGCGGGGGTCGTCGCTGCCCTGGTCATGGCGTTGCTCCCCGACCACGAGACCGATGGGGCGTCGGCCGCGGTCACACCCGCCGCCGGCACCCCGGCGAGGGCCACGCCCACGACAGGCACCCCGAGTCCCACAGGCACCCCGACCGCGACGGGCACGCCGACCGCGACGGGCTCGCCGACGCCGAAGGCTTCCGCGAACACCCGGTCGAAACGACCGTCGGCCGCGTCCACCCCGCGGGCCGCGCGAACGAAGTCGACCACGGCACCGTCGGCAGGGCGGATACAGCCCGGGACCACCTACACAGGGGTCGCCACCGCCTACGAAGCCGGCGACGGAGACGGCGCCTGTGGGTTCGGCCCGAGCGACGACATGATGATCGCGGCGATGAACACCACCGACTACGAGACGTCCAGGGCGTGCGGCGCGTACGTCCGCGTCCGCGCGGCGAACGGCGCCTCCATCACGGTACGGATCACCAACGAGTGCCCCCTGCCCTGCGCACCCGGGCAACTCGACCTCAGCCAACAGGCCTTCGCCAAACTCGCCGACCTCAAGGTCGGCCGGATACCGATCACCTGGAGCCTGGTCAGCCCGAGCACGTCCCAGACGGTGTCCATCAGGTACAAGACCGGGTCCAACCCCTACTGGTGCGGCATCCAGGCGATCGGCCATCGCAATCCGGTGGCGAGGCTGGAGGTCCACACCGGGAGCGGCTGGCGGCAGTTGCCCCGCACCTCTTACAACTACTTCATATCGGCCGACGGCAGTGGGTGCGGCAGCACGATCAGAATCACGGACATCTACGGGGAACAGCTGACCGTCAGCGGGATCGCCCTGCGGCCGAACGTCGTGCAACCGACCCGGGTCCAGTTCGCCCGGCACTGATCGCGCCGCCCGGGCGCGCATCTCCTTTCACCGGACGTCGGGGCGGCGACTGCCGATTCAGTCGGCTGTTCGTCAGGAGCCGCTCCGACCCGTGGCAGTACCGGATACGGCGAGAACGCCCGGATCCGCCGCGTCCGACCGACCTCTCGCAGCCAGTTGGGGCGTGGGACTGGCATTCGAGGCCGCCACGGCTCTGCTGCGCGCCGCCGCCGACGAGCTGCCCGACCAGCCGGTCCTGGTGGTGACCCTGACGGCCGATGAGCGTTCCCTCGAAGTCGCCACCCGCCTCGGCAACCAGTGCGTGGCCTCCTTCGAGGCGCATACCACGGAGCCAACCCTCGCGGCAGAAGGCCGAGGAGCAGATGTCGGACGTGAAGCCGACTCTTGGCTACGAAGACGGAGTGTCGAAGCGCATCGACAGCGTCATTCCCCCTGAGAAGCCGCCAAGGAGCCAGGGGAAGGAAAGTTTTTTGGCGTAGGTGCTCTTGTTTCGCACGAAACTTCTCCGTTACCTTCGCCTGCGAGGTGAAGCGCTTCGACAACTGCCGGTGGTGCCGCTGCGAGCGGTCGGCGGATGAACCGGGTGTGCCCCAACCCGCCCTGACGTCTCGTCAGAGAATCACTCGACTCTCCGTACCCAAGGAAGCCTCATGACGGCACGCAGTATCACCGACCGCCTGGGTGGCCTCGCCTTCGGCGGGGACTACAACCCCGAGCAGTGGGACGAGCCGGTCTGGAAGGAGGACGACGAACTCATGCGCCGGGCCAGGGTCAACCTGGCCACGATGGGCGTCTTCTCCTGGGCCCTGCTCGAACCGGAGGAGGGACGCTACGACTTCACCTGGCTGGACGCCCACATCGAACGCCTCCACGCGAACGGCGTGGCCGTCGACCTCGCCACCCCGACGGCCTCCCCGCCGCCCTGGTTCACCCTCGCCCACCCAGACGCACTGGCGGTCCAGGCCGACGGCACCCGCCTCGTCCACGGCAGCCGCGACACCTACTGCCTCGCCGCACCCGCCTACCGCAGCGCGGCCCGCCGGATCGCCTCCGCCCTGGCCGAACGGTACGGCGACCACCCCGCCCTCGCGCTGTGGCACGTGCACAACGAGTACGGCACGCTCTGCTGGTGCGACCAGGCGGCGGCCGCGTTCCGAGTGTGGCTGCGCGCCCGGCACGGCTCGCTGGACGCCCTCAACGACGCGTGGGGCACAGCCTTCTGGAGCCAGCGCTACACCTCTTGGGAGCAGGTCCTGCCCCCGCGCGCGACGCAGTATCACAAGAACCCCGGCCAGACAGTGGACTTCCACCGCTTCTGGGCCGACGAGATCATCGCTGCCTACTGCGAGCAGCGCGACGCGATCCGCGAGCACAGCGACCGCCCGGTGACGACGAACCTGATGCTGCCCTACGACCTGCGGTTGAACGTGTGGGCGTTCGCCCGCGAACTCGACGTCGTCAGCTCCGACCAGTACCCGCACGCGAACGGCCTCGACGGCGCCGCACATGTGGCCTACTACGCCGACCGCTCCCGCTCCCTGGCCGGCGGCCGCCCGTGGCTGCTGATGGAGCAGGGCACCAGCACGGTCTACGACGGCGATCAGGTGATCGGCAAGGAGCCGGGTGATGTTCTGCGCCACAGCCTCGGCCACATCGCGCGCGGTTCGGAGGGCGCCCTGTTCTTCCAGTGGCGCCAGTCCCGGGCCGGCGCCGAGACCTGGCACTCGGCGATGCTTCCGCACGCGGGACCCGACAGCCGCATCTTCCGCGAGGTCACGCAGACCGGCGAGGCAGTCGCCCGGCTCGGCGAGCTGGCGGGATCGACGGTCACCGCGCAGGTGGCCGTGCTCGACGACCCGGACGCCATGTGGGCACTGGAGGTGGACGGCCTGCCCTCCTCCCGCCTCGACTACCACGCACCGCTCGCCGGGGCGCACCGCGCGCTGTGGGACGCGGGCGTCACGGCGGACTTCGCCCACCCGGAGCACGATCTGAGCCGCTACCGGCTGGTCATCGCCCCCTCCCTGTTCCTGCTGTCCGACAAGGGTGCGGAGAACCTGCGCCGTTACGTCGAGGGCGGGGGAACGCTCCTCGTCCAGCATGCCACCGGCTACGTCGACGACCGCCTGCACGCCCGTCTCGGCGGCTACCCGGCCGCACCGCTGCGCGAGGCGCTGGGCATCCGCGTCGAGGAGCACCGGCCGCTGCGGACGGACGAGCGGATCACCCTGTCCGACGGCTCGCACGGCACCGTCTGGAGCGAGTCCCTGCGCGCCGAAGGCGCCGAAACGCTCGCCGCCTACAGCCACGGCATGCTCGCGGACAGCCCGGCACTCACCCGGCACCGCTTCGGCACCGGACGGGGCTGGTATCTCTCCACCCGCCTGGACGAGGCCGACTACGGCGCCCTGCTCGGACGGCTCCTGAAGGAAGCCGGCGTCGAGCCGGAGCCGGCGGACCTGCCGGCCGGTGTCGAAGCCGTCACCCGGCACGCAGCCGACGGCCGCCGCTGGCACGTCCTGATCAACCACACCGAGGACGCCGTGCCCCTGCCGGATCCCGCCCACGACCTGCTCACCGGCACAACGGTCCACGAACTGCCGCCCGGCGGTTGCGCGGTGCTGCGCGGCCACTGACCTGGAAAAGGCCACCATGGAAAAGGAAGAGCGGTGCTTCCGCTGGGGTCACGAGGCACTGCACCTCGAGTTCGTCCTCGGCGACGACGGCAGTGCCCGCCTGACGCACCTCGGACTGCCCGGAGAGGCGGGCAACGGCCCCCGTGGGTCCCTGCCTCTGGTGGAGGTGACGGCGACGGGTCACGGGCGCGACTGGTCGGGCAGCCGCCTGGTCCAGACGGCGATCGGCGGGCGGCTGGGCCACCGGACCCACCGTGCGGCCCGCGACGGTGACTGGCACACCCTGACCGTCGTACTTGACGACCCGGACACCGGTCTGGTCGCAGAGGTGACCTACCGGTCGCCGGACGGCATACCCGTGCTCCGCAGCGAGGTGACCCTGCGCAACGAAGGGCAGGACACGCTCCACCTGGAGTCGGTCAGCTCGTTCGCAATGGGGTGCCTCACCACGCCGGACCCGGACCGGAGGCCCGCGCCCTGGTCCATGAGGCGGTCGCCGTGTACAAGGCCGTCCGCGCCGACCTGCCCCGGGCCGTGCCGTCCTGGCCACTCGGGCTGCCCGGCTGGGACGACCCCTGGATCGCTCTCGCCCTGCACACCCCCGCCACCACGTACCTCACCGTCTGGCGCCGCCCGGGCGGTGAGGCCACCACCACCCTGCGGCTGGCTGACCGGGCGGGGGGCGCAGCCGGTGTCGAGGTGCTGTACCCCGCCGCACGTCAGGCCGTTGCCGCCTGGAATTCCGACACCACCGACCTCACCGTGACCCTGCCCACCGCGCCCTCGGCGGCGCTGCTCCGCATCACCCGCACGGAACCGGACGCTCCCTGAGCGCCGACCCTGCCGCCCACCCGACGAAAGGACGATCAAGGGTGCCCGCTCAGAACCCGCCCGCCCGCGCCACCAACCCCGTGCTCCCCGGCTTCCACCCCGACCCCAGCATCTGTCGGGTCGGCGACGACTACTACCTCGCCTGCTCCAGCTTCGAGTACTTCCCCGGCGTACCCCTCTTCCACAGCCGTGACCTGGTGCACTGGCAGCAGATCGGCAACGTCCTGGACCGGCCGGAGCAGTTGCGTCTGCCCACCTCCATGGCGTCCTCGGGCGGCATCTACGCCCCCACGCTGCGCCACCACGACGGACGCTTCTGGCTGATCGTCACCAACTGCAGCGAGGGCGGCGGCAACCTGATCGTCACGGCCACCGACCCCGCCGGACCGTGGTCGGATCCCATCTGGGCACCGGGCGTGCCCGGTATCGATCCCGACCTGGCCTGGGACGAGGACGGCACGTGCTGGTGCACCGTCGCAGGGGTGTCGCAGGTCCGTATCGACCCGTCCGCCGGACAGACGCACGGCACACCCCACAAGCTCTGGTCCGGCGGTCCCGGCGCCAAAGCTCCGGAGGCGCCGCACCTGTACCGGATCGGCGACTACTGGTACCTGCTCATCGCCGAGGGCGGCACCGAGCGCGGCCACGGCGTGTCGATCGCCCGCGGCCGTACGCCGACCGGCCCGTTCGAGCCGTGCCCGGCCAACCCGATCCTCACCCACCGCGGCACCGACCACCCCGTGCAGAACACCGGCCACGCGGACCTGGTCCAGGGCCCCGACGGCTCGTGGTGGATGGTCCTGCTCGGGGTACGGCCGCGCGGCGGCACGCCCGGCTGGCACGTGCTCGGCCGGGAGACCTTCCTGGCTCCCGTGACCTGGGAGGACGGCTGGCCGGTCGTCGGCGAGGTCGCCTTGGACCTGTCCGCGCTCCCCTGGCCGATCTCCCCCGCCCTCGCCGAGGAACGGCGCGACGACTTCGAGCTCAGCGAACTCGGGCCGACCTGGATCTCCGTGCGGGACCGCCCCGCCGAACTCTGCACCACCAAGGAGCGTCCCGGTTGGCTGACTCTCCGCGCGCGGGGCGACTCCCTGGACGAGCCCGACGTGGTGTTCACCGGCCGCCGCCAGCAGCACCTCACCTGCCGGGCACGCACCCTGGTCGACCCGGGGCAGGGGCGCGGCGGCCTCGCCGTCCGGCTGGACGAGCGGCACCACTACGCGGTCGAGGCGTGCGGCACGGAGGTGCGGGTGATCGCGCGCGTCGGCTCCCTGCGCACAGTCGTGGCCGCCACGTCCGTGCCCGCCGGGCCTGTGGTCCTTGCCGTCACCATCACTGACCCGCCGTCACCGCACGGGCCCTGCACCGGACCCGACGTCGTCTCTCTGGGCATCGAAGCCCCGGACGGAACGTTCACCGAGCTCGCGACCCTCGACGGTCGCTACCTGTCGACAGAGGTGGCCGGCGGCTTCACCGGCCGGGTCATCGGCATGTACGCCACGGCAGGCGCCGTCCACTTCGACTGGTTCGACTACGAGCCCCTCGACGGCTGAACCCGAGGACGTCACGGCGCACATCACCCAGTCGACCCGTACCAGCCGGCGTGTGGGGCAGTGACGGCTGATCGCTGCCCGACCACGGATCGGATCAACCGTACGACCGACCGAAGGACACGACCGAGACGCACGACCGAACGAAGGGAAGGAACATGAAGGACATACGTCTACCCGGGCGCCGCGGCCCCGGACGCCTGGCCGGCCTGCTGATGGCGCTGCTCGTCATCCTGGGACTGTCCGCCGGCACCGGCACCTCGATCGCGGCGCCCGACGGCACGGCGAAACCGGCACCGTCGACGGTCAAGGTTCCGGCCCGGGCCATGGACGCCGTCGCCGAGATGCAGCCCAGCTGGAATCTGGGCAACACCCTGGACGCGATCCCGGACGAGACGTCCTGGGGCAACCCGAAGGTCACCAAGGACCTGTTCGACACCATCCGCGCGCAGGGCTTCCGCAGCGTCCGCATCCCGGTGTCCTGGACCGACCACCAGTCCGCCACCGCCCCCTACACCATCGACGCCACCTTCATGAGCCGCGTCAAGCAGGTGGTCGACTGGGCGCAGGCCGACGGCCTGTACGTCGTGCTCAACGTCCACCACGACTCGTGGCAGTGGATCTCGAAGATGCCCACCGACCACGACAACGTACTCGCCCGCTTCAACGCCAGCTGGACGCAGATCTCCTCGACGTTCCGCGACGAGCCGCGCACCCTGCTCTTCGAGAGCGTCAACGAGCCGTCCTTCGACAATGCCACGGACGCGCGGAAGACCCAGCTCATGAACGAGCTGAACACCTCCTTCCACAAGATCGTCCGCTCCTCGGGCGGCGGGAACACAAGCCGCCTGCTCGTGCTGCCCACGCAGGGCTGCACCCCCTCCCAGCCCCTCATGGACGACCTGTCCGCCACGATCAGCGCACTGCATGACAGCAACCTGGTCGCCACCGTGCACTACTACAGCTGGTACCCGTTCAGCGTGAACATCGCGGGCGGCACCCGGTACGACGACAACGCCCAGAAGGACCTGAACGAGGCCTTCGCCCGCATGCACGACACGTTCGTCGCCAAGAACATCCCGGTCTACCTCGGCGAGTACGGTCTGCTCGCCTGGCCGGACCACAACCATCCCGACCGCGTGGAGCGCGGTGAGGCGCTGAAGTACTTCGAGCACCTCAACTACGCGGCGCGCGTCGCCGGTGTCACCACCGCCCTGTGGGACCCCGGAACGTTCGCCTACCTGAACCGCGAGACCCTGAAGTGGACCGACCCCGCCCTGTTCGCCTGGATCAAGTCGAGCTGGACCACCCGCTCGGGAACCGCCTCCTTCGACAAGGTCTTCGTGCCGAAGTCCAGCCCGATCACGGCCAAGACGCTCACTCTGAACCCCAACGGCACCCAGTTCCGCGGCCTGTGGCAGGGCAGCACCCCGCTTACTCCGGGACTGGACTACACCGTCACCGACAACCAGCTCACCCTCACGGCGCGCGCACTGACCCGGCTGACCGGCGATCGCCGGTACGGGGTCAACGCGACGCTCCAGGTCCGGTTCTCCCGCGGGCTGCCCTGGACGATCGACGTGACCACGTTCGACACTCCGGTGCTGTCGAACGCCACGGGTACGACCGGCTCGTTCACCCTTCCCACCCAGTACCAGGGTGACGTACTGGCGACCATGGAGGCCAGGTACGCCGACGGCAGCAACGCCGGTCAGGCCGGCTGGACTCCGTACCAGGAGTTCAACGCGGCCTTCTCACCGGACTACCCGGGCGGCAAGATCATTCTGACTCCCGACTTCCTGAACGCGCTGCGCGACGGCGAACCGGTGACGCTGACCTTCCACTTCCACAGCGGCGCCACCGTCACCTACCACGTCACCAAGTCCGGAGGCTCGGTCACCGGCACGACATCCTGAACGACCGGCCCCCTCGCCCTGGTTGCCCCTCCCGGCAACCAGGGGCACTGCCCTTTTCGCGCGCGGTCGCGTCACTCCTCCTTGGGCGGTGCCGTGCTCTCGCGGACGGTGAGGGTGGTCGCGATCTCCAGTCCCCGCTGCGGCACTTCCTCGCCGCGGCCGAGCGCCAGGGCCAGTTCGGTGGCGGCCGTCGCCATCTCGGCCGGCGGCTGATGGACCGTGGTCAAGGGCGGATCCATCCAGGCCACGGCCGGTACGTCGTCGAAACCTCCCACGCTGAGATCGTGCGGGATGCGCAACCCGACCTCGCGCGCGGCCTGGTAGACACCGAGCGCCTGCATGTCGTTGGCGGTGAACACGGCGGTGGGGCGATCGGGGCGGGACAGCCGCCGCGAGAGCGGACGAGTAGCCGAACAGCCGGGCGAGGCAGAAGGGGTGATCCGGCCCGCTGATCATGGCGATGCGCCGGTGTCCCAGTCCGACCAGATGCCGGGTCGCCGCCTGCCCGCCTCTCCAGTTCGTGGCTCCCACGAACGGCACGTGGTCGGGCAGTTCGTCGATCGGGTCGAAGACGACGAACGGGATGCCCTTGGCCGTCAGCTGTTCGCGCTCCGCCTCGGAGAGCTGCGCCACCGACAGGACACACTGGGGCCGTCGACCGACCGTGTCGTCGACCCGGACTCCTCGCCCGCAGCGAGAAAGGCACTCTTCGCAATAGGCACGGCCTCATCCCTCGCCCTCGAGGTCCCCCTCCGTCTCGGTTCGGCGGTGTGGAGGCGAGCGAAGCGACGCGTGCCGGGATTCAGTACGAGACACCTGCTGACAAGGGCGTCTGACCGAGTATCAGTGCTTCCCGGTCTTCACGGCCCGGTCCTCCTCCGCTCCGTCGTTGTCGCGCGTCTCGTCACCACCCTCCTCTCCACTGTCGCCGGCGAGTGGCTGAGCCGCGTAGGTGATGCGGACGACGCCGTCGGCATGCTGTTCGGCGTGCGCGCGTACGCCGAAGACGTCGGCCAGGAGCTGCGGGGACAGCACGTCCAGGACCGGTCCCGCTGTCACCACCGCTCCCTCGTGCAGGACGACCAGGTGGTCGCAGAGGCGGGCGGCCAGGTCGAGGTCGTGCAGGACCGCCAGCGTGGTGACACCAGTGGCCCGGATCAGGTCCAGCAGCTCGAACCGGGCACGGATGTCCAGGTGGTTGGTCAGCTCGTCGAGCACGAGCAGTTGCGGGTCCTGCGCCAACGCCCGTGCCAACAGCACGCGTTGGCGCTCGCCGCCGGACAGGGAGGCATAGTCCCGGTCCGCGTAGGGTCGTACACCGCAGCGGTCGATGGCGCCGGCCACGGCCCGGTGGTCCTCGGCGCCGTCGCGTCCCAGCAGGCCGTGGTGGGGTGCGCGGCCGAGCGCGACGATCTCGGTGACGGTCAGGCCGGTGGTGTTCCCGGTGGCGTCCTGAAGGACGGCGGCGGTGCGGCGGGCCGCAGTGCGGGCGGACAGGGCCCAGACGTCGTCGTCGCCGACCCGGACCACGCCGTCCGCTGGGCGCAGTGAGCGGTAGACGGCGCGCAGCAGGGTGGATTTGCCGCTGCCGTTGGGGCCGACGAGGCCGACGATGTCGCCCTTGCGGGCCTCCAGGCTCACATCGCGGAGGATCGGACTGCGGTCCAGGGTGATGTGGAGCTGGTCGACGGTGAGTTTCATGGTTCAGTCCAGGCCCTTGTTGCGGCGCAGCAGCCACAGGAAGAAGGGAGCGCCCAGCAGAGCGGTGAGGATCCCCAGCGGAAGTTCGTTGGGGCGGTTGAGGGTGCGGGAGAGCAGGTCGACGAGGACCAGGTACTGGGCGCCGAGGAGGGCGGTCAGGGGCAGGAGCCGGCGGTGGTCGGCGCCCAGGGTGAGGCGGACCAGGTGCGGGATCATGAGGCCGACGAAGCCGATGCTCCCGGCGACGGCGATGACGGTTCCGGTCAGCAGCGCGCTGAGCACCAGGAGCACCGCGCGCAGGCGGTTGACGTCGACGCCGAGGGCGGTGGCGGAGTCGTCTCCGGCCAGCAGGACGTTGAGCCGCCGGCCGAAGAGCGTGAGGAGGGCGGTGCCGGCCAGCACCACCACCGTCACGGTGGGCAGTTGGTCCCATTGGGCGCCGGCCACGCTGCCCAGCATCCAGAACATCACCGTCCGCAGCTCGGTCGGCGTGGCCTGCAACTGGACGTAGCTCGTGGCCGAGAGGAAGACGTAGCCCACCGCGACCCCGGCCAGGACCAGCCGGGTGGGGGCCATCCGGCCGCGCTTCTGTCCGAGGGCGAAGACCAGCGTGCCAGCTGCCACCGCGCCGAGGAAGGCGGCCGCCGAGACGCCGAGCCCGGCGAGTGCCACGCCTCCGCCCAGGGTGATGACCAGCACCGCGCCGAGCGTGGCGCCGTAGGAGAAGCCGAGGACGATGGGGTCGGCGAGCGGGTTGGACACCACGGTCTGCAGCACCGCGCCCGAGACGGCCAGGCCCGCGCCGACCAGGGCCGCCAGAACCACCCGGGGAGTGCGGAAGTTCCAGACGATCTGGTCGGTCGCGAGGTCACCGGAGGCGCCCTGCCCCGTGACGTGGTGCCAGACGATGCCCCACACGTCGCCGAGCGGGATGGTGACCGCGCCGATGCTGATCGCCACGATCATGGTGGCGATCAGCGCGCCGGGCAGCAGGGTGAAGGCCAGGGTGACCCTCAGTCGGGTCGGGCGGCTCAGAAGGCGTCCGGGTGCAGCATCTTCGCGATCTTCTCCACGGCCAGGTCGTTGCTCGGGCCGAGGTACATCGAGTCGGACAGCACCACGTACTTGTTCTGCTTCGCGGCCGGCCACTGGGGGAACTCCTTCAGCAGTTTCTTGGCGTAGGCCGCCGGGTTGGGGTCGTTGTAACCGATGACGACGAGCGCGTCGACATCGGTGGCGGCCACCTTCTCCTTGCTCAGGTCGGCGAAGGAGGTCTTGGAGGCCGACGCGAAGGCGTTGGAGCCGCCGGCCTTGGCGAGGATGTCGTTGTAGATGCCCTGGGCGACGACGGAGCTGAAGTCGTTGCCGCCCATGGACATGTTGGAGAAGAGGACCATCACCTTGGGCGCCTTCTTGCCCTTGACCTTGGTGGAGACCTCGCCGATGTGTTTCTCGGAGGCGGCGATCAGTTTCTCCGCACGGTCGGAGACATTGAAGATCTTCCCCATGTCGCGCAGCAGCGTGTAGCTGTCGGCGACCGTCATCTTCGAGGTGTCCTGCTTGCAGCCCTGCGGGGAGACATAGGTGTTGGCTGCCACCTGCTTCAACTGGTCGCGGGTGGCGAAGCCGTTCTTCTCGTCGAAGCCGTACGACGTGGTGGACAGCACCAGGTCCGGGCGCAGGCCGAGCATCGCCTCACGGGGGATGTCGTAGGCGTCGTTGAGTTTGATGTTCCCAGTGGGCAGGGCCTTGATCGTCTTGGCCCGCCCCGGCACCTCGCTCATGCCGTAGGACTGCTCGTTGGCGACGATCTTGTCGCCGAGGCCGAGGGCGAGGAGGGTCGAAACCTCTGCGACCGAGGCGCCGTTCATGACGACCACTCGGCTGGGGGCCTTCTTGAAGGTCTCGGTCTGGCCGCAGTTCTCGATGGTCACCGGGTATCCGGTCTTCGAGGCGGCGGCCTCGGTCTGCTTGCCGCTCGCCTTCTCGTTAGTCGAGGAGTCGGCGCATGCCGCCGTGACCAGACAGAGGGCCGCGGCCAGGGCTGTGGCGACCGGCCGTTTGATGGACATGCTGACTCCTTGCTTGCAGGGCGCGGTGGTGTTCCGTCGCAGTAGTCGTGGCGCCGTCGCCGCGAGTTCCCGGGAAAGTCCGACTACTTGGCTGGAGGCGCCGGATGGGGTTCCCTTCCGGCCGGTGCGGGCAGCTCCCCGGTGGCCACACACCGGTCGAGGTACCGGAACACCAGGTCCCGGCCGATCGACGGGCGGGTGATGCCGCTGCCTCGCAGCCCCTTGCGGACGTGGTCGGCATGGACGTGCCCGAGCCGCAGGTCGGGGGCGTCGCTCCCGCTTGTCTCGCTCGTCGAGTCGAAGAAGGCGAGCGTGGTCGCGGCGACATCGGCCGCGCGGGGCAACTCGTCGCGCCACTGGGCCAGCGGCATTCGTCGAACGGGATAGCCGTACTCCTCGACCCAGTCGTAGAGGTCGCTCAGCCGCACTCTCGATACGGCCGCGTGGTTGAAGACCGGACCGGCGCCGTTGAGGCTGAGATGCACCACGGACCTGGCGACGTAATCCACCGGAGTCCAGATCTCGTCCTCGAACAACTCCGGGACGATTCCTGCCGGGATACCCGCCCGCAGCACGCTCCACAGGAAGTCACGCGCGTTGACATAGCCGGTGCCGGCAGGTCCGACCACTCGACCCAGGCGGTGCACGGTGACGGGCAGGCCACGCTCAGCGGCCTGTTCGAGGAGCCGTTCCGAGGCCCACTTCGACTGCTGGTAGCCGTACCGCAGACCGGCGTGCGGTGGCAGGAACGCCTCCGGCACCTCCGCGCTGTGGCTCGCGGGCGGAGCCACGGACAGGGTGGAGACGTAGTGGAGCGGAATGGCGCGTGCGGCGGCCAGGCCCAGCAGGTGCCGGGTGGACTCGGTGTTGACGGCACGCAGGGTGCCGTACTCCCGCATGATGCTCACCGTCGCCGCGTTGTGGAGGATCGCGTCGCAGGTCTCGGCCAGTTCGCCTTTCGTGTCCGGTGCCAGACCGAGGCCGGGGCGGGCGAGGTCGGCGCGGACGGCGGTGATGCGCTGCTTCGCCGCTTCCGGGAGCGAGAGACCGTGCTGCTCCAGGGCCTGATGGACGCGGTCCATGGCCTCGCCGGCGGTGCGCGCGCGGATCGTGCAGACGATCTCGGCCTCCGTGGTGGCCAGGAGTTCCACCAGTAGGTGCACCCCCACGAAGCCGGTGGCGCCGGTCAGCAGGATGCGCCTGGGCACGTCCGGGCGGCGGCCGGCACCGGGTCGGATGCTCGGGTCGAGGGCCGTGTCGGTGAGCAGGGTCGCCGGGAGACCTGTGGCGGCGGGCGTGCGGTCGTCGAGGAAGTGGGCGAGTTCCGCGGCGGTGGGGTACTGGAAGAGCCAGGCGACCCGTATCTCGCGGCCCAGTTCGACACCGAGGCGGTTGGCCGCCTGGATGGCCTGGAGGGACTGGGCGCCCAGGTCGAAGACGTCGTCGGCAGCGGTGACGTCTTCGGCGCCCAGGATCTGTTGCCAGATGCTGGTGATCGTCTGCTCCAGCGGGCTGCCGACGGCGGGAGCCCGTATCTCGGCGGGCGCGCTCAGCGCGGGTCGGTCGATCTTGCCGGATCCCGTTCGGGGCAGGCGGTCGTGGAGTGCGACGGCGGAGGGGATCATCGCCGCGGGCAGCTGCGCCCGCAGGTGGTCCCGGACCTCGGAGGCGGACGGAGCCGGAGAGTCCGCGACCAGATGGGCCGCGAGGCGCCGGGTGCCGTCCGGAAGGGTCTGTCCGACGACCGCCGCCTCGCGGATCCGAGGATGGCTCAGCAGGGCACTCTCGACCTCGGCGGGATGCACTCGATGGCCGCTGATCTTGAACTCTTCGTCCGCGCGGCCCAGGAACCGCAGTTGCCCGTCCTCGCCGATGTCCACCAGGTCGCCCGTGCGGTAGGAGCGGGGGCCTCCGGGAAGTGCGGCGAGGGGGGTGAACCGGGCGTCGTCGGAAGCGCCGGCCGCTCGGTAGCCGAGGGCCAGGTTGTCGCCCAGGAGGTACAGCTCCCCGCCGACGACGGCGGCTCGGGTACCGGGCAGCGGAAGTCCGATCGGAACGTCGCCGGGGGCGAGTGCGGGGTCGTGCAGGTCGGCGACGGTGGCGACCACGGTTGCCTCGGTCGGGCCGTACGTGTTGAACAGTTCGACCGACGTGCCGACGGCCTTGCGCCAGCGTTCGACGCGTTCGGGGAGCGCCGCCTCGCCGCCGATGACGACGGCCCGCACTCCGTCGGGCAGGACGCTCGTGCCTGTCGAGAGCGCGTAGGCCAGTTCGTGCCAGTAGGCGGTGGGCAGATCCAGCACACTGACGTTCAGGCGCGCGCAGTCGTCCAGGAACCGCGGGACCGACTCCGTCATCTCGTCGGTGCGGATGACGAGGGTGGCCCCCACGCACAGAGTGAGGAACAGTTCCTCCACGCTGGCGTCGAAGTGCAGGGGCGCGAACTGCAGGACCCGGTCCTCATGGCGCAGCCCGTAGCGATGGGTGGCACCTGCCACGAAGTGCCCCAGGGCACTGTGGCTGATCTCGACGCCCTTGGGGCGGCCGGTGGAGCCGGAGGTGTGGATGACGTAGGCGGGGTCCTGGGGTGACGGCTGCGGTGGGGTGGGGCCCAGGGGCGAGTCCGGCTGGTCGACTGTGAGTACGGGCGTACCCGTGTACGCGCTCGCGTCGGCGTCGGTCGTGACCATCAGGGCGGGCGTGGCCGTGGTCAGCAGCTGGGCCGTCCGGTCGGCGGGGGCGGTCGGGTCGAGGGGGCAGTAGGCCGCGCCCGACAGCAGCACGCCGAGGATGGCGGTGACGGCGTCGATGCCACGGGGCAGCGCCACGGCCACCAGATCGCCCCGGCCGATGCCCCGGGCGGCCAAGCTGCGGGCCATGTCGCGTGCGCTGCCGAAGAGTTGGGCGTAGGTCACGATCTCCCCGGCATGCTCCACCGCGACCGCTCCGCCCCGGTGGGCCGCGTGATCGGCGATGAGGCTCAGCACCGGGCGGGCTGGGGCGGGCAGCGGCCCGCCGTCCAGGACCGGTACGGAAGCCGGACGCAAGGGCCGGTCAGGGGTGGCCGCCGCCTCGGCGAGCAGTGCGAGCAACCCCTCCTGGAAGGCGGTGACTTCCGCTTCCGTGTACAAGTCGGGGTTGGCGTCCACCGCGATCCGCAGGCCGGTGCCGTCGGAGCGGTCGTACACGTTGACCGCCAGGTCGTCCACGGGACCGGCCGAGACGTTGTGGACGGTGCTGCTGTGCCCGGCGAAACGCAGGTTGTACTCGAACGGCATGATGTTGACGCCGGGCCCGGAAAGCCGGCGCTGTCCCCCCACCAGCTTCAGGTCACGGCGGAGCTGTTCGTAGCGATACCGCTGGTGCGGGAGACCGGCGCGGAGTTCGCGGGAGACGCGGGCCGCGAGGTCGCGGAGGCTGTCGTCGGCGGAGACGGCGACCCGCAGCGGCAGGATGTTGCGCACCATCGCCGGTACCCGAAGCGAGACGGAGCCGAGACGGCCCATGGCCGGCAGGCTCAGGACGATCTCGGATGCTCCGGTGACCCGGTGCAGGTGCGCCGCGGTCGCCGCGAGCAGCACCTCGGACCAGGTCACCGACAGCTCACGGGCGACCGTGCGCAGGGCGTCGGCCTGGGCGGCGTCGAGGTCCGTGACGCGGCGGTGAAAGGTGCGCGCGGCCGGCGCCGAGCGGCCGGCCGGGCTGGCCACCGGGGTGCGGTCGGCGTATCGGTCGGTCCAGTAGGCCCGGTCCTTGGCGTGGCGGGCGGACTCCTGGTAGGTGCCCTCCTCGGCGCGTACCGACTCCAATGTGCCGAAACCGCTGTCGGGTACGGGTTCGCCCACCACGAGGGCCGTGTAGACCTGGGCCACCCGGCGGGCCACCAGGGAGAGGCCGAATCCGTCGAGGGCGATGTGGTGGACGCGGTGGTACCAGAGGTACCGGTCGCTGCCCGTCTTCAGCAGGGCGTGGCCGAACACGGGGCCGCGGGTGAGGTCCACCGGGTGAGCCATGTCCGCGGCCATCCAGGCGAGCGCGGCTGCGTGCGGGTCCGGTTCGGTGGTGAGGTCGGCGGTGTGCAACTGCCAGCCGTCCGCCGGGGTCTCAGCCTCCCAGGGACGGCCTTCACCATCCACGACGTACGTGACGTTGAGGGCTTCGGTCTCGGCGACCACGTGGTGGAGCGCGGTGTCGAAGACGGCCGCGTCGACGGGTCCGTCGATGCGCACGTACTCGGCCGTGTTGTAGGCGGGGCTGTCCGGGTCGAGCTGTTGACCGGTCCAGATGGCTTCCTGGGCGGCCAGTAGTGGGTGACGGGGTGGGGGCTCAGGTGTCGGCACGTGCCGCACCTCCCTGTCGCTCGGTCAGCAGCTGCCACCACTGGGCGAAGGAGGTGCGCTCGGCGAGGTCCACGAAGCTGACGTCCGCGCCCGCGGCCTGCCACCGTTCGAGCAGGGTGACGATGCGCAGGGAGTCCAGTCCCGCGTCCAGCGGGCTCTCGTCCAGGTCGACTTCGTCGGGCCGCAGGTACAGGAACTCCGCGAGGTCGGCGCGGAAGTTCTCCAGGGTCAGGGATTCAGGCATGGGGTTCTCTCTACGACGGTCTACGACGGTGCTCTTCACGACGTTGTCGGCGGCGTCAGTTGACCTTGCGGGCGGAGCCGCCCCAGAAGCGGTCGCGCAGTTCGCGGCGGAGGATCTTGCCGCTGGGGTTGCGCGGCACATGGTCGATGAACTCGTAGGCCGAGGGAAGCTTGAAGGCGGCGAGGCGCGGAACCAGGAAGCGGTGCAGGTCCCGCGGGCTCGGCTGGTCCCCGGGTACGGGGACGACGAACGCGTGCACCCGTTCGCCCCAGCGCTCGTCGGGGGCCCCGACGATCACCGCCTCGGCCACACCAGGGTGGCTCTCCAGCACGTTCTCGATCTCGGCCGGGTAGACGTTCTCGCCGGCGACGAGGATGGCGTCCTTGATCCGGTCACGGATGAAGATGTAGCCGTCCCGGTCGATGTACCCGGCGTCGCCGGTGTGGATCCATCCGTCGACCAGGGTCTCCGCGGTCTTGTCGGGCAGGCCCCAGTACTCCACCATCCGCGCCGGGGTGCGCAGGCAGACCTCGCCGATCTCGCCCGACGGCAGTTCCCGGCCCTCGTCGTCGATCACCTTGGCGCGGACGCCCGGATACGGGTGGCCCGCCGCCTGCATGCGCGGTCCGCCGGGGACGTGGTCGCCCGGTGGGAGGCAGACGGCGGTGTTGCCGGTCTCGGTGAGCCCGTAGATCTGCGCGAACTCGCAGTCCAGTACGTCGAGGCTCTCCTCCAGCAGGCTCTCGGAGATCGGGGAGCCGCCGTAGACGGTCTTGCGGAGGGTGGTGAAGTCCTTGGCGCCGACCCCTGGTTCGGTGAGCATCATGCGGAGCATGGCGGGAACCACGCAGGCGGTGGTGATGCCGAGGTCGCGGATCAGGTCGACGGCCTGGCGGGCGGCGAAGGCGCGCATCGCCACGATCGTCGTCCCCGCATTGAGGTTCTGCGTGGCCCACCACAGACCGCCGATGTGGAATCCGGGGATACCGACGAGGGCGATGTCACCCTCCCGCCAGTCGATCCAGTCGAGCCCCTCGCGGGCCAGGGCCTCACGGATGGCGAAGAAACTGCGGTGCGCGAGCACGACCCCCTTGGGGAGCCCGGTGGTGCCGCTGGTGTAGAGCTGGGCTACCGGGGTGTCGGCGGTCGCGTCCACCTTCGTCTCGGTGTCAGGGTGTCCGGTCTTCCACTCCGCGAAGTCCGGGCCGAGGGGTACGACCGTCTCGGGCGGCGCGGTCGGCATGCGCTCCACGATCGGCGTGAACTCCTCCTCCAGGAAGAGGAGCCGGGTGCCGGAGTCCTGGAGGATGTGGCTCACCTCGGGTGCGGTGAGCCGCCAGTTGACGGGAACCAGGACGGTGCCGCTCTTGGCGCAGCCGAAGAGGATCTCGTAGTAGTGCTCGGACTCCTTGCCCAGGTAGGCCACCCGGTCGCCCTCGGTGAGCCCGGCGGACCGGATCGCGTGGGCGATGCGGTTGCTTTCGCGGTGCAGTTCGCCGTACGTCAGGCTGCGGTCCTCGCAGAGCACGGCCGGGGTGTCGGGCCGGCGGTCGGCATGGAAGCGGGTGGTCTGGACGAGCGTCTCCATGGGCTCCATGGGCGGTCCCTTCGATGGCTCAGCGGACGTTGACGAATGCGAGCGTCGCCTCGCCGTCGCACCGGCCGCCGTCGGCGTCCCAGTAGCGGTACGAGGTCTCGGCGTGGATGAACGGCTTGCCGCCACCGGGCACGCGCCGGGTGACGGACAGGAACGCCATCTCCCCGGAGAACGAGCGGGGGTTGACGGGCCGCCGGAAGTTGCCCGCGAACCGGGCGATGAGGATGTCCGGGAGCTGGTGTCGCCAGAAGTCGTTCAGGGTCCAGTCCTCGAACCCTGCCAGGAGTCCTTCCTTCACGGACTTCGCGACGAGGTAGTACATCATCTGGTTGTAGGCGATGTTGACCTCGACCGAGTTCAGGTGCCCGGTGTCATCGATGTAGCAGGACTCGGGGATCGCGAACTCACCGCGCGCCGAGGTGTGTTCGGAGCCGACGGTGACCTCGGCGGACTTCAGGTACTTGCAGTGCTCCTTGTACGGCAGCAGGACGCGCGCGAGCAGGGCGGCGTCGGTGGCGTACGAGCGGTCGACGGCGGGTGTGGTCATGGCACCCGTATCCCGTCGTGCAGCTTGTGCTCGTCGTGGACGGTGACGCGGTAGGAGACGGTCGGCTCGGGGGTGGTCGTGTGCCGGGCGCGGTGGATGAGGCTGCGGTTGTCCCAGATCAGCAGGTCGCCCTGCTCGAAGCTCTGCAGGTGGATGTTGTCGTGTTCGAAGGTGTCGTCGAGCTGGCCGGTGGCCTCGAAGAGGTGCCCCAGCAGCTTCTCGTCGAGTGGCGTGCCGTTCGCGTCCTCGATGCCGACGGTGAAGCCCTCGCTGATGTACAGAACCGTTTCACCAGTGAGGGGGTGAACGAAGGTGGTCGGCTGCCTGACGGCCGGGGTCTTGCGCTCGACCTCTTCGATGATCTCGGAGAGGGGGCGGTAGACGTCGTGCGGGCGGATCTTGAAGTACTTGCGGACCGAGTGGCGGCAGTACGTGCCGGCGATCTCCTTCTTCAGCTCCTGGGGCAGCCTCTCGTAGGCCCGGCCCATGTCGATGAAGTACGTACCGCGGTTCCGCTGCGGAATGACCTGCGGGTAGATCAGCGTGATGCCGAAGGGGTCGGGCATGAACTGGTAGTCGGCGTGCCAGAACTTGCCCGTCTTCGGCACGCCTATCTGCTTGCCGTTCTCCGGGACGTTGGAGGAGACGAAGATCTCCTTGGTCTCGGGGTGGTGGTACATCGGCTCGTAGTAGGTCTCGGGGCGGCCGAGGCGCTTGCCGAGGTCCAGGAACTGCTGGGGAGAGAGGTCCTGCCCCTTCAGGACGGCGATCTTCTTCGTGTAGACGGTCTGCAGAAGCGTCTCGATGTCCGCGTCGGAGGCGCTGGTGTGGTCGAAGCCCTCCACCGTGGCGCCGAGGGCAGAGCCGAGCTGTTCGGTGATCTTCATGGGTGTCTTCCTTCGTAGGAGGTCAGCGAGCCTTCTTGGCGTCGATCAGTGCCGCGGTGCCGCCGAGGGTGAGGGTGGGGCGCAGCTCGCTGTCGTGCACCGTGACGCCGAGGTCGCGCTCGATGCGGATGCTGATCTCGACCATCGTCAGTGAGTCGACGTCCAGTTCGGCGAAGGTGGCCTCGGGGGTGAAGCGGTCGGCGGGAGCGTCGTGCAACTTCGCGAGGATCGTCACGAGTTGGTCGTAGGTGGTCGTGCTCATGAGGCGGTTTCGTCTCCTCGGTCGTACGGGCCGGCGGGTACGGGCTGTATGTCGGGCCAGGTCAGTAGGCAGGAGCCCCAGGTGAGGCCGCCGCCGAAGGCGGTGAGCAGGAGCCGGTCGCCGGGGCTGATCGCCTGCCGGGCGACCGCGTCGGCCAGGGCGAGCGGGATGGAGGCGGCACCGGTGTTGCCGACGGCGTCGACGTTGGTCACGCAGCGTTCCCTGGGCAGACCCAGGTCGTCGGCGACGGAGTGCAGGATGCGCAGGTTGGCCTGGTGGGGCACGAAGTGGTCGACTTCGTCGATCTTCCAGCCCGCCGTGTCCAGGACGGCGCGCGCGGACTCGGCCATGCGGGTCACCGCGTGGCGGTAGACCTCGTTGCCGCGCATCGCGAAGTGCCGGTCGCGGTGCTGTACTTCGCCGCCGGTCGAACGCTGGCGGGAACCGCCCGCGGTGATGGTGATCAGGTCCTCGTGCGCACCGTCGCTGCCGAGGTCGAAGTGGCCGACCGCGCCGGGGTCGTCGGCCTGCCCGGCTCGCAGGACCACGGCTCCCGCGCCGTCGCCGAAGATGATCGCGTTGGCCCGGTCCAGCGGGTCGACGATCGTGGAGTAGGTGTCCGCGCCGATGAGCAGGACCCGTTCGGCGACGCCGCACATAATCAGGCCGACGGCGGTGGCGAGGCCGTACACGAAGCCCGTGCACACGGCTCCGACGTCGAAGGCTGCGGCCCCGGCCAGGCCCAGCCGCGCGGCCACGGCGGGGGCGGTGGCGGGGCAGGGGCGGTCCGGTGTGGTCGTGGTGACGATCACCGCGTCGACGGAGTCGGCTCCCGCATGGCGCAGGGCTCGGCGCCCGGCCGCGACGGCCAGGTCCGAGGTCGCCTCGCCGGGTTCGATGACATGGCGGCGGCGTATTCCGGTGCGGGTCCGGATCCAGGTGTCGTCGGTGTCGAGCCGCTCGGCGAGGTCGTCGTTGGTGACGACGCGGGGTGGCACCCATCCGGCAAGTCCGCACAGGACTGCGGCGGGTGGGCTGGGCGAGTTGGTGGGCATGGCTGATCTCCAGGTGTGGGGAGTTCCGGGGGCGCCGGGACGGGAGGGGGACGGTGGGAGCGGGTCTAGGGACCCGTGGTCGTTCTGCGCACGGCGAGGGTCAGCGGCACGCCGCAGGCGATTCCGGCCGCTATCGCGAACACGGCGGCCCTTATGCCGTCCAGCGCGGTACCGTCCGCCGGGTGCGGGCCGACCGCACCGGCCAACGCCACCAGCACCGCGAGACCCACCGCGCCACCGACTTGGAGGCTGGTGGAGGCGAGCCCCGACGCCACGCCCTGGTCGTCGGGCTCGACACCGGCGGCGGCGGTGATCCACATGCCGGTCCAGGCAGCCCCTTGCCCCAGGCCCAGCAGCACGATGCCCGGCAGCAGCAGGGGGTACGAGCCGTGCTCGGTGAGCGCCAGGCCGAGGGCGGCGGCTCCGGCCGCGCCGAGGGCCATACCGCCGACCAGCATGCGGCGTACACCGACGACGGCAACGGCCCGTTCTCCCACCTGGGTTCCGGCAGCGACCACCACGGCCGGGACGAGGAAGGCGAGGCCGGTCGCGAACGCGCTGTAGCCGCGCACGGTTTGGAAGTAGAGGGTCAGGAAGTACGGCAGGGAACTGAAGGTGGCGCTGTACACCGCCGTCACCGCCATCGCACCGACGAGCCCACGGTGTCTGAACAGCCGGATCGGCACCAGCGGATCACGCGAACGCGTCTCGACAAGGGCGAAGAGCGCGAGAAGAGTCAGCGAGAGCACGGCGCTCACCAGGGCGGACGGGCTGGTCCAGCCGGCCGCGGGGCCGTGAACCAGCAGGAACACCAGGAGGGTTACGCCTCCGGTCCCGGTCAGCGCGCCCATCATGTCGAATCTCCGCGCTTCGGTCCGCGGGGCGTCCGCGGGAAACAGCACCCGGCCCGCCCACGCGATCGCCGCCGCCACGGGGACGTTGACGAAGAACACCGACGGCCAGCCGGACCCCTCCACCAGCACCCCGCCGAGCAGGGAACCGAAACAGAGACCTCCGGCCCCCGCGGCACCCCAGACCGCCAAGGCCCGGTTCCGGTCCGGCCCTTCGGCGTAGATCGTGTTGATCAGGGACAGGGTGGCCGGGAACAGCAGGGACCCGCCGATGCCTTGGACCGCCCGCACGGCGACCAGCGCTCCCGGGGTCTGGGCGAACCCACCCACCAGTGAGGAACCCGCATAGATCAGTGCCGCAGTGACGAACGTCCGGCGCCGGCCGAGCAGATCGGCGGCCCGGCCGCCCAGCAGCAGGAAGCTGCCGGTCGTGACGACGTAGGCACTCACCACCCACTGCAGATCGTGCTCCGAGAAGCCGAGGCCCGCGCCTATGTCGGGGAGAGCCACGTAGACGATGTTGTAGTCGAGGGCGATGACCAGTTGGGCCAGCGCCAGGACGAGAAGGGGCAGTCGTGCCGACATCGTCCGGTCCCCCTCACCAGAAGAAAAGAAATAGAAAACGAGACGAATATCGAATCCGTCGATCATTTTCGGTCACGATAGCACTCCGAAGAGAACTTGAGAATGGCTGTCCTATCGACTTCCCCAGGGCTGGGAATTCACTTTTTCGGGCAGCACTGAGAACCGACAGCACAGAACTGTCGGTTCTTGTTTTCGGGAGTTTCAGGCGGTCAACCGTCTCCCATTCGTCGCCTGATTTCCGAGATGAGGGCCACCAGCGCCCGCCGTTCCGGAATGGTCGTTTCCGGGTGCCAGAGGTCCATGAGGAGGCAGGTGCGGGGACGATCGCCGTCGTTGCGCGCCTCGTGCTCGAAGGAGTAGTCGAAGAGCAGGCAGTGACCTTCCTGCCAGGAACGGGTCTCACCGGCGACGGTGATGCCGCACCCGTCGGGGATGTCCACTGCGAGATGCAGGTTGATGCTGAAGTTCCACAGGTCGCAATGCGGCGCTATGGATGCCCCGGGGAGCAAGGTGGAGAAGTGGCATTCCAGGAGAGGGCATATCGCCTCCGTGTCGACGGCGAACTCCTGGAGCACCTTGTAGGCGGTCGGCACGGTCGCAGCCGAATCCTCGACCAAGGCCCCACCACGGTAAAGATAGAGAGCCTGCCAGTCGTGCTGCCGGGTCAGGTAGTGCTCGTAATCGGAAAATGCCTCCCGGTGGACCGCCCAGGCCGAGTTCAGCTCGCCCTTGATGACCGGATGAGCGGATTCCAGTGCCGCGACGACGGGGATCAGTTCCGGATAGGCGTAGGGATCGTGCCACGGGGTGGGAGACAGACCCGGCAGGATCCACTTGGCTCCCTCCTGGAGCGGATGCCGTGGCCCTCCCCCTCCAGGTTCCAGCATCCGCTCCACCCTGCTGAGGGATTCCGCACCGTGATCGCTTCTGATCGCCGCGAACGCGTTCTCTATCTCGGGTGTCATGAGGCCCTCCTGGCTGATGCCGCGACCGTGCGTCGTGCCGCGCCGTCGCATCAGTAGTCGGACAGGAGTCCGAGCGAGTTCCCCCGACTTTCGGTCAATGTGCCGCGCCTCTGGGAGAACTGACGCTTCCGTTCGCCCCTGGGAACCAGGCCGGCGTCGGGCCTGCCTCTTCGTGCCGGACGGCCGGAGCCAGGTCCACCAACCGGTCACAGAGAGACGAGTACCGGGTCGTCGGTACAGAAGCTGCACCTCCCCACGCATGATCCCCGCGCCGCGCCCCGGCATCGTGCCGGCGCGCGCCATGGATCCGGGAGCCACGGTCACACGCGGAAGCCAGGAGCAGGCCCTGCTGCGCCACGCCCTTTCAGCGGGGTTCCGGTTCTCCCGTCCGCCCACGGTGATCTGACCACCGCTCAGCTGGTGGAGCCCGGCCACCGCGCGCAGGAGCGCCATACGGGCCCGGGCCGCCGTCGCGCCGGCCGGTGCGACACGTTCCCCCGCGTGCACCTCGAGCCGCACGCCCCGAATCTCCGTCATCGCATCGGCTCGGCAGCGGACGTCACGCAGCCGCACGTCCAGTGCGACCGGATCGCCCGAGGGCCAGGAGAGCCGCTCCCGAACTCCGTGTGATCGCCATCTGGTCTGTCCCACGTCCCAGTAGTCGTGCGACCGCCCCACCGAGTTCCCCACGTCACGGCAACTGGGCCGGGAACTTGGGGCCACCGGCTTCCGGCTACTTCTGTGTGACCCGGAACAGGAGATACGTCGCCGCTTCCCTCAGAAGAGCCGTCGGCTCGGTGCCGGCACCACCCCTCGGTGCATGCGGCGGAACACTGGCTCTGCTGGTCGCCTATACGGGCAGTGGAGCGGCGGGGGATCCGCCTCCGAGGATCTCCGTGGTGGACGCGCGGCTCATCGCTCCGGCCGGGGCCGCCTCCGCCGTCGAGGGCTGCCGCCGGTGCCGCCGGACTGATGCTGACCGAACAAGCGTGCAGACGCGGTCAGGCGGGCTGCCACAGCTCGATCCGATTGCCCTCGGGATCGGTGACCCAGCCGAATCGGCCGACGCCCTCCATGTCCTGCGTCTCCTCGGCCACGTCCGCTCCCTTGGCGCGCAGTTGCGCGAGCATCGCATCCAGGTCGCGGACCCGGAAGTTGAGCATGGTTCGCTGGGCCCGGGACCCGAAGTAGTCGGTCTCGGACTCGAACGTCGCGAACACCGTCGGCCCGGCTCCCTGACGCCACAGGCCGTTCTCGTCGGCGTCCAGGCCCAGGCAGTCGCGGTACCACGCGTTCAGGGCCGCCGGGTCGGTGGCCCGCATGAAGTATCCGCCGATTCCAAGCACACGTTCCATGCCGCCATCTTGCCAGGACGGCGATCGGGCGGGCCGGCACCACACCATCACCCGCTGCACCCCCGTCTCCATCACGGGTCGCCGGAAACGCCGGGGCCCGGGCGACGACTGTGGAGGTCCACGTCGTCGTCCGGGCCGGCTCCCCCCTATCAGGTGGTGCGTCAGGAGACGTTGACCGCGCTCCAGGCCGCGGCCACGGTGGCGTACTCGGTGCTGGTGGCTCCGTAGAGGTCCTTCGCCGCGTTCAGAGTGGCGGTGCGGGCGCCCTTGTAGTCCGTGGTGGAGGTCATGTAGACGGTCAGCGCCCGGTACCAGATGGCGGAGGCCTTCTTGTTGCCGATGCCGGTGACGGTGGAGCCGTTGCAGGTGGGGCTGTTGTAGGAGACGCCGTTGATGGTCTTGGCGCCGCTGCCCTCGCTCGCGAGGTAGAACCAGTGGTTGCCGACGCCCGAGGAGTAGTGCACGTCGAGGCGGCCGACCGACTTCGACCAGCAGTCGGCGGAGCGGCCGTCCAGGGACGGCTTGTCGAAGCGGCGCAGCCACGGCGGGGTGGACTGGTCGCTGAAGAGGTAGTCGGGGGTGTCGACCGGGTTGTTGGCGTACCACTCGACCATGGTGCCGAGGATGTCGCTGGTGGCCTCGTTCAGGCCGCCGGACTCACCGCTGTAGCGCAGGTTGGCGGTGGCCGAGGTGACGCCGTGGGTCATCTCGTGGCCCATGGTGTCGAGGTCGACCTGCTCGGGGTCGGTGGTGCCGTTGCCGTCGCCGGTCAGCATGCAGAAGCAGGAGTCCGACCACTGGGCGTTGTCCCAGTTGGTGCCGACGTGGACGAAGACGGTGGCGCCGCGGCCGTCGTTCTTGATGCCGTTACGGCCGAAGGCCGTCTTGTAGTAGTCGAACGTCTCCGCGGTGTTGGCGTGCGCGTCGACGGCGGCGGTGGCGCGGTCGGTGGAGAACTTCTTGCCGTCGCCCCAGGTGTTGTCGGCGTCGGTGAACAGGGTGCCGGAGGAGCTCTTCAGCGACGAGGACGAGAGGTTGTGCGCGTCCTTGGTGATGTGGCCGCGCACCGGGTCGATCAGGGCGAAGGTGCCGTCGGCCTGCTGGGTGGTGTCGATGCCGACGTCACCGGTGTACTCGGAGTGGCCGGTGCCGGTCGCCTCGCGCTCGGCGTCGTAGTTCTCGATCGCCGCGCCGGTGGTGGCGTCGGTGACGAAGACCTCGCCGTGCGGCTGGCCCTTGTCGCCCAGGCCCTGCACGGTGGTGCGCCAGGCCAGGCGGGGGGTGCCGTCGGCGGCCCACACGATCAGCTCGGGGGTGGTCTTGGCGTTGCGCACCAACCCGTGCGAGCGCTTCAGGGCGCCGGCCGCGGTGCCCCTCGCGTCGACGGCGGGTGTGACGGACTTGAGCGCCACCTTGTGGGCCTTGGCGCGGGTGGATCCCTTGAGCGAGCCGTCGGCCTTCTGGTGGACGACGAAGTCGCCGCCGACGACGGGGAGGCCGTGGTAGGTCCGTTCGAAGCGGACGTGCTGGGTGCCGTCGGCGTCGATGACGACGTCCTTGACGTGGAGTCTCTGGCCCGCACCAAAACCGAAGGTGTCGGCGTGCCGGGTCACGTTCGCCTTGGCCTGGGATATCGCCGTGTCGCGGACGGAAATTCCGCCCCGCACTGCGCTGGTCTGCGAGTGCGCGGGTACGGCCATCGCGCCCGTGGTGATGACGCCGGCTGCGACCATCGCGGAAAGGGCAAGAAGGGGACGGGGCATGACGGGGTGATTCCTTCGCTCGTCGTGGGGTGACGACGCCCTGGGGGACGTTGACGCGAAGTGTTCACCAGGTGACATGTTCCTGACGTGACTTCATCTGGGATATAACTGCGGAGTTATAGGGCAGGGGGAGCCGTGGCCCGGGCGGTCACCTGCGCTCGCCGAGGGCGAACTCCTCTCCCCCGTCCTCCCACCAGGCCAGATACTGCGGCCGCTGCCGCACCAGCGACAGATAGGCGGCCAGCAGACGCTCGCCTGCAGCGTCGGCCAGCTCGAGCGGAACCGATTCCGTGTTCCAGGCCAGCAGCAGCCGCCGGTGGAACGGGACGTCCACGAGCGGCCGCTGCACGGTGCCGTGGGCGGGGACGTCGGCGGTCGGCCATACGCCGCAGACGGCACGCCGGCCGGCGACCAGGATCTGCGCCACGGACAGGTCCGGCGTCACATGGGCGATGCGCGGAGTGAATCCCGCCGACTGACAGGTGAGATGAAGGTACGCGTGCACACCGCTCTCGTCGGCCTCCGGCATGACCCACTCCTCGCCCGCCAGCTCATGGAGGCCGACCACCTCCTGGCGCGCCAGCGGGTGGTCTTCGGGGAGCAGGACGAAGACCGGCTCGCGGAGCAGTGTGCGCGTCTTCACCGACTCGCCGACCGGAAGCGGGAAGCCGGGGAACTCGCCGAACACCGCGATGTCGCATTTCGACAGGCTCAGCGATTTCACCAGGGTGTGCACCGAGCGGCGGGCGTCTATGGTGAGCCGGCGTTCCGGGACGAGTTCGAAGAGGGCGGAGACCAGCAGGGACATGAGGGGGCCGGCGGTTCCGCCCGCCCTCAGTGGCGCGACGGCCTTTCGGTCCGCCTCGGCTGCCGATCGCGCGTGCTCGCGCAGCCGGTCGAAGCCGACGACGAGGTCACGGGCGCAGCGCAGGACGTACTGTCCGTTCTCGTTCGGGGTCACCCCGTCCGCGCGGCGGATGAAGAGCGGGCCGCCCAGCTCGTGTTCGATCCGCTTCAGCTGAGCGCTGGTGGCCGGCTGAGAGAGCTGCAGGCGTGCGGCGGCCTTGCGGATGCTGCCGGCCTCGGCGACGGTGAGCAGGATACGGAGGTGCCGGAACTCCAGGTGCATGCACATTCCCCGCTCAGCGCGGGGGACCCCTGCACCCCCCTTGACCAGCAGAACCCGTTGCCCGACGGCATGGTGACCAAGAGTCCGACGGACCCGTGGGGGCGGCAACCAAGGGACAGTAAAACCTGCATGCGAACGCTACGGCGTTTCACCCTCGACGGCGAGCGATCGCCTGCCGGTTACTTCCGAGACGTGCGGGATGCCCACGGTGTCCCAAACGGACCGTACATATGCGGAATCCTTTCTTCGGCGAGTCCGGCGTCAGTAGGGTGACCTCCGTGAAGGCACTCCTGTTGTCCGGTGGCTCAGGTACCCGTTTGCGCCCCATCACGCATACGTCGGCGAAACAACTCGTACCGGTCGCGAACAAGCCGGTGCTGTTCTACGGTCTGGAGGCGATCGCCGGGGCGGGCATCACCCAGGTCGGGATCATCGTCGGGGACACCGCCGAGGAGATCCGGGAGGCGGTCGGCGACGGTTCCGCGTTCGGTCTCGACGTCACCTACATCCCGCAGGCGGCTCCGCTGGGGCTGGCCCATGCGGTGCTGATCGCCCGCGAGTTCCTGGGCGACGACGACTTCGTGATGTACCTCGGCGACAACTTCATCGTCGGTGGCATCACGGATCTGGTGGACGCCTTCCGCGCCGAGCGGCCGGAGGCGCAGATCCTGTTGACGAAGGTGCCGAACCCGACCGCGTTCGGGGTGGCCGAGCTGGACGCGGCGGGCCAGGTGATCGGGCTGGAGGAGAAGCCCAGCCATCCCAAGAGCGAGCTGGCGCTGGTGGGCGTGTATCTGTTCACCCCGGCGGTCCATGAGGCCGTACGCTCCATCGAGCCGTCCTGGCGCGGCGAGTTGGAGATCACGCATGCCATCCAGTGGCTGATCGACGCCGGGCGGGACGTACGATCCACGACGATCTCCGGGTACTGGAAGGACACCGGGAACGTCACCGACATGCTCGAGGTCAACCGCTCGGTGCTGGAGACCCTCGAGCGCCGGATCGACGGCACGGTCGACGACGACAGCGAGATCATCGGCCGGGTGCGGATCGAGCCCGGGGCGAAGGTGACCGGCAGCCGGATCGTGGGCCCGGTGGTCGTCGGCGCGAACACCGTGATCACCGACTCCTACGTCGGCCCCTTCACCTCGATATCCGGCGACTGCCGGATCGAGGACAGCGAGATCGAGTACTCGATCGTGCTGCGCGACTCCTCGGTGAGCGGCGTCCGGCGGGTGGAGGCCTCCCTCATCGGCCGCAACGTCGAGGTCACTCCCGCGCCCCGCAAGCCCGCCGCCCACCGTTTCGTCCTCGGCGACCACAGCAAGGTGCAGATCTCCTCATGACGCCCCCTTCCCCTCCCGCCCGCCCGACCCGGATTCTGGTGACCGGCGGCGCCGGTTTCATCGGCTCGCACTACGTCCGCACGCTCCTCGGCCCGGCCGGCCCGGGCGATGTGGCGGTCACGGTGCTGGACAAGCTCACCTACGCGGGCAATCCGGCCAACCTCGACGCGGTGCACGAGCACCCCGGATTCGCCTTCGTCAAGGGCGACATCTGCGACGCCGAGCTGGTCGACGAGTTGCTCGCCCAGCACGACGAGGTCGTCCACTTCGCCGCCGAGTCGCACGTGGACCGATCCATCGACGGCGGGGCGGAGTTCGTCCGCACGAACGTGGTCGGCACGCACACCCTGGTCGACGCCGCCCACCGGGCCGGGATCAGGACCTTCGTGCACATCTCCACCGACGAGGTGTACGGCTCCATCGACTCCGGCTCCTGGCCGGAGACCGACCCCCTGCGCCCCAACTCCCCGTACGCCGCCTCCAAGGCGTCCAGCGACCTGATCGCCCTCGCCTGCCACCGCACCCACGGTCTCGACGTACGGGTGACCCGCTGCTCCAACAACTACGGGCATCACCAGTTCCCCGAGAAGGTCATCCCGCTGTTCGTCACCAACCTGCTGGACGGCAGGAAGGTCCCGCTGTACGGCGACGGCGGCAACGTCCGCGACTGGCTGCACATCGACGACCACGTCCAGGGCATCGAGCTGGTGCGCACCAAGGGGCGCGCCGGTGAGGTCTACAACATCGGCGGCGGCACCGAGCTGTCCAACAAGGAGCTGACCGCCCTGCTGCTGGAGGCCTGCGGCGCGGACTGGGACACGAGCGTCGAGTACGTCGCCGACCGCAAGGGCCACGACCGCCGCTACTCGGTGGACTGCGCCAAGATCCGCACGGAACTCGGCTACGAGCCACGCAAGGACTTCGCCGCCGGCCTTGCGGAGACGGTCACTTGGTACCGCGAGAACCGCGCCTGGTGGGCGGCGCTGAAGGAGCGCGTGGCGCTGTGACCTCCACGTGGCTGATCACCGGCGCCACCGGGATGCTCGGCCAGGACGTCGTGGCGCGGCTCCGCCAGGACCGCGAGAAGGTCGTCGGGCTGGCCCGGGACGGTCTCGACATCACCGACGCCGGGGCGGTCCACGACGCGGTCGACGCGCACCGGCCCCGGATCGTGGTCAACTGCGCCGCGTGGACGGCCGTTGACGACGCCGAGGCGCGCGAGGCGGACGCCCTGCGGGTCAACGGCGACGGGCCCGGGCGTCTCGCCGAGGCGTGTGCGAAGACCGGCGCCAGGCTGGTTCAGGTCTCCACGGACTACGTCTTCGCGGGCGACGCCGCCGAGCCGTACTGCGAGAACGCCCCTACGGCACCGCGCAGCGCGTACGGTCGTACGAAGCTGGCGGGGGAACGGGCGGTGTCGGCCGCCCTCCCGGACGCTGGGTATGTCGTGCGTACGGCCTGGCTGTACGGGGCGGCGGGCCGGAATTTCGTCAGCACGATGATCGAACTCGAGTCCGCCAGGGACACCGTCGACGTGGTGGACGACCAGTACGGACAGCCCACCTGGACCGTGGACCTCGCGGACCGGCTGGTACGGCTCGGGCAGGCCGCCCTCGCCGGTACCGCGCCCGCCGGGATCTACCACGGCACCAGCGGTGGGGAGACGACCTGGTTCGGCCTGGCCCAGGAGATCTTCCGGCTGCTGGGCGCGGACCCCGGACGCGTCCGGCCGACCACCAGCACCGCTTTCGCGCGACCCGCTCCCCGCCCCTCGTACAGCGTCCTGGGGCACGACCGCTGGCGCCGGGCGGGGATCGAACCCATCCGTCCCTGGCGCGAGGCGCTGGAGGCGGCTTTTCCGGCTCTGCTCGACGAAAAGAAAGGTTCAGCCCGGTGAGCTTCACGATCCAGCCGACCGCGCAGGTCGACGAGACGGCCACGGTTGGTGACGGAACGACGGTCTGGGATCTGGCCCAGATACGGGAGGACGCCCGGCTCGGCAGCGGGTGCATCGTGGGCCGGGGAGCGTATGTGGGCCCGGGGGTGCGGATCGGCGACCACGTGAAGCTCCAGAACTACGCCTTGGTCTACGAACCCGCGGTGCTCGGTGACGGGGTGTTCGTCGGCCCGGCGGCGGTGCTCACCAACGACTACTTTCCCCGTTCGGTGGACCCGGAGGGCCGGCTGAAGCGCGGTGGTGACTGGCAGGCCGTGGCGGTGGTGGTGGCCGAGGGGGCGTCGCTGGGGGCCCGTTCGGTGTGTGTGGCGCCGGTACGCGTCGGTCGTTGGGCGCTGGTCGCGGCGGGTGCCGTGGTGACGCGGGATGTGCCGGACTTCGCGCTCGTGGCCGGCGTTCCGGCGCGCCGGATCGGCTGGGTCGGCCGAGCCGGCGTACGACTGGTCGAGCGCGAAGGGGAGTCGGGCGGATGGGAGTGCCCGGAGACGGGCGCGCTGTACGACGAGAAGGACGGCGAACTCGTCGAACGCGCATGACGCCTGATTCTCCCAAAACACCAATCCTCGAACATCCGCAGGCATAACATGTGTGCGAACTGTGCAGGCCGGGGCACAGTGAGCACACATGCCAGTAGTGCCCAGGGGGGGTACCGGGTGGGGACACCTGTGTCTGCAGCGAGGAGTGACGACCGCTCCGGCGCCTAACGTCTGACGTCTGCCTTCCGCCGCGTGACCTTCGGCGACGCGGCGATCACGAGTCTGTTCAAAACACAGGACCCACAGGGGGGTTGGTGTGTCCCAACGATGACCATCACACGTCTGCAGGCGCTCGGTCATGAGGAACCGCCGCTGCTCGCGCTCGCCCAACGACTCCTCGCAGTCGGCGAGTCGGGGCTCGGGTCGATGCTGCTCCCCGGCGGCGAGGTCTTCGCCTTCACCATGGCCGGGCGGCAAGCCCCCGACGGTTCCTGGACCTTGGAGCGGCGCGGGACCAGCACCCGGTACGCGGCCATCACCGCGCTGGGCACCCGGTTCCTGCCCGAGGACCGCCAGCGCGCGGTGCTGGCGGGACGTACCGCCCAGGAGTTCACGGGTCTGCTGATCGAGTCACTGCCCGCGGTGACCAACCTCGGTGACGCGGCGCTCATCGCCTGGGCCGCCGCCGAGACCGGGCACCCCAAACTGTCCGACGCCCTCGCGCGGGTCGAGGCCCTGGACGAGGAGGGCCGGCCGCAGTACACCGTCGAGGCGGCGTGGGTACTGTCCGCCCTCGCGGCGGCCCGCGACACGGTCGACGTGGAGAGACGTTTCACCGCAGCCCGCGACCGTCTGCTGCGGGCCCGGATCGGCGACAGCCCGCTGTTCCCGCACGCCACCGAGCCCGGTCTGGTGCCCTGGTACCGGGCGCATGTGAGCTGCTTCGCCGACCAGACCTACCCGCTCCAGGCCCTGGCCCGCGCACACGCCAGTGGCGACGGCGACCCGGAGGCGCTGGCCGCGGCCGAGGCGTGCGCGGCACGCATCTGCGAGCTGCAGGGCGACGGCGGGCAGTGGTGGTGGCACTACGACGCGCGGACCGGCGGTGTGGTGGAGGGCTACCCGGTCTACAGCGTCCATCAGCACGCGATGGCACCGACCGCCCTGTTCGATCTCGCCGACGCCGGCGGCACCGACTTCGGCGCGTCGATCCGCAAGGGCCTGCGCTGGATGACGGACGTGCCCGAACTGGCCGGCGCGGAACACCGGGAGCCGTTGATCCTCGACAAGCTGGGCGTCACCTGGCGCAAGGTCTACCGGGGCGATCCGAAGAAGGCCGTACGCGCCGCCCGAGGGCTCGGCACCCGAGTCGCTCCGAACCTCCGGCTGAAGTCCCTGGACCGGGTGTACCGCCCGGTCTCCGTGGACCGCGAATGCCGGCCGTACGAGTTCGGCTGGATGCTCTACGCCTGGCAGGGGGGCCGGATATGAGCGAGCGTCAGTCTCTGTTCGGGATCGAGCTGGACCCGCTGACCATGGACGAGACCGTACAGCGCTGCCTGGAGGCGGTCCGGGACGGCAGACAGCTCGAGGTCGGGGTGGTCAACGCCGCCAAGCTGGTGAACATGCGGCGCGACCCCCGGCTCGCCCGGGCCGTGGCCGGCTGCGATCTCGTCGTCGCCGACGGACAGGCCGTGGTCTGGGCCGGCCGGGTCCTGCGCGCCCCGTTACCGGAACGGGTGGCCGGGATCGACCTGTTCCTGCGGCTGCTCGCCGAGGCGGAATCGGCGGGCATGTCCGTGTACTTCCTCGGCGCCAAACAGGACGTGCTGGAGGAGATGCTGCGCCGGGTCGCCGACCGCTTCCCCGGCCTGAAGGTGGCCGGCAGCCGCAACGGCTACTTCGACGACTCCCAGCAGGAGACCGTGGCGGACGCGATCGCCCGCAGCGGCGCCCAGATGCTGTTCCTCGGCATGACCTCGCCGAAGAAGGAGATCTTCACCGCCGCCTACGGCGCACGCACCGGCGCCCGCGTCGTGCACGGAGTCGGAGGCTCCTTCGACATCCTGGCCGGAGTCACCAAGCGGGCCCCCGAGACCTGGCAGCGGTGGGGACTCGAATGGCTCTACCGCGCGCTCCAGGAGCCGCGCCGCCTGGGCCGGCGCTATCTCACCACCAATGCTGCCTTCCTCGTCATGACGGCGCGCGAGTTCATCCGGCTCACCCCGTCGCCCGCTTCCGCGAACAGGAGTCACTGATGCGCGTCGTCGTGGTCGGACAGGGATACGTCGGCCTGCCACTGGCCATCCGCGCCGCCGAGGTCGGACACGAGGTGATCGGCTACGACGTCGACGCCCGGCGGATCAAGAGCCTTTCCGCCGGTGAGTCCTTCGTCGAGGACGTCTCATCCGAGCGGATCCGCGCGGCACTGGACCGCGGTACCTACCGCCCGAGCGAGTCGGCCCGCGACTGCGGCGGTTTCGACATCGCCGTCGTGACCGTCCCGACCCCGCTGCACGAGGGCACCCCGGATCTGCGGTACATCAAGGAGTCGGCGGCCACCCTCGCCCGCTACCTTCGCCCGGGAGCCACCGTCGTCCTGGAGTCGACGACCTATCCCGGCACCACCCAGGAGCTGTTCGCCCCGATCCTGGAGGACGGCTCGGGCCTGACCGCGGGCAGGGACTTCCGCCTCGGCTACAGCCCGGAGCGGATCGATCCCGGAAACGCCGTCTGGGGCTTCAAGGAGACCCCGAAGGTCGTCTCCGGCGTCGACGCGGCCTCCCTCAAGGCAGTTCAGGACTTCTACGGCCAACTCGTCGACACCACCGTGCCGGTGGGCTCGCCGAAGGAGGCCGAACTCGCCAAGCTGCTGGAGAACACCTTCCGGCATGTGAACATCGCGCTGGTCAACGAGATCGCGATGTTCGCCCACCACCTGGACATCGACGTCTGGCAGGCCATCGACGCCGCCTCCACCAAGCCGTTCGGCTTTATGAAGTTCACGCCCGGACCGGGCGTCGGCGGCCACTGCCTGCCGATCGACCCCTCGTACCTGTCCTGGCGCGTCCAGCGCGAACTCGGCCAGAGCTTCCGCTTCGTGGAACTGGCCAACGACATCAACAACCACATGCCCGAGTACGTGGCACGCCGCATCAGCGACCTGTTCAACGAGAGACGTCGTTCCGTGAACGGCTCGCGCATCCTGCTGCTCGGCCTGGCGTACAAGAAGAACACCGGTGACGCCCGTGAGTCGCCCGCGCTGCGCATCTCCCAACTGCTGCTCGACATGGGGGCCAAGGTCAAGGCAGCGGATCCGCACGTCGTCGAGAGCCTGCCGGTGGACACCCGGCTGGTGCGGGTCGAACTGACGGCGGAGGAGCTGACGGACTCCGACGTCGTGGTCCTGCTCACCGACCACGACAGCTTCGACTACGAACTCGTCGCCGAACACGCCCCCTTCGTCCTGGACTGCCGTCGGCGGCTGTCGTCCGGACCCACGATCGAGGTGCTCTGACCCATGCCGCGAGTCGTCTGCGTCGCCGGGGCGCGGCCCAACTACATGAAGATCAAACCGGTGATGGACGCCCTGGAACGCCGGGGCGCCGAGGTGGTCCTCGTCCACACCGGCCAGCACTACGACCCGGCCATGAACGACGTGTTCTTCGCCGACCTCGGCATCCGGCCGCCCGACCGCTTCCTCGGGGTCGGCTCGGGCACCCATGCCGAGCAGACCGGACGCGTGATGACCGCGTTCGAGCCACTTGTCGGCGAGGTGTCCCCGGACATCGTCGTCGTGGTCGGCGACATCAACTCCACGCTGGCCTGTGCCCTGGTCACCGCCAAGGCCGGACCGCTGCTGGCGCACGTGGAGGCCGGCCTGCGCAGCCGCGACTGGAGCATGCCGGAGGAGGTCAACCGCGTCGCCACCGACCGGGTCAGCGACTACCTGCTGGCCCCCTCGCCCGACGCCGTCGTGAACCTGCGCGCGGAGGGCTACCGGGACGACCAGATCCATCTCGTCGGCAACGTCATGATCGACACGCTGCTGACCAACCTGGAACGGGCCCGGGCCTCGGACGTCCTCGGCCGATACGGCCTGTCCAGAGGCGAGTTCGGCCTGGTCACCCTGCATCGCCCCGCCAACGTGGACGACCCCGAGGTCCTCGCCGGGCTGCTGAAGGCCCTGGGCGAGATCGCCGACCGCTGCCCGCTCCTGCTGCCCGTGCACCCGCGCGCGGCCGGACGGCTGGCCGACATCGGCGTCCCCGGAGGCGTCCGGCTCGTACCGCCCGCCGGATACCTGGACTTCATCGCCCTGCAGGACGCCGCCCGCCTCGTGCTGACCGACTCGGGCGGCGTACAGGAGGAGACCACCGCGCTGGGCGTGCCGTGTGTGACCCTGCGGGACAACACCGAGCGGCCCATCACCGTCGAGCAGGGCACCAATGTGCTGGCCGGCCGGGATCCGGCGCGGATCGTGTCCACCGTGCACCGGGTGCTGGACGATCCTCCGGCGCCGCGCCGACCCGACCTGTGGGACGGCCGCGCGAGCGACCGTATCGCCGAGGTGCTGCTGGAGGGAGGCACCGCGCGCACCCGGCCGAGACCCACCGACCAGCCGACACCCGTCGACCGAACGTTCCCCATATGATCCGCTTGCAACATATGCTCGTCGAACGTCTGGTCGCGAGGGGGGACCGTCATGGATCTCGCTGAGATCTTCCGGGTCATGCGCAGGCGCTGGTACGTCCTGCTGCCCGGACTGCTGCTGACCGCCGGCCTGATCGTCGGCGTGACCGTGCTGGTTCCGGTCAACTACCAGTCGCAGAGCACGGTGGTCCTGCTGAACTCCCAGAAGGCCACGCTGGCTTACGACGGCAACCCGTTCCTCAGCACCCAGACCTCGCTCACCGGCATGGCCGACAGCCTGGCCCGCAACCTCAACTCCGACGACTCGCTCCGGGAACTCAAGTCCCGTGGCGCCAAGGGCACGTTCGCGGCCAAGCTCGCCGACAACGCGCAGGGGCCGCTGATGTGGCTCACCGTCACCGGCACCGACAGGGCCTCCGTCCTGGCCTCGGACAAGATCCTGACCGCGTATGCCAAGGAGCGGCTGGACCAGTTCCAGCAGCAGCAGTCGGTCGCCCCGAAGGCCATGATCCGTATGACGACGATCGTGCCCCCGCAGAACCCGGTGGCGCAGACCAAGACGCGGATCGAGTACCTGGTCATGGCCGGGGCGCTGGGCCTGGTGGTCACCCTGGTCGCCGCCTTCTACGTGGAGGCGCGCAAGCGGCCGCGCAAGCCCGTGCCGGAGCCGGAGCCGGCGCCGGCGCCGGCGCAGGAGACGACCGCCCCGGTCCCCTCGACCTCCTCGACCGGGGAATCGGTCGTGGAAGAGACGCTCGCCATCCGGCGGCCGCCGAGTTGGTCGCGGTCCGCCGAGGACGAGGACGGTCCGGGCGCCGCAGAGCCCCCAGCGCCACGGCCCGTCATGGCCGGGGCGTCCGCCGCAGAGCCGCTCGACGAGGAGTCGACTCATGGACACCGCCCGCGCACCGGGCAGCGAGACCGGTGAGACGAGCGACGCCCCCGCTCCTCCCCCTCCCGCACCCCCCGCTGCCGCCTCCCTCGGCCGGAAGGTCCGTTCGGCGGCCCGCTGGAGCCTGATCAACACGGTCGTTCTGCGCCTGGGCAACTTCGCGACCGGCATCGTGCTGGCGCGCTTCGCCCTGGGCCCCGCGGAATGGGGCGTGTACGGCATCGCCCAGACCGTGCTGCTGGTCCTGCTGTCCGCGAACGAGCTGGGCGTGGGCCTGGCCATCGTGCGCTGGGAGGGGGACGCACGGCGGTTCGCGCCGACCGTACTGACCCTCAGCACCCTCTCCAGCGGCCTGCTGTACGTGGCGCTGTTCGCGGCGGCCCCGGCGGTGGCCGGCCTGCTCGGCTCGCCGGACGCCGCGGGCGTCCTGCGGGTGATGTGCCTGTGCGTGGTGATCGACGGGGTGGCACAGGTGCCCGGCGGCTTCCTCACCCGTGAGTTCGCCCAGGGCAGGCGGATGATCATCGACGGGCTCAACTTCGTGCTCGCCACCGCGGTGACGCTGCTGCTGGCCTTCGAGGGCTGGGGCGCGATGAGCTTCGCCTGGGGCGCCGTGGCGGGCAACGTCGTGACGCTGATCGGCTGCGGGCTGGCGGCACCGGGCACCCTGAAATTCGGCTGGGACCCCGGGCAGGCCCGGGCGCTGCTGAGGTTCGGGCTTCCGCTGGCCGGGGCGAGCCTGCTGGCCCTGGCGGTGGTCAACGTCGACACCATGGTGGTGGGCGCGACGCTGGGCAACGTGTCCCTGGGCTTCTACGTGCTCGCCTTCAACATCTCCGGCTGGCCCGTGCGGATCATCTCCGAGGCCGCCCGCCGGGTCTCCTTCGCCGGATTCTCCCGCCTGGCCGACTCACCGCAGGCGCTCGCCCAGGGCTTCAGCCGCGCCCTGGGGGTGGTGATCACCGGCACCGTCCCGCTGTGTGTCCTGCTGGCCGGCCTCGCGGAGCCGGCCATCCAACTGATCTACGGAAGCCAGTGGACCCCCGCCGCCGCGGCACTGCCCTGGCTGATGGCCCTCGGCCTGATCCGCATCGGCTCCGAACTCGCCTACGACTGCCTGGTCGCGATCGGACAGCGTCGTTCGCTCTTCCTGGTGCAGGGCCTGTGGCTGGCAGCCCTGGTCCCGGTGCTCCTCGTCACCGCCCGCCTGAACGGCATCGTCGGCGTCTCGCAAGGCCATGTGCTGGTCGCCGGCGGCATGGTGGTGCCCGTGTTCCTGATCGCCCTCAGCCGTGGCGGCATCGGCATCGGCCGGATCGCCAGGGCCTGCGCCTGGCCCTTCCTCGGCGGGGCCGTGATGGCCGCGATCATCCTCGGCCTGCGGGGCCCGTTGGGCGACGGCCGGCTCGCGCTCCTCGCCATCGGCACGATCGCCCTGGCCGGTTACACGGTGTGCGTACTGCCCAGCCGCGACTTCCTGCGCGGCGTCGGCCGCGGCGACCGGCCCCACCGCGGCCGGCACCGGGCGTCCGCACCGGTTCGGTCTACCCAACAGGACATGAGGTGAGCCGGATGTCACGGCGTATCAGCCGGAACTCGCTCGCGTGGCTGATGCTCGCGGCCTTACTCGCGGTCGTGGGCTCGGCCTGCTCGGGATCGGACCGGGCCGCGGCGCCGGACTGCCCGGACGACGCGCTGACCTGCCCTGCGAGCGGGTCCTCGGCGGCACCGAGCGCCGGCCCGTCGACCTCGGCCGGCGAGACGACCGGGAGCCCCGCCGCCTCCCCGTCCCCGACGGGGAAGCCCACCGCGACGACCGGTACGAGCGGCGCGTCCGAGAAACCCGCGGCCAAGAACGCGTGCGCCTCTCCCAGCGCCTGCGGCTTCCCCGACGCCCGCACCACCGGCCCCCGCATCCCCCTCAAGCCCCACAAGACCGGCTACATGGCCGTCCGTAAGAACGGGCTCGTCATCCGGGGCTGGGACATCACCGGCTCGCTCGACATCTACGCGAACGACGTCACGGTCATCGACACCAGGATCACCTCGGACAGCTGGTGGGGCATCAACCTGCGCCCGGGGTACAGCGGCCTGCGGATCCTGCACACCACCATCACCGCCGTACCCGGCAAGGGGCCGGACAACGGCGGCGTGGACTACGCGGTGTCGAACATGGGGACCAGCTCCATCGAGGTCGGCTGGTGCGACGTCTCGGTGTTCGGCGACGCCCTGGCCATGGGCCAGGGCAACCTGCACGACAACTACGTGCACGACATCGCCCCGTTCATCAACAAGGGCGGCGAGTGGCAGCACACCAACGCGGTGATCAGCAGCGGCGGCAACACCGGCCACCTGATCATCCGCCACAACACCCTGCTCAACCCGACGAGCCTCAAGCAGGGGGCCTCGGGAAGCATCGGCCTGTTCGCGGACACCGGAGTGGTCCGCAACGTCACCGTCGACCACAACTGGATCGCCGGCGGCGCGTACGCCCTCTACGGCGGTGACACGGGCGCCACCGGGATCACGGTCACGAACAACGTCTTCTCGACGCAGTACCACCCCGCCTCCGGCGGCTACGGCACGGTCGCCCACTGGAACGCGGGCGGCGCCGGGAACGTGTGGCGGAACAACCGGATGTCCGACGGCCGCCCCGTCCAGCCGGAGCCGGCCTCGTGAGCGGGGCGATCACGCGCCGTGTCGCGCGGGCGCCCTGGACGCTGCTCAAGGGGGTGTTCGGCTGGCTGGTGCTCTTCGAGGCCAGGAACAAGGTCCTGCTGGCCCCCACCGCGGTGCGGCTGCGCCGGATCGAGGACGCCGAGACCCGACGGCTGGCCGCCGGTCTGCCGTCGCCGCCCTCGGCGCTGGTCGCCACGGTGATCGCCACCCACCGACGTCCCGAGGCGCTGCGTGCCGCGGTGCGCTCGGCCCTGGACCAGACCGTTCGCGACCAGGTCGTCATCGTGGTCGACGACGGCGCCGGACTACCCGAACTCCCTGACGACCCCCGGCTGTTCGCCGTATCGCTGGCACGCAACACCGGCATGGCGGGCGTCGTGCGCAACGTGGGCATCCGCCTCACCCGCTCGCGGTACGTGGCGTTCCTGGACGACGACAACCTGTGGGAACCCGACCATCTGGAACGGACGTTGGCGGTCCTGGAGTCCCCCGACGGACCCGACGGCGTCTACACGGCACTGCGTCGCGTCCTGCCCGACGGCAGCGAGAAGGACGTCCTGTCGGTGCCCTACGACCGGCGCCGGGCCGCCCGCGAGGCCTTCCTGGACACCAACGCCTTCGTCGCCCGCCGCACCCGCTCCCTGCACTTCAGCCGCCTGCGCAGGACGCCGGAGGTGCTGCCCCGGGAGGACTGGGAGCTGATCCGCCGGTACGGCCGCAGGCACCGGGTGCGCCATGTGCCGCACCCCACCGTCCGGTACCTGATGAACCCGGCCAGCTTCTACACGCAATGGCGACAGCCCAGTTGAGGCTTGCTCCCGCCCTTTCCGCTCCGACCTCAGGTGGTTGATCCGATGCCCCGCTCCCGCGCCCTCAGAAACAGATTCGTCGACGCGCCAGGCTCGCTGGGCGAACGACTCCGCATCGCCCGCTGGGAGCGGTTCCGACGCTGCTTCCCCGGCATCGAGAACATGAGCGTGGTGGACCTGGGCGGGACGGCCGAGATGTGGCTGCGCGCACCGGTGCGCGCCAAGCATGTCCACCTGATCAACCTGGAGGCACACCCCGCCGAACTGCCCGACTGGATCACCGCGGAGAACGCCGACGTCACCGATCCGGCGGTCGCCGCCGAACTGAGCAGCCACGGCGGCTACGACCTGGTGTTCTCCAACTCGACCATCGAGCACGTCGGCGGGCACAGCCAGCGGCAGAAGTTCGTCTCGGCCGTCGAGCAACTGGCGCCGCTGCACTGGATCCAGACGCCCTACCGCTACTTCCCCGTCGAGCCGCACTTCGTGGCGCCCGGCTTCCAGTTCCTGCCCCTGAACGCCAGGGCACGTCTGGTACGGCACTGGCCGCTCGTCCACAGCCGGCCCGACAGCCCGGAGTCGGCGATGAACGCCGTGATCAACATCGAGCTGCTGACGCGCGCCGAGATGCGCTACCTGTTCCCCCGGTCGGCGCTCCTCAGCGAGCGGGTGCTCGGTGCCCCGAAGTCGCTCATAGCCGTGAGAACGGAGCCCGCATGCTGAACAACCTGATCAACAGACATGACGCGGACCGGCTGCTGCGCAAGGTGCGGAAGCTGGACCTGGACCCGGTGCTGGCCAAGCTGCGGGTGCGCGGGGGCGCCCGGGTCGTCCAGCACTGGTCGCAGGTCGACCCGTCGCTCACCGAGTGGTGGGCGATACCGGCGGTCATCAAGCGCTGGAACCTGCTGATGACCGGCGACGCGGACACGTCGTTTCCCGAGTACGTGGCCGCCAAGCACTTCGCGCCGCACACCGATCTGCGCGGTCTGTCGCTGGGGTGCGGCACCGGCGGGAACGAGCTGCTGTGGGCGAAGACCGGCGCGTTCGGCCTCCTGGAGGGCGTGGACGTGGCGCCCGAGCGGATCGACTTCGCCACCCGGGCCGCCGCCGAGAACGGCCTCGCCGACGTCCTGCGCTTCCGGGTGACCGACGTCAACCAGATGACGAGCGACGGGGAACGCTTCGACGTCCTGCTGGGCCTGCAGTCGCTGCACCACTTCGACAACCTCGACGAGACTCTGCCGCGCCTCGCCCAACTGATCGAGCCGGGCGGGACGTTCGTGATCGACGAGTTCGTCGGACCCACCCGGTTCCAGTGGACCGACGGTCAACTGGACGCGGCGAACACACTGCTGGCCCGGCTCCCCGAAGAGCGGCGGCGCCTGGCCGACGGCCGGATCAAGCGCCGTGTCGTGCGACCCAGCAGGCTGTCGATGGTGCTGGACGATCCCTCGGAGGCGGTCGACGCGGCGGCGCTGCTGCCGGGCCTGCGGCGCCATTTCGAGGTGGTCGAGGAACGGCCGTACGGGGGCACGGTGCTGCACATCGCGTTCTCCGGCATCGCGCACAACTTCCGTGACCAGGAGCCGGAGACGCTGGCCCTGCTGGAGCGGTGCTTCGCCGCGGAGGACGCGGCCCTGCCGGAGGTGGGGCACGACTTCATCGCCATGGTCTGCCGACCACGGAGTGCGAGCTAGTACTACTCCGTTCGCTTATGGGGGTCTTGGGGGGTTCATGAATGCAGTTGAGGTCACCGACAGATCGGACAGACCCGCCAGAACGCAGTCCGACGGATCGAGGCTCCCCTCGCTGACGGGGCTCCGGTTCGTCGCCGCCTTCCTCGTCTTCTGCTTCCACATCTCGATATCGGGGCTGTTGGCCCCGTCGTCGACGCAGCACGCGTTCGCTCGCACGGCGGGTGCCGGCGCTGTAGGCGTCTCGTTCTTCTTCGTCCTCAGTGGCTTCGTCCTGACGTGGTCGGCACGGCAGGGCGACACCGCTCGCGCCTTCTGGCGGCGTCGAGCGGCGAAGATCTACCCGAACTACGTCGTAGCCTTCGTCATCTCCGTCGTCGGGCTGTACGCGACCGGCCACGCCGTCGGGTTCCTCGTCGGAGCGGCGAACCTGGGGCTCGTTCAGGCGTGGTGGCCCGACCCGGGCGTCTACTTCGGCGCGAACTCGGTCAGTTGGTCGCTCGCGTGCGAGGCGTTCTTCTACGCCCTCTTCCCGGCGCTGCTGCCCGTGTTGAACCGCATCCGTCCGGAGCGGCTGTGGGCGAGCGCCACGGCGTGTGTGGCGGCCGTGTTCGCGGTGCCCGTGGTGGCGACGCTGCTGCCTGCCGAGCGGCACTACTGGTTCGTCTACATCTTCCCGCCGGTCCGCTTGCTGGAGTTCGTGCTCGGGATGCTGATGGCGCTCATCGTGAAGAGCGGGCGTTGGCCGCGGGTTCCTGTGTGGTCCGTCGGAGCACTGCTCGTCGTCGCGTATGCCGTGACGCCGTACTTCCCGCCGGACGCGGAAACGTCGGCCGTCACCGTGATCCCGTTCGCGGTGCTCATCCCCGCCGTGGCTGTCGCCGACGTCGAGGGGAAGCGGAGTCTGTGGCGGAGCCGGTCCGCGGTGTGGCTGGGAGAGATCTCCTTCGCCTTCTATCTGATCCACCAGTCGGTGATCGTGGATCTGATGCGGGGGCTCGACGCCCAGGGTTCGGCTCCGGCCAAGGCATGGACGCTCACCGTCGGAGCACTCGCCCTGTCAGTGGCGCTCGCGGGGCTCATGCACCGGTTCGTCGAGGTGCCCGTGATGCGGCGACTCGGACGCCGGAAGACGCGCCCCTGAAGTCACGGCCCCGGCGTGGCGCGCAGGGCGCCCGGTCTGGCGAGGGCGGCGGCGGCCGCTCGGCTGGCCGGGCGGCCGAGCGCGGCGCGTGATGTCTCCCGGAGCAGGACGGCGGTGCGGAAGGCGGCCGTGGCGAGGGGGCCGTGCCGGCGCCGGTACAGACGGACACGGTTGAGGGTGAGCAGCGTCCACAGCCGGGGCGACACCTGGGAGTCGCCCCCCAGGTGAACGGCCTCGGCCGTCGGCTCCAACTGCGTGCCGTATCCCCGGTCCCGCGCCCGCAGGCAGTACTCGGTCTCCTCCGAGTAGAGGAAGAAGGACTCGTCCCAGGGACCGCAGGCGGCCAGGCAGTCCCCCGAGATGGCCATGAGCGCGCCGGTCGCCCAGTCCGCGCGCGTGGGCCGCCGATACGCGGCGGGGTCGGTGACCATCTCGCTCAGGACCGGGAAGCGCCCGGCCCGGGTGTTGCCGATCACGGCCTCGCCGAGGGCCCGGAGCACGCTCGACTCGCGGCGCAGCGAGTGATGGGGCGTGTCCCTGCCTTCTTCGTACAGAAGGGGTACGGCGATCCCGACTCCGTCCCCGAGGCCGTCGACGAGACGTTTGGCGCAGCCCTGCCGCATCCGGATGTCGGGGTTGCAGATGAGCGCGGCCCCGTACGCACCGGCCGCACCCAGTGCCGCGTTGACCCCGGCCGCGTACCCGGCGTTGCGGCCGGTCTGGACGACGGTGGCGTCGGGGGCCAGCGCCCGCAGGACCTCGACGGTGTCGTCGGCGGAGTCGTTGTCGGCGACGACGAGCCGCCAGTCGAGGCCGGCCATGCCGTCGGGAAGCGCGGCGAGGAACCCGGGGAGCACCGAGGCGCTGTTCCAGGTGACGACGATGACGGCGACGGGGTTCATCGGGACTCCGCGAGTTGGGGGAGCTGGGCTTCGGCTGTCTTACGGGGGGCGGGGACCTCTGCGGGTACCGCGGCGGCGGCCTCGCGGCGGATGAAGCCGAGGTAGCTGCCGCCGGCGCCCAGGGTCAGGAAGAACATCCCGGCGTACATGGGGAAGCTGAGCGCGTCGAAGGTGGCGCTGATGACCAGGGCGACCAGGGCCGAGGCGAGGAAGGCCTGCCCCAGCTCCCGGTCCGACTCGGTGCGGGCGAGCCGGCGGATGGCACCGCCTTGGTGTATCCCGGTGACGAACAGGACGAGCAGCGCGACCAGCCCCACGGCACCCGTCTCGGCCAGGGTCAGCATGTACTGGTTGTCCGTGAAGAAGTACAGGTCGGGGGTGAAGGTGCCGAATCCCCGTCCGGACCAGGGGCGTTCGCTGAGGTAGGGGACGATCGCGCTGTACTTCACCGTGCGCGCCTGGGTGCTGCTGTCGGAGTTGGACAGGAAGCTGGCGAACAGGTCGGTGATGGTTCCGATCAGCCCGGGAATGATCACCTTGAAGCCGGCCACCGAGCCCAGGATGATTCCGAGCGCGGCCCAGCGCCGCTGCGGCTTCCAGCGGGGCACCATCACCAGGATCACGATGAAGACACCGATGATGGACGTCCTGGACACCGTCAGCGGAAGAGCGCCCGCCATGATCGCCACCGGGGCCCAGCGGCGCAGCGCGCCGGCGTGCCGGCGCACCGGGTCGAACGCCTGGTGGACGGCGAAGGGAACCAGGATGGCCAGCATCCCCCCGAACTCCAGCGGATGGGCCGTGGTGGAGCGCGGCCGGGTGAACGAGCCGCGGTCCATGGCGCTCATCCCGGCGGTGCTCGAGTGCAGGCCGGGGATGTGGATGGAGTCGGCGATGTTGGTCGCGGCGAAGAAGTCGTAGTAGCCGATCAGGGCGACCACCGTGCCCAGGACGACGAGCCGGCGCATCAGGGTCTCCAGCCGGCTGCGCTCCTGGATGCCGGCCGAGGCCAGCACCACCAGCGCCACCCACACCCCGAGTCCGATCAGCCCCCGGTCGGCCCCGAGGACCTCCTCGTGCGAGCTCTCGCGGGTCGCGGCCGCGAGGTACGACAGCAGCACCGCCGCGGCGAGCACGCACATCGCCACGCGCGGCAGCCTGGTGCCCGGCGCCGGCAGGATGCGGCCGCCCAGCCAGGTCGCGAGGTACCAGAGAAGTCCCAGCAGGGCGAAGACGTTGGCCGGGGTGCCCACGCCGCCCAGCGCGGGCAGGGTGAGGTTCGACGGGACGAAGAAGGCCAGCACCAGATAGCCGGTGAGGATCGTCGTCGCGTCCAGTCTCCGCACCAGCAGGCCCTTGGGCCGCTCGGGGGGCCGGGCGCGATGGCGCCGGGGCACGTATCCGGCCAGGGCGCGTCCCCGGCGGCGGACCACCGCGACACCCTCGGCCAGGATGGACAGCAGGAACGCGCTGACCACCCCGACGATGACGACCGCCGCGATGCCCTGGTACCGGCCCTTCGACTGCGAGACCGGTGTCTGCGGCAGGACGACCGGCGCGGTCTGTACCGCGTACACCGCCGGCACCTTGGAGGCGGCCTGCAGGGCCTTCAGCTGCTCCCCGGTGAACTTGGTGAGGGTGGTGGTCTCCCGGAGCACCTTCGCCCGGTCGGTTCCGGTGACGCTCAGGGTGAGCAGCGGGCTGTCGGCCTGCGGCGCGAAACCGACCGTGTACTGGTCCGTGACGCCGCGGGAGTGCAGTTCCTTGGCCGAGTCGCTGGACTGGAGCGTCCTGATGAGCACGTCGGCCGTGACGACCAGCGAACCGCCCGCGTTCGACAGGGGGTTGCCGAAGGTCGGCGCCAGATCGGCGATCGCCGTGGAGTCGAGGAGCGTGACGGAACTCTGCGACTCGTAGGACACCGGGATGGTCCGGTACAGATACCCGCCCGCGAGAACACTGAGCAGCGTGAGGGGCACCATGAAGTACCAGCGCCTGCGCATGATGGCCAAGAGGTCGGCAAGGCTCACGAGAACTCCCATTTGGTGGCGGCTCGTCCCGGCGCCTGCGAGGATCGGTGGCGACGGAAGGAATCCCTGTGTCGCCTCGTGACGTCGCCGAAGCGCTGCTCCGCCGCTGGTACGTTCTGTTGCTCGCGCTCGTGCTGACGGCCGGCGGAGCCTACCGAGTGCTGCACCCCGCACCGCAGTACCTGAGTTCGGCGGTCGTCGTCCTCAAACCGCCCGTGACGGGCAACCAGCCGAACCAGCTGACGAATCTCCAACCGCCGCTCGCCACCCTCTCGTACGGGGTCATCCAGCAGCTCGAGTCGCCCGCCGGGCGCAAGGAGCTGGACTCCGTGGGCGTGCACGGGACGTACCAGCTGATCCCGCGCAACAGCGGAACCAGCGCGACGCCGCGCTATCTGATCCCCTCGGTGCAGGTGCAGGCGCAGCGGTCCGGCGCCGTGGAGGCCGACACGGCGGTCCGCCGGGTCATCGAGGTCTACACCCAGCACGTGACGGCCCTGCAGGACGCCCAGGGGATCGCGCCCGCGTCGCGGATCAGCGCATCCGTCCTGGTCGCCCCGAGCGCCGCCCCGGTGCAGGGCACCAGGTCCCGCGCACTGGCCGGTACGGCACTGCTGGGCGGCACCGCCGGGATCCTGGGCGCCCTGTGGCTCGACCGGTACGCGCTGCGGCGCAGGAAGCGCAAGGACGGCTCCCCGGACCCGGTCCGCCGCACCGCCGGGATTCCGGTGGCCGGCTGAGCTGAACTGATCACGCATCAGATACCGCGGCGCTTCCACGACTCCCACCACAGCCACTCCCGTCCGCGCTCGGCCACGGCCGACCACACCAGGGGCTGCAGATACGGCATGGCCTTCGGTCCGATGCGTCTGCGCAGCCGCAGCGCGCGGTACTCGGGCAGCGCCGCGTATCCGGGCAGGCACTCCTCGGCGAACGCCACGCACTCCTCGACCGGTACGACTTCGGTGCGGCCCCGGTCGTAGGCCCGGTAGGCCCGGCGCAGCGCGTAGCGGGCGAGGCGGGTGTGGACCTGGTCGGCCAGGCGGTCGGCGTGGGGCAGCCTGTCGCCGCACTTGACGAGCACGGAGTCGAAGGCGACGAGGCGTTGGCGCAGGTCGTCGAGCTGGCCGCCGAAGTCGACGGTGGACATGTTCTTACCGTGGACGCGATAGAAGGCCTGGTCGGCCCCGCGGATGTAGCCGACGTCGGCGTGGGCGGCGAGCCGCATCCACATCTCGATGTCGCCGGCGTGCGGAAGGGCGGGGTCGTAGCCGCCGACCTTGCGCTGGAGGCCGGTGCGCACGACGACTTCCGGCGAGGTGATGCAGCCGGTGCCCTCGCGGAAGCGGCGCTCCAGCCACCACTGGCCGGAGTAGACGAGCGAGCCGGTGCTCTGGGTACGGGCCTTGGGCAGCGGGCCGCCGTGCTGGAAGCGCAGGGGGCGCCCATAGGCGAACCCCGCCTCGGGATGGGCGTCCAGGAGCGCGGCGGCCCGCACCAGCGCGCCCGGGACCAGCCGGTCGTCGGCGGACAGGAGGGCCACGTAGTCGCCGTCGGCCCATTCCAGCAGGCCTTCGTTGTACGTGGCGATGTGGCCCTTGTTGGTTTCGTGGACGTGGACCTCGATGCGCGGGTCGGCGGCGGCCAGCTTGAGCGCGACCTCCGCCGAGTCGTCGGGCGAGGCGTCGTCGATGATGAGTACCCGGACGTCAACGCCCTCCTGCTCGTCCAGGACGCTGCTCACGCAGTCGGCGAGGAAATGGCCGTACTTGTAGCAGGGGATCACAACACTGACGGTGCTCATCTGATGGGGGCAGCCAATCCCCGGTGGTGGTCTCCCGCGAGTTCGTGGGAGACCACCACCGGTGGGTTCCGGTCGGTCAGTTCTTCTTCTTGTGGACGGTTGTCTTGCTGGTCAGCGTCCAGCTGGGGGACTTCACCGGGTGCCGGTGCCTGTCCTTGGCCGTGACCGTGATCTTGAACCGGGTGCCGTCCGGCAACGGGGCGGACAGATGGACGGACACCTTGTGGGTGGCCCGGTCGTACGAGACGACGGCCGTGACGTGGAGCTTCCTGGCGGCCTTGGAGCCCCGCAGGATGGTCACGGTCGCCTTGACGGACGACACCTTGGCGTCGGCGGGCAGGCTCGTGACGAGCGGGCTGCCCGCATCGGCGGTGTGCGTCAGCAGGGACGTCGTCACCTCCGAGGAGGTGGCCGTCGTCAGCTGTGCGCTGGGATCGTCGGCGGTGAAGACGGGGCCGACCCAGTAGTTCGCGGATCCGTAGGAACCGTTGGGGAAGGCCGGGTCGGTGCCGTACTTGTAGAGCCCGTTGTGGTGCGTGGTGGTGTCGGCCGTGGCCGTCAGCGGGTAGGACTTGTGGGCCGCCGCGAAGTAGCCGCCGTCCACCGCGTAGTTGCCGTGCGGCGCGTGGTAGGAGACGACGTACGGGGTGTCGGCGGTGATCGCCACCGGAGTGGCGAAGGTCAGCGTCTGCCAGCCGGAGGCCGTCTCGCCCGTGAAGGTGCCGCTGGCGAGCAGCGTGCCGCCGTCGGTCCACAGGCTGCCGGTGTGGGTGCCCGTGTTGCCGGTGCCTTTGTAGAAGGTGACACCGGTGACCCAGCCGGCCGCCGAGGACGTGAACCGGGTGCCCAGCTCCACGGAGTTGGGATCAGCGCTCATGTCGGTGTTGGCCGGCACGGCGGAGGAACTCCACAGCGCGCAGGGGCAGGTGACCGAGGGCGGGGTGGAACTGGTGGTGAAGGACCAGGTCACCGGGTTCGCCATGGCGTTGCCCCACACGTCGGAGGCCTGGACGGACGCGGTGTACGTGGTGTGCAGCTCCAGCTCCGTCGACGGCGTGAAGGTCGCCTTGTTCGACGCGGGGAAGGTGACGGCCCCCGGCACGGTGTTGCCGTCCGGGTCCTTCAGGGTGAACGTCACGCTGTCGGTGTCGACGGCCGAGCTGAAGGTGGCCGACACCGGTGCCGTGATCGCCGCGACGGTCGCCCCGGACGTCGGGGAGGTCGAGGAGACGGTGGGCGGCGTCGTGGAGGCCGTCGAGGTGTCCAGCACCACGTCGACCCAGTAGTTGCTGCCGGAGGACGCCGAGGACGGGAAGGCGCTGGTCGAGCCGTAGTGGTAGACGCCGTTGCCGCCGTCGGTGCCGGTCTTCAGGGCCGTCAGCGGAGCCAGTCCGGCGTCGCTGCCCGCGAAGGTGCTGTCGTAGGAGTATCCGCCGTTGGGGGCGAAGTACGAGGCGACATAGGTGGTGTTGGCCTTGACGGTCACCGGGGTGGAGAAGTTCAGCTGCTGCCAGCCGGAGGCCGTCTCGCCGGTGAAGGTACCGGTGGCCAGGCGGGCGCCGGAGGCGGACCACAGGCTGCCGATGTGGGTGCCGGTGTTGGCGGGCGACTTGTAGAAGCGGACGCCGGTGATCGAACCGGCGACCGTGGTACGGAACTTGACACCCAGCTCCACCGAGCCGCCGTCGCCGGCGTTGACGGTGCCGGGCACGGCAGAGGCCGGCCAGATGGTGCAGGGGCACGCCTGGGGACCGACGGTCAGCGGGACGGTGGTGACGGCGCCGATGTTGACGCTGTCGTCGACCGCGCGGACCTTGATGGACGCGGAACCCGGGGTCGTGGGCGTCCAGCTGTAGCTCCAGGACGCAAGTCCCTTGGCGGCCTGCCAGGTCGATCCGCCGTCGGTGGACACCTCCACGCGGGCCACCACTCCCCCACCGGAGTCGGTGGCGGTGCCGCTGATGGTGACCGGCTTCAGCGCCGGGACGGTGGCCCCGGAGGCCGGGCTGGTCACGGTGACGGACGGGCCGGTGGTGTCGGTGGAGGCGGTGGCGGCGACGAGGTTGCTCTGCAGGGTCTTCGGCTGGGCCCCCATGTCGGCCAGGACGTTCACCGTCGCCTGCTGCATACGGGAGTCCTCGGTGACCACCGTGTCATCGGGATTGTAGGTGGGCACGTTGGTCAGACCCCACGACCACTGCACGGTCCCGGTCCCGAACACCAGGGCCCCGGAGTCCTGGTCGCGGAACTCGACGAGATTGTGCGTCGCCGTGCCGTTGCCGTACAGGTTCCCCCAGTCCAGACGGTACGTGCCGTCGGTGATGTCCACCGTCGTGGACGACACGTCGATCTCCCCGGCGGGCCTGGTGCTGTTGTCGAGGTCGCTGTCCCACTCGTAACCGAGCGTGCCGGTCGGGAAGGTCGCGGTCTGGCCGGCGGTGAGGTTGGCGATGGAGGTGTTGCGCCAGATCCGGTTCTTGCCGTACGAGCCGGGGACGGTGATCGCGTCGCTGCGGTAGCCGTTCGCCTGGAACATGGAGCCGGTGAGGATGTTCGGCGGCTGGTAGGTCTGGCCGTAGTTGGTGCTGGCCGGATCCATCCAGGTGCCGGTCCAGGTGCCGCTGGGGTCGGCGATGCCGTTGTTGAACGCCATCTTGGTCATCTTGTAGCAGGCGAGGGTGCGGTCGGCCGTGTTCGTGCCGTCGATGCTGGGGGCGAGCCGGGTCTTCCAGAAGACCTCGTTGCCGCTGAAGAAGCCCTCCCGCACGCCGGCCTTCCGCGCCGCCAGGACGTTGGAGTACTGGCTCTGGGTCCAGTACTCGTCATGGCCGGACGACATGTACACCTTGTGCTTCTTCAGCAGGGTGGCGCCGTTCGACGACGACACGTCCACGCCGGACGTGTAGCTGACGTCGTAGCCGTTGCGCTCCAGCCAGGACAGCATCATGAACTCGGAGCCGTAGATGCCGTTGTCGCCGCCGATGTCCAGCGGCCGGTTGTAGCTGACCTCGTAGGCGCGGCCGTCCGGAGCGGGCCCGGTGCCGCCGTACAGGTCCTGGCCGCCGTAGTCGTTGTACGCCTGCCAGGTCTGGTCGCTGGTCTGTACGACGATGTCGGAGGTGCTGGAGTCGTTGCGGACGACGAAGGGGTACGGCATCAGGCCGTCGCCGTTGGTCTGCGTGATGTTCGCGATGTACAGGCCGGACACGGCGTCGCTGGGCACGGTCCAGGTCGCCGTCACCGGCCAGTTGCCGCAGTCGACCAGGCCGGTGCTGCTCTTGGTGGTGCAACTGGCGGGCTTGGATATGAAGTTGGCCGGGTAGGTCACGGCCGCCTGGGCAGCGGTCGACATCTGACGCGCGCCGTCGCCGCCGTACCAGCCCAGCCGGTAGATCTGGATGTTGTACGAGACAGGCGACTGGACCTTGAACTGGACGGTGTCACCGGCCTGGACGCTTTCCTTGGTGGTGAAGCCCTTGATGTCACCGTAGGCGTTGGGCGAGAACCATTCGGACTTGGGGCTGCCCGTCTTGGAGTTCTCGCAGACGACCGGGTTCGAGCCGGAACCGCACGGATCGGACGCCGCCTGGGCGGACCCGGCCAGCGGGAGCACCGCCAGTATCAATGCTGCTGCGACGGCGAGGCGCCCGCCCCGGATCCGTCTGCTCCATTTTTTCATGTGTACCTCTCAGCGGTGCTGTGCTGGACCGACCCGTGAAGTCGGGGTGGAGCGGTGATGCTGGGGACCGGTCAGCCGCGGAGCGCCTCGGCGAGCGTGTCCACGACCCGCTGCTGCTGGTCGGGGGTGATCTGCGGGTAGAGCGGAAGCGACAGGATCCGGTCCGCCGCCTTCTCGGCGTTCGGGAAGTCGCCCCGGACGTGGCCGAGATGGCGGTACGCCGGCGTGAGGTGGACCGGTGCGGGATAGTGCACCCCGGCGCCGATGCCCTCGGCGTTGAGTTTGCCGACGATGTCGTCGCGGTCGGCGTCGGCGACCTGGACGACGTACAGGTGCCAGACGTGGACGTTGCCGGCCGCCGCCGTCGGGAGCACGACCCGGCCGGCGGCCGCCAGGTCGGCGAGCAGCGCGTCGTAGCGGGCCGCGGCCGCACGCCGGGCCGCGTTGCCGTCCGCCAGCCGCGCCAGCTTGGCCCGCAGGACGACGGCCTGCAGCCCGTCCAGGCGGCTGTTGAACCCGGGTACGTCGTGGCGGTACTTGGCGACGCCGCCGTGGTTCGCGATGGCGCGCACCAGGCCGGCCAGCTCCACGTCGTCGGTCAGCACCGCACCCGCGTCGCCGTAGGCACCCAGGTTCTTGCCCGGGTAGAAGCTGGTGGCCGCGATACCGCCGCTGCCCGGTGTACGGCCGTCGCGGGTCGCGCCCTGGCACTGGGCGGCGTCCTCCACGATGCGTACGCCGTCGGGCAGTCGGGCGGCCAGTTCCGTCACCTCGGCCAACTGCCCGTAGAGGTGCACGGGTACGACCGCGCGGGTGGCCGGGCCGACCGCGTCCAGGGCGGCCTGGGGGTCGAGCAGGTAGGTGTCGGGCAGGCAGTCCGCCAGGACCGGGCGGGCGCCGATTCTGGCGACCGCGCCGGCGGTCGCGATGAAGGTGTTGGCGGGCACCACGACCTCGTCGCCGGGGCCGACCCCGCTCGCGCGCAGGGCGAGTTCGACGGCGTCGGTGCCGTTGGCGACGCCCACGCAGTGCGCGACGCCGCCGAAGTCGGCGTACTCCCGCTCGAACTGGCGGACCTCTTCGCCGCCGATGAACGCGGTGTGGGCCAGGACCCGTTCGAATCCGGCCCGTACGTCGTCGGCGACTTCCTCGTGGGCCGCCTTGAGGTCCACGAGCGGAATCTGGTTCATGTCAGCGGTCCCCCCACTGTTCGCGACGCGAGTTCTGTTCGCGAGGCAAGTTCGTCGAGCGCGGGCGCGTCCGCCGCGCGCAGCCGTCGGGCCGGGCTCCCCACCCAGACCTCGCCCGGCGGTACGTCGCCGAGCACGGCGCTCCCCATGCCGATCAGCGACCAGGCGCCGACCGTCGTGGCCTCCCTGACCAGGGCCCCGGAGCCCACGTAGGCACCCCGTTCCAGCCGCGCTCCCCCGCCCAGGCGCACGCCGGAGGCGATCGTCGCGTAGTCCTCGACCACGTCGTCATGGGTGAGGACGACCTGCGGCATCACCGCGACATGCGCGCCCACCCGCACGGCGGCGGTCAGGACGCAGTGCGCGAGCAGGACCGAGCCGGGGCCGACCTCGGAGGTCGCCGACACCGCCGCCGTCGGGTGGATCACGGTGGCGTAGCGGTCCGCGGGCAGGCCGAGTCTGCGGACCAGACGGGCGCGGGCCGCGTAGTCCCTCGGGTTGCCCACGCAGATCACCACCCGGGCCTCGGGCACGTCGTGGACCAGGTCGCAGCCGCCGAGGACGGGTACGCCGTCCACCTCGGTGCCGTGCAGGGCGGGGTTGTCGTCCAGGTGCCCGAGCAGCTTGAACTCGCCCGCGTCCGCTACGGCCTGGGCGGTCTCCCGGGCGAAGCCGCCCGCGCCGATGATCACAAGTTCGTTCATCTACGGGCCTGTTCGCGCAGGGCTGCCACGACGCGGTCCTGCTGGGCCTCGGTCATGGTGTGGAACAGCGGCAGGATCAGCGAGTCGCGGGTGAGGTGCTCGGTGACCGGCAGCGGAGCGCGGGGGTGGTCCGCGTAGGCGGGTTCGAAGTGCGCGGCCATGATCCCGCGCCGGGCGGAGACGCCGGCCTCGGCGAGCGCGGCGAGCAGGTCGTCCCGGCCGACGGGGAAGTCCTCGTCCAGGAGCACCCAGTAGGACTGGAAGTTGCTCTGCCCGTGCGCGGGGTCGCGTACGGGGGTGAGGCCTGGGACGTCGTGCAGCGACGCGTCGTAGCGGGCCGCCAGTTCACGGCGGCGGGCGATCATCGCGTCGAGTTTCCCGAGCTGGACCAGGCCGATGGCGGCCTGGACGTCGGTCATCCGGTAGTTGAAGCCGACCTCCAGGTAGCTCTCCAGGACCGGCTTGTTGCTCGCATGGCGCTCGGCCGCCGAGGCGTTCATCCCGTGCTCGCGCAGCCGGCGCAGGCGGGCCGCCCACGCGGCGTCGTCGGTGGTGACCATGCCGCCCTCGCCCGTGGTGACGAGCTTGCGGGGGTGGAAGGACCAGGCGGCGATCAGCGCGCCGTGCCCCACCGGCTTGCCGCCGACCGTCGAGCCGATGGCGCAGGCCGCGTCCTCGACCAGGGGCAGGTCCCACTCGGCGCAGGCGGCGCGCAGGCTGTGCACGTCGGCCGGCACGCCGCCCTGGTGGACGGCGAGGACGGCCTTGGTGCGGGGGGTGCGGACCGCGTCCACGGTGGCCGTGGTCAGGTTGCCGGTGGCCGCGTCGACGTCGGCGAACACGGGCTCGGCACCGACGTAGCGCACGGCGTTGGCGGTGGCGATGAACGAGAGCGAGGGCACCACGACCTCGTCGCCGGGCCCGAGCCCGAGGGCGACGAGCGACAGGTGCAGGGCGGTGGTGCACGAGCTGACCGCGATGCCGTGCTCGGCGCCCACCCGCTCCGCGAAGGCCCGCTCGAACTCGGCGACCCGGGGCCCCTGGGCGACCCACCCGGACAGCACCGCGTCGGAGGCGGCCCTGGCCTCCTCCTCGCCGAGCCAGGGGATCATCACCGGGATGCGGTCGGTGCTCACTTGGCCGCCTCCCGCTCCGCGCGCCACCACTCGACCAGGTCCCGCAGACCGGTGCGCAGGTCGATCCGCGCCTCGAACCCGAGCCGCTCGGCGGCCTGCGAGGTGTCCGCGAGCCGCCGTACCACCGAGTTCACGGTGCGGGCGGGCCCGTGCTCCGGCTCCAGGCCCTGTGCCCCCATCGCCTCCAGCAGGCCCTCGGCGAGCTCCTTCAGCGAGGTCTCCGTACCGTTGGCGATGTTGAACACCTCGTCGGTGAGATCCGACTCGGCCGCCAGCACATTGGCCCTGGCGATGTCCCTGACGTCGACGAAGTCCATGGTCTGCGTGCCGTCGCCGAGGATCAGCGGCGGCTCGCCCGCCTCGATGCGCTCCATCCAGCGGATGAGCACCTCGGTGTAGAGACCGTGGATGTCCATCCGGGGGCCGTAGACGTTGAAGTAGCGCAACGCCACATAGTCCAGTCCGTACATGGCGTGGAAGCTGCGCAGCATGCCCTCGTTGAAGGCCTTCGCCGCGCCGTAGAAGGTGTCGTTGTTGTACGGGTGGTGGCGCTCGGTCGTCGGGAAGGTCTCGGCCATGCCGTAGACGGACGCCGAGGACGAGGCGATCACCTTGGCCACCCCGGCCTCGGCCGCCGCCTCCAGCACGTTGAAGGTGCCGTCGACCAGGACCTCGTTGGCGAGCCGCGGCTCCTCCGCGCACTGGGTGATGCGTATCGCGGCGAGATGGAACACCAGGTCGGCGCCCTCGGTGACCTTCCGTACGGTGGCGGCGTCCCGGATGTCGCCCTCGACGACCTCCACGACGCCGCTGGGCAGGGCCTGGGCGAGGTTGGCCCGCCGCCCGCGCACGAAGTTGTCGAGTACGACGATCTCGCGGGCGCCGCCCTCGGCCAGGAGGTCGACGAGGTTGGAGCCGATGGTGCCCGCTCCCCCGGTGACCAGGATCTTCTTCCCTCGTACGCTGCTCAACTGCCTTGCCCTCTCAGTGAATTGACTTCGCTCAACGCCCGGCCCGCAGGCCGACGACCGCGCCCTTGAATTCCAGGCTCCGGGACGCCGCCTCGAGAATGTCCAGCACCCTGAGGCCCGCCCGGCCGTCGGTCAGCGGCGCCCGGCGCTCCCTGATCGCGCCGGCGAACTCCTCGACCATGCTGCGCAGCGCTTCCTTCTCGCCGATCGCGGGGGCGACCATGTCCCCGGAGCGGTACGAGACGAGCATCTCCCGGCGCTCGTCCGCGCCGATCTCCTGCGGCGCGGCCAGGTCCACGCCCCGGTCGTAGATCGCCACCCGCTGCACGGGGTTGAGGTCGTCCCAGATCAGGGTGCGTTTGGCGCCGCCCACCATGGTGGTCCGTACCTTGGTCGGTGACAGCCAGTTGACGTGCACGTGGGCGATGGCCCCCGTGTTGAGCTGGAGCGTCAGATAGGCCACGCAGGCCTGTCCCGCGCCGATCGGGTCGGCCCCGTGGGCGGCGACGGCGACCGGCTCGACGTTGTCGGGGAGGATGAAGTCCAGGATCGACAGATCGTGCGGGGCCAGGTCCCACATCACGTCGATGTCCTTCTGGACGAGCCCGAGGTTGATGCGGACCGAGTCGACGAAGTGGATCTCTCCGAGTTCACCGGAGCGGACCAGCTCGCGAATGCGGCCCACGGCGGGTGTGTAGCAGTAGGTGTGATCGCACATCAGGGTGAGCCCGCGCTCCTCCGCCTCGGTCACCAGGCGCATCCCGTCGGTGTAGGTCGCCGCGAGCGGCTTCTCCACGAGGACGTGCTTGCCGGCGCGCAGGGCGGCCAGGGCGATGTCGAGGTGGGTCCCGGCGGGCGTGGCCACGGCGACGGCGGCCACGGAGGGGTCGGCGAGGACGGCCGCGTAGTCCGAGGTGGCCTGGACCGTCGAGTAGCCGCCTAGGACCCGCTGGGCCCGGTCCACATCGAGGTCGCACAGCCAGCGCAGCCGGAACTGGTCACTGCCCTGGAAGTTGCGTACGAGGTTGGGGCCCCAGTAGCCCGCCCCGACGACCGCGACCCCCAACGGCTCTGTGGTCTGCGCCACTTGACTCCTCTTCCCTCGGTCCATCAGTAGGCCCCCGTTCGTCGCACCACCACGGACCCGGTGCGCAGCAGGATCGACAGGTCGAGGCCCATCGACCAGTTGTCCACGTATCCGAGATCGAGCCGGACCGCCTCGTCCCAGGGCAGGTCGGAGCGGCCGCTCACCTGCCAGAGCCCGGTGAGGCCGGGCTTCACGAGCAACCGGCGCTTGATGTCCGGCGTGTACTCGTCCACCTCCTCGGGCAGCGGCGGGCGGGGGCCGACGAGCGACATGGTGCCCCGGACCGCGTTGATCAGCTGGGGCAGTTCATCGAGCGAGCTTCGCCGCAGAAACGATCCGACCCGGGTGATCCGCGGGTCTTCCTTCACCTTGAACAGCAGTCCGTCGCTGTTCTGGTTGAGGTGCGCCAGTTCCGCCCGGAGCGTCTCCGAGTCCTGCCGCATCGTGCGGAACTTGAGCATGGTGAAGTGGTCGCCGTACCGGCCCACCCGCTGCTGCCTGAACAGTGCGGGGCCGGAGCTGTCCAGCCGGACGACCAGGGCGATCACCAGCATGGGCAGGGCGAGGAACACCAGGAGCACCGCCGCGAGCGACCGGTCCAGCAGTTCCTTGGGCACCCGGGAGATCCGGGAGAGGTTCGGCGCCTGTATCTCCACCAGCGGTATCCCGTTGGTGGGCCGTACCGCGAGCCGGGAGGCGGACACGTCGGCCAGCACGGGGGCCAGCAGGAAGTCGACGCCCTGCACGGCCGCGATCCAGGACATCCGGCGCAGGACGGAGGCGTCGAACTCGGGCGCGGGCAGCACCGCCACGGTGCTGATGCCCAGGGCCCGGAAGACGTCGGCCATGTCGTCGACGCCACCGAGGAGGGGGAGCCCCAACTTACGGATGTCCGTGGCGTTTTCCGGATCGCTCAGGCACACTCCGGCGACCTGCAGTTCCTGTACGCCACCGCGCCGCAGCACGGTGACCAGCTCCACGATGCCGTGCGACGGTCCGACCAGGAGGGTCGCGCTGCGGTCACGGCCGCGTGCCCAGCGTCTGTGCATCCGGCGGCGGAGCAGGTACCGGCCCGACAGCGCGATCGCGACAGCCGGCACCGTGGCCATGATCATGTCATGAAAGAGTCCTGAATCGTGCGTGAGCAAGTAGTACGCACCCGCGGCCAGCGCCGGCAGTGCCACGGCGCCGCGCAGCACCCGTCGGTACTCCTCGGCCCCCAGACCCAGAGTGCTGCGATCGTAGGAGCGATGGGCCAGCATGGCCACGATCCATGTCGGGGGCAGCACCAGGGCCACCGCCCAGCGGCCGTATGCCGCGTGGATCACGAAGGCCGCGACAGCGGCCGCCGAGCCGTCCGCGACCAGCAGAACTAACCGGTACCTCTGCTCCCAGCGTCTTCGGCGAACGCGCGGACTCCTGCGTTCCACAACCAAGTGCTCATGCGTGACCTCAATGGTCATGCTCCCCCCACCACATGCGCGGCTACCCCTGACCGAAGTGCCCTCCACACAGCGGCACCGGAAAGCGAGGGAGCTTCAGCGGTTCCCCAACCGCGCCTCATGCCCCCAGCATGCTGGTTACTGACTGCTCAAATCGGTTCTCGAAGCCGTACCGTGACATGCAGTCAAGGACTGGATTCCCCACCCAAACCGGTCCGGCGGACCTCAATCTAGACCACGGGACGCAGTCGCGGGAACAGTTGGACGAAACACACATCGCAATAGCGACACCGGCGCCATACTGCCCAGGTGACGAGCATCGTGATCCCGGCCCACAACGAGGCGCGAGTCATCGGCCGGCTCCTCGATTCGCTGCTGGCCGACTCCTCCGAGGACGAGACCGACATCGTGGTCGTGTGCAACGGCTGCACGGACGACACGGCACGGATCGCGGCCGCTCGCGGCCCGCGCGTGCGGGTGGTCGAGATCCCCGTCCCCTCCAAGCACGCCGCCCTGCGGGCGGGAGACGATCACGCGCACGGCTTCCCCCGCGTCTATGTGGACGCCGACGTCGTGATCACGGGCGCCGACGTACGGGCGCTGACCGACCCCCTGCACGACGACACCTCGGGCGTCCTCGCCACCGCCCCCGAACGGCAGATCCCGCTGGACGCCTGCGCTTGGCGGGTGCGTGCCTACTACCAGGTGTGGCAGCGACTGCCCGCCGTACGCGAGGGGCTGTTCGGCCGAGGGGTCATCGCGGTCTCCAAGGCCGGGCACGCCCGGATCGCCGCGCTGCCGCCGCTGATGGCGGACGACCTGGCCGCGTCCCTGGCCTTCGCCCCTCAGGAGCGACTCGTGGTCGGCGCGGCCCGTGTCGTGGTCCACCCGCCGCGCACCTGGCCGGACTTGATCAAACGGCGGATCCGGGCCGCGGTGTCCACCGCCCAGGTCGAACGGCATCAGAGTCCGGAAGAGGCCTCGGCGCGCACGAGCAAGGCGGACCTCACAGCACTCCTCCGCAGGGAGCCGAAGCTCTTCATGGGTGTCGTAGTCTTCGTCGCGGCGGCGGTCGTTGCCCGGCGGCGGGCCGGAAAAGCCATCCGGGCACAGGACTACGGCACCTGGCTACGGGACGAGAGCAGCCGGCAGACCTGATCGCACCGCGTCTGGAGTCCTCGATCATGTATCTCACCGACCGCTCCGCGTCTCCGGGGGCGGAGACCGGCCAGGGCCGAAGACGCGGCGCGGGGCCCAGGGTCGCCCCGGTCGTGCTCGTGCTGGGCGCGGTCAGCCTGATCACCGACATCTCCTCGGAGATGGTCACCGCCGTCCTGCCGCTCTACCTCGTCACCAACCTCGGCTTCAGTCCGCTGGGCTTCGGCACCCTCGACGGCGTCTACAACGGCGTCAGCGCGCTGGTCCAGCTCACCGGCGGCCACCTCGCCGACCGCATACGCAACCACAAGCTGCTGGCCGGGCTCGGCTACGGCCTGTCCGCGCTGTGCAAACCGCTGCTCCTGCTCGCGAGCAGCATCGGCGCCTTCGGCACGGTCCTCGCCATGGAACGGATCGGCAAGGGCCTGCGCACCGCCCCGCGCGACGCCATGATCTCCCTGTCCACGCCGCCCGAGAACCAGGGCCGGGCCTTCGGCGTGCACCGGGCGATGGACACCACCGGCGCGATGCTCGGCCCGCTGACGGCCTTCCTCATCCTGCGCGCGGCGGCCGACGGCTACGACGCCGTGTTCGGCGTGAGCGGGTGCGTAGCCGCACTCGGCGTACTCGTACTGGTGCTGTTCGTACCCCGCAGACAGCGAACCGCGCAGACGGACGAAGCGGGTGCGCCGGACGGTGGACAGCCCGTCCGCGTACGCGAGGCGCTGGCGCTGCTGCGCCTGCCGCGGCTGCGGGCGCTCGCCGGCTGTGCCGCGCTGCTCGGCCTGACCACCGTCAGCGACGCCTTCGTCTACCTGCTTCTGCAACGGCGAGCGGGCATCGGCGAGCAGTGGTTCACGCTGCTGCCGCTGGGCACCGCCGTCGTGTTCCTGCTGCTGGCCGTGCCCGTCGGGGCGCTGGCCGACCGGGCCGGGCGGCGCACCGTGTTCCTCGCCGGGCACGTGGGTCTGCTCACCGCCTACGCCCTCCTGCTGTGGGCCCCGGCCACGCCGGTCCTCCCCTTCCTCGTACTCGCCCTGCACGGCACGTTCTACGCGGCCACCGACGGTGTGCTCCCGGCCGCCCTCGCCGGCATCGTGCCCGAGCAGCTGCGCGCCAGCGGTCTCGCCATCGTCGGCACCAGTCAGGCACTGGCCCGGTTCTGCTGCTCGCTGGCCTTCGGAGCCGCCTGGACGGTGTGGGGAGACGGCCCGGCGCTGGCCGGATCGGCGGTCGGCCTGCTGTGCTGCGCGGCCGTCGCGGGCCTGGTGCTGCGACCGGCCGGCGGGACCCGATGACCACCACAGCCACGAGGATCCACATGACATCACTGCGCCGTCGCCTGCTCATACTCGTCGCGACGGTCCTGGTGCTCGCCGGCGTCGGAACCGCCGTCGTCCTGCACGCCGCCGACCGCGCGGACCGGGCGAACCAGCCGCAGTCGGGCGGTCCCGCCGTCGGCGCCGGCAAGTTGACGCTCGGCCAGAAGAACCGCCTGGCGTTCATCAACACGGCCGCCGGCCCGCACCGCACCGCGGTCGCCTCCGTCCCGTCGACCGATCCCAAGGCCGGACGGACCGCATCGAGCCTGAAGTGCGCGCGTTTCTATGCGGCAGCCGGCACGGGCATCTGCCTCCAGTCCAACCCCGGCGTCCTCAAGCAGAGCAACCGCGCCCTGCTCCTGGACGCCGGCCTCCGTACCAAGCGCACCTTCCCGCTCGCGGGCACCCCGAGCCGGGCCCGGGTCTCCCCCAGCGGCCGCTTCGCCGCCTGGACCGTCTTCGTCTCCGGCGAGTCCTACTCGTCGGCCTTCTTCACCACCAGGACGTCGATCCTGGACACCCGCACCATGCGGCTGACGCCCAGCCTGGAGACGTTCTCCATCGTCAAGGACGGCAAGCCCTACCACGCCAAGGACATCAACTTCTGGGGCGTCACCTTCGCCTCCGACGACGACACCTTCTACGCCACCCTCAACACCGCCAACACGACGTACCTGGTCCGCGGTTCGCTGTCCCGGCGTACGGTCACCACCCTGGTCCGGAACGTGGAGTGCCCCTCGCTCTCCCCCGACGGGAACCGCGTCGCCTTCAAGAAGCGGATCCTGTCCCGTACCAATCTGTGGCACGAGTACGTCCTCGACCTGCGCACCCTGAAGGAGACGGCGCTGGCCGAACGCCACAGCGTCGACGACCAGGCCACCTGGCTCGACAACGACACCGTCGCCTACGCGCTCCCGACCAATGGCAAGGTCGGCAGCAGCGACCTGTGGAGCGTGCCCGCGGACGGCACGGGCACGCCCCGCCTGCTGATCGCCGGTGCCTCTTCCCCGGCGCCGTTGTAGACCCCGATCGCCTCGTCCCGCACGGCCCGGGGTGTGTCACGGGTTGAGGCTGCGGAAGTCGCCGGGGGTGGTGCCGGTGTGGCGGCGGAAGAACTTGCCGAAGTTGGCCGGTTCGGAGAAGCCCAGGCGGTGGGCGGTGGTGGCGACGGGCTCGTCGGTGTGGGCGAGCAGGCGCTGGGCCTGGAGGGCGACGCGGGCGTCGATGACCTGCTTGACGGGCTTGCCGGTGGCGGCCTGGCAGGCGCGGGTGAGGGTCTTGACGGTGTAGCCGAGGCGGTGGGCGTAGTCCTCGGCGCGCCGGGTGGTGGCGTAGGAGCGTTCCAGTTCGGCGCGGAAGCGGGCGTAGACCTCGCCGCCGGCATGCGGGTCGGCGTGCGGTCCATGGCGGGGCAGGCGGTCGATGTGCAGCAGCAGCGCGCCCACCAGCAGGCGCAGGATCTCGGGGGAGGCGCCCTCGGGCCGGGTGTATTCGGCGCGGATCTGGCCGAGCTGGGTGGCGACCGCGGCGTAGTCACGGCCGGCGGCCAGGTGCCGGCACGCCGGGCCGTACCAGTCGTCGGCCAGGCTGCTCGCGATGGCGGGGAAGGCGGGGGTGAACAGCAGCTGCGTGCCGTCGATCCGGCCGGGCTCGGCGTAGCGCTGGACCTGGCCGGGGCGGACCCACAGCAGGGTGCCGGGACGGCACGGGTAGGTGACGAAGTCGACGGTGTGCACGGCGCTGCCCTCGGTGATCAGGGTGAGGGCGTGGAAGCCGGCGCGGTGGACCCGCTGCAGGCTGCCGTCGGCGACCCGCCGGTGCAGTGCGGCCAGGTCGGTGACCTCGACGCCGCCCACCGTGGCGGTGGGCGGGTTGAAGCCGAACCCGGGGATCGCGTCCCGGCCACCGTGCCCGGTGGAGGCGCCGTGCGGACCGGCCACATCGCCCCCCTCTCTCCCCATGTCCGTTTTTGACTACGGCACGTCTCCAGCGTGCCTCGTCTGCCTGCGTCTTTACGGGGACAGTGGATGATGAGGCTGCATTAGAGCCTCGTTCCACCAGCGGCTGATCGTCTCCCACGCACACCCGGACCATTTCCACGGCGCCGCCCGCTTCGGCGTGCCGGTCCACGCACTGGCCGCGGTGCGCGACCAGATCGCCGCCCAGGGCGACGGCCAGGACCCCACCGGCGCGGTCATACCGGTCGCCGACATCACCCCCACCGTCGAGATCACCCGGGCACCGAGGTCATCGACGGCATCCCGTTCGCCTTCGAGGCCCACCAGGGCGGCGAGGCCGCCGACCAGCTGGTGATCAAGCTGCCCGAGCAGGGCGTCCTTTTCGCGCAGGACCTCGTGCGCTGCGCCGGTACCTGACCGACGCGGGCGAGCTGCTCGGCGACGACGGTGCGGCGTACAAGCGGGCGACCCTGGCGCGCTATCCCTCCTGGGGCGGCCCGTTCCTGATCGACATCGGCAACCAGTACCTCTTCGGCGCCCAGAACGCCTGATCCCCCACGCCTCGCAGACCTGACTCCCACACCTCGCAGAACAGAGCGGAAAGAGCCCCGTCATGAGCCGGATCACCGTGTTCGGAGCCGCGGGAAAGGCTGCTTCCCGCGTTGTCACCGAGGCCGCCGCCCGCGGCCATCACGTCACCGCCGTCGCCCGCGACCGCGACCGGCTGCGCGATCTCCCCGAAGGCGTCCGCGCAGCGGTCGGCGACGTCACCGGCCCAGGGACCGTCGACGCCCTGGCCAAGGACGAGATCGAGACCCCGCGCCACCTCAACCGCCGCTTCACCGTGGGCTACTGACACCGAAGCAGGTGGCCGACCCGGCTCGTCCGGCGGGAGCGCCCTTCACTCACACCTTGTGCACGGTCGGGCCGGCATCCCGCGATGGCGAGCGCTGGCCGGGGCGAGGGCTCTCAATCCGGCGGTTCCTGAACCGCCTCGCCCTGTTCACCACCGTCTCCCCCCTGCTCTTCCGCTCCAGGAGAAGGCTCCTTCACTTCTTCCGGCATGTCCTCCGTGGGCGGCGGGTCCCGCGGGACGAGACCGGGCGAGTCCGGTTCCTTGCTGTGCGTCGCATGGTCATGCATGGCAGTAGTTCCATTGATCGGGGTTCTGTCAGGCCGACACGTTCCACCGGTCTGCCGAAGCGCCAAAGTGTGTCGTGCCCCGACTACCCGTCCGGGTCCGATCGATGCGGCCGTTCGTCACCGGGCGGCACGTGTCCCGGCGGTACGGCCGTACGGGCGTGGGTACCCGGCCGGCCGTCGCGGATCGCTCGGCCGCTGGAAGGGATGGAGGGAAAGGCGAGGAAGAACTCATGAGCGCCAAGGCGAGGAGGAAGGACGAGGGGAACGAGATACGGCGCCTCGACGACCTCACATGAAGGGACAGGAGCAGAGCCGGATGAGACTTTCCTTCCTCGAACCCCTGTACAAGCAGCCGGGACCCTTCGCCTCGGTCTATCTGGACACCTCCCGCGACAGCGTCGTCGAGGATCCGGACACCGCCATAGAACTGCGCTGGCGGCATCTGCGCGACGCCCTGACCTCCGAGGGAGCCGATCAGGACTCCCTCGCCGCGGCGGCGGAGGCCGTGGGCAGCGACACCGACGTCCCCGGCGCCCACGGGCAGGCGGTGTTCACCGCGCACGGCCGGCTGGCCCTGCTGGACGAACTGCCCGACCCGCCCGCACGGGACACCGCGCACTTCGGAACGCTGCCGTACACCCTGCCGCTGATCGTCCAGCACTCTCCCGGGATCCCCTACCTGGCGGCGTACGTCCACTACAGCGGCCGGCACTCCACGGACGCCCCGGGCAGTGTGCGGATCGAGGCCGAGATCGGCGTATGGCCCCTGACCAGGGTCACACCGGGGCACCGGCTCGACGAGGAGATCCCGGTCACCGACTGGCTGAACGCCGCCCAGGTCATGGGCCGGGAACTGGAGGGCCACGCACGCCGCATCGACGCCGAGGATGTGGTCGTGGCCGGAGATGTGTGGGCGCGCGGCATTCTCCTCCGCCGGCTTCCCCAGGCCCTGCGCGGACGGGTCGTCACCGTCGACGGCGCCGGTGAGTCCCGGCCGGGCCGGGCACTCCTGGAGCACCGGCTCGAAAGCCTCTTCGGCGGACGCATGGCCGCGCACGACCGGTCCCTGCTGGCGGCCTTCCTCGCCGAGTGCGCCCACGACGGAGCATCGGCCGAAGGCCTTGCCCCGGCCGTGTCGGCTCTGCAGCGCGGCCAGGTCAAAGCCCTCTTCCTCAACCACCACCCCGAGTCGCCGCTCCGTCTGTGGGCCGGCCCGGAACCCGGCCAACTCGCCCTCACCGAACAGGAACTGCGCTCCTACGGCGTCCAGGACGTCCGCGAGGAGCGCGCCGACGCGGTCCTCACCCGCGCCCTGGTCGGCACCCGGGCCGAGCTGGTCCTGGTGCCCGAGCAGCAGGTGAGGCTGCACGAGGGCGTGGGCGTACTGCTCCGCTACACCGAACCGGAACCCCGCGTGTGACCGCACGCCGCGTCCCGCTCGTGCCGTCGGCGGTTCGACGAACAGGCAGCGTGACAATCGTCATTGACAAGCCAAATCCCCGAAGGTTGTCATGAACACATGATGCGCCACCCGCAGAGCACAGGGTGGGCGGCTGCCATGGGCGTACGGGTGTTGACGGGGCGCCACGAGCTGCTCGACACCGCCCGGGCCGAGCTGACGGCCCGTCCCGGAGTGCTCTTCCACGGTCCGGCGGGGATCGGCAAGTCCATGCTCGTGGCTGCCCTCATGACGTCCTCGGCCAGGCAACCGGGCGGCACGGTGCTGCACTGCTCGCCCGCCGAGGAGGACGCCCGGCTCCCGTTCGTCGGCCTGATCGACCTGTTCGCGCGGGTGCCGGAGAGCTTCCTCGGGGCCCTGCCGCCCGAGCCCCGGGCGGCGCTGAGGGCGGCCCTGATGCGTGGTCGGAAACCGGACGGCGACCAGAGCCGGCTCGCATTGCGCGTCGCCGTCGTAGAAGTGCTGCGCACGCTCGCTGCCGCCGGCCCCGTTCTACTGGTCGTCGACGGCCTCCAGTGGCTCGACGAGCCGAGCGCCGAGGTGCTCACCTTCGCCGTGCGCCGTGTCGGGGGTCTCGGCATACGGGTGCTGGCCACCGAGCGTGTGGCCCATGGGGAGCAGCCGGAACGGCTGTGCTGCTGCCCGCCCGGCACCGTCGAACTTCCCGTGCCGCCGTTGACGGACGACGAGGTGGCAGATCTCGTACGCACCGGCATCGGTGCCGACCTGCCCTCTGCGGTGATGCGGGCGATCCAGGACACCGCTGCCGGAAACCCTTGGTACGCACTGGAGTTGGGGCAGGTCGCCCCGCGCGACGGAGCCTCCGTCGGCTTGGGCCGGACGCTGCCCGTACCCCGAAGGCTGCGCAGCCTGCTGCTGAACGACGTGCATATGCTGCCGGAAGCGGCGCGGCACACCCTCCTCGTCACGAGCGCCGCCGCCCGCCCGAGCCTCACTCTGCTGCGTGCCGCCGGGATCCCTGACCCCGCCGCGGACCTCGCGGCGGCCGAACGGCTCGGCGTCGCGACGGCCGACGCCGGCGGAACCGTACGTTTCGGGCATCCGCTGATCCGGGCCGCCGTCTATGCCGACGCCCCGGAGTACGGCCGCCGGGAGGCGCACGCCCTGCTGGCCCGCGCGGTCACCGAGCCCGTGGAGCAGGCCCGCCACCTCGCGCTCGCCCACCCGTACGCGGACGAGGACACCGCCCGCACGCTGATGTCCGCTGCCGAGTACGCACGTCGCGACGGCGCGGCCGCTGCCGCCTTCGAACTGGCCGGGCTCGCCGCCCGGCGCACCCCCGGCGACCGCCCGGCGGACCACGCCGAGCGGCTGCTGGCCGCGGCCGAGTACGCCTGCGACGCGGGACAACTGGAGGAAGCGGGGCAGGCGGCCGAGACCGTCCTCGCCGGGTCGGGCTCCGCACGGCAACGGGTGCGGGCCCGGCTGATCCTGCTGCGCAACGCCGGGCAGGCGCTGCAGGGTGCCCGTGACCTGATCGAGGAAGGGCTGCGGGACGCCGACGGCGATCCGGAGGCCGAGGCATGGCTGCACTACTGGGCGGCCGTACGCGGGCTGCTGTGCGGGGAGTTGGAGGAGGCGGCCCGGCATGCCCGACGCGCTGCCCGGCAGGCGGACCGGGCAGGCGACCCGGACACCAGGATCGGGGCCCTCGCCACCCTCGCCCGGGTGCGGTCCCTGGCCGGGGATCCGGCGGCCGCCGGCGCCGCGCTGGAGGAGGCGCTCGCCCTGGCCGGTGGCGCCGACGCCGGCCCGGAGAGCTGGGGACTGATCCGGATGCGGGCGATTCTCGCTCTGGACTCCGACCAGGTCACCGAGGCCGGGAAACAGGTCACCCAACTCCTTGCGGGCATCGGAGAGTTGGCCGGAGTCGAGGAGGTCATGGCGACCCTGGTGGCGCTGACCCGCATCCAGGTGCGGTCCGGGCACTGCCGGGAGGCGCTGCGCACCGCCGCCCGCTGCACGCGCGCCCTGGCCGAGACCGGCGTACAGGCGGCTCCGGCCCTGTACGCGGCGGCGCTCGCGGCGACCGCGGGCGGCACCGCCGACGAGGCCCGGCGCCTCGCCGAACAGGCGGTACGGGCCTCGGAGGCGGACGGAGACCGGCTGTTCCTGCTGCGTGCGCTGGCTGTGCTCGGGCAGGCCGAGCTGCTCGCCGGCGACCCGCGAGGGGCGGCGGCCGCGGTGGAGGCGCTGCAACGCGTCAAGCAGCTCGGCGAGGCGATGTGCGCCGCCGACCCGCCGTTGCTGCACTGGTACGGCGACCTCGCCGAGGCCCTGGTGGTCCTCGGCGAGACCGACGCGGCCGGGACCGTGCTCCGCGAGGCCCGCACGCGCGTGTCCGGCGATGCGCCCGGGAGCGTACTGGCGGCTCTGGAGCGGGCGGAGGGGCTGCGCGAGGCGGGGCTCGGCCGGGCGAAGGAGGGTGCGGTTCGGCTGCGTGGCGCGGTGGACCGGCTGCGTCGACTCCCCTTGCCCGTGGAGCTGGTGCGCACCCTGATCGCGCTCGGCACGGTCGAGCGCCGTTCGCGCCGCAGGAGCGCGGCGCGGACGGTCCTCGGCGAGGCGCTGGAGACCGCGACCCGGATCGGCGCCGCTCCCCTGGCGGCGCGGGCCAGGGACGAGCTGGCGCGGCTGGAGGCCGGAGACCGAGGTGGTGAGACAGGCGCGGGCGGCCCCGAACTCACCCCCACGGAAGCGCGGATCGCCGAACTGGTCGGCGGCGGGGCCACCAACCGGGAAGTCGCCGCGGAGCTGTTCATCAGCGTCAAGACGGTGGAGGGCACCCTCTCCCGCGTCTACCGCAAGCTAGGCGTCCGCTCGCGCACCGCGCTCGCCCATGCGATGGCGGTCGCCGTCATCGCCGCCGGAGCGGCTGTGCCTTCCGGTGAGGACGACCAAGTCAAGCCAGCTGCCCAGTCAGTGACGGTAGGTCAGTCGGGTCGTATCCGAACTCCCCGCTCGACACACGCCGTTGACGTGACACCTGTAGTTAACACATAAAGCAAGGGTTCCCCCGCTTATGAGGGTGGGGCTGCTGTTCCTACGGTGAAGCCGTTCCCCTTCCGGGACATCACCCCCACTCTCCGGAGGACCTCAGTGAAGTCACGTCTGAAACTGCTCGGTCTGGTCACCGTACCGGCCCTGCTCGCCGCGGCCGTCCCCGCCGCCTACGCCGCCAACGCGGCTGAGCCGCACGCAACTCGCGCGGCCATCACCGGAGATGTCCTCAAGGGTCTGAGCAAGGACGCGACCCGCACCGGCAACGTCGCCGCCGGCAAGCGGATATCGGTGGCGATCAGCCTGACCCCCAGAAACGACAAGGCGCTCGACACCTTCGTGGCCAAGGTCAGCGACCCGCGGTCCGGCTCCTACGGCCACTACCTGACGAAGCGCCAGTTCGCGGCCCGCTTCGGCCGGACCGACGCCGAGATCAAGCAGCTCAAGGACTACCTGCGGGCGCAGGGCCTCACCGTCACCGCCGTCCACTCGGGCAACCTGCTGGTCGACGCCAAGGGCACCGCCGCCCAACTGCAGAAGGCCTTCGGCACCAAGCTGTCGACCTGGAAGGACGCCAGGTCCGGGCGCTCGTTCTACGCCAACGACAGCGCACCGACCCTCCCGACCGCCATCGCCTCCCTCGTCAGCGACGTGGCGGGCCTCAACAACCGGACCCAGCTGCACCACCAGGCGCCCTCCACCGTCACCCCGCACAACGGTCCGGGCGGCGGCTACACCCCGGCCCAGCTCAAGGGCGGCTACAACGTCTCCGGCACGTACACCGGCAGCGGCCAGAACATCGCGCTGATCGAGTTCGACGGCTTCCAGCAGTCCAACATCACCGCCTACGACAACAACTACAGCCTGGGCTCGCCCACCCCGGCCGTGAAGAAGGTGGACGGCGGTTCCGGCGCGCTCGGCGACGGCCAGGTCGAGGTCGAGCTGGACATCGAGGTTCTGCACGCGATCGCCCCCAAGGCGAACGTCACCGTCTTCGAGGGCCCGAACTCCGACGCCGGCGAGGTCGACACCTACCAGGCCATCGTCGACGCCGGCATCCCGACCACCTCGATCAGCTGGGGCGCCGCCGAGAGCGCGCGCACCACCTCCAACATCAACGCCGTGGACGCCGTGTTCAAGGCCGGCGCCGCCCAGGGCCTCGGCTTCTACGCGGCCTCCGGCGACGACGGCTCCGACGACGCGGGCGACGGCGGCACCTCCGTCGACTACCCGGCCAGCGACCCGTACGTCACCGGCGTCGGCGGCACCAAGCTGACGGTCACCTCGTCCAACGCCTGGAGCAAGGAGGTGGCCTGGTCCGGCGGTGGTGGCGGCAAGTCCTCCGTCTTCAAGATCCCCAGCTGGCAGACGGCGGTGCAGAAGAGCGCCGGCGGCGGCTTCCGCCAGGTCCCGGACGTCTCGGCCCACGCCAACCCCAGCCCCGGTGTCTCGATCTACTCGCAGGGCTCCTGGTCCTCGGTCGGCGGCACCAGCGCCGCCGCGCCGGAGTGGGCGGCGTTCGCCGCGCTGTACAACCAGCAGGCCAAGGCGGCCGGCAAGGCCAACCTCGGCTTCGCCAACCCCGCCCTCTACTCGGCGAGCGGCACCGGCTTCCACGACATCACCAGCGGCAGCAACGGCGCCTACTCCGCCGCCAGCGGCTGGGACTTCACCACCGGTTGGGGCTCGTACAACGCCGCGACCCTGGCGAGCAAGCTGCTCGGCTGACGCCCAGCGGTTGAGGTCCGACGGCTGAAACCCCGCAGACCCAGCGCGGGCCGGGATCACTCCCGGCCCGCGCCGTCGACCGCTGTCTTCAACTCTTCGCCGGTTAGGGCTACATCCTGGAGTACCCGATCGCCCGGCTCTACGCGGACGCCCGTATCACCCGTATGTACGCCGGCACGAGCGGGGTCATGCAGGTCATCATCGCCAAGTCCCTGGGGTTGTGAGACATGCTGGTGGACGACTTCTCCGGCCGGCCCGGCCTCGCGTTCGTCGCGGGCGGCACCGGTGGCATCGGCGCCGCGATCGTCCGGACGCTGGCCGAACGCGGCAGCGACATCGCGTTCACCTACCGCAACAACGAGCAGGCGGCCGAGGGGCTCGTCGGGGAGGTGAAGGCGTACGGCCGCCAGGTCACCGCCCTGCGCGTGGACCTGACCGAGGAAACGGAGACGGCCGGGGCCGTGACCGGGGCCGCCGAGACCCACGGCGGCATCCACACGCTCGTGTACGCGGCCGGGCCGCACGTGCCCATGACCCACCTGAGCGAGGTCACGCCCAGCCGGTACCGCGCCCAACTCGAGGCCGACGCTGTGGCGTTCTTCAATCTCGTCCACCCCGCGCTGCCGCTGCTCCGCGCGAGCCGGGGCAGCATCGTCGCCGTCACCACCGTCGCCACGCGCCGCTTCCCGGTCCGCGACGGGCTGTCGTCCGGCGCCAAAGGCGCGGTCGAGGCGGTCGCCCGTGCTCTGGCCGCCGAGGAGGGCCGCTACGGCGTCCGCGTCAACTGCGTCGCCCCCGGCATGCTCACGGACGGCATCGCGGCCCGGCTGATCGACACGGGAGAACTCGACGAGGAGGCCCTGGCCGTCGCCCGCCGCAACATCCCGCTCCGCCGGTTCGGTCAGGCGCAGGACATCGCGGAGGCGGTCGCCTTCCTCGCCTCGGACCGGGCCGGATTCGTCAGCGGGCAGGCGCTGGGCGTGGACGGCGGGTACAGCGTCTGAGGCCTCCGCCGGGCCACGGTTTCGTGATCGCCTCGCCTCGGCCAGGCTCCGGCAGCCGTAGAGGTGGGGCCGGTCGTCGGGGTGGACGTCGGTGGCGTACGGCGCACGTGGGTGCGACGGAGTCGAGCGACGGTGACCGCCAACTGCCCTTCGCCCCGGGCGACATAGCCTGTCTCCGCGCCAAGGAGGGCCGGCTCAACACGGCGCTGCGGGCACAGGCGCGGGCCGCCGGCGCCACGTACACACCGTCCCGCGGCCGCGACGCCTGCTCACCCGAGGGCACCCGCTGGATCGAGCCGCTCATGCCCAGCAGCCCGGCAGCCTCCCTCCACCCGCGGCAGCAGAAGCCGCGGGCAGGCGCTTTTGTTGGGACGTCCTGACATACCTGTTGACATCCCCCACGGTGCGCCCCATAGTACGAGCCACTAGAGCGCGCTAATAAAGCGCTCTAGTGGCTGGAAACACTCGGTCCACCCATGACCGCTACCGCCACCCCTCCATGGACAACCCGGGGGCAGCCGCAGACCGCTCACCCGTTTCCCGGGCCCTATTTGCCGTGATTTCCATCTGAACCGCACAGCGAGGTGCAAGGGACATGCACAGAAACCATCGAGCCGCCGCCTGGGCCGCCGTCGTTCTCGCCGGCGCTCTTGTCGCCACCGGCTGCTCCAGCAGCTCCGGCGGCAAGAAATCCGAGGAGGGCAGTGCGGCCGCCTCCGCGGGCAAGGCCAACACGCCCCGGATGACGGTGGCCATGGTCACCCACGCCTCCCCCGGCGACACCTTCTGGGACCTCATCCGCAAGGGTGCCCAGGCCGCCGCCGCCAAGGACAACATCAAGCTCGTCTACTCCAGCGACCCCAATGCCGGCAATCAGGCCAACCTCGTGCAGAACGCCATCGACCAGAAGGTCGACGGCATCGCGCTCACCGCGGCCAAGCCCGACGCCATGAAGGACGTGGTCGCCAAGGCCAAGGCGGCCGGCATCCCGGTCGTCGGCTTCAACTCCGGCCTGGACAACTGGAAGCAGCTCGGCATGCTCGAGTACTTCGGCCAGGACGAGAACATCGCCGGCCAGGCCTTCGGCCAGCGCCTGAACCAGATCGGCGCCAAGCACGCCCTCTGCGTCATCCAGGAGCAGGGGCAGGTCGCACTGGAGGCACGCTGCGCCGGCCTCAAGAAGGGCTTCAAGGGCAAGACGGACATCCTCTACGTCAACGGCACCGACATGCCCTCGGTGAAGTCGACGATCACCGCGAAGCTCAAGTCCGACTCGTCCATCGACCAGGTGGTCACCCTCGGCGCCCCGATCGCGCTGACCGCGGTGCAGTCACTGTCCGACGCGGGCAGCAAGGCCAAGGTCGCGACCTTCGACCTCAACCAGCAGCTGGTGAAGGCCGTCCAGGACGGCACGGTCGAGTTCGCCGTCGACCAGCAGCCGTACCTGCAGGGGTACCTCGCCGTCGACTCCCTGTGGCTGTACAAGAACAACGGCAACTTCAGCGGTGGCGGCACCGCACCCGTGCTGACGGGCCCGGCCTTCATCACCAAGGACAACGTCGACGCGGTCGCCGGGTTCGCCGCGACGGGCACCCGGTGATGAGTGTGACCCAGCATGCCGAGCCGGCAGTGACCACACCGCCGGCCACCGGCCCGCAGCAGACTGACGGCCTGATCGCTCAACGCCCCCTGGCCATACGCCTGTTGGCGGTGGTGTCTGGCGCTACATGCTCGTGCTCGCCACGCTCCCGGCCGTCGCGCTGTGGTTCGGCATGCTGGTCATGCCGGAGAGCCCGCGCTGGCTGGCCTTCCGGACCCGCTTCGGCGAGGCCCTGGAGGTGCTGAAGCAGGTGCGCTCCCGGCAGCGGGCCGAGGCGGAACTCGCCGAGGTCACCGCGCTCGCCGTCAAGGAGGAGCAGGAGAGGCTGGGCGGCTGGCAGGACATGAAGGCCACGCCGTGGGTGCGCAAGCTGATGTTCGTCCTCTTCTCCCTGCTGCTGCCCTCCGGCGACGGCCGGGCGTACGCCGTCCTCGCGATGACCGTCACCTTCCTGGCCTTCCAGCAGGGTGCTATCTCGCCGGTGACCTGGCTGATGCTGTCGGAGATCTTCCCGATGCGGATGCGCGGGTTCGGCATGGGTGTGGCGGCCGTGGTGCTGTGGCTGACCAACTTCCTGATCGGCCTGGTCTTCCCGTCCCTGGTCGCCGGCATCGGGATCTCCAGCACCTTCTTCCTCTTCATGGTGGCGGGCGTCTTCTCCCTCGCCTTCGTGAAGCTCTACGTCCCCGAGACCAAGGGCCGCACCCTCGAAACCCTCGAAGCCGAACTCCGGGCGCGCTTCTCCTGACCCTCTTGTTCTCATGTTCTGAGGAAACGACCATGACCGTACGTGTAGGAGTGATCGGCGCCGGCTGGATCGGCAAGGAGCACATCCGGCGGCTCACCGACACCATCACCGAAGCCCGCGTCACCGCGGTCACCGACATCGACGCCGCCCGCGCCGCGGAGGCGGCGGTGCCGGTCGGCGCCCGGGTGCTGCCCGACGGCGCGTCCGTGGTCGCGGCGGACGATGTCGACGCCGTCCTCGTGACGTCCTGGGGCCCGACCCACGCCGAACACGTGCTGAACGCGATCGCCGCCGGAAAGCCGGTGTTCTGCGAGAAGCCCCTCGCCACCACCGCCGAGGACTGTCTGAAGATCATCGAGGCGGAGCAGGCCCACGGCCGCCGGCTGGTCCAGGTCGGCTTCATGCGCCGCTACGACGCCGGGTACCGGCAGATGAAGCAGGTCATCGACTCCGGTCGGATCGGCGAGCCGCTGATCGTGCACTGCGCCCACCGCAATCCGACCGTCCCGGAGTCGTACACCTCCGCCATGGCCGCCCTGGACACGGCCGTACACGAGGTGGACGTGCTGCGCTGGCTGCTCGACGACGAGATCGTCTCCACCCAGGTGGTCACCCCGCGCGCCACCAGCAAGCGGTTCGAGCACCTGAAGGATCCGCAGATCATGCTGTTCGAGACCGCCAAGGGCGTCCGTATCGATCTGGAGGTCTTCGTCAACTGCCAGTACGGCTACGACATCCAGTGCGAGGCGGTGGGCGAGGAGGGCCTGGTCCGCCTGCCCGACCCGGCCGCTGTCGGCGTGCGCAGCGCGGGACAGCACAGCACGGAGGTGCTCACGGCCTGGGTGGGCCGTTTCGCGGACGCCTTCGACACCGAGTTCCGCGAGTGGATCGCGGCGGTCGACGCCGGCAACGAGCCCACCGGGCCCTCGGCCTGGGACGGCTACGCCGCCACCGTCATCACCAGCGCGACCGTCGAGGCCCTGGAGTCGGGCAGCGTGATCGCCACGGACCTCAAGCCCCGCCCCACCTTCTACGGAGGCACCGCATGAAGATCGCCCTCGACCCGTACATGTTCCGCGCCCTGCCGATCGACGACATGGTGCGCACGGTGGCCGAACTCGGCTACGAGTACATCGAGTTGTCCCCGCGCGACGACTTCATGCCGTTCTTCCTGCACCCGAGGGCCGACGACGAGCGCATCACGGATCTGAAGAACTCCCTGCGCACGCACGGCGTCAAGCTGTCCTCCGTGCTTCCCCTCTACAAGTGGTCCTCGCCGGGCGAGACCGAGCGGCAGGCCGCCGTGCGGTACTGGAAGCGCATGATCGAGATCACCGCCGATCTCGAATGTCCGCTGATGAACTCGGAGTTCAACGGCCGCCCCGAGCGCGCCGCCGAGAGCGAGGCTGCCTTCTGGCGCTCGCTGGAGGATCTCCTGCCGCTGTTCGAGCGTGAGGGCATCGCCCTCAATCTCGAAGCCCACCCTGACGACTTCTGCGAGGAGAACACTCCGGCGGTCGACCTCGTCCGGGCGATCAACAAGCCCTGGGTGAACTACCTCTACTGCGCACCGCACTCCTTCCACCTCTCGGGCGCCGACCCGACGGCGGACATCGCGGCGATGATGCGCTACGCCGGCGACAAGCTCCAGCACGTGCACATCGCCGACTCCTTCAACCACAAGGGGTCCTCCGGCCTGCGGTACATCCTCAACCCGCCGGGCACCACCGCCCGTATCCACCAGCACCTGGACATCGGCCAGGGCGAGGTCGACTGGGACGCCTTCTTCGGCGCGCTGCGCGAGCTGGACTTCGACGGCGTCGCCACGGCCTGCGTCTTCGCCTGGGAGGAACGCGCCCGGGAGTCCTCCGCGTTCATGCTGGACCGCATCAGCAAGGAGCTGGCTTCCTGAGGCTGCCGCTCACCGCGCGAGCGGCAACCAGGGCACCGGGGAGGGCCGGTCAGCAGATCATGACCTGTTGGCCGGCCCTCCCCGGTTCTCACTTCACGCGCGGAAAGAGGCGCTCGACCGCTGCCACCAGCGCGGCACGGCGGGCCGCGGCGGACGGATCCGTGGCCCGTTCCTCGGCGACCGGCGGGCAGCCGACTGCCGGCCGCGCTGATGCCCAACTTCATCACCGGCTGACGGGCCCCGTACCGCGCGCTGCCCGACCTGCCCGGTCCCGCGTCCGACAGGGCGCCGGACCGGGCGGGTGGCTCCAGAGCCTGTGCCGTACGCGTAGGCCCCAGCGACGATCCTGGGCTCACCTTCAACCCGTCGCACCGGGGGCGGGCGCGGGTTGGGGAACGTCGCGCATGTGGCGGAGCGGGGAGAAGAACACGAACCAGCCGGCCGCCCAGGAACCGATGAACGCCAGCCAGAGTGCGGGCCGCACCCCGATCAGCGTGCCGAGCACCCCGCCGAGGACGCCGCCGATCGGCAGCGTGCCCCACACGACCCAGCGCACGGCCGCATTCATCCGGCCCATCAGCTCCGGCGGCGTCACCGACTGCCGGTAGCTGACCTGCGCGACGTTGTACACCAGCGCGGAGAAGCCCGTGATGCCCCAGCCCAGCGGGAACAGCAGCACCCCCCAGCCCCGCCAGGCAGCCGCCGCGATGACCTGCGGTGCGCTGAACACCAGCATCGACACCCAGATGACCCGCGCCGAGCCGATCTTCTTGGCGAGCCGGCCGGCGAACACTCCCCCGGCGATCGCGCCGATGGCCGAGCCCGCCATGATCAGCCCGGTCAGCGCGGGACGCACGTGCAGCACCCGGACGAGGAAGACCATCGCCAGCGCCGAAGTCATGCCGGAGAACAGGTTCGCGGTACCCGTGCACGCCACGACCCTCCGCAGAATCCTGTGCCGGGTGACGAATCTCAGTCCCTCGGCGATCTGACTCCGCAACGTCTCGTCCGCTCGCCGCGGGGGCGGCGGCTCCTCGCGCCTCCTGATGCCGAATATCGAGACGACCGAGACCGCGTAGGAGATCGCGTCGGCCGTCATCGCCCCCGCAGCGCCGAACGCCGCGACCAGTCCCCCGCCCAGGCTGGGCCCCCCGAGCTGCGCGAACGCCCCGGTGGCCCCGAGCTTGCCGTTGGCGTCCATCAGGTCCTCGGCGCGGACCAGCGACGGCACATAACTCTGGTACGAGACGTCGAAGAACACCGTGCACACGCCGGTGGCAACAGCGACGATGTAGAGCTGCGTCATCGTCAGGGTGCCGAGGGCGGCCGCCACCGGAATCGAGCCGATGATCACCAGGCGGAGAAGGTCGCAGACGATCATGACGGAACGCTTGGGGCGGCGGTCCACGAGCGCACCTGCGGGCAGCGCGATCACCGCGAACGCAGCTGAGGTGGCGGCGGTCAGCAGCCCGACCTGGAACGTGCTCGCCTTGAGCACGACGACCGCGAACAGCGGCAGTGCGATCTGGGTGACCGCCGAACCCATCTCGCTGACCGTCTGGCCGCTCCAGAGCAGCAGGAAATCCCGCTGCCGCCAGAGGCTCGAACCGGCGCGCTCCGGCTCGGCACCCGGTAAGTCCTTCACTGCTTCCGGCACAGCACCAACTCCGCTCTCAGATCCACGGCCCGGACCACGCCGCTGATCACCAACACGCCGACACGGTGTTCTTGGTTCAGGAAGCTCAGGCAACAGCCAGGGGCGGCGCCGTCGTGCCTCTCACTTCCAGGGAAGGAGTCGCCAGGTCGACGGTGGCGGGCCGGGCCGGGTCCGCGATGCGGTCGAGGAGGTGCTGCGCGGCGCGGCGGCCCACGTCGCGGCTGGCGTTGTCCACGGTGGTGAGCCACAGGTGCCGAAGCTGGGAGAGGTACGTGTTGTCGTACCCGACCAGGGACAGGTCCCGGGGCACGACCAGACCGGACGCCTCGGCGGCCGACATGGCGCCGACGCACGTCATGTCGTTGACCGCGAAGACGGCGGTCGGACGCTCCCGGCGGTTCAGGAGCCGGACGGCGGCCCGGTAACCGCCTTCCTCGGTGAGGTCGCCCTGTTCCACCACGGCCGTGTCGGCCAGGCCGTGCTCGCGCATGGTGGCTTCGAAACTGCCGCGGCGCAGGTCACCCACGGCGCCCTGGCCGGCGATGTGGGCGATGTGCCGATGCCCCAGGGCGATGAGGTGCTCGGTGGCCAGGCGGGCACCGTGTTCGTCGTCGTTGGCGACGATGTCCACGGCGGGCAGGATGGGCTCCCGGGTACCGGCCACGACGGTGGGCACGCGATCGGCCGCGGCGCGCAGCACCCCGGGGTCCTGCAGGGTGCCGACGGCGATCAGACCGTCCACGCGCAGCTCGGTGAACGTGCGGGTGAGGTCCTCCCCGAGGCGCCGGTTGAGGTGGCCGTCGGCCAGCAGCATGCGCAGACCGCTGTCGTACAACCGCGAGTTCAGCCCGTCGAGCAGCTCCACGAACCAGGGGTTGCGCATGTCGTTCAGCAGCACCCCCACGGTGCGGGTACGGCGCTCGCTGAGGCTGCGGGCGGCGGCGTTGGGCCGGTAGCCGAGTTCCTCGACCGCGGCGAGCACGGCCTGCCGCTTGTCCGGGCGGACGCCTTCCGCGCCGCGCAGCACCAGGGAGACCAGCGACTTCGACACGCCGGCCCGCGTGGCGACGTCGCGGATGGTCGGAGTCCTCATGACGTGGACCGTTCCATAGGGCGGACTCCTTTGTAAAGGTCTTGACACGTGCGGGGATGCCCTCCACTGTGTGGCCGAAGGTTTGTGGACCGGTCCAAAGAGGGGCAGTCATGGTGAGTACGCTCGGCGTCGCCGTCGTGGGGTTCGGCTGGATGGGACGGGTGCACACCCAGGCGTACAGCCGGATCCGGCACCACTATCCGCAGCCGGCCCGCCTGCCCGAGCTGGTGACGGTGGCCGAGGAGGTGCCGGGCCGGGCCGAGGAGGCCGCCGCGCAGTTCGGGTTCGTGTCGACGACCCGGGACTGGCGGGAGGTCGCCGCCGACCCCCGCGTGCAGGCGGTCAGCATCACCGCGCCGAACTTCCTGCACCGGGAGATCGGCGTGGCGATGGCCCGGGCCGGCAAGCACATCTGGATCGAGAAGCCGGTCGGTCTGACCGCGGAGGACGCCGGCGCGGTCGCCGACGCGGTCGCCGAGGCCGGCGTCCAGGGCACGGTCGGCTTCAACTACCGCAACGCGCCGGCCGTTTCGTACGCCCGTGAACTGATCGCCTCCGGTGAGATCGGCACGGTCACGCACGTCCGCATCCGTCTCTTCAGCGACTACGCCGCCCACCCGGAAGGCGCCCTGACCTGGCGCTACGAGCGAGGGCGCGGCGGCAGCGGCGTACTCGGCGACCTGGCCTCGCACGGGGTCGACCTGGCCCGCTTCCTGCTCGGCGACATCGCGTCCCTCGCCGCCGACACCGCCGTCTTCATCCCCGAGCGGGCCCGCCCCACCGGCGCGACTGCGGGCCACACCCGTGCCACGGGCGGCGAGTTGGGCCCGGTCGAGAACGAGGACTACGTCAACTGCCTGCTCCGCTTCGCCTCCGGCGCCCGCGGTGTCCTGGAGGCCTGCCGGGTCTCGGTCGGCGAGCAGAACAACTACGGCTTCGAGGTGCACGGCACCAAGGGCGCGGTCTTCTGGGACTTCCGGCGCATGGGCGAACTGGGCGTGAGCCGCGGCACGGCCTACCAGGACCAGCCCGTCAGCACGGTGTACGTGGGCCCCGGCCACGGCGAGTACGGCGCGTTCCAGCCCGGCTCGGCCACGAGCATGGGCTACGACGACCTGAAGGTCATCGAGGCCCACCACTTCCTCCGCTCCATCGCCGACGGCACCGCGCACGGGCCGACGCTGGAGGACGCGGTGCGCAGCGCCGCCGCCCTGGACGCCATGAGCCGGTCGGCCGAGCAGGGAACCTGGGTGAGCCTGGCATGAAGGCGGTACGGATCGGAGTGGTCGGCGCCGGCAACATGGGCTCCGCGGACTCTGCGGCATCTCCTTTCCCTCGTAGGGGCAGGGACGGCTCAGGGGCAAGGGTGGCATTAATCAGGCCAAAAGCCTGCAATGTAATAAATTCGTGCCATGGGGATCGACGTCGACACCTTCCTGGCCGAGATCGCGCTCCGGCTCCGGCGGCGCTCGGATGAGCTGGCCACCCGCATGCTCGCGCGTACGCGCGAGGAGATCCCCACCGTGTGGGCCCATGAAGACCTCGCGAACCTGGCCGCGCAGTCGTTCCAGCAGCACGTCGACACCGTGCTGTCCTTCATCGAACACAGGCTCGACACCTCGGGCGTCCAGGCTCCGCCCTCCGCGGTCGGCTTCGCCACCCGTCTTGCCGAGCGCGGCGTACCGATCAGCGAGCTGCTGCGCACCTATCGGCTCGGCCACGCCACCGTGCTCGACCTGTTGCGGGAGGAGGCGAGCCGCCTCACCACGGACCCGAAGGTCCGTGACGCGCTGGCCGAAGTCTTGATCAAAGGCACGTTCGACTATGTGGACCGCACCTCCGAACAGGCGGTCACGGCGTACCAGCGCGCGCGTGACAGCCGGCTGCAGCGGCGGCTCATCGTGGTCAACGAGGCGAGCCGACGGATCGGCACCAGCCTGGACATCGCCCGCACCGCTCAGGAACTGGCCGAACTGGGAACCGACCATCTGGCCGACTTCGTCACCGTCGATCTCCTCGACGCCGTACTCCGCGAAGAGGGTCCGGCTCCGGCGCAGGACGTCATGGTGCTGCGTCGTATCGCCCAGCACTCGGTGCTGGCGGGCTGCCCGGAGTCGGTGGTGCCGACCGGCCACACGCACAGCTTCCCGCGGGGTTCGGGCCCCGATCGCGCCCTGGCCACCGGGCATCCACTGCGCTACCGCATCAGGTCCACCGACCTCCCGGCATGGGTCGCGGAATCCGACGCCCGCAGGCGCGCCGTCAGTGTCTTCGGTATGCGGGCGATGCTGCTGATCCCGCTGTGGGCCCGGGGCAGTCCCCTGGGCGTCGCCCAGTTCTTCCGGCACCGTGACGCGACGCCGTTCGACGACGACGATCTGCTCCTGGCCCAGGAGATCACCTCCAGGGCGGCCGTCTACATCGACAACGCCCGCCGGTACACCCACGAACGCGCCACCGCCCTGGCCCTCCAGCGGAGTCTGCTCCCGAACCGCGTGCCCCGGCACGGCGCCGTCGAGACGGCCTCCCGCTATCTGCCCTCCGGCGCCCGGGCCGGTGTGGGAGGCGACTGGTACGACGTGATCCCGCTCTCCGGGGCCCGGGTCGCCCTCGTCATCGGTGACGTGGTCGGCCGTGGTCTGTACGCCTCGGCCACGATGGGGCGGCTGCGCACGGCCGTGCGGACGCTCGCGGACATCGACCTGATGCCGGACGAACTCCTCACCCATCTCGACGACGTGGTCATCCGGATGCAGCACGAGGAGGGCCATGACCCCGACGAGATCAGCGCCACCTGCCTCTACGCGGTCTACGACCCCGTCTCGCGGATCTGCTCCCTGGCCAGCGCCGGACACGTGTTGCCCGCTGTGGCGCTGCCGGCGGCCGACGGCGATCCCGCGGGCAGGCCGCGAGTGCACTTCGCGGACGCGCCGATCGGCCCGCCCCTGGGTCTGGGCGGGCTGCCCTTCGAGACCGCCCAGTTCGAGCTGCCGGAAGGCAGCCTCCTCGCCCTGTTCACGGACGGGCTCGTCGCGGGTCCCGGCCCCGGCCGCGACCCGGGCGGCGGACTGGCCAGGCTGTGCGACGTCCTGGCCCGGTCCGGTACCTCGTTGGAGGACACCTGCGACCGGCTGCTGGAGAACCTGCTCCCCTCCCGCCCGACGGATGACGTCGCCCTCCTCCTGACCCGCACACACACGCTGGACGCCGACCACGTCAGCACCCTGGAGCTGCCATCGGATCCGACGGTGGTCTCCCGGGCGCGCGCCCACGCGATGGGCCGACTTGCCGCCTGGAACCTGGACGATCTGGCCTTCAGCACGGAACTCATGGTCAGCGAACTCGTCACGAACGCGATCCGCTACGGACGAGAGCCCATCAGCCTGCGCATGATCCTCCAGTCCACGCTGACCTGCGAGGTCGCGGACGCCGCCGGCACGGCTCCCCATCTGCGCCGGGCCAGGACCTTCGACGAGGGCGGCCGCGGCCTGTTCCTCGTCGCCCAGCTCGCCGAGAACTGGGGCACCCGGTACACCCGTGAAGGGAAGGTGATCTGGGCGGAGCAGCCCCTGCCCGGCTCTTCTTGACGCCGATTCCGGCGGGCGGGGGCGTAGGGAGAGACCACGCGCCCACCCGCCGGGGTTCAGCGGCCGACGAACTCCGCCGTTGTGCGGTTGATGAAGGACTCCAGGCCGATACGGGCGTCCTCGCCGGCGAACAGCTTGACGACAGTGAGCACCAGCTCGGCCTCTGCAGCCGCTTCGCTCTCCCGGTCGGCGAGCCGGGCGTTCGCCAGGGTGGCCCGCACCCCCAGAGGCGCCTGACGGGCGATCAACTGGGCCAGCGCGATGGCCCGTTCCACATGGGTGCGCCGTCGGGGACGACCTCCTGGATGAGGCCGATGCGGTGGGCCTCGGTCGCGTCGAAGGGCTCGGCGGTGAGCATCCAGCGCATCGCGTTGCCCCACGCGGCCTTCCACCTGCCACGGCATGGTGACGTCGAAGGCGTTGCGCTTGTGCGGCCGGTTGAGGCCGATCACCAGCACCGACCCCTCGCGCCGGACATTGAGGGTCTCGTAGGGACCGTCGGTCGTCATGTGTGTTTTTCGAAATAGGGCGTGCAGCACCCCGAAGCCATCAGGAGTGTCGGTGAGCCCGCAGCAGCGGACAGATATCCGACGGGTGACGTCAGCGAGTGGCGCCGGTGTCGATGTGAGCGAAGAAGTCGAGCAGCGCCGCGTTCACCTCGGCAGGGCGTTCCTGCTGGGTCCAGTGCCCGCACCCGGGCAGCGTCACCTGGGCGTGCAGACGGGGCGCCACCTCGCCCACGTCGGCGCGGACTCCTCCGGGGCCGCGCAGCGCCGTGACCATGTCGCGGTCGCCGACCACGTACAGGGCGGGAACGTCGATCCCGCGCCCCTGGAACGCGGTCAGCAGCTCGTGGTTGCGCTCGATGTTCCGGTACCAGTTGAAGGCGCCGGTGAAGGCGTCCGCGCCGTGCAGAGCGAAGTCCTCCGCGTAGGCGCGGATGTCGTCCTCCGTCAGCCATGCGGGCAGTGCGGGCGGTTCGGGCATGGTGTCGAGGGGGGTCATGCCCTCGGGGATGACCCATGGCCGGGGCTGCTGTGCGCGCGGGTTGTCGCCGGAGGCGCCGTACAGGACCCGGCGGAAGGAAGAGGCGATGTCCTTGGCGAACTCGGCATCGACCACGCCGGGCTGCTGGAAGTAGATCTGGTAGAACCGCTCGCCGTACAGGGTGCGGGTGATCGACGGGGGTACGAGTCCCGTGGGAAGGACCGGCGGGACGCTCAGGCCGGCCACACCGCGGACCACGTCCGGGCGCAGCATCGCGGTGACCCAGGCGACGGGTGCCCCCATGTCGTGGCCCACGAGGATCGCCCGCTCCTCGCCCAGTTCCCGGATCAGGGCGATCACATCGCCGACCAGATGGAGCATGGTGTAGGCGGTGACGTCCGCCGGCTGCTCGCTGCGGGCGTAGCCCCGCTGGTCGGGGGCGACCACCCGATAGCCCGCGGCGGCGAGCGGCTCGAACTGGTGCCGCCAGGAGTACCAGCTTTCGGGCCAGCCGTGCAGCAGCAGCACGAGCGGGCCTTCCCCCTGCTCCGCGAACGGAAGGGCTTGCCTTCCAGGCCGCACGCGTCGATAGTGAGTTGGAAATTCCAACTTACAAGGAGGCGGGGATGGAGCCCCCGAAGCTCGCCGCCAAGCTCGCGGCGCACCCCTCGGTGCAGGCCGTACTGGCCCGACGTCAAGCCGGTGAAACCGTGACCCCGCCCTCGGTGATCGACGCCGCCTGGCTACGGGAGCTGTGCATCGCCGCCGGGGCCGACGACGCGGCCGCGGTGAGTCTGGACCACCCCGACCTGGCCGGGGAGCGGGAGCACGCGCTGGCCGCACTGCCCGGCACGCGCACCCTGATCTCCCTGGTGGTCCGGATGAACCGGGACAACTACCGCTCCCCCGCGCGCAGCGTCGCCAACCAGGAGTTCCACCAGACCGACGAACAGGTCAACCACGCGGCCCGCACCATCACGCAGGCGTTGCAGGACGCCGGCTACCGTGCGCTCAACCCGGCGGCCGGCTTCCCCCAGGAGATGGAGCAGTTCCCCGGCCGGATCTGGGTGATCGCCCACAAGACCGTCGCGGTGGCCGCCGGCCTGGGGGTGATGGGCCTGCATCGCAACGTCATCCACCCGAAGTTCGGCAACTTCGTCCTGCTGGCCACGGTCCTGGTGGACGCCGAGGTGAGCGCGTACGGGCAGGCGCTGGACTACAACCCGTGCATCGACTGCAAGTTGTGCGTCGCCGCGTGCCCGGTGGGGGCCATCAAGAAGGACGGCGACTTCGACTTCCTCGCCTGTGTCACCCACAACTACCGCGATTTCATGAGCGGGTTCACCGACTGGGTGCAGACCGTGGCCGACAGCGAGGACGCGGCCGACTTCCGCTCCCGGGTCTCGGACACGGAGAACGTGTCGATGTGGCAGAGCCTCTCCTTCAAGCCGAGCTACAAGTCGGGCTACTGCCTGTCGGTCTGCCCCGGTGGCGAGGACGTTCTCGGCCCCTACCTGGACGACCGCAGGCACTTCATGGACACCGTGCTCAAGCCCCTCCAGGAGAAGAAGGAGACGCTGTACGTGCTTCCCGGTTCCGACGCCCAGAAGTACGCGGAGCGCCGCTTCCCGCACAAGCCGACCAAGGAGGTCAGCGGAGGCTGGCAGCCACCACCCTCGAAGCGACGTGAGGCGTCCTCCTGAGCGCGGATCGCCACACACACAGGGGCCGCAACCGCTTCAGCGGCTGCGGCCCCTGTGTGTCAGGCCCATGCCGCTGTGCGCGTCGAGCGGATGCCCGTCCTTCACCGTCACCGCTGCCGGGTCCGCCAGCAGGACGCGCGCGGCCGCAGGGAGCTTGCCCTTGTGCGCCTCGGCCTGCGCCGTCAGCTGCTTGCCGATCTGCAGCGAGGACGATTCGGCGGCCTGTGTCGTCGCGGCCCGGGCCAGGCTCGACCCCAGGCTGACCGCGGACTGGTTCGTCAGCACCGTCAGTGTCGGCCGGACCGGGTCACATCGCCGTGACCCGGCCCCCCCATCACAACCGGTCGTTCCTGCGTCAGGTCAGCCGCTCAACGGCCTTGAGGGTCTGGCCCGTTCCGTCCTCGGTCGCCATGTGCTGGGCTGCTCTCGCGGCGGCTCGTGCGTAGGTCTGCTGCTTGACGACCTGGTCGAGTGCGTCGGCCAGGCTTTCGGCGGTGAGGGATCGGTAGGGGATCGGGGCGGGGGCGGCGCCGAGGGCGGCGAGGCGGCCCGCCCAGAACGGCTGGTCCGCGGTCACCGGTACCGTCACCGCGGGAACCCCGGCGCGCAGCGCGGCGGCCGAGGTGCCGGCTCCGGCGTGGTGGACCACGGCGGCCAGCCGCGGGAACAGCAGGGTGTGCGGCACGTCCCCGAGGGTGATGACGTCGTCGCCGTCGGCCGCGAGTCCGGCGCTGCCACTCTGGAGGATGCCGCGGAGCCCGGCCCGGCGCAGGGCTCGTACGGCGATCTCGCTCAGCCGTTCGCCCTCTCCGGCCGCCATGCTCCCGAAGCCGATGAGGACGGGCCGGGGTCCGGCGCGCAGGAAGTCCTCCAGGTTCGCGGGCAGTCGTGCGGCCGGGTCGTGGTGGGGCCACCAGTTCCCGACGACCTTCAGGCCGGAGCGCCAGTCGGCGGGGCGTGGCACGAGTGCCGTGCTGAAGCCGTGCAGGACGGGCCAGTTCGCCTGTTCCTGACGGCGGCGCATCGCGGCGGCGGAAGCCGGGGGCAGCTGGAGGCGGTGGCGCAGCTCGGCGACCGCCTGCTCGTAGACGCGGTCGGCCATGCGGAGAGCGAAGCGTCCGGTCGCGCGGTTGAGGGGGCGGCCCAGGGAGCGGGGGCTCATGACGGTGCTCGGGAAGTCACCGGTGGGTGCGGTGGGCTGGAGGTAGACGCCGAGGCTCGGTATGCCTGTCGCCTCGGCGAGTTGCCAGCCGAGAGGGGCCGTGGTGGTCGACAGCAGGAGCAGATCCGCGCCCTCGGACACCGCGTCGGCGAACCCCTGGCCCAGCTCGGTGACGAACGCGGCGGCGGTACGCATCAATTCGCGTCGCCCCGTCCCCTCGCCGCGCATCCGCGGGTCGGCGGGCAGAGCGCGGAACTCCAGCCCGGCGTCGCGCACGAGGGGCGCGAAGGCGTCCGTGGTGGCGAGGGCGACGTCGTACCCGGCCCGGCGCAGTTCGGCGCCCAGGCCCGTGTAGGGCGCGACATCGCCGCGCGATCCGGCCGCGGTGATCAGGATCCTCATCACTCCTCCTCGGAGCCGGTACGGCCGCCCGCGTGGCGGGCCGCGTTGGCGTGGACCGCCTTGCGCAGGTAGGCGGCCAGGCCCGGGCGTTGCTGGGACGGCGGTACGACCAGGGCGAAGGCGCGCGGATCGGCGGCGAAGTCGTCCGCGATGCGCCGGTGCATGTCGGGCGGGCAGGAGGTGAACCAGCGGGAGATGTGCAGGCGGTGTTCCTCGGCGAGGTCCGTGGCCCGCTGTCCGTCGGCCGGCTCACCCTCGTCGAAGGCCGCCAGCAGCTCCGCGCGCCAGGCGGCGGCCTCGCCCATGAGCTGCCGCCAGTCCTCCTTGGTGTGGGCGGCCGCGCGCGCCATCGACTCGCGCTGCCCCTCCGAGTCCGCCCACTTCAGCTCCGCCTCGGTGGCGTAGCTCAGGTCGAAGGTGATCTCGCCGAAGACCTCGAAGCGTTCCTGAGGGGTGAGGGACACCCCGGTCCGCTGGACCTCGATGGCCCGTTCCGCCACCTGGGCCAGCTGCTGCAGTCTGGCGATCTCCTCGCTCAACTGCCGCTGCCGGGCCGTCAGATACTCCAGGGCGTTCGTATCCGGATCCTTCACGATCTCGGTGATCTCGTCGAGGGTGAAGCCGAGTTCGCGGTAGAACAGGATCTGCTGGAGGCGGGCCAGGTCCGCGTCGCTGTAGAGACGGTAGCCGGTGCGGCTGCGGCCGCTGGGCGAGAGCAGCCCCGCCTTGTCGTAGTGATGCAGCGTACGCACCGTCACCCCGGCGAAGGCCGAGACCTGTCCCACCGAGTAGCTCATCCACCTGTCCTTTCGTCGGCACCCAGCCTTGAGCCTGACGTAAGGGGAGGGTCAACTCGACCCGGTGCGGCACGGCGGGCCGTACGGTGGCCGGCGGGAGCCCTTCCGGAGCCCGATCAGTCCCCCCTTGGCCGGCGGACCGCGCCCGTGCCCAGAGCGATCACGGCCCGGGGGCGCATCGGCTCGTCGCCGCGCCGGGAGAGCAGGACCACCTCCTCGACCACGGTCGACCGCGCGCCGAGCCGGGCGGCGCACTCCGCGGCCAGCCGCTGCGGGTCCTGCGTCCGGCCGAGGGACAGATGCGGGGTGAAGCGGCCGCCACGCCCGCCGCAGAGCGGGAAGCGCAGCTCCAGCGCCCGGTGCAGACGGGTCCACGGCGCCGCGTCCGCCGAGGCCGGATCGAGCCACACCGTCGCGTAGTGCCGGTGCCGGAAGTACCGCACCCCGGCCAGCCGCGCCGGGAACGGCGCGGTCTGCGCCGCCCCTGCGGAGAGCAGCGGCACCGCCCGCTCGAACTCCTCCTCCGGCACGAAGCCGAACAGCAGATTCACATGCGGCGGCCATCGCCGTACCTGCGGGTCGTGCTCCCAGCGGATGTCCTGGATCGCCGGCCACAGCTCCCGCGGCGGCAGCCAGGCCACCGCCGTCCGGGCCGTCGGCGCCGCCGCGAGTACGGCCGTCGGCTCGGCCCCGTGGAATTCCGGGCTTCCGTCCACACTGCCATCGTCCGAAGCGCGTCCCGATCGCGCGAGTCGGCGAACGCCGCCGCGGCAGATCTCGGCCGATCGAGGATCTCCGAGAAGACCACGCGGATGGTGATCAGCCCTTTCGGGTTCTCCTCCGCACGTCTTTTTCCGCGTACGCCGGGAGTCGTAGCAAGACCGCCCCGCAGATGGATTCGCTTGCCTCCGTGGACGCGAAATGGTCGTTCCGTCCTGGAAGTTGACCGAAAGGAACGGCCATCGTGCGGATAGGACGCATGGCGCCCTTGCTCGCTGTGGGGGTCACGGCAACGCTCGTCCCCACCCTCGCCACGACGCAGGCATCCGCGGCGGAACCGCTGCAGAGGTTCGCGAACCAGAAGCCCGCGTGGCACAGATGTGACGCGTCGCAGCCCGCCGCGTTCCAGTGCGCGACGATCAAGGTCCCGCTGGACTACAGCCGCCCAGGCGCCAAGACGATCAAGCTGGCCATCTCCCGCGTGAAGACCAGTGTCCCCGGCAAGCGGCACGGCGTGATCCTCTTCAACCCCGGTGGTCCGGGCGGCGAGGGCCTGGACATGCCGGTCATGATGAAGGACGTGATGCCCAAGAAGGTCCGCGAGCAGTACGACCTCGTCGGGTTCGACCCGCGGGGTGTGGGTCGCAGCAGCCCCGTCACATGCGGTCTCACAGCCACGGAGCAGAACATCGAACACCCCTACAAGCCGGAGACGTTCAAGCACGACGTCAAGTGGGCCCGGACCGTCGCCGACAAGTGCCGTGCCAAGAACGGCGACAGACTTCCGTACATCACCACCCGCAACACCGCCCGCGACATGGACGTCATCCGCGGCGTCCTGGGCGAGAAGAAGATCTCCTACCTGGGCTACTCCTACGGTACGTACCTCGGTGCCGTCTACGCGCAGATGTTCCCCGAGCGGACCGATCGCTTCGTGCTGGACAGCTCGGTCGACCCCGCACGGGTCTGGCGGGGCATGATCCAGGTCTGGGCGGAGGGCACGGCGCCGGCGTTCACCCGCTGGACGAAGTGGACCGCGCAGCGCCACCGCACGTACAAACTCGGCGACACCCCGGCCGAGGTGAGGAAGACGTTCTGGGACCTGATCGCCCGGGCCGACCGGACTCCCGTCGACGACGGCGGTGAGAAGCTCACCGGGGACGACATCCGCGCCGCCCTGCGCCCCGAGTTCTTCAGCCCCAAGTACGCGGCCGAGGCGGTCGTCGAACTCAAGAAGGCCGCCGACGGCCGTGCGGCCTCCCGCCGTTCCACCGCACCGGACGACCAGCAGGGACCGCGCCGGTCCGCGGCTTCCGCCGCACAGCCGCCGGCCGACAACGAATCCGTCGCGTTCTGGACCGTGGTCTGCGGCGACACCGCGGCCTGGCCGCGCGACCCGGAGCAGTACCGGCGTGACGCGATCCGGGACAAGGCCAGGTATCCGCTCTACGGCGACTTCGGCTCCAACATCACGCCCTGCGCGTTCTGGGACAAGCCGGCCGAGCCCGTCACCGCGGTGGACAACAAGGTCGGCCTGCTCACCGTGCAGAACCAGTGGGACTCCCAGACGCCCCTGGTCAGCGGCCTCGGCATGCACCACGCCCTGAAGGGCTCGCGCATGGTGTACGTCAAGGGCGGCCAGGGCCACGGCGTCTACTCCGTGGCCCCCCGCTCCTGTGCCGACCGCACCATCAACGCCTACCTGAGCAGCGGAAAGCTGCCGGCGCAGGACGTCACCTGCAAGCCCGGTCGCCAGAGCCCCGGCGTGAACCCGGGCGTCGTCCCGGTGCCGCGGCACACACCGCAGGCGCCCCGCTTCTGACGCGCCTTCCTGAACCGAGGACGACAGCACCGGGAGGAGGTTTGTCAGCTACGGCTTGACCAGGACCTTCAGGGCCTCGCGGTCGGCCATGGCGCGGTAGCCGGCGGGCACCTCGTCCAGGCCGACCGTGTGGTCGAAGACGCGGCCCGGCTCGATGCGGCCCTCCAGGACGTCCGGCAGCAGTTCCTCGATGTAGGCGCGCGCCGGGGCGACACCACCGGTGAGGGTGATGTTGTTCATGAACTCCGGGAAGCCCAAGGGGACTTCGCCGTACTGCGGGGCACCGACCCGGCTGATGGTGCCGCCCGGGCGGACCACGCCGATCGACATCAGTGTTGCTCGCATGTGGTCTTTCCCAGTTCGGTGGTTGTCGGTTCTTCGTCGGCGTGGATCACGTCGAGCCGGACGTCGCGGGTGTCCTGACGGCGTCGAGGTCGGCGCGGACGCGTTGCGGCTCCTGCGCCGCGGCATGTTGGCCTGGTCCCGGACGGCGTCCAGGGCGCCGGGCGCGTCCTGGTCCAGTGCGGCGAACAGCGGGCCCATGTCGCCGGGAGCGGGGCCCTGTTCCGCGACCAGTTCGAAGGTCCGGCCCCGCGCCTGCGGAGCCGTAACGGCCTGCACCAGCACCTGGGCGATCCGCTCGCGGGCGATGACGCCGTCGGAGGGGGTGCCGGAACGCCGGGTGTCCCCCTGCAGGAAGACGAGTCGGTGCTCGTCGGGGGCGTTCATGTCGAACCAGCCCGGCCGCACGACCGTGTACGGCAGGCCACTGGCCCGGACCAGCCGCTCCGAGCGGCGCTTCCAGTCGAGCAGATGGTCGTACGCGCTGCCGCGGGCGGTGACGCCGATGGCGGTCATCAGCACGATGCGGGGCGTCTGTCCGGACAGGGCGGCCAGGATGTCGCGGACTCCGGCGTAGTCGGCGTTCTCCGGTGAGGAGTGTGCGGTGCCGTCGGATCCGAGTGTCAGCACGACGGCGTCGACGTCGGCCACGGCCGGGGGCAGCGTCTTGGGCCGCGTGACGTCGGCGACGGCGAGCTGTGCCTCGGCGGGGAGCTGCCGGCGGGCCTTCGCGGCGTCACGTACCAGCGCACGGGTGGTGTGCCCCCGCGCGATCGACTCGGCCACGACGAGTCGTCCGATGCTGCCTGTCGCGCCGACCACCAGAACGGTCAGGGGTGCGGTCGCCATGAGTCCTCCTTGTGTCGGGGGCTTGAAAGACGTGGGGTGCCCGGTCAGGGGATCGTGAGTTCCCCGGCGCGCAGTGCGGCGGTCACGCCGCCGTCCATGGGGAGGTCGGCGCCGGTGATGAAGCCGGACTGGCGGCCGAGGAGAAAGGCGGCCGCGTCGGCGACCTCGTCGGGCGTGCCGAAGCGCCCGGCCGGCGACACCTTGCGCACCTGCTCGAACCACTCCTGGCGGGGGCCGGACAGCTCGTCCAGGGCCAGCGGCGTGATGATGACGCCGGGGCTGACGGCGTTGACGCGGGCGCCCCGCTTGCCCCACGCCACGGCGGCCGTCTGCACCCGCAGCGAGTTGGCCCGCTTGGAGAGCGCGTAGGCGTGGACGGTGGAGCCGACCTGGTCGGGGTGGAGGAACGGCAGCGCGAGCAGCTGCGACGTCTCGGTGGTGGCGAGCGCCTGCTCGGTCTCCGGCGCGTAGGGGCTCTCGCGGTGCCCGGCCATGCCGGCGATCACGAGACCGGCCCCGCCCGGGGCGACGACGCGGGCGAACGCGTCCAGGACCATGGCGGTGCCCAGAAGGTCGACGTGCAGGATCCGCTCGATGCTCGCCTGGGTGGGAGAGACACCGGCGGTGTGCACCACCTGGGTGACCGGTCCCAGAGCGGCGGCCGCGGCGGCCAGTGCCTCCACCGCGTCGTGGTCGGAGACGTCGGTGACCCGGATCGTCACGTCGTACCCCTCGCCCCGCAGCCGCTCGGCGGCACCCGCGGCCGCCTGCTGGCTGTAGTCGGCGAGCAGCACGGTGCGACCGGCACCGACGCGGCGGGCGATGGCAAGACCGATGCTGCCGGAGCCGATGACGACGACCACTTCCTTCGCGTCCCTGCTCATCTCTCCAACCCCTTCTCTCTGCGCTGTCGCACACCCGCACACCGCGGACCGACATCCAGGCTGTGGGAAGCGCGCGCGAGGTGGCAGGCCGCGCTGTGCCGGGGAGCGACAGGGCCCCCAGACACCTCCTCCGCAGGTCACGGCATGGGGACACGGAAGGGCCCACCACCTCAGGCACGAACCCGGTGCCGCTGCTCGGCGAACCACCACGTCTCCACGGCGCGGATCGCCGCCGCAGGGCCTGCGCCGCTCCGGGGTGGACCGGGACGAGCTGGACGCGCTCGAAACCGGGGTGCGTGGCGGCCCGGAATCCGAACGTCACGAGCCCCGAGCGGTTCAAGGTCGTCATTCCCGAGGACTGAGAGCCATTTATTGCTAATGGGATCCATTTTCATGTAGCGTCTTCCTCGCTCACCCGAGGAGGAGAACCATGGCCGTTCCCAAACGCAAGATGTCCCGCAGCAACACCCGTCACCGCCGGGCCCAGTGGAAGGCCGCCACACCGACGCTGGTCCCGGTCACCGTCGACGGGGTGCGTCACCTCGTCCCGCAGAACCTGGTCAGGGCGTACGAGCGCGGGCTGCTGCGCCCCGAGGGGTGAAGGGGACGGGTATGGCGTACGACCGGCTGCCGGTGACCGTACTGTCCGGCTTCCTCGGCGCGGGGAAGACCACGCTTCTCAACCATGTGCTCGGCAACCGTGAGGGGCTCCGCGTCGCGGTCATCGTCAACGACATGAGCGAGGTCAACATCGACGCGGCGCTGGTGCGCGGCGGCGAGGCGGCGCTGTCGCGGACCGAGGAGCGGCTGATCGAGATGACCAACGGGTGCATCTGCTGCACCCTGCGCGACGACCTGCTGGTGGAGGTGGACCGGCTGGCCCGCGAAGGCCGCTTCGACTACCTGCTCATCGAGTCCAGCGGCATCTCCGAGCCCATGCCGGTCGCGGCCACCTTCGCCTTCGCCCGCGACGACGGCGCCACCCTCGGCGACCTCGCACGCCTGGACACCATGGTCACGGTCGTCGACGCCGCCAACTTCCTCCCGGAACTGGCGAGCGGGGACGAGCTGGTCGAGCGCGGACTCGATCAGTACGAGGACGACGAACGGACCGTCAGCGACCTGCTGATGGACCAGATCGAGTTCGCCGACGTCATCGTGCTCAACAAGCTCGACCTGGTCGACGACGCCACCGCCGACCGGCTGCGTGCGACGCTCGCGCGCCTCAACCCGGTGGCCCGGATCGTGCCCGCCGTCCACGGACGCGTGCCCGTCGAGGACGTACTCGGCACCCGGCTCTTCGACCTCGAGCGGGCCCAGCAGGCCCCGGGCTGGGTCATGGAGCTGAACGGCGAACACGTCCCGGAGACCGAGGAGTACGGCATCTCCTCCACCGTCTTCCGATCCGAACTTCCCTTCCACCCCCAGCGGTTGTGGCGGTTCGTCACCGAGGAGATGGACAGCGGCGCCTACGGGCAGGTCCTGCGTTCCAAGGGCTTCTTCACCCTGGCCAGCCGCCCGCGGGTGACCGGCCTGTGGTCCCAGGCCGGTTCCGTGGCCCGCTTCGAGCCCTCCGCCGGCCGCGACACCGACAGTCCGACCGGCCAGGAACTGGTCTTCATCGGCACGCACCTGCGTGCCGAGGCGCTCCACGCCGCGCTCACCGACTGCCTGTCGGTGGACGGCGAGGAGCTGCCGGCGGACGATCCGTTCCCCGCCTGGCACGGCTACGGCATCGACGACACGTGCGACCACACATCTCCGATGCTCGTGGCGCGGACTTGAGGCCACAGCGACTCGGCGAGCTGACGTGGAGGCGGCGCAGGCCGGTCAGGTGAGCGACAGCAGGACCTTGCCCCGGCCCGTGCCCGTCTCCAGGAGTTCGTGGGCCTTCGCCGCCTCGGCCAGGGGCAGGGTCCGCGTCACCCCGGGCCGGATCCGGCCCGCCGCGAGCAGCCGCAGGGCTTCGGCGAGGTATGCGCCGATCCGCTCGGGAGCCCGGCGGGCCAGGTCGCCGATGTTGAACCCGGCGATGGTCCGGTTGCCCTTCCACAGGTCCCACACCGAGGCCGTCCACTGCTCGTGCCGCCCGAGGTCTCCGTAGGCAACCAAGCGGCCGAAGGGCGCCAGCACGGTCAGGCTCTGCTCCCGGACCGGCCCGCCGACGGGATCGAGGACCAGGTCCACGCCCCGGCCGCCGGTCACCTCGGCCAGCGGTTCCGCGAAGCTGTCGCGGAGGAACACCTCGTCGTAGCCCAGCTGTGCCGCGTACGGGATCTTCTCCGCCGAGCCGACGGTGCCGTACACCCGGGCGGCCCCCAGCTCCCGGGCCAGCTGCGCGGCCGCCGAACCCACACCCCCGGCCGCGGAATGGATCAGCACGCTCTCCCCCACTTGCAGCCGTCCGGCGTCCTTGAGCACGCCGAAGGCCGTCGGGAAGACGCAGGGCAGCCCCGCCGCCCCGGCCAGGTCGGCCTCTCCCGCCTCGGTGCGCAGCGACCTGACGAACCGGACGTCCGCCGCCACCACTTCGGCGTAGCCGCCGAACGCCGGCAGATAGGCCGCGACCGGCTCGCCGATCTCCAGCCCGCTGACCTGCGCACCGAGCGCGACGACCGTCCCGGAGACCTCAAGGCCGGGGACGTCGACTCCGCCAGGGCCGTCCGGGGCCCCGAACTCGCCCCGACGGTGCTGGATCTCCGCGAAGTTGACACCCGCGAAGGCGACGCGCACCGCGACCTGTCCCGCAGCCGGCACCGGCTCGGGCAGATCCAGCTCCTCCAGTACCTCGACGCCTCCGTTGGTCCGGATCCCGACCGCCCGCATCCGACACTCCCCTCATCGTCAGGCCCGTCCCATGCGGGCCGTCGAGGGAACGGCAACGCGGGTGACGATCTTGCTATTCCCGGAATGCCCTTGACACTCGCACGGGCGGGCGACGTACGTTGAACCTGCAAGTTCCTGACGGGTGGAGGCCCTCGATGCACGTACCTGGCCCGGCACCGCACGGTGCCCGCGCGGGTACGCGGCTGATCACCCGGCGGCATGTCGACTACTGCCGCACCTCCTCCGCGGTCTGTCCTTCCGTACACGTCTGACCCTGCCGGCCCGTCCCGCCGGCCGTCCCGTCGTGTACTCACGGCTGCCTTTTCCCGTGTACCCGGAAGGATCCCCCATGTCCGGCCCCGCCCTGCATCTCGCCGTCGAACTCGACGGCGAGGGCGCCCATCCCGCGGCCTGGCGCCGCGCCGCCCACTCCCCCGACCAGTTCTTCACCCCGCGCCGCGTGGCCCGCGTCGCCGCCAGCGCCGAGAACGCCGGGTTCACCCTGATCACCCTGGACGACGGCGTGCTGCCGCCCGGCGCCGCACCGGATCCGGTGGGCCGTATCGGCGCGGTGGAGCGGGCGGCCTTCGTCGCCGCGTCCACGAGCACCATCGGCATCGCACCCGTCGTACCGGTCACGTACGCCGAACCCTTCCATGTCTCCAGCCAGTTGGCGTCCCTGGACCACATCTCCGTCGGCCGGGCCGGGTGGGTGGTGACGGAGGAGGACCGTCCGGAGGCGGCCCGCGCCTGGGGGCGCCCCGAGGTCGCCGACGCCGCCGCGCGGGCCCGGGAGTCCCGTGACGGCGTCGAAGTGGTCCGCGCCCTGTGGGACTCGTGGGAGGACGACGCGGTCATCCGGTCCGTGGCCACCAGCCGCTACCTCGACCGCGACCGGCTCCACTACATCGACTTCACCGGGGAGACCTACGCGGTCAAGGGCCCGGCGATCGTGCCGCGCCCGCCCCAGGGACAGCTCGTCGTCCTCGGCCGGCCCGACCGCGTGCCCGCCGCGCAGCTCGATGTCGCTCTCGTCGAGGGCCGGGACCTCACGGCGGTCGCCACCGCCGCCGCTGCCGCCGGCACGCCCCGCGTCTTCGCCGAGGTCGAGGTCGCGCTGGACACACCGGGCGCCACGGCCGCGGAGCGCGTCGCCGACCTGGAGCGGTACGCGCCGTGGACCGACCGGGGAAGGCTGCGGCACATCGGCTCGGTCAGTCAACTGCTCGCGCTTCTCGATCAGTTGAAGGACTCGGTCGACGGCGTCCGGCTGCATCCCCTGGTGCTGGACGAGGACCTGCCCGTCCTCTCCGGCCTCGTCCTGCCCGCCCTCGTCGAGCGGCGCCTCGTCGCCCGCCCACTGCCCGGCAGGTCCCTGCGCTCGACCCTGGGGCTGCAGCGCCCCGCCAACCGCTTCGCTGCCGCCGCCGTCCAGGAGGAAGCCCGATGACCCGCACCGATCCCCTCGACGTCCCCCGGCCGCACGCCCAGCTCCACTTCGGGGTGTTCTTCCAGGGCGTCAACCACTGGACCATCTGGTCCGCCCCCGAGAGCGGCTCCCAGATCGACCCCGCCTCCTTCCGGCAGGTCGCCCAGACCGCCGAACGGGGCCTGTTCGACGCGTTCTTCCTCGGCGAGGGGCTCCGGCTGCGGGAGGTCGACGGCCGGATCCACGACCTCGACGTGGCCGGACGGCCGGACGCCATCACCCAACTCGCCGCCCTGGCCGCCGTCACCCGCCGGATCGGCCTGGTCAGCACCTCCAACTCCACCTTCAACGAACCCGCCGACCTCGCCCGCCGCCTGTCCGGACTCGACCTGCTCTCCGAGGGCCGCGCCGGCTGGAACGTGGTGACCACGGACAACGCCTGGACCGGCGCGAACTTCCGCCGCGGCGGCTACCTCGACCACGCCGACCGCTACCGGCGCGCCGAGGAGTTCCTCACCGTGGCCCGCGCCCTCTGGGACGGCTGGGAGGACGGAGCCGTCGCCGGTTCCGTGGGCGCGCCCGCCTGGTCGGCGCCCGGTGGGGTGCGCCAAGTGCGCCACCGTGGAGCGCAGTTCGACGTCGATCTCAAGCCCACCCTGCCGCGCAGCGCTCAGGGACACCCCGTCATCTTCCAGGCCGGGGACTCCGGCGAGGGGCGCGACTTCGCCGCCCGCAACGCCGACGTCATCTTCTCGGCGCACGGCAACGACTTCGACGACGCGCTGGCGTTCGCCGAGGACATCCGGCGCCGGCTGCGGGCGGTCGGGCGGCCCGAGGACGACCTGCGGATCCTGCCCGGCACGGAGATCATCCTCGGTGCCACCGAAGAGGAGGCGCTGGAGAAGAAGCACTGGATCCGACGGCAACAGGTCACCCCTGCCACCGCGTTGGGGATCGCGGGACTGCTGTGGGGCATCGACCTGTCCGACCGCGACGCAGACGGGCCGCTGCCGAAGGAGGATCCCGTCGTCATCGAGAACGACGGCTCCTTCGGTGCCCGGCGGATCGCCGACCCGCGTACGGTCGTGGCCGAATGGCGGGCCAAGGCGGAAGCCCACGGCTGGTCGCTGCGGGAGACCGTCATCGCGCTCGGCCCGCAGCGCGGGCACGTCGGCACCCCGTCCGGCCTCGCCGACAAGTTCGCCCGCTTCGTGCGGCACGGCGCGGTCGACGGCTTCAACGTCACGCCGTACCTGATCCCGGACGGCCTCGACGACATCGTCGACCTGCTCGTCCCGGAACTGCAGGAACGCGGCGTCTACCGCACCGAGTACACCGGTACGACGCTGCGCTCACACCTCGGCCTGCGTGAACCCCTCACCCACCGGTCGGCACCCGAGCGACGACAGGCGGGCTGACCGCCCCGGCGACGGTTCGCGCATCACCACTCCGGCATACGGGGGGCCTCACGTCCGCGGAGGGCAACAACCGTCGCCAGGGCCCGTTTCCATGCGGCAGAAGCAGGACGCGGTGATCGGTACGTCCGCCGTCGCGGCCGCGATCTTCAGCTGCTGGGCCACGATTTCCGCCTCGCCCGTCCTGCCGAGCCGCTGGAGGCATTCGTGGAACCCGTGCAGGGACCAGACGTTGCCGGGGTGCTGCTGCGGGCGGGGCAGTGTGTCGTCGAGTCCCAGGTCGGCGCGGTAGACCGCCTCGGCCTCGGCGACCTGGCCCCGCTCCAGCAGCAGGGCGCCGTAGGCGTGACGGGTGGGCTGCATCCATCCCCAGGGTTCGTCGTAGGGGAGACCGTCGTCCAGTTCGATCGACCGGCGCAGCTCGGCGAAGGCCTCGTCGTATGCGCCCTTGCGGTACGCCAGCTCGCCGTCGAGCATGGCCGAGGCGATCTCGAGGATGTCCGCGCAGGTGTTGTTGAACAGCATGCGGGTCTGCGGCACCCGGGCGACCGCCTCCCGGAAGAGTGCGCGTTCCGCCTCGGCTTCGGCAGTCCTGCCGGTGGCGGAGAGCGCGACACCGCGGGCGTAGTGCAGCATCGCGGTGCTCACGCAGTACAACTGCGGGTCGGTGGGCACGGGAAGCCGCAGGATGTCGTCCCACCGGCCGAAGCGGATCAGGACGTGCACCCGCATGGCGAGAAACCCCTCCAGCCAGTCGGCCATGGGCGGACTCTCCACGCGCAGCAGTTCCTCGGGCACGGCGGCCTCGAGTCGCTCCGCCGTGTGCAGCGCGTCCTGGAAGCGGCCCAGGAACAGCGCGCCGTAGATCCTGAAGTGGTAGTTGTGGCACCGGTAAAGGGTGTAGAAGTTCATCGCGCCGCCCCGTGCGAGGAACTTCTCGTCGGCGGCGATGGCCGCGGTGTTGTCGGAGACGACTCGGCGGTAGTCGCCGCAGAGCACCTCCAGGTGTGACGGCATGTGCTGCAGGTGACCGGCGTCGGGCACCAGGTCGCGCAGCCGGTCGGCGACGGGGAGGGCGGTCTCGGGTGTCGGGGACATCTCCATCAGGTGGATGTACATGTGCAGCAGGCCGGGATGCCAGGTGCCCGCCTCGGTCGCCATGGCGCGCTCGAGCACGGCCCTGGCCTCCGGCGTGCGTGCCCCCGCGGCCGGCCGGCCCGTGCGGATGTCCCACAGTTGCCAGGGGGTGAGGTTCATCAGGGCGTCGGCGTACAGGGTCGCCACGTCGAGGTCGTCGGGCGCCAGATCGTGGACGGAGCGCATCCTGTCGGCGTAGTCCGCGTTCCACACCGAGCAGGTCTCGACGCCCTTGGCCGCGCGCTGGGGGTAGCGGGCGCGCAGGGACTCGATGAGTGCCCGTTCCACCGGGGTGGCGGACGCCGCCTTGGCATGCGCGCGCTCCACGGCGTCATGGGCGCGCGCCACGGACTGTGCCAGGTCCTGCTCGTCGAAGGAGTCCCAGGGCTTGTTGTAGTTGGGGCCGAGGGCGTAGGCGATGCCCCAGTAGGCCATGGCGCAGTCGGGGTCCGCCGCGGCGGCCGTCTCGAAGCAGCGTACGGCCTCCTCGTGGTGGAAGGCGTACGTCCAGTTCAGTCCGCGGTCGAACCAGCACTGGGCCTCGGCGGACGACGTCGTCACGCGCCGGCCGTGGCTGCCGAGGTCGTAGTAGGTCACATGCGCTCCCGGAGAGTGTCTCGACCATGACGAAACCAGGTGAAGAACTTACCCGTTCATCCCGCATCAACCGGTTTGGCGTGTGAATTCCCCGGAAAGCCCCGCGTCAGCGTCCGCGCGCCGGCTCAGGCCGCCCGCCCCGTGGGCGATCCGGTGCGCAGGGTGTGGCCGATGGCCTCCAGGGCGAGGTCGCGGGACGGCACGTCGGGCAGGACGCGGGAGGTGCACTCCAGCAGCAGGGTCGCCACGGCCAGTTCCAGGTGCAGGCTGGGCAGCGCGGGCTCCGGCGTGCCGGGGCGCGGGCCGGTGACGGCCGCGGTGAGCCGGGTGCGTGCCCAGTCGACGAGGGGGGCCGTCATCTGTCGCCCGTCGGGGTGTCCCGCGGCGTGGAGCACGGCGGGCAGGGCGTCGGCCAGGCGGGCGAGGACCGCCTCGCGGTGGTCGCGGAGCAGGATCCGGTACGCGGCCCGGGCGGGCGGGCGCTCGCCTCCCGCACCGGGGCGCGGAGCCGTCCACGGCGGCTCCACCCGGCTGAGGCCTTCCTGGAGGGCCGCCGCGAAGGTGCGGCCCACCACTTCCATGGTGTCCCCGAAGTCGGGGACGAGTGAGACGGTCTTTGTCACCGTGACTCCTCGGTGTCATTCGAAGACGGGCCGACCACCGCTGAATGAGATTTCAACTGCGGTAATCAAGACGATTTCCGAATGAATCTATCCGCGTCACTCCCCCGGCGGACCACGCGCCGGTAATTCGCAACTCCCCTGCGCGGATGAAGAGTTCGAGGACGGCTCGTTACCTGCGCGCCGAATCACCCACCCCCTACAGGACTTGGCTGAAACTTTACCCTCATGAGGTGGTGCCGCCGTGATATGTACAACTCATTTCAGCCCGACAGTACCGCTGGTTGTCGGGTTAATGTGAGCGCATGCGATTCGGGGTGCTCGGACCACTTGAGGTGCGGACCGTGACGGGGAGGCCGGTTCGGGTTCCCGAGGTCAAGGTCCGTGCGCTGCTGGCGAATCTGCTCGCCCACCACGGCCAGGTCGTTCCCACGGTCCGGCTCATCGAGGCGCTGTGGGGCGGCACGCCCCCCGCCAATCCCACGGCGTCGCTCCAGGCGAAGGTCTCGCAGCTGCGCCGCGCCCTGGAGGACGCCGAGGAGGGCGCCCGGGATCTGGTGGTGCACCGGGCGCCGGGCTACACCCTCCAGGCCCCGCAGGACGCGGTGGACTCCCTGCGCTTCCGGGCCCTGGTGGCCCGGGCGCGCACACTGGACGACCTGCGGGCCCGCGCGGCCGCCCTCGAGGACGCGCTCGCGCTGTGGCGCGGGCCCGCCTTCGCGGACTTCGCGGACGAGCCGTTCGTCCACACCGCCCTCGCCCAGCTGGAGGAGGAGCGGCTCACGGCGGTCGAGGAGCACTTCGAGACCCGGCTCGAACTGGGCGAGCACAGCCTGCTGATCGGGGAACTGGCAGCGCTGGTGACCGCCCATCCGCTGCGCGAGCGGCTGCGGATGGCCCACATGCGCGCGCTGCACCAGGCCGCCCGCTCCTCGGAGGCGCTGGCGAGCTACGCCGATCTGCGCCGCCGTCTCGACACGGAACTGGGCCTGGTGCCCAGCGAGGCCGCGGACGCCCTGCAGCAGGCCATCCTGCGGCAGGACCCCGCGCTGCGCGGGCCGGCCGCGCCGGGCACCGCCGAGGCCGCGCCGCGGGCCCGCACCAGCCTTCCGGACTTCCCGAACGCGCTGGTGGGACGGGACAACGCGCTGGAGGAAGGGCGGCACCTGGTCGCCCGGAGCAGGCTCGTCACCTTCACGGGTCCCGGGGGCGTCGGCAAGACCAGGCTCGCGGTCGCCGTGGCCGCCCGGGCCGCCGACTCCTTTCCCGACGGAGTCCGGCTGGTGGAGTTCGCGGGGCTGCGGCCCGCGGACCAGGACGGCCGGGCCTGGTGCCTGGCACAGCACGTGCTGGCGGCGCTCGGCATCCGCGAGGGCGCCGACCAGACCGGCGCCCGCCCCGGCGAGGGCTGCGGTCCGGAACATCATCTGCTGGACTTCATGGCCTCCCGCCGGCTGCTGCTCGTACTGGACAACTGCGAGCACGTGCTGGACGACGTGGCCCTGCTGGTACGACAGCTGCTGGAACAGGCGCCGGGCGTGACCGTACTGGCCACCAGCCGGGAACCGGTACGCCTCCAGGGTGAGACGGTGTGGCCCGTGCCCCCGCTGGAGCTGCCCCGGTCGACGGAGCGGGAGGCGCTCGAACGCTCCAGCGCGGTCCGGCTGTTCGTCGAGCGGGCCCGTTCCGCCGACCCCTCCTTCGTCCTGGACGCGCAGACCGCGCCCGCCGTCGCCGCGGTGTGCCGCCGCCTGGACGGCATCCCGCTGGCACTGGAACTGGCCGCCACACGGGTACGGGCGCTCGGCGTGCACGAGCTGCTCGACCGGCTCGACGACCGCTTCCGCGTGCTCAACTCCGGCTACCGGGGCGCACCGCACCGCCAGCAGACACTGCAGGCGACGATCGAGTGGAGCTGGAGTCTGCTCGGACCCGCCGAGCAGGCCGTGCTACGACGGCTGTCCGTACACGTCAAGGGCTGCACGCTGGCCGCCGCCGAGGAGGTGTGCGCCGGCGGCGAGGTGGCCGCCGGCGACGTCGTCGACATCCTGTCGCGGCTGGTCGACAGGTCGCTGGTGATCCGCGGCGACAGCCCCGCCGGCGCCCGCTACCGGCTGCTGGAGTCGGTGGGGGCGTATGCCCGGGCCCGGTTGGAGGAGGCCGGCGAGGCCAGGCAGATCGCGCGGCGGCACACCGTGCACTACACCGAGCTGGCCGAGCGGGCCCGGCCGCATCTGCACGGACCCGAACAGCAGCGCTGGTTACGGCGGTTGTCGGCGGAGACCGCCAACTTCCGGCAGGCCGTGCGGGAGGCCGCCGACGGCGGATCGCCCGAGCTGGCGCTGCGCCTGGTCAACGCGCTGGCGTGGTTCTGGATCCTGATGGGCCGGCTCACCGAGGGCCGGCGCTGCCTGGCCTCCGCCCTGGAGGCGCCCGGCCCGTTGCCCGGCCCGCAAGGGGCTCTCGAGGCGGCCACCTGGTGCGAGGGGATCGGGCTGCTGCTCGGCGAGATCGAGCCGGACGAGCAGTGCCGGGCGCCCCGGGAGCGGGCCCCGGCGCAGCGGTCCGCGGGGCTCGCCCGCGCCAAGTGGTTCGTGGGGCAGGCGCTGTGGGACGTGGGCGCGCTGGCCGCGGCCGAGAGCTGGGTCAACGAGGCGCTGGTGGACTTCCGGGCGCTGCGCGACGCCTGGGGCGTGGCCGCCGCGCTGAGCAGCCGGGCCGCACTGGCGATGGCCCGGGGCAGCCTGGCCGCGCTGCACGACGACGCCCTGGAGGCGCGCGCCCAGTTCTCGGCCCTCGGCGACGCGTGGGGGCAGTTGAAGGCGGCGCAGGCCCTGGCCGTGCACGCCGAGATCACCGCCGCGTACGACGAGGCGGCGCAGCTGCACCGCGAGGGGCTGCGGATCGCCGAGTCGCTGGAGCTGTGGCCGGAGGTGTCGCGCCAGCTGTCGGGGCTGGGGCGGATCGCTCTGCTGTCGGAGCGGTACGACGAGGCGGAGGAGCTGCACGACCGGGCGCTGCGGCTGGCCGTCGAGCAGGGCAACCGGCCGGCGGAGCAGATGGCGGAGCTGGGCCTCGCGCTCGGCGCCCGCCGCCAGGGCGACCTGGCCGCGGCGGACCGGCATCTGCGGCCCTGGCTCGAGTGGAACCGCACCCGCGGTGCGATCAACGGCCTCGCCCTGGTCCTGGCCGAACTGGGGTTCTGCGCTGAGCTGCGCGGTGACGCCGCGGCCTGCCTGGACCTGCACCGGGACGGGCTGACCGCCGCGCTCGCCACCGAGGACCCGCGGGCCGTCGCGCTCGCACTGGAAGGCCTCGCGGGGGCCCACTCGCTGACGGCCCGGACGGCCCGAGCCGCCCGGCTGCTCGGCACCGCGGCGGCGACCCGGGAGCGCTCCGGGGCACCCCTGCCCGAGGCGGAACGCGCCGATGTGCAGCGCATCTCGGCCCGGGTGCGCGGCGCGCTCGGCGCGCAGACCTATGCCGCCGAGTACGCCGCCGGGCAGACCGTGGAGTACCGCGACGCGGCGGAGGCGGAGCTGGCGGGCCCCGAGGCGCCGGGGGAACACCGGCTGGTGGAGGGCCCGCAGGTGGTCCGGCCCGGCGATGCGGTGGCCCGGACGCTGCCGCGCCGTATCCCGCGTTCGGCCTGACCGGCCGCGTGACGAGCGTTTTTCGGCCATCCCGGCGCTGCCGTCAGCGCTGGGACTCGTCCGTCCACAGACGGCTGCTCAGGTCCGAGCCGCGCAGTACCTGGACGCGCCACGGGTCGATCCGGATGACGTGGTATTCGGGGTCCTCCGGTCCCAGGCGCCAGAAATTGCGCGGGTTGTAGCCGACGCCCCGCGGGCTGCCCTTGGCGTACAGATCCCAGGCGTACTTCTTTACCTCCGGATCATCCACCCAGTGGGAGAGGCTGTCGATGAAGACCGCGTTCTGCCGAGGATTCCAGTACGAGTAGGTGGTGTGCGGATTGCCCGCCAGATGGGCCGCCTTGACGGGGGTCTTGTACGCGGCGAGCCAGCCGACCGGCCGGCCGTCCACGGTCTCCCAGATGGGCAGCAGGACCCGCGCCCGGGGGCGGCCCTTGCTGTCGACCGTGATCATCGTGCAGTACACGATGTCCTGGATATACGTCACGAAGGCGCTCTCGATCTCCGAGAACGAATCCACCTTCACAGCACCCATCGCGGCACCTCAAAAGAGTCGGAAAAGCAGGACACGGCCATTCATCGCCGGTCGACCTCAGCGTGCCGCACCCTTCGGTCCCAGAGAAGAAGGCACTTTGAAGTCACCGACTCACCGCCGGGGAACCCGGCGGCGGACGGAAACCTTCCAGAACGCGGGAATCAGTCGGCCCAGACTCCGCTCGCGGCGGCTTCCCGGACGAATTCGATGAAGTCCCTCGGCGGGCGGCCCAGAACGCGTTCCACGGTGTCGGTGGGCGCGGAGTTCAGGTTCTCGCGGATCTGCCCGACGAGGTCGGCCACGAATAGCGCGTAGTCGGCGGGCACGTCGTAGGAGACGAGTTCCGACACATAGGCGTCGTGGGCCACTGGCTCATAGCGGACCGTCCGTCCGGTCGCGCGGGAGATCTCCTCGGCCGCCTCGGTGAGCGTCAGGGGCCGCGCGCCGCTCAGGTCGTACACCCGGCCGTCGTGCCCGTCCTCGAGCAGGGCCGCCGCGGCCACCTCGGCGACGTCGCCGGCGTCCACGAACGGCTCGCGGCCCTGCCCGGCGGGCAGGCGCAGTTCGCCGGAGCGTACGGCGTCCAGGAGCACGCCCTCGTCGAAGTTCTGGAAGAACCAGTTGGGCCGCAGCACCGTCCACGCGGCGCCGGACTCGCGCACGCCTCGCTCGCCGGCGCTGAGGTCCTTGCCGCCGACGAGGCCCGTGGTGCGCGCCTGGAGCAGCACGAGCCGGCGGACGCCGGAGTCCGCCGCCAGCTTGGCCAGGGCGGCGATCTCGGCCGCCGCGTCCCAGCTGCCGGGCTGGTCCTGACGGTCCACCAGGTAGGCCGCGCGGACTCCGGTGAGGGCCGGCTCCCAGGTGTTCTGGTCGTTCCAGTCGAAGCGGACCGGTGCGGTCCGGCCGACCGGCCGGACCGAGGCGCCCCGGGCGCGCAGGGTCTGGACGACCCGGCGTCCGGTCTTACCGGTACTGCCCAGGACCAGGATGTCTGACTGACTCATGGATTCGCCTCCCGTACTGGGGGTGGGATGTGCCGAAGGTGGGCGCAGGGGGCACCGGGCGGAGGATGGCCCGGTGCCCCCTGCGGGCGTACGGCTGCACGGAGCGGCGCTCGAAGAGGCGCCGCCCCGTGGAGCGGTGATCAGAGGAACGGGGTGTCCGGGGCCAGGCCGAGGAGGGCTCGGCCGTGCACTTCCTGGTTGGTGTTGAAGGCGAACAGGGCGTGCAGGGCGAGGCCCCGCAGATCGCGGTGGAAGCGCTGGAACGGCACGTCCCGCATGATCACCGAGGCGCCGCTGGCCTCGAACAGCTCGTCGACGGCCTCCTTGGCGAGCTGGATCGCGAACCCGGCCTTGCCGCGCACCTCGGCCCGCTCCTCCAGCGACGGCTGGGTGCCCGCGTCGGCGTGCTCCTGCAGCAGCCGCAGCCAGGTGTCCTGGAGCGCCTCGGCCGCGGCGATCTTGTTCGCGGCGGTGGCGACCTGGATCTGGGTCAGCGGGGACTGACTCTGGTCGGTCCACGACGTGTAGGTGATGCCGCGGCCGGGGAGCCGCTCCAGGAACAGGTCGAGGGCGCCCCGGGCGATGCCGAGGTAGGCGCTGGCGCCCTGGGCCATGAAGAACGGGATGAAGGCGTAGTTGCGGCCGGTGGCACCGGTGTTGGACCGGCCCCCGGTGGTGCCGGTGAGCACCTCGGGCAGGCTGACCACCCGGCGTGCCGGGACCTTGACGTTCGTGGCGGTGACCGTGGAGCTGCCGGTGCCGGCCGCCGCGGAGGCGTGCCAGTCGTCGGCGATGTCGAGCTGCGTGAAGGGCACGAGGGCGGCGTGCGGTACGGGCGTCCCGTCGGGGGCGGGCAGCAGGGCGGCGAGCAGGGCCCATCCGGCGCCACGGGAGCCGGAGATCCACTTCCAGCTGCCGTTCAGGGCGTAGCCGCCGTCCTCGGCGGTGAGGGTGCCGGTGGGGGTGAAGCCGGTGGACACCCGCAGGGAGCCCTCGGCGTACACCTCCTTCTGGGTCTCGTCCGGGAAGAGGCTGGGCACCCAGGAGCTGGACACCCAGATCATCGCGACCCACCCGGTGGCGGTGTCGGCGCGGGCTATCTCGCTGAGGATCCGCACCTGGTCGGCGACCGGCGCCTCCAGACCGCCGAAGCGGCTCGGTACGTTGAGGCGGAACACTCCGGCCTTTTCCAGCAGTTCGATGTTCTCGTCGGGAATCCACCGCCGTTCCTCGGCCTTCGGACCGGAATCCCGGAACCGACCGGCCTGGGATTTCACCTCGTCGAACACCGCGGCGATCGCACCGTCGTTCGTGGTCATTCTTCCTCCTCAGCGGTTTTCTTCCGGTCGTGCGGGATTCAGTCTGGCGAACGGCTCTCATGGCCCGGTAACCGCGAAATCTTCCCCGGGCCCGCCCGGTGTCCGGGCGGTGTGTGCGCGGTCAGCGGCCGGTAAGTCGCGGGTACCCACGCACAAAGGCCCGTGCGGCGCGTGCCGCACGGGCCCTTCGGAAAACCCCGGGAAAAGGGGTCGCCCCAGGCCCGGGGGAATGGCCTGGGGCGAGTTCGGGGCGGCCCGGCGTGCGCCGGGCCGCGGTCGGGTCAGCGTGAGGTCTCGGCGGACTCCAGGACGGGACCCGCGGCGGCCGGCTCGGCGGCTGCCGCACCGGACCGGCCGCGCAGCCCGAACACGCTGACGAGGACGGCGATCGCGGCGGCCACCAAGGGGACGACCAGAGCCGCGCGGTAGCCGTCGAGCATGGCCTGCGGGCCAGTCCCGTCCGTCGCGGCGTCGATGGCCGCGGTGGCCGAGGACAGGCCGAGGCCCGCACCGAACTGGAAGCAGGTGTACAGCAGACCGCCGGCGACGCCCTGCTCCTCCTCGTCGATGCCCTCGGTGGCGACGATGGTCAGCGGACCGTAGGCGAGCGAGAAGGACAGGCCGAGGACGATCAGGCTCGGGAACATCATCAGGTAGGTCCAGTCGAGCCCCAGCGGCAGCATCAGCGCGTAGCTCAGCACGGCCAGCAGCAGACCGCCGAAGATGACGCGGGCGTTGCCGAACTTGTCCACCAGCTTCGGGGTGAGGGTCGGCGACAGGATCGCGTCGATGCCGATGACGATCATCGCGAAGCTGGTCTGGATGGTCGACCAGTCACGCAGCTCCTGCAGGTAGAGCACGATGATGAACTGGAAGCCGAAGAAGCCGGCGGCGAACAGCAGGCCCGCCAGGTTGGCGCGGACCAGGCCGCCGCTGCGGAAGATGCCGAGCCGGACCAGCGGCGCGGACGTCTTGCGCTCGATCAGCGCGAAGGCGAGGAACAGCAGGAGGCTGGCGGCGGCGGTCAGCGCGGTCTGCGCGGCCGGTGCGTGCGTGGCCCGCTCGACGGAGAGGACCAGCAGCAGGATCGCCGCCGTCACGCTGACCGCGCCGGCCACGTCCATGCCCTGACCGCCCCGGTCGGGCCGCGGCGACTTGGGGATGAGGGCCGCGCCGGTGAGCAGGATGGCGAAGGAGAGGATGACCGGAGCGAAGAACACCCAGCGCCAGTCGGCCGAGGCGAGCAGGCCGCCGACGACCAGGCCGATGGAGAAGCCGCCGGCCGCGGTGCCGGAGTAGACGAGCAGCGCCTTGTTGCGCTGCGGGCCCTCCTCGAAGCTCGTGGTGATGATCGACAGGCCGGCCGGGGTCATGAACGCCGCCGCGACACCGGTGACGAACCGGGCGAGGATCAGCGTCCATCCCTCGGTGGCCAGGCCGCCGAGCCCGGAGAAGAGCAGGAAGACCGTCAGCCAGAACAGGAACATCTGGCGGCGGCCGAACAGGTCGGCGGCGCGGCCGCCGAGCAGCATGAAGCCGCCGTAGCCCAGGACGTAGGCGCTCATCACCCACTGGAGCGTGCCGGTGGACAGCCCCAGGTCGGCCCGGATGGACGGCAGGGCCACGTTGAGCATGGCCACGTCGACGCCCTCAAGGAAGATCGCACCACACAGCACGAACAGCACGCCCCAAGCGCGCCCACTCATGCGATCGGTGCCGCTGTCCGGAGAGGATTGCAGTGCGGACACGGAAATTGACTCCTCGGTAGAGAAAACAGGATGGCCGGAATCGGGACGACCGCTCGGAACACCAACTCTTCATGCCGACATGCGGGGGAGTTGGCGGCGGTTCCCTCTTGTAACCACAGGCATCATCGGGCAGGCTCAATGACTATGGAAGAAGGCACTTTGAAGTCACCGACTCACTGCACGGGTACCGAAGCCGATTACGAGGTGATGCAGTGGGACACCCGGCAGGGCTGTGAGGTACGCCAGATCCTGGACCGGGTGGCGGACAAGTGGTCGCTGCTGGTGATAGCGCTGCTGGACCGCCGCACGCTGCGCTTCAGCGAGCTGCGCCGGCTGATCGAGGGCGTCAGCCAGCGCATGCTCACCGTCACGCTGCGCCAGTTGGAGCGAGATGGCCTGGTCAAACGTACGGTGCACCCGGTGGTGCCGCCGCGGGTGGAGTACGAGCTGACACCGCTCGGGGCGACGCTGCACGACACGATCCGCAGCCTGGTGATCTGGACGGAGGAGCATCAGGTCGAGATCGCCTCGGCCCGCTCGGAGTACGACCGGCGCACGGCTGCGGAGGCTGCGGCGTCCTGAGCGGGGGGGCGGGGCTGGGCGGATGTGGGGCGGTCATTCGCCGGTAATTGCCTGGTAATTGCTCCGAGTTCATTGCCGGTTCCGTACGATTTACCGGCCGATGACCACGGAATTGTCTCCGAATGACCGTGGAATGAGTGCAGAACTACCGCGCGATTCCTGGCTGCTGACCCATGAGTTTTATCGGGGGTCGGGGCGGGGGGTCGCGCGGTGGCATTTCCAGGGGGTAGGACCGCGCGTATAGCTGCGCGTGAGGCCGCGCGTAGGGCCGAGGCAAGTGCCGGCCGCCGCCCGCGATGGTGCGGCGGCAGCTGGTCAGGGTGGGGCGGCAGACGGTCCGCACGGGGCGGTGGCCGCCAGCCCGCATGGCACGACAGCAGCCGGACGGGAGGGGGCAGCGGCCGCCGGCCCGTATGGGCTCAGTCGGTGGGTGGGAAGTGGCCCTTGTCGACGAAGAACCCTACGTACCTGCCGAAGAGTTCCTCGGTCAGCGGTGGGCAGCTGATGCCCGTGCCGGTCAGTGCGGACTCGGTCTCGGTGGTGTCGAGGGCCGGGTAGAAGGCGTCGGTGTCGGAGGTCATCATCTCGAAGGCGTGCAGCAGCGGGAGCAGCGCGTTGTCCCGGTCCGCGTGCAGGGCCGCCCGCCACTGCTCCCGGTCCGTCTCCGCGAGCCGGTAGCCGAGGCGGCGCAGATACGTCACGCAGTCGGCGAGGCTCAACGAGCTGCGGTTGAACAGGTGGTAGGTGCCGCCCGCTCCCGCGGGCCGGGTGGAGATGCCGAGGATCGCGGCGCTGACGTAGTCGACCGGCAGCAGATGGAAGCGGCCCGGGACGCCGGACGGGACGAGCCCCGCCTGGAGCAGGCCCTTGAGGCTGAGCCAGACGAAGTCACGGGTCTGGCAGGCGCCGTTGTCCCGGTCGCCGGAGATCACGTCGACCCGGTACACGGAGACGGGCAGGCCCCGCTCCCGGGCCAGGTCCACGATCTGCTCGCCGACCCACTTGCTGCGCAGATACCCGCTGGGCAGCGCCTCGGCCGGCCCGGTCGGGTCGGTGACCCTCAGCGGGACGCCCGGGGTGACCGGTCCGTCGAACACGCCGACGGTGGAGACGTGGTGGACCGGGACCGTGCGGTGCCGCGCGGCGAGCCGCAGCACCTCGACCGTGCCGTGCACGTTGGCGTCGCGGAGCGCCCGGTAGGGCTTGAGCCAGTGCACCGAGGCACCCGCGTGGTAGACCGCGTCGACGCGGCGGGCGAGGTCGTCGAACCGGTCCTCGCTCAGGCCGAGCCGCTCCTCGGCGAGGTCTCCGACGACGACGGCGAGCCGCTCCTCGTCCACGTCGTCCCACACCCGGTACCACTCCAGGCTGTCGCGCAGCCGCCGGTGTGCCGCGCGTTCGTCGGCGCCGCGCACCAGGCAGTGGATCCGGGCGGTGGTGGTGCGCATGAGGTCGCGCAGCAGGAAGGCGCCGAGGAAGCCGCTGGCGCCGGTGAGCAGGATCTCCCGCGGTTCGGCCACCGTGCGTACGACCTCGGGTGCCGGAAGGATGTCGGCGGGGAGACGGATGTCGGCGGCGTAGTCCTCGTCGGTGTCGGCGTCCGTGTCGGCCGCGCCGGTGTCCGGGGTGAGTGTGGTGAGCAGGTGTGCGGCCAGGTCGTGCGGGGTCGGGTGGTCGAAGACCACGGTGGCGGGCAGGGTCAGACCGGTCAGCTCCGCGACCCGGTTGCGCAGTTCGACCGAGGTGAGCGAGTCGAGGCCGAGCTGCGGGAAGGAGCGGTCGGCGGCGATGTCGTCGGTGCCGGAGCGGCCGAGGACCCGGGCGGTCTCCGTACGCAGGGCGGCGAGGATCTCGGCATGTCGTGCCTCCTGCGCGTCCAGGCCGGCCAGCCGGTCGCGCAGGGAGGGGCCGGTGTCGGCGGCGCCCTGCGCGGTGCCGCGGCGCGGGACGCGGACCAGTGCGCCGAGTACGGCGGGAACACGCGGCTGCTCGCGCAGCGCGGCCACGTCCAGCGGGGTGGCCACCGGGTCGGGCCGGCCGAGCCGCAGAGCGAGGTCGAACAGGGCGATGCCCTGCTCGGTCTCGACCGGACGGAAGCCGCTGCGGGCGATGCGCCTGAGGTCGGTCTCGGTCAGGTTTCCGGTCAGTTCGGAGGCCTGCGCCCACAGGCCCCAGGCGATGGAGGTGGCGGCCAGGCCGTGGGCGGCGCGGTGCCGGGCGAGCGCGTCGAGGAAGCCGTTGGCGGCGGCGTAGGTGGACTGGCCGGGTCCGCCGACGACCGCGGCGATCGAGGAGAACGTGACGAACGCGGTCAGACCGAGGTCACGGGTGAGGTCGTGCAGATGCCAGGCCGCGTCCGCCTTCGGCCGCAGTACCGCGGCGAGCCGGTCGGTGGTCTGGGCGGCGACGACACCGTCGTCCAGGACGCCCGCGGTGTGCACCACGCCGCGCAGCGGGTGCTCGCCGGGGACGGTGGCCAGGAGGCTGGCGAGGGCGTCCCGGTCGGAGACGTCGCAGGCGGCGACGGTCACGGCGGCGCCGAGCGACACCAGTTCGGCCCGCAGCGCCGCGGCCCCGGGCGCCTCGGGGCCGCGCCGGCTGACCAGCAGCAGGTGCCGTATCCCCCGCTCGGTGACCAGATGCCGGGCGAACAGCGCACCGAGGCTGCCCGTGCCACCGGTGATCAGCACGGTGCCGTCGGGGTCCCAGACGGGCGCGGTCGGTACGACGCCGTCGGAGTCTTGGGCGGACGCGGTCGGCGCGATGCCGCCGGAGTCCCCGACCGACGCGGTCGGCACGATATCGCCGGAGTCTTGAGCGGGCGCAGCCGACTCCGTCCGCACGATGCCGTCAAAATACCCGGCCGACACGGTCGGCACGAAGCCGCCGGAGCCTTGAGCGGGCGCGGCCCACGCCGGCTGCACGGTGCCGGCCACATCCCCGCCCGACGCGGTCGGCGCGGTGCCACCAAAGCCCCGGGCCTGCATGGCGGTTGTGCCGGGCCGCTCGGCGCGGATCAGGCGAGGCACCAGGACCTGCGGGTCGGCGGCGCGGCCGGGGCCGGCGGGTGCGGAGTTGCGCACGGCGACCTGCGGTTCGCCGGAGGCCACGACGGCGGACAGAACGGTGTCCAGACCGGCGGCGTCCGGGTCGGGTACGTCGGCCAGGACGAAGCGGCCGGGTGCCTCGGACTGGGCCGAGCGCAGCAGGCCCCAGGCGGCAGCGGCGCCCAGATCGCGGACGTCCTCGCCCTCGGCGGTGGCGACGGCACCGCTGGTGAGCACGACGAGCGGGAGGTCGTTCAGGGCGTCCTCGGCGAGCCACTGCCGGGCCAGTTCCAGGGCCCGCCCGGCGGTGGTGTGCACCGCCTCCGGGGGCGTACTGCCGGGCGGCGAGGCGAGCCGTACCCGTACGGCGTCGATCTGCGCGCCGGCGGACACGGCGGCGGCCAGCGCGGCCGGGTCGGGGTCCGTGCCGTCCGTGGCGAGGTCCGCCCAGTGCAGCTGGGCGGGCGTGAGCGGGCGGGGTGTCCAGTCGACGTGGAACACCGCGTCGTGGTCGCGGGTGCGGGCGGCGGCGAGCGTGCCGGGGTCCTGCTCGCCCGGGGTGATCGCCGCGACCTCGGCGACCGGCCGGCCGGCCGGGTCGGTCAGGTGCAGCGTCCAGTCACCGGTGTCCGGGTCCGGGGTGATCCGGGCCCGCACCTCACGCGCGCCGACCGCGTGCAGTCGTACCCCTTGCCAGCGCAGCGGCGCGCGGGACGGGCCGAGCAGCGGACGCAGGGCGGCGTCGAGCAGTGCGGGATGCAGGCCGAAGTCGTCGGCCTGGTCCGCGAGTTCGTCCGGGAGCCGTACCTCGGTGAAGTACTCCCCCGCGTGCTCCCACACCCCGGTCAGGCACTCCAGTAGCTCCGGCGGATACGAGGTTCCGCCGGCGGCGAGCCGCTCGTGCACGTCGTCCGGGGTCAGGGCGGTGGCGTCGGCGGGCGGCCACTGCCGTTCGCCGGGGGTCGCGGGTCCGGTCAGCGGGGCCGGGCCAAGGGTGCCGTGGGCGTGGCGGAGCCATGAGGCACCGGGGTCCTCGGTGCGCGTGTGCACAGCGAGGGTGCGGCGCCCGGCCGGGTCCGCGGGGCCGACGCGGATCTGCAGGCGCAGGGCGCCCTGGGCGGGCAGTGCGAGGGGTTCGTCGAAGGTGAGGTCGTGGACCTCGGCGCAGCCGGTCTCGTCGGCCGCGTGGATGGCCAGCTCGGCGAGCACCGCGCCCGGTACGACGGGCTGCCCGGCGACGCTGTGTCCCGCGAGCCAGGGATGGGTGCGGGCCGACAGGCTGCCGGTGAACAGGGTCTCGTCACTGTCGCCGAGCGTGAGGGCCGCGCCGAGCAGGGGGTGCCCGGCCGTGTCGAGGCCGAGCCCTCCCGTGTCAGCGGCGGACTCTGCGGCCTCGACCCAGTAACGCCGGTGCTGGAAGGGGTAGGTCGGCAGCGGTACGCGACGGGCGCCGGAGCCGTTGAAGAAGGCCTCCCAGTCCACCGCCGTACCGGAGAGGTGCAGTTCGGCCAGGGTCTCCACGAGGGTGTGCGGCTCGGTACGGCCGCGCCGCTGGAGGGCGAGGGCCAGGGTGCCGGGGCGGTCGGCGAGGACACTCCGGTTGAGCGCGGTCAGGACACCGTCGGGCCCGATCTCCAGGAAGGTGCGCGTGCCCTGCTCCTCCATCGCGGTGACGGCGTCGGCGTAGCGGACGGCCTCGCGCACCTGCCGTACCCAGTAGTCCGGGTGGCGCAGATCGTCGCCGATCGCGGGCCGGCCGGTCAGGGTGGAGACCACCGGGATTTTCGGAGCGTGGAAGGTGACGCTCTTGAGGACGGTGCGGTACTCCTCCAGCATCCCGTCCATCAGCGGGGAGTGGAACGCGTGCGAGACCGTCAGCCGCCGCACCCGCCGCCCCCACTCCGAAAGGTGACCGGCCACTTCCTCCACGGCACTCTCGACACCCGAAATCACCACCGCGGACGGCCCGTTCACCGCCGCGACACTCACTTCACTCTCCCGACCGACCAGCAACGAAGCCACCTCGGACTCCGCCGCCTCCACCGCCACCATCACGCCACCCTCAGGCAGCACCTCCATCAAACCGGCACGCGCCGCCACCACCCGGCAGGCATCCTCCAACGACCACACACCCGCCACATGCGCAGCCGCCAACTCCCCCACCGAATGACCCGCCACACACCCCGGCACCACACCCCACGACTCCACCAACCGCCACAACGCCACCTCGAAAGCAAACAACGCAGGCTGCGTCCACCCCGTACGACCCAACCGACCAGCACCCTCGTCATCCGAAGCGAACATCACCTCCCGCACCGAACCCCCCACCAACGGATCCAGCACCCCACACACCTCAGCCAAAGCCGACGCAAACACCGGAAAGGCCTCCGCCAACTCCCGCCCCATCCCCGGACGTTGCGCACCCTGACCCGAGAACACCAGACCGAGAGCGCCGTCGACTGCGGCGTGGGTGCGGGTGGGGTCGGACGCGAGGCCCCGCAGGGCTGCCTCGAGTTCGGTGCGGTCGGTGCCGGTCACGGCGGTGCTGTGCTCGTGCAGGGTGCGGGTGGTGGCCAGGGAGTAGCCAATGTCGGCGGCGGTCGCCCCGGGGTGTTCGGCGAGGTGCGCGAGGAGCCGTTCCGCCTGGGCGGCGAGGGCGTCGGTGCTGCGGGCGGAGAGGAACCAGGGCAGCGCGGGGAGCGGCCTGCCGGACTCATCGGCGGCGGCTTCCGGCTCGGGTTCCTCCAGGATGACGTGCGCGTTGGTGCCGCTGACGCCGAAGGCGGACACGGCGGCCCGGCGCGGCCGGTCCGTGCGCGGCCACGCCCGCTCCTCCGTGAGCAACTCCACCGCACCGCTCGACCAGTCGACCATCGGCGTCGGCTCGTCCACATGCAGCGTCCTCGGCATCACCCCGTGCCGCATCGCCTGCACCATCTTGATGACACCGCCCACCCCGGCGGCGGCGACGGTGTGTCCGAGGTTGGACTTCAACGAGCCGAGATACAGCGGCAGTTCGCGGCCCTGCCCATAGGTGGCCAGCAGCGCCTGCGCCTCGATCGGATCCCCCAACCGGGTCCCCGTACCGTGCGCCTCCACCACATCCACATCCGCCGGACCAAGCCGAGCGCTGCTCAACGCCTGCCGGATCACCCGCTCCTGCGACGGACCATTCGGCGCCGTAAGCCCATTGCTCGCCCCGTCCTGATTCACCGCACTGCCCCGCACCACCGCCAGCACCCGGTGACCGTTACGCAGCGCATCCGACAACCGCTCCACCACCAACAGCCCCACACCCTCCGACCACGAGGTGCCGTCGGCCGCCGCGGCGAAGGACTTGATGCGGCCGTCGGGGGCGAGGCCGCGCTGGCGGGAGAAGTCGACGAAGCCGCCGGGGGTCGCCGTGATGGTGGCGCCGCCGGCCAGGGCGAGGGAGGACTCGCCGCGCCGGACCGACTCCACGGCCAGGTGCAGGGCGACGAGGGAGGAGGAGCAGGCGGTGTCCACCGACAGAGCGGGGCCTTCGAGGCCCAGGACGTAGGCGATCCGGCCGGAAGCGACGCTGCTCAACTTGCCGGTCATCAGGTGGCCTTCGAGTTCCCGGGGACCGGCGAGGCCCAGGTAGCTCTGCTCGATCACGCCGGCGAACACACCGGTGCGGGTTCCGCGCAGCGAGGCGGGGTCGATGCCCGCGTCCTCCAGTGCTTCCCAGGCCGTCTCCAGCAGCACCCGCTGCTGCGGATCCATGGCGGTGGCCTCGCGGGGCGAGATGCCGAAGAAGTCGGCGTCGAACAGCGCGGCGCCGTCCAGGAATCCGGCTTCTCGGGTGTAGGAGGTGCCGGGGTCGTCGGCGTCCGGGCTGTACAGGCCGTCCAGGTCCCAGCCGCGGTCGGCGGGGAACGGGCCGATCGCGTCGCGGCCCTCGGTGACCAGGCGCCACAGGCCGTCCGGCGAGGCCACACCGCCGGGGAAGCGGCAGGCCATGCCGACGATGGCGACGGGTTCCCGCGCCGCGGACTCCAGTTCGGTGACGCGCTCGCGTGCCTTCTGCAGGTCCGCGGTCACCCACTTCAGATAGTCGACCAGCTTCTGTTCCCGGGTCTGGGCCGTGGTCGGAATGCCGGACTCGGTGGGCTGGGCAGCAGACATGCGAAATGAGCCTCTCGTTCGGGTGCGGGGCGGAACACAGGGCCAGGTGGGCGGGCCGCCGGTCGGGGCGGCCCGCCCACCGGTCAGTCCGCCGCTCGGCCGAGCTGGGTGTCGATGAAGTCGAAGATCTCGTCGGTGGAGGCGGACGCGATCAGGTCCGCCGCCGCGTCGGAGGCCGGGGCGGCGGTGGCCTCGGCGTCGCCGGTCAGACCCGCCAGCAGCTGCCGCAGCTCGATCACGGCCTCGGCCCGGGTCTCGGCGTCGTCCGGCAACGCGCCGAGGGAGGTCGCCAGCGCGTCCAGGTGCGTGCGCACGCCGGCGGCGGGGTCTGCGGGTGCGGGGGCCGCGGTGTCGAGGAGGTAGGCGGTCAGCGCGGCCGGGTTCGGGTGGTCGAAGACCACGGTGGCGGGCAGGGTGAGCCCGGTGGCCGCGGCGAGCCGGTTGCGCAGCTCGACCCCGGTCAGGGAGTCGAACCCGAGGTCCTGGAAGGGCTTGTCGGGAGCGATCGCGGCCGGGTCGGGGTGTTTGAGGACGGCCGCGACCAGCGCGGTCACGGTCTGCAGGACGTACGGCCGGCGCTGTGTCCCGGCGAGGTCCGCGAGCCGTTCGGCCAGCGTCACGGTCCTGGCGGGCGCGGTCACCGGTTCCGGCCCGGTGTCCGGTGCGGGGGCGGGAGTCCGGCCCGGTCCGCCGTCCGCCGGCGGGAGCTGGTCGAGCCAGTGCCGGCGGCGTTGGAAGGGGTAGGTCGGCAACGGTACCCGGCGGGCGCCGGAGCCGGCGAAGAAGGCCTCCCAGTCCACCGCCACGCCACGGCCGTGCAGGGTGCCGAGGGCGCGCACCACCGACTCCGGTTCCGGTTGCCCGGTGCGTACCGCGGCGACGGCGAGGGTGGTGTCGGGCTCCCTTACGGCCTGGGCCGCGAGCGCGGCGAGGACGGCGCCCGGGCCGATCTCCAGGAAGGTGCGCGTGCCCTGCTCCTCCATCGCGGTGACGGCGTCGGCGTAGCGGACGGCCTCGCGCACCTGCCGTACCCAGTAGTCCGGGTGGCGCAGATCGTCACCGACGGCCCGGCGGCCGGTCAGCGTCGAGATGACGGGGATCCGGGGAGCCTGGTACTCGACCCCCTTGAGGACGGTGCGGTACTCCTCCAGCATCCCGTCCATCAGCGGGGAGTGGAACGCGTGCGAGACCGTCAGCCGCCGCACCCGCCGCCCCCACTCCGAAAGGTGACCGGCCACTTCCTCCACGGCACTCTCGACACCCGAAATCACCACCGCGGACGGCCCGTTCACCGCCGCGACACTCACTTCACTCTCCCGACCGACCAGCAACGAAGCCACCTCGGACTCCGCCGCCTCCACCGCCACCATCACGCCACCCTCAGGCAGCACCTCCATCAAACCGGCACGCGCCGCCACCACCCGGCAGGCATCCTCCAACGACCACACACCCGCCACATGCGCAGCCGCCAACTCCCCCACCGAATGACCCGCCACACACCCCGGCACCACACCCCACGACTCCACCAACCGCCACAACGCCACCTCGAAAGCAAACAACGCAGGCTGCGTCCACCCCGTACGACCCAACCGACCAGCACCCTCGTCATCCGAAGCGAACATCACCTCCCGCACCGAACCCCCCACCAACGGATCCAGCACCCCACACACCTCAGCCAAAGCCGAGGCAAACACCGGAAAGGCCTCCGCCAACTCCCGCCCCATCCCCGGACGTTGCGCACCCTGACCCGAGAAGAGCAGGCCGAGGCCGCCGGCAGAGGCGGGCCGCGGGTCGAGGGCCGACAGTTCGGCGAGGAGCGCCGCGCGGTCCGTGCCGACGGCGACGGCTCGGTGGTCGAGCGACGCTCGGCCGGTGGCGAGGGTGTAGGCCACGTCGAGGGGGTCGAGGGCCGGGTGCCGGTCGAGGTGAGCGCGCAGCCGCTCGGCCTGTGCGGTCACGGCCTCGGGGTACGGCCCGACAGCAGCCAGGGCAAGACGGGTACGGCGACGGACTGCGACGGCTCGGCGGGAGTCTCGGCCGGTGCCTCTTCGACGATGACGTGGGCGTTGGTTCCGCCGAAGCCGAACGACGACACACCGGCCCGGCGCGGCCGGTCCGTACGCGGCCACGCCCGCTCCTCGGTCAGCAGCTCCACCGCACCGCTCGCCCAGTCCACGTGGGGCGAAGGCTCCTCGGTGTGCAGCGTCCTCGGCATCACCTCGTGCCGCATCGCCTGCACCATCTTGATGACACCACCTACACCGGCAGCAGCCTGCGCATGCCCGATGTTCGACTTCAACGAGCCGAGATACAAAGGCTGTTCACGATCCTGCCCGTAAGCCGCCAGCAGCGCCTGCGCCTCGATCGGATCCCCCAACCGGGTCCCCGTACCGTGCGCCTCCACCACATCCACATCCGCCGGACCAAGCCGAGCGCTGCTCAACGCCTGCCGGATCACCCGCTCCTGCGACGGACCATTCGGCGCCGTAAGCCCATTGCTCGCCCCGTCCTGATTCACCGCACTGCCCCGCACCACCGCCAGCACCCGGTGACCGTTACGCAGCGCATCCGACAACCGCTCCACCACCAACAGCCCCACACCCTCGGCCCAGCCGACGCCGTCCGCGCCGGACCCGAAGGACTTGCAGCGCCCGTCGGGGGCGAGGCCGCGCAGCCGGGAGAACTCCACGAACGCGACCGGCGTGGACATCACCGTGGCGCCGCCGGCGAGGGCGAGGTCGCACTCGCCGTTGCGCAGCGCGTTCGCCGCCAGGTGCAGCGCGACCAGGGACGAGGAGCACGCGGTGTCCACGGCGACGGCGGGGCCCTCGAAGCCGTACGTGTACGACAGCCGGCCGGCGGCGATGCTGCCCGCGCTGCCGCTGAACAGATAGCCCTCGACCTCCTCGGCCGGCAGGTCCGAGCGGGAGCCGTAGTCGCCGTACATGAGCCCGGTGAACACGCCGGTGCGCGAACCGCGCAGGTCGGCGGGGTCGATCGCGGCGTGTTCGAAGGCCTCCCAGGTGGTCTCCAGCAGCAGGCGCTGCTGCGGGTCGATCGCGACGGCCTCGCGGGACGACATGCCGAAGAACTCCGGCTCGAACCGGTCGGCGTCGTGCAGGAATCCGCCCTCGCGGCCGTAGCTGGTGCCGGGGTGGTCGGGGTCGGGGTCGTAGAGGGTGTCGAGGTCCCAGCCGCGGTTGTCCGGGAATCCGGAGACGGCGTCCGTGCCGTCGGCGACGAGTCGCCACAGGTCGTCGGGCGAGGCCACGCCGCCGGGGTAGCGGCAGGCCATGCCGACGATCGCGATCGGCTCGTGCCGCCTGTCCTCGATCTCGCGCAGTTGCCGGCGCGCCTCGCGGGCGTCGGCGACGGCCTTCTTGAGATAGTCGCGGAGCTTGTCCTCGCCCGCCATGTCTGTCAACTCCCGTAGGTCGTGGGTGGGTTCGCGGGAAGCACCGGGGTGCTCAGTCGAGTTCGTCGACGAGGGCGAAGAGTTCCTCGTCCGTGGCTGATGCCAGGTCGTCGTCGGGGGTGCCGGCGGAGGGGCCGGCGGCCGTGTCGGCGGCGGCGAGGAGTGCGCGCAGCCGCTCGGTGATCCGGTCGCGGGCGTCGGGGTCCGCGGCGGCGGACTCGATGGCGCCCTTGAGCCGGGACAGCTCGTCCAACACCGGCGCGTCCGGGGTGCGTTCCTCGACGACGAGCTGTCCGGCGAGGTAGGTGGCGACGGCCTGGGGTGTGGGGTGGTCGTAGACCAGCGTGGTGGGCAGCCGCAGGCCGGTCTCCTTGCCGAGCTGGTTGCGCAGTTCGACGGCGGTCAGCGAGTCGAAGCCGAGTTCCTGCACGGGGCGGTCCGCCTCGATCGCGCTGGTGTCGGCGTGGCCGAGCACGGCGGCCACGCGGGAGCGCACGAGGTCGGTGAGCAGCCGGTCGCGTTCGTCGGCGGTGAGGGGGGCGAGCCGTTCGGCCAGCGTCGGGCCGTTCTCCTGCGCGCCGGCGGTGTGGGCCTGGGGCCTGCGGGCGGGGCCGCGGACCAGACCGCGCAGCACGGCCGGGACCTGGTCGCCGCTCTGCTCGCGCAGGGCGCGTACGTCGAGCCGGGTGACGGCGAGGACGCTCTCGCCGGCGGCGGGCGCGGCGTCGAGCAGGGCCAGGGCGTCGTCGGTGGCCAGCGGCAGCAGCCCGGAGCGGGCGAGGCGGCGCAGGTCGGCGTCCGCGAGGTGCCCGGTGATGGCGCTGGACTGCTCCCACAGGCCCCAGGCGAGGGACAGCGCGGGCAGACCGTGGGCGCGCCGGTGGGCGGCGAGGGCGTCCAGGAAGGCGTTGCCCGCCGCGTAGTTGCCCTGTCCGGCCGTACCGAGCAGACCGGAGACCGAGGAGAACAGGACGAAGGCGCTCAGGTCCAGGTCGCGGGTGAGGTCGTGCAGCTGCCAGGCGGCGTCCGCCTTCGGCCGCAGCACCGACTCCAGCCGCTCCCCGGTCAACCCCGCCACCGTGGCGTCGTCCAGCACACCAGCCGTGTGCACCACCGCCGACAACCGGTCACCGACCCGGCCCACCAACGCGGCCACCTGCTCCCGGTCCGCCACGTCACAGGCCTCGACACGCACCGACGCCCCCAACTCCACGAGTTCGTCGCGAAGTTCGGCCGCACCCGGGGCGTCCGGACCACGCCGGCTCACCAGCACCAGCTCCCGCACCCCGTGCACCTCGACCAGATGCCGGGCCAGGACGGCGCCCAGCGTGCCGGTGGCACCCGTGACGAGCACGGCGCCGTCGCCCCACGCCGGTGCGGGTTCCTCCGTCGTGGGCCTGATCCGGGCCAGCCGTGGCACCAGCATCTCGGTGTCGCGCAGGGCGAGTTGCGGCTCTCCGCTCGTCACGAGGGCGGGCAGGTCGGCGCCGAGTCGCTGCAGGTCATCGGTGTCGACGAGCTGGATCCGGCCGGGGTGTTCGGACTGTGCCGAGCGCAGCAGGCCCCACACGGGGGCGTGGACCAGGTCGGTCACGTCCTCCTGCGGTAGGGCGGCCACTGCACGGTGGGTGACCGCCACCAGCCGGGTGCCGGCGAGCCGCTCGTCGGACAGCCAGGCCTGGACGTCCGCCAGCGCGGCCCGCAGCGCGGCACCGGCCTTCTGCGGTACGGCAGCCGCGTCGACGCCGGTGGGCGCGGTGTACGGCAGGAGCAGGACGTCCGGCGCGGGTGCGCCCTCGTCCAGGGCGCGGCGCAGGGCGGCGAGGTCGGCGTAGCCGGTCAGGGAGTGACCTGCCGCACCGAGCCGGTCGGGCGTGCCGAGCACCGCCCAGCCGTCGGCCGTACCGTCCGTCGCCGGGGCGGGCAGCGGGGTCCAGTCGACCCGGAGCAGCCCGTCGGCCTGGGGTACGGCCGCGGTGAGCGCCTCTGCCGTGAGCGGGCGCAGGGTCAGTTCCCCGACGGTGGCGAGCGGGGTTCCGGTGTCGTCGGCGATGGTCAGCGCGACGACCGGTGTGCCGCCGGTGCGGCGGGTGAGCCGTACCCTCAGGGCGGTGGCGCCGGTGGCACGGACCTGGACGTCGGCCCAGGCGAACGGCAGCAGCGACGGTCCGTCCTCGCCCGCCACACCGGGCAGCAGGGCGTGCAGGGCGGCGTCGAGCAGGGCCGGGTGTACGGCGAACCGGCCTGCGTGGGTGCGCTGTTCGGCGTCGAGCGCGACCTCCGCGTAGAGGTCGTCGCCCGCGCTCCACAGGCGGCGCAGGTTGCGGAAGGCGGGCCCGTAGGCGTAGCCCTGCGCGGCGAGCCGGTCGTAGGCGCCGGTGAGGTCGGTCTCCGTCGCGCCGGGCGGGGGCCAGGCCGCGAGGGCGGCGCCGGGGGCCTGGGCGTCCTCGGGGCGCAGGGTGCCCTGGGCGTGCAGGGTCCAGTCGTCGGCCAGGTCGTGCTCCGGCCGGGAGTGGATCTGCAGGGGCCGGGTGCCGGTGGCGTCGGCGGGGCCGACGGTCACCTGGAGCTGGACGCCGCCGCGTTCGGGCAGGGTGAGGGGCGCGGCGAGGGTGAGGTCGCCGACCGTGGCGGCGCCGGTGCGCTCGCCGGCGGCGAGGGCGATCTCCAGCAGTCCCGTGCCGGGCACGAGGACCCGGCCCGCGACGGCGTGGTCGGCCAGCCAGGGGTGGGTGTGCGGGGAGAGACGCCCGGTGAAGACGCGTTCGTCGCGGTCGGCGAGGGGCACCTCGGCGCCGAGCAGCGGGTGACCCGCCGCCGTCAGTCCGAATCCGGCGGCGTCACCGACCGTGGCCGGGGCGTCCAGCCAGTACCGCTGCCGCTGGAAGGGGTACGCGGGCAGCGCGGTGGGCCGGGCGCCCGGGAACAGGGTGTCCCAGCGCAGCCGGGCGCCGCGTGCGCCGAGCAGGCCGAGCGCCGAGGTGAACGTCCGCGGCTCGGGGCGGCCCCGGCGCAGGGCGGCGGTCACGGCGCCGGGCTCGCCGGTCAGCGACTGCTGGACCAGGGCGGTCAGGACACCGTCCGGGCCGAGTTCCAGCCACTCCGTGACACCGTGGTCCTCCAGCAGCCGTACGCCGTCCAGGAAGCGGACCGTGCCGCGGATGTGCCGTGCCCAGTAGTCGGGCGAGGCCAGCTCCTCGGGTGTGGCGAAGGCGCCGGTGACGTTGGAGACGACCGGGATGCGGGGCGCGTGGTAGGTGAGGTCGGCGGCGACGGCGCGGAACTCCTCCAGCACCTCTGCCATGTGCGGCGAGTGGAAGGCGTGGCTGACCGCCAGGCGCCGGGTCCGCGCTCCGCGTCGCCGGAACAGCTCGGCGACTTCGTCGACGGTGTCGGCGTCGCCGGAGACGACCGTGGAGCGGGGCGAGTTGACCGCGGCCACGGCGATCCGGTCGCCGTACGGCGCGATGGCCGTACGTACCTCGTCCTCGGTGGCCTCGACGGCGGCCATGGCACCTCCCTCGCGGGCCGCCTGCATCAGCCGGCCGCGCTCGGCGACGAGGACGGCGGCCGACGGCAGGTCCAGGACGCCCGCGAGATGGGCGGCGGTGACCTCGCCGATGGAGTGGCCGAGCAGGTAGTCCGGGGTGAGGCCGTGGTGCTCGGCGAGCCGGAACAGGGCGGTCTCCACGGCGAACAGCGCCGCCTGCGTGAACGCCGTCTGGTCGAGCAGCGCCGAGTCCGCGGAGCCCTCGGGTGCGAACAGCACCGACTTCAGCGGCCGGACCAGCTCCCGGTCCAGGTGGGCGGCGACCTCGTCGAGGGCTGCGGCGAACACCGGGGAGGCGGCGTGGAGTTCGCGGCCCATGCCGAGCCGCTGTGCGCCCTGCCCGGTGAGCAGCACGGCGGTCTTGCCGGGCTGTCCGGCCGGGGCACGCAGGGCGGTGGGGCCGGTCTCGCCACGGGCGAGGGTGCGCAACCCGTCCAGGAGTCCGGCGCGGTCGGCGGCGACGACGTACGCCCGCTTGTCGTGCAGGGCGCGGGCGGTGGCCAGGGAGTGGCCGACGTCCGCGAGGTCCGCCTCGGGGTGGTCGGTGAGGTGGGTGAGCAGCCGTTCGGCCTGGGCGGCGAGGGCCGGCTCGGTGCGGGCGGACAGCAGCCACGGGGCACCCGTGCCGGGCAGTTCGCGCGCGGGTGCGGGCTTGTCCTGCTCGGGTTCCTCGATGATGACGTGGGCGTTGGTGCCGCTGATACCGAAGGAGGACACACCGGCCCGGCGCGGCCGGTCCGTGCGCGACCACGCCCGCTCCTCGGTCAGCAGCTCCACCGCACCGCTCGCCCAGTCGACCATCGGCGTCGGCTCGTCCACGTGCAGCGTCCTCGGCAGCACTTCGTGCCGCATCGCCTGCACCATCTTGATGACCCCGCCCACACCGGCAGCAGCCTGCGCATGCCCGATGTTCGACTTCAACGAACCCAGATACAGCGGCTGTTCGCGATCCTGACCGTAGGTGGCCAGCAGCGCCTGCGCCTCGATCGGATCCCCGAGCCGGGTCCCCGTGCCATGTGCCTCCACCACATCCACGTCCGCCGGACCGAGCTTCGCGCTGCTCAACGCCTGCCGGATCACCCGCTCCTGAGAGGGGCCGTTCGGCGCCGTAAGCCCATTGCTCGCCCCGTCCTGGTTCACGGCGCTGCCCCGCACCACCGCGAGCACTCGGTGACCGTTGCGGCGCGCGTCCGAGAGCCGCTCCACCAGCAGCAGTCCGACGCCCTCGGACCAGCCGGTGCCGTCGGCCGCCGCGGCGAAGGACTTGGACCGGCCGTCCGGGGCCAGGCCCCGCTGCCGGGAGAACTCGATGAAGACGTGCGGTCCGGCCATCACGGTGACACCACCGGCGAGGGCGAGGTCGCACTCGCCGTTGCGCAGCGCGTTCGCCGCCAGGTGCAGCGCGACGAGGGACGAGGAGCAGGCGGTGTCCACGGTGACGGCGGGGCCCTCCAGGCCGTACATGTACGACAGCCGGCCGGAGATCACGCTGGAGAGGTTCCCGGCGAGCAGGAAGCCCTCGTACTCCTCGGGGCTCGCGGCGAGCCGGGACACGTAGTCGTCGTACATGGCGCCGACGAAGACGCCCGTGCCGGAGCCGCGCAGGCCGGTCGGGTCGATCCCGGCGCTCTCGAAGGTCTCCCACGCGGTCTCCAGCAGCAGCCGGTGCTGCGGGTCCATGGCGGTGGCCTCGCGGGGCGAGATGCCGAAGAACTCGCGGTCGAACAGGTCGGCGTCGTGCAGGAAGCCTCCGTGCCGTACGTAGGAGGTGCCGGTCCGCTCGGGGTCGGGGTCGTAGAGGGCGTCCAGGTCCCAGCCGCGGTTGCCGGGGAAGCCGGAGACGGCGTCTCCCCCCTCGGCGACCAGCCGCCACAGGTCCTCCGGGGAGCCGATCCCGCCCGGGTAGCGGCAGGCCATGCCGACGATCGCGATCGGCTCGTCCGCCGCGGCACGCACCGGCCGGTCAACGGCGCCGCCGGCGGCGGAACCGGGCAGCCGGGACAGCAGCAGGTTCGCGACGGCCTCGGGCGAGGGGTGGTCGAAGACGACGGTGGCGGGCAGCCGCAGGCCGGTCGCCGCGTTCAGCCGGTTGCGCAGCTCCACGCCGGCGAGCGAGTCGAAGCCGATGTCCTTGAAGGCGCGCCGGGGGTCGAGGCGCTGCGGGTCGGTGTGGCCGAGGACGCCGGCGACCGTGCCGCGCACCAGGTCGAGCACGCTCTCCCGGCGCTGTTCCTCGGGGAGCGCGGCCGTACGTGCGGCCCAGTCGCCGCTGTCGCCGCTGGCCGCCGCGACCGCGGCGCGCCGGGGTCGGGTGCGGACCAGGCCGCGCAGGACGGCGGCGGGCTCGGTGCCGGCCGCGTGCAGGGCGGGCAGGTCGAGGGCGGCGGGAACACTGAGGGCGGGCGCGCCGGTGAGCGCGGCGTCGAACAGGGCGAGGCCCTGCTCGGGGGTCAGCGGCCGGATACCGGCCCGGGTCCACCGGGCCAGGTCGGACTCGGCGAGGGAGGCGCCCATGCCGTGGGTGGCGTCCCACAGGCCCCAGGCGAGGGACAGCGCGGGCAGGCCCTGGGCGCGCCGGTGGGCGGCGAGGGCGTCCAGGAAGGCGTTGCCCGCCGCGTAGTTGCCCTGTCCGGCCGTACCGAGCAGACCGGAGACCGAGGAGAACAGGACGAAGGCGCTCAGGTCCAGGTCGCGGGTGAGGTCGTGCAGCTGCCAGGCGGCATCCGCCTTCGGCCGCAGCACCGACTCCAGCCGCTCCCCGGTCAACCCCGCCACCGTGGCGTCGTCCAGCACACCAGCCGTGTGCACCACCGCCGACAACCGGTCACCGACCCGGCCCACCAACGCGGCCACCTGCTCCCGGTCCGCCACGTCACAGGCCTCGACACGCACCGACGCCCCCAACTCCACGAGTTCGTCGCGAAGTTCGGCCGCACCCGGGGCGTCCGGACCACGCCGGCTCACCAGCACCAGCTCCCGCACCCCGTGCACCTCGACCAGATGCCGGGCGAACAGGGCGCCGAGACCGCCGGTACCGCCGGTGACCAGGACCGCGCCGGTACCGAGCCGGGCGGTGGCCGGGGTGGTGCCGGTGGTACCGCGCACCAGGCGAGGTGCGCTGAATACGCCTTGGCGCAGGGCGAGTTGGGGCTCTGCGGCGGCGAGGGCGGCGGCCAGCAGCGGGTCTTCGACGGGCAGGTCGGTGTCGGTGTCGAGCAGCACGATCCGGCCGGGGTGCTCGGACTGTGCGGACCGCGCGAGGCCCAGGACGGGTGCGGCGGCCAGGTCCGGTACGGCCTCGCCGGGCACGGTGGCGACCGCGCCGCGGGTGACGACGAGCAGCCGTGCGCCGTCGAGCCGGGGGTCGGCGAGGAAGCGCTGGAGCAGGTCCAGGAAGGCGGTGACCGTTCGGTGCGCGGCGGCAGGCAGCTCGTCCGCTCCGGCACCGGCGATGCGCTCGGCACGGACCAGGTCGAGTCGCTCGGGACGGACCAGTAGGACGTCCGCCTCCGGCAGGTCGTCGCCCGTCACCTCCGCGACGCGCAACACCCCTGCGGCGGGCGTCGGGACCGGCGTCCACCTGACCTCGTACGGTGTGTCGTCGCGGCCGGTGGCGGAGGCGGCCAGGCGGTCCGCCGGGATGGGGCGCAGGGACAGGGCGTCCAGGGAGACGACAGGGGCTCCGGCCGGGTCGACGGCCGTCAGCGTGTACGTGTCGGGGCCGGCCGGGGTGATGCGGACCCGCAGCGAGGTCGCGCCGGTGGCGTGGATTCGGGTGCCGGTCCACGCGAACGGCAGCCGGATCCCGTCGGCCGCCGTGCCGTCGGCGGCGTGCAGCACCAGCGGATGCAGCAGGGCGTCGAACAGCGCGGGGTGGAGTCCGAACCGCTCGGCCGCCGCATGCTGTTCGGCGGGCAGCGCGACCTCGGCGTACAGGTCGTCCCCGGCCCGCCACAGGCCGGTCAGGCACTGGAACGCGGGGCCGTACCCGTAGCCGAGCGCACCGAGGCGGTCGTACACCCCGTCCAGGTCCTGGGCGGTGGCCCCGGCGGGCGGCCACGGGCCGGGCAGGGCCGGGGCGTTGCCGCCGTCGGCCGCGTGGGCGGCCCCGAGGACGCCGGTGGCGTGCCGGGTCCACTCCTCCGGGGCGCCGGCGGCGGTCTCGGGCCGGGCGTGGACGGTGAAGCTCCGCTCGCCGGACGGTCCGGGGGCGCCGACGGCGACCTGGACGCGTACCGGGGTGTGCTCCGGCAGGACCAGCGGGGACTCCAGGGTCAGCTCTTCGACCCGGTCGGTGCCGGTGTGGCCGGCCGCTGCGAGGGCCAGTTCGAGGAAGGCGGTGGCGGGCACCAGGACCGTGCCGCCGATGGCGTGGTCGGCGAGCCAGGGGTGGGTGTCGGTGGAGAACCTGCCGGTGAGCAATACGTCGTCGCGCCCGGCCAGGTCGACGGCGGTGTGCAGCAGCGGGTGCCCGGCCGGATCGAGGCCGAGGGCGCGCGTGTCGGACGGGCTCTCGGGCGCGAGCCAGAAGCGGCTGCGCTGGAAGGCGTACGTCGGCAGGTCGACCCGCCGTCCGCCGGGGTGGAAGGTGGTGCCGTCCAGCGGGGCCCCGTGCGCCCAGGCGCGGGCCAGCCCGCCGGTGAGGGTGTCGGGCTCGGGGTGGCCCGCCCTCATCAGTGGTACGGCCGTGACGTCGTCGCCGAGGGCGGAGCGGGTGAGTGAGGTCAGCACCGGGTCGGGGCCGGCTTCGACGAAGACGGTGGCGCCCAGCCGCGAGAGGGTGCGGACGGCGTCGAGGAAGCGCACCGGCCGGCGGATCTGGTCCGCCCAGTAGCCGGGCGAGGTCAGCTCCGCGACGGTGGCGACCTCGCCGGTGACGGTCGAGACGAGGGGGATGCGCGGCACGTGGAAGGTGAGGCTCTCGGCGACCGCGCGGAACTCGTCCAGGACGTCGTCCATGTGCGGCGAGTGGAAGGCGTGGCTGACCTGGAGCCGGCGGGTACGGCGGCCGCGGGCGCGCCAGCGCTCGGCGAGGTCCGCGACGGCGTCCTCGTCGCCGGACACCACGACGGAGGCGGGCCCGTTGACCGCGGCGAGCGCGAGCCGTCCGGTCAGCTCATCCAGATCGGCGGCGAGTTCGGTCTCGTCGGCCTCGATGGCGACCATGGCGCCGCCGGCCCGGGCGGACTGCATCAGCCGGCCGCGCGCGGCGACCAGCCGGGCGGCGTCGGGCAGCGTGAGCACGCCCGCCACCTGGGCGGCGGTGACCTCGCCGATGGAGTGTCCGGCCAGCAGGTCGGGCATCAGGCCGTGGTGTTCGGCGAGCCGGAACAGCGCGGTCTCCACCGCGAACAGCGCGGGCTGGGTGTACGCGGTGGCGTGCAGCAGCGTGGCCCGGGGGCTGTCGGCGGCGGCGAACAGCACGTCGTGCAGCGGGTGTTCGAGGTGCGGGTCGAGGGCGGCGCAGGCCTCGTCCAGCGCGGCGGCGAACACCGGGGAGGCGGCGTGGAGTTCGCGGCCCATGCCGAGCCGCTGTGCGCCCTGCCCGGTGAACAGGACCGCGGTACGGCCCGCACCGGCGGCGCTGCCGTCGATCACGGCGGGCGACGGCTCGCCCGCGGCGAGCGCGTCCAGTGCGGCCGTCAGCTCCTCGGGCGTACTGCCGGTGAGCACGGCCCGCTCGGACAGGTCGGTGCGGGTGGCGGCGAGGGAGTGGCCGATGTCGGCGGGCAGGGCCGTGCCGCCGGCCACGTGGGCACGCAGCCGTTCGGCCTGGGCGGAGAGTGCTTCCCGGCTGTGCGCGGACAGCAGCCAGGGACCGGCCGAGTCAGGCGCGTCGGGCGCGGGCTTCTCCGGCTCGGCTTCCTCGATGATGACGTGGGCGTTGGTGCCGCTGATACCGAACGACGACACAGCGGCCCGGCGCGGCCGGTCCTTGCGCTGCCAGGCACGCTCCTCGGTCAGCAGCTCCACCGCACCGCTCGCCCAGTCGACCATCGGCGTCGGCTCGTCCACGTGCAGCGTCCTCGGCAGCACTTCGTGCCGCATCGCCTGCACCATCTTGATGACCCCGCCCACACCGGCAGCAGCCTGCGCATGCCCGATGTTCGACTTCAACGAACCCAGATACAGCGGCTGTTCGCGATCCTGACCGTAGGTGGCCAGCAGCGCCTGCGCCTCGATCGGATCCCCGAGCCGGGTCCCCGTACCGTGTGCCTCCACCACATCCACATCCGCCGGACCGAGATGCGCGTCGTGCAGGGCCTGGCGGACGACCCGCTCCTGGGACGGGCCGTTCGGCGCCGTCAGTCCGTTGCTGGCGCCGTCCTGGTTCACGGCACTGCCCCGCACCACCGCGAGCACCCGGTGGCCGTTGCGGCGCGCGTCCGACAGGCGCTCGACCACGAGCAGTCCGACGCCCTCCGACCAGGAGGTGCCGTCGGCCGCCGCGGCGAAGGACTTGGACCGGCCGTCCGGGGCCAGGCCCCGCTGCCGGGAGAACTCCACGAACATGCCGGGCGACGACATCACGGTGACGCCGCCGGCCAGGGCGAGTGTGGTCTCGCCGGAGCGCAGGGACCGGATCGCCAGGTGCAGGGCGACGAGCGACGAGGAGCAGGCGGTGTCGACGGTCACGGCTGGGCCGATCAGGCCCAGTTGGTAGGCGATACGGCCGGACAGGACGCTCGGGGTGGTGCCGGTCAGCACATGGCCCTCGACGGTGTCGGGGGCCTCGTGCATCCGGGGCCCGTACTCCAGGGCCGTGGCGCCGACGAAGACGCCGGTGCGGGTGCCCTTCAGGGCGGCGGCGTCCAGACCGGCCCGCTCCATGGCCTCCCAGGCGGTCTCCAGCAGCAGGCGCTGCTGCGGGTCCATGGCGAGGGCCTCGCGGGGCGAGATACCGAAGAACTCGTTGTCGAAGAGGGGGGCGTCGCGCAGGAAGCCGCCCTCGCGGACGGTGCTGTGGCCGCTCGCGGTGGCATCGCCGTCGTAGAGGCCGGGGTCCCAGCCGCGGTCGGTGGGGAAGCCGGAGACGGCGTCACCGCCCTCGGCGACCAGCCGCCACAGGTCCTCCGGAGAGCCGATCCCGCCCGGGTAGCGGCAGGCCATGCCGACGATGGCGATCGGCTCGTCGGACTCGGCGGCCGGCGGCAGGTCGTCGTCCTGTTCGGTTCCGGTCAGCAGGGTGTCGAGGTGGTCGACGAGGGCGGCCGGGGTGGGGTGGTCGAAGAGGAGGCCGCTGGGCAGCCGCAGGCCGGTGGCGGTGGACAGCGCGTTGCGCAGCTCGACCGACATCAGGGAGTCGAAACCGAGGTCCTTGAAGGTGCTGTGGGCCTCGACCCGGCGGCCGTCGGGGTACTCCAGGACCGCGGCGATCCGGGCCAGGACGAGGGCCGTGGTGTCGGCGCCGGGCAGCGCGACCGGTGCCGGCCGGGATGCGGGCTCGGCTGCCGCCGGCGGGGTCTCGGCGGGGAGGGCAGCGGTGCGGGCGGTGCCGGTGATCCAGTAGGGCTCGCGCTGGAAGGCGTAGGTGGGCAGGGCGGCGCGTCGGCCGCCGGTGCCGGCGTGGACGGCCGTCCAGTCGATGTCCGTGCCGCGTACGAACGCCGTGGCGAGCGAGGTGAGCAGGGTGCGCGGCTCGGGCCGGCCGGCGCGCAGCGTGGCCAGCGGCAGCGTCGAATCGGTGTCCGGCAGGCAGTCGGCCGCCATGGGTGCGCAGACGGCGTCGGGGCCCAGCTCCAGGAGGGTCACCGCGCCCTCGGCGGCCAGGGCGCGTACGGCGTCCAGGAACCGGACCGGGCGGCGCACCTGCTCGACCCAGTAGTCGGGGGACGTCCACTGGCCGGCCTCGACGGGACGGCCGGTCACCGTGGACACGGCCGGGATGCGCGGCTCGTGGAAGGTGAGTCCGGCGACTACGCGGCGGAAGTCCTCCAGCATCGGGGTCATCAGCGGGGAGTGGAAGGCGTGCGAGACGGTCAGCCGGCGGGTGCGGCGGCCGTCCGCGGCGAGTTGCTCCGCTATCCGGGTGACGTGCTCCTCGGTGCCGGACAGGACGACGGAGCGGGGCCCGTTGACGGCGGCGACGGCGACCTCGTCCGCGTGCGCCGCGAGCAGTGGCAGCACCTCCTCCTCGGCGGCCTCTACGGCGACCATGGCACCGCCGGCCGGCAGTCGCTGCATCAGCCGGCCGCGGGCGGCGACCAGCCGGGCGGCGTCCGGCAGGGACAGCACGCCCGCGACGTGCGCGGCGGCGATCTCGCCGATGGAGTGGCCGGCGACCAGGTCGGCGGTCACACCCCAGGAGGCCAGCAGCCGGTGCAGGGCGACCTCGACGGCGAACAGCGCGGGCTGGGTGTACCCGGTGTCGTCCAGGCCGTCGCCGGAGTCGATCACCTCGGCGAGCGGGCGGTCCAGCAGCGGATCGAGTACGGCGCACACCTCGTCGAAGGCGGCGGCGAACTCCGGGAAGGCGACGCGCAGTTCGCGGCCCATGCCGAGGCGCTGGGCGCCCTGCCCGGTGAACAGCAGCGCGGTCCGGCCGGGCCGGACGGTTCCGGTGACCACGTGGGCCGCGGCCGTACCTGCGCCGAGCGCGTCGAGCCCGGCCAGCATGGCGTCCCGGTCGGCGCCGAGGACGACGGCGCGGTGCGCGAAGACCGTCCGGGTCGCGGCCAGCGACCAGCCGACGTCCACGGGACGCGGGGCGGTCTCGCCCTCGACGGCGGCCCGCAGCCGCCGCGCCTGTGCCCGCAGGGCGTCGTCGCCGCGGGCCGAGACCAGCCAGGGCCGCAGTACGGCGCCGGACTCGGCGGGCTGTCCGGCCGGGCCGGCCGTCTCCCGTGCCGTGGCCGGTGCCTCCTGGAGCACCACGTGGACGTTGGTGCCGCCCATGCCGAAGGACGACACGCCCGCGATCAGCGGCCGGTCGGGCGTGGGCCAGGCCGAGAGGTCGCTCTGGACTTCCAGGCCGAGGTCGGCGAGCGGGATGGCCGGGTTCGGCGTCGCGAAGTTGAGGCTCGGCGGCAGGCTGCGGCGGCTGACCGCCAGCACGGTCTTGACCAGGCCCGCGATGCCCGCCGCGCCCTCCAGGTGGCCGATGTTGGTCTTCACCGAGCCGACCCGCAGCGGCGCCCCACCGGCCCGGTCGCCGCCGAGCACCGCGCCGAGTGCGGCGGCCTCGATCGGGTCGCCGACCGGGGTTCCGGTGCCGTGGAGTTCGACGTACTGCACCTGGGCGGGGTCGACGCCGGCCCGCTCGTACGCCTCGCGCAGCACCTGTTCCTGGGTGGCCTGGCCGGGGACGGTGAGGCCGGGGGTGGAGCCGTCGTTGTTGACGGCGCTGCCGCGGACGACGGCGAGGACCGGGTCGCCCTCGGCGAGGGCGCGGGCGAGCGGCTTGAGGACGACGGCGGCGCCGCCCTCGCCGCGGACGAAGCCGTTGGCGCGGGCGTCGAAGGTGTAGGTGGTGCCGTCCGGGGACAGGCCACCGAACCGCTCCTGCGCCACCGCGCCCTCGGCGAGCAGGTTGAGGTTGACGCCCGCGACGATCGCCGCGTCCGCCTCGCCGGCCCGCAGCGACTCGCAGGCGAGGTGGACGGCGACCAGCGACGAGGACTGGGCCGAGTCCACGGTGAGGCTGGGGCCCTGGAGCCCGAGGTGATAGGACACCCGGTTGGCGATGACCCCGCGGTTGACCCCGGCCATGGTGTGCTGGGTGACGGCGGCGGCGCCGTGCTGGTAGAGGAGGGCGGCGTAGTCGTCGCGCAGCGTGCCGACGAACACCGCGGTGCGGCTGCCGCGCAGCGCGGCGGGCACGATGCCGGCGTGTTCCAGCGCCTCCCAGGCGAGTTCCAGCACGAGCCGCTGCTGCGGGTCCATGGTGACGGCCTCGCGCGGGGCGATGCCGAAGAAGGCGGCGTCGAAGGTGTCGACGCGGTCGAGGAAGCCGCCGCGGCGCGGGCCGGGCGCAGTGTCCCCGGGTGCGCTCTCGTCGGTCGCGGACCGCAGCCGGCCCTCGGGTGGTGGCGTGATGGCGTCGGTGCCGGTGCGCAGCAGCTCCCAGAGAGCCTCGGGGCCGTCGGCACCGGGCAGGCGGCAGGACAGCCCGACGACCGCGATCGCCTCCGCCTCGCCGCGGGTGAAGGGGGATTCGGACTGGTGCTGATTCGTCATCGTGCTCGACTGCCTTTCCGACGGAATTGCCAAGACCTGCCGGGACTCTCCAGAGCGTGTGGCGCACCGGGCGGGCCGATCGTAGGCAGGGGATTCTCACCCGCCCCTCAGTAATCGCCCTCAATCCAGTAATTCTGTTTACGGCGAGGCCGGTTGATTACCGCACGATGGGCCGGCGCAGAGCAGCACCGCATAGTTTCCGTAGCGGAAATTCCCGGACGCCGACTACCGAGAAGGCAGGTCGACTCTTCCCATGTCTCAGCTGCTGGAGAACCTGGAAAAGCACACCGCGCAATACGTCGAGGCATTCAACGCCGGCGACTTCGAGACCCTGGACGCCTTCTACACGGAAGAGGCAGTGGCGGTCTGGGAGCCCGGAGAGCCGCTCACGGGCCAGGCCCGGCGGGACTACCAGCGGGAGTTCCTCGCCCGCAGGCCGAAGATCTCCACGACGACCCGGCAGTCGTTCGTGACCGGCGACACCGCGCTGCTGATCGTCGACTGGGTCATCGACACGGTCGACGACCAGGGTGCCCCGGAGCGCCTGACCGGCACGGGCGTGGACGTCCTGCGGCTCGGCGAGGACGGCATCTGGCGCTACGCGGTGGACGACCCGTACGGCCAGGACTGACCCGCCGCACCCCGCCCACGACGCGCCGCGGCGCGCTCGGCGCACCTCACGTCCCTTCCGTTGCACTCATCCCACAGAGAGGCGGGCCGGTCCCATGGCCTTCGACTTCAGTACCGACTTCGACCCCGAGAACCCCGACCTCACCGACGACACCGAGATACAGAACGAGATCTTCCTGCAGGCGTTCAACTCCGGTGACGGGGCGCTGTTCAACCGCCTGTACCGCGAGGACTCGATCTCCAACTTCTCCGGCGAGCCGCTCACCGGTGCGGCCCGGCTGGCGTTCTTCAAGGAGTTCCTGGCCCCGAAGCCCTCGCTCAAGGCGGAGGTCACGCACGCGCACGTCGCCGGGGACGTCGCCCTGATCGGTGTGAAGTACAGCATCGACACCACCGGTGAGGACGGCGAGCCGGTCCATCTGGAGGGCGTCTGCACCGACGTCCTGCGGCGGGGCGAGGACGGCCGCTGGCTGATGTCCATCGACCGTCCGGTGGCCGCCACCGGCCTGGTGGCGGAGTAGGCGGCATCCCGAGGCGCGGTGTGCCCCCGGGAAGGCGACTTCCCGGGGGCACACCGGCGGGCCCTGGTTTGAACACGCAGTTTTCCTGAACCGTTGTGACGAGGAGAAAGACCCATGGCCACCGAAGAAGAACTCGCCTCCGTCCTCGACGGGGTGCGCGCCGCCGTACCGGCCCTGCGCCACAACGGGCAGGAGAGCGAACGGCGCCGCTGGATCGTCGAGGAGAACATCCAGCTGCTGGAGAAGGCCGGCGTCTTCCGCGCCGCGGTGCCGAGGACCTACGGCGGGCTCGACCTGGACGCGGCCCAGCAGGCGCGGGTGGTGTCCGAGGTGGCGCGCGGCTGCCCGTCCACGGGCTGGCTGACCATGGTGTGGCTGACCAGCGCCTGGTGCGTCAGCCTCTATCCCGACCGGGCCCAGGAGGAGGTCTTCGCCGGCGGCTCCACCCGGGTGTCGATCGTGTTCGCGCCGACCGGCACGCTGCGGCCGGTGGAGGGCGGCTACCGGCTCACCGGTACCTGGCGGTTCAACTCCGGGGTGCGCGGGGCCGACTGGGATCTGCTGGCCGGGGTGGTGGAGCAGCCGGACGGCTCGCACCAGGAGCTGGTCGCGCTCGTACCGACCGGTGAGCTGACCCTGGACGACGACTGGCAGGTCTCCTCCGGCGCCGGCACCGGCAGCGTCACGGTCACGGCCGACGACCTGTTCGTACCGGCGTACCGCACGGTGCCGCTGGAGGAGGCGATGGTCAGCGCCACCGGCGACCGCGCCAACACCGGGGCGACGGGCCGCAACTACGGCCTGCTGGGCTACATCCTCACCAACGTGGCGGCGGCCCTGACCGGCATCGCCCAGGGCGCGTACGAGCTGTTCCTGGAGCGGGTGCCCGGCCGCGGCATCACCTACACGGACTGGACCGACCAGCGGGAACACCCGGTCACCCAGCAGCACCTGGCCGTCGCCGCCAACAAGATCGAGGCCGCCCGGGCGCTGAACGAGCGCTGCCTGGAGGTGCTCCAGCGGGGGGCCGACGCCGGCGAGCAGCCCACCGACGAGGAGAAGGCCGTCATCCGGGGCCGCACGGCGTACGCCGGTCAACTGGCCAAAGAGGCGGTCGAGTCGCTGTACGCGGCCAGCGGCGGTTCGGTGATCCGCACCGAGGTGGACCTGCAGCGCTTCCACCGTGACATCCAGGGCTTCTCCCTGCACGCCCTGGTCCAGCTCGGGGCGAATCTGGAGGTGCAGGGCAGGGTGCTGATGGGGCTTGAGCCCGGCACGTACTTCCTCTGACCTTCCTCCGGCCCTCCGCCGATCCGGCGAGGGCCGTCCCGACGACGGGGACCGGTGCGGCGGTCCCCGTGCGGGCGTGCGGTGTCCCCCGCGCCGGCACGCCGAAGGGCCCGGACCGCTTTCCGCGGTCCGGGCCCCTGCCCTTTCCGGGCTACGACTGCTTCGGCGAGCTGCGCTCCGGGCCGCGGAACAGCTCGATCATCGCGGCGTAGCTGTTGCCGCCGAGGCCCCGGGCGATGGCGCGTTCCATCAGGGTGTGCACGAAGCGCGGCAGTTCGGCGTCGACGCCCTGCGACCGGCTCTCGTGCAGCAGGTGCGCCAGCGCGCCGAAGTGCACCTCCAGCGTCGCGTCCCGGGCGGGGTAGGTCCCGTCCCCGGCGTCGATCTGCCCGGCATAGTCGGTGGCGAACAGCTTGACGGCGTCCACCCACTTGACCGCCCAGGGCAGGAACTCCGACGCCTTGACGTGCGCGGTGGCCAGCAGGGCGGCGCCGTGCAGGAAGCTGTTCAGCGTGCCCCACATGATGCCGAGCAGCGCCACGTCGTACAGCGGCGCGAGGCCGTGGTCCTCGCCGAGGTGTGTGGTACCGCCGCCGAGCAGCCGCAGCGTCTGAGCGTGCCGTGCGTAGGCCCGCTCGGGCCCGGCGTAGAAGAACACCGAGTCCTCGGCGCCCACGCCGGCCGGTACGGTCATGATCGCGCCGTCGAGGTAGTCGAAGCCCGCCCGGTGGGCCCAGTCCGCGTTCGCGCGGGCCTGGTCGGAGGAGCCGGAGGTCAGGTTGGCCACGACCCGGCCCGCCAGCCGGTCGGTCACCGGGTCCAGTACGGCGTGCAGGACGTCGTTGTCCGACACGCACACGACGATCAGCTCGGCGGCCGTGACCGCCTCGGCAGGTGTGGCGGCACGCAGCGCGCCCTGCGCCACCAACTCGTCCGCTTTGCCGGCCGAGCGGTTCCACACCGTGGTCGGATGACCTCCCTTCAGGAACGCGGCTGCCAGCGCGTGGCCCATCAGCCCCAGACCGATGACGGTCACCGGTGAACGATCCTTGTCCGCCATGAAGACTCCGTTTCCTCGACGTGGAAAATGCGCCGGGTCATCAAAACAAGGGCGGCGAACAGACGGTTCACCCTCGGGGAATTCCCCGGTCTGGGCCCGGTCATCGGTGGTTCACGGGAACGGCAGCCATAACGCGCGAGCGGATTCCCGGCCGGTGCCCCCGGGGAAAACGGGGTCATTCGGCGGCGGGTGCCACCCGGCCGAACCGGCCGTCGACGAAGAGCAGCCCTCCGCCTTCGGCGACCTGGCCCGCCCCGAGTACGGTGCCGATGAAGATGGTGTGGTCACCGAAGGCGTGCGCGTCCGTCAGCTCGCACTCCAGCCACGCCAGCGCACCGCCCAGCAGCGGGGCGCCGGTGTGCCGACCCGGGGTCCAGGCCACCCCGTCGAACTGGGCGGCGCCCAGCGTGCGCTTGCTGTTCGCGAAGTGCCGGGCCAGATCCTCCTGTTCGGCGTCGAGTATGTTGACGGCGAAGCGTCCCGCCGAGGACAGCGCGCCGTGCATCACCGCGCTGTGTCCCACGCTGCACAGCACCGAGGGCGGTTCGAGGGACACCGAGCTGAAGGCGTTCGCCGTCATCGCGTGCAGCTGTGACCCGCCCACGGTGATCACGGTGACTCCGGTGGCGAAGCGCGCCATCACGGTGCGCAGCACGGCGGGAGTCACCGCGTCCAGGGCGGGCGGGGAGGCGGACAGGGCGTCGAGGTCAGCGGGCGCGGAATTCATTCCGTATTCTCCGATCCTTTTCGCGGGGCGCTCTCAGGCCCTGCCGTTGGCCGACCAGGGCCCGCTTTCGTCAACGTACCGTCGGGAATCCGGCAGTCCGTCATCCGCCGGTAATCGCCTGCTCCCGCCCGTCGCTCACGCGTGCTCGGGTCCGGCCGAAGAGCCGCCGATGACCGGCCGCTGACCAGAACGGCGCAATCTGAACCCATGGACACCAAGAACTCCGCGGCCGAGGGCCCGGAACTGGCCGAGCCGTATCTGCGGGAAGTGCTGGGCACGGCCGGGCTGGCCGTCGAGTACGTGCGGGCCGAGGGCAACACGCTGTACCGGCGCGGCGAGGACGGCGGCGAGATCCCGGTCGCCGACTTCGCCGGCGGCTACGGTTCGGTGCTGCTCGGCCACAACCACCCTGCCCTGGTCGCCTGCGCCCGGGAGCTGCTCGACGTGGGGACGCCCGTGCACGCGCAGTTCTCCCGGCACCCCTACGCCAACCGTCTCGCCGCCGAGCTGAACCGGATCGTGCATCGCGAACTCGGCTCCACGGAGCCCTACTTCGCCATCTTCGCCAACACCGGAGCGGAGGCCGTGGAGGCCGCCGCCAAGCATGCCGAACTGGACCGGGTGCTGCGGATCGCCACACTGCGCGAGGAACTGGAGCGCTCGGCGGACCGGGCACGGGCGGCGGTCGCCGCCGGCGAGGCCGAGTTGCCGGCCCGGATCCGCACCCGCTTCGGGATCCCCACCGGACCCGGGACGGCCGCCGCCCTCGCCGAGTTGACGGCACGCCTCACCGCCGAGAACACGGCCCGGTTGAACCGGCCGCCGCTGTTCCTGGCGCTGGAGGGCGGCTTCCACGGCAAGCTGGGCCTGAGCGTGCAGCTCACCCACAACGCGGCCTACCGCACGCCGTTCCAGGCGCTCGCCGCGCAGGCGCGGTTCGTACCGCGGGACCGGCCCGAGGTGCTGAAGGAGATCCACGCACAGGAACGGGGCGTCGTGCACGCCCTGGAGGTGACGGACGGTCACGTGGACGTCGTGGAGCGGGAGTTCCCGGTGTTCTGCGCCTTCCTGGTGGAGCCGATCCAGGGCGAGGGCGGCATACGGGTGCTCGGCGCCGAGTTCGCGGAGGCGATCCAGCAGTTCTGCGCGGAGACCGACGTCCCGCTGATCGTGGACGAGATCCAGAGCGGCATGGGACGTACGGGCACGCTGCTGGCCTCGGCGCAGACCGGCCTGGTGGGCGACTACTACACGCTGGCCAAGACGCTCGGCGGCGGGCTGGCCAAGACGTCGGTGATGCTGGTGCGCGAGGCCCGCTACCGGCGGGAGTTCGAGATCGTGCACAGCTCGACCTTCGCCAAGGACAGCTTCTCCTGCACCATCGCCCTGAAGGTGCTGGAGCTGCTGGAGGCCGACGGCGGGGCCGGCTACCGCCGGGCCGTGGAGCGCGGTGCGGCCCTGCGGGCGGTGCTGGAGTCCGTCCGCGCCGACTTCCCCGACGTGGTGAAGGAGGTCCGGGGCAAGGGACTGATGCTCGGACTGGAGTTCCACGACCAGAGCGGCTCCGCCTCCGAGTCGGTGCGTTCGCTGGCCGTCAGCGGGCTGTTCGGCTACTTCCTGGCCGGCCACCTGCTGCAGGTGCACGGGGTGCGCACCTTCCCGACGGCGAGTGCGGTCGAGACGCTGCGCTTCGAGCCGTCCGTACAGGTATCGGACGAGGAGATCGCGCAGCTGGAGGCGGGCCTGCGGGACGTGTGCCGGCTGCTGCGCGACGGAGACGGCACCCGGCTGGCGGGAGCGGTGGCCGGCTGACCCCCGGACACCGGCAGCGACCCCGGCCCGTGCCCGCACCTCGGCGCCAGCTACCGCCCGGCCGATCTCATTGCATTGACGTTACCGTCCTTTGGGAACACAGGGATTGACATGATCGGTCCGGGTCGGGTGACGACCGGGCCGAGGGAGGAAACGGGGGAGACGTCATGGAGTTCCGTCTACTGGGACCACTCGAGGTGGAGGGGCCGTCGGGGCTGGTGGCTCTCGGCGGCACCCGGCAGCGCGCGGCACTGGCCTATCTGCTGCTGCACGCGGGCGAGGTGGTGCCCACCCGGCGCCTGCTGTCGGCGGTGTGGCCGGCGGAACGGGTGCCGGGCACGGCACGCAAGATCCTGCAGAACGCGATCTGGCGGCTGCGGCGGACGCTCGCCGTGCCTGGCGAGGCGCAGGCTGCCCAGCTGGTGACCCAGGCGCCCGGATATGTGGTGCGGGTGCCGCCGGAACGGATCGACCTGCTGCGGTTCGAGCGGCTGGCGGCACAGGGCCGAGCGGCCCTGCTGACCGGTGAGCCCGCCCGGGCCCGCGGGGCGCTGCGCGAGGCGCTCGCGCTGTGGCGCGGCCCCGCCCTGGCGGATCTCGCCGAGGCCGGCACGGTGTGGCCGGAGCTGGCCGGGCTGGAGCAGAAGCGGCTCGACGTCATGGAGGACTGCTTCGAGGTCGAACTCCTGTGCGGCCAGCACCAATCGGTTCTGCGCGACCTCGACGCCTTCGTACGGGCCGAGCCGTTGCGCGAGCGGGCCTCGGGCCAGTTGATGCTCGCCCTGTACCGCAGCGGGCGCCAGGCCGACGCGTTGCACGTCTACGCCCGCATTCGCACCGCCCTGGTCGAAGGCCTCGGTCTGGAGCCGGGCCGCGAGATGCAGCGCCTCCAGTCGGCCATCCTCGCCCAGGACCCCCAACTGAACCTGCCCGGCCCACCGTACGGCACCGGCCCGGACTCCCCGCCGGCCCCCGCCTTCGGCACCGGCCCGGCTTCCTTACCGTACGGCGCCGGCCCCGGCACAGCTCCTGCCCCTGCCCCCGTCTCGGGCGACGGTCTGGCTCCGGCACCGGGAACGGGATGGGCTTCCGGCGTGGATGCCGGACCGGGTTGGGCTCAGGGCACCGGAACAGATTGGGCCCGGGGCACGGGGCCGGCATCCGCCCAAGGCACCCGACCGGGTTGGACTCAAGACACCGGACCGGCATCCACCCAAGGCACCGAACCGGCATCCGTGCGAAGCCCCGTGCCCGTCACCGAACCGAACGCCGGCCCCGCCGTCGGACCAGGACCCGCCTTCCTTCCCGGCCGTGGAGCGGACCCCGCCCCGGACACCGAAGCAGCGCGCACCCCGGGCACCGGAGCCGCCGCCGACCTCGGCGCCGGAGCAACCCCTTGGCCGGACTACGGAACAACCCCTGCGCCGGACACCGGAGCAACCCCCGGGCCAGACACCGGACCGGCCCTCGGACCACGCACCGGACCAGCCCCCAGCCCGCCCACCGCCCCTCGCACCGCCTCCGGCCCCCTCCACGACGCCGCGCCGGCGAGCGGACCGGGCGCTGCTCCCCCGCCGGCCGCCGGCACCGCCGTATCCCCGGCGGGAGACCCTTCCCGCACCGGGACCGGCACCTCACCCGACACCCCCGCCCCCGCGTTCACCCCCTCCCCCTCCCCCGACGGCCGAGGCGGTGCCTACCGGTCCGGCTCTGTGCTGATGATCCGCTTCGGTCTGGGTACGGAGTTCGACGATCTGCCGGCCGGGGACATCGACCGTGTCCTGGACACCGTGTGCGAACTGGCGCGGGAGGAGATCGAGAAGTCGGGCGGGTGCGCGGCATGGTCGATAGGGTCCGTGCTGCTCAGCCTGTTCGAGGAGGAGCCCGGCCGGGACGGCTGCGCGGAGCGGGCCGTGCGGGCGGCGCTCGCGGTCCGGGACTGCCTGAGCATCCCCGCCTCGCCGCTCGCCCCGCCCACCTCGGTGATCAAGGGGCTTTCGGTGCACGCGGCGGTGACGACGGGGACGGCGTACGTGTGCCGGTGGCCGTCCTCCGGCGCGGCCGGTGACGATCCCTGGATCAGCGGTGAACTCGTCGACACCTGCGAGGCGATGCTGTGCCTGACCCCGCCGGCCGAGATCCATGTCTGCGACGAGACCCGGAGCCGTACCGAGGGCGCCGTCAGCTACCACCGGTTGTCCGCCGCGACGGCGACCTGGCAGGTGCGCGCGCTCCGGCCCGGCGCCGAGGGGGACGGCCCCTGCTACGAGCGGGACTCCGAACTCGACCTGATGACCGGCTTCCTGAGCCGGGCCCGGCAGCGCTCCACCCCGCACCTGATCTCCGTTCTCGGCCACTCGGACCTCGGCCGCACCCGGCTTCTGATGGAGTTCCACCGCAGGATCGCCGAGACCGCCCCCGACCCGGTACGGGTCCTGAACGGCACGGTCACCGCGGGCGGCGACGTGCTGGCCGTACCGGCCGAGATGCTGGCCGCCTGCTGCGGCATCACCCGCCAGGACGATCCCGCGACGGCCGACCGCAAACTCGCCTCCGCGCTACGCGGGCTCGCCGACGCCGGCACCGCCGCCGAACTGCTGCCCGCGCTGCGGTCGCTGCTCGCCGGGCGCCACCGCGGCGCGGACGAGCGGGACCGGCTGCTGGCCGCCTGGCGCCGGTTCATGGCGCCGACCGCGCGCCGCGGGCCGCTGGTGCTGATCTGGGACGGCCTGCACCAGGCGGACGACGCCCTGCTGGACGCCGTGGAGCAGCTCTGCGCCGACTGCCCGGACGCGCCGCTGCTGGTCGTGGTCGGAGCGCACGACGATCTGCTCGGCGCCCGCCCGGCCTGGTCCGGTGTCGCGCAGCAGGCGATGACCCTGCGCCTCGCGCCGCTCGCCGAGGACGCGCTGGACCGACTGCTGCGGTCGGTGTTCCTGTCCGAGGCGGACGGCGACGCGGCGTGAGCGCCTGCGCTGCTTCGGCCGGGGCCCGTCGATCGTCTGGAAGACACTCGACGGGCCCCGGCCCTGAGCAGGATTGGCGAAACCCGCCGCGGTGAGGCGCTATCTGCCGTCGACCGTCTGCGGCGCCGTCGTGGCTGGTCGCGCAGTTCCCCGCGCCCCTCCGGGGCGCTCCGCCCAGACCTCGGCGGCGGCACCGGGCAGCCGCTGCAGGGTGAGGGTCACGCTGTGCCGCAGGCCGGTGCCCCACAGGGGCCTGCGGGCCAGCAGGCCGCCGGGCCGGGCGCACACCAGGATGAGCAGCGGCACGTCCTGCGGCAGCGACGCGAGCTTCTCCACGAGGCCGAGTACGGCGTCGTCGGCGGCGTGCGCGTCGTCCACGCAGAGCACCAGCGGCTGTTCCCGGGCCAGCAGCACGAGCAGCTCGCACCAGGCCTCGTACGCCTCGGCCTCCTGGTCGGAGGCGTCGTGCGGCCGGCCGGGGCTGAGCCGCCGCAGCAGCCGTTCCGCGGTCTCGCTGCGGCCGGCGACCCGGTGCACGACGTCGGTGAGCCCGCGGTCGTCGGTGTCGGACAGGGGCAGCCCGCAGCAGGCCCGCAGCACGTCGCACAGCGTCCACGAGGCCCGGTCCCCGCCGCGCACCCGCACCACCCGGACCGCCTCGCCCTGGATGCTCCGGACGAAGTCGGCGAGGAAGCGGGTCCTGCCCACGCCCGGTTCACCGAGGATGGTGACCAGGTGCGGGGCGTCATGGCGCCGGGAGCGGGTCAACAGGCTTTTCATCATGACCAGTTCGGCCTCGAAGCCGCCGGACGGGTCGGGCAGGGCGACGGCCTCGCCGGCCGTGCGCAGCCCGGCGACGGCCCGTACCCGGGGCCGTTCGGTCGGCACTTGCCGGACCAGGCCCACGGTGTCCTGCACGGCCTCGCCGTCGAGGTGGATCGCGCCGGACGGCACCGTGGCGAGGAGGGTGCGTGCCTCGTCGACGAGACGGCCCACGACCCGTACGGGCGCGGCGCCGTCGTAGGGGTTCCAGCGCACGAGGGCCTCGCCCGCCGACACCACCGCGTGCCAGCGGGGCCCGGGGACCTGGCTGAGCCGGGCGCGCAGGGCCACCGCGGCGCGCACCGCGCCCTGCGCTGCCTCGGCCCGGTCGGTGTCCAGCCCGAACACCGCGACCCAGACCCGGCCGAGCGACCCGGCGACGGTGCCGCCGAACTCCTCGACACAGTCGGCGACCGCGGCCACGGCGTCGTACAGCGTGTGGGACTCCCCCGGACCGGCGGCGGGCGTCTCGGCGGTACGGGCGCCGACCAGCAGGACGGCGACCGACCTGCGCTCGGTGTGCGGGGCCGGTGCCCGGTGCGCGACCCGCTCCGGGACGGCCGCCCGAGCCGCCTCGCCCCGCACGGGGACCGCCCGAGGCGGCGCGGGCGGCGCGGGCGCGGGCCGCTCGGTCGGCGCAGGCTGCTCGGGCCGTGTGTGCACGGCGGGTGGCGCGGGCGCGACCGTGGCCGGCGGGGCCAGCGCGGGATCGTGGGTGAGGATGTTCTGCTGGAGCAGCTGTAGTTCACGGGAGGGTTCCAGGCCGTGCTCCTCGACCAGAGCCCGTCGTACCCGGCTGAAGACGTCGAGCGCCTCGGCCTGCCGGCCGCAGCGGTACAGGGCCAGCATCAGCTGGCCGCACAGCCGTTCCCGCAGCGGCTCCTCCTCGGCCAGGGAGACCAGCTCGCCCAGGACGGAGTAGTGGTGGCCGCTGCGCAGTTCGGCCTCGAAGCGGTCCTCCATCACGTCCAGCCGGAGCTGGCTCAGCGCGGTCAGTTCGGGCCAGTCGGTGCCCGCCTCGGCGAGGTCCGCGAGCGCCGGTCCGTGCCACTCCTCCAGCGCCGCGCCGAGCAGCCGGGCGGCATCCGCGGGGCGGCCGGCGGACAGCTGGGCGCGCCCTTCGGCGACCCGGCGGTTGAAGCGGTGCAGGTCCACCTGTTCGGGGTCGAGTCGCAGCACGTATCCCGGTGCCTGGGTGACCAGTTCGGGGCCGCGGTCCACGGCGCTCTCCTCGGCGAACAGGGCGCGCAGGCCCCACACCGCGTTCTGCACGATCTTCCGGGCGGTGGTGGGACGGTTCTCGTCAGGCCACAGCGCGCCCAGCAGTTCGCTGGTCGCCACCACCCGGTTCGCCCGCAGCAGGAGCAGCCCCAGCACCGCCCGCTGCTTGTGTCCCCCGAGGGCCAGCTTGCGCTCCCCCGTCGACGCCTCCAACGGGCCCAGAACCCGGAATTCCACTGCTTCCCCCTGTCGATGGACTCAAGCGGCTCCTCAGGACAGCGGTCACCTGGTCCAGCCGCTCGCTCAGATAGAAGTGGCCCCCTGCGAAGACCAGAACCTCGTCGTCCTGTCGCGTCTGCCGTGCCCAGCCGGCCACCGACGCGACCGGTACGACCGGGTCCGCATCGCCGACGAGCACGGTGACGGGGGTGTTCAGCGCGGGACCGGGCTGCCAGCGGTACGAGGCGAGGGCCCCGTAGTCGGCGCGCAGCGCGGGCAGCACCATGTCGAGCAGTTCCGGGTCGTCCAGCACGGAGGCGTCGGTGCCTCCCAGCTTCCGGACCGCGGCGAGGATGGCCGCGTCGTCCGGGAGCCGGTCGTGCGGGTCCGGTGTCGGGCCGGGCGCGCCGCGCCCGGACAAGAACAGACGCACGGGTGGCGGCACGGATCCGTCGTCGAGGATCCGCGCGGTCTCATAGGCGACGAGTGCCCCCATGCTGTGGCCGAAGAACGCGTACGGCTGCTGCGTGTTCGGCCTGAGCGCCTCGGCTATGCGGGCGGCGAGCCCGAGGATGCCGTCCGCGGGCGGCTCGGCGCGCCGGTCCTGGCGGGCCGGGTACTGGACGGCGAGGACGTCGAGTGTCCCGGAGAGCTTCCGCGACAGCGGGGCGTAGGCGGTGGCCGAGCCGCCCGCGTGCGGGAAGCAGATCAGCCGACAGGCCGCGGGCAGCGGCTCGCCGAACCGCCGGAACCACCTGGTGTCCATGGATGTGTCACTCCTCCGCGCGGGCGGGGTACGAGTACGTGTACGGCTCACGAGCACGGGCCCGGCGCAGGGCGCGCGCCCACCAGTCGAGCCGGTCGAGCATGGCGAGGGCGTCCCGGCGACAGTCCTCGGTGTCGAGGAACTGCCCCTCGGAGCCCCAGCGCTCCTGGTAGTTGTCGAAGCTGACGGTCTCCGGGACGGTGACCGCGTGGGACTCGGCGAAGACCTGCCGGAGCTGGGCGACCGCCCACAGCCCGCCGGACGGCCCGCCGTAACAGACGAAGCCCACGGGCTTGGCGTGCCATTCGCTGTCGTACCAGTCGATCGCGTTCTTCAGGGCCGCCGGGTAGCCGGAGCGGTGCTCCTGCGTCACCACGGCGAACGCGTCGGCGGCGGCGAGCCACGGGGACAGGTCCCGCACCGCGGACGGCCGCGGCACCGCGGGGTCGGCGGTCATCAGGTCCGGCAGCCAGGCCGTGGCCAGGTCGATGACGTCGACCTCGAAGTCGCTGCGCAGCCGGGCGCGGGTCGCGAGCCACTCGGCGGCCGCCAGTCCGAAGCGGCCCTCCCTGGCCGCGCCGACGAGGATCACCAGCCGCAGCCGGTCGTCGCCGTCGTCCATCCCCGCTCCTCCAGCCCCGATCGTCCGGTTCTCAAGCACCTCGACCACTGTGCGGCATATGCCTTCGGGAACGCTTCGGGTCTCCTTACGGTCGCGCTTCGGACGCTTACGGCTGTCCCTCGCGGAAGCCTCGTACCAACAACCTATTGACATGACATTTTCAGGACGGCATCGTACTCGCCTTAGAGCACCCTCTTAAAGCGCTTTAATCATTCGTCCGCCCCAGGCCCCACCGCCTCCGGGGACGGCTAGCCACGGCGCCCCGGCGCGCCGGAGAGGAACCACCATGAGCACAAGGCCGATCGGGGTGGCGGTCATCGGCGCCGGAATGGCGGGCCGAGCCCACCTCAACGGCTACCGGCAGGCCGCGACGCTGTACGGTGCCGGGCTGCCGGACGTGCGCCTGGTCGCCGTCGCCGACGCCTATGAGCCCTTCGCCCAGGACGCCGCCCGCCGCTACGGCTTCGAGCGGGCCGAGACGGACTGGCGCGCGATCGTGGAGGCCGACGACATCGACGCGGTCAGCGTCGTGGTCGCCAACCATCTGCACCGCGAGATCGTCGAGGCCCTGCTGGCCGCGGGCAAGCATGTGCTGTGCGAGAAGCCGCTGGCGCCGTCGGTGGCCGACGCGCGGGCCATGGTGGCGGCGGCCGAGGGCACCAAACTGGTGGCGGCCACCGGCTTCACCTTCCGCCGCTCCCCCGCCGTCAACGCCGTCCGGCAGCAGGTGCGGGAAGGCTCGCTCGGGCCGGTGCAGCACTTCAACGGCCACTACTGGTGCGACTACGGGCACAACCCCGACGCGCCCATGAGCTGGCGCTACCGGGGCGGTATCGGTTCCGGGGCGCTGTCCGACATCGGCAGCCACCTCATCGATCTCGGCGAGTACTTCTGCGGGCCCGTGCAGAGCGTCCAGGGCGCCATCCTGTCCACCCAGGTGCAGGAGCGGCCCGTGCCACTGGGGACGGCGGTGGGGCACGCGGCCGACGTCCAGGTCAGCGATGAGCGCGAGCGGGTCGAGAACGAGGACATCGCCACCTTCACCGCGACGTTCGCCTCCGGCGCCGTCGGTACCTTCTCCGTCTCACGCATCGCCCGCGGTCTGGCCAACTCCCTGGGCTTCGAGGTCTTCACGAAGGACGGCGCGGCGACCTTCGAACTGTCCCGCCCGGCCGAGTTCACCATCACCGACGCGGCGGCCTCCGACCCGGTGGACGGCTACCGGCGGGTGGTGATCGGCCCCGGCCACCCCTACATCGCCGGCGGCCTGCCCATGGACTTCCCCAGCGTCGGCCACGGCCAGCACGAGTTCTTCGTCTGGCAGGCCCGGGCCTTCCTGGAGCAGATCGCGGGCCTGGACCGGCTGCCGCAGTGCCCCACGCTCGCCGACGGGCTGCACAACCTGCAGGTCATCGACGCGATCGTCGCCTCCGCCGACGCCGGCGGCAAGGCCGTCACCGTCGGGTGACCCGCCCCTTCCCGCCCACCCCGCGCACGACCACCTTCACCGTCGAGAAGGACTGAGGAAAGACAAGATGAGGCTCGGACTCTACAACGCGATCCTGCACGACCGGCCGTTGCCGGAAGCGATCAAAGTCATCGCCGAGCTGGGCCTGACCGGCATCGAGATCAACACCGGCGGTTTCCTGCCCGCCGTACACGTCCCGACCTTCGACGACATCCTGGTCAGCGACACCGCCCGGGACGACTTCCTCGGCCTCTTCGAGGGCACCGGCGTCTCCATCGCCGGCCTGAACGCCAACGGCAACCCGCTGCACCCGAACCCCGCCATCGGCGAGAAGCACGCCGAGGACATCCGCCGCTCCATCCGCCTGGCCGAGCGGCTCGGGCAGCACCGCCTCGTGACCATGTCGGGCCTGCCCGGCGGCGAGCCGGGCGCCTCCCGCCCGAACTGGATCGTCAACGCGTGGAACTCGGCGGCCCTGGACGTGCTCGACCACCAGTGGAAGATCGTCGCGGACTTCTGGCGCGAGACCGACCGGCTCGCCCGTGACCACGACGTCAAGGTCGCCCTGGAGCTGCACCCGCAGAACGTCGTGTTCAACTGCGCCGGCGTGCACCAGCTCATCGACCTCACCGGGGCCACCCACGTGGGCGTCGAACTGGACGCCTCACACCTGTTCTGGCAGCAGATGGACCCCGTCGAGGTCGTACGCCACCTGGGCGAGCTGGTCTTCCACGCCGCTGCCAAGGACGTCCGGATCAACCGCGACCACGTCATCCTCAACGGTGTGCTCGACAACAGCTTCCGACGCCTCACGCCCGACGAGCCGCGCACCAACCTCGGCGGCGACGAGTGGGCCAACGAGTGGCCCAAGGAGTCCGCATGGGACTTCGTCGCCCTCGGCAAGGGCCACGACGTCGCCTACTGGACCGAGTTCCTGCGCGCCCTCCATGAGGTCGACCCGGACATGCTGGTCAACATCGAGCACGAGGACACCGAGCTGGGGCGCGTCGAGGGCGTCGCCGTGGCCGCCGGAGTGCTCAAGGCCGCCGACGCGGCACTGCAGGAGTCGCCGCGGTCGTGACCGCAACGGCCGGCCACCCCTGAAAGACCATCGGCTCCGGCGGTCCGCACACCGCCGGAGCCCGTGACACCAAGGAGCACCCACGATGAGGATCGCCCTCGACCCGTACATGATCCGCAACGTCCCACTGCTCGAACTGCCCTCTGTGGTTGCCGAGTTGGGCTACGAGTGGATCGAGTTGTCGCCCCGTGAGGACTTCATCCCGTTCTTCCGCCACCCGCGCGTGGACGACGGCACGGTCCGCACGTTCCGCAAGGCACTGGACGCGGCGGGCGTGGGGATCTCCTCCCTGCTCCCGCTGTTCCGCTGGTCCGGCCCGGACGAGGACGCCCGGCAGGCCGCCGTACGGTACTGGAAGCGCTCGATCCAGATCGCCGCGGACCTCGGCGTGGACAGCATGATCTCGGAGTTCAACGGCCGGCCCGAGGAAGCCGACCGCAGCGAGGCCCAGTTCTGGAAGTCGATGGACGAACTGCTGCCGCTGTTCGAGCGTGAGGGAATCCGCCTCACCCTGGAGCCGCACCCCGACGACTTCATCGAGAACGGCTACGACGCCGTCAACCTCATCCGGGGCATCAACCACCCGAGTGTGAGCTTCCTGTACTGCGCCCCGCACACCTTCCACATCGGCGACGACGCCCCCGGCATCATCCAGTACGCGGGCGACCTGCTCACCCACGTCCACCTCGCCGACGCCTTCGACCACACGGCGTCCTCCGGAAACCGCTACATCCTCAACCCGCCCGGCACACCGGCCCGCATCCACCAGCACCTGGACATCGGCCAGGGCGAGGTCGACTTCGACGAGCTGTTCCGCGGGCTGCGGGCGAACGGCTTCGACGGCACGCTGACCGCGTGTGTGTTCGCCTGGGAGGAGCGGGCCCGGGAGTCCTCCGTGTTCATGCGGGACAAGATCAAGGAGTACCTGGCCGCCTGGACGTGACCGGGCGCATCGCGGGCCCGCCATAGTAGCCATGTACGGTATCCGGCATGAGCAAGACATCCGAAGGGGCCACCCCGGGTTTCCTGGTGTGGCGGCTGTCGATGAAGTGGCGGGTCGCCGTCGACCGGGCGGTGGCCCCGCTGGGCCTCACCCACGCCCAGTACTCGCTGGTGGCGTCGCTGTACGGCATGCAGCGCACCGGTGAGCGGCCCAGCCAGCGGCGCCTCGCCGACCACACCGGCCTGGAACCGCTGTACGTCTCCAAGCTCGCCCGCAGCCTGGAGTCCGCCGGGCTCCTGGAGCGCGCCAAGGACCCGCGCGACCCGCGCGCGGTGCAGCTCGCGCTGACCGCGGAGGGCCTGGAGACCACCCGGCGGGCGATCGACGTCGTCCACGGTCTACTGACCCAGCTGCTGGAGCCGCTCGGCGGGCTGGACAGCGACCGGACCCGGGAGCTGAGCCGTGACCTGACACTGCTCCTGGACGCACCCCTGGACCCGGCCGCACCCGGCCCTCAGTAGTGGAATATTGAACAACCGCGTTCCGTTGTGGCCGTCGAAGGAGGTCACGAGTGGAGACGCAAGTGAAGACCACGTACTACGACCACGGCACCCCCGCCGAGCGCTGGGAGCGCGCGCAGCAGTTCTTCGCCGCCGAGGACTACGCGGGCGCGGCGCGGGTGCTGGCCGCTCTTGTCGAGGAGGTGCCGGAGCAGACCGGACCCCGGCTGCTGCTGGCCCGCGCCTACTACCACTCGGCCCAACTGCGCCGCGCGGAAGCCGAGTTGCGGCTCATCGTGGAGCGCGACCCGGTGGAGCACTACGCCCGGCTGATGCTGGGCCGCACGCTCCAGCGGCAGGCCCGGAACGACGAGGCGGAACAGCACCTGCGGATCGCCTCGGCGCTCGCGGGCGACTTCCCGGACGCTTCGGCGGAGTGAACGCCCTGTGCGGGGCCCGGTTCCCTTCGGGGGACCGGGCCCTTCGCACGTCTCAGCACCTGTTTGTCACAGGCTCGTGAGGAGGTCGTCGAGCGGGGCCGGTACCTGTTCGGGGTCGAGGGCCTCGACGAGGAGGCGGCCGTAGCGGATCTTGCGGCCCTTCTTCGTGCCGAGGAAGCGCCGCAACTGCTGCTGCCGGGGCCGACCGCGCTGTGCGGGCTGGTTCAGGAAGGTCTGCCAGGCACGTAGGTCGCCCTCGGTCCGGATGATCTCCTCGACCCTTTCCGTGCCCAGCGCGCGGATGAGTTCGTCCTCCAGGTCCCTCACGCACACGAAGAAGCCCCCGCGCGGCGCCCGTGCCCGCTGCAGGCCGCGGTCGTAGAAGCGCTGCTCACCCTCGTCGCACAGTCCTGTCAGGCGCAGGCCGAGGCCGGGCGGCCCGAGGAGGCCGGCGTAGCGGCCGACGTTCATCGCTCCGCCCATCGGTACGACGGACACCCCCTCGGCGGCCAGGTCACGGCCCTGCCGGGCGGCCAGCGCCTCGACGGCCGCGAGGTCACTCAGCCCTTCCAGCAGCACCGCCGTCCGCAGCTTCAGTCGCAGAGCCAGATCACTCGCCGGCCCCCCGGGACCACCTGCCGCCCAGCCATTGACCGCGTCCCGGAACGCCCCTATCTCCGCCATGCAGCGAGTCTGCACCTCCACCGACCGCACGGCACGGGATTATTCGACGGCCGCGCTCGCCATGACCGGCGCCCTCGTCACCTGTGGACAGGGGCCGTACCGTGCACGTCATCGTGGTGCTGTCCCGAGGTCACAGCCGGGTCGCCGCGTGCAGGGTCACGAACAGGGTGACGGCCGAGTTCGCCGAGGACATCGCCGACACCAGGGCGCCGACGGCGGCGCCCCAGACGGCGAGGCCGACCGAGGTGAACGCCGAGGGCCAGGAGCGGGCTGCGGGGGCGGGGGCCAGCAGGGCGGCCACCCGGCGCGGGACGGGGCCGGTCGTGGCGAGCGCGGCGAGGGTGGGCGCGGGGGTGCCGCGCGACAGCAGCGCCGCCTTGCCGATCGCGCGCGCGACCGTACGCCGGTCGCCGACCGCGCGGGCCGCCTCCTCGTCCGCCCAGCGCTCGGCCGTGTAGACGACGGCGGTGCGCAGCGGGCGCAGGAACGGGTTGGCCCGGGCGGCCAGTTGGGCGGCGAGCAGATGGCGGTGGTGGCGGGCGGCGAGGTGGCTGCGCTCGTGGGCGAACAGGGCGCGCCGTTCGGCGGGGGCGAGCCCGGCCAGCAGCGCGGTGGTGACGACGATCCGTCCCCGGCCGCCGGGCAGGGCATAGGCGTACGGCGCGCTGTCGGGCAGGACGGCCACCGTCGGGCCGGGCAGGCCGGCCAGTGCGCGGCGGGCCCGGCGGGTGACCCGGTGGTGGCGCCACAGGGTGCGGGCACAGGCGGTGGCGACCACGGCGAGGGCGGGGATGGCGGCGCGGCCCGCGACCTCGTCGTGCGGGACGGCGGCCCGCACCTCGGGGTCGGACCAGCCGTCGGGCAGAGGGTTGCCGGGCAGTTGGGCGGTGCCCACGACCATCAGCAGGGCCAGACAGAGCGTGCTGCACACGGCCATCACGACGGCGACCGCGGTCAGCAGCCGGGTGGCGGTGCGCGGGTGGAGATGCACCTCGGCGAGCCGGGCGACCGGCCAGGCGGACAGCGGCAGCACCAGCGGCAGGAAGACGAAGACCCCCATGGGCGGTCAGTCTTCCGTACCGCCGTCGCCGGTGTGCGCGGTGTTCCCGTTGTTCACCGAGCCCGGCTCGGCGGCGTCCAGCAGCGCCCGCAGCACCTGTTCGTCGCCGGGCGGCAGGGCGGTGACGAAGCTCGCCAGGACGGCCTCGCGGTCCCGTTCGCCGTCCAGCAGACGGCGCATGCGCAGCGCGGCGAGCCGGGCCACATCCGCGGTGGGCGTCCACAGGAAGGAGCGGCCCTGCCGTTCCCGGGCGACGACGTCCTTGGCGAGCAGCCGGGTGAGGATGGTGACGACGGTGGTGTAGGCGAGGTCGCCGCCGAGGCGCTCCTGCACCCAGGCGGCGCTGACCGGTCCGTCCGCCTCGCGCAGCGCGCCGAGGACCTGGCCCTCCAGTTCGCCCTGCCCGCGCCGCCGGGCCCGGCCCCCGTCCCGCACCATGTCCCGCTCTCCCTCTCCCCTGGCTCGGTTCGCCTCCGCACCGGCCTGCAGAACCACGCTACTTCACACCGGCCGTGCTCCCGTACGTGCGGCGACCGCGGCGGTGCGCGATCTCGCCGAGGACGATGTCGACGGCGATGAATCCGGCCAGCGGGATGCCGAGCAGCGGCACGAAGTAGCCGAGTACGGCGATCACCGCCAGGGCCGGTACGAGCACGTACGGCGGCACCTGCGCCCAGGCGCCGCGCGGGATCGGCCGGCCGAAGGCGGAGCCGCGGCCGCGCTGCCACCACATGCGGTAGCCCCACACGATCAGCAGGATCAGGGAGAGCGCGAGCAGGGCGAGCGCGATCTGGTTGACGATCCCGAAGAGGACGCCGGTGTGCAGGTCGATGCCCCAGCGGGTGAGCTTGGCGAGCACCGGGTAGTCGGCGAACCGGAGTTCGTCGGTGACCTTGCCGGTCGCCGGGTCGACGGCGACGGAGTCCTGCTTCTCCGGCCAGCTGCGCTGGACCTGCTTGACGCCATAGGCGCTGTTCGCGTCGGCGGGCGGCACGATCTCCACCGGGTTGCCGAGTCCCTTGGCCCGGGCCGCCGCGAGCACCTGGTCGAGGCCGACCCCGTGCTCGGCGTCCCCGCCGGTGCCGGCCGCCGCTCCGTGTCCGGCGTGCTCGCCGCCGGCCGCGGCCGCGGAGACGGACGGGGTGGCCTGGCCGAGCGAGGTGCGCAGCTCGTCGATGTGGGCGCCGGCGTACGTCGACCAGGTCAGGCCGGTCGCCGACAGGAACAGGAACCCGGCGGCGGCCCAGACGCCGACCGTGCCGTGCAGGCCGAGGGTGCGGCGCCGCCCGCTGGTCCCGCGCACCTTGCGCAGGGCGCGGCGGCGGGAGAACCAGAGCACCAGGCCGCCGCCCGCGATCACCCACAGCCAGCTGGCCGCCAGCTCGCTGTAGAGCCGGCCGGTGTCGCCGAGGTGCAGGTCGCGGTGGAGTTCGTCGATCCAGGTGCGCAGGGGCAGCGCGCCGGTCGCGCCGTACTGTTCGAGCGCCCCGCGCACCTTGCCGGTGTGGGGGTCCACGAACACGGCGAGGGTGTGGTCGGGGTCGACGCCCTTGACGCCGGAGAGCAGCACCCGGGTGGTCGTGCCGGGCTCGGGTGCGGGCCGTACCGCCGCGACGGTGCCCTCGGGGTGGGCCTTGCGGGCTGCGGCGACCTGGGCGGAGACGGGCAGTTCGCGGTCCCCGGCCGGAACGGTCAGTTCATGGCCGTACACGAGCTTCTCGGCCTGGAACGAGCCCGCGTACAGCAGGCCGGTGACGGCGGCGACCAGCAGGAAGGGGGCGACGAGCAGGCCGGCGTAGAAGTGGAGGCGCAGCACGAGGGGGCGCAGCGGGGCCCAGCGGCTCGGGGAGGGGGCCGGGGCGGGTGCCTCGTCCGTGGCGGGCGAGGGAGCGGTGGTCATCGGCGGGCTTCTCCGGGGACTCGGTCGGGGAGCGGTTGCGCTCCAGTGGTCGGAGCGCCAAGGCCCCGAGTTCCCGCGCGTGTTGGTGACCTGCGTCACAGGGAGGGGCAGATGGGCATGGCATCCTGACGCGATGGCACCTCCCAGCGATCGCGCCCCTCTCGCCGAGCGGGTCGAGGAACTCCTCGCCACCGGCGGCCCCTTGCCCATCGTCGCGGCCGGCCGGCCCGTCCTGCGGCACGGCACCCAGCCCTACGACGGCCAGCTCGCCCCCGCCCTGCTGGCCCGCTTCATCGAGGCCATGCGCGACACGATGCACGCGGCGCCCGGGGTGGGCCTGGCCGCGCCCCAGGTGAGCGTGCCGCTGCGGATCGCGGTCATCGAGGACCCGGCGCCGGTGCCGGAGGAGGTGGCGCTGGCCCGGGGCCGGGTGCCGCAGGCGTTCCGTGTCCTGGTCAACCCGTCGTACGAGCCGGTCGGTACCGCCCGCGTCGCGTTCTTCGAAGGCTGCCTGAGCGTGCCGGGCTGGCAGGCCGTGGTGGCCCGGCACGCCGAGGTGCGGCTGCGCGGCGAGGACGAGCACGGCCGCGCGCTGGACGAGGTGTTCACCGGCTGGCCCGCCCGTATCGTCCAGCACGAGACGGACCACCTCGACGGCACCCTCTACCTCGACCGCGCGGAACTGCGCTCCCTGTCCACGAACGAGGCGGTGGCGGCGCTGTGGGCCCAGCCGACACCGGAGGCGGCGGCCGAGGCGCTGGGCTTTGAACTGCCCTAATCCGGACCTCAGTTGTCCCGGTAGGCCTCCAGCAGCCGCAGCCACACCTCGCTGAGCGTCGGATACGAGGCGACCGCGTGCCACAGGCGGCCGACCGGGACGCGGCCGGCGACCGCGACGGTCGCGGAGTGGATCAGTTCGCCGACACCGGGCCCGACGAAGGTGACACCGCGCAGGATCTCCTCCTCCAGGTCGACCACCATGCGGGCGCGGCCCTTGTAGCCGTCGGCGTACAGGCCGGCCCCGGCGACGGAGGAGAACTCGACGTCGACGGCGCGGACGCGATGGCCGGCCTGTTCCGCCTCGGCGAGGGAGAGGCCGACGGCGGCGGCCTCCGGGTCGGTGAAGACGACCTGGGGTACGGCGTGGTGGTCGGCGGTCGCGGCGTGCGCGCCCCAGGGTTCGTCCAGCAGGGGGCTGTCCGCGGCCCGGGCGGCGATGGCGGCGCCGGCGATGCGGGCCTGGTACTTGCCCTGGTGGGTGAGGAGGGCGCGGTGGTTGACGTCACCGACCGCGTAGAGCCAGTCCGTGCCGTTGACGAGGAGACTGTCGTCCACGTCCAGCCAGGAGCCCGGCCGCAGGCCGACGGTGTCGAGGCCGATGTCGTCGGTGTGCGGGACGCGGCCGGTGGCGAAGAGGATCTCGTCGGCCTCCAGGCGGTCGCCGGTGTGGGTGACGGCCACGACGGTGCCGTTCTCGCGGGTGACGGACTCCACCGAGGTGCCGGTGCGGACGTCTACGCCCGCCTCGGTGAGGGCCTCGGCGACCAGTTCCCCGGCGAACGGCTCCATGCGGCCCAGCAGGCCCTTGCCGCGCACCAGCAGCGTGACCTGCGAGCCGAGGGCCTGCCAGGCGGTGGCCATCTCGGTGGCGACGACACCGCCGCCGACCACGATCAGCCGTGCGGGGGCCGCCTTGGCGCTGGTGGCCTCGCGGCTGGTCCAGGGCTTGACCTCGGCCAGCCCGGGCAGGTCGGGCAGCTGGGCGCGGGTGCCGGTGCTGACGGCCACCGCGTGCCGCGCGGTCAGGGTGGTCACGGTGCCGTCGGGGCCGGTCACGGTGACCGTGCGGGGGCCGGCGAGGCGGCCCTGGCCGCGGAACAGGTCGGCGCCGATGCCGTCCAGCCAGCGGACCTGGCCGTCGTCGTGCCAGTGCGAGGTGTACTCGTCCCGGCGGGCGAGGACGGCGGGCGTGCCGAGGGGACCCTGGACCGCCTCGCTCAGGCCGGGCAGGCGGCGGGCGTCCGCCTGGGCGATGACCGGCCTGAGCAGTGCCTTGCTGGGCATGCAGGCCCAGTACGAGCACTCGCCGCCGACCAGCTCGCTCTCCACGACCGCGGTGGTGAGGCCGGCCGCACGGGTGCGGTCGGCGACGTTCTCCCCCACGGGTCCGGCCCCGAGCACCACGACGTCGTACGCGATGGATTCCGTTTCCGTCATGGGGTCAGTCTGGTGCGTGGTCGGCGCGGGGGCCACACGGGTACGCGCGCGGAACACGACCGTGCACGCACGGAACAGGCACGGGACACGCATGGAACAGGCCTGGGACAGGCAGGAGACAGGCATGGAATAGGCGGCCGGATCGCCGTGTTTCCGCCGTCGGCACAAGCCCCCACACCAGGAAGAGGGAATCACGCCATGAGCAGCACTGTGGAGCTGACCAAGGAGAACTTCGACCAGACCGTCACCGGGAACGAGTTCGTCCTCATCGACTTCTGGGCCTCCTGGTGCGGGCCGTGCCGTCAGTTCGCGCCGGTGTACGAGAAGGCCGCCGAGGACAACCCCGACCTGGTGTTCGGCAAGGTGGACACCGAGGCCCAGCCGGAGCTGGCCCAGGCCTTCGGCATCCAGTCGATCCCGACGCTGATGATCGTCCGGGACCAGGTCGCGATCTTCGCCCAGCCGGGCGCCCTGCCCGAGGCCGCCCTCGCGGACGTCATCGGCCAGGCCCGGAAGCTGGACATGGACGAGGTCCGCAAGAGCATCGCCGCCCAGCAGGCGCAGGGCGAGTAGCCGACGGCGTCAGAACGGGTACGGCGCCACGTCGCCGCGTACGGTCGTCCAGCGCAGCTCGGTGAAGGCCTCCAGGTTGGCCTCGCCGCCGAAGCGGGCGCCGGTGCCGGACGCGGCGACGCCGCCGAACGGGGCCACCGCCTCGTCGTTCACGGTCTGGTCGTTGATGTGGACGATCCCGGTCGGGATGCGTTCGGCGAGGTCCAGGCCGCGTGCGGGGTCCCGGGTGACGATGCCGAGCGAGAGGCCGTAGGCGCTGTCCGCCGCGAGCGCGGCCGCCTCGTCGGCGGTGGCGAAGGAGCGGACCGGGGCGACCGGGCCGAAGACCTCCTCGGTGTAGGCGGGGGTGTGGTCGTCGACGCCGGCGAGCACGGTCGGCCGGTAGAAGAGCCGGTCGTGGGTGCCGCCCGCGGCGAGTTTCGCGCCGCGCGCCGCACTCGTCTCCACCAGGCCCTGGATCTTGGCGAGTTGGCCCGCGTCGATGACCGGGCCGAGGTGCACCTGGTCGCGGTACGGGTCGCCGACGGCGAGCGAGTCGGCCTTGGCGGCGAGCCGTTCGACGTACTCCTCGTACAGCGAGGCGTGGACGAGGTGGCGGCCGGTCGTCATGCAGATCTGGCCCTGGTGGAAGAAGGAGCCCCAGGCCGCCGTGGAGATCACCGCGTCCAGGTCGGCGTCCGCCAGCACGATCAGGGCCGAGTTTCCGCCGAGTTCGAGGTGGGCGCGCTTGAGGTGGCGGCCGGCCAGCTCGCCGACGGCACGGCCCGCCGCAGTGGACCCGGTGAAGGAGATGACGGGGACGAGCGGGTCCTCGACCAGCGCCTGCCCGACCTCGGCGCCCCCGGGCAGCACCTGCAGCAGGTCCTCCGGCAGGCCCGCCTCGGCGAGAACGGCGGCGAGCGCCAGTCCGCCGCAGACCGCGGTGCGCGGATCGGGCTTCAGGACCACCGCGTTGCCCAGCGCGAGGGCGGGGGCGACGGAGCGGATGGAGAGGATCAGCGGGGCGTTGACGGCGCGATCACGCCGACGACGCCGGCGGGCACCCGGCGGGTGTACGACAGCCGGGGCGCCTCGCTGGGCAGCACCTGTCCGGCGGGGCGGGAGGCGAGGGCGGCGGCCTCGTAGCACTCCTGGGCGGCGACATGCAGTTCGAAGTCCGCCTTGCCGGGGACGGACCCGGACTCGCGGACCAGCCAGGTGCGCAGTTCCTCGGCGTGCTCGGTGAACAAGTCCCCTGCCCTGCACAGCACTTGGGCCCGGACGAAGTGCGGTGTGCGGGCCCACTCGCGCTGGGCGGTGCGGGCGGCCCGGGCCGCCGGGGCGACGTCCTGGGGTGCGGCGAGGGTGAGGGTGCCGAGTGGGTCGCCGGTGGCGGGTTCGGTGACGGTGCACTCGGGGCCCGCCGGGGTGCGGGTCTGCCAGGACTTCGGGTCGAGCAGCGGCATGTCGGCTCTCCGATCGGTCGCCGGGCGGTACGGCTCGGGGCGCGGGCCGGGTCCGGGGGCGTTCCGGGGACGCGCCTATTTTGTTGAGCGCGAAACTACATCGCGGTCATGCCTCTCCGGAACCCTAACCGCCGCCGCAGACCGGGTCAGCTGGAGTCGCGCTGGACGAGCGACGCGCCCAGCACCTTGCGCACCTCGGGCTCGCCGCCGGGGTCGCGCACCGCGCGGTCGACCAGTTCCGCGAGGTCACGGCCGGACGGCAGCTCGATGTGGACGGTGCTGAGCCGTGGCCGCAGCAGCCGGCCGAGCATCAGGTCGTCGGCGCCGACGACGGCGACGTCCTCGGGGATGCGCACACCCTGGTCCTGCAGGGCGCGCATCAGCAGCATGGCGTACTCGTCGTTGTAGGCGAACACCGCGTCCAGGCCCGACTCGGGCCAGCGGGCGGCGAGTTCGGCGGCGGCCTGCTCGGTGTACGCGAGCGGCACGGCGGTCACGGTCGCGTCCGTGCCGTGCAGGGCCTGGTGCACTCCGGCGAGCCGGGGCCGGGAGAAGGACTCCAGGCCCGGTTCCTCGGGGACGATCACACCGATACGGCGACGGCCGCGGGCGTACAGATGCGCGCCGGCGCAGTACCCGACGGCGTCGTGGTCCATCAGCAGGGCGTGTGCGCCGTCGACGCGTTCGGGTCCCAGGGTCACCACGGCGCGGGCACCGGACCGCTTGAGCACCGCGACGCCCTGCGGGCCGAGCCCCGCGCCCGGCACCAGGACGGCGACGGGACGCAACTCGGCCCAGGCGCGGGCGGCCTCGTCGCCCTGGAGGCCGACGGTGCCGTACTGCACGACCGTGTAGTCGAGGCGGCCGAGGGCCGACTGGAGATCCCCGAGGAAGCCGCTGTAGAGGGGGCCCACCGGGAACGTCGGGGCGGGCATCAGGACCATACGGCTGTGTCCGGCGCGCAGGCTGCGGGCGGCCGCGTGGGGCACGTAGCCCAGCTCCCGGGCGGCCTCGTGGACGCGGCGGCGCGTCGGCTCGCTGATCCGTACGGCACTGGTGTTGTTGAGGACGTAGGAGACGGTCGCGCGCGAGACGCCGGCCAGCCGGGCCACATCGGCACTCGTGGGGACGGAGTGCGGAGCGGGCGCAGCGGACGGGGACGTGTTCGGTATCTGCACCATGACAGACCGCATCTTGGCAGAGCGGTGGCGGGCGGGGGCGAGCGGGGGAAGGTGGTTCATCGCTGAACTAATTAAGCGGTCCGTGGTCCATAAATCTACGAACACGTTCGTTCCGAACTTGCTCGTAACGAACATGTTCGTTACCGTGGACACATGACAGCTTCCCCCCGCTCCCGTCGCGAACGTCCCGCCAAGCCCGCTCTCACCCGGGAGGGCATCGTCGCCGCCGCGGTGGCGATCCTGCGCGCCGAAGGGCTGCGGAAGGTGACCATGCGGCGGCTGGCACAGGAACTCGACACGGGTCCGGCCTCGCTGTACGTCTACGTCCGCAACACCGACGAGCTGCACGCGGCCGTCCTGGACGAACTGCTCGGCACGGTGGGGCCCGCTCCGGTCGAGGGCAGCTGGCGCGATCGGCTGGAGCGCGTGCTCACCGACTGCACGCGGATGCTGCTGGAGCATCCGAGCCTCGCCCGCTCGGCGCTGACCGCCCGGCCGAGCGGCCCGCACTACCTGAACCTGATCGAAACGCTGCTCGCCCTGCTCGACGAGGGCGGGGTGCCGCGCGAGCGGGCGGCCTGGGGCGTCGACCTGCTGCTGCAGCACGCCACCGCGACCGCCGCCGAGCACGCCGGGGAGGAGTCCCCGGGTGACTGGCAGGCGCTGGAGAGCACCCTGCGCGGGGCGTCCGAGGACACCCACCCGCACATCGCCTCGACCGGCGACGCCCTGCTGTCCGGTGCCCCCGAGGCCCGGCTGTCCTGGGCCTTCCAGGCACTGATCAACGGCATCGAGCGCACCGCCGTACCCGACTGACCCCCTCACCTCCCAGGAGGCCACCATGACCACCCCTGCCCCCGCCCTCCCCCACCACCCCATCGCCATAGTCGGCGCCGGACTCGGCGGGCTCGCGCTCGCCCGGGTGCTGCACGTGCACGGCATCGAGGCGGCCGTGTTCGAGCTGGACGCCTCGCCGGCCGTGCGGACGCAGGGCGGCATGCTCGACATCCACGACGACTCCGGCCAGGTGGCGCTGCGCGCGGCCCGGCTGTACGACGCGTTCCTGGCCCGCGTCCACGCCGGCGGTCAGGCCACGCGGGTCCTCGACCAGCGCGGGACGGTCCGCCTGGAGCTGCCGGACGACGGCACCGGCGGGCGCCCCGAGATCGACCGCGGCGACCTGCGCGACCTGCTGCTGGACTCCCTGCCGGACGGCACCGTCCGCTGGGGCGTGAAGGTGACCGGCGCGCGCCCGCTCGGCGCCGGCCGGCACGAGGTCGCGCTCGCCGACGGCAGTGCCTTCACCACGGACCTGCTGGTCGGCGCGGACGGCGCCTGGTCCCGCATCCGCCCCCTGCTGTCCCCCGCCCGGCCCGCCTACACCGGGGTGTCGTTCGTCGAGGCGGACCTGCCGGCGGCCGATGTGCGCCACCCCGAGAGCGCCCGGGTGGTCGGCGGCGGAATGCTGTTCGCGCTCGGCGCCGGCCGGGGCTTCCTCGCCCACCGCGAGCCCGACGGCAGCCTGCACGTCTACGCCGCCGTCGAGGCGCCGGAGGACTGGCTGGACGGCATCGACTTCACCGACACCGAGGCGGCCAAGGCGGCCGTGCTCAAGGAGTTCGACGGCTGGGACGAGAGCCTGAAGGCGCTGGTCACGGACGCGGACGACGCCCTGGTGCCGCGGCGGATCCACGCCCTGCCGGTCGGCCACCGCTGGGACCGGGTCCCCGGCGTCACCCTGCTCGGCGACGCCGCGCACCTGATGTCGCCGTTCGCGGGCGAGGGCGCCAACCTCGCGCTGCTCGACGGCGCCGAACTGGGCCTCGCGCTCGCCGCGCACCCCGGGGACACCGAGGCCGCGCTGGCCGCCTACGAGGAGACGATGTTCCCGCGCGGCGAGTTCTCGGCGGCGGACTCCGCGCAGAGCGCCGCGATGCTGTTCCGCGCCGACGCACCGCAGGGGCTGGTCGACATGTTCACCGCCGACCACGGCTGAACAGGGCTCAGCCGGACCACTCCGTGCCCGTCACCCGTGCCACGAGGTCGTGCCAGCCGGACTCCAGCCGTTGCATGGGCATCCCGCACTGCCGGGTCAGATGGTGGATCAGCGCCGGGTCGAGCGAGGCCATCAGCGTCTGGGAGAGGAGTTCGCAGTCGGCGGTGGGCACGATCTGCCGCAGCAGCATCGCGACGTGCGTGCGCAGGGCCTGGACCGAGGGGTGGGAGAACCGGCGGGCCGGCTCCGGCTGGGCGGCCAGCTGCAGGTCCAGCTGCTCGGCCGATCGGTAGAGCACGGCCACGCCGAAGGCCCGCAGCCGCTCCAGGGGCGGCGCCCCGGGACCCAGCGGCGGCGGTCCGCCGAGGAAGTCGGCCTGCAGCTGCCGCGCCGAGTGGTCGAGCAGTGCCGTCAGCAGCCCGTTGCGGTCGCCGAAGCGGCGGAAGACCGTGCCCTTGCCCACCTGGGCCGCGGCGGCCACCGCCTCCATCGTCACTCCGGCCACTCCGTGCTCCGCGATCAGCCGGGCGGCGGCCTCCAACAGCCGGGCCCGGTTGCGAGCCGCGTCGGCGCGCAGGCAGGGCTCGTCCGGGGCCGACTCGACCTCCAGCAACCGAGGGGGTTCGAGGGGCTCCTGAGGCTTCGGGAAGGGCGGCAGGGCGCTGGACATGACGACAGCGTAAAGCATCGGGAATGAAACTGGACCGCGGTCCGGTTAGCCTGATACAAACTTAAGCGGACCCCGGTCCGGATCGTAACAGCGATGTTTCAGCCCCTTGGAGTACCGCCATGTCTGTTCGTATCCTCGCGCTCGTCGGCAGCCTTCGCGCCGGTTCGCACAACCGCCAGCTCGCCGAGGCGGCCGTCAAGCTCGCCCCCGAGGGCGCCGAAGTCGACCTCTTCGAGGGCCTGGCCGAGATCCCCTTCTACAACGAGGACATCGACGTCGAGGGCAGCGTCCCGGCCGCCGCCGCCAAGCTGCGTGAGGCCGCCCAGAGCGCCGACGCCTTCCTGCTCTTCTCCCCCGAGTACAACGGCACCATCCCGGCCGTCCTGAAGAACGCCATCGACTGGCTGTCCCGCCCCTACGGCGCCGGCGCCTTCGGCGGCAAGCCCGTCGCCGTGGTCGGCACCGCCTTCGGCCAGTACGGCGGCGTGTGGGCGCAGGACGAGGCCCGCAAGGCCGTGGGCATCGCCGGTGGCAAGGTGATCGAGGACATCAAGCTGTCCATCCCGGGCTCCGTGACCCGCTTCGCCGAGACCCACCCGGTCGACGACGCCGAAGTCGCCGCTCAGCTGACCGAGGTCGTCGCCCGTCTGCACGGCAACGTGGGCGTGGCTGCCTGAGTCGGTAGGCACCAGCGAGGGGTCGGAGGCCGCTCCGGCCCCCTTTCGCGTGCCACCGTCCGTACACGCGCAGGACGAGGTGAGTCGCTGTGCGCCTGCACATGCGATGCCGGAAGTGTGCGGAGCCAAGCGGGTCCATCGGAGGGCTGACAGCGCGCTGCGGCTGCTCCCGGCACCCGCCGTCCGGCGGACAGGTTCCGCCATCCGTCGGCCTCCGGGCTCCTCGGGGTACGCGGATCATGGCCGTAGGGGCCACCGCCGGTCGCACGGGTCGTGCGACGGGTGGTCCGAGCCGCTTGAGTCAGGTGAGGAGAAGCCATGCCCGAGGTCCCGCCCCCGCCCCCGTTCGACCCGGAGCTCGCCGCCGCGCTGGAGCTGATCAAGGACCAGATCTCGCCCGGGTTCGCCCTGGAGGAGATCCCCGCCGTCCGGAAGGGCGCGGGCATCGAGCTGCTCGCACAGCTCGACCTGACGATGGGCGGCGCGTTCGCGGCCGAGGACCGTGCGGTGCCCGGCCCGGAGGGAGCCCCGGAGATCTCCCTGCTCCTCTGCCGCCCGACCGCCGCCGACCCCACCGTCCCGCTGCCGGTGATCTACCACGTGCACGGCGGCGGCATGGTGCTCGGCGACAACCGGGCCGGCGTGGACGCCCCGCTGGCCTGGGCGCGCGAGCTGGGCGCGGTCGTCGTGTCGGTCGAGTACCGCCTCGCGCCGGAACACCCGTACCCGGCGCCGATCGAAGACGTGTACGCCGGCCTGCTGTGGACGGCCGCGCACGCCAAGGAGATCGGCGGTGACCCGGACCGGATCGTCATCGCGGGCGCGAGCGCCGGCGGCGGCCTGACCGCCGCGCTCGCCCTCCTGCTGCGCGACCGCCAGGGCCCGCCGGTCATCGGCCAGCTCCTGATGTGCCCGATGCTCGACGACCGCAACGACACCGTCTCCAGCCACCAGATGGCGGGCATCGGCATATGGGACCGCACCGCCAACGAGACCGGCTGGACGGCACTGCTGGGCGAGCGCCGGGGCGGCCCCGACGTCTCCCCCTACGCCGCCCCCGCCCGCGCGACCGACCTGTCCGGGCTGCCCCCGGCCTTCCTCGACGTCGGCTCCGCGGAGACCTTCCGGGACGAGGTCGTCGACTACGCCTCCCGCATCTGGCGGTCGGGCGGCACGGCCGAACTCCACGTCTGGCCGGGCGGCTTCCACGGCTTCGACGGCTTCGCTCCCCAGACGGGCCTGTCCCAGGCGGCCCGGGCGGCCCAACTGGACTGGCTGCGGCGACTGTTGGCCATATGAGAGTCAATCACCGCTAAGGGTCAATCACCGCTCTCCGCAGCCTTCTTGATCGCCTCCCGGATGCGGGCGTACGTGCCGCAGCGGCAGATGTTCTCGATGGCGTCGATGTCGGCGTCCGTGGGGTGGGAGGTGCGCTTCAGCAGGGCTGTGGCGGCCATGATCTGGCCCGGCTGGCAGAAGCCGCACTGGGCCACGTCGCAGTCCAGCCAGGCCTGTTGGACCGGGTGCAGGGTGTCGCCGTCGGCCAGGCCCTCGATGGTGGTGACCGTGCGGTTCGCACAGTCGGCGACCGGGACCACACAGGGCTGGATCTCGGCGCCGTCGAGGTGGCTGGTGCAGGCGCGGCAGACGCCCACCCCGCAGCCGTACTTGGGGCCGGTGACCCCGAGGAGGTCGCGCAGGACCCACAGGAGGGGCATGTCGGCGGGGGCCTGCACGGTCACCTGTCTGCCGTTGAGGGTGAAGGAGTAGGAACGCATGGGTGCCTCGGAAGGTGAGTCGGCGGTCAGAAGGTGAGCGGGAAGCTGCGCGGAGCGGTGCCGGTCGCCCGGGCGTAGGCGTTGGCGACCGCCCCGGATGCCGCGGGGACGCCGAGTTCGCCCGCGCCGCCCGGTTCCCCGGTCGAGGGCAGGATGTGGGCCTCGAAGACGAGCGGGGCGTGGCGCTGGCGGGCGTAGCGGAAGTCGGCGAAGCTGCTCTCGCGGACGGCGCCCCGGTCGATGTGCAGGCCCGCCTGCAGGATCACGGAGATGCCGTCGGTCGTGGCGCCCATCAACTGGGCCTCCAGGCCACGGGGGTTGACCGCGGTGCCCACGTCGGCCGCCATCACCACCTTGGTCACCCGGGGGTTCTTCGGGTCGCTCGCGTCGATCTCGGCGAGGCAGGCCACGCGGGAGCCGTACTCCTCGTGCACGGCGATGCCCTGGGCGCATCCGTCGGGCATGGGGCGGCCCCAGTGGCCGGCGGCCGCCGCCTTGTCGAGGACGGCCCTGACGGCCTTGCCGCGCAGGGTGGTCCGGCGGAAGGCCACCGGGTCCTCACCGAGCTTGCGGGCGATCTCGTCCACGACGATCTCCTCGGCGGTCCGCACGGTCCCGGAGTCCACCGACCGCCAGGCGCCGAGCGGCACGGCCAGTTCGATGCCACCCGAATCGCCGGACACCCGGCCGAAGTTGTACAGCCCCGTCTGGCTGGGCAGGGGGCCGGACGCGGCCCGCACACCGCCCTGCGCGGACAGGCCGGCGTCGTCGTACGACTCCGACACCGAGGCCATCACCTGCTCGAAGGCCACCACCCGGCCCCCGGCCACACTGGCCCGGATCCGGTGGTGGCTCGCGGGGCGCATCCGGCCGTGCCGGATGTCGTCGCCGCGGCTCCACATCAGCTTCACCGGGCGCCGGGCCGCCTTGGAGACCAGCGCCGCCTCGATCGCCGCGTCGTAGTTCAGCCGGCGGCCGAACGAGCCGCCGGCGCGCACCACATGGACCTTGACCTTCGACGGGCGCAGGCCGACCGCCTGGGCGATGGCGTCCCGCGCGTCCATCGGGGTCTGGGAGGAGAACCACAGCTCCGCACGGTCGGCGCGGACGTCCGCGACCGCCGTGAGCACCTCCATCGGGGCGTGGCCGACGAAGGCGAACGCGAACTCGGCCTCCACCGGGGTCGATCCGTGCGGCGGGGTGCCGAGCCGGGGGACGGCGGCCTTCAGCCGCGCGCGTATCTGCGCGTCCGAGAGACGGGCGAGCGGGCCGGGCGCCCAGGTGAGGCGAAGGGCGTCCCGGGCTCGGAAGGCGTGGTGGAAGGTGTCCGCGACGACGGCGACCCCGCCGGGCAGCCGCACGACCGCGTGGACGCCCGGCAGGGCGCGGGCGGCCCGGTCGTCGACCGAGACGAGCTTGCCCCGGATCGTCGGCGGCCGGGCCACCACCGTGGGCTTCGCCCCGGGCACCGCCACGTCCCCGGCGTACTTCGCCCGGCCGGTGACGATGTCCCGTGCGTCGATCCTGGTCGTCGGCCGGCCGATCACCCGGTGCCGGGACGCGGGCTTGGGCTTGCTCGGGACAGCGGGCCGGTGGATACGGGCCGCGCTCGCGGTCAGCGAGCCGAAGGTGGCCGTGCGCCCGTCCGGTGCCACGACCATGGTGTCGCGGGTGCGCAGGGTCCGGGCGGGCAGGTGCCAGCGGCGGGCGGCGGCGGTCACCAGCTTGGCCCGGGCGGTGGCGGCGAGCTGCCGGGCCGGGCCGTACAGCGAACTCACCGAACTGGAGCCGCCGGTGTACTGGTTGCCCTTGGTGCGGGCGTCGGCGAGCGGGATGCGCACGTCGGTGAGGCGGGCGTCCAACTCCTCGGCGATCATCATGGCGACCGCGGTGGTGATGCCCTGGCCCACCTCGGCCCGGGGCAGCCGTACGACGACGTGGTTGGCCTCCGTGACCTCCAGGACCAGCATCTCCTCGTCGGTGCCGGTCACCAGGACGTCGGAGTCCGCGCGGGCGGGCTCGGCGCCTTCCGCGCGCGAGGGGGTGCAGGCGAGCGGGGCGGCGACCGTCAGGGTGGCCGCGGCCACCGTGTACACCATGAATCTACGGCGGGACGGGCCCGCGGAGGGCAGGGGCTCGGTGCGGTCCAAACGAGGGCTCCTGTCGGCGCGTGGGGCGGGCAGGTCACGGCACGCGGGGCGGCACGTGTCCCGGTACGGGTCACTCGCCAGGTAGGAGGGACGGGGCCGTACGCCGGTTCCCTACGGAACGCGTCCCGCGCCTCCCAGCCATCGATACCGGGCCCGCGGTACAGGTCATCGCCCACTCCGACCGGCAGGCCGGGGCGCCCAGGGCAACGCGCCCCTGAGGCGGGACGGACACGGCCCGACCAGTTCCGCCGCCCCTCCGGCCACCGATGCCGGGCCCGCAGTGCGGGTCATCGCCCAGTTCGACCAACTGGCCGCACGCGCCCCAGGACCAGCCCACCCAGAGGCAGAACGGGCACGGCCCCGAACGGTTCCCCGCCGCACGCGCGCGCCGCGCCTCCCGGCCACCGAAACCGGGGCCACACGGCGGGCCATCGCCCACTACCACCGGCAGGCCCAGGCACCCACAGCAGCGCGCCCCAAGTTCAGCCCCCCACGGGCAGGACAGACGCGCCCCGGCACCGCTCTACGCCGAATGTGTCCCGCGTCTCCTCGCCGCCGGCGCCGGTGACCCATGATGGCCCCATGAAAGAGCTGGCCGGGCGGCTGGCCGCGTTGGATCCGGATGCCGGGGCCGCAGTGCAGGTCATCGCCTACTTCGACCGGCTGGCCGAGTCCCGGGCCGGTCTGGAGGCGTTGGTGCGCGGTGCCGCCGTGCTGGCAGGGTGTCCCGCGCGGCTCGCCGACGCGGAGCGGCGGGTGGTGCTGCGGGTGGAGCCGGACGGGCGGCGCCGCGACCCGGAGACGGAAGCCGACGCCGACTGGCCGTCCGCGCCCCTGGTGCCGGGCGGGCCCCCTGCGCTGTGGCTGGAGCGGGCGGAGGCCGGGCCGAGCGTGGTGGACGCGGTGATCCTGGAGCGGGCCGCCGGAGCCGTACGGGCCGTCCTCGACCGCACCCGGGGCCGCGCCCCGGCCGCACCGGCCGACGACCCGGCCCTGGTGGAGACGCTCCTCGACCCCACGGCACCCGAGCAGGCCCGGCTGCACGCGGCCCGCCGACTGGGCCTGGACCCGGAGCTGCGGGTACGCGCCGTCGCTCCGGCCGAGGGGCCGCCCCGGATCGTCGCGGCCGACGGGGCGGCGGACCTCACCGGGTCAGGGGACGGCCGGCCCTCTCACGGCGGAAGCACGGCGCCGCGCGGGAGGCCCGGAACGGGTCCGGGGGGCTCCGCGCGCCTGGACGGCGGCGGCAACCCCGGACCCGGAAGCAGTCACGCCTACCCCGGCCCCCGCAGGGACGGCGGACCCGGTCCAGTCACGCTCCGCTCCGAGCGCCTCGGCATCGGCCCCGCCGTCCCGGTCCTGGACCTCCCCCGGTCCTGGGCCGCCGCCCGGCTGGCGCTGCGGTTCACCGCCGAGGGCGACGACCTGGATCCGGGACAACGGGTCGTACGGGCCGACGAGTTGGGCGGGATCGCGCTGCTCGCCGAACTCGTCGTACCGGGCGCGGAGCCGCACCCGGACGTCCGGGCCGTGGAGACGGCGGCGGCGGACGCGCCCTGGATGCTGCGGACGCTGCACGCGGTCGCCGCCACGGCCAGCCTGCGGGCGGCCGCCGCCGAAGCCGGCGTGCACCACTCCACCCTCCAGGACCGCCTCGCCCACGCCGAGCACCTGCTGGGCTGGCCGGTGCGCACCCCGCAGGGCCGCTTCCGGCTCCAACTCGCCCTGATGCTCAGACATTTGACCCGAGGGCACTGACGAGTGCTAGGCCCAGGCCGTCACCGGCACGAAGGAGCTGTCCTGCCGGAACAGGTCGGTTCCGTCGGGAAGGTCCACGCGGAGCTGGTAGTTGTAGTGGCGCAGATAGCGGCCGGGGTAGTTGTACGACTCGAAGCGCACCGAACCGCTCGCCGTGCCGGTGCGGGCGATGAAGGTGGCGTCCTTGGCGAACGTCGTCGTGCCGTCGTTGGCGTCGAAGCGGCCCCGGAAGTCCCAGTGCCGCAGATAGTTGCCGGACGCGTCGCGGAAGGAGTAGCCGCCCGCGTCCGCCAGCCCCGCGACCACGGTGAACGTGGCGGCCTGCTTGTCGGCGGTGGCGCTGGACGCGGTCACCACGGGCAGGTTGAGCAGGGCGGACTGCTCCTCCCAGTACCGGGTGGTGTAGTTGGCGGACTGGAAGGAGCGGGTGGCGTTCCTGGTGAGGCCCGGGCCGCCGGACACCGTTTCCTTGACGACCGTGAAGTGGCGGGCCGTGCCGGAGATGCCGGGCAGCTTGGCCGGGGTGGTCCAGGTGGCGAAGGTGTCGTAGCTGTCGGAGTAGTAGTAACTGCCGTCGCCGTAGCCGTCGAAGAAGATCCGCCAGCCGCCGTTGTCCAGCTGCACCAGCGCCGGGCCCTCGCGGTAGCTGCCCCAGCCCGCCCAGTCGCCGGTCCTGGTGATCGTGTAGGGGCCGGTGAGGCTCGACGCCGTGCCGTACTCGATGTACTTGGCCGTCTCGTTCTTGGTGAAGGCGTGGTAGGTCGAGCCGATGCGGACGATGAAGGTGTCGATGTGGTTCGCGCCGATGCCGGACAGGGCGATCGGTGAACTCCATGAGGTGAGGGCCGAGTTGGTGGCCGTCAGCAGGTACGGGGTGAAGATCCACTCGTTGTCGGTGGTGGAGCAGGACACGACGACGTTCACGCTGCCGTCGGCGTCCACGAACCATTCGGGCGCCCAGGCCCGGGACAGGTTCGTGATCGGGACCGCGTAGTCGTACAGGAACGTCCAGTTGAGCCGGTCGGCGCTGCGGGCGAAGCCGATGGTGGTGCTGACGTCCTGCCAGGTGTGGGTGGTGTAGGTCAGGTAGTAGTAGCCGTCCGTGTGCTTGAAGACGCTGGCGTCCCGGATGCGGTTCGCGGGCGGGGTGTAGGCGGAGGTCTGCAGCAGGCGGAAGTCAGTGGCATCGTCGGACTGGTAGACGTTGACCGTGCCGTCGTTGCTGTTCAGGAACGGGACGATGGTGTAGCGGGAGGCGGACCCGGCGGCGGGCGCGGCGGCCAGTGCCGTGCCGAGCAGGCCGGGTGTCTCGCCCAGGAGGACCGCGGCGGCGGGCAGGACGGCCAGAGCCCGCAGCAGGGTGCGGCGGGACGGAGCGGGGGGAGGTGTGGTCACGTGCGGCTCTCCTGAACTGACGCGTACGGCATTTCGAACGCGGTTCGATAAATCGCCCAGAAACTAAGGTGCAGACAGGTTCACGTCAATGCTTTGAACTCGACTCGATGTCACCTGTGCGAAACCTGTACGGCACCGGCCGCTCTGTGGTTACCGTTCGGTAGACACCGTGTCAGGAGGCTCCCGGAGGTGCTCCCGCAATGACGCCCGACCGTGCCGCAGGCCTTGCGGAGTCCGCCCGCGCGCTCGCCGACGGGGAGGTGACCTCCCGCGCGTTGGTGGAGCGGGCCCTGGCCCGGATCGAGGCCACCCAGCCGACCCTGAACGCCTTCCGGATCGTACGCACCGAGCCCGCGCTCGCCGAAGCGGACGCCGCCGACCGGGAGTTGGCCGCCGGAGCGCGGCGCCCGCTGCTCGGGGTGCCGGTCGCGGTGAAGGACGACATGGATGTCGCGGGCGAGCCGACCGCGTTCGGCTGCCCCGGCGACTTTCCGCCGGTCGCGGCGGACGGGGAGGCGGTACGACGGCTGCGGGCGGCCGGGGCGGTGATCGTCGGCAAGACGAACACCTGCGAGCTGGGGCAGTGGCCGTTCACGGAGGGCCCGGCGTTCGGGGAGACCCGCAACCCGTGGCACACCGGCCACACCCCCGGCGGCTCCTCCGGCGGTTCGGCGGCCGCGGTCGCCGCCGGCCTGGTCCCGGCCGCGCTCGGCTCGGACGGCGCCGGTTCGGTGCGGATCCCGGCCTCCTGGACCCATCTGATCGGCATCAAGCCGCAGCGCGGGCGCATCTCGACCTGGCCGCGGGGCGAGGCCTTCCACGGCATCACCGTCAACGGCACGCTGGCCCGTACGGTCGCCGACGCGGCCCTGCTGCTGGACGCGGCGAGCGGCAACCACGACCGGGACCCGCACCGGCCGCCGGCGCTCACGGTGTCGGACGCCGTCGGCCGCGACCCCGGCCGGCTGCGCATCGCCCTGTCCCTGAAGCCGCCGTTCACGGCGGTACCCGCACGGCTGCGCCCGGAGGTACGCTCCCGGATCCTCGAACTCGCCGAGAAACTCGCCGTGTTGGGGCACACCGTCGAGGAGGCCGACCCGCCCTACGGCCAGATCGGGCTGACCTTCGTGCCGCGCGCCACCGCCGGCATCGCCGACCATGTCCGCGAGACCCCCGACCCCGCCCTGCTCGACCCGCGCACCCGGGACGCGGCCCGGCTCGGCCGGCTGCTCGGCGGGGCCCCGCTGCGGGCGGCCCGGCGCGCCGAGGCGGTCCTGCACCGGCGGATCGGCGCGTTCTTCGGGTCGTACGACGTGCTCCTCGCCCCGACGACGGCCGCTCCCCCGCCCGCGATCGGCGCCCTGTACCGGCTCGGCGGGCTCGCCACGGACCGCGCGATGATCTCGGCCTGCCCCTATGCCTGGCCCTGGAACGTCCTCGGCTGGCCCGGCGTGAACGTGCCCGCCGGGTTCGTCGGTGCCCTGCCGGTGGGCGCCCAACTGCTCGGCCCGGCCAACAGCGAACTCCTGCTGGTCTCTCTGGCCGCCCAGCTGGAGGCGGAGTTGCGCTGGCACGAGCGGTGGCCGCCGCAGCAGGCGGACGCGGACGGCACGGCGGCATGAACGCCCTCCGCCCGTACCCTGTGACCATGGAAGATGCGTCGATGGTCGGGCTCATGGGACGGGTGACGGGGACGATCGGGCCGGGGCTGGTCGGCGAGGTGATCGTCCGGGTGCGCGGCGGCGCGGAGCACTTCCTCGCCTACGCCGCCGACAGCACGGGCCGGATCGAGCGCGGCACGGTGGTGATGGTGGTGGAGTACCTGCCGCCGAGGACGGTCTACGTCACCGCCGCGTACGACAGTTGAGCGGGCTCCGCCCCAGGTGAGGGGCGTGTGCGTCAAGATTGCAACAAGGATTCGCCAGCGTCTTCTCGGCGTGTCCCCGCAGGCGCACACTCCCTTCGTTCGGTGCCGAAAGGGCACCATGCAAAGGGGGCGAATGCCGATGGTTGTCGGCGTCGTTGCGGGGGCGGTCGTCGTTGCCGTCCTCGTTCTGATCGGTCTGTTCAAGATGATGTGGCGGGTCGCCGAGCCGAACGAGGCGCTCATCATCTCCGGTTCCAATCACCGCACCGAGGGCCTGGAGGAGGGCATGGGCTTCCGCATCGTCACCGGGCGCGGCACGCTGGTGCTGCCCGGGGTGCAGGCGGTGCGCAAGCTCTCCCTGGACCTGAACGAGACCGAGCTGCAGGTGGACTGCGTGACGCACCAGGGCATTCCGCTGAAGGTGCGCGGCGTGGTCATCTTCAAGGTGGGCGACGACTTCGTGTCGATCGCCAACGCGGCCCGCCGCTTCCTGGACCAGCAGCGGATGATGTCGGAGCGGGTGCACAACGTCTTCGCCGGTCATCTGCGGTCCATCGTGGGCGGGTTGACGGTCGAGGACATGATCCGCGACCGGGAGAAGCTGACCGGGCAGACCCGGGCGGCCTGCGGTACGGAGATGGAGAAGCTCGGCCTGATCGTCGACTCGCTGCAGATCCACGAGATCGAGGACCCGACGGGGTACATCCAGAACCTGGCCATGCCGCACGCCGCCGCCGTCCAGCGGGACGCGCGCATCGCGCAGGCGGAGGCGAATCGTCTCGCCACCGAGGCCGAGCAGCAGTCGTTCGCCCGGATGGCGGAGGCCACCCGGGACAGCGAGATCCTGCAGGCCGGCTACCAGGCCGAGCGGGACAAGGCGGCGGCACGCGCCCGCCAGGCCGGTCCCCTCGCCGACGCGGGCGCCCGGCAGGAGGTCGTGGTCCAGGAGACGCGGGTCGCCGAGCTGGAGGCCCACCGGCGGGAGCAGCAGCTCCAGGCGGACGTCCGCAAGCCGGCCGACGCCCGGGCCTACGAGAAGCGCACGCTGGCCGAGGCCGAGCGTGACGCACGGATCTCGGGGGCGCAGGCGAAGGCGAAGGAGACGGAACTGGCGGCCGCGGCCGAGGCGACCCGGGTCAAGACGGCCGCGGGCGCCGAGGCGGAGGCCACCAAGAGCCGGGGTGCGGCCATGGCCGCGGCGACCCGGGCCACCGGTGAGGCGGAGGCCGCGGCCGCGCAGGCCAAGGGTCTGGCCGAGGCCGAGGCGACCAGGGCCAAGGGTCTCGCGGAGGCGGAGGCCATCAAGGCCCGGGCCGCCGCGCTCGCCGAGAACCAGGAGGCGGTCGTCGCCCAGCAACTCGCCGAGCACTGGCCGGAGATCGTCCAGGCCGGCGCGTCCGCCTTCGGCAACGTGGACAACATGGTGCTGCTCAACGGTGCCGACGGCATGGCCGAGTTGTTCGCCAAGGCGCTCACCATGGGCGGCACCGGTCTCGGCCTCGCCCGCCAGCTCCTTGCCTCGATGAACCCGAACGGGCAAGTGCAGAACGGCACTTCACCGTCGCTCAACGGGGTGGCGACCCCGCCCGCGCAGCGGGTGCCGGTGGAGCAGGTCGAGGACTGAGCACCGACCCGTCCGTGCCGGGGCCCTCGGTTTCGAGGGCCCCGGCACGCTGAGGAGCCGGGGGACCTAGGACAACCCCAACCGAACCCTTACCGCCCCCTTCCCGGTCGCGGCACGGCCACCACGTACGGTGTGCGTGGCGGGCCGCGGCAGGCGCGTACCAGGAACTTCGAGCAGGTGGGGGCGTGTATGACGGCCAGTCGCCGGGCTGTGCTGGCCGGCTTGGCGGGCGGTGTGCTCGCGGGCTGCGCGGGCCCGAGAAGCTCGACGAACATCAGCGCGTCCGGGACGCCCACGTCCACGCCCGCGGCACCGGCACCCTCGGCGACCGCCCCCGTCGCCCCCTCGCCCACGGCCCCCGCCACCGCGCCCACGGTCACCCGCGCCGAGATCGTCGCCCGCTACGGGCACTCCGTGCCGCACACCTGGGGGTTCGACGCGCCCGGAGTGATGCACACGCTGCCGACCACGCGACGCGCGATCGCGCTGACCTTCGACGCCTGCGGCGGCCCGGGCGGCAGCGGCTACGACCGGGCACTGATCGACTTCCTGCGCAGGCGGGAGATACCGGCGACCCTCTTCATCAACTCCCGCTGGATCGACGCCAACCCGGCCGTCTTCCGCCGGCTGGCCGCCGAGCCGCTGTTCGAGATCGCCAACCACGGCACCCGGCACCGCCCGCTGTCCGTCACCGGACGCTCCGCCTACGGCATCCCCGGCACCCGGAGCGCCGGCGAGGTGTACGACGAGATCGCCGGGAACCGCGCCAAGCTCACCCACCTGCTGGGCGCCCCACCGCGCTTCTTCCGGTCCGGCACCGCGTACTGCGACGACGTCGCGGCACGAATCGTCGGCGACCTCGGGGAGCGCTTCGTCAGCTTCTCCGTGAACGGCGACGGCGGTGCCACCTTCACTCCCGAACAGGTCCGCGCCACCGTCTCCTCGGCCCACGCCGGTTCGATCGTCATCTGCCACATGAACCACCCCGAGGGCGGCACCGCCCGAGGCATCACCGCGGCCGTCCCCCCTCTCCTGGCGACGGGCCATGACTTCGTCCACCTCTCGGACGCGCCGCACTGACGGCACGGTGCCCCTGATGGCATTCTTCTGCCGTGAAACACCGTCAGACGAAAGGGAGTTCAGGTGCCTGAGTCAGCTCCGACGCAGGCCCTCGTCGTCCTCGACCCGGCTCACGTGCCCGGCGCACGTGAGCTGGCGGCCGCCCACGGCGTCGAGCTGCACGAGGTCCCGCGGCGCGGCATCGAACCCGTCACCACCGTCACCCTGGTCCTGATGGGCGCGGCGACCGCCGTCGGCGCCCTGCAGCACGCCCTGGAACAGCGCAAGGGCGGCCAGGTGATCGACCTGAGGCCGGGCGCGCCGCGGGTGCTGTACCGCACGCCGGACGTGGTCTACGGAACGGTGGTCGTCCTCGCGGCCGACGGCACGGTGACCGTGGAGGTCAAGGAGCCGGACGGCATGTTCGGCAAGGTGATCTCCACCCTGCCGAACCTGCTCTCCGCCGGCGGGAACGGCACCGACCAGGTCACGGCGACCGTCAGGGCGACGTACGGCGCCGACGTGGAGGTCCGGCCCGCGGCCGGGCGACCGGCGCGGGACGGTGAGGCATGAGCGGGCACAGCGAGCGGGGGCGGCAGCAGGAGGCGCAGGACTTCCTCGATCTGCTCAGGGCACAGGCCCGGGCCGAACAGGGCACGACCGACCGGCCCCCGGGCGCCCGGGCCGCCGTGCGGGACCTGACCGAACGGATCCTGCGCGACAGCTTCAACGCCGAGCAGGGCAAGGACCCGCGGATCCGGGCGCAGGTGGAACACGAGGCCGCCCGCAACCTGCGGAGCCAGGACGACGTCTTCGCCGAGATGTTCGCGGGGATGCAGGACCACATCGAGCGGACGGCCAGGGACCGGATACAGGGCGACGGCCTGGACCTCGCGGCCCTGCGCCCGCTCATCAGCCATCTGCGCACCGGGCAGCTCAACGCGGTGAGCATGCGCGTGCCCGGCCGTTTCGGCGCCCATCTGGTGCTCGTCGAGGACCAGATGCCGCTCTTCGCCTCCAAACTCAGCAAGGCGGTCGCCTGGGCCGTGCCGCACGGACCGGGCGACGCCGAGGGTATGGTCGGCCTTCAGTGGAGCCTGCCCGCCGCGGTCGAGCGGATCGAGACCGTTCCGGAGGTCGCCGAGCGCTTCACGGACATCGTCGTGGCCTACGCCGTCACGGGCCGGGTCGGCAACGCCGGCCACCACCTGCTGCCGCCGGGCCTGTTCAATTTCGCCGGGATGCTGCGTGACTCCCTGGAGTACTTCGTGGTGGGCCACGAGTACGCCCACATCATCAGCGGGCACCTGGACTCCGCGGTTCGGCGCAGGGGTGTCCTGCCGGTCGAGGAGGCCGAGGTGCTGGCGTACTCGTGGCGGCAGGAGTTCGACGCCGACCTGCTCGGCATGGTCCTGTCCCTCAACGCGGGGGTCGAGCACGACAACCGCGATCTGTGGGTGGGGTTCCTGGGCATCAGTCTGTTCTTCGACGCCCTGGACGTGATGGACCGCGCCGTCGCCCTGCTGCAGACGGGCGACGAGCACGCCCGCCAACTGGGCTCCCACCCGCCGTCCGACCTGCGCAAGCAGTGCCTGCGCGCGTTCCTGCCGCGGATGGCCGATGCCGACCGGGTGCGGATGGCGCTCGAACTGGCCGACATCCAGGGGCAGATCATCCGCGAACTGTGGGCTCGCACCCGCCCGGCCCTGCTGGATCTGCACCGGCGCGGCGTGCCGACGGCCCAGACCTGGCGGACCATTCCGAAGGAGACCGGAGACCCGGGGGCCGTGCCGACCGCCTCGACCTGAGAGAGCCCGGCCGGTGGCCGCCATCGGTGGGCGGTTGTCCAACTCTTCGGCGTACGGCCTAGGGTGCCCCCGTGACTGCCTTTACCGACGAAGACATTCCCGGCCGCCAGGGCCCCTCCGCGACCACCGAGGCCGACCCGCGCGAGGTCGGCCGGGTGCGGACCGAGTACTCCCCCGCCCATGACGGCGACCCCGACCCGGGCGAGATCGTGTGGACCTGGGTGCCGTTCGAGGAGAACGACGGCCGGGGCAAGGACCGCCCGGTGCTGGTCGTCGCCCGGGAGGCGGCGGGCACCTTCCTCGCCGTGCAGCTGTCCAGCAAGCGGCACGACGGGGACCGGGAGTGGGTGGCGATCGGCAGCGGTCCGTGGGACCGGTCGGGCCGCGACTCGTGGGTGGACGTGGATCGTGTGCTGCGGCTGCACGAGGAGGGCATGCGCCGGGAGGCGTGCGCGCTCGACCGGATGCGGTTCAATCTGGTCCGCCAGCGGCTCCACGAGCGGTACGGCTGGACCTGACGGACCCTACAGCGTGACCGGGGGCGTGCGCTCCGGAAACGCCCGTACGAAGGCCTCCCGGACCGTCGCTCCCGGCGTGCGGTCCAGGACGCCGAACACCACGTGTTCGAACGTGTGGGCGAACCGGCCGTCGGGGCCCAGCAGCGCCCGGAAGGCGCTCGCGACCTGCGCCGGGTCGTTCTGGAAGACACCGCAGCCCCAGGCGCCCAGTACCAGCCTCCGGTAGCCGTGCGCGGCGGCGGTCTCCAGGACCCGCTCGGCCCGCCGGGCCAGGGCGGCCGGGAGTTCGCCTACTCGTTCAGGTGCCGTACGCCGTATGACGCCCGCGTTGGGGGCGGCGGCGGTCAGGAAACCGGCGAGGTACGGGTCCGGCAGCAGGCGGCCCCGGTCGTCGCGGAACACCGGCACGGCGGGGGTGTGGATCACCCGGTCCGTGTAGAACGGGTCGCGGTGGGCGCGGTGGTGGTCGTAGAAGTCCCGGGCCTGAAGCAGGCAGGTGTACAGCGCGGAGCCGCGGCACAGGGCCTCCTCCTGGGCCTGGGCGCCGTTCAGATAGCCGCCGCCGGGATTGCGGGCGGAGGCGAAGTTCAGGACGGCGACGGGCACGTCGGCGAGCCGGCGGGCGGCTTCCAGGCTGCTCTCGCCCGTGACCTCGAAGAACGGCTCCGCATCCGCCGTCGCGGACACCGGCACGGGCCCAGGGCCGTACAGCCGCGTGCCCGCGCGGGCGGCCTCGATCGCCGCCGCGACGGACACCTCCCGGCCGTCCGGCGACCGGTACACCCCCGCCGCCACGATCTGCTCGGTCTCCGTGGCGATGCCGCGCAGGCGCGCGCTCATGGCGCCACCCCCGTGGGCGCCACGACCGCGGCCCGCGCGGTTTCCCCCGTCGTGCTCATGCACGCATCCTGGGTGATGCTGGTGATGCGGTGCAACGGAGTTTCCCGCTCCCGGAACGGCCTGGAAACGCCCAAGAAAACGGAGATTACCGATCCGGAACGTCCCGATGGGCACCCTTGTGCGAATCGTTTCGAGGGTCTTGGGTGGGACGAGTGCCGGCCCGGCTCACCAAATGCCGAGCCGGTGGCATGGTGGAATCTCAGGAGGATCCAGACATGTCCGACTCAATAAGTGATGGTGGCGACTGTACGGAGCACCGCACAGCCGTCACCGAGGCAGAGGTCGAGGCCCTGGTCCGCGGCATCTGTTTCAAGACCGGCCCGCCCCGCACGCTCGGGGTCGAAGTGGAATGGCTCGTCCATGAGCTGCGGCGGCCGCAGCTCCCCGTGACACCCGAACGACTCGAAGCGGCCTACGCCGCTCTGCGGGCCGTGCCCCTGAAGTCGCCGCTGACGGTCGAACCCGGCGGCCAGCTGGAGCTCAGCTCACCGCCCGCCACCTCCCTGATGGAGTGCATAGAGACCGTCTCGGCCGATCTGGACACGGTCCGCGCGGTCCTCGCCGAGGACGATCTGGGACTCGTCGGCTTCGGCCACGACCCCTGGCACGCACCCCGTCGTTTCCTGCGCGAACCGCGCTACGACGCCATGGAGGCCTGCCTCGACCGCACCGGCCCGGCCGGCCGGCACATGATGTGCACCTCGGCCTCCGTCCAGGTGTGCGTGGACGCCGGCCAAGAGGAGCCCGGGCCGCTCGGGCACGAGCGGCGCTGGCAGCTGGCGCATCTGCTGGGCGCGGTGCTGGTGGCCGCGTTCGCGAACTCCCCGCTGATCGGCGAGCGGCCCACGGGCTGGCTGTCCACCCGGCAGCTGCTGTGGATGGAGATCGGCGCAGGGCGGGCGGGCGCTCCCCCACCGGACGGCGAGCCGCGGTCCGCCTGGGCCCGGCATGTGCTGGACGCCCCGGTGATGTGCGTCCGCCGCGACGGCGGCCCGTGGGAGGTGCCCGAGGGCCTGACCTTCCGCGAGTGGACCCGCTCGCAGACGCCGCCCACCCGGGCGGATCTCGACTACCACCTCACCACCCTGTTCCCGCCGGTCCGGCCGCGCGGCCACCTGGAGCTGCGCATGATCGACGCGCAGCCCGGTGAGGACGGCTGGATCGTGCCGCTCGCGGTGACGGCGGCGCTGTTCGACGACCCGGAGGCCGCCGAGTCCGCGCACCGGGCGGTGAAACCCCTGGCGGAGCGGGCCCTGAACCTGCCCGCCCCGCACAATCCGCTGTGGACCGACGCGGCCCGGCACGGGCTCGCCGACCCCGAGCTGCGCGAGGCCGCCGTCGCCTGCTTCACGGCGGCGCTGGAGGCCCTGCCCCGGCTCGGTGCCACCCCCGCGGTCATGGACGCCGTGGCTGCGTATCTGCACCGCTACGTCGCCCAGGGCCGCTGCCCGGCCGACGACCTGCTGGACCGCCTGCGCGACACGGACCGTCGTGCCCACGGGAGGAAGGACATCCGCACATGACCGCCCCGGAGACCGAGGTCACGGCCACCGAGCCGGACACCGAGGCGCTGCGCGAGCGTGCGCTGGCCTCGCTCACCGCCGCCCGCGCCCGCACCACGCTGCTGACCAGCTGCGTCGAGGACCCCGACCTCACCGCGCAGCACTCCCCGTTGATGTCGCCGCTGGTGTGGGACCTCGCGCACATCGGCAACCAGGAGGAGCTGTGGCTGCTGCGAGCGGTCGGCGGCAGAGACGCGATGCGGCCCGAGATCGACGGCCTGTACGACGCCTTCGAGCACCCGCGCGCCGAGCGGCCCTCGCTGCCGCTGCTGCCGCCCGCCGAGGCCCGCGGCTACGCGGCCGAGGTGCGCGGCCGGGCCCTGGACCTGCTGGGGGCCGCGGACTTCCACGGCAGCCGGCTGACCGAGGCCGGGTTCGCCTTCGGGATGATCGCCCAGCACGAACAGCAGCACGACGAGACGATGCTGATCACCCATCAGCTCCGCAAGGGTCCGCAGGCCCTGACCGCCCCCGACCCCGAACCGGCCCCGCTGTTCACGGGCCCGGCCGAAGTCCTGGTCCCCGGCGGCCCGTTCACCATGGGCACCTCCAACGAGCCGTGGGCCCTGGACAACGAACGCCCGGCGCATCCGGTGGACGTGGCGCCGTACTGGATCGACACGACCCCGGTGACGAACGCGGCGTACCAGGCGTTCATCGAGGACGGCGGCTACGACACCGAGCGCTGGTGGACGCCCGAGGGCTGGGCGCACGTCCGGCAGCACTCCCTCCACGCACCCCTGTTCTGGCGCCGCGACGGCAAGCAGTGGCTGCGCCGCCGCTTCGGCGTCACCGAGGTCGTCCCGCCCGACGAGCCGGTGCTGCACGTGTGCTGGTACGAGGCCGACGCCTACGCCCGCTGGGCCGGGCGACGGCTGCCCACCGAGGCCGAGTGGGAGAAGGCCGCCCGGTACGACCCGGCCACCGGCCGCTCGACCCGCTACCCGTGGGGCGACGCCGACCCGGCGCCCGAGCACGCCAACCTGGGCCAGCGGCACCTGAGGCCCGCCCCCGTCGGCAGCTACCCGGCCGGTGAATCGCCGCTCGGCGTACGGCAGTTGATCGGGGACGTGTGGGAGTGGACGGCGAGCGACTTCCAGCCGTACCCGGGCTTCCAGGCGTTCCCGTACAAGGAGTACTCGGAGGTGTTCTTCGGCTCCGACCACAAGGTGCTGCGCGGCGGCTCGTTCGCCGTGGACCCGGTGGCCTGCCGGGGCACCTTCCGCAACTGGGACTACCCGATCCGGCGGCAGATCTTCTCCGGGTTCCGCACCGCCCGCTCGGAGGCCGTCTGATGTGCCGCCATCTGGCCTATCTGGGACCCGAGGAGCCGCTCGGCCGGCTCCTCGTGGAGCCCCCGCACAGCCTGTACCGCCAGTCGTGGGCGCCCCGGCGGCAGCGGCACGGGACGGTCAACGCCGATGGTTTCGGGGTGGGTTGGTACGCCCCGGGCGATCCGGTCCCGGCCCGCTACCGGCGGGCCGGGCCGATCTGGGCGGACCTGTCCTTCGCCGACCTGGCCCGGGTCGTACGCGCCGGCGCCGTGCTGGCCGCCGTACGCGACGCGACCGTCGCGGGCGCGGACGCCGAGGCCGCGGCGGCGCCCTTCGCCGACGGGCGGTGGCTCTTCAGCCACAACGGCATGATCGCGGGCTGGCCGGACTCGGCGGCGCCCCTGGCGTCCGCCCTGCCCCCGGTCGAGCTGCTGTCCCTGCAGGCGAGCACCGACTCGGCGTTCGTCTGGGCGCTGGTCCTGCACCGGCTGCGCCTCGGCGACGACCCCGCCGACGCCCTCGGCGGGGCGGTGCGCGAGCTGGCCGAGGCGGCCCCCGCCTCCCGGCTGAACCTGCTGCTCACCGACGGCGCCACCATCGCCGCCACCGCCTGGGGCGACAGCCTCTGGTACCGCACGGAGCCCGGCACCGGCACGGTCGTCGCCTCCGAACCGTATGACGACGACCCGCTCTGGCAGGAGGTCCCCGACCGCACCGTGCTCACGGCGAGCCGCACCGGCGTGCTGCTCGCCCCGCTCGAGGACCTGGCGTCCGTACCACATAAGGAGCCCTGTACGTGAGTCCCCTGCACGTCACCCGCACCCTCCCCGAGGACGCGACGGACGCCGCGCTGCGCGCCGACGTCCTGAACGGCCTCACCGTCAACCCCAAGACGCTGCCGCCCAAGTGGTTCTACGACGCCCGGGGCAGCGAGCTGTTCGAGCAGATCACGGAGCTGCCCGAGTACTACCCGACGCGGGCCGAGCGCGAGATCCTCGCCGCCCGGTCCGGCGAGATCGCCGCCGCGAGCGGCGCGCGCACCCTGGTCGAGCTGGGCTCCGGTTCCTCGGAGAAGACCCGTTATCTGATCGACGCGCTCACCTCGCTGGCGGCGTACGTCCCCGTCGACGTCAGCGAGAGCGCCCTCACCCAGGCCGGGCAGGCGCTCATCGAGGAGCGGCCCGGGCTCGAAGTACACGCGCTCATCGCCGACTTCACCGCCCCGCTGACGCTGCCCGAGACGCCCGGACCCCGGCTGCTGGCGTTCCTCGGCGGCACGATCGGCAACCTGCTGCCCGCCGAACGGGCGAAGTTCCTGGCCTCGGTGCGTGCCCTGCTCGCCCCGGGCGACGGGCTGCTGCTCGGCACGGACCTGGTCAAGGACGAGCGGGTGCTGGTCCGGGCGTACGACGACGCGGCCGGGGTGACGGCCGCGTTCAACAAGAACGTCCTGTCCGTCATGAACCGGGAGCTGGGCTCCGACTTCGACCCCGGCGCCTTCGACCATGTGGCCCTGTGGGACACCGAGCAGGAGTGGATCGAGATGCGGCTGCGCTCGCGCACGACGCAGACCGTGAAGGTGCCCGCGCTGGACCTCGCCGTGGACTTCGCGGCGGGCGAGGAGCTGCGCACCGAGGTGTCGGCGAAGTTCCGCAGGGACGGCGTGACCGCCGAACTTGACGCGGCCGGGCTGGAGTTGACCCACTGGTGGACGGACACCGAGAACCGCTTCGCACTGTCGCTCAGCATGGCGCGGTAAGTCAGCCCAGGTTCTGGGCGAGGGCCTCGGTGATCTTCCGGTCGGCCCGGCGGGCCTCGGTCGCCGGGTCGGCTCCGCCGAGTACCCGGGTCATGTACCCCTTGATCGGGTTGTCGGCCTCGACCGCGGCCCACTGAGGGGTGTGGGGGGTCGCCCGGCCCTGTGCGGCGCCCGCCGCCATCGCGGCGACCCCCTCCTCGCCCGCGACCGCGCCCGCCAACGTGGTCTTGTTGGGCACGTAGTTCATGGTGCGGGCGAGTTCGGTGTCCCACTTGGCGCCGGTGAGCGCCCCGATGACGGCGGTCGCGGCGAACTGGTCGTCGGTGTTCTGCGGGACGACCAGGTCGGAGCCGCCGGTGAAGACCGTGCCGGGCCGGGCGGCGGTCCTGCCCGGCACCGGGAAGAAGCCGAGCTTGCCCTCGAGGCCGGGGTTCTGCTGCACGATCGACCGGGCGAGCCCCGGTACGGCGATGATCTGCGCGACCTTGCCGCCCGCGAACACCCCGGCCTGGGGCGGGTGTTCCTCGTCCGCGTCCACGGGCCCCGCGCCGAGCGCCTGGAGCCGCCGGTAGAAGTCCATGCCGCGCAGCGCGGCCGGGGTGTCCAGGGTGCCGCGCCACTCGTAGTCCTTCTGCTCGGCCAGGTCGCCGCCCTCGTCCCAGATGAAGCCGGAGAGGGTGTACCAGTCCTGTCCGGCCAGGTAGATGCCCTGGTTGCCGCCGGAGTCGAGCTTCTGGGTGTCGGCGAGCCACTCGTCGCGGGTCTTCGGCGGGGCGCTGATGCCGGCCTGTGCGAAGAGGTCCTTGCGGTAGATGACGACCCGGTTGGCCGCGTACCAGGGCACGCCGTACTGCTTGTTGCCGTCCTTGCCGGGTTCGGCGAGGCCGGGCAGCCAGTGCTCCTTGCCCCAGTCGCGCATCGACTCCAGCGTGAGATCGGCGAGCCGGCCGTCGTCGACGTACAGCGGGACCTGGGTGTTGCCCACCTCGATGACGTCGGGACCGTCCTCGGCGTCGCCCCTGAGCGCCTTCTGGACCTTCTCCACGATGCCGGTCCACTCCTGGATGCGGATGTCCAGGCGCAGGTCCTTGTGGGTGCGCTCGAAGTCCTCGGTGAAGCGCCGCAGGAACTCCTTCGAGGCGCTGTCCTTCATCAGCCACACGGTGACGGTGTGCCGGTCCTGGCCGCCCGGGAGGAGGCCGCAGCCGCTGACCAGGGAGCCGGTGACACAGAGGAGGGCGAGCAGACGACGTCTCACGAGGGGTCCTGTTCTGTCTGGCGGACAGGGGAGGGGGCCCGACGTGGGGGGACGAGCCGGGGCTCGCACGGGTGTATGGATTTTGGTATGGACCAATGTGCGGGTCAAGGGCTACCGGGGGTACGGCCGCGACGCCTCGCGCTCCGCCCCCGCATACGGCACCGTGGAGTGACGCGTGACACACCCGTCACGGCGGAGCAGCACAGAGGAGCACCCGCATGACCAACCACACCTACCGGGTCTCGGAGATCGTCGGCACCTCCCCCGACGGCGTCGACAAGGCCATCCGCAACGGGATCGCCCGGGCGGCCCAGACCGTGCGCAACCTGGACTGGTTCGAGGTGACACAGGTCAGGGGGCAGATCGAGGACGGGCAGATCGCCCACTGGCAGGTCGGCCTGAAGGTGGGCTTCCGCATCGAGGACGGGGAGTAACCCGCGGCGTCAGGTCCGGCCCTCACGCTCCTGGGCGTCCTCCAGCGCGGTGGACTTCGCGGCCCAGCGGGCCCGTACGACGGCGAATCCGGCACGCTCGGCGTCGTCGCACACGAGTTCGTCGTCATCGACGAGGAACCGTATCTCGCGGTCCCGGGCCAGCCGGCGCAGGACCTCCAGCTTGGTGAACCGGGCGGGCCTGCGATCGGCGTTGCCCCGCATGTGGAGGCGCCCCGCGGGCAGCCCTTGCGCAGCGAGCCAGTCGAGCGTGTCGCGCCGGCACCGCTCGGGCCGTCCCGTGAGGTACGCGATCTCGCACTCCCGTGCCTGCGTCATGACCAGCTCCACCCCCTCGGCGAGCGGCGGATCCTCGGGCGCGGCCGCGAAGAACCCGGCCCAGTTCCGCGGCCGGTCCTCCAGGAAGTGCTGCCGATGGGCGGTGTCGGCAAGGGTGTTGTCGAGGTCGAACACGGCAACCGGGCGCGCACTGCTGTCTGTCACGGGCCCACCCTAGCCACCCCTGCGTCAACTCCCGGAGGGTGAGGGCTTCATGCTTCTCCCATGCCTTCTGTTCCCACCCTCGTCGTCTGCCGGGGCTGCTGCTGCGGCAACCCGGCCAAGCACCCCGGTACCGATCACGACCGCCAGCTGGACCGGTTGCGGGCCGCCGCGGCCGAGGGCGGCTTCGCGGTACGTACGACCGACTGCCTGGGCCCGTGCGACCAGGCGAACGTCGTGGTCGTACGCCCCTCCGCCGAGGGGCGGCGGGCGGGCGGCAGGCCCGTGTGGATCGGGTTCGCCCTGGACGACGACTGCACGGCCGAGGTCGCCGAGTGGGCACGGACGGGTGGCCCCGGTCTTGCCGAGCCGCCGCTCGCGCTGGAGCTGCAGATGATCGAGGCCCCACGGGGCGCACGGACCCGGTCGGGCCGGTGACCGCCGGGCGCGGGCTACCGCACGCCGACGTCGCGCCGTGAGGAATCCTGCGGGCTCCCCGGTGTTGAACCTCGTATGAGTTCCGTGATCGCCGCGACCCGCTTCTCCGTCCTCGACCGTTCCCGCACCCGTGCGGGGCACCCGCCCGCCGAGGCGCTGCGGGACACGGTCGCGCTGGCCCGGGAGGCGGAGGGGCTCGGCTACCACCGTTTCTGGGTGTCCGAGCACCATGGCGTGCCCGGGGTCGCCGGGTCGGCGCCGACGGTGCTGGCGGCCACCGTGGCCGGCGCGACGCGCTCGATCCGGGTCGGCACCGGCGGGGTGATGCTGCCCAACCACCAACCCCTGGTGGTGGCCGAGCAGTTCGGTGTGCTGGAGTCGCTCTTCCCGGGCCGGATCGACATGGGGCTCGGGCGTTCCGTGGGCTTCACGGACGGGGTGCGCAAGGCCCTCGGGCGGGACAAGGACGACGCCGAGGACTTCGCGGCGCAGCTCGGTGACCTGCTCGGCTGGTTCGAGGGCACCTCGCCGACCGGGGTGCACGCCCGCCCGGCGGAGGGGCTGCGGGTGCCGCCGTTCGTGCTGGCCATGGGCGAGGGCGCGCGGATCGCGGCCCGCGCCGGCCTGCCGATGGTCATCGGTGACCTGCGGGGCCGCGAGAAGATGCTGCGCGGCATCGACCAGTACCGCTCCCTGTTCCGCCCCTCCCCCTGGGCGCCCGAGCCGTACGTGGTGATCTCCGGGACGGTCGCGGTCGCCGGGACGCCGGAGGCCGCGCGGCGGCTGCTGGTCCCGGAGGCCTGGGCCATGGCGTACTCACGGACCCGCGGCACCTTCCCGCCCCTGGCCCCGGCCGAGGAGATCCAGGCCCGCACGATGACCGCCAAGGAGCGCGACTTCTTCGAGTCCGGTCTCGCCGGTCACGTCGCCGGCACCGAGGGCGAGGTCGCCCACGAGCTGGAGACGGTGCTGAAGGAGACGGGCGCCGACGAGGTCCTGGTCACGACCAGCTCGTACGACCGTACGGCGCTGCTGGACTCCTACCGGCGGCTCGCCACGCTGTTCGCGCCCCGCGGCTGAGCGGCTCAGCCCTCCACGCCGGCCGGCTTGTCCGCGCGGATCGCCACGGAACCGTCCGCCGCGTCCACCACCGCCCGGTCGCCGGCGTTCAGCTCGCCGGAGAGCAGCATGTCGGCGAGGCGGTCGTCCACCTCGCGCTGGATGGTGCGGCGCAGCGGGCGGGCGCCGAAGTCGGGCTGGTAGCCGAGGTTCGCGAGCAGGTCGGCGGCCGCGTCGGTGACCTCCATGGTGACCTCCTGGGCGTGCAGCCGGCGCCGGGTGTGCTCCAGCAGCAGGTCGACGATCTGGCGCAGCTGGGTGCGCTCCAGGCCGCGGAAGACGATGATCTCGTCGATGCGGTTGAGGAACTCGGGCCGGAAGTGCTGCTGGAGGGCGGGCATGACGGCGTCGCGGACCTTGGTGTAGTCCTCGGTGCCGGCGGCCAGAATGCGGTCGGCGCCGATGTTCGACGTCATGATGACGACGGTGTTCTTGAAGTCGACCGTGCGGCCCTGGGAGTCGGTGAGCCGGCCGTCGTCCAGGAGCTGCAGCAGGGTGTTGAAGACGTCCGGGTGGGCCTTCTCCACCTCGTCCAGCAGCAGCACGGTGTACGGCTGCCTGCGCACCGCCTCGGTGAGCTGGCCGGCCTCCTCGTGGCCGACGTATCCGGGGGGTGCCCCGACCAGGCGGGAGACGGTGTGCCGCTCCTGGAACTCGCTCATGTCGAGGCGGATCATGCGGCTCTCGTCGCCGAAGAGGGCGGCGGCGAGGGCGCGGGCCAGCTCGGTCTTGCCGACGCCGGTCGGGCCGAGGAAGAGGAAGCTGCCGATGGGCCGGTTGGGGTCGCTCATGCCGGCCCGGGCGCGGCGTACCGCCCGGGCGACGGCGGTGATCGCCTCGTCCTGGCCGACGACCCGCTCGTGCAGATGCTCCTCCAGCTTCATCAGCCGTTCCCGCTCCTCCTCGGTGAGCTGGGCGACCGGGATGCCGGTGGTGCGGGAGACGACCTGGGCGATGTCCTCGGCGGTGACCTTCGGGACGTGCTCCTCGGCCTTGCCCGCCGCGGCCAGCTCGGCCTCGGCCTCCTTGATCCGGTCGCGCAGGTCTTTGGCGCGCTCGTACTCCTCGTCGGCGACCGCCTGGTCCTTCTCCCGGTTCAGGGCGGCGATCCGGTCCTCGATCTCGCGGGTGTCGGCCAGGGGGGTCTTGGCGCGCAGCCGGACCCGGGCGGCGGCCTGGTCCATCAGGTCGATGGCCTTGTCGGGCAGGAACCGGGAGGTGATGTACCGGTCGGACAGCTCGGCCGCGGCGACGACCGCCTCGTCGGTGATGCGGACCTGGTGGTGGGCCTCGTACCGGTCGCGCAGGCCGCGCAGGATCTCGATGGTGTCGTCCACGCTGGGCTCGCCGACCAGGATGGGCGCGAAGCGGCGCTCCAGGGCCGCGTCCTTCTCGATGTGCCTGCGGTACTCGTCCACGGTCGTCGCGCCGATCAGGTGCAACTCGCCGCGGGCCAGGGCGGGTTTGAGCATGTTGCCCGCGTCCAGGGCGCCCTCGCCGCCGCCTCCGGCGCCGACGACGGTGTGCAGCTCGTCCAGGAACAGGATCAGTTCGTCCCCGTGCTCGCCCACCTCGTCGAGGAGCTTCTTCAGCCGTTCCTCGAACTCGCCCCGGTACTTGGTGCCGGCCACCATGCCGGCCAGGTCCAGGGAGACCAGCCGCTTGTCGGCCAGGGTCTTGGGGACGTCACCGGCGACGATGCGCTGGGCGATGCCCTCCACCACGGCCGTCTTGCCGACGCCGGGATCACCGATCAGGACGGGGTTGTTCTTGCTGCGCCGGGAGAGCACCTCGATGGTCTGTTCGACCTCCTCCTCGCGTCCGATCACCGGGTCGAGGCGGCCCTGGCGGGCGTCCTCGGTGAGGTCGCGGCCGTACTCGTCCACGGTCGGCGTGGTGCTGGGCTTCTTCCGCTCGCCGGCACCCTCGGTGGGCAGCCTGGCCGGTTCCCAGCCGCCGTCGCCGAGCGCCTGCCCGGCCGCCGACTCCGGGTTCGCGGCGAGCGCGCGCAGGATGTGCCCGGGGCCGATGTAGGAGTCGCCCTCTGCGCGGGAGATCTGGTAGGCGTCGAACAGGGCGCGCTTGGCGGACGGGGTCAGGGTGTTCGGCTCGGTCTTCTCGCCGCCGTTCGCACCGGTGCCGAGCTGCTCGCGGATGCGGTCGGGGTCGGCGCCGGCCTCGGTGAGCAGGCGCCGGGTGGAGTCGTTGTGGGTGGCGGCGGCCAGCAGATGCCGGGCGTCGAGTTCCTCGCTGCCCTCGATCGCGGCGATGTCCCTGGCCTCGGCCACCAGGTCCCGCGCCCGTTCGGACAGCAGACTGCCGATGTCGACGCGCTGCGGCCGGCGGGCGGAGGCGGCCGGGCCGCCGGTGCCGAAGAAGCGGGACATCAGCTCGTCGAACTCCTCGAACGGGCTGCGTCCGAATCCGAAGCCAGGGGTGCTCATGGGGCGGGCCTTTCTGGAGCGACAGACGTCCGCCCCCAAAGTCGCACAAATAGTGCAAACCTGCATGAGAGCGACACCGAGATGCGGACCCGGCCCGAACCGGAGACGCTGGGAGCGGAAGCCTCAAGCGACGAGGAGGGCTCCCATGTCCCTCATGGACAAGATCAAGGGCATGCTCAAGGGCCACGAAGACATGGCCGACAAGGGCATCGACAAGGGCGGCGACTACGTCGACGAGAAGACCCAGGCCAAGTACCGGTCCCAGGTCGACACCACCCAGCAGAAGCTCAAGGACGAGCTGGGAAGCCAGGAGCGGGACACCCCTCCGCATCCGTAGCCGAAACCCGGCGGGCTAGAATCGCGGGGTTTGTCCCCGCCCGGCAGGCCCGTACGGAGTTTCCCCCCGATGCACAGCCCCCATGACCCGTACGACCCCTACGTCCGTGTTCGCGGTGCCCGCGAGCACAACCTCAAGGGTGTCGACGTGGACATCCCGCGGGACGTACTGGCCGTGTTCACCGGCGTGTCCGGCTCGGGGAAGTCGTCCCTGGCGTTCGGCACGGTCTATGCCGAGGCACAGCGACGCTACTTCGAGTCGGTCGCGCCGTACGTGCGCCGGCTGATCCACCAGGTCGGGGCACCCAAGGTCGGCGAGATCACCGGCCTCCCGCCGGCGGTCTCCCTCCAGCAGCGGCGCTCGTCCCCCACCTCCCGCTCCTCCGTGGGCACGGTCACCAACCTCTCCAACTCCCTGCGCATGCTGTTCTCGCGCGCCGGTGACTACCCGCCCGGCGCCGAGCGACTCGACTCGGACGCGTTCTCCCCCAACACCGCGGCCGGTGCCTGCCCGGAGTGTCACGGTCTCGGCCAAGTGCACCGCACCACCGAGGAGTTGCTGGTCCCCGATCCCTCGCTGTCGGTCCGCGAGGGCGCGATCGCCGCGTGGCCGGGGGCCTGGCAGGGCAAGAACCTGCGCGACATCCTCGACACGCTCGGGTACGACGTGGACCGGCCCTGGCGCGAACTCCCCGCCGAGGAGCGGGAATGGATCCTCTTCACCGAGGAGCAGCCGGTCGTCACCGTGCACCCGGTCCGGGACGCCGACCGGATCCAACGGCCGTACCAGGGCACGTACATGAGCGCCCGCCGGTACGTCATGAAGACGTTCTCCGACACCAAGTCCCCGACCCTGCGCACGAAGGCGGAGCGCTTCCTGACCAGTGCGCCCTGCCCGGTGTGCGGGGGCAGCAGGCTGCGGCCCGAGGCGCTGGCGGTGACCTTCGGCGGCCGGACCATCGCCCAGCTGGCCGCACTGCCCCTGACCGACCTGGCCGGCCTGCTCGACGGCGGCACCGAGACGGCCCGGGTCCTCACCGAGGACCTGAAGTCCCGGATCGCGCCCGTGGTCGAGCTGGGCCTCGGCTATCTCAGCCTGGACCGATCCACCCCCACCCTCTCGGCGGGCGAGCTGCAACGGCTGCGGCTCGCCACCCAGTTGCGTTCCGGGCTGTTCGGCGTGGTGTACGTGCTGGACGAGCCGTCGGCCGGACTGCACCCTGCGGACACCGAGGCCCTGCTCGCCGTGCTGGACCGGCTCAAGACGGCCGGGAACTCGGTGTTCGTGGTCGAGCACCACCTGGAGGTGGTGCGCGGCGCCGACTGGCTGGTGGACATCGGTCCCGGCGCGGGCGAGCACGGCGGGCGTGTGCTGTACAGCGGCCCGGTGGCCGAGCTGGCCTCGGTCGAGGACTCGGCCACGGCCCGCTACCTCTTCGACGAGGCCCCGGGCCCGGCGCGTGCGGTCCGTGAGCCGCGCGGCTGGCTGACGGTGGGTCCCGTGACCCGGCACAACCTGCGCGGGGTGACGGCCGAGTTCCCGCTGAGCGCGTTCACCGCCGTCACCGGTGTCTCCGGCTCCGGGAAGTCCACGCTCATCGGCGAGTTGACGGAGGACCTGGCCGGGGTCGGCCGCCTCGTCCGGGTGGACCAGCGGCCGATCGGGCGCACTCCACGCTCCAACCTGGCCACCTACACCGGCCTCTTCGACGTCGTACGGAAGGTGTTCGCCGCCACCGACGCGGCACGGGAGCGCGGCTACGGCGTCGGGCGGTTCTCCTTCAACGTGACGGGCGGGCGCTGCGAGACCTGCCAGGGCGAGGGGTTCGTCAGCGTCGAGCTGCTGTTCCTGCCGAGCACGTACGCGCCCTGCCCGGACTGCGCGGGCGCCCGCTACAACCCCGAGACCCTGCGGGTGGCGTACCGGGGACGGAACATCGCCGAGGTCCTGGACCTCACCGTCGAGGACGCGGCCTCCTTCTTCGCGGACACCCCGGGCGCGGCCCGCAGCCTGGGCTCGCTGCTCGACGTGGGCCTCGGCTATCTGCGCCTGGGCCAGCCCGCCACCGAGCTGTCCGGCGGGGAGGCCCAGCGGATCAAGCTGGCGAGCGAACTGCAGCGCGGCCGCCGCGCCCACACCCTCTACCTGCTGGACGAGCCGACGACCGGTCTGCACCCGGCCGATGTCGAGGTGCTGATGGACCGGCTGCACGGGCTGGTCGACGCCGGGCACACGGTGGTCGTGGTCGAGCACGACATGACCGTGGTCGCCGAGGCGGACTGGGTGATCGACCTGGGGCCGGGCGGCGGCGACCGGGGCGGCCGGATCGTGGCGGCCGGGCCGCCGCAGCGGGTGGCGCGGGCGGTGGGCAGCGCCACGGCTCCCTATCTGGCCCGGGCCATGCCCTGAGGGGAGAGCTGCGGCGCCAGCAGGACGGCATGGGTCCAGGCGGTCTCCGAGGGGACCGGCTGGGCGGCCCGGGCGAGGGAACGGCGGTCGGGCTGGTCGCCGGGCGGTATCACCGGCCGGATGTCCACCTCGGCCACCAGGCCCCGCGCGCGGGCGACCCGCCACAGGGAGGCGAGCAGGGTGTCCTCGCCGACGAACGCGGCCGCGGTGCTCGCCGCCCCTCCCCCGTCCTGCCGGTAGCGCAGCCGGACCGGCTGCACGGGCACGCCCGCGTCCAGCGCGGCCTGGAAGACGGCCCGGTGGAAGCGGCCGTGCGCCCGCCCGCACCAGGTGCTGCCCTCGGGAAAGGCGACCACGGCCGCGCCCTCCCGCAGGGCGTGCGCGATCCGGGCGACCGTGTCGGGCAGCGCGCGCAGCCGGTCGCGCTCGATGAACACCGCCCCGCCGCGCGCGGCCAGCGCCCCCGCCACGGGCCAGTCACGGATCTCGGTCTTGGCGAGCATCCGGGCGGGGCGTACGGCGGCCAGCAGCGGGATGTCCAGCCAGGAGACGTGGTTGGCGACCAGCAGCAGACCGCCGTCCGGCGCGGCGGTGCCGGTGAAGCGGACCCGGACCCCGATGGCCCGCACGATCGACCGGCACCACCGCCTGACCCACTCGGCGGGGATCCTCCCCCGCAAGCGGGGGCACCCCCAGCCGAGCGCGGTCAGCGCGATCCCGGCCAGCACCAGGACCGCGACCGCGGTGAGCCGCAGCACGGCACGGGGTACGGCCGCGGCGGGTGCGGCCGGCTCCACGCAGGAGCCCGGGGTGCAGGGCGCGGTGGGCAGCCAGACGCTCATCAGGCCGGCACGAGGGAGAGGAAGTGCCGCAGATAGCGCGGGTTGACCCAGCGCATCGACAGCAGCACGTACAGGTCGGCGACCCCGAAGTCCGGGTCGTGCGCGGGTTCCCCGCACACCCAGGCGCCGAGGCGGACGTAGCCGCGCAGCAGGGCGGGCAGCTCGGTGCGGCCGGCGGGCACCTCGGCGTTCGGGGTCCACGGCAGCAGGGGCCGTACCCGGAACTCCTCGGGCGCCAGGTGCTTGGTGCGCACCCGGTCCCAGGTGGCCGTGGCCAGCGCGCCGCCGTCGGCGAGCGGCACGGAGCAGCAGCCCGCCAGCCACTCGTGGCCCCGGTCGACCATGTACCGGGCTATCCCGGCCCAGATCAGGCCGATGACCGTGCCGTCCCGGTGGTCGGGGTGCACGCAGGAGCGGCCGACCTCGACCAGACCGGGCCGGATCCCGTCGAGCGGGGCCAGGTCGAACTCGCCCTCCGAGTAGAGCCGGCCGGCGACCGCGGCGCGCTCCGGCGGCAGCAGCCGGTAGGTGCCGACCACCTGCCCGGTCACGGTGTCGCGCACGAGCAGGTGGTCGCAGTACGCGTCGAACGGGTCGACGTCGAGGCCCGGCTGCGAGGTGGCCAGCAGGGCGCCCATCTCTCCGGCGAAGACGTCGTGCCGCAGCCGCTGCGCGGCACGGACGTCGGCCTCGTCACGGGCGAGGGTGACGGTGTAGCGGGTGGGTGCCGCGGGCTGCGGGGGGCGATCGAGCGTGGTGACGCCGGTCATGGCTCTCTCCATGGTCACGGGCCGGGGTCGGCGGGAGCGGCAGAACGTCGGTCCGCTCTGCCGCTCCTGTTCTTCCGACGCCGGTTGGCGTACGCGTGACCGGTGCCCGGAGAGTGGGTGTGGGCTTGTTGAACGGCGTGGGTGAGCGTGCCGCCGGAAAACCAGACGGGGCCGGAAGGAGCACCTCTCCCGGCCCCGCCCGTCCGCCCCTTGTACGGCGAACGTCTTCTCCTGCGGCTAGCGCTTGCCCACCTTCCGGTTGGCCCGCAGCCACTCCCTGTTCATGCCGGTGATGGACATGAGCGGAATCCCCTTGGGACAAGCAGTCGCACACTCACCCGTCAGCGTGCACCCGCCGAACCCCTCCGCGTCCATCTGCGCCACCATGTCCAGCACCCGCGTCTCCCGCTCGGGCGCCCCCTGAGGCAGCACGTTCAGATGGTTGACCTTGGCGGAGGTGAACAGCATCGCCGCACCGTTCGGGCACGCGGCCACACACGCCCCGCACCCGATGCACTCGGCGTGCTCGAACGCGAAGTCCGCATCCGGCTTCGGCACCGGCGCCGCATGCGCCTCCGGCGCGGAGCCCGTCGGCGCGGAGATGTAACCGCCGGCCTGGATGATCCGGTCGAAGGCGGACCGGTCGACGACCAGGTCCTTGATCACCGGGAACGCCGACGCCCTCCACGGTTCGATGTCGATCGTGTCGCCGTCCTTGAAGGACCGCATGTGCAGCTGACAGGTGGTGGTCCGCTCGGGCCCGTGCGCATCCCCGTTGATCACGAGGGAACAGGCGCCGCAGATGCCCTCGCGGCAGTCGTGGTCGAAGGCCACCGGGTCCTCGCCCCTGAGGATGAGTTCCTCGTTGAGCGTGTCGAGCATCTCCAGGAAGGACATGTCGGAGGAGATGCCGTCCACCTCGTACGTGGACATGGCGCCTTCGGCGTCGGCGTTCTTCTGCCGCCAGACGCGCAGGTTGAGCTTCATGCGTAGCTCCGCTGGGTGGGGTGGACGTACTCGAAGACCAGGTCTTCCTTGTGCAGGACGGGCGCATCGCCGGTGCCGGTGAACTCCCAGGCGGCCGCGTAGGAGAACTCCTCGTCCCTGCGGGCGGCCTCGCCGTCCGGTGTCTGCGACTCCTCGCGGAAGTGGCCGCCGCAGGACTCGCCGCGGTGCAGCGCGTCGAGGCACATCAGCTCGGCGAGTTCCAGGTAGTCGACGATGCGGTTGGCCTTCTCCAGCGACTGGTTGAACTCCTCGCCGGTGCCGGGCACCTTGATGCGCCGCCAGAACTCCTCACGGATCTGCGGGATCCGCTCCAGGGCCTTGCGCAGACCCGCGTCCGTGCGCGCCATGCCGCAGAACTCCCACATGAGTTCGCCGAGTTCGCGGTGGAAGGAGTCGGGGGTGCGGTCGCCGTCGACGGACAGGAGCAGGTTGAGCCGGTCCTCCGTCTCGGCCAACACCTCCTGGACGACCGGATGTTCGGCCGTCACCGCCTCCTGGTGCGGGTTGCGGGCGAGATAGTCGTTGATCGTCGACGGCAGGACGAAGTATCCGTCGGCGAGGCCCTGCATCAGGGCGGAGGCACCGAGGCGGTTCGCGCCGTGGTCGGAGAAGTTGGCCTCGCCGATCGCGAACAGGCCCGGGACGGTGGTCTGCAGGTCGTAGTCGACCCACAGGCCGCCCATCGTGTAGTGCACGGCGGGGTAGATCCGCATCGGCACCTCGTACGGATCCTCGTCGGTGATCCGCTGGTACATGTCGAAGAGGTTGCCGTACTTGGCCTCGACGGCCTTGCGCCCCATCCGCTTGATCGCGTCGGCGAAGTCCAGGTACACCCCCTGGCCACCGGGGCCGACCCCCCTGCCCTCGTCGCAGACGTTCTTCGCGGCGCGGGAGGCGATGTCGCGCGGGACCAGGTTGCCGAAGGACGGGTAGATGCGCTCCAGGTAGTAGTCGCGCTCGTCCTCGGGGATCTGGTTCGCGGGCCGGGTGTCGCCCTTGGCCTTCGGCACCCAGATCCGGCCGTCGTTGCGCAGGGACTCGCTCATCAGGGTGAGCTTGGACTGGTGGTCGCCGGTGCGCGGGATGCAGGTGGGGTGGATCTGGGTGAAGCAGGGGTTGGCGAAGTAGGCGCCACGCCGGTGCGCCCGCCAGACGGCGGTCGCGTTGGAGTTCATGGCGTTCGTGGACAGGTAGAAGACGTTGCCGTAGCCGCCGCTCGCGAGCACGACGGCGTCGGCGAAGTACGTGTCGATCTTCCCGGTGACGAGGTCCCGCGCCACGATGCCGCGCGCCCGCCCGTCCACGACGATCAGGTCCAGCATCTCGGTGCGCGGGTGCATCTCCACGTTCCCCGCGGCGATCTGCCGCGACAGCGCCTGATAGGCGCCCAGCAGCAGCTGCTGGCCCGTCTGGCCGCGGGCGTAGAACGTTCGGGACACCTGGACGCCGCCGAAGGAGCGGGTGTCGAGCAGGCCGCCGTACTCGCGGGCGAACGGCACGCCCTGTGCCACGCACTGGTCGATGATCTCGACCGAGATCTGCGCGAGGCGGTGGACGTTGGACTCGCGGGCCCGGAAGTCGCCGCCCTTGACGGTGTCGTAGAACAGCCGGTGGATCGAGTCGCCGTCGTTGCGGTAGTTCTTCGCCGCGTTGATGCCGCCCTGCGCGGCGATCGAGTGGGCGCGGCGCGGGGAGTCCTGGTAGCAGAACTGGACGACGTGGTAGCCCTGTTCGGCGAGCGTGGCGCCCGCGGAGCCGCCGGCCAGGCCGGTACCGACCACGATGACGGTGTGCTTGCGGCGGTTGGCGGGGTTGACCAGCTTGGCCTCGAAGCGGCGCTTGTCCCAGCGCTCGCTGATCGGGCCGGAGGGCGCCTGGCCGTCGACGACGGCGTCACCGGTCGTGTAGTCCACGTAGGTTGTCATGTCAGCTCACCACTCCGGTCATGACGCCCACGGGTACGGCGATGAAGCCGGCCGTGAGCAGCAGCGCGAGGACGTCGGCGACGGTCTTCAGGGCGCGGTCGCGGGCGCGGCTGCCGACGCCGAGGGTCTGGGCGGCGCTCCAGAAGCCGTGCCGGATGTGCAGGCCGAGCGCGAGCATCGCGACGATGTAGATGACGTTGCCGTACCAGGTGGAGAAGGTGTCCACCACGTTCTGGTACGGGTGGCCCTCCTGGAAGCCGCCGGAGTGCACGGTGCCGGTGGTCAGGTCCAGGATGTGCCAGACGATGAACAGGCCGAGGATGATCCCGCCCCAGCGCATGGTCCGCGTGGCGTAACTGGCCCGCGGCTTCTTGTGCACGTACTTGCTGGGCCGTGCCTTGATGTCGCGGCGGCTGAGCTGGTACGCGGACGTGGCGTGGGCGACCACGGCGACGACCAGCACGATCCGGATGAGCCAGAGCGTCCACTCGTAGTGCATGAACGGTTCGCCGACGGTGCGCAGCCAGTGGGCGTAGTGGTTGAACTCGCCCGCCCCGAAGTAGATCTTCAGGTTCCCGATCATGTGTGCGACCAGGTACAGCAGCATGATCAGACCACTGACGGCCATGATCGTCTTCTTGCCGACGGTGCTGTCCCACATCGTGCGCGCCATGGACGGCCGTCGGTCCGTCCGCGTTGCCAGAGCCATGGCACAGCACGCTAGGCGTGCCGGACCCGATCGGTCCAAGACATGGTCCAGCTTGTTTCCATAGGCAGGGACTATTCTGTAACCGTGCAGTTCCAGCAGCTTCAGTACTTCGTGGCCGTCGCCGAGACCCGGCACTTCACCCGGGCCGCCGAGCTGGTCCATGTCGCCCAGCCGTCGTTGTCGCAGCAGATCAAGGCGCTGGAGCGGGAGCTGGGCGCGGATCTGTTCCTGCGCGCGCGGGGCAACATCACGCTCACCGACGCGGGCGAGGCGCTGCTGCCGCTGGCCCGGCGGATCCTCGCGGACGCGGACACGGCCCGGTACGAGGTGCAGGAGCTGGTGCAGCTGCGGCGGGGGCGGGTGCGGCTGGGCGCGACGCCGAGCCTGTGCACCGGTCTGCTGCCGGACGTCCTGCGCGCCTTCCACGACCGCTATCCGGGCATCCGGCTGCTGATCGAGGAGGGCGGCTCGCACGACCTGGTGCGGGGGCTGGCCCGTGGCGCCCTCGACCTCGCCCTCGTCGTGCTCCCGCTGCCGACGCCCGCGCCCGCCCTGACCACGGTGGAGTTGCTGCGGGAGGACCTGGTGGTGGTGTCCTCACCGGAGGTGCCGGCGCCCGGCGGGGGCGGCCGGGTCGTGCGCATCGCGGATCTGGAGGGCGAGCGTCTGGTGATGTTCCGGCACGGCTACGACCTCAGGGAGCTGACGGTCGCCGCCTGCCGGGCGGAGGGTTTCGAGCCGGACTTCGCGGTGGAGGGCGGCGAGATGGACGCGGTCCTCGGCTTCGTCCGGTCCGGGCTGGGCGTCGCGGTCGTACCGCGCATGGTGGCGGCCCGCACCGGGCGCGGGCTGCGGGTCACTCCGCTGGCCCGGCCCGGCCTGCACCGTACGATCGCGCTGGCCCACCGCAGCGACGTGGCTCCGCCGCGCGCGGCCCGGGAGTTGCAGCGGATGCTGCTGGAGAGGTGATCACGCGGCCGGTCACCAGGTCGGGGTCACGCGGTCCGGGTCACCAGATCCGGGTCACCAGGTCGGGACGAAGCCGCCGTCGATCACCAGGTCGCTGCCGACGATGTTGCCCGACCGGTCGCCCGCCAGGAACAGGACCAGGTCGGCGACCTCCTCCGGCCGCGAGAAACGGCCGGTGACGGTGGCGCTCGACACCTGGGCCACCACGTCCTCGGGCGTGCTGCCCGCCGCGGCCGACAGCGTGTCGGCCACCCCGCCCCCGCCGAGCCACAGCTCCGTCTCCACCGGTCCGGGGCTCACGGTGTTGACCCGGATGCCCCGGGGTCCGACCTCCTTGGACAGCGCCTTGGAGAACGCGACGAGGGCGGCCTTGCTCGCGCTGTAGTCGATCACCATCGGGTCCGGCAGGGTGGCGTTGACCGAGGCGACGGTGATCACCGCGCCCTGTCCGGCCTCCAGCATCAGCGGCAGGGCCGCCCGGGTGACCCGTACGGCGGTGAGGAGGTTCAGGTCGAGGGTGCGCTGCCAGTCGGCGTCGGTCACGGACAGGAAGCCGTTGGTGCGGACCGGGGCCGAGCCGACGTTGTTGACCAGGACGTCGACGCGTCCCCGGGCGGCGCCGACCAGCTGCTCCGCCGCCTGCGGCTCGGCGAGATCCACCGGGACCCAGGTGACCGAGCCGTCCTTGACCAGGGCGTCCAGGCCCTCGGACGTGGTGCGGGATCCGGCGACGACGCTCGCGCCCGCCTGCGCGAGCGCCCGTACGATCGCCAGGCCGATGCCCTTGCTCGCCCCGGTGACGACTGCTGTCCTGCCGTGCAGCTCGATGCTCATGACGATCCGGCTCCTTCGAGGAACAGATCAAGTAGAGCACGGCCGTGCGGCACCGGCACGTGGCGGCGGAGCGGGCCGCCACGGTCGTACCCGCGCGCCGTCAGCCCGTCGCGTCCACCAGCGCCAGCTCGTGCAGCCGCTCCGGCGGTCCGGGGCGGGCGTAGTACCAGCCCTGGGCCGTGTCGCAGCCCAGTATGCGGAGTTGTTCGGCCTGGGCGCCGGTCTCCACGCCCTCGACGGTGACCGCGAGGTCGAGGCTGTGGGCCAGGGTGACGATGCCCTCGACGATCTTCAGGTCGACCGGGTCGGCCGGGAACTGCTGCATGCCCTGGGTGAAGGAGCGGTCCAGTTTGAGGATGCTCACCGGGAGGCGGCGCAGGTTGGCGAGGTTGGAGTAGCCGGTGCCGAAGTCGTCCAGGGCGATGTCGACGCCCATCTCGGCGAGTCGCCGCAGGGGTTTGAGGAGGTCGTCGTCGGCGCCGATCAGCGCCGACTCGGTGACCTCCAGGCAGAGGGCGTCGGGGGCGACGCCCGCGCGTTCGAGGATCTCCACCGTGTCCTGGACCAGGCCGGGATGGCTGAGCTGGCACGGGGAGAGGTTGACGTTGATGCGCAGGGGGCCGGCGGTCGTCTGTTCGCCGTACCGTTCTCGCCATTCGCGGGCCTGGCGGATGGACTCCTCCAGGACCCAGCGGCCGAGCGGGACGATCAGGCCCGTGTGCTCGGCGAGCGGGATGAAGCGGTCGGGGCCGAGGACGCCGTGCTGCGGGTGCAGCCAGCGCACCAGCGCCTCGGCACCGCGGACGCTGCCGTCGCCGAGGTGGACCAGGGGCTGGTACTCGATGAAGAACTCGCCGCGCTCCAGGGCCGTGGGGAGGGCGGTGGTCAGGCCGTGGCGGGTGATCGCTCGGGCGTCGGCCTCCGGGTCGGCCAGTTCGGAGCGGTTGCCGCCCGCCGACTTGGCCCGGTACATGGTGATGTCCGCGCTGCGCAGGACCTCCGCCGCGGTGCGCTCGCCCGCCGGGCCCTCCACGATGCCGAGGCTGCCGCGCACCAGCAGGTCACGGCCGTCGATGCTGATGGGGGTGATGAGCGCGTTCAGGATGCGTTCGGCGAGTTCGTCGACCTCGCGCTCGGTGCCGGGGCCGGTGGTCAGGGCCACGAACTCGTCGCCGCCGAGCCGGGCGACCATCTCGCCGGGCGCGGTGGCGCAGGACTGCAGCCGGTCGGCGACCTCCACCAGCAGCCGGTCGCCGGCCGCGTGGCCGAGGCTGTCGTTGATGGTCTTGAAGCCGTCCAGGTCGAGGTAGCACAGGCCGAAACGCTGGCCCTCGCCCGCGCCCAGGGCCTTCTCCAGACGCTCGAAGAACAGGGTGCGGTTGGGCAGTCCGGTGAGGGCGTCGTGGGTGGCCTCGTAGCGCAGCCGGAGGTTGAGCAGGCGGCGCTCGGTGGTGTCCTCCATGAGGGCCAGCTGGTACTGCGGGGCGCCGTCGGCGTCGCGCAGCAGGGAGACCGTGAGGTTGGTCCACAGGACCGTGCCGTCGGGGCGGTTGAAGGCCTTCTCGACGTGGTAGTGCTCGCGTTCGCCGCGGACGAGTTCGTCGTAGAGCTTCCAGGTCTGGGGCGCGTCCTCGGGGTGCGTCCACTCCATGACGTTGCGGCCGCGTACGGTCTGCTCGGAGCCGCCGAACATGCGCAGCAGCGCCTCGTTGACCTGGAGCACGTTGCCCTCCAGGTCGGCGATGCCGATGCCTATGGCCGCGCCCTCGAACACCGCCCGGAAGCGGGCCTCGCTGGCGTGCAGCGCCTGCGCGACCACGCCCTGGGCCTGCAACGCGGCCTGGGCGATGGCCTCCTGCTCGGTGAGGGTGCGCTCGCGCAGGGCCTGCGCGTACCCGGCGGCCATCGCGTGCTGCAACCGCGAGGAGCGCATGCGCAGTTCGTCCTGGGGGCCGTCCTCGCCGCAGTAGAGGACCAGGTAGGCGTCGACGCAGTCCAGGGTGCGGGTGAGCGCCTCGGGGTCGGTGCAGTGCGCCTCGACCAGCGCGGCGCCGACCGCCTTGGCCTCCTCGGAGTCGAAGCTGCGGGCCCGCAGGAGGTGGCTCAACCGGCGTGCGAGCGGAAGGAGTTGTTCCGTGAACTCCGCGCGGGTCAGCGACGTGGAGGTGACCGGGAAGACCGCCCGGCTCCAGATCGTCGTCAGCCGGCGCAGTCTGTCCTCCGGCCCGTCCGGCTCCGCGCTCACGCCGTGCGCCCCACGCCGGCGAATCCGGAGAAGGCGTACGGATCCTCGTCCTCCGGCGCCGACTCCGGGCGCCAGTGCGGCATCGGCACCAGTCCGGGTTCCACCATGTCGTACCCCTCGAAGAACCGTGCGATCGCCTCGCGCGAGCGCATGATCAGCGGGTTGCGAATGTCCTTGTATACGTCCACCGCGCCCTCGGCCCGCTCCGCAGGCAACGGGATTCCCTCGTACGAGGCATGGGTGAGGATCAGCAGGCTGCCGGGCGCGAGCGCCTCGCGCAGCTCCGCCACCGCACCGTACGGGTCGTCCGCGTCTTCCACGAAGTGCAGTATGGCAACGAGAAGGAGGGCCACTGGCCGATTCAGGTCGATAAGGCGCTCCAGTTGGGGACTGGAGAGGATCTCCTGGGGTTTGCGCAGGTCGGCCGCGATCACCTCGGCGTCCTCGTTGCCCTCCAGCACCGCCTGGCTGTGCGCGACCGCCACCGGATCGTGGTCGACGTAGACGACGCGTGCGCCCGGCGCCGCGGCCTGGGCCACCTCGTGGACGTTGCCGAAGGTCGGGATGCCGGAGCCGATGTCGAGGAACTGGGTGATGCCCTCCCCTGCCGCGAAGCGCACCGCCCGGCGCATGAACGCCCGGTTGGCCTGCATGATCTTCGGCATGCCCGGCACGAACTCCATCGCCTTGCGGGCCGCCTCCCGGTCGACCTCGAAATTGTGCGAACCGCCCAGGTAGAAATCGTAGATACGCGAAACGCTCGGCACCGAGATGTCGATGCTTCGTGGGGCCCAGGCGGGACGCTCCATGTATCTCTCCAAGGCGTAGGCGACAGGTCCAGGCGATCCGGTGTTCGAGCTGAGGCTACTGATCGCCCGCCAAAGGAGCGACCCGAACCGGAAATTGACCATCCGTTCCCGGTCACTGCCTGCGGCAAGTGCCCATGTGACCCCGCTGTGTGACGGCCTGGTGAAAACAGCGGTCCGCCCCCTCCGTGCGGTGCGGAGGGGGCGGACCTTCGGTCAGGCGCCGGTGGGCGGGGCGATCGACCCTGGGGAGGTGATCTCTACTTGCCCGGCGCGCCGACCGGCTTTCCGTCGGGCGAGACGGCGTACCAAGTGCCGCCCACGCCCTGACCGTTGGTGTCACCGGCGGCCTTGTCGCCGGAGAAGGTGTAGATGGGCCAGCAGTTGACGGTCATCTGCTTCTCCCCGTCGGGCCGGGCGAAGCCCATCAGCCCCTTCTTCTGGACGCCCTCGGTGTTCTCGGGCTTGACCGGGGCGACCGCGGGCCACTTCTCCAGGCAGGCCCCGACGCAGTTCGAGACGACCTTCGGCCACGCCTTGTCCTTCAGGAACCGGTAGACCGTCATGCCGTTCTTGTCCACGATGATGTCGCCCAGCTTGGGGTCCTTGCGGACGGACAGACCGGGCAGGGCGGACAGCGAGGCCTTCTTGCCGTTGGGGGCGAGCGCGAACCACTTGCCGCCCACGCCCTGGCCGTTGACGTCACCGGAGTTGACGTCCTTGACGTAGCGGTAGGCGGGCCAGCCGCCGATGGTCAGCTGCTTGGTGCCGTCAGGGCGGGTGACCTCGCCGAGCAGCGCCTTGTCGATGCCGGCGCCGGCGCCGGCGTCGTCGGCGGGCACCGGCGGCCAGGTGGTGGCGCAGTCACCCTCGCAGTTCGACTTGGGCGGATTGGCGGTGTCCTTGTCGAACCGGTAGAGGGTGAGGCCGGAACCGTCGGTCAGCACGTTGCCCAGGTCGGGGTTGCTGGCCACGGTCAGCTTGCCCGCGGGGGCGGCCGGACTCGGGGAACTGGAGCTCTGGTTGCCGTCGGCGCCGTATCCGTTGCCCGCGGCGGTGCCCGTGCCGGCTGCGGCGCCCGGGTTGCCGTAGTCACCCGCAGCGGCCGTGGCCCCGACGTTCTGGGCCGCCGATGCCGGGGTGGTGCTGTTGTCCTGACCGCACGCCGTCGTCAGCGCCAGCACCGAAGCGGCCGTGGCCACCAGTGAGGCGGTCCGCCAGGATGTCTTCATCGCCAACTCCCCAAATTCGCCTGGATATTGCAGCGCCTTGCTGCGCCGCCGCACGGCCATGGGTACGCAGCGGAGGGGGCGGAGTGTTCAACGGGGACGCGAAATTCTTTCCGGATCCTGTGACGCGTCCCGCGCGCGGGGAGTCGTACGAGCCCATAAATCGGCCAGTTGGTCCACATCATCCCTTCAAACTATTGGTCGCGATTTGTCACCCCTTCGGGCCAATCCCGGCGCACTCCGGAGTACGACGGCGCCCCGAGCCTCATGATCTCCGTCGTGCATGGACCCGAAGTGACCCGATGTGCGCCCGCCACACGGGTGTTGGCCCTGTTGGCGCTGACCTGGACTCTGGTGGGCTGCCCGGTCGGGACCGCGTCGGCCGACGCCTGCGCGTCCGCCTCGACGGGCCCGGACGGCACGGTGGCGGTGGCCGTGGCGGGAGGCGGCGACCACTGGCCGACGCCCCCGCCGTGCCCGACACCCACGCCGACGCCGTGCCCGCCCACACCGACGCCCACTCCCACACCGACGCCCACGCCGACGCCGACGCCGACGCCCACGACGAAGGCCCCGCCGAAACCGAAGCCGCAGCCGCCCACCCGGCCCGCCCCGGCGCCACCGGCACCCCGGCCCACCCCGACGCCGACTCCCCGGCCCGACCCGAAGCCGAGGCCCACCCCGGCACCCAGGGCCCGACCGCACCCCTCCGTGACCCCGGTGAGCTACCCGGCGTACCACCCCAGGGCCACCCGCCACGCGGCGCCCGACGCCACCACACCGGTCACCTACGTCCTGCTGATCACCGTTCCCGCGATCGTCGCCGTCGCGGCGCTGCGCCCGCGCTGACGGGCCGGCCGCTCACTTCTGGAGGCACCTGTTGTCGGATTGGCTTGTTCTCGTCCTCGCGATGCTGGGGGCCTGTGCCGTGGTGGTCGTCATCACCCTCGTACGGCACAAGAGGGCTCCGGACGACGAGGACCCCAGCGAGACCCCCGACGTCATCGAGTACATGACGATGTGGATCGGTGTCGTGTACGCCATCGTCCTGGGTCTGGCCATCGCGGGCGTGTGGGAGGCGCGCAGCGCCGCCCAGGACCATGTGCAGGCCGAGGCCCAGGCGCTGCACGAGATCTCCGAGCGGGTGCGGGTGTATCCGCCGGACGTCCGTGACCGCATCCGGGGCGACGCCGACACCTATGTCCAGTACGTGGTGACCACCGAGTGGAAGGCGATGACCGACCACGGGCACGTCACCGGGCGTGGCACCGAGCTGCTGGCGACGCTCCGCCACGACGTGACGGACTATCAGCCGAAGAACGACTTCGAGGCGCAGGCCTACCAGCCGCTGCTGGACCAGATGGCCGCCGCCGACCAGGCGCGCAACGCGCGCGCCGACTCGACCGGGGCGACGATGCCGGGCGTGGTGTGGTTCGGGCTGCTCGCCGGAGCGGTCGTCACCGTCTGCATGGTCTTCGCGCTGCAGATCCGGCGCACCCGGCGCGAGTTGATCCTGGCCGGGTTCTTCTCCGCGACCATCGCCTTCATGCTCTTCCTCATCTGGGACTTCGACGCCCCCTACAGCAGAGGGATCGCGGCGAGCGCCGAACCGTTCCTGAACCTGTTCCCGCACGTCAAGGGTTGATCACGGACAGGCCTTCGCCCCGGTTCCCAGAGGAATCGGGGCGAAGGCCTGTCCGCGTGCGATGGTGCGCCGCGCTCCGGCGGGCGGGATCCGGGGCCGGTCAGATCCGCTTCTCGTCGCGGCGGCGCAGCCAGAACGCACCGCCTCCGATGACGGCCGAGGCCACCAGCCCGCCGCCGATCGCCATGTCGGTCGGCGTGGCCCCGCTCGTGACGCTGCCGCCGAGTCCGCCCTGGACGGCGCCGAGCACGGTGAAGGCGTTGGGGCGGGTCAGGGTGCGGCCGTTGCAGTTGACGGTGATGTCGTAGCGGCCGGGACGAGCGTCGCTGTCGATGGTGGCGATGCCACGTGAGGTGTCGTCGCGGATCTGCGTCAGCTGGGTGGTGCGGAAGGCGCGCGAGGACGCCGTGCCGCCGCGGCAGCCGTCCACGGTGATGGCGAGCCGGCCGCCGGCGGCGATCACCGTGGGCGAGGCGAGGATGTTTCGGGGGTTGCCGTCGCCCCGGCCCCCGAAGTCGTCCCCATGGCCGAAGTCGTCACCGCGGCCGCCGAAGTTGTCGCCCCGACCGTTGTTGTCACCCCTTCCGTTGTTGTTGCCTCGTTCGTTGTTGTTGCCCCGACCGAAGTTGTCGCACCGCCCGTTGTTGTCGTTCCGCCCGTTGTTGTCGTTCCGCCCGTTGTTGTTCCCCTGGCAGAAGTTGCCGTTGCCGTTTCCGAACCCGTTCCCGAGGCCGTTGCCCAACCCGTTCCCGATGTTGCCGTTGCCCGGGATGGTGATGACGGTGTCCGAGCCGCCTCCGCTGCCCATACCGTCCGCTACGGCCACGGGGGCGGCCGGGCCCAGCACGGCGACCGCTGCGCACGCGGCCGCCAGGGCACGTTGGTTTCGCATGTGAACCTCCGCGGGAGGCACTCCGGGTCCCGTACCCGGACTATCGGCGAGAAGGCACCTCCCGACAGAACCCTCCGACGCCCGGAACACGCCCGCATGTCGAGAATGGTCCGTCCTGGTGAGCCGACACACCACGGGAAAACCACACAATCGGATATTGCCGCAGGTCACAGACCGTCAGGAAAATCCTTTCGGCTGCAACTCGTATGGCGCTCCAACAGGGTGACGGACCACCCGTTCGCCCGCCGCACCGTCGCCCGCCGCTCGCACGGGACTTAGCGTTTTCCCATGCGAATGTCTGCGTCCGAGCTGGCCGAGCTGGCCGAAGAGGAGGAGCGGCGGAGGAAGCGCGCCCCTTGGGGCGTGGTGGCGCTCGTTCTACTGACCGGCCTGGCGCTCATTCGGAACGGTTCGGGAGAGTTCGACGTCGGGCCGCCGCAGCCCGCTTCGGCAGCGGCGGCGACAGCGGACGGCGGTGCCACCCCGAGCCCGTTCGCGAGCGGCCCCGCCGCCCTGCCGTTCGGCGCGGCCGACCGGATCCGGATCCCCTCGATCCGGGTCGACGCGCCCGTCATGCCCGTCGGCCTGGACGCCCAGGGCTGGGTCGGCGCCCCGCCGCCGGAGAACCCCAACCTGGCGGGCTGGTTCACCGGTGCGGTCTCGCCCGGGGAGAAGGGCACCGCGATCATCGTCGGGCACGTCGACAACAAGCAGGGCCCCGCCGTGTTCTACGGACTCGGGGCCCTGGAGAAGGGAAGTCGCGTCGACATCCTGCGCAAGGACGGGAGGACCGCGGTGTTCCAGGTCTACGGAGTCGAGGTCTTCGCGAAGAACGACTTCCCGAGCGACCGGGTGTACGGCTCCAAGGGCACGGCGGAACTACGGGTGATCACCTGCGGCGGAGGCTTCTCGAAGCAGCACGGCTACGACGGGAACGTCGTCGTCTTCGCCCGCCTGGCCGCGGTCGAGTGAGCCGCCGTCACCGGGCGGGCGAGTGCCCGGTCAGGACGGACGGCGGCGCGGCACGGTGAGGTGATAGCCGGAGTCGAGCAGATAGGGCAGATACTCGCGGATCGCGTGGACGCTCTGCGACCGGTCGCCCCCGGCGTCGTGGGAGAGCACCACGACACCGGGGGCGGCGCCGCTCTCGACCCGGTCGACGATGGTGCCGGTGCCGGGTGTCTCCCAGTCGGTGGTGTCGACGGTCCAGGCCATCGGCTCCATGCCCATGTCGGCGCCGAGTTGGAAGGCCGCGCGGTTCCAGGCGCCGTAGGGTGCGCGGAACCACTGGGGGCGCTCCCCGTAGGCGTCCTCGATGACGTCGCTGGTCCGCTCCATCTCGGAGCGGATCTCCCGGCGGTTGAGGGTGGTCAGCAGCGGATGCGTATAGGTGTGGTTGCCGACGATGTGCCCCTCGTCGGCCATCCGGGCCAGCAGTTCCTTGTTGGCGACGGCCATCTCCCCGCACACGAAGAACATCGCCCGTACGTCGTACTCGGCGAGGGTGTCGAGGATGTGCGGGGTGTAGCGGGGGTCGGGTCCGTCGTCGAAGGTCAGCATCATGTGCCGGCCGCGTCCGGAGATCTGCAGGATGGGCTCGTGGCGCACCTTGAGCTTGCGTGGCTCGGCGCGCGGCGGGCCGTATCCGGTGAGCGGCTGGAGGCGGTAGGCGGAGGGCTTGAGCGCCTGCAGTGCGGGTGCGCCGGCGACGGGTGCGGCGATGCGGGCCGCGTCCTCGTCGCCGTCCGCCATGACGATTCCGGCGGTGCCCGCGGCTCCCAGAGCGAAGACCGAGGCGAGAAGCATCCGACGCCGTGTGAACAACTGATCCTTCTGCATGACTCATCACTCGCCCGACGAGCCTTCGGCGCACCACAGCGACACCGGTGCGGCGGCGGTAATGCACTCGGTCGGCGCAGCACGAAGGCCCTTGTGATCCGCCGTCCGGGTTTCTGATAATCGGTCAGTCCACAGGGAAGTGAATGGTGTTGCGGGTGGGGGTCGAGCGGGGTTGGTCGTGCGCGGGGGAACAAGTGGGGTACTGCGCGGGCGGTCGGCGGTGGTGCTGCTGGCCGTCGCCCAGGTACTGGTCGTCTTCGACACGACGGCCTTCGCGGTGGCGCTGCCGTGGATCCAGTCCCGGGCGCGGCTGTCCATCGAGGGGCTGACGTGGCTGCTCACCACGTACAGCGTGTGTTTCGCCGCGCTGCCGGTGCTCGCGGTGGCGCTCGGCGAGGCGTTCGGGCAGCGGCGGGTGCTGATGGGCGGTCTCGTGCTGTCGAGCCTCGCCGGTATGGCGTCCGCGGTGTCGCAGGACGCCGATGTGCTGCTGGCCTCACGGGCGGTACAGGGGGTCGCCGCGGCGGCGATCACGGCCGGTGCGGTGGCGCTGATCGAGTCCACGCATCCCGAGGGCCGTGGCCGTGACCGGGCGCTGAGCGTGCACTTCGCGGTCGTCGCGGCTGCCGGACCGGCGGTGCTGCTGCCGTCCACGGTGCTGCTGGACACCGTGGAGTCGGGTGCGGCCGTCTTCTGGGTCCAGGCCGTCGTCGGCGTACTGCTCCTGCTGCTGGTCCCGCTGACGCTCACCGAGTCCGCGCCCGGCCCCGAGGCCCGGTCCCGGGTGGGCCACGCGGCGGCCGCCGTCGTCCCGCTGGGCTTCCTCGCCTGGTTCGCCGGCTGGCTCGGGGACCACAGCGTGTCCCCGACCACGGTCATCGCCGTCGCGGTGGCCGGTGCGCTGACGCCGTCCTCGCTGAGCCGGCTCGGCCGGCGCGGGGCGGAGCCGTCCCTGTTCACCCGGCTGTACCAGGAGCGGGCCGCGTTCGGCGCGTACACCGTGGTGGCGCTGCTGGCGGCGTGTCTGGCCGGTGCCCCGGTGGTCCTCACGTTGGCCCTTCAGCTCCTGGGCGGTCTCTCCCCCGAGTCGGTGGGCTGGGCCCTGTTGCCCGCCGTCGCCGGGCTGGTGCTGGGCTGTTCGACCCTGCCCGCGCTCGCGGCGCGCGCGGGTCTCGCCGCCACGGTGGCCGTGGCCTGCGGTGTGGCGGCGGCCGGGTTCGTCCTGCTGAACCTGAGGGACGGCGCCTACCACTTCGCCGACGTACTGCTGCCGCTGCTGCTGATCGCCTACGGCTGCGGGGTGCTCGCCCTGCCGGTGAGCTTCGCGCGGTCCGGGAGCGGTGCGCTGCCCCGGGGACTGAACTCCTCCCGGCAGCTGGGCGCCGGCCTCGGCGCGTCCCTGTTCGTCGGGGTCATGACGGTCGCCGAGCATGGACCGTCCGCGTCGCTCAGCGGTCGCAAGGCCTACGAGGCCGTCTTCAGCCGCGCTTTCCGCGACTGCTTCGAACTCGGCGCGGCCCTGTGCCTGGCCGCCGCGGCGGTCGCGCTGCTGACCCTGCCCCGGCAGAGCCTGCGGGCCACCGCCCCGGATCCGGGCGCTAGCGACGGCGCACCAGCGGGAACGGCAGGGTCTCCCGGATCGTCAGGCCCGTGAGGAACATGACGAGCCGGTCGACGCCGATGCCAAGTCCGCCGGTCGGCGGCATCGCGTACTCGAGGGCTTCGAGGAAGTCCTCGTCCAGTTCCATGGCCTCGGGGTCGCCGCCGGCGGCCAGCAGGGACTGCGCGGTGAGCCGGCGCCGCTGTTCGACGGGGTCGGTCAGCTCGGAGTAGGCGGTGCCGAGTTCGGTGCCGAAGGCGACGAGGTCCCAGCGTTCGGCGAGCCGCGGGTCGGTGCGGTGCTGCCGGGTGAGCGGGGAGACCTCGGTCGGGAAGTCCTTGTAGAAGGTGGGCAGCTGGGTCCGTTCCTCGACCAGCCGCTCGTACATCTCCAGGACGACGTCACCGGGGCCGTCGTCGGCGGTGTACGGCACACCGGCCCGGTCGCACAGCCGGTGCAGCCGGAGCAGTTCGGTGCCGGGGCCGATCTCCTCGTCCAGCACCTCGGAGAGCGCCCCGTACACGGTCTTCACCGGCCACGGTCCCGAGATGTCGTACTCCCGGCCGTCCTTGCGGGCGACCGGGGAGCCGAAGGCGGCGGTGGCGGCGCCCTGGATCAGCTCGCGGGTCAGGTCGAGCATCACGTCGTAGTCGGCGTGCGCCTGGTAGGCCTCCAGCATCGTGAACTCGGGGTTGTGCTTGTAGGAGACGCCCTCGTTGCGGAAGGTGCGGCCCAGCTCGAAGACCTTCTCCAGGCCGCCGACGCACAGCCGCTTCAGATACAGCTCGGGGGCGATGCGCAGGTACAGGTCGAGGTCGTAGGCGTTGATGTGGGTGGTGAAGGGCCGGGCGTGGGCGCCGCCGTGGATCTGCTGCAGCATCGGGGTCTCGACCTCCACGAAACCGCGGTCCAGCAGGCCCTGGCGCACTGCCTGTACGGCGGTGGAGCGGGCGCGGATCACCCGGCGGGCGTCGGGGCTGGTGACCAGGTCGAGGTAGCGGCGGCGGACCTTGGTCTCCGGGTCGGCGAGCCCGCGGCGCTTGTCGGGCAGCGGGCGCAGGCACTTTCCGGTCAGCTGCCAGGAGGTGACGAAGACGGTGGGCTCGCCCTTGTCGCTGCGGCCCGCGCGGCCGGTGGCGGTGATGTGGTCGCCGATGTCGGTGTCGGCGCGGAAGCGGTCGAGGACGGCTCCGGAACGGTCGCGGGTGAGGGCGAGCTGGTGGTCCCCGGACCAGTCGCGCAGCGTCACGAAGACGATGCCGCCGAAGTCGCGCACCAGCATGACGCGGCCGGCCACGGTGACGTCCTGGCCCTGCGGGACGTCGGCGAGGGCGTGGGTGGGGGCGGGCACCCCGACCGGGTACGGGTCGGTGCCGGTGGCGCGCAGGCGGTCGAGGGTGCGGTGCCGGACACGGACCTGGTCGGGCAGGCCCGCGTCCGGGGCGGCGGGGCCGGCCTCGCCCCCTCCTTCGAGACCGAGCGCCGTCAGCGGCGGCAGGCCCTCGGTGGTGGCGGGCCGCTGCCCCGTCCTCGGGTGTCCCTTGCCCCAGAGTTTGCGCAGGGACGGTACGGAGACGAATCCCTCGGCGATGCCGGAGGCGAGGCCGATCCGGGCGAGGGAGGCGGTCTCGCCGTAGCAGATGAAGCGCGGGTACCACTCCGGGTGGTACTTGGCGTTGGAGCGGTAGAGGGCCTCCAGCTGCCACCAGCGGGAGAAGAACAGCAGCAGCCGGCGCCAGAGCCGGAGGACGGGTCCGGCGCCGATACGGGCGCCCTCCTCGAAGACGGACCGGAAGACGGCGAAGTTCAGCGAGATCCTGCGCACGCCCAGTTTCGGGGCGGCCGTGCACAGTTCGGCGACCATGAACTCCATGACCCCGTTGGGGGCGGTGCGGTCACGGCGCATCAGGTCCAGGGAGACGCCGTCGCGGCCCCAGGGCACGAGGGAGAGCAGCGCGAGGAGCCGGCCGTCGTCGCTGAGGGCCTCCACGAGGAGGCAGTCGCCGTCGGCGGGGTCGCCCAGCCGGTCCAGGGCCATGGAGAAGCCGCGTTCGGTCTCGGTGTCCCGCCAGGCGTCGGCCTTGTCGACGATCTCCTCCATCTCGTGGTCGGTGAGGCCGGCGTGGCGGCGGATGCGGCAGGTGGCGCCGGTGCGGCGGACGCGGTGCACGGCCTGGCGGGTGACGCGCATGTCCCGGCCGTCCAGGTCGAATCCGGGCATGTGCAGGATGGCCTCGTCGCCGAGCTGGAGGGCGCCGAGTCCGGCGCGGGCGTAGGCGCGGGCGCCGTCCTCGGAGGCGCCCATCACCGCGGGCGCCCAGGCGTGCCGGCGGGCCACCTTCAGCCAGCCCTCGATGGCGTGCGGCCAGGCCTCCGGGTCGCCGACGGGGTCGCCGCTGGCGAGGCACACGCCGGCCTCGACGCGGTAGGTGACGGCGGCCTTGCCGCTGGAGGAGAAGACGACGGCCTTGTCGCGGCGGGTGGCGAAGTAGCCGAGCGAGTCCCGGTCGCCGTAGGCCCTGAGCAGGGCGCGGATGCGGGCCTCCTCGTCGTCGTGCAGGGCCGCTTCCAGGCGCTGTGAGCGGAACAGCGCGGCGGCCGCGTTCAGCAGGGCGAGCGCGCCGAACAGGCCGAGCAGGAAGGTGACCTTGCGGGGCGGGCGGCCGGCGAAGACGCTGTTGGACGCCAGCCCGAAGCACACCCGGTCGGCCGCCCAGGCCAGGTGCTGGCCCTCCGGGAGGGTGCCCGGGAACAGCGAGACCAGCCCCCAGCCGGCCAGGATCGCCACGGCGAGCCCGGCCAGCAGCACGCCGAGGGCCCGCCACACGGCACCGCGGCGGGAGGCGGCGTAGAACTCCTTGCGGGCCGTCACCAGCAGGAGCAGCAGCAGGCCGCACAGCACAAGGGACGGCACCGACTCGGTGTACTGGCCGAGGGCCACGCCGAGGATGTCGCTCACCACGACCAGGCCCAGATAGACGACGACCAGCCACCAGGCGACCTTCTTGCGGGCGCCGGTGGCGGCGGCCAGCAGGAACAGGAAGACCGCGTAGGCGAGGTTGGCGCTGATGGGGACCAGGAGCAGGTCGAGGGTGTGCACGACCGGGCGCAGCAGGAGGCGCAGCGGAGCGAAGAACGCGAGCAGGGCGCACAGCAGGCCGAGCGCGGCGAAGAAGGTCGCGAAGGCCTCGGGCACCCAGCCGAGGCGTCCGGCGGCGGGCGGGCGTACCGGGCCCGTGGCATCCCTCCATGCGGCCGGCCCGGCGATGGCAGTCATGGTTCCGACTCTAGGAAGGGCCCGGCGGGCTCGCCCGTCGAGCGGGCCCGGACGTCGCAGGAAGCGCCGGTTCCGATAGCCTCAGGATGTGACGGAGCAGCACGAAGAGCACGCGCACCAGTTCGAGCGGGGCACGGACGGCCCCAAGGTCATCGTGGTCGGGCTGGACGGCTCCGACTCCTCGATGCGGGCCGCCGCCTACGCGGGTGGTCTGGCCCGGCGCCAGAACGCGCTGCTGGTCGCCGTGTACGTGCAGCCGGTGCTCGCGGCCGGGGCGGCGCTCGGGGCGCCGGTGGCGGAGACGACCGACGCGATCGCCGAGGACCTGATCGCGCAGATCCGGGACGCGACGGAGCGGGTCAAGGGGGTATTCGACCTGCGCTGGGAGTTCCGCACCTTCCGCGGCGACGCCTACAACGGCCTGGTGAAGGCGGCGGACGAGCTGAAGGCGGACGCGGTGGTCGTGGGCGCCTCCGAGCAGGCCGGGCACCGGATCATCGGCTCGGTGGCGGTACGGCTGGTGAAGGCGGGGCGCTGGCCGGTGACGGTCGTTCCGTAGCGCGGGGCGGCGAGGGTACGGGAACCCGGTCGGCCGGGGTCCGTTCGAGGCGCTCGGCAGCGAAGACCGGGCTGATCCACAAGACACCCCCGAGCCCGCCGCCCCCGTGCGTGGCGTCTTCCGTACGGGACCGGGCTGAGCCATCATGATCCGCCGTCAGCCGTTTGCCATCGGCGAAGAGGTGAGGCGTATGGCCAAGCTCCGTATGGGTGAAGGAATTCTCCGTCGCAAACCCATCGAGCACATCGAGGACACCGAAGTCGGCGAGGGCCCCCGGCTGGACAAGTCGCTCGGCCTGTGGCAGCTCACCGCCATCGGCATCGGCGGCATCATCGGCGCGGGCATCTTCACGCTGGCCGGCACGGTGGCCCACGAGACGGCCGGGCCCGCGGTGCTGGTGTCGTTCCTCATCGCCGGTGTGGCGAGCGCCTGCGCGGCGCTGTCGTACGCCGAGTTCGCGGGGCTGATCCCGAAGGCGGGGTCGGCGTACACGTACGGCTACGCGGTGCTCGGCGAGTTCGCGGGCTGGTTCATCGGCTGGGACCTGCTGCTGGAGTACACGGCGATCGTGGCCGTCGTCGCCATCGGCATCTCCGGATACTTCGGCTTCCTGGTCGAGGAGCTGGGCGCGAACCTGCCCGCCTGGATGCTGGGCGCGCCCGGCACCGGGCACGGGCACCGGGTCGACCTGTTCGCGGCCGCGCTGTGTCTGCTGATCGCCTGGCTGCTCACCATGGGCATCCGCACCGCGGCCCGCTTCGAGACGTTCGTGGTCGCACTGAAGGTGCTGGTGGTGCTGCTGGTGATCGGGGTGGGCGTGTTCCACATCAACAGCGCGAACTACCACCCGTTCTTCCCGTTCGGCGTCAGCGGGGCGTTCACCGGTGCGGCGACCGTGTTCTTCGCGGTGTTCGGCTACGACGCCATGTCGACCGCGGCCGAGGAGTCGAAGGACGCGCAGCGGCACATGCCGAAGGCGATCATCTACTCGCTGGCGATCTCGATGGTGCTGTACGTGGCGGCCTGCCTGGTGCTGACCGGCATGCAGCACTACACGGAGATCGACCCGGAGAGCGGCTTCTCGTCGGCGTTCAAGTCGGTGGGGCTGAACAAGCTCGCGGACGTGATCGCGGTGGGCGCGATCATCGGCATCCTCACGGTGATGTTCACGTTCATGCTGGGCGTGACCCGGGTGTGGTTCAGCATGAGCCGGGACGGGCTGCTGCCGATCTGGTTCGCCAAGACGCACCCGACGCGGCACGTGCCGACCCGGGTGACCTGGATCGTCGGGGCGGCCTCGGCCGTCATCGCCGGGTTCCTGCCGATCGGCGAGGCGGCCGAGCTGACCAACATCGGCATTCTGCTGGCGTTCGTGGTGGTGTGCACGGCGGTGATCGTGCTGCGCTACCGGCAGCCGGAGCTGCCGCGCACCTTCCGGACCCCGTGGATGCCGTTCGTGCCCGCGCTGGGTGTCGTCTTCTCGATCTGGCTGATCACGTTCCTGCAGTGGCAGACCTGGGTGCGGTTCGCGGTGTGGTTCGTGATCGGCTGCGTGGTCTACTTCGGCTACTCCTACCGCCGTTCCGCGCTGGCCCGGCCGCGGTCCGCCGAGTGATCACTCCCCCATGACCAACCCGTCGTCGGCGGCCCCGCGGCTGAGGACGACCTCCCGGATGCGGTCGCGCACCCCCTCCAGCTCGGCGCCGTCGGAGATCGCCCGGTTGAGGTCGAGGATTCGGCCGGCGTCGAGGTCGTACATCTGCGGGACGAACTCGGCCTTGGTGACCTGCCAGCGGTCGCCGGGACGGGCGGGCGGGGCGAAGGTGAAGCGGCCGAGGGTGGAGTCGTTGCCGCGCGAGTCCTGCACGCCCTTGTCGTTGTACATCTCGCCGGCGATCTGGTCGCCCATGCCGTAGATCACCCAGGTGCCGTTGACCTTCTCGTAGGCCTGCGGGACATGGGCGTGGGTGCCGAGGATGAGGTCGATGTCCGGGCGGCCGTTCGTCTTCGAGGCGGTCAGCTGCTGGGCGAGGGTGAGCTGCAGCCGGTCGGGGGCGTCCTGCCACTCGGTGCCCCAGTGCACGGAGACGACGACCACGTCGGCGCCCGCCTGCCGGGCGGCGCGGGCGTCGGCGATCATCCGGTCCCGGTCGATCAGGTTGACGGCCCAGGGCTGTCCGGTCGGCAGCGGGATGTCGTTGGTGCCGAAGGTGTACGACAGGTGCGCGACCCGGGCCCCGCCCGCCTGGAGCATCGTGACCGAGCGGGCCTCGTCCTGGGTGCGGGCGGTTCCGGCGTGCCTGAGGCCGGCCCGGTCCATGGCGTCCAGGGTGCGCCGGAGGCCGGCCGCGCCGTCGTCCAGGGCGTGGTCGGACGCGGTGGAGCAGCCGTCGTAGCCGGTCGCGGCCAGGCCCTGGGCGATCTGCGACGGGGACTTGAAGACGGGGTAGCCGCTGTAGTCGCCGTCGGCGCCGTACACGGTCTCCATGTGGCACAGGGCCAGATCGGCACGGCTGACGACGGGCTCGACGCCGGAGAGCATGGGGCGGAAGTCGTAGCCGTTGCCGCCGGCGTCGTAGCCCGCCCGCTCGATGACGGAGCTGTGCGGCAGCACGTCGCCGGAGGCGACGAGGGTGAAGGCGCGGGCGGCGGACGGCGCCGGGCGGCCCGTGCCCGCGGACTCGTGCCGCACCTGGTTCTGACAGGCGGCAGCGGCGGCGAGGAGGCCGGTCAGGGCCAGCGCCACCTGCTTCCTGCGTCCGATCATCAGCTCACCCCGGGATCGTCGTATCTACAGACGTCGTATTTACAGACAAGGTTTTTACGTGCATATGGGTATGAATCAGACCCCCCGCGCAAACAGTCCGGGCGCCCGAATTAGCCCATCCGGCGCCGACCCGCGCGCTCCCGGACCACCGCTCGCCCTACCGTTCGCCGACACGATCGACCGTCCGTCGCAGAGCCGGGTGCGCCCCCTGTCGTCCGCCGGCGCCCTGCGCTGCCATACGGCCATGACGGCCGGAACCTCACTCACCCACGGGACGACGACCGCCGAGCACGAGCTGGCCGCACTCCAGCGCGAGCACGGCGGCTCCCTGTTCGCACTGCTGCTCAGGCTGAGCGACGGGGACCGGCAGCGCGCCGAGGACCTCGTGCAGGAGACCCTGGTGCGCGCCTGGCAGCACCCCGAGGCCCTGCACGCCGACGACTTCGACTCCGTACGGCCCTGGCTGCTGACCGTCGCCCGGCGGCTCGCGATCGACGCGCGGCGGGCCCGGCAGGCGCGGCCGCCCGAGGTCGGCGACGAGGTGCCCGAGAACGCGCGGGTGACCGCCGACCATGCCGAGCGGGCCGCCGAGATGCTCGATGTCCGGGAAGCTGTGAAGACACTCACGCCGGAACACCGTGACGTGCTGATACTCGTGTACTTCCGCGGTGCCAGTGTGGCGGAAGCGGCGCAGACCCTGGGAATTCCACCGGGTACCGTGAAATCCCGCGCGTACTACGCGCTGCGCGCCCTGCGCCGGGTCCTTCCGGGTTACGCGGCCGACCTGCGGTGAAACCGAGGGCTGGGTCAAACCTCGGTAAAGCGCCTTGCTGTGACCCCCGTTCGGGCAATCAGCTGTCCTCATCCGTGTTCCGGACGGGGGCTGCCCGTAGTGGGTCCAGGGTTTCGGGCGACACGCACGCACCGGAGGAAGGCAGGAAGGGATGCTGCACAGAGGGCACGAGAGCACGGACGGCACCGGCGGCGGTGAACTGGCCGTTCCCATGGCCTGGTTGTACGCCGAGTACATCGCCGACGAGCTGCTGCGCACCGGCGACCTGATGCCGCCGACGTCCTTCGAGTTCCGGGCCGGCCGGGACGCGCTGGCGCTGACCGTCTTCCTCTCCGACACCGACGGCGAGCTGTCCGGGATCCGGGTGATCTCGCAGCTGGAGACCTGGCTGTCGCTGACGGCGTACGACCAGCCGTGGCAGGAGTGGGTGCGCGCGCGAATGGCCGAGCTGACGGGCGAGGAGGCCGGGGCCGGCACGCCGTCGCCGGACCTGGCGCTGGCGGCCGAGGCCTGGCGCTGGCTGGAGGAGACCGAACTGCTCGCGCCCGACCTGGACGCGGTGCCGGGCGGCGGCGCGGTGTTCGGCGAGGACGAGGGGCCGAAGGTGTGGACCCCGGCCTGGCGGCTCGGGCTGCCCCTCGGGCATCTGGCCATCCACCTTTTCTGAGCCTTCTCGAATTCGCACCAATCCGCGGGCCGGGCGGCTCCGAATCTCTTGGTCACGATTCGGTGTGCGGCTTGAGTGATTCGGTTGTCCGCTGCGTACGGGTGGGAGCAAGGAGTAACCCCACCCACACCCATAGGCACGAGGATTCGGCATGAGGTCCCTGGAAAGGCATCGCGACGTCGGCGCGTACGCGCTCGGCGTGCTGGACGAGGCGGAGGCCTTCCGCTTCGAGGACCACCTCATGGAGTGCCCTCAGTGCGCGGCACAGGTGACCGAATTTGGTCCCACGGCACGGCAGTTGATGCTGTACCGCCGCTCCACGCCGCGCTTCGTGCACCCCATGGCCCAGCCCGGCCCCCGACTGCTCGACCGGCTGATGGGCGAACTGGCACACCGGCACCGGGCACGGCGCCGCCGCTTCCTGTACGGCCTCGCCGCCTCGGTGGTGCTGGCCGTCGCCGGATCGGGGCTCATGGTCTACGCCGGGCACGATCAGCCCGACGCGCAGGTCACCGCGGCGACCGACCCGAGCACCGGGGTGTGGGCGCAGGTCACCACCGAGGACGGGTACTCCGGCAGCCGGATGCGGCTGGAGGTGAAGGACGCCTCCGGACCGCACTCCTGCCGGCTCGTCGTCATCGGCCGCGACGGCTCGGAGCAGGTCGTCAGCGGCTGGACCGTGGCCGACCACGACACCGGGACGACCACGACCATGGCCGGCTCCACCATGCATCCGGACGAGATCGCCCGCTACGAGGTGCGCACCGCGGACGGACAGCGGCTGGTGTCGGTCGACGCCGACTGAACACCTCGTTGAAGCGGCAATCACGTTGCGCGGCAACGGATTTGCTGTCGCGCGGCCCTGGGCAGAGACTGTAGACGAAGACGTGGAGCCACCGACGGAACGCTCCACGCCGCCCCCTCAGAGCACGACCGAAGGGGCTGATCCGGTGGAGAACCAACTGCTGATCCGTCTCTCCGAGGAGGGAACGGAACCCGAGCACGTGGCGGAGCTCACCGGCTATCTGCGTGAGGAACTGCTCCCACTCGACGTGGACGACGTCAGGTCCGTCCCCGCCGGAGAGATCCCGCCCGGGGCAAGGGCCGTGGACGCCGCTCTGGTCGGCACCCTGCTGGTGAGTCTCGGCAGATCCCTCGCCGGGCTGGGCCAGGTGGCGAGCGTTCTCCGTGACTGGCTGGGCCGCAGCCGTGGCCGGGACACCCGCCCGTCGCTGACCCTCACGCTGGACGGGGACACCCTGGAGATCTCCGCGGCGACGGACGAGCAGGTGGAACACCTGCTGAAGACGTTCGTCGCGAAGCATTCCGCGGCGGGGACCTAATCATGGGCGCGTCCCGGCACGCCCTGATCATCGCCAACGACGCGTACGAGGACGAGGGTCTCAGGGAGCTGAGAGCGCCCGAGCACGATGCCGACGCCCTCTGCGGAGTCCTGCGCAATCCACAGATCGGCGACTTCGAGGTGGACGTCCTGAGAAACGCGTCGGCCCAGGCCATGCGAGACCGCATCGAAAGCTTCTTCAACCACCGCCGGCGTGACGACACGCTGGTGCTGCATTTCTCCTGCCACGGGATCAAGGCCGAGTCCGGCAAGTTGTACTTCGCCGCCAGCGACACCCGGCCGCAGCTGCTCAGAGCCACCGGGGTCCCGGCCGAGTACGTCCACGAGTGCATGTCCGACACCCGGGCGGGCAAGACCGTGCTGCTCCTGGACTGCTGCTATGGAGGCGCCTTCTCCAAGGGCGCGTCCGCAAAGGCCTCCCGGGACATGAACGTCCTCGACGCCTTCGCGGGCGACAAGCCGGGCGGGGGGCGGGGCTGGGCCGTCATCACGGCGTCCACCTCCATGGAGTACGCCTTCGAGGGCGCCGAACTGACCGCCGACGGGACCGCCGCTCCGTCGGTGTTCACCCATGCTGTGGTGGAAGGCCTGACGACCGGCGACGCCGACCTCGACGAGGACGGTGAGATCTCCCTCGACGACCTGTACGACTACGTCTACGAGCACGTGCGGGACGCGAACCCGAACCAGACCCCGAGCAAGTACGTCGAGATGCAGGGGACCATAGAGCTGGCGCACGGCCGGCACCGCACGATCAGGATCGAGGCCGATCCCGTTCCGCGTCCCGTGCAGGAGGCCCTCCGCAGCAGGAACGACTTCACCCGCCGCGGCGCCGTCCGAGAGCTGCGCTCCCGCATGAAGAGCCAGAATCTCCGTATAGCCGAGGGGGCGCGCCAGGCCCTGGAGGCCGTGGCCCGCGACGACACCGTGCAGGTCGCCTACGAGGCGCAGCACGCCTTGAACGACGCCCGCCTCACGCCCTCCCCGGCTCGCCTGGACTTCGGCCGGGTGCCCCGGGGTGCCGCCGTGCCGCGACAGACCGTCACGCTGGAGGGCATCCCGTTGGCCCGCCATTGCGTCGCCCACGCCACGGGCAAGTGGCTGCAGGTCGAGGAGTCCGCGGACGGCCTTGCCGTCGGTGTCGACACGTCCGCCGTGGGACGTCTGGCCGGCGACATCGCGCTGAAGGGTGTCGCCGGCGACGCCGTGGTCCATGTCGAGGCCGAGGTACTGCCGCCGCCGCCCGACCAGCCCCCCGCCCCCCAGTCCGTCGGCGGCCGGCAGAAGGGGCCGAGCGTCACACACCGGCCCGCGTCCAGGCCCCTGCGTGCGCCCGCACTGGCGGCGGTCGCGCTGGCCCTCGCCGTCGCCTCGGTGCTCATGTTGGTCAAGGCAGTCGTGGCGGCGGTAAATGCCGGGCAAGAGCGGTTGCAAGCACATAGAAAGCAGGAAATCGAGCAATTCGAGCACTGGGCCCACGCCTACGGAATGCTCACCCCCCTCATCATCTCCCTGATCACCTCAGTGGCGGCGCTGGCCCTCGGTGCCCTCGCCCGGCAGGAACTGCACACGCGGCGCCGTCGCTACACGCAAGGAGCGAAGACCGTCACGCGCGCCCTGGTGTCGGCAGCGAGGCTCTGCGCGGTCCCGGTCGTCGTCCTGGCCGCGATGATGAGCATCGCCTACCCCATCGTGAGCGCCCACTGGTGAGTACCCGAACTACTTCAGCAGCCGCGACATCCTGCGATCAGCCAGCGGCTTCCCACCCGTCTGGCAGGTCGGGCAGTACTGGAGCGAGGAGTCGCTGAAGGAGACCTCGCGGATGGTGTCGCCGCAGACCGGGCAGGGTTCGCCGGTGCGGCCGTGGACGCGCAGGCCGGTCTTCTTCTCCGCCTTCAGGTGTCCCGCGGCAAGGCCCCGGGAGCGTTCGACCGCCTCGGTGAGGGTGGTGCGCAGGGCCGCGTAGAGCCGTTCCGTCTCCTCCGCGGTGAGGGACGCGGCGAGTTTGAACGGGGACATCTTCGCCGCGTGCAGGATCTCGTCGCTGTACGCGTTGCCGACCCCGGCGATCAGGCTCTGGTCGCGCAGGGCTCCCTTGATCTGGCGCCGCTCGTCCTTCAGCAGGGCGGCGAAGCGGTCCTCGTCGAAGTCGGCGGCGAGCGGGTCCGGGCCGAGGCGGGCCACGCCGGGCACGTCCCGCGGGTCGTGGACGATGTACACGGCGAGCTTCTTCTGGGTGCCGGCCTCGGTGAGGTCGAAGCCCGCGCCGGTCTCCAGGGCGGCCCGCAGGGCGAGGGGGCCCTTTCCGGGGCGCGGCAGGCCGTCCGGGAGCCGGTCCTTCCACTGCAGCCAGCCCGCGCGGGCCAGATGGGTGACGAAGTGCAGGCCGGTGCCGCCCTCGATGTCGAGGAACTTCCCGTGCCGGTGCACGGCGACGACCTCGCTGCCCTCGAACGCGCCGACCGGAGGGTCGTACGTCTTCAGGACGCTGATCGCGACGGGCAGCACCCGTACGACGTCATGGCCGACCAGGTTCTCGGTCAGGAAGTCCTTGAGGGCTTCCACCTCGGGGAGTTCCGGCATACGTCCAGAGTGCCATCCGGGGCCCCTGTGGTCAGGTGTGCTCGTACACCAGGAACTCGCACCACACGCACTTGCCGCCGCCGCGCGCCTCCACTCCCCACACGTCGGCGAGCCGGTCGACGAGGAGCAGTCCGCGCCCGGAGACTCCGTCCTCCCCGGCGTCGCGGCGGCGCGGCAGGGCGCTGGAGGAGTCCTCGACCTCGACGCGCAGCCGGCGGCCGCTGCCTTCGAGGACCCGCAGGGTGACGATCGCGGAGCCCTCGGTGTGGATCAGGGCGTTGGTGACGAGTTCGTCGGCGACCAGCTCGACCTCGTCGGCCCGGTCCTCGGCGCCCCAGGAGCGGACCGCGGCGCGGATCAGGTGCCGGGCGTGGGTCAGGGCCTCGGGGTCGCCGGGGGCCACGTGCTGCTGGAGCCGGCCGCCGGACCGCGGGGCCTCCGGGACGCGGCGGCGCAGCAGGAGCAGGGCCACGTCGTCGTCGCCGCCCCGCTCCTCGGCCACCTCGATCAGCCGGGCGGCGAGGTCGCGCACGTCGTCCGGGCCCTTGGCGACGAGGGTCGTCAGGGCCTCCAGTCCGTCGTCGAGGTCGGATCCCGGCTGTTCGACCAGCCCGTCGGTGCACAGCAGCAGGGTGTGGCCGGGGTCGAGTTCGAGGGTGGAGACGGGGTACTCCAGACGGCCGAACTCGGCGGAGAGGCCGAGCGGCAGCCCGCCCTCGACCGGGACCCGGTGGCAGCTGCCGTCGGCGTGCCGGACCAGCGGGTCGATATGGCCGGCCCGGACCACCTGGACGACCCCGGTGGACAGGTCGGCCTCCGCGTACAGACAGGTGGCGAAGCGGTCGGTGTCGAGTTCGTGCAGGAACACGGAGGCGCGGGCCATCACGGTGGCCGGGGTGTGCCCCTCGGCGGCGTAGGCGCGCAGCACGATCCGCAGCTGGCCCATCACGGCCGCCGCGTGGGTGTCGTGGCCCTGTACGTCGCCGATGACCGCGCCGACCCGGCCGCCGGGCAGCGGGATCAGGTCGTACCAGTCGCCGCCGATGTCCCGGCCGAGGGTGCCCCCGACGGTGGCGGCGCGGTAGCGGACGGCGACGTCGGCGCCGCGCACGCTCGGGATGGTGCGGGGCAGCATCGCCTGCTGGAGGCCCTGCGCGAGGTCCTTCTCCTGCTCGTAGAGCATGGCCCGCTGCAGGCTCTGGGCGATGCTGCTGCCGAGGGCGACGAGCACGTTGCGCTCCTCCGCCGAGAAGCCGCTGCGGTCGTCGTAGAGCAGGCCCATCGCGCCGATCGGGCGGGCCTGGGCGATCAGCGGCAGATAGGCGGCGGAGGTGATGTGCATGTCCGTGATGTGCGGCCACAGGATGGGAAAGCGCTCGGCGAACTCGTCCGGGGACTCGATGAAGCACGGGCTGAGGGTGCGCACCGCCTCGCCCATCGGATAGGGCTCGTCGATCCGGGTGATGCGGGTGCCGGGCACGTAGGTGCCCGCGGGGCCCTCCGCGACCAGCCGGATGCGGCCGGCCTCGACCAGGCCGAGGACCAGGCTGGTGGAGCCGAGGAGGGTCAGGCCCTGGGCGTCCGTGACGACGTCGATGACGTCCTGGACGGTACGGGCGTGGGCGAGGGCGGCCGTGGCGATCTGGACGACGTTGGTCTGGTCGCGCCGGGCGGCGGCCTGGGCGGCCGCGTCCTTGCGGACCGCGCGTTCGCTCAGTTCCTCGGTGGCGTCCCGGACGATCCCGATGATCCGGCGCGGGCGGCCGGTCTCGTCACGTCGTATGTAGCCCTGGGTGTGGGTCCAGCGCAGGGTGCCGTCGCGGCGCCTCACGCGGAAGTACGCGCCGTAGTTCTCCCGGCCGTCCTTGATGGCCTGGGCCACCAGGAGGTCGATGCGGTGGCTCTCCGCGGCGGGCACCCGTACGGACAGGCTCTCGGGGCGACCGTCGTACTCGTCGGGGCGCAGGTCGAAGATCGCGTGCGCCTGCGCGTCCATGCTGAAAAGACCGGTGTCCAGGTCCCAGTCGAAGCTGCCCATGCGGTTGAGCGCCAGGATCGGATCCGGGTGGGCGGGCCAGTCCTCCGGAAGTGACAGGGCACTCGCTGCCCGATCAGCCATGGGGCCACCTTGCCAGGGTTTGTCGGATTCTTCGACTGCTGGGTTTCGACTGCGCCGGTTACGCGAGGGAAGGGGCGCGGTACCTGGAGTGACGGGCACCGCTGGGGCACCATCGTCGCTGCGGCCACAATGGAGGCAGGAGCACAGCGCCGTGGACTGGTTCACCGCACCCGACTACTGGCTGAGCCGGCTGGTCTTCCAGCGGGCCCTGGCCGGTCTGTACCTCGTCGCGTTCCTGACGGCCGCCCTGCAGTTCCGGGCCCTGCTGGGCGAGCGCGGCATGCTGCCGATCCCCCGGTACACGGCCCGGATCCCCTTCGGACGGGCTCCGAGCCTGTTCCAGCTGCACTACTCGGACCGCTTCTTCGCGGCCTGCGCCTGGGCGGGCTGCGCGGTGTCGGCGGCACTGCTGGCCGGCGCGGACTCGCTGCTGCCGCTGTGGAGCGGCATCCTGCTGTGGCTGGTGCCGTGGGCGCTGTACCTGTCGATCGTCAACGTGGGTCAGACCTGGTACGCGTTCGGCTGGGAGTCGCTGCTGCTGGAGGTCGGCTTCCTGGCCGCCTTCCTCGGCAACGACGAGGTCGCGCCGCCGATCGTCGTGCTGTTCCTGCTGCGCTGGATCCTGTTCCGGGTCGAGTTCGGGGCGGGTCTGATCAAGATGCGCGGGGACGCCTGCTGGCGGAAGCTGACCTGCCTCTACTACCACCACGAGACCCAGCCGATGCCCGGACCGCTGAGCTGGTTCTTCCACCATCTCCCGCAGCCGCTGCACCGGGTCGAGGTCGCCGCGAACCACGTCACCCAACTGGTCGTGCCGGTCCTGCTGTTCACCCCCCAGCCGATCGCCTCGGCCGCCGCCGCCCTGATGATCGCCACCCAGCTGTGGCTGGTGCTGTCGGGCAACTTCTCCTGGCTGAACTGGATCACCATCGTGCTGGCGCTCTCCGCGCTGCGGTTCCCGACGACGGCGCCGTCCGTGCCGTCGGCGCCGCTCTGGTACGAGGTCGTGGTGCTCGCGGTCGCCGCGCTGCTGGTCTGCCTGAGCTACCACCCGGTGACGAACATGATCTCCCGGCGCCAGGTCATGAACCGCTCCTTCGACCCGCTGCACCTGGTGAACACCTACGGCGCGTTCGGCAGCGTCAGCCGGATCCGCCACGAGGTGGTGGTCGAGGGCACGCTGGACGACCTGCCGCGGGAGGACTCGGAGTGGCGGGAGTACGAGTTCAAGGGCAAGCCCGGCGATCCCCGGCACTGGCCACGCCAGTTCGCGCCCTACCATCTGCGCCTGGACTGGCTGATGTGGTTCGCCGCGCTGTCCCCCGCCTACGCCGGCGAATGGTTCGGCGGCCTGGTGGAACGCCTCCTGGAGAACGACCGCGCCACCCTGAAACTGCTCCGCCGCTCCCCCTTCCCACCGGACACCCCGCCCCGCTACATCCGCGCCCGCCTCTTCCGCTACCGCTACACCACCTGGCGCGAGCTGCGGGAGACGGGGGCGTGCTGGGAGCGGGTGTATGTGCGGGAGTGGCTGCCGCCGACGCGGCTGGCGTATGTGGCCGACCGGATGTGAGCGGCTACCGGGACGCCGTGCTCGCCGGCGGGTTGCCCTGAGGTGTCTGGGGCGGCTGCACGAGGTTCGTCACGAAGGGCTGCAAGCCTGCGAGGAGCAGTGCCGCCACGCCGGTGGCGAGGGCGGCGGCCACCGCGGAGAACCAGGCCGCCAGCGAGCCGAGGTTGTGCACGTCGGCGAGGCGTGCCCAGTGGTAACGGTGCCGGGCGAGGGTGTCGCTGTCCGCGAGCAGGCCGAGGCTGAGGCAGAACGCGAGGAGCTGGACGACGGAGAGAGTCCCTCCGGGCCACACGGATCCGTGGTGCGGCACCAGTACGGCGTCCAGCACGGTCGGCGCGGCGGCCGCCGCGGCCAGCCGCAGCGCCTTGGCCAGGCCGCTCTCCCCTGCCACCAGCGGGAAGAAGTACCCGAACAGCAGGCCCAGGCCCGCCCAGCGCAGGGTGGCGGGCAGCAGCGCTCCAGCGGCGGACAGCAGGGGATAGAACTCGTGCGGCGGCAGGTGCGCGGTGCCCGCGAGGTCGAGGGCCGTCCACGGCAGCCCGATGAGCAGGCCCCAGCGTGCGCCCCAGAGTCCTCGCTGCCAGGGGCGCCGGCTGGTGAAGCCGCCCAGGGCACGCTGACGGGTGGTGGTGGCGGATCCCGTCGGGGTGCCCTCGCGGTCGCGGGCGGCGGCGAGTTCAAGCCGGCGTACGGCCAGCTGCTGTGTGACGAGGCTGCCGCCGTCCTCCGCCGTCTTCTCACGCAGAGCCCGACCGGTGGCGGACAGCTGCCGGCGAGCGGCACCGGCCATTACCGTGCGCGCCAGGGATCCGCGCTGCTCGGCGGAGTTCTGGGACAGCACCGCCGCGGCTGGGGCGACCTGGTCGCGCGGGAGCAGGAACAGCGCGCCGAGCAGCGCGGCGAGCAGGGACCACACGCTGAGCCCGCGGTAGAAGGAGTAGCTGCCGGAGAGCACGATCAGCGTTGCGGCGACGCCCAGCGAACGCAGGCCCCGCAGCCCGTCCTCCGTGACCACCGGTGAGCGGCCGAGCCTGCGCAGGGTGAGGACGGCCGCCCCAGCCAGGAAGCAGGCGAGCAGCCCGTCGGCTTCCTGGGCCAGCGTGGTGACCTGATCCCAGCCCGGATAGCTGTCACCCAGCAGGTGCCACGGCACGGACAGGGCCACGGCCACCGGAGCCAGCCACGCGAGGGTGCGCCGTCCCATGGGCCGGCCTGTCACGGCTCGGTGGCCGAGGGCCGTCAGGGACAGCAGGCCCGTGGCCCCGGTGACGAGCAACGGCACCCAGCGCAGCGCCCAGGGCAGGTATCCGTAGTAGTCGTAGACGACCGCCAGGCCGGTCAGGACGAGCGCGGTGGCGAGGGCCGCGCCCAGGGACGGTGGCGCAGAGCCGTCGTCGTGGCGGAGTGTCCGCAGCAGCAGGTGGGCGGTCGAGGCGAGCGCCGTCAGCAGCAGGAAGGCACCGCCGTAGAGAGCCAGGGCGGCGAGGAGGATGTCATGCGTGGGCGGGGTGAGGGAGGGGCCTGCCGCGGCGAGCAGGACGGCTCCGGCGCACAGCGCCGCGACGGCCACCAGCCCCCAGCCATGGCCGAGGACCCGTCCGTTGCCGCCGCCCGCCGGCCGTGCCCGCCCGGCTCGGCGCACCGCCGTGGGCAGCAGCGTCAGCGTTGCGGCGGCGAGCAGGATGCACGTGCCGCCCAGGCCGATGCTCAGGGCCGGCTGCCAGGGCACCCGGCGCGAGACGACTCGGCCGAACGCGGCGTCGCCTGCGAAGGCGTTGTTCAGGGTGTAGTCGTTGCCTGCGAACGCCGCCGCCGCGCACACACTGACGTGGATGGCGAGGACCAGGCCCACGAGACGGACGTACCGCGTCCACGCGGGCCGGGCGCCCAGGCCGTCGCCGAACGCCCCGGTGCGGGCGGCGAGCCAGAGCAGCAGCCAGGGTGCCGAGCCGAGCAGCAGCACGGCCCAGTTGCCCGCGCTCTCCAGCACGGCACGCCCGATCGCCTCCACGCGCCGCAGCCAGGTGGGGGGCGCCGGGTTCTCCTCGACGGCATACTCCGAGGCCCGCTCGGCAGAGCCCAGGGTGACGGTCCAGGCGCCTGCGGCGACCGGCAGGCGGGCCGTCACCTTCGCCGTGTCGATCCGAGCCCCCGCGGGCAAGTGGGAAGCGACGACCACGCGATCCTCGGCGGTCAGCGTGAGCGACGTCGCGAAAGGGGCGGGCCGCAGCGACAGCTTCACCGAGGGCGCCGACCGCAGCCTGGAGCGGAGGTACGAGGGCACGCGTGCCGAGGTGGTGACGACGACGTGGTCGCGGTCCTTGCCGGGACTCAAGGTGGGTACGTCCCACATCGGATACACGTCGCCGAATCTCACCTCGCCCACGACGGCGTTGCCGAAGTCCTCGGGGCGGTGCACGGCGTGTCCCGCGCGGACTGCGTCGGCCACGGCACTGTGGGCGGGCAAGGTCAGGCGGACCTCGGCCCGGGGCAGCCGGTCACGCTCCTCCATGGTGAGGTCGAGGGACACCGCGTCTGGCGCGGCGAGGCTGCGGTCCCCCAGCGCCCCGGCCCACACGCAGAAGTCGTCGCGCGGATATTCCGCGATCCATCTGCCGACCGGCTCGCCGCACGGCCCTGACCGGAGCGTCGGCGAGGCCATCTGCACCACGTCGAGGGTCAGCGCCGCGATCACGGCCAGCAGCAGAAGTCCGACGAGCGCGCTCCCCCTACGCACCGCCGACCGTACAACGCACCCCACAGTCACCCATCCCCCCAAGTACTGGGGGCAGGTTAGCGTTCGAAGGGCAGCACAGGTCCTGCGGTGTCACAGACCGTAGACGCGCACCGCAGTGTCCTCGAAGAGCGCCTTGGTCTCCGCTTCGCTGAGATCCGCAGTCAACTCCCGCCCGAGGGCATGGATGTCCGCGTAGCCGGCCACGAGAGTGCACACCGGCCAGTCGGAGCCGAACATCAGGCGGTCGGGGCCGAAGGTCTCCAGGGCGGTGTCCGTGTACGGGCGGAGGTCGGCGGGTGTCCAGGAGACGGGGTCGGCCTCGGTGACCAGGCCGGAGAGTTTGGCGACGGTGTTGGGGAGGGCGGCCAGGGTGCGCAGGGCCATGGACCAGGGTTCGTGTTCTCCCGAGGCGATGGGCGGCTTGCCCAAGTGGTCCAGCACGAAGGTCAGTTGGGGCAGTGAAGCTGCCGCCTCGGCGCAGGCCGGGAGTTGGCCGGGCAGGACCACGAGGTCGTAGACCAGGCCCGCTGCGGCCGCGGCGGCCAGGCCGCGCTGTACGTCGGCCCGTAGCAGCCACTGCGGGTCGGGCTCGGCCTGGACCTGGTGGCGGATGCCCTTCAGGAAGGGGCCGCCGGGGAGTTCGCGCAGGCGGGCCAGTTCCTCGGCGATGCCGGGGCGGGTGAGGTCGGTCCAGCCGACCACGCCCGCGACGAGGTCGCGACCGGCTGCCAGGGCCAGGAACTCGGGGGTCTCCTCGGGGACGGTGATCGTCTGGACGAGGACGGTGCGGTCCACTCCGGCCGCCCGCGCCTCGGGTTCCAGGTCGGCGAGGGTGAAGTTCCGTCTCAGCGGCTGGAGTTCGGGGCCGTTGATCCAGTCCTGGTCGCGGACCGACAGGTCCCAGACGTGGTGGTGGGCGTCGACGGTCACGGCAGCTCCCAGACGACGGGCAGGGAGTCGTCCGCGCCGGCCCGCGAGTAGTCGTGGACGACGTCGAGCAGCTCGGCCATACGGGCCTGCCAGGCAACGTTGACGGGCAGCTGTTCCAGTGCGGCGAGGAGGCGACCGTAGTCCTCGCACTCGAGGAGGTGGAAGAGGTCGGTGCCGCTGCGCCAGATGGTCCAGGAGGTGGCTCCGGCGGCGCGGATGGCGTCGGTCAGTGCCTGCGGGACCTCGCGGTGGGCCGCCTCGTAGTCGTCGATGCGGTGGGCGCGGACCTTGGTGTGCAGGGCGACTCTCATGACGGCTCCTCGGGTGGCAGCAGACCGGTGTCGCGCAGTTCCCGCCAGAAGGCGGCCGGGACCGGGGTGGTGAACTGCTCGGCGCAGTCGTGCACTTCGGCGGCGGAGCGGGCCCCGGCCAGGACGCTCGCGACGGCCGGGTGGGCGGCGCAGTAGGCCAGGGCGGCGGCGCGCAGGGTGATGCCGTGCCGACCGGCGACCGCCTTCATGCGGAGGGCCCGGTCCAGCAACTCCTCGGGCGCACGGGTGTAGTTGTACGTCGAATCGGGCGTCGGATCCGCGAGCAGGCCCGAGTTGAAGGCACCGCCGATGACGACCGACACGCCCCGCGCGGCGGCCTCCGGCAGCAGCTCGGCCGCCGCGCTCTGGTCGAGCAGGGTGTACCGGCCCGCGCAGAGCACCACGTCCACGTCCGTGTCGCGGACGAAGCGGGTGAGCATCTCCGTCTGGTTCATGCCCGCGCCGATCGCGCCCACGACACCTTCCGAGCGGAGCTTCTCCAGGGCGGGGTAGCCCTCGCGGAAGGCCTGCTCGGCGTGGTCGTCGGGGTCGTGGAGGTAGACGACGTCCACCCGGTCGAGGCCGAGCCGGTCCAGGCTCGCCTCCAGCGTGCGGCGGACGCCGTCGGCGCTGAAGTCCCAGACGCGGCGGTGGTCGGCGGGGACGGCGAAGCCGTTCGCCAGGTCGTCCCCGGTGCCGTCGGCGGGTTCCAGGCGGCGGCCGACCTTCGTGGAGACCGTGTACGCGACACGGTCGTAGGCCCGCAGGGCCGCGCCCAGGCGCCGTTCCGACAGGCCGAGGCCATAGTGGGGCGCGGTGTCGAAGTACCGGATGCCCCGCTCCCAGGCGGCCCGCACCGCCTCGTACGCCTGCTCGTCGGACATCGGGGTATACAGGTTGCCGATCCCGGCGGCGCCGAAGCCCAGCGGGCCGACCTCGACGCCGCTGCGGCCCAGGCGGTTCACCGGCCCGCCGGGCGCAGCCTGAGGCCCTGCATGCCGCCGTCGACGGCGAGGGCGGTGCCGGTGGTGGCGCCGGAGAGGGGGCCGGCCAAGTAGGCGATGGCACCCGCTACCTCGGTCGGCGAGACGAGGCGGCCGGTGGGCTGGCGGGCCTCCAGGGCGGCGCGCTCGGCGGCGGGGTCGGGGGCCGCGTCCAGCAGGCGGCCGACCCACGGGGTGTCCACCGTGCCGGGGTTGACGCAGTTGACGCGGATGCCCTCGCGGACGTGGTCGGCGGCCATGGCCAGGGTCAGGGAGTACACGGCGCCCTTGGTGGCGCTGTAGAGGGCGCGCTGCGGAAGGCCGGCGGTGGCGGCGATGGAGCAGGTGTTGACGATCGCGGCGTGCCGGGAGCGGCGCAGGTGCGGGAGGGCGGCGCGGGCGGCGCGGACCATGCCGAGGACATTGACGTCGAAGACGCGCCGCCACTCCTCGTCGTCGTTGTCCTCGACGGTGCCCTGGACGCCGATGCCGGCGTTGTTGACCAGGACGTCGAGGCCGCCGAGGGCTTCGGCGGCCTGTGCCACGGCGGTACGCACCGAGGTGTCGTCGGTGACGTCCGCCCGGTAGGCCAGGAGGGGCTTGTCCACCGCGGACGGGTCCAGGTCGAGCACCGCGACCTGGGCGCCGCGTGCGGCGAGCAGGTCGGCGGTGGCCCGGCCGATCCCGGAGGCGCCGCCGGTGACCAGGGCCCTGAGGCCCTCGAAGTCGCTCATGCCGCCTGTCCCTTCTGGGTGTCGGGGTCGGCGGCCCAGAACGTGCCGCCGGGGTAGGTGTACCGCGCGATGGACTCCGGGCGCATGGCCGCCGAGAAGCCGGGCGTGGTGGGGGCGGTGTAGTGGCCGTCGCGGATCACCACGGGGGTGAGGAAGTGCTCGTGGAGGTGGTCGACGTACTCGATGACCCGGTCCTCGGTGGTGCCGGAGACCGCCAGGTAGTCGAACATCGACAGGTGCTGGACGAGTTCGCACAGGCCGACCCCGCCGGCGTGCGGGCAGACGGGGACGCCGAACTTGGCGGCGAGCAACAGGATGGCGAGGTTCTCGTTGACGCCGCCGACGCGGGCGGCGTCGATCTGCACGATGTCGAGGGCGCCGGCCTGGAGCATCTGCTTGAAGACGATCCGGTTCTGGACGTGCTCGCCGGTGGCGACCTTGACAGGTGTCACCGCGCGGCGGATCGCCGCATGGCCGAGAACGTCGTCGGGGCTGGTGGGCTCCTCGATCCAGTACGGGTCGAACTCGGCGAGGGCCGTGGTCCAGGCGATGGCCTCGTCCACGTTCCAGCGCTGGTTGGCGTCGACGGCGAGGCGGACGTCCGGTCCGACGACGGCGCGGGCGACCCGGCAGCGCCGTACGTCGTCCGCCAGGTCGGCGCCCACCTTGAGCTTGATCTGCCGGAAGCCGTCGGCGACGGCCTGGGCGGCGAGCCGGGTGAGCTTGGCGTCGTCGTAGCCGAGCCAGCCCGGGGAGGTCGTGTAGGCGGGGAAGCCGCGCTCCAACAGCCGGGCCCGGCGGTCCGCCTCGCCCTCCCTGCCGCGTCTGAGGAGGTCCAGGGCCTCCTCGGGGGTGAGTGCGTCGGTGATGTAGCGGAAGTCGATCTGGCGGACCAGCCACTCCGGCTCGGCGTCGGCGAGCAGCTGCCACAGCGGCTTGCCGGCCCGCCGGGCGGCGAGGTCCCAGACGGCGTTGACGACGGCCCCGATCGCCATGTGCATCACGCCCTTCTCGGGGCCGAGCCAGCGCAGCTGGCTGTCGGCGATCAGGTCCCGGAAGAGCGAGCCGGGGTCGGCGCAGACCTCCTCGACCGGGCGGCCGAGCACATGGCCCCGCAGCGCGTCGATCGCGGCGACCTGGACGTCGTTGCCCCGCCCGATGGTGAAGGTGAACCCGTGCCCCTCGTGCCCGTCGGCGGCGTCCGTGCGCAGGACGACGTAGGCCGCCGAGTAGTCGGGGTCCGGGTTCATCGCGTCGGAGCCGTCCAGCTCGCGCGAGGTGGGGAAACGGATGTCGTGGGTGTCGACCGCGATGATGCGGGCGGGGGCCTCGGGCACTGAAGTCCTTTCGGTCGGGGGGACGGTGGGGGCGGGGAGTCAGTCCTGGGCCCGGCCCGTCGTCACGCGGGCGATCATGAGGGCGACGAGGATGATCCCGCCGTAGATGGCCTGGATCCAGAACGACGGCACCTGCGCGAGGGTCAGCAGGTTCTGTACGACGCCCAGCAGGAGGACGCCGGTGAGGGCACCGGCCATGGTGCCCTTGCCGCCGTCCAGGCTGATGCCGCCGATCACGGCCGCCGCGAACACGGTGAAGATCATGTTGTTGCCCTGGTTGGCGCTGATCGCGCCGACGTAGCCGGTCTGCAGGAGGCCGCCGACGGAGGCGAGGACACCGGCGACGACGAACACCCCGAGCATCACGCGCTCGACGCGGATCCCGGCCGCACGGGCCGCGTCCGCGTTGCCGCCGATGGCGTACAGGGCGCGCCCGACGCGGTGGTAGCGCAGGACGAGCCCGGTGACCGCGAAGGCGAGCGCCGCCAGCCACACGGACATCGGGACGCGCAGGAACGTCGTGGTGGCGAGGGTGAAGAACGCGTCGGGCATCCCGAACAGCGTCTTGCCCTTGGTGGCGCCGACCAGCAGTCCGCGCAGGATGATCAGCATCGCCAGGGTGACGATGAAGGCGTTGAGCTTGAACTTCACCACGAGGATGCCGTTGAGGGCGCCGATCGCCGCGCCGACGACGAGGATCGCGACCAGGGCGAGCGCGGTGGGCCACTCGGTGCCCCAGCCGGACTGGGCGGCGGGCAGGACGAGCAGGGCGCCCACGGCGGGGGCGATGCCGACGACCGATTCGAGCGACAGGTCGAACTTTCCGGTGATCAGGACGAGCGACTCGGCGAGCACCACCATGGCGAGGGCCGCGGAGGCGCCGAGGATGGAGATGATGTTGCGCTCGGTGAGGAAGGAGTCGTTGACGAAAGCGCCCAGCACCATCAGCAGCAACAGGGCGGGAACCAGGGCGAGTTCGCGGGCCCGGCGGAGCAGGACGGCCTTGGCCGAACGGGCGCCCGGGACCGGGACGGGAGTGAGCGGCGGGGCCTTGGTGTCAGCCATGGTCGATCCGTCGGCCATAGTCGATCCGTCCGCCATGGTCGATCCGTCAGCCATGGTCCACTCCTTCGATGGAGGCGATCAGCTCGTGGTCGTGCCAGCCCGCCGGGTGCTCGGCGACGATCCGGCCGTGGAAGAGGACGAGGACACGGTCGCAGCGGCGCAGGTCGTCGAGTTCGTCGGAGACGACGAGCACGGCGGTGCCGTCCTCGCGGGCGCTGTCCATCCGGGCCAGCAGCGACTCCTTGGACTTCACGTCGACGCCCGCGGTGGGGTTGATCAGGACGAGCAGCCGGGGGTCGGAGGCCAGGGCGCGGGCCATGACGACCTTCTGTGCGTTGCCGCCGGAGAGGTCGGAGACGGGCTGGTCGGGGCCCTCGGCGTGGATGTCGAGGCGTGCGATGAGGTCGGTGGCGACGGCGCGTCGGCGCTGGGTGCCGACGAAGCCGTAGCGGCCCAGGCGGCCGAGGACGCTCAGGGTGGCGTTGTCGCCGATGCTCATCCCGGTCACGAGGCCCTGCTCGTGCCGGTCCCGGGGCACGCAGCCGACACCGGCCCCGAGTGCTGCCTGGACGTCTCCGAACGGGAGTTGGCGGCCGTCGAGCCGGGCCGTGCCGCTCGTCGGGGTGTGCAGTCCGGCGAGGGACTCGGCCAGCTCGATCTTCCCGCTGCCGCTGGAGCCGGCGAGTCCGACGACCTCGCCGTGGCGGACGGTGAGGTCGATGTCCCGGTACGACTCCGACGACAGCCCGCGCGCTTCCAGGGCGACCGGCGCGTCGTCGGCCACCGTGTCCCGCACGGTCGCCGCCTGCTCGGCGATGGTCTCCCCCGCCATGGCCTCCACCAGGGCCGCGCGGGGCAACTCGGCGACCGGGGCGGTGGTGATCCAGCGGGCGTCGCGCAGGACGGTCACCGTCTGGCAGACCTCGTACACCTCCTGGAGGTGGTGCGAGATGAACAGGAAGGTGACCCCGGAGTCCTGCAGGGCGCGCATCCGGCTGAACAGCCGCTCGATCTCCCGGTTGTCGAGCTGGGCGGTCGGCTCGTCCAGGACGATGAACCGCGCGCCGAAGCTCAACGCCCGCGCGATCTCCACCATCTGGCGGTCCTCGACCTTGAGGTCGCCGGTGCGGACCTCGGGGTCGACGTGCACGTCCCAGGTGGCGAGCAGGTCGGCGGCTTCACGCCTGAGCCGACGCCAGCTGATGAAACCCCGCTGGAGCGGCTGCCGGTTGATGAACAGGTTCTCGGCGACCGTCAACTCCGGTACGACCGTGGGCTTCTGGTACACGCAGGCGACCTTGCGGCGCCAGGCGTCCCGGTCGGCGAGCGCGGGTGCGGGTTCGCCGTCGAAGCGTACGGTGCCCTCGTCCGGGGCCTGGAGTCCGGTGAGGACGTTGACCAGCGTGGACTTGCCCGCGCCGTTGCGGCCGACGAGGGCGTGGGACTCGCCGGGGAGGACGGTGAGCCGGCCGTCGGCGAGGGCGACCGTGGGGCCGTACCGCTTGACGATGCCCTCGGCTTCAACGAGAGGTGCGCTCATTTGACCGTGTTGCCCCAGAGCTTGGGGTCGTCGACGTTGGTCTTGGTGACCAGGGGCGCGGGCAGCTGGTCCTCCAGGATGCCGCTGGGCAGCTTCACGATGGTCGAGTCGTGGTCGGTGGGACCGGGCTTGAACGTCTTCCCCTCCATCGCCGCCTTGATGTAGTACATGCCGTACCGGGCGTAGGCGTCGGCGGGCTGGGAGACGGTGGCGTCGATCTCGCCCTTGCGGATGGCGTCGAACTCCTGCGGGATGCCGTCGTTGGAGACGATGACGATGTGGCCCTTCTGGCCGGCCGTCTTCAGCATGCTCTTCGACTTCAGGGTCTGCAGCGTCGGCGCGAGGTACACACCGCCCGCCTGCATGTAGATGCCCTTGAGGTCGGGGTTGGCGTTCAGCAGCGTGTCGAGCTTGGCCGCCGCGGTGTCGGACTCCCATTTCGCCGGGATCTCCAGCACCTTGAGCTTCGGGTACTTCTTCTTCACGCAGGCCCGGAAGGCCTCGGAGCGGTCGCGGCCGTTGACCGAGGCGAGGTCGCCCATGATCTGCACGACCTTGCCGCTGCTGACGTGCTGCCCGAGGTAGTCGCAGGCCTTCTCGCCATAGGCAACGTTGTCCGCGCGCACCACCATGGCGACCTTGCCCTTGTCGGGCGCGACGTCCACGGCGACGACCGGCACGCCCTTGCGTTCGGCCTGGTCGAGTCCGGCCTGGATGGCGGCGCTGTCCAGGGGCGCGACCACCAGTCCCTTCACACCCTGGTTCAGCTCGTTGTTGATGTCGGTGATCTGCTGCGAGGGGTCGCTGTTGGAGTTGACCGTCTTCAGCGCGTCGACGCCCACGGACGTGGCCATCTTGGGCACGTAGTCGTTGTACGACTGCCAGAACGGCGAGGTCAGCAGGGGCAGGATCACCCCGACCTTGCCCGTACCGCCCCCGCCCGCGGCACCGGAGGCGCCGGTGTCCTTGGTGCTGCCGCACGCGGTGAGCAGCAGTGCGGCGCAGGCGGCCAGGGCCGCCACGCCGGTGATCCGTGACCTGTTCTGCTTCCTCGCTGTTCTGACAGGCATCTCGCGGCTCCTCGTCGAGGGTGTTCGAGCAGATGCCTGGATACTTATCAGACCACTCCGGCGCCAGAACACCCTCCGGCGCCAAATTTTCCGCTCTTCGATGCATAGTGGTCCGACCATTCCGCTGGTTAGACTGCGACGCACCCAGCGACGGGAGGAACGGCGTGGACGACGGAGCCCCGCAGAAGGGCACGGTGACCCAGCGCGCCATCGAGCGGATCAAGACGATGATCGCCGAGGGCCGCCTGGAGCCCGGCCAGCGCCTGCCCACCGAGCGCGACCTGGCGGCCCAACTGGGCATCTCCCGCAGCTCGATGCGCGAGGCGATCCGCGCGCTGACGGTCCTGGGCGTCCTGGAGGCCCGGCACGGTTCCGGTATCTACGTCACCGCACTGGAGGCCGGCGACCTGCTGGAGACCTTCGGCGTGGTCGCGGACCTGTCCCGGGGCCCACGGCTGGTGGAACTCCTGGAGGTGCGCCGGATCCTGGAGTCCACGGCGACCGCGCTCGCCGCGGCCCGCATCACCGACGACCAGCTCGCCGAGGTGGAAAAACACCTGGCGGCGATGAACGCCACCGACGACCCCGAGGAGATCCTCGCCCACGACCTGGCCTTCCACCGCGAGATCGCGGCCGCCGCGGGCAACGAGACGATGGCGGCCATCCTGGAGGGCCTGTCCTCCCGCACCTTCCGCGCCCGCGTCTGGCGCGGCTACCAGGAGGAGGGCGCCTTCACCCGCACCCGCCGCGAACACGCCGCCATCCACCGCGCCCTGGCCGCCCGCGACCCGGAGGCGGCACGGGCGGCGGCGGCCGCGCATGTGGGAGAGGTCGAGGAGTGGTTGCGGACGCAGCTCGGGGGCTAGCGCCTGGGCCGACGGTCCCGGCAGGTGACGGGCTCAGGCCCGCCGCAGCCGCAGTGTCATCAGTTCGAACGGCCGCAGTCGTACGGTGATCCGGTCGCCGTCCCGCACGGGCGGCTCGGCCTCGCCGGTCGGCCGTTCCAGCAGGTCCGTCACGGTGAGGTCGGTGAACGGGAAGCCGGCGGTCAGGGTTGCCCGGGCCCGGGCTCCATGGGCCTCGTGGAAGCGGACCACCACGTCGCCGCTGCCGTCGTCGGCCAGCTTCACGGCCGTGAGGACGACCGCCTCGTTGTCCACGGTGACCAGCGGGGCGACCTCGCCGGCACCGGTCGTGCGCCGCTCGGGCAGGTTGATCCGCCAGCCCTCCCGGACCGCGTCGGCGATCCGGGCGCCGGGGATCAGGGCGTGCCGGAAGCGGTGGACTCCCTGGTCGGTCTCGGGGTCGGGGAAGCGCGGGGCGCGCAGGAGAGATACCCGAAGAGTGGTGACCGTGGTGGTCGTACCCCGGTCGGCCGCGGTGCGGACCGTGCGGGTCACGTCGTGGCCGTACGTCGAGTCGTTGACGACGGCGACGCCCCAGTCCGGTTCCGTCAGATGGACGAAGCGGTGGTTGCAGGCCTCGAACTTGGCTGCCTCCCAGGAGGTGTTGGTGTGGGTGGGGCGGTGGAAGTGCCCGAACTGGGTTTCCGACGCGTACCGTTCGGCGTGCAGGTCGAGCGGGAAGGCCAGCTTCAGGAACTTCTCCGTCTCGTGCCAGTCGACCTCCGTGTCCAGCACCAGGCGCCGCTCCCCCGCCGGCAGCGTCAGCATCTGGGTGACGCGGGAGGCGCCGAAGGACCGTACGATCCGTACCGATGCGCCGTCCTCGCCCGCCGTCACCGAGTCGGCGTCCGTGAGGTCCGTGACCGTGTTCCGGTAGAACTCGTCCACGTCCCAGGCGTCCCACATGTTGGGGAAGTCGGGGTGGAGCTGGAGGAGGTTCGCGACGGTGCCGGGGGCGATCGTCTCCCGGTCGGCCTCGATGTCGTAGGCGGAGACGACCAGGCCCCGGGCGTCGATCTCGATGCGTAGCAGGCCGTTGTCCAGGACATGGCCGCCCTCCGGGCGTGGGGCATGCGCGGTCGCGCCCAGCGTCCGTGGTGTCGCCGCCCCGCCGGCCGGGACGCCGGCGCGCGCGTGCGGGGCGGCGTTGAACACCAGGGGCGTCTCCCCCTCGCCCGCGAGCGCGCGCTGCGCGGCCTCGATGACGCCGTTCAGCTCCGCGGCGATCCGCTCGTACGTCGCCCGGGCCTCCCGGTGCACCCAGGCGATCGACGAGCCGGGCAGGATGTCGTGGAACTGGTGGAGCAGGACCGTCTTCCAGATCCGGTCCAACTCCGCGTAGGGGTAGGGGAATCCGGTGCGTACGGCGGCGGTGGCCGCCCAGAGTTCGGCCTCGCGCAGGAGGTGTTCGCTGCGGCGGTTGCCCTGCTTGGTCTTCGCCTGGCTGGTGAGGGTGGCGCGATGCAGTTCGAGGTACAACTCGCCGACCCAGACGGCGGGTTCGGGGTATTCGGCCTCCGCCTTCTCGAAGAACGCCCTCGGTGTCTCCCAGACGACGGTCGCGGAGCCTTCGAGGTCGCGCAGCCGGGCCGCCTTGGCGACCATCTCGCGGGTCGTGCCGCCGCCTCCGTCACCCCAGCCACTGGGCGCGAGCGAGTGCCGGGCCTTGCCCTTGTCCTTGAAGTTCCTTGCGGCGTGGGCGATTTCGCCGCCCTTCATCGAGCAGTTGTAGGTGTCGACGGGCGGGAAGTGGGTGAAGATCCGGGTGCCGTCGATGCCCTCCCACTGGAAGGTGTGGTGCGGAAACTTGTTGGTCTGCGACCACGAGATCTTCTGCGTCAGCAGCCACTTGGAACCGGCCGCCTTGATGATCTGCGGCAGCCCGGCGGCGAAGCCGAAGGTGTCGGGCAGCCAGGCCTCCTCGTTCTCGATGCCGAACTCGTCGAGGAAGAACCGCTTTCCGTGCACGAACTGACGGGCCATCGCCTCCGAGCCGGGCATGTTGGTGTCCGACTCGACCCACATCCCACCGGCCGGTACGAACCGCCCCTCCGCCACGGCCTTCTTCACCCGCGCCCACACCTCGGGCCGGTGCTCCTTCACCCAGGCCCACTGCTGCGCCTGCGACATGGCGAAGACGAACTCCGGCTCGTCCTCGATGAGCGCGGTCATGTTGGACGTCGTACGAGCCACCTTGCGCACGGTCTCGCGCAGCGGCCACAGCCAGGCGGAGTCGATGTGCGCGTGCCCGACCGCGCTGATCCGGTGGGCGGACGGCACGGCGGGCGCGGACAGGACAGCGGTCAGCTGTGCCCGGGCCCGGTCCGCCGTGCCGCCCACGTCCTGCAGGTCGACGGCGTCCAGGGCCCGGTCGACGGCGCGCAGGATGTCCCAGCGGCGCGCGGAGTCCACCGGCAGCTCGGCCATCAGCTCGCCCAGCACCTCCAGGTCCAGCACCAGCTGCCACACGGTCTCGTCGAAGACGGCGAGGTCCATGCGGGTGAGCGTGTACTGCGGCTCGTGCCCGGCGGTGTCCTTGTCGCCGAGCCAGGTGGGCCGGAAGGGGTGGTAGTCCAGGATGACCGGGTTGGAGGCGGCCTCGATGTGCAGGCGCACCTCCTCCCCGCCCGCGACGGGCGCGCCGACGCGCACCCACTGGTTGCGCGGGTTGAGGCCCTTCACCGGGGTGCCGTCGGGCCGGTAGACCAGGCCCTCGCACTGGAAGCCGGGCATGTTCTCGTCGAAGCCCAGGTCGAGCAGGGCCTCGACGGTCCGGCCCGCCCAGGCCTCGGGCACGGTCCCGGTCACCCGGAACCAGCTGGTGCCCCACGGAGCACCCCACCGGGCGCCCACCTCGATCGGCACGGGCTCGGCCGCCAGTCCCTCCGCGACCGGCACCGGCTCGCCCGGCGCGTGCCAGACCGCGACCTCGAGCGGCACGGACTCGGGGTACACGGCGGGACGGATGCGTTCGTCGAGGACGCGCCGGAGGCGGGCTTCGACCAGATTGCGGTCGTCATGCATGCGGGGTGCTCCCTGCTGGGTTCCGGGTGATTACCAGGTGTGGGTGACGGTCACGGGAGTCGAGGCGTTGTACAGCTCCCCCACCGAGCGCACTTCGAATCGTGCGGACGTCTCTCCCGGTGCGGGTTGCAGGCCGGCGACGAAGTAGGCGCGCTGGCAGGTACCGCCGAGGAAGCGGCGGGTGCCGTCGGGCAGGACGCGGTGCAGCTCGTAGTGGCGTGTGGCTGACGCCATTACTTCGTTGACGGGGCCGGGCGCGGCGCTCCAGGCGAAGCGCAGGTCGCCTCCGGAAGCGGCGGTGATGCGCAGGTCGGAGGGGGCGGCGGGGGCCGGCGCGGTGTCGCGCACGGCCAGGCCGCCCAGCCGCCACCGCACGGCGCCGCCGTCGGGTGCGGTGAGGCGGACGCCGAGGGCGTGGATCGTGCCGGACAGTCCGCTGAGCCGTACGGTCGAGGTCTGCCAGGTGTTGACCGAGTTCACAGGCAGATAGGTGTACGGCGGTGTCGCACCGGCGCCGCTCGGCTCGGCGGTGGCGACGGCCAGCTCGACGTTCACGCTCCCGGCATCGGTCCGATGCGTCAGCTCGACAACCGTGTCAACACCGACAGGCAGCCGCGTCGCGTACAGGTCCACCACCACCGGTTGATCCGGTTCACCAGCGACGAGCACGCTGCTCCCGCCCCGCCACGCGTCCGCGAAGTCGAAGGAGACGGCCGGCCGCTGCCCCGCCGTCCGCACGACCCACCGCCGCGACGGCAGCCGGTCCTGCAGCCCGAGGTGGTTCCAGGCCGCGTCCGAGGTGACGGCCCCGTCCTCGTACCACCGCAGCCCGTGCCCGGTGTTGAACACGCTCGCGAACGGCACCGACGACACCGTCGACCGGTCCGCCACCGACACCGCCGGCGCCCGCCACGGGTCACTGGCGTCGGGCCGCGCCGGATCCAGCGACCGCCCGCTCCAGAACCGGTCGTCGGCCGCGTGGAAGTCCTCCGGGGTGCGCTGCCCGGCGGGCAGGTGGTTGCGGGTCCACTCGGGCCGGTAGAAGCCGATCGAGGTGATGTGCGCCTTCCCGGTCGGCACGATCGCGTCCCAGTTCACCGACGAGCCGGACCCGTTCGACTCGACGTCGACGCCCGCCCACAACTCGTAACGGCTGCGGCCCAGTTGCGCTGCCTTGGTCCCCGAGGAGGCGAGGGTCGCCGCGCTCCACCGGAAGTCGACGAACATGTCGTCGGCGGCCTGGAAGAAGGCCTGGTTCTGGCTGTTCAGCGCGCCCTGCCAGCTGACCGTCCCGTTCACGGTCATCGCGTCGTACCAGGTCACCCGCTGCCCCTTGGCCGCCGCGAGCGCCTTCAGCTCCTTCACGAACCCGAGCATGGCGGTACCGAGCGCGGTGTTCCCGCCGCCGGTCTCGGCGTTCACGAACCAGCCGTCGAAGCCGTACGCGGCCGCCACCGCGACGAGTTGCGCGGCGAGCGGGTAGTGCCCGGAGGAGTCCTTCTGGACGAGGTCGCGGGTCCACTGGAGCTGGCCGCCGTAGGCGGTGGGCGGAAGGAAGATGTTGCCGAGAACGGGGACACCGTGCCGGTGGGCCGCGTCGACGATCGGCGCGTTCGGCGCCAGGATCAGCCCCTCGCCCGAGGAGCCGCCCCAGAACACCAGCTCATCGAGGTAGGCCCAGTGGGTGAGGGCGTAGTAGTCGGCGGTGGCCGACCCCTGGGAGGGGTTGCTGGAGGTGGGCCCGAAAGAGACCAGGGACTGGATCCGGGCCTGCCCCGAGCGCGCGGTGGCGTTGGCCGGGGTCGGGGTGAAGCGGGCGGCGAGCGGCACGGACGCGGCGTTGAAGGCGAGGTCGGCGTCATCGGCCGCACGCCAGGCCTTCAGGCTGCGCCAGGTGATACCGGCACCCGGGCTGCCGGAGGGGAAGGAGTCCGGGTACCAGTACGAGGCGTACGGCGGGGTGGCGGCGGCCTTGGGACGCGGGACCGCGAGGGCAGGCGTGGGCAGCAGGGCCGCGGCGGCGCCGGCGATGAGGACGGTACGTCTGGTGGGGTTCACGAGCGGGTGCCTCCTTGTGGGGTGGGGAGTACCTGGTCGGGAGTGACGACTTCGGTGATGGCGCGGGCGTCGAGGTGTTCCTTGTCGTCCGTGCGGGTGTCCAGGACGGTGGTGGGGCGGGCGCCGTCGGCGACGAGCCGGAAGAAGGCGTCGAAGACGGGCCCGCCCGGGGCGCAGCGGGAGCGGTGGGCCGGGTCGGCGGGTACGACGAGGGCGGTCCCGCGGGCGGAGGGGGGCTCATGGTGCGTACGAGCCGCGTCGGCCAGGACGCGGGCGGTGTCCTTGGGTCGCCGGTCGTTGGTGAACAGCCCGAGGCCGTACTCGAGTGCGGGGAAGTCGGCGAGTTCGCGGGAGACGTCGTACGAGCACCACCAGGTGATGCCCCACAGGTCGGGGCAGTCCAGGACGTTCCGCACGGTCGCCTCGGTGAAGGCGGCGGCGTGCTCGGCGGGGACGAGGGGTGCCGGTGCGCCGACCTCCTGGAGCCAGACGGGCCGGTGCGGCTCCTCGGCCCAGGCCTTGCTCAGCTCGACCAGGTAGGCGGCGTGGTGCTCGGCGGGTACGGAGGTGCGGCCGTGGCGCTGGGCGGTGCCGTTGAACACCCAGGAGTGCACGGCGGTGACGGCGCCGAGGCGGGCCGAGTGGCCGGGGGTGAAGGGCTGGTCGTCCTGGTACCAGGCGGCGTCGTACGAGGCGTGCAGATGCGGCCGGTCCGGGGCGCCCTCGGCGCAGGCGGCGAGCAGCCGGGTGAGCCAGCGCTCGGCGTCCTCGGCCGTGATGCGGTCGGGGTCGGGGTGGGGTCCGGCGGCGAACTGGTTGACCTCGTTGCCGATGGTCATGCCGATGAAGTTGGGCCGGTCGGCGAGGGCGGCGGCGAGGGTGCGCAGGTATGCGGCCTGGCCGTCGACCACGTCCGGGTCGGTGAAGAGGTTGCGCCGGTGCCAGGTGCGGGTCCAGGCGGGCAGGAAGTCGAAGCTGCTCAGGTGACCTTGCAGACCGTCGACGTTGACGTCCAGACCGCGTTCGGCAGCCGCGTCGGCCAGTCGTACCAGGTCCTCCACGGCGCGCGGGCGGATCAGGGTGCGGTTCGGCTGGAAGTAGGGCCACAGCGGGAAGACGCGGATGTGGTCCAGGCCGAGGGCGGCGAGCGCGTCGAGGTCGGCGCGTACGGAGTCGAGGTCGAAGTCGAGCCAGTGGTGGAACCACCCTTCGCTGGGCGTGTAGTTGACGCCGAAGCGCACGGCAGGGGGCATGCGGTGTCCTTGCTCCTTGCGGACGGGGTACGGGTGTCAGCCCTTGACGGCGCCCTCGCCGACCCCGCGGAAGAAGTACCGCTGGAGGCAGGCGAAGAGGGCGATGAGCGGGGCCACGGCGATGACGGTGCCGGCGGCGACCAGGCGTTCGTCGTTGGCGAAGGTGCCGTGCAGATAGTTGAGGCCGATGGTCAGGGTGAACTTGTCGGGGTCGCTGAGCACGATGAGCGGCCACAGGAAGTCGTCCCAGGCGCCCATGAAGGCGAAGATCGCGACGACGGCGAGGGTGCCCTTCACCGACGGCAGCGCGATGCGCCAGAACCGCTGCCAGACGTCGGCGCCGTCGACGTAGGCGGCCTCCTCGATCTCGTACGGCAGGTTGCGGAAGGCGTTGCGCATCAGCAGCACGTTCATCGCGCCGATCGAGCCGGGCAGCACGACCCCGATCAGCGTGTTGTTCAGGCCGAGTTCCCGCATGGTCGTGAACTGGGCGATGATGATGCCCTCCACGGGCACGAGCATCGCCAGCACGAAGACCAGCGTGGCCACGCCCCGGCCGCGGTAACGCAGCCGGGCCAGGGCGTACCCGGCGAGTGCGGAGCCCACGCAGTTGGTGACGACGCTCGCGCTCGCGACCTTCAGCGAGTTCAGGGCGTAGTCCCAGACGGGGATGGTGTGCGCGACCCGCTCGTAGTTGTGCAGGGTGGGATGGCCGGGCAGGAACGTCGGCGGCGAGCTGAAGATGTCCTCGGTGGGGCCCTTGAGGGACGTGGACAGCTGCCAGAGGAAGGGGCCGACGGTGAGCGCCAGTACGGCGAGCAGCAGTACATAGCGCAGGACCAACTCCCACACCCGGATGCGGCGGCCGTGCTCGTCGGTGACGCGGAGTTCGCGGACCTCGGGCTCCTGCCGGGGCCGTACCTTCTCCAGGACGCTCATGTCTCCTCCCTCCGGTCGGCGCGCAGGACGAGCAGCATCAGCGCGACGGTGACGACGAACACGACGACGGAGAGGGCGGAGGCGTAGCCGACGCGGCCGGTCAGGCCGGTGCCGGTGCGCTGGACGAGCATGACGAGGGTGGTGTCCTCGCCGGCCGGGCCGCCGCTCGGGCCGGCCATCAGGTACACCTCGGAGAAGACCTTGAACGCGGCGACCGAGGAGAGCGCGGCGACCAGCACCATGGTGGAGCGCACGGCGGGCACGGTGACCGTGAGGAAGCGGCGGACCGGACCTGCGCCGTCCACGGCGGCGGCCTCGTGCAGCTCGCGCGGTACGTTCGCCAGCGCGGCCAGATAAATGATCATGTAGTAGCCGAGGCCCTTCCACACCGTCACGGCCATGGCGCTCAGCAGGAGCAGCCACTGGTCGCTGAGGAAGCCGACCCGCCCGATCCCCACTGCCTCCAGCAGGGAGTTGACCAGGCCGCGTTCGTCCAGCAGCCACACCCAGATCAGCCCGACGACCACGATGGAGGCGACGACCGGGGTGTAGAAGGCGGACCGGAAGAAGGTGATGCCGGGGATGTTCTTCTGCACCAGCAGCGCGAGCAGCAGCGGCAGGATCACCAGGGCCGGTACGACCCCGACGATGTACAGCGTGCTGTTGCGCAGGCCGGTCCAGAACATGTCGTCGTGGAGCAGCTCGCGGAAGTTGGCGAGTCCGACGAAGCGGCCCGGGATCAGGGTGCGGCGGTCGGTGAAGGAGTTCACCACGGTCGACACGAACGGGTACAGCACGAAGGCGCCGATGACGAGCAGCCCGGGGGCGGCGAACAACCAGGGGCTGACGGGAAGTTGGCGCCGCACGCGCGACACGCCGGCCATTCGCGTCAGCCCTGCTGCTTCAGGAGCTGGTCGCAGGCCTTGACAGCGTTGTCAAGAGCCGTCTTGGGGCTCTCCTTGCCTTGCAGGGCCTTGGCGACCTCGTTGCGCAGCGCGGTCTTCATCTGCTCGCTGAACAGCACCGGCGTGTAGTTGACCGCGTTCTTCAGGGACTGGGCGGCGGCGATACGGACGCGCGTCTCGTCGGTGCCGTCCTCCTTGGTGAAGTACGGGTCGTCGAGGGAGCCGGCGGTGCTGGGGAAGATGGCGACCTTCTTGGCGAAGGACATCTGGTTCCGCGCGTCGGTGACGAAGTGTGCGAAGGCGACCGCGGCCGGGGTGTGCTTGGTGCGGGAGTTGACCATCACGCCCATCACGTACATGTTGACGTGCCCGGTGCTGGTGATCTGATCGGTGATGCCGATGTTCTTGTACAGGTTCGGCGCCTGCTTCTTGAAGTTGCCGAGGTCGAGCGCGCTGCCGGGGTTCATGGCGACGGCCTCGGTGAGGAACTTCTTGCCGGAGGACTCCGGGGTGGCGGTCAGGGCCTGCGGGTCGAGGGCCTTGGCGTCGTACAACTCCTTGTACTTGGTGAGGAGTTCGAGCCCCTTGGCGTCGTTGAAGGCGAACCCGGTGCCCTCCTTGTTCATCAGCTGGACGCCGTAGCGGCCGAAGTCCTCGATGGTGGGGACGTTGGCGAGCGTGGCGACCTTGCCGTCGCTCTTCTTCGCCAGCTGCAGTGCGTCGGCGAAGAGTTCGTCGTACGTCTTCGGCGGTGTGCTGGGGTCGAGTCCGGCCTTCTTGAACAGGGACTTGTTGTAGAAGAGCGGGCCGGTGTTCAGGTACCACGGGAAGGCGTACGTGCCGCTCAGACCCGGCACCTGATGGCTGGCCCAAGCCCCGTCCAGATACTCGGACTTGTACTTGGCCGCGGCCTTGTCGAGGTCGAGGGCGAGGCCCGCCTCGGCGAGCGGGGCGACCAGGTCCGGGGAGACGTTGACGACATCGGGCAGGGTGCCGCCGGCCGCGTCGGCGCTGATCTTGTCGGCGTAGCCCTCGGCGGGCTGGTCGATCCACTTCACCTGGGTGCCGGGGTACTTCTTCTCGAAGTCCGCGATCAGGCCCTCGAAGTACGGCTTGAAGTTGGCGCGCAGGTTCCAGGTCTGGAAGGTGATGTCGCCCTCGACCTTGCCCGAGGCGTCGGTCGAGCCGCCGTCGTCACCGCCCGAGCCGCACGCGCTCAGCGGCAGGACGAGGGCGACGGCAGCGGCGGCGAAGGTTCTGCGGGAGATACGCACGGCGGCTGGGCTCCTTTGCAGGGGGATGCAGCGGGACGCGGTGGGATGTGGCCGAAGGTGCCGGGCCAGACTGTGCCCAGCGTTTGTGTGAGGAGTCAATGGATTCGACCCAGCTAAAGTCATTAGTGACTCAAAACCCCTGCTCACAGCGGTGTGTTGAACCTATTGCCGCCGATCGCTAATGCGCTTTAGGGTAAGTGCGCTCAAGCGCATTAGCAGTTGGCCGGTACCGAACCGTATGGAAGGGGGAGCCAGCATTGCCGGAGAAGCGATCACCCGCGCGCCGACCGACGATGAAGGACATCGCGCGCCGCGCCGGAGTCTCCGAGAGCGCGGTCTCCTTCGCCCTGAACGGCCGTCCCGGCGTCTCCGAGGCCACCCGCGCCCGGGTCCGCCGGGTCGCCGAGCAGCTCGGCTGGCGCCCCAGCACGGCGGCCCGTGCCCTCTCCGGCGAAGGAGTGGCCACGGTCGGCTTCGTCCTGGCCCGCCCCGCGGACACGCTGGGCGTCGACTCCTTCTTCCTCCAACTCGTCTCCGGCATCCAGGAGGTGCTCGCCGAGCGCCACCTGGGCCTGCTCTTCCAGGTGGCCGAGGACGTGGCCGACGAGTGCGCGGTCTACCGGCGCTGGTGGGCGGAGCACCGGGTCGACGGCGTCCTGGTGGTCGACCCGCGCGCCGAGGACCCGCGCCCCGACCTGCTGGACGAACTCGGCCTGCCCGCCGTGGTGATCGGCGGCGCACCCGACGTGCGCCACCCCGGTCTGTCCACGGTGTGGGCGGACGACGCCGGTGCGATGGCGTCCGTGGTGGACGAACTGGCCGCCCTCGGCCATCGCCGGATCGTGCACATCGCGGGCCTGCCCGGCCTGGCGCACACCCAGCGTCGTATCGCCACGCTGCGGGCGGAGGCGCGGCGCCGCGGCCTCACGGAGGTCCGCTCGGTGACCACCGACTACTCCGACACGGAGGGCGCCGCCGTGACCCGCCGGGTGCTCGGCGGCTCCCCTGCCCCGACCGCGCTGATCTACGACAACGACGTGATGGCCGTGGCCGGCCTCGCGACGGCGGCCGACCTCGGCTTCCGCGTCCCGCAGGACGTGTCGGTCGTGTCCTGGGAGGACTCGGCGCTGTGCCGCATGGTCACGCCCCGGCTGTCCGCCCTGTCCCGCGACAGCGCCGAGTTCGGCCGCACGGCGGCACGCGAGCTGATGGCGCTGCTGGACGGGGAGCCGGCACGGGCGGTGGGGGTGCCGGTGCCGCGACTCACGGGGCGGGGCAGTACGGGGAGTGCGCGGCCGGCGTGAGAGGGCGGTGCTTCACTGTTCAACCGCCCGGTTTCCTGCGGTATCTAACTATTCGACACTTGCGGAACTCCGCGTTCGGAAAGATGCTTGAGATATCCAGGCCGGGCACTTCCCCAGGAACCGTAGCACCGTCGTGGCGATCGGAATCTTGCCGCCGACCTCCTTCTTCGCCCGGCCACCGGCCGACGGCTGGGTGCGCGTACGCCCTCGCGGTGACAGACACGCACATGAAGGGGAGCCGTCATGAACGCGCCGTCCGCGAGCGGGACGATCACGCCCCGCTACTGCGCCCAACCACCCCAGACCCAACCCGTGTTGCGCCCGGATCTCAGCCCGGGCCGGTCGAGGGCGATCCTGCTGGTCCGCGCCAAGTGGGTCAACGGCACGGTCCTGCACTACGCCTTCCTCGACCAGGGCGGTGACATCGGAGGCCCGGAGCAGCTGGAGGAGGTCCGGCGCGCCTTCCAGGCCTGGAAGAACCTCGGGATCGGCCTGGAGTTCAAGGAAGTGACCGATCCCACCGAGTCCGAGATCCGCATCGCGTTCCGGGAGCGCGACGGCTCCGCGTCGTACGTCGGCCGGGACAATCTGCTCATCGGTACGAACGAAGCCACCATGACCTTCGGCTGGGACCTGACCACCCCGTACGGCAAGGCCACCGCGCTGCACGAGACCGGGCACGCGATCGGCTTCGCCCACGAGCACCAGAACCCGTTCGCGGGCATCCAGTGGAACGAGGCGAAGGTCTACGAGGACCTCGGCGGACCGCCCAACAACTGGCCCCACGAGGTCACGTTCGAGAACATCCTGCGCAAGCTGTCGAAGGACGAGGTCACGGGCTCCGACTGGGATGTCCACTCCATCATGGAGTACAGCTTCGGGCCCGGACTGATCGTGCGCCCCGAGGCCTACCGCAACGGCATCCCCGAGACACTGGGCCTGTCCGCGTCGGACAAGGAGCGCGTCCTGCAGTGGTACCCGCCGCTCGCCGCCCAGCCGGCTCGGCTCGAGGCGTTCCAGTCGACCCCGCTGCAGCTCGCCACCGGGGACCAGGCCGACTTCGAGATCGTTCCGCCGGAGACCCGGAGCTACGAGATCGGCACGTTCGGCAACAGCGACGTCGTCCTGGCCCTGTTCGAGCGCGTCGACGGCGAACTTCAGTTCGTCACCGCCGACGACGACAGCGGACAGGACCGCAACGGACGCCTCACGGTCAAACTCGTCAAGGACCACAGCTATGTGGCCCGGGCCCGCCTGTACTCCACCTGGGGCAGCGGCTCGATCGCGCTCATGTACTGGTGAGCGGCGGCGCCGGGTCGGTCACGGCTGCTTCGCGCCCGGCAGCCCCGGCGTGCCGGTGACCGACATGACGAGGGAGTAGAGCGCGGTGTCGGCGGCGATGAACATGCGGTTCCGCCTGGCGCCGCCGAAGCGGATGTTGGCGACGACGTCGGGGGCCAGCAGGCGGCCGAGAAGCGTGCCGTCCGGGTCGTAGCAGTGCACGCCGCCGTCCATGGCGGCGGCCCAGAGCCGGCCCGCGTCGTCGAAGCGGATGTTGTCGAAGTTGCCGGTCCGGCACGCGGCGAAGACCTCGCCCCCGGTGAGGGTGCCGTCGTCCTGGACGTCGAAGACGCGGATGTGGTTGGCCCTGCTGTCCGAGACGTACAGCCGGTGCTCGTCCGGCGAGAAGACGAGGCCGTTGGGACCGCGGAAGCCGTCGGCGACCAGCCGTACGTCGCCGGTGCCCGGGTCCACGCGGTACACGTTGCAGGCGCCGATCTCGCTCTCGGCGCGGTGCCCCTCGTAGTCGCTGGTGATCCCGAAGTCGGGGTCGGAGAACCAGACCGAGCCGTCGGACCGCACGGCGGCGTCGTTCGGGCTGTTGAGCCTCTTGCCCTGGAAGTGCTCGGCGATCACGGTGATCGAGCCGTCGTGCTCGGTGCGGGTGACCCGGCGGTTGCCCTGCTCGCAGGTGACGAGGCGGCCCTCGTTGTCCAGGGTGTTGCCGTTGGGGTGGCCGGCGGGTGAGCGGAAGACGCCGACCGTCCCGGTGGTCTCGTCCCAGCGCAGCAGGCGGTCGTTGGGGATGTCGCTCCACACCAGGTAGCGTCCGGCCGGGACGTAGACGGGACCCTCGGCCCAGCGGCAGCCCTCGAAGAGGGTCTCCAGCTTCGAGTCGCCCGCGGTGCACCCGCCCGTACGGAACCGGTCATCGAGGATCTCGTACAACTGCGGTCGCTCGCCGGGCATGCCGTCACCCTCACCGTCTATCCGAATGTTGATCTGCCGAATCCAAACTATGCAGAATGTGATTCGACAGATCAAGCTATTAACTGAAGGAGACACGGTGGACGACATCGATCGGCAGTTGCTCGTCCTCCTCCAGCAGGACGCGTCGCGGCCCTACGCGGCGCTCGGGGAGGCCGTCGGGCTGTCCGCAGGAGCGACCCATGAACGCGTGCGCAAGCTGCGTGAGCGGGGCGTCATCCGCCGGACGACCGTCGAGGTCGATCCCGCGGCGATCGGACAGGGCGTGCTGGCCTTCGTCATGGTGGAATCGACGCGGTGGGTGGGTGACTCCGGCGACCGGTTCTCCGCCATTCCGGAGATCCAGGAGGCGCACGTCATCGCGGGCAGCGCCTCGGTCCTGGTCAAGGTCAGGACCTCGACGACGCAGCGGCTCCAGGACGTGCTGCGCCGTATATACGCGATCGACGGAGTCAGCGGCACTCAGGCCACCGTGGTGCTGGAGACCTTCTTCGAGCGCCCTGTCACCCCGTGACCTGCCACTCCACCTTGAACACCCATACGTACCGGCCCGCCTTCCGCGCCGCCTCCGGTACGTCGACGACCAGGGAGCCGCCCGTGACGGTCCAGGTCAGGGGGCGGTCGTGACCGAGCATGGTCACCTTGTCCCCGGCCCGTACGGGCACCGGCGCCGGCACGGTCAGCTTCGCGCCGGGCCGCACCAGGGAGTGGATGTAGAACGCCTCGTCCGGTCGGACCGTGAAGCGCAGGTCGTCCCCGAGCTGGGCCATCCGTGACCAGTACGTGGTGTCGTACACCGCCTCCCCGTTCACCTTCAGCCAGTCGCCCGTCTCGCGCAGCCGGGTCTGCATGATCTCCGGGATCGTGCCGTCGGCGCGCGGGCCGATGTCGAGCAGGAAGTTGCCGTTCTTCGAGACGATGTCGACGAGGCTGTGCACGACCTCCTCGGCGGTCATGTAGGCGGAGTCGGGCGTCGCCCGGTTGTAGCCGTAGCTGAAGGGGTCGAGGCCCCGGCTGGACTCCCACTTGGCGACGACCGTGTTGTCGTACGTCGTGTACTCGGGGGTCGTGAAGTCGTGGAAGTCGATGCCCGAACGGTTGTTGACGGTGACGTCGACCGGGCGGGCGCGGTTCTTGGCGTGGTTGAAGTACTCGGCGAGGACGTGGAGGCTGTCGTTCGCGCCGCCGATGTCGCACCAGATGATCTCGGGGTCGTAGCCGTGGATCAGTTCGAGCATCTGCGGTGCCTGGTAGTCGTGGACGTAGTCCTTGCCGGCCGTGTAGCCGGTGTATGGAACCGGTTGGCCGGTGTAGGGACTGCGCGGGGCGTGGCCCATCCACGGGCTGTCCGGGTTGAACCACTCGGGCATGGAGAAGTACAGGCCTCGGTGGAGTTCGGGGGCGTAGCGCCGCGAGGCCTCGAAGAGGTCCTTGACCAGGTCCCGCTTCGGGCCCATCCGCACCGCGTTGCGGTCGCTGACCTTGGTGTCCCACAGGGCGAAGCCCTCGTGGTGCTTGGAGGTCAGGACGTGGTACTGGGCGCCCGCGTCCCGGAACAGCTCCACCCAGGCCCGAGGGTCGAACCGCTCGGCGGTGAAGCGGGGGATGAAGTCGTCGTAGGCGAAGTCCTCGCCGTAGGTGTCCCGGTGGTAGGCGTACACCGCGTTGGCCGGGTCCTGCATGTGGTTCCAGTACCACTCCGCGTACTGCTTGCCGACCGGCGACCAGGCGGGCACCGAGTAGACGCCCCAGTGGATGAAGATGCCGAACTTTGCTTCCTGGAACCAGTACGGCGCCTGGTGGGCGGAGAGCGAGGTGTCGGTGGGTTCGTAGTCGGCGGTGCCGAGGGTCAGCGCCGTCCTGCCCGCGGCCGCCCGGGCGCCTCGGCCGGTGACCGTCACCGTGCCGTCCCGGCGGGTGCCCGGCGGTGTGCCCGGGCGGTTGCGGATGCCGATGCGGACGCGGGCCTGCTCACCTGGGTCGAGGCGGCGGATGCGGGCGGGCTGGACCGTGCGGGCGCCCGGGACGTCGACCGTCACCGACACACCGTCCGCGGCCAGGACGGCGACGGTGCCCGCGTTGACGACGGTGGCCTCCACGCTCTGCGCGCCGGACGGTTCGAGCAGGGAAGGCGTGGAGTGCGGGCCGCGCAGAGTCAGCGCCCGTCCGGTGGCCACCGGTTGCAGGGTGAGGGCGAAGACGTGCAGGGAGGTCTTGTTCGCCTCGGCCGGGTTGGTGACGGGGAGAGTGACGGCGACCGCCTCCCGGCGCGGGTCGAGCCACACCTCCGCGACTCCGATGCCGACGCTGTGCTCGTCCCTGCCGCCGTCGGGCCGGTAACGGTACGGCGCGGACAGCGGGCCGCCCGCCGCGTACCAGTCGGAGCCGCCGAGGCCGGCGGTGGTGGTCGTGCCGTCGGCGTAGTGGACGGTGGCCCTGCCGGAGGCGTTGCCGTAGCTGGCGGCGGTGAGGAAGAAGGCCGACAGATAGTGGCCCTTGGGGAGGTCGAGGCGCTGGCCGAGGGCGACGACGTTGTTGCGGGCGCCGGCGGTCGGGGCCGGGAAGAGGAAGGGCACGCCGTCGACCTCGACACGGCCGGCGGGCAGCTCCTCCCCGGGGAAGGTGTAGCCGGAGCCGTCGAAGTCGCCTCCGCGCGCGGAGGCGGTGTCGATGCCGTCGTTGTCGTAGAGGGCGTCCAGCGGGACGGGCACGGGGTCGGGGACGGCGGCCCACGGCCCCTGGCGTGCGGCGGCCCGTGCGGGTGTGGTCATGGTGAGCGGAAGGGCGGCCGCGGCGGTCGCGCCGGCCGCCGCGCCCAGGATTCGACGTCTGGGATACGTGCTCATGAGCGGCTCCCATACACTTCGATTCATCGGATGTCTGATGATTGTGCTGGGGTTGCGGGCATGTCAACGGGCTTGCAGATGCTGCGACTTGACCCATTGATCGGATGACCATTCCGATGGCGGACATCGACCCCTCGACGTGCCGCGCCCGACCGTGCACAGTTCTCCGTACGCACCCTGATTGATACCGACGAGTAGCCGAGGAGTGCCCGTGAGCAGCTGGGCCGGCCGGACCGCCGCCGAGATCGCCGCCGCCGTACGCGCGAAGGAGGTCACGCCACGGGAGGTGGTGGCGGAGCACCTCGCGCGGATCGAGCGGCTCGACGGCCGGATCGGGGCGTTCCGTACCGTGCGGGCCGAGGCGGCGCTCGCGGAGGCGGACGCGGTGGCCGCCCGTGCCGATCTGGCCGAACTGCCGCTCGCCGGTGTGCCGGTGGCGGTGAAGGACAACCTCGCGGTGCTGGGCGAGTCCCACCGCGACGGCTCGGCCGCGACCCCGGACACCCCGGCCACCGAGGACCATGTGACGGTGGCCCGGCTGCGGGCGGCCGGTGCGGTGGTCGTGGGCCTGACGAACGTGCCCGAGCTGTGCGTGTTCGGCACCACGGAGGGCGTGTACGGCACCGCCCGCAATCCGTGGGACACCTCCCGCAACGCGGGCGGCTCGTCCGGCGGCAGCGCGGCCGCGGTGGCGGCGGGTCTGGTGCCGCTCGCGCTCGGCAACGACGGGATGGGCTCGCTGCGCATCCCGGCGGCCAACTGCGGCCTGGTCACGCTGAAGCCGGGGCACGGGGTGGTGCCGGCGGGGATCGGCAACGGCGACTGGTTCGGGATGTCGGAGAACGGCCCGCTGGCCACGACGGTCGAGGATCTGCGGCTGATGCTGTCGGTCCTGGCGGACGCCGAGTTCGTACGACGTGAGGAGCGGACGCAGCTCAGGATCGCCGTCGGCCTGCGCAGCCCGGTCGCCGGCGTGAGCGTAAGCAGGCCGTATACGACCGCGGTCCGGCAGGCGGCCGGAGTGCTGGCCGAGGCCGGGCACCGGGTCCGGCGGGCCGAGCCGCCCTACCCGCTCTCCCTGAGCGTCACCTCGCTCCAGCACTGGACGGCGGGTACGGCGGTGGACGCGGAGGGCCTCGACCCGGCGCGGCTGGCCCGTCGGACCCGGGTGCACGCGGCCGTGGGCCGGCGCTTCCTCCACTCGGTCCGCACCGGCGACCAGCGCGAACGCCTCCGCGGCCGGCTGACCCCCTTCCTCACCGAGCACGACGTCCTGCTCACCCTGGCCCTCGCCCGCCGCTCCCCCAAGGCCGCCCCCTGGCACGAGCGGGGCTGGCTGCGCAACATCGTGGCCAACTCCGCCTATTCACCCTTCACCCCGCCCTGGAACCTGACGGGCTGGCCCGCGATGTCGATCCCCTTCGGCACCCTCCCCTCCGGCGCCCCCTGCGCCGTCCAACTGGTCGGCCGCCCGGGCATGGAGGCGGACCTGCTGTCCCTGGCGAAGCAGCTGGAGACCCTGCACCCGTGGCGGCGGACGGCGCCCCTGGCGGATCAGCGGTAGCGGACCTCACGTCCGTCGCGCAGGTCCCGCAGGGTGACACCACCCGGACCGGGCGGCGCCCGGGCGTATGCCCGCGAGTTCCTGCCGGACGCCGTGGCCGTCCCGCCACACCTCGACGACGGTCCGTGTGCCGAGCGCGGCCGCGGCGGCACCGGTCCAGCGCTCGGGACCGAGCAGCGCTCCGTGGTATCCGGCGGCGCTGTACTCCCCGCCTGTCACGATCGTCCGCCCCCTGGCTGGTCGAGCGCCTTGTACATGATGTGCAGCCCCACCCTGCCGTGGCGGGGATGGTCGTACGCCTTCGGGATCGTGGCGAGGACGGTGAAGCCGAGGGACTGCCACAGGGTGACCGCGGGGTTCGTCTCCACCACGGCGTTGAAGACCATCGCGTGGTAGCCGTGGGTCTGCGCCTCGGTCAGGATGTGCTCGGCGAGGGCTCGGCCGATGCCCTGGCCGGTGTGGTCGGGGTCGACCATGAAGCCCGCGTTGGCGACGCCCGCGGCGGGGCCGGCGTAGTTCGGGGTGAGGTAGGCCGAGCCGACCACGGTACCGGTGGGGTCCTCGGCCACGTAGACGCGCTTGGCCGGGCTCATCCACAGGGCGCGGGCCGCTTCCTCGGAGGTGTCGGGGTCCCAGGCGTAGGTCTCCGCGGCGGCGACGATCCGGTGCCAGAAAGGCCAGATCCGCGGCCAGTCCTCGGCCGCGGCTTCTCTGATCAGCATGGGCGTGAGTCTGTCAGGTCACGCCCATGCGTGCGGCGATCGCGACGGTCCGGCCCTGCAGGGTCAGTCGACGCTGGGCAGGATGTGGGGTTCGGCGAGGTCGTCCTCGTAACCCGCGAGGCGGATCGGGGCGGAGCGGGCCCACACGTCGAGGCTGCCCAGTTCTCCGGGCCGCCGGCGGCCGCGCTCCGCGCGTTCCTTGGGGCGTTCGTCGCGATTCGTCTTCTCCGGTGTCACCGCGCACTCCTTATGTGTCGGGTCACCCTCAGGGCCTACCGGACAGCCTGCGCTCCGGCACTCGTCGCCCGCTCGGGTCTGGATACAAGGCCAGTCGGACGCGGTGGCGCCGGTCCGGACGTGGGGTGTGGGTGGGACCCCGTACTGCTGTCCGTGCCCTCCAGATTAACCAAATGAGCGGAGGTCCGCTCGATAGGGAGTGCAAACAAGATGTAACTATCGGACGTCATTCGACCTCTCAATGCCCCCCAATATGGATCTATTTGTCATAAAGTGCATCACCCGGCCGTCGGAGCGATTCACCCACTCGGCGGACATGCGGCGCAGTTCAGGTGCCGTTGGCCGGGCCGCAAGCTCGCCATGATCTGGTGGCGGAGGGCAACGGCCGTCTCCCGGAAGGACTGACGCATGGAGCTGCGCAGCGTCGAGGAGCTGATGGACCTGCTGTATGCCGGCCGGCACCAGCACGCGCTGCGAACCGCCGCGCTGCTGCGCCGCAGCCGCCCCGCCGACAAGGAGCTCCAGGTGGCGGGGCTGGTCCACGGCATCGGGCCGGTGCTGAGCCCGGGCGACGAGGCCGGGCGGGCCCGCAGCGCGGCCGCCGCGGTGCGCCCACTGCTCGGCGAGCGGGTGTTCCGGCTGGTGCGCGGGGCTTTTCACCCCACCGGTCCCGCCGACGACGATCTGCTGCGGCTGCGCCAGGCCGCCGAGGAGGGCCGCACCGCGGGCTTCGACGCCGGGGTGCTGGAGGACTGGCGCACCGTACTGGAGCTGATCGCGGCCCGGCACTCCCGACTCGGCGCGTAAGCGCTCCGCCGCGGGGGCCACGATGGGCCGTCGGCTGTCCGCTCCGTCGTCGTGACCGGTCGCGCCCACGCGGCGGAGCCGCACACCGACACAGCCCCGCGCCCCTTCGGGCGCACCCCTAGTTTCTGACGGGCCGTCATGAAACGGTACGGTGATGACCACATCGTCCGGGCTCAGGGGCAGGGCTGCCGTCGTCACCGGTGGGACACGTGGGATCGGGCGTGCCGTCGCCAGGGCGCTCGCCGCGGCCGGGGCACTGGTGTGTGTGACCGCGCGGGACGCGGTCGAGGTGCGGCGCACCGCCGCGGAGCTGGGCGGGATCGGGCTGGCCGGGAGCGTGGCCGACCCGGGGCATCCCGAGGAGCTGACGGATCTGGTGCTGCGCGAGTTCGGGCGGCTGGACGTCCTCGTCAACAACGCGGCGACCAACCGGCCGTACGGGCCGCTGATGGAGGCCGGCGCCCAGGCCTGGCGGGAGGCGTTCGCGGTCAACGTCGAGGCACCGCTGCGGCTGGTGCAGTGCGCCTGGCGGGGGTGGATGCGGGAACACGGCGGAGCCGTCGTCAACGTGTGCACGGAGGGTGCCGGGCATGTGGGGCCCCGCGTGGGCGCGTACGGCACCACGAAGGCGGCCCTCCTGCATCTCACCCAGCAGCTCGCGGGGGAACTCGCGCCCCGGGTGCGGGTCAACTCCGTCTCCCCGGGCTCGTCCGCACGGAGATGGCACGGTTCGTGTGGGAGCCGGGCGAGGCGGAGGTGGCCGCGGGGCTGCCGCTCGGGCGGATCGGGGAGCCGGAGGACGTGGCGCGGGCGGTGGTGTGGCTGGTGTCCGACGCCGCCGAGTGGATCACGGGGGCGGATCTGCTGGTGGACGGCGGGACGCGGGTGCGGGCCGCTTCCGGGGCCGGGGCGTACGCCGTGCACGAACGTCTGCGTGGGGTGCCCGAGGTCTAGGCGGCGGCGCGAGCCGGCCCCCGAAGGGCCGCAGTCCCGCTGGGGTCTGCAAGAGGATTTCAACCACGAAGAACGCGTCGCCTGCGCACCGGGCACCCCGGCACGACTCTTGGAGGGTAGATCACCGGCGGTCCGTCGGACCACCGGTTTTCCGACCCCGGTTCACCACTTGCCGGGCACGTAGTCCTTCAGGAAGACGCCGTACACGTCCTCGCCCTGCTCGCCGCGCACGACAGGGTCGTAGACACGGGCCGCGCCGTCCACCAGGTCGAGCGGCGCGTGGAAGCCGGCCTCGGCCAGGCGCAGCTTGTCGAAGTGGGGACGCTCGTCGGTGATCCAGCCGGTGTCGACGGAGGTCATCAGGATGCCGTCGGTCTGGAACATCTCCTCGGCGCTGGTCCGCGTGACCATGTTCATGGCGGCCTTCGCGGCGTTGGTGTTCGGGTGCCCGGCACCCTTGTAGCCGCGGCCGAAGACGCCTTCCATCGCCGAGACGTTGACGACGTACGAGCGCCCGCTGACCGCCTTCTTCGCCGCGTCGGCCATGGCCGGGCGCAGAGCGCTGATCAGGATGAACGGCGACGTGTAGTTGCACAGCTGGGTCTCGAGCAGCTCCACCGGGGAGATCTGGTCGATGGTCTGCACCCAGGTGTTGGTGTCGACGACGTCGGGGACGAGGCCGCCCGCGTCGATGGCGGTGCCGTCGAGGTGCCGGGCGACGCTGGCGTTGCCCGCGACGAGCGCGAGGTCGGCGACCTTCTGGGCGTCCAGGCCGCTGGTGCCGACGGGCAGCGCGGCGATGCCGTCGACGGCGCCGGAGTTGAAGGCGCCGATGACGTGGTGGGCGGGGAGTTCCCCGGCGGGCAGCGGGGCGCTCTCGCCCTCGACCAGGGCCGCGTACGCGCTGGGCAGGCGGCGCACGGTCTGCGTCGCGTTGTTGATCAGGATGTCGAGGGGGCCCGCCTCGGTGACCTGGTCGGCGAGGGCCACGGCCTGTGCCGGGTCGCGCAGGTCGATGCCGACGACCTCAAGGCGGTGCAGCCACTCGGCCGAGTCCTCCATCGCCTTGAAGCGGCGGATGGCGTCCTTGGGGAAGCGCGTGGTGATGGTCGTGTGCGCACCGTCGCGGAGCAGGCGCAGTGCGATGTACATGCCGATCTTGGCGCGGCCGCCGGTGAGCAGGGCGCGCTTGCCGGTGAGGTCGGCACGGGCGTCGCGCTTGGCCCGGTTCAGACCGGCGCAGTCGGGACAGAGCTGGTGGTAGAAGTAGTCGACTTCCACGTACCGCGTCTTGCAGGTGTAGCAGGAGCGCGGGCGCTGGAGTATCCCCGCGATCTTCCCCGCCTCGGTGACCGACGACGGCAGGATGCCCTCGGTCTCGTCGTCGATGCGCTGGGCGGAGCCGGTCGCGGTGGCCTCGGTGACCGCCTTGTCGTGGGCGGTCTTGGCGGCCCGGCGCTCCTGGCGGCGGCGCTGCTTGACCGTGCGGTAGATGCCGGCCGTGGCCCGGCGCACCGCGATGGCGTCGGGGTGGTCGACCTCCAGCTTGTCCAGCTCATCGAGCACGCTGAGGCAGACGGCCAGGCGCTCCGGGTCGATGCCGGGGCCGTACACGACCTCGTCCGTGGCCGTGGGGCCGTCCTCTGTCACCGTCATCGCGCTGCCGCTTCCCTGATCACCCGCGCAGCGCTCCGACTCGCGCCCGCTTTCGAACGGGGAATTTTACGGAGCAGGGTGCCTTACCACCAAACGCGGTTCCGGGCAGCCCCACGGGGGCCACCCGCACCCGGCGACGAAAGCCGCACGGGTGGTGCGGGTGGTGCGGGTGGTAACCCATACCCGGCCGGAGGCCGGGTGCTCAGTGCTCGCAGACGGAGAGCAACGTCTCCACCTCGTCCGACACCGCCCGCGCGAACACGTCGAGGTCCGGCACGGCCCGCGCGTCGGCGACGAGCCCGTAGTGCACGCGGCCGCGATACGTGGAGATCGCGACCGCCAGGGACTGGCCGGGGGCGAGCGGGGCGAAGGGGAACACCTCGGTGAGCTGGTGCCCGCCGAGCTTCAGCCCGAGCCCCGGCAGCGGCACGCTGGTGACGAGGATGTCGAACCAGAGCCGCGCGGCCTGCCCGACCAGCGGCCCGCCGAGCCGGTGGCCGAGCGCGGGCACATGGTCGGCGAGCAGGGCGACCGCGCCGGCGCCCCGGTTGGGGCCCGCGTCCTTGTTGCGGACCATCGCCGTGCGCACGGTGTCGAGCCGGCGGAGCGGATCGGGGTCGTCCACCGGAAGCCGTATCAGGTACCCGGAGAGCCGGTTGCCCTGTGGGTGGGCGGCGCGCGGGCGGCGCCGGGAGACGGGGATGAGGGCGCGGGGCGCGACGCCCGCGCTGCCGTCGCCGCGTTCGTCCAGCCAGCTGCGCAGGGCACCGGCGACGACGGCGATCAGCACGTCGTTCACCGTGCCGCCGACGCTCTTGCGGACCCGGTGGACGTCTTCGATGTCCAGGACGACCCCGGCCGTGCGGCGGGTGCCGCTGGGCGCGGAGGTCAGCGCGGACGAGGGGCGCATGCCGAGCGTGGAGCGGGCCAGGGAGGCGCCGATGTCGAGGGCCCGGCCCACGTCGGAGAGGGTGCCCTTGACCAGCTCGGGGACGCGTGCGGGCAGCCGGCGCACGTCGGAGAGCAGGGTGCGCGGCGGCTCGATGGCGCGGGGGCCGCGCTCGGGCAGGTCGACCGGGTCCAGGACGCCGGCGGCGAGCTTGAGCGCGCGCAGCCCGTCGGCGAGGGCGTGGTGGAACTTGAACAGCACGGCGAAGGACACGCCGTCCTCGCCGGGCAGCACATGCGCCTCCCACGGCGGCCGGCCGCGCTCCAGCGGGCGTTCCATCAGCCGGCCCGCGACCGCGTGGAAGTCGGCGGTCGGGGCGTGCAGCCGTACGTGGTTCAGCGGGTCGAAGTCCGGGTCGGTCTCGCGGGTGGCGCCGCCGAAGGCGAGCGGCTGCCAGACGTCCCGGATGCGCATGCGCAGACCGGGCACGGCGGCGGCCCGCGCGGCGAGCAGGTCGGCGGCGTGGGCGCCGGCGGTGGGCGAGTGCGCGGTGAAGACGCCGAGCGCGCCGAGGTGCATCGGGTGCCGTTCGGACTCCATGTTCCAGAACGCCAGGTCGAGGGGAGCGAGCAGGTCGGAAGTCAAGGGCTTGCCTCGCGTCGACAACAAGTGGAGGTGCAGGGAAACAGTCAAAGCGCGTCAGCCGATTACGGTCAAGTACGATCAGGCTACGCTCAGTTAACAGCAGATTAAGTCCCGCCCCCGCGAGAGGGGCGGGACTCAGGAGACTCCTGAGGTCACTTCAGCACCGGTGGTGCCGCCTGGGGTGACGTACCCCACTCGGACGGGCGCGGGCCGACCGTGAACGCCAGCGTGCGCGTGGAGCGCAGCGCGTCCGTCGTCAGATAGGTCCGCGCGTGGGGTGTCCCGTCCGTGTGGACGGTCTGGACGTAGCGGTCGGTCGCCGAGGTGCCGGGCGCGGTGACGGTCAGCCGGCCGCCGGGCCAGAAGCGGCGGTTCAGGGTGAGGTCGACGCGGTCGAAGACCGGGGTGGACAGGCCCCAGGTGTCGTAGCCGGGCTGGATCGGGAAGAGCCCGATCGACGACAGCACGTTCCAGGCGGACATGGTGCCGAGGTCGTCGTTGCCGGTCATGCCGGTGGGTCCGTCGGTGAAGAGGGTCAGCGCCGCGTGGACCACGTCCGTGGTCTTCCAGGGCTGCCCGGTGGCCAGGTAGGTGTAGGGCGCGATGAGGTCGGGCTCGTTCATCGGGTTGTACTTGTCGGCGTTGTAGTAGTCGTACGCGTCCCCGTGCACCCACACCTCGCGGGCGGTCTTCTCGGGGTCGGCCAGCAGCCGGTCGTAGGCGAAGAAGGAGTCCAGGCGGTCGTTGGCCGCGCGGTCGCCGCCGATGAGGCCGATCATGCCGGGCAGGTCCTGCGGGACGAGCCACTGGTACTGCCAGGCGGTGCCCTCGTGGAAGCCGATGCCGCGGGCCGGGTCGGCCGAGCCGGTGAAGGCGCCGGCGGCGTCCCGGGCGCGGAAGAAGCCGGTGGAGGGGTCGAAGACGGTCCGGTAGCTCTGCGCCCGGGCGGCGTAGCGGGCCGCGTCGTCGGTGTGGCCGAGGCCCCGGGCCATCTGGGCGAGCACGGCGTCGGCGAGGGCGTACTCCAGGGTGACGGAGGCACCGTGGTGGTAGTCGGAGTCGCCCATCTTGGCGAGCGGGTGGCTCTTGTCGTAGGGCGCGAAGCCGTGCGCGATGTACTCGGCGTTGGCCTCCCGGCCGACGCCCGGGTAGCCGGCGGGCGGCACCCCGTCGGCGTTCTTCCTCAGCGCCCGGTAGGCACGTTCCTCGAACCCCTTGAGCAGGCCCATCTGGTAGGCGGTGGTCAGGAACGGGGTGACCGGGTCGCCGCTCATGGTGTTCGTCTCGACCGGTCCGTAGCCCCACTTGGGCAGCCAGCCGCCGTCCTCGTCGACCTTCACCACCGACAGGGCCATGTCGCGCGCCTCGCGGGGGGCGAGCAGGGCCAGGAGCTGGGCCTGGGTGCGGTAGGTGTCCCACAGCGACCAGTTCTGGTAGTACGTGAACCGTTCCGCGCGGTGGATACGGCGGTCCCAGCCCGTGTAGCGGCCGTCGGCGTCGCTGCCGATGTTGGGCGCGAGGAACGAGCGGTACAGCGACGAGTAGAACGTGCGGCGCAGGGCCGGCTCGCCGCCCTCGACACGGACCGCGGCGAGCCGCCGCTCCCACTGCTCGCGGGCCCGGTCCCGTACGGCGTCGAAGGACCGGTCGCCCTCGGCGCGCAGGTTGACGGCGGCGCCGCGCGCGTCCACGTACGACAGGGCGGTGGTCGCCTCGACGGTACGGTCCTTGGTCGCGTCGAAGCGGACGTACGCGCCGCCGCCTCCGGTGTGCGCGCCCGGGGTGACCGTGGCGCCGTCCCAGGTGCCGTACGCGGTGAAGGGCCGGCTGAAGCGGGTGATCGTGTAGACGGTGTAGGGGCCGGTGTCACGGCAGAAGCCGTGGCCGGTGATCTCGGTGCGCACGGTGTGGTCGTCGAGGATCTCGACCGTGCTGCCGGCCGCCTTGTGCAGCGACTGGGCCGCGTTCAGCAGGACGTTGGCCTTGTCGGTGGCCGGGAAGGTGAAGCGCTGCACTCCGGTGCGCTTCGTCGCGGTCAGCTCGGCGCGGATGCCGGAGTCGAGGCCGACGCGGTAGTAGCCGGGGCTCGCCTCCTCGTCGGTGTGCGAGAAGCCCGCCGCGTACTTGGCGTAGTCCGTCTGCGTGACCTCACCCGTGGTGGGCAGCACGGGCAGGTCGCCGCCGATCCGGCAGCCGACGCCCGAGAGATGGACCAGCGAGAAGCCGCGGATGCGGTTCTGTGTGTAGTCGTAGCCGGTGTTGTGCCCGGTGTCCGGGGAGAGCTGCACCATGCCGAAGGGCACGGCCGCGCCGGGAAAGGTGTTGCCCTCGTTCTGGCTCCCGATGAACGGGTTGACCAGGTCGGTGAGGTGGCCGTCGGTACGCTCGGCGGCCCGTGCGGCCGGGGTGGCGATCAGCGTGGACGCTGCCAGCACCCCGGCCAGGCACAGCCGCGTGCGCCGGGTCCCTCTCATGTCGGATGACCTCCGCAGGTTCGACATCGTTGCCTGCATCGTGAAGGCCGAACGAGGCGAACCCCGGCATTCCGGGAGGAAGATGCGAAACGCGTCGCGCCCGGAAGCCGTCTGACGGTGCGTCCGTCAGGAGGTCAGGAGACCCGCTGCCCCTTCCCGAGGGCGATCACCCCGCCCTTGGAGACGGTGTACAGCTCGGCGTCCCGCTCCGGGTTGACGCCGATCGTCGCGCCGGGCGGAACCTCGACGTTCTTGTCCAGGACCGCTCCGCGGACCACCGCACCCCGGCCGATGTGCACGTTGTCGTGCAGCACCGAGCCCTGCACGACCGCGCCCGGGTCGACCCGTACGCCCGGCGACAGCACGGACCGGGTGACCTGACCGCGGATCAGGCAGCCCGCGCTGATGATGGACTCGCTCGCCATGCCGCCCGCGTTGAACCGGGCCGGGGAGAGCTGGTTGGAGTGCGTGTAGACGGGCCACTGGCGGTTGTAGAGGTTGAAGGCGGGACGCTCGGCGATCAGGTCCATGTGCGCCTCGTAGTAGGCGTCGAGGGTGCCGACGTCCCGCCAGTAGCCCTGGTCTCGGCTGGTCTCGCCGGGCACGTGGTTGGCGCTGAAGTCGTACAGCTGTGCCTCGCCGCGGCCGGTGAGCTGGGGCAGGATCGAGCCGCCCATGTCGTGCACGGACTGGCTGTCCTCGGCGTCGCGTTGCAGCGCCTCGATGAGGGCCTTGGTGGTGAAGATGTAGTTGCCCATCGAGGCGAACACGGACTCCGGGTCGTCCGCGAGGCCGGGCGGGTCGGCGGGCTTCTCCAGGAAACGCTCGACACCGCGGCCGTCCGAGCCCGGGGTGATCACCCCGAACGACGAGGACTCCGAGCGGGGTACGCGGATGCCGGCCACCGTCACGCCCGCGCCGCCCTCGATGTGCTGCTGGAGCATCTGCCGCGGGTCCATGCGGTAGACGTGGTCGGCGCCGAACACGGCCACGTACTCGGGCTGTTCGTCGTACACGAGGTTCAGCGACTGCAGGAGCGCGTCGGCGCTGCCCAGGTACCAGCGCGGGCCCAGGCGCTGCTGGGCCGGGACCGGGGTGACGTAGTTGCCGAGCAGGCTGGACATCCGCCAGGTGGTGGTGATGTGCCGGTCCAGGGAGTGGGACTTGTACTGGGTCAGCACGCAGATGCGCAGGACGTCCGCGTTGACGAGGTTGGACAGGACGAAGTCGACGAGCCGGTAGGTGCCGCCGAAGGTGACGGCTGGTTTGGCGCGGTCCGCGGTGAGCGGCATCAGGCGCTTGCCCTCTCCGCCCGCCAGAACGATTCCGAGCACCGAAGGTCCACCACGACGCATGGCCGCTCCCCTCACCCTGGTTGAACCATGGTTGCCCCGAGCAGACCGGACTAAGCCTGCTTGAGAATCTCCTCGTACAGTCCGGCGGTGCGCCGGGCCACCGCGTCCCAGCCGAACTCGCCCACCGCACGCTCCCGTCCGGCCTCGCCCATCCGCCGGGCCGTGTCCCGGTCGCCGAGGACGGCGTCCAGGGCCCGCGCGAGGCCCCCCTCGAAGTCGTCGTCCACGTCGACGAGGAGGCCCGTCCTGCCGTCCTCGACGACCTCGGGGATGCCGCCGACCCGGGAGGCCACCACGGGCGTGCCGCACGCCATGGCCTCCAGGTTGACGATGCCGAGGGGTTCGTACACCGACGGGCAGACGAACACGGCCGCGTGCGTGAGGAGTTGGATCACGTCCGTGCGCGGCAGCATCTGCGGGATCCAGAACACGCCCTCGCGGGCCCGGCTCAGCTCCTCGTACAGCTCCCGGAACTCGCGGTCGATCTCCGGTGTGTCGGGCGCTCCCGCGCACAGGACGACCTGGGCGCGCGGGTCGATGTCCCGTACGGCGCGCAGCAGATGGGGTACGCCCTTCTGGCGGCTGATCCGGCCGACGAACAGGACGTACGGGCGGGCGGGGTCGAGGCCGGTCCGGGTGAGGGCGTCGGTGCCGCGGTTCGGCCGGTACAGGGTCGTGTCGATGCCGTTGTGCACGACGTGGACCTTCGCCGGGTCGAGCGCCGGATAGCAGGCCAGGATGTCGTCCCGCATCGCCCCCGACACGGCGATCACCGCGTCGGCGGCCTCGATCGCGCTGCGCTCGGCCCAGCTCGACAGGGCGTATCCGCCGCCCAGTTGCTCGGCCTTCCAGGGGCGCAGGGGCTCCAGCGAGTGGGCCGTCACCACGTGCGGGATGCCGTACAGGAGCTTGGCGAAGTGGCCGGCGAGATTGGCGTACCAGGTGTGGGAGTGGACGAGTTCGCGGCCTTCGAGGGCGGCGGCGATGGACAGGTCCACGGAGAAGGTGCGCAGCGCGTCGTTGGAGCCGTCGAGGACGGGCCAGGGGCGGTGGCGTACGACTCCGACGCCTCGGCCCTCGCCCCAGCAGTGCACCTCCAGGTCCACCAGGGAGGTCAGCTCCCGGGCGAGGAACTCCACATGGACACCGGCGCCACCGTACACATCCGGGGGGTACTCCCGGGTCAGCAGTCCCACACGCACCCGACAACCCCCTTGCCCCGGCGGCACGTTCCCCTTCATGGTCACCCAGAAGCGGCGTCCGGGGAAGAGCGCGGCGGCCGGGTGAAGCAGCAGTCGCCGCAGACTCCGCCGCCGGGGACGCGGTAGTACAGGCAGCAGCTGCGGCGGCGGAAGGCGGTTCCGGTGCGGGTGCCCGTGGTGCGCAGGAGGGGGTGGGCGAAGAGTTCGTCCGTGAGGGTGCGGGCCCGGTCCGCGACCTCGGTACGACCTCTCGCGCGTGCCCAGCGGTCCAGTTCGCGGGCGGCGCCGGCGAGGGCCGAGCCGGCGTTGCCCCACAGCAGGCCGGCCGCGACACCGTAACGGGACTTCAGGGTCTCCCCTAGGGGTTCCAGGTGGCCGTGCAGCACGGTGTCCGCGAGCGTCGCCGCGTCCCCGGGCAGCGGGCGCACCTCGGTCAGCCACAGGTCGTCGGGGGCGGTGGCGGCGGCGTCCCAGCGCAGCAGGCGGGCATCGAGGTCGGGCAGGCGGCCGTACAGGGCGGCGCAGGCCAGGGCCGGGGACCACAGGCGGGCGGCGAGGCCCTGCTGGCTGATGGAGGCGGCGACCCGCGGCTCATTCGTGCGCAGGCGCTGCCCGACCGTGGTGACACGGAAAGTCAGCTGATTCCGGTAAACATCCGATGTCCCCGTTTCATAGGTCTCCGCGAGGGTCGGCAGGGGCGCACAAGCCGGCTCTGCCGCCGCTCCGGTGGTGCGTAGGACGAAGAAGCCGCCGAGCGGGCGGAGGGCGGCGAGATCGGGGTCGAGGTCCACGAGGAGCACTAGTACCAGGCCCGTTGGTGGTCCGGACCCCGGGGTGTCCACCCGTGGTCACCCGCCTTGGGGATGATCGGGCGGTCTGCGTACTCCATCGGTAGTAGGACCCAATGCGTGCTCAGGTACGACGACGGGAAGGGACCGAGCGGGCAGAGTGTTGACCATGGAAGCCGACCGTACGCCGCGCCGGACCCACGGGTCCCGCCTCCCGCGGAGGAACTGCAGATGAGCGCCCTCGCGTTGTCCGTGCTCCTGTCGTTCGTCTCCGCCGTCGCCTACGCCGGCGCGGCGATCGTGCAGGAGCAGGTCGCGGTGTCCTGCCCCGACGGGTCGTACCTGCCGCTGCGCCGGGCCGGCTGGTGGGCGGCGCTGGCACTGAACGGGCTCGGCGGCGTGCTCCACGTCGTGGCGCTGGCCTACGGCCCGCTCAGCCTGGTGCAGCCACTGGGCGCGCTGACCATCGTCTTCGCCCTGCCCATGGCGGCGCTCTTCGTCGGCCGCAGGGCCGGGGCGACCGCCTGGCGCGGCGCCATCATGGCCACGGTGGGCCTCGCGGGCCTGCTGTCCCTGGTCGGCTCGTCCGACGCGCACTCCCTCGACGCCGCCCAGCGGGTGGCCGTCGCACTGGTCACCGGCGGGGCGGTGGTGGCGCTGATGATCGCGGGCCGGGCCGTGCACCGGCATCCGGCCGTGCGCAGCGTGCTGCTGGCCACCGGCTCCGGCATAGCCTTCGGCATGTCGTCCGTGTTCACCAAGACCGTGGCGGTCGACTGGGACAGCGGGATCAGCCTCGGCGACCTGCCCTCCCTCGCGGTGATCGGTGTGTTCGCGACCGCCGGCGTCCTGCTCTCCCAGGCCTCCTACCGGGGCGGCGGCCTCGCCGCGCCGCTGGCCACGCTGACGGTGGTCAACCCGGTGCTGGCCGCCGCGGTCGGCATCATGATGTTCGGCGAGACGTTCCGCTACGACACCACCGGCACCGTGCTCGCCCTGGGCTGCGGCGTGGTGGCCGCGGGCGGTCTCATCCTGCTGACGACGGAGCGGCTCGAGGAGCGCGTCCCGTCCGCGGAGCCGGTCGCGGAGACCGGGGCGGGCACCGGAGAGGTGCTCGGGAGCGTGCCCCGGCAGCGGTCGGCGGCGGAGCGGGAGCAGCAGCCGACGGAGGTCGCGGAGGTCGTGGGCGATACCGCCGCGGAGGAGCTGCGCCTTCCCGACAGCCGCGTCCTGCCGGACGTGCCGGCCCTCGAGGATGTGCTCGTGGCGGCTCCGGACGGTGGCCACGAGGGCGGCGGCCACACCTCGGCCGCCTACGCCCTCCCGGCGTCGTACCTCCCGCTGTCCGCCAGCTTCCACCTGCCGTTCCCCGTCCCGGAGCGGCACCGCCCGCGGGTCAGATCCTGACGCCGCCGGCCCGGAGATAGGCGACCGGGTCGATGTCCGAACCGAAGCCGGGCCCCGTCCGCACCTCGAAGTGCAGATGCGGGCCCGTGACGTTTCCGGTGGACCCGGACCGGCCGATGCGCTGGCCCGCGGTCACGCTCTGCCCGGCCCGCACGGAGATGGCGGACAGGTGGGCGTACTGGGTGTAGCGCCCGTCGGCGTGCCGGATCACCACCTGGTAGCCGTAGGAGCCGCCCCAGCCCGCGGCGACCACGTGTCCGGCCGCCGCCGCGTGGACGGAGGTGCCGGTCGGCACGAGGAAGTCGACCCCGGTGTGGTAGCCCTTCGACCAGTGCGACCCGGCCACGCGGTAACCGGTGCCGATGGCGCCCTTCACCGGGGCGACGAGCGACTGGCCGCTGCCGTGGCTCGGGCGCTGGTGGGTCTTCTTCTCCGAAGGGGCTTTCTTCTTCGGCGACTTGGGCTTGCTGTCGGTGTGCGTGTCGGGCGCCGGGGAGGCGGTGCCGCGCAGGCTGAGCCGCTGGCCCGGCAGGATCAGGTCGGGATCGGACCCTATGGTGGTGCGGTTGCCCGCGTACAGCCGGCGCCAGCCGCCCTGGACGTGGTGTTCGCCGGCGATGCCCGAGAGCGTGTCGCCGTGCACCACCGTGTACATCTCGGCCTGGCCGGCGCGGGACTGCGGGGTCGTCTGCGGCTGTACGTCCGGCACGGAGCCGGTCCGGCCGGTCTTCGCCGGGCGGGTCGCGGCACCGTCGGTGTGGAGTTCGGGCGCGTCGCCGCCCCGGGTCAGCCCGGCCCGTACCGAGCACACCGGCCAGGCCCCGGGCCCCTGTCCGTCCAGGACCTTCTCGGCTACGGCGATCTGCTCGTCCCGGGTGGCGAGGTCGGCGCGCGGCGCGTACCGGGTGCCGCCGTACGCCTCCCAGGTGGACAGGGTGAACTGCAGCCCGCCGTAGTAGCCGTTGCCGGTGTTGATGCTCCAGTTGCCGCTGGACTCGCAGGCGGCGACCTTGTTCCAGGTGGACGCGTCGGCCGCGTCTGCGGTGCCGGCGGCGACCAGCGGGATGGCGAGACCGGCGCCGCCCGCCGTGACGGTGAGTGAGGCGCGGTTGATCCTGTTCGGCTGGTACCGGCGATGCCGGCCGCGTACGGCCATGTCCGAAATCCCCTCGGCATGCGTCAGGAGCGCAAAAGTAAGCGCCGCGAACAGGCCATGACAAGACGGCAAATCGGCCGCATGCGGTCACCAAGTGGCCGGGAACCGGCCCTCCTTGGCGGGATCGGCCGCGAGCGGCGGCCACGCTGAGGCGAGGGGCGCCTTCCGTCCGTACCCATGCGTGGCGGGTCGGATGTGCGCTCGCCGAAGCGGCACGTCAGGATGGGCGAGGGCCCGTACTTACGGAGCCGTAGTCACGAGGCAGCTAGGGAGCAGGCGGTATGAGCACTTCAGCGCAGATCGGTGTCACGGGCCTCGCGGTCATGGGCCGCAACCTCGCCCGGAACTTCGCGCGCAACGGCTACACGGTCGCCGTGCACAACCGTACGGAGTCGCGGACGAAGGCGCTGGTGGAGGAGTTCGGGCACGAGGGGGACTTCATCGGGGCCGAGACCGCCGAGGAGTTCGTGGCGGCCCTGGAGCGCCCGCGCCGTCTGGTCATCATGGTCAAGGCCGGCGGTCCGACGGACGCGGTGATCGAGGAGTTCGCCCCGCTCCTGGAGCCCGGCGACATGATCATCGACGGTGGCAACGCGCACTTCGCGGACACCCGCCGCCGTGAGAAGGCGCTGCGCGAGCAGGGCATCCACTTCGTCGGCATGGGCGTCTCCGGCGGCGAGGAGGGCGCGCTGCACGGGCCCAGCATCATGCCCGGTGGCCCGAGGGAGTCGTACGATTCCCTCGGCCCGATGCTGGAGAAGATCTCCGCGAAGGCGGCCGACGGGGCGCCGTGCGTCACGCACGTGGGCCCGGACGGTGCCGGTCACTTCGTGAAGATGGTCCACAACGGCATCGAGTACGCCGACATGCAGCTGATCGGCGAGGCGTACCAGCTGCTGCGGGACGTCGCCGGGTACTCCCCCGCGCAGATCGCGGACATCTTCCGCACCTGGAACACGGGCCGCCTGGACTCGTACCTGATCGAGATCACCGCCGAGGTGCTGTCCCACGTGGACGCGGCGACCGGCAAGCCGTTCGTGGACGTGGTCGTCGACCAGGCCGAGCAGAAGGGCACCGGCCGCTGGACGGTGCAGATCGCGCTGGACCTGGGCGTGCCGGTGTCCGGCATCGCCGAGGCCGTGTTCGCCCGGTCGCTGTCGGGACACGCGGCGCTGCGGGCCGCTTCGCAGGGCCTGGCCGGGCCGAAGCCCTCCCCGCTGAGCGAGTCGGAGGCGGCCGCGTTCGCCGACCAGGTGGAGCAGGCGCTGTACGCCTCGAAGATCGTGTCGTACACGCAGGGCTTCCACGAGATCGCCGCGGGCAGCGAGGAGTACGACTGGGACATCGACCTGGGCGCGGTCTCCTCGATCTGGCGCGGCGGCTGCATCATCCGGGCGGCCTTCCTGGACCGGATCCGTGCCGCGTACGACGCCCGGGCCGATCTGCCGAGCCTGCTGTCCGACGAGGCCTTCGCGCAGGAGATCGCCGCCGCCCAGGACGACTGGCGCGAGGTGCTGATCGCGGCGACTCGGCAGGGCGTGCCGACGCCGGGCTTCGCGGCGGCGCTGGCGTACTACGACGCGCTGCGGGCGGATCGCCTGCCGGCGGCTTTGACGCAGGGGCAGCGGGACTTCTTCGGGGCGCACACGTACCGGCGGACGGACCGGGACGGTTCCTTCCACACACTGTGGGGCGGGGACCGGGCGGAGGTTTCTGCCTAGGGGTGCGTTTCTGTGCGCCTAATGGGGTGGGGGGAGCTGTCGTGTCGCGAGTGCGGGTGTGGTCCGGCTGGTCGCGCAGTTCCCCGCCCCCCTGTGGGGCGCCTGCCCAGCCCGGTGTTCTCAGGTGAGAGGTGGGCCTGGTTCCGGGTTCGGTACGGGTTCCGGGCCCGGGGGGATCGGGGACGGTGAGGGCTCCGGTGGTGGGCCCGGGGCGGGGGGCGGCGGAGGGGGTGGGGGTTCCGGTGCCGGACTCGGTTCCGGTGTGGGGACCGGGCTCGGGTAGGGATCCGGTGGGGCCGGGCCCGGGGATGGTGGCGGTGTGACGGGGTCGGGGTACGGGTTGGTCATGGGGGTCCTCCGGGCAGTCGCTGCGTCGCCTCTGGGACTACTCCCCGCGTACCCGGGGGCCGCTCGGCCACTCACCCGGCGGCGGTGTGTTCAGCGGGTACGGGCGGCTGCTGCGGCGGCCAGTCCCGGGCGAGGGCTGGACAGCACCGGAACCGTGGCGGTCGTGAGGCCGCCGGCCGGGGCCATGGACGCCTGGGCCAGGACGATCACGTCGGCGTCGGTGACGGCGTCGGCGGCCGTTGCGACGCTGCGTACGTAGCGCTCCGTGTCGCCTGCCGTGAAGTGGTCCCAGGCGCCGTCGACCAGCAGGGTGCGGACGGAGACGGGGCGGGCGGCCCGGCGCGCCTCCTCCTCGATGAGGTCGGCGGTGGGGCCGAGGGTGCTCTCCAGGGCGGCGAGGACGGTGATGCGCGGGCCCGCGGCCACGGCGGCGGCCGCCATGGGACGGTCGACCCGCAGCACCGGTACGCCGGCCGAGGCGGCCTGGGCCTCCGCGACGGCGCCGATGGTCGAGCAGGTGCAGAGCACCGCCCACGCCCCGGCGTCCGCGGCACGGACGAGCGCATCCCGTACGTCGTCCGTGACCGCGAGGGGACCTTCCCGCCGGGCCCGCTCCAGCAGTTCCTCCGCGACGAGGTGCCGTAGCTCCAGGTCCGGGTGGTCCGCGTCGCGCAGGGCGTCGAAGACCGGGACGTGGACGGGCGAGGTGTGCAGGAGGGCGAGCATGGGGGGTCGGGATCCGTTCGTCCTGGGGTGGGCTCAGAACCGTCCGGGGTGGGCGCGCAGCCAGTCCTTCGCGGCCTCGAGCAGCTCCGGGTCGGCCGGCGGGGCCACCTCGGGGTGGCGTTCGGCCCACTTGACGACGTACGGGCACAGCGGGGCGACCGGGATGCCCTCGCGCTCGGCCACGGCGTACAGCTCGCGGGCGAGCGAGCCGGCGATGCCCTTGCCCTCGTGGGCCGGCTCCACGATGGTGTGGACCGGGACCAGGGCGCGCGCGGGCGACTCGAGGACGAAGTACTCGATGTGACCGGCGACTTCGCCGTCGCCGACGGCTTCGAGGCGGCCCGCCGCCCGGTCGTCACGGATCTCGATGTCACTCATGGGCACGCACGCTCCTGGTCCTCGTCGTCCTCGTCGTCCTCGTCCGCCGGTCAGGCCGAGACGGCCTGCGGGCTGCGTTCCTGGTCCGATCCGGGCACCGGCTCGGACGGGTCGGCACCGAGGGCCGCGATCCGGTTGCCGGCGTCGACGTGCACGACCCGCGGCCGGAGCGCCCGCGCCTCGGCGTCGGTGACCTGAGCGTAGCTGATGATGATCACCAGGTCACCGGGATGGACGAGGTGGGCGGCCGCCCCGTTGATCCCGACGACTCCCGAGCCGCGTTCGCCTTCGATGACGTACGTCTCCAGACGGGCGCCGTTGGTGATGTCGACGATGTGCACCAGCTCGCCGGGCAGCAGGTCGGCGGCGTCGAGCAGGTCGGCGTCGATGGTCACCGATCCCACGTAGTGCAGGTCGGCCTGGGTGACGGTGGCGCGGTGGATCTTGGACTTGAGCATGGTGCGCAGCACTTTGGACTCCTGGAAGACAGCTCCCTGCCTACTTTGTGCAGGTCAAGGGCGGTCTTCACTCTACACGGGGACGCGTCGAAGTCGATGATTGTGAGGAACATCGCTTGTCTTTGGAGAACAGGCTCCCAGCCTGGGCTTCCGCGCCAACCAGGCTGTTGTGACGCCATCAACCAGGTACCTGTTCGCTCACCGTTTCAGGATGTTCGGAACTGACGCTGACCAGATGCTGACTTACCTGATGTCACATCAGGTATATGCGGGGCAGCGCCATTCGCCACAGCAGCTCCAGATCGGGGCGCGTAGCCGCTCGATCGCGTCGTCCCGTGTATCGGAGCCGATCTCTTCACGCTACTTGCCGGGCAGGGGCGTTTCGAAGTTCCGGTGACCTGGTAGACGGGCTGGTCAGGGAAATGTCCAGCAGGTCGAGCGGGCGGTTGAAGGGGTCGTATGAGACGTGGCGGAGTCCGGCGGCGATGCTGCGGTGCCCGTGCTCCCGGAGCGTGTTGATCGCCAGGTTGCGCAGAGTCGCCATGTTCTCGGGGCCGTGGCCAGTGCGGATCTTCGAGGCGTCCTCGCCGAAGGTGGTGTCGCGGACGAAGTGAAGCCGGTTCTCGATGGCCGACTGCGACCTGGCAAGCTCGCCGAGTCGCCGGGGCGAGGCCTGATGCGAGTTCAGATCCGTGATCGCGTAGACGGTCTGGCGGGTGCACTTGCCGCTCTTGAGGTCAGTACGTGCCGTAGGATCCCCACAGCCTGGGCCGCATGGGGGAAGTCCAGGCCGAGGTCGGTGACGGTAAGGGCTCTGGTCGCCCGGGTCTCCCTGCGGCCGTGGCTGATCTCGCGGTCGTAGCGGCGGGCGCTAACGCTCTTCCACGGCAATGACCGTAGCTGGCGGTGCAGTTCGGGCTGGTTGGCCTTGACAACGAGCAGGTAGTGGGCCTTGCTTCTTTTCCACCAGGAAGCGCGCGTGTTCGCGCTGGGTGTGTAGGGCGTCCGCGGTGACGGTGACCCCGGTCAGGTCGTAGGGCTCCAGCAGCGCGGCAAAGCAAGTGATCTCGTTGGTCTTGTCGGGAACCCGCAGTTGGGTAACGGTCTGGCCGTCGCTGGTCATTGCGGCCAGCAAATGAGCAGCCGGCATCTCACCGATGCGCGAGCCCCGTGCGCTCTTGCCGTCCACAGCCACGGTGTCCGTCCCGGAAAGGTCGGCACCCGTCAGCTCGGCCGGCCCACCCGGACAGGCCAACGTCAGCACACGGCGGATCGTCGCCTTGCTCGGCGCCACGCGCACCCCAAGGGCTCCGACGGTCCGGGCGCCGAGCCGGGCCAGCGTGTGCTGCGGCGCAGACGCGGCCCACTGTCCGATCGCAGCGTACGAGCGGGCACCGGCCAGGACTGCCGACGCGGCGATCAGCACGACGCTCACGAACGGGTGGCGCCTTCCGCGCCGCCGCCGCGGATCGGCCAGGCTTCGCAACCGCTCCGCCAGTCCGATCGCTGTGCCGTGCTGACGAGCGGGCACCTTGACGAGGCAAATGGTGGGAGACTGACGGCACATCTGGGCTCCGGCGCAGGGCGACTTGGCAAGGTCACCCCCTTCAACCGGGGCCTCGTTGCGTCAGCAACGGGCCGGCCAACCACCCTGGCCGATACATACCGCCCTTCGCCCGCCGTGACGGGCACTCGATCAGTAGGCTGAGCTGCTGAAGCTCTGATCGCGCCATCACGACGAGGCTTGGGGGGCGTTGGTGTCAGATGCAGTGCTGAACATCGTGATCGGGCTTGTCACGAGCATTGTCAGCGGCGGATCCGTATGGGTTTGGAAACGGGCGAGCAGTGCCCGCCTCCTGCATCAGAAACAGGCGTTCCTCGGCCTGCGTCCTGGCGTGCCGTGCGTCATCATCTTGAACAGTCACTGGCAGATGCCCGCTGTCACCGACCACAGCGACGTGTACGCGATCATCGAGCTTGCGATGCTCGCCGAGGAGGCTGGGTGCCCGTTCTCCCTTGTCGCGGCTGACGCGCGTGAACTCAACGGGGATCGCACCGAGCTCAGCATCGGCGGACTGGGATCGAACCAGCGAAACGTCGAGTACGTGGCCTCGCACCTGCCGGGCGTGAAGGTCAACCCGGACGGTGACTTCACCGTGGGCGAGCAGCGGTTCCTGCACGACTACGGGCGGAGAGACCATGCTCTGGTCGCGAAGTTCACCCCTCGTCAGTCCACACAGCCAGTCCTGGTCATCATGGGGCAGTCGTCGATCGCGAACCAGGCGGCGGTGTACCTCATCAAGCGCGACTATCGTCGTCTGTCGAAGACAGTCGCATCGCTCGATCGGTTCTGTCTCATGCTGCGGGTCGACTCGGCAGACACCTATGGCCATCAGGCGGTCGAAGTGGCTGCTGACCTGTCTGCAGTCGCCTTCTAGAGACGCCAGCGCCGACAAGACACTCGCTGCCTCGTCAGGAACCCGCAGCCCTCGGCAGCAACGCGGCCAGCAGGTAGGCGGCGGGCATCTTCGCGCGCTCTCCACCCTCCGCCCGTCCGTTGCGCCGCCAACCTCCAAGATCATCCGGACTTTGAAACGCCCCTAACTTGCCGGGAGCGTCCCGCAACCGAATCGTGTACGGGCGGTTGCCGCACGTGCGCCTCGTCACCGAGGAAGCCGAGGCACTGCGCGAGGAGCGGCCGAAGTGAGCGATGCCAGCAGCGCCGCGCCTCATCTGCGTCGCGCCCGCACCTTCGATGAAGGAGGCCGTGGCCTTTTCATCGTCGCCCAGCTCGCCCGGCGGTGGGGCAGCCGCCATACCGGCACGGGCAAAACGATCTGGGCGGAGGTGGCATACGCGGAATGCGACTCCGACGGTTCTCGAGCAGCGACGTGAGCCGGAACGGGCCGGGTGCGGGCGTACGCCGGCCCGCCGTTCCACAAGGCGTGACGTCGGCTCGGCTCTCTACCGGGGAGCGACGTTCCAGGCGAGGTCGGGTAGGTAGCTCGGGCCGGCCATGAAACCGGTCAGCTTCTTGGAGTTGTAGGCGTAGAGACCGTCCATGCGAAGGACGGACACGAACCAAGCCTGGTCCACGACGAACCGCATGACGTCCTGATAGAGGGCGGGGCGCTTGTCGGCGGGCGCCGCGGCCGCAGCTGACAGCATGCGCGTGAGCTTGGGGTCTGAGGTGGCGAAGGGGTTGAACGCGGTTGCGTGCGGCAGCATCCAGTCGAGGGACAAGGCGTAGCTTGTGGCGCCGCCGTAGCCGAAGCCGAGCGCCGGGTACTTCTTGGAGGTGGCGGCGGCCAGCCATTGGCCCACGCTGGTGTCGGTGGTGACGTCGGCGGTGACGCCGATCTGCTTCCACTGCTGAACGACTGCCTGGGTGACCAGGTCGATGCCGAAGAAGCCCTGCGTCTCCATCTTCAGTCTGAAACCGTGGGGGTATCCCGCTTCGGCAAGCAGCTTCCTGGCCTTGGCCGGGTCGTAGGGGTAGCGGTTGTCGTAGTCGGCCGCGAATCCGTCGAGCCCGGGGAGGGATATCTGGCTGGTCGGATGGCCGTACTTCTGAACAACGGCCTTGGTGATGGCGGCTCGGTCCACGGCGTAGTTGAGGGCTTGCCGTACGTGGACGTCCTTGAGCGGCTTGGCGATGGTGCCCCGCCGGTCGGCGAGGTTGACACCCAGGAAGACGTTGGGTGCTCCGGTGACTTCCAGTCCGGCGGACTCAGCGGTGTCGACCTGGTTGGCGGTGATCGCCATGGCATCGGCCTGCCCCGTCTTGACCGCCTGGAGTGCGGAGTTGGGGTTGGCGACGACCTTGATGACCACCTTCTTCCAGTGGATCTTCTTCTTGTCCCAGTAGTGGGGGTTGGGGGTGTAGGTGTAGTGGTCGCCGGTCGCGGTGTGCGCCGCGTCGAGGACGTAGGGGCCGGCGCCGAAGGAGTGGGTGCCCATGGCGGCCGGGGACGCGAGACCCTTGGGGCTGATGACCGAGCCGACCATCAGGACCTGGGTCATCAGCTGCGGCAGGTTGGGGTGCGGGCTGGAGCAGTGGATCCGTACCCTGAGCGGGCCGCTGGCGGTGACCGACTTGATGGCGGAGGTCCAGGACACGTTGAGGCCGTTCTTGCGGCTGTAGTTGATCGAGGCCGCAACGGCCCTGGCGTCCAAGGGTGTTCCGTCGGCAAACTTCAGTCCGCTGCGCAATGTGAAGGCGAAGTCGGTGTTGCCGGTGCCGATGTAGCCCCACTTGGTGGCCAGGCCGGGTCCCGTTCTTCCGTTCGGCCCCTGCCTCAGGACGGTGTCGTAGGCAAGGTTGACGAACCAGTTGTCGGAGCCGACGTTGGCCTTGGCAGGGTCGAGACTGGCGGGCGCACCGGCGGAGACGACGGTCAGGGTGTCCCCCTTCCCGTTGCTTCCGCCCGTGCTGGATCCGCGGCAGGCGGTGGCGGCGACGGCGAGCACCGTCAGTGCCGCCAGCCCGGTGGTCAGAGACCTTTTGTTCATGAGTGCTTCCTTACGGTGTGCGGCTGGGACTGCCGGGCCTTGGCGTGGGGGTGGAGTTCCGCAGTGCGATGGCATGCTGCGGCGCGTCCGTCCGGGAGCGGCAGCAGGGGCGGACGTTCACGGCGGCACAGGTCGACGGCGTGGGGGCAGCGGTGGGCGAAGACGCAGCCGGCCGGTGGGGGCGCGGCCACTGTTGTCGCTGTCCCCCGCTTCGCCGTCCGGGCTCGCTGCGCTGTTGGATCCGGTTGGGGTACGGCGGCGAGCAGTGTCTGGGTGTAGGGGTGGACCGGGTCGTCGTACAGCGTGGCGGCGGGTCCGGTCTCCATGACCTGGCCGCGGTAGAGGACCACGATGCGGTGCGAGAGGTGGCGCACCACGGGCAGGTCGTGGGCGATGAAGAGGTAGCTGAGGTCGAGGTCGCGCTGCAGGTCGGCCAGGAGGTTCATCACCTGTGCCTGGATGGACAGGTCCAGCGCGCTGACCGGTTCGTCGCAGATGACGAGGCGCGGCTCGGGCATGAGCGCGCGGGCGATGGCGATGCGCTGGCGTTGTCCGCCGGAGAACTGACCGGGGTAGCGGTCGGCCGTGTCGGCGGGCATACCGACTCGCGGGAGCATTTCGGCGATGCGGTCTCGAATCTCCTGCTTTCGAGGCTTGCCGTGGGCGAGGAGGGGCTCGGCGAGGGTCTGGCCGATCGTGCGGGCCGGATTGAGAGAGGAGTACGGGTCCTGGAAGACGACCTGCAGGCGGGCGCTGAGGCCGCGACGGAGGCGGGACGAGGCATGGGTGACGTCGCGGCCTTCGAAGTGGACCTGACCGGAGTGGACGCGGTTCAAGCCCAGCACCGCGCGGCCGATGGTGGATTTGCCGGAGCCGGACTCACCCACGAGTCCGACCGTCTCACCGGGTGCGATGCTCAGGGACACGGTGTCCACGGCACGTAGCGGCGGAGTGCGGCGGCCCTGGCGGAACTCGACTGTGAGGTCCTTGATGTCGAGGAGCGGTGGCTGCGTCATCAGGAGGTGCCTTCCTCGAGAAGCTGCTGGGATCGGACGCACCGGCTGAGCCGGTCGGGGGCCGGCACGGTCAGCGTCACCGGCTCCGTGCACCTGTCATCGGCGAGTTCGCAGCGGGCGGCGAAGCGGCAGCCGGAGGGCCAGTCGCGGGGGGCGGGGACCGTCCCGGGGATGGTCGGCAGGGGTTCGCCCTCGCGCGCCCGGTGCGGGTTCGCGGCCAGCAGGCCCGCGGTGTACGGGTGCAGGGGCTGGGCGAACATCTCCGCCACGTCCGCGGCCTCGACCACTTGCCCGGCGTACATCACCACGGCCCGGTGGCACAGGTCCGCGACCACGCCCCAGTCGTGGGTGACGATGAGGACCGCCATCCCCGTATCGGCCTGCAGGCTGCGCAGGAGTGTGAGGATCTCGGCCTGGACGGTCACGTCCAGGGCGGTGGTCGGCTCGTCCGCGATCAGGAGCTCGGGGCGGCCGGCGAGCGCCAGAGCGATCGCCACGCGCTGGGCCATTCCTCCAGAAAGCTGGTGGGGATGGCGCCGCGCGACGGCTGCCGGGTCGGGAATGTTCACCATGTCGAGCAGTTCGGTGACTCGGCCGCGTGCCTCGCGGCGGTCGCAGCGCTCGTGTCGTCGTACGGCCTCGCCGAGCTGGCGACCCACGGTGAACATCGGATCGAGAGCGACCATCGGTTCCTGGGAGACGTACGCGATCCCGGATCCGCGGACCTGGGTGAGGGCGGCGGCCGAAGCGACCAGGTCGGTGCCGTCGAAGAGCACCTGGCCTTGTGCGACGCGGCCGCCGCCGGGCACGAGTCCGAGGATCCCGAGCGAGGTCACGGACTTGCCGCAGCCCGATTCACCGACCACGCCGACGGTCTCTCCCGGGGCGATGTCGAAGCTCACCTCCTGCACGACCGGGACACCGCCGATGTCGATGGAGAGGTTCCTGACCGACAGCAGGGCGCTCGTGCCGGACTGCGTCGAGTTCGTGGTGACGGCGCCTGCCGGACGATGGTCGTCGCGCACGGTTCGTTGTGCGGCCGTGGGCGCGGTCATCCTGGAGACCGACCACCCCTCGGTGGCCGCGTCCCGGACGGCGTCACCGAGCAATCCGAGCGCCAGCACGGTCAGGACGAGGGGGATGCCTGAGGGAACGAGCATCCACGGTGCACGGTCGAGCGCCTGGGAGGCGTCGGCCACCAGTCCGCCCCATGACGGGTTGGGCGGCTGTGCTCCAAGGCCCAGGAAGCCGAGACCCGCCTGGATCGTGACGACGATCGCGGCGAACAGAGCGGCCTGGACGATGACCGTGCTGATGAGGCGCGGCAGGATGTGGCGGCGCAGGATCTGCTGCCTCGTGAGACCGGCGACCTTGGCGGCCGCGACGTACAACTCCTCGCGGATGCCCAGGGTTTGACTGCGCAGGATACGGATGATTCCTGGGCTGCCCAGCACCCCGAACGTGATCATGGCGGCGTGCAGGTTGCCGGGGAACACGGACAGCACGACCAGCACGATGACGATCCCGGGCAGGGCGAACAGCAGGTCGGCGGTGCGTACGGTCAGCCAGTCCACCCAGCCGCCCAGGAATCCGGAGGCCAGGCCGAGGGTCACACCTATGGCCAGGAAGACGGCCAGGGATTCGCCGACGGCCAGAAGGGTGGACCGGCCGCCGAAGAGCAGCCGGCTGAGGAGGTCCCGGCCCAGGTTGTCGGTGCCGAGCAGGTGGTCCGCCGTTGGCCCGGACAGTACGTGCCCGAGATCTTGGTCCAGCGGACCGTGCGTCGTGAGGAGCGGCGCGGCGAGGGTGGCGACCGTCAGCAGAACGAGCCAGCCGAGGGACAGCGCACCGGCCGGGCGGACCAACACCCGCCGTATCAGGGGGCGTCTGTTCCGCGAGCGAGGGGCGCTCGACGTCGTGGGCTGCTTCATGCGGCACGCACCCTCGGGTCGAGCCGGCTGTAGGCCAGGTCGACCAACAGGTTGACGAGGACGACCAGGATCGTGATGTACAGAACAGCTCCCTGGATGACGGGGATGTCGTGCTGGACGGTGGCCTGTTGGGTGAGACTGCCGAGCCCGGGCATGGCGAACACCGTCTCCACGAACACGGCGGCGGCCAGCAGACTGACGAGCACGACACCCAGCACTGTCACCAGGGGCAGGGCGGCATTGCGCAGCACGTGCCGGTAGAGGATCGATCGCCGGGAGAATCCGTTGGCCTGCATGACCCGGATGAAGTCACGCCCGAACGTGTCCAGGACCGAGTCCCGCGTCTGCTTGGCGATGATGGCGACGGCGCTCAGCGACAGGGAGAGGACCGGCAGGACGAGGGAACGGCCCCATTCCACGGGGTCGTCGGCGAGGGGCACGTAGCCGGTGACCGGGAACCAGCGCAACCGGACGGCTCCGACGGCGATCAGGACGAGCGCGAACCAGAACGCCGGCACGGCAAGGCCGACGAGCGCCAGGACGTCCACGGCCTTCACCAGCAGACCGCCATGTCGAGCACTGAGCAGTCCCAGCAGCACGCCGAGGATGCCGGAGACCATGGTTCCGGCGGTGATCAGGCAGAGCGATACGGGCAGCCGGTTGTTCAGCACGGATGTCACCGGTTCGCCGCTGAAGAGCGAGGTTCCCAGGTCGCCGTGGAAGACCCGCGCGAGCCAGTGCCAGTACTGGACCGGCAACGGCTCGTCCAGACCCAGCTGACGACGGACCGTCTCGTACTGTTCGACCGTGGCATGCTGCCCCACGATCGTCCGGGCCGGGTCTCCAGGCACCAGGGACACCAGCACGAACGTCAGAGCGGAGACGAGGAACAGAAGTGGGGTCGACGACAACAGCCGCCTGACCACTGGTCGGAAAGTTGCCATGCGCACCTCGTAGGAGGTCGTGCAACTCGACGGTGAGTGCATCGAGTCGGGGTGGAGTGCCCAAGATCAGACCTCGATGCGAGGTGCTGGGCGACGACTTGTGGATAAACGTTGAGTAACTGCCGAGTCCGCCCCCCTTCTGCTCTTGTTCGACGCGGCATGTATAGCGGAAGCTGGTTACACGTGTCGATGCCTAGGACAGGAGGCGCCATGAGACTCCACGTCCACGAGAGCGGAGCCGGCCCGCGAGTCGCCCTGCTGGTCCACGGAGGAATGGCCGATCACCGCACCTGGCATGCGGTGGAGAAGCAACTCGTGGACTGCGGATACCGGGTGTTCGCGCCCGACCTGCGCGGCCACGGCCTGAGTCCGCGCGGAGAATACCGGCCGGACCTGCTGGCCGACGACCTCGTGGAGAGCGTGCCCAAGGGCGCGGACGTGGCAATCGGCCACTCACTCGGCGGCCTCGCACTGTCCTTGGCGGCCGCCCGGCTCAACCCCGAGCGCGCCGTCTACAGTGATCCGGGATTCCGGCCGGGAAGCCTCCCGCCCGGGGCGATCGGCGCCATGCGCGCGATGGTCGAGACCGCCGACAAGGAGAGCGTGCGGCGTTCACGTCCCCGCTGGTCCGAAGCGGACATCGAGGCGGAACTGGCCGGCTTCGCGCTCTTCGACCTCAATTTCCTTTGCGCCGTGGAAGACCGGTTCGGCGGGGACTACCTCCCCGCCGAACCGGTGGTGCCGTCCTTGGTCCAACTGGCGGACCCGAGCCTCACCGTCACCCCGGGCACAGCCGGACTACTGCAGCAGCGCGGTTTCGAGGTCACGGCCGTACCTGGCACGGGCCACTGCATCCACCGCGACGACCTGGAAGGGTTCATGGCGTCCCTGAAGGGCTGGGTGTGACTTGGTTACACGGTTTACCAACTGGGGGTGCTGCGTGATGTGAGGTTTCATTCCGTCACGGACTCCGCCTGGAGCCCTGTCACTGTCCGTACATGCCGCAGGCTCGGCTCGGCCAGTACGGCGTGCAGTTGCTGGAAGACCTGACGTGCCGCGACCGCGTTCCAGTCCCCGGGCAGGAGTTCTTTCGGCAGACCGGGGTCGAGGTACGGCAGACGTCGCCATTGCGTGAGCATGGGGACGTAGTGGCGGAACGCTTCGCCGGCGTCGATGTCGGACTGTGTCGTCAGCCGTGCCGCGACGGGGCCGTAGGTGTCGGTGAACGCGGCGTACTGTGCCTGGATCGCCGGGAAGTCCCACCAGGAGCTGACCGAGGTGCGCAGATCGCTGAACGCCACGTACTGCGACGCGAAGAGGTGCACGTACTCGCTGAGACCGAGCCGGTCGAGCGTGGCGCGGGCGTCGTCGAGGAGGCGTCCTGGCGCGAGCCATACGCCGGAGGTGATGTTGCCGAAGCCGAGCCACGTCAGCCGGGTACGGAGTTGGTACCGGTGAGACCGTTCGGACTCCGGCACGGAGAAGACGGCCATCACCCAGCCGTCGGCCAGGTCCGCCGGTTCCAGGCTGCCGAAGATGCGGCGGTCACCCTCGTCGAAAACGGGGTGGACGGCGGGGCTCAGACGGTAGCCGTTGGCGCCGCGCCGCTCGGGTTCCAGGATGCCGCGCTTCTTCAGGCGGGAGATCGCCGAACGCACTGCCGGTCCGTCCACGTCCAGTTCGGCCATGAGGACGATCAGGTCGGCGATGGAGATCCATCCCCCGAGGCGGCGCAGCGAGGCGCCGTAGACCGTGTTGATCAACGAGCTGGGCCTGATGCTGCTGTCCGACATGATCGCCTTCCGTCCTGTGCGGTGGCGATCCTACCGAGCGCCCCCTGCGGCCGCGCTGCCGGACGAAGGCTCCGGTCGACCGGTCATCCGGTGGTCGCCTCCCGCTGGGGCGTCGGCGCCTCGGCATACGCGCCGGACAGGAGGTGGCCTGCTCCGGGCGCGACGGCGGGCAGGCCGAGGGTGCGCAGCATCTGGTGCGCGGTGCATACCGCCGCGGAGACGACCGGCTTGCCGAGAAGCTGTTCCGCCTCCTCGACGGCACCGAGGGACGGCATCTGGACGCAGGCCGACAGGACGACGGCGTCCGCGTCGGCGTACTGCAGGGCGCGGGCGATGCCGGGCAGCTTCGCGGGATCGTGCGCGGCGACGTCCAGGTTGTCGGGGATCTCCAGCGCTGCGTAGTCGAGGACCTCGATGCCCTCGTGGGTCAGGTACTCCACCACCGTCCGGGTCAGCGGCCGCATGTACGGGGCGACGAGTGCGATCTTCTTGGCGCCGAGGGTGTGCAGGCCGTGTACGAGGGCACCGGCGCTGGTGACGACCGGGGCGGGGGCGCCGTTCTCGGCCGTGCGGGTGTGCAGGCGTTCCTCGGACGTGCGGTGGTAGCCGAGTCCCATGCTCATGATGGCGACCAGGCACGCGTAGCCGAGGACGTCGACGCGGGCGTCGGACAGTTCGACGGCGCAGCGGTCGGAGTCGGCGTCCATGGACTTGAGCTGCTCGGGCGTGACGTGGGTCATCCGCATGCGGCTGGAGTGGAAGGTGAAGCGTTCCGGTGCCACGCTTTCGCGGGCGCGCAGGATGGCGGGGATCTCGGTTTCCATCGTGACGTTGGAGCTGGGCACGATCTGGCCGATGCGGTAGGTGCGGTGGGCCATGGTCTCTCCGTGGAGCTGAGGGCGGTGGGGAAGGTCAGCGGGCGTCGACGACGGGGTTGGTGAGGGTGCCGATGCGCTCGACGGTGGCTTCCACGGTGTCGCCCGGGACGAGGAACTCCGGGGGCACCATGCCGGCGCCCACTCCGGAGGGGGAGCCGGTGGCGATGACGTCGCCCGGCTCGAGGGTCATGCCGCAGGAGATGTCGGCGATGAGGCGGGCGATGGGGAAGAGCATGTGGCGGGTGTTCGACTTCTGCTTGGTGACACCGTTGACGCGCAGTGCGAGGTCCAGGTTCATCGGATCGGCGATGTCGTCGGCGGTGACGACGGCGGGGCCGAAGGGCGCGTAGGAGTCCTGCCCCTTGGAGAAGAACCACTGGCCGGAGCGGCGCTGGTCGCGCGCGCTGATGTCGTTGAGGATGCTGTAGCCGAAGATGTGGTCGTAGGCGTCCTCCTCGCTGACACGGAAGGCCGTGCGGCCGATGACGACGGCCAGTTCGCACTCCCAGTCGAGCTGCTGGGTGAGGTCTGCGTTGTGCAGGATCGGCTGCCCGGGCCCGGTGACCGCGGTGGCGGGCTTGCCGAAGAGGACGGGGCGGGGAGGCAGCTCTTTGTCGGTGTCCAGGCTACGGCTGGACTCCTCGACGTGCTCCACGTAGTTCAGCCCGACGCCGATGATCTTGCCGGGACGCAGCGGGGCATGCAGGACGACCTGGTCGAGGCGGTGGACCGCTTCGGCCGGCCAGCCGGACGGGTCCCCGGCGTGGAGGCGGCGTGCGGTGTCGTGGACGTCGGCGTCGGCGCGGATGAACGTCAGCAGGTCCTGCGGGAGTGCCGTGCCGTGGTGGGCGGCGAGGGCGCTCAGATCGATGACGCGGTCGTCGATCTGAGCGCCGAGACGGGCGGGGTCTTCGTTGACCGTGTACGTCACGAGTCGCATGACAGCTCCTTGGTGGTGATGGAGAAAGGGACGCCGAGGGAAGCGGGGCGGCGGTGCGTCTCACATCGACGCACCGCCGCCCCGGCGCCGGGGCGATGCGGGGCAGGTCGTGATCGCCGCCGGTAGGTCGCCGCCGCGCCGGTGACCGGAGTCAGGGCCGGGCAGTCCCGGTGCGGCGGCTGTTCACTCGGTGGGCTGGTGCCCGCCGTTGTCGGTGTACGCCTCTTCGCGGTGGAAGCCGAGGGAGCGCATCACGGGGAAGTCGTTGAACGAGAAGAGGCAGGCGTCTTCGCCCTGGTCGAGGTTCGTGTGCTCGTGCCAGGCCCAGGACGGGACGCAGAAGATGTCGCCCTGCTGCCAGTCGTAGCGCTGTCCGGCGATGACCGAGTACCCCCGGCCCTTGGCCGCGGTGTAGATGACCGACCCGGTGTGACGGTGCGCCTTCGTCGACTGGCCAGGGCGCAGGAGCTGCATGTGGGCGCCCATGGTGGGCATGACGGAGCCGCCGGTGACCGGGTTGGTGTACTCGGCGATGATGCCGTCGTACGGGGAGCCCTCCGTGGCCTGGGCCAGGTTGCGCAACGACTGGTAGGTGGGCTCCCACGGGTAGGCGAGCAGGGGCGAGTAGGGGCGGGTCCACTTCTCCGCCCCGTAGGGCAGAAGGTTCGCGCCGTAGGTGAGCACCGAGGAGTTGATCACCTTCCCGGGCTGCTGGTACAGCTCGGGGTGGACCTCGTAGAAGCCTGCGTCCATGGCGTTGACGAGGGGGATGTCCAGCCCGTCCTGCCAGATGACGGGGTCGTCATCGGCGTCGTTGCCGTGCTCGTGCCAGGTGCCGTTGGGGGTGATGGCGAAGTCGCGGGGACCGACCTTCAGCTTCTGGCCGTCGACGATCGTCCAGGCGCCGGTGCCCTCGTGAACGAAGCGCAGGGCGGCGGCCTGGTGTCGGTGCGCGGTCATGGACTCCCCCGGTCCCATGATCTGCAGGCCGGTGTAGAGGAGGCCGACGGCGGCGCTGACGTCCTTGCGGCCGGGGTTGACGAGCATGACGACGCGGCGTCCGGCGTCGTCGGCCTTGACCAGGTCGAGCGCCTTGCACACCAGGGGGCGCAGGGCGTCGTAGCGCCACAGGACCGGTACGGACTTCGGCTGCGGGTACCAGGGCTCGATGTCGTTGGCGACCGTCCAGAGGGCGCCGGCCTCCAGTTCGGCGAGTTCGCCGTAGTAGGCGGTGAGTTCGGGAGTGTCGGACACGCGGGCCCGGCCCAGCCTGTCGTCGTCGTACTCGGCGGTCATGACTCCTCCTTCGTGGCGCCGGCAGTGCCGGTTTCGTCGGACGGAAGCGGTGGGGCTGGGTCGGTCGTGAAGGTGACCGGGGTGCGTGGGGTGTTGTCGACGTGCAGGCGGAAGACGTCGAAGCGGTTGTAGTGGCCGACGATGTCGTGCATCTGCTTCGGCTGGATGCACTTGGCCAGGTCGATGTCGGCGTAGACGATGCCCTCGTCGTCGACGAGCGGCTCGGTGACGGGGCGGCCGTCGGGTCCGAAGATCCCGGAGAGTGCGCTGCGCGGGCGGGCGAGCATGCGGCGCACGTCCTCGTCGTCGCCGGCGACGGTGTCCACGATCTCCGGGGAGATGGTGGAGCAGGCGACGACGGAGAAGAGCTTGCCCTCGAAGCTGTGGGCGGCCGTGCGGACGGCGATGGCGTCCGCCATGTCGTAGTCCTCCGGTGCGACCGGCAGCGCGATGTAGCTTGCGGCGTGGACCAGCTCCCCCTGGGCGAGCAGGGTGAAGCGGGCGAGGGTGTTGGTGTTCTCACCGCAGGCGAGGGCGCCGAGCGGGCCGACGGGCGTGGAATGGACCTTGACGGAGCTTCCATCCCCACCGGTCCAGGTCAGCTTCTCCGCCCATGTGGGCACGAGCTTGCGGTGCACACCGAGGAGTTCGCCGTCCGACCCGATGATGAGGAGGGTGTTGTAAAGAACGCCAAGGCTCCGGGGGCTTCGTTCGTTCACACCGATCACCACCACGACGCCGTGCTGGCGGGCTGCCGCGCGCAGCGCGTCCACGTGCGGGCCGGGGATGTCGACGGACGCCCGCCACAGACGCTCGAACCATGGCGAGCCCTGCACGGGATTCATGGTCCAGTTCCAGTAGGGGTATCCGGGGACGAACACCTCAGGGAAAACAACCAGTTCGGCGCCGTGGGAGGCGGCCTCCGTCAGGAGGGCGACGGCCTTGTCGACCGTGGCCGCCGGATCCAGGAAGACGGGCGAGGACTGCACGGCTGCCGCCTTGAAGCGGGGCAGTCTCTCCATCTGTTCCCTCATGCGTTCCTCCTGTCAGACGGCTGTCGCCGCGGGCTGCGGAAGCCACCGCTGGTGCACGGGGGCGGGATCGTCCCGGAGCAGCTGGAGGCGGGGCGGTACGCGGTCGGTGCGGGCGCCCGGCGGCCTGCCGCTGCCCGCCTTCCAGGACGCCGGCCAGGGCGCGGCCGGTCCGGTGTACTGCTGCGCTGCCGCGGCATGGAGCGTCCACAGCGGATCGTGGAGTTGGGCGCGGCCGACGCCACACAGGTCCGCCCGGCCCGCGAGAATCAGGGAGTTGACGTCGTCGTAGGTGGAGATGGCGCCTACGGCGATGACGGGTACGCCGACAGTGTTGCGGATCAGGTCGGCGTAGGGCGTCTGGTAGCTGCGGCCGTAGCGGGGTTGCTCGTGGGAGACGACTTCTCCGGTGGATACGTCCATGGCGTCCGCCCCGGCGTCCGCCAGGGCACGGCAGAGCTCGACCACTTCGGCTTCACCGATGCCGCCGTCGGCCCAGTCGGTGGCCGAGATCCGCACGATCAGGGCCTTGCCGAAGGGATATACGGCGCGGACCGCGCGCAGCACTTCCAGGGGGAAGCGCATCCGGTTCGCGAGGCTGCCTCCGTAGGCGTCGGTCCGCCGATTGGTCAGTGGTGACAGGAAGCTCGACATCAAGTGGCCGTGGGCGTAATGGAGTTCCAGTACGTCGAAGCCCGCTCGGTCGGCACGGCGGGCCGCGGTGACGAAGTCCTGTGTGATGGCGTCCATGTCCGCACGAGTTGCCTCGCGGGGTGTCGCGCTCCCCGTGTCCCAGGGGAGGGCTGACGCCGCGACGAGTGGCCAGCCGTTGTCGCCGAGGGGGACACACCGGCCGTCGGCCCGTGGCGTGCTGGTGGCGGCGCGCCGTCCGGCATGGGTGAGCTGGATGCCGAGGCAGGTGTCCGACTGCCGGCGGACGAAATCGGTGATCCGGCGCCAGGCCGCTTCCTGCTCGTCGGTGTACAGGCCCGGGCAGCCGGGTGTGGCGCGTCCGTCGGCGCTCACGGCCGTCATACCGGCGATGACCAGAGCCGAGCCGCCCAGCGCCTGCGTGCTCAGATGGACGAGGTCGAAGTCCCCCGGCACACCACCCTGTGCGGCGTACAGGGCGGTCGGAGGTACGACAACGCGGTTGCGCAGGCGCATGCCACCCAGTTGGAAGGGCCGGAACATCGGAGGCGTCGAGTCGGCCCGCACGTCGATCGCCGTGCGCTCCGCGTGACGGGTGTCCACCGCGTCGGTGAACGCACGATCGCGCACGCGCAGATTGTCGTAAGTGACGCGCCGGCTGCGGGTGAGCAGGTTGAACGCGAACTGAGGCGGTTCCTGCCCGGTGTAGCGACCGACGTTCTCGAACCATTCCAGACTCGCCTGCGCGGCCCGCTGCGTGGACTCGACGACCGGCCTGCGTTCGGCCTCGTACGCTGCCAGGGCGCTGGGCACGTCCGGGTGTTCGTGGAGGCAGGCCGCCAGGGCGAGGGCGTCCTCCATGGCGAGTTTGGTGCCGGAGCCGATGGAGAAGTGGGCCGTGTGGGCGGCGTCGCCGAGCAGGACGACGTTCTCGTGGCGCCACGTCTTGTTGCGTACGGTGGTGAAGCGGATCCACTTGGAGCCGTTGGGTATCAGCCGGTGGCCGTCGAGGTGGTCGGCGAGGATCTCCTCGCACCGCCGGATGCTGTCCTCGTCGTTGACCCCGGGCGTGAAGTCGCGGGCGGCGAACGTGTCGAATCCCGCGCGGCGCCAGGAGTCCTCGTCGATCTCGACGATGAAGGTGCTGCGGGTGTCGTCGAACGGGTACGCGTGGATCTGCATGGTCCCGAAGTCCCGTTCGGCGACGATGAAGGTGAAGGCTTCGAAGACCTTGTCGGTCGCGAGCCACATGTAACGGCAGTGCCGTTCGTCCAGGTCCGGTCCGAACCTGTCGGCGAACGCGCTCCGGGTCTGCGACCTGACGCCGTCGCTCGCCACCACGAGATCGTAGGAAGCGGCGAGTTCGGCCGCCGGCGGGGCCTGTGTGCGGTAGCGCACGTCCACCCCCAGCGCCGCACACCGCTCCTGAAGGATCTGCAGCAGACGCTTGCGGCCGAGAGCGGCGAATCCGTGGCCCCCCGACGTGAGGACCTGGCCCTTGTAGCGCACGTCGATGTCGCTCCAGCGGGCGAACTCGGCCGACATGGCCCGGTAGATCTCCGGGTCGGCCTGCGCGATGCCGTCGAGGGTCTCGTCGGAGAACACCACGCCGAATCCGAAGGTGTCGTCAGCAGCGTTGCGCTCCCAGACGGTGATCTCCCCATGCGGGGAGAGCTGCTTGGCCAGGGCCGAGAAATACAGCCCACCGGGCCCTCCGCCGATCACTGCTACGCGCACGGCGTCCTCCTTGTGTTCCGAGGAACAGCGTATGCCGCAATTCCTACGCTCGTCAAGAAAACTCGATAAAGGTTACTGGCTCGCATGGTCCGCCCAGCTCAGCTCAGGGTTTCGGGGGCCTGCGCCCCCGCTTTGACCAGGAGGTGACGCACCTCGTCCGGCCAGGGAGTGGCCCCGGAGGCTCGCGCGGCGGAGTGAGCGATCGTCATCCGGCCGGTGGCCGCCTGTTCTTCGCCCTTGCCGCGCACGGTGAAGGCGTAGTGCAGGGAGCTGGTCCCGACCTTGGTGACGCGCAGCTCGATGCGCACGAGGTCTCCGAACCACAGCCGGGCGCGATAGTCGGCCTCGAAGTGGACGCGCGGGGTGCTGCCGAAGAGGTGCGCCAGGTCCAGGCGGCGCAGCAGGGCGGCCTCCGCCGCCTCCACCCACCGCACGACGGTCGAGTGGTGGTAGTGGCCGGCGGCATCGGTGTCGGGCCACTCGACACGGCGCTCGATGACGATGCTGGGCAGGTTCACCTGCGAGGCATGGTCGGCATCATCGGCGCCGACGCCGATCGGTGGGGTTGACTGCTGGGTGCTGGGGGTTTCCATGAAGGTGCCTTTCGGCAGCCGATCCGGTCGGCTGCGGGAATGTCCGGCGGCAGGACGAGGTGAGCGGCGCTCGCGCCACAGGGGAAGGGGTGTCAGCCGGCCGTTCCCGCGGCGCGCCGGCGCAGCTCGCCGCGCTGGAGCTTGCCGTTGCCGGTGCGCGGCAGGACGGTGACGAACTCGATGGCCCGCGGGTACTTGTAGGGCGCGATGGTCTGCTTGACGTGGTTCTGCAGTTCTTTGACGGTTACGTCGTCAGGGGCGACACCCTCGTGCAGGATCACGTACGCCTTGACGACCATGCCGCGCCGGTCGTCCGGCGCACCGACGACGCCGCAGTCCGCCACATGGGGATGGACGAGGAGCGCCTTTTCCACTTCGGGTCCGGCGATGTTGTATCCGGAGGAGACGATCATGTCGTCGCTGCGGGCCACGTACCAGAAGTAGCCGTCCGCATCGCGTATGTACGTGTCACCGGTGACGTTCCAGCCGTTCCTGACGTACATCGTCTGGCGTGGATCGTCGAGGTAGCGGCACCCTGTCGGGCCGGCGACGGCGAGCAGGCCCGGCTCCCCGTCGGGGACGGGCGCCCCGCTGTCGTCGACGACCATCGCACGGTAGCCGGGAACGGGCCTGCCGGTGGATCCCGGTCGGATGTCGTCGTCGGCGGCGGAGATGAACACGTGCAGCATCTCGGTGGCGCCGATGCCGTCGATGATGCGCAGGCCGGTCGCGGCATGGAAGTCCTCCCACAGCTGGGCGGGCAGCGCTTCTCCGGCGGACACGCACCGTCGTAGGCCGGCCAGGCGGTCCACGGCTCCGGCAGCCATGATCGCCTTGTACGCGGTGGGGGCGGTGAGCAGGACCGTGGCGCCGTGCTCGGCGACGAGGTCGGCCAGCTGCTCCGGCGACGCCTGCTCGATGAGGAGCGTTGCCGCCCCTGCATGCAGAGGAAAGACGACCAGGCCGCCGAGCCCGAAGGTGAAGGCCAGCGGTGGCGTTCCGGTGAACACGTCGTCCGGGTAGGGCTTGACGATGTGCCGGGAGAACGTGTCGGCGTTGGCGAGCACATCCCGGTGGAAGTGCATCGTCGCTTTCGGCCGCCCGGTCGTACCCGAGGTGAAGGCGATGAGGGCCACGTCGTCGGCGGCGGTGACGACGCTGGAGAACACGCCGTCCTTGGCCGCGCAGCGGCGGATCAGGTCGTCGTCGCCCGGGCCGCCGTAGGAAAGGACGGTCGATCCAGGCGCGTCGGCGGCCTGGAGTTCGTCGAGGTACCGGTGGTCGCACAGGGCGACCACGGGACGGCTGATGTCGTGGAGTTGCGCGAGTTCGGCGGCCCGCAGCAGGGGCATCGTGGTGACCACGACACCGCCGGCCTTGAGCACCCCGAACCAGGAGGCGACCAGCCAGGGGTTGTTGGGGCCGCGCAGCAGGACGCGGTTGCCGGGAACCAGCCCGAGGTCCTCGGTGAGGACCTGGGCGATCTGGTTGGCGTGGCGCAGCAGGTCGCCGTACGTCCAGCGGTCCGTCGGGGTCAGCAGACAGGGCCGGTCGGCGCCCCAGCGTTCGACGGCGTCGTCGAGCAGTCGGACGGCGCAGTTGAGTCGGTCCGGGTACTGCAACTCCGGCAGGTCGAAGTGCACTTGGGGCCAGAGGTGCAGGGGAGGAAGTCGGTCGCGGCAGAACGTGTCCACGTGGGCGGACGGGGAGAGCTCCATGGGGCGCACACCTCGGTCTCGGGGGCAGCGAAGGGAGTGCGGCAAGTATTTCGTTATTTTTACGAGCGTCAAGATTTCACGACAAAGTTTTTCGCGATGCCCCGCCGGACGACAGGCAGGCGCGCCTTGATCGCGGCCTGCGAGGCCCCGAGCAGGTGGAGAGTCAGACGGCAGGGACACGAACGCGGACGACCTTGCCGGACCCGGCACGGAACGCCGTCAGCTCGCCGCCGACCTCACGAACCAGGAAGCTCACGATCACGAGGCCACGGCCACTCTCCGCCTCGCCGTCGACATCGAGGCCGAAGCACGGCATGCAGGGGTCGCCATCAGCAACGTCGAGCTGCAACCAACCATCCGCGAGGGTGACCGTGACGCGCGGCGAGCCCGCCGCGTCGCCCGCATGCCGGATCGCATTGGACAGGAGCTCCGTCCCCGCGAGCAGCAGCGCCTCACCCAGTTCCGGCGCGATACGCCAGCGCTCGAGAACGCGACGCAGAGACGTTCGCCCGCCAGGGACCGCCGACGCGGCGGCCTCGGTCACCCAGTGGACGAGACGTCGCTCCGAAGGCGGAGCGGGAGGGGTGGGCGCCGAGCACGAGGAAAGGGAAGGCAGACCAGGCGCGAACAAGGTGGGGTCGGGCATGCGGACTCCCGGCAAGAAGGTGCGACACACACGCGATTTCTCGTGTAACCTGCATCGCGGCGTATCCGTTACACGTGTAACAAACGCTAAGGCGAGCCCTGCATGAACACAAGGGCAATCCGGACATTCATCGGAAAATCCCGCACCGCTGAAACGGCGCAGACACGCGGAGCACCCACCCGTCGCTGTCGCCGGACACACGCCCACAGAGAGAGGCGGACATGACCTCATCACCTCCGACAGACCCGACCGCACAGCCGGCCCCGACCAGCGACATGGAATGGCCTCCGCCACCGTTCCTCGCTCCCGCTCCCCCGCTGGTCGGCCGGGACGGTGTGCGCCGCTTCGACGGGGTGACGTACGCGCGCACGCCGGGATACCGGCCGCGTCTGCTCGATGCGCACGTGCCGGCGTCCGAGCAGCCGGTGCCGGCCGTGGTATGGATCCACGGGGGCGGATGGCTCGACGGCGACCGGCGCTTCCCGCCGCCGACCGTGCCCGTCGAGCTGCTGTACGGCACGATCCTGGGAGCCGGTCTCGCGGTGGTGAGCATCGACTACCGGCACAGTCTGGAGGCGCCGTTCCCAGCACAGCTGCACGACGTGAAGGCCGCCATCCGCTACGTGCGTCGCTTCGCCGCCGACCTCGGCATCGACAAGGACCGGATCGGCGTCTGGGGAGAATCGGCGGGCGGCCATCTGGCCGCGCTCGCGGGCCTCGTCCGCGCCGACGGCACCGAAGCGGCCACGGCACTGGAGGGCGCCGAGGGCGCACGGGACGAGGACAGCGCCGTCCGGGCCGTCGTCGACTGGTACGGGGTATCGGACCTGGGCGCGCTGCTGTCGCACACCCTTCCGCCCTCGCCGTCCGGCCCTGAATATCCCAACCCGTTCACCGCGCTGCTGGGGGGTACCGCCGAAGAGCTGCCGGAGCTCGCCCGCGTCGCCAGCCCGGTCACCTACGCCGGTCCGGCCACCCCGCCCCCCTTCCTGCTGATCCACGGAACGGCCGACGGTCTCGTGCCCTACAGCCAGAGCGAGGTGCTCGCCGAGGCCCTGCGGCGCGCCGGCGGCCAGGTCACCGTGCACCCGGTGGAAGGCGCCGACCACATCTTCCTCGGCACCCTGGACGTGACGCCGATCGTCTCCGAAAGCGTCGCCTTCCTCGCCCGCCACCTGAACGCATGAGCCCGGGTCGTACACCCCATCGCCGCTGACCAGCACGTGTGGCGCCGGCCGGACGGTCCGGCGCCGCAAGAGGTACCTGATGACCAGAACTCCGGCGGCTGAACTCGCCGCTCCTGCACCGATCACCCCGGGGCACCACCGCCTCTCCGCACCTCCTGCACGGTCCGGCACGCTCAAGCTCGGGGTGTTCTTCCTGCTCGTCACCACCGCATTCGCCGCCGCAGTGCTCACCCGCCCGGCACGTCCGGTCTTCCAGAGCGTCGACGACGCCTGGTTGCGCTGGATGGGAGGCCCGCACAGCGGCCCCTGCGCGGCCGTGGCCTCCGTACTGAACTGGCTGGGTGGCCCGCTGGGAGCGGTGATACCCGTGGGCCTGCTGCTTCTCCTCGCGGTATGCGGACGCTGGCGGTCCCTGCTGTTTCTGCTCACTACCTACGGGGTGGGCAACATGGCCGTCGTCCACATCCTCAAGTTCTGGGTGGACCGGCCGCGACCGGCCCACCCTCTGGTCCGGGTGGACCACGGTTCATTCCCCTCCGGCCACACGGCCGGAACGGCGCTCCTCGTGGTCGTCGTAGGCGTCCTCTTCGTCCCCACGGCCCGCCGACGAGGCTGGTGGGCCTTCGGCATCGCCGTCACGGTCGCGATGATGTGGAGCCGCACATGGCTGCACGCCCACTGGCTCAGCGACACTGTGGCCGGCGCCACCACGGGCGCGGGCACCGCCCTTGTGCTGTGGTGGCTGTTCACACCACTCCTGAGCCGGGAAGCGGATGCGTCACCCGTCCGTGCCACCGTCGGCCGGCCGGCCGGTCACGAGGACTGACGGTGGACGAGGACCGGCTCCATGCCCGGAACCTCGGGCGGCACACCCCGCTCGACCAGCTCGTGCAGGGCGTCGGCGACCTGAGCGGGCGTGGGCAGGTCCAGCCGCACCGTCGTCAACGGTGGCTGTTGCAGAGCCGACAACACCAGGTCGTCCGCGCCGACCACAGCGACATCCCCCGGGACGGTCACCCCTTTGTTGCGCAGCGCATGCAGCAGCAGCGCCGCGTAGTCGTCGTTGTAGGCGAACACCCCGTCCAGACCCGACTCGTGCCAACGCCCGGCCAGTTCGGCAGCGGACTCGTGGGTGTAGGACATCTCGACCGCGGTGACGGCCGCCGCCGTGCTGCGGGCGGCGACCTGCTGCGCTCCGGCCAGGCGCGGCCGGGCGAAGGTGGCCAGGCCGCGCTCCCGCGGCATGATCACGCCGATGTTCCGCCGTCCGCGGGAAACGAGGTGCTCGGCGGCCAGTGCTCCGACGCGTGCGTGGTCGAAGCCGATGGTGTGGACGCCTTTCACGTCATGGGAGGCGAACGCCAGCACACCCCGCACCCCGGCCCTGCCCAGCACGTCGGCGGCCTGGTCGGTCAGGCTGTCACCGTCGAGGGCCAGCACCGCCGCCGGGCGCAGTTCGGCCCAGGCCCGGGCAGCGCTCACGGAGTCGGAGAAACGCCCGGCGTGGAGCACGGTGACGTACCCGTGCTGTTCCAGCTCGCTCTGCAGGTCGTCGATCCAGGCGCTGACCAGGCTTCCGACCGCCGAGACGGACGCCGGCATGAGCACGAGGTTGCTCCGCCCCGCCCGCAGCGACCGGGCGGCAGCGTGCGGCACATAGCCGAGCTGCTGAGCCGCCGCCAGCACCCGGGCACGCGTAGTGGCACTGACCCGGTGCGCCTGCGTGTTGTTGAGGACGAAGGACACGGTCGCCCTCGACACCCCCGCCAGACGTGCCACGTCGGCACTCGTGACGGCTGCCGCCGCTGTCGGCTCCTTGCCCATGACGCCCTTAACCCGTTCCTCCCGGTCCTCTGACCGGCCCCCTCCAGGTTACACGCGTTACCGACAGGCGCGACAGGCGCCTTCGGGCCGGCCCGCACCCACCGAAGGAGTCCGATGGAACCGACGAGCCGCTCCGGCCCCATGCCCTGGCGCCCGTACCGCGCGGGCCTCACCCCGCTGCACGGCCGGGCGATGGAGCAGGACCTCGCCGCCTGCTACGCCCACCTGCGCCGGCTAGGCGGACCGGTCGTTCCGGTCGAGATCGCCCCCGGCGTCGCGGCCTGGCTGGTGCTCACCCACCGGGAAGTGCTGGAGGTCATCTGGAGAGCGGATCACTACTCCAGCGACCCGCGGCGGTGGGATGCCGCCGCTCATGGACGGCTGCGGGAGGACACACCCGCGCTACCGCTGCTCGGTCCGCACGCCGCCGTCTTCCGGCTCGACGGGGAAGAGCACCTTCGGCACCGCCGTGCCCTGACGGAGGCCCTCAGCCATCTCGATCCGAGGCAACTGGGCCGACTGGTCCGCCACCGGGCGAACGCACTGGTGGACAGCTGGTCGGTACGGGGCACCGCCGACCTGATGGCTGGATACGCCCGGCCTCTCGTGTGGGAGGTGTTCGCCCATCTGCTGGGCCTGTCCGACGATTCGTTCACGACGCTCGGCGTCCTGAGCCAGACCGTCGTGAACGGCTTCCCCGATGCCGTGCGGGCAGATGCGAAGCTGCTCAACACCTTCCGTCGGGTGGTGGACGAGCGGAGCGTCACACCGGCACCCGACCTTGCGTCGTGGCTGGTTCAGGACACAGCGTTGTCCGACGACGAGGTTGCCCACAACCTGCTCGCTCTCGCCTTGATCGGTGGCGAGAGCACCATCGGCTGGATCGGCAACAGCGTGCGCCTTCTCCTGGCACATCAAGGTCCAGCCCTGGTGACCGGGACCGGAGATTCGGTGTCCCGCCTCATGGAGCAAGCGCTCCACGCAGGCGCGCCGATGCCCAACATCCCCGGCCGGTGGGCGACTGGCGACACGATCCTGGCAGGGCACCCTATCCGGCAAGGTGACCTGGTGATCCCCTGTCTTGCGGCCGCCAACACCGACCCGGAGCTTGAGGGCGCCACGGCCTCCCGTACGCGGGCACACCTGGCCTGGGGTACCGGAACCCACGGCTGCCCCGCCAAGGATGCGGCTCGCCTGATCTCGGAAACGGCGCTCGAGGTGCTCCTGGACCGACTCGCCGGCCTCCGCCCCGTCCTCCCGGACAGTGCTCTGCGACACCCGTCCCTGTGGTGCGGGGCCCCGGCCGAACTGCCGGTGACGTTCGCCGCGACCAACTCCGACACCCGTCGGGGCACAGTGGCGTCCCCCCAGACCGTCGTAAAGGCGCCCGCCGAGCGGCGCGCCGACCGTGCTCCGCACGAGGCGCCGCCACAGCGCTGGGGTTGGTGGAACTCCTTCGGCGGCTGGTAGGCGGTTTCGCCAAGGGGGTGTTGCCGGACACCGTTGTTCGGTCCGGCAACACCCCCTTCAGCGCTTCGGGTTCACTCCGTGGGCGGCTGCACGTCCAGCCCATGGCCGTACGAGAAGAGCGGGTCCTGGGAATCGTCGGGCACGTCCTCGTGACCGGCGTCGACGGCTTCCATGCTGCGGGGAAGCTCGAAGGGAAGTCGCCCCTGTGCCTTCGTGCGACCGAAGAGGACGTCCAGCAGAGCGGTGTCCGAGGCACCGTAGTCGGCCACGAGAGCCGCCGCCTTCTCCGCGATCTCGGGGAGCACCGCGGGACGGTCGAGGAAGACGTCGAAGACGGTCGGCACGGCCGCGGCTGTCGCCAGCAGCGGCCGCAGTTCCTCCCCTGTGAAATCGAGCCGGCCCGCGCGGAAGAACTTCTCGAAGCCCTCCGTCCGCTCGTCGTACGGAGCCCTGATCCGTACCAGTGCGACGTCGGCTTCTTCCAGGCTGTCCACCACGGTGGCGTAGCGCTCGGCAACCTCAGGATCGACGCCCTGGACGTGCATTCGGATGCCGGCCTTCAACGGCAGGATCGGATCCGCCGCCGCGCTCGGGCGGTCCTTGAGAATCGTGATCGAGCGGCTCTGGGCGGCCAGGCCCGCCGCGGTGAACTCGTCGCTGCCGCAGATCCGCTCGGCGGCGTCCGGGTCGACATACGGGTCGTCGAAGAGGCCCAGGAGGAACTTCTCGCGCAGGAGGCGTGCGACGGAGGCGTCGATGCGGTCCATGCCGACCCGGCCCGCGTGGACCAGTTCGACGACGAGTTCGGGTGCGGCTTCGCCACCGAGCTGGTCGGCACCCGCGTCGAGGATCTTTTCCACGCGGGCCGGCCTGTCCAGGTGTTCCACGCCCCAGGCGCGGGCGGGGAAGGGGGAGCCGAGGATCCGGCTGTCGGTGACCAGCCCCCAGTCGGTGCACACGATGCCGTCGAAGCCGTACTTCTCGCGCAGCAACCCGGTGATGACACCCTTGTTGAAACCGAAGCCCACTTCTTCGTACGGGGTTCCGACCGGCATGGCGTAGTAGGGCATGATCTGGGACGTCCCCGCGGCGAACGCGGCCTCGAAGGGGATCAGGTGGTGGTCGAAGTTGCCGCCGGGGTAGACCTGTTCGCGGCCGTACGGGAAGTGGGCGTCCTCTCCGTCCTTCTGCGGTCCGGCCCCGGGGAAGTGCTTGGTCATGGCTGCCACGCTGTACGGGCCGAGGGCGTCGCCCTGAAGTCCGCGGATGTACGCGGCGACCATGCGGGCGGCCACGTGGGCGTCGGAGCCGAACGTACCCGTGATACGAGCCCACCGGGGCTCGCTGGCGAGATCGGCCATGGGATGCAGGGCCAGGCGGATACCGACGGCGAGGTACTCACGGCGGACGATGTCGGCATGCCGCCGTACCAGCTCCTCGTCCCCGATCGCCGCCAGGCCCGGCGGCTCCGGCCACAGGGAGAACCCGTCGGTGTGCGCGCTGGCCGCAGGGTTGTCGACGAAGCCGTGGCGCGGGTCGGTCGAGATGGTCACCGGGATGCCCAGACGGGTCGTCGCGGCCAGGTCCTGGAGACGGTTGTTCCACTCGGCCATCCGGCGCGGAGCCGCGGCACCGAAGAGGTTGAAGTGGTTCATGAGCTTGCCGGTCACCATGGCGGAGGTGGAGGCACGCATCGGATCGTCGTCGTCAGCTCCCGGCTCCGGCTCCACCAGTGATCCGTCCGGATTGATCGCGATCATGGTCTGGAACATGAGGCCCGCCTTCTCCTGCAGGGTCATGCGGCCGAGGAGGTCGGTGACACGTTCGTCCACCGGCAGACGCGGATTCTCGTAGGGCTCCATCACCCCGTTGCCGTTCAGATCGCGGAAAGCGGTGCCGTCGGGAGCGGTGAGGATGCGCGGCCGGGCCGTCGCTTCGTGGGCCATGGGTGTCTTCTTCCGTTTCGCGAGTGCGAGTGCCTCTGTGAAGCCGGTCCCGAGCTGGGTCAGGCGCTCGGGACCGGCTCGGCCGCCGCTCCCCTTCACGCGACCTCCGATCACGTTACACGTGTAACTGACTGATGTAGAGGCCGGCGAGGGACTTTTCGATGAATCCGCCGGCTACGAGGCCGACACCCGTCGACCGTGCAGGCGACGGGCACGTCCGGCCAGGTCGTTCACCGGGAGGGTGACGGCGTCGAAACGCATAGTCGTGCGATCTCCCTCCAGGTACTGCCCCCACGTCGGCATCCCGGGGTGGTTCGGGTCGCCGGTGCGGGCGAATGCGATCCACGCTTGATGCATGCTCTTCGCCAAGCCGGCCCCCACGACCGAATCGATCCCCTCGACGAGTGGAGCATGCGACCAGCTGTCGAAGTTGTCGAAGACGAAGGGAAGTTCCAGGCAGTGAGCGGCGGCGAGCCTCCCGCCATGCGCCGGCGTCGGAAAGTCGAACTGGAACGCCCAGACGGGACGACCCAACGCCGCCCTGGCTTCCGCCAGTTCCACGCACGGAACCCGGAACAGCTCGTCCGAGATCAGATCCATGAGCACGTCGACGGGCCCGGCGCCGGGCCGGGTCCGCGCGTACTCGTCGTACACATCGGCTGCCGCACGGTCGCCGAAGCGCTCCGCGATGCGGCCCACCACCTGGGCGCGGGTGGACTTCGCGTACGCCGGATCCAGGGCGAAGTTGAAGTTGGCCTCTTCGCGGGTCCAGCCGATGAGAACGTCGATCTCGGCTGCCGCGCCGTGCAGGAGGGTCTCCGCCGGGTGGCGGAAGAGTGTGACGTCGTCCCGCACGGGGAGGAAGGGAGTGGCCCAGGACCCCCAGCGCACAGTGCGCGCGTAGAGCCCTCCGGCGGCCTCGAGAAGCCGCGGCCACGGCAGGTGCCGGAGTTCGTCGACGTCCTTCACCCCGGCGGACTCGAGGTAGGCGTCGATCCGTTCCCGGTACTCGTCGCGGGTGGGGATGCGCAGACCGAAGGGCGGGCTCTGGAGGATGGCCCGACGGAACATCTTCTGGGCTTCGGGGTGCCCGGCAAGGGCGGCCGTGGACATGGCGCCGCCCGACTGGCCGGCGACAGTGATGGTGTCGGGGTCCCCACCGAAGTGGGCGATGTTGTCGCGCACCCAGCGCAACGCGGTCAGCTGGTCGGTGAGCCAGAGATTGGCCGGCTGTGCCTCCGCTGCGGTCTCGTCGTCGAACGACAGGTAACCGAGGGGGCCGAGACGGTAGTTCAGGGTGACGACCACCAGGTCGCCGTCGCGCGCGAAGGTCTCGCCGGAGTAGATGGGCAACGATCCGGAGCCGGAGACGAATCCGCCGCCATGGATCCAGACCAGCACCGGTCGGCGAGCGTCATCGACGGCCGGTGTCCATATGTTCAGCGTCAGACAGTCGTCGTCGAAGGGCGGAGATCCATGGCCCCCCAGGACCGGGTCGCCACCCTCGATGTACATCTGCGGTGAGCTCGGCCCGTATGCGGTCGCCTCGCGGGTACCACTCCAGCCGGGGTGCGGCCGAGCGTCACGCCAGCGCAGGTCACCCACCGGTGGTGCGGCGTACGGCACGCCCTTGAAGACCGCGACACCACCGTCGATGCCTCCGCGCAGCCGGCCGGCCGGCAACTGGACGACGGGGGGAGCCTGACCTTGCCTGTCAGTCATGTATGTCCTCCTTGGTGAACCCGTTCCCCGGGCATATCGGAGCCGCTGCCGCTCGGGCCGCGTGGCGGGCGGAGGCACGGGAGTGACAGGACCCGCGCCGAGCCGGACCGTGACACTATTCCGCAATTCCGACGGTCGTCAATTAATCAGCACACAAGCAGGGGGCCGCGATCGAACCAGGCCCTGTCCGGCGGATCAGGCCGGCTCCAGGCAACGGTGCCTCATCAGCACAGGTGAGCGGGGCATGCCCCGCGATTCCGGCATGATCCGCCGGACAGGCCCTAGTCCCACAGGCGATCGGCCGCGGCACGCCTGGCCTCCTCCTCCAGAAGGCGGGCGAACGCCGACCACAGCAGCAGTACGACACCCACGCCCGCAGCGGCGCCGGCCACGGTGTCACTGAGCCATTGGGCGTGCAGCCACGTACGGCTCCACATGGTCACGGCGATCAAGGCTGCCGCGAAAAGCCACCACCAGCGCCGCGCGCGGGGCGGAAAGAGCACCACTCCGGCAGCCAGAAGCAGAGTCGTCACCGTGAAGACCTGACCGGACGGAAACGAGCCCTCGCCGACCAGGACCCAGGGGTGCGGCGGGCGCGGGCGGTCGACGAGTTGCTTCAGGGGGAGCACGACGACGATGTTGGAAACCACTCCGGCCGTGAAGACGAACAGGCCGGATCTCCATCTCCCGTAGATTCCGAGGCAACCGGTCAGCGCGAGGGGCAGGATCACTCCCAAGGGCCCGCCGAGCACGTCGAACGTGCGGGCCAGGCTCGTCGCCGCACCTCTCGGCGCCCCCTGCATCGCATTCATCCAGCGATCATCCAGGCTCTGGAAAGCCGGCCGCCCGTTCCCGAGGAGGGCGAGACCGGTCGCCAAAACCGCAGTCAACAGCACGGTGGCGGCAATCAACGCCCCCCGCGGCGGGCCGACCGGCACCGGACCGTGTGAGGTCGCGCCGGACGGCGGACGCAAGGGGGCACCAGTTCGTGGACGGCTCATGACTGACCTTTCCGGGACTCTGGGGCTGGTCACCGGCCCGCGAGAGCCAGGGCCCAGGGACGGGGCTTCTGCACCACGCGTGCGATGCACGCGGTGTCGGCCCGTCGGCGGCGGGGCGACGGTCGACGCCACCGGCCGACGACACGGCCAGTCGCGCGACAGCACCGCTGCGCACGACAAAGCGAGGGGCGTTTCCGAGCCAACCCTGAACCAGCCGTCACGGCAGCGGCAAGACCGACTGGCGAGTAGCTACACGAGTAACGCCCACACTCCCGATCCCGACGCTTACGGTCGCCGTCAATTTGAGCCAACCTCTACTCAATGGGCGCCACAGGTGCTACACAAGGCGTACACGCCGAGGCAACACGTGTAACCCACGCCGTACGCAGGTGCCATCCCCCAGCACGCGTCAGCCGGCGTCTGCCGCCTCACACCCCATCCAACTCTCAGCTCCGCGCTCCAGGAGTCGACATGCCCTGCCCCATTCCGCGCCGCGCGTATCCTGCGGCGTCCCTCCCGCTGGGTGGTCACCGTGTCCACCGATGAACTCATCCAGCCGAAGGCGACGAACGTCGCGCACGAGCCCCGCCAGCGCGGCCTCATGCTGCTGCTCCTGCTCGCCAACTCCTCCATGCTCGCCGTGTACATGGGCGTCGGCGCAGTGCTGCTGCCGACCCAGATCGCCCAGATCGACCCCGGCGACAAGGTCACGATCCTGGGCATCGTGGGCGGTGTGAGCTCGGTCTTCGCGACCGCGTTCAACCCGATCGCCGGCGCCCTGTCGGACCGCACGGGACGCCGCAACCCGTGGATCCTCGGTGGCGCCCTGGCCTCACTCGCCGGACTGGCGTTCCTGGGCAGTGTGCGGACCGTGCTGCTGGTGGGCATCGGATGGTGTCTGGTACAGGCAACGATGAACGTCTACCAGGCCGCCGTCACCGCGGTCGTACCCGACCGGATCCCTCCCGCTCGTCGCGGCCTTGCCTCCGCCCTCGTCGGCCTGGGGTTGCCGATCGGCGGCACGGTCGGCGTGCTGATCGCTTCGCAGACCGCGGGCCAACTTCAGCTGGGCTATCTGGTCTTCGGCGCGGTGGTGGCCGGCGCTGCGCTGCTGCTCACCGGAGTCTGCCGCGACGTGCCGCGACGTGAGCCTCTGCCGTCCGTCCCGAAACGCGATCGCCTGGCGGCATTCCTCTCCGCTCTGGCCAACCATGACTTCCGGTGGGCCTTCATCGGACGGGCACTGATGGTGCTCGGCTACTTCTCCGTCGTCGGATACCAGCTCTACATCCTCGAAGACCACATCAACCTACCGAAGGGCCTGGCCCCGACGGAGGCGATGGCGATCCTCACTCCGGTGTCGATGGGCGCGATGGCCGTGTCCACGGTGGTCGGAGGTCTGCTGTCCGACCGCTGGAACCGGCGCAAGGTCTTCGTCGGCCTGTCGGCCGCGCTCGCCGGCATCGTGACGACGGTCCCCGTCATCAGCCCGACCTGGCCAGGAATGCTCTGCTTCAGCGCCCTGAACGGGCTCGCCTTCGGATGCTTCATGGCAGTGGACACCGCGGTCGTCACGCTCGTCCTGCCCCGCGCGGAGGACGCCGCCCGTGACATGGGCGTCCTCAACATCGCCAACGCCGGGCCGCAGATCATCGCTCCGTTCGTCGCGTCCGCCGTCGTGACCGCACTGGGCGGCTACACACCGCTGTTCCTCATCGGCGGCGCCCTGTCTCTGCTGGGTGCGCTGGCCATCCTCCCGATCCGCGGAGTGCGCTGACCCCAGCGCCATGGAACCCCGGCGGGCGCATGCAGGGGGTCGTACGCCCGCCGGTCCCCGTCCTCCCCCATATCTCCTCACTCATCGAAGGAGCACTCCGTGAGACGCACGCGCGTTCTGCCCCTGGCCGCTCTGCTGCTGTGCACACCGGCTCTCGTCGGTACCGAACCGGCGAGCGCCGCGCCGAAGGCCGCGCAGGACGGCCCGCTGCACATCCTGCTGACGAACGACGACGGATACAACGCCCCGGGCATTCGCATGCTCTACCAGCGGCTCACCGACGCGGGCCACGACGTCACCATCGTCGCCCCGCTCACCAACCAGAGTGGCGCCGGGACGAAGATGATGAGCAGTACCACCATCACGGTGAAGCACCCCGAGCCTTGGGTGTGGGCCGTGGACGGCACGCCAGGTGACTCGGTGTCCTTCGGACTGTCCGAGGTGTTCGCCGACCACGCGCCGGACCTCGTGATCTCCGGCACGAACTTCGGTCCCAACGTCGCCGCCCTGGCCACCCACTCCGGGACCGTCGGCGGCGCGGTGGCCGCACTGGAACAGGGTGTGCCCGCGATCGCGGTGAGTACCGGAGGGCTGGCGGCCCCGGTGCCGGAGCCGATCTTCAATGCCATGCGCCCCACCGACGACTTCGTCGTCAAGCTGATCGAACGCCTGCGGAGCCGGTCCAAGAGCGGACGCCTGTTGCCCGAGGGCGTGGGCCTGAACCTCAACCACCCGGTGGTCGGTCCGGACGGCAAGGGGACCGCCTCGGGAGTCTCCGTCACGACTCAGGATCCGCAGCCCATCCTCAAAGCCGACTACAGCGACTCCGGTGACGGCACCTGGAAGGTGAACGTCAACGTGGTCTCGGCGCCTGCCGAGAACGGCGGTGACGTCGAAGCCATCAGCGCCGACAAGGTCTCCATCACGCCGATCTCGCCCGACTGGAACGCCGGCACCGTCGACTTCGCGAAGGCCGCGGCGCTTCTCGCCGGCCTGCGCCCGTAGCCAGAAACGGCTCCGCCTCCTCCCCGGGTGTTCCAGGCCACCCGGGAGTCGGCGTCCCCGTACCACCCGTCCCCGTCACGTTCGCGCACGCGTCATGGAGGAACAGTGGAAAGGTCCCGCTCGTCCCGAGTATTAACGGCCCTGGCCTTGGCGCTCGCCATGGCATCCTTCGTCGCCCGTCCGACCACCGCCATCGCGGCCCGAGCAACGGCCGCGGACTCCGGCCCGGCCGTGACCACGGGGCAGGGCAGGCTTGCCGGACAGGTCAACGGCCAGGCCGAGGAGTTCCTCGGCGTGCCGTACGCCACTCCCCCCGTCGGCAGTCTCCGGTTCCGCCCCCCGGTACCGCCCGCACGATGGAGCGGGACACGCGATGCGACCCGGCAGGCACCCGCGTGCCCGCAGTTCTCGCCCTTCGGACTCCGGGACCCGGACGACGTCAGCGAGGACTGCCTCTACCTGGACGTGTACCGGCCGCGCCACGCGCACCCCGGCGACCGCCTGCCTGTGCTGTTCTGGATCCACGGCGGCGGCTACAGCCAGGGCACCGGAACCCAGTTCGGCGGCCGCACCATGGCCGACCTCACCGGCAGCGTGGTCGTGAGCATCAACTACCGGCTGGGGCAACTGGGATACCTGGCCCTGTCGGAACTCACCCGCGACAACGCGCTCAACTCCGGATCGTACGGGCTGATGGACCAGATCGCGGCCCTGAAGTGGACACGCGACAACATCGCTGCGTTCGGCGGTGACCCGGACGACATCACCCTCTGGGGTCAGTCCGCCGGCAGCGGCTCCATCTGTGCCATGCTCACCTCCCCCGCAACCGCCGGGCTGTTCTCCCGAGCGATCCTGCAGAGCGGACCCTGCGACCTGCTGCGCGCTCCCGGCAAGGACCAGGCCACCGACGAGGCGAGGGCCTTCGCCGCCGCGGCAGGCTGCCCCGACCCCGATACCCGCCCTGAGTGCCTCCGTACCGCGCCGGCCGCCGACCTGATCACCGCCGCCCGTACGCACCCCACCTCTGGGCCGGCGTTCGGCGACGGGCTGCTGCCGGCCCAGCCGTCCGCGGCCATCGCCTCCGGTGCGTGGCACAAGGTTCCGGTCCTCATCGGCAGCAACCGGGCCGAGAGCCGGTTCTTCGTGGCCCTCACCCAACCGCACCCGACTGCGCAGGAGTACGTCGACCAGATCAACGCCACGTACGGAAATGCGGCACAGCAGGTCCTGGCCCACTACCCGGTGGCCGCCTACCCCAGCCCGTACGACGCGCTGTCGGCGGTGCTCACCGACTCCACCTTCGCCTGCCACACGCTCAGCACCGCCCGCACGTTCGCCGGCCAAGTACCCACCTACGTGTACGAGTTCGACGACCCGCACTCCCCCACCCTGTACGGAGCCCAGGTTCCGGGCGTCGACATGGCGAACGCGCACAGCGCCGAACTCGCCTACCTGCATGACTTCACCATGGGGGAACGACCGCTCACCGCGGCACAGACCACGCTCGGCAACGACATGAAGCGCAGCTGGGCGGCGTTCGCCCGCACCGGAGTCCCGGACGTCCCGGGTGAGACGCGGTGGCCACGCATCGGCGCCCGCTACACGACCTTGACGCTCACACCTGGGAACACCCATGTCTCGACCGGCTTCGCGACCGAGCACCAGTGTGACTTCTGGACCAGTGAAGCCTCGTCCCCTGGGGCACCATGAAGTTGCCTGTGTTCCTGCGGCATGTCAGCCGTCCGCCGTCGGTGCCCAGCCGGGTGGCCCGACCAGATACCCGGCCCGGTCGCGCCAGCGGCGCGCCGTGCGGACGTCGTGCCAGACGGCCGCGAACTCGTGGAAGGCCACCCGCACCGGGTTGTAGGTGCCGATGTTCTTCGTCAGGCCGTACACCACCCGCTCGCCCTCCGGTTCGAACGTGCCGAAGAGCCGGTCCCAGACGATGAGGATGCCGCCGTAGTTGCGGTCCAGGTAGACGCTGTTCGAGCCGTGGTGGACGCGGTGGTGGGAGGGCGTGTTGAAGAACCACTCCACGGGCCGCCACAGCCTGTCCACCCGCTCGGTGTGCAGAAAGAACTGGTAGACGAGGCTGAAGGCCTGCTGGAGCAGGATCATCCACGGCGGAAGGCCGAGCAGTGCCAGCGGCAGCCAGAAGGGCAGGCCCGTCATCGGCGTCCAGCTCTGGCGCAGGGCGGTCGAGAGGTTGAACCGGAGACTGGAGTGGTGGACCACATGGCTCGCCCACAGCACCCGCACCCGGTGGTGGGCGCGGTGGAAGGCGTAGTACGCCAGGTCGTCGCCGAAGAACAGCAGCACCCACGTCCACGCGGAGGACGGCGACAGATGCCAGGGGGCGACGGCGAAGAGAGCCGAGTACAGCACGATCGTCACCGCCTTCCAGGGCATCGCGACGACCTGGCTGCCGGCGCCCATGGACATGCTGGTGGCGGTGTCGCGCAGCTCGTAGCCGCGCTCGTCGTCGTCCGGGAGGAAGCGGTAGGACAGTGCCTCGACGACGACCAGCAGCACGAACGCGGGTATCGCGTAGACCACGGCCGGGATCATGTCAGCGCACCGCCTTCCGCGGCGTCGCGGGCACGCTGCGGGACAGCAGCTCGCGCGCCAGCCGTTCGGCCGCCTCGGCCTCGCGTGCCGCGATGTGCGCTGCCAGCCGCTGATGTGCTTCGACGTCGAGGAGTTCCGCGGCCCGCAGATCGTCCGGCACGTCGGCGACCGGGAGTGTGCCGCCCACCAGGCTGTTGAAGGCCAGCAGGTAGGCGACGTTCCCGGAACCCTCCACGATCAGCCGCCACCAGGCGACGTCCGCATCGGCCAGCTCGGTCAGATCGGGCCCGGTGCGCGCGTACCGGCCCGCGGCCTCGACGATCTCCCCGGCGGTGTCCTCGGAGCACCTGATCGTGCACAGCCGGGCCGCGTCGGCGCCGATGCACGCCCGCATCTCCAGGGCGTCGCGGGCGAGGTCCCCCACCGAGGGCCCGGCGTCGGCCGCCGCGATGCCCATGGCGAGGTCGAGGCCGGCGGTGTGCCGCCAGTCCAGGACGAGCGTGCGGCCGCCGTGGCTCACCTCGACCAGCCGTGCCTGCTGGAGCCGCTTGACGGCCTCCCGGACGGCATGCCGGTTCACCCCGAACTCGGCTGCCAGACCCCGTTCGGCGGTGAGCGCGGCACCGGCCGGCAGTTCCCCGCCGAGGATCCTGTCGCGCAGCAGGGCGAAGAGCTGGTCGGAGACCGCCTCGCGCCGGATGAGTCCGTCATTCATGGCGATCAGGGTGAACGCGACCGGCTCACTGGTCAACTGGTTGGACCAGTTTTTCTGCGGCGTACCCCGACCTTTTGCTGACGTTCCTGACGTCGGATCACCGGATGTGGATCCAGACGGTCTTCTCCCGGGTCCACTGGTCGAAGGCGTTGGTCGATTTCTCCACGCCGCCGAACCCGGACTGTTTCCAGCCGCCGAAGGGTGTGGTGATGTCGCCCTCGCTGTAGGCGTTGACGGAGACCACGCCGGCCTGGACGCCGCGTGCCAACCGGAGGGCGGTGTCGAGGTCGCGGGTCCACACCGAGGCCGCAAGCCCGTATTCGGTGGCGTTCGCCAGATGCAGCGCCTCGTCTTCGGAGGTGAAGGTCTGGACGGTGACGACGGGGCCGAACAGTTCCTTGGTGAGTACGTCGCTGTCTTCGGGCGCGTGGGTGATCACGGTGGGCGGGTAGTAGGCCCCACGCTGCGGCAGGCCGTGCGGCAGCCCTCCGGTGTGAATGCGGGCTCCACCGGCCCGCGCGGCTTCCACCGCCGCCGCGACCCGGTCGAAGGCCGCCCGGTCGATCAGTGGCCCCAGCTGCGTGTGAGGGTCCGCGGGATCGCCGATGACCAGGCGCTGCGCGGCGGCCGTGAACCGCTCCAGCACCTCGTCGGCGATGCTGTCGTGGACCAGGACGCGGGAACCGGCCGTGCAGTTCTGTCCCATCGTCAGGAATGCGGCCTCGATCATGTGGTCGATGAGCTCGTCCCCGTAGGCGAGCGCGTCGGCCATCAGCACCTGGGGGCTCTTGCCGCCCATCTCCAGCGAGACCCGTTTGAAGTTGGTGTCGGCCGCGTCCTTGAGGATGCGGCGCCCGGTCCCGGTGGAGCCGGTGAACGAGAGGGCACCCACGACGGGGCTGCGGGCCAGGGCGGCGCCGGTGACGGAGCCGTGGCCGGTCAGGACCGTGAGGACCCCCTCGGGAAGGCCTGCCTCGGTGGCGAGTTCGGCCAGGTGCAGGGCCGAGCGCGGGGTCGCCTCGGCGGGCTTGACCAGCAGGCAGTTGCCCGCGGCGAGGGCGGGACCGACCTTCCACGCGGTCATGGCCAGCGGGTAGTTCCAGGGCAGGATCGCCGCCACCGCCCCGACCGGTTCCCGGCTCATCAGGCCCAGTCCGTCCTGTCCGCCGGGTGCGATCCTGCCGAACACCTTGTCGGCCGCTTCGGCGAACCAGCGGATCGACTCGACAGCACCGGGTACGTCGCCGGTGAGGCACTCCGTGATCGGCTTTCCCGCGTCCTCGCTGTCCAGCCGGGCCAGGATCCCGGCGTCGCGTTCCATCAGGTCGGCGAGCCGCAGCAGCACCCCGCTGCGCTCCCGGACCGGCAGCCGCGACCACACGCCGGACGCGAAGACCTGCCGGGCCCGCTCAGCAGCCTTGGCGACCTCTTCGGCGCTCGTGGCGGGCACGGTGGTGATCAGTTCCCCGGTGGCCGGGTTGACGACGCCCAGCGTGGCGGGGCTCTCGACTGCGGTCATTTCTCCTCCACCAGTTCCCAACGTCCTTCGGTCTGCCGTGCCAGTCCGCGGCGGCGCAGCTCCTCGAGATAGCGGGCCATGCCGCGCTCACCCCTCTGCCGGAACAGCGGGAGCACCTTCGGCAACAGGTTCGGCGCCAGCATCGCGAACCGGACCAGGCGGGACTCACCGGGCCGCGGGTATGCCTCCAGGCGGGGCCTGTCGAGCAGGGTCACCACGGCCGCCACGACGTCGGCGGGCTGCTGCGGCGGATCCTGGAACTGCATGGAGTTCCCGCCGTCCACGGCTTCCTGGCGCAGCATCCGGGTGTCGGTCGCCGACGGCAGCACCGACCCGGCCAGGATGCCCTTGCTCCTCAGGTCGAGCCCGAGGGCGAGCATCGCCCCGCGCAGCCCGAACTTCGAGGCCGTGTAGATCGGGGTCTCGCCCAGCGGGAAGATCCCGCCGAGAGAGACGGTGGTGACCACGCGGGCGTCCGGGGAGGCTTGCAGCAGCGGGATCGCGAGCCTGGTGGCCACCAGCGGCGAGGTCAGGTTGAGGGTGATCTCCTTCTCGATGCTCTCGACGCTGCGCACGTCGAAGCGTTCGGCGCTGGTCATTCCCACGTTGTTGACGAGCACGTCGAGGCGGCCGTACGCGTGGGCGACCTGATCGAAAAGGTGCTCCACCTGGGCCCGGTCCACCAGGTCGCAGCCGATGGCGGTGTGGCCGGCGCCGGGAAGCGCGACGGCGACCTGCTCGGCGCGGGCCTCGTCGATGTCGACGACCACGCAGCGGGCGCCCCCGGCGGCGAAGCGACGGCACATCGCGCTGCCGATCCCGCCGGCGCCGCCGGTCACCAGCATGACCTTGTCATGGAAGTCGAAGCCGCTCATGACACCGCCTCCGCGTCCCGCAGGGACCGCACGCGCGGCGGCCGGCCTTCGGTGCGCCAGCCCATCTCGGCCGCGATCCTGGCGAGGTGCTTCACGAGGGCCGCGCTGTCGACGTAGCCGGTGTGCCGGGGCGACTCGACGAACTTGATGCCGCCGGACAGGTCCGGGCGGTCGGTACGGATCATGCCTGCGAATCGCTCCGCGTTCGGCAGTCGGTGCCGTGCGTCGTGGATGTGCCCGGCGATCAGCTGGGCCTGGGTGTCGAAGAGCCGGTACGCGCCGGAGTTGGTCTCGACGAAGCCGACTCCGCACAGGCCCTGGTGCTCGCGGGAGAACGACGACAGGTACAGGTCGGGGTGCTGCTCGTCGCCGAAGTACTTCTGCGCGACCGGCACCTTGTGGACGTAACCGGTGGCCAGCAGGATCAGGTCGAAGTCGTCGCGGGTGCCGTCCGTGAAGTGGGCCGTCCTGCCCTCGGTGCGGGCGATCCCCGGTCTGGCGGTGATGTCGCCGTGCTGGAGGTGGTGGATCAGCATCGAGTTGATCGCGGGGTGGGTCTCGAACAGCTTGTGGTCCGGCTTCGGGAGGCCCAGGCGCGTCGGGTCGCCGTTGAGGATCCGCAGGAGGGTGCCGAAGACCCGCTGCGCCAGCCACATCGGCAGGTGCGGCCCGCCGGCCGCGATGGTGTCCACCGGCCGGCCGAAGAGGTGCTTGGGGATGAACCAGTAGCCGCGGCGCATGCTGATCACCGCGTGGTCCGCGCTGCGGGCGGCGTCGCAGGCGATGTCGCAGCCGGAGTTTCCGGCTCCCACGACCAGGACCCGCTTGCCGCGCAGTTCCTCCGCGCTGCGGTAGCCGACCGTGTGACGGACCTCGCCGGTGAAGTTCCCGGGCAGTTCCGGGACGTTGGGGTGCCACTGGGCACCCGTGCAGACCACGACCTGGCTGTGCACGGTCCGCCGTCCGTCGGTCCGGGTGACCGCCCAGGTGCCGTCCGCGTTCTTCTCGACGCTTTCGACCTCGACGCCGAACTGGATGCGCTCCGTCAACTCGTAGGCGTCGGCGAAGGACCTCAGGTACGAGAGGATCTGCCGGTGCGGGGGATAGTCGGCGAATTCGTCGGGCATGGGAAAGCCTCCGAAGCCCGAGAGAGTCCTGCTGGAAATGAAATGGGCCGACTCGTACATCGGGCTGCCGGGGTTGTCGATGTCCCAGATGCCGCCGGGCCCTGTGTGCCGCTCGAGATGCGTGTACGGCAGATTCCGCTCCGTCAGGGCTCTGGCGACCGCCAGCCCGGCAGGTCCCGCTCCGATCACACACGTGTCGTACTGAATATTTCCCATGAATCGGATCCTTTTTCAGACGTTCGCAGTCCCATTCCCGAAGGACTGAGGAGAACTTATTCATCTGCCGTTCAGCGGGAAATGATCGGTGCGGTCAAAGAGGGGGCTTGGGCGGCCATGCGAAAGATCGTGCGGTCGCCAGGAGCGCGAGGACGAGTGCGGCGGGAATCCCGTAGGCGAGTCGGAAGTGGCCGGTGGACCCGAGGATTCCGCTGGCGGCCCCGCCCGCGAGCACACCGGTGTAGTTGAAGACGTTCATCCGGGCCAGGACCGCTTCGGTCGCCCCGGTCGCAGGCGTCCGGCGGAGGCGAGGCACAGGGGGACGAGTGCGGAGACGCCGAGCCCGGTGCACGCGGCGGCCAGGACCGCGTACGACCAGGCGGGGGCGGCTGCCAATCCGGCCAGGGCCGTGGCGGTGAGCAGGGTGGCGGCACGGATCACGGCCGCCGGGCCGAGGGTGCGTACGAGATGGTCGGCGCAGGCCCGCCCGGTGACGGTGCCGACCTGGTAGGCCGCATAGGCCAGAGGTGCGACGGACAAGGCGGAGTCCAGGCTCTGGTGGAGGTAGAGCGTCGACCACGACGAGACCGTGGAGTCGATGACGTAGGCGACCAGGAGGACAAGGCCGAACGGGGCGAGTTCGACCCACAGTCCGCGGCCGAGCCCGACGGACTCCCCCTGGGACTCCCCATGGTCGGACACGGCGACGGGTGAGCCGGTGGGAAGCGCGTGCGAGCGGACGGTCAGGGCGAGGGCCAGGACGAGGCCGGCCTGTGCCGTCAGGGTGTACTCGGCGGGCCGGCCGAGGTGAGCCGTGCCCGCGGTCAGCAGAGCGGCCGCGACGCCGGCTGCGCTCCAGGCGGCGTAGAAGGAGGCGAAGACGCTCCGGCCGTAGTGGCGTTCGACGGCCGCGGCCCGGGTGTTCGCCGACACGTCGATACAACCCAGCGCCATGCCGAACAACCCGTAGGACACCGCGACCACGGCCTGTTCGGGAGCCCAGCCGATCATCAGCAGAGCCGCGGCGGTCGCCACGACGGCGGCCCGCATGGCGGCGACCACCCCCAGACGCCGGATCGCGGCCAGTCCGACGAAGCTGCCGACGCCGGCGCTCAACGCGACGGCCACGACGAGCACGGTCATCGTCAGCGGCGAGAGCGAGAGACGCTCCTTGACGGCGGGCACCGTGGTGGACACCGCGGCCACCGCTGCTCCCTGGGCGGCGAACACCGTCGCGACGGCTCGTCGGGCCGCCGCAAGCGGGGTCCGGCGCCCGGATCGTCGCCGAGCCGGGGTCTGAAGAGGTGCGGTCATGGTGAGCCTTCGTCTCTTGCGCTCTCGCGCCGGTGTCCCTGCGTCACGGACGGCGGGGCGGGCGGGTTTCCGCACAAGGTAGGGAGGGCGAAAAGGCGGTGTGCAGCGCGCCGGAGGCCGAAATGGGGGCTCCGGCGGCCACGACCGCGACAGGTGGAGCCCAGCTGCTTACAGTGAAGCGAGAAACGCCCTGGTGAGAGGGATCGCGATGCCTGATGCTCCCGCCCCGGTCGCTTATCCGGGAACGAGCCGCAGCACCTCGGCCACCATCGCGCCGAACATCCTCCGCTACCTCGCCCGGGTCGCCGAGAAGTACGGCGTCGACCTGCAGCCGCTGCTGACCCGGGTCGGGCTGGACCCGACGGTGATGGGCTCCGCCGCGCTGCGGGTCTCCTACCGGCAGGGAAGTGACGTCATCCGCCAGGCGGTGGAGCTGACCGGGGACGAGCACCTGGGGCTGCGCGTGGGCGCGGCGCAGCACCTGACCGCGTGGGGGCTGCTCGGCTTCGCCATGATGGCCGCCGACACGCATGAGGAGGCCATCGAGACCGGCGTGCGCTATCAGAACCTCTCCGGGGCGATGACGGTGTGGTCGGCCGGCTGGGAGGACGTCGGCTACGTGTTGCGCGCCGATCTGCCGGACCCCGCACTGGATCCGACGGTCGCCGTCTTCCTGATCGAGGAGGCGTACTCCAGCGTCGTCACTCTCACCCGCCTCAGCGTCGGCGCCGCATTCGCCCCGCAGGCGGTCGAGTTCGCCTTCCCCGCGCCGCGCGACACCCGCCCGTTCGACGAACTGTTCCGCTGCCCGCTGCGCTTCGACGCCGCCGGCAACCGCATGGTGATCCCCGCTCGGTGGGCCCGTGCGGTCATGCCCGGGCGGGACCCCATCACCTACGCCGCGGTGCTCGACGTGCTGGAGACGGAGATGGCGTCGCGGCGCGACCAGCAGGACCTGCTCGAGGTGCTGGAGATCTCCATCGCGCAGAGCCTTCCGGCCGTCCCCTCGTTCCCCGAGCAGGCCCGCAGGCACGCGTCCAGCGAACGCACCCTGCGCCGTCGCCTGGCCGAGTGCGGCACCACGTACGAGGCGATCGTCGACGGGGTACGCCGCGAGCAGGTCGAACAACTGCTGCGAAGAACGGAACTGACGCTCCGTGACATCACACGCCAGGCGGGCTTCGCCGACATGAGCGCACTCCGGCGGGCGGTGCGCCGGTGGCACGGAGTGACCCCGCTCGAGTTGCGCAGCGAACTGCTGGAGCGGGAGGCGCCCACCGGCCGGCCACACCCGTGACGCTGTGGACTCACGCTGATCACCTGCGGCGGCGGGGGGCGGACAGAGCGGCGGTGAAGTCGTCCAGGGCCGCGAGGTTGTGGGCGCTGACGACGGCGTCGCAGTAGGGCAGTGCCGCGGCCATGCCGGCCGCGAGCGGACGGTAGCGCGGGCTCGCCGTGCGCGGGTTGACCCAGACGACGCGGTAGGCGACCCGGGACAGGCGCGCCATGTGGGTGGCGAGGTCGGCGGGCGGGCCGGTGTCCCAGCCGTCGGAGACGATGGCGACCACGGCGCCGTGCGCCATGCCGCGCCGTCCGAACCGCTCGTTGAACTCCGCCAGGCACTCCGCTATGCGGGTGCCCCCGGACCAGTCCGGGGCCGCCCGTCCGGCCTGTGCCAGGGCGTCGTCCGGCCCGGCCCGCCGGAGGACGGGCGTGAGGCGGGTGAGGCGGGTGGCGAAGGTGAAGACCTCGGCGCGGGTGGCGCGGGCGGCGCAGTAGAGCAGTTGCAGCATCGCGCGGGCATAGGGCTCCATCGAGCCGGAGATGTCGCAGAGCACGACGAGGTCGCGGGGGCGGGTGCGGGGCACGAAGCGGCGTAGCCGCAGCGGGTATCCGCCGGTGCGGCGGCTGTCGGAGAGGGTGCGGCGCACGTCGATGCGCGCACCGTGGTGTGCGGTGCGGTGCCGGCGGGACGGCCGGGTCGGGGTGCGGAGCACGAGGGTGCGCATGACTTCGGAGAGCCGTGCCAGTTCCTCGGCGGACAGGTCCGCGAAGTCGCGGCTCGCGAGACGGTCGAGCGGACTGGCGGCGAGGGGGACCGGAGCCTCCCGCTGCTGTGCGTCGGCCTCCCGGCCGCGTCCGTCCGCGGTGGCCTCGCGGGCGCCGGGGACGCGGCCGGGAAGGGTGCGCGGGAGCGAGCGCGCCGGGTCACCAGGCTGCCCGCGCTGTGTTTCGCGGTCGGCCGGGCCGCCGAAGACCTCCCGGAAGACCGCGTCGAACGGCTCGATCTGCTCGGGGTCGGACAACAGGGTGGCGAGCGCGCAGTGCCGCAGTTCGCGCGTCGTCGACGGTGCCAGCAGGGTGAGCGCCCGGGCGAAACCGCGGGTACGGTCGGGGCCCACCTCGATCCCCGCGCCGTGCAGGGCGGCGGTGAACGAGGCGGCCAGTTCCGGCAGGTCAGGCATCGGTGCCTGCCTCCGCGTCGATCAGCTCCGCCAGTCCCGCCCGGCGCACGGCATCGAGGTCCTCGGCGTACTTGAGCACCGCTCCCAGGGTGCGGTCGGCGGCGTCGGCGTCGAGGACGGACAGGCCCAGTGTGTGCAGCGCGCCGGCCCAGTCGATCGCCTCGGCGATGCCGGGCGGCTTGGTGAGCTCCTGCCGGGCGCGCAGACGCGCCACTCCGTGCGCCACGCGCGGGGCCAGCCACTCGGCCGAGTCCGGCACCCGTCTGCGGATGATCGCGGCGACTCGTGCGGTGTCCGGGTAGTCGATCCAGTGGTAGAGGCAGCGGCGTTTGAGCGCGTCGTGCAGATCCCGGGTGCGGTTGGAGGTCAGTACGGCCACCGGCGGCACCACAGCCGTCCGGGTGCCGAGTTCGGGGATGGTGACCGCGGCATCCGCGAGCAGTTCCAGCAGGAACGCCTCGAACTCGTCGTCGGCGCGGTCCACCTCGTCGATGAGCAGCACCGCCGGCCGCGGTCCCGGGTGGCAGATCGCGGCGAGCAGCGGCCGTGGCAGCAGGTAGTCCTCGGTGAACAGGTCGGCGTCCCGCAGGGGCTCCCCGCGGGACTCGGCGAGCCGGATGGCCAGGAGTTGCCGCGGGTAGTTCCACTCGTAGAGGGCCTCGGCCGAGGACAGCCCCTCGTAGCACTGCAGCCGGATCAGTGGGGTGTCGAGCACGGCGGCGAGCGCGCGGGCCGCCTCGGTCTTGCCGACGCCGGGCTCGCCCTCCAGCAGGATCGGCTGCCGCATGCGCACGGCCAGCAGCAGCGCCGTGGCCAGGGCGTCGTCGGCCAGGTAGCCGACCGCGTCCAGACGCGCGCGCAGGGCGGGGACATCGGGTACGAGGGGGTCGGGGTCAGGCATGCGCGTAACGGGAGGGGTCGTCGGCGAAGGCGTGCCGGCATCCCGGCCCACAGAAGTAGACCGTGCTGCCGGCCCGGTCCAGTGAGAGGGTGTCGGGGGTGATCGCCACGGTCATGCCGCACACGGGATCCACGTCCTCGGCCATGGCCCGCGGCGCGGCGGAGTCGGCTGTGGGGCGCACGGCTCGGGCCGCCTTCGGCCGCAGTGCGATGATCTCGGCGTACACCGACAGGGCGATCTCGCCCGGGGTCCGCGCGCCGATGTCCAGGCCGGCCGGGGTGTGGATGCGCGCGCGTTGTGCCTCGGTGACGTCCAGCCCGGCGAGCACCGCCGCGCCACGCTTCGGACTGGCCACCAGCCCGATGTACGGCACTCCGGCCCGTGCGGCCTCGACCAGCACGGGCTCCTCGTCGCGGCCGTGCGTGGCGATGACGACGACGTCCAGATCGGGCGGCAGCAGTTCCCCGGGCGAGGCAGGCCGGGCGTCCAGGCCGAGCGCACGACCGACGTCGAGCAGAGCGCGGGCGATGGGGGCGTGTCCGTAGACGTACGCCAGCGCCGGGGGGAGGTTGGCCTCCAGGAAGATGTCGAGCGTCCCGCCCGACAGACAGGGATTGGCCACCGTGACCAGGCCTTCGCCGGACTCCTGCGCGCCCTCGGTGCCGGTGTCCACGCCGGGCGTGATCCTCAGCAGCAGCGACTCGCCGGTCTGCAGCACCCGCAGGCCCTGCAGTTGCACCGTCGTCTCGGCGCAGGTGCCGCCCACGAAGCCCTCGACGGTCCCGTCGGGCAGCACCAGCGCGCTGTCCCCGGGCTTGGCGCTCGTGGGCCGTTCCGCGTGGACGACGGTGGCCAGCACGAACGGGGTCCGGCCGTGCCGGAGCGCGTCCGCCCGGGTCAGCAGTTCGGGGTTCGTCATCGCGGGCGCCTCAGGTGATCGCCAGGTCCGTGCGCAGCGGCCGGCCCTGCGCGGCCCGCCACACCGCGGCGGGCGTCAGCGGCATGTCGACATGGCGGACGCCGAGCGGCTTCAGCGCGTCGACCACGGCGTTGACCACCGCGGCGGGCGAGCCCACCGTGGCGGACTCGCCGACGCCCTTGGCTCCGATGGGGTGGTGCGGGGAGGGGGTGACGGTCTCGCCGAGCTCCCACGAGGGGCACTCGACCGAGGTGGGCAGGAGATAGTCCATGAACGACCCGCCGAGGCAGTTGCCGTCCTCGTCGAAGGCGATCACCTGCATGAGCGCCATGCCGAGGCCGTCGGCGAGTCCGCCGTGCACCTGACCCTCGACGATCATGGGGTTGATCCGGTTGCCGCAGTCGTCCACGGCGACGAACCGGCGGATCTTCACCTGGCCGGTGTCCGCGTCCACGTCGGCGACGCAGATGTACGCGCCGAAGGGGAAGGTGAGGTTCGGCGGGTTGTAGACGCAGGTCGCGTCCAGGTGGCCCTCGACACCCTCGGGCAGCTCCAGGTTGGAGTGTGCGGCGAGCGCGATCTCGGCCATGGTCCTTCCCTGGTCGGGGTCGCCCGTGACGTACCAGCGGCCCTTCTCCCATTCCAGGTCGTCCGGGCTCACTTCGAGCATCGCGGAGGCGACGATCTTCGCGCGTTCGCGCACCTTGCGGGCGACCATCGCGGCCGCCGCTCCGGACACCGGCGTCGAGCGGGATCCGTAGGTGCCGAGCCCGAACGGGGTCTGGTCGGTGTCGCCGTGCACCACCTCGACGTCCTCGGGCGGGATGCCCAGCTCCTCGGCGACGATCTGCGCGAACGTCGTCTCGTGGCCCTGCCCCTGGGTCTGTACGGAGATCCGCAACACCGCCTTGCCGGTCGGGTGGACGCGCAGTTCGGCGCCGTCGGCCATGCCCAGACCGAGGATGTCCATGTGCTTGCGCGGGCCCGCGCCGACGGCCTCGGTGAAGAAGCTGACCCCGATGCCCATCAGCTCGCCGCGCTCGCGCTTTTCGGCCTGCTCCCGGCGCAGGTCGTCGTAGTGCGCGAGGTCCATCGCCAGCCGCAGGGCCCGCGGGTAGTCACCGGAGTCGTACTCCCACCCCGTCTGCGTCTTGTACGGGAACTGCCCGGGCCGCAGCAGGTTGCGCATCCGCAGCTCGGCCGGGTCCGTGCCGAGCCTGTCCGCGAGCACGTCGACCATCCGCTCGACCAGGTACACGGCCTCGGTGACGCGGAACGAGCAGGCGTAGGCGACGCCGCCCGGGGCCTTGTCGGTGTAGACGCCGGTCACGGTGCAGTGCGCGGCGGCCAGGTCGTACGAGCCGGTGAAAACGCTGAAGAAGCCGGCCGGGAACTGCGTCGGCTGCGCGGTGGCGTTGAACGCGCCGTGATCGGCGATCACATGGACGCGCAGGCCCTGGATCCTCCCGTCCTTCGTCGCCGCGATCTCGCCGTGCATGTGGTAGTCGCGGGCGAAGGAGGTGCTCATCAGGTTCTCCGAGCGGTCCTCCACCCACTTCACCGGCTTGCCGGTGACGATCGAGCCGACGACCGCGCACACGTAACCGGGATAGATGCCGACCTTGTTGCCGAAGCCGCCCCCGATGTCCGGGGAGATGATCCGGATCTTGTGCTCCGGGATGCCGGACACCATCGCGTACAGCGTGCGGTGGGCGTGCGGGGCCTGGGTGGTGGACCACACCGTCAGCTTCCCGGTGATGGCGTCCATGTCCGCCACGGTGCCGCAGGTCTCCAGCGGCGCCGGGTGCACCCGCGGGTAGAGCATGTCCTGCTCCACCACGACGTCGGCGGCCGCGAAGACCTCGTCCGTGCGCTCCTTGTCACCCGCCGACCAGTCGAAGATGTGGTTGTCGGTCTGCCCTTCCTTGTCGTCGCGGATCACCGGCGCGTCCGGGTCGAGCGCCCGGCGGGCATCGACGACCGGCGGGAGCGGCTCGTACTCCACGTCGATCAGTTCGAGGGCGTCCCGGGCGGCGTAGTGGTCCTCGGCGACGACGAAGGCGACCTCCTGGCCCTGGAAGCGCACCTTGTCGGTGGCCAGCACCGCTTGGGTGTCGTACGAGATCGTGGGCATCCAGGCCAGCCCGAGCCCGGCCAGGGTCTCGCCGGTGATCACGGCCTTGACCTTGGGGTGCGCCTCGGCGGCGCTGGTGTCGATCGACACGATCCGGGCGTGCGCCAGCGGGCTGCGCAGAACGGCGCCGTGCAGCATGCCGGGCAGCCGTACGTCGTCGACGTAGGTCCCGTGACCGCGGACGAACCGCGCATCCTCCTTGCGGGGCATCCGTCCGAAACCGACCGGCCGTTCCTCGGTGGTCGTCATGCCCGCACCTCCTCGCGGCCGGGCGCCGGCTCGGTGCCCGCATCGGCAGTTTCCCGCCCGCCGCCGTGCTCGGCGGCCCAGCGGATGGCGCGCACGATGTTCTCGTAACCGGTGCAGCGGCACACCTGTCCGGAGATGGCCTCGCGGATGTCCTCCTCGGACGGATCCGCGTTGTGGTCGAGCAGCCAGCGGGCGGTCATCATCATCCCCGGCGTGCAGAAGCCGCACTGCAGCCCGTGGCAGGCGATGAATCCCTGTTGCACCGGGTCGAGTTCGGCGCCGTGCGCCAAGCCCTCGACGGTCCGCACCTCATGGCCGTCGGCCATCACCGCGAGCACGGTGCAGGACTTGACCGGCGTCCCGTCCAACCAGACGGTGCACACCCCGCAGTTGGAGGTGTCGCAGCCCCAGTGGGTGCCGGTGAGTCCGAGTTCGTCGCGCAGGAAGTGCACGAGCAGCAGTCTGGGCTCCACGTCCCTCGTGTGCTGCTCGCCGTTCACGGTCACGGTGATCCGCATGTCACGCCTCCTGCCCCTGGGCGCGTGCGGCGGCGGCGCGCAGGGCCCGCGTGGTGAGTTCCCCGGCCAGATGCCGCTTGTAGTCGACCGGGCCACGCTGGTCGGCCGTCGGCCTGCACTCCTGCGCGGCGATCCGGCCCGCCTCGGCGAAGCCCTCGTCGTCCGGCCGTCCACCGCGCAGGAAGTCCTCGGCCTGCTCGGCCACGAACCGTGGGGCACCCACCGCGGTCAACCCGATTCCGGCCTCGGTGATGACCCCGCCGGAGATCCCCAGCACCGCTCCCGCGGCGACGACCGCCCAGTCGCCGACCCGGCGCTCGACCTTGCGGTAGGCGCTGGCGTGCGAACGGATGGGCACGCGGATCTCCACCAGAAGCTCGGCTTCGTTCAGCGCGGTCTCGTACGGTCCGAGGAAGAACTCCCTGATCCCGATGGTGCGCCTGCCGCCGGGTCCCTGGGCGACCAGGGTCGCCCGCAGTGCCGAGAACGCCGCGGACAGGTCCTCCGACGGATCGGCCTGGCACAGCGAGCCGCCCACGGTGCCGCGGTTGCGTACGAGCGGATCGGCGATGACCCGTTCCGCGTCCCGCAGGATGGGGAAGTGTTCGCCGACGACCGGCGAGGCGAGCAGCTCCGCGTGGCGGACCATCGCTCCGACGGCCAGGTCGTGCCCGTCCACCCGGATCAACGCCAGCTCGCCGAGGCCGTTGATGTCGATCAGGGCTTCGGGCTGAGCCAGCCGCAGCTTCATCATCGGCAGCAGGCTGTGTCCGCCCGCCACCACCCGGGCCTCGGGGCCGTACCGTGTGAGCAGCTCGATCGCCTGCTCGAGGCTGGTGGCCCTCTCGTACTGGAATGCAGCCGGTACTTGCATCGGGCCCTCCTGGATCGCTGTGCCCGTTGCTGAAGTGATGCTGCGCCCTTCCCCACCGGCCATGCAATGGGCGTATAAGCATTCACTTATCGCCCCAAACGCGAGAAAATGGGACGGTGACCGTCACGCAGCTCAGCACCTTCGTGCTGGTTGCCCGGCTCGGTTCGGTGGGCGCCGCGGCGCGGACTCTGGACGTGAGCGAGTCCGCCGTGTCACAGGCGCTCGCCGCGCTGCGCACCCACTTCGGCGATCCGCTCATCCGGCGCACCGGCGGCGGTGGGATGCGGCTGACGCCCGCCGGGGCGCGGCTGCTGCCGGTCGCGTCGCGGATGGTCGCGCTGAGCGCGGATGCCGAAGCCGCGGTGCGGGCGGCACGGGGTGCCCCCGACGAACTGCGGGTCGTCGCCACGAGCACGCTGGCCGAGTTCGTGCTCCCGTCGCTCGTGGAGGCCTTCGCCTGTCGCTCGGGGCGCAGGACCGAGACCTCGTTCGGGGTGGCCGCCGGCAACGAGATACGCGTGCTGGTGGAGAACCGGCTGGCCGACGTCGCGCTCGGGCCGTATCTCGGCGCCGCCCGCAGGGGCGAACTGGTCAGCGAGCCGCTGTTCCGCACCCAGCTGGTGGTGGTGACCGGTGCCAGGTCGCCGCGGCCGCCCGGTCCGCCGCCGCAGTGGTCGTGGCTGGTCGATGCCTCCGGGACCGATCCGGACGCGGACTCCGGTCGGCTGCTACGTCGGCTCGGAGTCGCCGAAGGACATGTGTGGGTGTTCCCCAACCAGGCCGCGACCTGGGCGGCCGCCGCCGAGGGCGCGGGGGTGGCACCGGCGCCGGCCCATCTGGTGTCGCCCCGCATCCGGCGTGACGAGCTGCGCATCCTGGAGACCCCGGCCACGCCGTCGGACGCCACGTGGCACGCCACCGTCCTGCAGCCCGAGCATCGTTCCCCGCCCACCGACGCGTTCCTGCACTTCCTGCACACGCCCGCGGCGACCCGCATCATGCGCGCGCCCGGCGCGGGCGTCCCGCCCTCCCGGTTCCGGCCGCCGGTGTACGTCACGCTGTGGGGCGCGTGAGAGAGCTGTGCGGCGGGCGCAAGGTCAGCTCGCGGGGTTCACCTGGCTCGCCGCCCGTCTACTATGACCCTGCGTACTCGGCGGCGAAAGGATGTCCGGGCCATGCGACGGCTGGGGGACCTAGAGGCGGAGATCATGGACCGCCTCTGGACTTGGAACCGTCCCGCGACGGTTCGGGAGGTCGTCGACGACATCAACAGGAGTCGTGAGATCGCGTACACGACGGTGATGACCGTCGCCAACATCCTGTACACCAAGGGCTGGCTGCTGCGTGGCAAGCAGGGGCGCGCCTGGACGTACACGCCCGTCCGCAGCCGTGAGGCGTACGCCGCCGCGCTGATGGAGGACGGCCTGGAAGCCAGCAAGGACCGTCCCGCCGCACTGGTCCACTTCGTCGAGAACATGTCCGAGGACGAACTGGCGGCACTGCACGAGGCCCTGCGGAACGTGGGACGACAGGCGAAGTCGTGAACGCGGCTCCGGCACTGGTCGGCTACACGGCGGCCCTGGGCTTCCTGGCCCCGCGGGTGCTGGTGCGCAGTAGCTGGCCCCATCGGGCTCCCGCGCTGGCGGCAGCGGTGTGGCAGGCCCTGTCGCTCTCCTTCTCGATCGCGGCCGCGCTCGCCGTGTACCACCTGGCGATGCCGGGCGAGCACCTGCACGCGGGCCTCGCAGGGCTGCTGCACTCCTGCGGACTGCGTGCGGGTTCGGGCCGGCCCGAACCCGACACCGCGGACCGGCTCGCGGTCGCCCTGGCCGCCGCCGTCGGGATCGCTCTGGTCTCCAGCTTCGCCTGCCATGTCGTACGGGCCCGCCGGGCGCGGGCACGCCACAGGGAAGCCGTGGACCTGGTCGGCCGGCACTCGGCACGACTGTGTGCCACCGTCCTGCCGTACGAGACCCCCGCCGCCTACTGCCTGCCCGGCCGTCACCCCCGGATCGTGATCAGCGAGGCCGCCGTGCGCCGGCTGACGCCGGAACAGCTCGGCGCCGTACTGGCCCACGAGCAGGCCCATATCGGGGGCCGTCACCATCTGGCCCTGGCCGCCACGGAGGCGTTCCACTCCGTGTTCCGGCGGCTTCCGCTGGCGCGCCACTCCCGTGAGCAGACGGCACTCCTGCTGGAGATGATCGCCGACGACCGCGCACTGCGCAGCCACTCCCGCGAGGTGCTGGCCACCGCCCTCTACGAGATGGCCGCGGCGCGCACTCCCCAGGGCGCGTTCGCGGCAGGCGGCCTCGGCGTCCTCATCCGCCTGAAGCGAGTACTCGGCCCGCGCAGGAGCCCTCATCCCGCACTCCGGGGATGCGCGGCAGCCTTGGTGGCGACCGTTCCGCTGCTGCCGCTCCTGGTCGCCTGCCCGCCGCTGCTCGGCTGATCTGTCCTTTCTCAGTCTCCGAGCGTGTCCAGGAAGCGCCCGACCACGGCGTTGAAGGCATCCGGGCGCTCCAGCATCGGCAGGTGACCGGTGTGTTCGATGACGGCGGCCTCCAACGGGGCGGTCGTACGGGCGAAACCGTCCAGTCGGGAGAGCGGCGAGATGGGGTCACGGTCCCCGTTCACCACAAGGACCGGGCAGCGCACCCTCGTGATCCCCGCGAACGCGTCCGCGCCCGCCAGGGCACGCGCCGTGGGCAGGACCCCCCGCGCACCCGCACCGTCGACCAGCACGGACGCCAGGTCGGGCGGCACCCGGACGGGATCGTTCAGATAGGGCCAGAGTACGAGCCGACGCAGGCGCGGAGCGGCCGCGACGCGGTGGCGCAGCAGGGCGGGCACGGGAAGGCCTGCGGTCAGCACCTCGAAGACGGTGGAGGTCACCGTGCGGGGCGAGATCCGGGCGACCTTCGGCATCCGGAGGCCGCTCAACACGTCGCCGAACAGGTCGACGGCGCCCGCCACGGGGACGATCGCCCGCACCAGCTCCGGGTGCCGCACGGCGAAGCGAATGGCCACGGGCCCGCCCAGCGAGTGCCCCAGGAACACCGCGCGCCGCAGCCCCAGTTCATGGCACAGCGCCGCTGCGGCATCGGCGAACCCGTCGAGCGAGTAGCCGGACCTCGGCGCCTCGGAGCGGCCGAAGCCCGGCAGGTCGAGTGCGACCACGCGGCCCCGGCGGGCGAGGGCGGGGATGTTCTCCAGCCAGTGCTGCCAGCGCCCGCCCATGCCGTGCACGAGGACGAACGCTTCGCCGCCCGAGCCGTGGTCGACGTAGTGCACGCGGCGTCCGTGCAGGGAGAAGTCCCTTTCCCGGGCTACCCAGTCGATACCCCGCCAGCCCGGCGAGGCGGGCCTGGCGTAGTCGTCCGCGTACACCACGGTGCGCAGATTGGGGAGAGCTGACATGGTCGTCTCCTCCTGCCGATGGACTGCGTTCACGTGCTCAGCCGGTCCGGCGCGAGGCGGCACGCAGGCGACGGCGGGTCACGGCCGCGAGGGCGACCCAGGCGAAGGCCGTCGTCGCGAAGGAGGCTGCTACGGCGGAGCGGTAGACCGGGTGCTGCTCCGCCTCCGGTTCGAGGGCGGGGGGTACGAAGGACAGAGCGTTCGTCCAGCCGCCGATGACGAGGGGCGCGGCCACCCAGCGGGGCATGTCGGGGACGGCGGTGCCGGCCATGGCGACCAGCGATCCCATGATGATCAGGTCGAGATGGAACTGCCGGATGCGCTGAGGTGCCTTGATCCCGGCGTGGCGCAGCCGGTCGGCGTCCGTGACCGCGAGGGCGTACGGGAAGCCGGTGGCGGCTCCAAGGGCGATCTGTGTCAGTCCGGAGAGCACGATGCGGTTCATGAACGTGTCCTTTCGTTCCCGTCGTTCTCCAGGGCCTCCGCCGCGGACTTGAGCCGGGCCAGAGTGTGTTCGATGTTGCGGCGGTTGCGGGCGGCGCGGTCGAGGACTCCGGTGGTGAGCACGGAGATCACGCGCAGGACAGGGCCACGCTGGTCGCGGGTGCTCTCGGTGACCCGGCAGCCGTGCGCGGTCGGCACGATGTCGTAGCGCCAGCTGGAGACGGGGCGGCCGAACAGAGTGACCCGGAATGCGAAGCATCGTTCGGGCGCGGCGTGCGTCACGGTCGCTGTCGTACGCCACAGCATCGGGCCGTGGTGGTTGGTGCCGCGGAACCGCTCGCCCGCCCTCGCGGTGAACTCCCCCGGCGCCACTCTGCACTCGGCGACGAACCGCCTCCACTGGGACAGGTCGGTGACGAGGCGGTAGACGGTCCGGGGGCGGGCGGAGACGTGGACGCTCCCGACGGCGGTCGGCTCGTGCATCACGCGCTACCCCTTCCTGCTCGGCGCCGATTCCGGACGGCGCACGGCCCTCCCCTGACGCACAGCCGTCCGCAGGGCGTCAGGCCTCCTTCAGACCAAGGCGCTCGTGCAGGCGGCGCAGCGGCTTCGGAGCCCACCAGTTGGCGCGTCCGGCCAGCCTCATCACGGCCGGGACGAGGAGACCGCGGACGACCGTGGCGTCCATGATCACGGCCAGGGCCAGTCCCACGCCGAGGAGCTTGAGGAGGGTGAGCCCGGAGGTGGCGAAGGCGGCCATGACCGTGGCGAAGAGCAGCGCGGCGGCGCTCACCAGCCGGCCGGTGCGCTCCAGACCCAGGGCTACGGCCCTGGTGTTGTCCTCGGTTTCCACGTAGACCTCCCTGATCCGGGAGAGCAGGAAGACCTCGTAGTCCATGGACAGGCCGAAGGCGACGCAGAACATCAGGACCGGCATGCTGATGTCCAGGAGACCGGTGACCGTGAAGTCGCCCACCAGCCACTGCAGATGGCCGTCCTGGAAGACGTACACCATGGCACCGAAGGTGGCGCTCAGGCTGAGCAGGTTGAAGACGACCGCCTTGAGCGGGATGAGCAGACTGCCGGTGAACAGGAAGAGCAGGACCAGCGTCGTACCGGCGATGATCAGCCCGGTCCACGGCAGCCCCGCCGCCAGCGCGTCGCGGGTGTCCACCAGCAGGGCCGCCTGGCCGCCCACCAGGACGGTCCCCGGCGCGCCCGGTGCGCCGCGCAGTCGCTGCACCAGGCGCGTGCCCGCGTCGGAGTACGGCTCGACCGAGGGGACGACGGACATCCAGGTGGCCCCCGGGGCCCGGAAACGCACCGCGGCGGGACCCGGCTGCGCCACCTGCCGGCCGTTCACGTACGAGCCCGTCGCCGCGTCGACCCGGAAGACGCCCGGCAGGGCGGACATCCGGGCGGCGAAGGAGCCGACCCGGCCCGCGTCGGCGTCGGGCAGGACGACCGAGAGCGCGGAGGACTCACTGCTGTCGAAGTCGTCCCGCAGCGCCTGGGCGGCGACATGGGCGGGGGCTGAGGCGGGCAGCTCCCGGTCGTCGGTGATGCCGAACGAGGCGCGGGTGAACGGCAGTCCGAAGGTGACCAGCACCGCGACGACCGCCAGGGCGAAGAGCACGGGCCGGCGCATCACGGCGGTGGCCAGCCAGTGCCAGAAGCCGGACTCCTCCGTCGCGGGCCCGCGTTCGCGCCGGTGCGGGACCAGTCGGCGCAGCGCACGGTTGATGTTCCAGGCGTCGATACGGCGCCCGAGCAGCGCCAGCAGGGCGGGAAGGACGACCACGGCGCCGACCGCGGCCAAGGCTACGACCGCCATGCCGGCGTACGCGAACGAGCGCAGGAAGTAGAGCGGGAAGACGAGCAGACCGGCGAGGGACAGGGCCACGGTCACCGAGGAGAACAGCACGGTGCGGCCGGCGGTACGCACCGTCTGCGCGATGGCCTCGGTGACGTCCCGGCCCGAGGCCAGCTCCTCCCGGTAGCGGGTGACGACGAACAGGCTGTAGTCGATGGCCAGTCCGAGCCCGAGCGCCGTGGTGATGTTGGTGGAGAACACGGACACCGACGTCACCGCCGACAGCAGGCGCAGCACGAGGAACGTGCCGAGGACCGACAGCAGTCCCACGGCGAGCGGCAGGGCCGCCGCCACCGCGCTGCCGAAGACCACGAGCAGGATCAGCAGGGTCGCCGGGGCGGTGATGGCCTCGGCCTTGGCCAGGTCCTCCTCGCTGCGCTTCTCGATCTCCACGGAGACCTGGGCGGAGCCGGTGACGGACACGTCGAGGACACCCTGTTTCCCCTTGACCTTCGGGACCAGGCGCTTGGCGGTGGCGCGGAAGTCGTCCTCGCCGCCACCGAGCCGGACGAGCACCAGGGCGGACCGTCCGTCCCTGGAGCGCAGCGGGGCCGCGCCGGGCATCGTCCAGTACGAGCCCGCGGACAGCACGCCCGGGGCTTTCGCGACCCGTTCGGTCAGTTCGCGGCCCGCGGCGGACGCGGAGGGGGCGTCGACGGAGCCGGGTGCGCGGGCCACCAGCACCAGGTTCGGAACGCCGGACTTGAACCGGTCGGCGAGAAACCGTTCCGCCTTGCTGGACTCGGACTTCGGATCGGTGAATCCCCCGCTGGACAGCCGCTGGGCGACGTCACCGCCCAGGACCGCCGCGATGGCCACGACCACGAGGGTGAGCAGCAGGACGAGCAGCCGTCGGCGGGCCACGGCCCGCCCCATCGCCGCCAGGCGGGAACGTCCGCCCGGCGGCGATGGGGTGCGGGACGCCTCATGTTCGGGCGTGGTCCTGGTGGATGTGTCGCTCACAGCAGCTCCCAGGGGCGGAAGGCTCCGCGGCGACGGGGCACGGGCGGCGGGGCTGCCGCCCGATCGCCGCGGAGCGGGTGTCACCGACGGTAGGGAGGTGAGGGACAGCGGAGTCACAGGCGCAGTTCAGACGAACTGCAATTCCCTTCCGGCCGGCTACCACTAAACTACTTAGTAGAACAGCTCACGGGGGCCGGCCCAGAGGACCGGGCTGAGCCATGACCGACGCGGGGGAACCGATGAACATCCTGGTCGTGGAGGACGACGTGCGCGTGGCGGACGCCCTGAGTGCGGCGCTGAGCATGCGCGGGCACGAGATCGTCGTCGTACACAGCGGCGCTGACGCGCTGGAGCGCCTGGACGGCTGCGAGTTCGTGCTCCTGGATCTGGGGCTGCCGGACCTGGACGGGGTCGAGGTGTGCAAGCGCATCCGGGCCCTGTCCCCGGTACCGGTCATCGCCCTGACGGCACGCGCCGAGGAGATCGACCGGGTGATGGGCCTGCTCGCGGGTGCCGACGACTACGTCGTCAAGCCGTACAGCGTGCACGAGCTGAACGCGCGGATCGAGGCCGTGTCCCGGCGCTCCTGCCGCTGTGGCCTCGGCGAGCGGGGGCACGACGCCGCGTGCCACGGCGGCGCGCGGGAGCTGCTGACCGCCGAGAGCCTGGAGGTGGATCTGCGCAGCCGGTCGGCCACGCTGGAGGGCAGGCGGCTGCAGCTCACCCGCAAGGAGTTCGACCTCCTGGTGATGCTGGTGGAGGAACCCGAGACGGTCCACACCAGGGAGGCGATCATCTCCCGGGTGTGGGACGAGAACTGGTACGGATCGACCCGCACCCTCGACGTGCACGTCGGAAGTCTGCGCAACAAACTCGGGTCGTACGACTGGGTCGAGACGCTGCGCGGCGTCGGCTTCCGCCTCGGCTCGCCGGGAAAGCGGTGACCGCGCCGACCGGAGCCGCGGGGAGGTGCCGGCCGTGCGCCGCCGTCTGCTGACCACCTATCTGTCGCTGACCGCGATCCTGCTGCTGGCGCTGGGGATCCCGCTCGCCCTGAGTCTCTCCATGATCGAGTACCACCACCTGGCCATCGCCCAGGTCAACGAGACCGAGAAGCTGGCGGCCTCGGCGGCCCGCACGGCCGCTCCCGCGTCCGACACCGCCTGGGCCGGCCAGGCCACGGAGTACGGCAGACGCAAGGACAGCGTCGTGCTGCTCTTCGACAACAGGGGCGAAGTGGCCTTCACCACGCGCCCGGGGACGCGGGTCAGCCGCCGGGAGTGGCGGCTGATCGTGCGGCGCGCGCTGGACGGGCGGCCGAACCTTCCGCTGAACTACCCCTTCAACATCTCCGCCAAGCCGTCGTTAGTCGCCTCCCCGGTCTTCGAGCACGGGCGGACGATCGCGGCGGTCGCCACCCTCGCGCCCACCACGTCCCTGCGCTCCCGGGCGATGGGGCAGAGCGCCGTGCTGCTCGGCGTCGCCGGGCTGGGACTGCTGGCCGCCACCGTGGCCTCCGTACCGCTGTCCCGGTGGAGTCTGCGCCCCGTGCAGCAGCTGCACCGCGCGGTCGGCGCGATCGCGCAGGGCCGGTACGACACGCGGGCGCCGGGGGACAGCGGTCCGGCGGAGATCCGCGAACTCGCGGCGGCCGTCAACGCGATGACGGACCGGCTCGTCGCACTGATCGAAACCCAGCGGAGCTTCGTCGCGGACGCCTCGCACCAGCTACGCAATCCGCTCACCGCGCTCCGGCTGCGCATCGACGTGCTGGAGAGCGCGGTCACCGAGGCCGGCCGGCCCCATCTGACGGTGGCCGTCGACGAGGCCGAGCACCTCGGCCGGATCCTCGACGAACTGCTGGTGGTGGCCCGTGCCGCCGAGCCCGGGCACGGGGCGGTGCCGGTGGAGGTCCGCTCGGTCGCCGAGTCCCGCGCCCGCGCCTGGAGCGCCCAGGCGTCGGCCACCGACGTCACCGTCGTGGTCAAGGGCGAGCAGGCGGTGGCCTCCTGCCAACCTGGTGTCCTCGACCAGGTGCTGGACGTGCTCCTGGACAACGCACTGGGCTTCTCGCCGCCCGGCGGGCGGGTCACCGTACGGACCTGGGCCGACGACACGCGGGTGCGGGTGACGGTCGAGGACGAGGGACCGGGCATGCCGCCCGAGAACCTGGCGCGGGCGACGGACCGGTTCTGGCGCGGCGAGCAGCACGGCGACCGCAGGGGCTCCGGACTGGGTCTGGCCATCGCCACGACGCTGCTCGAAGCCGGCGACGGCGCGCTCCGGTTGTCCGCGGCCGAACCGCACGGCCTGATCGCCGAGGTGGACCTCAAGCGGGACATGCCAGGGGTGGCATCGGTCACCCGCACGCGGAACCCTTCTTGACCCAAGGACGGTTCAAACCCTTTCCGGCCAAGTGCAGACACGTCTGACGGGGAGTTGCCGCTCCTCTGCACAGACCCTGCACCGCACACCCCTAGCGTCGTGAACGTCCCAGACCGAACGCGTGCACCAAGGGGGAAGCATGCGATTTCTGCGCCACGAACGCGCCGTGCTCGACGAGTTGCTGCCAGGGCTCGACGACACGTTGACCGACTACCCGTGGGAGGTTCTGGAGCGGCCCGAGAGCCCGGCCTTCGAGGCGTTCAAGAAGGTGGGCGGGCCCGCTCTGCTGGTGCCCGCGGAACACTCCGGCACCGGCGCCGACGCGGTCCAGGCCGTACGCGTCCAGCGTGCCGTGGCCTCCCGGTCGCCATCGCTGGCCGTGGCCACGACCATGCACCACTTCTCCGTGGCCGGCCTCGTCGAGACCCATCGGGCCACCCAGGGCCTGGAGTGGATGCTCCTGGAGGGCGTCGCACGGGACGGCCTCCTCCTGGCCTCCGGGTTCGCCGAGGGGCAGCCCGGCCGGCACATCCTGTCTCCGACCATGCGGGCCGAGCAGGCTCAGGACGGACAGATCCTGGTCTCCGGCAGCAAGCGGCCGTGCAGCCTCGCCCGGTCGATGGACCTGCTCACCGCGTCCGTCACCGTGCCGCTCTCCGACGGCGAGGGCACGCAGATGGCCGTGGCCCTGATCCCGGCGGACTCGCACGGCCTGCGGGTGGAACCGTTCTGGCGCACGCCCCTGCTGGCCGGTGCGGAGAGCGAGGCGGTCGTGCTGGACCGCGTCCCGGTGCCCGAGGACCTGCTGGTGCGGATCGACCCCGGGGCCGCCGGGGGGCTCGACTCGCTGCAGACCGCCGGGTTCCTGTGGTTCGAGCTGCTCATGACGGCCACATACCTGGGTGTCGCGAGTGCCCTGGCCGAGCGCGTCCTGCGCGCAGACCGCGTCCCGGTCACCGAACAGGCCGCTCTGGTGGTGGAGTTGGAGGCAGTGATGGGCTCCGTCGAGGGCATCGCCTTCCGGCTGGGCGCCGGCTTCGGCGGTCAGGAGGCGCTGGCGGCGGCGCTGGTGTGCCGCTACGCCGCGCAGGACTCCATCGCCCGCGCCGTCCAGCGCTGTGTGGAGTCGCTCGGCGGGATGGCCTTCATCAGCGATCCGCAGGTCGCCTACCTGGCCGGCTGCACCCAGGCCCTCGCCTTCCATCCGCCGTCCCGGTCCCGCATGGCCGGAGCCCTCCGCGACTACTTCGCGGGCGCGGCGCTGACCATGGCGTGAGCCGGACGCACCTCCACCGCCCTGCACCCGGGTACACCGGACCGCCGCCACCCCGGTACACCTCACCGCCCCTCCCCCACACCTCACCTCTTCCTCGACTCCGCGGCACGCCCGCGTGAGCCCCGCCAGGAGATCTCCCTTGAACAAGCGCAAGACCGTCCTGCTCACCGGTGCGTCCGGCGTGCTCGGCAGCGCCCTGCTGCCCCTGCTGGGCCGCCATCGCGTCATCGCCCTCATCCACACCTCCCATGTCCCGGCCGAACAGGTCCGCGGCGACCTCACCGCACCCCGGCTGGGCGTGGACGACGCCACGTACCAGTGGCTCACGGACATCGTCGACACCGTCGTGCACTGCGGCGCCACCACCGACTTCGGAGCCGGTGCCCAGGCCACTGCCGACCTGAACACGCGCGGCACGGAGCGCGTCATCGAGTTCGCCGGCCGCGCCGGCGCCGAACTCCTCTACGTCAGCACGGCCTTCGTGGCCCGTACGGACCTGACCCGGCAGACCGCCGGGCGCGCCCAGGGCGAGGCGACCGCGGTTCCCGACCACTACCTGGACTCCAAGCGGGCAGCCGAGCAACGGGTGCGGACCTCCGGGCTGCCGTACACCATCGCCCGTCCCTCGGTCGTCATCGGCGACCGGGCCACCGGGTTCATCCCCCGGTTCCAGGGGCTGCACGGCATCGTGACGGCGCTGCTCAAGGGCACCCTGCCGCTGCTCCCGCTCGATCCCTCCGCCCGTGCCGACGTCATCCCGCGGGACACGGCCGCCCAGGCGCTCGCCGCGCTCGTGGACCTGCCGTTCGCCGGTGCCGAGCACTGGCTGACCGCGGGCGAGGCGGCGCCGACGGCGGGAGAGGTCGTCCAGGCCTGTCAGGACCGCGCCGAGGCCTTCGGCATCCCGATGCCCAGGCCGCGCCTGGTCGACCCGGACATGGTCGACCGGCTGGTCCGTCCCGTCTTCATCGACCCGCTGCCGCCGGCCGCCCGCCGCCGGTTCGACGACATGCTGGCGATGACGGCGCTGTTCGACACCGCCACCCCGCTCCCGTGCACGCTCGGCGACGTCCCGGGCGGGCCCGGACCGCTCACCGCCGACGAGGTCCACGACGCCGTGAACGCGTCGATCGACCACCTCGCGCACGCCAGGAACCTGGTCCGCACCCGTACGCCCGAGGGAGTGGCCGCGTGACCCCGGAGCAACGCCAGGTCGACCCCGCCGCCGTCGCCGAGGGCTACCGGCGCCACATCAGCCGCGGCCGGGCCCGGCTCGCGGAGGTGACCGGCGGCCTGGTGGAGGTCGCCTCCAAGGGTGTCCACGTCTGGGACGCGCACGGGCGCCGTTACATCGACTGCGGCGGCTACGGCGTGTTCCTCCTCGGCCACCAGCATCCCAAGGTCGTCCAGGCAGTCGGCACGCAGCTGCGCAGGCACGCCCTCGCCACGCGGATCCTGCTCGAACCCGTAGCGGCAAGGGCGGCCGAGGCGCTGGCCGCCGTCGCCCCGGCCGGTCTGGAGTACGTCCACTTCGTCAACTCCGGCGCGGAGGCTACGGAAGCGGCGATCAAACTGGCCCGCGCGCACGGCAAGCGCCACCTCATCTCGACCGCCGGCGGCTACCACGGCAAGACCATGGGCGCGCTCAGCCTCACCGCCCGGGAGCTGTACCAGGCACCGTTCCGACCGCTGGTCCCCGACGTCCAGCACGTGCCGTACGGCGACGCCGATGCCCTGGAGCAGGCGCTGGCGGCCACGCCCGACGCATGCGTCGTCCTGGAGCCCGTACAGGGCGAGAACGGCGTCGTCATCCCACCGTCCGGCTACCTGACGGCGGTCCAGCGGGCCTGCCGCACCCATGGCGCACTGCTGGTGCTCGACGAGGTGCAGACCGGCCTCGGGCGGCTGGGGACCTGGTGGGGCGCGGACCGCGAAGGCATCACCCCGGACATCCTGTTGGTCGGCAAGAACCTGTCCGGCGGCGTGATCCCCGTGGCGGCGATGGTCGCCACGGCAGAGGCCTACGCGCCGTTCAGCCGCGACCCCTTCATCCACACCTCCACCTTCGCGGGCTCCCCGGTCGCGTGCGCCGCCGCGGCGGCCGCCGTCGAGACCATCGCGGCCGAGGGGCTGGTCGAGCGGGCGGCGCGCATCGGCACCCGACTGCGCGACGACCTGTCCGCGATGCTGCACGAGGTCTGTCCCCATCTCGTCCGCGAGGTCCGGGGAGCCGGGCTGCTCATCGCCGTCGAACTCGTCGACGAAGGGGTCGCCGGAGATCTCGTGATGGAGCTGATGGACTGCGGGGTCCTGGTCAACCACTCGCTCAACGCCCACCGGGTTCTGCGCCTCACCCCGCCCGCGGTCATCGGCCGCAACGACATCGGCGCTCTGCTGGACGCCGTCCACCGTGCCGCGACGGCGGTCGCCGCCCGCCACCCCGAACCCCAGCCCCAGCCCCAGCTCGCCGAGAGGACCGCCTGAACCATGCGACACGTAGCGATCGAGGCCCTGCTGCCCGGCTCGGATCCGCTGACCGTCTTCGAACGCCTCAAGGACTTCGAGCGCTATCCCGCGCACACCGACGCCGTACGCGAGGTCACTGTCCGCACCGAACCCGACGGCACCCTCCTGTCGGAGTGGTCGGTGAACTTCCGCAACGGCGAACTCCGCTGGTCCGAACGGGACACGGTGGACACCGCGAACCTGGCCCTCCGCTTCGAGCAGGTCGACGGCGACTTCGAGCGCTTCGACGGCGCCTGGACCGTTCTGGGGACGGGAGACGACACGACGGTCCGCTTCGCCGCGGACTTCGACCTCGGCATGCCCTCCCTGGAACGCATCATCGACCCGATCGCCGAGCGGACCCTGCGGGAGAACATCAGCGCGATCCTCGTCGGACTGCTCGGCGACACGCTCGTCTTCGCCACGGCGATGGACGCCGACGACCTGCAGACCACCGGAGGCTGAGATGCCGTCCATCCCCCCGGCCCCGGCGGTGCCGCCCCCACCGGCCCCCTCCGGGGTCCCCCTGGCACCGGCGCTGCGCGCCGCCTTCTCCCAACTCCCCACAGGCGTCACCGTCATCACGACCACGACGGCGGCCGGGCCCGCCGGCGTCACCGCCAGCGCCGTCTGCTCGCTGTCCCTCGACCCGCCCCTCGTCCTGCTGGGCATCGGAGCCCGGTCGCAGACCCTGGAACGCATCCGCTCCCGCGGGAACTTCCTGGTCAACGTGCTGCCGGTCGGCGCCTCGGCGACGGCCTCGGCCTTCGCCGCGCCCGGCACGTCCCCCGAAGCCCGCTTCACGGCGGTGCCCTGGCACACGTACGAGGACATGCCCGCCCTGGACGACGCGCTGGCCTGGGTCGCGTGCTCGGTCGAACGGACCTACCCGGGCGGCGACCACGTCATCGTCATCGGACGCGCCCTCGACTGCCGCCACCGGGACGGGCAGCCACTCGTCCGGCACGCCGGCCGCTACCGCCAACTCGCCTGAGCCACCCAGGAGGTGACCATGCCTCGCATCGCCCTGTTCAGCACCGAATGCGCCCAGCTCGGGGACGCGCTGGAGACGATCATCGAGCGGCACCACGACGAGATCGCGGTCGTCGTCACCAGCGACGTGTACGCCACCAGCCGCGGCGGCCTCCTCCGGCAGACGTACCGCAACGTGCGCCGCTCCGGGCTCGCCTTCATGACGTACCTGACCTGCTCGTTCATGCTCTACCCCGCCGCAGTCCGCGCCGACCGGCTGCTCGCCCCCCTGCGCGGCGGCCGGCGCACCCGCCGCTCGGTCGCGGAACTGTGCGAGGCCCACGGCATCCTGCACATCCGGACGGGCAACGTGAACGCGCCCGAGGTCGCCGCGCAACTGGAGGGGGCCGACCTCGACTTCATCGTCATCTACTGGTTCGACCAGATCATCCGCGAACGGGTCATCTCCGCGCCCAAGCACGCGGTGATCAACGTGCACGCCGCCTTCCTGCCGCACTGCCGCGGCCTGTTCCCCACCCTCTTCAGCGCCCTGGAGCCGGGCACGCCCTTCGGCATCTCGGCTCACCTGATCGAGAACCGGGAGATCGACGCGGGCCCCGTCCTCGCCCGGCGCACCACCTCCCCGCCCCCGGGTCGCAGCGTCCTGTTCAACGACTCCTGGGTCAACCGCGCGGGGGTCGGCATGCTGGACGAGGTCCTGGCCGACTTCGACCGGTTCCTCGACGAGGCACGGCCACAACCGGAGGGGGGCTCCTACTACTCCTACCCCGAGCGCCACCACATCGCCCTGGCGCGCAGGGAGGGCCTGAGGCTCGTCACGCTGCGGGACTTCCTGGCCGTCGTCCGCGGCACCGGGGCCACCGACGCCGACGGGCACCTGCCCGGCACGGGCCGCACCGCACGGTGAAGCCCCTCTTGCAAGTCGCCGAGGACCCCGCCCACCCCGGATACCGCCACTGCTTCCTGCGCCCGCACCTCGACCCGACCGGGAGGATCACCCCTGTGTCCGGCTCGCACGTGTCGCCGTACGGGGAGATCGTCGGCCCCGCGCGCTCGGCGGCGGCTAGCAGCGCTAGAACGGGCGCGCGTCCTGGCATTTCGGTACGTTTTCATCATGGGGACCGAGGTCGATGTGTTCCTTCGTCGTCTGGCTCGACAGCTCAGGCCGCAGGTGGACCAGTCGGTCGACATGATGGTGCAACGCTTGCGCAGCGAGTTTCCCGAGCTGTTGCAGGACGAGGATCTCGCCGCTCTGTCGGTGCAGGAGACGACCGGACACGTCACCACCTTTCTGGATGTCCTCGAGCACGGCCTCGACGTGGCCACATGAGCCTGCTCCAGCTGATGCAGCCCGAGGCCGCCCGTCTCACCAGTGACTCGAAGCTGGTCAACGAGGCGACGGCCAAACTCGTCGAGACGGCTTTCGCCTACGTCGACCGCGGCTCCGAAGAGGTCGTCGCCGCGTACCAGGACGAGCGCGACCGTCGGCTGCAGCGGCGCCTCATCCTGACCAACGAGGCGAGCAGGCGGATCGGGACCACGCTCGACACCGCCCGCACCGCCCAGGAGCTGGCAGACCTCGGCACCGAGGACTTCGCCGACCTCGTCACGGTCGACCTCCTCGACTCCGTTCTGCACGAGGAGGGCACGTACCCGCCGACGGACACACCCCTACTACGCCGCATCGCCCAGCGGTCCATCCTGGGCGGCTGCCCGGATTCCGCAGTCGCCACAGGTCACACGCACACGTATCCCGCGGGGTCGGAGCCGGCTCGCGCACTGGCCACGGGACAGGCCCTGCTGCACCGCGTCACGGCCTCCGGCCTGCCCGCGCGGTGGGCACCGTCTCCGGACAGCGGACGCACCCTGCGAGGCCTTGGCTTCCACTCGATGCTTCTGGTGCCTCTGCGGGCCCGCGGAGAAACCCTGGGTCTCGCCCAGTTCTCCCGCCATCGGACCGCCGCCCTCTTCGACGACGACGATCTCCTCCTGGCCCAGGAGATCGTGGCCAGAGCAGCCGTGTACATCGACAACGCCCGCCGGTACACCCACGAGCGCTCCACCGCGCTCACCCTGCAGCGCAGCCTGCTGCCGCAACGCCCGGTGGAGCAGTCCGCCGTCGACACGGCCTCCCGCTACCTGCCCACCGGATCCCGCGCGGGCGTGGGCGGTGACTGGTACGACGTGATACCGCTGTCCGGAGCCCGCGTCGCCCTCGTCGTGGGTGACGTCGTCGGCCGCGGCCTGCACGCCTCCGCCACCATGAGCCGCCTGCGCACGGCCGTCCGCGCCTTCGCGGACATCGACCTGATGCCCGACGAACTGCTCACGCATCTGGACGACGTGGTCATCCGCCTGCAGCGCGAGGAGGCACGGGACGAGGGCGAGATCCGCGCCACCTGCCTGTACGCGGTCTACGACCCCGTCTCCCGCCTGTGCTCCCTGGCCAGCGCCGGTCATGTGCTGCCGGCCGTGGCGACTCCCTCGACCGCCGACGGCGATGCCGATCGGCCCGCCCCTGGGCCTGGGCGGACTCCCCTTCGAGACCACCCAGCTCGAACTGCCGGAGGGCAGTCTTCTGGCGCTGTACACCGACGGCCTCCTCGAGAGCCGTGTGCGTGACGTGGACACCGCACGCACGGTGCTGAGCGACACCCTCGCCCGGGCGCCGGAGTCGCTGGACGAGACCTGTGACGGTCTGCTGGCCGCGCTCCTGCCGAGCCGCCCTTCCGACGACGTCGCCCTGCTCCTGGCGCGGACCCGGGCACTCGACCCCGACCACGTCGCCACGCTGGACCTTCCGTCCGACCCGGCGGCCGTCTCCGGGGCCCGCGCCTACGCGTCCGACAGGCTGGCCGCCTGGGGGCTGGAAGAGCTGGGCTTCACCACGGAACTGGTGGTCAGCGAACTGGTGACGAACGCGATCCGCTACGGCAAGAGCCCCATCCAGCTGCGGATGATCCTCCAGTCCACGCTGACCTGTGAGGTCTTCGACGCCGGCAGCACCGCTCCGCACCTGCGCCGTGCGCGGACCTTCGACGAGGGCGGCCGCGGTCTGTTCAGCGGGGTCCCGCCGACGTGGCGGGACCCCTGCTGCGCACCCGGAAGTCCGTGATAGAACCACCGAGTTGGGTGGTGACAGAGTCACGCGGCCGGCGGAAGTGGCCATGGTGGCGTAGAGCGGAGGTCCTCCCGTCGATGACCAGCGCCGATCGTTCGACGCACCCGGAATCCGGTACGCACGTCGTCGGGCGCAGGCGGTTCCTCGGGTACGTGCTCGCGGCTTCCACCCTGGTGGCCGCCGCCGAGCTGGGTGCGGCGCCGGAGGCCGAGGCCGGCATTCCGTCACCGGAACCCACGGAACTGCTCGACCTCAACGACGTGATGACCGCGGCGGCTCTGCCGACCTCGAGCCTGATCACCGTCGAGGTCCACACGGACGGCACCGTCTCGTTCGCGCTGCCGCGCGCCGAGGTGGGGCAGGGGATCACCACGTCGACGGCGATGCTGATCGCCGAGGAGATGGACGTACCGCTGGAGCGGGTGCGGGTCACCCTGGCCGACGCGCGGCCGGAGCTGCTGTTCAACCAGCTCACCGGCGCGTCCAACACGACCATCTCGACCTACCGTCCGATCCGGGTCGCCGCCGCGGTCGCCCGGGGCCGGCTGCTGCGGGCCGCGGCGACCGAGCTGGGCGCGGTGGTCACCGACCTCACCCTGAAGGCCGGAGTCGTCACCGATCTCGCGGGCCGGAGCATCGGCATCGGCGCGCTCGCCGAGAAGGCCGCGAGCGTGCGGACCCAGCAGGTGGCCGTGGAGCTCAAGCCCCGCGAGGACTTCACCGTCATCGGCACACCGCGCAACCGGATCGACGCGCTCGCCGCGGTCACCGGGCGCAAGAAGTTCACGATGGATCTCGACGTCCCGGACGCCAGGCCGACGATGGTGTGCCGTCCGCCGACCATCAACGGCACGGTCGGATCGGTGTCCAACCTGGACGAGGTCCGCGCCATGCCGGGCGTCACCGACGCCGTCGTGATCTCCACCGGGGTGGCGGTGCGCGCGGAGACCTTCGGCCAGTGCATCGACGCCGTACGCGCCCTGCACGTGGTGTGGCGGCCCGGTAGCGCGGAAGGGCAGTCCGACGAGTCGGTGCTGGAGGACCTGCGAGCCGCCGAGCTGCCCCTCGGGCTCCCGCCGCTGACCCCGAGCGTGGAAGGGAAGTTCACCTTCGGCTTCCGCGGGAACAGCGCGCTGGAACCCAACTGCGCGATCGCCGACGTGCGGGACGACCGCGCCGACGTGTGGGCGTCGCTCAAGTCGCCGATCGTCGCCCAGGAGACCATCGCCGCCCGGCTCGGGCTTCCGGCCCGCGCGGTCACCGTGCACGTCGCTCAAGGCGGCGGGTCCTTCGGGCGGAAGCTGTTCTTCGACGCCGCGCTGGAAGCCGCGGAGACCTCCCAGAAGATGGGCAAGCCGGTCAAGCTCATGTGGCACCGGGCCGACGACTGCCGCCAGGGGCGCGCCCACCCCATGGCCACCTCACGCGTCCGCATCTCCTACCTCGGCAACACCGTGCTCGGCTACCAGCAGCGGCACACCAGCGTCGCCACGGACCTGAGCCATGGGCTCGGCGAGGTCTTCACCGCCCTGGCCGCGAGGCTGCCGGTGGGCGACGTCGGCTTCTCCGAGACGTTCTTCCAGCTCTCCCAGTCGATGCCCTACGACTTCGGTGTCAGCAGCCGGCTGCTCAGCGAGACGAACAAGGACTTCAACACCGGGAGCATGCGCAACGTCTACTCGCCCGACGTCACCTGCGCCCGGGAGCTGGTCGTCGACCGGCTCGCGGCGAAGACGGGCAAGGACCCCTTCCGGTTCCGGCGCGCGTTCCTGCACGACGAGCGCTCCCGGACCGTGCTGGACAAGGTCGCCGAAGTCGGTGACTGGGGGCGGACGATGCCGGCCGGCACCGCACAGGGCATCGCCTTCCACTCCGAGTACCACTCGGTCAGCGCGGCGCTGGTGGAGATCGACTGCCGGCCGGAGACCGTCAACCGTCCCATCCGCGACGGTGTGGCCGGACCACGCGTCACCAAGGCCGTCTTCGCCGTGGACGTCGGCCTCGCCGTCAACCCACGCGGTCTGGAAGCCCAGATGATGGGCGGCGTCATGGACGGCATCGCGCAGACCCTGACCTCCAGCCTGCACCTGCGCGACGGCTACTTCCTCGAGGCGAGCTGGGACAACTACTTCTACACCCGGCAGTGGAACACACCGCCCGAGCTGGAGATCATCGTCATGCCGACCACCACGGGCGAGCCCGGCGGTGCGGGGGAACTCGGCGTCGCCGCGTCGATGGCCGCGGTGGCCTGTGCCTACGGCCGCGCCACCGGCACCATGCCGACGCGCTTTCCGATCAACCACGGCACGCTCTCCTTCACGCCCAAACCGACCGTCCCGCCCATCCCTCCGTCCCCGACCGACGGCCTGGACCACGCCTACTGACGCTAGGAGCCTCCGTGCCCGAGCACACTTTCCGCCTCAACGGCGAGCAGGTCACCGTCGATGTCGACGACGACCTGCGGCTGTTGTGGGTGCTGCGCGACGTTCTGGGCGTCACCGGTCCCAAGTACGGCTGCGGCATCAACGTCTGCAAGGCGTGCACCAGCCACCTCAACGGCAAGGCGGTCAACCCCTGTGCGATTCCGGTCGGGAACCTGCAGCCGACCGACGAAGTCACCACCATCGAAGGACTTCCGGCCACGGTGGGGGCGGACCTGCACCCGATGCAGCAGGCGTGGCTCGACCATGACGTGGCCCAGTGCGGCTACTGCCAGCCGGGCCAGATCATGGCCGCCGTCGCGCTGGTCCGCCGAGTCGCCGAGGAGGGCCGCGAGATCACCGACGCCGACCTGGACGGCATCCGCAACATCTGTCGCTGCGGCACCTACTTCCGTATCCGCGAGGCCATCAAGGCCGGAGCCGCGAACATGTGACCGGTCCACTTCACAACCCGGTCCCGGTCGCGTCGTAGGCCGCGAGCCGGTCGGCGGCGAGGTGGTCGCCACGGGTGAAGACCGCAGCGCCGCGCAGGCCCGCCGAGGGGTCATCGGAGGCGGCGGGCGGACGGTACTCGGAGAGCAGATAGACCGGGCCCCGGTCGGGGAAGACGGGCAGATCGGCACCGATGACGCCGTACCCGAACCCGCCCTCGACCCGGACCACCTGCCGGGGGCCCGGGACCGCTTGGGTCACTGGGCGGCTCCGCCGCCGCCTCCCTGTCCCGGGGAGCCTGGTGCACGATGACGTTGCCGCCCTGGACCGCGAAGACCTGCCCGCCGTCCTTGGCGACGTTGTTCTGCACCCATGCGCGCTGCGTCTCGGACAGCCGCTGCTGGATCTCGCCGATCAGCTCTCGCAGTTCGCCGGCGGCGTCCGGGTGTTCGCCAAGCAGCGACTCCAACTCCATCTGCCACAGGGGAAGCAGAGTCCGACGGACCCGCTCGGCGTCGCCGGCCCGCACCACCAGGGCCGTGTTGTTGTCCAACTGGGCCTCGATGGCCGTCTGCTGGTCCTCTCCGCGGCCGCGGAAAAGCTGTGCGATCAAGTCCATTGTCCATCCGGGCGATCAAGTCCGGCACCGGCTCAGCGACCCTGGCCGCCGAGACCGGACCGCAGGTCTGACGGAGAGCCCGGCTCAGGAAGGTCGCGGCGGTCTCACCCACCCCAGAGACCGCTCCACGGCCCGCTGCCAGTTCTCGTACTCCCACTGGCGCCGTTCGGGGTCCATGTCGGGCAGCCATTGCCCGGCCCGGTGCCAGTTGCGGCGCAGTACCTCCAGGTCGGACCAGTAGCCGGCGGCGAGTCCGGCGGCGTAGGCGGCGCCGAGGGAGACCGTCTCGGCGACCATGGGCCGTACCACGGGCACGTCGAGCACGTCGGCCACGAACTGCATGAGCAGGTTGTCCGCCGTCATGCCGCCGTCCACCTTGAGCTGGGTGAGGGCGAGGGAGGCGTCGGCGTTCATGGCGTCGACGACCTCCCGGGTCTGCCAGCCGGTGGCCTCCAGGACCGCACGCGCCAGGTGTCCCTTGGTGATGTACGAGGTGAGGCCGACGATGACCCCGCGCGCGTCGCTGCGCCAGTGGGGTGCGAACAGGCCCGAGAAGGCGGGGACGATGTAGCAGCCGCCGTTGTCCTCGACCGTCCGCGCGAGGGTCTCGATCTCCGGGGCGCTGCTGATCAGTCCCAGGCGGTCGCGGAACCACTGGACCAGCGCGCCGGTGACGGCGATCGAGCCTTCCAGGGCGTAGACCGGCTGCTGGTCCCCGATCTTGTAGGCGACGGTGCTGAGGAGTCCGTTCCGGGACCGCACCAGGTCGTTGCCGGTGTTGAGCAGCAGGAAGCTGCCCGTTCCGTAGGTGCACTTCGCCTCGCCCGGGGAGAAGCAGGTCTGGCCGAAGAGGGCGGCCTGCTGGTCGCCGAGGGCGGCCGTGATGGAGACGCCCGGGAGCAGCGCGCGGGCGTCGTCGTACCGCTCGGCGGACGATCGGATCTCGGGCAGCATCGAGCGGGGCACACCGAAGAAGGAGAGCAGCTCCTCGTCCCAGGTGAGGGTGCGGATGTTCATCAGCATCGTGCGGCTGGCGTTGGTGGGGTCGGTGATGTGCAGGCCGCCGTCGGCGCCCCCGGTGAGGTTCCAGATCAGCCAGCTCTCGATCGTTCCGAACAGCACCTCACCGTCCTTCGCGCGCTGTTCCAGGCCCTTGACGTGGTCGAACAGCCACCGGATCCGCAGCGCCGAGAAGTAGGTGGAGGGCGGCAGGCCGCAGCGCTCCAGGAAGAACTCCTCTCCGGGCCGCTGCCCGAACTCCTCGACGAGCGGCCCCGTGCGGGTGTCCTGCCAGACGATCGCCCGGCCCAGCGGGGCGCCCGTGCGCCGGTCCCAGAGCACGGTGGTCTCCCGCTGGTTGGCCAGGCCGATGGCGGCGACCTGTCCCGTGTCGAGGCCGGCGCCGGACAGTGCCTCGGGCACGACGCGCTGCAGGTTGTGCCAGATCTCGACGGCGTCGTGCTCGACCCAGCCGGGCCGGGGAAAGTGCTGCTGGTGCTCCCTCTGTGCGACCGACACCAGCCGTCCACGGTGGTCGAACAGAATGCATCGGGTGGAGTTGGTGCCCTGATCGATGGACATTACGTACCGTTCAGCCATGATCGGGTCTGCCTTCCGACGGGTCGGGGAGCGGCCGGTCCGGGTCTACCAGCGAGTGGCCCCCAGGTCTCTGGAGATCGCCCGCGCGGCCTCGCGGATCAGGGTGATCTGGCTCGGGCGGGGGCGGCCCTGGCTGTCGCAGATCCGCTCGACGTGCCCGGACAGCCCGATCGCGCCGACGACGAGGCCGCCGTGGCCCCGGATCGGCGCGGCGAGCCCGGCCTCGCCCATGCTCATCTCCTGGATCTCGGCGGCCCAGCCGAGTTCCCGGACCTCGGCGAGCGCCCGGGTCAGCTGCTCGGGGGCGACCAGGGTGTGCCGGGTGTACGCCTCCAGCTGCGCCGCCTGCTCCGGTTCGAGGGATGCCGCTCCGAAGGCCAGCAGTACCTTGCCGAGCGAGGAGGCGTGCAGGGGCAGCAGGGAGCCCACGTCCAGGGTCTGGAACGTGTCGTCCGGGCGGAACACGTGGTGGACGACGAGCACCATGCCCTCCAGCGGGGTCCCCAGACGGACCGCTTCCCCGCTGCGGGCGGCAAGGGCGTCGGCCCAGTTGAGGGAGCGCGACCGCAGCTCGTTGACGTCCAGGTAGCTGGTGCCGAGGTGCAGCAGGGCGGCCCCGAGCTGGTACTTCCCGGTCGCCGCGTCCTGTTCCACGAAGTCCACGTGCTGGAGCGTGCGCAGGATGCCGTGGGCGGTGCCCTTCGCCAGGCCGAGCGAGGCCGCCACCTCGCCGAGCCCGAGTCGGCGGGGCCCGGCGGCGAGCAGCCGCAGGATCGCCGCCGCCCGTTCGATCGACTGGACTGGGCCGGCCATGAAGCGAGCGTATTACCGCCACGGGCGCTTCGCTTCACGGGCGGACTGGCCGTGCCGGCTTCGGGCCCGATCCGGGGCGTTCGGTAATGCCGACCGCCGTTCATTGACCCGCCCGGTTTGTCTCCATACCTTTCTTCGAGGCCCGGAAACGCGCCTGCACGAAAGGCGCCCGACCGGCAGGAAGACCCGAGGAGAGAACATGGCGGCTCAGCTGAATACGCTGCTTCGGGAGGCATGCGAACACGTGTGTCCGCTGCCTCCCGTCGCCGGCGCCGTCCCGGCCGTACGCCGCCGGGTACGGGCCGTCCTCGCCGACTGGCAGGTGTCCGCGGAGATCGTCGAGGACGCGCTGCTGATGGTGTCCGAGCTGGTCACCAACGCGATCGTGCACGCCCTGCCCCCGGCCAGGCTGCGCCTGTCGTGGGTGCGGGTCGACGAGCGCTGCACCCTGCGGGTCGAGGTCACCGACACCGGACCGGCGTTTGCGGCGGGACAGCCCCGGGTCGGGATCGACCCGGACGAGCACGGCCGGGGCGAGGCGATCGTCCACGCCCTCGCGAGCCGTCACGGCATACGCGTCCACTCGGGCGGCGTCACCCGGTGGGCCGACCTCGTCGCGGTCTGAAGCCCAACCTCTGCCCCAACCTCCCCAACCTCCGACCCGGCCTCTGACCGGGACTGCGCGGGGACCGGTTCGGCCATGGTCCGCTTGCGCAGCAGGAGCAGGGCGGCATCGTCGTGCAGCCGGCCGCCCACATGGGCGAGCAGCTCGTCATGGAGCGCGGTGAGCGTACGCGCCGGCTCGTCGCACGCGTGCCGGGCCACCCCTTCGGCCAGCGGGTAGAACTCCCGAGCGTGATCGCGGGCCTCGGTGACCCCGTCGGTGTAGAGCAGCAGCTGGTCTCCGTCGGCGAAGGGCAGCAGCTGCAGGTGCGGGGCCTGGCCCGACAGGGCGCGCAGCCCGAGCGGCGGAGCGGAATGGGTGGGCTCCACCGCCACGGCCCCTCCGGACGCCGAGATCAGCAGCGGAGGCGCGTGTCCGCAGTTGACCACCTCCAGCTGCTCCCCCGTCCCCGGGTATCCGGCGACCACGGCGGTGACGAAGTCGTCGGGGCCGAGGTTGCGCGCCAGGCTCCGCTCGATCCGGTCGACGACGGCGAGCAGGTCGGGCTCGTCGTAGGCGGCCTCGCGGAAGACGCCGAGCACGAGTGCGGCGGTACTCACCGCGGGCAGCCCCTTGCCGCGCACGTCGCCGACGATCAGCCGGACCCCGTGCGGGGTGGACACCAGGGCGTAGAGATCCCCGCCGATACGGGCCTCCGCCGCTGCGGCGCTGTAGCGGACGGCGACCTGGAACGGGCCCACGGTCTCCGGTACGGGCTGCAGGAGGGCGTGCTGGGCGGCCTCGGCGACCGTGCGGACGGCCGCGAGGACCCGTTCCCGACGGCCGCGCAGCGCGCTGGCCAGGGCACTGGCCGCGGTGACGGCCAGCAGGGCGGACAGGACGGCCGCCAGTTCGCGATCGGGAACCCCGCCCCTGGTGCCGAGCAGCGCGCCCAGCACCGCGGCCAGGAGGCCGACGCAGAGCACACCGCGCGGCCCGTTGGTGGTGGCGGCCAGCGCGGGTGCGGCCACCAGGAGCGGCAGGCAGATCATCCCCGCGCCACCGGTGAGGTCGACGAGCACGATGACGGTGACGATCAGCACCGGCAGCACGGGCAGTCCGGCGGCGAGCTGCCCGGCGGCACGCCGGTGGGCAGCCGCCCGGGGCCGGCCCGCCCGGTTGCTCGTCAGCCGCATCGGCCAGTGGTGTCGCGCCTGGCTCATCTCTCGTCCGCAGTCCTCGCCTGTACGGGGTTCGCACCCGGAATGTCCGTTTCAACCAAGGAAACGGGTTGAGCGCGGGCGGCCACAAGGCGTGGATTTTCAGATAGTGAGCGAGAGGCTCCTGGTCACACGGTTCGCGGTCGGGATCAGCCGGGCGCGGATCTCCTCGAGTCTGGCATGCCGCTCCACCGGCAGGGAGACGCCGAGCGAGCCGAGGATGTCCCCCGCGTAGACGGGAACGGCGACGCACACCGTGCCCAGCGTGTACTCCTCCAGGTCCGTGACGGCCGGTGCCATCGGGGACTGGTCGAGCCTGCGGATCAGTTCCGGAGCGCTGGTGACGGTCCGTGGCGTGAGATCGGCGAGGTGGTGCCTGGACAGGTAGTCCCGGCGGGAGTCGTCGTCCAGTTCCCGCAGCACGGACTTGCCGAGCGCGGTGGCGTGTCCGGCGTCCTCCATGCCCACCCAGAGGTCCACCCGTGGCGTCCGGGGACCGTCGACGATCTCGGCGACCCTGATCTCGCCGTCCTCGTAGAACGTGAGGTAGGTGGCGGTCACCAGCTCGTCCCGCAGTGCGGCGAGCGTCGGGCGGACGCGGCTGAGCAGCGTCTGCACGCTGCCCGCGGTGTGCAGCGACTTCAGCTTGTCGCCCAGGACGAAGCCGCCGTCGTCGAGTTTGCTCAGGTAGCCGTCGTGGACCAGGGTGCGCAGCAGGTGATAGGCGGTGGCCAGGGGCAGCCCGGTCTCGCGTGCCAGCTGCTTCGCCGGCGCGCCGTTGGCGTGCGCGCTCACCGCCTCCAGCAGCCGGAAGGCCCGCTGCACGGACGAGATGAGAGTGGGGCCGTCCTGAGCGCCCATACGAACAGACTGCGCCGGGCACCCGGCACAGGCAAGGCAGGATCACCGCCCGGTCGCGGCGAGGACCGTGGTTCCGGAGCCGCAGCTGCGCCGGGACTTCGCCGAGCTGTCGGCCGCGAACGAACTCGACCTCGCCCGCGTCGACCCCGCCTTCCGCGACCGGTGGGGCCCCGACCTCCTCGCCCTCTTCACCCGCTTCCAGGACCTGCAGGTGGCCTTCCGGTCGCAGGAGGCGTACAGGTAGACGATCGCCTCGGCCTCGGCGCCGATCACGGCCGCGAGGTCCGTACGGCGGTCCACGGGCAGCAGTCCGGTCGGAAAGCCGTCGGTGCCGTAGAACGCGTGGCAGAGCCCGGCGAGCTGGAGGGCGGGGCGGGCCCGCCACACGGCGAGCCGTGCCTGTACGCGCCGCAGGTGCGCGAGGAGGGTGCCGCCCGGGTGTGCCATGCCTTCCGCCCCCAGCGCGCGCAGCAGAGCCACGGCCTGGTCGGCGGCGGGGGCAGGGGAAGCGGGCTCGATGTTCGTGTCCATGCCACTTACGCTTCCATGTCATCGGGTTCACGTCGTCGGGTTCATGCCACCGGATTCATGTCGCCGGGTGTGCCGGACGGACGCCGGAGCGGAACTTCGGTACGCGTACGGTGATCTTCGTGCCGGCGCCGACGCCGGTCTCGATGACCAGGCCGTGTTCGTCGCCGTACACCTGGCGCAGTCGTGTGTCCACGTTGCTCAGGCCGATGCCGGCGGACGGGCCGCCCCGGCCGCGCAGGATGTCGCGCAGGCGCTGCGGGTCCATGCCGACGCCGTTGTCCTCGATGACGACCCGGGCCTCGGTGCCCTCGTCCTCCGCGATGATCGTGATGCGGCCGCGGTCCACGGACTCCTCCAGACCGTGTTTGAGCGCGTTCTCGACGAGGGGTTGCAGACAGAGGAAGGGCAGGGTGACCGGCAGCACCTCGGGGGCGATCCGCAGGGTCACCTCGAGGCGTCTGCCGAAGCGGGCGCGGGCGAGTTCGAGGTACTGCTCGATGGAGCGCAGCTCCTCCGCGAGGGTGGTGAAGTCGCCGCCCCGGCGGAAGGAGTAGCGGGTGAAGTCGGCGAACTCCAGGAGGAGTTCACGGGCCCGCTCGGGGTCGGTACGGACGAACGAGGCGATGCTCGCCAGGGAGTTGTAGATGAAGTGCGGGGAGATCTGGGCGCGCAGGGCCCGGATCTCCGCCTCGATGACGCCGGAGCGGGCCCGGTCCAGCTCGACGAGTTCGAGCTGCACGGAGACCCAGCGGGCCACTTCCTCGGCGGCCCGGACGATCACGGCGGACTCCTGGTCGCCGAACGCGGCGAGCGTGCCGGGCCGTTGGCCGTCGACGGTGAGCGGCGCCACGACCCCCCAGCGGACGGGGCAGGTGTCGTTGCCGCAGGACAGCGCGAAGGTCTGGGTACGGCCGGTGCGCAGGGCATGGGCGAGCTGCGCCTCGGCCTCGTCGCGGTGGTGGTCGCCGACGCCGTCCCAGGCCAGCACGGACTCCTCGTCGGTGAGGGCGAGGGCGACCGTGCCGAGCAGGGGGCGCAGCCGCCGGGCCGCCTTGCGGGCCGTGTCCGCGGTGAGGCCCGCGCGCAGGGGCGGTGCGGCGAGCGAGGCCGTGTGCAGGGTGTGGAAGGTGGCCCGTTCGACGGGGGTGCCGGGACCGGCCGGGTTCTCCTGCTGCCGGCGGGCGCCGGCATGGCCGAGGGCGGCGCCGAGCGCGAACAGCGCGAGCGCGGCGAGGGCCAGGGCGACGGTGCCGAGTGCGCTCATACGGCCCGGTCCGGATGGGTGTCCCGCACCAGGGCACCGCCGGCCAGCGCCTCGGGCAGATGGAGCCGGGCCATCGTGGCGGCGGCGCTCGCGGGGACGCGGTCGCGGGTGGCCAGGGAGATGAGCACCATCGCGGCGAACCCCACGGGTACCGACCAGACGGCGGGCCAGGCCAGCAGGGTGTGCAGCCGGCCGGAGCGGGCCCCGCCCGCGATGGTCACCGTCACCGCGGTGAGCGCCGAGCCGCCGCCGAGGAGCAGTCCGGCGACGGCACCGGGCGCGGTGAGGCCGCGCCACCAGATGCCGAGCAGGAGCAGCGGGCAGAACGAGGAGGCGGACACAGCGAAGGCGAGGCCGACGGCGTCGGCCACGGGCAGGTCGCTGACGACCGTGTTGGCCGCGGTGGGCACCGCGATCGCCGGCAGCGTCGCCAGCCGGAGGTGCCGGATGCCGAGGGTCGGCAGCACGTCCTGGGCGAGGACGCCGGCGACGGACATGGTGAGTCCGGAGACGGTGGACAGGAACGCCGCGCAGGCGCCGCCCGCGACGAGCGCGCCGAGCAGGTCGCCGCCGACTCCGCCGATCAGCCGCTGCGGCAGGACGAGGACGGCCGCGTCGGTGTCGCCGGTCAGCAGCAGGTCGGGCGCGTAGAGCCGGCCGAGCACGCCGTAGAGCGGGATCAGCAGGTAGAAGGCGCCGAGCAGCCCGAGTACGACGACGGTGGTGCGGCGGGCGGCGCGGCCGTCGGGGTTGGTGTAGAAGCGCACGACGACGTGCGGCAGGCCCATGGTGCCGAGGAAGGTGGCGAGGATCAGCCCGTAGGTGGCGTACAGACCGTGGTCCTCACGCCCGGCCGACAGCGGGTTCGCCCAGCTCGACGGGGCCGCGTGGCCGCCGCCTTCGTCGGGCAGGGGCACGCGGGCGCCGGGCGGGAAGCGCAGCGTGGTGTCGGCGCCGATCCGGTGGGTGCCCGCCTCCAGGGTGAGCGGGCCGCCGTCCAGGGCCTCGCCGTCGACGGTTCCGGTGGCGGTGATCCGTACCGGCTCGTGGACGGTGAGGGTCAGCGGACTGTCGAAGCGCACCGGGGTGGAGCGCTGGAAGACGGGCCGTTCGTCCCAGGACGGGGCCGGGGTGTGGTCCGCGCGCCAGGCCAGCAGCAGGAACACGGCGGGCACCAGCAGGGCGGTGAGTTTCAGCCAGTACTGGAACGCCTGGACGAAGGTGATGCTGCGCATGCCCCCGGAGGCCACCGCCACGGTCACCACGGCGGCGACGACCAGGCCGCCGAACCAGCTGGGCGCGCCGGTGAGCAGCCGCAGGGTCAGTCCGGCGCCGCGCAGCTGGGGCAGCAGATAGAGCCAGCCGACGCCGACGACGAGCACACTGGCGATCCGCCGCACGGCCCGGGACTCCAGCCGTGCCTCGGCGAAGTCCGGCAGGGTGTAGGCGCCGGAGCGGCGCAGCGGGGCGGCGACGAAGGCCAGCAGCACCAGGAACCCGGCGGTGTAGCCGATGGGGAACCAGAGCATGTCGACGCCCTGGGCGAGGACCAGTCCGGCGACGCCGAGGAAGGAGGCGGCGGACAGGTACTCGCCGCTGACGGCGAACGCGTTGAGCCGCGGCGGGACGCTGCGCGAGGCGACGTAGAAGTCCGAGGTGGTCCGGGAGATGCGCAGACCCAGCGCGCCGACGAGCACCGTGGCCAGGACCACGGCCGTCACGCCGGCTATTCCGTACGTCTGGTTCAACGCGCGGTCACGTCACCCTCGTTGCGCTCGGCACGGCGGACGTACCAGGCACCCGCGCACAGCAGGGCGGGATACGGCGCCACGCCCAGGACGAGCCAGACGCTCGGCCAGGCGTCCGCGAGCGGAAGCAGCCGCAGAGTCACGGGAAGCAGGCCCAGCGAGGCCGCGAGCAGGACCGTGGCGGTGAGCGCCGCCCGCATCTGACGATGCATCAATATCCTTACGGCGGTGTCCTCTTCGGCCGGAACCGCGGGGCGGGGCCGGGGCAGGCCGGCGCGGTCGGTGCCGGGCCGTCCGGTGACCACTTCCCTGCGAGGGACGGACTCCGCACCCATGACGCACTCCCCGACGCCGCGGTGATCACCTTGTTGCGGCGAGTGTACGCAGCGCGCCATGGGTGAGGTAGACGCCCGACGAGGTTCGGCACACGCTCGCCACAGCCGCCCGCGGTCACCGCGGCCCGCCCACCGCGCCCTGGGCCCGCCGCGCCAGCAGGTCCCGCAGTTCCCGGGCGTTGCGGCGGCTCACGGCGAGGATCCGGTCGCCGATCCGGACCGTCAGGTTGCCGCCGTCCAGGCGGAGTTCCTCGATGCGGCCGAGGGCGACCAGACGGCTGCGGTGGATGCGGACGAAGCCGCGGGAGCGCCACTGTTCCTCCAGGGTGGACAGCGGGATCCGCACCAGGTGGCTGCCGTGCGGGGTGTGCAGGCGCGCGTAGTCGCCCTGCGCCTCGACGTAGGTGATGTCGGCGATGGAGACGAAGCGGGTCACCCCGCCCAGTTCCACGGGCACCTGGTCGCCGAGCACGCCCGCCGGGCCCTGCCCGGCCCGGGTCAGCTCGGCGACGCGCCGTACGGCCTCCGCGAAGCGCTCCTTGCGCAGCGGCTTGAGCAGGTAGTCCACGGCCTTGAGGTCGAAGGCCCGGAGTGCGAAGTCCTCGTGGGCGGTGACGAAGACGATCAGCGGCGGGGCGGCGAAGCGCCCGAGCAGCTCGGCCATGTCGAGGCCGCTCAGTCCGGGCATGTTGATGTCGAGGAAGACCACGTCGACGGCCTCGTGGCCGTCCGGCCCGGCCGCCATGGCCCGTTCCAGCAGGCGCAGTGCCTCGGTGGCGTCCAGGGCGGGCAGGACGGTGCCGATCCGCGGGTCCTCGCCCAGGAGGTACAGCAGTTCCTCGAGCGCGGGTTCCTCGTCGTCCACCGCAAGTGCGCGCAACATCTCCCGCGACTCCTCGTCTCCGCTTGCCTGCGAACACCCAGGGTGTCAGTCCGGCAGCCGCATCCGCACCCTCTCCCCCGGCCCGACGCGCACCACGCGGTCCGGCAGCCGGATGTCGATGGGGGTGGGACCCGAGGCCTTCGGCATGGCGGCCTCCAGCTGGCCGGAGCGCAGCCGCAGCCGTACGCCCCAGTGGCCCTGGTAGCGCAACGAGAAGCCGTAGGAGGAGAGTTCCGGGAGCGGGACCGGGTCGAGCCAGAGTTCGCTGTCGCGGGTCTCCAGGCCGGTGAGGCAGCGCTGGACGAGGTCGAGGGTGCCGGCCATGGCACCGAGGTGGATGCCCTCGCCGGTGGTGCCGCCCTGGACGTCGGCGATGTCGCCGCGCAGCGCCTCCTGGACGAAGGACCAGGCGTCGGCGCGGCGGGCGCGGGCCAGGATCCAGCCGTGCACCAGGCCGCTGAGGGTCGAGCCGTGCGTGGTGCGGTGCAGGTAGTGGTCCACCGTCGCGGTCCAGGTGTCCTCGTCGAGGCGGTGGCCCAACCAGGCGAAGAGGGAGTGGAGTTCGGCCGGTGAGAACAGGTAGCCGAGCATCAGGACGTCGGCCTGTTTGGACGCCTTGTAGCGGTTGACGGTGTCCCCCTCCGCCTCCAGGATCCGGTCCAGGCGCCGGATGTCGCCGTACCGCTCGCGGTAGCCGTGCCAGTCCAGTTCGGCGAGGTCGCCGTAGCCCTCGAACTGGCTGATCACGCCGTCGTGGAAGGGCACGTGCAGGGTGCGGGAGACCTCCTCCCAGCGGGCGAGTTCGCCCTCCTCCAGGCCGGTCTGTTCGATGAGTTCGCGGCGGCGCGGTTCGGGCAGCGTGCGCAGCAGGTCCAGGGTGCGGGTGAGGACCCAGACGGCGGTGACGTTCGTGTACGCGTTGTCGTCCAGGCCGGGTCCGGGTGCGTCGGGGTAGGCGTCGTGGTACTCGTCGGGGCCGACCACGCCCCGGATGCGGTGCCGGCCGAGGTGTTCGTCGTAGGTGGCCGAGTCGGCCCAGAAGCGGGCGATCTCCAGGAGCATCTCGACGCCCTCGGTGTGCAGGAAGTCGGTGTCGCCGCTGGCCTCGCAGTACTGCCACACGTTGTAGGCCACGGCCGAGCCGACGTGCCGCTGCAGCCGGGAGTGGTCGGGCAGCCAGCGACCCGAGCGCGGGTTGAGGTGCAGTTCCTGGGTCTCCTCGCGGCCGTCGCTGCCGCTCTGCCACGGGTAGAGCGCCCCGCGCCGGCCGGTCTCGCGGGCCGCGTGCCGGGCCGCGTCCAGGCGGCGGTGGCGGTAGTGCAGCAGGGCGCGGGAGACCTCGGGCAGGTGGAGGTTGAGGTAGGGCAGGACGAACAGTTCGTCCCAGAAGACGTGTCCGCGGTATGCCTCGCCGTGCAGTCCGCGTGCGGGCACGCCGACGTCGAGGTCGGCCGTGTGCGGGGAGAGGGTCTGCAGCACATGGAAGAGGTGCAGGCGCAGGATGCGGCCGGGGTCTCCGGGGACGTCGAGTTCGGCCCGCCGCCACAGCTGCTCCCAGGCCGTGATGTGCGAGGTGAGCAGCTCGTCGAAGCCGGGCGCGTCGGCGACCCGGTCGAGGGCCGCGCGCAGCGGGTCGCTGATGGCGGGGTCGTGGGAGGTGTGCAGGGCGACGGTCTTGTCGACGGTGACCGTACGTCCGGGTTCCAGGGACAGCCGCAGTCGCTGTACGGCCCGCTGTGCCTCGTGGGCGTCCGACACCGGCACGTCGGCGGCCAGCCGCGAGGCGAGCCCGACGGCGGTGTCCGAGGTACGGGTGTGGCAGCGCAGCCACATCGTGCCGGGTGCGGCCGCGCTGCCCGTCTCGACGCGGGTGAGGTGGCGGCCGTCCAGGTCCCGGTAGCGGGCCACGCCGGAGTTGCTGACGCTCCCGTCGAGCGCGGCCTCGACGTCCAGCTCGGCGGCGCGGCCCTCGGCGGTGAGGTCGGTGCGCAGGGCGGCGAGGTGCGGGTCGGCCATGTGGAGGAGACGGAGCTGCCGCACGAGGAGCGTGCCGTCGGTGCCGAGCGCGTAGCGGGTACGGCGCTCCAGCACGCCCGGGTCCAGGTGGAGGATCTGCTGGTGCTCGGTGACCGGGGCGGTGTCCGGGGTGAGCCAGTCATGCCCTGCGAGGCGGAAGCGGAGGGGCAGCCAGTTGGGCAGGTTGACCATGTCCTCGTTCTCGACCCGGCGCCCGGCGATCTCGGAGGTCAGCCGGTTGTAGCAGCCGGCCGCGTAGGTGCCCGGGTAGTGCACGGCGTCCGCCGCGCACTCGGGCAGCGCCCCGCGGGTGGCGAAGTAGCCGTTGCCCACGGTGCACAGGGACTCCCGCAGGCGTTCCTCCGCGGGATCGTAGCCGTCGTACTCCCACAGCAGACCCGTCACCGTCGTCCTCCTCGATCCAGTCTGCCTCGATGTCGGGGACGGCGCAGGCGGGCGGGGGTCACCCGCCCGCCGTGCCGGTCAGGGATAGCTGACGAGGTTCGCCACGTTGGTGGACGAGTTCGAGGGTCCTCCCGTGTTGTTGATGACGTGACTGATGGTGCCGGTGCCGCCGAGGGAGACGGTCACCATGCTGGTGAAGCGGACGTTCGCGTTGTTCGGTGCCTCGATGGCGCGCGCGGCGGTCACACTCGGGTTCACGTTGAAGTAGCAGTAGCTGCCGAGGCCGTAGGCCTGGTGGCTGGTGACGGTGTCGGCGACCTTGTAGGCGGCGTAGCCCTGGGTGGAGCCGTTCATCCAGGCCGCCTGGTTCGGCGGGTCGTACGGCATCTCGTTCTGGAAGAAGTAGGTGCGGCCGCCGTTGCCGTTCCAGAGCACCTGGTACTTCTGGAAGTGCTCGACGAACAGCCCGTACATCGTCACGTTGTCGCCGTTGACCACGAGCCCGGTGTCGGCGGTGTTGCTGGTCCAGCCGACGCCGCTGCCGTGGTCGGCGCGCCAGATCCACATGTGGTCGCCGATGACGTTGTCGCTGTTGACGACGATGCTGGTGGCGGCCTTGCCGACGCCCGCGCCGCCGACGCGGACGTAGACGTCGTGGAGGGAGGTCGGGTCGGCCGCGTGGGAGGCGGAGGAGCCGGTCGGCCCGACCTCGAGCAGGGTCTTCGAGCTGGTGGTGCCGGCGTCGAAGAGCAGACCCGCGATCTTGACGCCGTCGACGTCGGCGACGGTCATCGCGGTGATCCCGTTGTCCGGGACGAAGGTGGCGAGACCCAGGCCGAGGACGACGGTGTCGGGGCGGGTCACCTGCAGGGTCTGGTCCAGGTGGTAGACGCCCGGGGTGACCAGGAGGTTCTTGCCCGCGGCGAGCGCGGAGTTGATCTGGGACGCGGTCGCGCCCGGCTTGACGACGTAGAAGGTGTCCAGGGACAGCGAGCTGCCCGCCGGGCTGCCGCCGGCCCAGCTGGTCGCGGTGGAGTTGGACCGCACCGACGGCACGAAGACCTGGTAGGCGCCGTTGCCGTCGACGTACAGGAACGGCTTCTCCCGGCCGACCGGGCTCTGCGCGACCGTCGTGTACGGGGGGTTGGGGAAGCTGGTGGACGGTACGCCCTGGCTGCCGACGAAGACCATGTTCCAGTTGGAGCCGGTCCAGCTGCCCAGCTGGGAGTTGCGGGTCAGCCACTGCTGCTGGGTGCCGGAATTGACCTGCCCGTCGACCTTGCTGTCGGCCAGATAGCCACCGCTGGACCAGCCGCCGTCGTCCAGGGCCAGGTTGCCCCGCAGATGCATCCGCCGGTACGGCGCCGCCTGCGAGACCGCCCAGCGGTCGCTGCCGCCCGTGGGGTTGACCGACAGGTTCTCGGCGCCGCGCCAGAAGTTCTGCGTGGCGTTGCCCTGGAACCAGTCCGCCTCCGCGTGCACCGCGCCGTTGATGGAGACGGCGTCGGGGGTGAGGCCGAGGCCCAGCACCTGGGTGTAGAAGCCGACGTTGACGTCCGCGCTGTAGGCGCCGGGCTTGAACAGAACGGCGTAGCGCTGGGAGCCGAACTGGTTGGTCTCCTGCTGCTGGAAGATCGAGTTCAGCTTGCTCTGGATGGTCGAGGACGACATCGACGGGTCGAACACGACGACGTTCGGGCCGAGGTCGGGGTTGCTGGTGGACTGGGTCACCGGGACCACCTGGAAACGCTGGGCGGCGGTGCCGTTGCACGTGTACTGCACGAACTGCACGCTGTCGGCGAGCGAGGCGCTCGGGTCGTCCAGGCACTTGCCGCTGTTGCGGTTGACGAAGTGGAAGGCGCCGCCGCCGTCGTCCACCGGCAGCCACTGCTGGTTGGCGCCGCCGCCGTAACTCCACAGGTGCACCTGGGCGTTGTCGGCGGTGGAGACGTCGGCGACGTCCACGACCTGGTTCGTGTTGTTGCCGTTGCCGATGCGGACGTAGCCGTCGCTGGTCGCGGTGAAGCTCCACTGCTGTGCCGTGGTGCTGTTGCAGGCGTACTGCTGCACGACGGTGCCGTTTGCGGTCGCGGCGGCCTTGGCGTCCAGGCACTTGCCGCTCGCGGCGTTGACGACGGTGGCGAGGCCGGTGGGCAGGGCGGCGGCGGAGGTCGCGGCGCGCGCGGGTGCTGCGGTGAGCAGGGACGCGGCGGCCACGGCGACCAGCGCGCCGGCCGTCGATCTGCGACGGCGGGTGAGGGCAGGCACGGGTTTCTCCTAGCGGACGGGGTCAGCCGGTGTAGGCGGCGAAGACGCGGGTGTAGTCCCAGGCGGACTGGGAGACGCCGGAGCAGCTGTCGGCGGGGCCGCCGGTGCACGGGCGGTCGCGGTTGGCGGACCAGAAGGTGAGCCGGGCCAGGTGGTGCTGCTGGGCGTAGGCCAGGATGGTCCGGAAGTCGCTCACCGTGACGGTCTCGTTGTTGTCGGTGATGCCGTTCATGGACGAGATGCCCATGTCCCGGTAGGCCTGGTCGTCGCTGTAGTGGTAGGCGTTCTTCAGCGCGTTCTTCAGGCCCTCGGCGGCCTGCGTGGTGAGGTTGCCCATGTTCTGTCCGGCGCCGCCGAAGTCGAACGGCATGATCGCCCAGGCGTCGACGGTCAGCCCGGAGGAGGCGGCCCGGTTGATGAGGCTGGTGTCGGGGCCGCTCTGTCCGGTGCCGATGGTGATGTACACCTTCAGGCCCGGGTTGTTCGCCTTCACGGTCTTGAGGGCGTCCACGGTGCGCTGCTGCACGGTGGGGTTGCTGTAGGCGTCGGCCTCGATGTCGATGTCGATCGCCTTCAGACCGTAGGCGTTGATCACCTTCTGGTAGGCGCCGGCGAGTTCGCCCGCGCTGGAGCAGGAGCTCTCCAGCTTGTTGCCGCTGTAGCCGCCGAAGGACGGGATCACGTCACCGCCGTTCGCCCGCACGGTGTTGACGGTCTGCTGGTCCACCCCGCCGGTCAGCGGGCGGCTGCCGTCCCACTGAGGGTTGCAGTAGCCGTTGCTGAGCACGAAGGCGAGCGTGAACCACTTGACGCCGGTGGCCTGGGTGATGGTGGTCGGGCTGGGCGGGCTGCCCCAGCCGTTGTAGAGGTACGGCGCGACGGCCATCGGCGCGGACGGGGTCGTGCCGCTGTCCGCCGCGGGCGCGTTCCACTTCTGGTTGGCGGCGCCGGTGCAGGTCCATATCTGGGCGCGGGCGCCGTTGGCCGAGGAGTTGTCGGTGACGTCCAGGCACTTGTTCGCCTGCGGGTTGACGATGTCGTGGGCGGCGGTGACCGTCCACTTCTGGTTCGCGCCGCCGCTACAGGACCAGAGCTGGGCCTTGGCGCCGTCGGCGGTCGCGTTCCCGGTGACGTCGAGGCACTTGCCCAGGGCGCGGATGGTGCCGTCGCTGCCGACGGTCCACTGCTGGGCGGCGGTGCCGTTGCAGTCGTAGAGCTGGACGGCCGTGCCGTCGGCGGAACTTGCCCCGGCCACGTCGAGGCACTTGCCGGCGAGGCCGGTGATGGCGCCGGTGGCGGCCTGGGCCGGGGCGGCGGTGAGCAGGCCGGTGGCGAGGGACAGGGCGGCGAGCGAGACGGCTGCGGGGAGTGGTCTGGCCATGGGCGGGGGCGGCCTTTCGCGTGGGGGGTGCCCGGGCGCAGGCCCAACACAGGTGTGGCGAATGGGTGTTGAGTGCATCCGGAGTCTTTGTTTAAGGCGTGAAGTTAAAGGTCCGGACCAACTGGAGTCAAGGGGGTGGGCGGCAACCCGGCGGCAACCCACCGGCAACCCACCCCCCTGCCGCTCACTCAGGCCGTCGCCACCTCGTCGTCCCGCTGGGCGAACTGCGTGCGGTGCAGCTCCGCGTACCGTCCGCCCGCCGCCAACAGCTCCTCGTGCGTGCCCCGTTCCACGATCCGGCCGGCCTCGACGACCAGGATCCGGTCGGCGGCCCGGACGGTGGACAGGCGGTGGGCGATCACCACGGCGGTACGGCCCTCCAGGGCCTCGGTGAGCGCCTCCTGGACGGCCGCCTCCGAGGTGTTGTCCAGGTGGGCGGTGGCCTCGTCGAGGATGACCACGCGCTGGCGGGCGAGCAGCAGCCGGGCGATCGTCACGCGCTGGCGTTCGCCGCCGGAGAGCCGGTAGCCGCGTTCGCCGACGACCGTGTCGAGACCGTCGGGCAGGGACCGTACGACCTCGGCGAGGCGGGCGCGGCCGAGGGCGTCCCACAGCTCCTCGTCCGTGGCGGCCGGGCGGGCCAGCAGCAGGTTGGCGCGGACGGTGTCGTGGAAGAGGTGGCCGTCCTGGGTGACCATGCCGAGGGTGGCCCGCAGCGAGGCGGCGGTCAGGTCCCGGACGTCGGTCCCGCCGATGCGGACGGCGCCGGCGTCGACGTCGTACAGGCGCGGCAGGAGCTGGGCGATGGTGGACTTTCCGGCGCCGGAGGAGCCGACCAGGGCGACGGTCTGGCCGGGTTCGGCGCGGAAGGAGATGCCGTGCAGGACTTCGACGCCGCCGCGGGTGTCGAGGGCGGCGACCTCCTCCAGGGAGGCGAGGGAGACCTGGTCGGCGGAGGGGTAGGCGAAGGTGACGTCCTCGAACTCGACCGCGACCGGGCCCTCGGGCACCTCGACGGCGTCCGGCTTCTCCTCGATGAGCGGCTTCAGGTCGAGCACCTCGAAGACCCGCTCGAAGCTGACCAGCGCGCTCATCACCTCCACCCGGGCTCCGGCGAGCGCGGTGAGCGGGGCGTAGAGCCGGGTCAGCAGCAGCGCGAGGGAGACGACCGCGCCCGCCTCCAGGGTGCCGCGCAGCGCGAACCAGCCGCCGAGGCCGTAGACCAGGGCCAGGGCGAGGGCGGAGACGAGGGTGAGGGCGGTGATGAAGACGGACTGGGCGGTCGCCGTGCGCACCCCGATGTCGCGCACCCGGCGGGCGCGGTCCGCGAACTCGGCGGACTCCTCCTCCGGGCGGCCGAACAGCTTGACCAGGGTGGCGCCGGGTGCGGAGAACCGCTCGGTCATCCGGGTGCCCATGGCCGCGTTCAGCGCCGCCGCCTCCCGCTGCATCCCGGCCATCCGGCTGCCCATGCGGCGGGCCGGCAGTACGAACACCGGCAGCAGCACCAGCGCGAGCAGGGTGATCTGCCAGGACAGGGTGAGCATGACGGCGAGGGTGAGCAGCAGGGTCACCAGGTTGGTCACCACGCCCGACAGGGTGTTGGCGAACGCCCGCTGGGCGCCGATCACGTCGTTGTTGAGACGGCTGACCAGCGCGCCCGTACGAGTACGTGTGAAGAACGCGACGGGCATGCGCTGCACATGATCGAACACGGCCGTGCGCAGGTCGAGGATGAGTCCCTCCCCGAGCGTCGCCGACAGGCGCCGGCCGAGGATGCCGAGCCCCGCCTCCGCGAGGGCGACGAGCGCGATGAGCAGGGACAGCCGTACGACCTTCCCGGAGTCGTGCCCCGCCACGATCGTGTCGACGACGTGGCCGGCGAGCACGGGTGTCGCGACGGCGAGGAGGGCGGTCACCACCCCGAGGAGCACGAAACGGAGGATGCCCGCGCGGTGCGGGCGGGCGAAGGCGGCGATACGGCGCAGTGTGGCGCGGGCGAAGGGGCGGCGCTCCTGCTGCGCGGTCATCACGCTGTGCAGCTGCGTCCAGGCGGTGGTCTCCATGCTCATGGGAGAGAACGTAGGACCTCAAGCTTCGTTGAGGTCAATGTCCGCGCCATTTCCACCCCACCGACGTTCTGGTACCCAAAGGCCCCCATGACCCTCCCCGCTCATCCGCTGCCCGTCCGTAAGCCGCCGTCCCCGCTTCCGCCACCCGCCGTTGGCACGGCCCGGAGAACCTCTCCCGATGTGACAGCGGTACGACTCCCCGACCTCCGCGAGGGACGCCTGGCCCGGCTCGCCCGGCGCGTCCCCGTACGGCAGACCCTGTGCCTGATTCCGCTCCTGCTCGTCGCGATCGTCGCGGTGCGGCACCGGTCGGTGCTCGCCGAGGGCTTCGGCCAGCTGCGGACCGCCTCCTGGCCCTGGCTGCTGGCGGCGGTCGGCGCCACCTGCATGACCTGGGTGGCCGCGGCCGTCACCCGGCAGGGCGCCGTGGTCCAGCGGCTGCCCCGGTGGCGGCTGCTGGCGACACAGTTCGCGGCGGGCTCGGCCAACCACCTGCTGCCGACGGGTCTGGGCGCGGGCGCGGTCAACCTGCGGTTCATGAGCGTGTGCGGCGTGCCGCTGGCCCGCTCCTCCGCCGCGCTCGCCCTGTACCTGCTCGCCGAGTCGGTCGGCCGGCTGAGCCTGCTGGCCGCGCTGCTGCTCGCCTTCCCCGACGCGCTGCGGCTCGGCACCCTGATCCCCGACGGGGCCGTCGGACCGGTGCTGACCATCGTGGGCGCGGCGCTGGCGGTGGCCGTGGCCGCGCTACTGCTCGTACGACGCCTGCGCACGCCGGTGCTCGGCTTCGTCCGCACCGCCCTGGGCGAGGCCCGCTCGGTGCACACGCGTCCGGCCCGGGCGCTGGCGCTGTGGGGCGGCTCGCTCGCCTTCCCCGCGCTGCAGGCGACCGGCCTGGTGGCGGTGGGGCAGGCGCTGGGGCTGCCGGTGCCGCCCGCGCACATGGCGCTCGCGTACCTCGCCGCGACGGTCGCGGTGGCGCTGGTGCCCACGCCGGGCGGGCTCGGCTCCGTCGAGGCGGCGCTGATCGTGGCGCTGGTGGCGGCGGGCGGCCCGGTGGCGGTGGCCACGGCGGTGGTGCTCGCCTACCGCATCATCACCGTGTGGGTGCCGCTGCTGCCGGGCGCGTTGACGCTGGGGGCGCTGGTGCGGCTGAAGGTCATCTGAGGCAGAGTGGCCGTCCGAGCCGCCCCCTCAGAAGGAGCACCGCCGTGCCGGTCCGCGTGGAGCACAAGGAGCACGTCACCACGATCGTCCTGTCCCGCCCCGAGGTCCGTAACGCGGTGGACGGCCCGACGGCCGCCGAACTCGCCTCGGCCTTCCGGGACTTCGAGGCCGACGAGAACGCGCGGGTGGCGGTGCTGTGGGGCGAGGGCGGCACGTTCTGCGCGGGCGCCGATCTGAAGGCGATGGGCGGCGAGCGCGGCAACCGGGTCGCCGAGGAGGGCGACGGGCCGATGGGTCCGACCCGGATGCGGCTGTCCAAGCCGGTCATCGCCGCGGTCGCGGGGCACGCCGTCGCGGGCGGTCTCGAACTGGCCCTGTGGTGCGATCTCCGGGTCGCCGAGGAGGACGCCGTGTTCGGGGTGTTCTGCCGCCGCTGGGGCGTACCGCTGATCGACGGCGGCACGGTACGGCTGCCCCGGCTGATCGGCACCAGCCGGGCCATGGACATGATCCTGACCGGCCGCGCTGTCCCGGCCCGCGAGGCCTACGACATCGGCCTCGCCAACCGACTCGTGCCCACCGGCCACGCCCGCGCGGAGGCCGAGGAACTGGCGGCGGCCGTCGCCCGCTTCCCCCAGGCCTGCCTGCGCGGCGACCGGGCCTCGGTGCTGGACCAGGAAGGGATGGACGAGGAAGCCGCAATGCGGGGTGAACTGCGGTACGGCATGGAAGTGCTGGCGGAGGGGCTGGAAGGGGCGGCCCGGTTCGCCGGAGGTGCGGGGCGGCACGGGTCCTTTTCGGACCTGTGAGGCACCTGCGGTTGGCGGCGGGCGTGGCGTGATCGGCCGGTTCGGCCGGGTGGGATTCGGCGGCATGCCGATCCGGCTGCTCGACTCCCGCCGGCGCGTCCGGGACCGCGCCCACGCCCTCGGCGGCGGCCGGTCCGAGACCGCCACCACACCCGGCCGCCGGCCCTACGCCCCTCCCGCCAGCCAGTCCAGGACCGCGCCGCCCGCCTCGGTCCCGGCCCGGTGCGCCGCCCAGGCACTCCGGCCCGGGTGCAGGAGGGCTCCGGCGGCGAACACACCCGGACGTGAGGTGTACGGGCTCGTGCCCAGAGCGATGCCGGCGCGGCGCGCGAGTTCGTTGTCGGGGACGAAGTCACCGGTGAAGACGACCGTGTCGCAGGGCAGGACGGCCGTACGGCCGTCGCGGTGGCGGACGCGGACGCCGGACAGGCGGCCGTGGCCGAGGAGTTCCGTGACCGTGGTGTCCGTGAGGAGCGGGATCCGGTGCCGGAGGCGGGCCGAGTGGGCGCGGAAGGGTGTCACCTGGGCGCGCGGGTGTTCCGTGAGCAGGGCGACGACCTCGGCCCCGGCGGCGCGGACGGTGTCGGCCGCCGCGTACGAGACGCCCTCCGCACCGACCACCACCGCACGGATGCCGATCGACTGCCCGAACAGGTGCACCGCCTGCTGGAGTTCGCCGGTGGTGTAGACACCGGCGGGCCGGGTGCCAGGCACCAGGCGGGCCGCGCGGGGGCGTTCACGGGAGCCGGTGGCCAGGACGACGGCCCGCGCCGCGATCGTCTCCGGCCCGTCGGGGCCAACGGTCGTGAGGACCGCGCCCGGCCAGTCGGAGGTGTTGCCGACGCGCCCACCGCCGACGCCCGGCGCCGCGGCACCCGAACCGCCCGGCGGCGTCGCGCCAGGCCGGCCCGGCACCATCCACCACGCTCCGTCCGGGGCCGCCTCGCTCCGCCCGACCGGCGCCTTTCGGTCCGATCCGTCCGGGGCCTTACGGCCCGATCCGTCCCACGCCACCGCTCCCCGTCCGCCCGGCGCCATGCAACCGGAACCGCCCTGCGCCACCGGGCCCAGTCCGCCCGACGCCATCCACCACGCTCCGTCCGGGGCCGCCTCGCTCCGCCCGACCGGCGCCTTTCGGTCCAATCCGTCCGGCGCCCTACGGCCCGATCCGTCCCACGCCACCGCTCCCCGTCCGCCCGGCGCCATGCAACCGGAACCGCCCTGCGCCACCGGGCCCGGTCCGCCCGACGCCATCCACCACGCTCCGTCCGGGGCCGCCTCGCTCCGCCCGTCCAGCGCCTTACGGCCCGATCCGTCCCACGCCACCACTCCCCGTCCGCCCGGCGCCACCGGGCCCGGTCCGCCCAGCGTCGCCCCATCGGCTCCGTCCGCAGTCGTCCGGCCGGATGCGCCGGGGGGCGTCGGTCCCGCCCCGGGATCCGCCCAGTCGAGGACGGTCACCCCGGTCCGCACCACGGCACCCGCGCGCACGGCGGCCTCGACGAGCAGCCGCGCGTACCCCGGTCCGGTCAGCGGATGCGTCCACGTGCCGAAGCCGCCGTGGGCGCAGTGCCGGGGCACTCCCCCGGCCTGTGCCTCCCGCTCCAGCACCTCGACCCGGCCGGCTCCGGCGGCGGCCAGCCGGGCCGCGGCGGCGAGTCCGGCGGGACCGGCGCCGACGACGAGGACGTCGACCCGGCGGTCGGCGGTCATGGGCGCGCCTCCTCGAACAGCTGCCGTACCGCCGCCCCGCAGTAGAAGCCCTGGCAGCGGCCCGCCCGGGCCCGGGTGCGGCGGCGCAGGCCGTCCAGGGTGCGCGGCGGGATCGTACCGGCCAGGGCATCGCGGATCTCGCCGCGGGAGACGCGCTCGCAGTGGCAGACGAGGGTGCCGTACTCCGGGTCGGCGGCGACGAGTTCGGGCCGCTGGTGGGGGCGCGGGAAGGCCTCGCCGAGGTTGGGCATGCGGACCGGGTCGAGGTCCCGCGCAGGTCCGGGATCGAGCCCGGTGCCGGTCAGCAGGCCGACGACGTGGGCGGCGATGGCCAGGGACGCGGTCAGGCCGGTGGAGCGGATGCCGCCGACGGTGACGTACGCCTGCTCGGGGTGAGCGGTGATCCTGTAGTCCTCGTGCTCGGTGGCCGCGCGCAGCCCGGCGTAGACGGCGGTGACCTCCTCCCGCAGCAGTGCGGGCAGGATGCGGCCGCCCTTCTCCCGCAGCAGGGCGAGACCTTCGGCGGTGGAGCCGGTGGCCCGCTTGTCGTGCAGGTCCTCGGCGGTGGGGCCGAGCAGGACGTTGCCGTAGACGGTGGGGGCGACCAGGACGCCCTTGCCGAGGGCGGTCGGGACGGGGAGGAGGATGTGCCGGACCAGGGGGCGGGCGAGCTTGTCGTGGACGATGAGCTGGCCGCGGCGCGGGGTGACGGTGAAGTCGTCGTGGCCGAGGGCCCGGTCGAGGGTGTCGGCGTGCAGCCCGGCCGCGTTGACCAGACGGCGGGCGCGCAGGGTGCCTCTGGAGGTGGTCAGGAGATGACCGCGCCCATCCCGACTGGACTGCTCCACACGGGTGTTCAGGTGCAGGTCGACACCCGCGCGAACCGCCTGGGTGGCGTACGCCAGGGTCGTCGTCCACGGGCAGATGATGCTCTCGCCGGGCACGTGCAGGGCACCGAGGGCGCCGGGACCGAGGTGTGGTTCGCGGGCGTACAGCTCGTCGGCGCCGAGGAGCCGGGTGTCCGGGCAGTCGTTGCGCTCGGCCTTCTCGGCGAGCCGGGGCAGGGCGGCGAGCTGCTCCTCGTCCCAGGCGACGAGCAGGGCGCCGACCCGTTCGACGGGGATGCCGGACTCGGCGGCGTACGCGGCCAGCCGCTGGTACCCCTCGCGGACCAGCCGGGCCTCCAGGGAGCCCGGGGTCGCGTCGAAACCGGTGTGCAGGATCGCGGTGTTGGCCTTCGAGGTGCCCTGGCCGACGTCGTCCTGGGCCTCGACCAGGGCGATGCGCAGCCGGGGGTGGCGGGCGAGTTCGCGCGCGATGGCGCAGCCGACGACTCCGGCGCCTACGACCGCCACGTCGTACGTCCGCTCGGGCAGCGGCCCCTCCGCGGTGACCGTCATGAGCCGAGCAGGGCGGCGACCGCGCTGCGGAAGCCGGCCAGACGTTCGGCTGCCTGGTCGGCCGGGATGCGGGGCTCGTACACGGCGGCGGGCTTCCAGTCGGGCAGGGCGTCTGCCACGCTCAGCGCGGGGTCCGCGCCGAGCCGGGCGAGGGTGGCGGCACCGAGTGCGGTGGCGTCGGGCAGCGCGGAGACCTCGACGGGGCGTTGCAGCAGGTCGGCCTGGGTCTGCATGAGGAGCGCCGAGCGGGTCAGGCCGCCGTCGACGCGCAGCGCGTCGAGCGGGGTGCCGAGGTCGGCCGCGGCCGCCTCCGCCAGCTCGACGACCTGGGCCGCCAGGCCCTCGCACAGGGCGCGCACCAGGTGTCCGGGTCCGGTGTCGAGGCCGAGTCCGGTCAGGGAGCCGCGCAGGTCGCCGCGCCACCAGGGGGCGGCGAGCCCGGCGAGGGCGGGGACGAAGGTGACGCCGCCGCTGTCGGGGACGGCGCCGCCGACCGGGTCGAGGTCGGCGGCCGAGGAGATGACGCCGAGGTCGGTGAGCCAGCGCACGGCGGAGGCGGCCGTGTAGACCTGCCCGTCGAGGCAGTAGCCGGTGTCTCCGGCGAGCCGCCAGGCGACACAGCTGACCAGGCCGGAGGTGCCGCGCCGGGGTGTGCCGCCGGTGTGCGCGAGCAGGAACGCGCCGGTGCCGTAGGTGCACTTGGCGGCGCCGGGCCCGGTGACGCGCTGGGCGAGCAGGGCGGCCTGCTGGTCGACGGCGAGTCCGGTGAGCGGGATCTCGGGGCCGAACGCCGCGGTGATGCCGATGGGTTGGGCGTTGTCGACCACCTGCGGGAGCCGTTCGTCCGACAGCCCGTAGGTCTCCAGCGCCCGCGGCGACCACTCGGCGCGGTCCAGGTCGAGGAGCTGGGTACGGCCGGCGGTGGCCGCGTCGGTGACGAAGGCGCCGGTGAGGCGGTGGACCAGCCAGGCGTCGGAGGTGGTGACGACGCCCTCGCGGGTGAGACTGCGGCGGATCCAGGCCATCTTGGGTGCCGCGAAGTAGGGATCCAGGGGCAGGCCGGTCAGCTGCCGCAACTCCTCGGCGTGCTCGGCGAGTTCGGTGCAGACGGTCTCGGCGCGCCGGTCCTGCCAGACGAGGGCGTCTGTCAGCGGGCGGCCGGTCGCCGGGTCCCAGGCGAGGACGGTCTCGCCCTGGTTGGCCAGGCCCATCGCCACAACGTCCTCGCCCGCCTCGGCGAGTGCGCGGCGACCGGCGTCGAGCACCGAGGCGTACAGCTCGGCCGGGTCCACCTCGACCAGACCTCCGGGCAGGTAGCGGGGGGTCACGGCGGCGAACCCGGCCCCGAGGACGCCGCGTTCGGGGCAGACCACCAGGGCCTTGGTGCCGGACGTGCCCTGGTCGACGGCGAGCACCGGCCCCGTCATCGCATCCTCCCGCACACCCCTTCGAAGATCGGCGCGAACAGCCTGCCGCCGGGCCGTGTCCGGCGTCAAGCTCGGCCGGTCGTCGATCAACTGGCCACCCAGTTAGTTGAGTTGACAACAATGGCAAGGCGGAAGGGACGCCCCTATAGTGACCGCCGACCCGCACGGAGGCGCTCGACCACCGCCCAGAGGAGGGCTGTTGCTACCGCACCCCGCCACCCCGCCCGTCCGCTCGCGGACCGGGGCGGGTGGCTGATGGCCAGAGAAGGAGCACGGCCTTCCTACGACCCCGCCGGCCACGACGGTTCCTTACGTACCGCCCTCCAGGATCTGCGCACCGGGCGCTGGATGGCGATGCGCGCGCTGCTCGCGGACACCACGAGCTGGTGGCAGTGGACCCAGCGCACCCAGATCCTCGCGGCCGCGGCGGCCGGTACCGATGTGGTGCGGGCCTGGCTCGCGGAGGAGCCGCAGAGCGTGCCGGCCGCGGTGATGCACGCCCGGGTCGGCGTGGAGCGGGCCCTGCGGGCGCAGCGCGAACGGCACCGCCGTACGCACGAGTTGTGGATCGAGGCGTGGGACGCCGCGCAGTCCGCCACCCAGACCGCTCCGCAGGACCCCGTGCCCTGGGTGTGTCTGCTGGCGCTGGCCCAGCTGGACCCGCAGCAGCGCTGGGACGAGCACCGGGCGCCGCCGCCGGAGCCGGTGCTGCCGCCGGGCCCGTGGGGGCTGCTGGCCGAGGTCGGCCGGCGCGACCCGCACAACCGCGAGGCCCACCACCGGATGCTGCAGTTCCTGTACACGATCGGCTCCTCGGACCGGCTCGCAGAGGCCACGGGCTACGCCCAGTGGGCGGCCGGATCGGCGCCGCCCGGGTCCGCGCTCCACCTGCTGCCGCTGTACGTCCGGGTTGAGCGCTACCGGCGCGGCAGCGGGCACGACGCGGCGCTCGACCTGCACTGGGTGGCGGAGGACGCGACCCGCGAGGCGCGCCGGGCGCTGCACTCCTGGTTCGAGCAGTCGCCCCGGCCCGAACGCTCGCTGCTGGACCTCAACCACCTGGCCCACGCCCTGTGGGGCGCCCTGCAGTTCCCGGACGCGGCCCGGGTGTTCGACGCGATCGGCCCGTACGTCACGCCGCCGCCCTGGATGTACCGCACCCCCGACCGCGGCCGTGCCGTGGAGGTCTTCCTGCAGGCCAGGGACCGCTGCCGGGCGGCCGCCGAGGGCGCCTGACGCCCTTTCTCCTTCCCCGCCTCTCCTTCCTCACCCCCGGAGGTCTCCGCATGTCCCCCGATCCCTCGCCCACCCCCGCCCGGCCGCAGCACGACGAGGAACAGCGGCTGCGCGAGCTGGGCTACCGCCCGGTGCTGGCCCGCCGCATGGGCGGCTTCGGCAACTTCGCGATCAGCTTCTCGGTGATCTCGATCCTGTCCGGCTGCATGACCCTGTACGGCTTCGGCCTGGGCACCGGCGGGCCCGCCGTGATGCTGTGGGGCTGGGCGGGCGTCGGCCTGTTCGTGCTGTGCGTCGGCCTCGCCCTCGCCGAGGTCACCAGCGCCTATCCGACCTCCGGCGCGCTGTACTACATGGCCGACCGGCTCGGCGGCCGGCGCTGGGGCTGGTACACGGGCTGGCTGAATCTGCTCGGTCTGCTCGGCGCGATCGCCGGCATCGACTACGGCGCCGCCCTGTTCACCGGGGCCTTCGCCAACCTCCAATGGGGCTTCGAGCCGACGCCCGGCAGGACCATGCTGATCTTCTGCGCGATCCTGCTGCTGCACGCCGTGCTGAACCTGTTCGGCGTCCGCCTGGTCAGCGTGCTCAACTCGGTCAGCGTCTGGTGGCACCTGGCCGGTGTCGCCCTCATCGTCGGAGCGCTGGCGATCGTCCCCGACCACCACCAGTCGCCGTCCTTCGTGTTCACCAAGTTCGTGAACGACACCGGCTGGTCGAGCCCGCTCTACGTGGCCGCGATCGGCCTGCTGCTCGCCCAGTACACGTTCTCCGGCTACGACGCCTCCGCCCACCTCTCCGAGGAGACCTCCAACGCCTCGGTGTCGGCGGCGAAGGGCATCGTACGGTCCATCTGGGTGTCGTGGATCGCGGGCTTCGTCCTGCTCGCCGGCCTGACCTTCGCCATCCAGGACTACGACGCCACGCGCACCACCGACACCGGCGTGCCGCCCGCGCAGATCCTGCTCGACGGCCTCGGCACCGACGGCGCGAGCGCGCTGCTGCTGGTCGTGATCGTCGCCCAGCTGTTCTGCGGGAACGCCGAGGTGGCCGCGGCCAGCCGCATGGTGTTCGCGTTCAGCCGGGACGGTGCCCTGCCGGGCTCGCACCTGTGGCGCAAGGTCAGCAACCGCACCCAGACCCCGGTCGCCGCCGTGTGGCTGTCGGTGATCGTCGCGGGTGTCCTGGCCCTGCCGTCCCTGTACTCGGCGACGGCGTACGGCGCGGTCACCGCCATCAACGTCATCGGCATCACCCCCGCCTACGCCATCCCGGTCCTGCTGCGGCTGCGCGCGGGCGACCGTTTCCAGCCGGGTCCGTGGAGCCTGGGCCGGTGGAGCAGGCCGGTCGGCTGGATCGCGGTGGTGTGGGTGGCCTGTGTGACGGTCCTGTTCTGCCTGCCGCAGTCCTCGCCGGTCACGGTGGACACGATGAACTACGCGGCCGTGGCCCTCGTCGTCGTCCTGGTCCTGGCCAGCATCTGGTGGTACGTCGCCCGTCGTTCGTACGGAACGCCCACCACGGCCGCGTACGGCAGCGACCGCGACCAGGCCGAACTCGCCGAGGGCATCGTCTGAGACGGCTGCTCACGGCACCGGTCCTGGTACGAACTGGTGTGCCGGATACGGCAGGATGAACGATCGCGCCGACCGCCGGTGATCCGGTGGCGGCGCGATCGCACATTCCGGACATCGAGCAGGTGACAACGTGATGAGACTTCACATCAGGCTCTCCGCAGCAGCTTTGCGCCCCGGAGGTGACCGGTGAACCGCGCGCTGACCCTGGACGACCTCGTCCTCGCCGGCATCGCCGTGGCCGCGGGCCTGGTGCTGGCGTTCCTGTCCCGCACGGTGCTGCGCTGGCTGGCCAAACACGCCAAGCGGACCAAGTGGAGCGGTGACGACGTCATCGTGGACACGCTGCGCTCCGTCGTCCCCTGGGCGGCGATCGTGGGCGGCCTCGCGGCGGCCGCGGCGGTGCTGCCGCTGACCCACACCGTGCAGCACCACACCAACCAGATCCTCCAGGTGTGGCTGATCTTCGTGGTGACCCTGTCCGCGGCCCGGGTCGTGGCGGGCCTGGTCCGCTCGGTCACCCAGTCCCGCTCGGGCGTGGCGGGCTCGGCGACCATCTTCGTCAACATCACCCGGGTCCTGGTCCTGGCGATCGGCTTCCTGGTGGTGCTGCAGACGCTGGGCATCTCCATAGCGCCGCTGCTCACCGCCCTCGGCGTCGGCGGTCTGGCCGTCGCCCTCGCCCTCCAGGACACCCTCGCCAACCTCTTCGCGGGCATCCACATCCTCGCCTCCAAGACCGTCCAGCCGGGCGACTACATCCGGCTGAGCAGCGGCGAGGAGGGCTATGTCGTGGACATCAACTGGCGCCAGACGACGGTCCGCCAGCTGTCCAACAACCTGGTGGTCATCCCCAACGGCCAGCTCGCCAAGACCAACATGACCAACTTCACCCGTCCCGAGCAGCAGTTGACGATCCTGGTCCAGGTGGGCGTGAGCTACGACAGCGACCTGGACCACGTCGAGCGCGTCACGACCGAGGTCATCGCCGAGACCATGACCGAGATCACCGGCGCCCTCCCGGACCACGAGCCCGCGATCCGCTTCCACACCTTCGGCGACTCCCGCATCGGCTTCACGGTGATCCTCGGCGTCGGCGAGTTCAGCGACCAGTACCGCATCAAGCACGAGTTCATCAAGCGCCTGCACCGCCGCTACCGCGAGGAGGGCATCCGCATCCCGGCCCCGACCAGGACGGTGGCGCTGCAGCAGGGCGCGGTGGTGATCCCGCAGCAGCGCAGCGGGGAGGACGTGGTGCCGGGTCCGGCCCTGACCGACTAGTACGTGTCCCCGTCGCCGGCGTGGCAGCACGAGCCGCGCCGGAGGCCGCGGGCGACCTCCAGCCAGGTGGTGTCCGGGGGCGCGGGGTGGTCGCGGTGCCGGTGAGGTCTGCGCGGTGCGCCGTCGACGGGCAGCAGCCACAGGGCGTTCAGTGCCACGAACGCCGCCTGCCTCCCGTCCGGCGACAGGGCCGACAGGTGGATGCCGCGCACCGGGTCCGGCGCCGGGGAGCCGAGGGCACGGGTCCGGGGCCGCCACCGGGGCCGCCGCCGGTGAGACGGCGGCGGCCACTCCGGCGGCGGAGGCACCCAGGAAACCCCGACGGCCGACAAAGCCCATGTGCTTGCCCTTCCCTCGCCATGAGCGCCCGGTCCGACCGGTGAAACGAGCGGCCGGGCGGTTCGTGGCGGGGGTCAGGGGTGGTCAGAGCGTCGCGGAGTTCTCGTGCCAGTGGCCGCCGCGCCGGCTGTGCGGGGCCGCGAAGGACGAGCTGACCGGGTTGACCGTCCAGTCGGGGTGACCGGGCATGCGCGGGGTCTTCGTGCCGTAGAGCCAGTCGCGCAGGAAGCCGGACTGGTCCTGGCCGGAGACCTCCGAGGCGACGGCGATGTAGTCGTCCGTCGACGCCGAGGAGTTGCGGAAGCGGTCCAGGAAGGTGCGCTCGACGGCGTGGAAGACGTCCTCGCCGACCAGCTGCCGGAAGGCGTACAGGACGAGCACGCCGCCCAGGTAGCGCTGGCTGTCGAAGAGGTTGACCTCGTTGGGCGCGGCCACCGGGCCCGAGTCGTGGCGCCACTGGTCGCCGCGCGCGTAGGTGTCCTTCATCCGGGCCTCCATGGTGGTGAGGCCGAGGGAGTCGGTCCAGCCGCGCTCGTAGCGGTAGAGCAGTCCGTAGAAGTCGGCGTGGCCCTCGTTCAGCCACAGGTCGGCCCAGGTGGCCGGGCTGACCAGGTTGCCGAACCAGGAGTGGACCAGCTCGTGCATCATGTGCGAGCCGATCTTCTTCTCCTCCTGGAGCAGGAAGTTCGGCTTGTACAGGGTGAGGGTCTGGGTCTCCAGCCCGGTGAAGTCGAAGGCCTTCGGGTCGTCGGAGTTGCACGGCAGCAGGCCGTACGTCTCGAACGGAAAGGCGCCCAGCCGCTCCTCCAGCCAGGTCACCAGGCCCGGGGTGAGGGCGAGGGCCGGCTCCAGGGCCGTGGCGCGGGCGGTGGGGACGACGTCGCGCAGCGGCAGGCCGTGCGGGCCCTCGCGGTCCTTGATCACATAGTCGCCGACCGTGATCTGGACGAGTTCGGTGGCGATCGGGGAGGCCGAGCGGTACGAGTACGCCGTACGGTCGCCGTCCACCTCCTCGACGCCGGTGAGCAGGCCGTTCGCGACGCCGCGCACCCCGTTCGGGACGGTGACGCGGAAGCTGAAGTCCGCCTTGTCCGAGGGGTGGTCGTTGCACGGGAAGACGGTGTGCGCGGAGTTCGGCTGGGGGCAGATCGCGAAGCCGTCCGCGGTGGGCACCCAGGCGGTGTGCGCGAGGGTGCGGCGCGGGTCGGCGGAGTACTCGACGCGGACGGTCGCGACGGCCTTCGCCGGGAGCGGCCGGTCGGGCGTGACGCGCAGTTTCTCGTCGGCCTGCTCCCAGACGGCCGTGCGGCCGCCGACGCACACGGAGCGTATGTCGAGGCCGAGGGCGTCGAGGGAGAAGCGGCTCAGTGCCCGGGTGGTGCGGATCCGCAGGGTGGCGGTGGCGTCGACCAGCCTGGTCGTGGGGTCGTAGGCCAGGTCCAGGTGGTACGCCGACACGCGGTAGCCGTCGTTGCCGAGGGCCGGGAAGACGGGGTCGCCCAGGGTCTCCGGGCCCGGGTCCCCCGTACGCCTGCCCGGGGTGGCGTGGGCCGGGGAGCCCAGGGTCAGCGCAGCCGTCGTACCGATCAGGACGGCCGCCGGGGCCGTCACTCGGGTGCGATATCTCATCGTCAGCCTTCGCTCGGGCGGCCGGAGGGTCAGGGCCGGCCGCCGGTCAGTGGGCGATCGCGCGTGGTCAGCGAGCGATCATTTGTCATGACCACAGAGACGGGGGAGTGGTTGCACCCGTACGGCATGTTTTCCGGCCAGGACCCCTGTCGAGCCCAGCCCGATCACGAGATATCTTGATGTCGAGCAATGTTGCAGACGTGGAGCGGAGCACCCGGTGACTGACTCGACCATCTTCTACACCTACACAGACGAGGCCCCGGCCCTGGCGACGCATTCGTTCCTGCCGGTGATCCAGGCGTACGCCTCGCAGGCGGGTGTCGCCGTCGACACCCGGGACATCTCGCTGGCCGGACGCATCATCGCCCACTTCCCGGAGTACCTGAACGAGGACCAGCGCATCCCCGACGCGCTGGCCGAGCTGGGCGAGCTGGCCAAGACGCCCGAGGCCAACATCGTCAAGCTGCCGAACATCTCGGCGTCCATCCCGCAGCTGCGCGCCGCCGTCGCCGAGCTGCAGGGCAAGGGCTACGCGCTGCCGGACTACCCGGACGACCCGAAGACCGACGAGGAGCGCGAGATCCGCGCCCGCTACGACAAGGTCAAGGGCTCCGCCGTCAACCCGGTCCTGCGTGAGGGCAACTCCGACCGCCGCGCCCCCGCCTCGGTGAAGAACTACGCCAAGACCCACCCGCACCGCATGGGCGCCTGGACCCCCGAGTCCAGGACCAACGTGGCGACCATGGGCGAGAACGACTTCCGCTCCACCGAGAAGTCCGTGGTGATCTCCGAGGCCGGCGCCCTGAAGATCGAGCTGGTCGGCGAGGACGGCACCACCACCGTGCTGCGCGAGTCCGTACCGGTCCTGAAGGACGAGGTCGTCGACGCCTCCGTCCTGCACGTCGCCGAGCTGAACACGTTCCTCGCCGCGCAGGTCGCCCGCGCCAAGGAGGAGGGCGTCCTCTTCTCCGTGCACCTGAAGGCCACGATGATGAAGGTCTCCGACCCGATCATCTTCGGTCACGTCGTGCGCGCCTTCTTCCCGAAGACGTTCGCGAAGTACGGCGAGACGCTCGCCGCGGCCGGCCTGACCCCGAACGACGGTCTGGGCGGCATCCTCAAGGGCCTGGAGAGCCTGCCCGAGGGCGCCGAGATCAAGGCCTCCTTCGACGCCGAGCTGGCCGAGGGCCCGGCCCTCGCCATGGTCGACTCCGACAAGGGCATCACCAACCTGCACGTGCCCTCCGACGTCATCGTCGACGCCTCCATGCCGGCGATGATCCGCACCTCCGGACACATGTGGGGCGCGGACGGCCAGGAGCACGACACCCTCGCGGTGATCCCGGACTCCTCCTACGCCGGTGTCTACCAGGCCGTCGTCGACGACTGCCGCGCGCACGGCGCCTACGACCCGTCGACCATGGGCTCGGTCCCGAACGTCGGTCTGATGGCGCAGAAGGCCGAGGAGTACGGCTCCCACGACAAGACCTTCGAGATCCCGGCCGCGGGCACGGTCCGCGTCCTCGACCAGGCCGGCAACGTCCTGATCGAGCAGCCGGTCGGCAAGGGCGACATCTTCCGCGCCTGCCAGACCAAGGACGCCCCGATCCGCGACTGGGTCAAGCTGGCCGTCACCCGCGCCCGCGCCACCGGCGACCCGGCCGTGTTCTGGCTGGACGAGGGCCGCGCCCACGACGCCAACCTGATCGCCAAGGTGCGGCAGTACCTGCCGGAGCACGACACCGAGGGCCTGGACATCAAGATCCTCTCCCCGGTCGAGGCCACCAAGCTGTCGGTGGAGCGCATCCGCCGCGGCGAGAACACCATCTCGGTGACCGGCAACGTGCTGCGTGACTACCTGACCGACCTGTTCCCGATCCTGGAGCTGGGCACCAGCGCCAAGATGCTGTCGGTCGTCCCGCTGATGGCGGGCGGCGGCCTGTTCGAGACGGGCGCCGGCGGCTCCGCGCCGAAGCACGTCCAGCAGCTGGTCAAGGAGAACTACCTGCGCTGGGACTCGCTCGGTGAGTTCTTCGCCCTGGTGCCGGCCTTCGAGCAGTACGCGACGGCCACCGGCAACGCCCGCGCCAAGGTCCTCGCCGACACCCTCGACCGCGCCACGGCGACCTTCCTCAACGAGGACAAGTCCCCGACCCGTCGCGTCGGCGGCATCGACAACCGCGGCAGCCACTTCTTCCTGTCCCTGTACTGGGCGCAGGAGCTGGCCCAGCAGACCGACGACGCCGACCTGGCGAAGGCCTTCGCCCCGTTCGCCGAGACCCTCGCGGCGAACGAGCAGACGATCGTCGACGAGCTGCTCGCGGTCCAGGGCTCCCCGGCCGACATCGGCGGCTACTACCAGGTCGACAAGGCCAAGGCGGACGCGATCATGCGCCCGTCGGCCACCTGGAACGAGGCGCTCGCTTCCCTGAGCTGACGCCTGCGGCCACCTGCGGCGCCTGAGCCGCAGCCGTGAGTGACACTCCGCCCCGGTCGGTACCCCCGGCCGGGGCGCAGTCATGTCCGGGACCCGCTCGCCCAACTGCGCCGATGCCGCACTGGATTGCGGCAACATGTCGTATGTGACGGCCTCATGTCACGTTTCGTACAAGCCTGTTCGGTCGTGTCCCTCCGTGCTTACCTCGTCGCAAGTCCGCGCCCTCCCCCGCACGAGGAGCACCATGAGCACACAAGCCGACACCTCGGCCTGGTCCTTCGAGACCAAGCAGATCCACGCCGGTGCCGCACCCGACCCGACGACCGGCGCCCGGGCCACGCCGATCTACCAGACCACGTCGTTCGCCTTCCGGGACACCCGGCACGCGGCCGACCTGTTCTCGCTCGCCGAGCCCGGCAACATCTACACCCGCCTCCACAACCCCACCCAGGACGTCTTCGAGCAGCGCGTCGCAGCGCTGGAGGGCGGGGTCGCCGCGGTGGCGCTGTCCTCCGGGCAGGCGGCCGAGACGCTGGCCATCCTGACCCTGGCGAGCGCCGGCGACCACATCGTCTCCAGCACCTCGCTGTACGGCGGCACGTACAACCTGTTCCGGCACACTCTGCCGAAGCTGGGCATCGAGGTGTCCTTCGTGGACGACCCGGACGACGTGGAGGCCTGGCGGGCGGCGATCCGGCCCACCACCAAGGCGCTGTTCGCGGAGACGCTGGGCAATCCGCGGGGCAACGTGCTCGACGTGCGGGCGGTGGCGGACGTGGCGCACGCGGCGGGTGTCCCGCTGATCGTGGACAACACGGTCCCGACTCCCTACCTACTGCGGCCCATCGAGCACGGCGCGGACATCGTCGTGCACTCGGCGACCAAGTTCCTCGGCGGGCACGGGACCACGATCGCGGGTGTCGTGGTGGACGGCGGCACCTTCGACTTCGGCGCGCACGCCGACCGCTTCCCGGACTTCACCGAGCCCGACCCGAGCTACCACGGCCTGCGGTACTGGCCGGCGCTCGGCCCGGGCGCGTTCGCGATCAAGCTGCGGGTGCAGTTGCTGCGCGACCTCGGCCCGGCGCTCTCCCCGCACTCCGCGTTCCTGCTCCTGCAGGGCGTGGAGACGCTGAGCCTGCGCATCGAGCGGCACTCCGCGAACGCGCAGGCCCTCGCCGAGTGGCTGGAGCAGCGGGACGAGGTCGCCGCCGTGCACTATCCGGGCCTGGAGTCCAGCCGGTGGTACGAGGCCGGCCGGAAGTACCTGCCGCACGGTGCCGGTGCCGTCGTCTCCTTCGAGCTGCGGGACGGGGTCGAGGCGGGCAAGCGGTTCGTGGACGCGGTGGAACTGTTCAGTCACCTCGCCAACATCGGCGACGTGCGCAGCCTGATCATCCACCCCGCCTCCACCACCCACAGCCAGCTGGACGAGGAGCAGCTGGCGGCGACCGGCACGGCGCCGGGGCTGGTGCGGCTGTCGGTGGGCATCGAGAACCTGGCCGATCTCAAGGCGGACCTGGAGGCCGGGTTCCGCGCGGCCAAGGGCGCGTCCTGAGCGCCGTACCGGCCGCTCCCGAGAACCCGGTCCCCCTTCCGCCGGCCACCGGGGCCTGGCGGGAGGGGGACCCGCCCGGGCGACGCCGGTGGTACGTCGCGGAGAAACCGCTGCCGCTCGAGGCGGGCGGTGAACTGCCGGGAGCGCGGCTGGCGTTCGAGACCTGGGGGCGGCTCGCACCCGACCGTTCCAACGCCGTGCTGGTGCTGCACGCGCTCACCGGGGACAGTCATGTCTCCGGCCCGGCCGGGCCCGGCCATCCGACCCCCGGCTGGTGGGACGCGCTGGTCGGCCCCGGCCGGGCCCTGGACACCGACCGCTGGTTCGTCGTCGCGCCGAACGTCCTCGGCGGCTGCCAGGGCAGCACGGGACCGTCCGCCCGGCGCCCGGGCGCCGGGCGGGCCTGGGGCGGCGCCTTCCCGTTCCTGACCCAGCGCGACCAGGTGGCGGCGGAGGCCGGGCTGGCGGACGCCCTGGGGATCGACCGGTGGGCGCTGGTCGTCGGGGGCTCCATGGGCGGGATGCGGGCCGTGGAGTGGGCGGTGTCGCACCCCGGGCGGACGGGCGCGCTGCTCCTGCTCGCCACCACGGCCGCGGCGAGCGCGGAGCAGATCGCCTGGGCCGGCATCCAGCTGCACGCCGTCCGCAGCGATCCCCACTGGCAGGGCGGCAACTACCACGACACCGGCCGCGGGCCGCTCGCCGGCCTCGGCCTGGCCCGCCGTCTGGCCCACGTCACCTACCGCAGCGAGCCGGAACTCCAGGTCCGCTTCGGCCGTCTCCCGCAGGACTCGGAGGACCCGTGGCGCGGCGGCCGGTACCGGGTGGAGTCGTACCTCGACCACCACGCCACGAAGCTGGTCCGCCGCTTCGACGCGGCCAGTTACGTCGTCCTGACCGAGGCGATGAACGCCCACGACGTCGGCCGGGAGCGGGGCGGGATCCGGTCCGCCCTCGCCCGGGTGACCGCCCCCACCCTGGTCGCCGGCGTCGACTCCGACCGGCTCTATCCGCTCGCCCAGCAGGCGGAACTGGCCGCGCGGATCCCGTCGGCGGACCGGCTGCGGGTGGTGGAGTCGCCGTACGGGCACGACGGGTTCCTGATCGAGACCGGCCAGGTCGGCGCGCTCGTACGAGAGCTGCTCGGCTGACCGCTCACCACTCCCGAGTGGCGATCAGATCCTCCGTGTCCGCGTCCTCGAAGCCGTAGGCCCGCGCGACGAACCGGAAGTACCCGTCCTTGTACAGGCCCTCCAGGAAGGGGTGTTCGGCCACCCGGGTGTTGCTGATCGGCATGCTCCCGCCCGCCCTCGCTCGGTGCTGGTGTGACACCTTGATCCTGCACCACGCCACTGACAACGCCCCTGGAGCAGCCCGTGCCCGAGTCCGCCCCCTCGTTCGAACTCCTCCCGGGTGTCGCCGAGTCGCCCGTGCTGCTGCATGTGCCGCACTCCGCGCGGGCGATTCCACAGGACGTGCGGGAGGGGATCCTGCTGGACGACGCGGCGCTCGGGCTGGAGCTGGACCACATCACCGACGCGCACACCGCCCTGATCGCCGAGCGGGCGGCGGGGCTGGCCGGGATCACCCCCTGGCGGTTCGTCAACCGGCTGTCGCGGCTGGTCGTGGACCCGGAGCGGTTCCCGGACGAGCGGGAGGAGATGCTCGCCGTGGGGATGGGGGCCGTGTACACGCGGACCACGCACCGGGGCGAGCTGCGGGCCGCGGACACCGACCCCGAGCCCCTGGTCGAGCGGTACTTCCGGCCCTATGCGCGGGCGATGACCGAGGCGGTGGCCGGGCGGCTCGCCGCGACCGGGCGGGCGGTCGTGATCGACGTCCACTCCTACCCGAGCGAGGCGCTGCCGTACGAGCTGCACGGGGCGGGTCCGCGGCCGCCCGTGTGCCTGGGCACGGACGCCTTCCACACGCCGCCGGAGCTGAGGGAGGCCGCGCGGGAGGCGTTCGCGGGGTGCGGGGAGACGGGGCTGGACAGTCCGTTCAGCGGGACCTATGTGCCGCTGGAGTACTACGGGCGGGACCGGCGGGTGAGCGCGCTGATGGTGGAGATCCGGCGGGACACGTACATGACCGAGCCGGGCGGGCCGGCCGGGCCGGGCCTGGAGCGGCTCGCCGGTGCCCTGGCCGCGCTCGTGAACGCCCTGTAGCCCTCCGGCCGGAGCACTCCCGCAGGACCGCGGACGGGGCGCGTACGAGGCTGGGGCATGACGACCGAGGAGATCGCGCTCGGCGGACAGGCCGGGCCGCCCGTACCCGCACCTGGCCTTCGGCAACGGCCCGCCCTACTGCACCGGTGCCGTCCCCGCCCGGCCGCAGACCGAGCTGCTGGTCGACACGCTGCTGGACCGGCTGCCCGGGCTGCGCCTCGCGGTGCCGCCCGAGCAGGTGCGCCGGCGGCACCGCACGATGATCCGCGGGCCGCGGACGCTGCCCGTCACCTGGTGAGCCGGTTCCGGGCCTGGTGACCCGGTTCGGGACCTGGTGAGCCGGTTCAGGCCCGCAGCCACTCCGTGACGATCACCTCGCCGCCGGTCCGCAGCCGCAGGGCGAACGGGCCGGTGGGCGGCTGGTCGCTGGTGAAGCGGCCCAGGGTGTCGACCGTGACCGGGCGGGTCGTCTGCGGGCCGCCCAGCACCTCGATGCGCGCCGACTGCGGCGGCAGCACCTGCCCGATCAGCCCCTCCCCGGTGACCTCGACGTCGACGGTCAGCTCGCCCGCGCGGAAGGTCAGCATCCGCGGGGCCTCCGGCACTCCCCTGACCGGCAGCGCGTCCACCAGCGAGTCGAAGGTCAGCTCGGCGATCCGGGCATCCAGGTCGTGCAACGCGTAGGCTTCGAGCGCCAGTTGGCGTAGCCCGGCGGGGACGGGGTCCAGGACGGCGGCCGCCTGGCGCAGTTCCTCCTCCAGCAGATCGCCGTCGAACCCGGCGTCGTCGAAGTCCTCTTCGGGAAATCCGTTCCCGTGCACGTCGCTCATGCCGCCCCCCGTGCGTCCAACCGGGCCCGCAGCCGGCGCAGACAGCGCTGGCGCAGGGGCCCGATGCTGCCGACCGCGATACCGAGCGCGGCCGACACCTCCAGATAGCTCGGCGGCGGCGAGGCGATCAGCACCCGCAGCAGCTGCCTGCACCGCTCGCCGAGTGCCTCGAACTCCTGCCACAGCCGGCGGATCCGCTCCGCCTGGTCCGCCTCTTCTTCGGCGTCGATCAGGGTCTGCTCCGGGGTCCGCTCCTCGCTCGCCCGGTCCAGCACCTGCGGATCGTCGGTCAGCGTCAGCCGCGTCAGCCCTTTGAGCACCTTCAGGCACTCGTGCCGGGCCGTGCTGGCGAGCCAGGAGCCCGCCTTGTCGGGCTCCCGGAGACGGCCGAGGTGCTGGGCGAAGCGGAACCACGTGGTCTGGTAGACCTCGTGCCCGTCGGCGTCCGAGAGCCGGTGCGCGCGCACCACCGACCACACCAGCGGACTCATCCCTTCCACCAGCGCCTTCCAGGCCGCGGCGTCGCCGTCGACGGCAGACCGGACCAGCGCCCCGACCTCTGTACGGTCCACGGCTCCACCCCTCGTGTACGGCAGGTCATCGTACGCCGTGGAGCGGAGGGTTCCGGACCTCATGCGGGCCGGGCCGGGATCGCGACGGGAACCGGGCGCCAGGTGGGCGGCCGCAGCGCCGGAACGTGCGCCCCGCGCACCTCGGCGGATTCCGTGAGGGAACCGAGCAGTTGTGCGCGGGCCGCGCGCGGGTCGCGCTCCTTGTGCGCCGTCATGTGGGCGGCGACGAGCGCGGCGACGGCCGGGGTGGCGAAGGAGGTGCCGCTCCACTGCGCGAGGCCGTCGAACATCACCTGGTCGGGCTTGGCCGCGGTGCTCTCGCCCGCCTCGCTCAGCACGCCTGTGTGGCGCGGGTACTGGCAGGTGCAGGCGTAGGTGCAGCCGAAGCGGCAGGCGTCGTAGGTGGAGTGCTGGTAGACGTACGGCACGGGGATGTCGAAGCCGGTGAGGGCACTGGTCAGGCGCTCACCCGGGGCGTAGACGTGCACCCAGGGGCCGTGGTTGCTGAAGCAGGCGCCCGACTCTCCGTCCCCGCGCAGCGCGCCGACCGACAGCACGCTGTCCGCGTACTCCGGCAGGGCCGCGTAGGCGGCCGGCCAGAACGGGGTGTCGCTGCCGTTGTTGCCCGCGGCGGCCACCAGCAGCGTGCGCTGCTCGCGGAGTTCGCGCATGAACGCCTCAAGGCCGATCAGGCCCTCACCGGAGCCGGTGGAGGTGCCCGCGGAGAGGCTGATGATGTCGGGCCAGCCGCCCTGGTCGACGGCCTCGAACAGCTTCGCGCCGAACTCCGACTCCAGGATGGCGCCCACGTCGTCGAGCGTGCCCCGCACCGTGACGTCGGTGTTGGGCGCGACGGCCGCGACGATCCCGGCGATGAACGTGCCGTGGCCGACGTACTGGTGGAGCACTCCGTCGGCGCCGGTCTCGGTCACCTGCGGGTCGCCGGTGGTGTGCGCGAGGAGCGGATAGGACCGGTAGTCGTGCACCAGACCGGTGTCGATGACGAGGACGCCGACGGCGGTGTCCGGGTCGTGAAGGCCCTCCTGCGCGGCCGGGTTGGGCGGCTCGCTGCGCGGCGCGGGCACGGGCTCGTCGCCGGGGCAGGCGTTGACCGGGGCGATGTGGATCACGTGGTTGCGGCGGACCAGCCGGCGCCCCTGGCGTCCCTCGGCCTCCCGGAGGGCGCGCAGGGCGTGCGGGACGACGTCGTCGCCCTGGGCGGGGTCGCCGACCTGGATGCGGGTGACGCCGGTGCGGTTGGTCTCCGGGCCGGCCCGGCGCACGTGGTCGGCGACCAGGCCCCGGGTGTCGGTGAAGTGGGTGCGCACGGTGTCCTCGACCAGGCGGGCCTCCTCGCCGTCGCGGGCGAGGACGACGCCCTTCTCGTAGAGGAAGTGCGCGTCGTCGTCCGGGCCCATGGCCAGGGGAACGTCGGGCATCGAGCGCTGGATGTGGTGGAACTGCTCGTGGAATCGCTGTGGTGCCATGGTGTGTCCTCCCCCTGAGGCGGTGCTCCGACAGTCAGAGTCGCCCGACGACCGATTGATACAGCCCGCAAGTACGTGCGGTACAGCCCGAGGAGACCACGGAGAACCCGTGTGACGGGTTTGCCCAGGCCACTACCATGCGAGGGGTGACAGCGGGAAGCGAGTCGGTCCTCGAGCTGCTGCCCATGGTGTTCGCCGATCCGGGCGAGGCCAGGGCACGCGCGGATCAGGTACTGCACACCGATCCGTCGCCGCTGCACGCCAGCGTCGCCCATCAGGTACTCGGCATCTGGCAGCGGGACTTCGGCGATCTGAAGATCGCCCTGCGGCATCTGCGCAGGGCCCGGGACCTCGCCGCGCGCGCCGAGTCGGCCGAGCGGGAGGCGGACGTGCTCGCGACGCTCGGGGTCGCACTGGTGCACGCGGGGCGCACGCGGCAGGGGCTGGCGTCGTTCGAGCAGGGTGTCGCGCGGGGCAGCGGACACACCAGGGCACGGGTGCTGTACCGGCGGGCCTATGTGTGGTGGGTGCTGGGGCATCACCGGGAGTCCCTGGAGGACGTACGGCGGGCGCTTCCGGTGCTGCGGCACGCCGGCGACGGCATCTGGACCGCGCGGGCGCTGACCCTGCGGGCCACGGTGCATCTGGCGCAGGGCGCGGTGGACCGGGCGGTCGCGGACTTCACGGCCGCCGAGCGGCTGTGGGAGACCACCGGCCAGGAGCACGACAAGGCGGACGCGGTGGAGAGCCGGGGCCTGGCCGCGTTCCGCTCCGGGGACATCCCGGCGGCGCTGCGGCTGCTGGACGAGGCCGAGGAGCGGTACGGCAAGCTCGGCACGCCCACGTTCATGCTGTCCATCCGGCGCTGTGAGGTGCTGATGGCGGCGGGCCTCGCCCCGGAGGCGCTCGCGGAGGCGGACACGGCCATCGCGCTGCTGGACCGGATGGGCGGGCAGTCCACCCGCAAGGCCGAGCTGCTGCTGGCGGCCGCGCGGGCCGCCCGTTCGGCCGGGGACCCGGACACCGCCATCGCCCGCGCCGCCCATGCCGTACGGCTGTTCGCCGGGCAGCGGCGGACCTGGTGGGAGACGCATGCCCGGCTGGTGCTCATCGAGGCGCGGGTGGCGGCCGGGCGCCGGTCGGGGCGGCTCGTCGCTGACGCGGCGGCGGTCGCCGAGCGGCTGGCCTCCTTCGGCTCGCCCGCGGCGCCCGAGGCCTCCCTGCTGGCCGGCCGGATCGCGCTCGCGCTCGGGCGGACGGCGGACGCGGAGCGGCACCTGGCGGTGGCCGCGCGCAGCCGGCACGGCGGTCCGCCGCCGGCCCGGGTCACGGGCTGGGCCGCGCAGGCGCTGCGGGCCCGGGCGGCGGGTTCCGGGCGCGGTGTGCTGGAGGCCTGCCGGCGCGGCCTGGACGTCCTCGACGACCACCGGATGACGCTCGGCGCCTCCGAGCTGCGGGCCCGCGCCACCGCGCAGGGCGCCGAACTGGCCGCGCTCGCCCAGGAGGCGAGCTTCGAGAACGGCGGTCCGCGGCGGCTGCTGGAGTGGAGCGAGCGCTGGCGGGCGACCGTGCTGTCCGCGCCGCCCACTCGGCCGCCCGCCGACCCCGCGCTGCTCGGCAGCCTCACCGCCTACCGGGAGATAGCGGCCCGGGCGGAGGAAGCCCGCAGGGAGGGCCGCCCGATCCCGGCACTGGAGCGCGAACAGCGGCGGCTGGAACGGGAGATCCGCTCCCGTACCCACCACACCCGCGGCGACGGACCGGGCGAGGGCGACCGCTTCGACGCGGGCCGCCTGCTGGACCGGCTGGGCGAGGCGCGGCTGGTCGAACTCGCCGTCGTGGACGGTCAGGTGCACATCCTGCTCTGCGGGCAGGGCCGGGTACGGCGGTTCCCGGGCGGCGCGCTCGCGGAGGCGGTGGCCGAGGCCGAGCACGTGCAGGCCGGGCTACGACGGCTCGCGCACCCCGGAGGCGAGGCCCGGCTGCCGCTGGTCGAGGCGGCGGGACGGCGCCTGCAGGAGCTGCTGCTGGGCGGTGCCGTACCGCACCTCGGGTCCGGTCCGGTGGTGATCGTGCCGCCCGGCGCGCTGCACCGGGTGCCGTGGGCGCTGCTGCCCGCGCTGCGGGAGCGGGTGCTCAGCGTGTCGCCGTCCGCGGGCAGTTGGCTGCGGGCCCGGGAGACCGAGCCGCCGTCCGGCGGCCGGCACGTCCTGGTGCGCGGCCCCGGCCTCGCCACGGGCGGCGCGGAAGTGCCCGAACTGGCCGACCGGTACGGCACGGCGACGGTCCTGGAGGGCGAGGCGGCGCAGGTCCCCCAGGTGCTGGAGGACCTGGACGGCGCGGCCCTCGCCCACCTGGCCGCGCACGGCACGTTCCGCGCCGACAGCCCGCTGTTCTCGGCCCTCCGGATGGCCGACGGCCCGCTGATCGTGCACGACTTCGAGCGCCTGGCCCGCAGCCCGTACCGGATCATCCTCTCCAGCTGCGACACCGCCCGCCTCGCCTCGGTCGGCGCCGACGAACTCCTCGGCCTGGTCACCGCGTTGCTCCCGCTGGGCACGGCGGGGGTCGTGGCGAGCAGTGCGCCGGTCAACGACGCCGCGGTGGTCCCCCTGATGGTCGCCCTCCACAAGGGCCTCGACGCGGGCCTGAGCCTGGCCGAGGCCCTGCGCGACGCCCGCGCCGCCCAGCCCGGAGACCCGGTGCACCAGGCGACGGGATGGGCGTTCGCGGCGTTCGGGGCGGCGTGAGTGCGTCCGGTGCGGTGAAGGGTGGGCTCGCCCTCAGGCCGGTTCCGCCTCCGGCAGATCCGTGAGCCACGGCAGGGCCCCGCGGTCGCTGGCACCGAGCCGTGTGTAGGCGCTGTACAGGTGGTTGCCGACGGTACGGACCGACAGCGTCAGCCTCTCGGCGATCTGCCGGTTGCTCAGGCCCGCCGCCGCGAGCGTGACGATCTGCCGTTGGCGCGCGGTGAGTTCGCCGAGGACGAGTCCGGACAGCGCCGGGGTGCGGGCACCCTGGCAGCGGCGGGCCAGCGCGACCGCACGGGTCCGGGAGAGCCGGGCGGCGCGCGGATCGCGGTGGGCGCGGACGGCCTGCGCGTGCGCCTCGGCCGCGAACAGCAGGAAGCCGCGCCCCTCCAGTGCCTCGGCGACCCGGTCCAGCGCGGGCCCGTCACCCCGGGCGAGCGCGTCGGCGTGCTGCCCGAACACCCCGTCGCCCGGCAGCCGCCCCGCGGCCCGCTCGGGCGCGCCGAGGCGTACGGCGTCGTAGTGCGCGAACACATCGTCCCCGGCGATCCCGGCCAGGGCGGAATCGAGGTCACCGCGGGCCGCCGCGGCCCACACACCGCCTGCCGTCATCTCGCCCAGCTGCCCGGCGATTAAGTCGAGTTCCGTACCGCAGTCCGCGTCGTCCGGGGCCGCCCGCAGCCCCTCCCGCGCCCACGCCGCCGCTTCTCGCAGCTCCCCCCGCAGCCGGGCGTACCGAGCCCGTACGACCGCGTACCGGGCGGGGACGGGCAGTCCCTCTGACAGCAGCCAGTCCCCCACCGGCGTCGGTACGGTCCGCACGTCCTGCAGCGCCAACCCGCGCTCCAGTGAAGCCTGTTCGGCCTCCAGCGCCGGGCCGCACCGGTCGGGTGTGCGGGCCAGCCGGCGGGCCCGCAGCCGGCCGGCGGTGGCGCGCAGGGCCGGGCCGTGCAGGGGGTGGGCCAGGGTGACGGAGCCCTCGTCGTCGACCTCGATCAGGCCATTCGCCTCCAGGCGTTCGAGGACGTCCAGGTCCAGCTCGTCCAGGGCGAGCGGCAGGGGCTCGGCGAAGGCGAGCCGGTCGAGCGTCTCGCGCTCGTCGCCGTCGGGCCGCTCCAGGGCGGGGGCGAGGCGGTCGCGGACGCTCTCGGTGAGCGGGACCGGGCCGCGCCACGCCCACTCGTCGCCGCCCGGGACGCGGGCCAGCCCGCCGGACTGGCGCAGCGCGCCCAGCAGGTCGCGCAGCAGCCGTAGATCGCCCCGGCACATCCGGTGCAGCCGTCCCATGGTGAGCGGCTCCAGGCCGGCCGTGGCGAGCAGTTGGGCGGTGTCCTGGCGGGGCAGCGGCTCCAGCGTCAGGCGGGGCAGCAGCTCCCCCGTCCACAGCCGGGCCACCGCGCCCGGCGCCGGTACCCCGTCCGTGGCCGCCACGGCCAGGCGGGTGCGTCCGTGCACGGCGAGCTGGTGGACGAGCGCGGCCGAGGCCTCGTCCAGCAGATGGGCGTCGTCGACGACGAGGAGCCGTACGCCGGACAGGAGGTGCACCGCCCGGTGCAGCGAGACGGTGTCGGGCAGCAGGTGCGCGAAGGCGGCGAAGCGCAGTCCACGGGTCTCGGGCGTCCCGGTCACCCGGGCGCAGTCCGTGCCCCGGACCGCCTCCGTGATCAGCCGGGTCTTGCCGCAGCCCACCGGTCCGGTCACCACGACGCCGGGCCGTCCGGCCGCCAACGACCTGCGCACCAGCTCCAGTTCGTCCTCCCGGCCGGTGAACGGCCAGGGCAGTTCGAGCGTCTTCGCGTCCTGCTCGTAAGTCGTCACACCAAATGGAGCGCGACTACTCAGGTTTGATACAGGGCGACTTGAGTAGCCCCCGACTCAGGCGTCCGGCCCCCGGGGAGGGCACCCTGGCAGTCCGAGCCACCGTCCGGCACCGGGGGAAGCGGTCCGGCGGACGTAGCCTTCGGGGGAGGGATACGTCCGCCGGGCACGCCGATACGCCGTTCACCTGCGGCGCCACTCCTCGGCGAGGAGTTCGTAGGAGCGGACCCGGTCCGCGTGGTCGTGGGTGATGGTCGTGATGAGCAGTTCGTCGGCGCCCGTGGCTTCGCGGAGTTGCTCCAGCTGGTCGGCGACCCGGCCCGGCGAGCCGACGAACTGGGTGTCGACCCGGTCCTGAACCAGGGCCCGGTCCTCGTCGGACCAGGGGTGCGCGCGGGCCTCGTCGGGGGTCGGGAACGCGATGGCGCCCTCCGCGGTGCGGATGCTGCGCACCCAGGGGCCGTAGCCCGTGGCGAGTTCCCGGGCCGTCGCGTCGTCCTCGGCGACCACGACGTCCGCGGAGACGCTGACGTAGGGCTTGTCGAGGACGTCGGACGGCTGGAAGAAGGACCGGTAGCCGTCCACCGCCTCCAGGACCGTGCCCGGACTGACGTGGTAGTTCGCCGCGAAGCGCAGGCCACGCGCGCCCGCGACCTCGGCGCTCTGCCCGCCGCTGCTGCCGAGGATCCACACCTCGACGTCGGCCCCCTCGCCCGGCACGACATGTGCCTCGACGCCCTCCGGGGAGCGGTAGGTGCCGGCCAGCAGGGCGAGGATGTCGTCCGTCTGCTCGGCGTAGTCCTGGGACTCGGCGCCCGGCAGCAGGAGCAGCCTGCGCTGCAGGGCGATGCGGGGCGAGCCGAGGAGCTGCTCGAAGGAGAAGCGGGGCGGGATGAGCAGGCCGTTCGGGGCGCGGCCGTCGACCACCGGGGTGAGCGTCGGCGGCACGGCCGCCTTCCCGGCCGGCGGGCGGCCGCCGGAGCGGCCGAGGCCGAGGTCGAAGCGGCCGGGGTGCAGCGCGTCGAGGAGGCCGAACTCCTCGACCGTGCTGAGCGCGGTGCGGTGTCCGAGCTGGACGGCGCCCGAGCCGAGCCGGATGGTGGAGGTGGCCTCGGCCGTCAGCGCGAGCAGCACCGCGGGGGACGTACCCGCCACGCCGGGGTTGAGGTGGTGCTCGGCGAACCAGTAGCGGCCGTAGCCGAGGCGCTCGGCCTGTCGGGCCAGATCGACGGAGTTGCGCAGGGCCTGGCCGGCGGTGGACCCGGACGGGATCGGGACCAGGTCGAGGACGCCGAGGGGGATGTCGGCGGACACGGGCGGCTCCTCAGAGGTGGGCGGGTACGGGCTCGGGCAGCACCGGGGCCCAGGCGAACGGCGGGTCCGGGATGTCCTGGCGCAGCACCGGCGCGACCTCGCCCTGGAAACGCTCGAGGGAGTCCCGGTGCTGGGTGTCGGTCAGTCCGCCGGCGTCCGCGTGCAGGTGCAGCACCGTGTGCCCGAACTGCTCGTGGTAGCGGTGGACCTTCTCGATGACCTGCTGGGGGCTGCCGATCAGCGCCGAGCTGCGCTCCACGAAGTCCTCCAGCGTCTCGAAGACCACGGGCAGTCCGGTCTTCTTCTGGAACGCCAGGTTGCTCTCGAAGAGCGGGCGGTAGACGTCCAGCGCCTCCTGTGAGGTGCGGGCCACGTACAGGCCCGCCGAGCCCGCGCCGACCGCGATGTCCGCGGGGTCGTGGCCGTAGTGCTCCCAGCGCTCCCGGTAGTAGCGGATCAGTTCGGCGTACGGCTCGATCGGGTTGGTCACGTTGGCCGAGAACAGCGGATCGCCGTAGCGGGCGGCGAGGTCCACGCTCTCCTTGCTGGTCGCGCTCCCGTGCCAGACCCGGACGGGCTGCTGGTACGGGCGCGGCCAGACCTCGGCGTCCGTCAGCGGCGGACGGAAGCGGGTGTCGGCGGTGACCCTGTCCTGCCGCCAGATCCGCCGGAACACCTCGTAGCTCTCGGCGTTGCGGTCCCACTGGTCCTCGGGGGTGACCTGGAACAGCTCGCGCTGGGCGGCGCCGTTGCCCTTGCCGATGATCAGGTCGAGGCGGCCGCCCGAGAGATGGTCCAGCGTCGCGTAGTCCTCGTAGGCGCGGACAGGGTCGAGCAGGCTCAGCGTGGTGACGGCGGTGAAGAGCCGGATGCGCCGGGTGAGCGCGGCGATGTGGCTGAGCACCACCGTCGGCGAGGAGGAGATGAACGGCCGCTCGTGCCGCTCCCCCACGCCGAAGCCGTCGAAGCCCAGTTCCTCGGCGAGCACCGCGTTGTCGAGGACCTCGCGGAACCGGTCGTGCGTCGGCTTCTGTCTGCCGGTGACCGGGTCCGGGCGGTGCACGATCAGGGTGATGGCCAGGAACTTCATGACGCGGCCCGCTCGGCCGCGGAGTCGGCGTCCGGGTGGGCGAGGCCGAGGTGGTCGCGCAGGGTGGTGCCCTCGTACTCGGTGCGGAAGACGCCCTGCTCCTGGAGCAGCGGTACGACCTTGTCGGCGAAGGGGTCGAGGCCGCCGGGGGTGATGTGCGGGACGAGGATGAAGCCGTCGGAGGCGTCGGCCTGCACGAAGTCGTTGATGGTCCGGGCGACGGTGGCCGGGGAGCCGACGAAGGTCTGCCGGTTGCCGGTGTTGATGACCAGGTCGCGGATGGACCAGCCGTTGGCGGCGGCCAGCTCCCGCCACTCGCGGGCGATGGCGATCGGGTCGCGGTACATCCGCACCTGGGCGCGCCCGCGGGAGATGTGCTCCTCGCCGACCAGGGGGTCGACGTCGGGCAGCGGGCCCTCCGGGTCGTAGCCGGAGAGGTCCCGGTTCCAGACGAACTCCAGGTGCTTGAGGGCGGTGGCGCCGCTGACCTGCTGTCGGCGCACCTCGCGGGCGAGTTCGGCGGCCTCCTCGTCGGTGTCGCCGAGGACGAAGGTCGCGGCGGGCAGGATGAGCAGCTGGTCGGGCCGGCGGCCGTACTTGGCGAGGCGTCCCTTGACGTCCGTGTAGAAGGCCTGGCCCTCCTTGAGGGTGGAGTACCGGCTGAAGATCGCGTCCGCGCTCGATGCGGCGAACTCGCGGCCCTCGTCGGAGTCGCCGGCCTGGAAGATCACCGGGCGGCCCTGCGGGGAGCGCGGGACGTTGAAGCGGCCGTGGATGTCGAAGTGCTGCCCCTGGTGCACGAAGGCGCCCGCCTTGGCGTCGCCGAGGAAGGTGCCGGTGGCCTGGTCGGCGAGGATCTCGTCGCCGCGCCAGGAGTCGAACAGTTCGTTCGCGGTGGCCAGGAACTCCTTGGCGCGGGAGTAGCGCTCCTCCTGCGGCAGGAAGCCGCCGCGGCGGAAGTTCTCCCCGGTGAAGGCGTCCCAGGAGGTGACCACGTTCCAGGCGGAGCGGCCGCCGGAGAGGTGGTCGAGGCTGGCGAACTGGCGGGCCACCTCGTAGGGCTCGTTGAAGGTGGAGTTGATGGTGCCGGTCAGGCCGAGCCGGTCGGTGACGGCGGCCAGCGCGGCCAGCACGGTGAAGGTGTCGGGGCGGCCGACGACGTCCAGGTCGTATATCTGCCCGCCCTGTTCGCGCAGCCTGAGTCCCTCGGCGAGGAACAGGAAGTCGAACTTGGCGCGTTCGGCGGTGCGGGCGAAGTGCGCGAAGGAGCTGAACTCGATGTGGCTGCCGGCGGCCGGGTCGCTCCACACGGTGGTGTTGTTGACGCCGGGGAAGTGGGCTGCCAGGTGGATCTGCTTCAGCGGCTTGCTCATGGTCGTGCGTTCCTCCGGCTCAGGCGATGGCTGCGGCGTAGCGGTGGGCGGGGCGGGCGAGCCCGAGCAGGCCGCGCAGGGTGTCGGCCTCGTAGGCGTGCCGGAACAGGCCCCGGCGCTGCAGTTCGGGCACGAGTCCCTGGGTGATCCGGGGCAGGTCGTGGCCGAGTACGGCGGGCCGCAGCCGGAACCCGGTCAACCCGCCCTCCCCCAATTCCTCCAGCAGGTCGGCCAGTTGGGCGGGCGTACCGGCGAAGATCCGGGCGTCGCTGGTGTACCGCTCCCCCGCGAGGGCGTCGAGGCGCTCACGCCGGGCCGTGGCTGCGGCCTCGTCGTCGTCGAGGAAGACGACGAGGTCACCGAAGACGTGCAGGGTCTGGTCGGCGCGGCCCGCCACGGCCTGCTCGGCGCGTATCTCGGCGACGATCGCACGCGCCTGGTCGGTGTCGTGCGGGGTGACATAGCCGACGTCGGCCTGGCGGGCGACGAGCCGGTAGGGCACGGTGTCGTGGGCGAGGGCGGTGACGACCGGCTGTCCCTGGGGCGGGCGGGGCGTGATGGAGGGGCCCTTGACGCTGAAGTGGCGTCCCTCGAAGTCGATGTAGTGCAGCTTGTTCCGGTCGACGAAGCGGCCCGTGGCCGCGTCCCGGATCTCTGCATCGTCCTCCCAGCTGTCCCAGAGCCGGCGCACCACCTCCACATGGTCGGCGGCCTCGTCGAACAGCTCCGTGACCAGCTCCTGGGCGGACGGGCTGTCGTAGGCGTCGATCAGGGGGATCGTACGGCGGCCGAAGTGGGCGGCCTCGTTCGGCCGGGCGGTGATCTGCACGCGCAGTCCGGCACGGCCGGTGCTCACGTAGTCGAGGGTGGCGATCGCCTTGGAGATGTGGAACGGCTCCGTGTGGGTGGCCACCACCGTCGGAACCACGCCTATGTGCCGGGTCAGCGGGGCGATGCGGGAGGCGATCAGCACGGCGTCCAGACGGCCGCGGACCTGGTCGGTGCGGTCGTCCGGTTCGAGGAAGCCGGAGGACTGCGGGCCGAGGCCGTCCTCGATGGTCACGAAGTCGAGCAGCCCGCGCTCGGCCTCGGCGACCAGGTCGGCCCAGTAACCGGCGGTGAACAGGTCCCGGGGCCGGGCCACCGGCTCGCGCCAGGAGGCCGGGTGCCAGCCGGTGCCGTCCAGGGCGACGGCAAGATGCAGGGAGGGGGAGGGAGTTGACGACACGCGGGTGCCTTCCTGGATGTCCGTACGAGAACACCGGCTCGCGGCAGCGGGGCGTCGGCGGCGGGCGAGCGCGGCAGGGGGAAGCCCGGGCCTGGCTCCGAGAGGAAGCCTTGAGGCCGGGGAGAAGTCAGCGGCGACAGAGTGCGCCGGCCACGCGCTGGAGGTCTATGTGCGGCCGGGAGTGCAGGCGGACGGAGCGGTACGGCTGCGGGACGCGCAGCGGGAGTACACGGGTCACGGCCCACACCTCCGTCCGTCGGGCGCGGCGGGCCGGGTCGGCGTCCGCCTGGCGGATCTCGTCATGAGTCAGAACGCCCGGGTGGCGCCGGATGTTCCCGGGCCGCGGAACTGTGTTCCCGGGCTGCCGAGCTGTGTTCCCGGGCTGCCGAGCTGTGTTCCCGGGCTGCGGAGCTGCAGGATGCGTGAGCGCCGGCGCAGGGTGAAGCCGATCGACTCGTACAGCCGGATCGCCGGTGTGTTGTCCGCCGCGGCGTGCAGGAACGGGGTGTCCCCGCGCTCCCTGATGCCCGCGCCGACCGCGCGGACCAGCCGGGTCGCGAGCCCCCTGCCGCGGTGTTCCGGGTCGGTGCACACGGCGCTGATCTCCGTCCAGCCGGGCAGCCGCAGCCGCTCCCCGGCCAGGGCGATCAGCCGTCCCTCGTGCCGGATGCCGAGGTAGGCGCCCATCTCGACGGTCCGCTTCAGGAACGGGCCGGGCCTGGTACGGGCGACCAGGTCGAGGATCTCGGGCACGTCGGCGGGTCCGAGCCGTACCGCCTCCGGGGCGGGCTCGGCCCGCAGCGCGGTGTCGACGAGCTGGACGCCCTCCCCGCCGCCGATGACCTCCCAACCGGCGGGAACCTGGTCAACGGGCTTGATCCGTACGGTCGTTCCCGGTCCGACGAGGGTGTGCAGGTCGGCCCAGGCGGTGGGGTCGGCCGGGTCGGCGAGGGCTGCGTAGGCGTAGATCTCGGGCTGGTAGCGGGCGGCGCGGCCGACCCGTTCGGCGAGGTGGGCGTGGGGGCCGTCGAGGGCGGCCCAGACGGCGTTGTCGAGGACGGGGGCTGTGGGCAGGGGCAGGGCTCCGCCTCCGCGGAGGTCGGTCTGGTGGGTCACGGAGGCGGAGTCCTCTCTTCACTCAACTTGCATGAGTTTTTTCAGGTGTGACGACTGATCAGGAGTTGCTCAGCGGCAGTCCGGGCGGGTTGACCTCGGACTTGGCGACGGCCTCGTTGGAGAGGTTCCAGGCGGCCAGCCACTTCGCGTACTGACCGTTCTTGATCAGGTAGTTGATGGCGTCGGCGAGCGGCTTGGCGAGGCCGCTGTCCTTCTTCGCGGTGCCTGCGATCAGGCCCTGGAGGCTCGATCCGGCGCCGGAGTACGTGCCGGCGTTGCGGGTGGCGTTGGGCGTCTTCGCCGTCTGGGTGATGTGGTAGGCGATGGTCGGGTTGGGGCCGAAGTGGGCGTCGATCTTGCCGCTGTTGAGCGCCAGGTAGGTGCCGTTGCTGTCCGGGAAGTGCTTGATGGTGAGCTTCTTGCCCTCGCTCTGCAGCTTCTTCTGCCACTCCAGGAGGATGCGCTCCTGATTGGTGCCCGAACCGACCTCGACGGTCTTGCCGGCGAGGTTCTCGTAGTTGCCGTCGAAGTTCCACTTGCTGGACTTCGCCACCTCGAAGGCGAGGTTGTCCTGCCGGTAGGAGGCGAACTCGTACTTCTTCTTGCGTTCCTCGGTGTCGGTGACGTTCGAGAAGGCCACGTTCACCTTGCCGCTGTCGAGCCCGACGAAGAGGTTCTCCCAGGTGAAGTTCTTGATCTCCGGCTTCAGGCCGAGGACGGCGGCGACGAGGCGGCCGAAGTCGGGCTCGGAGCCGGTGATGGTCTTCTGGTCGCTGCCCACGTAGGCCAGGGGCGCGGAGCCGGACGGCAGGGCGCCGATGCCGATGACCAGCTTGCCGCTCTTCTTGACGGAGTCGGGCAGTTCGGCGCTGATCGACTTCACCTCGGACACCTTGAGGGCGGTCTCCTTGGCCGCGCCGTTGGACAGCTGCCCCACGGTCACGCTCCCGGAGGCGGCATCGTCGGTCTTGGTGGCGGCGTCGCTGTCACCACCGCAGGCGGCGAGCCCGGTGGCGAGGGTGGCGACGGCGGTCGCCGCGGTGATGCCGCGTATCAGGCTGCGTCGGGTGAAGTGGGTAGACATGGCCGTTCCTTGTCGCTGGGAGGGTGAGGAGAGCGGTGGCGTGGGGGGAGGTCATGGGGAGCGGTGGGTCACAGGACCTTGCTGAGGAAGTCCCTGGTCCGCTCGTGCCGGGGCTTGTCGAGGACCTCGGAGGGCGGGCCCTGTTCGACGATCCTTCCGCCGTCGATGAAGACGACCCGGTCGGCGATCTCGCGGGCGAAGCCGATCTCGTGGGTGACGATGACGAGGGTGGTGCCGGTGGACGCCAGGTCCTTGATGACCGCGAGGACTTCGCCGACGAGTTCGGGGTCGAGGGCGGAGGTGGGTTCGTCGAAGAGGATGACGCCGGGGCGCAGGGCGAGGGCGCGGGCGATGGCGACGCGCTGCTGCTGGCCGCCGGACAGCTGCCGCGGGTAGGCGTCCGTCTTGTCGGCGAGGCCGACCCGGTCGAGGAGTTCGCGGGCGAGTTCCCGCGCCTCGGGCTTGCCGAGCCTGCCGGTGGCGACCGGGGCGGCGGCCACGTTGTCCAGGACCGTCAGGTGCGGGAACAGGTTGAAGTTCTGGAAGACGAACCCGATCCGGCCGCGCTGGGCCAGGATGACGCGCTCGCTCAGCTCCTTGAGCCGGTCGCCCTGCCGCTTCACGCCGATCAGTTCGCCGTTGACGCTGACGTGGCCGATCTCCGGCTTCTCCAGGTGGTTGATGACCCGCAGCAGCGTGGACTTCCCGGAGCCGGACGGGCCCAGGATGACGGTCACCTCGCCCGGACGCACGGTCAGGTCGATGCCGTTCAGGACCCGGTGGGTGCCGTACCACTTGTGCACGTCGTGCACCTCGACGGTGGCGGCCTCGATGTCCGCCGGCGGCTCGAGTGTCTTCGCGGTCATACGGCGGCCTCCCTGCGGATGCGGGCTCGCAGGTCGGTCAGACCCGTGCGGAGCTGCTGCAACGGCGTCGGCGGCAGGGTGCGGCTGGCGCCCCGGGCGTAGTACCGCTCGACGTAGAACTGGATGACGGAGACGACGCTCGTCAGGATCAGGTACCAGACGGTGACGACCAGCAGCAGCGGCACGATGTCGCCGGGGTAGGTGGCGCCCATGGTCTGGGCGGTGCCGAACAGGTCGAGGAGCGAGACGTAGAAGACCAGCGACGTGCTCTTGACCAGGCCGATGAGCTGGTTGACGTAGTTCGGGGTGATCGAGCGCAGCGCCTGCGGGAAGACGATCTTCGTGAACTGGTAGCTCTTGGGCAGGCCGAGGGCGGCCGCCGCCTCGTGCTGGCCCTGGTCGACGGAGAGGATGCCGCCCCGGACGACCTCGGCCGCGTAGGCCGCCTCGTTGAGGCTGAGGCCGATGACGGCGATGACCATGTCGGTGGCGAGCTTCGACTCGTCGAAGGAGAAGAAGGCCGGCCCGAAGGGGACACCGACGCTCAACGTCTTGTACAGGGCACTGAAGTTGTAGAGGAAGAGCAGCACCACGATCAGCGGGATGGAGCGCAGCGCCCACACGTAGGTCCAGCTGACCGCGCGCAGGACCGGGGACTTCGAGAGTCGGGCCAGCGCGAGGAGGATGCCGCCGAGCAGGCCCAACACGGCACTGTACGCGGTCACTTCGAGGGTGATGAGCAGTCCGTCGAGGATCGTCGGCCGCAGGAACCAGTACCCGAAGCGGTCCCACTGGTAGAAGGGGTTGGTCGTCAGGCCGTGGACGAACTGGGCCACGAGGACCAGGACGACGGCGGTGGCGATCCAGCGTCCGGGCCGCCTGAGCGGGAGAACCCGCTGTGCTGCGAGGGGTTTTGACGGGGTGTCGGCGGGCGGTGCCTCGGCGAGGGACACTGCGGTGCCTGGGGGTTCACTCATGGTGGGCTCCGGCGGAGTCGGACACCCCCGGGGGCCACGGCAGCCGTGCGCTACGGCGGCATGCTCAGCGCACGGGCGTGCGGGGGCACCGGGGGCGGGGAGGGCAACGGCACACCGCGCGGGCGGTGTTCGTCAGGGCGTGCGGGGCTGCGGGGAGGTGTCAGCCCCGACAGCGGGCGCGGCCCGGTGCGGTACACAGTGCGCTGTTCACCCGGAGCAGATCGACGGCGCGGTTGGCGACCAGCAGGTTCGCGGACGACCGTACGCAGCCCTGAGGGCGGCGGGTGGCCGTCCTGGAAGCTGCGTACATGGCGTCACCTGTCACTGTTCCGGCCCTGCGGGGCCCTCGCGCTTACCGAAATCGTCGTCCGGTCCGGTCGTCACCTGGGGCACCCCACCGCGATGCGAGGGTTGCCGGTCAGCGAGCCAGGGCTTGGCGCTGACGCTCATGACCGTTCTGTGCAGCAAGTAAAGGCAGTTGGCCGTTCACATGTCAACGACTGTCCGAGGGATGGACCTGCCCGGTCTGCTCTCACCTGCTGGAAGTGCCCAGGTCGTCGGCCGCGTGGCCCGTCCAGTCCAGGATTTGGACGGCGGCTCCGGCGGCCTCCAGCCCCTGGCAGCGCTCGTGGTGGCGGCGGGCGATGCCGTCGAGGTCGAGGTGGGCACCGAAGGCGGGGTGGGCGGCCAGCCGGCGGGCGTGGCCCCACAGCGCCGGGTGGCCGGCGATGCGGTGCACGGCGGAGGCGTCGAGGTGGCAGCGGTGCACGGTGTCCAGCTGCACCAGGGTCACCCACAACTCGACGTCGGCGGCGGTGAGCCGGCCGTCGACGAGGTACTCCTCACCCTCCAGGTACCGCTCGATCCTGCCCAGCGTGTCCAGCAGCTGTTCGAGCGCGGCGGCCCGCTCGGCGGGGTCGGCGTCGGCCCGTCCGGCGCGCTGCGCGGCCTCCTCGATGCCCTCGGCACAGAGCCGTTCGACGGCTTCGATCTGGCTCTCCGCGCCGCACGGGTACAGGGAGGGGCGCGCGTCCCCGGGGAAGCGGTCCAGGTCGCGCAGGATGTCCGGGGCATGGGTGCTGACGATGCGTCCGGACCAGTCGTCGCTGAGCACCGGCGCGAGGGCCGGTCCGGTGTAGTGGTGGGCGCTCGCCTCGTACAGCGGGCGCAGGGCGGCGTGGCCGCCGCCGGGCCGGTCCGGGACGGCGGGCAGGAAGGTGACCGGACAGCTGTCGTCGAGGCCTAGGAGGCTGTGGCCGATGGCGAGGCGCAGTCCGTCGGGACAGGCGGTGGACAGATGGAGCCGGTAGCGGTGCGGCACGGCGTAGTGGCCGCTGCGCGCGTCCCGGCCGATCCGGCCCCGGAAGGCGGGGGCGGTGCGGTGGGCGGTCGGGACGGCGGCGAGCGGAGTGATGGACATGCGTCTCCCCTGTGGCGGGCGCGCGGACGTACGCGCGGCGGAAGCGTCGTCGGTCGGTGGGTGCCGGGGCGTCCTGCCGGCTCCGGATGCCCGGGACACCGGGCCCGGCTCGGCGCGGGGGCGGACCGGCTGGGCCCTGAAGGCCCGCCTCAGCCCCGGAGGCTCAGCCCCGCGGGCTGATCGCGCTGCAGACGCGCAGCAGGTCGATGTGCAGGCGGGAGGTGAGAAGGGGTGCGTACAACGGCGTACGGCTCGCTCGGCCGACGACCGTCTGGAGGCGCACCATGTTTCCCTACCTGTTCACTAGGATTCCCTCCCCTGGAGTGTCGATCCGCCGCCGTACGACGTCAAGGGGGCGTCCACGCCTGGGACGCCGGGCGGGTGATGAGAGCGGCCTCTGAAAATGAGAGTTGACAAGGCCTCTGACCTGCGCACTAGCAGTTTGACGGTCATCGTAGTAGTGCGAGTTCGGGTCATTGGAAATGAGAGTGGCTCTGACCTGCACTTATAGAGACGCCTGACGGTGATCTTTGAGGCGGAGCCTGCCGTCGGCGCCCTGGCCGGAACACGGATGGACGGGCGCACAACGGCCGCGACCTCGCCGGAGAACGGTAGGTGACACTTCGATCGAACGCCCAGCGAGTGCAGGGCCAAGGCTTCGGCGTAGTTGTGTGACGCCTGTTTTGTGATCACGTGAGGCCGAGGAGTGCGAGGGGCGGCGAGGGTTGAGGCGCGTCCCGGAGGGCTTGATCGTTAAATGACTATCGCCCATGCGCACCAGCCCACGGTTCGGCCCCCAACCTCAACCACAGGAACCTACTGGTGCTTCGACCATGACCAGACACATAGGGGGCCCCGCAGGATTGTCACCTCGGGGAAGAGGCCGACCACAGCCCCTTGCCGACCCAGGGTGAACCCCTCCACGCGGTCCGTACGTCGGCCGCGTTCACCAACCGGGCGAGCAGCTACGCCCGTTGTCGGTGCGCCATGCGACCCTCAACTTCGTCTGAGCGCTGCAGCCAGCACACCTGTTGAGATGGGGGACGACATGAGTGACGACACACGGACCGCCGCGCCTTTGCCGGAGGACGCGCTGCGCTCTGCCCGGCTGCTTGCCCGTGCCGAGGCGGCCGTCATGGCACTCTTCGCCACGCGGGCCTATGAACTCGGTTGGACGGTACGGAGCAAGCTGAGCGGCATCCTGGACCACGTGACGCTGTCCTGCGACGCGGGACATTCGACTCAGGTGACCCCCGTGACCGCGCTGCACCCCAAGCTCGGTAGCACGATCGTCCGGGCACCCGAGGGGAGTGTCTTCCTCCTGGAGGCCGGAATGGAGCACATGGCAATGCCGGGAACGAGGAAGCTGGCAGCTTTCCCGATGGCTCTGGAGGAGTGCGAGCATTGCGCGCGGAAGCGGTGGGAGGAAACCGCCAGTGCGTCGTTTGCTGCCTACGCCATCGAGACCGACCTTCGAATCCTGGCCGACGCCGCATCGGTTAACGGGTATCCGGCGAAACAGGTTCGCTGCCTGCACGGGCATGAGTTCACCATCACCGCGATGAATCCACGTACCCCCGGGCGCTTGCCGGGGGGTGCCTACGGATTCACAACGGGTTCCGACGGCGCCGGGGATCCCTGCGTTACGTGTCGCGGCATCTCCCAGACGCCCAAGCTCGTTGAGTTCAGGCGCCGTGCCCACGAGCAGGACTTGATGATCCTGGACGTCATGTCAGACCACATTCTCCAGACTGTGCGCCTGTGCTGCGTTGCCGGGCATCTGACCTCGGTGGGCATCAACACCGGGTTAAAGCGCGAGTTGCTTTGCGCCCGATGCAGTGGAGTGGGTGTTCGCCCCGAACCAACCGTGTACTACGTGGTGACCGACGGGGCTATGGTGAAGCCCGGAATCTCCTCGGGTGACGGACGAGGGCGGCTTGATACCCACCGCAGCCAACATGGTCTGGGTCAAGTCCGCAGGCTCATAACCGACCTGCCCGTCGGCGCAGCTCGCGATGTCGAGCGGCATGTCCTGGACTGTTTGGCCAGCCAGGGCATCCGGCCGGTGATGGGCTCCGAGTATTTCCGTGCCGCGCATACTGACCGGGTGCTGGAGCTGGCTGACGGGTGGTTCGCAGCGAACCTGCCGAACTTCCCGTGGGCGGCGACCACCTAGCGTTCCCTCTCGGCTCTCGCCCTCGGCGACCCAGAGCTCGGGTTCCTCGATCCGCGGCGAACAGCCTTCCCGGCGGGGAAGTAATCAGCTCAAGCGGTGACGGTCCGCCACCTGCCCTGCGCTTCTCGACCTGGACCTGATAAGTCATGGAGGTCCCAGCATTCGCCGCGCACCAGGTTGCCGTCCCCGCACGGCTGTTGGTACGGGGCAGGTGCCAGCGGGGCTGCTTGTCAGAACCGGTCGATGCGGACGGCGAGGCAGTCTCCGCACAGGCCGGTGTCGTCGTCATCCGCGGGAACGTGGGTGTTGAGGCAGTCGTCGCACTGGGTGATCACAGCGAAAGTCCGTCTGTCCCTGGCGTGGCGGGCGGCCTCGGCGATCAGGCCCTCGAGCAGTGCGGTGAAGACGCCGGCGTCCCTCCACACCCGGAAGCGGCCGTAGACAGTCGGCCACGGGCCGAACTCGCCGGGCATCTCCCGCCACTGGCTGCTGGTGCGGAACCGCCAGACCACCCCCTCGAACTGATCCCGCAGCCGCTCGGGGTACGGCCCGTACTCGCCTATCGGCAGGAACGGCTCGATCAACTTCCACTGTTCATCGGTGAGTTGCCTGCACGTCACGATCGTTTTCCTACCGGATCCCCCTTCCCGAGGGACCCGGATCGGCAAGGTTGATCACGACATCACACAGGCCCTAGTTGTATTGACCTGAAGCGTTGTTCACGCGGCTGATCGGTGGGTGGCCGCTGAGTGCGGTGTGGCAGCGGTGGTGGTTGTAGGTGTGCAAGAAGTCTGCCAGGGCGTTGGTGCGTTCGGTGTTGCTGGTGTAGGGCCGCAGGTAGGCCCATTCGTCGAGCAGGGTGCGGTTGAAGCGTTCGACCTTGCCGTTGGTCTGCGGTCGGTAGATGCGGGTGAGTTTGCCGGTCGCGCCGAGGTCGGCCAGGGCTTGTTGCCAGGCGAAGCTCTTGCGGTAGGGCCAGGCGTTGTCCGTCAGGACCCGTTCGATGCGGTCGATGCCGCAGGTGGCGAAGAAGGCTGCGGCCCGGCGCAGGAAGGCGGCGCAGGAAGGCGGCGCAGGTGGCGGCCTTCTCGTCACTGTGGATCTCGCTGTAGGCGAGTCGGGTGTGGTCGTCGACGGCTGAGTGGACGTAGTCGAAGCCCACGCTGCTTCGCCGGGCCCGGCCGGCCTGTCGGCCCAGGACCTCGTGGCCGCCGCCGTCGGGGATCCGGCCGAGTTTCTTGACGTCGACGTGGACCAGTTCGCCGGGCCGGTCACGTTCGTAGCGGCGGATGACCTGGCCGGTGGGCCGGTCCAGGAAGGCCAGACGGTTCAGGCCGTGTCGGGTGAGGATGCGGTGAACGGTGGAGGCCGGCAGGCCCAGGATCGGTCCGATACGTGCCGGGCCCAGCTTGCGGTCCTGCCGCAGCCTGCACACACGTGCCTCGATGGCAGGTTGCGTGCGGTGCGGTGTCCTGCGGGGCCGGCTGGAACGGTCGATGAGTCCGCTCTCGCCCTCCAGCCGCCAGCGCCGGATCCACTTGTGGGCTGTGGGACGGGAGATGCCCATCTCTGCGGCGACGTGGGCGACGGGGCGGCCGGAACGGACCCGTTCGACGAGCAGTCGCCTGCCGTGAACGGTCAGTCGGGCATTACGGTGGGACACGAAGGCCTCCGTGCGGTGAAGATTCGACACCTCCACCACACACGGGGGCCTTCGCCACGATCAAGACCGGCCCCCGTTAACAACGCTCATGACCAATACACCTAGTGCTGCAACGGTGCTTGCCGTGGCTGCTGACCAGTCTGGACCTCTGAGGGCTCGCATGGATCGAAAACCAAGCCGCCCTTGCCTGTGACACCCGACGGACCCATCCACTGCCGGTCTGAACCGGACGTCTGGGTGGCGACTGCATTCCTACAGCCACGTCCCGGTCGGTGCTGCCCTCGGCCCAGGTAAACCGGCTTGTCGACCGGGTCGGCGCGGGTCCGGTGGCCTGCGCCATCACACTTGCCCAGGGCCTGACTGATCACGTGACCACGCAGATCCCGCAGCTTGGCGTGGACGGCCTCGTGCAGGAGCTGCGGAAGGGATGTGAGGCCGTCGCGTTGAGCATCGTGGCTGCGCTGGCCGAGAATGCCGAGGTCGTGCCGGAGCCTCCGGCAGAAGCGCTCACGGGCGCTGTGGAGACTGCGGGCCGGGCAGTCGGTATCGAGCACCTGTTGCAGAGCGTCCAGCTCGTTCATGCCTACGCCGTCAGGGAGCTCCTGGACGAGGCCGAACGACACCTGCCTGCCTCCGACCGGTTCGCGGCGGTGGCGCATGTCTGGGAGGTGCTGTTCGCGATCGTCAACCAGTTGTACGCCGAGATGACTCGCGAGTTCTCCCGGGCGCACGCCGCCTGGGTGACCAGTTCGGCCGCGGTGCGCATGGAGCTGGTGCAGGACGTCCTCGACGGAAAGCCAGTCGCTGCCGATCATGCGCACCGCGTCCTGGGCTACGACCTCACTCGCCGGCACACCGCCTTGGTGGTGTGGGCTGACGATCTCGAACAGGCCGATCCCGGCCGGTTGGCAGGGTGTGCCGAGCAGTTGCTGAGGGCGGGGGGAGCGACGGGCACCTTGATCCTGCCTGTCGGCCGGCAACGGGTATGGGCGTAGGGGTCCAGTGTCCACGGTGCCTCGGTGGCGCCGCCGACGTCGACGGCCACGCCCCGATCCGGGATTCGGGTAGCGGCCGGGCTGCCCGAGTCCGGCGTCGAGGGGTTCGCGTTCAGTCACCATCAAGCCCTCGATGCCGTCCGGGTCGGGATGCTGTCCCGCACCGACCGGTGGCTGTTCGACTACGCCGAGCTCGACGTGATCGCCATGCTCAGCACGCGTCTCGATGAGGCGCGCCGGTTCGTGCGCCGTGAGCTGGGTGGACTCGCCGGATCCGGGGAGCCTGCCACCACCCTGCGCACCACCCTCAAGTGCTATCTCGACACGGAACCGAGCCTGAACGCGACGGCTGAGCTGCTGCACGTCGCGCGTAACACGGTTGCGTACCGTATCCAGCGGGCCGAGCAGTTGCGGGGCGGGAGATCGAGGTCCGGCGGATGCACCTCCAGGTTGCGCTGGCGCTCGCGGAGGAGTTCGGCGACCTCGTGTTGAGCGAACAGGCCACCCCGCGCTGACGGAGCTGACGGCCCCTTTGGACTTCGGTCCATCGGCGGCGGGCCGGTTTGCACCACGGACCAAGCGCCGCGAAGGCTGTGTCCGCTGCACGCGCTCTACACCGACGCCCTGGTCATCCTCGCTGCCACGCCCACCTTCCCGGTGAAGTACCCGCCCTCGGGGACGCTGATGAGCGCCATGCATCACGGCGTCCCCAACCGGCATTGGACCGCCCCGGAGCCGGTCGCCAATAGTGCTGGGCATGGGCGCAGACGCCGTGACGGAGGTTCGCCGATGACCAGCTCCCCACCACCCGGAACCGCCGAGCCGGCCCGTGCCGCCTCGCCGTTGACGATCAGCGAGCAGGGCGCGTTCTGGGTCGGTGTCGGGCGCAAGCCGACGGAGGCCGGGACCGCCGCCGAGGCCGCGATGTACGTCCAGTACCAGATCCCGGCCGATCTCCGGCATCCGCTGCCCGTGGTGATGGTCCACGGGGGCGGCGGCCAGGGCACGGACTACCTGTCGACGCCGGACGGGCGCCCCGGCTGGGCCACCCGGTTCCTCCAGGCCGGTTACGCCGTCTACGTGGTCGACCGTCCGGGTCACGGGCGCTCCCCCTACCACCCCGATGTCCTCGGGCCGATCGAGGGCTCGGCGCCGACGTACGAGTTCATCCGCTGGCTGTTCTGCGATGGGGCAGGACGACCTGGCAGCCAGTGGCCCGGCAGCGGCGAGATCGGCGACGACTCCGCGCTGGACCAGTTGATGGCGAGCCAGGGCCCGACGCTGCCCACCTTCGCCGAGAACGAGGAGCAGATGCGGCGCTGCGGGGCCGAGTTGCTGGACCGGATCGGACCGGCCGTGCTGATCACCCACTCCATGGGGGCGCCGTTCGGCTGGCTAGTCGCCGATGCCCGGCCCGGGCTGGTAAAGGCCATTGTCTCCATCGAGCCGATGGGGCCGCCTTTCATCGAACTGCCCGGCCTCGGAAAGCTGGAGTGGGGGCTCACCGCGGCCCCGATCACCTACGAGCCGCCGGCGCGGACCCCGGAGGAACTGCACCTCCGGCTACGCGAGGCCGGGGGCGACGGGCTGCAGGACTGCCTCGTCCAGGACGAACAGGCCGGCCCCGTGCGGTCCCTGCCAGGGCTCCAGGGCTTCCCGATCGCCGTGGTCGCGGCCGACACCTCGCCGTTCGCGCCGTTCCAGCACGGTGTCGCCGACTACCTCGCCCAGGCCGGTGCGGACGCCGAGTTGCTGCGCCTGGCGGACCTGGGGCTCACGGGTAACGGTCACCTGCCCATGGGCGAGAAGAACTCCGACGACGTGGCCGAGGCACTGATGACCTGGCTGAACAAGCGACTGGCGGATGTGGAGGAAACGTCCCGATGACAACCGCGCCGACCGTGCCGACCGTCGAGACCGATGTGCTCATCGTGGGAAGCGGGCCCGCGGGAGCGAGCGCCGCGCTGGCGCTGAGCACCTATGGCGTGCCGAACGTCATGGTCACCCGCTACTCACGCCTCGCGGACACGCCCCGGGCGCACATCACCAACCAGCGCACCATGGAAGTGCTGCGTGACCTGGGTGTCGAAGAGGATGTGATCGCCCAGGCCACCCCGCAGCACCTGATGGGCAACACCGTCTTCTGCACCGCCATCGCGGGCGAGGAGCTCGGCCGGCTGAGGTCCTGGGGCAACGAGCCGCTCGTGCAGGCCGCGCACGAGCTGGCCAGCCCCACCCGCATGTGCGACATGCCACAGCACCTCATGGAACCGGTGCTCGTGAACGCGGCCATAGCCCGCGGAAGCCAACTACGCTTCGACACCGAGTATGTGTCGCACGAGCAGGACGCCGACGGCGTGACCGCCACGGTCCGCGACCGGCTGCGCGGCGACACGTACACCATCCGCGCCAAGTACCTGATCGGCGCGGACGGCGGCCGCAGCAAGGTGGCCGAGGACGCCGGACTGCCGATGGGCGGCCAGATGGGCGTGGCCGGCAGCATCAACATCGTCTTCGACGCGGACCTCAGCAAATACGTGGCGCACCGACCGGCCACCCTCTACTGGGTGCTGGCGCCCGGCGCGACCGTGGGCGGCATCGGCGCCGGCCTGGTGCGCTGCGTACGGACATGGAACGAGTGGCTGATCGTGTGGGGCTACGACGTCGACGCCGGGCCGCCGGACCTCACCGAGGAGTACGCCCTGTCCGTCGTCCGCAAGCTGATCGGCGACGACGAGATCCCGGTGACCATCAAGTCGTCCTCCGCATGGACGGTCAACGAGATGTACGCCGAGACGTACTCCAGCGGCCGGGTGTTCTGCGCGGGCGACGCCTGCCACCGGCACCCACCGTCCAACGGGCTGGGCTCCAACACCTCCATCCAGGACTCCTACAACCTGGCGTGGAAGCTGAAGCTCGTCCTGGACGGCACCGCGTCCCCGTCCCTGCTGGACACCTACAGTGACGAGCGGGCACCGGTCGGCAAGCAGGTCGTCACCCGGGCCAACCAGTCCATCGGTGAGACGGCACCCGTCTTCGAGGCGCTCGGCGGCCTGTCGCCGCAGACCCCCGAGCAGCTGTGGCGGAACATCGCCGCCCGCAAGGACGCCACTGCGGAGGCCGAGGAGCAGCGGGCGCGCCTGCGGGAGGCGATCGCCTTCAAGGCGTACGAGTTCAACGCCCACGGCGTGGACCTCAACCAGCGCTACACCTCCGCCGCGATCGTCCCGGACGGCACCGAGGACCCCGGCTTCGCACGCGACCCCGAGCTGCACTTCCAGCCGAGCACCCGCCCCGGCGCCAAGCTCCCGCACGCCTGGCTCGACGCGGGCACCCGCAATCTGTCCACCCTGGACCTGGGCGGGAACGGCCGGTTCACCCTGATCACCGGCATCGGCGGCGAGCCCTGGACGGAGGCCGCCCGCATCCTCGGCAAGGAGTTCGGCCTGGAGATCGCCACTGCGGTCATCGGCCCCGGCCAGGAGTACGAGGACCCGTACGGGGACTGGGCCCGGTTGCGGGAGATCGGCGACTCGGGCGCGCTGCTGGTGCGGCCGGACAACCACGTGGCCTTCCGCCGCCGTGACGCCACCGATGACGTCACGGCCGCACTGGGGGACGCACTGCGGCAGATCCTCGGGCGGGGCTGAGCGGCCATGGACCTCACGGCGAAGACCGCGAAGCCCGCGGAGACCGAGACGACGACGGCGGTGCTGGAAAGCTTCGCCCACACCTCCGATCCCCGACTGCGCGAGGTGCTGGTCTCCCTGACGCGTCACCTGCACGATTTCGTACGGGACATCGAGCCGACCCAGGCCGAGTGGGAGCGGGCGATCGACTTCCTCACCGCAACCGGGCACATGTGCGACGACACCCGGCAGGAGTTCATCCTGCTGTCGGACGTCCTGGGTGTGTCGATGCTTGTCGAGACGATCAACGACCATAAGGCGGCCGCCGCGACCGACTCGACGGTGCTCGGCCCCTTCCACATGACCGAGTCCCCGGTCTGTGAACTCGGGGCGACCATCGATCTGGTCGGCGGCGGCGAGCCGTGTGTGATCAGCGGACGGGTCGTCTCCGTCGACGGCACCCCGCTGCCCGGTGCGACGCTGGACGTGTGGCAGGCCGACGACCAGGGCTTCTACGACGTCCAGCAGCCGGAGAAGCAGCCGCCGGGCAATGGGCGCGGGCTGTTCACAGCGGACGCGGAGGGGCGGTTCTGGTTCCGCTCGTGCGTTCCGAGCCCGTATCCGATTCCGACGGACGGGCCGGTCGGCTCGCTGCTGGAGGCGACCGGCCGTCACCCCTACCGTCCCGCCCATGTCCACTTCATCGTGGGCGCCGAGGGGTACAGCCCGGTGACGACGCACATCTTCGTGGCGGGCAGCGACTATCTGGAGTCGGACGCCGTCTTCGCCGTGAAGGAGAGCCTGGTCGAGGAGTTCGTCGAGGTGGACTCCCCCGCGGAGGCCGCGGAGCTGGGCCTGGCCAACCCCTTCCGCCGGGCGCGCTTCGACATCGTGCTGCAACCGGTGATCCTGTGAAGGGCGAGGCCCTGGACTTCACCCACCAGGCACAGCCGATGCGCGTCCTCTTCCGGTCGGGTGCCGTCCCGGACGCGGTGCCCGACGAGGTCGCGCTTCTCGGCCTGCGCCGCATCCTCGTGCTGTGCGACGACCATGGCCTGGACACGGCCCGTGCCGTCGCCGCGTCTCTCGGCGACGCCTGCGCCGGGCTGCACGCGGGGGCGGTGACGCACGTCCCGGTGGAGGTCGCCGGCCTGGCCGTCGAGGCGGCTCGCGAAGCCCGGGCCGACGGCTGCGTGGCGGTCGGCGGCGGTTCCGTGACCGGCCTGGCCAAGGCCGTCGCGCTCAGGACCGGCCTGCCGATCGTCGCCGTCCCGACGACGTACGCCGGATCGGAGATGACACCCGTCTGGGGCCTGACCGAGGGCGCGGTCAAACGCACCGGGCGCGACCCGAAGGTGTTGCCGCGCAGCGTCGTGTACGACCCGCTGCTCACGCTCACCATGCCGCCCGTGGGGTCTGCGACGAGCGGCATGAACGCGATCGCGCACGCCGTCGAGGCCCTGTACGCCCCGGACTCCACTCCGATCGTCTCCCTCATCGCGGAGGAGGGTGTGCGGGCGCTGGCCGCGGCCCTTCCCAAGATCGTCGCCGACCCCTCGGGGCATGACGCGCGCAGCCGCGCGCTGTACGGGGCGTGGCTGTGCGGTGCCTGTCTCGGCGCGACCACCATGGGGCTGCACCACAAGCTCTGCCATGTACTCGGCGGCACCTTCGACCTGCCGCACGCCGAGACACACGCCGTCGTCCTGCCCCATGTGCTGGCGTTCAACGCGCCGGCGGTTCCCGAGGCACTGGCGGCGCTGCGCCGGGCGCTCGATGTCCCGGATCCGGTACGGGAGTTGCACGAGCTGGGCGAGCGGCTGGGCATCCCGCGATCGCTCGCCGACCTCGGCCTGACCGCCGCCGACGTGGACCGTGCGGTCGACGTCGCTCTCGGGGCGCCGTACGCGAATCCCCGCCCGGCCTCCGCCGACGATCTGCGCGCCGTCCTGCACGCGGCCTGGGCGGGCGAGCCGCCGTACGGCGGCTGACCGCTTCTACCGGGAGATCTCGGCGTACGGAACGCCGGTCGCGCGTCGGGCCACCCGGCGTGCGACCTCGGCGAACGCCGGGGCGGCGGGCGAGTGGCCCGTCTCCGGATAGGCGACCGCGGCCACCGCCTCGAGGGGCTCTTTCGGAGCGACGGCCTCCACTCCCGGGTGTGGCGGGAACATCCGGGCGCCCGACAAGGGGATCAGTCCCACCATGCGCTGGTAGGCGATCTTCGAGGCCATGTCCAGGGCCGAGCGGGCGTGGGAGCCGACCGTCGGGGCGTCGTGGTCCCCGTGGCGTCCCCCCACCCACAAGTCGTCGCCCGGGTGGGGGGTGACCCAGGGCTGGTCGTAGACCTCGGTCATGTCCACCGCGGCGGCCGAGGCCAGTGGATGCCCCTTCCACAGCGCGAGGGAAACGGGCTCGGTGAAGATCGGTACGCGTGTCAGGCCCGGAATGTCGACGTTCAGACACAACAGCGCCACGTCGCACTCGCCGGCCAGCAGCGGGGCTTGCCCCTGGTGGAAGTCCGCTTCGTGCACCCGGATCGTGGCTCTGGGATACCGCTCGCGGAACGCCTCGATGACCGGATGCGTCAGCTCCGCGAGAGCCACCCCGTAGAGCGCGACCCGCACCTCGTCCCGCCGCCTGGCCCTGATGGCGCCCGCGGCGGCGGCGAGCCGGTCGGCGTCGGCCAGCACCTCGCCCGCCCGTTCGAGCAGTTCCGCGCCGTCGGCGGTGAGCGCCACATGCCGTTTGTCGCGGTCGAACAGCTGGACGCCCAGCTCACGCTCGAGGGCGGCGATCGATCGCGTCAGGGCGGGCTGGGTGAGGTGCAGACGCTCGGCGGCGACCCGGTAATTCAAGGTCTCGGCGAGCGCCGAGAAATGGCGCAGGCTCCGGAGTTCCACTCAGCCTCCAGAAAGGCGAGGTCCACGGCGTTGTGGTCCGCGCCAGGTTACAGCGCGCTTCCCCGCACGTCACCAGGCAGAAATGTGCGGCATTCCCGTCACCCCTCCAACCTGCTGTGATGCACGACACTCATCAAGCCCACGGATACCGGCATTGGACGGTCCTTCGCCGCGCTGCCGACACTCCCTTCAGGCCGACCAGAACAGCAGCGGATGGGGTGCGAATTGTCCGAGACAACCGAGGCAGCAGAGAAAATCATCGAGATTCCGCAGCCGGAGCCGGACCTGACACCGGAGGAAATGGTGCACCGGGCCGCCGGCATGAGGTCCTGGCTACGTGATCATCAGGACGAGACCGAACAGCGGACCGGCATCTCCGAGGACACACACAAGGCGTTCCTGGAGGCGGGCTTCTACCGGTCTCTCCAGCCATGCCGCTTCGGCGGGTACGAGTTCGACCTGCGGACCTACTCCCGGATGGTCACCGAGGTCGCCCGCGGCTGCCCGTCCAGCGGCTGGAACCTGTGTCTGGCCGCCTCTCACAGCCTGGTGGTGGCCGGCCGCTTCCCCGAGAGCACCCAGCGCGAGGTGTTCGGGCCGGACGGTGACTTCCGGGCTCCGCTGCCGATGGCCCCGAGCGCCACCGCGACGAGGACCCCCGACGGGTACCGGGTCAACGGCCGCTGGGACTACTCCTCCGGAGTCAACGTCTCCACGCACTTCCTGGGGGGCGTGCTCATCATCGACGAGGAGGGCGGCACGCCCACGCCGGGCCTGGTGCTCGTGCCCTCCGGCTGGCGGATGCTCGACAACTGGGGCGAGATCCTGGGCTTCCGCGGCAGCGGCTCCAACAGCGTCGTGGCCGAGGACGTCCTCGTACCGTACGAGTACGTGTCCAGGACCTACGTCGCGGCGAACGACGCCACCGACGGGCCGGGGGTGGAACTGCACGGCAACCCGATGTACGCGGGCCGGCTGATGACGTTCTTCAACATCCAGCTGTGTTCGATCGTGGCGGGCACCGCCTGGGCCGCGATCGACGAGTACCAGCGGATCATCACCACCAAGAACAGCCCGCTGCCGCCCTTCAAGCCGCGCAGCCACGATCCGGAACACCAGCGCAACCTCGGCCTGGCCACGGCCCTGGCCGACAGCGCGCAGCGGATCATCCTGTCGGTCGCCGACGACTACACCGCCTACGCGGCCCGGGGCCTGGCAGGGGGCGAGCCCTTCTCCTACCTGGACGACCAGGCCCTGTCCCTCACGGCCCGGCAGTCCGGCCAACTCGCCTGCCAGGCCGTCGAGATGCTGGCCTCGGCCAGCGGCTCCAGCGCGCTGGCGAACGGCCAGCGCATGCAGCGGTACCTGCGCGACGTCGCCACGTACAAGACGCACATGAACGCCCAGCACAGTTGGTGGGCCACGGGATACGCCCGCTTGCTGCTCGGCGTGGAGAACCCGGCGTGAACCGGTCGACGTCCGCCGCGACGGCGCCCGGCGGCGGTCCGGCGGACGACCCCGGCCGGTTCCGGCACGTGCTCGGCCACTACCCGACGGGTGTCACGGTGGTCACCGCGAAGGAACCCGACGGCACCCCGGTCGGCATGGTCATCGGCTCGTTCACCTCGGTGTCCCTCGACCCCCCGCTCGTCGCGTTCTTCCCCGGCCGCTCCTCCACCACCTGGCCAAGGATCATGGCCGGCGGCTCCTTCTGCGTGAACGTGCTGGCCGCCGGGCAGGAGGGCCTCTGCCGGGATGTCAGCGCCAAGGCCCCCGACGTCTTCGACCGCCACCCATGGCGCGGCGCGCCCTCGGGCAGCCCCGTCCTGGCGGACGTCGCCGCCTGGATCGACTGCGACATCGCCGACGTGTGGACCCTCGGCGACCACTACTTCGTCCTCGGCCGCGTACGAGAACTCGGGGTGGAGAAGACCGGCGTCTCGCCGCTGGTCTTCTCCCGGGGGCGGCTCGCCGCGTTGCCGCCCCGCCGGGACCACGACGACTCGGCCGACTACACATGGCCCGACTGGCTCTGAGAGATCTGAGAGAAGAGAGACGCACCATGCCCAATCAAGGGCTCGGCTCGTGGCCCGCGCGGCGCGCCCGCATGGCACCGGAGGCCACCGCCGTCGTGCACGACGGTGGATCCCTGTCCTACGCAGAGCTGGCCGCGCGCGTGACGCGGCTCGCTCACGCCGTGCGTGCCCTGGGGGTCGGCCACGGCGACCGGGTGGCCTACCTGGGCGCGAACCATCCGGCCCTGGCGGAGACCCTGTTCGCCACGAACGCGCTGGGCGCCGTCTTCGTACCGCTCAACACCCGCCTCGCGGCACCTGAGTTGGCCTTCATCCTGGGGGACGCGGGGGCGACGTTACTGCTGTACGGCGCCGAACTCACCGATGTTGTGGACGCGTTGAGGGACGACGTGGAGGTGAAGCACTACGTCGAGGTGGGGAGCGCGTACGAGGAGCTGCTGGCGGATGCACCCGACGACCCCCTGGACGAGACGGTCGGCCTCGACGAGGTGTGCATGATCCAGTACACCTCCGGCACCAGCGGCCGTCCCAAGGGCGTCATGCTGTCCCACGCCACATCGCCTGGAACTGCTTCAACATGCTGCTGGACGGGGACATCGCCTCCGACGACGTCGCTCTGGTGGTGGCACCGATGTTCCACACCGCCGCCCTCAACACCGTCTTCCTGCCGGGCTTCCTCAAGGGAGGGACGTCGGTGCTGATGCACGGTTTCGACCCGGAACGGGTGCTCGACGTCATCGCCGAGCACCGGGTGACGAGGATGTTCGGCGTGCCCGCGATGTACCAGGCCATGGCCCGGTCGTCGCGGTGGGCGACGGCCGACCTGTCGTCGGTCCGGATCCTGATGTGCGCGGCGGCACACGTCCCCAAGGCCCTCATCCACACATACCAGGACCGTGGCCTGACCTTCCTCCAGGCGTACGGCCTGACCGAGACCGCTCCCGCCGCCCTGGGTCTGCGCGCACCGGACAGCATCCGCAAGGCCGGCTCGGCCGGCACACCCTGCTTCTTCACCGACGTACGCGTGGTGCGGCCCGACCTCACCCATGTCGCACCGGGCGAGGTCGGCGAGGTGATCATCGAGGGCCCCAACGTGATGAAGGGCTACTGGCAGTGGCCCGAAGCGACCAAGGACGCCTTCGTGGAAGGGAGTTGGTTCCGTTCCGGAGACGCGGCCACCGTCGACGAGGAGGGGTACGTCACGATCGTCGACCGGATCAAGGACATGTACATCTCCGGCGGGGAGAACGTCTATCCGGCCGAGGTCGAGCAACTCCTCCATCAGCATCCCGCGGTCGCCGAATGCGCGGTGATCGGCGTACCCGACGAACGATGGGGCGAGGTCGGCAGAGCGCTGGTCGTGCCCCGCGCGGGCGCCGAGGTGTCGCCCGACGACATCATGGACTCCCTGTCCGGCCGACTCGCCAAGTACAAGCTCCCCAAATCGGTCGTCCTCGTCGACACCCTGCCCCGCAACGCCACCGGCAAGATGCTCAAGGCCCGCCTGCGCAGCCAGTACGGCTCAATGCCGGCCCGAGGCGCCGAGGAGGCATGAGGCGCCGACCATACCCCGCATCACAGCATGGACATGCCCAGCAAGTGGTCGACCTGGCGATCAGTACCACGAGGGAGCGATCACGAACCGAGGAAGATCGGACTTGACGTCCACTCAGCACCACAGCTCCCACGCCACCGACCGCGCCAATCTTCAAACTACAAGCCTCGGAGTCATGCCTCGACTTCGGTCTCAACGAGATCAGCGGCGACGGCAGCTGGGAGCAGTGAGTACGTCCGATGGATGAGGAAGACTGCCATGGGGAGTTCCGCGAATACCGCCAGGGCCGACGACAGCCAGATATCCGATGTGTTGATGGCGAGCGACACATCGAACCAGGCGTCGCAGATCAGCAGGACTCCGGTGGCCATTGCGGAGACGGCGAGGCCGCTGCCGCCAGCCGAAGTAAGCCGTGGATGCCATGGCCGCGATCAGCAGGATGTCGAATCCGACCCAAGCCGCCCGCCATTCGTGCACGTGGTAGTCGGTCGGCAGGGTCACGGCCAGCAGGAAGGTCCAGGGGACAAGCCCGATGGCGCTGACGGCGAGCAGTTCGAGCGCGTGTCGTCGCTGCTTTTCGGGCATGTCGCGCAGGCTCATGGTGTCTCCATATGGCGTTGGGGGTGGGAGAACCGGATGCGGCTGGCCTTTGTATGCCTGAATCGGCACGAACGGAGCGGCCATCCGCTCTCCGGGCCACCATCTGACTGCTGTGCGAGCAGCTCGTGTCCGCGGCTCTTCGTGCCGTCACAGCCGATGATGCAGGTCACGGGCGGCGGCGCTCTCGTACGCCACAGACCGGACACCGGAACACCCCCCCTAATTACACATCCACGAGCAAACAACGAACAGGCAGCCCCTGACTCCCATGCTGCGCCTCACGCGTCTACTGGGCCGCCATCGCGAACATGACCCGCCGCCTCACCGTCCCGAGTCCGGCCTGGCGCGACACCCTCGAGCCGGCTGCGTGAAAGTCCTCAAGCTCCTGGCAGACCTCCAGGCGCAGCACGAGAAGGCCACGACCCGGGCCGGTGAACTACGCGACACAGCGTTTACCGGGCCGTCGCGGACGCCTTCAACCAGCACCCCGACCAGGAGTTCCGATCTGAGCTGCACGAACTCCTCGGCGTGCCCATCGACGAGGCGTCGGTCAATGTCACCCGCGCTCACCTCGGACGCCTCCTCCGTCAAGGCTTCCTCACCGAGCCCGGACGAGGCCACTACCAGAAACGGACTTAACTTTTATTCGGAACATTTGTCATTCCTGCGTCAAGAAATCGCCATGGCCCGGCGACGCCGGCGCGCGGACCGCTGCCGAAGCTCCGGAAACCACAGCTCAGGCATGCCCTCCACGTCCACCCGTTGCAACTCCCGAACCAAGTCGTCGAACCGAGCGACAATTCCCCAAACCGCAGGCCAGGGGCTTTGGCGGTCGACTCATGGATCGCCACGCACTCCAGGTGGCGCGTCATCGGGAAGGTATGCAGTCTGACCCCACCCGGGAAACATGCAGCTCAGAGGCGCTTTCAAGGACGAATCCAGGCCCCTCGGAAGGCTTCGTGCGTCATCACCACAGCCGTGCGTCAGCAACCGCTGGGGCGCGCGGGCCGACTTCATCGACGAAGCAGGCGGTCACCGCATCTACCACACACCGTGTGATTCAACCCGTTGCGGCGTCGCCGTCAATGCGTGTCGGCGGCTGCTGAGCGCCCGGCGCGCCTGCCGAGCACCGAACCGGCGGTGAGGCCGGAGCCTCCAGGGTAGTTGAACCAGAAGAGCCCGCCGACGAGTTCGCCGGCCGCGTACAGCCCAGGGACGGGGCGGCCGCTCAGGTCCAGCACCCGCGCGTCGGCGTCGATCCGCAGCCCGCCGAAGGTGAAGGTGATGCCGCAGGTCACCGGGAAGGCGACGTACGGAGGAGTGGTCAGCGGCTGGGCCCAGTTGGACTTGGGAGGGGTGATGCCCTCGGTCCGGCAGCCGTCCTTGACCGTCGGGTCGAAGCGACCGGGGACAACGGCGGCGTTGAACCGCTCAACCGTCTCCGCCAGCCGGCCCTCGTCCATGCCGAGTTCCTTGGCCAGGCCCTCCACGGTGTCGGACTCCACCCTGGTGATGCCCGCAGAGGCGTACTCCTCGGGGCGCAGCAGCGGCGCGGACGTCGCGTCGAAGAGCTGGTAGGCGACGCCTGCCGGTTGCTTGAGGATCTCGGCACCGTACTTGGCGTAGGTGTAGTTGCGGAAGTCCGCTCCCTCGTCGACGAACCGGCGCCCCTCGGCGTTGACCACGATGCCGAACGGGTAGCCGCCGCGAGTGAGTTGGTTGGTCAGCTCCCGGTCGCCGGTCGCTCGGGCTTGGCTGTCCCAGGCCACCGCGTGGCAGCCGCTCCAGTGGCCGTAGGGTTGCGCGCCGGCCGCCAGGGCCATGCGGATGCCCTCGCCGGTGTTGTACGGGGTTCCGCGCACCAGGGCCAGGTCCCAGCCCGCGCCCAGGTAGCCGGCCCGCATCTGCGGGTTGGCCTCGAAGCCGCCGCTGGTGAGGACCACGCCGTCGGCCTCGATGCGCTGCCCGTCGGCGAGCGTCACGCCGCCAACGGAGCCGTCGGCTGCGGTGGCCAGGCCGGTGACGGGGCTGTCGAAGCGGATTTCGATGCCGCTGCGAGCGGCGGCGGCAAGGTGCTGGTCGATCATTCCTTTGCCCCCGCCGACCACGCCGACGGCCAGTCCGCCCCAGAATCGGTAGCGTCCGTCCACCTCGTAAGCCTGCCGGTGGAACATGAGCTCGAATCGCAGGCCGAGGCTGCGCAGCCAGGTCATCGTCTCGCGGGATTCACCGACCAGGATCCGGGCGAGTTCGGGGTCGGTCCTTCCCTGGGTCACCCGGGTCAGGTCGGCGAGGAAGTCGTCGTCGGTGTAGGGGGCGAGGTCGACGCGTCCTGCGCGGTCCGCGGGAAGTGGCTCGACCAGTGAGGTGAGGTCGGTGAGCCCGCCGTGGCTGGTGCGCATCGCCCCGGCAGTGAAGTAGGAGTTGCCTCCGGCCCATTGGCGGGGGGCCTTCTCCAGCAGCAGCACCCGTGCTCCCTGCTGTCGGGCGGACTGAGCCGCGCTGAAGCCGGCGTTCCCGCCGCCGACCACGACGACGTCCCACTGCTCGGTCATGTGTACTCCCATGGGTTCGGACAGCAGTTGCCCGGATCGGAGATCCTTTCGGGGCTGGGGCGTACGGATCAGGGACTGTGTGCGTACGCGACCGCAGCTTGAATCTCTTTCACCAGGGCCCGGCGGGCGGGTTGACGGCTGCGCGGCCCGCCCGCCGGGCAGTACGACGATGCGCCAGCAGCGCCATCAGTACAATCGAAAGAAATTGAAGCTGCTTTCATGAATGCTTAAGGCGGTCGGGATGAGCCTCGATGTACGCCGCATGCTGGTGCTGGCCGAGGTGGCTCGCCGGGGCTCCATCACGGCGGCCTCGATCGCCCTGAGCTATACGCCCTCGGCGGTGTCCCAGCAGATCAGCAGGCTGGAAGCGGAGGCCGGGCAGCCGCTGATCGCGCGGCACCCCCGGGGCGTCACGCTCACCGAGGCCGGCCGCACTCTGGTCGAGCATGCCGCACGGATCGATCGCCAGTTGCGAGCCGCACGCCGATCCCTCGATGACATCGCGGGCCTGCACAGCGGGACCTTGCACATCGGTACCTTCCCCACCATCGCCGCATCCCTGCTGCCCCGCGTCGTGCGCGCCTTTCGCACCCGGTACCCGCAGGTTGAGCTGGCCGTGCACAGCGACCGCAACGCCGGCCTGATGGACCTCCTGGAGAGCCGGGAGATCGAGCTGTCCTTGATGTGGGACTATCCGTGGCGGCGCCTGGACGAGACCAACCTCGATGTCACCCATCTGCTGGACGACCACACCTGCCTGGTCGTCGCCACCAGCCACCCGCTCACCGCCCGGCACTCCGCCGGTTTTGAGGAGCTGGCCGAGGAGAACTGGATCGTCCGGGGCGATCACCCGGTCGCCGAGCTGCTCACCCGTAGCTGCCGTGCCGCCGGCTTCGAGCCGAAGATCGCCTACCGGGCACACGACTACCAGGAAGCCCAGGCCATGGCGGCGGTCGGCCTGGGCATCACGCTCGCCCCCAGGTTCGCCCTGGCCAGCCTGCGGGACGACGTCACCACCATCGACCTGGGCCCCTCGGCCCCCGTTCGCCGCATCCTGCTCACCCGGCTGCGCGACACTCCACCGACACCGTCGGCCAAGGCCATCGCGGAACTGTTCATCGAGACCGCCGGGACACTGTGTTCATAGACAGGCGTTCCGCGGTGTGACTGCCGGCGATCGCCGCCGTCCCGCGGGGCGTGCCCAGGACCCGTGACCGCCGAGCCGCGCGAACGGACGCGGGCGTCGCCGTCGAGGCCTGCATGCCCTCCAGCGCCAGGCCGACCAGCGGGAGCTATCGCGGGATGGGCGGGGGTCGCCGTCGACGACGACGAGGTCGGCGAGGAGGCCTGGGCGCAGCGGCCCGTCAGGTCGCTCATACCGAGCAGGTCGGCGGCCGAGGACGTGGTGGTGGCCAGGACCTCGGCGGGACTCATACCGCCCTTCTCCATGAGGGCCAGTTCACCGAGGTATCTACCTCGACGACGAGGGAATCGAGCTGATGCTCGCCCACGGCACCTGGTTGGTGCCCACGCTGTCGGCGCCGCTCGCCGTGATCCGGCTCGCCGAGGCCGGAGGCAACATGCGCCGTCGCGTGCACCCCGGCGGCGCGGACCTCGGCCATCATCATGGCGAGTTCGTCGTCGCGGAAATGCGCGTGCCGGGGGTCGTCGCCGGGCGAGGCCACTCCCCCGGTGGTGCACACCTTGATCGCGTCGGCACCGGCCCGAAGGATCTCCCGCACGCGCAGTCCCTCGGCAACCTCGCCGCGTCCACCATCGCTGGCATCCTCTGGAGTGTGTTCTCCCCAGCAGCCGCATTCGGCTATCTGGCTGCCTGGATGCTCCTGGCCCTCGCCGGTCTCCTCCTCTCTCTTCGGCGCTGATCGCGGAGCATTCCGCACGTTCTGATAGCCCGGGTTACCGACAGGGTCGCAGTTCCGGTGTGTGGTCGAGGTGCGCGGTGGTCAGGACGACCTTGGAGCTGGTGCCGTACGCGGGCTGTCCGATGAGGTTGGGGCAGCGGCCGGTGTGGGTGCCGGATCGGTGAACGAACCCCCTGCTCGTGGTGCAGCGCCGGCCGATTCGAGCGGTAGCCGCGCTTCAGCGGCGTCCGGTGCGACGTTCTCAACTGCCTCGCTGGCTGTGTGCGGCGTCGAGCGTCGGGGTTGATGGCTGAGGGGCCGGTATGGGCAGCAGCCGGTGCAGCAATGACTGCTCCAGTTCGATCAGGATGTCTTCGCTGCTGGTGTGGTGACCTGGCAGGGTGTGCCAGAGGACCAGTTGGCCGTGCAGGGCGGTCCACAGGTGGATGCCGATGGTCTCCGCTTCCGGTCGACGGGCGGGCGCGATCGCCGCGAGATAGGTGTCCACGGCGTGGGTCCATGCCTGGAGCACGGTGCCGAGGGGGGTCTCGGCGGAGGGCTGACGCTCGGGTTCGTATTCCAGGCTGAACATCAGCCGGTACCGGCGGGGCTTGTCGATGGCGAATCTGCGGTAGGCGGCGGTGGTGGCCCCTATCCGCTCCCACGGGGCGGCGCCGGCCGCGGCGGCCGCTTCGCCGGCCGCGCCCATCGCTGCGGCCAGCGCCCGGTAGGCGGCGTCGAGCACGGTGGCGACCAGTTCGGTCTTGTCCTTGAAGTGCAGATAGACGCTGGGCGCGGAGATGCCGACCTCGCGGGCCACTCCTCGCAGGGAGAGCGCGTCCTCGCGTCCCGTCTCCTCCAGGATGCGGGTCGCCGCGTCGAGGATCTCCTGCCGTAGCCGTTCCCCCTCGCCCCGCACATTGGGCACCCGTCTGACCTGCTCCTTCATGGCCACCTCCTCGCTGTGTGCACCCTATCTGCCCGCCCGGCCCGCTACCCGTACGGCCGACGCCGCAAAGGGGGGAGCGGCTCCACACCCTTCGACTAACGGTGTTAGTCTACAGAGCAGAACACCTAACGCTGTTAGTTGATGGTGGAGAGGAACAGCTATGCCCTCGTCTGTGTCCGTCCCCGCGTTCGAACTCGCCCGGCCGAAGGACGCGCCTCTTGATCCTCCGCCCCTGTATGCCGAACTGCGGACGGAGCGCCCGGTCACCCGGGTCTCCCTGTGGGAGGGGCAACTCAGCCCGTGGCTCGTGACCCGCTGGGAGGACGCGCGGGCGGTGCTCGGCAGCCCGGCGTTCAGCTCCGACCCGTCCCGGCCCGGTGCGCCCAACTTCAAGCCAGGCACCCCGCAGCCCCGGCGCGGCTTCTTCCAGGGCCATGACGACCCCGTGCACGCCCTGATGCGGCGCACCCTGACCCGGGAGTTCATGGTCAAACGTATCGACGCGCTGCGTCCGGCCATCGCCCGTCTGACCGACGAGCTCCTCGGTGACCTCACGGGGCGGCCGGGCCCGGCCGATTTCGTGGAGCGCTTCGCGCTGCCGTTGCCCTCCCTGGTGATCTGCGAACTGCTGGGCGTGCCGTACGAGGACCACCCCTTTTTCCAGCGGCACTCGAAGGTCTTCGTCGACCTGACCGCCACGGCGGAGGAGACCACCCGTGCGCAGCAGGCACTGGCCACGTATCTGCTGGAACTCGTGCGGACCAAGCGCACGACGCCTGGCGACGACCTGGTCACCCGGCTCGCCGAGCAGGTCGACGCCGGTGTCATCACCGAGCAGGACGCGGCCGACCTGAGCTCCTTCCTGCTGTTCGCCGGGCACGAGACGACGGCGAACATGATCGCGCTGAGCACCATCACCCTGCTGCACCATCCCGAGCAGATCCCGTACGTGCTCGGCGAACAGGACCAGGTGGCAGACGCGGTCGAGGAGTTGCTGCGCCACATCTCGATCGTGCACGGCGGACTGCGCCGTACGGCCGTGGAGGACGTCACCATCGGCGGCGTCACCATCCGCGCCGGCGAGGGTGTGATCATCCCGGTCGGAGTCGCCAACCGCGACCCGGAGATCTTCGCCGCCCCCGACGACCTCGACCTGGAACGCGCCGACGCCCGCCGGCACCTGGCCTTCGGCTACGGCATCCACCAGTGCCTCGGCCAGCCGCTGGCCCGCGCCGAACTCCAGATAGTCCTGCCGGAACTCTTCCGCCGGCTCCCCGGCCTGAAGGTCGCCGTGCCGATGGAGGACATCGCTTTCAAGCGGGATTCCATCGTCTACGGCGTCCACGAACTGCCCGTCACCTGGTGACCCGCACCCGCTTACCCACCCCACCGCCCCCCCACAGGGAAGAACCGTCATGCGTGTAGAAGTCGACGTTCCCAAGTGCGTCGCCTCGGGCCAGTGCGTCATGCTCGCCCCCGACGTCTTCGACCAGCGGGACGAGGACGGCATGGTCGTCCTCCTCGACGCCGCCCCGCCCGCCGAACTCCACGACGCCGTCCGTGAATCGGCCACCGTGTGCCCCGCGGCCGCCATCCGCCTGGGAGAGTCATGACCACGGGCACGGCCGGTGAGCCGGCCGGCGCACCGGGCCGCGTCGTCATCGCCGGCGCCTCCGCGGCCGGTCTCGCCGCCGCCGAAACCCTGCGCCGGTCGGGTCACACCGGCACCATCACGCTCATCGGCGACGAGGCCACCGCTCCCTACGACCGGCCGCCGCTGTCGAAGGAAATCCTCCGCGGCGCCTGGACACCGGACCGGCTGCCCTTGCGTACCGAGGCCGAACTCAACGCCCTCGGCCTGGACGCCCGTTACGGCCGCGAGGCCATCGGAGTGGACCTCGCCGCCCGGACGGTGCTGCTGTCCGACGGCAGCGAGGTGGCGTACGACGGACTGGTCGTGGCCACCGGAGTCCGCCCCCGGCGGATGCCCGGTACCCCGGCCCACACCCTGCGCACCCTGGACGACGCCCTCGCCCTCAAGGACCGCCTCGGCCCGGGCCGCAGCCTGGCCGTGGTCGGCGCCGGGTTCCTGGGCGCCGAGGCCGCGGCGGTGGCGGCCGCTTCGGGCACCCGTGTGACCCTCATCGAACCCGCGCCCGTCCCACTGGCTCACGCGGTCGGCGAGGACATCGGCCGCATCCTCGCCCAAGCCCACCTCGAGCACGGCGTGGACCTGCGCACCGGGACAGGGGTCACCGAGGTCGTCTCCGGCGGCGTACGGCTGGCCGACGGCAGCACGGTCGAGGCCGAGACGGTGCTGGTGGCCGTCGGCTCCCGGCCCAACACCGAGTGGCTGACCGGCAGCGGCCTCGCCCTCGACGACGGACTGGTCTGCGACGAGTTCTGTGCCGCCGCACCCGGCGTGTACGGCGCGGGCGACGTGGCCCGCTGGCACAACCCGCTCTTCGACACCTCGATGCGCGTCGAGCACCGCACCAACGCCACCGAACAGGGCATGGCCGCCGCCCGCAACCTCCTGGGCGCCCGGCGGCCCTTCGCGCCCGTCCCTTATTTCTGGTCCGACCAGTACGACATGAAGATCCGTGCCTACGGCTACCTGCGCGGTCACGACGAGGTACGGATAGTCGAAGGCAGCCTGGCGGAAAGCAAGTTCACCGCGGTCTACCGCTTTGGCGACCGGCTCACCGGTGTCCTGGCCGTCGGCATGCCACCCAGGCGCATCCGTGGCTGGCAGCAGGCCATAGCTGCCCGCACCCCGTGGCGCGACGCCCTCTCGAACCCCCCGTCCGTCCCGGAAGGAGCGGCGGCATGAGCGGCACCACCGGCCCGGAAGGGTTCGACGCCGCCGGCGCCGACGGGATCCCGAAACAAGAACAGGAGACACACATGACCGAGAAGGTCTGGTTCATGACCGGTTGCTCACGCGGCTTCGGCCGGCTGTGGGCGGAGGCCGCGCTGCAGCGGGGCGACAAGGTCGCCGCGACCGCGCGCGACGAGAGCAGGCTCAAGTCGCTGGCCGCGGCGTACCCCGACTCCTTGCTGGTCCTGCCGCTGGACGTCACCCGGCGCGGCGCCGTGTTCGACGCCGTGGCCGCCGCCCACGACCACTTCGGGCGGCTCGACGTGATCGTCAACAACGCCGGTCACGGCCTGCGCGGTGCCGTCGAGGAGGTCCAGGAGGCCGATGTCCGGGAGCTGCTCGACACCAACCTGCTCGGGGCGCTCTGGGTGACGCAGGCGGCGCTTCCCTTCCTGCGCGCGCAGGGAGGCGGCCACATCCTGGCGGTGTCCAGCCAGGGCGGACTGATGGGCGAGGCGACCCTCGGTCTGTACAACGCCTCCAAGTGGGCGCTGGAAGGGATGATGGAGGCCCTGTCGAAGGAAGTCGCCCACCTCGGCATCAAGGTCACCATCATCGAACCCGGGCCCTACGCCACCGAGTTCGCGTCCCCCGCCTCCCTCAAGGCGTCACCCGAGAACCCCGCCTACGACGAAGCCCGCCAGGCCCTGTACGCGGACTTCGACCCCGCGGCCGTCGGCGACCCCGCCGCCACGCCGCCGGCCGTGCTGGCGGCGGTCGACGCCGCCGAGCCCCCGCTCCGGCTGATTCTGGGCAAGTCGGCCCTGCCCAAGGTCCGCAGCCACTACGACGCGCGCCTGTCCACCTGGGACGCATGGGCCGCCGTCTCCGAGGCCGCCCACGGCCACCCGTAATTGACCGACACGGCATTCGCCGCAGGGCGTTGCCCCCCCAAGAAAGGCGCTGAAGAGTGAAGGCAGCTGTCTATCGCCGCAACGGCGGCCCCGAAGTGCTCAGTTACGAGGATGTGCCGGACCCCGTCCCCGGCACCGACGAGGTTCTGATCAGGACGGAGGCCATCAGCATCGAGGGCGGCGACCTGATGTGCCGTCTCCTTATACCCCCTCCGGCGGACGGGTTCGTCCTCGGTTACAGCAGTGCCGGTGAGGTCGTGGCGGTGGGCTCCGCGGTCACGGGCTTGGAGGTCGGCCAGAAGGTCTGCGCTTTCGGGCAGGCCCATGGACTGCCGGCCGGTTCCCATGCCGAACTGCGCGTCGTACGCCCGGAGCACTGCTGGGTGCTGCCGGACGGTTTCGATCCGAAGGCGGCGGCCTTGGTGCCGGTCACCTTCTCGACCGCCTACGAGGCGCTGTTCGAGCGCGGCCGTCTCACGAGCGGCGACACCGTGCTGGTGCAAGGGGCGGCCAGCGGGGTCGGGCTGGCGGCGATGCAGCTCGCCAAGAAGGCGGGTGCCCGCGTGATCGGGAGCGCGTCGAACCCGGCGCGGTTCGAGGAGCTGCGTCGTTACGGCCTCGACGAGGGAATCGACTACCGAGGCGAGAACGTCCGTGACCGTGTCCTGGCTCTGACCGGCGGGCGTGGTGTCGACCTGGCCGTCGACTGCGTGGGCGGTTCGCTGCTCCAGCAGCTGATCGAGGCCACCCGTCACGGCGGGCACATCGTCCCGCTGGGCACGGCTTCCCGCGAAGAGAGCACGGTCGACGTCGTGAGCCTGATCCGCAGCAACACGACGCTCCACGGCGTAGGGCTCGCCTCACTGCTCCATGAGGCCCGGGTCCACGCATACATGGCGGACCTCATCCGCCGCATCGCGGACGGCGAACTGGAAGCCGTGATCGACCGCGTCTTCCCCCTGGCCGACGCCGCGGCCGCGCACCACCACGCCGAGCAGCGCGGCCGCATCGGCCGGGTCGTGATGGTGCCCTGACGTTCCCGGCGAGCACCAGCCGCACCAACCCGGGCCGGCGATGGCCCGCACTGCAGCAGACGATCAGAAGAGAGAAGGAGAAACACCATGACCTTGCTCATGGAAGTTCGCTACGAAGAAGCCGGCGTGAGCTCGGTGACGGTCGATGTCGTCGTCGATGCCAGCGCGGAGTTCGCGTGGGATGCCGTGCGCGATGTCTATGCGGTGGACACCCGGCTCATCCCGGGATTCGCGCTCCACGTGGAAAAGGGACCGGACAGCAGGACGGTGACGTTCGCCGATGACATGAAGATCACCGAGCGCATCGTCGGAGTCGACGATGGCGCCCGAAAGCTCACCTACCAAGCGACCGAGGGCGGTCCGCTGACACACCACCTGGGGTCACAGACCGTGCGGGAGGACGAGGAGGGAGTCCATCTCGTCTGGACGACCGAGTTCGCGCCCGCGTCGGTCGTCGACTACGCCACCAGCACCATGCGGACCACCGTGGCACTCATGAAAAAGACGATCGAAACGGCGTTCGCCGATCGGTGAGACCCCTCCTGACCACCTCCGGGCAGGCCGCCCGGCCGATGATGCGCGCCGTGGAGTACGGCGGGTACGGCGGTCCCCAGGGGCTGGAGATTCGCGTAGTCGCGCGGCCGCAGCCGGGCGCCGGCGAGTTGCTCGTCCGCGTCCACGGCACGAGCGTCAACCCGGTCGATGTGTCGATCCGGTCCGGTGGCATGAGGATCATGTAGGGCCGCAGCTTCCCCAAACGGACCTGCCGGGATCTTCACCGGGGAGGTGGTCGCCCTCGGCGGCGGCGTGACCGACCTGACGCACGGACAACGGGTGTGGAGGTTCTTCCTCACCGACGTGCCTAGCCGTGTCGGGGCCGCCGCCGAGTTCATCACCGTGAAGGCATCGACCGTCAGCCTGGCCCCGGGCAAAGCGGACCTGGCCGAGGCGGCGGCGCTGACGAGTGTCGGTGTCGCCGCGCCGCACGCCTTGCGTGACGTGTTGCGGCTCGCCCCGGGCGACAATCTGCTGATTGCCGGGCGCGTGGTGGTGCGGGCGGCCCCGCCATTCAGTTGGGTGTCGCCATGGGTGCCGGTCACCGCCGTGGCCGGCACCGCCAATCACACCTTCTGTCGTGATCTCGGGGCTTCCCGTACGGTGTGGCCGCTCGTGGTTGTAGTAGTTCACAAACTCGGCGAGCGTGACGCGGCGTTCGTGTCCGGACGTGTAGTCGCGCACGTACGCCCACTCGCGGGCGAGTGTCCCGTTATAGCGCTCTACTTTCCCGTTCGTGCGCGGGGTGTAGGGCCGGGTCCGCTTGTGCGTCGTACCGGTCGCGGCGAGCGCGTTGGCCCAGGTCGTGGACCGGTGGCACGACCCGTTGTCGGTGAGGTAACGGCGGATCGAGGTGATGCCGTGGGCGGCGACGAAGGCAGCGGCGCGGTGCCAGAAGGCGACCGCGGTGACGGCCTCTCGTCGTCCAGGGCCTCGGTGCAGGCGAGCCGGTCCCCCTGGCCGTGCATCCGCCACCCACCGCCGACGGGGGTGCGACCGAGCTTCTTGATGTCTACGTGGATCAAGTCGCCAATGCGTTCGTGTTCGTAGCGGATGACTTTGCGCAGTTGCTCGCCAGTGGGCGGGGATCGATGTCGCGCAGCCGGCTGAGTCCCCGCAGAACGAGGACACGGTGCACGGTGGCCGCTACGACAAAAAGCCTGAAAGCTACCAGGCCGGACTCGAATTATGCGCCGGCCTCCTCTGTGATCCGACACAGCGGATCACAGCCTTGATCACAACTCCATACAGGCCCTGGTCGAGGAACTTCTGGGTACGCCGGTGAAGTCGGTGCGGATCAGGGTGCGCCGGCCGCGCCGGAACTTCCTCGGCAGCTGCTCCAGGGTCCTCGCCGACAAGGTCGCCGCCGGCCAGACCGCCGTGGTCGCTGCTGCGTGTCGCTGCCGTCCCAGGCCTCCTGCCGGACAGGGTCGCCGTTGGTGGTGGAGCCCCAGCCGTCGGCGACCATGCCATTGATGGGTCCAGTTGCAGATGAGGTACCCGCCGGTGGTCGGCTGGAAGGGCCACAGCTGGTTGTTGCCGCCGGCGAAGGAGTGCCGCTGAATCGAAGTCCCCCTCCGGTGACTGAAGCCGTTGATGTCGAGGACCTTGCCGCTGTTCCTGTTCACGATCTTGTAGAGCTGCCCGCCGGCCGGGACGATGCCGGTCCCGGTCAGCGCGACGTCTGCGTCACATCCTAGGCGTGGCCCAGGACCGCCAGGCGACGCTGAGCCTGGCGGTCCTGTGGCAGTCCCGGGTGCCCCTTCCGCTTCGTCAGCTGATGGAGAACTGGCTGAAGCTCGCGGTGCCGGGTGTCGGGGCGTGGGCCGTGAAGAACGTGCCCGCGTCCAGGCTGCTGTTCGCTCCGGTCAGTGTGGCCGTGCCGACGGTGGTCCAGGCGGTGCCGTCGGTGGAGTAGGAACCGGTGATCGACGTACCGCTCCTGACCAGCCGGAGCCAGACGGGGGCGGAGCGGCCGGTCTTGGTGGTGATCTTGTCGACGTAGCCGTCGCTGTCGGAGTCCCACTCCAGGCTGACGCCGTTGCCGGGAGTGACGGCGAGGGAGGCGTACCCGGTGGACGAGCCGGCTGCGGCGATGCTGTTGCGCAGCATCAGCCCGGCCTTGCCCCAGGCGTTGGTGTTGTCCTGGCTGTCGACGTGGACGGTGACCGTGGAGGAGGTCCCCGCGGCGGCCGGCTGGTAGGCCGCGGAGTACTCGTCGTCGTGCAGCGCGGTCGTTTCCCAGGTGTCGATACCCGCGCTGGTCAGGGAGGTCACTCCCTGGCTCTGGCCCACCGCGGCCGGGATGGAGCTGTAGGCACGCCAGGGCGAGGTGACGATCTGGAGTTTGCTGAAGGTCGCGCTGCCGGGTGTGGTGCTGTGGGCGGTGTGGATGACTCCGGCGTCCTGGGTGGCGGCCATGGACGGCAGGGTCACCGCCGAGCCGATCTGGGTGAAGGTGGATCCGTCGGTGGAGTAGGAGCCGGACACCTGGGTGGCGGTGCGGGTGAGCCGCACCCAGACCGGTGCCTTGACCGAGGTGGCCGTGGAGGTCAGCTGGTCGAGGTAGCCGTCGCCGTTGGAGTCCCACTGGAAGCTGACGCCGTTGGCCGGGGTCACCACCACGGTCGCGTAGCCGGGTGAGGAGCCGCTGCCGGTGAGGTTGTTGCGCAGCACGACTCCGGCCTTGGCCCAGCCGTTGGTGTTGTCGACGTTGTCGACCCGGGCGGTCACCGAGGTGCCGTTGACGGCGGCGCCTGCCTGGTAGACGGTGCCGTAGGTGTCGTCGTGCTGGCCGCCCGCGCCCCAGATGTCCGTGCCCGCGTCGGTGACGGTGAAGAAGCCGCCGGTCTGTCCGGTGGCGGCGGGGGTGGAGGAGTAGGCGCTGTAGGGGCCGGTGACGGCGCCGGTGGTCAGCGGCCGGTACTGCGGCTCGATGCCGGCGTTGTTCATGACGGTCTGCGCGCCGGACGGCCAGTTGCCGTCGGTGACGACGACGGTGCCGCTGACCGTGTCACCGTGGCCGTCGGTGCTGCTGATGTTGGCGTTGTCGTTGTTTGTCCAGTTGTCGGTGGCGGTCAGGGCGCCGGTGTTGTGGGTTGAGCTGACGTGGGCGAAGAGCCACTGGTTGGTGTAGCGCACGACGTTGTTGGTGTCGGTGAAGTTCCGGGAGCCTTCGTCGTGGTAAAGGCCGTAGTAGTTGTTGGTGTTGTGGCAGTAGTTCCCCGTGATCGTGCTGCCGGGCGAGGCCGACAGGGTGTACACGCAGCCGCCGTCGGCCATCTGCTGCATGATGTCGTGGATGTGGTTGCCCGTGACGGTGTTGTTCTGGGCCGTGGTGGGCGTCGAGTAGACGGGCTGGTAGTCGTACAGGCCCCGGTTCGCGTAGTCCGGGCTGCCGCCCGGGTCGTTGACGCCCCAGCCGTAGCCGATGGCGAGGCCCGAGTAGGGCAGGTTGTACACCTCGTTGTGCGAGACGCTCGCGCCGTTGACGTACGTGACCAGGAGGCCCGTCATGTCGCGGTAGTCGATCGCCACGTCGTGGATGACGTTGTCGTTCAGGGTGATGTTCTTGTTGGTCATCCGGCTGTCACTGGGGTGGTGCGCGTCCGCCTGGAGCCCGCCGACGACGATGCCGCCGCCCGCGTCCTGGGTGAAGACGTTCCCGGTGGCGGTGATGGTGTCGGCACCGAGTCCGACGCCGGTGGCGTGGGCGTTGGCGTCCTGGCCGATGCCGAGGGCGAGCTGCCCGAGGTTGGCGAACCGGTTGCCGGTGAAGGTGATGTGGTCGGCGGCCGAGACCTGGACGGCGGCCGGCATCTGGTTCCAGTGCGGGCGGGTCGCCTCGAACAACTTGCAGCCGTTACCGTTGCAGGAGGTCAGCCAGTCCGACGGGACGGACCAGGTGCCGGCCAGGTAGGTCCCGGTCTGCTGGGCGGAGTACCCGTTGCTGCCGCTCGGCCCCGTCCAGCTGGTGCCCGAGAACTGCAGCCCGGAGAACGTGATGTGGGTGGCAGGAGAGGCATAGCTTCCCCCGACGTCGACGAGCGAGTCGAGCTTCGGCACCTCGACGTCCGCGGTGCTCATGCTCTGCCCCGGCAGCGGCTTGTAGTACAGGGTGCCGGTGTTGGTGTCGAGGTACCACTCACCGGCGGTGTCGAGGAACTCGTAGGCGTTCTCGATGTAGAGCGGGCCGACCCGGAGCGGGTGGGACAGGGTGTCCCAGCCGAACGTGTTGTTGGTCCATGAGGGCTCGGTCATGGTGATGGTGCCGTTGCTGATGCCGGACACCGGGGCGTAGCGGTCGGTCCAGGACCCTATGCCGTGGATCTCGGTCCGGCCGGGGTTCGCAAGGCTGTTGAGGTAGCTCAGCGAGCTGTTGGTGAACGTGTAGCCGCTCGTGGTCACGGTCAGGTCCGAGCGGTTGACCGTGGAGCGGGCCCGCTGCGCCAGGACGCCGTCGACGTATAGCTGCCGGGTGTCGAACCCGGTTCCGACGTCCGCCTTCCAGATGTTCTTCGCCGAGTCCTGCAAGGTCCAGCCCGTCGCCCGCTGCGCGCCGGTGATGACGGGATGCGCGCCCAGCGCGGCCTTCCAGATCACCGTGTGGCCGCCGGTGCCGGAGTCGGCGGCACTGAAGGCGAGCGGAGCGGAGAGTCGGTAGGTGCCGTCCGCCAACTGCACGACGATGTCGCCGGTCATGCCGGCGTTGACCGCACGCACCGAGGTCTGCGCCTGGGTGATCGAACACGGCTGGCTCACGGAGCAAGCGGTGCCCGTGCCGTTCGGCGCCGCGTAGAGCGTCGTCATGGTCGCGGCCTGCGCCGTTCCGGCGGACGCGACTGCGGAGAGCAGGGCGCCGACGAGCGCCGTCGCCGCGGCCGCGGCACGTATCCGCAGCCCGGGGCGGTGTGAGGGAATCGTTCTTCGGAGTGACAGCACGAGGGCTCCTTCGGTGATGCGACACCGTGCCTGGTCCCATCCCGGTCGCGACCCGGCGGACTTCGGCCATGTTTCACCGGCGTGTCGCCGGGCGGACGAACTTCATCATACGAATGACATAATCCACAAGGTGTATGCTGTGGCATTTACTGATCACGAGGAGCCGCACGTGGCCCGTACCCCGGCGAATCGTCAACGACTGGCGTCTGCACCCTCGGAGGGGTCGCTGGGAGCCGTTCCCCGACGGCAGACCGGCCGGCTCAGCGACACCGTGGTCACCTATCTCGTCGACCGGATCGTGGGCGGGGCCTATCCGCCGGACTCCGCGCTGCCCATCGAGGCGGTGCTGTGCGAGGAGTTCGGCGTCAGTCGGACCGTCGTGCGCGAATCGGTGAAGGTACTCGAAGAAAAAGGGCTCGTCAGGGCCGCGCCCGGACGCGGCACACGAGTACGCGAGCAACAGGACTGGAATCTCCTGGACCCCATCGTCCTGGAGGCCCGGCTCCGCCACGACCGCACACTGACGACCCTCGACCAGCTGGTCAGTGTCCGGATCGCCCTGGAAGCCGAGATGGCCGCCGACGCGGCCGGCCGCATCACCGACCTCGAACTCGCCCAACTCGAGGAGCAGGTCACCGCGCTGCGGGAGGCACTGGACGACCCGGTGCGCTACGCCGAGGAAGACGCCGCCTTCCACGAGATGATCATGAGGGCTTCCGGGAATCTCCTGGGTCAGGCGATCATCCGCAGCGTTCACGGCAAGGCCCGCCTATCACGCCTCTACACCGGTCACTCGACCCGCGACGGCTTGACCATGTCACTGGGCGAGCACGTGGCCATACTCGAACTGCTCCGCCATCGTGACGCCGACGGAGCCGCCCGCGCGATGCGCGAGCACATCGCCCGGGCATGGGCGAGCCGCCGACCGACCCCGCAGCCCTGACGGCACCGACGGGCCCCACGCCCGCCCGCACCAGCACGTTGGATACATCCGGTCACGCCGCCGACCGACCCCTACACGGCGGCGTCAGCCCGCGCGAGTACCGCAAAGACCACTGCACTCCTCCACAGGCCCGCCTCACAAACCTCACGGTGGCAGGTGCAGACGGCAAGACGGCGTGCCGCGTTCTCGTCGTCCTCAAGGTTTCGTCCCCGTAGGGCCCAAATCGTCGCAGGCGGGCCACCGAAGCCCCCTCTCCCAGAGGGTGCGTCGCGGCCCGCAGGCCCCCCACTCTCACTTTGTACGACGGCAGCAGCGGGCACTGACTCAAGATCGGCCTCGGCTCGACCCGCTCGCTGACCACTGCTGGATGCCTGCGACGCCTCGACCACCGAAGCGCCATGCTCATCGAGTGGCCGGTCGCCGGTGGCGCCGGTCAGGACCGGCGACTCCTCACCCTGTGACAGCCCCTCCGGCACGTGCCGGCACAACGGTCAGCCGAACAGGCGGCGCTGGATCTCCCGTCGGTAGTCTTCCAGCGTCCGGTCGAGGTGTACGGCCGTGGCCGCGGCGGCCTCGTCGGGTCGGCCGTCGCGAATGGCGCGGTAGATCGTCTCGTGCTCCTCGACCGCGGCCGCGGTGCCCTCGCCGATGGTGTCGTGGACGATCGCGCTGGACTGGCGCTGCAGCTGGCGGGCCTCACGCACCGCGCTGCCGAGGAACGGGTTGTGCGAAGCCGCGGCCACGGCGGCGTGGAAGTCGTCGTCCGCCTGGTTGAAGACGTCGACCTCACCGTGGACGTACCCGTGCCGGCACTGCTGCATGGCGACCTCGATGGTGCGCAGTTCGGCGGGCGTGGCCCGGGTGGCCGCGAGCTTGGCGGCAACCGTTTCCTGAACCCCGCGGAACTCGAACAGCATGAGCACGTGATCGAGGTCCACGGGCCGGAAGAAGCCGGCCCAGCGGCTGGTGATCAGCATGCCGTCCTCGTCCGCGACGAACAGTCCGCGCCCCTTGTGCACCCGGACCCGGCCGAGGGCCGAGAGGATCTTCACGGCATCTCGGACAACCCCCCGGCTGGTGCCCAGCTGCAGGGCCAGGTCCTTCTCCGTGGGGATCCGGTCGCCGGGAAGCAGGCGCGACTCGGCGATGAACTCGAGGATCCGCTCCGCCACGACCTCGTAACCGGGCCGGTAGTCGCGCCGCTCGTCCGCGCCGTTCACCTCTGCCGCCACGACGGGCGTGTCCTTCATGTGTCCTGCCTCCGGGTGGCTGCGACGACGGTGACTGATCAACCTTAAACCGCGTTCATCCTACCCCAGACACTCTAATAAGTCGGACTCATTTGGCGCTCCTGATCATCAGTCTGCATGCAAATTATGGCCTTTAGTGCCGTTTTAGCTGCGTATATGACTCGCAGTAGTCACCTTGACATGCACGCCGAATCTCAAGAAAAGACCTACTCACCCCTTGACTCGCCCGTCGATATCGCGGCTAATTTCTTTCCTCGGCGGTACGACAGAGCCGTCAGTAGCCGCAAGCAAACCCAGTGGAGTCGCTCATGTCCGTCTACAAGCCTTCGGCCGCCCAGGAGACAGGGACCAGCAGGAGACGTATCTCGCTGCTGGCCGGCTGTGCCGCCACCGTGCTGCTCACCGTGGCCGCCTGCGGCAGTGGTGGCGGCGCCGGTACGACCACCAAGGACGGCTTCGCCCAGGCGCCGCAGAAGGACGGGGCGTTGACCGTCTGGGTGGACGCGACCCGGATGGACGCCGCGAAGCAGTACCAGGCGTCGCACCCGGACGTGAAGATGAACATCGTCAGCTACGACGGCGACGCCAACGGCTCGAACTACCTCCAGACCAAGGTCCAGCTCTTCAACCGCACCGGCAAGGGGTGGCCCGACGTCGTCTTCAGCTCCCAGAACAACGAGGTGACCTGGGCGGTCGACGCCGGCTTCGCCGCCCCGCTGAACAAGGGCCTGATCCCGGACGCGACCCTCGGCGGGTTCGCGAAGGGTGCCAACGACGTCTGCACGGTCGACGGCACCATGTACTGCCTGCGCAACGACCTCTCCCAGGCCGTGCTCTGGTACAACGCCCCGCTGATGAAGAAGTTCGGCTACACGGTGCCGACGACCTGGGAGGAATACCAGCGGATCGGCGAGAAGGTCGCCAAGAAGCACCCCGGCTACCTCGTGGGCGACGCGGGCGACTCCTTCACCCCCGAGATCTACCTGTGGGCGAGCAAGTGCGGCGCCAACCACATCACCGGCCCCAAGTCCGCGTCGGTCAACACCGCCAGCGAGGCCTGCACCAAGATGGCCAAGCTCATGGACGTGCTGATCAAGAACAAGTCCATGTCCATCAGCGGCGTCTTCAGCACCGACTTCGCCAAGAACAAGGCCGACAAGGTACTGCTCATGCCCGGCCCGGCCTGGTACGGCGGCGCTCTGTTCCAGGGCACCTTCAAGACCCCGGCCAAGCAGATCGCGGTGGCGCCCATGCCGCAGTGGCAGGGTGAGACCTCGCCGTCCACCGGCAACGTCGGCGGCGGCACCTGGCTGCTGTCCCAGCACTCCGAGCACATCAAGGCGGCCACCGACTTCCTGAAGTGGGTCACCACCGACAACGCCTACCAGGGCGAGAAGGCCCCCGGCTTCCCGGCGTACGCGCCCGCCGCCGAGAACTGGCTGAAGGCACAGGCCGCCTCCGGCTACTTCGTCGGCGACCTCACACCTCTCAAGGACGCCTCCTCGCAGGTGTGGTCGGACTGGGGGTCGGGCCAGTTCAGCCAGGAGGCGATCTGGGCCGCCACCGTCAAGCCCGGCCTGACACAGGGCAAGAGCATCGAATCGCTGCTGCCCGCCTGGCAGGACTCGATCGTCAAGTACGCCAAGGCCGACGGATACAAGGTCTCCCGGTGACGCTCACGCCCTCCTCGGCCGGCTCCGTCCGGGGGCGCCCTCGCGGCACCTCCCGGCAAAGCCGGGCCGGCGTGGCATTCGTCGCCGGTTACGTACTGCTGCTGGTCGCCTTCGGCGTCCTTCCCACCTGCTACGCGATCTACTTCGCGTTCACGGACGCCGGAGGCGCCTTCACCGGCATCTCCAACTTCGTCACCACGGCACAGGACTTCCGATTCGTCGACTCCCTGAGCCACGTGGCCCTTTACCTGGTCTTCTGGCTGGTCTCACTCGTGGTGTTCGTGGTGGTCCTGGCGCTGCTCCTGCACAAGCTGTCCTTGGGGCCGCTCAGTCAGGCACTGCGCTTCCTCTACTACATCCCCGGCGCCCTCGCCGGCGCCGCGAGCGTCCTGGTGTGGCTGTTCATGCTCGACCCGACGGTCAGCCCGGTCAGCTCCCTGCTGGAGACGCTGGGCTTTCACACCTTCGGCGAGGTCATCGCCCCCGGCAACCTGGCCCTGCTGTTCACGATCATCGCGTTCTGGACCGGGGCGGGCGGCTGGATCGTCGTCATGTACGGCGCGCTCAACAACATCCCCAAGGACGTCATGGAGGCCGCGCGGATCGACGGCGCGAACGGCTGGCAGACCGCCTGGCGGGTGCAGATCCCCATGCTCCGCAAGTGGATCGTGTACATGGTGATCCTGGCCTTCGCGGGCGGCGCTCAGCTCTTCGTGGAGCCGCAGCTGCTGTCCCTGGCCAGTACGGGCGTGGCCGGACGCGACTACTCGCTCAATCAGCTCACCTACGACTTCGCCTTCCAGATGAACAACATCAACGGCGCGGCCGCCGTCTCGGTGGAGCTCCTGGTCGTCAGCGTGTCGGTCGCCGGTGTCTTCGTCGCACGATCGGGGTTCTTCGATGCCGACTGACACACGACCCACTCCCCTTGCCACCGCCCCACGCACGGAACGGGACACGAACGCCATGAGCCGAACCCGGCACGGGGAACCGCGGCGGCGCCGCCGGTCCCCGCAGCACGTGGCCTCCCGGCTGCTGGCGGGCTCCGTGCTCACCGTCTTCGTGGTGTTCTTCGTCCTGCCGGTGCTGTGGCTGCTGCTCGCGGCGACCAAGACCGACCAGCAACTCGTCCACGACAACCCCCTGACCTTCGGCTCCTGGCACGCCTTCAAGGCCAACTGGCACGCGCTCACCGCCTTCCAGGACAACGCCATCCTGCTGTGGCTGCGCAACTCCGCCGTCTACGCCGCGATCTCACTGGTCATCACGCTCTGCCTGGCCATTCCCGCGGGGTACGCGCTGGCGATGACCGAGTTCCGCGGCCGACGCACGCTGCTGATCGCGACCCTGGTCGTGATGCTGATGCCGAACGCCACCCTGGTGGTGCCGCTGTTCCTGGAGCTCAACGCGGTGCACCTGATCGGCACGATGTGGTCGATCATCCTGCCCTACTCGTTCTACCCGTTCGGCGTGTACCTCACCTACATCTACTTCACGACCGCCGTCCCCAAGGACCTCCTGGCCGCGGCACGCATGGACGGCTGCTCCGAGTTCGGCGTCTTCCGGCACATCGCGCTGCCGCTGGCCACGCCCGTCATCGCGCTGGTCGGCTTCTTCAGCTTCGTCGCCAACTGGACCAACTACTTCCTGCCCTACGTCATGCTCCCCGACAGCGACCAGATGCCCATCCAGGTGGGCGTCGGCAGTCTTCTCAGCAACGTGCCGTCGTTCAACCCGACCGTCGGCACCCTCGCCATCCAACGCCCGCAACTGGCACTGGCCACGCTGGTCGCCATCACACCGGTACTCGTCGTGTTCCTGTTCGCCCAGCGCTTCCTGGTCAGCGGAATGCTCGCCGGCGCCACCAAGGAGTAACAGCTCTCATGCCATACAGCCCTGACTCCCACCTCTCCGGCGACCCCGGCGACCCCGGCGACGACATCCCGGCCGCCGACCGGTCCACCCCCGCTTCCGACGTCCAGGCCGCAGTGCCGCTGCTCGAACCCCCCGGCTGGGCCGTGGCCCAGCGCGCGCTGTTCGACCTTCTCGACCACGCCTGGCGCCGCTTCGCCCGCGACTTCACCGGCCCCGACGGGCGCCTCAACTACACCGGCCCGCTCACCACCCGCGACGGCGTGGACGACTTCTACGAAGTGTTCTTCAACTGGCCCCAGCTGTACCTCCTCGGCGGCGCCGACGACCTGCTCCCCGCCAGCGAGAAGCACTGGGAGGGCGTCACCAGGCAGCTGACCGAACTGGACATGCTGCGCGACGAGTTCGAACGCGGCTACGACTGGTTCCACCAGGGCGAGAGCCTGCTGCTGCTGTACTTCCTGTGCATGGCCGCACCCGACCGCTGGCGTGAGCGCGCCCTGCGTTTCGCCGAGTTGTACGTCGACCCGGCCAAGGGCAACTACGACCCCGAACACCGCATCATCGCCCGCCCGCACAACGGCAGCGACCCCGACCGCACCGGCCTCTTCGACGGCGACGTCTACCCCTGGCTGCCGAAGGAGGCGGAGACCTACGGCTTCCCCCTCGAGTGGATCCCCGAGGCGGCGAACGGCCCCTTCCCCCTGTCGGCGGACCCGCGCCTCGGCGACCAGATGCGGGACCGGATGGGCGTCGGCGACACCGCGGTCAACCTCGCCGCGGCCGGGCTGGTCCTCAACGCCTGGATCCTGTCCGGCGAGGAGCGCTACCGCGACTGGATCGTCGAGTACGTGGGCGCCTGGCGCGAGCGCACCCGCGAACAGGGCGGCCTGATCCCGGACAACGTGGGCCCGGACGGCGAGGTCGGCACCATGCTGGAAGGGCGCTGGTACGGCGGCCACTACGGCTGGTCGTGGCCCCACGGCTGGCACAGCCTCGGTCACGCGGCCTGCGTGGCGGCGCTCGCGGCGGCCACGGTCACCGGCGACGACGACTACCTCTCCATGGTTGCCACCTCGCTCGACACCCTCATAGGCCACGCCAAGGTCATGCCCCACACGGAGGCCGACTCCAGCCTGCCCTCCAAGTGGGCGGTGGAACTCGGTCCGGACCGTCACACGCCCACACCGCACCTGCCGTTCCGCCACAACGACTCCGGCTGGTTCGATTACAACCCGGCCACGCCCCCCGTGCCGGTGGCCCTGTGGCACCACACCTCCTCCGAGGCCGACCGGGCCCGGCTGGCGGGACTGCGCGAAGCGGACGGCATCGACTGGCGCACGGTGCGGCCGTTCCGGTCCAAGGAGGACTCCGGGCACGAGAAGGCGTGGTTCGCCTTCCTCTCCGGCGACGACCCCGACTACCCCGAGCGCATCCTCGCCATGGCACAGGCCCAGGTCCGCCACCGGCTGCGGCGCATCGACCGCTATCGCGACCTGGACGTGCCCGAGGCCGACATCCATGTGTGGCAGCTGTGCAACCCGGTGGTCACCGAGGCCCTGGTGCAACTCACCTGGGGCGGCCCGCAGGTGCTGTACCAGGGCGGTCTCCAGCAGGCCCGACTGCGCTACCACGACGCCGACGCCCGCCGGGCCGGCCTGCCCGCCGACGTCGCCGCCCTGGTCACCTCCATCGACCCCGAGGCGACCACCGTCGAGCTGGTCAACCTGGCCCCCGAAACCGACCGCACGGTGATCGTCCAGGCGGGCGCGTTCGCCGAACACACCATCACCAGCGTCCGGTACACCACCTGCCAGGACGACGGCTGGATCGGCGACATGTACGACTACGGGCACACCGAGCCAGTTGTCTCCGAGGCCGAGGTCCCGTGCGACGGCCCGTACCTGACGGTCCGTCTGCCCGCCTCCACCCGCATCCGGCTCACCCTGCGGCTCGGGCTGCGCACCCGTACTCCCAGTTACCGGACCCCGTTCGACACCGAGGCCGAGCAGGCCGACTCCACCGAGACGACAGGGGAACCGGCGTGAAGCGCATCGCCCAGACCATCAGGCTCCGTCCCGAACACCGCGAGGAGTACCTCCGGCTCCACTCCGCCGTGTGGCCCGGCGTAGAAGCCGCCCTGCTCCGGGCGAACATCCGCAACTACAGCATCTTCCTCCACGGTGACGTGCTCTTCGCCTACATGGAGTACATCGGCGACGACTTCGAGGTGGACATGGCCTCCATCGAGGCCGACCCCGAGACCCAGCGGTGGTGGAAGCTCACCGATCCGTGCCAGGAGCCCTTCCCCGACCGGGGGGAGGGACGCCAGTGGACCGAGCTCCCCGAGATCTGGCATCTGAGCCCGCCCGACGGCGACGCCACCGTCTGATCCGGCCCGCACCGGCCAGAGCCGGCCCGCACCCGCCCGACCCGACTTGGACCACCCCATGAACGCACCCGTGCTCGTCGACGCCCACCACCACCTGTGGGACCTCGCCCACCGTCCGCAGCCCTGGCTCGACGACCCCGACGTGGCATCGATCCGCCGCACCTTCACCCCCGACGACCTGCGCACCACCGCCACCCACCCCATCGCGGGCCGACGGCTGCACAGCACAGTGGTCGTCCAGTGCATCGCGGAGATCGCCGAGACCGAGGACCTGCTCGCGCTCGCCGAGCGGGAGCCCCTGATCCAGGCCGTGGTCGGCTGGGCCGACCTGACGTCACCGGCCATCGGTGACGTACTCGACCAGCTGCAAGCCGGACCGGGCGGCGGATACCTGCGCTCCCTGCGGCACCTCGTCCAGAGCGAGACCGACCCCGACTGGCTCCAACACCCCGATGTGGAAAGCGGGTTGAGGGCGGCCCGGGAGCGCGGACTCCGCTACGACGTGCTCGTGCGCGACCACCAGCTCGGTCAGGCTATCCGGCTCGCGGAACGCTTCCCGGACCTGCCCCAGGTGCTCAACCACGCGGGCAAGCCGGACATCGCCCGTGGGGACATCGCCGAGTGGGAACGCCGGATGCGGCAGCTCGCCGGGCACCCGCAGGTGGTGTGCAAGGTCTCGGGGCTGATCACCGAGGCCGACCACACCCGCTGGACCACCGCCGACATCCGCCCGGTCTGGGAGGTGCTGCTCTCGGCCTTCGGCCCCGAGCGGCTGATGTTCGGCTCGGACTGGCCGGTCGCCAACCTGGCGGGTGGCTGGAACCGGTGGGCCGCCACCGTGGACGAACTGCTCACCGGCTGGAGCGAGAGCGATGTCGACGCGCTCCTCGCCGGCACCGCGACCGCGTTCTACGGCCTGGCCTCCGTTTTCACGAAGGGCGACGCGACCGCCCGGAGGGCCTGACCCGCTCCGGCTCCGCGACGAGACCCACTGCCGCGGAGCCACATCCCATGACACGGACTCACACGAACTCGCGCGAAACCAGCGCCGGACACATAGCCACGGACGCCGAGCCACTCGGCATCCGTAGGCACCGGTCCGCGCCGAAGGGACCCTGCCCCCATGACACTAGCCGCCCGATACCTCTGCGCCCGCACCCTGGACACGGCCCCCGCCCACAGCGCGCCGCCGGGACCCGGCGAGGTGGAACTGGCCCCCGCCTACGTCGGCATCTGCGGGACCGACCTGCACATCTTCCACGGCGACATGGACGCCCGGGTCAGCGCACCGGCCGTCCTGGGGCACGAGATGGCCGGGCGCGTGGTCCGCTGCGGGCCGGACGTGACGGACTGGCGGCCAGGCGACGCGGTCACCGTGATGCCGCTGCGCTGGGACGACACCTGCCCGGCCTGCCGCAACGGCCACCAGCACATCTGCCAGCACCTGGACTTCATCGGCATCGACTCTCCCGGCGCGATGCAGCAGCGCTGGACGGTACCCGCCGCCACCCTGATACGGCTGCCCGACTCCCTCCCGCTGGACCGGGCCGCGCTCGTCGAGCCCACTGCGGTCGCGGTGCACGACGTCGGCCGGGCCGGGGTGCGCGAGGGCGAGCGGGTCGTCGTGGTGGGCGGCGGCCCGGTCGGCGTCCTGATCGCGCTGGTGGCCCAGGCCGCGGGGGCGGACGTCCGGGTGGTGGAGCTCAGCGCCCACCGCCGGCTGCTCGCCGAGGAGTTGGGGCTGACCGTGTGGGATCCTGCCGCCGAGGACCTGGCCGAGCTGGTCCGGCGGTGGACCGGGGACGCGGGGGCGGACGTCGCCTTCGAGGTGTCCGGCGCGGCGGGCGGGGTGGACACCGCGGTCGACGTGCTCGGCGTGCGCGGCCGGCTGTGTCTGGTCGCGATCCACTCCCGCCCGCGCGAGGTGAACCTGCACCGCTTCTTCTGGCGCGAACTCACCCTCGTCGGAGCCCGGTTGTACGACCGCTCCGACTTCGAGAAGGCGGTGACACTGGTGGCCGACGGCACCATTCCCGCCGACCGGCTGATCAGCAAGGTCGTGCCGCTCACCCAGGCACCCGCCGCCTTCGAGGCGCTGGAGGGTGGCGGCGACGTGATGAAGATCCTCGTGGACTGCACCGACGACGCCCAGGGAGCCGCCGTATGACCGCCTTCGACCTCACCGGACGGCTCGCCGTCGTCACCGGAGCCCGGCGAGGCATCGGACGGGCCATGGCCCGCGCGCTCGCCGGGGCCGGCGCGGACGTCATCGGCGTCAGCGCCTCCCTGGAGGAGTCCGGCAGCGCGGTGGAAAAGGACGTCGTCGCCGCAGGCCGCACATTCGAGGCCATCCGCACCGACTTCGCGGACCCCGAGGCGGTACGGGCCCTGGGCGCGGACCTCGCCGGGCGCGAACGCCCGGTGGACGTCCTGGTCAACAACGCGGGCACGATCCGCCGCGCCCCGGCCGCCGAACACACCGACGCCGACTGGGAGTTGGTGCTCCAGGTCAACCTCAACGCGCAGTTCGCGCTGACCCGCGCGGTCGGCGCGGCGATGGTCGCCCGCGGCCAGGGGAAGGTCATCTTCACCGCATCGCTGCTCAGCTTCCAGGGCGGCATCACCGTGCCCGGCTACACCGCCGCCAAGCACGGCATCGCGGGCCTGACCAAAGCGCTGGCCAACGAGTGGGCCCCGCACGGTGTGAACGTCAACGCCATCGCCCCCGGCTACATCGCCACCGACAACACCCAGGCCCTCCAGGACGACCCGGTGCGCAGCAAGGCGATCCTGGACCGCATCCCGGCCGCGCGCTGGGGCAGCGCCGACGACCTCGCGGGCGCCACCGTGTTCCTGGCCTCCGACGCGGCCGCCTACGTCCACGGCGTAGTCCTGCCCGTCGACGGCGGATGGCTCGGCCGATGAGTGACGTAGACCTGGCCTGCGTGCTGGACGGCGCCCGTGTCATGCCGGTGCTGACTGTGCGCGACGCCGCCACGGCCGGCCCGTTGGCCGACGCGCTCGCCGCGGGCGGTGCCCGGTGCGCAGAGGTCACCTTCCGCACCCCCGACGCCGAACAGGTCCTCAGGACCATGGCCTCCCACGGGGGACTGGCCGTCGGCGCCGGCACGGTCCTCACGCCCGAGCAGGCCGAGCGGGCCGTGGCGGCCGGGGCCCGCTTCGTGGTTTCGCCCGGCTTCGACGAGGAGGTTGTCGCGAAGTGCGGTGAGCTGGGGGTCCCGGTCGTGCCGGGCATCGCCACCGCCACCGAGCTGATGTGCGCCCTGAAGGCCGGCCTCGACACCGTCAAGCTCTTCCCGGCCGAGCCGCTCGGCGGCGTCCCGATGCTGCGCGCGCTCGCAGCGCCCTTCCCCCAGGTACGGTTCGTGCCGACGGGCGGCATCGACGCCCGTCGTCTGCCCGCCTATCTCACCGACCCGGCGGTCCTCGCCGTCGGCGGCAGCTGGATGGGCACCGTTGCCCATCTGGAGCGGGGCGAGTACGGGGAGATCCGCCGGCTGACCGCCGAGGCCGTGCACGGGAGCGCGACGTGACCGACGTGGTGGCACTCGGTGAGGTGATGCTCCGCTTCGATCCGGGCGAGGGCAGGATCCGCACCGCCCGCACTCTCCAGGTCTGGGAGGGCGGCGGGGAGTACAACGTCGTGCGCGGACTGCGCCGCTGCTTCGGCCTGCGCACCGCCGTCGTCACCGCCCTCGCCGACAACGAGGTCGGCCGGCTGGTCGAGGACCTGATCCTGCAGGGCGGCGTCGACACGTCACTGATCCGCTGGGTGCCCGCGGACGGCATCGGCCGCGGGGTGCGCATCGGACTGAACTTCGTCGAGCGGGGCTTCGGCATCCGGGGCGCACTGGGCGTCAGCGACCGCGCGCACACGGCCGTCTCTCAGCTGCGCAAGGGGGACATCGACTGGGACGCCATCTTCTCGGCCGGAGTGCGGTGGTTCCACACCGGCGGCATCTTCGCCGGCCTGTCCGACACCACCGTGGACGTCGCCGACGAAGCCATGGCGTCCGCCCGCCGCCACGGCGTCACCGTCTCCTACGACCCCAACTACCGCCCCAGCCTCTGGGCCGGCCGCGGCGGCGCCGACCGGGCCCGCGAGGTCGACGTACAGCTCACCCGCCACGCCGATGTCGTCGTGGGCGCCTTGGGCCTGGCCGGGCCGTACCCGGGTGCGGTACGCATCGGGGCGGACGAGGTGCAAGACGCCCTCGTCGAAGTGGCCGGGCTCCTGCCTCAGGCCGAGGTCCTCGCTACAACGCTGCGTCACGTGCCCTCCGCCGGGGTCAACGACTGGTCCTCCGCCGCCTGGTCGGCCCGTACCGGATTCGTCCGTGGCCCGCAGATGTCCGGCTTGCACGTCCTCGACCGCATCGGCTCGGGTGACGGCTTCGCAGCCGGCCTGATCTACGGACTGCTGACCGCCTGCGGGGAAGAGGACGGACCGGCGGCCGCTGCCACACCCTTGGCGCACCTCGACGTCGCCGCGCTGAGCCGCGCCCTCGCCTACGGGACCGCGCACGGGGCCCTCACCATGACCACCCCCGGCGACGTGTCCATGGCCTCGCTCGCCGAGGTGGAGGCGCTGATGGCAGGCGGCTCGGCCGCCGTCAGAAGGTGACAGGCCCGTGGGCACTCACACCGTCCGCGTCATCCAAGGAGAACAGTTGACACACAGGAGCATGGGGCGCCGGAAGATCGGGAGCACCCCTGTCGAGCTCACCGAGCTCGGCTTCGGGGCCTCCGTCATCGGCAACCTCTACAAGGCCACCCCGGCGCAGGACGCGCAGGCCGCGATCGAGGCGGCGTGGGACGCGGGCATCCGCTACTTCGACACCGCACCGCACTACGGCCTCGGCCTCTCCGAGCGGCGCCTGGGCGCCGCACTGCGGGACCGGTCGCGTGACACCTACGTCATCTCCTCCAAGGTCGGCCGTCTGCTCGTCCCCAACGAGCACCCGCGTGGCACCGACGACGAGGGCTTCGTCGTACGCGATGACCTGCGCCGACAGTGGGACTTCAGCCGGGACGGGGTCCTGCGGTCCATCGAGGACACGCTGGAACGAACGGGACTGGAACGCCTGGACGTCGTCTACCTGCACGATCCCGACGCCCACTGGAGGCAGGCCGCCGAGAAGGCCATGCCGGCTCTGGCGGAACTGCGCGACCAGGGGGTGATCGGCGCGATCGGCGCCGGCATGAACCAGTCGGCCATGCTCGCCCGCTTCCTGCGCGAGACCGCTGCCGACGTGGTCATGCTGGCCGGTCGCTACACCCTCCTCGACCAGTCGGCACTGGACGACGTCCTTCCCGCCGCACGGGAACTCGGCAAGAGCGTGGTGGCCGTCGGCGTGTTCAACTCGGGACTGCTTTCCCGCGACCGGCCCGCCGAGGGCATGAAGTACGACTACCAAGAGGCTCCTTCGGCCCTGGTGACCCGCGCCAGGGCGATCGCCGAGGTCTGCGCGAAGCACGGTACGACATTGCCCGCGGCAGCGGTCGCGTTCCCGTACAGCCATCCCAGCGTCATCAACGTCACCCTCGGCATGCGCACCGCGCAGCAGGTCGCACGGAACGTGGAACTCCACCGTCAGCACATCCCCGAAGGTCTCTGGGACGATCTCCGCGACCGGGGGCTGATCAGGTCGGACGTGCCCCGGGCGAACGAGTCCGGGCGGTGATCGACGGCTCGCACGTCAGGGCGCTTAAAGGCGGCCCAAAACAGGACCGAGCCCGGTCGACCGTGCCCGAACAGGCTCCAAGCACGATCTGATCACCGACGGGCACGGCATCCCGCTGGCGGTATCGCTGGCCGGCGGAAACCGCAACGACGTCACCCAGCTCATCCCCCTGCTCCAGGCCGTCCCGCCCGTACGCGGCCTGCGCGAACGGCCCCGACAGCGACCGGTCGCGCTCTACGCCGACCGCGGCTACGACCACGACAAGTACCGCAAGCAGGCGCGGGCCCTGGGGGGCACCCCGGTCATCGCGCGGCGCGGAGTCGAGCACGGTTCCGGACTGGGCGTGCACCGCTGGGTGGTCGAGCAGAGTTTTGCACTGCTGCACTGGTTCCGCAGACTGCGCATCCGCTGGGAGATCCGCGACGACATCCACGAAGCCTTCCTCAGCCTGCCCTGCAGCATCATCTGCTGGCGCCGACTGGTCAACCTGTCACTTTGTTAGGAGTTCTCAGGCCCCAGCCGTCCTCGGCATGCTTGTTGAGAACCTTCTCCAGTTTGTCGCTGTCCAGTGCGTCACCGATCAGCGACTCCCTGAAACTGACGACCTCGTAGGTGTGGCCGTTGCTCATGCCTGCGTGCCCTCCGGTGTGTTGTTGCACTGCCCAGGGCCAGCCAATCATGCTCCGAGGCAGGTCACACCTGCGGGACGACCTTGCTCCCGGGACTTCCGACGCGCGTCGGCGGGGGCCGGAGCGGCTGCCCCGGCGCCCGCCCCTCTGCCTGCTCAGGCCTTGGTGAGGGTCCACTGCACGTTGGTGCTGCTGTTCCCGGACCACTGCTTGGTCACGGAGCCCGAGGGCACGTCGCCGCCGCCGTCGAGGACGAGGCCGGTGGCGCGGTTGACGATCCAGTACCTGTTGCCGCCCTGGTACTTGAGCTGCCACTGCTGGCTGTTGCCACCGGTCCAGGTCGCCTCCAGGGCGGGGGAGCCGTTCGTGGTGGCGCCCCCGCCGTCGGCGACCATGCTGTTGGCGCGGTTGACCAGCTTGTAGTAGCCGTTGCCGAGCTCGACGGCCTGCCACTGGAGGTTGGTGCTGCCGTTCCAGGTCCACTGCTTGAGGTTGGAGCCGCTGGGGACGTTCCCGCCGCTGTCCAGCACCAGCCCGTCGGTGACGTTGGTGATCCTGAACCATGCCGAGGGGTTGAGCTGCACCTTCATCGATACGACGGCGTCGTTGTTGCCGGTGACGCGCAGGTCGGCGTTGTCGGCGGTGAAGGTCCAGGCGGTGCCGGTGAAGTTGTCACCGGAGTAGCCGATGATCTGGTAGCCGGGAGCCGGCTTCAGCGAGGACAGGCTGCGGCTGGGCAGGCCGGCGAGCGACAACTGGTCGGCAGTGTAGGAGCCGAGCTGGAGCAGGGAGGAGCCGCCCGAGTAGTTGACGTCCTGGTAGACCACGGCCCCGGACAGCGGCTGCACGACGGGGATCTGGCCGGAGAAGGTCAGCTTCACGACGTAGGCCAGGGCGGAGAACGGCGCCGACGACGGCAGGGTCACGTGCAGCCCGGTCGAGTCCTGCGTCGGCGTGGGCAGGTCCGTGTAGGTGCCGGCGGTGGAGTTCAGCAGCTTCGCCGAGGTCAGGGAACTGACGTTGATCCGGGCCGAGTTGAGCGTCGATATGGTCAGTGTGCTTCCCGGCCAGCCGAGGACCGTGGCGTACAGGACGGTGTTGTTCTTGTTCCGGGTGAAGCGGATGTCCTGTGCCGTTCCGACCTGCGGGGCGGTGAAGGCGCCGCCGCCCATATGTGTGGGGCCTTCGCCGTACGTGGTCCAGGCCCGGGTCGAGTAGACCGACTCGCCGAAGCGGCGCAGGTAGTCGCCGATGCCGAGGAGGATGTCCTTCTGGGCCTGGGGGATGGTGCCGTCCGCCATCGGGGCGATGTTGAGCAGCATGTTGCCGTTCTTGCTGACCCGGTCGATCAGTGAGTGCAGCATCTGCTGGGTGCTGTAGTAGCCGATGCCGTTCGTGTAGCACCAGCTGGAGCTGGAGATGCTGTCGTCGGTGAGCCAGTAGGGGGCGGTGATGTCTCCGGGGCCGCCGCGCTCGTAGTCGAAGACCTCGCCGTGTCCGTTCAGGCCGTCCTTGTAGGTGGCGACGACTTCGCGGCCCCACGCCTGGGCCTGGTTGTAGTAGTACGACAGGAAGTTCAGGAGTTGCGTCTGGTCGACCTTGTTGAGGTCGAAGTCCTGCCAGATGATGTCGGGCTTGGCGAGGTTGATGACCTCTTTGAGCTTGTCGTACCACAGCTGGTTCTCGGCCGTGGTGCCCAACTGCCCGTACAGCTTCTGCAGGCTCGGGTCGGACTGCGCGGGCACGTGGTCGTAGTAGCCGTTGAAGTTGAACGCGTGGTGCATGGCCACCAGGAGCTTCAGCCCCTTGGCGCGGATGGAGTCGGTGAACAACTGGAGCAGGTTGAGCTGGGGGCCCTTGGCGGCCGAGTTCCACTCGTTGACCGAGCTGTTCCACATGGAGAATCCGTCGTGGTGTTCGGCGACGGGGCCGGCGAACCGGGCACCGGCGTCGACGAAGAGCTGCGCCCACTCGTCCGGGTCGAAGTTCCCGCCCGCGGACTTCAGTTTCGGGGCGAACTTGTTGAAGTTGCCGTTCAGGTCCTTCGCGCCGTTGATGAAGGTGTGGTATGGCCACGCCGACGGGTCACCGAACGTGGCGATGTGGTGCTGGTTGCACGCATCGCCGCTGATGTACATGCGGCGCGGATACCACTCGTTCCCGTAGGCCGGAACGCTGAACACACCCCAGTGGTAGTAGATGCCGAACTTGGCGTCCTTGAACCACTCGGGAGCCGCGGTGTGCTGGTCGACCGAGGCCCACGTGGGGGTGTACGTGGTCGCGGCCCGGGCGGTGCCGGCGGCGAGGACGTTGCCTGCGACCGCAGTCGCCGCGACACCCGTGGCACTCGCCAGGAACTGGCGTCTGTTGATCATGGTGGTACCTCCGTCAGAGCTGTGGTGGGAGACCAGGGCCGGTGGTCAGTGGCGGGCACTTCCGGTGGCGGGAGCACGACGTGCGCGACGCAACCCGGACCGGACACGGTCGGCAGGTGACTGACTCGGCGCCACGGCCTACGGGCGACGAAGTCCGCGGCGCAAGCGGGTGGATGGAGCGCGTCACCGGCTGCGAACGGCAACGGTCTGTGCGGACTCCAGGGATCTCGTGGCAGAGCAGGTTCCTGACGACATGTCCTCACTCCGTTCCCGTACGGCAGCACCGCCGCGTGACCGTTTCGGCTCCGGGACTTCTTGCAGACCCCTGAGCCGCGTGGTGCCGGATGTCACGCATGAAATTGCGGCACTCACCCTGCCCATGTCAACGGTCGTGCAGGGATGAAAGCAGCTCGCCAACTGAGCTTTTGTTCCTTTTTGTGCGAGATTCTGCTGATCTATCCCTCGATAGACATGGTATGTTTAACCGTCAGGCGTCAGTGGTCCCGGATCGGTTGCAGTGCCGGGAGGGCGCCGGTCCTCCGGTCAGCCCCGGCATGGCCCAACGCGACCCGGCAGTACGAGCGATGGACGGCGACGTGGGGGAGCGACGTACGCGCGGCTCACTGTGCTCGACCTCGTCGCGGCCGTGGGATCGTCTTGCGCCGGGCAGGACATCTGCTCTTTGGTGCGCCCTGACATTCAGACCGGCCCTTCGGGTCTGCCGAGTTGGCCGGCGTCGACGCGCGCCGGCGGGCCTGTTCGAGTCCGTCGGTTGCAGTCGAGGAAACTTCAGCAGTAGGCGCTGCTCGAGAGGGTCTACTGAGCAGCGCGGGAAGAGAACAGCGCTCGCCCGAGCAACTCCGCCACGCCGCACCATCAGCCCACGTAGCCCGAGGTGACTGGTCTATTGCGCCCAGCGTCCCATGGTCGGCGAGGTGCCGATCAGGCACTCGATGCCGGTCGGGAAGCCGACGAGGGCGTAGGCGGTCAGACGCAGATGGCCCTCAAGGCAGACCAGGTTGTCCTGCCTCTCGCCGACGAGGATGAGGGGCGGAAACCGCTCGCCGCTGATGAGCGCCCGGGCTGCGTCGACGAATGGTTCGTTGGGCACGTCGAACGCTCGCAGCCCTGCCTGAGAACTCCTAACAAAGTGACAGGTTGACCAGTCGGCGCCAGCAGATGATGCTGCAGGGCAGGCTGAGGAAGGCTTCGTGGATGTCGTCGCGGATCTCCCAGCGGATGCGCAGTCTGCGGAACCAGTGCAGCAGTGCAAAACTCTGCTCGACCACCCAGCGGTGCACGCCCAGTCCGGAACCGTGCTCGACTCCGCGCCGCGCGATGACCGGGGTGCCCCCCAGGGCCCGCGCCTGCTTGCGGTACTTGTCGTGGTCGTAGCCGCGGTCGGCGTAGAGCGCGACCGGTCGCTGTCGGGGCCGTTCGCGCAGGCCGCGTACGGGCGGGACGGCCTGGAGCAGGGGGATGAGCTGGGTGACGTCGTTGCGGTTTCCGCCGGCCAGCGATACCGCCAGCGGGATGCCGTGCCCGTCGGTGATCAGATCGTGCTTGGAGCCTGTTCGGGCACGGTCGACCGGGCTCGGTCCTGTTTTGGGCCGCCTTTAAGCGCCCTGACGTGCGAGCCGTCGATCACCGCCCTCGACCAGTTCAGCGCGCCGGCGGCGTTCAGCTCGGCCAGGAGTGACTCGTGCAGATGCTGCCAGACTCCCGCGTCGTTCCAGTCACGCAGACGCCGCCAGCAGGTCATGCCGGAGCCGAAGCCCAGCTCCTGAGGCAGGAACTCCCACGGAATGCCGGTGTACAGCACGAACAGGATGCCTGACAGCACCTTCCGGTCGTCCAGACGCTTACGGCCAGGGTGATCCGTTCGGCGCGGCACAACCGGCAGCAACGGCTCGATGCGCGCCCACAGCCCATCCGGCACGATCCACGGCGGCTGCTCACCCTTTCTCATACGCAGGCTAACAACCCATCAGACACCAACATTCCAAGGCGAGTTGTCGCATTCTGTTAGGAGTTCTTAAGGGCGTGGGGACCCCCAGCCGGTTGCCGTCGGAGATGCCCAGGTCTGCCTGGGCATAGGGCAGGGCGATGTTCACGATGGTTGCGTCGAGCACCACCATGAGCTGGGCGAGCGCGATGAAGACGAGCGCCCTCCAGCGGTTGGCTTCACCGCTCGGGGCGGCGGAGGCTTTGCGAGCTGTTTCGGACATGGGGGTACTCACCTCGGGACTTCGTGACGGAGAGCGAAGGAAGAAGGAGGGGCCCGGGCCTGGCGGCGGACCGGGGGGAGGATCCTGCCGCCGGGCCCGGGCGGCGCGCCGGTCCCGTCCCCACGGATCCGGCGCGGCGGGACCGCTCCTGCTCATGAGCGGCCCCGGTCTGAGGTGGTGTGCGTAGCAGGAAGGGGGCGGGCTGCTAGGGGTAGGAGGCGCCTGCGGGGCCCGGACGGCTGCCTCGACCAGTTCTGTGTCTGCGGGACGGGAGGTGTTTGGCGTCGCAGGCAGGGCCAGGGGCAGGGGGCCAGCGATTCAGCACGCGGCCGGGGACAGGCGGGCCGCGGTGCAGATGAGGGCCGATGGTGCTGCGGCAGGACGACGGGCGCCGCCGGGGAAACCGGTGAAGGCACGGTACGGCCTGCGGTGAAGACATGAGGTCCGGTTCGTCCCGCGCCATGGAGAGCGCGGCGCAGGGCTGTTGACGAAGCTGGGCCCGTTGAGGGTCAGGAGGGCAGGCCGGAGGCGCGGGAGATGACGGTGTCGAAGGCGCGGTCGGACACGAGGCGCCGCAGGGCGATGAGCGGGCGGGCGCCGAAGCCGGTGGCATAGCGGGTCTTGGGACGGCGGGCGGTGACGGCCTTGCCGATCGCGTCGGCGATCACCTGGGGCGGGGAGTTGCGCTTGGCGTGGGCTTCGGAGCGCATCAAGGAGGCCACGGCGTCGGCCTGCTTGGCGTAGGCACCGGCGGCGGAGGAATTCTCCAGCTGGTCGGCGGCGATGCCGCTCCACTCGGTGGCGATGGCGCCGGGCTCGATGACGACGACGTCGATGCCGAAGGGCTTGGCCTCCAGGCGCAGGCAGTCGCTGAGGGCTTCGAGAGCGAACTTGGTGCCGTGGTACCAGCCGCCGAGCGGGACGTAGATCTTGCCGCCCACGGACGTGATATTGACGATCGTGCCGGAGTGCTGGGCGCGCATGTGCGGCAGGGCCAGCTGGGCCAGGCGCATGGCGCCGAAGACGTTAACCTCGAACTGGCGGCGGGCCTCGTCCATGGTGACGTCCTCGATGGCGCCGTAGGAGCCGTAGCCGGCGTTGTTGACCAGCACGTCGATGCGGCCGGCCTCGGCGACGATGTGGTCGATGCCGGCGGCCATGGAGCCGTCGTCACGGAGGCGATCGCCATCAACCACGCCGTCAAGGCCGCCGCCCGCGCCCTCGGCGCCGACCCCGTCGACCGGGATGCCGAAGCCCGCGCAGGCGCTGCACTGGCCGCGCTGATCCAGGCGGGCCAGGCCGACGGAGACATCCACCAGGACGTCACCGTCGACGACATCTACCTGCTCTTCAGCACGGCCCCCACCAACCAGCCCTCCGCCGCCCGCACCCGCTGGCTCACCCTGGTCCTCACCGGCCTGACGACCCACACATGAACCGGAGACACCGGAACTGCCTCATAACCATTGCCTTCCAGCAGGGGCGGCCAGGCAACCGTGTTGTACGGCCGTACGGACAGCCCGGCGCGGCGGTCAGGCCGGACAGCCCTACGTCGGCCCAGGTGCATCAGCCACGCTGGTTCAGGGCGCGAGTGAGGTCGCGGTTCGCGGCCCGGGCGGCATCGAGTTCTGCCTGCCGCTCCTCCAGAGCCTGAGCCGGTTCGATGTTGCGCTGTTCCAGCTGGAGCGGTGAGCTGACGAGAAGAGTGGGTCATCACGGGACTCCTTGGTGCACGTTCGGTCCGGCTGGTTGCCCGGCACGCGAACTCGATGCAAACTGTACTCAATACGTTTTGTATCGCAGGAGAGTGGAGCAGTGCGCGAGTCCGAGGTAGCAGCCCGGTCGGCTCCGTGCGCGACTACCTGCACAGCGGCTCGCCTCTCAGTCAGGAGGCAGCCTCGCAGCTGCCGACGGAGAGGATGGCCCGATGAACCACCCGACCACCCCCGCGCCCGCACGTCCACCCCGCCAGCGCAAGGCGACCCGCGCGCAGCTGATCGCCGCGGCCGCCGACCTGTTCGCCGAACATGGCACCACCAACGTCAGCATCGGGGCGATCTGTGAGCGCGCCGGGTTCACCCGCGGCGCGTTCTACTCCAACTTCAAGACCGTCGACGACGTCTTCTTTGCCCTGTACGAACAGCGCAACGCCGAGGCTCAGCAGCGGCTGGAGGCGCTGACCGCCGACGCGCCGTTTTCTGAGCAGGCTCGCTGTTCCCTGGAGTCCGTCGTGGCCACGATATTGCGGGCGCTGCCGATGGATCCGCAGTGGGTGGCGATCCGCACCAGTTTCGCGGGGCAGGCCCAGCACCGGCCAAAGGTCGCGGCCGCACTGCGCGAGCATGCCGAGCAGCTCCGTCGGCATCTCCAGCCGCTGCTGTTGCATGTCCTGGAGCTCACCGGCCGTCGACCGCTGGACTCCGTAGAGGATTTCACCCGGGCCGTCATCACCGCGCACGTCGGCGCGATCACTCAGTCACCACTCCACGACGACCCCGAAGCCGTCCGCGAAGCCGTCGTCCGCGGCATCATTCTCGGCCTGACCACCGAGCAGTGAGCAATAGCACCTCCGCTCAGCTCAGCAGTCCTGGCTGTGGACGTGATGGCGGGCCACGCCGCGCGGGTCGCGGACGACGCACGCGACAGCCTCTCGATCCGATCGTTCACACGGGCCGGGTGCGCTTCAAAACCCGTTCCGCTCCAGCGGCTCAGCCGCCAAGGCGACCGCGCCCGCACGGCGCGGGGCCCGTTCAGCCCTTTTAGTCCGCATTAGTCGTTTCGTTCTTCTGGGCTCAGCGCTGCTGAGACATTCAAAACACGAAGGGAAAAGCTGAGGATGACAGAGATCTCGGGTCAGTGCGACGACCGGTTCGCCGCAGTAAGGAAAGCCTTCGAACAGGCCCTGGACCAGAGCCAGGGCGGGGCATCGGCGGCGGTGTTCCTGGACGGCGAGCCGGTGGTCGATTTGTGGGGCGGCTACGCCGACCGTGCGCAGACCCGGCCCTGGACCCGCGACACCCTGGTCAACGTCTGGTCGGTCACCAAGACCATGACCAATCTCTGCGCGCTTGTGCTTGCCGACCGCGGGGAGCTGGACCTGTACGCACCCGTGGCGCGGTACTGGCCGGAGTTCGCCGCCGAGGGAAAGGACGCGGTCGAGGTCAGGCATCTGCTGTCCCACACCGCCGGGCTGGCGGGCTGGGACGTGCCGCTGGCGGCTCCCGACGAGCTGTATGACTGGGACAGGTGCACCGACCTGCTCGCCGCGCAGAAGCCCTGGTGGCAATCGGGCACCGCCTCCGGCTACCACGCCGTGACCCAGGGCTATCTCGTCGGTGAGGTGGTTCGCCGGATCACCGGGCAGAGCGTGGGTCAGTTCTTCGCCGAGCAGGTGGCCACCCCGCTGGCCGCCGACTTCCACATCGGCCTGCCCGCCGAGGCCGACGATCGTGTCTCGAATGTCTTCAACATCGACGGCCTCCCCCTCCCGCCCGAGCTGGAGGAAACGGGTGCCAAGGTGTTCGGGCGCCCCAACGTGCTGGCCGACCCGGAGCCGTTCGCGGCCACGCGCGCCTGGCGGGCTGCGGAGATTCCTGCCGCCAACGGCCAGGGCAATGCGCGCTCGGTGGCCGCCGTGCACTCGGTGATCGCCTGCGGCGGCGAGGCACGCGGTGTGCGAGTGCTGTCCGAGAAGGGCGTCCAGACCCTCTTCGATCAGCAGTCGGACGGCGCCGACCTGATCCTGGGAAAGCACGTGAAGTTCGGTATGGGCTGGGGGCTGGGCAACGACGATCTGCCCATGGCCGGGCCTCGTACCTGCTACTGGGGCGGCGCTGGGGGCCACATGGTCATCGCGGACTGCGACAACCGCCTGACCGTGGCGTTCACCATGAACCACATGAAGCTGGGCGGCAATAACGGCAGCATCAACACCGGCGGCGACGAGCGGTTCCACCGCATTGCAGAAGCCGTCTATCAGGGCCTCGGCCGCCCGTAACGCCCGCACCGACCACAGCAAGCGTGCTCGACGGATCCGTCGAGCACGCTCCAGACCTAGGACCAACGCACAGCGTGATCTTGAGCTGTGCGCCTCGAACGGGAGCCTCGATCGGGAGATCGCCGCAGGCCGTGAGCATGAAGCAAAGCCGCTCCTCGATGTCCAGCATCGCGGATGGCGCTCTTCCTGTCTTGCGGCCGACACTGCGCAGTACTTGCGGCCAGGCCGAAGCCCCACCTCTGGCCTGGCCCGCTGAACTGCGAGCGGACGGCGAAGGGATGGACGGGCCAACGGCACGAGCGCGCCGTTCCGCCCGGGATTCCCTTCGGTACGCCGGGCGAGGTCGTCGGCCAACGTGCCGGCTTCCGCGTCGACGAAGCCCGGGGTCTGCTGGGGCGTTGGCGCTTGTGCCCTTTGACCATCTCCTGCAGCGGGCGGCGCGGGCGTACCGCTGGACAGTGTGGCATCCCCAGCCCCGATGATGGGCTGCACCTACTCGTCCTGGAGGTTCAGCCAGTGCATCGCGTCCAGGGCGATGCCGACATTGGTGCCGTGCCGGTCCAGAGTGACGGGCAGGCGGTCTTCGGCGCGGCGAATGCGTTGCAGGATGGTGTTTCGGTGGGTGAACAGCAGCTCTGCTGTCCGGGATGCGTTGTACCGCTGGTGGATAAACATTCGCAGCGTGTCACGTAGGTCCTGTGGGCCTGAGGCCAACGGGCCGAGAGTCGCGTAGATGAATTCGCGTAGCCGGGCTTCATCTCGGGCCAGCAATATGACGGCGGCGACGTCGTCATAGAAGGCGAGCCGGTGCGCGTTGTTGCTCTGCACCAGCCGTTGGGTCTCCACCGCGCGGTCGTGGGTGCGTCGGAACCCGTCCACTCCCTCGTCCAATGAACCGATCGCAAGCCTGACGTCGCGGTGCGGGGCTAGAGCGGTCTCGAGTGCCTCGGCCGAAACTGGGATTCCGGGCGTCAGCCACAGCCACAGCGACGAAGCGCTGGCATGAACGAGCAGCCGGCTTCTGGACTCCGCGATCCGGCCGAGCCCGCTCGCCACCTGCACGAGTGCCGCGCGATCGGCGATCCGTGGTGGCGCCCAGAGGATTACCCCCAAATGTCTGGCTGAGAGCGAGTATCCGAGACTCTGATCAACACCGGTCACAGCCACATCAGGTGATACAGCACCCCGCGTGCCAGGTCCGGATACTCCATGAACCGGACGAGCTCCCCAATCTCTACTGGATCACGGGCCAGTTCGAGCAGGCGGGGAACCAGATCCGCACCCAGGTGCAGCGGGCGCCGAGCGCTGGACAGCAGATCGACGTTCACCCAGCGCTGCCCACTCGGCTCCGAAACCATGGCGTAGTCCCAGCCCAGCCGCTCGCACGTATATCGGGTGCGCTCCTCCTGCAACAGCACCTTCGGATCGTCACGCAGTTCGGAGTTCTTCACGTCCAGCAGCAGTGCGCTGCCGTCGCGGTGGCGTACGAAGACGTCCGGCGTGTGCTGCCAGGCCCCACGGGCGTCGATCGCATCGAACTCCAAGGGCTGAGTCACGAATGCGGTCACTTCCGAGTCGAAGTCCAGCAGCATGAGCCACTTCGACTCCAGCACGCTTTCGTAGTCAGCGAAGTCCCCCCACTTCGCCACCCAGTACTGGCCCGGCATGTGCCCTTGGCCCCGGTGGCTGGGAATCTCCCGCACCATCCTGCCGTTCTCGAACGGCAGGTCAGCAGCCTCCTCCAACGGCACCAGATGCTGAACTCCTTCAGAATCGACGTACCGTACCCGCACCACGTCGACGTCTCGAACAGATGACTCCGGTACCTGCGCATCACGGCTCACCGCGAGTACCTCCTCTCCGCGGACTTCTGGTCGAAGAGCCCCAGCGGCACCTGCGCTGCCACTGCCCTCGCGAAAACCCCCGGCATCGGGAGCCGCATCAACGGACGAGGCGTCAAGCAGCCTTCTTCAACCGCCGTACGCACCAGCGGCGCTAACCCTCGAGTCAACTCCTGCCTGTCGGCCGCTGCCAATAGAGGGGTAACCACCGTGAGGAACGCTGCCGCAGCTGCGGCCGAAGCAGGGCCCCAGCCGAATCGGCCCCGATACACGTCTCGCTCCACGCGTTCGTCCAGAAGAGCCCTGGTACACCAGCCCGGCACGTCCGGTAGGCGTCCCAAGATCGTGGGCAGCCCGAGCCGCAAGAAGATCACACAGGCACGGAAGGCCTCGAACCACTGTCGTGCCGATACCTTCGTGCCACCCAGCGTGGGATATGCCCGGCGGTACGCGATGTCCAGCCAACGCCGCTGTGCGTCGACCGTCCGTTCGTCTGCCTGACTCACGCGAACCGCGGATAGCCACTGTGCACACGGCCTCCCGTGACCGGAATTCGCGCAGCACGTTGGAAGCCTGTTCCACCGCGCCGGCACGGCCCGAGGCCTGGCTCCGCCCCACCGCAGTACCCAACCGCACGCCGGACACCGATCGAGCAGCGTCACCTCATGCTCAGGGCACACCGCCGCACACGACAGCTTCCACCACAGCCGCCACACCCCGCCCGAGGCCAGTAGACAGCACGGACAGGCCCGGCTGCCGTACACCTCGACCCACTCCCGTGCCGCCGACGGCCAATGCGCCTTGGTGGCGGAGAGCACCTCCGCCACGCTCAGCGGCCCACCCTCGAAAACCGACAGATGCATCCGGTCCACTGCGCTGCCCGGGACACCCGTCGCTGCGTACACGGCCTGCCGGACCGCCTCATCACACCGCACTCCGAACACAGGGGGCCGGGTACTCGCATACTTCCCCCGAAGCCGCAGCCCCATCAGGGTGGCGACCTCAGCCGGAGGACATCGATTCACGCGAGCCATCCGATCGACCCACGAGGCGAACGTCTCATCCGTTCGCGGGTCTGTGACCAGCGCTAATCTCCGTGACAGCATGCGCTCACCTCTTGAGAGTGACCTGCATCACTATCATTTTGCAGTATTCACTCTCATTTGCACTCTCATGTTGAGGTATTCACTCTCATTTTGAGGTGCCGCACTCAGGTGACGAGGCCGGCGCGGGGTCTCCTCAGGAAGTGCGACATGTGACATAGTACTGCCGTGGCGAAGCGACTGACCTGCGATGTCGTGGTCGTCGGAGCCGGGATGGTGGGCGCGGCCTGTGCGCTGTACGCCGCGCGGACCGGCCTCGACGTGAGGGTGGTGGACCGGGGCCCGGTGGCCGGCGGCACCACCGGAGCCGGCGAGGGCAACCTGCTGGTCTCCGACAAGGAGCCGGGCCCCGAACTGGAACTCGCCCTGCTGTCGGCCCGTTTGTGGGCGGAGCTGGCCGGAGAACTGGGGGCGTCGGTCGAGTACGAACCCAAGGGCGGTGTGGTGGTCGCCTCGACGCCCGGCACACTCGACGCGCTGACGGACTTCGCCGCGGGCCAGCGCGCCGCCGGTGTCACGGCCGAACCCGTTGACGCGGCCGAACTCCGCGAGCTGGAACCGCACTTGGCCCCCGGCATGGCGGGTGGTGTCCGCTATCCGCAGGACGCCCAGGTGATGCCCGCGCTGGCCGCAGCCCACCTGATCCGCGCCTCCGGCGCCCGCCTGCACACCGGCCGGACCGTGACCGGAGTGCTGCGCGCGGCGGACGGGGCGGTGCTCGGCGTCCGTACCGACGAGGGGGACATCCACGCGCCGGCGGTGGTGAACGCGGCCGGGACCTGGGGCGGCGACCTCGCCGCACTGGCGGGCGCACACCTCCCGGTCCTCCCCCGCCGAGGCTTCGTCCTGGTCACCGAGCCGCTGCCGCGCATGGTCCGGCACAAGGTGTACGCCGCGGACTACGTGGCGGACGTGGCGAGCGACTCGGCCGGACTCAGGACCTCGCCGGTCGTCGAGGGCACGGCCGCCGGGCCGGTCCTGATCGGCGCGACCCGTGAACGGGTCGGTTTCGACCGCTCGTTGTCCCTTCGGGCGGTACGGGCGCTGGCGGCCGGGGCGATCGGGCTGTTCCCCTTCCTGGAGCGGGTGTGCGCGCTGCGGACGTACGCGGGGTTCCGGCCCTACCTGCCCGACCATCTCCCGGCGATCGGCCCCGACCCCCGGGTGCCCGGGCTGTACCACGCCTGCGGGCACGAGGGCGCGGGCATCGGACTGGCCACCGGCACCGGGCGGTTGATCGCCCAGGCGCTGACCGGGAAGACCCCGGACCTGGACCTCGGGCCCTTCCGTCCGGAGCGGTTCGAGGCGACCGCGCCCCCTGGGACGAACGGAGACAACAGCCGATGAATCCAAGGGAGTTGGCCCGGGCGCGGCCGGGCGCCGCGTTCACCGTCACCTTCGACGGCCGGCCCGTCGAGGCACTGCCCGGCCAGACGGTCGCGGCCGCGCTGTGGGCGGCCGGAGTGACCTCCTGGCGCAGCACGCGCGGGGCGGGCCGGCCGCGCGGGGTGTTCTGCGGGATCGGGGTGTGCTTCGACTGCCTGGTGACCGTCAACGACCGGGCGAACCAACGGGCTTGTCTGGTCCCGGTACGGCCGGGTGAGGTGATCCGCACACAGGAGGGGACGGGTCGGGACGATGACTGAGCGACCGCATCTCGCCGTCGTCGGGGCGGGTCCGGCGGGACTGGCCGGGGCCCTGGCGGCGGCCGCGCGCGGCGTGCGCGTGACCCTCGTCGACGCGGCCGAGCAGGCGGGCGGGCAGTTCTACCGGCAGCCCGCCGCCGCGCTCGGCGCCCGCCGCCCCCAGGCCCTGCACCACCAGTGGCGCGCCTGGGAACGGCTGCGGGACGGACTCGAACGGCACGTCGACGCCGGTCGGGTCACGCACCTGACGGATCACCAGGTCTGGTGTGTGGAAGGGGAATCGGGTGCCTTCGCGGTGCACGCGCTGCGCGGTCCCGCACAGGAGGAGGGTGTCACCGTCCGCGCCGACGCCGTACTGCTCGCCACCGGCGGCTACGAGCGGGTGCTGCCCTTCCCGGGCTGGACACTCCCCGGTGTCGTCACCGCGGGCGGCGCGCAGGCCATGCTCAAGGGCGGCCTCGTACTGCCGGGCCGTACGGCCGTGGTCGCGGGCACCGGGCCGCTGCTGCTGCCCGTGGCCACGGGACTCGCGGCGGCGGGTGCCCGGGTGGCCGCGCTGGTCGAGTCCGCCGATCCGAAGGCCCTGGTGCGGCGGGCGCCGGTCCTCGCCGCGCAGCCCGGCAAGCTCGCCGAAGGCGCTTGGTACACCGGCCAGTTGGTACGGCACGGTGTCCGCGTCCTGCCCCGGCACACCGTCGTGGAGGCGCACGGCGCCGACCGGCTGGAGGCGGTCAGCGTCGCCGGGCTCGACCGGGACGGACGGCTCAGGCCCGGCACCGCCCGCCGCATCCCCTGCGACACCCTCGCGGTGGGGCACGGCATGCTGCCGCACACCGACCTCGCCGAGACCCTCGGCTGCGCCCTGTCCGGGACGGACGTCCGGGTCGACGGCGAGCAGCGCACCGATGTGCCGGGCGTCTGGGCGGCCGGGGAGACCACCGGCATCGGCGGTGCGGCCCTCGCCCTCGCCGAGGGACACATCGCCGGCCGCTCCGTCGCCGCCCGGCTGCACGGCACCACGCCCGACCCGCGCCGGTGGGCCACGGCCTCCCGGTCCCGTGCCCGGCTGCGGGAGTTCTTCGCGGCGCTCGACGCGGTGTACGCCCCGCCCGCCGACTGGGCCGACCGGATCACCGACGACACGGTGGTGTGCCGCTGCGAGGAGGTCACCGCCGCACAGGTCCGTACGGCGCTCAACACGCTCGGGGCCGGCGACCTGCGCACCGTGAAGCTGCTCACCCGGGCCGGGATGGGCTGGTGCCAGGGCCGGATGTGCGGGCCCGCGGTGGCCGGGCTGACCGGCTGCCCGCTCACGCCCGGGCGCCGGCCGTTCGCCCGACCGGTACCCCTCGGGGTGCTGGCGGCACTGCCCGAGCCAGAGACCGACTGACCGGTGCCGGAGGCGTGCACACGCTTTTCTTCCTCAGTAATATGTCACACCATATTGGATTGGGGACCGCTCATGACCCTCCCGGAGAACCGCCCCTGGCGCGGTGTCCTCGTCGCCACCGCGCTCCCGCTGCGCGCCGACCTCTCCGTCGACCACGACCGGTACGCCGAGCACTGCGCCTGGCTGGTGGACAACGGCTGCGACGGTGTCGTACCGAACGGCTCCCTCGGCGAATACCAGGTGCTCACGCCCGAGGAGCGCGCCAAGGTGGTGGAGACGGCCGTGGCCGCGATCGGCGGTGCGCGGGTGATGCCGGGCGTCGCCGCGTACGGCTCCGCCGAGGCACGGCGCTGGGCCGAGCAGGCGGCCGAGGCCGGCTGCGCGTCCGTGATGCTGCTGCCGCCCAACGCCTACCGCGCCGACGAACGGTCCGTGCTCGCCCACTACGCGGAGGTCGCCAGGGCGGGCGTGCCGGTGGTGGCGTACAACAACCCGATCGACACCAAGGTCGACCTCGTGCCCGAACTCCTCGCCCGGCTGCACGGCGAGGGCCACATCCACGGCGTCAAGGAGTTCTCCGGCGACGTCCGCCGAGCCTACCGGATCGCCGAACTCGCCCCGGAACTCGACCTGTTGATCGGCGCCGACGACGTCCTGCTGGAGCTGGCCGTGGCAGGCGCCAAGGGCTGGGTGGCCGGCTACCCCAACGCGCTCCCCCGGGCCTCGGCCGAGCTGTACCGCGCCGCCGTGGCCGGGGACCTGGCCACCGCGCTCCCCCTGTACCGGCAGCTGCACCCGCTGCTGCGCTGGGACTCGCGGGTGGAGTTCGTACAGGCCATCAAGCTGTCGATGGACGCGGTCGGCCGCTACGGCGGCCCGGTGCGCCCCCCGCGCGTCCCGCTGCTGCCCGAGCAGGAGGCAGCGGTGCGTGCGGCCACGGAAAAGGCCGTGGCCTCGGGGCTTGCGTGACGGACGGGAGGACGGAAACGTGACCTACCACGGGAAGGACACCGGAGATGCGCAGCAAGCTCGTCCTGCACGCCGTCGACTCGCACACCGAGGGCATGCCGACCCGGGTGATCACCGGCGGGATCGGCACCGTACCCGGTGCGACGATGAACGAGCGGCGCCTGTACTTCCGTGAACACCGCGACCACATCAAGCAGTTGCTGATGAACGAGCCGCGCGGGCACTCCGCGATGAGCGGCGCGATCCTGCAGCCGCCGAGCCGCCCCGACTGCGACTGGGGTGTGATCTACATCGAGGTCTCGGGCTATCTGCCGATGTGCGGGCACGGCACGATCGGCGTGGCGACCGTGCTGGTCGAGACCGGCATGGTGGAGGTCGTGGAACCGGTGACCACCATCCGTCTGGACACCCCGGCCGGGGTGGTGGTCGCCGAGGTCGCCGTCGAGGACGGTGCCGCCACGAACGTCACGTTGCGCAATGTGCCGTCGTTCAGCGTCGGGCTGGACCGCAAGGCGGTGCTCGCCGACGGGCGGACGGTGACGTACGACCTCGCCTACGGGGGCAACTTCTACGCGATCCTGCCGCTGGAGGAGTTCGGCCTGCCCTTCGACCGGGCCCGCAAGGACGACATCCTCGCCGCCGGGCTGGCGCTGATGGAGGCCATCAACTCCGAGGAGGAGCCGGTCCACCCGGAGGACCCGTCCATCCGCGGCTGCCACCACGTCCACCTCTACGCGCCCGGCGCCACCGCCCGCCACTCCCGGCATGCGATGGCCATCCACCCCGGCTGGTTCGACCGCTCGCCCTGCGGCACGGGGACGAGCGCGCGCATGGCGCAACTGCACGCGCGGGGCGAACTGCCGTTGCACACCGAGTTCGTGAACGAGTCGTTCATCGGCACCCGGTTCACCGGCCGGCTGCTGGGCACGACCGAGGTAGCCGGCATCCCCGCCGTCCTGCCGAGCTTCACCGGCCGGGCCTGGATCACCGGCACGGCCCAGTACCTGCTCGACCCGACCGACCCGTTCCCGGAGGGGTTCGTCCTCTAGGCTCCGACCGGCCCCGACTAGACTTCGATGATGCGTGACATGGCACAGACCGGCAGGCACAACCCGCAGGACGCGGACGCACCCGTACTCCCCCGGCTGGGCGGCCGGCGGAGCAGCTTCCGCGAGCGGGTGGCCGACGCGCTGCGGGCCGCGCTGATCGCGGGCGAACTGCGGCCGGGCGAGGTCTACTCGGCGCCGTCGCTCGCGGCCCGCTTCGGCGTCTCGGCGACGCCGGTGCGGGAGGCGATGCTGGACCTGGCCAAGGAGGGCCTGGTCGACACCGTGCCCAACAAGGGCTTCCGGGTCACCGCCGTCTCCGACAAGCAGTTGGACGAGTACACCCAGATCCGCGCGCTCATCGAGGTCCCCACGGTGGTGGAGCTGGCCCGCACGGCCGACCGGGTCTCCCTGGAGGCGTTGCGCCCGGCGGCCCGGGAGATCGTCGCCGCAGCGGCGGCGGGCGACCTGATCGCCTACGTCGAGGCCGACACCCGCTTCCACCTCGGCCTGCTCGCCCTGGCCGGCAACGCCCACCTGGTCGAGGTGGTCGCCGACCTGCGGGGGCGCTCCCGCCTCTACGGCCTCACCGCCCTGCTGGAGGCGGGCCGCCTGCTCGCCTCGGCCGAGGAGCATCTGGAGCTCCTGGACGCGTTGCTGGAGCGCGACGAGAAGGCCGTACACGAGGTCATGACCCGGCATCTCGGGCATGTGCGCAGCCTGTGGGCGGCCCGGGACTGACCCCGGTGCAGGTGTGTGCCGTCGCGGGAGTCGTGACCGCCGGTAAGGGCACCCTGGACACGGGGCCGCCCGGTCGGGTGACCGGGAGGGGGCCGCGCACGTGACGTACGGGGTGGAACTTCCGCTCGGGGGAACCGACGGGCGGCTGGGGGACACGGTCAGGGGGGCCGTCGCCGAGCACCCCGCAGCCGCTCTGGTCCAGATCGCCCGGCCGGAGCAGGCGTGACCGCCCGCGGGCCGCACCCTGCCCAGCGGTTCCCGGCGCCACAGTCGGCTGCCCGCCGTGTTCGCGCTCGGCTTCCCCACCAAGAACACGTTCCTGCTGGCCAGCCATGGCCTGATCCATCTCTACCGGCTCGGGGACCCACCCAGGGAGGAGGACGTCTACGACCTCGGCCCGACGCCCCCGTCTACCGCGAACTGACCGCTGAGCAACGCTCGGGGCTGCCGGTCGAGGTACCGGAAGGGCCGCTCTGCCCGGAGCCGGGGCCGCGCGCCGCCGAGCCGAATCCCGGCCGGCCGGAACTGATGGGGTGACGGCTCATACGACCTGCACGCCGTTGGCGACGATGGACTGGCCCGTGACCCAGTTGGAGTCGCCGCTGGCCAGGAACGTCACGATGCTCGCGATGTCCTGCGGGGTGCCCGGACGACCCAGATCGACGTCGGCCGCGAACCCCGAGTCGTCACCGGCACCGCCGACGAAGCCCGCCGCGCGGGAGCCCTCGGTCTCGATCAGCCCCGGGTTGATCCCGTTGACGCGGATGTCGCGCGGGGCGAGTTCCTTGGCCAGGACGTAGGTGATGCCGTCCACCGCGTGCTTGGCGGCGCTGTACACCAGGCTGCCCGGCATGTTCAGCGTCGACGCCAGCGAGCTGATGTTGATGACGCAGCCACCGTCGTTCATCCGGGCCACTGCCTCTTTCGTCACCAGGATCAGCCCCAGCACGTCGATGTCGAACACGCGGCGGAAACTCGCCTCGGTGATGCCGGCCAGGTCGGCGAACTCGTAGACACCCGAGTTGTTCACGAGCACGTCGAGCCCGCCGAACTCGCGCACGGCGGCCTCCGCGATCCCCTGGGCCTCGTCGGCCTTGCTGACATCGCCCTGTACGGCGACCGCCTTACCGCCGTCCTCGACGATCCCGGCGACCACCTTCTGCGCCGCGTCCCGCGAGCTGGCGTAGTTCACCACCACACTCGCGCCCTCCGCGGCCAGCGCCTGCGCGATGCCGGCGCCGATCCCCTTCGAAGCGCCGGTGACGACGGCGACCTTGTTCGAAAGCCTCATGGGATTTCCGTCCTTGCTGTGCCGTGCTGTCTTGCTGCTGGGCTGGCGAGGTCAGAGTGCCACGGAGACGATGTCGAACTGCGTGTTCGCCGGCGGTGTGGTGCGGTAACGCCCGTTCGGCGCAGACGAGAGGGCGGGCACGCCGAGGACCACGTGACGACAGCCCTTGTTCACGGCAGCGGGGTTCAGTCGCAGCCGAGGATGAGGCAGGTCGTGGTGGCGTGGGCGATCAGCTTCCCCTGGTCGTCCACGACCTTGCCCTCCGCCGTGGCGGTGCGGCGGCCGACGTGGATGACGTTCCCCTCCGCGATGAGCGTCTGACCGCCGGTGTGCGCGGCCCGGATGTAGTTGACCTTGAGTTCGAGCGTCGTGTAGGCGACACCCGCGGGCAGGGTCGTGTGCACGGCGCACCCCATGACCGAGTCCAGGAGGGTGGCCCCGATGCCGCCGTGGACGGACCCGAGCGGATTGGCGAAGTCCGGCCGGGTGTCGAGCGAGATGACGATACGGCCGTGCTCCACTTCGTCGAACCGCATGCCCAACAGCCTGCCGATCGAGGGGACGTCGGCTTCGGTCGGCCGCACGGACTGTATCCAGCGCATCAGTTCGAGGCCGGACAAGGCGGTGAGGTCGGTCGTGGACACGGGGTGCTCCTTGCTGTGGTGCTGGTCGAGTTGGTGTGCGGCGTCCCTGGCCATCGCCAGAGCACAGGGGAGGGAACGTCAGCCCAGGGGGTTGGCCGTGTCGCGCAGGGCTGCGAGGACCGGTGCGTACATGCGGGCCTTGATGGTGGCGAGGGTGTCGCCCGCCTTGGCGGCCTGGGCCTGCGCGATCCCGACGGCCGTCGTGCGTACGGCGTCCTCGTCGGCGGTGTGGTCGACGATGCCGGCGGCCAGGGCGTCGTGGCCGCCGTAGCGGCGGGCGGTGACCATGGCCTCGTGGGCGGCCTGCGGGGTCAGGCGGGACTGGATGAGGGCGGACATGCCGGGCGTGAAGGGGATGTTGATGTCGGCCTCGGGCAGGCACCAGAAGCCGCGGTCGGCGCGCATCACCCGGAAGTCCTGGGCCAGCGAGAACATCGCGCCGGCGGCGAAGGTGTGCCCCTGCAGTGCCGCCACGGTGACCACCGGCAGGGACAGCAGCCGGGCGAACAGCGCGTGCACGGAGACGACGTAGTCCTGGTGCTGGTCTGCGTGGGCGAACAGCCAGTCCAGGTCGAGGCCGTTGGAGTAGAACTTGCCCGTCGCGGCGGTCACCAGGGCGCGCGGCCCGTCCGCCTTCTCCACCTCGTCGAGCGCGGCGTCGACGGCGGCGAGCCAGTCGGGGTGGAAACGGTTCTCGCCGTCTCCGAGGTCGAGAACGAAGACGTCGTTCTGACGGTCGAGTCCGGGCATGACGGCTCCCTCGGGCTGGGCGGTCACGAGCGGGTGCCGTGACCTGGATCGGGGTCGGGGTCGGGCCGGTCGCGCAGGGCGTGGACCAGCAGGTCGTGGATCTCGGCGGCGGCGTCGTCCAGGGGGGCGGTGCTGCGTTCGGCCCGGCACATGATCACGGCACCCTCGACCGCGGCGATGACGAAGGCGGCCAGCCTCCTGCTCCGCCCCTCGGGCAGGCCGTTGCGGAGGAACACGCCGGCCAGCGCCTCCCGCCAGCGAGCGAAGACCTCGGCGGCGGAGCGGGCCAGTTGCGGAGCCTCGTCGTTGGTCTCCACGGCCACCGCCACGATCGGGCAGCCGGAGCGGAAGTCGCTCTGCACGAGCCGTTCCCGCCACAGGGCGAAGAACGCGTCGATCGCTTCCGTCACGTCGTCGGCCCGTGTCGCGGCGTCGATGAGGTCCGCGACGTAGTCGCCGGCCCGCGCCACCGCCTCGTCGATCAACTGGGAGCGCCCGCCCGGGAAGTGGTGGTAGACCGACCCGCGCGGAGCACCGCTGTGCGCGAGGACCCGGTCGATGCTGGTCGCACCGACGCCGTACTCGCCCAGCAGGGCGGCGGCACCGAGGACCATCCGCTCCCGGCTGTCACTCTTGCGCGGACTCACACCTTCACCGGCCTTTCTCGGCCACCCATCGACACTACCGACAGGTAACTTATGCTGTATGCCATAGTACATGCAAGAGGCACCGGGACGAGCGCGCGGGGGAAGTCGCCCTTCTCCGTCTTGTCGTAGGTACCGAAGCCGTTGGGCCACGGCAGGCCGCCCTGGGGCTCTTGGCCCTCCGCCACCGCAGTGGTGATCAGGTCAGGGGTGGTGAGGCGCCCATACCGGACCACACGCCAAATCGCCCGTTCGGCCGAGACCACCCAGCCGGCCTCGGGAGCGGGGATGAAGATGGCAGCATGCCGACGAGGATCCTGCTGGAGGGCCGCCCCGGCGCGGGCAAGACGACCGCCCTCCGTCGGCTGGCCGCGCTGCTGCCCGCCCACGCGGCCACCGGTTTCACCACGGAGGAGATCCGGCAATCCGGCACCCGGGTCGGTTTCGCCCTTCAGACCCTGACAGGCCGGCGGGAGGTGCTCGCTCATGTCGACCTCCCTGGTCCGCCGCGGGTAGGGAAATACGGCGTCGACCTGGGCGTCATGGAACGACTGGCACTGCCGTCGCTACGGCCGGCAGCGACCGAGGAGGCGACAGGGCGACTGGTGCTCATCGACGAGCTGGGGCGGATGGAACTGGCCTGCACGGCGTTCCGGGACGCGGTCATCACGCTGTTCGCCGCAGACATCGACGTCGTCGCCACGGTCCACGCGCACCACGATCCGTTCACCGACGCCCTCAAGCGGCGCGCCGACATCGAAGTCGTCCACCTCACCCCGGCCAACCGAGACGGCCTGCCCGGGCAGCTCGCGGCCCGGCTGCGGGGGCCCCGGGCGCACGGAAGGCCGCCCTCTCAATCATGAGAGAACGGCCTTCGACCTGCGCAAAGCAGAGTCGGGACGACAGGATTTGAACCTGCGACCCCTTGACCCCCAGTCAAGTGCGCTACCAAGCTGCGCCACGTCCCGTTGCGGGCTCACGCGGGGTGTTCCACGTGATCACGCAGGTCAACCCTACCGCACGCGCACGGGTTCGCGTTGCGCCCCCGCCGGAACGGGGTCCGTCGTGCGGCCGGCGCGGCGGACCGGGACGAGCAGGGCGGCGCCGGTCGCGGCCAGGCAGAGGAGGGCGAGCAGGGCCCAGCCGTGGGTGTAGCCGGAGGCGTAGGGCAGGCCGGAGGGCTGGAGGCGGGCGGTGACCAGGACGCTGGTGAGCGCGGCGCCGATGGAGCCGCCGATGGTGCGGATGTTGGCGTTCATGCCGGTGGCCGCGCCGGTCTGCTCGGGCGGGACACTGCCCACGATCAGGTTGGCCATCGAGGCGAAGGCGAGTCCGATGCCGAGGCCGAACAGGCCCGCGACGACGGCGATCTGCCACTGGGCGTCATGCCAGAGGGTCAGGAAGCCGCAGGCCAGTGCGCCGAGTGCGGCGCCCGCAGTGAGCAACGCCTTGGCGCCGACGCGGGGTTCGAGCCGCCCGGACAGGACGCCCGACAGGAACATCGCGACGAGCATCGGCAGCATGAGCAGGCCCGACTCGGTGACGCTCGCGCCGAAGCCGTAGCCGGCCGCGGTCGGTGTCTGGACGAAGCCCGGCAGGAAGGACCAGATGGCGTACATGCCCGCGCCGAACAGCAGGGCGGCCGCGTTGGTCGTCCACACCGCGGGCAGGCGCATCACGCGCAGGTCGATGAGGGGGCTGTGGGAGCGGGCCTCGGTGGTCAGCCAGAGCGCGAACAGCAGGACGGCGGCGGCGAACAGGCCGAGCACCCTCGCCGATCCCCAACCCCACTGCCCGGCCTGGCTCAGCGGCAGCAGGAGGGCCACCAGCCAGGCGGAGAGCAGCGCCGCGCCCAGCCAACTGACCTTCCCCTGGGCCCTGTTGGGTGACTCGGGGACGTAGCGCAGGGCGATCAGGACGGTCGCGGCGACGATGGCCACCGGGATCCAGAACAGCCAGCGGTAGTCGAGCGCGGAGACGATGGGCCCGGCGGCCACCATGCCGACACCGCCGCCCGCGGCGATCACGGCGGACAGGTTGCTGATGCTGCCGCTCACCTCGGACGCGGCGAACTCGTCGCGGATGATGCCGAAGGAGAGCGGGAAGAGGGCGCCGCCCACGCCCTGGACGACCCGGGCGACGATCAGTACGCCGATGTTCGGGGCGAGTGCGGCGACGAGACAGCCGGCCAGCACGGTCACCAGGACCGCGACGAGGGTGCGCTTCTTGCCGACGAGGTCGCCGACGCGGCCGAGGATCGGGGTGAAGACCGAGGCGGACAGCAGGTACGCCGTCATCACCCAGGTCGCGGTGGACTGCGAGGTGTGCAGGGCGTGCTGGACGGTCGGCAGGGCGGGCGCGATCAGCGACTGCAGCATGGCGAACACGCCGGCACCGGTCGCGAGGACCGCGAAGGTGAGGCGGGTGGACTTGCGGGGCATGAAGAAGCCTCTCCGGAATCGGAACGCGGAGGGTGGAGGAGGAGGTGGAGTGTGGGTGCCTCCCGGGGGGCGGGCGGTGCGCCATGCGCAGGGCCCGTGCTCACCGGGGTGCGGGAGGCCGGCGCCGGGGCGCGTCCGTCCACGGCGAGGCCACCCCCGCACTGCTAAAGTGGAGGTACCCCTCCACTGTAGCGGAGGCACACCTCCGGTTCAACCGAATCCCATCCGGGAGGCAGCAGTGACGGCCACGCCGTTCCCCGTCAGCGAGATCGTGGCGACCCACCGGCCGCACCGTAAGGACGCCGCCCGCAACTACGACGCCCTGCTCGCGGCCGCCCGCGAGGCGTTCGCCGAGCACGGCGCGGAGGCCTCCCTGGAGGACATCGCCCGCCGCGCGGCCGTCGGCATCGGCACCCTGTACCGGAACTTCCCCACCCGCCGCGACCTCTTCGAGTCCGTCTACGCGGACGAGGTGAACGCCCTGTGCCGGGCGGCCGTAGAGCTGGCGGACCGGGAACCGTGGGAGGCCCTGACGACCTGGCTGGACAGGTTCGCGGGCTACATGGTCACCAAGCGCGCGGTCCGTGAGGCCCTGAACGACGAGTCGGACATCTTCATCGCCTGCCGCGAGTCGATGTACGCGGCCGGCGGCCCGCTGCTGGAGCGTGCCCAGAAGGCGGGCGTGGCCCGGGCGGACATGGACTTCGGCGACCTGCTGCGGATGGTGGCCGGCATCACGGCGACGGCGTTCGAGGACGACGCCCAGCGCGACCGGGTGCTCGCGATCGCGCTGGACGGGGTGCGCACCGGCCGCTGAGTCAGCCGGTCAGCGGGTGGTCCGGGGCGAGGGCCGCCGCGATGCGCTCGGTGATGGTCTGGGCCGTGTTGCCCTCGGGGGCCTTCTTGCCGACCGTCGTGGACACGGCGACGGCCAGCCGGCTCGCCGGCAGATAGGCCTGCACGGCCGCGAAACCGGCGAACGACGGATTCTGCAGGACCCAGCCGTTCTTGACGACGACGCCCACCCCGTAGTGGAAGTCCTCGGTCTGCTTGAAGCACACGGTGGCGGGGCAGCTCGAGGTCGGCGCGCCGAGGCCGACCGTGCCGGGGTTCAGCTGCACCTGGCGGGAGCTGCGGGTGAGCAGTTGGCCCGAGCCGATGCCCTGGGCGGAGCGGGCCAGGTCGCAGATGTCGGTGGTCTGCACGGCGCCGGGCGCGGTGGTCCAGGACGGGTCCCAGTAGGTGGCGTCCTCGTAGGGGCCGCGTTCGTCGTCGTAGGCGTGCAGGACGGGCGCCGGGATCTCGGGCGTGAAGCCGTTGTGGGTCTCACCGAGCCCCAGGGGATCCATGACGAGCTGCCGCAGCAGCTTGTCCAGCGGGGTTCCGGTGATCTGCTCCAGGGCGCGGCCCAGCAGTACGAAGTTGGCGTGCGAGTAACTCCAGCCGGTGCCGGGGTCGTACCAGAGGGGATGGGCGAGGGAGAAACCGACCAGCTCCTGCGGCGTCCAGTGCTGGAACGGGTCCGCGTAGAGCTGCTTCACGAAGGCCGGGTCGGTGACGTAGTCGTGCAGGCCCGAGGTCGAGTCGCCGAGCATCCGCAGGGTGATCCTGTCGCCGTGCGGCAGGTCGGGCAGCCAGCGGGAGACGGGGTCGTCCAGGCTCACCCGGTGCTCGTCGACGAGCCGGAGCAGCGCCGTGCCCATGAAGGCGATGGCGACCGAGCCCGACCGGAAGTGCATCGCCGGGGTGGCCGGCACGCCGCTCATCGACTCGCCGTCCGCGAAGGTGGCCACGTCCCGCCCGTCCTGCGTGACCCTGACCAGCGCGGCCTTCAGGTCGAGGTCGCTGCGCGCCTTGCGCACGATGTCGAGGACCTGGCGGGCCTGGCCGGTGGGCTTGCCCCCGGTGCTCACACAGCCGTTGTCCCGGGGCGGGACGGCCGCGGCCGTCGTCGTCTGCAGCGTCGCGGCGAGCAGCGCGGCGGCACATAGAGCGGCCGTACGGGCCCGGTAGGAGCGCAACGGCATGTCTCCAGGGTGCCCCCGTCGCGTCCCGCCCGCAGCACGAAGGGGCTCACGCGCGTTCCCGTACGAGGTCGGGCTGGATGCCCACCAGCACCCGACTCGGCTACTTGATGACCGCGTTGGCCACCACCACGATCACCCCGAGCACCGAGTCCACCAGGCCGATGAGGACGGCGGCCGGCCAACTGCGCGCCGACCAGCGGGCGGTGACCAGGCCCAGGGCGAAGAGGATCGCGATGTTCAGGGCGAACACCGGGTACTCGACGCCGTTCGGCGGCCACCAGCCCCAGCCCGCGCCCGCGAGCAGGAACACCGTCGGCAGGACGGCCGTGACCAGCGGCCACTCGTCGACGAGGGTGCGCAGGACGTCCCAGCGGTGATGCGGGGCGCGTTCGGCGATGTAGTGGGCGTAGCCGTGGGCCAGGGCGGAGGCGCACGCGGTGACCAGCAGCCAGAGGGCGTCGTAGCGACGGCTGGCGGCGGAGCTGTGGCCGTACTGGGTGAGCGCGGCGACCATCGAGCTGGCCAGGACGGCGCCGTAGACCCCGCCGAACAGGACGGCCTCGCGCGTGTCGTGCTGCCGGTGCGGTGCGGCGGCGGCCGCCGTGGAGTCAGCCATGCTCCCCACGATCACGCGCGCCCCGCGCCGCCGCCAGTTCGCACGGCCGGGACCCCGGGCCCGACGAAGTGTCCTCCCACCAGGCCCGATGCCGCACACACTGTCGACGGCCGGACGGCGCGCGGGCTGGTTAGGGTCGCCCCATGACGCACAGCTTCGCGCTCCACATCCCCGACGCCGACCTCGAACCCGAGCCCCTCGACCCGGAGCAGATCGTCTCCGGGAACCCGGAGGTGACCGGGAAGGTGGTCTGGGAGTCGGCGGACGGCCGGCAGATCCGCGGGATCTGGCAGATCACCCCGGGCGTGGTCACCGACACCGAGGCGGACGAGCTGTTCGTGGTGGTCAGCGGGTCGGCGACGATCGAGGTCGAGGGCGGGCCGACGCTGGAGGTGGGGCCCGGCGACATGGCCGTGCTGCGCGCGGGCGACCGTACGACGTGGACCGTGCACGAGACGCTGCGCAAGGCGTACGCGATCAACCTGTGAGCCCGGGCGGCTGAGCAGCCGTACGGTCAACCTGTCGACGTCGTAGGCATGTTGTAGGGCGTGACCACCTGGATCGCGGACGGCAGGGTGGGGCCCGCCGCGGGCAGGGCGCCGTGGGCGCGCATGACGAGGTGGCAGGCCTCGCGCATGTCCTGGCGCAGGTCGTGGTGGAGCACGGCGGACAGGCGGTGCTCGCGCAGCAGCCGGGTGTTGTCGTGGTCGAGGTCGTGCGCGACGAACACGGCGCACTCGCGGCCCAGGTCGTCGAAGGCGCGCAGTGTCGCGATGTTGCCCCCGCCGATCGAGTAGACGGCCCGGATGTCCGGGTCGCGCTCCAGGGCGGCCCGGACCAGGTCGTACTGCGTGGCGTCCAGGCCCTGCCCCTCGGTCAGCTCGACGAGCGTGCGGTCGGGGTGCCGGGCGCGCATGGTGCCGCGGAAGCCCATCTCGCGCTCCTCCTCGTTGCGGAAGAAGCCGCTGCTCAGGCTGGTGAGGACGTGGCCGGGGCGGTCGCCGAGCCACTGGCCCATGAGGTAGGCGGCGGTGGCGCCGGCCGCCCGGTTGTCGATGCCCACGTAGGCGAGCCGGCCGCTCGCGGGCAGGTCGGTCACCAGGGTGACGACCGGTATGCCGGCCGCGGTGAGCCGGCCGACGGCCGCCGTGACCTCGGGGACGTCCGGGGCCTTGAGGATCACCCCCTGGGAGCCGCGCCGGGCGATCCGGTCCAGGATCCTGACCAGCTCTCCCACCGGTGCGGTCTCCCGGAAGTGGAAGCGGGAGCGCAGCACGGCCGGGTGCAGGGAGGGCAGTTCGGCCTCCAGGGCGGCCCGCACGGCCGTGGTGAACCGCTCCGGCGCCTGGATCACGATGTCGACCATGAAGGTGCGGCCGACGAGCCGGACCTGGGTGCGCTGCCGGTCCAGGTCGGCGATGGCCCGGTGCACCTCCTGCACGGTGCTGGCCCGCACTCCTCCCCGGTCGTTGAGCACACGGTCCACGGTGGCCTCGCTCAGGCCGGCCTGACGGGCGATCTCGCGGATCGGGAAGGGGTGGCCCACGCCTCGGCTCCTTGAGGGGTTTTTGATGGCTCGGTGCTGGTTGTTCGAGGGGTTTGTACTGACAAGAATGACAGCACCACGTCGCCCCGTGAACGAAAGAAGGACGACGATGTCCCTGACCGCCGCACAACGCCGTGCCTGGCTGTCCGAGCAGGACTGCGACCTCGACGCCTTCCGCACCCTTGTCGCGCGGACCACCGATCTCGCCGACTACCCGTACGCCTCGTCGGTGCAGAGCGACGTCCTCGTCTACGACAGCGAGCGGCTGCGCGCCGGTGACCGCCGGGACGTGCAGGCCGAGCTGGTCCGGGCGCTCACCGACGGACCCGGCGTCGTGGTCTTCAAGGGCGCCTTCCCCGACCCGGCGGTCGTCGACCGGGCGACGGACGTGTTCGACGCCCTGATCGCCGAGCAGCGCGCCTCGGGCGCCACCGCCGGGGACCACTTCGCCAAGCCGGGCGCCAACGACCGGGTGTGGAACGCCCTCGAGAAGGTGGCCCTGTACGACGCGGAGGCGTTCGCCGGCTACTACGCCAACGACATCCTGGCCCTGGTCTCGGAGGCCTGGCTCGGCCCCGGCTACCAGGTCACCTCGCAGATCAACGTGGTCAACCCGGGCGGCGCCGCCCAGACCGCGCACCGGGACTACCACCTCGGATTCCTTTCCGACGAGGTCGCCGCCGCCTATCCCGCGCACGTCCACCGCCTCTCCCCCGTGCTCACCCTGCAGGGCGCGGTCGCCCACTGCGACATGCCGGTCGAGTCCGGGCCCACGCTGTACCTGCCGTACTCGCAGCAGTACGAGCCCGGGTACCTGGCCTGGCGACTCCCCGAGTTCCAGGCCTACTTCGAGGCACACCACGTCCAGCTCTCGCTCGCCAAGGGCGACGCGGCCTTCTTCAACCCGGCGCTCTTCCACGCCGCCGGGCACAACCGCTCGGCCGGCATCCGGCGCATGGCCAACCTCCTCCAGGTGTCCTCGGCCTTCGGGCGCGCGATGGAGACGGTGGACCGGGAGGCCGTGGTGAACGCGGTCTTCCCGGTGCTGCTGAGGCGCAAGGCCGAAGGCGCGGGCCAGGAGTGGCTCGACCAGGTGATCGCCGCGAGCGCCGAGGGCTATCCGTTCCCCACCAACCTCGACGACGACCCGCCGGTCGACGGTCTGGCCCCGCCCTCGCAGGCGGACGTCGTACGGCGGGCGGTGCGCGAGGAGTGGACCCCACGGGCGCTGCGGGACGAGCTGCGGGCCGGCGCCGAGCGGCGCGAGAGCTGAGAGAGCCTCGCAAGAACTGAAAGAGCAAGGAACTCATGGGACTTCTCGACGACAAGATCGTCCTCGTCAACGGCGGCAGCCAGGGCGTCGGCGCCGCCATCGCGCGGGCCGCCGTACGCGAGGGCGCCACGGTGGCCGTGACCGGCCGCCGCCCCGAACCGGGCGAGGCCCTGGTGGCCGAGCTGTCCGCGGGCGGCGGCAGGGCGATGTACGTCCAGGCCGACCTGTCGGACGCCGAGCAGGCCAAGGCTTCGGTGGCCGAGGTGGTCGACGCCTACGGCCGGATCGACTGCCTGGTCAACGCGGCGGGCCTGACCTCACGCGGCACCCTGCTCGACACGACACCCGAGCTGTTCGACGCGCACATCGCGGTCAACCTCAAGGGGCCGTTCTTCGCGATGCAGGCGGCGGTGGCCGACATGGTGGCGCGGAAGGCGCCCGGCACGATCGTCAACATCATCACCACGTCGGCGCACGGCGGGCAGCCGTTCCTCGCGCCGTACGTCGCCGCCAAGGCCGGCCTCATGGGCCTGACCCGCAACGCCGCGCACGCCCATCGCTGGGACCGCATCCGGATCAACGGCCTGAACATCGGCTGGACCGCGACGGAGGGCGAGGACGCCGTCCAGCGCGCCTTCCACGGCGCGGGCGACGACTGGCGGGAGCAGGCCGCCGCCAGGCTGCCCATGGGCAAGCTCGGCCAGCCGGACGAAATCGCCGACTTCGTGGTCCTCCTGCTCTCCGACCGGTCCGGAGTGGTCACCGGTTCGGTGATCGACTGGGACCAGACCGTGCTCGGCGGCCTCGACTAGCCCTCTCCTTCAGCACCATCGCACCTTAGGAGCTGCACCCCCATGCGTATCGGAATCCTCGGCCTCGGCCGCATCGGCGCCTTCCACGCCGAGACCCTCTCCGGGCTCGACGTCGTCGAGTCCCTCGTCGTCACCGACCCGTTCGCGGACGCGGCCAAGGCCGCTGCCGAGCGGTTCGGGGCCGAGGTCGCCGACTCGCCCGAGGCGCTGCTGGCCGCCGGCGTGGACGGCATCGTCGTGGCGGCCGCGACCGACGCCCACCCGGCGCTGATCCGGGCGGGCGTCGAGGCGGGCGTCCCCGTCTTCTGCGAGAAGCCGGTCGCCCGCACCATGGCGGAGGGCGTCGAGGTGCTCAAGGCCGTACAGGGCAGCGACGTGCCGATCCAGATCGGCTACAACCGCCGCTTCGACGCGGGCTTCGTCGCCGCACGGGCCGCGGTGCAGGCGGGCGAGCTGGGCAAGCTGCACACGGTCCGCTCGACGACCCTGGACCCGGCGCCGCCGCCGGCCGCCTACATCGCCGCCTCCGGCGGCATCTTCCGCGACTGCTCGGTCCACGACTTCGACATCATCCGCTGGGTGACCGGCCACGAGGTCACCGAGGTGTACGCGGTGGGCGGCAACCGGGGCGCCGACTACATCAAGGAGGCGGGCGACGCCGACACCACCGGCGCGATCCTCACCCTGGACGACGGCACGATCGCGGTGGTCTCCAACTCCCGCCACAACGCCCGCGGTTACGACGTCCGCATGGAACTGCACGGCTTCAAGGACTCCATCGCCGTCGGCCTGGACGACAAGCTGCCGCTGCGCTCGGTCGAGCCCGGTGTGACCTTCCCGTCCGGCACCCCGCACGACTTCTTCATGGACCGCTTCACCGCGGCCTACCGCGCCGAACTCACCGCGTTCACCGAGGTCGTGGCCGGCACCCGCCCCTCCCCCTGCACCGTCGAGGACGCCCTGGAGGCGGGCTGGATCGCCGATGCCTGCACCCTGTCGCTGCACGAGCACCGTCCGGTGACGATCGCGGAGGTACGGGGGGCCTGACCGTCGACGGTCAACGCCGGAACGCGCCGCCCTCGTCGAGGGCGGCGCGTTCACGGTTGCGGTTCCCGTCGGGGCGGCTCAGAGGCAGTAACGGACCAGCCACTCGTCCGCGCTGTACCGGTCACGCGCCGGGTCCGGCAGGGTCGCCGGCTTCGTTTCCACCATGTCCTGCGGGCGTATCCGCTCGGGCAGGCGGCTGAAGCGGGCGGGGGTGTCGGCCGGCTCGGCGGCCTGCTGGGATGTCTCGCGGAGTTCTGTGCGGTGTGCCATGTCGTCCCGTCCTCCCGTGCTCGCGGGCGTTCCCCCGTTGTCGGTCAGAACGCCCGCACGCCCCCGTTCGTTCCCGGCCCGCACCGCGCCGAACCCCTCAGGCCCCGCAGGACCTCAGGAACTTGCGCGTCCGCACCGCGATCGGCAGCGGCTTGTCCGGCTCGCACGGGTACATGTCCTGTTCGACGATCGCGAACAGTTCCACACCGAGCCGCTGCGCCGCCTCCAGCACCGGGCCCAACGCGGGGACCCCGGACGGTGGTTCGCACATCACGCCCCGCTGCACCGCGGGCCCGAACGGCACCTCGTTCGCCACGACCTCGGCGAGGATCTCCGGGTCCACCTGCTTGAGGTGCAGGTACCCGATGCGCTCGCCGTACGTCTCGATCAGCTTGACGCTGTCGCCGCCGCAGTAGGCGTAGTGACCCGTGTCCAGGCAGAGGTTGACCAGCTCGGTGTCGGTCGAGTCGAGGAACCGCTCGACATGCGCCTCGGTGTCGATGTGCGTGTCGGCGTGCGGGTGCACGACCAGTTCGAGACCGTACGTCTCCTTGACCTCGTGGCCGAGCCGTTCCATGCCCTTGGTCAGGTGCGCCCACTGCTCGGCCGTCAGCTCCGGCGGCTCCAGGATCGCGGCGGTCTTGTCGTCCCGCCAGAAGGAGGGGATGACGACCAGGTGCCGCGCGCCCATCGCCTGGGTGAGGGCGGCCACCTGGCTGACGTGGGCCCAGGTCTCCTCCCAGACGGACGGGCCGCGGTGCATGCCGGTGAAGACCGTACCGGCCGACATCTTCAGGTTCCGCCGCCCCAACTCGTCCGTGAGCCGGGCCGGGTCGGTGGGCAGGTAGCCGTACGGGCCCAGTTCGATCCAGTCGTAGCCGGCCTCGGTCACCTCGTCGAGGAAGCGTTCCCAGGGGACCTGCTGCGGGTCGTCCGGGAACCACACGCCCCAGGAGTCGGGGGCCGAGCCGACCCGGATACGGTCGAGCGGAGTCGGGTTCGCCATGTCAGGTGGTTCCTTCCGAGGGGGTCGCCACGGGTGCGGTGAGGTCTTCCTCCTCGGGGAGTTCCTCGGTGTCGACGCCGCGGACCTGGGCCAGTTCGTGCTTGAGGGCCGCTAGTTCGGCGCCGCCGGCCATGTGGTTGGTCAGCTCTTCGAGGCTGACCTCGCTGCGGTCGGCGGAGAGTTCGAGGGTGCCCAGGCGCAGGACGCTGAAGTGGTCGCCGACCATGTAGGCGTGGTGCGGGTTGTGGGTGATGAAGATGACGCCGAGTCCGCGGTCGCGGGCGGCGGCGATGTACTTCAGCACCACGCCGGACTGCTTGACGCCCAGGGCGGCGGTGGGCTCGTCCAGGATCAGCACGCGGGCGCCGAAGTAGACGGCGCGGGCGATGGCCACGCACTGGCGCTGGCCGCCGGAGAGGGTGCCGATGGGCTGTTCCAGGTCGTCCAGGACGATGCCCATGTTGCGCAGTTCCTGGTCGGCGGTCTTCTTCATCGTGTCGATGTCGAGGCGGCGCACGGGCCAGGGGCCCTTCGTCTTCTCGGAGCCGAGGAAGAAGTTGCGCCACACCGGCATGAGGGGGACGGTGGCGAGGTCCTGGTAGACGGTGGCGATGCCCTTGTCGAGGGCCTCGCGCGGGGTGCCGAAGCGCACCGGGGTGCCGTCGACGAGGAAGTCGCCCTCGGTGTGCTGGTGCAGCCCCGAGATGATCTTGATGAGGGTCGACTTGCCGGCGCCGTTGTCGCCGAGCACGCAGGTCACCTGGCTCGCGTGGACCTTGAGGTCGACGCCGTGCAGGGCGCGGATGTTGCCGTAGGACTTGCCCGCGCCGCGCAGTTCGACGATGGGGCCGTCCTGGGCGGGGGCGGTGTCCTGGAGGACGGCGCCGTGGGTTCCGGTTCCGTTGCTTGTCATCGCGTGTTACCTCCGGGTCGCCGTGCGCTGGACCCACAGATTGATCAGGACGGCGCCGAGCAGCATCACGCCGAGGAAGGCCTTGAACCAGTCGGGGTTCCAGCCCGCGAAGACGATGCCCTGGTTGACCATGCCGAACATGAACGCGCCGAAGACCGGGCCGATCGCGGAGCCGGAGCCGCCGGTGAGCAGACAGCCGCCGATGACCGCCGCCGCGATGTAGATCAGCTCCTGGCCGACGCCCTCGCCGGACTGCACGGTGTTGAACGAGAAGAGGTTGTGCATGCCGATGAACCAAGCGCCGAAGCCGACCAGCATGAACAGGGTGATCTTGGTGAAGTTCACCGGGACACCGACGGCGCGGGCGCTCTCCTTGTTGCCGCCGACGGCGAAGATCCAGTTGCCGTACTTGGTGCGCAGCAGCACCCAGGTGGCCAGGGCCGCGAAGCCCAGCCAGTAGAAGACCGTGATCTTCACCTCGACGCCGCCGATGTCGACGGAGGACGCGAAGATCTTCTTGGCCTGGTCGAAGCCGTCCATGTTGCTGATGTCGTCGGTGGCGACGTTGCCGGTGACCAGCTTGGTCACGGCCAGGTTGGCGCCCTGGAGGATCAGGAAGGTGCCCAGGGTGACCAGGAAGCTGGGCAACCCGGTCTTGACGACCATCCAGCCGTTGAAGGCGCCGACGGCGAGCGAGGCGAACAGCGCGACGATCACGCCGACCCAGACGTTCATGGTCAGCTGGTAGCTGATCATGCTCGCCACGAGCGCGGAGCTGATCACGGCGACGCCGGAGGACAGGTCGAACTCGCCACCGATCATCAGCAGGGCCACCGGGAGGGCCATGATGCCGATGGTCGAGGACTGGTAGAGGACCGTGGCGATCGAGCTGCCCTGGCGGAGCGAGGGCGCGGCGATCAGGAAGAAGATCAGGACGGCCACGGCGCCCAGGAACACGCCCACTTCGGGGCGGGCCAGCAGCCGGATCGCCAGCGGGCGCCGGGTGGTACGGCCGTCGGTCTGCTTGGGGCCGGACGCCGGCGATGTCCCCACCGCCGGCTCAGCCTGCTGCGTCATGCTCATCACCGAGTGCCCTTCGCGGCGAACTGGGCGATCCGGTCGACGTTGGACTTGTCGACGAAGGCCGGCCCGGTCAGCACCGGCTGCTCGCCACCACCGCTGTAGTTGCCGTTGTTCTTGTACAGCCACAGGGAGTCGACCGCGAGGTAACCCTGCAGGTACGGCTGCTGGTCCACCGCGAACTGGATGTCGCCCTTCTTGATGGCGCTGGTCAGCTGGTTGTTCAGGTCGAACGTGGCGACCTTGGCCTTGCTGCCGGCGTCGCCCACCGACTGCACCGCGGTCAGCGCGTAGGGGGCACCCAGCGTGACCACGTAGTCGATGGCGCTGTCCTGCTTCAGCTTGGCCGTGATCGTGGACTTCACGGACGGCATGTCGGTGCCGTTCACGTACAGCGTCTCAGTCGTGCCGGAGAACGTCTTCTTCACGCCGTCGCAGCGCTGGGTGAGGCCGACGTTGCCCTGCTCCTGGATCACACAGACGGCCTTCTTGGCGCCGACCTCGTTCAGCTTCTTGCCGAACGCCTCGCCCGCCACGCCCTCGTCCTGCCCGAAGAACTCCATGAGGCCGAGCTTCTTCCAGTCGCTGAGCCCGGAGTTCAGGCCGACCACGGGTATCTTCGCCGCGCCGGCCTTGCCGACCACGGCCTTCATGGCGTCCGGCTTCGCCAGGGTGATCGCTATGCCGTCGACCTTCTGGTCGATCGCGTTCTGCACGAAGTTGGCCTGGTTGCCGGCGTTCGGGTCGGCGGAGTAGATCAGCTTGATGTTGTCCTTGGCGGCGGCGGCCTCTGCGCCCTTGCGGACGATGTCCCAGAAGGTGTCACCCGGCGACTGGTGGGTGACCAGCGCGACCGTCATCCGAGGGGTGTTGGCCTTGCCCGCTGAGGCACCCGACCCTCCCTCTTCGGCCTTCTTCCCCCCGGAGCTGCTGGAGCAGCCGGCGAGGGTCAGGGCTGCCGCAGCGGCCACGGCGACGACGGGGGCCAGTCTGCGGGGGCGGGAGTGCGAAGAGCGGTCCATCTGTCCTGCACCTCACTGTGCGACGGGGGTAGGGACGCTGTTGCGTTGGGACGGGATACAAGCCCTTGCGAAGCCCGCTGTCAATACTTTGTTAAGACATCATTTCACGAGCTAGTCCGAATGTAAGTACAAACCATTGACAGTGCCGCCTGTTCCCACCTACACCTGTGAGGCATGAGCCACTCGACGAGCCCAGCGACGAGCCGTCTGACCGTCGCCCAGGCACTGGTGCGGTTCCTGTCCGCCCAGTACACCGCACGTGACGGCGAACGGCACCGGTTGATCGCCGGTACCTGGGGCATCTTCGGACACGGCAACGTGGCGGGGATCGGCCAGGCGCTGATCGAATACGGCGACGTCATGCCGTACCACCAGGGCCGCAACGAGCAGGCGATGGTGCACGCGGCGGTCGGACACGCCCGGCAGCTCGACCGCCTCTCGGCGCAGGCCGTGACGACGTCCATCGGCCCGGGCGCGACGAACCTGGTCACCGGTGCCGCCCTGGCCACGATCAACCGGCTGCCCGTACTGCTCCTGCCCGGCGACTACTTCGCCACCCGCCCGGCCGATCCGCTGCTGCAACAGCTGGAGCACCCCGGCCAGTTCGACGTCTCCGTCAACGACACCCTGCGCCCGGTCTCCCGCTACTTCGACCGGATCACCCGCCCCGAGCAGCTGATCCCGTCGGCGCTCCAGGCGATGCGCGTGCTCGCCGACCCGGCCGAGACCGGCGCCGTCACCCTCGCCCTGCCGCAGGACGTGCAGGCCGAGGCGTACGACTGGCCCGAGGAGTTCTTCGCCGAGCGCGTCTGGACCGTACGCCGGCCCGCACCGGACCCGGCGGAGCTGGCGGAGGCCGTCCGGGCGGTCCGGGCCGCCCGCAGGCCGCTTCTCGTCGTGGGCGGCGGAGTCCACCACAGTCGCGCCGAGGACGCGCTGCGGGCCCTGGTGGACGCCACCGGCATCCCGGTCGCCGCCACCCAGGCGGGCAAGGGCTCCCTGCGCCACGACCACCCGGCCGACCTCGGCGGCATCGGGCACACCGGCACCGCGGTCGCCGACGACCTCGCCCGCGGCGCCGACCTGGTCATCGGTGTCGGCACCCGCTACACCGACTTCACCACCGCCTCCGGCACCCTGTTCCAGCATCCCGAGGTCCGCTTCCTCAACCTCAACAGCACCGCCTTCGACGCCCACAAGCTCGCCGCCCGGACCGTGGTCGCCGACGCCCGGGCCGCCCTGGAGGCGCTCGCCGAAGAGCTGGCCGGCTTCCGCGTCGACCCGGCGTACGAGGCCGAGTACCGGGCGGGCAAGGAGCGCTGGGAGCGGGTCGTGGAGAGCGCCTTCGGCGCCGCCGACGAGGACGCCGTACCCACCCAGACGCAGGTGCTCGGCGCGCTGGACGCGGTCGTCGGGGACGAGGACGTGGTCATCAACGCGGCGGGCTCACTCCCCGGCGACCTGCACAAGCTGTGGCGGTCCCGCTCACGGCGCCAGTACCACCTGGAGTACGGCTACTCATGCATGGGGTACGAGATCCCGGCCGCGATCGGCGTGCAGCAGGCGGCCCCGGACACGGTGGTCTGGGCGCTGGTCGGCGACGGCACCTACCTGATGATGCCGACCGAGATCGTCACCGCCGTGCAGGAGGGGCTGCCCGTCAAGATGGTCCTGATCCAGAACCACGGGTACGCCTCCATCGGCGGCCTCTCGGAGTCGGTCGGCGGCGAGCGGTTCGGCACCGCCTACCGGTACCGCGCGGCCGACGGCACCTTCAGCGGTCCCCCGCTGCCCGTCGACCTCGCCGCCAACGCGGCCAGCCTCGGCATGGACGTCCTGCGCGCCAAGACCGTACGGGAGTTGCGCGAGGCCCTGGCCACCGCGCGTGCCGCCGACGCCCCCATGTGTGTGTACGTGGAGACGGACACCTCGGGCTCAGGGCCTGCCGCCCCCGGGGCCGAGGCCTGGTGGGACGTACCGGTCGCCGAGACCGCGACCCGCGAGGCGGCCGTACGCGCCCGCGAGGACTACGACCGCCAGGTGGCCGGCCGCCGCCACCACCTGTGAACCGCCCTGTCCGCGCTCTGGAAGGAGGTACCCCGTGGCGAGGACCGGTGACTCCGCTCGTCCCGTGACCGTCTCCGCGCTCGACTCCCTGGACTTCGACCTGGACCGCGCGAGTCCGGTGCCGCTCTACTACCAGCTCGCCCAGCAGCTGGAGGCGGCCATCGAACACGGGATCCTCGCCCCCGGGAACCTCCTGGGCAACGAGGTCGACCTGTCCGTGCGCCTCGGCCTGTCCCGGCCCACCGTCCGCCAGGCCATCCAGTCCCTGGTGGACAAGGGGCTGCTGGTGCGCCGCCGCGGTGTCGGCACCCAGGTGGTGCACAGCCAGGTCAAACGGCCCCTGGAGCTGAGCAGCCTCTACGACGACCTGGAGTCGGCCGGGCAGGGCCCGACCACCCAGGTACTGCGCAACGAACGCGTCCCGGCGAGCGCCGACGTGGCCGCGGCCCTCGGCATCGCGGAGGGCGCCGAGGTCGTCGTGCTGGAGCGGCTGCGCTGCACCCACGGCCAGCCGGTGGCGTTCCTGTGCAACTACCTGCCCTCGGCCCTGCTCGAACTCGACACCGACCGGCTGGAGTCGACGGGCCTGTACCGGATGCTGCGCTCGGCGGGCATCGCCCTGCACAGCGCCCGCCAGACCGTCGGGGCCCGCAGCGCCACCGCCGAGGAGGCCGCCCTGCTGGACGAGAAGGAGGGCGCGGCCCTGCTCACCATGCAGCGCACCGCGTACGACGACACCGGGCGGCCGGTGGAGTACGGCACCCATGTCTACCGGGCGTCGCGGTACGCCTTCGACTTCCAGCTCCTGGTCAGAACCTGACCGCCGCTGGTCAGACCAGGAAACGGAACCACTCGTGTTCACACAGCCCCCGCGGCCGCAGCTGCCGCGGGGGCCGCTTTGCCTGCCGTTCAACAAAGTTGCAGGTAACGATGTCGATTACGTTTCGGGCAAGAGACACCCCAGTGGGACCGGAGCTATTGACGCATGAGCGGACATGGGGCTGTTATTACGCCCACGATGTTCGGTCGAGTTGGTTTCTGATCGGTTTCGAAGACCTTTCGGTGATCGACTCATCCCCTTGACTGAACCCTGTATGCCTCAGGAGCCGCCATGCGCCTCTCCCCCTCCGGTCTTTCGGTCCCGGGTCCCAGCCGTCGTTCGCTGCTGCGTGGAGCGGGCGGTGCCGCCCTCCTCGCCGGCGCCGGCATACCCCTGCTGTCCGCCTGCGGCGGCAGTGGCTCGTCCTCCGACCCGAAGACCGTCACCCTCGGCTCCAACGCCTCCGACGCGGTGCCGAAGAAGGCCTTCGCGGAGATCTACGCGGCCTTCAAGAAGCAGTCGGGCATCACGGTCGATGTCAACACGAAGGACCACAACACCTTCCAGGAGCAGATCAACTCCTATCTGCAGGGCACGCCGGACGACGTGTTCAACTGGTTCGCCGGTTACCGCATGCAGTTCTTCGCGGCGAAGAAGCTGGCCACGCCGATCGACGACGTGTGGGCCAAGATCGGGGACAACTTCCCCGACGCGATGAAGAAGCTCGCCAAGGGCGAGGACGGCAAGTACTACTTCGTCCCGCTGTACACGTACCCGTGGGCGCTCTTCTACCGCAAGAGCGTCTTCCAGCAGCACGGCTACAAGGTCCCCACCACCTGGGACGAGCTGGTCGCCCTCTGCAAGCAGATGAAGAAGGATGGCCTGGTCCCGATCGCCTTCGGCGACAAGGACGCCTGGCCCGCGATGGGCACCTTCGACCAGATCAACTTCCGCCTCAACGGCTACGACTTCCACGTCGAGCTGATGGGCGGCAAGGCCTCCTGGACCGACTCCAAGGTGAAGGCCGTCTTCGACCACTGGTCCGAGATCCTGCCCTACCACCAGGACGGCTTCATGGGCCGCACCTGGCAGGACGCCGCACAGACCCTGGTGTCCAAGAAGGCCGGCATGTACCTGCTGGGCTCGTTCGTGGCGCAGCAGTTCACCAACAAGGCCGACCTGGACGACCTCGACTTCTTCGCCTTCCCGGAGATCAACTCCGCGTACGGCCAGGACACCGTCGAGGCGCCGACCGACGGGTTCATGGTGAGCAAGGCCCCGAAGAACAAGGCGGGTGTCACCAAGCTCCTCGAGTACCTGGGCACGCCCGAGGCCGAGGCGATCTACCTGAAGGCCGACTCCAGCGTGGTGGCCGCCTCCAGCAAGGCCGACACCTCCTCGTACACCCCGCTGCAGAAGAAGGCGTACGAGATGATCAGCGGCGCCAAGAGCCTCACCCAGTTCATGGACCGCGACTCGCGCCCGGACTTCACCTCCACGGTGATGCAGCCCGCGCTGCAGAAGTTCCTCCAGAACCCCAAGGGCGTGGACAGCTTGCTGTCGTCGATCGAGCGCCAGAAGAAGCAGATCTTCGCGTCCTCGTGAGCAGCGGCATGACGACCGACACGACGACGAAGACCCCGGAGGCGGCCGCCGTGCCGCCTCCGGGCGCTGCTTCCGCATCCAAGCGGGCCGCGCAGGGCCACCGGCGCCTGCTGACCCGCCGTGACCGGATCACGCTCGGCCTGATGGCGGGCGTGCCCACGGTCCTGCACGTGGCCCTGGTCTGGGTCACCGCCCTCGCCTCCATCGCGCTCGCCTTCACCACCTGGGACGGCATCGGGTTCGACTCGATCAAGTGGGTGGGCCTGGACAACTTCAAACAACTCTTCAACGACAACCCGCAGTTCTGGCCGGCCCTCCAGCACAACGTCGTCTGGTTCGTGGTGCTGATCCTGATCCCGACGCCGCTCGGCCTGTTCCTGGCCGTACAGCTGGACAAGAAGATCCGGTTCAGCCGTGTCTACCAGACCGCGTTCTTCCTGCCGGTCGTCATCTCCATGGCGTGCATCGGGTTCGTCTGGCAGCTCGTCTACAACCCGGACACGGGCCTGATCAACAGCCTCATCGGCGCCAACAAGCCGGGCCACTACATCGACTGGATCGGCGACCCCAAGCTCAACCTGTGGGCGGTCCTGATCGCCGCGTCCTGGCGGCACACCGGCTACATGATGATCCTGTACCTGGCCGGCCTGAAGGGCGTCGACCCGTCGCTCAGGGAGGCCTCGGCCCTCGACGGCGCCAACGAGTGGCAGACGTTCAAGAACGTCATCTTCCCGACGCTGCGCCCGACCAACACGGTCGTCCTGGTCGTCACCATCATCGAGTCGCTGCGCGCCTTCGACCTGGTCTTCGTCTTCAACAAGGGCGCCCAGGGCACCGAGTTGCTGTCGATCCTGGTGACCAACAACATCATCGGTGAGTCGAGCCGCATCGGTTACGGATCGGCGATCGCGGTGGTCCTGCTGGTCATCTCGCTGATCGTGATCATCCCGTATCTGATCGCGACCTTCCGGAAGGAGCGGCGCGCATGAGCACCGTGAGCGCGCTGGCCAAGCAGCGCACCCCGATCCGCCCGGCCCGCGTCCTGCTGCACGTCTTCCTGGCCGGTACGGCCCTGGCGTGGCTCGCCCCGCTGCTGTGGGCGATCTTCTCGGCGCTGCGTCCGTACAGCGAGACCAGCGAGCGCGGCTATGTGTCCTGGCCGCACACGCTGAACTTCGACAACTTCAAGAACGCGTTCACGCAGTCGGACATGACCCACTACTTCATGAACACGTTGATCATCGCGGTCCCGGCCGTGCTGCTCACGCTGTTCCTGTCGTCGATGGTCGCGTTCTACGTCAGCCGCTTCGACTTCCGGCTCAACCTGGCGCTGCTGCTGGTCTTCACGGCGGGCAACCTGCTCCCGCAGCAGGTCATCATCACCCCGCTGTACCGGCTGTACCTGCTGACGAACCTGCCGGGCATCACCGCGAGCGGCAAGCTGTACGACTCGGCGCTCGGCCTGGTGCTGATCCACGTGGCGTTCCAGTCCGGGTTCTGCGCGTTCGTGCTGGCCAACTACATGCGCTCGCTCCCGCACGAGCTGACCGAGGCCGCGCTGGTGGACGGCGCCTCGGTGTGGCGGCTGTACTGGCAGATCACGCTGCCGCTGTGCAAGCCGGCGATGGCGGCGCTGGCGACCCTGCTGTCGATCTGGATCTACAACGACTTCTTCTGGGCCCTGGTGCTGATCTCGACCGGTGAGAACATGCCGATCACCTCGGCGCTGAACAACCTCTCCGGCCAGTACTTCACCGACCCCAACCTGGTGGCCGCGGGCGCCCTGCTCACCGCGATCCCGACGCTGATCGTGTACTTCGCGCTCCAGCGTCAGTTCGTCAGCGGTCTGACCCTGGGCTCGAACAAGGGCTGAGGCGCGCGCACGTGAAAGAGAACGAAGAAAACCCAGTGAATCGCACCCTGTCCGTCCCCGGCCTCGCCTACGGCGGCGACTACAACCCCGAACAGTGGCCCGAGGAGGTGTGGTCCGAGGACGTACGCCTGATGCGCGAAGCGGGCGTGAACATGGTCAGCGTCGGCATCTTCTCCTGGGCATTGCTGGAGCCGTCCGAGGGCGCGTACGACTTCTCGCGCATGGACCGGATCCTGGACCTGCTGCACGAGAACGGCATCGCCGCCGACCTGGCCACCCCCACGGCGGCGCCTCCGGCGTGGTTCTTCCGCGCCCACCCGGAGGCGCTGCCGGTCGACCGGGACGGCCGTACCCTCTCCTACGGCAGCCGGCAGACGTTCTGCCCATCCAGCCCCGCCTACCGCGAGGCGGCGCTGCGCATCGCGGGTGCGCTGGCCGAGCGGTACGCCGGTCATCCGGCCGTCGCCATGTGGCACGTGCACAACGAGTACGGCTGCCACAACGCGGCCTGCTACTGCGACACCAGCGCGGCGGCCTTCCGCCGCTGGCTGCGGGCGCGCTACGGCGACGACCTGGCCGCCCTCAACGACGCCTGGGGCACGACCTTCTGGTCCCAGTGGTACTACGACTGGGAGGAGATCCTGCCGCCGCGCGCCACCGGCGCCGTACCCAACCCGACGCACCAGCTGGACTGGCGCCGCTTCTGCTCGGACGAGCTGCTGTCGCTGTACACGGCCGAGCGGGACGTGCTGCGGGCTGCGGCCCCCGACACGCCCGCCACCACCAACTTCATGGTGATGGCCACCTTCGACGCCCTCGACTACTGGCGCTGGGCACCGGAGCTGGACATCGTCGCCAACGACCACTATCTGATGTCCACCGACCCCGAGTCGGAGATCGACGTGGCGCTGAGCGGCGATCTGATGCGCTCGCTCGCGGGCGGCCCGTGGCTGCTGATGGAGCACTCCACCGGCGCCGTGAACTGGCAGCCCGTCAACCGGGCGAAGAATCCGGGCGAGTTGCGCCGCAACGCGCTGGCCCATGTGGCGCGCGGGGCGGACGGCATCGCGTACTTCCAGTGGCGGGCGGCGAAGGCGGGCGCCGAGCAGTGGCACTCGGCGATGCTGCCGCACGCGGGCACCGACAGTCAGATCTGGCGGGACGTGGTCCGCCTGGGCGCCGACCTGACGGCGCTGGCCGAGGTCCGCGGCAGCACCGGTACCGCCGAGGTCGCCGTCGTCTGGGACTGGAACGCCCGCTGGGCGCTGGAGCTGCCCTCCCAGCCGAGCGGCGAACTGCGGTACCTGGACCTGGTCCGGGCCTGGTACGAGCCGCTGTGGCGGGCCGGCGTGGCCGTGGACTTCGTACGTCCCGACGCGGACCTGTCCGCCTACCGCCTGGTGCTGGCCCCGAACCTGTACCTGGTCGACGACACGGGCGCGGCGAACCTCACGGCGTACGCCGAGCGCGGCGGCACCCTCGCCGTCGGCTTCCACAGCGGCGCCGTGGACGAGAACTGCCATGTGCGGCTCGGCGGTTACCCGGGGGCGTTCCGGGACGTGCTGGGGGTGCGCTCCGACGAGCCGTTCCCGCTGCTGCCCGGACAGTCGGTCGGGCTGAGCGGCGCGGTGCCTCAGGGCGCTGCGGGCACGCTGTGGTCGGAGCGGCTGCGAACGGAGGGCGCCGAGGCGGTCGCCACGTACGCCGACGGCCCGCTGGCCGGCGTCCCGGCGGTCACCCGGCACGCCTACGGCACCGGGGCCGCCTGGTACCTGGCCACGCTCCCCGACCCGGCCACGCTGACCGCCCTCCTGGACCGCATCCGCACCGAGGCGGGGGTGGAGCCGGTGCGCACCGCCCCGGCCGGTGTGGAGGTGGTCCGCAGGCGCGGCCCGGACGCGGACTACGTCTTCGTGATCGACCACTCCGGCCGGGGCGCGGAACTGCCCGTCGCACCGGGCGCCACGGAACTCCTCACCGGCAAGGAGACGGCCGGTTCGGTCACGGTCGCGCCCGGGGACGTGGCGGTGGTGCGGGAGCCGCTCGCTCGGTGAGCGGCGGCTGGCCGGGCCCGAGGCCGGGACGACCTGGCAGCGGGCCCGGCTTGTCGGTGCGGGTGCACGCGGTCAAGCGGGAACGTCCGCCTGACCGACCAGCGCCTCGTGGAGCCGTCGAGCGAGCCGGACGGCCTCCTCGGGGTCGCAGGCGATACGGGTCGTCGCACGCGTTCCGGTGATCTCGGTGACCGGGACGCCCAGGACCTCCGCCTCGGGCAGGTCGTCGGCCCGGTGCAGCCGGTCGAGGTCCCGGTGGCCGCCGATCACGGCGAGCTGCGGCCCGCCGGTGAGCCGTACGGTGTCGACTCCCTCGGTGCCGAGCACGCCGTGCGCGTGGTCGGCCTGCGCGTCCGTGCGGTAACCGAGCACTCTGGACTCCGTGTCGAGCACGACGGCGGCCGCCCGGACTCCGGTGGCTCCGATCCGGGTGCCCACCGGGTACGGGGCGCGGCGTCCGACGCTGCGGAGGTCATGTTCGCCGCGTGCACCAGCCATCCGTCAGCGGCGAGTTCCTCCGACAGCACCACGCGGGACATGTCTCCGAGCGTGACCCGTCAGCGACATCGGCGGGCGTTGAGCCGGGCGGCCTGGCGCGTCAGGTGGTCGCGTTCGGCGAGGTTGGGTGCCTTGTGGGCCGCCTCGGCGTACAGCCGTGCCGCCGTCGCCGGGTCGCCGTCTCGCTCGTGGAGGTACGCCGCCACCGCGGCGTGGCGGGGCAGTGAGGCGTCGAGCGCCGCGAGCGCCGCCAGGCCGGCGCGCGGTCCGTCGGCCTCCCCGACGGCGACCGCGCGGTTGAGCCGGACGATGGGACTGTCGGTCAGGCGCGTGAGCTCGTCGTACCACTCGACGATCTGCACCCAGTCGGTCTCCTCGGTGGTGGGCGCGTCGGCGTGGAGTGCCGCGATGGCGGCCTGGGCCTGGAACTCGCCCAGCCGGTCGCGGGCGAGGGCCGCCTGGAGGATCCCGACGCCCTCGGCGATCAACGCGGTGTCCCACCGGCCGCGGTCCTGCTCGGCGAGCGGCACCAGGCTGCCGTCGGACGCGGTCCGGGCGGCACGCCGGGCGTGGTGGAGCAGCATGAGGGCGAGCAGCCCGGCCGCCTCGGGGTGGTCGATGCGGGCCGCGAGCTGCCGGGTGAGCCGGATGGCCTCGGCGGCGAGGTCGACGTCGCCGGAGTAGCCCTCGTTGAAGACGAGGTAGAGGACGCGCAGCACGGTGGCGACGTCGCCGGGCCGGTCGAAGCGCACGCCGGAGACGGTGCGCTTGGCCCGGCTGATGCGCTGCGCCATGGTCGCCTCGGGCACCAGGTAGGCCCCGGCGATCTGGCGGGTGGTCAGCCCGCCGACGGCGCGCAGCGTGAGCGCGACCGCCGATGCCGGGGTCAGCGACGGGTGGGCGCACAGGAAGTAGAGCTGGATCGTGTCGTCCACCGCGGGCGCCGGGCCGGGCGCCGGCTCCTCCGCGACGCGGTCCTCACGCCGGCGGCGGGTGGTGTCGGCGCGCGTCGCGTCGAGGAACTTGCGCCAGGCCACGGTGACCAGCCAGCCCTTGGCATCCCGCGGCGGGTCGGCCGCCCAGACCCGGAGCGCCTCGACCAGAGCGTCCTGCACGGCGTCCTCGGCCGCCGCGAAGTCGGCTCCGCGGCGGACGAGGACGGTGAGCACGCCCGGTGTGAGGCTCCTGAGGAGGACGTCGTCCATCGGTGACGTCACTCCGTGATGGTGGGCTGCACGCCGTAGAACGGGCGCACCTCCAGCCACTCGTGGATCGGCTTGCCACCCGCCCCGGGGGCGGCCGACAGCTCCCCGGCCAGCTCGACGGCGCGCCCGTAGCTGTCGACGTCGATGATCATCCAGCCGGCGATGAGGTCCTTGGTCTCCGCGAACGGTCCGTCGGTGACCGGCGGGCGCCCCTCACCGTCGTAGCGGACCCACGCTCCCTCGGGGGCGAGCGCCTGACCGTCGACGAACTCGCCTGTCTTCTCCAGCCGGGCCGCGAAGTCGTTCATGTACTGGACATGCGCCGAGATCTCCTCCGGCGTCCACTGGTCCATCGGCACGTCGTTGACCGAAGCCGGGGCGCCACGGTAGTGCTTCAGCAGCAGGTACTTGGCCATCGTGGTTCTCCTTGGTGCTCGTGCGACCCATTGTGGTCGCGTTCACCCCGGGGACGGAGCCGGACGCGGGTTCTCGACATCGCCGTCCGAACTTTTTTCGGGCTCTCGTGGATGAGCCGACTCACGCCCCAGGACCTACGTGCCCAGACCCGCGTTGCGGGCCCGGACGATGGCCTGGGCCCGGTCGTTGACCTGGAGCTTGGCGCCTCGGCCCCGCGCCCCTGGGCGAGCTGGGCCTCAGCCTCGCCCTGGGGCAACTCGTCTCGGCCTTCGACGGCGCCCGCACCCGGATCGAGTTGCACCTCACCCCCTCCCCCCTGCCGCCCCTTCCGGCGGCCGTCGAGGTGGCCGCCTACCGGATCGCGGCCGAGGCGCTCACCAACGTCATGCGGCACGCCGAGGCCGACCACACACAAGTGAGGGTGTGCGTCGACGCACACCCTCACTCTCACCGTGATCGACGACGGGATCGGCTACGACCCCGACCCGAAGGCCGACGGCATCGGACTGCGTTCCATGGCCGAGCGGGCCGGAGAGATCGGCGGCAGCTTCACCATCGACCGCCGCGGACGCGGCACCCGGGTACGCACCGCGCTGCCCTTCGGTCAGGGCGTGTTGAGACAGGTACCGCACGTGCCGCCGTCGCCCGGCGCGGCCGGCCGCGCCGACACGGAAGCCTGAACGGCCCCGTCCTTCCCCCGCGGCTCGGTCAACTTGCGCCCCATCCCCGTCACCCTCTCGTCCCAGCGAAGGACATGCCGGTGCCCGGCGTCCATTTCAGGCGAGTTGCCCGCTTTGTTTCTGTGCGAGCCGTCGCGACTCCGAGGTATAAGGATCGAGTCCTGTCCGCGGCACGCCGGGAGTCGGCGATACCGCCCCGGCCCGCCGACCCGGTAACACGGTGATGGCGAACTGGTCGCCGACGAGTTGCACCGCAAGGAGTAACCCATGGCAGTGGTAGGCAAGTTGCTGAAGAACAAGCGGGCGGGTGACGAGGGCCTCGCCTGGAACGCGCCGAACCTGGCCGGCGAGAACACACTGGAGCTGAGCAGTCCCGACTTCGCGCACGAGACGACGATGCCGACCCTCCACGCCGGGAGGCGTCTCGGCGGCCAGGAGCTGTCACCGGCCCTGACCTGGGACGCGGTCCCCGCCGGGACGGCGCAGTTGCTGCTGGTCATCGAGGACCCGGATGCGCCGACGGCCCTGCCGTACAACCACGGCATCGCCCTGCTCGACCCGTCCTTGACCACTCTCCCTCAGGGTGGCCTCGACACCGAGACCCCCGCGGACGGTGTGCGCCTGCTGAGTTCGGGCTCGCGCCGCGGCTATCTCGGACCCGCACCGATCAAGGGCCACGGCCCGCACCGTTATGTCTTCCAGTTGTTCGCCCTGGGCAGTCCGCTGACCGTCGGAAGGAGCAACACCGTGCCGGACTCCGCCAAACCGCGGGTCGTGCTGGCCGCCGCGGGTGACGTGCTCGCGCGCGGTCGCCTCGACGGCTTCTACGAGCGCGCCTGACCCGCTCAAGCTGCCGCGCCGTATGCCAGGTTCGCCTGAACGGCGCCTACACGGGATAGTCGTCGGCGCCGTCGATAACGGCTGCGGCGGCCACGCGGAACGGCGGGGATCTCCGCCGAGGTGCTTTGGCGGCCAGAGCCCGCGCAAGGAAGGCGCTCTCGCGTAGACGATCAGGCGTGGCGGACGGGAAGTCCGTCATGTCGATCAGGCCCGCGAACTCCCGGCTCAGCGCAGCACGGAGCTGCCGGCCCGCTACGGGCGCATCCCCCTCGTCGTGCATCGAGACCTCCTCTTCGGTCGGCGACCCGGTCAGGGGGTCTCGCTGACGTACTCCACCGTGAGCGGGCTCGCCACGAGGCAGCGAGGCGCTCCGTCCCGCTCGGGGAGGAGTGCCGTGACGCGGGCGTATCCGGTCATCGGGGCCGCCGTGTCGATGCCGCCGTGGCCGGCGTCGAGGGCACGCAGCAGGTCACGGATTCCCGCGGCGCTCAGGGCGGGGGCCAGGGGAGACGCCGAGGCGGCGTCGGCGGGCGCGTCGGCGCCGGGATCGGGGGAGAGCACCTCGACGACCTGTCCGGCCCTGGTGAGGAAGACAGCGCCGACGCTGTCGCCGCCCCCGCCGATCTCGTTCAGCGCGGGGCCGTCGGTGAGCTGGGGTGTCAAGCCCAACAGGTGCCGGGCGGAGCCGTGCAGCAACAGGCGGCAGCCGGCGGCGTCACCGCCGCCGGAGCCCGGCCCGGAGCTGCCGTCGGAGCCCGGCCCCGAGTCGACGAAGAGCAGCAGGTCCCGGTACGCCCCGCGGAGCGTGACGCAGCGCATGGGTGTCTCGAACTGCACCCACAGGCCGGGGCGGAGGCCGGGTTCCTCGTACCAGACCGCCGTCTCCTCCAGATACTTCTGCACCTGCCGCAGATGCCGCATCCGTCCCTGCTCGCCGTCGGAGGCCTGCGCATCCACGTCGACCCCGAGGCCGAACGGTGTGGAGAGGCGCACGGCCCCGGCGCGGGGCGCGCGGCGCGGCTCCGGCAGGAACTGCTGCAGCTTGCCCACGGACAGATAGATGACGTCGCGCAATCGGGCCCGCCCCCACGTCCGGTCACTCGGCCCTGCTGGTACGCGCGAGCCTCGCTTCCACCATACGGCCCCGAGGCACAGTTCCGGCCTGAATTCACCAGTAAGACCGGTGGGGTCGGGTGTCCCGGCGGACGGCCTGGCTCGGACGTCGGTCCCGAACTATGTGCGCAGAGTCTGCCAGTTCCGTTCCAGAACAGCTGGATCCAAGCCGGACGCTCAGTCTGCCCCGGCCTTGCTCCTTCGCCTGGTCATGCACTGCGAGCAACTCACCCAAGAGCAAGCTCGGGCCGCCGTCACACTCGCGTTCACGTGGCTCGACAGCCGCCCGGAGCACGAGGGGGTCAGTTCGGTGCCAGGGCCCCTCCTGCGCGTGCCTGACCTGCCGTCCACGCAGCTACGGCGTGCCATCCGTCTCGGGTATGCCGCGCTCCTCGCGCGTCGGAACAGGCACGCTTCGGCATCGAGCCCTCGATGAGGACGCTGGCTGCAGAATGACCGCGCAACCCCTCGGGGAAACAGCTGCCCAGCTGGTCCCCAAAAACAACCAGGGGCTGTTCCAGATTGATCTGAAACAGCCCCTGACGTACGACTTCGAAAAGTCGGGACGACAGGATTTGAACCTGCGACCCCTTGACCCCCAGTCAAGTGCGCTACCAAGCTGCGCCACGTCCCGATGCGCTCACTCGTGGTGACCCACGTGATCGCGCGAACAGAACTTTACCCCACGGGCGGGGGTGCGCCGAAGTGGGACCGGGCGGGGACAATCGGTCGTATGGGAGACGTGGGCGCGGCGCCGGGCAGCCGGGACCGGGATGTGGCGGGGCGGGCGCGGAACGCCCGGCCGCGGGACGGGCTGGGGCGGCCGTTGCCGTACGGGGCGCAGGGGGTCGAGCGCCAGCCGGAGGGAGTCGTGCGGACCCCGCGGGAGACGGTCGCCGAGGCGCAGGCGCTGCTGGACGCGGGGAAGCCGTTCCATGCCCACGAGGTGTTCGAGGACGCCTGGAAGTCGGGGCCCGAGTCCGAGCGGACGCTGTGGCGGGGACTGGCACAGCTGGCGGTGGGGCTCACCCACGCGGCCCGCGGCAACACCACCGGCGGGGCGCGGCTGCTGCGGCGCGGCGCGGGGGCGATCGAGGAGTGGGCGGCCGAGCGGGGCGACGCGCGGCCGTACGGGATGGATCTTGCCGGGCTGGCCGGGTGGGCCCGGGAGCTGGCCGGGCGGGTGGAGCGCGGGGCGGGCCCCGTCGACGCGGGGACCGAGGCGCCGCGGCTCGGTTCCTGAGCGAGGCACCGCCTCCTCAGGGCCCCGACGGCATACGGCAGACTCGGGGTGTGCGAAAGATTCATGTCATCGGTATCGGTGCGGGCGATCCCGACCAGCTGACCCTGCAGGCGGTCAAGGCGCTGCGGAGCACGGACGTGTTCTTCCTGCTCGACAAGGGCGAGGTGAAGAGCGATCTGACCCAGCTCCGCCGGGACATGGTGGACGCGCACCGGCCCGAGGGCGGGTACCGGGTGGTGGAGGCCCGTGACCCGGAGCGGGACCGCGGAGCGGGCGGGGCCGCGTACTCGCCGGCCGTGGAGGACTGGCGCAGTGCGCGCGCCGGCATCTACGAGCGGCTGATCGCCGAGGAGCTGGGCGAGGACGACACCGGGGCGTTCCTGGTGTGGGGGGACCCGTCGCTGTACGACAGCACGCTGGGGATCCTGGAGGAGGTGCTGGACCGGGGCGCGGTGGAGTTCGAGTACGACGTGGTGCCCGGCATCAGCAGCGTCTCCTCGCTCGTGGCCCGGCATCGTACGGGGCTGAACCGGGTGGCCCGGCCGGTGCAGATCACCACCGGGCGGCGGCTGGCCGAGGGCTTCCCGGAGGGGGTGGACGACGTCGTCGTGATGCTGGACGCGCACCAGACCTTCCGGAAGTACGCCGAGGACGACATCGACATCTACTGGGGCGCGTACCTGGGCACCCCGGACGAGATCCTGGTCTCCGGTCCCCTCGCCGAGGCGGGCCCGCGCATCGAGCGGCTGCGCGCCGAGGCCCGGGAGCGCAAGGGCTGGATCATGGACACCTATCTGCTGCGCAGGCATCCCGGTCCTGGCGAGGCGTGACCGACGGGCACGGTCGAGGCCTGACCGACGGGCGCGGTGATCAGGGGCCGTCGGTCCCCAGCCGGTCGAGTGTGTCGAGTGCGCCCGCCACGTCCGGTACCGCCGTCACGCCGTCCGGGAGCGGGGGGCGTCGTACGACGACCACGGGCAGCCCTAGTTCCCGTGCGGCCGTCAGCTTGGCGGCCGTGGCCTCGCCGCCGCTGTCCTTCGTCACCAGCACGTCGATGGCGTGGGCGCGCAGCAGCTCGGTCTCCTCGGCGAGGGTGAAGGGGCCGCGGGCCAGGATCACTTCGGTGTGCGGCGGCAGGGGCGCCGCGGGCGGGTCGACCGACCGTACGACGAAGTGCAGGTCCGTCAGGTGGGCGAAGGTGGCGAGGCCCAGTCGGCCGGTGCTGAGGAACACCCGGCGGCCCAGGCCGGGCAGGGCCTCGGCGGCCGCGGCCAGGGACTCGACGTCGTACCAGCGGTCGCCGGGGCCCGGGCGCCAGCCGGGGCGGCGCAGGACGACCGCGGGAACTCCGGTGGCCGTCGCCGCGCGGGCGGCGTTCGCCGTGATCGACTCGGCGAAGGGGTGCGTGGCGTCGACGACGGCGTCCACGTCGTGCGTGCGCAGCCAGTCGGCAAGGCCCTCGGCGCCGCCGAACCCGCCGATCCGCACCTCGCCGGCCAGGGTTCCGGGGCGGGTGACCCGGCCCGCCAGCGACGTGGTGACCCTGACTCCGGGGCGGGCGGCGAGGTCGGCGGCGAGGCGCCGGGCCTCGGTGGTGCCGCCGAGGATCAGGATGTGCGGGGACATGGGGGTGAGGGTACGAGGTCGTCCGCGTCGATCCGCCGCCCGGGTCGCTAGGGTCCAGCCATGGAATCCGTGCGTGCCGTCCTGATCGACATCGACGGTGTCCTCACCGTCTCCTGGGAGCCGCTGCCGGGTGCGGTGGAGGCGCTGCGGGAGATCCGCGCGGCCGGTCTCGGCGTGGCCCTGGTGACCAACACGACGTCCAGGACGCGGGCGTCGATCGCCGAAGCCCTGGCGGGGGCCGGTTTCGAGGTGGGCGCCGAGGACGTCCTCACCGCGCCCGCGCTCACCGCCGCCCACCTCGCCGAGCACTTTCCGGGTGCCCGGTGCGCCCTCCTCAACAGCGGGGACATCGAGGCGGATCTCAGTGGCATCACCCTGGTCGACGACCGTCCCGATGTGGTCGTCGTGGGCGGTGCCGGGCCCGAGTTCGACTACGCGGCGCTCAACCGGGCCTTCGGGTATCTGCAGCGGGGTGCGCGACTGCTCGCCGTGCACCGCAACCTGTACTGGCGGACCGAGGCCGGGCTGCAGCTGGACTCGGGCGCCTTCCTGCTCGGGCTGGAGAAGGCCGCGCGGGTCGAGGCGGAGGTCATGGGCAAGCCGTCCCCGGCGTTCTTCGAGGCGGCGCTGGCCCGGCTGGGGGTGACCGCGGACCAGGCGCTGATGGTCGGCGACGACATCGAGTCGGACGTTCTCGGGGCACAGCGCATCGGCATCACGGGGGTGCTGGTCCGTACGGGGAAGTACCAGCCGGAGACGCTCGCGAGCGCGAGCGGCACACCGGACCACGTCGTGGACTCCTTCGCGGACCTCCCGGCGCTGCTCGGGCTAACGCAGTAGCAGCTGCAGGCCGCCCACGATCGTCGCGGCGATCACCAACTGCTCGAACAGCCGCTGGTTGATCCGGTTCACAGCCCAGGTGCCGAACAACGCGCCGGGCACGACGAACACCGCGAGTGCCGCGTCAAGGAGCAGGGAGCGGCCGTCGATCAGGCCGAGTCCGGCGCTGAAGGGCACCTTGGACACGTTGACGATGAGGAAGAAGAAGGCCGACGTGCCGAGGAAGCCGAGCTTCCGGAAACCCGCCGACAGGAGATACATCGACATGACCGGCCCGCCCGCGTTCGCGACCATCGTCGTGAACCCGCCGAGGACGCCGTACGAGCGGGCCTTCGCCCGGCCCGTCCGGGTGGTCACCGCGTCCGGCTCGTCCCCCGCCTCGGCCTGGCGCCGCCGCCACAGCGTGACCCCGGCCATCAGCAGCAGGATCGCGCCGATCGAGGTCCGTACGACCCCGTCGTCGGCCCACACCAGGAACAGCGTGCCGAACACCACTCCGGCCGCCACCGCCGGGAAGAGCCGCCACAGCGTGGGCCAGTGGGCGTGCCGCCGGTAGGTGAGGACGGCGAGGACGTCGCCCGCGATCAGGACCGGCAGCAGCACGCCGGTCGAGGCGCGGGCGGGCAGGACCGCCGCGAAGATCGCGAGGCTGACCGTGTTGGCCCCGCTGACGGCGGTCTTGGAGAAGCCCACGAGCAGGGCCGCGAAGGCGAGGGCGGCGAACTCCCAGCCGGATATGTGCCAGAGCGTCATCGTGTTCATGCGGGGACCGATGCTATGCGCACGCATCCGGCGGCGTAAGGACCGTCTCGCAGGGCGGTCGGCGTCCCTAACGGCCGGTGTAGCGGGCCCGCAGCTCCCGCTTGAGCACCTTCATGCTCGGCCCGAGCGGCAGCTCGTCCGCGAACTCCACGCGGCGCGGGTACTTGTGCCGGCCCAGGTGCTCCTTGGACCACTCGGTGATGCCGGCCGGGTCGGGGGCGGCGTCCGGTGCCGGGACGACGACGGCGCACACCTCCTCGCCGTGCAGTTCGTCGGGCAGGCCGATGACGGCCGCCTGGGCGACCTCGGGGTGCCGCATCAGGACCTCCTCGACCTCCCGCGGGTACACGTTGTAGCCGCCGCGGATGATGACGTCCTTCTTGCGGTCGACGATCCTGAGGAAGCCCTCCTCGTCCTTGGTGCCGAGGTCCCCGGTGCGGAACCAGCCGTCGACCAGGGCCTCGGCGGTGGCCTCGGGGCGGCCGAGGTAGCCGGAGAAGACGTTGTGGCCGCGGATGACGACCTCGCCCAGTTCGCCGGGCGGCAGGAGTTCGACGCTGCCCTCCACCTCGGCACGGGCGATCTCCACGTCGACGCCCCACAGCGGGTGCCCGATGGTGCCGGCCCTGGTGCCGAAGACGGGCTGGTTGACGGTGGCCGTCGGTGAGGTCTCCGACAGCCCGTACCCCTCGTAGATCCTCGCCCCGAACGCCGCCTCGAACCGCTCCAGTACGGCCACCGGCAGCGAGGCCCCGCCGGAGATGCACACCCGCAGCCCGGGCAGGGCGGCCGCGTCCGCGGCCGCCGCGGCGAGGGCCACGAACATGGTCGGCACGCCGTGGAAGGTGTTCACGCCCTCCTTCGCCATCAGCTCGATGGCGCGGGCCGCGTCGAAGCGGGGCAGCAGGACGAGGGTGGCGCCCGCCCGCCAGGTGGAGTTGAGCGACACGGTCTGACCGAAGGCGTGGAACAGCGGCAGTGCGCCGAGCGCGATGTCGTCGGCGCGGATGTCGTTGGCGTCGAAGGCGTTGACGGTGGCGTTCATCACCAGGTTGAAGTGGCTCAGCACGGCCCCCTTGGGGACGCCGGTCGTACCGCTGGTGTAGAAGATCACAGCGGGGTCGTCGGCGGCCCGGGTGAGGTAGGAGGGCAGCGGCTCGGCGGCCGCGGCGAGCCGCTCGAACTCCTCGCCCAGGGCGACCGCCCGGACGCCGGTGGCGGCGGCCGCGGCCCGGCCGGTCTCGGCCTGGGCCGGGTGGACGAGGAGCAGCGTCGCACCGCTGTCCCGCAGGACGTGCTCGACCTCCCCGGTCGACAGCAGCAGGTGCACGGGGACCACGACACCGCCGGCCGCGGCGATCGCGTAGTAGGCGACCGGGAACTCGGCGGTGTTGGGGGCCATCAGCGCCACCCGGTCTCCCGGTCGTACGCCGAGGCCGGCGAGCGCGCCCGCCCGGGCCAGCGCCTTCCGCCACACCTCGGCGAAGGTGAGCCGCAGATCACCTTCGACCAGAGCCGTCTTCTCGGGACGGCGCCGGGCGTTCTCGGCGAGGATGGTGGCGACGGACAGGGTTGCCATGCAGTGGTGCTCCGTTTCCTTGCTGCGGCTCGTGTACCGGATCCCCTTGCGGGGAGCCCCCGTTGGCGCGTCGCTAGTGCCTCTCGACCAGCACCGCGCTCCCCTGCCCCACCCCCACGCACATGGTCGCGAGGCCCCGCTCCGCGCCCGTGCGCCGCATCCGGTGCAGCAGGGTCGTCAGGATGCGGGCGCCGGAGCAGCCGAGCGGGTGGCCGAGGGCGATGGCACCGCCGCTCGGGTTCACCAGGTCCGGGTCGATGCCCAGCTGGTCGACGCACGCGAGTGCCTGGGCGGCGAACGCCTCGTTGAACTCGGCCTCCTGGACGTCGCCGGTCTCCCAGCCGGCCCGGGCGAGCGCCTTGCGGGTGGCGGGGACCGGGCCGATGCCCATCACGTCGGGGTGGACGCCCGCCGAGGCACCGGCGACATAGCGGCCGAGGGACTCCAGGCCCAGCTCGTTCAGGGCCTCCTCGCTGACCAGCAGAAGCCCGGCGGCGCCGTCGTTCATCGGCGAGGCGTTGCCCGCCGTGACCGTGCCGCCCTCACGGAAGACCGGCTTGAGGCGGGACAGCTTCTCCAGCGAGGTGTCCTCGCGGACGCACTCGTCCTGCTCGACCGTGATGCCGTCCGGGCGCTCCACGGGCAGGAGTTCGTCGTCGAAGTGGCCGTTCTTGCGTGCGGCGGCGGCCAGTTGGTGGCTGCGCAGCGCGAACTCGTCCTGTCGGGCACGGGAGATGCCGTACCGTCCGGCGACCTCCTCGGCCGTCTCGCCCATGGCCAGCAGACCGTGCAGGTCCTTCATGGCCGGGTTGACCAGGCGCCAGCCGAGCCGGGTGTCGTAGGTCTCGATGCGGTGCGGCAGGGCCTCGTCGGGGCGGGGCAGGACGAAGGGGGCGCGGCTCATCGACTCGGAGCCGCCCGCGACCACGATGTCGGCCTCGCCCGCGGCGATGGTGCGGGCCGCGGTGGTGACCGCTTCGAGGCCCGACGCGCACAGCCGGTTGACGGTGGCGCCGGGCACGGACTCGGGCAGGCCGGCCAGCAGCGCGGCCATGCGGGCGACGTTGCGGTTGTCCTCGCCGGCCTGGTTGGCGGCGCCCCAGTAGACGTCGTCGATGCGGGCGGGGTCGAGCGCGGGCACGTCGGCCACCAGGTGGCGGATCACGGTCGCCGCCAGGTCGTCGGGCCGCACGGTGGACAGGGCTCCGCGGAGCTTGCCGATGGGGGTGCGGCGGGCGGCCGCGAAGTGGACGGGACGCACGGCTGGGACTCCTGACCTACGACGCTGTGGATCAGCACGAATCTACGGGTGTGCGGCGGAACCGCTTAATTAGCACTGCTAGTTTTGGACTATAGACCTCCCGACGGCTCCCTGGGAAGATCCCCCGGAACCTTCCCTCAGGCACCCGGAGGAGACATGGCCGACGTCCGCGAGCACATCCTCGACGGCATCGTCGTACGCGAGTGGCCGCACCCGAAGCCGCGCTATCTGGCCCTCGTGGTGCACGGGTACGGGGAGCACGCCGGTCGCTACGACGAGCTGGCGGGCGTTCTCAACGGGCACGGGGCGGCGGTGTACGGGCCCGATCACGTCGGGCACGGAAAGTCGACGGGTGAGCGGGTGGTGATCGAGGACTTCGAGGACGTCGTCACCGACGTGCAGGCGGCGGCGGACCTCGCTCGCGCCGCGCATCCGGGCCTGCCGCTCGTCGTGGTCGGCCACTCCATGGGCGGCCTGATCGCGGCCCGGCACGCCCAGCGGTACGGCGCGGAGCTGAGCGCGCTGATCCTGTCCGGGCCGGTGATCGGCGTCTGGGAGCTGCCCGGGCGGCTGCTGGCCCTGGACGAGATCCCCGACACCCCGATCAGCCTGGCCGCGCTCTCCCGCGACCCGGCGGTGGGAGCCGCGTACGCCGACGACCCCCTGGTCTGGCACGGCCCGATGAAGCGGCCGACGCTGGAGGCGTTCGTACGCACCCTGGAGACGGTCGCCGAGGGCGGGGACGTCGGCCCGCTGCCGCTGCTGTGGCTGCACGGGGAGGACGACCGGCTGGTTCCGCTGCCGGGGAGCCGGGTCGGGGTGGAGCGGCTCAGCGGCGGCCGGCTGACCGAGCGGATCTTCGCCGGGGCGCGGCACGAGGTGTTCAACGAGACGGACAAGGCGGACGTCTTCGCGGAGGTGCTCGGCTTCCTCGACTTCCTCGACGCGGAGTTGCGTCCGGATCCGGCGCACCCGGCCGGTCCGGAGTGCCCGGCAGATCCGGCACTCCCCCGCTGACCAGAGCCCCAACCGGCCGCGCCCGCACCCGCGTTGGCGCGGCGCCCGGACTTGCATCATGTCAGACTGATCGCACGCCCCCCGGATGGCACGGGGGCCTGTCGAACGGAGGAGCAGGACGTGACGGGGACCGAGCCGGCCGCCCAGGAGATCGACACCACCCGACCGCATCCGGCGCGGGTGTACGACTGGTTCCTCGGCGGCAAGGACAACTACCCCGTCGACGAGCAACTCGGCCGGCAGATCGCGGCGATCGACGGGGGTGCCCCGCGGGCCGCCCGCGCCAACCGGGCGTTCATGCGCCGGGCCACGCGGGCGCTGGCCGAGGAGACGGGCATCCGCCAGTTCCTGGACATCGGCACCGGCATACCCACCGAGCCCAACCTGCACCAGATCGCCCAGTCCGTCGCCCCGGACGCCCGCGTCGTCTACGTCGACAACGACCCGATCGTGCTGGCCCACGCGAACGCGCTGCTGCGCGGCACCCCCGAGGGCGTGACCGAGTACGTCCAGGCCGACGCCCGCGATCCGCGCGCCATCCTCGAACAGGCGGCCCGCGTCCTGGACTTCGACCGCCCGGTCGCGCTGTCCCTGATCGCCCTGCTGCACTTCGTCGCCGACGAGGACGGCGCCCACGAACTGGTCGGCACACTGGTCGACGCGCTGGCTCCGGGCAGCTGTCTGGTGCTGTCGACGATGACGGCCGACTTCGAACCGGAGAACGTCCACCGGGGCATAGCGGCGTACGCGGCGGGCGGGGTGACCCTGGTGGCCCGCTCGCAGGCCGAAGTGGGCGTGTTCTTCGAGGGACTTCGGCTGCTGGAGCCGGGCATCGTGTCCGTGGCCGACTGGCGGCCCGAGGACGCACCCGACGGCGACGGGCCGATCTCGCTGTACGGCGGCGTCGGACTCAAGTAGGCGTACTCGAGCAGCCGCGCTCAAGCAGCCGCACCGGCCTGCAGCGCACTGCCTACAGCGGTATCCCGATCACCCCGGCGATCGTGCGCAGCACCCCGTTCTCGTTGTTGGACGGGGCGAGATGGCGGGCCCGGCGGACGACCTCCGGGTGCGCGTTGGACATGGCGAAGGACCACTCGGCCGCGTCCAGCATCTCCAGGTCGTTGAGGTAGTCGCCGAACACCATGGTCTGCGCGGGCGTGATGCCCAGCTCGCGCTGCAGGCCGCGCAGGGCGGCACCCTTGTTGGCGGTGCGGTTCATGACGTCGACCCAGTGCTCGCCGGAGACGACGACCTGGTGGGTGGCGGTGAACGCCTCCAGGGCCGGGGCGGTGGTGCCCTCGGCCGGCCCGAAGTCGAACAGCGCCACCTTGATCACGTCGTCCTCGACCGCGGTGACGTCCTCGACGATCCGGTGCTCGACGTAGTACTTGCGCACCTCCGCCAGGAACGCCTCGTCGGTCCGCTCCACGTACGCCGACCGCTTGCCGCAGACCACGGCGCCCACGTCGACGCCGTCCGCGACCAGGCGCCGTACCGTACGGGCTATGTCCGCGGCGACGGACCGGTCGAGCACGTCGGAGCTCAGCTCCACACCGTCGCGGACCACATAGGTGCCGTTCTCCGCGATGAACACCATGCCCTCGGCGACCTCGGCGAACTGCCGGGCCAGCGTGGCGTACTGACGACCGCTCGCCGGGCTGAACAGCACTCCGCGGCGGCGCAGTTCGGCGAGCATCGGCCACAGCCCCTCGGGTATCCGCTTGGCGTCGTCCAGCAGGGTGCCGTCCATGTCGGTGACGACGAGCCGGATGTCGGCGGAGCCGGCGGGCAGGCCGGGGGTTTCGAGCAGGGACGCGGGCGTGGCGGGCATGTCCTTCTTCCGGTCGGGAACGGGATACCGGGTGCGCTTGGTGAACACCCGGAGTCCAGTGTTCCCCATGCGCCTGGGCGCCCCGGAGGGTGGCCCAGCTCTCACGCTGTGCGTTTCCCGGGACAGCGCGATCAAGGGGCGGCACAATGACGGCGGACAACGCATGGGAGAAGGGCGGCGACGTGAGCGCGGGCGATTCCCCGACGGCCGGACCGGCGAGGCTGAACACCTCCGTGGCGCACAACGCGCGGGTCTGGAACTACTGGATCGGCGGCAAGGACAACTACGAGGTCGACCAGGGGGTCGGCGAGCACGTGGCCGGGATGTTCCCGGTGATCCGGGAGGTGGCCCGGGCGGACCGGGACTTCCTGGGGCGGGCGGTGCGCTTCCTGACCGCCGAGCGCGGGGTGCGCCAGTTCCTCGACGTCGGTACCGGACTGCCGACGGTCGACAACACCCACGAGATCGCGCAGCGGATCGCTCCCGAGTCGCGGATCGTGTACGTCGACAACGACCCGATCGTGCTCGCGCACGCCCGCTCCCTGCTCACCAGCTCCCCCGAGGGTGTCACCGACTACATCGACGCCGACGTGCACGACCCGGACGCCATCGTGCGGCGCGCCGTCGACACGCTCGACCTGGACCGGCCGGTCGCGGTGATGATGCTGGGCATCCTGAACTTCGTCCTGGACACCGACGAGGCCCGGGACATCGTGCGGCGGATCATGGCGGCGGTCCCCTCCGGCAGCCACCTGGTGCTCACCCACCCGACGTACGACGCCGAGGTGGGCGGCGAGGGCAACATCGCCGCGATGGAGTTCTGGAACGCCAACGCCACCCCGCCGATCACCGCCCGCAGCGGCGCGGAGATCGCCTCGTTCCTCGACGGTCTGGAGCCGGTCGAGCCGGGCCTGGTGCCGTGTTCCCAGTGGCGCGCCGAGACCGAGGCCGCCGCGGTACCGCAGTACGGCGCGGTGGCCGTGAAACCCTGAGCCCGACGACACCGGGGCCGAGCCCGTCGAGGAGGACGTATGACCACCCTTGCCGACCCGGTGCCCGGCGGACGCCCCGGCGACCGCCTCCGGGCCGCCGGGCTCACCGCCGACCTGGCCGCCCAGGGCGTGCACGGGATCGTCCTGGCCTATGTGGACACAGCGGGCATCGGCCGGGTCAAGACGATTCCGACGGCACGCCTGGAGGCCGCCGTGGCCTGGGGTGTCGGCATGTCGCCGGTGTTCGACACGTTCCTCGCCGACGACTCGATCGTCACCACCGACGTCCTCGGCTCCCCGGACGGTGATCTCAGGCTCTACCCAGACCTCGACCGGCTGGTGGTCCTGGCCGGGCAGCCCGGCTGGGCGTGGGCGCCCGTGGACCGGATCACCCAGGAGGGCGAGCGGCACCCCGGCTGTGCCCGGACCTTTCTGCGCCGGATCGTCGCGGACGCCGCCGACCGGCACGGCCTAGCCTTCAAGGCGGCCGTCGAGGTCGAGTGGGCGGTCGGGCTCGACTCGGCGCCCGGCGCGGAGTTCGTCCCGGCGGTCTCCGGGCCGGCGTACGGCGCGGCCCGGCAGGTCGAGCTGAGCGACTGCACGGCCGACCTGCTGGCGGCGCTCGCGGCACAGGGCGTGGACGTCGACCAGGTCCACCCCGAGTACGCGGCCGGGCAGTTCGAGGTGTCGGTGGGCGCGCTGGACCCGGTGGCGGCGGCCGACCGCAGCGTGCTGGTGCGGCAGACGATCCGGGCAGTGGCGCAGCGGCACCGGCTGCGGGTCTCCTTCGCGCCCGCGTTCCTCGCCGAGGGGGTCGGCAACGGCGGCCATCTGCACCTGTCCTGCTGGCGCGACGGGGTGAACCTGCACTCCGGCGGCGCGGGCCGGTACGGCATGACGGCCGAGGCGGAGTCGTTCGCGGCCGGGGTGCTCGCCCACCTGCCGGCGCTGACGGCGGTGACCGCACCGAGCCCGGCCAGCTATCTGCGGCTCAAGCCCGCCCAGTGGGCGGGGGTGTTCACCGCCTGGGGCCGGGAGACCCGCGAGGCCGCGCTGCGGGTCGTCACGGGCACGACGGGCCGCGGGGACCAGGACGCCAACATGGAGATCAAGCCCGTCGACCTGGCCGCCAACCCGTATCTCGCGCTGGGCTGCGTCATCGCAGCCGGCCTCGACGGGATGACCACGTCCCGGCCGCTGCCCGAGGAGATCACCGGGGACCCGGCCCGGTACGGGCCAAAGGAGGCGGCTGCCCGCGGGGTGGAGCGCCTGCCGACCTCGCTGCCGCGGGCCGTCGAGGAGTTCCGGGCCGACCAGGTGCTGCGGGCCGCGCTGGGCCCGGTCCTCGCGGACGCGGTGAGCGCCGTACGGCTCGGGGAGGCGGCCGCCGTGGACGGCCTGGACGACGCGCAGGTGGCGGCCGCCTACCGCTGGAAGTACTGACGATGCCCGCCCCCGGCCCGGTCCACGAGGCCCTCGCCGCGCTGCCGCTGGTCGACCACCACTGCCACGGCGCCGTCACGGCCGATCTCGCACCCGAGCAGTTCGAGTCGCTGATCACCGAGGGCGAGGCCTGGCCCGGCGTCTCGGCCTTCGACAGCCCGGTCGGCGTGGCCGTACGCCGGCACTGCGCACCCCTGCTGGACCTGCCCCGGCACGCGTCCCCCGGCGACTATCTGGCCCGGCGGACCGCACTGGGCTGGCGCGAGGTCAACCGCCGCTTTCTGACCGCCGCGGGGGCCGAGGTCTTCTGCGTCGACACCGGCTACGCCCCGCACCCCGTCACCTCCCCCGCCGAACTGGCCGAGGCGGCGGGCGCCGCCGCCTTCGAGGTCGTACGGCTGGAACAGGTCGCCGAGGCCGTGGCCGCGCGGGGCGTCGAGGCGGGCGAGTACGCGGCCCGGTTCCGGGCGGCCGCAGAGGAGGCCGTACGACAGCCCGGAGTGGTCGCCGTGAAGTCGGTGGCCGCCTACCGCACGGGCTTCGCCCTGGCCCCCGAGCGCCCCACGGACGCGGAGGTGACCGAGGCCGCCCGGCACTGGCTCGCGCACGGCGGCCGCCTGACCGACCCGGTCCTGGTACGCCACCTGCTGTGGACGGCCGTCGACCTGGGCCTGCCGCTCCAGCTGCACACCGGCTTCGGCGACGCCGACGTACGGCTGCACCGCGCCGACCCCGCCCTGCTCACCGACTGGCTGCACCTGACGGCCGGCACGATCCCGGTGCTGCTGCTGCACTGCTGGCCCTACCAGCGCCAGGCGGCCTACCTGGCCACGGTGTTCGAGCACGTGTACCTCGACGTCGGCCTGGCCCTGCACTACACCGGGCCGGCCCGCTCCCGGGCGGTGCTGGAGGAGGCCCTGGAGATCACCCCGTTCCGCAAACTGCTGTACAGCTCGGACGCCTACGGTGTGGCCGAGTTCCACCACCTGGGCGCGCTGTCCTTCCGGCAGGGGCTGGCCGGAATGCTCCAGTCCCGGGTGGACGCCGACGAGTTGAGCCTGCCCGACGCCCTGCGCATCGCTGCCTGGACAGGCCGTGACAACGCCCACCGCCTGTACGGACTCCCCGCAAACGATCCGGCCCGCGACTGAGCGCGCGCCCCACCCGGAAAGTATGATCAAGCAATGTCTGACATGACCGAAACCACGCCCGGCTGGCTGACCAGCGACGAGCTGGAAATGGCCAGGGCCCGGATGCCGATCCTGTACGTCGAGGCCGTGCCCGTGCGCGTGGACGACAGCGGCGAAGTCACGAGCATCGGACTGCTGCTGCGCATCGGCCCGGACGGAACGGTCAGCCGGACGCTGGTCTCCGGCCGCGTCCTGCACCACGAGCGGGTCCGTGACGCCCTGCTGCGCCACCTGGAGAAGGACCTCGGCCCGGTCGCGCTGCCCCGGGTGCCGGCCTCCCTGCAGCCGTTCACGGTCGCGGAGTACTTCCCGACGGCCGGCATCACGCCGTACCACGACCCGCGCCAGCACGCGGTGTCCCTCGCCTACGTCGTCCCGGTGACCGGCGACTGCCGGCCCCGGCAGGACGCGCTGGACCTGGTGTGGTTCAGCCCGCAGGATGCCGCCTCGGCGGCCGTGCAGGGCGAGATGCCGGGCGGGCACGGGGTGCTGCTGAAGCAGGCCCTCGCCCACGTGGGTGTCGTGTCCTGACGTCGGCCACCCGGGTGACTGGCCTGTCTATCAGGCCGGTCAGGTCGCTGACCAGCGCCTTCCTGGTTGCGTTCAGGTTGTGTTCAGTCCCGCGGCGGCCCATGGCAACACCTGCACCAGAAGCCCCAAAACAATGGCAAAGGGGGCTGGGACAGAGGCAGTTGACCATGCGAGGGTGCGGGCCATGAGCACAGAGCACGTCCTCGATCAGCGGCCCCGCGACCCTGCCCGCGCCCGCGCGCGCATCCGCGAGAGCGCGAACAAGGTGCCCGAGGTCACCGTCTACTTCTGGATCATCAAGGTCCTCACCACCGGCATGGGCGAGACCGCGTCCGACTTCCTGGCCCACCTCCTCGGCCCGATCCCGGCGGTCGGTCTCGGCGGTCTGGCCTTCGTGGCGTCGCTGGTGCTCCAGTTCGCCGTCCGCCGGTACGTGGCCTGGGTCTACTGGACGGCGATCGTCATGGTCAGCGTGTTCGGCACGATGGCGGCCGACGTCCTGCACGTCGGCCTCGGCGTCCCCTACACCCTCTCGACGCCCCTCTTCATGGTCGCCCTGGCCGCCGTCTTCGCCCTCTGGTACGCGAGCGAGCGGACCCTGTCGATCCACGGCATCCGCACCCGCCGCCGCGAGACGTTCTACTGGGCGGCCGTCCTCGCCACGTTCGCGCTCGGCACGGCCGCGGGCGACCTCACCGCGTCCATCGGCCTCGGCTACCTCGGCTCGGCGGTCCTGTTCGCCGTGGCGATCTGCGTCCCGGCCCTCGCCCACGGGGCGGGCACGCTCGGCCCGGTGACGGCGTTCTGGGCGGCGTACGTCATCACCCGCCCCCTCGGCGCCTCGCTCGCCGACTGGATGGCCCTGGAGCCGCACCGGGGCGGCCTGGGCCTCGGCCTCGGCCCGGTGACGCTGTCCTGGACGGTGGCCATTCTCGGGCTGGTCGGCTACCTCACGCTGTCCCGGCGGGACGTCCGGACCGCCTGACTCCGCCCGCGACACGGGAAAGGGCCTCGCGCGTCACTGCTCGCGAGGCCCTTTCCCGTGCACCGATGCCACAATCGAAGGCGACGCAGCCGCTTGATCGGATCGTGTCGGGAGGCCGGAACGTGATGGCGCGAGAGAGGGAGGGGAAGCCGCCGAGGCAGCCGCACCTGCCCGACCTGCATGTGCGCCTGCGCTCCGAGCTGGGCCGGATCGACGAGCAGCTGCGCGACCTGCTGTCCGCCATGGACCGGCTGCAGGGCCTGCTGGACGCGGTGGTGGCCATCAGCCGTGAGGTGGAACTTCCGGCGGTGTTGCACCGCATCGTGACCACCGCCATGGACCTGGTCGGGGCCCGCTACGGGGCGCTGGGCGTGCTCAACGAGTCCGGGGAGCGCCTGGAGCAGTTCATCTCGGCCGGACTGTCCGAGCAGGAACGCAATTATCTGGCCAACGTCGGCCTGCCCCGTGGTCGAGGTGTCCTCGGCCATCTGATCCGCCACCCCGAACCCCTGCGGGTCGACGACATCCCGGCCCATCCGTCCTCCACCGGGTTCCCGCCGGGGCATCCGTGCATGCAGACCCTGCTCGGCGTCGCCATCAGCGTGCGCGGCGAGATCTACGGCGATCTCTACCTCTCCGAGCGGCGCGACGGACACCCCTTCGACGTGCACGACGAGAACGTCGTCGTCGCCCTGGCCAGCGCCGCCGGCATCGCGATCGAGAACGTCCGCCTGTTCGAACGGGTACGCGCCGGTGGCGAGCAGTTCCAGCGGCTTCTGCTGCCCACCCTGCCCGACCTGCGGCCCTTCACCGCCGCCGCCATCTACCGGCCCGCCGCCGAGCCGAGCCAGCTCGGCGGGGACTGGTACGACGCCATCCCCCTGCGCGACAACGTCGTGGCGGTCGTCATCGGCGACGTGGTCGGCCACGATCTGCACGCCGCGGCCGCCATGGCCTCCACCCGCAACATGCTGCGCGCTCTGCTCTTCGACCAGAGCAATCCGCCCGGCGCGGTCCTCACCCAGCTCGACCGGACTCTGCAGGCCATCACGGACAATCCGGTCACGACCACCACCCTGGCCCGTATCGAGCCGGACGGACCGGGCTGGCGGCTCCGCTGGAGCACCGCGGGCCATGTCCCGCCCCTGCTGATCACCCGTGAGCGTGGGGCGGAGTTCCTGCTCGCCGAGCCCGGGCTGCCGCTCGGGGTCGACACCGAGCAGGCGCGCCCCGACCACTCCCGCTTCCTGCCCCCGTCCGCCACCGTGGTCTTCTTCACCGACGGGCTGATCGAGCATCCCGAGCACCCCATCGACGAGAGCCTGGCCGAGCTGGCCCGGCTCGCCGCGGCACACGCCTCCCTGCCCCTGCCGAAGTTCGTCCAGGCACTGGCCGATCACCACCCCAGCGACGGCCACGACGACATGGCCATCCTCGCCCTGCGCGCCCCGCACGGCTGAGCGGTGCCGTGGAGGATCCGCGGGATCCGACGGATGATGGGCTACGGGGCGATGGACACGGAGGTCGCCCGATGGCTGTGGCGCGGCATGACCGGCTCCGGCGCGCCGGCCTGGCCGTTCTGGAGATCTGTGCCATTGCCGGGCTGTATTTCGGCGCGGCCAAGGTAGGACTGCTCCAGCAGCTGGTGCGCGGCCAGGTCACCCCGCTGTGGCCACCCAGCGGTATCGCGGTGGCGAGCCTGCTGCTGCGCGGCCCGTGGGTCTGGCCCGGGATCGCGCTCGGCGCGTTCCTGGTCAACTTCCCGCTGGGGCCGTCGCTCCCGGCCGTGCTGGCGATCGTGGCGGGAAACACCCTGGCGCCCCTCTGCTCCTACGGACTGCTGCGCCGTACCGGGTTCCGCAACGATCTGGACCGCTTCCGGGACGCGCTCGCCCTGATCTTTCTCGGTGCGTTCACCGGGATGCTGGTCAGCGCGACCGTGGGCACCGGGACCCTGGCCCTCTCCGGCGTGTTGACCACCGGCGACTTCTGGCCCACGTGGTCGGTCTGGTGGACCGGCGACGCGATGGGTGTTCTGGTGGTCACGCCGGTCCTGCTCGTGCTGCGCTCGGCCCGCTGGCCGAAGGACGTGCCAGGGTTCCGGTGGATGGAGGGGCTGCTGCTCCTGGCGGCCACCGCCTGCATCGGCTTCATCGAGACCAGTAACACGCCGCTGCTGTTCCTCGGCTTCCCGCTGCTGTTCTGGGCGGCCTTCCGCTTCCAGCTGGCCGGGGCCGCGCCCTGCGCGCTGGCCGTGTCGACCTTCGCGATCATCGCCGCCGGCCGGCACACAGGCCCGTTCTCCGGTCACAACCTGCTCACCGACATGATCACCCTGCAGGCGTTCAACGGTTCCGCCGCGCTGACCGCGCTGCTGCTCGCGGCGGTCGTCAGCGAGCGGAACACGACCCAGCGGGAGATCGCGCGAGCCTGCAGGCAGCTCGCCGCGATGGCGGCCAGGATCGCCACCGGCGACCACCGCCCGCTGCTCCCCGACGGGGAGGGCGAGAGACCCGCGGACGCGGAAAAGGCCGCCTCCTCATTCCTGAGAAGACGGCCTCCGACCGGCAACAGAGCTGGTCGGGACGACAGGATTTGAACCTGCGACCCCTTGACCCCCAGTCAAGTGCGCTACCAAGCTGCGCCACGTCCCGGTGCCGTTTGACCTGGGGTTTCCCCGGTCGAAACGCGCAGGGAAACAATACCGCACTCGGGTCGGTGGTCGCGCACCCGTTTCCGGTTGACCTCAAGCTTGGTTGAGGTTGCACGATCTTCGGCATGAAGATCGCAGCGGACGAGACCCGCGCCTACGGCTACGACGACCTGCCCGGGTTCATGGCGCTCATGACGGGCGACGAGAAGCACGGCCCCGCGGCCACCTCCACGCTGGACGCGCTGTGGGTGCTGTACGACCGGGTGCTCCGGGTCACGCCGGAGCGGCGGGCGGATCCCGCCCGGGACCGGTTCCTGCTGAGCAAGGGGCACGGGCCGATGGCGTACTACGCGGTACTGGCCGCGAAGGGCTTCGTGCCCGTCGAGTGGCTGCCGGGGTTCGGGGCGTACGACTCCCCGCTCGGGCATCACCCCGACCGGGTGCTGGTGCCGGGGGCCGAGATCGGCAGCGGCTCGCTCGGGCACGGGCTGCCGATCGCCGTGGGCACCGCGCTGGGCCTGCGCGCCCAGGGGCGGCACGAGCCGGCCGTGTGGGTGCTGATCGGCGACGCCGAACTGGACGAGGGCAGCAACCACGAGGCGATCGCCTTCGCCGGGCCCGCCGGGCTCGAACGGCTGCACACCGTCGTGATCGACAACTCCTCCGCCAGCCATGCCCGGCCCGGCGGGATCGCCGCCCGGTTCGAGGCCGCGGGCTGGTCCGCGGCGACCGTCAACGGGCGGGACCACGAGGCCCTGTACGCCGCGTTCACCGCCCCGCATCCCGGGCGCCCGCATGTGGTCGTGGCCCGCGTCGAGCCGAAGAACGCCTGACTCTCCCCTCCTCCCTGGAAAGGGTCCATCCCATGGACACCATGCGTGACCGTTTCGCCCCCGTCGCCTCCCGGCTGCTGGACGAGGATCCGCGGGTCGCGGTCGTGCTCGCCGAGATCGGCAAGGACGGCTTCGCCGAGGCCCTGCGCCGCCATCCGGACCGGGTGATCAACGTCGGCATCCGCGAGCAGCTGCTGGTCGGGGCCGCCGCCGGTCTCGCGCTCACCGGGCTCAGGCCGGTCGTGCACACCTTCGCCAGCTTCCTGGTGGAGCGGCCCTTCGAGCAGGTCAAGCTGGACCTCGGACACCAGGACACCGGGGCGGTACTGGTGAGCGCGGCCGCCTCCTTCGACTGGCCGGCCGGCGGCTACACACACATGGCGCCCGGCGACGTGGCGCTGCTCGACACCCTGGACGGCTGGACCGTGCACGTGCCCGGCCATCCCGACGAGGCCGAGACACTGCTGCGGCACGCGATCGCCGCCGGGGACGACAAGGTGTACGTCCGCCTCTCCGTGCAGGCCAACGGACAGGGGCTGGCGGTCGACGGGCAGCACTTCCTGACGGTCCGCCAGGGGCGCTCCGGAGTGGTCGTCGCGGTCGGGCCGATGCTGGACACGGTGCTCGCCGCCACGGAGGGCCTGGACGTGACCGTGCTGTACGCGACGACCGTGCGCCCCTTCGACGCGGCCGGGCTGCGCCGGGCCACGGAGGCCGCGGGCACGGACGTCGTACTCGTGGAGCCGTACCTCGCGGGAACGTCGACGACGGCCGTGAGCGAGGCACTGGCCGACGTCCCGCACCGGATACTCGGCCTCGGCGTGGGACGACGCGAGCTGCGGCGGTACGGGACGATCGAGGAGCACGTCGCCGCCCATGGGCTCGACGCCCGGAGCCTGCGGGAGCGGATCGGCGGGTTCGTGAGGGCGGGACGGGTGTCCGTACGGCCGTGACCGGGGCGAGGGATGTTCAGCGGCCGCCGGGCAGGCCCAACTCGGGGTAGGCGTCCAGGAGCCGGGGCGGGGCGGCCTGGCGCCAGGAGTCGGCGAGGATGTCGCGCAGCTCGGCCTCGTTCTCCAGTGCGGCGAGTCTCGCTCTCACCCAGGCGAACTGGGCCTCGTGGTCGGCGATCCAGAACTTCCCCGGCTCGGCCATGACCAGTTCGTCGCGCTCCTCCTTGGGGCAGCGCACGGCGATGGACGTCTCGTCCTCGGGCAGCGTGGCGAACATCTTCCCGGCCACCCGGAACGTGGGCATGCTCCAGGCGATCTTCTCCGTGGTGTCCGGCAGGGACAGGGCGATACGGCGTACGTCTTCGGCATCCGGCATGCCACGCACGGTAGCCCCTGCCACTGACAGTCACCCGGTCGGCGGAACCACCCGCTTGTAGTAGAGGGTCGTCGGGCGCAGTTCGCCCGCCGGGTTCGCCGCGTAGTCGGGGATGGTGCCGGCCCGGGTCCAGCCGGCCGAGCGGTAGAGGTGCTCGGCGGGGCTGCCGGTCTCGGTGTCGAGGTGGAGCAGGGTGATGCCGGTGGCGGCGGCCGCGTGCTCGGCGGTGGTGAGGAGTCTGCGGCCGAGGCCCTGCCCGCGCGCGGAGCGGTGCACCATCAGCTTCACCAGTTCGGCGCGGTGGCGGCCGTTGGGCTTGTCGGGCAGGGCCAGACTGACCGTGCCCGCGACCCGGTCGGTGTCGTCCGCGGCCACCCACACCGTCAGCAGGCCGGTCGCCACCGCGTCGGCCCGCTCCCGCCACCAGGTGGCGGCCGCCGCCCGCCCGAGCGGCGCGAGGAAGCCGACCGAGGCGCCCCCGGCCACGGTGTCGGCCAGCAGTCCGGCCAGCTCCTCGCTGCCGTCCCGCACTTGGGCCTCGCTCCAGCGCAGCACCCTCATGGCCGCACCACCGCCAGCACATAGCGCGCCTCTTCCGGCCCGGCGCACCGGAACCTCGTCGGCCCGAACACCCGCATCCGCAGGCAGTCGCCCGCGTCGAGACGGTGGCCCGTGTCGCCGACGGTCACCTCCAGCGCGCCCTCGAGGACCCACAGGTGCTGTTCCAGCCCGGACACGGGCGGGCGGTCGTACGCGATGTCGGCGCCCGGGGCGAGCCGGCCCTCGACCAGTTCGCCGCGCAGACCGGCGTGCGGCGGGGACACGGACCGGCGTACGAAGCCGGAGGCGCGGTCCTGCCACACCTGCTGGTCGGCCGCCCGCACCAGCGGGGCCGGTTCCGCCTCGACCTCGCTGAGCAGCTGGGACATGGTGCGCCCGTAGACGTGGCAGAGGCGGTTCAGGACGGCCGCGGTGGCGCTGATCTCGGCGCGCTCGGCCCGGGACAGGGTCGACCTGCTCACTCCGCTGCGCTCGGCCAACTCGCCCAGGGACCAGCCGTGCTGGGCCCGGAGTTCGGCCAGCCGGGCGCCGATCCGGGTGTCGACGGGGTCGGGATCCTCGATTCTCATATCCGGGACGCTATCCCGGATATGAGACGAGCGTGTTACCGAAGGCTCACGCCTGCGCCGCCTCCCCCAGTGCCTGAATCACCTGGCGGATCAGCGGGTGCCCCTCGGCTCCTCGCCGTACCGCCGCGAAGACCCGGCGGGTCGGGGCCACGCCGTCGACGGGGCGGACGACCACGCCGGTGAGGTCCATGCCGCGCAGGGCCGAGCGCGGTACGAGGGCCACGCCCGCGTCGGCCGAGGCCAGCGCCACGACGGCGCGGAAGTCGTCCGAGGAGTGTTCGAGGCGGGGCTGGAACCCGGCGCTCTCGCAGGCGAGGACCACCACGTCGTGGCAGGGGTTGCCGGGGTACGGGCCGATCCACGGGTCCTTGGCCAGTTCGGCGAGCGGAACCTCGGGGGCGTCGGCGAGGCGGTGGCCGACCGGGACGACCGCGTCGAAGGGCTCGGCGTACAGCGGCACATGGGTGAGCCGGGGGTCGTCGGCCGGCGGGGCCCCGCGGTACTCGACGGCGACCGCGACGTCCACCTGCCGGTCCAGGACCATGGGCAGGCTGGCGTCGCCCTCGGCGTCCTGGACGCGGATGCGTATGCCGGGCGCGGCGGCCGAGAGGCGGGCCACGGCGGGCGCCACCACCTGGGCGATGCCGGTCGCGAAGGCGGCCACGGTGACCGTGCCGGCCTCCCCCGAGCCATAGGCCGCCAACTCGGCCTCGGCCCGCTCCAGCTGGGCCAGGACCGCGTTGGTGTGGCTGAGCAGGATCTCGCCGGCCGGGGTGAGCCGTACGCCCTTGGCGCTGCGCTCGACCAGACGGTGCCCGGTCTCCTGCTCCAGGGCCGCCAACTGCTGGGAGACGGCGGAGGGAGTGAGATAGAGCGCGGCGGCTGCCGCGGTGACCGTGCGGTGGTCGGCCACCGCACGGAGGATGTGGAGCCGCCGTGCTTCGATCATGGGACCAATTATCTCAAGGTGTCCGCGCCGGTCAGGCCGCCAGCTCCGCCCGGGCGGCCACGAAGGCGTCCACGGCCCGGTCGACGTCCTCGGTCGAGTGCGCGGCGGACAGCTGGACGCGGATGCGGGCCTGGCCCTGCGGGACGACCGGGTAGGAGAAGCCGATCACGTACACGCCCCGCTCCAGCAGCAGTTCCGCCAGGCGGCTCGCCTTCGCCGCGTCACCGATCATCACCGGCGCGATGGCGTGGTCGCCGGGAAGGATCTCGAAGCCCTCCTCGGTCATCCGGCGGCGGAAGAGCGCCGTGTTCTCGGTGAGGCGGACGCGCAGGTCGTCGGCGGACTCCAGCAGGTCGAGCACCTTCAGGGAGGCGGCGGCGATCACCGGGGCCAGGGTGTTGGAGAACAGGTACGGGCGGGAGCGCTGGCGCAGCAGGGCGACGATCTCGGCGCGGGCGGCGACATAGCCGCCGGAGGCGCCGCCGAGGGCCTTGCCGAGGGTGCCGGTGATGATGTCGACGCGGTCCATGACGCCGTGCAGCTCGGGGGTGCCGCGACCGGAGGGGCCGACGAAGCCGACGGCGTGCGAGTCGTCGACCATGACCATCGCGTCGTAGCGGTCGGCGAGGTCGCAGATCTCGGCGAGCGGCGCCACATAGCCGTCCATGGAGAAGACGCCGTCGGTGACGATCAGGCGGCGCCGGGCGTCGGAGGCCTCCTTGAGCTTGGCCTCCAGGTCCGCGAGGTCGCGGTTGGCGTAGCGGAAGCGGCGGGCCTTGGACAGGCGGATGCCGTCGATGATGGAGGCGTGGTTGAGGGCGTCGGAGATCACCGCGTCCTCCTCGCCGAGCAGGGTCTCGAAGACACCGCCGTTGGCGTCGAAGCAGGAGGAGTACAGGATCGTGTCCTCCTGGCCGAGGAACGCGGACAGCCGCGCCTCCAGCTCCTTGTGCACCTCCTGGGTGCCGCAGATGAAGCGCACGGAGGCCATGCCGTAGCCCCAGCGGTCCAGGGCCTGGTGGGCGGCGGCGACCACCTCGGGGTGGTCGGCGAGGCCGAGGTAGTTGTTGGCGCAGAAGTTGAGGACCTCGCCGGGGCGGCCGCCGGCGCTGACATTGACGGTCGCGGACTGCGGGGTGTCGATGACCCGCTCGGGCTTGTGCAGGCCGGCGGCGCGGATCTCGTCGAGCGTGACGCGCAGGTCGTCGCGGACGGAGTCGAACATGAGGAAGCTCCTAAGCTGTACGAGAGTTACGCGGTCCAGTCGAGGATGATCTTGCCGCCGGTGCCGCTCGCCGCGTCGGCGAAGGCCGCCTCGTAGTCGCGGTAGCCGTACCGGCCGGTGATCACCGGGGCGAGGTCCAGGCCGCCCTCCAGCAGGACCGACATCGCGTACCAGGTCTCGAACATCTCGCGGCCGTAGATGCCCTTGATGGTGATCATCGAGGTGACGATCCGGGACCAGTCGACCGGGAACTCCTCGGCGGGCAGGCCCAGCATGGCGATCCGGCCGCCGTGCGTCATGTTGGCGATCATGTCCCGCATGGCCTCGGGGCGGCCGGACATCTCCAGACCGATGTCGAAGCCCTCGCGCAGGCCCAGCTCCCGCTGCCCGTCGGCGATCGTGGTCCGGGAGACGTTCAGGGCGAGGCTCACGCCGATCTTGCGGGCGAGTTCGAGGCGCTCCTCGCTGACGTCGGTGACGACGACGTTGCGGGCGCCCGCGTGCCGGGCCACCGCCGCCGCCATGAGGCCGATCGGCCCCGCGCCGGTGATCAGGACGTCCTCGCCGACCAGCGGGAAGGACAGCGCGGTGTGCACGGCGTTGCCGAACGGGTCGAAGATCGCGGCGACGTCGAGGTCGACGGGGACGCGGTGCACCCAGACGTTGGACGCGGGCAGCGCCACGTACTCGGCGAAGGCGCCGTCCCGGCCGACGCCGAGGCCGACGGTGGCCCGGCACAGATGACGGCGGCCGGCCAGGCAGTTGCGGCACTTGCCGCACACCAGGTGGCCTTCGCCGCTGACCCGGTCGCCGACCCGGATGTCGGTGACGTCGCGGCCGGTCTCGACGACCTGCCCGACGAACTCGTGCCCGAGCACGAGCGGAGTGCTGATGGCCTGCTGCGCCCAGCCGTCCCAGGCCCGGATGTGCAGGTCGGTGCCGCAGATACCGGTCCGCATGACCTTGATCAGTACGTCACTGTGACCGATTTCGGGCTCGGGTACGTCCGCGAGCCAGAGCCCGGGCTCCGCCTTCTGCTTGACCAGCGCCTTCAACGCTACGACTCCCGTGGGTGAGGTCCCGGCCGCGGGCATGCCGAAGGAGCCCGCAGCGGGTCAGAGGGGTGGAATCACCCTGCAATCTGCCGTATGCGCGGGCCGGGGTCCATCGAGCTTTTCTTAACCGCCGCCTCAGCTTTCCTTCACGCCTCCCGGATCCCCGCGGCCAGCCCGTGTCCCGCGGGCGCCTCAGATCGGCAGTCCGTCGTCCGCGGACCGTTCGATGCGTACGACGAGTTCCGCGGCCAGCGCCTTGATGGTCTCCAGCCCGGACCGCCCCCAGGCCCGGGGTGCGACATCGGAGGCGCACACGGTGCCGAGCGCCATGCCGGAGCTGTCGATGAGCGGGGCGCCGAGGTAGGAGCGGATGCCGTACTCGTCGACGACCGGGTTGCCGGCGAAACGGGGATAGTCGCGGACGTCCTCCAGCACCAGGGCCTTGCGGCGGACCACCACATGGGGGCAGAAGCCGTGGTCGCGCGGCAGGACACGGCCGACCTCGGGCCTGCTGCCGTCCTCCCGGACCACCGGCGCGGTCACCGGGGTGCGCAGGCCCGCGAAGAACTGGTGGTCCGCGCCGATGAAGTTGACCATGGCGTACGGCGCGCCGGTGAGCTGGGCGAGATGGCACGCGAAGGCGTCGAGACCGGGTTCGGGACGCTCCCCCAGACCGAGGCGGCGCAGTCTGGAGATGCGGGCGGGTGCCTCCCTGTCCTCGGGGGTGAGCAGCAGACCCCGGACCGGACGGGGCGGCTCGTAGGTCATGGCCGGGCTCCGGCGCTGTGGGCGTATCTCATATGGCGGCTCCGTGGGCTGTATGGCTGGATCACATGTGGGCGCCGTGGCTCGGCGCGGTCGCCGGGGCGTGGGCGATGAGGTGGCGTACGAGGGTCAGCAGGGTCTGCACACCGGAGCTGGAGATGCGGGCGTCGCAGCAGACGACCGGGATCCCCGGGTCGAGGTCGAGGGCCGCGCGGACCTCCTCCGGGTCGTAGCGGAAGCCGCCGTCGAACTCGTTGATGGCGACGATGAAGGCGAGGCCGCGCTCCTCGAAGAAGTCCACGGCCGCGAAGCACTCCTCCAGGCGACGGGTGTCGGCGAGGATGACCGCGCCGAGCGCCCCTTCCGACAGCTCGTCCCACATGAACCAGAACCGCTCCTGCCCCGGCGTGCCGAACAGGTACAGGACGTGCTCCGGATCGAGTGTGATCCGGCCGAAGTCCATGGCGACCGTCGTCTCGACCTTGTTCTCGATGCCGTCGAGGTTGTCCGTGGCGGCGCTGACCGTGGTGAGCAGCTCCTCGGTGCTGAGCGGGGCGATCTCGCTGACCGCCCCCACGAAGGTGGTCTTGCCGACCCCGAACCCGCCCGCCACCAGGATCTTGAGGGCGGTGGGAAACGGGTCAGAGCTGTCGTCGTAGTCCATCGAGCACTGCCTCCAGCAGAGACCGGTCAGTGGGGTTGTGGTGGAACACGGGGGGCTTGGTGGTCAGCGCCCCGCAGTCGACGAGGTCCGAGAGGAGCACCTTGGTGACCACCGCGGGCAGCTTCAGATGCGCGGCCACCTCGGCCACCGAGACCGGCGCACGGCACAGGTCGAGTGCCTGGGCGTGCTCGGGGCCGAGGTAGCCGAGCGGGGTGACGCCGGTGGCCATCACCTGTGACATCAGGTCGAGGGCGATGCTGGGCTCGGTCCGGCCGTTGCTGACCGTGAACGGGCGCACCAGCCGTCCGGCCGCGTCGTCGAGCCAGGGCCCGTCGCCGGCTGCGGCCACGTTCAAGGCCTCATCGCCGTGGATTCGACGGCGTGCTGCCTGGGCGCGGTCACCAGGTACGGACGGACGCTCTTGACCAGCATCGCCATCTCGTAGCCGAGCACGGCGGCGTCGGCCTCGCGGCCGGCGAGCACCGCGAGGCAGGTGCCGGAACCGGCGGTGGTGACGAACAGCAGCGTCGAGTCCAGTTCCACGACGACCTGGCGGACGTCCCCGCCGTCGCCGAACCGGACGCCGGCGCTGCGGCCGAGGGAGTACAGGCCGGAGGCCAGGGCCGCCATGTGGTCGGCGCTGTCGGGATCGAGGCCGTGCACGGACTTCACCAGTCCGTCGCAGGACAGGAGCACCGCGCTGGTGGTGTGGGGTACGCGCTGTACTAGGCCGCTCAGCAGCCAGTCGAGGTCGGATGCCTGGGCGGTCGGCGCGTCGCTCGCCATGGTGGATCGACTCCTTGGGATACGAAGGTCAACGGGAGCGCTGGGGGTGGGGGTGGGTACGGGACTGTGGAGGGCGGTCATCCGGCCGGTGCGCTCCCGTCGGATCGGCCGGTGCCCTCGGATACGGGGCTGTGCGTGTGCAGTTGGGATATGGGCGTCGGGGCCAGGGGGTTGGCCGCGTCCATGGGGTGTGCATCCATGTGTGCGGGGCTCATATGGGGCGTGACCGTGGCCGGTGCCCTGTGTGCCGGGCCCATAGCGATGGATCCGGTCACCCCGGGTGCGGCCTCCGTACGAGGTGCGTCCCCGTAGGCCGACTCCATGTTCTGCTGAGCCTCGGCGAGTCCGATCCCCCGCTGGAAGGCCGCCATCAGGCCGGGGTCGTGGCCCGGGACGACATCGCCGTCCTGGCGGGGGGCCGGGCCGCCGCGCAGCTGGGGAACGATGTGCTCCTGGGCACGCCGGCGGGGCAGTTGGGGCTTGCCCATGGTGCCCCGGACCGCACCGGTGCGGGGGGTGGGCAGGGTGCCCGCGTGTCCCTCGAGCACCGGCCGGTCCTCGGCGCTGATCCCGGGCACGGCCTCGGCGATGGCGGGCCGCTGCTCATGGACGCCGCGGACGGGGAGCGGGGGCGGGGGTGAGCCCGCGCCCTGCGAAGGCCCGCTGAGGGCGCCCGCGTTCTGGATGCCCTCGTTCTGGGCTCCCTCGTTCTGGATGCCCCTGCCCTGGATGGCCCCGCTCTGGGCACCCCCGCTCCCGAGGTCGCCGCTGTGTCCGGATCCGTGCTGTGCGTGCCGCCGTCGGCCGGTCGCCGGGGCCTGTCCGGTCCCGACCGGCCCTCCGGCCGGCGCACTGCCCGAGCCACTAGTACCGACGGTGCCGTTCATGCCCACGGCGCCAACGGGGCCCGCCCCTGCTCCGGGTCCCGGCCGGTGCTCCGCGGATGCGGATGCGGATGCGATACGCCCCACCTGCGGCGACTGGCCGCTCCCCGCCGGGCCCTGGGGCTGCGGTGCGACCCCTGGTACGCCCGGCCTCGGGCCCAACAGCGCCTGCGGGACGACGAGTACGGCCTGCACACCACCGTAGATGTTGGTCTGCAGGCGCACGCCGATGCCGTGGCGCCGGGCGAGCTGGGAGACGACGTAGAGGCCGATACGGCCGTCGGCCAGCAGGCTCGCGACATTGACCTGGTCGGGGTCGGCGAGCAGGGCGTTCATCTTGTTCTGCTCGCCGACCGGCATGCCGAGTCCGCGGTCCTCGACCTCCACGGCGAGCCCGGAGGTGACGAGGTTGGCGCGGAGCAGCACCTGGGTGTGCGGGGCGGAGAACACCGTGGCGTTCTCGACGAGTTCGGCGAGCAGGTGGATGACGTCGGCGACGGCGTGGCCGCGCAGTTCGCCGTCGATGGGCGGCACCAGCTTGACCCGGGAGTACTGCTCGACCTCGGCGATGGCGGAGCGCAGCACCTCGGTCATGTTCACCGGGTTGCTCCACTGCCGGCGGGAGACGGCGCCGCCGAGCACGGCGAGGTTCTCGGCGTGGCGCCGGATGCGGGTGGCCAAGTGGTCCACGTGGAACAGGCCTTTGAGGAGTTCCGGGTCCTCGATCTCGTGCTCCAGGTCGTCCAGGATCGAGATCTCCCGATGCACCAGGGACTGGAGCCGTCGCGCGAGGTTGACGAAGACCTCGAGCTTCTGCTCGCTGCCCGCCTGGCTGGAGAGCTGGGCGGCCTGCACGACGGCGGTGACGGCGCCGTCGTACGCGTGGGCCAGGTCGGCGGCGAGCAGCTCGAAGTCGTCGGCGTCCTCGGGCGGCCGGCGGCGCGAGCCGCGCTGCGGCGGGGTCTCGCCGTGGCGCAGCGCCTCGACGAGGGACCGCAGATCCGCCTCGCCCTGGGCGGCGCTGCGGCGCAGCGCATCGACGCGGTCGCTGACCGAGCGGGCGGCGCGGTCCGCGGCGACGGCGGCGATCACGATGCCCGCGACGGTCACCGCGACCGCTCCGGCGAGCACGGCCCACAGGGTGGGGCCGGGGCGTGCGCCGGTGGAGCGGATGCTGAACAGGACGGCCGCGCTGGCGCTGAGCGCGACCGCGACGGGCGGCAGCACGGCGAGCCGCATGAGCTGAGGCCGTATGTGCGTCTCGGGCAGTGCGGGAGCGGGTCGGGCGACCGGTCGTCCGTGCCGGCCGCCCTCACGGCGGTCGGCATGGGCGGCCGGTGCACGGAGGTGAGACATCTGCGTCCTCGTACTGGTCCGTCGGGCTGCCATCCGGACACTCACAGTAGTCGCCTACGCATCATGTGCGGTGGGCAGTTGACAAAGTCCCCCGCCAAGGGTCCCGCTCTGGTATGAGGCTTCGTACGACAGACCGATAACCTCGCCGCACCCATCGAACCAACCCGAAAAAGATCGAAACTACCTGCTCAAAAGCGGTCACGGGAACCGACGGGCGATCGAGGGTTTCACGACGGCCCGGGCCCCCTCGCGCACCTCGCACCCGGCACCCCCATCCCCCCCGAGGGTGCCCGCACACCGCGGGCACACCCCCACAAGACCTTACGGAAAGTAACCGCTTTGGCCTTGCCTCTGTAGGCCCAGCGGGCGCATGGAGTGAGTCCGCCCCGCGGGGGCCGGGGCGGTGGGACGATGACTCCCGTCGTCCAGGTCACCAGGAGGGCCCATGACCACTGACGTCCGCGAGCGGCTTGCCGGGCTCGGTCTGCGACTGCCGGAGGTGAGTGCCCCGAAGGGGACCTACGTGCCCGCCGTGCGCAGCGGCAGCTATGTCTTCGTCGCCGGCCAGATCCCTTTGACCGACGGGGAGTTGACCGCGACCGGACGGGTCGGCGCAGAGGTGTCGCTGGAGCGGGCGAAGGAGCTCAGCAGGCAGTGCGCGCTGGCGGCGCTGGCAGCCGCGGACTCGGTCGCACCCCTGGAGACGGTGGTCCGGGTGGTGAAGGTGGTCGGGTACGTGTCCTCCGCCCCCGGCTTCGTCCGGCAGACCACGGTGGTGGACGGGGCCAGCGAGCTGCTCGTCGACCTGTTCGGTGCGGCGGGCCGGCATGCGCGCAGCGCGGTCGGCATGAACGTCCTGCCGCTCGACTCGCCCGTGGAGATCGAGGTCGTTCTGGAGGTCTCCGAGGACGGTGGGCGGTAGCGCCACCGGCGCCCGCTCAGGCGAGGCGAACCGCCGTGCCCGTCACCTCGATACCGCTCGACGGGTCCGCCGGGACGCCCACCGTGAGGAGGCTCGGACGGCCCATGTCCACGCCCTGATGGATCGTCAGCACGGCCGGTGGGTCGATGAGGCCCATGCTCCGGAGATAGCCGCCGAGGGCCGCCGCCGCGGCGCCGGTGGCCGGGTCCTCGACGACGCCACCGGGCGGGAAGGGGTTGCGGACGTGGAAGACGGTGTCCGTCTCGCGTCGGACCAGGGCGACGGTGACCCATTCCCGGCGCGCCATGAGGGCGCCCAGCGCGGACAGGTCGTAGTCGAGGTCGGCGAGGCGCTCCCGGCTGGCGGCCGCGATGACCGGATGCCAGGCGCCGGCGTAGGCGACCCGGGGCGGCAGTGCGGGGTCGAGTTCGGCGGCGGACCAGCGGAGGGCGGCGAGCAGCTCGGCCAGGTCGGGTCCGGTGATCTCCGCCGTGCGGGGCTCGACGCTCACCAGGGTGGCGACGACCGAGCCGTCCGGGCGCGTCGAGGTGGTCACGGGGACCGGTCCGGCCATGGTGTGCAGCAGCAGGTCGCCGACACCGTGCTGGTGGGCGTGAGCGACGGCGGTGGCGATGGTGGCGTGGCCGCAGAAGGGTACTTCGGCCTTCGGGCTGAAGTAGCGAATGTCGAATGCCCCGTCCGGCCGGGGTGCGGCGAAGGCCGTCTCCGAGTAGCCGACCTCGGCCGCGATGGCACCCATCGTCGCCTCGTCGATGCCTGCGGCGTTCAGCACCACACCCGCCGGGTTTCCGCCCAGCGGGTCGGTGCTGAAGGCCACGTAGCGCAGGATGTCCATCACCCGAACCTAGCCACTCCGTCACTTGAGCGTCAAAGGGCTTGCTCGAACGAATAGTTGACGTCACCTCAAAGGGAATGGCCAGGTCGGCCCGGTGTTCAGGCCCAGGTGAGCAACTGGCCGGACGCGGCGAGTCCCACCGCGAATCCCAGTGCGATTCGGCGGGCGCCCCGACTGGGCCGTACCGCGTGGAAGTAGCGCGGGTCGATCAGCAGGGCCTCGCCCACCTGCGGTGCGATCTCGAGGAATTCGGCGTCCCGCACCACCGCCTCGTCGTACCCGTAGGAGGCCGGCAGCCGGTACGCCTCGTCCTCGGGTTGCCACCGGTGCCGCCACAGGACCGTCTCGCCTCCCGAGGGAGGCACGCTGAGGTAGAGGTTGAACGCGAACTGGCCGACCAGGGGTTCGTCCAGCAGGTCCCCCGCGTACTCGCGCAGCGCGTCGTCGAAGTGGACCTGGAAGCCCTGGTTGGGTTCCCTGGCCACGCCGTCGCCGAGTTGCCGCCCGCCCCTTCGGCCGACCGCCACGCCACCGGGCCAGTGCGCGCCGAGCCCTTCCCGGCAGACGCGGAAGGGGTCGAAGGAAAGGCCGAGGCCCTGCCAGACCTCGTGGTGCCCCTCCAGTGCCCTCCAGTAGCTCTCGGAGACCCCACCGTCCGCCATGTGGTCGCTGATTCCCACGCCGAACCGCATCACCGGCGGCTGGACGCGGGCCTTCCCGTACGAGTCGAAAGCCCGCGCCTCCAGGGCGGCGAGCACCTCGTCGCACCGCTCCCGGGGCAGGAAACCGGGCACCCGGACCGCCGCGTACCGTCCGGCGGCGAGACCGGCGAGCAGGTCATGGGTGAAGGCGTGCGCGGTGGCGGCGCGGAAGAACGGGTCGTGCGACGTGGTCGGCGGTAACCCCTGCGTGGATTTCCCTGATGTCATTCGTGAGCCCCCGACATGGTGAAAGACAGCGGAAATACATCGGCGCCTATCCGGGATGCGCTCCGCCGGTGGCGCGGAACGCGGTCTTCGCGTCGAGTTCGAGTGCCTGGCGTCCTGCCTCCAGCGCTTCCATCGCGATTCGCCGGCCGAACTCCGCCTGCATCTCCTCCAGGTCGCTCCCCGGAGCGCCCCATGTCAGGGCCTGGTCGTCGTGGGTATCAGGGGGGAGAGAAGTCATCGGCGAACCTCCGAGCGTTTCGGTAGGGGACGCGTCACACAGGGTGAGGCACCGTCAGGCTACGCGCAAGCCCGCCACCCCCGGCGAAGGTTCCGCTCAACTATGCGTGAATAGCGGAGGTTTCAGGTCGGCATCTCCCGAACGGCTGTTTCGAGGAGCGCCCTGGCCTGCACGGAAAGCGGGTGCTCCGAGGTCACCACCCGGTCGAGGTCGCGCACCAGTGCCCGCAACTCCTTCACCGCTTCGGGTGTACGCCCACGTATGCCGAGAAGTACCAGGACGAAGGTGAATCGGAGCCGCATCACGAGGTTGGAGTCCGCAGGCTGGGAGGCGTGCTGCAGCGCCTCGCGGATGACCTGCTCCGCGTCACGGGCGCGGTCCTGGCGCAGCAGCGAGTGCGTCAGGGTCTCCTCTACCCGCAGGATCTCCGGTGTGGCGGGCGGCCAGTGGTTGCGGCGGCTGATGCTCAGTATCTCCCGGGCCTCCGCCTCGGCCTCGCGGTGTGCCCCGCGGGCGAGCATCGTCCGCGCCAGGGTGTGGCGCACCACGAGGGTGTCGTAGTGCTCGGGGCCGCGCACCTCGTTCTCCGCCTCGACGATGGAGCGCAGCATGACCTCGGCCTCGGCCTCCCGACCGGCCTGCTCGTTGATCGCGCGGGCCAGCTTGTGCCTGCTCGCCAGGGTGTCGGCGTGGTTCTCCCCCAGGATCCGGGTCCGCACCCGCACCACACGGCCCAGCACCCGCTCGGCCAGGGGCAACTGCTCCCTGTCCAGGTGAACACGCCCTTGTTCGTGGCGCAGACCCAGGATCTCGCGGTCGTCGCTGTCGAAGCCGAACGAGGAACAGCGCTCGACGAGGGGGAGGACGAGGTCGTACGCGGGCCCCAGCAGCCCCGTGGCTATGAGGTAGCGGGCGGTCAGCCGGGCCAGTTCCAGGGCCTCGGTGCGCACGGAGCGGTCGGACAGCCTGAGGTCGCCGAGCAGGCAGGCCCGGGACACCTCCAGCGCGTGCGGGGAGAGCGCGGCCCACAGGGGCCAGTTGGCGGGGTGGTCGGGGTTGCTGTGCTGGATGGCCGACCGGAGCATGCGCACGGCCAGTCCGTAGTAGTCCGCGGGCCGCTTGCGCACCTCCTCGTCCTCGCGCAGGACACCGTGCACGACGGGATGCAGGGTCAGTACGCCGGCCAGTCGGCGGTCGGCGACGCCCTCACGTTCGTAGGCGTCCACGAGACCGAGTTCCTCCAGACCCGCCAGGAAGGCGCTGGTGCGTGCGGGGGTGGCGCCGGGGAAGAGCGGGGACTGGGCGAGGGCGGAGTCGGTGAGGAGGCAGCGGTAGGGGATGGGGGCGATGCTCAGGCAGGCGAAGACCTTCAGCAGGGTCGGCGCCTGGGGCAGTTCGTGCTGGGTGAGCAGGTCCATGCCGATCCCGCAGACCTTTTCCACGATCTCCCGGCCCAGCAGCTCACTCAGGTGCGGTCCGTCCTGGTCCGCGGCGGTGTCGACGCGAGGCGCGACGGTACGGCGGAAGGTCTCGAAGTCCCTGATGTCGCTGTCCAGTGAGATCTGGCTCTGGTGAACGGCCTTGATCACGTCGGCGGCCTGTCGCAGGGCGAGTGGCAGCCCGCCCAACTGCCGCGACAGCCTGCGCGCGTCCTCGTTGGTACCGCCGAGGCCCCCGGTCCGTTCCAGCAGCATGGAGGCACCGTCGTTGTCGTCCAGGGGCAGCACCTGATGGACGCGGCTGGCGTCGCCCCAGGCGTGCCGGCTGCGTACCCGGCTGGTGACGATCACGGTGCCCTTGGCGTTCTGCGGTGTGCGCAGCCAGCCGGTCCCGCTGGCGGCCGGGCCGTCGCGGGAGCCGAGCCGCTCGGGGTCGTCGACGTTGTCGAAGATCAGCAGCCAGGGTTCGGGGCAGGCGTCGAGGAGGGTCCAGACCAGGTCCATGGCCGTGCCGACGAGCCAGGCCCGTTCCACGGTGATCGACGGGGCGCCCAGATCTCGGGCGATCATGCGCATGCGGAGGCTCAGCTCGGGTGCCGACACCCACCAGACGCGGTGTCCGGCACGCCGGGCGCGGTCGGCGGCCTCCAGGGCGATCCGGCTCTTCCCCGACCCGCCCAGGCCCGCCACGACGTGGACGCGCCGGCGGGCCTGCTCGGACAGGAGGTGGGCGACGAGGCTGTGCCGGTCCTCCCCCTTCAGCTGGCCTTCGTCCAGCTGCCAGTACGGCGGGGGCGGCGGCGGGGCGAGGTCCGGGTCCTCGGCGGCGGGGGGCGGGTGCGAGGGGCCGTCGGCGGCTTCGGCGTACGTCGCGATCCGGGCGTCGTCGGCGGTGTCACCCGTCCCCGTGGTGGAGCGGGGTCGCGCGGCTGTCGGTGCGAGAGGAGGTAAGGCGTTCTCCCGCACGGACGCCGCTCGGGCCACCTCCAGCAGGGCCCCGCGCACGGCTCGGTAGGAGGCGGCGGTGCGGTCCGCGGGCTGGATGATGGAGAAGTGGTCGGCGGTGACCACCCCGCCCTTGGGGAAGACGCCGCGGGCGACGATCGGCGGCACGATGTCGTCGGCGGAGCCCCCGTAGGCGCGGACCGGTATGGGGCACTCCTTGTCGCTGTGCCCCCGGGCGTGCACCACCGCGCTCAGGACGGTCCGCTGGGCCTCCGTCACGGCCCGGTCGAAGGGCCTCAGCTGCTGCTCCTGCGGATTGCGCCAGAGTTTGAGGAACTTGCGGACGGTGAGGAAGAAGCCGGAGCCGGTGTTGGGGCAGGAGAACATCGTGAAGTGCTTGATCCGGGCCAGCTCGTGGCCCTCGCCGTTCCACAGTTTGCGGGCCAGGAAGCGCTGTACGACCAGGCCGCCCTGGCTGTGGGTGACGAGCACGATCCGCTCGGCGTCGGCGAGTTCGGTCTCCAAGAAGGTCCCCAGCTGGTCCGCGACGTCATCGGTCTCGGCGACCCGGCGGTCGGGCCGGAGCCGGATGAGAGGGGAGTCGTACTCGAAGGGGTGGACGCTGACCCAGTCGGCCAGTTCGGGGTCGGTTCCGATGAGCGTTTCGAACGCCTTCCACACCTTGGCGGAGGAGAAGAGGCCGTGCACCAGCACGAGGTGGACACGTGTCGACGCCATCGCGAACCTCCGCAGTCAGAACAGGTGTTGAAGCAGAAGGGTTCGATCAAAGATGAATGAGCAACCGGGTCAATGATGCACGAGGGGTGACCGTTCGAGCCATAACGAGACAGCCGCACCAGGGCCTAGGCCCCAGGTCCAGGACGGGCGCGGCAGGCTGGGGGGGTCCGGCGCACGTCGGCTACTCCAGTTCGAGCCACCCGTCGACGCGGCCGTCGCCGCGGGTGCCCTCGCCGCAGGCAGCGCCGCGGTGGCCCAACCCCGTGTGCCCTGGCTCTGCGGGCCCGCCTCAGCCGTCAGTCCGTGTGGCCGAGTCCTTTGCGCACGCCGGGCTCGGCGGCCAGCGCCCCCATCGCGCGCCAGGTGCGGCGGACGGTTCCGGAGACGCCTCGCCACCAGGGCTCGGCGGGGAGCTTGCCGGCCGGCTCGAAGGGCTCGCCGGGGCGGGGCAGCGCCACGGCCTGGCCGACCTCCTCGGCGGCCTCCTTGGTCCACTCGCCGGGCTCGGCCCACGGGTGCGGGGCGAGGTTGAAGGTGCCCCAGTGGATCGGCATCAGCACTCCGTGCGGGGCCCCGCCCTGGAGGTCGAGGTGGGCACGCAGGCCCTCCTCGGGGTCATGTGGATGTCCGGCCAGAACTCGCTGTACGCGCCGATCTGGATCATCGTGGCGTCGAACGGGCCGTGGGCCGCGCCGATGTCCTTGAAGCCCTCGAAGTAGCCGGTGTCACCGCTGTGGTAGATCCGGTGCTCCTCGCCCGCCACGGCCCAGGACGCCCACAGGGTGTGCTGGGTGTTGCGCAGGCCGCGGCCGCAGAAGTGGCGGGCCGGGGTGGCGGTGAGGGTGAGTCCGCCGATCTTGGTGTCCTCGTGCCAGTCGAGTTCGCGCAGCCGGTCCGCGGACACGCCCCAGTGCTCCAGGTGGGCACCGACACCGAGCGGCACGGCGAACACGGTGTCCGTGCCGGCCAGCGCCTTGATCGTGGGCATGTCCAGGTGGTCGTAGTGGTCGTGCGAGATGACCACCACGTCGACCGGGCCGAGCGCGGCCAGCGGCAGCGGCACCGGGTGCAGCCGCTTGGGCCCGGCGAAGGGGAACGGGGAGCAGCGCTCACCCCAGACCGGGTCGAACAGGACGCGGTGGCCGTCGATCTCCACGAGCACGCTGGAGTGGCCCATCCAGGTCACCCGCAGCCCGGTGGCCGGCGGTTTGGCGAGGTCGGCCAGGGTGGTGGCGTGCACGGGGACCGTGCCGCGGGGGGCGCGCAGGGGCCGGGTGTCCTTGTCGAGGAACACCTTGGCGAAGTCCAGCATGGAACCGGAGGGCCGGGTGCGGGCCGTGCCGCCGGGGTTCTGGAAGACGCCGTCCTTGAAGTGCGGGGAGCGGCGGATCCGGGCCAGGCGCTCACCGCTCGGTTCCGCGCCGAAGGCCTCGGGCTGAAGCATGCCGAGCCCGAAGCTCTGGGAACGCAAACCGGTCACGGTACCTCCAGGTGGAGTCGCTGAGGTCCTCCATTATGGTCGGCGCCTCCGACAGTCAGGGGTGGCCGGGGTCACAGGCCGGCCTCCGGCGTTCGCCGCTGAGGATCCGTCGCACGTTGACAGGCCGTCCACCGGCTCCGAATACTGACTCGCGATTCAGTAACCCTCACCCGGGAGACCCCATGACCGCCCCCCTGATGTCGCTCGTCTGGACCGACCACATCACCGGCCGCCGGGGTTTCCTCGTCGTGGACCGCCTGGTGCGCGGCGTGGCCAGCGGCGGGCTGCGGATGCGGCCCGGCTGCACCCTGGAGGAGGTCACCGGACTCGCCCGGGGCATGACGATGAAGGAGGCCCTGCACTACGACCCCGAGAGCCGTTACGTCCCGCTCGGCGGAGCCAAGGGCGGCATCGACTGCGATCCGCGGGACCCCGGGGCGTACGGGCTGCTCGTGCGCTACCTGCGGGCCATGCGGCCGTACATCGAGAGTTTCTGGACCACCGGCGAGGATCTGGGCCTCACCCAGGACCTGGTGGACCGTGCGGCGGCGGAGGCGGGCCTGGTCTCCTCCGTGCAGGCCGTGTTCCCGCTGCTGGACGACGAGACGGCGGCCCGGGGGCGGCTCGCGGACGCCTTCGCGGTCGAGGTGGACGGCATCGGCCTGGACGAGCTGGCGGGCGGCTGCGGGGTCGCCGAGTCGGTGCTGGCCGCCCTGGACCGGGCGTCGGTGCCGTACCGGGGCACCCGGGTGGCCGTGCAGGGCCTGGGCACGATGGGCGGCGCCACGGCCCGCTTCCTCGCGCGCGCGGGCCTCACGGTGGTGGCCGTGGCCGACGTCAAGGGGGCGATCGCCAACCCGGCGGGCCTCGATGTGGAGGCGCTGCTGGATGCGCGGGACGCGTACGGCACGGTCGACCGCTCCGTGCTGCGCCCCGGCGACCGTGAACTGCCCGGCGACGCGTGGCTGTCCGCGGACGCGGAGGTGCTGGTGCCCGCGGCGGTGTCGTACGCGATCGGTACCGCCGAGCAGGAGCGGATCACCGCCCGCTGGATCGTCGAGGCCGCGAACATGCCCGTCCTGCCCGAGGCGGAGGCGCTGCTGGCCGCGCGCGGGGTGACCGTGCTGCCGGACGTGGTGGTCAACTCGGCCACCAACGCCTGGTGGTGGTGGACCCTGTTCGGCGACATCGGTCCGGACGCCGACGAGGCATTCGCGCACATCCGCCGCTCGATGCGCGCCCTGGTCGATCTGATGCTCACGCGCGCGGAGGCCGACGGTACGACCCCGCGCGCCGCCGCCCACGCCCTGGTGACCGACCGCCTGCCGGTGATCGCGGAGCGCTTCGGGTGGTACCGCTGACCCCGGCGGGCGCCCCTCTGCCCACGGCACGCGAAGTGGCCGAAGGAACCAGGGCCTTTCGGCACGGCCCTGAGCGACGGATTAGGGTGACCGCGTGGCAAGAGTGCGGTTGAGCGTGGCGGAGCGGCGGGAGGAGTTGCTGCGGGCCGCCATCGAGCAGATCGAGGTGCGGGGCGTGGCGGCGGTCAGGATCGCCGACGTGGCCTCCGCGCTCGGTGTGAGCAACGCGCTGGTGCTGTATCACTTCTCGACCAAGGAGAAGCTGGTCGCCGCCGCCTTCACCTACGCGGCCGAGGACGACCTCGCGCATCTGCGGGGGCTGCTGGGCCGGCGGACCTCCGCGCTGCGCCGGCTGCGGGCCGCCGTGCGCTGGTACGCGCCCACGGGCCAGGCCAAGGGCTGGCGGCTGTGGATCGAGGGCTGGGCGGTGTCGCTGCGCGAACCCACCCTCCGCCAGGTCACCCGCGACCTGGACCAGCAGTGGAAGGCGGCGATCACCGAGGTCATCGCGGAGGGCGTGGCGGCGGGCGAGTTCGAGTGCGCCGACCCGGCCGGAGCGGCCCTACGACTCACCGCACTCCTCGACGGCCTCGCCGTACAGCTCACGTCGTACCCGGGCGCGATACCACGCTCCCGCGCGCAGCAGTGGGCGGACGAGGCCCTGGCCCGGGAACTCGGGCTGCAGCGGGAGGCGCTGACCTAGCCGAAACGGTAGACCGCACGGCCGGGACAACCCTGCGACACATCGGACTTCTCGACGACCTCGCTGTACAGCTCGCCCGGAACTCGAACTGCGCAGAGAGACGTTGACCGAGCGGGAGCGGTGAGGGTCCGGCCGGGGCAGTCGTACGTCCGTGCCCCGCACCGTCGCGCTCGCGGTGCGGGGCACGGACCGTGGCCGTCACGCCACCGACGCGATCCGCATCTTGATGTCGTCCGGCGACAGGGTGCCCTTCGCCGTCACATGGTCCCCGGAGGACTCACCGCGCAGCCGGCGGCCGATCCACGGGACCAGGTACTCACGGGCCCAGTGGACGTCGTCGCGACGGATCTCCAGGGTGCCCCGGGGCGGGAGCGCCGGCCAGGGCTGCTCCGGGTCGGCCGGGACCTGCAGGCCGAGGGCCTGGCCGGCGCGCAGCGCCACGCGCGTGTGGCCCTCGGGTGAGAGGTGGAGCCGGTCGTCGTCCCACGCCCTGCGGTCCTGGATGGACTTCAGGGACCACAGGTCGAGCACGGGACAGCCGTACCGGTCGGCGATGGCGCGGACGTGCCCGTTGTAGGTGGCGATCTTGCCGCGCAGATGCTTGAGAAGGGGGACGCCACGGGTGTCGAAGCCGGTCGTCACCAGCACCGTGCCCACGGCCTCGGTGAGCTGGACCACCGCCCGCTCGAAGCGCTCGGCCACCTCGTCCGGGTCGGTGCCGGGCCGGATGATGTCGTTGCCGCCCGCGCAGAAGGAGACGAGGTCCGGGGCCAGTTCGACGGCCTTCGGGAGCTGGTCCGCCACGATCTGGTCGAGCAGCTTTCCGCGCACGGCCAGGTTGGTGTACGCGAAGTCGCCCTCGGGGCGCCGGTCCGCGAGCAGTACCGCGAACCGGTCGGCCCAGCCCACGAACGCCCCGTCGGGTCCGGGGTCGCCCACGCCCTCGGTGAAGCTGTCCCCCACCGCCACGTACGACCCGATCACTGATCTGTTGTCATTCTTCGAATCGTCTGCCACGTCGGACCATGATTCACCTTCGGATGTGACCTACGCGACCGTAAGCAGGGGTTGACGGACGGTGAGATGAGACACCCTTAAATAATTTGCCAATCCAGGAATAGCGGCCCGGTCAGGCGCGTTGACCGTGCGATCGCCACACCCGGAAGCCGCTGACCCGGAAGTGGCTCCACACGGTCCGGAAGGCGAAGTGTCCGCCGGTGTACGGCTCCGGGTCCGTGTAGTCGAACACGAGCCGCCCGTTGTTCCACCACTGCACGAGCGAGCCGTCCGACACGATCCGCACATGGTTGGGCCGGCCGGGGACCAGCAGGGGTTCGGTGTAGTCGTAGACGAGCGGGCGGACGCCGGGCTCGCCGACGTAGCGGCGCAGCCGGGTCGTGGTGTTGGAGTTGGCGCCGTAGCCGACGTAGTAGGTCGTGAGGTAGTCGTACTCGGCGAGCGCGCCGCCCCGGCGGGCGGCGAACAGGTCGTCCGGAGAACGGACGTCGGTGGCGTTCCAGAAGTTGTTCAGGTCGGAGACCCGGTCGTTGGCGCCGCCCGCCGAGACCGCGGTGGCGGTGTACTCGAGGACGTACGGCCCGTCGAGCCGCTGCCGGAACCAGACCGTGGCGCCGCTCGGCACGTCGATGTCCAGGACGCCGTCGGCGGCGGTGACGCTGCCGCCGTCCTGGAGTTCGGTGACCCACTGGCCGAGCCCGTGCCGGAAGTCGTCATGGGCGAGGAGGCGGCGGTGGCGGGGTGCGGCGTGGGCGGCCGGTGCGGGGGCGAGGGCGGTGAGGGCGGCCGAGGCCGCGAGGGCCGCGAAGCCGCGGCGGGTGGTCGTCACGTCGGGTGGCTCCTTCACAGACGGGAAGCGGAGACGGAAAACGGAGACAGAAAGCGCTTGCATCCCACGCAGGCCACTGTGTCCGCACCCCACCTCTCCTGTCGACACCCTGGGCGCGGCCGCCACAGGACCGCAACGAGACGGGTGGTACGAGCGCACATGCCGAAGGCCGGACCCGTGGATCGGGGTCCGGCCTTCGACTGCGTATCAGGCAGGTGATTCTCGAGGAGTGGGTCCCTGGAAGCCGGAGCCTCAGACGGCGACGCCGTGCGTGCGGAGGTAGCCGACGGGGTCGATGTCCGAGCCGTAGTTCGGCGTGGTGCGGATCTCGAAGTGCAGGTGCGGGCCGGTCACGTTGCCGGTCGCACCGGAGAGGCCGATCTGCTGGCCCGCGGTCACGGTCTGGCCGGCCGAGACGGAGAGCTGCGAGAGGTGGCCGTACTGGGCGTAGTAGCCGTCGTTCAGCTTGATGACGACCTGGTTGCCGTACGCGCCGCCCCACCCGGCGGAGACGACGGTGCCGGCGGCGACGGCCTTGAGCGAGGTGCCGGTCGGCACGACGAAGTCGACGCCGGTGTGGTAGCCGCTGGACCACATGCTGCCGGCCACGTGGTAGCCGGTGCCGATGGTGGCGCCGGTGACCGGGAGGGTGTAGCCGGTGGAGGGGGCGGTGGCGGCACCGGAGGTGTCGGCGGCCTGGGACTGCGGCGCCCGCGCGGGGGCGGGAGCGGAGGGCTCGGTGTGCGTCTGGGCGGCCTGCCCGCCGAGCGACAGCTTCAGACCCGGGTGGATCAGCGAGGGGTCCTGGCCGACGGCCTGCCGGTTGTCGTCGTAGAGCCGCTGCCAGCCGCCGCTGACGTGCTGGTCGTCGGCGATCTTCGCGAGCCAGTCACCGGACTGCACCGTGTAGGTGCGCACGCCCGAATTCTGCTGTGCGGCCGCCTTCTTCGCGGCCGTCTTCGCCACGGACGGAAGGGACTGCACGGCCTTTCCGGAAACGGACTGCGCGGTGGCGGCGTGCGCTCCGGTGGCCCCGAAGAACGGCAGGACCAGCGCGGCGCCACCGGTTCCGGCGACGGCGATCGAGCGGGTGAAACGCGGGGCCTTGGGACGGCGGTGCTTACCCTTCGCGGGCATGGCGCATTCCTCTCCGGCGCCTGCGAGGTGAGCTGTCGGGTTCGGGCTGGAGCTGCCCGGCCGCGCGCTGCGCGGCTACACCCCCAGCCTGTCGCGGAGACCGGGACAGGCAGTCATACCTGGTGGGTCCCCCGCTCCTGCCGAACACGGGTGAAGTGTGTGGGGACTCCGGGCGGCGGCAGGATTCGGCGTTCCGTCCGGATTGGTGGCGAACGTAAGCGAGCAAGACGGACCCGGACAAGCGACCGGTTCCCGACGTCGGGGTCTCAAGTGATCCAATTCGGGAATTCACGGTCACTCTCCGTGAATTCCCGAATCTCTCCCCTTTTCAATTCCCTTTGCCGCTATCGGAATTACGTGGACATGACGCGCGACGCACGGTCACGAATATGACGCTCCTCACGCCCCGACTCCCCACGCCCCCTCATTCCAGAGCGAGTTGGAATGAAGGCTCCAATTCGGACAGAAAGCTCAGATGCGACGCAGTCGGAGAACCGTCGCATCCAGGTCACCCTTCAGTCCGGTGCGCAGCCCGTGGTGCAGCAGGACCGCCCCGCGGTGCACTTCACCCGTTTCGCGGCATTCGTACGACGCCGTCGGGTCGAGTCCGCGCAGCCGCAGCGCCGGGACCGGCTCGCCGTAGTGCTGCGCCTGCAGGCAGGCGAGGACCACGGTCTCGTCCCCGAGGACGTACTGGACGGCACTGAGGCCGCCCGCCGGGGGCCGCAGCCGGTACTGGTCGCCGCGCTGGACGACCGGGCGGATCTCCTTGTACAGCTCCACCCACCGGTGGGCTTCGGCCAGCTCCTCCCCGGTCCACTCGGTGAGGTCGCCGCCGACGCCGAGCACCCCGGCCATCGAGCTGACGAAGCGGAACCGCAGCGAGCTTTCCCGCCCGTTGAGCTGGGTGTTCGGGCTGTCGGTGACCCAGGCCGCCATGACCCGCGCGGGGTGGATCTGGCTGAAGCCGTGCTGGATGGCGAGCCGGTCGAGCGGGTCGGTGTTGTCGGAGGTCCACACCTGGTCGGTGCGGCTCATCACGCCCAGGTCGATCCTCCCGCCGCCGCCCGAGCAGGACTCGAAGGCGACCGAGGGATGGGCGGCGCGCAGCCGGTCCAGCAGGGCGTACAGGGCGCGGACGTGGTCGACCCACAGGCGCTGCGGGTACGGCTCCCCGGGCCAGCCGGCGTCGGTGAAGCAGCGGTTGAAGTCCCACTTCACGTAGTCGATCGGGGCGCTGGACAGGAGCGTGTCCAGCTGCTCCCAGAGGTACTCCTGAACATCCTCGCGGGCGAGGTTGAGGACGAGCTGGTTGCGTAGTTCCGTCCGCTTCCGTCCCGGTTGGTACTGCACCCAGTCGGGGTGGGCGCGGTAGAGGTCGCTGTCGGGGTTGACCATCTCGGGCTCGACCCAGATCCCGAACTGCATGCCGAGGTCGTGCACCTGGTCGGCGAGGGGCTTGAGGCCGTGCGGGAAGCGGTCGGGGTTGGGCGTCCAGTCACCGAGGCCGGCCCGGTCGCTGGTGCGGGCACCGAACCAGCCGTCGTCCACGACGAACAGCTCCACGCCGATGTCGGCGGCCCGCCGGGCGAGGGCGGCCTGCTGCTCCTCGGAGATGTCGAAGTTGGTCGCCTCCCAGGAGTTGAACAGCACCGGCCGGTCCTGGTCCGCGTCCGGGATGACGTACGCCCGCTGGTAGGCGTGCCAGGTGCGGCTGGCCCCGCCGAAACCGCCGTCGCTCCACAGGCCCGCGAAGACGGGGGTGGTGTACGACTCGCCCGGCTGGAGCAGCAGCAGGCCCGAGTCGTCGTAGCCGGCGCCACCGGTGATCTGCACGCGCCCGTCGGGGAGTTGGGCGACGGCGATCCGCCAGGAGCCGGACCAGCCGAGCGCGCAGCCGTAGACCTCGCCGCGCTCCTCGGTCGCGTCGGTGTCCAGCGCGACCCAGGGCAGGTGCTGGTGGCCGGTGTGGCCGCGGCGGCTGCCGATGATCTTCTCGCCGTAGGTGAGCGGCGCGGTGGCGAGCAGGGACTCGGCGGCCCAGCGGCCGTGCAGCTGGGACAGCCGCCAGCCCTCGCGGTCGGGCAGGGTCCAGGTGGCGGCGTCGGCGCGCAGCAGCTCCACGCGCGCGTGCCCGCCGTTCGCCACGGTCACCCAGCGCTCCAGGACATCCCCGCGCATCCGGTAGTGGAGGGTGACGGCGAGCCCGTCGTCGTCGAAGGCCAGCCGCAGCTCGTCATCCTCGGACTGGTGGGACACGAAGCGCCACTCGGTGCCGCGCCGCTCCTCGGTGCGCACGGACAGGGCCGGGCGGACGAAGCGGGGGCCGCCCTCGACGGGGTACTCCTCGCGGCCGTCGAGCGGGGACTCGAAGGGCCAGTAGGCGGGCAGCGGACTCACCGCCAGGGCCTCCGCGTCGGCGAGCGCGATCCGTGGTCCCCAATGGAGGTGCAGCAGTTCGTCCGCCTCGGAGAGATGCAGCGCATAGCTGCTTGTGGGCCCCGACAGGAGCCACGTACGACCGTTTTCGGCGATGTCCACCATCGAGACCTCACAGGTGCCAACAGATCCGCTCAAGTGCGAACATCATTAGGCCCCACAGCCCCTGGTGGCAACGCCTGTGGACAACTCATTGCCCGAGGTAATCGATGTCGTATCGTCGACGGAGTGCCCGTCGACGAGCCGCGCCGGCGGGGCTGACCGGGAGGAGCCCCCGTGACGCAGCAGGTCCCCTCGACCGAGCCCGAGCTGGCCGGAGTGCGTAATTTCCGTGACGTGGGCGGGCTGCCCACCGTGGACGGACGGCGGGTGCGCCCCGGATTGCTGTTCCGCAGCGGCCATCTCGCGCACGCGACCGAGGACGACGCGGCCTTCCTCGCGTCCCTGGGCCTGCACACGATCTTCGACTTCCGCAACGCGGCCGACCAGAAGCTGGAGGGCCCGGACGTCGCCCTGCCCGGCGTGCGGAACGTGAACCTGCCGCTGAGCGACCCGGCGGACGGCGCCGAGTTCTGGAAGATGGTCCGCGACGGCGACCTCGACCAGCTGCGCGGCATCCTCGCGGACGGCAAGGCGGCGGCCCGGATGGTCGCCTCGTACCGGACGATCGTCAAGGAGCGCACCGCCGAGCACTCCCGGGTGCTGCACGCGATCGCCGAGGACAGCGTGCCCGCGCTGATGCACTGCGCGGCAGGCAAGGACCGCGCGGGCATCTCCATAGCCGTCACGCTCCTCGCCGTGGGCGTGGAGCGCGAGGCCGTCATCGCCGACTACCTGGAGTCCAACGCCAAGCACCGGCGCTACAAGGTCCGTCGCAACGGCAGTGCGGACACCGCGTACACACCCGAGGTGATGGAGCTGCTCAGTCCGCTCTTCGACGCGCGCGCCGAGTATCTTCAGGCGGCCTTCGCGAGCATCGAGGAGACGTGGGGCGGCGTCGACACCTACTTCGAGCAGGGCCTGGGGCTCACCCCCGCGACCCGGGAGCGGCTGCGGGAGCGCCTGCTGGACTGACGGCGGTCAGCCCTTGCCACCCAGCTCGAACAGCAGGTAGAGGAACGCGGCGAACACGTGGCCCACGGCGATGTAGATGACCAGCCGGATCCACAGGGCGCGGGGGAACCTCTCCTCGAAATTGCTCATGGCAGCTCTCCAGTCAGCGGGCCCAGGCACAGCGTGGCCGTGGGGCTCTGCAGCAGGGTGTGGACGAACAGCAGCTCCACGCCGTCGTGGTCCTCGGCGGCGAGGCGGTGCGGGGTGAGCGAGTCGAAGTGCGCGCTGTCGCCGGGCGCGAGCAGATGCGCGGTGTCCCCCAGGCGCAGCCGGAGCCGTCCCTTGAGGACGTACAGCCACTCCTCACCCGGGTGGACGCGCACGATGTCGCCCTGGGTGCCGTACGGCACCCGGACGCGCAGCGCCTGCATGCCGCGGCCGGGGGCTCCGGCCTGGACGTACGTCCAGCCGCCCGCGTGGGTCGGCTCCATGTCGGCGGCGCGCACGACGGCGTCCCGGTCGGCGACCGTCTCGCCGAGCAGCTCCGAGACGGTCGTACCGTAGATGCGGGCGAGCGCGAGCAGCATCGGCAGCGAGGGCTGGCGCTGCCCGGTCTCCAGCCGGGAGAGGTGGGCCGGCGAGAGCCCGGCGGAGCGGGCCGCGGCCTCCAGGGTGAGGCCCGTGCGCCGGCGCAGGGCGCGCAGCTGCGGCGCCACGGCGCGCAGGTCGTCGCCCTGGCCCGCCGGCGGCGCGGCTTCTGAGGCGTTCATGCCTCCATTCAGCCGGAGTGTTGCCCCTGGGGCAAATTTCTTGCCTCAGAGGCAAAAACCCGGCCTCAGCGGTTGGCCACCGCCTGCTTGATCAGCGTCTTGCCGAAGTCCCACATCAGGCCGCCGCCGCTGTGCGCGTCGTCCATCACCGCCGTGAAGGCGTCGACGAACCGGTCCACGTCCGCCTCGTTCAGGACCAGCGGCGGGATGAGCTTGATGACCTCCAGGTGGTCGCCGGAGACCTGGGTGAGGATCCGGTGCCGCTGCAGCAGCGGTACGACCACCATCTGGGCGAACAGGCCCTTGCGCGCGGCCTGCAGCATGGTCCAGCGGCTGCGCAGCTTCAGCGAGCTGGGCCTGCCGAACTCGATGCCGATCATCAGGCCCCGGCCGCGGACGTCGGCGAGCAGCTCGTACTTGTCGATCAGCGCGGTGAGCCGGGACTTCAGCAGCCCGCCCGTCGTCCGCACCCCGGCGACGATCTGCTCGTTCTCCATCACCGACAGCACGGCGAGGCCGGCCGCCATCGCCTGCGCGTTGGACCCGAAGCTCGCCGAGTGGACCAGGACGCGGTCCATGGACGAGTAGACCTTCTTGAAGATCCAGTCCTTGCCCAGGGTGGCGCCGACCGGGACATAGCCGCCGGAGAGCGCCTTGGCCACGCACACCAGGTCCGGTTCGACGCCGTCCTCGTGCTGGTAGGCGTAGAAGTCGCCGGTGCGTCCGAGGCCGGTCTGCACCTCGTCGGCGATGAGCAGCGCCTTGTGCCGGTGGAGCAGCTCCTGCGCGGCGCGCAGATAGCCGGGCGGGGCCTCCTGCACGCCCTTGCCCTGGATCGGCTCCACGATCAGGGCGGCCACATCGCCCTTCTTCAGCTCCCGGGCGAGCGCGTCGAGATCGCCGAGGGGTACGGCGGTGTCGGGCAGCAGCGGGGCGAAGCCGTCGCGGAAGCCGTCCTCGCCGTTGACCGACAGGGAGCCGGTGGTCAGGCCGTGGAAGGCGTGGTCGCAGTAGAGGACGCGCGGCCTGCCGGTGGCGTACCGGGCGAACTTCAGGGCGGTCTCGACCGCTTCGGTGCCGCTGTTGCCGAAGAAGACCCGGTCCAGGTGCGGGCTGTGGGCGAGCAGCCGCTCCGCGAGCAGGCCGGGCAGCGGCTGGCAGTCGAAGCGGGTGAGGTCGGCGAGGTTCAGGTCCAGGACGTCGTGCAGCGCCTGACGGACGACCGGGTGGTGGCGGCCGAGGCCCATCACCCCGAACCCGGCGAGCATGTCCAGGTAGTCGTTGCCGTCCGCGTCGTAGAAGTGGGCGCCCTCGGCGCGCTCGTAGACCTTGTCGAAGCCGATGGTGTGCAGCATGCGCGGGAGCTGCGGGTTCAGGTACTTGGTGTGCAGCTCGTAGCGCTCGGCTCCGCGGTCGGCGAGGAGGGCGCCGAGGTCGAACTCCTTGGTCATTCAGCTTTCTCCTTGACTGAGCCCCCCGCGTCCCTGACGGCGAAATCCGTGTCCTTGACGGCGAAACCCTCGTCCCCCGCGGCCAGGCTCGCGCCGATCCGTCCGGCGATCTCGACCGGCGTGAGGCCGATGTCGGCCAGCACCTCGCCGCGCTTGGCGTGCGCGAGGAACTGCTCCGGGATGCCGAACCGCCGTACCGGCACGTCCACGTCGGCGTCGCCGAGGGCGAGTGCCACGGCCGAACCGACCCCGGCGGCCCGGCTGTTGTCCTCCACGACGGCCACCAGCCGGTGTGCGGCGGCCAGCCCCGGCAGCGCCGGGTCGACGGGCTTGACCCAACGGGGGTCCACGACCGTGCAGGTGATGCCCCGGGCCGCCAGCAGCTCGGCGGCCTGGAGGCACACCGGCGCCATCACGCCGACGGCCACCAGCAGCACCTCGGGGTCTTCGCCGCGGTGCAGGACGTCCATGCCGCCGACGTGGCCGATCGCCGGGATCTCGGGGCCGACCGACTCCTTCGGGAAGCGGACCAGGGTGGGCGCGTCGTCCACGGCGACGGCCTCCCGCAGCTGGGCGCGCAACTGGTCGGCGTCACGCGGGGCGGCGATCCTGAGGCCCGGGACGACCTGGAGGACCGACATGTCCCACATGCCGTTGTGGGACGCCCCGTCGACACCGGTGACACCGGCCCGGTCCAGCACGAAGGTCACCCCGCACCGGTGCAGGGCGACGTCCATCAGCAGCTGGTCGAAGGCACGGTTGAGGAAGGTGGCATAGACGGCGACGACCGGGTGCAGTCCGCCGGTGGCGAGGCCCGCCGCGGAGACGGCCGCGTGCTGCTCGGCGATGCCCACGTCCCACACCCGGTCGGGGAAGCGCTCGGCGAACGGGCCGAGGCCCACCGGGTGCAGCATGGCCGCCGTGATCGCCACGACGTCCTCCCGCTCCTCGCCGATCCGGACGATCTCGTCGCCGAACACCGAGGTCCAGGACGGCCCGTTGGACGGCACGAGCGGTGCGCAGGTGAGCGGGTCCATCACGCCGACGGTGTGGAAGTGGTCCTCCTCGTGGGCGAGGGCGGGTTCGTAGCCACGGCCCTTCTCCGTGAGGCAGTGGACCAGGACGGGCCCGTGGAAGCGTTTGGCCCGGCGCAGCGCCGACTCGACGGCCTTGATGTCGTGACCGTCGATCGGACCGACGTACTTCAGGCCCAGGTCCTCGAACATGCCCTGCGGGGCGAAGGCGTCCTTGAAGCCCTTCTTCGCGCCGTGCAGGGACTCGTAGAGGGTGTGGCCGACGACCGGAGTGCGCAGCAGGACGTCCTTGCCCCAGGCGAGGACCTTCTCGTAGCCGTCGGTGGTGCGCAGGGTGGCCAGGTGGTTGGCCAGGCCCCCGATGGTCGGGGCGTACGACCGCTCGTTGTCGTTGACGACGATGATCAGCGGCCGGTCCTTGGCGGCCGCGATGTTGTTCAGCGCCTCCCAGGCCATGCCGCCGGTCAGCGCGCCGTCGCCGATGACCGCGACCACATGGCCCTTCTCCCCCTGCACCTGGTTGGCCTTGGCGAGGCCGTCGGCCCAGCCGAGCGCGGTGGAGGCGTGGCTGTTCTCGATGACGTCGTGCTCGGACTCCTCGCGCGAGGGATAGCCGGACAGGCCCCCCTTGCCGCGCAGCTTGGAGAAGTCCTGACGCCCGGTCAGCAGCTTGTGGACATAGCTCTGGTGACCGGTGTCCCACAGGATGCGGTCGACCGGCGACTCGAAGACCCGGTGGAGCGCGATGGAGAGTTCCACCACCCCCAGATTGGGCCCGAGGTGACCGCCGGTTCTCGCCACCGCGTGCACCAGGAACTCACGGATCTCCTCGGACAGTTCGCCGAGCTCCGCCTCGGACAGCGCCTTCAGGTCGCGTGGTCCCCTGATGCTCTCCAGAATCGTCACGCTGGGCCCCCTCTCGGTCCGTGCCGTGCTTTAACCCCAACTCACTTCGTCCGCTCTGCGAGCTTCATGGCCTCCTCGATGAGGGTCTCCACGATCCGGGACTCGGGGACGGTCTTGACGACCTCGCCCCTGACGAAGATCTGGCCCTTGCCGTTGCCCGAGGCAACCCCGAGGTCGGCCTCGCGGGCCTCACCCGGTCCGTTGACGACACAGCCCATCACCGCGACCCGCAGGGGCACGTCCATGCCGTCCAGCCCCGCCGTGACCTCGTCGGCCAGCTTGTACACATCGACCTGGGCCCGCCCGCAGGACGGGCAGGAGACGATCTCCAGGCGCCGCTGCCGCAGCCCCAGGGACTCCAGGATCTGGATGCCGACCTTGACCTCCTCGGCGGGCGGGGCGCTCAGCGAGACCCTGATGGTGTCGCCGATCCCCCGCGACAGCAGCGCCCCGAAGGCCACTGCCGACTTGATCGTGCCCTGGAAGGCGGGGCCGGCCTCGGTGACGCCCAGGTGCAGCGGGTAGTCGCACTGCTCGGCGAGTTGCCGGTACGCCTCGATCATCACGACCGGGTCGTTGTGCTTGACCGAGATCTTGATGTCGCGGAAGTCGTGCTCCTCGAAGAGCGACGCCTCCCACAGCGCGCTCTCGACCAGCGCCTCCGGAGTCGCCTTTCCGTACTTCTGCAGCAGCCGCCGGTCCAGCGAGCCGGCGTTGACGCCGATCCGGACCGGGGTGCCGTGGTCCCTCGCGGCCCGCGCGATCTCCTTCACCTGGTCGTCGAACTTCTTGATGTTGCCCGGGTTCACCCGGACCGCCGCGCAGCCCGCCTCGATCGCCGCGAACACGTACTTCGGCTGGAAGTGGATGTCCGCGATCACCGGGATCTGCGACTTGCGGGCGATGGTCGCGAGAGCGTCCGCGTCGTCCTGCGTGGGGCAGGCGACGCGGACGATCTGGCAGCCGGACGCGGTGAGTTCGGCTATCTGCTGCAGGGTGGCGCCGATGTCCGACGTACGGGTCGTCGTCATCGACTGCACCGACACCGGGGCTCCGCCCCCGACCGCCACCGGCCCGACGTGGATCTGCCGCGACACGCGCCGCGGTGCGACCGGCCGGGCCGGTACCTCGGGGACTCCCAAGGGGACGGCGGTCATGGCGTCACTCCCGGTTTCCGGAGACGGTCTCGCGCATGGCCCGCAGCGACTCCTTCAGGGAGCCCATGGTGGCGAGGACGGCGGTGGGCTCGTAGCCGCAGTGCGCCATGCAGTTGGCGCAGCGCGGGTCCTTGCCGCGGCCGTACTTGTCCCAGTCGGTCTTCTCGATGAGTTCGCGGTACGTCGGCACGTACCCGTCGCTCATCAGGTAGCAGGGGCGCTGCCAGCCGAAGAGCGAGTAGTTCGGGATCGCCCACGCCGTGCACGGGAAGTCGACCTTGCCCTCCAGGAAGTCCAGGAAGAGCGGGGAGTGGTTGAGCCGCCACTTCTTGCGGTTGCCGCCCGCGAAGGCCTTCTTGAACAGCTCGCGGGTCTGCTCGACGCCGAGGAAGTGCTCCTGGTCCGGTGCCTTCTCGTAGGCGTAGGCGGGCGAGATCATCATCTCGTCCACCTGCAGGTCGTCATTGAGGAAGTTGAGCACCTCGATGATGGTCTGCGGGGTGTCGGTGTTGAAGAAGGTGGAGTTGGTGGTCACCCGGAAGCCACGCCGCTTGGCCTCCTTGATGGCCTCCACCGCCTCGTCGAACACACCCTCCTTCGCCACGGACTCGTCGTGCCGCTCGCGCAGCCCGTCGATGTGCACCGCGAAGGCGAAGTAGGGCGAGGGCGTGAACTTGTCCATCTTCTTGCGCATCAACAGGGCGTTGGTGCAGAGGAAGACGTACTTCCGCCTGGCCACCAACTGGCGGACGATCTCGTCGATCTGAGGGTGCATCAGCGGCTCGCCACCGGCGATGGACACCATCGGCGCACCGGACTCCAGCACCGCGCCCACGGCCTGGGCCACCGGCATGCGCTGCTTGAGCACACCCGCCGGGTGCTGGATCTTGCCGCAGCCCTCGCACTTGAGGTTGCAGGCGAAGAGCGGTTCCAGCTCGACGATGAGCGGAAACTTGTCCCGCCTGCGGATCTTCTGTTCAGCCAGGTAAGTAGCGACCTTGATGGACTGACGCAGCGGCATGGCCATCTGGCTCACCTCCGGGGGAGCAACAAAGAACGGTGCCATTCGAAAAAAGCGGGAAGGACGGTACGAAGAACGCGGAAAGCTGATATTCCACCGCGCACCGTGCCGATCCGGACGAGTTCATGTTCTGGAGCGTCCACGACCACCCGTACGGCCGCAACCGGGCGCTCACCCGCGCGGACGGCGCTCAGGAGCGTGGCCGCGGACTCCATGTCGACCGCGATCGCGCCGGTCGCGAGCAGGTCGGACCGCTCATGGCCGCGCACGACATGGTCGGAGCCGGTGACCGGCCCCGTGTGGACGGTGCGCCCGGGCAGGATGCGCACGAGTTCCTTGACGAGCAGGTCGGTGCCCACGCACGGGACGGTCCCGTGCGTGTCCCGGGTCTCCTCGGCGACGACCAGGTCGCCGGGGTGCATACCGGGTGCGAGCCCGGCGCAGAAGCCGGTGGCCAGGACGGCCGCGTCGGCCAGCGCCGGGTCCGCGAGGAGCCGGTTGACGGAGCGTTCCGCCGCCTTGGGGCCCATGCCCGTACGGACGACGGAGAAGGGCCCGCCCGCACCGCCGCGGTCGCCGGTGCGCAGGGCGAGGTGCTCGATGCCGAGCGCGCAGGCGATCAGCAGCGGGGCCGGGGCGGGCTGGGCGCTCATTCAGCCCCCCTTGACCTCGGAGAGCGGCTTCTTGACCTCGGAGAGCGGCTTGGTCCTGGCGAGCAACTGCCGCTCGAAGGGGTCGCCGTGCAGATACCGGCCGAGCGCGGTGAGCGGGAAGACCTGCCGGTAGAGGTGGTAGTTGATGGAGAAGTCCCACGGGAAGCCGGTGCCGGTGAAGTACGGCTCGTCCCAGGAACCGTCCTCCCGCTGGGTCTCGGCCAGCCACCGGACGCCGCGCTCGACCGCCTTGGAGCCCTGCTCCCCCGCCGCGAGCAGGGCCATCAGCGCCCACGCGGTCTGCGAGGCGGTGGAGGCGCCGCGACCGCTCCACTCCTTGACGTACTTGTAGGAGCGCAGGTCCTCGCCCCAGCCGCCGTCGTCGTTCTGGACGTTCTCCAGCCAGGTCACCGCCCGTCGGATCGCCGGGTGGGAGCCGGGCAGCCCGGCCGCGGTCAGGGCGGGCACCACCGAGCCGGTGCCGTAGACGTAGTTGACGCCCCAGCGCCCGAACCACGAGCCGTCCGGCTCCTGTTCGGCGAGCAGCCACTCGATGCCGCGCCGGGTGCGCGGGTCGTGGGCGAGTCCCTCGGCGGCGAGCATCTCGACCACGTGCGCGGTGACGTCCGCGGAGGGCGGGTCGATGACCTCGCCGAAGTCGCAGAACGGCAGCCGGTTCGGGAACGGGCTGGTGTTGTCGACGTCGAAGGCGCCCCACGCGCCGTTCTTCGACTGCATTCCGAGGTTCCAGCGCACCGCGCGCCCGATCGCCCCGTCCACCCGGTCCGGGTCGTGGTGCCGGACCCGGCGCAGCGCGAGCGCGACCTCGGCGGTGTCGTCGATGTCCGGGTAGTTGTCGTTGTGGAACTCGAACGCCCAGCCGCCGGGCGGCAGTCCGGGCCGCTTCACGGCCCAGTCGCCGGGCCGGACGATCTCCTCGCCGAGCATCCAGTCGGCGGCCTTGACCAGTTGCGGGTGGTCGGTGGGCAGTCCGGCGTCGACCAGCGCGATGGCGGCGAGGCAGGTGTCCCACACCGGGGACTGGCAGGCCTCGATCATCCGGGCGCCGTCCTCGCGCCACACGGCGAAACGGTCCAGCGACGCGAGGCCCTCGCGCATCACCGGGTGCTGGAGGTCGTAGCCGAGCAGGTGCAGGGCGATGATCGAGTACACGGCGGGGGGCTGGATGCCGCCCCAGCAGCCGTCGTTCTCCTGGCGCTCGATGATCCAGCGGGCCGCCGCGTTCATCGCGGCCTTGCGCAGCCGGCGCGGGGCGACCTTGCGCAGCTGGTGCAGCGCCTTGTCCAGGCGCTGGAAGGCGCCGTCCCAACTCGCCACCGGGGCGAGCGGCTTGGCCGGGTTTGGGTCGGCCGGATCGGTGTGCAGCTCGTCCAGCGGGAAGGGCGCGGGGCGGACCGGGCGCTTGGCCGAGACCACGGTCAGCGGCACGACGGTCTGCCGGGCCCAGCAGCCGAAGTCGTAGATGTTGAGCGGCATCCAGCTGGGGAAGTAGATCAGCTCCGGCGGGAGTTCGGGCAGGTCCTCCCACTTCCACCAGCCGAACAGGGCCAGCCAGATCCGGGTGAACACGCGGGCGGCGGCGATGCCGCCGCGCTCACGGATCCAGGCGGAGGCCTTCGCCATGTGCGGGGCGTCGGGTGCGTCGCCGGCCAGGCGGAGGGCGACGTACGCCTCGATGGTGGTGGAGAGTTCGCCGGGCCCGCCGTAGAAGGTGGCCCAGGTCCCGTCCTCGCGCTGCTCGCCGCGGATGAACAGGGCGGCGGCCCGGGTCGTCGCCTCGTCGCGGATCCCCAGGAACTGACGGAGCAGCAGGTCCTCGGCGTCCATCGTGACGTTCGTCTCGAGGTCGCCCTTCCACCAGCCCTGGGCGTCCTGCCGTGCCAGCAGGAAATCGGTGGCGCGCCGCGCGGCGCGTTCGGCGGCTTCTTGTACCCCGGCCGCCGCGGGGGTGGTGATGTCGGTGTCGCTGGCCGCGGCAGCGCGGGGCGGGATGGTCGCCCCGGTGCTTCCGTCGGTCGTCGCTGTCATGGCTTCCCCTTCGTGCAGTCGTACGAGTCGTGCTGCTGTGGGTCCGCCGTCGGCCGGTGTCCGTCGTCCCTCGACACCGGCCGGCGACTACGCGAGGGCTATTCGACCGATAGGGATCATCTCTTTCGTACGACGACGAAGTCGGCGAGCGCCGTGAAGGCGGCCCGCACCTGGTCGGGCATGTCGACGGCGTCGAGGGCTTCGATGGCGATGGTGTGCTGACGGCGTGCTTCCTCGGCCGTCCACTCGCGGCCGCCGGCCTCCTCGATGAGGGCGGCGCGTGCCGCGAACTCCTCCTCGGAGAAGTTCTCGAAGTCGCTGCTCTTGGCGTCGGCGGCGAGGATCTCGCCGAGCTGCTCCGAAGCGGAGCCGCCCGCCGCGAGCGCGGCCACCACCGGCAGGGACTTCTTGCGCTGGCGCAGGTCGCTCCAGGTCTGCTTGCCGGTGGACTCCGGGTCGCCCCAGATGCCGAGCAGGTCGTCGACGGCCTGGAAGGCGAGGCCGAGGTGGTAGCCGTACTTCTCCAGGGTGTCGGCGGTGCGGTCGTCGGCGCCGCCGAGCACCGCGCCGATGGAGCTGGAGGCGGCGAGCAGGGCGCCGGTCTTGTTGCCCTCCATCTCCAGGCACTCCTCGACGCTGACCCGGTCGCGGTGCTCGTAGGAGATGTCCTGCGCCTGACCGTCGATCAGGGCGCGGGTGGCGGTGGTCAGACGGCGGGTGGCGCGGCCGGCCTCGACGGTGCCGAGTTCCAGCAGAATCTCGTTGGCGAGGGCGAACAGGGCGTCGCCGACCAGGATGGCCTGGGCGGGGCCGTGCACCTTCCAGACCGTGTCGCGGTGGCGGCGCTGCTCGTCGCCGTCCATCAGGTCGTCGTGCAGCAGCGAGAAGTTGTGGACGAGTTCGACGGCGACGGCCCCGGGGATGCCCACCTCGGGTGCGGCGCCGGTGACCTCGGCGGAGAGAACGGCCAGGGCGGGACGCACGGCCTTGCCGCCGTCGCCGTCGGCCGGGTTGCCTGCGGCGTCGATCCAGCCGAAGTGGTAGGCGGCGACGGTGTCCATGGGAGGAGCCAGACGGTCGACGGCCGCACGCAGGACCGGTGTGGCCAGGGTCCGCCCGCGCTCCAGAAGCGCGGTCACGTCCACCGCGGTCCTCCGAGCGGGCGTCGAGGCCGGGGGCACAGTGGGCACAGTCTCTCCTCTTGTTGCGGTACCGGGGGTGCGGGGGCCTGCCGCCGGCTGCTGATCGAGCATCAGGCCGCCTCCTCGAACTCGAAGAGGTGGCGGGGGCGGGGCCGGCCCAGGGCGCTCAGCGCGGCGTCGGCCGCGCTCACTCCACTGCGGACCGCACTCTCCATGGTCGCGGGCCACCCGGTGGCGGTCCACGCTCCGGCCAGGTACAGGCCGGGGGCCTTGGTGCGGGCGCCGGGCCGCAGCCGCCCGACGCCAGGGGTGGGAGCGAACGTCGCCGTGCGCTCCCGGGTCACGAAGAAGTCCTTCACCACCGCGCCGCGGGTGCCCGGAAGCAGTCGCTCCAGCTCGGGCAGGTAGCGCTCGCGGAGCTCGGCGACCGGCGCGTCGATCTCGTCCTGTGCCGCCGACTGGGACAGGGCCAGGTACTGCCCCTCGCCGAGGCCGGACGCGGCCGTCCGGTCGAAGACCCACTGCACGGGGGTGCCGAGGGCGGCGAAGAAGGGCCGGGCGAGCACCTTGCGGTCGTAGACGACATGCACGTTGAGGATCGGCGCGGTGCCGATCCTCAGAAGCTGTTCGGGGGCGTCGAGGGCGCCGGGTGGCAGCAGGTCGTGCGTCTCGCGCTGGGGTACGGCGAGGACGACCGCGTCGGTCTGGATCGTCTCGTCGGGAACCTGAACGCTCCAGGTCCCGTTTTCGTTGGTGGAGACGGAGGTGACGCGTGTACGGACCTCGGTACGGACGCCCGCGGAGTCGAGCGCCTTGCGGGCCAGCCGGTCGTGCAGTTCGCCCAGCGGGACGTGGGCCCAGCCGATGTCGGCCGCGCCCGGGTCGGACAGCAGACCGGTCTTGAACACCATCGCGGCGAGCCCCAGCGAGGCGTCGCCCGCGACCGCGTTGAGGGTGGCGACCCCGACCAGGTCCCACAGGGCCTCGATGGCACGCGCCGACTGGCCGTGGGCGGCCAGCCAGCTGCCGAAGTCCTGGGTGTCCAGGGTCGGATCGGCGAGGTCGAGCCCCTTGAGCGCGAGCGCGGCACGCCCGACCGCGGCACGCTCGGCGAGCGACAGGTGCGGGTAGGTCGCGAGGCTCCGGCCCAGGTGCAGGGGTACGGGCAGCGCGTCGCGCCGCAGTCTGCCGAGCCGCCGTCCCTCGGGGCGGTTCACGTCGAGTACGGGCACGTCGAGACGATCCTGCAGCGGTGCCAGCGCCGTGCCCTCGATGCGGTCGAGGAACCAGCGGTAGGCGGTGCAGCAGCGCAGGTACACGTGCTGGCCGTTGTCGACGGTCAGGTCGCCGCGCTGGAAGGAGAAGGCGAGGCCGCCCAGTCTCGGCCTGCCTTCGAGCAGGGTGACCCGGACGCCCGCGTCGGCGAGCGCGAGCGCCGCGGTGATCCCGGCCAGGCCGCCGCCGACCACGACGGCACTGCGCCCTGCCGGTGCCGGGGTGTCGGCGTGCGCCTCCGCGGGGTGTGCGCCGTCGCTCATCGTGCGTCCCTCCGTGCGTGCCCAAGCGCTCCGCTGGACGTGCCGCGATGGGCCGTCGCTCGTCCGCGGCGCCATCGTGGCTGGTCGTGCCCACGCGGCGGTAGCCGCATGTCCCGCACAGCCCCGCGCCCCTTCAGGGCGCTGTCGAACCTCAGCGGACTTCGCCTGGCCTGCTTGGCGTGCTGGATGAACGGTGCACGCTCAGCCGTCGCAGTCAGGGACGCCACGCCGCAGCGGAGGGTTGCCCGCCGCATCGGGCCGTCGGAGTCCTCCTGGTCCACAGAGCCCATCAGGCGCGCCTCCTGACGGTCCGCCGGGACACGTGCCGGGTGTCGAGGCCGGACAGTCCGCGTACGGCGACGTAGGCCTTCTCGCGTCCGGGCAGCGAGACGCGGCCGCGCAGCACGGCCTCCGGGTCGCGCTCGATGCGGTCGAGCAGGCGGCGGTAGATGCCGGCCATGGCGGCGACGCAGGCGCCGCTGCGCCGGTCGAGCATGGGGAGCAGCCGGTAGCCCTCGGCGAAAAGGGCGCGGGCCCGTCGCACTTCGAAGTGCACGAGGCCCGCGAAGTCGGAGCCCTCCGGTGGGGTCGGCCCGCCGAATCCGGCCGAGCAGCCGAACTTGGCGAGGTCGTCGGCGGGCAGATAGGTACGGCCGCCCTCGGCGTCCTCGCGGACGTCTCTGAGGATGTTGGTGAGCTGGAGCGCGAGCCCGAGCGTGTCGGCGTACTCGGACGCGCGCTCGGCGCCGCGCGCCCCCGGTTCCGTACCGAACACGCCGAGCGAGAGGCGGCCGATGGCGCCGGCCACACAGCGGCAGTAGACCTTCAGGTCGTCCCAGGTCTCGTAGCTCTCCCCGCGCACGTCCATCTGGACGCCGTCGATCAGCTCGTCCAGGCCGCCGAGCGGGATCGGGAAGGCGCCGGCGGCATGGGTGAGGGCGACGGCCACCGGGTCGGTGTCGTCCTCCTCGACCTGGCCCTCGCGGATGCGGGTGAGCAGCGCCCGGGTGTCCTCGAGGCGCGCGACCTTGACCTCGCCGGGCAGGTCGCCGTCGCCGATGTCGTCGACACGCCGGGAGAAGGCGTACAGCGCCGACATGGCGCGGCGCTTGGGCGTCGGCAGCAGCCGGATGCCGTACGCGAAGTTACGGGCCTGCTGCCCGGTGACGGCCTCGCAGTAGCTGTAGGCGGCGAGTACCGGTGCGGACACGTGTGGCACAGACTCCACGGTCCGGATCACCCCTCTCCTCGCAGGGTCACGCCCACCTCACGCAGCAACTGGACCTTGCCGGGTTTGGGCGGGCCGGGAAGTACGTCGTATTCGGCGGCGGCGATCGCCCGGATCGCCGCCCTTCCCCCCGCCACGAACCCCGCGAGCAGCAGCTTCAACCTGCCGTGGACGCTACCCACCAGGGGGGCGCCTTCATTCAGCAGATCGCGGGCGCGTTGTGCTTCGTATGCAACCAGAGCGCGCACCGATGCGCCCGTGGTTTTCGTGGCGAGATCCGTTTCCTGGACGTGGAAGCGTTTCATGTCCTCGGCGGGCAGATAGATCCGGTCACGGCCGAGGTCCTCGGCCACGTCCTGGAGGTGTTCCACGATCTGCAACGCGGTGCAGATGGCGTCGGAGAGGCGGATCCGCTCGGGGGTCGAGGTACCGGTGACGGAGAGGACGAGGCGGCCGACGGGGTTGGCGGACAGTTCGCAGTAGGCGAGCAGGTCGTCGTAGGTCTCGTACCGCGCGACCAGCTGGTCCTGGCGGTTGGCGGCGATCAGGCCGAGGAAGGGCTCGGGAGTGAGGGCGCGGCGGCGGACGGTGGGCTGCAGGCGGCGGAGCAGGGGGTGGCGGGGCGTGCCGTCGAAGACACGCCGCAGGTCGGCCTCGAACGCGTCGAGGAGGGCCAGCCGGTCCTCGGCCTCGGCGGCCGGCACGCCCAGGACGCGCGCGTCGGCCCCGCCGGGGCCAGGTCGCCGTCGCCGATGTCGTCCACGAGGCGGGCGAAGCCGTACACGGCCATGAGGTCGGCGCGCCAGGCCCGGGGCAGGAAAAAGGGGGCCACGGGGAAGTTCTCGCTCGCGGCCTTGTCCAGCGTGGCGCGCTCCAGTTCCGGCGCCGTGTCGGTTCCCGTCACCGCGCGCTGCCCGGGGCGAGGACGGCACATGCTGCGTTGAGCTGGGGAGTTTCCGTAGCCATTGCCGTCACATCTCCCGTTCTACACTGCCGACCCAATACACACTATTTCGGACACGCCGCCCGGCCCTCCGCGGGGCCGTCGCCGGGAGGGTGTCGCGCATTATGGCCCTACTTGCCGCTTTCCGGCACCCGTACAGCTTACGTTGTACAACGCGGCACGGTCCGTCGGGGTGTCCTGCGCATCACAACAACACACCGATTGGCGTCAAGATTCCTAAGGCCGCCGGGAGTTGACGTTTCCTTTGCAGACGCAGGGCCCCACCGGACGGTTGCCGACGGGGCCCTGGCCGAAACGGCTCGACGGGTCACTTGCCCGTGAACTTCTCGTACTCCTTGAGGACCTCTTCGGTCGGGCCGTCCATGCGCAGTTCGCCGCGTTCCAGCCACAGGACGCGGTTGCAGGTGTCGCGAATGGACTTGTTGTTGTGACTGACCAGAAACACGGTGCCGGCCTCCTTGCGCAGTTCCCGGATCCGCTCCTCGGAGCGCTTCTGGAACTTGCGGTCACCGGTGGCCAGCGCCTCGTCGATCATGAGGACGTCGTGGTCCTTGGCGGCGGCGATGGAGAAACGCAGCCGGGCCGCCATACCGGAGGAGTAGGTGCGCATCGGCAGGGTGATGAAGTCGCCCTTCTCGTTGATGCCCGAGAAGTCGACGATCTCCTGGTAGCGCTCCTTGACCTGCTCACGGGACATCCCCATGGCGAGACCGCCGAGGATCACGTTGCGCTCGCCGGTGAGGTCGTTCATCAGCGCCGCGTTCACACCGAGCAGCGAGGGCTGGCCGTCGGTGTAGACCTTGCCCTTCTCCGCGGGCAGCAGGCCGGCGATGGCGCGCAGCAGGGTGGACTTGCCCGAGCCGTTGGAGCCGATCAGGCCGATCGCCTCACCGCGGTAGGCGACGAAGGAGACGCCCCGCACGGCGTGCACCTTGCGCACGCCCCGCTCCTCGCCGCGCTTGACTATGCGGCTGAGGGCGGCCGTCGCACTGCCCTTGCCCGTCTTCGCGCCGTTGACCCGGTAGACGATGTGCAGGTCGTCCGCGATGACCGTCGGGCGCCGCTCGGCGTTGTCGTCGGTCTGGGGGTTCTGCTCAGCCACGGCCGTACCTCTCCTCCGCCTTCCAGAAGTACACGAACCCGCCCGCGAAGACGACCACGGCCCAGAACAGGGCGATGGCCCACACATGGGGCGGCAGGTTCGAGGCGTCGTACCCGTCGATCAGCGCGAAGCGCATCAGGTCCATGTAGACGGCGGCCGGGTTCACCTGCAGCAGGCGGACCGCCAGCTCGGATCGGCCCTCCATCATCTTGTTGATGGAGAACATGACGCCGGACGTGTACATCCACGTACGCAGGATGAACGGCATCAGCTGGGCGAGGTCCGGCGTCTTCGCGCCCATCCGCGCCACGATCAGCGCGAGCCCGGTGTTGAACAGGAACTGCAGCACCAGGACCGGCACGATCAGCAGCCAGGACAGACTCGGGTAGCTGCCGAAACCGATCGCCACGATGAACATCACGATCATCGAGAAGAGCAGCTGCTGCAGCTGCTGCAGCGAGAAGGAGACGGGCAGCGAGGCGCGCGGGAAGTGCAGGGCGCGCACCAGGCCCAGGTTGCCGGAGATCGCGCGGACGCCCGACATGATCGAGCTCTGCGTGAAGGTGAACACGAACACGCCCGTGACCAGGAACGGGATGTACACGTCCTTGGACATGCCCCGGCTCGCGTGCAGGATGACGCCGAAGATGAAGTAGTAGACCGCCGCGTTCAGCAGCGGGGTCGCCACCTGCCACAGCTGGCCGAGCTTGGCCTGGCTGTACTGCGCGGTCAGCTTCGCCTGGGAGAAGGCGAGGATGAAGTGGCGCCGCCCCCACAGCTCCCGGATGTACTCGGTGAGCGAGGGCCGGGCACCGCTCACGGCGAGCCCGTACTTGGCGGCGAGCTGTGCCGCCGTCAGTCCCTCGTCGGGCGACGGGGCCGCGGTCACCGCGACACCGCCGTCGTGCGTTGTCTCACTCACAGGTGGAAGCTTTCGTCTTCGAGTACGTCGGGGCTTCGGGCGCGCCCAGAAGTGCGCGGCCCGCACGGTCGAGCTTGTCAGATGACGGGAGGCCGGCCCAGTCGGGTGAGCCGCCACACCGTACGCCACCGCATGGGGCGGCGGGGTCCGCACGAGGTGGTCCAGCCCTCCTTGAAGCCGCCGAACCAGGCCTTCAGAGCCGGTCCCGAAGGGCGGCGCAGCAGGGTGAGCAGCAGCCAGACCCCGAGGTAGACGGGGACCAGGAGCGCGGGGAGGTTGCGCCGGGCCAGCCAGACCCGGTTGCGGGCGACCATGCGGTGGTACACCGCGTGCCGCGAGGGCGCGGTCGTCGGGTGGTACAGCACCATGTCGGACCGGTAGTCGATCATCCAGCCCGCGTCGAGGGCCCGCCAGGCCAGGTCGGTCTCCTCGTGGGCGTAGAAGAACTCGTCGGGGAGCACGCCGGCTTCGGCGAACACCCGGGTGCGGACCGCGTTGGCGCCGCCGAGGAAGGTGGTGACCCGGGAGGAGCGCATCGGGTCGGAGGCGCGCAGCCGCGGTACGTGCCGGCGCTGGGTCTCGCCCGTCTCCGGGTCGGCGATGCGGAAGCTGACGATGCCGAGCTTCGGGTCGGCCGCGAACGCCTGGCGGCACAGCTCGGCGGTGTCGTGGCGGGCGAGCAGGCCGTCGTCGTCGAGGAAGAGCAGTATGTCGACGTCGCGGCCGCTGGGGCCGAAGGCCTCTATGCCGACGTTGCGGCCGCCGGGGATGCCCAGGTTCTCGGGCAGTTCCATGGTCCGTACGCCCTCGGGGACGTCCGGGACGGGCGAGCCGTTGCCGACGACGACCACCTCGACGCGGTCGCCGTCCTGCTTGGCGACGGAGTCGAGGAGGGCCCGCAGTTCGTCGGGCCTGTTGCCCATCGTGATGATGACCGCGCCGACCTTGAGAGAAGCAGTCATGCCGCTCACCTCAGCCTGCTGGAGGCGAGGATGGACACCAGGTGCAGCACGGTCTGCAGCAGGGCGATGCCGGCCAGGACGGCGGTGCCGAGCCGGGTGAAGAACAGGTCGCCGTGGATCTGGTCCGCGATCGCGAGGACCAGGATCAGCAGCGAGGCCTCGATGCCGAGGATGAGGCGGTGGAACTTGAACGCCGAGGCGGCCCGGCGGGCCAGCGCCATGCCGGAGGAACGCGGCTCGGACGCGGCCTCCTTGACCGGCGCCATCCCGGCCTGGTGCCGGGCGACACCGACGAGGTCGGTCTCGGCCTTGATCAGGATCGCGCCGAGGGCGGCGAGGGTGCCGAGGAAGGCCCACAGCCAGTCGATACGGCCGCTGCCCCACAGGTCGGCGGCGCGCAGGCCGAGGCCGACCAGGACGGCCGCGTCGGTCAGGTAGGCGCCGACGCGGTCCAGGTAGACCCCGCCGAGCGAGTACTGCTTCTTCCAGCGGGCGATCTCGCCGTCGACGCAGTCCAGCAGCAGGTACAGCTGGGTGGCGACCACGCCGAGCACGGCGCCCGCGATCCCCGGCACCAGCAGGGCCGGGGCCGCGAGCACACCGCAGACGGTCATCAGGTACGTGAGCTGGTTGGGCGTGACCCTGGTGTTCACCAGGTAGCGGTCGACGCGCAGGGACACCTCGCGCATGTAGAGGCGTCCCGCCCAGTGCTCACCGCTGCGCCGGTCCTTCACCCCGGCGGGGTGGACGACCGGTCGGAGTTCAGCTACCGATGGCCTTGACATAGTCGGCGTAGATGTCCTTGATCTGGTTCGTCTTGAGGTCGAGGTGTTCGAGGATCGTGTAGCGGCCGGGCCTGGTCTCCGGGGCGAACTCCACGGCGCGGACGAACTCGTCCAGCGTGAAGCCGATCTCCTCCGGCAGCACCGGAAGCCCGTGCCGGCGCAGCACCTCGGCCATGTACGCCGACTCCTCGTGCGCTCCGCGCAGGTACATCGCGAAGGCGGCGCCGAGCCCGCACTGCTCGCCGTGGCTCGCGGCGCGCTTGGGGAAGAGCAGGTCGAAGGCGTGGTTGATCTCGTGGCAGGAGCCTGAGGCGGGCCGGGAGTCGCCCGAGATCGACATGGAGATGCCGGTGAGGACCAGCGCCTCGGCGAGTACCTGGAGGAAGTCGTTGTCCCCGATGCCGCCGGGGTGCCTGAGCACCGCCTCGCCGGCCTGGCGGGCCATCGCGGCGGCGAGACCGTCGATCTTCTCGCCGTTGACGCGGTTGGACAGCTCCCAGTCCGCGACCGAGTTGATGTTGGAGATGGCGTCACCGATGCCGGAGCGCACGAAGCGCGCCGGTGCCTCGCGGATCACGTCCAGGTCGATGAGGACGGCGATCGGGTTCGGCACACCGTAGGAGCCGCGCCCGGCGTCGTTGTCGAGGGTGGCGACCGGCGAGCACAGACCATCGTGCGCGAGGTTCGTCGGTACGGCGACCAGGGGCAGGCCGACGCGCGCCGCGGCGAACTTGGCGCAGTCGATGATCTTGCCGCCGCCGAGCCCCACGACGGCGTCGAAGTGGCCGGCCTTCATGTCACCGGCCAGCCGGATCGCGTCGTCGAGGGTGCCGCCGCCGACCTCGTACCAGGTGGCGCCGGGCAGCGAGGGCGCGATCCGCTCGCGCAGCTTGGCACCGGAGCCGCCGCTGACGGCGACGGCGAGCCGGCCCGACTGCGAGATGCGCTCGTCGGCGAGGACCCCGGCCAGGTCGTCGAGGGCACCCGGGCGGATGTCCACGACGACCGGCGAGGGAATCAGCCGCGTCAGTACTGGCACGCGATCTCCCGCCCGCGCGCGAGGTCGTCGTGGTTGTCGATCTCGACCCACTTGACGTCGCCGATCGGCGCGACGTCGATCTTGAAGCCGCGGTTCACCAGCTCCTGGTAGCCGTGCTCGTAGAACTGCTGCGGGTCGGTCTCCCAGACCGTCTTCAGCGCGTCGGCCAGGTCGGGAGCGGCGTCGCCCTCGATCAGGGTGACGCCGATGTACTCGCCGGTGGCCTCGGCGGGGTCCATCAGCTTGGTGATCTTCGTCATGCCCTTCTCGGGGTCGACGACGACCTTCATCTCCTCGTCGGCGAGGTTCTTCACCGTGTCCAGGGCGAGGATGATCTTCTTGCCGTCGCCGCGGGCGGCGAGCAGCGTCTTCTCGACGGAGACCGGGTGCACGGTGTCGCCGTTGGCGAGGATCACACCGTCCTTGAGGGCGTCACGGCCGCACCACAGGGAGTAGGCGTTGTTCCACTCCTCGGCCTTGTCGTTGTCGATGAGGGTGAGCTTGAGGCCGTACTTCGCCTCCAGCGCCGCCTTGCGCTCGTACACGGCCTCCTTGCGGTAGCCGACGATGATCGCGACCTCGGTCAGACCGATCTCGGCGAAGTTGCCGAGCGTGAGGTCGAGCACGGTGATGCTGTCCTCTATGCCGTCGGGCCCCACCGGCACCAGCGCCTTGGGAAGGGTGTCGGTGTAGGGGCGAAGACGCCGTCCGGCGCCGGCCGCCAGCACGAGGCCGATCATGCGGGTTCTCCTTCATCGTGTACGGCGGGCGCCCCAGCGGACACCCAGAAGCGGATGCTCTCGACGAGCACCACCAGGGCGACGGCCACGGCGAGGACCGTGAGCGCGACCTTGAACTGCGAGGCGGTGAGCAGCGCGGCGAGGACGGTGACGAGCAGCGTCCGCCCCTCCTGCCCCCCGATGGCGCGCACCAGCCAGGCCGGGGGCGCTCCGGCGTTTCCGCGGATGCGGTACACCGTGTCGTAGTGATGGTAGGCGACGGCGGCCACCAGGCCGAAAGCCGCAGGAAGGGCCCCGTTTACCCCTGCTTTACTCGCGAGGACCAGCACCGTGCCGTACTCGGCGGCCCGGAACAGCGGGGGGACCAGCCAGTCGAGGGCGCCCTTGAGGGGGCGGCACAGTGCCTGTCCGGAGGTGGCGGCGTAGACGACGGCACCGGCGACGGGTGCCCAGGTCACGCCGGAGAAGAGGGACACGGCGAGAATCGCCGTACCGGCCAGGGCCACCAGCAGCGGGGCGCCGATGCGGGCGCGAGTGGCACGCGCCACGAGCGAGGCGACCGGTCCGTTGTCGGCGAGGTCCGCCAGCGCCTGCGCGGCCCGGTCGGTGCGCTCGGCCTTGCGGGTCAGCGAGCGCAGCACACGGCCGGCCGTGGTGTACGTCGCGGCGAAGGCGCAGCCGACGAGGAGCACGTAGAAGGTGATGCGGGGGGTGGTGGCCGCGGTGAGGACGGCGATCATGGCCCAGCGTTCACCGATGGGCAGGACTATCATCCGCCGCAGCCAGACCGTCCACCCGACGCTGTCCAGCTTGTCGGAGAGGGCGGCGGTGGGGCTGGTGTTGGCCGTGGCGTCGTGGTTGGCCTCGTTGAAGGAGAAGTCCACGACGTGCCGGCAGGTCTGCAGGATCATCGCGCCGAGGGCGAGGGCCCACACGTCGTCGCCGCCGCGGGCCGCGCCGAGGGCGAGGCCGGCGTAGTAGGCGTACTCCTTGGCCCGGTCGAAGGTGGCGTCCAGCCAGGCGCCGAGCGTGGAGTACTGCAGGGAGTAGCGGGCGAGCTGGCCGTCGGTGCAGTCCAGCACGAAGGAGGCGATCAGCAGCACGCCGGCCGCGATGAAACCGGCCCGGGTGCCGGTCGCCGCGCAGCCCGCGGCTATCAGGGCGGTGAGCAGCGAGGCGGTGGTGACCTGGTTGGGGGTCAGGCCCCGGCGGGCGCACCAGCGGGCGATGTAGCGCGAGTACGGGCTGATGAAGAACGTGGTGAAGAAGCCGTCGCGGGCCTTCACGGCCGACTTCAGGCGTACGGCCTCGTCGTCGACGGCGGCGACGGCCTGCCGGGCCTCGTTGCGGGCCTGCGGGTCGTCCGGCACGGCGGCGACCAGGCTGCCCAGCTCGGGGCGGTGGACCGCGCTGCCGTCGGCGTCGAGGGCGGTGACCACGCGGTCGGCGAGGCTGTCCACCGCCAGGGCCGTACCGCCGCCGGCAGAGGTCTCACGGGCCAGGGCCCGGGTCAGCGCCTGCCGGGCGGCGGGCTGGGCGGTGACGGCGCCGGGGACGGCGGCGAGCGGGAAGCGCGGGTCGGTGAGGCCGAGGCGCAGGGCGTGCGGGTGGCCGACGAAGCGGGCGTCGACCAGGGCGACGCGCCGGTCGGCCGGGACGGCGGCGAGCAGGGCCTCCGCCTCGGAGGCGTCGGTGGCCGCGCGCACGTCGAAGCCGAGGGACCGCAGATCGTTCTCGAGCGACGATCCGGGCACCGGCTGACCGGTGACGATGGCGGTCGACAACCGAACTCACTCCCTGGGTGCCGGCGCGTCGGCGCCGGTCTTCTGCGTGATGGGGCGCCCCGGCCTGCGGCTCCCGGGCGGCATGTCGGCGAAGGGTATCCGATGGGCTCGAGCCCTTGTTCACCGGCCGTTCACGGTCCGGTCCACGGGAACTGCCCAGGCCTTTGCCGCGATCATCATCGGTGATCCGGGGCCCGCCCCACAAACCGTGGCCCCAGACCCGGGCATCAGGGACATGCGGACGGGCCGCATAGGGTGGGCGACCATGACGTGGCTGATCACCGGCGGAGCCGGATACATCGGGGCGCATGTGGCACGGGCCATGGCGGGCGCCGGGGAGAGTGTCGTGGCGCTGGACGACCTGTCGGCCGCCGTGCCCGCGCGGCTCCCGGCGGACGTCCCGCTCGTCGAGGGCTCGACACTGGACGGGGACCTGCTCAAGCGGGTCTTCGCGGAGTACGGCGTGACCGGCGTCGTCCATCTCGCGGCGCGCAAGCAGGTCGCCGAGTCGGTGGCCGAACCCACCCGCTACTACCGGGAGAACGTGGGCGGCCTGGCCACGCTGCTGGACGCGATGGCCGAGGCGGGCGTCCGCCGGCTGCTGTTCTCCTCGTCGGCGGCCGTGTACGGCAACCCGGACGTGGACCTGATCACCGAGGACACCCCGTGCGCACCGGTGAACCCGTACGGCGAGACCAAGCTGACCGGGGAGTGGCTGGTGCGGGCGGCGGGCCGGGCGCACGGGATCTCCACGGTGTGCCTGCGCTACTTCAACGTGGCGGGCGCGGCAGCGCCGGAACTCTCGGACACGGGCGTGTTCAACATCGTGCCGATGGTCTTCGACCGGCTCACCCGCGACGAGGCCCCGCGGATCTTCGGTGCCGACTATCCGACGCCCGACGGCACCTGCATCCGCGACTACATCCACGTGGCCGACCTCGCCGAAGCGCATCTCGCGGCGGCCCGGCGGCTCTCCGACGGGGACTCGACAGGCGATCTGACGCTGAACATCGGACGCGGCGAGGGCGTCTCGGTGCGCGAGCTGATCACGGTCATCGGTGAGGTCACCGGCGACCGGCGACCGCCGCTGGTGGAGGGGCGCCGCCCGGGGGACGCGCCGCGCGCGGTCGCCTCGGCCGAGCGGGCCGCCGAGACGCTCGGCTGGCGGGCCCGGCGCGGGGTGCGCGAGATGGTGGAGTCGGCCTGGCAGGGCTGGCAGCTGCACCACGGGAAGTGAGCCGGCACCGCCCTGACCAGCGGTTCGTTTGCGCAGGTCAGGGCACATGACAACGGTGTTCAGTGCCGCGTTGCCCGATACCCCCCGCCCGTAGTTCACTGTCAGCTCGGGAGCAACACGGAAGGGTGGTCCTCTCATGGGGGCAGGGCACGACCACGGGCATACGCACAGCCATGCGCCGCCCACGGGTACGGCCGCGGCCGCGTACCGTGGCCGGCTGCGCGTGGCGCTGGGCATCACGCTCACGATCATGCTGGTGGAGATCGCCGGCGGTCTCCTCGCGGACTCGCTCGCCCTGATCGCGGACGCGGCCCACATGGCGACCGACGGGGTGGGTCTGGGCATGGCGCTGCTGGCCATCCACTTCGCGAACCGCCCGCCGAGCACCAACCGCACCTTCGGCTACGCCCGCGCCGAGATCCTCGCCGCCCTGGCCAACTGTCTGCTGCTGCTCTGCGTCGGCGGCTACGTCCTGTACGAGGCGATCCAGCGGTTCGTCACGCCCGCGGAGACCCGGGGCGGCCTGATGATCGTGTTCGGTCTGATCGGCCTGGTCGCGAACACGGTGTCGCTCACCCTGCTGATGCGCGGGCAGAAGGAGAGCCTGAACGTGCGCGGCGCCTTCCTGGAGGTGGCCGCGGACGCGCTGGGCTCGGTCGCGGTGCTGATCTCCGCGACCGTGATCCTCACCACGGGCTGGCAGGCGGCCGACCCGATCGCCTCGCTGGTCATCGGGCTGATGATCGTACCGAGGACGCTGAAGCTGATGCGCGAGACGCTGGACGTGCTGCTGGAGGCGGCTCCGAAGGACGTCGACATGGCGGAGGTGCGGGCGCACATCCTGGCCCTGGACGGCGTGGAGGACGTACACGACCTGCACGCCTGGACGATCACCTCGGGCCTGCCCGTGCTGTCCGCGCACGTGGTGGTCAGCTCGGAGGTGCTGAACGCCATCGGGAACGAGAAGATGCTGCACGAGCTGCAGGGCTGCCTGGGCGGCCACTTCGACGTGGAGCACTGCACGTTCCAGCTGGAGCCGGGCGGTCACGCGGAGCACGAGGCACGGCTCTGCCACTAACCCTGCGCACTGCTGTTCGGCGCACCCCCGGACGGTTCCAGGCGCCGGGCGCCGGGCACGATGATCTACCGGGTCCCCCTTCCGGTTCTGCCCGTGCCCGGGACATGCGGACGTGCCGGGAAGTGCCGGGAGTGCCGGATTCGTACGGCAGACTTGGGGTGCGAAGACCGAGGCGAAGGATGGGTATGCCGATCACACCTGCCACCGAGACGCACAGCTCGTCGAACGGCACCGCAGAGGCGATTTTGCTGGAACTGGTCGACGAGAAGGGCGTGACGATCGGCACGGCGGAGAAGCTCGCCGCCCATCAGCCACCGGGACAGCTGCACCGGGCCTTCTCGGTGTTCCTCTTCGACGAGCAGGGCCGGCTGCTGCTCCAGCAGCGGGCGCTCGGCAAGTACCACTCCCCCGGTGTGTGGTCCAACACCTGCTGCGGCCACCCCTACCCCGGCGAGGCGCCCTTCGCGGCGGCGGCCCGGCGGACGTACGAGGAGCTGGGCGTCTCGCCGTCACTGCTCGCCGAGGCGGGCACGGTGCGCTACAACCACCCGGACCCGGCCTCGGGCCTGGTCGAGCAGGAGTTCAACCACCTGTTCGTCGGCCTGGTGCAGGCACCGCTCGTGCCGGACCCGGAGGAGGTCGGCCAGACCGCCTTCGTGACGGCGGCCGAGCTGGCGGAGCGGCACGCCCGGGACCCGTTCTCGGCGTGGTTCATGACCGTGCTGGACGCGGCCCGCCCGGCGGTCAGGGAGCTGACGGGCGAGTCCGCGGGCTGGTAGTCCGCCGTCAGGTGAAGGTCACGGGCTTGAGCGGCAGGGCGGCCCAGATCACCTTGCCGCCACTCGCCGTGTGCTCCACATCGACCACCCCGCCCGCCTCCCGGGCCACCTCACGGACCAGGAGCAGCCCGCGGCCGCCGGTCTGGCCGTGGTCGGCCTCCAGGGCGGTGGGGCGATAGGGGTGGTTGTCCTCCACCGAGACCCGCACCCACTCGGCCCCGACGGCCACCTCCACGGCGAGCACCGGCGACAGCAGCGCCGCGTGCCGGACCGCGTTCGTGACCAGCTCGGAGACGATCAGCAGCAGCCCGTACACCAGGTCGTCGGAGACCGGTACACCCTGGCGCAGCAGCAGGTCCCGTACGGCGCGCCGCGCCTGCGGGACCGAGGCGTCCACGGCGGCCGCGGTGAACCGCCACACTCCCTCGTAGGGCAGTGGATGAGGCGGCCTCTCGGCGCCCCCCGCTGGGCGCGGGCCGTCCCCGCGCCCATGGTTGTCCATCGTCCGGTCGCCACCCTCGCGCTCGATTGTCACCACACGTCGAGTGTTGGTAACGATCCGCTCCGCTCCGGATGACTGAACACAAGTCAGCACTTATCGAACGGTTCTGACCGCGTGCGTATGACAACGGCAGTTGTGGGACCGCTCCTGGCCTCCCTGGCGCCGGTTCGCGAACTATTCGTGTTGTGGGAAAACTCCCAAAGGGCGCGAGGAGTCCTCCGGATAGCATCCACCGCATGGAGCCCCAGCTGTCGTACCAGGTCGTCGACTCCGTCGCCACGGTCGTCATCCGTCACCCGGCCAAGCGCAACGCCATGACGGCCGCGATGTGGCGGTCCCTGCCGCCGCTGCTGGCCGAGCTGGCAGGGGACCGACGTGTGCGGGCCCTGGTGCTCACCGGGGAAGGCACGACCTTCTGCGCGGGCGCGGACATCTCCACGCTCCAGGGCTCGCCCGCCGAGGCTCAGGGGCTGGCGGTGGCGGCCGAGGAGGCCCTCGCCGCGTTTCCCAAGCCGACGCTCGTCGCGATCCGCGGCCACTGCGTGGGCGGCGGGGCCCAGCTCGCCGCGGCCTGCGATCTGCGGCTGGCGGAGGAGGGCGCGCTGTTCGGGGTGACGCCGGCGAAGCTCGGGATCGTGTACCCGGCCTCGTCCACCCGGCGGCTGGTCTCTCTGGTGGGACCGGCCACCGCCAAGTACCTACTGTTCTCGGCCGAGTTGATCGACACTCAGCGGGCGCTGCGCACCGGGCTCGTGGACGAGGTGCTGCCCGAGGGCGAACTGGACAAGCGGGTGGCCGAGCTGACCCGGATCCTGGTGTCGCGTTCCCAGCTCACCCAGGCCGCCGCGAAGGAGTTCGCGAACGGCCGCACCGACCGGGACGCCCACTGGGCGGAGCAGGCACTTGGCAGCGGCGACACCGCGGAGGGGGTCGCCGCGTTCCTGGAGCGCAGGCAGCCCCGCTTCACCTGGACTACGACACGATGAAGCGGCTCCGCGCGCGCAGCTGGTCGACGATGTGCGCGGGTGCCTTCTCCGGCGAGCCCGCGTCGTAGGGCGGCTGCGGGTCGTACTCGGTCGCCAGCTGGACCGCCTGGGCGTGCTCGTCACCCGCGATCCGGCCGAGCAGGGCGAGCCCCATGTCGATGCCGGAGGACACACCGGCCGCGGTGACGTACTTTCCGTCGAAGACGACGCGTTCGCCCGTGGGCTCGGCCCCGAACCGGGTCAGCTGACCGAGGGCCAGCCAGTGGGAGGTGGCGCGGCGCCCCTCGAGGAGTCCGGCGGCGGCCAGGAGCAGGGAGCCGGTGCAGACGGACGTCGTCCAGGTGCTGGTGGCGTCGGCGGCGCGCAGCCAGTCCAGGAGGGGCTCGTGGTCCATCAGCGCGCTCTGGCCGGGGCCGCCGGACACCAGCACGATGTCCGGGCTCGGCACCTCCGAGAGTGCCTTGTCGGCGCTGATCGCGAGAGATCCGGTGTCCGTGCGCACGAGGCCGGCCTGCTCGGCGACGAACACCGTCTGCGCGTCCGGGAGCCGGGAGAGGATCTCGTACGGGCCGACGACGTCGAGGGCGGTGAAGCGGTCGTAGACGACGATGGCGATCTGCATCGGATTCCTTTCAGTGGGCGGATGCGGGCCGGAAGCGGCGGCGGTACTCGGCCGGGGCCGTGCCGAGGGCCCTGACGAAGGCGCGGCGCATGGCCTCGGGGGTGCCGTACCCGCTGGCACGGGAGATCTCCTCGATCCCGTCGCCCGTGTCCTCCAGGAGGCGGCGGGCGTGTTCGAGACGGACCCGGTCGACGAAGCGTCCGGGCGTCATGCCCGTCTCGGCCTGGAACGCGCGGGCGAAGTGGCGCGGTGAGAGGCTCGCCCGGGCTGCGAGCGCCTCCACGGTGAGGTCACCGGCCGGGTACTCGGTGATCCACTGCTGGACCTCCCGGAGCGGGTCGCGCTGCGCGGTCTGGGCGGCGAGCTGGGCGCTGAACTGGGCCTGGTTTCCGGGCCGCCGCAGGAAGACCACCAGGTGGCGGGCGATGGCCAGCGCAGCCTGGCGGCCCAGGTCGTCCTCCACCAGGGCGAGGGCGAGGTCGATGCCCGAGGTGACGCCGGCCGAGGTGGAGACGTGTCCGTCGCGGACGTAGATGGGGTCGGGATCGACCTCGACGGCCGGGTGGTCGCGGGCGAGCTTCTCGCAGTACGCCCAGTGGGTCGTGACGCGGCGGCCGTCGAGCAGCCCCGCCTCGGCCAGCAGGATCGCACCGGTGCAGACGGAGACGAGGCGCCGCGCGCGCGGGCCGTGCGTGCGCAGCCACTCGGTCAGCAGCGGATCGGAGCCGCGGGTGCCCTGACCGCCGGGGACCAGCAGGGTGTGCGGGTCGGGCACCTCCTTGAGCGCCTCGTCCGGTACGAGGGTCAGACCGCTGGAGGTGCGCACGGGGCCGCCGCCCAGGGAGGCGGTGCGGATGCGGTACGTCCCCGGCGTGTGCGTCTCGGCGCCGTTGAACACCTCGAGAGGGCCGGTGACGTCGAGGCTCTGCACGCCGTCGAAGAGGACGAAGAGGAGGGTGCGCTGCGGCATGTCCCGATTCTTCGAGGGCCGGGGCGTGGCCGCAATGACGGAGACCCCACCTTTCCTGCCATGCGGCACGAGGCAGGCACGGCTTCCGGGCCGCGCGGCCCGCCGTGTGGCGCCCTGATCCCCGGTTGTCGGTGTCACCTGCCACAATTGCCGCGCAAGCTGACGTGGAGAAGGCGGTACGGGATCGTGACGACACCCCTCGTAGGGTCCATCGAAGGCAGGATCGCCGAGGAGCTCGGCGTACGGGAGCGGCAGGTGAAGGCCGCGGTGGAGCTGCTCGACGGCGGCTCGACGGTGCCCTTCATCGCCCGCTACCGCAAGGAAGCGACCGAGATGCTCGACGACGCGCAGCTGCGCACGATCGAGGAGCGGCTGCGCTATCTGCGGGAGCTGGAGGAGCGGCGGACCGCGATCCTGGAGTCGGTCCGCGAGCAGGGCAAGCTCACCGAGGAGCTGGAGGCGCAGATCCGCGGCGCCGAGACCAAGGCGCGCCTCGAGGACATCTACCTGCCCTACAAGCCCAAGCGGCGCACCAAGGCGCAGATCGCGCGGGAGGCGGGCCTGGAGCCGCTCGCCGAGGGGCTGCTGGGCGACCCGACGGTCGAACCGCTGGCCGCGGCGGCCGCGTTCGTGGACGCCGACAAGGGCGTCGCCGATCCGCAGGCCGCGCTGGAGGGCGCCCGGGCGATCCTCACCGAGCGGTTCTCGGAGGACGCCGACCTGATCGGCGAGGTCCGCGAGCGCATGTGGGTGCGCGGGCGGCTGGCCGCCAAGGTGAAGGACGGCAAGGAGGAGGCGGGCGCCAAGTTCGCCGACTACTTCGACTTCGCCGAGCCGTTCACCGAGCTGCCCTCGCACCGCATCCTGGCGATGCTGCGCGGTGAGAAGGAGGAGGTCCTGGACCTCGTCCTGGAGCCGGAGGAGCCCACGGAGGGCCCGTCCTCGTACGAGGGAATCATCGCGCACCGCTTCGGGATCGCCGACCGCGGCCGCCCCGCCGACAAGTGGCTGACGGACACGGTCCGCTGGGCCTGGCGCACCCGCGTCCTGGTGCATCTCGGCATCGACCTGCGCCTCAGGCTGCGTACGGCGGCCGAGGACGAGGCGGTGAACGTGTTCGCCGCGAACCTGCGCGACCTGCTGCTGGCCGCCCCGGCCGGCACGCGCGCGACGCTCGGCCTGGACCCCGGCTTCCGTACGGGCGTGAAGGTCGCCGTGGTCGACGCCACCGGCAAGGTCGTCGCCACGGACGTGATCTACCCGCACGTCCCGGCCAACAAGTGGGACGAGGCGATCGCCAAGCTGGCGCGGCTGGCGAAGGAGCACGCGGTCGATCTGGTCGCCATCGGCAACGGCACGGCGTCCCGGGAGACCGACAAGCTCGCCGGTGAACTCATCTCCAAGCACCCGGAGTTGAAGCTCACCAAGGTGATGGTGTCCGAGGCGGGCGCGTCCGTGTACTCGGCGTCGCAGTACGCCTCGCAGGAATTCCCCGACATGGACGTCTCGCTGCGCGGCGCGGTCTCCATCGCCCGCCGGCTGCAGGACCCGCTGGCCGAGCTGGTGAAGATCGACCCGAAGTCCATCGGCGTCGGCCAGTACCAGCACGACCTGTCCGAGGTGAAGCTGTCCCGCTCGCTGGACGCGGTCGTCGAGGACTGTGTGAACGGCGTCGGTGTGGACGTCAACACCGCGTCCGTGCCGTTGCTCTCGCGGGTGTCCGGCATCTCCTCGGGGCTTGCCGAGAACATCGTCGCGCACCGGGACGCGAACGGGCCGTTCACCTCGCGCTCCGAGCTGAAGAAGGTGGCGCGGCTCGGCCCGAAGGCGTACGAGCAGTGCGCGGGCTTCCTGCGCATCCGCGGCGGCACCGACCCGCTGGACGCCTCCAGCGTGCACCCGGAGGCGTACCCGGTGGTGCGGCGCATGGTGAAGACCTCGGGCCAGGAGGTCGCTTCCCTGATCGGCAACACCGGTGCGCTGCGCTCGTTGCGCCCGGCGGACTTCGTGGACGACACCTTCGGTCTGCCGACCGTCACCGACATCCTCAAGGAGCTGGAGAAGCCCGGGCGCGACCCGCGGCCCGCCTTCAAGACGGCCACCTTCAAGGAGGGCGTGGAGAAGATCTCCGACCTGTCGTCCGGGATGGTCCTGGAGGGCGTGGTCACGAACGTGGCGGCCTTCGGGGCGTTCGTCGACATCGGCGTCCACCAGGACGGCCTCGTCCACGTCTCCGCGATGTCGAAGACGTTCGTGAAGGACCCGCGGGACGTGGTCAAGCCCGGTGACATCGTCAAGGTGAAGGTCCTCGACGTGGACATCCCGCGTAAGCGGATCGCGCTGACGCTGCGGCTGGACGACGAGGCCGCGCCGCAGGGGCAGGGCGGCAAGCAGCAGCGGGGCGGCGGTTCCCGGCCGCCTCAGCAGCGGCAGGGCGGCCAGGGCCAGCGGCAGGGCGGTCAGGGCCAGGGCCAGCGGCAGGGCCGTGGTGGTGACCGGGGCGGGCGTCAGGCACCGGCACCGGCCAACAGCGCCATGGCGGACGCGCTGCGGCGGGCGGGCCTGCTGAACCCCAAGGACGGGCGCCGCTGAGTCACCGGGGCGGGGGCGTACGGCAGGCCACGCACGCCCCCGCCCCGCCCCCGGGGTGAAAACCGGTGGACAGTGATCATCCGATCGGGAGACTTGCCGCATGACCGCATCGGATCCCAAGGAAGACCTTCGGGTGTATCTCCAGGACGCCCGTGACGTGCTGTTGTGGAAGCTTGAGGGCCTGTCGGAGTACGACGTCCGGCGCCCGCTGACCCCGACCGGCACCAATCTGCTGGGCCTGGTCAAGCACATGACCGGCGCCGAGTCGCTGTACTTCGGGGCCACCTTCGGCCGGCCCTGCGACGGGACACCGCTGTGGATCACCGGGGACGCCGAGCCGGACGCCGATCTGTGGGCGCGGCCGGAGGAGAGCCGGGAGGAGATCGTGGGGCGGTACCGCACGGCGTGGGAGCACTCCGACGAGACGATCGCCGCGCTACCGCTGGACGCGGTCGGCCGGCTGCCGGGGGGCACGCGGAGCGAGGTGACGCTGCACCGGATCCTGACGCACATGGTCGCCGAGACCCAGCGCCACGCCGGACACGCCGACATCGTGCGGGAGTTGATCGACGGGGCCGTGGGGCAGCGGCGGGACGACCTCAACACGGCACCGTTCGATCCCGGGCACGTGGAGCGGGTCGAGCGGGCGGCGAAGGAGGCCGGGCGGCACGGCGGGTGAACGGCGGGCGGCGCGATCATGTACGTTCGCCGCCGCGCCTCCGCAGCCTCTGCACACGCGGATACCGTTCGCGTCGTGAGAGTGCGGGGGACACAACTTCTGGTGATCGGACTCCTGGTGGCCGCGACCACGGCCTGCGGCGGTGGCCTCGGCTCGGCGACCTCCACCCCCGACGCCGTCGCGACGTCGGCCTCTCCGGAAGGCGGTCCCGCCGCGCGGCTCGGCGGTTCGCCTGTCCCGGCCGGGAGGCCGACGCCGAGCCGTACGACGCCCGGCCGCACAGCGGCACCCGTGAACAGACCGGCCCGAACGACGGCACCCGCGGCGCCGCCCGCACCCGCCTGTGCCGCGAGGGACCTCACGGCGTCGGAGGGACGCACCGGCCTGCCGGCCGGCGGCGAATCCGGCTGGTTCGGCACCCCGATCCGGCTGCGCAACCACTCCGGCTCGGTGTGCCGCCTGCGCGGCTGGCCCGGCCTCACCTTCTTCGGCGACAGAACCGTCCGCGTCTGCGCCAAGGGCGACCCGTCACCGTCCTGCGGCAGGCCGGCGAGCACGTCGGGAACCCGCCCCTTCGCGATCACCCGGTCGTCCGCGCACAGCCTTCCCGACATCGCGCTCGCCCCGGGGCACTCGACCTCGTTCACGCTGGTCTGGCAGGGGTCCTACTTCTGCGGCGCCCTGGTGGACGCGCCTTACGGAGTCGACATTCGGGTGCCGGGCGACTCCCATACGCTGACCCTGCTTCCCGCTGCGCAGATCTCCCCCTGTGAGGGACGCATCGAGGTCACCCCGTTCGGAGTGGTCGGCTGACCGGTCCGGTAGAGGGAGCCCGCGTCGCCACGGACCCGGATACGGGCCAGGGTGCCCTGCGGATGCTCGTCGAAGGTGTACGTGACGTGCATGGGCATGGGCCCCGCGACGGACACCATGTCCAGCAGCCCCGGCGGCTCGTACGCGGCGACCCGCAGGACGTAGTCGATACGTCGGCCGAGGAAGTGGGCGGAACGGGCGGAGCGATCCGAAGGGACGGACTCGTGATCAACAACGCGGTCACCGTGGAACGGCGCATCGCGGCGCGCCCCGAGACGGTGTTCTCCTTCTTCACCGACCGGGACAAGTGGCTGTCCTGGATGGGCCAGGACGGCGAGTTCAGCTTCGAGCCCGGCGGCGCCTACCGGACGCGGGTCACCGGCGAGCACGTCGCCGAGGGCCGCTTCGTCGAGATCGACCCGCCCAGGCGAATCGTCTTCACCTGGGGCTGGGTCGACGACGAGATGCCCGTGCCGCCCGGCTCCTCGACGGTCGAGATCACCCTGGAGCCGGTGCCCGAGGGCACCCTCCTGCGGCTGGAGCCGTGGGCGGAGCCGTTCGTGCGGGCGCGGTTCTCCGCGAGGTGTTCCTGGCGGTTCTGACTCAGGGCCTGGCCGAACACGCCGTCGTTGCACACGGTCCACCGGGGACACGCCCGAAGACGACACGCAGCGGTGCGGGGCCGGGTGCGGTCAGCGTTCCGTGACCTTGCCCGCCGCCACCTCCAGGCGGCGGGTCACCGAGACCGCGTCCAGCATGCGGCGGTCGTGGGTGACCAGGAGGAGGGTGCCCTCGTAGGCGTCGAGGGCCGACTCCAGTTGCTCGATGGCGGGCAGGTCCAGGTGGTTCGTCGGCTCGTCGAGGACGAGGAGGTTCACTCCTCGGCCCTGGAGCAGGGCCAGGGCCGCCCGGGTGCGCTCGCCCGGGGACAGGGTCGCGGCCGGGCGCAGTACGTGGTCCGACTTCAGGCCGAACTTGGCGAGGAGGGTGCGGACCTCCACCGGCTCGGTGTCCGGGACGGCCGCGTAGAACGCGTCGAGCAGGGACTCGGGACCGTGGAACAGCTTGCGCGCCTGGTCGACCTCGCCGACCAGGACACCGGAGCCGAGGGCGGCATGTCCGGAGTCGAGCGGGACACGGCCCAGCAGTGCGCCGAGCAGGGTCGACTTGCCGGCACCGTTGGCTCCGGTGACCGCGACCCGGTCGGCCCAGTCGATCTGCAGGGACACCGGGCCGAAGGTGAAGTCGCCGCGCCGGACCTCGGCCTCCCGCAGGGTGGCCACGACCGCGCCGGAGCGCGGGGCGGCCGCGATCTCCATGCGCAGCTCCCACTCCTTGCGCGGCTCGTCGACCACCTCGAGGCGCTCGATCATGCGCTGGGTCTGCCGGGCCTTGGCGGCCTGCTTCTCGCTGGCCTCGCTGCGGAACTTGCGGCCGATCTTGTCGTTGTCGTTGCTCGCCTTTCGACGGGCGTTCTTGACGCCCTTGTCCATCCAGCCGCGCTGCATCTGCGCCCGGTCCTGGAGGGCGGCACGCTTGTCGGCGTACTCCTCGTAGTCCTCGCGGGCGTGCCTGCGGGCGACGTCCCGCTCCTCCAGATAGGCCTCGTAGCCGCCGCCGTAGAGGTTGATCTGCCGCTGGGCGAGGTCGAGTTCGAGGACCTTGGTGACCGTGCGGGTGAGGAACTCGCGGTCGTGGCTGACGACCACCGTGCCCGCGCGCAGGCCGGTCACGAAGCGTTCGAGGCGCTCCAGGCCGTCCAGGTCGAGGTCGTTGGTCGGCTCGTCGAGCAGGAAGACGTCGTAGCGGGAGAGCAGGAGCGAGGCGAGACCGGCGCGGGCCGCCTGGCCGCCGGAGAGGGAGGTCATCGGCTGGTCCAGGTCGACGGCCAGACCGAGGGAGTCGGCGACCTCCTCGGCCCGCTCCTCCAGGTCGGCGCCGCCGAGGTTCAGCCAGCGCTCCAGGCTGGTCGCGTACGCGTCGTCGGCGCCGGGCGCGCCGTCCACCAGGGCCTGCGTGGCCTCGTCCATGACGCGCTGTGCCTCGGCGACGCCGGTGCGGCGGGCGAGGAACTCCCGGACGGTCTCCCCCGGCCTGCGCTCCGGCTCCTGCGGGAGATGGCCGACGGTCGCGGTGGGCGGGGACAGCCGCAGCTCGCCCTGCTCGGGCGCGGTCAGCCCGGCGAGCAGCCGCAGCAGGGTGGACTTGCCCGCGCCGTTGGCACCGACCAGCCCGATCACATCGCCGGGCGCGACGACGAGGTCGAGCCCGGAGAAGAGCGAGCGGTCGCCGTGCCCGGCGGCGAGGTTCTTGGCGACGAGGGTGGCAGTCATCAGAAGGCCGATCCTAATGTCCCGGGCACCTGGCGATCAGCGGGGTTTCCCGGGGGCCGCCCGGCCTTCACTTCCCCACCGGCTGCACCAGCACGCTCCCCGACGTTCTGGCCACCACGAACGACTCCCCCTTCACCGCCTTCGGGTCCAGCGGAATGCGGTGGCGGCCGGGCTCCAGGATGCCGTCGAAGACCTCCTGGGTGTGGGTGCGGTAGAGGCGGTCGAGGCGGTAGGCGGTGACCCGGACCCGGCAGGCGGAGGTGACGTCGACGGCTGCCTCGCCGTCGGCCGCGACCAGGCCGGTCAGCCGGCGCTGTGGGAGCGGGCTGCGGTCCAGGGCGTGTTCGATCTGCGCGACGAGCAGGGGGACGATCGGGGCCAGGCCGCTGACATAGGCGACCTCGACCCCGGCGCGCTCGAACGCCTCTCGTACGGCGGCCCGTTCCGCCTCGCCGACCGCGCGGCCGAAGGCGACCGCGCCGTAGCCGCGCAGCTCCTCCGCGGGGACGGCACGGGCGTCCTGGGTGATGTCCGCGCCTATGCCGATGGTGCGCAGCGCGGCGGCGAGCTTGGCGAGGACGGCGACGCGGGCACCGATCAGGAGCACACGGCGGCGGGGCGCGGGCGGGCCGTCGGCGGACTCGATCAGGGCGGCGAGGGCGGCCCGGTACTCGGGGCCGGCGAAGCGGAACGGGCCTATGCCGTGGTAGCCGTTGAGGTCCAGGTCGGCGTGTTCCTCGGTCTGCCAGGCGAAGTCCCGCCAGATGTAGTCGTCGCCGTCCCGCTCGATCACGGCGGTGACCGCACCACAGGCCAGGTCCGCGCACTCGGGGCAGCCGTAGATCACGAACCGGCCGTCCGGGAGCGGTGGTTCGGTCTCCAGCAGCAGGCTGCGCACCTGCTCGGTGAAGATGGCGGGCGGGATGTCCGAGGCGAGTGGGGAGACGGCGTCCAGGTCGGAGAGCTGGAACAGCAGCGGACGCCCGTCCACGATGAAGTCCACGAAGTCGCGGTGAACCTGATAGCCGCCGTCGGCGAGGACACCGCCGGCGCGTGTCGCCGGTGCCAGGCCGAAGGTCGCGTATGCGGCAGACATGCTGTGAGTATTCCCACACCGGGACGGATGTGAGCGCGGCATGACATATTCCGTTAGCGTCCTGGCGTGAAGCGCACGTCGAGTGACGAAGTGATCGTGGTCGGCAGCGGGGTCGCCGGGCTGACTACGGCCGTGGTGCTGGCCGAGTCCGGCCGCCGGGTACGGGTGTGGGCCCGGGAGCCCGCCGAGCGCACGACCTCGGCGGTCGCCGGCGGGCTGTGGTGGCCCTACCGGATCGAGCCCGAGCCACTGGTCGGTGCGTGGGCGCTGGACTCCCTCGGCGTGTACGAGGAGTTGGCCGGCCGACCTGAGGAGACGGGCGTACGCCTGGTCGAGGGTGTACACCAGGGGACCCGGCTGGACGAGCTGGGTGCGTGGGCGAGCCGGGTGCCGGGGCTGCGGGCGGTGCCCGGCGGGCTGGCGGCGCGGTTGCCGTTGATCGACATGCCGGTGCATCTGGCGTGGCTGCGGGAGCGGTTCGCGAAGGCGGGCGGCACGGTGGAGGTACGGGAGGTGGCCGATCTCGCCGCCGTGCCCGCCGGAGCGGTGGTCAACTGCACGGGGCTGGGGGCGCGTTCGCTGGTGCCCGATCCGGCGGTGCATCCGGTGCGCGGGCAGCTGGTCGTGGTGGAGAACCCGGGGATCTCGACCTGGTTCACCTCCGTCGACCACTCCTCGGACACCTCGACCTACTTCTTCCCGCAGCCCGGCGGGCTGCTCCTGGGCGGTACGGCGGACGAGGACTCCTGGTCGCTGGAACCGGATCCGGCGACCGCCGCGGGAATCGTCGCGCGGTGCGCGGCCGTCCGGCCGGAGATCGCCGGGGCGCGGGTGCTGGCGCACCGCGTGGGGCTGCGGCCCGCCCGGGACGCCGTACGGCTGGAACGGCAGCCGCTGCCCGGCGGGCGCCTGCTGGTGCACAACTACGGGCACGGCGGGGCCGGGATCACGGTGGCCTGGGGCTGCGCCCGGGAGGCGGCGGGGCTGGCCGGGGCCTGAGCCGGAGGGGCGCGCCGGGGCCGGCCGGAGCCTGAGCCGGAAGGACGCGCCGGGGCCGGCCGGAGCCTGAGCCGGAAGGACGCGCCGGGGCCGGCCCAAACCCAAGCACGAAACACCCGCCAAAGCCGACCCGAGCCCGAGCCGAAAGGACCCGCCAAGGCCAACCCGAACCCAAGCACGAAACACCCGCCAAAGCCGACCCAAGCCCGAGCCGAAAGGACCCGCCAAGGCTAGGCGGGCGACCGCGTGAACGGTCGGCCGCCCAGCACTGGCTGATGTGCCTCCAAAGGGAACGCGTACTTCCTGGTGATCAGCTCGCCGGGACGTGCAGGGTGGTGCGCGGGGCGCGGACGCCGTCCAGGGTGCGCGCCGTGGGTGCGGTGGTCGCACTGCCGGAGGTGGCCTGGGTGAACGCCGTCGTGCCGCCGACCAGCGGGACCCGGGCCGTCGTACGGGACAGGTCCAGGGTGAGGGTCGGCGTGGTGGACGGAGGGTCGATGAGGTCCTTGTCCGTGCCGGCCACGATCAGTGCCAGGCGGTGCCCCTTGGGGACGACGTGGTCGGTCGCCGCCAGGGACAGGGTGATCGTGTACGCCTTGCCCGGGGTGAGCGGGACGCCGTGGTCGAGGGAGGCGTAGTGGCCGAGGTCGGCCCAGCCGCGGCTGAACACCGTGGCGTCGACCTTGGCCGTCTTCGCCTTGGTCGTCTTGAAGCAGGCGCTGTCCCCGGCCGTGCTCTTGCCCCAGCAGGTGCGGTTGGTCAGCGTGGTGATGCCCTCGGCGCTGTCGGCGTAGTCGCGGATGGTGTCCGGGCCGAGGTCCACCAGGACGGCGGAGAGGTGGGCCGAGGAGGTGGTCGGGGTGGCGGTCACGGTCACGCTGGAGGAGCCGGACAGGCGCAGGTCGCGGCTGAGCGGCGCCGTGATGAATCCGGCCTTCTCGGGTGTGGCCGTGGTGAGGTGGGCGGCCCAGTCGGTCTCGCTCAGCTTCGGGTCGTCGGCGAACGTCTCGGTGCCGGTGGCTGGGGCGAGGCCGAGGGTGCCGACACCGGGCTGGGTGCCGGGGGCCGGGCGGAGCGTGGTGGCCCGGGTGCCGTGCGGCGGCCAGACCTTGGAGGTGACCCACTGGTCGGGGTGGCGTTCGATATCGGCCATCGGCTCGCGGTCGATGCCGTTGTCGTAGCCGAGGAGTTCGTGGTCGAACCAGCGGTGCAGGGTGTCGACCCAGGCGCCGCGCCGGTAGTCGAAGGGGTCGACGTGCCCGGTCTGGGAGAGCCAGATCTTACGCTCGACACCATGCTTGGCCAGGGCGTTCCACCACTGCCCGAAGTGCTTGGTGCGCACGTTGAGGTCCTGCATGCCGTGCACGAGGAACACGCTGGCCCGTACCTTGGCCGCGTCCTTGACGTAGTTCCGCTCGGTCCACAGCGGGGTCCAGTCCCCGGTGCGCGGGCTGCCGTCGGCGAGCTTCTTCTGTACGGCCGCGCAGTGGGCCGTCGCGCCGTCGCTCTCGACGTAGCCGGCCAGCTCGTCGGGGCCGCCGTCGTACAGCGGGGCGCCCTGGGCGAAGTAGTAGTCGTACCAGGAGGAGATGCCGCTGATCGGGACGATCGTCTTCAGGCCCTTGACGCCGGTGGCCGCGACGCCGTTGGCGATCGTGCCGTCCCAGCTCTTGCCGATCATGCCGGTCCGGCCGTTGGTCCAGCTCGCCTTGACGGTTCGCGTGCCGGTACGGGTCGTGTACGCCCTGGCGCGGCCGTTGAGCCAGTCGACGACGGCCTTCGCGGACTGGATGTCGGAGCGGCCGCCGACGTCGACGCAGCCGTCGGAGCGGTTGGTGCCGGCCAGGTCCACGCCGACGAAGGCGTAGCCGCGGGGCACGAAGTAGTTGTCGTAGAACAGCGGCATCTGGAGGACGTGGCCGCGCGCGTCGTACGTCTTCTTCTGGCTCTCGTTGCCGCGTCCGCAGCAGGAGTAGTAGGGGCTGGCGTCCATGATGACCGGCACCTTGCGGCCCTGGCGGGCAGGTTCGGCGGGCCGGACGATGTCGGCGGCGACGCGGTCCTTCTTCCCGTCGCCGTCCTCGTCGAGGCCGGTGTCCACCCAGACCGCCTCGCGGATGGCGTGTGCGTACGAGTAGACGGGGCGGCTTTCGCGGGGCGGCGCGGCCTGTGCGGCGGCGGGGCTGAGGAAGGCGGCCAGCAGGGCTGTGACGGCCGCGGCCGCGAGCGGTCTCCAGATCGTGAAGCGCGTGCGGATGTGCGTGCGAATCGGCATGCGCGGACGGTACTCCGGTCAACCCCTGTACAAAAGAGGACACCTGACGGTGTGTCGGGGCGCGTGACGGCTGAATGGCGATCGTGTGACAGGAGGGGCCGTGGACAGGCCAGGTGACACAGGGACTGAATAGGCTCCGAACAGACTTCCTGTCCCAACGACTTGGAGCTGACGTGCACCGCAGAATCATCGCGCCGGGCGCACTCGCTGCGGCCTCCCTCCTGCTGGCGATCCCGGCATCGGCCGCGAGCTACGCCCCCGGCGCGCCGGGCATCGGCGACCCCTACTACCCCGACTACGGCAACGGCGGCTACGACGTCTCGCACTACGACCTGAGGCTGCAGTACCAGCCGAAGACGGACGAGTTGCAGGGCACGGCGACCATCCTGGCGAAGACCACGCAGGACCTGTCCAGCTTCGACCTGGACTTCCTGCTGGACGTGAGCGAGGTGCGGGTCAACGGCGTCAAGGCGTCCTTCGCGGCCTCCGGCCAGCACGAGCTGGTCGTCACCCCGAAGACGCCGCTGGCCAAGGGCACGCCGGTCACCGTCGTCGTCCGCTACAGCGGGGTGCCGTCGGCGAAGAGCGCCTACGGGTTCACCACCTGGCACCGCACACCGGACGGCGCGGTCGCCGCGGACGAGCCCGAGGCCGCCTGGTGGTGGTTCCCGAGCAACGACCACCCGAGCGACAAGGCCACCTACGACGTGTCGGTGGCCGTCCCGGACGGCACCCAGGCCATCTCCAACGGCACGCTCCAGTCCACCAGCTCGAAGCTGGGCTGGACCCGCTACAACTGGCGGGAGAACAAACCGCAGGCGACGTATCTGGCCACCCTCGCTCTCGGGAAGTTCGACATCACCACCAGCACCTCCGAGGGCGGCGTGCCCGTCATCAACGCCTACAGCAAGGACCTCGGCGACAACGACGGTGCCGCGCGGGCCAGCGTGGAGCGCACCGGGGAGCTGGTGGACTGGCTGAGCGGCTACTTCGGGCCGTATCCGTTCAGCTCGGCCGGCGGCTACGTGCCGAACACCACCACCGGGTACGCGCTGGAGACGCAGACCCGCGTGTACTACAGCCCCAAGCAGTTCGCGAACGGCACCAACACCTCGGTGGTCGTGCACGAGCTGGCCCACCAGTGGTACGGCGACGACGTGTCGCTGAAGGGCTGGAAGGACATCTGGATCAACGAGGGCTTCGCGCGCTACGCGCAGTGGCTGTGGTCCGAGCACGAGGGCGAGGGCACCACCCAGGAACTCGCCGACTACGTGTACGGCTCCCACCCGGCCGACGACGCGTTCTGGACGGTCAAGCCCGGCGACCCGGGCCCGGACGACCAGTTCGACATCGCCGTCTACGACCGGGGCGCGCTCGCCATCCAAGCGCTGCGCAACGAGATCGGTGACGACGCCTTCTTCGCCGTCCTGAAGGGCTGGCCGAAGGAGCACGCCTACGGCAACGCCTCCGTGGCCGACTTCCAGAGGTACGCCGAGCAGGTGTCCGGCAAGCCCCTGGCCGCTCTGTTCGACACCTGGCTGTTCCAGCCGTCGAAGCCGGCCGCGCCCGCGGCCCGCACGGCGTCCCTGGCGAAGGCGGGTACGGCGGTCGCGCAGCCGAAGTCGTGGAAGAAGATCGAGGCGACGAACGACGTGCACGGGCACTGACGCCCGGGCGCCTCAGGGTCTCGACCCGGCCGCCGCCTGCTTGAGCAGCTCGTCCCGGCCTATCGCCTCCGCGCGGGCGGCCGGGACCGTGCAGGCGTACGCCCCGGCGACCGCCCCGTACCGGGCGCACCGCCGGGGTGGCTCGCCGGTGAGGCGGCCGTAGAGGAACGCGGCGGCGAAGGCGTCGCCCGCGCCGTTGGAGTCGACCACCGGCGCGGGCGGGTCCGCCGCCGGTATCCGGGTCAGCTCGCCGTCGGCCAGCAGATACGCGCCCTCGGCGCCCGCGGTGGCGACAACCACCTCGGCCCGGCCGCGCTCGGCGATGCGCCGCATGGTCCGCTCGGGGTCGGCGAGTGCGGCCGCGGAGAGGAAGACCACGTCCGCCGCGAGCGCGAACGGCTCGTGGTACGGGTTCTCGCCGTCCCAGTCGTGCAGGTCGGTGGAGAGGGGTACGCCCGACTCGGCCAGCACCGGCAGCGCGTGGGCGCAGGGCTGGGTGATGGTCACGTGGACGTGCCGGCTCGCCGTGGCCAGCGTGCGCAGGGTCTCCTCGGGGAAGCGGTCGTCGGGGTGGGCGCGGCTGGTGTCGTACAGGGACAGGCGACGCCCGTCCGGGCCGACGAGGTTCACCGCGCGCTTGGTCCCGGCGGGCTGCGGGAGCGCGGTCAGCCCGACGCCCCGCTCCTGGTGCAGGACCCGGACGAGGTCGCCCTCGGGGTCGTCGCCGAGCAGGTCGAGGTGGTGGGTGCGCAGTCCCAGCGCGGCCAGTCCCAGGGCGACGAAGTCACCGGTCTGCCCGGCGCGGGTACGGATCCCGGAGTCGATCATGTAGCTGTCGGCGTACGGGAGCGGCAGCTCCGGGACGTACACGATCGTGTCGACACCGGCTCCGCCCAGCACCAGAACGTCGTGGGCACCTTCCTGTACGGTCATCCCCCGCCCTCCCCGTGGTCGTAGACCGTCACTGCTATACCGCGCTTCACCAGTCGCATGCCGCTCCGCTGGTGGGCCGGGTTCCCTGCGTCGTGGGTCTTCCGGCCAGTTGGTGTCTGCAGAACGTACGTGGCTGGTCGCGCAGTTCCCCGCGCCCCTTCAGGGCGCTCCCCCGACCGTACGACGACAGGTTCTGGACCGCGCCCAGGACGAAGCCCTTCCCCCAGCCCCCGATGTCGTTGCAGACATGGGCGATCACCTTGGCGCCCTTGACCGATGGAACGGTGGCGTCACCCCGGACATACGTGATCTCCGACATGACGCCACCGTAGGCGATGCCACTGACAGTGGCGGTGAGCTGCTCTTTCGTCAGCTCAGAAGCTGCTACTTCGTCAGCTCCGACAGTTCCGTGTCGGTGTCCTTGGACACCCGGCGGCGTACCCCGAACCAGCCGGCGACCAGCAGCAGGGCGATCACCGGGATGAGCAGCAGGGTCTTGCGGCCGACCTCGGGGTCGTTCCACATCATGCCGAGGCAGACCAGCAGGAAGACGATCGTCGCGATCTCCGTGACGGGGCTGAACTTCAGCTGGAAGTGCGGCCGGGTCACCAGGCCCGCGCGGGCGCGGCGGACGAAGACCAGGTGGCAGATCATGATGATCACCCAGGTGCTGATGATGCCGAGGGAGGCGACGTTCAGCACGATCTCGAAGGCCTGGCTGGGCATCAGGTAGTTCAGGCCGACGCCGAGCACGCAGACCGCGCAGGTCAGCAGGATGCCGCCGTAGGGGACCTGGCTGCGGTTCATCCGGGCGGTGAACTTCGGCGCGGAGCCCGCCATGGCCATGGAGCGCAGGATGCGGCCGGTGGAGTACAGGCCGGAGTTGAGCGAGGACATGGCGGCGGTCAGGACGACCAGGTTCATCACGTCACCGGCCGCCGGGACGCCGATCTTCGACAGGACCGTGACGAACGGGCTCTGGTCGGCGGAGTAGACCGAGCCGGGCAGCAGCAGGGCGAGCAGCACGACCGAGCCGACGTAGAACAGGCCCACGCGCCACATGATCGAGTTCACCGCGCGCGGGACGACCTTCTCCGGCTCGGCGGTCTCGCCGGCGGCGACGCCGACCAGTTCGAGGGCGGCGTACGCGAAGATCACGCCCTGCATGACGAGGACGACCGGCATCAGGCCGTGCGGGAAGACGCCGCCGTGGTCGGTGATGACGCTCAGACCCGGCTTCTGGCCGCCGACCTCGTGCTGGGTGGCGAGCAGGAAGATGCCGACGAACATGAAGCTCACCAGGGTGGCGACCTTGATGATCGCGAACCAGAACTCCATCTCGCCGAAGATCTTCACCGAGATCAGGTTCACGGCGAGGACCACCGCGAGGGCGATCAGCGCCAGCACCCACTGCGGGATGGACGTGAACATGCTCCAGTAGTGCGTGTAGAGCGCGATCGCGGTGATGTCGGCGATGCCGGTGGTCGACCAGTTCAGGAAGTACATCCAGCCGGCGACGTAGGCGCCCTTCTCGCCGAGGAACTCGCGCGCGTACGACACGAACGAGCCGGAGGACGGCCGGTACAGGACCAGCTCGCCGAGGGCCCGGACGACGAAGAAGGCGAAGACGCCGCAGACCAGGTAGGCCAGGGCGAGCGCCGGGCCCGCGTTGTGGAGGCGGCCGCCGGCGCCCAGGAAGAGGCCGGTGCCGATGGCGCCGCCGATGGCGATCATGTTGACGTGGCGGGCCTTGAGGTCCTTGCTGTAGCCGGCGTCGCCCGCGTCCGCGGGCGTCTGGGCCGCCTGGGGATGGGCGGCGGCCTGTGCCGACTGCACTGCGTCCTTGCTCACGGGTGGTACCACTTCCTGGTGCGCCCGGACCTCGTGGGCCCGGGTGTCCGTATGTTCTCGGCCCGCACCACCCTGGTTGGTCGCGGCACAGACCAAGGCAGCAGCTTCCCAGAGAGATCACCGGGTATGCGATGGCCCATGTCACAGAGCGTTACTTCTCACATGATCCATACAGGGTTCACCCGGTGTTCACCAGAGGTGTCACAGCGATGGTGAGACAGCGATACTGCTGCACATGACAACCGAGGCCGAGGAGCCGACCCTCACCATCGACGAGCTGGCCGCCCGTGCGGGCGTCACGGTCCGCACCGTGCGCTTCTACAGCAGCAAGGGGCTGCTCCCGCCGCCGGTGATCGGTGCACGCCGAGTGGGTCACTACGGGCCCGGGCACGTGGCACGGCTGGCCCTCATCGAGGAGTTGCAGCAGCAGGGCATGACGCTCGCGGCGATCGAGCGGTACCTGGGGCAGCTACCACCGGACCTCACCCCGCACGACCTGGCCATCCACCGCGCGGTGGTCGCGTCCTGGGCGCCGGACCTGGTGGAGACGGTGTCCCGGCGGGAACTCGAGCGGCGCGCCGGACGGCCGCTCGCCCCCGAGGACATCGAGCGGCTGACGGCGATGAGTGTCGTCGTACACGAGGACGGGGACGGCGACGGCGGGGACACGTTCCGTGTCGACTCCGGGCTGCTCCGGCTCGGCGTCCAGTTGCTGGACGTACCGCTGTCGCAGGACGCGATCCTCGCGGCGCGCAAGGTGCTCACCGAGCACTCGCGCGCCGCGGCCCATGAGCTGGCTCAGCTCTTCCGTGGCGAGGTGGCGGAGCGTGACGCCCGGGATGTGAAGTCCCTGTCGGCGCACATGCACCCCCTGGTGGTGCAGGCGCTGCTGACGACGTTCCAGCGGTCGCTGCGGGAAGAGCTGAGCGAGTGGCTCAGAGGGTCAGGAGCGGGCTGAGTCGCTGAACCGCTCCCCCTGCTCCGCCTTCTGCACGAGCAGCGCGGGCGGGGTGAACCGCTCGCCGTAGCGCTCGGCGAGTTCACGCGCGCGTGCCACGAATCCCGGCAGGCCGCCTTCGTAGCCGTTGATGTACTGGAGCACACCGCCGGTCCAGCCCGGGAAGCCGATGCCGAAGATGGAGCCGATGTTGGCGTCGGCGACCGAGGTCAGCACACCCTCTTCGACGAGCCGTACGGTGTCGAGCGCCTCGGAGAAGAGCATCCGCTCCTGCATGTCGCGGAACGGGATCTCGTACCCGGGCTTGGTGAAGTGCTCGCGCAGCCCCGGCCACAGCCCGGCCCGCTTGCCGTCCTCCGCGTAGTCGTAGAAGCCGGCGCCGCCGCTGCGGCCGGGGCGGCCGAACTCGTCGACCATGCGGTCGATGACCGCCTCCGCCGGGTGCGCGGACCAGGTGCCGCCTGCCTCCTCCACGGCCCGCTTCGACTCGTTGCGGATCTTGCGCGGGAGGGTGAGGGTCAGCTCGTCCATCAGGGAGAGCACCTTGGCCGGGTAGCCGGCCTGGGCGGCGGCCTGCTCCACGGAGGCGGGCTCGATGCCCTCGCCGACCATGGCGACGCCCTCGTTGATGAAGTGGCCGATCACCCGGGAGGTGAAGAAGCCGCGCGAGTCGTTGACGACGATCGGCGTCTTGTTGATCTGCCGGACCAGGTCGAAGGCGCGCGCGAGGGCCTCGTCACCGGTGCGCTCGCCCTTGATGATCTCGACCAGGGGCATCTTGTCGACCGGCGAGAAGAAGTGCAGGCCGATGAAGTCGGTCTGGCGCTCCACGCCCTCGGCGAGGGCGGTGATGGGCAGGGTGGAGGTGTTGGAGCACAGCAGCGCGTCCGGTGCGACGACCGACTCGATCTCCTGGAACACCTTGTGCTTGAGCGTGGTGTCCTCGAAGACGGCCTCGATCACCGCGTCGCAGCCCGCGAGGTCGGACACCTCGGCGGAGGGGGTGATGCGGGCGAGGAGCGCGTCGGCCTTCTCCTGGCTGGTACGGCCCTTGGCGACGGCCTTGGCGCACAGCTTCTCGGAGTAGTCCTTGCCCTTGACGGCCGCCTCCAGGGAGACGTCCTTCAGCACGACCTCGATGCCCGCGCGGGCGCACGAGTAAGCGATGCCGGCGCCCATCATGCCGGCGCCGAGGACGGCGACCTTGCGGACCTGGCGGGGCTCGATGCCCTTGGGGCGGTTGGCGCCGGAGTTGACGGCCTGGAGGTCGAAGAAGAACGCCTGGATCATGTTCTTCGAGGTCTGCCCGGCGGCCAGCTCCACGAAGTAGCGGGCCTCGATGACCTGGGCGGTCTCGAAGTCGACCTGGGAGCCCTCGACGGCCGCGGCGAGGATGTTGCGCGGGGCCGGGTAGGGGGCGCCGTTGGTCTGCTTGCGCAGGGTGGCCGGGAAGGCCGGCAGGTTGGCGGCGAACTTCGGGTTGGCGGGCGTGCCGCCGGGGATCTTGTAGCCCGGCTTGTCCCAGGGCTGCTGCGACTCGGGGTTGGCGTCGATGAAGGCGCGGGCCTTGGCCAGCAGCTCCTCCGGCGTCGCGGCGACCTCGTGGACGAGACCGTTCTCCTGGGCGCGTCGCGCGTTGTACTGCTGGCCCTGGAGGAGCACCTTCAGCAGGGCGTCCGCGATGCCCAGCAGCCGTACGGTGCGGGCGACTCCGCCGCCACCGGGCAGCAGGCCGAGGGTGACCTCGGGGCAGCCGATCTTGGTGCCGGAGGTGTCGAGGGCGACCCGGTGGTGGCAGGCGAGGGCCAGTTCGAAACCGCCGCCCAGGGCCGCGCCGTTGATCGCCGCGACGACCGGCTTGCCGAGGGTCTCGATGCGGCGCAGGTTGCGCTTGATGGCGAGGCCGCCGTCGAAGAGGTCCTGCGCGGTCTCGGGCGTGACCCGGATCAGGTCGCGCAGGTCGCCGCCCGCGAAGAAGGTCTTCTTGGCGGAGGTGAAGATGATGCCGCGGATGGATTCCTGCTCGGCCTCCAGGCGGTCGGTGATCGCGGCGAGGGAGTCGCGGAACGCCTGGTTCATGGTGTTCGCGGACTGGTTGGGGTCGTCGAGGACGAGGGTGACGACACCGGTGTCGTCCTGCTCCCAGCGGATGGTGGTGCTCTCGGTCATGACAGTCGTCTCCGTTGAAGTCTGAAGTCTCGTGGTTCCGCGGGGAGTTCAGATGCGCTCGACGATGGTGGCGATGCCCATGCCGCCGCCCACGCAGAGGGTGGCGAGGCCGTACCGCTTGTCCTGGCGCTCCAGTTCGTCCACGAGCGAGCCGAGGATCATCGCGCCGGTCGCGCCGAGCGGGTGGCCGAGGGCGATGGCGCCGCCGTTGACGTTGACCTTGTCCAGGGACAGGCCCATGTCCTTCACGAAGCGCAGCACGACCGCGGCGAACGCCTCGTTGATCTCGACCAGGTCGATGTCGTCGATGGTCAGGCCGGCCTTGGCGAGCGCCTTGCGGGTGGCGGGCGCGGGTCCGGTGAGCATGATGGTGGGCTCGGAGCCGGAGACCGCCGCGGAGACGATCCGCGCGCGCGGGGTGAGGCCGTAGCGCTCGCCGACCTCCTTGGAGCCGATCGCGACGAGCGAGGCGCCGTCCACGATGCCGGAGGAGTTGCCCGCGTGGTGGACGTGGTCGATCTTCTCCACCCAGTGGTACTTCTGCAGCGCGACGGCGTCGAAGCCGCCCAGCTCGCCGATGTCCGCGAACGACGGCTTGAGCTTCGCGAGGGAGTCGGCGGTGGTGCCGGGACGCGGGTGCTCGTCGTGGTCGAGGACGACCAGGCCGCTGCGGTCCTTGACGGGGACCACGGAGCGGTCGAAGCGGCCCTCCTTCCAGGCGGTCGCGGCGCGCTCCTGGGACAGGGCCGCGTACTCGTCGACGTCCCGCCGGGAGAATCCCTCGATGGTGGCGATGAGGTCGGCGCCGATGCCCTGCGGCACGAAGTTGACGGCCAGGTTGGTCATCGGGTCGTTGAACCAGGCGCCGCCGTCCGAGGCCATCGGCACACGGGACATGGACTCCACGCCACCGGCGAGCACCAGGTCCTCCCAGCCCGAGCGGACCTTCATGGCGGCCAGGTTGACGGCCTCCAGGCCCGAGGCACAGAAGCGGTTCTCCTGGACGCCCGCGACCGTGTCCGGCAGTCCGGCGGCGATCGCGGCGATCCGGGCGATGTCGGAGCCCTGGTCACCGACCGGGCCGACGACGCCGAGCACGATGTCGTCGATCGCGGCCGGGTCGAGGCCCGGGAAGCGGTCGCGGATCTCGTGGATGAGGCCGACGACCAGGTCGATGGGCTTCGTGCCGTGCAGGGCGCCGTTCGCCTTGCCGCGGCCGCGCGGGGTGCGGATCGCGTCGTACACGTACGCTTCGGTGCTCACTGAAGTGCCTTTCGGGAGGGTGGGCCGAGCGGGAGTCGGTCGCCGAGGGCGGGTGGTCGTCCGGTGGACGCTCGTCAGGCGGGCGGAGTCGGTCGCCTTCTCCGGAGTCAGTCGCCTTCGCTGACGAGGTCGTCGTTCACGAGGTCAGGTATGCCCCAGTCCCGCGCCACCGTCTCGGTGTCGGCGCCCGGCAGGGCCGGGCCGGTGCGGACCGTGGTCGGGGTCGCGGAGAAGCGCGGGGCGGGGGCGGGCTGGGTGATGCCGCCGTGGTCCGTGAAGGTGCCGCGGGCGGCCAGGTGCGGGTGGTGCGGGGCCTCACGGAGGGAGAGGACGGGGGCCACGCAGGCGTCGGAGCCCTCGAAGAGGGCAGTCCACTCGTCCCGCGTGCGGGATTTGAAGCGGGCCGCGACCCGTTCGCGCAGCTCGCCCCAGCGGGTCCAGTCCTTGCGGGCCGGGACCAGGTCGTCGAGGCCGAGCAGGTGCAGGAACTCCTCGTAGAACCGCGCCTCCAGCGCGCCGACCGCCATGTGGCCGCCGTCGGCGGTCTCGTAGGTGCCGTAGTACGGGCAGCCGCCGTCCAGGAGGTTGGCGCCGCGCCGGTCCTGCCAGCCGCCGGCGGCCAGCATGCCGTGGATCATCGCGGACAGGTGCGCGGCGCCGTCCACGATGGCCGTGTCCACGACCTGACCGGTGCCGGTCGCGCGCGCGTGGTGCAGGGCGGCGAGCACGCCGACGACCAGGTAGAGGGAGCCGCCCGCGTAGTCGCCGAGCAGGTTGGCGGGGACGGCCGGGGGCTCGTCCGGGCGGCCGATCATGCCGAGGGTCCCGGTGAGGGCGATGTACGCCACGTCGTGCCCGGCGCGGTCGGCGAGGGGCCCTTCCTGGCCCCAGCCGGTCATCCGGCCGTAGACCAGGCGGGGGTTGCGGGCGTGGCAGTCCTCGGGGCCGACGCCGAGCCGCTCGGCGACCCCGGGGCGGTAGCCCTCGATGAGGATGTCGGCCCGAGCGGCGAGGTCCAGGACGCGTGCGGGGCCGTCCGGCGCCTTGAGGTCGACGACGACCGAGCGCTTGTTGCGGTTCGTCACGTCGTACTCAGGGTCGATCGCGAGGCCCGGACCGGCCGGGCGGTCCACCCGGACCACGTCGGCGCCCAGGTCGGCGAGGAGCATGGCGGCGAACGGGCCCGGCCCGATGCCGGCCAGCTCCACCACGCGCACGCCTGAGAGCGGGCCGTCCCCCGACGTCCTCGGCGTCCCTGCCGTCGTCATGCCGTCCTGCCCCCAAGCACATGTGACACCAATGATGTAACACCGGTGATGCTAAGAACACGTTCCACCGGACACAAGACCTCAACGAGCAAGCGCTTAGACAAGTGCCCGGCCGGCCCTGCCGAGGCCGTGTCCGGGGTCCGCACACTTCACGCTAGCCTCAGCCACCGACAGCGGCGCGGGCTGCACGACCAAGGGGTGTCATGAGCAGGCTGAAAAGGACGGACCGTCCCTACGACATCGTGCTCTTCGGGGCCACCGGCTTCGTCGGCACGCTCACCGCGGAGTACCTCGCCGCGCACGCTCCCGAGGACCTGCGCTGGGCGATCGCCGGCCGCGACGAGGGCAGACTGGAGCGGCTGCGCGACCGGCTGCCCGGCGGCTCCGGCATCGGGGTGCTGCGGGCCGACGTGCGCGAACCGGCCACCCTGCGCACACTCGCCGAGCACGCGCGCGTGGTGGCCACGACCGTCGGGCCGTACGTCACCTACGGCGAGGAACTCGTCGCCGCCTGCGCGGACACCGGGGCCGACTACCTCGACCTCACCGGCGAGCCCGAGTTCGTGGACCTGATGTACGTCCGGCACGACGCACGCGCGCGGGAGACCGGCGCCCGCCTCGTGCACGCGTGCGGTTTCGACTCCGTACCGCACGACCTGGGCGTGTACTTCACGGTCCGGCAGCTGCCCGAGGGCGTGCCGCTGACCGTGGACGGGTTCGTCACCGCCGACGCGGCCTTCTCCGGGGGCACCCTGGCCTCGGCGCTGAACCAGTTCGCGCGCGGGCGGCAGATGGTGGCCGCGGCCCGCGAACGCGGCCGGCACGAGCCGCGCCTGATGGGACGCCGGGTGGCGGCACCGACGGGCGCGCCGCGGTTCGCCAGGGAGGTCGGCGCCTGGGCGGTGCCGCTGCCGACCATCGACCCGCAGATCGTGCGCCGCTCGGCCAAGGCCCTGGACCGGTACGGCCCCGACTTCCGTTACCGGCACTATGCGGCGGTCCGGCACCTTCCGGTCGCCGCGGGCGGCATCGCCGCCGTCGGCGCGGTCGCGGCCGCCGCCCAACTGCCGCCCGCCCGGCGCTGGCTGTCGGACCGGCTGCGGCCCGGGGACGGCCCTGACCCGGAGAAGCGGGCGAAGAGCTGGTTCCGGGTTCGCTTCGTCGGCGAGGGCGGCGGGCAGCGCGTCCTCACCGAGGTCGCGGGCGGCGACCCGGGCTACGACGAGACGGCGAAGATGTTCGCGGAGGCGGCCCTCAGCCTGGCCTTCGACGAGCTGCCGCCGACCGCCGGCCAGGTCACCACGGCCGCCGCGATGGGCGACGCCCTGACCGAGCGACTGCGCGCGGCGGGGATCACTTTCCGGGTGGCCGCCAAGCAGTAGCTCACCGGCGCTACATCTGCCATCCCAGCAGGGTCCAGAACATCCCGCCGATCCAGGCGAGCCCCGCCACCACGGCGAGGACCAGGGCGGCCGTCACGGCGCGCTCGACGGGCTGGGCGGGGCGGGTCACGGTCCTGGCGGAACGGTGCGTCGTCATGCGGGCCAGCCTGCCGCCGGGGCGGCAGGGGCACATCCGTACGCGTACTCAGACGACGTACTCACCCGGCTCCGGCTCCCCTTCTCCTGCATTTGAGGCTTTCCGCACCAGGAATGGCCAGCCACCTGCGGCCACTCGCTCAAAGTTTCACCGGGAACTTCAATGAGACGCTTGAAGCCCAGGCCGAAGGAGGCGGAACAGAAGTGAAGTTCGTACTCGAAGTGACCGTGGACGAGGGCGCGTCGGCGGCGGACCGGGCGGGCGAGCTGGGGCGGATCCTGCGTTACTGGGGCGGGAACCTCCACCACTACGCCCTCGAGCCGGGCGACGGCTCCGCCGTCTACGACGCGCGGTATCAGGAGGTGGGCGCCTGGCGGATCGACGCCTCCTGAAGCGCGCGCCGGCACAGCGCGTCGGCCCTGCGCGTGGTCTCCGGCAGGCGGTACTGCGGGGTCAGCACCAGGGTGTGCGCCAGGGCGTTGTGGAGGCTCACCCGGTGGCCGACGGAGACGAACACCGGTTTGACGCCGTCCCGGGTGCGCAGGGCGCGGCCGACGTCCTCGGTGCCCGCGAGGAGTGGTGCGGAGCTGCCCCGCGCGGGCCCGGGGTCGTCGTACGTGAACGTGAACGGGTTCTTGGCGACGCCGATGGTCGGCAGGTCCGTGAGTACGCCCAGGTGGCTTGCGAGGCCGAAGCGGCGCGGGTGGGCGAGGCCGTAGCCGTCGCACACCACCAGGCCCGGCGGGCAGGGCAGGGCGTCCAGGGCGGCGCGCACGGTCGGGATCTCGCGGAAGGCGAGCAGTCCGGGAACGTACGGGAAGGAGATCCGGCCGATGGCCGTCGTCTCCGCGACGACCTCCAGGGTGGCCGCGTCCAGGACGACGGCCGCCGCGGCGACGAGGTCGCGGTCGTCGTCGTAGGCGACGTCGACGCCCGTGACGTGCCCCGTCCCGGGCGGCGGCCCCGGCTCGTCGAGCACCACCCGCGCGCGTAGCTCGTCCTGTACGGCGCGGGCCTCTTCCTCGGTCGCGGGCCAGCCCGCTGGTACGCCTACGGTCGTCATGATGGCCAAGACTGTACGGCTCACCGACGCCCGTCCGGGGCCCGGGGGTAGGCTCGCGATCATGTTCGTACTGGAGCTGTCCTACACCGCCCCGCTCGACGCCGTGGACGCCGTGATTCCGGCCCATGTGGCCTGGCTCGACGAGCAGTACGAGAAAGGTTTCTTCCTCGCCTCCGGGCGTAAGACCCCCCGCGACGGCGGGGTGATCCTGGCCGTGGCGGAGAACCGGGCCCGCATCGAGGAGGTCGCCGCCGGCGACCCGTTCATCGCCGCCGGGGTCTGCGAGTACCGCATCACGGAGTTCGTCGCCACCAAGACGGCCCCCGAACTGGCGCAGCACCGGCAGACGCTGAGCTGAGTCCCCGGGCTCAGCTCTTCTTCGCGTTCAGCGCGCGCTGCAGCTCCGCCTTGTTCATGTGCGAACGGCCCTCGACGCCCCGCTGCCTGGCCTCGTTGTACAGCTGATCGTAGGTGGGCCCCTGGGAGCCCTTGCCCGACCTCTGGCCGCCCCGCTTGCCGGACGACATGTCCTGGGTGGAGGTGCGGCTGGCGGTCTTCGACTCGCCGGACCGGGCGCGTTCCTTGTTCACCGTCCGCGCGGCGATCTCCTCGGCGCGCTGCGTGCTCTCTCCCCGGTCCAGCGCGCTCTGCTTGATGTGTTCGTACTGGCGTTCCCGCTTGGGGCTGGAACCGCGTGGCATGACCGCTCACTTCCTCTCGTGCGCGGTGACCGGGTACCCGCGATCAGGCCTCCCGCATCAGCGCTCCAGCCGCGCCACGCGCCCCTTCTCCCCCGCCGCCCAGCAGCCGAGGTCGGCGGTGCAGTCCACGGTGTCGTACGAGCCCGTGTCGATGGTCCGCCAGGTGCGGCCGCCGTCGGTGGTCAGGTCAGTGCCCGTGGGGCCGACGGCGAGGGCGGCGCCGCGGCTGTGCGGAAGCCAGGCGGCGCCGGAGCGGTAGGCGGGCGGCGGAGTGGCGGCGGGGCGCCAGGTGCGGCCGCCGTCGGCGGTGACAGCGGCCGCCTGTGGCGAGGTCTGGTCGGGCCGGTAGTCGCCGCCGACCGCGAGTCCGTGAGTGCGGTCGCGGAAGGCGAGCGCGAAGACGCCCTTGGCCGGATCGGCCGCCGGAATCGGCGTGTCGGCGGCCGTCCAGGTCAGTCCGCGGTCCGCGGAATGCAGCACGCGCGCGTGGGCGCCGCCGCCGGTCGCCAGCCAGACGTCCCTCGGCCCGGAGGTGACCAGGCACTGGCCGCTCGCGGCGAAGCCGGCCTCGCCGTCCAGGGCGGCGGGCATGCCGTCGGCGGGCAGTACCCGCCAGGAGCGGCCGCCGTCGCTGGTGGACAGGATGCGGAACCTGCCGTCCACGGGGTCGCTCATGGCGAGGCCGTGACGGCGGTCGAAGAAGGCGAGGCAGTCGTAGAAGGCCTTCGGGTCGGTGTTGCGGAAGGACTCCGTCCACGTCGCGCCGCCGTCGTCGGTGCGGTAGACGCGGGAGGCCTCGCCCTCGCCGATGGCAAGCACCACCGCGCGCCGCGCGTCGAACGCCTCGACATCCCGGAACTGCAGATCGGCCGCGCCCGGCGGAGAGACGTTCCGCCAGCTCGCCCCGCCGTCGGTGGTGCGCAGCACGGTGCCCGCCGTACCGGCCAGCCAGGCGGTGTCACGGTCGACGGCGGACAGGCCACGGAAGCGCACCTGCGGGGTGCCGCTGTTCTTCGCCTCCCAGTGCACGGTTCCCCGGCCTCCCCGGTCGAGCGGGCCCGCCTCGGCGGCCGGAACCGTCAGCGCGGCCAGCGCCGCCCCGGACGCCACCCCCGCCGCCACCAGCCGGCCCGTCCGTCCCCTGCGTCGCGTGCTCCCCAAGCGCCTCATGGCGGGCGAAGCTAGCCCACCGGCCCGCCGCCGTCCAGAGGACCTCACGGCCGTAGGCCTGTGCATGAATGCGGTGACCGAGGTCACTCGTTCCCGGCGTGCACGGATTGGCCGATTCTCTCGTCTCTTCCAGTGCCAGGCCTCACCCGCCCGGAAGCACGTCCAGCCGTCACAAGGGAGCAAGGCGTTGTCCACCGTCATCGAGCAGCCCGTAGAGGCCCGCCTCGTCGCCGCCGCACCGCGCATGCCGAGCATTCCCGCCAAGCTGCGCTACGACCGGAGCGACCCGTTCGCCGTCCGCATGACCTTCCCCGCGCCCGCCACCCTGGAGGGCGTCGAGGTCTGCTGGACCTTCTCCCGCGAGCTGCTCGCGGCCGGGCTGCACGGCCCCGAGGGCTGCGGCGACGTGCGCGTGCGGCCGTACGGCTACGACCGCACCGTACTGGAGTTCCACGCCCCCGAGGGCACCGCGATCGTGCATGTGCGTTCCGGCGAGATACGGCGTTTCCTGCAGGCGACCAGCGACCTGGTGCCGGTCGGCCTGGAGCATCTGCAGCTGGACCTCGACCACGACCTGGCCGAGCTGATGCGGGACGCCTGCTGATCGCCTGCGCGCTACGCACTACGCGCGCGTGAGCAGCGCGTTCAGCTCGCCGTAGGCGAACCCGTCGGCCGGCGCCCCCGTACGTCCCCTCCCGCAGCGGCTCCCGCGCGGCGCGGCGGACCAGGGCGTGGGCGGCCTGGGCGAGACCCGCGCCCGCGCTGATCCGGGCGACGCCGAGTACAGCCGACTCGGCGACCGTCGGTGCGCCGGGGCCCACCATCACGTTGAGCGGCCCGTCGGCGCCCGCGGCGATCACCGCATGGCCGGTGTCGGCGACCCCGGCAGGGCGGACACTGGCAGAAATCCGACACGAGCGAGGGCCGTGTCAGGAGCACGCGATCAGCCACCAGGAGCGCGTGAATCAATCGCGTTGACACCCTCGCCGACCCCTCGTACGGTCTACAACGTTCCTGTTGCCGTCGATTGGAGAAGGACGTTGCTCGTCTGAGGTCCTGAGACACCGCGTTCACACCGGTGAGGTGTGCGTGGCGTTCGACCTCGGCGTCCGAGCCGTCCCCCCAGGCACAGGCCCTTCTCAGTGCCCCAGGTTCTTCGGTCTACGCCTCGCGGTGTCTCGACATGCGCCCGCCCAGACCGCATCCAGCAACCGCGAGGCCCTTATGTCTACTTCCCTCACCTGCACGTCCCTGTCCTTCGCCTGGCCCGACGGCACCTCCGTCTTCGACGGCCTCGACATCGCCTTCGGCCCGGGCAGGACCGGACTCGTCGGCGTCAACGGATCAGGGAAGTCAACCCTGTTGAAGCTGCTCGCCGGTGACCTCAATCCGGCCGACGGCACCGTCAAGGTGACCGGCGAGGTCGGCTATCTGCCGCAGAACGTCACGCTCGACACCACGCTCCGCGTCGACGAGGCCCTCGGCATCGCCGCCCTGCGGGCCGCCCTGCACGCCATCGAGGCGGGCGACGTGTCCGAGGAGCACTTCGAGACGCTCGGCGACGACTGGGACGTCGAGGAGCGCGCCCTCGTCACGCTCGGCGAACTCGGCCTCGGCCACATCGGCCTGGACCGCACCGTCGGCGAGGTGTCCGGCGGCGAGTCGGTGCTGCTGCGCCTGGCCGCACTGCTGCTGCGCCGCCCGGACGTCCTGCTCCTCGACGAGCCCACCAACAACCTGGACCTGTACGCGCGCCGGCGGCTCTACGCGGCCGTCGCCTCCTGGCCGGGCGTGCTGGTGCTCGTCAGCCACGACCGCGAACTCCTGGACCTGGTCGACCAGATCGCGGAGCTGCGCTCCGGGGAGGTCACCTGGTACGGCGGCAACTTCTCGGCCTACGAGGACGCCCTCGAGGTCGAGCAGGAGGCGGCGGAGCGGATGGTGCGGGTCGCCGAGGCGGATCTCAAGAAGCAGAAACGCGAACTCGTTGAAGCGCACTCGAAGCTGGCCAAGCGGACGCGTTACGCCGACAAGATGTACGAGAACAAGCGCGAGCCCAGGGCCGTGATGAAGCTCAGGAAGCGCGCGGCACAGGTCTCCGCGGGCAAGCACCGCATCATGCACGAGGAGAAGCTCGCCGAGGCCAGGGAGCGGCTGGACGAGGCGGTGGAGGCCGTACGGGACGACGCCGAGATCCGCGTCGACCTGCCGTACACGGCCGTACCGCCCGGCCGGGAGGTGCTCACCCTGGAGAACCTGGAGCTGGCCTACGGGGCGCGTGTCGAGGGGATCCTCGATCTGCGCGGCCCGGAGCGGATCGCCCTCGTCGGGCGCAATGGTGCGGGCAAGACGACACTGCTGCGGACCGTCGCCGGGGAGCTGGCGGCGGTGGCCGGCGAGGCACGGGTGCACGTCCCGCTGCGGTTCCTGCCGCAGCGCCTGGACGTGCTGGACGACGGGCTGACGGTCGCCGAGAACGTGGCCCGGTTCGCGCCGGGCGCCACGAACAACCGGATCCGGGCGCGCCTGGCCCGCTTCCTGTTCCGGGGCGCACGGGCCGACCAGAGCGCAGGGACGCTCTCCGGCGGCGAGCGGTTCCGGGCGGCCCTGGCCGCGCTGATGCTCGCCGAGCCCGCACCCCAGCTGCTCCTGCTGGACGAGCCGACCAACAACCTCGACATGGCGAGCGTCCGGCAGCTGACCACGGCCCTGGAGTCGTACGAAGGTGCCCTGCTCGTCGCCAGCCACGACCTGCCGTTCCTGGAGTCGATCGGGATCACCCGGTGGCTGCTGATGGAGGAGGGAGGACTGAAGGAGACCACACCCGAGGCCCTGGGGGATCCGGTCTAGGCGGACCGGCGGGGGTCTCAGGAGGGGCACAGCCTGACAACGAGGGTTTTGTCCTGGCCTCGGTGCCCTGCATGATGGCGGACCGGCGCCGCATCACGGGCGCCGGAACCGCACCGCCGATATCGAAAGGCCCCTAGTGCCCAGCAAGAAGGCCCTCGTCCGCCGCCCCAGCCCGCGCCTCGCCGAAGGCCTGGTGACGCACATCGAGCGGGAGAAGGTCGACGTGGACCTCGCCGTCGAGCAGTGGGAGGCGTACGTAGAGGCGCTCGGCACGCACGGCTGGAAGACGATCGAGGTCGACCCGGCCGACGACTGCCCGGACTCGGTGTTCGTCGAGGACACCGTCGTCATGTACAAGAACGTGGCGTTGATCACCCGGCCCGGCGCCGACTCCCGGCGCGCGGAGACCGCGGGCGTCGAGGAGGCTGTGGCCCGGCTCGGCTGCTCGGTGAACTGGATATGGGAGCCGGGCACCCTGGACGGCGGCGATGTCCTCAAGGTCGGCGACACGATCTACGTCGGCCGGGGCGGGCGCACCAACGCGGCCGGCGTGCAGCAGCTGCGGGCCGCCTTCGAGCCGCTGGGCGCGCGCGTGGTCGCCGTACCGGTGAGCAAGGTGCTGCACCTGAAGTCGGCGGTCACCGCGCTGCCGGACGGGACGGTCATCGGGCACATCCCGATGGTCGACCGGCCGTCGCTGTTCCCGGGCTTCCTGTCGGTGCCGGAGGAGTCCGGCGCGCACGTGGTGCTGCTCGGCGGCCACAAGCTGCTCATGGCGACGAGCGCCCCGAAGACGGCGGAGCTGCTCACCGATCTCGGCCACGAGGTGGTCACGGTGGACATCGGCGAGTTCGAGAAGCTCGAGGGCTGTGTGACGTGCCTCTCGGTGCGCATGCGGGACTTGTATGCCTGACGGGTGATCCCGTGGCTCCGACAGCCCTGGGACCTGCGGGTCCCGGGGCCGTTTGGCATGCCCTCAATGAGCCGGGCCGCGGGCGCTGATCAGCGATCTTTACAGCGAACTTAACCTACGGCTTCGTAACCTACGGATTCGTAGCCTACGATCTCGTAGGTTTCCGGCACCGCTCGCCGGACCGTCCCCGTCTCTCCCCCTTAGTTCGGCGTCCCCCTGGAGTTCCTGTGACGATCACTTCCCCTCACCTCGGCAGCCCGTCCGTGTGGACCGACGCGCGGCTGCTGTACGCGCTGGAGGAAGTCGTCGAGAAGGAACTGAACCGGCATCTGCAGGTCGCCAAGGACTGGATGCCGCACGAGTACGTGCCCTGGAGCGACGGCCGCAACTTCCCCGGCCTCTTCGAGGACGGCGAGGCCTGGGACAAGGAGCAGTCCAAGGTCACGGAGATCGGCCGCATCGCCCTCGTCGTGAACCTCCTGACCGAGGACAACCTGCCCAGCTACCACCACGAGATCGCCTCGCTCTTCGGCCGCGACGGCGCCTGGGGCACCTGGGTGCACCGCTGGACGGCCGAGGAGGGCCGGCACGGCATCGTGATGCGCGACTACCTGCTCACCTCGCGCGCGGTGGACCCGGACAAGCTGGAGCAGTTCCGCATGTCCCACATGAGCGAGGGCTTCGAGTCCGACAACCGGCACTCGATGCTGCACTCGATCGCCTACGTGGCCTTCCAGGAGCTGGCGACCCGGATCTCGCACCGCAACACCGGCCACCAGTCGGGCGACCCGGTCTGCGACCGCATGCTGGCGCGCATCGCGACCGACGAGAACCTGCACATGGTCTTCTACCGCAACCTGCTGAAGGCCGCCTTCGAACTCGCTCCCGACCTGACCATGCAGGCGGTCCGGGACGTGGTGGTCAACTTCCGTATGCCCGGTCACGGCATCCCCGGCTTCGAGCGGGCCGCCGCGCAGATGGCGATCGGTGAGGTCTACAACCTGCGCATCCACCACGACGACGTGCTCCAGCCCGTGCTGCGCTTCCTGAAGATCATGGAGATCGACGGCCTCGGCCCGGAGGGCCGCCAGGCGCAGGAGGAACTCGGCCTCTTCATGGGCGGCCTGGACGCGGAGGCCCTCAAGTTCGACGAGAAGCTGGCGGCCCGCAAGGCGCGGATGGCGGCGCGGGCCGCGGGCTGAGCGGCTCTCGGGCCGACGCCCGAGACGGGTGTCGGTACGACGTGCGGCGCGGTCAGTTGGACGTACGGCGCAGGGCGAGGCGCTCCTTCTCGGAGAGTCCGCCCCAGACGCCGAAACGCTCGTCGTTGGTGAGCGCGTAGTCGAGGCAGGCGGAGCGCATCTCGCACATGGCGCAGATGCGCTTCGCCTCGCGCACCGAGCTGCCGGGCTCGGGGAAGAAGAAGTCCGCCCCGGTCTGCGCGCACAGAGCCTGTGCCTGCCAGGCGGAGTCGGCCGGGGTGATCGTGTCGATGTGCATGAGCAGGATCGTGCCGGGCGGCGAAAAACGTTCGATCAACGCCGGGTCAACGGCACGGCCGCGACCCGGGTCGTCCGTTGACGCCCCGCCCGCCGGAGCCCTGGGCCGCCCCGATGATGCTCCGCGCGCGAACGCCCGCGCACGGCGGCGCGCGGAAGCGGCGTGAAAACGAAGCGGTGTAAAGACCCGGAGAACCCGACGCGGCGCCCAGGGCGACCGGAGGCATCGGTCCGGCGTGCGGCGGCGCTCCGGCAGCGGTTGTCAGTGGGCGGTGCCAGACTCGGCAGTGCAGAGGACGGGACCCGCTTCCGGACCCCCTTTCAGGGGTTTCCGGACCCCCTTTCAAGGAGGGCGAAGATGCTCACCACCCGTTTCGTCAACGGCGCTCCGAACTGGATCGACGTCGGCACCCCCGACCTCGACGGCGCACTCTCCTTCTACGGCGGTCTCTTCGGCTGGCAGTTCCAGTCGGCGGGGCCGGACGCCGGCGGCTACGGCTTCTTCCAGCTGGCCGGCAAGACCGTCGCCGGCGGCATGCAGACCGGACCCGACCAGGGACCGCCGGCCTGGACGGTGTACTTCCAGAGCGAGGACGCACAGGCCACGGCCAAGGCGGCCGAACAGGCGCACGGCAGCGTGCTGTTCCAGCCCATGGACGTGATGGGCCAGGGGCACATGGCGGTCCTCGCCGACCAGGCGGGCGTGCCGTTCGGGATCTGGCAGCCCGGGCAGACCAAGGGTGTGGACGTGGCGAACGAACCGGGCGCGCTGTGCTGGGTCGAGCTGTACACGCCGGACATCGCGGCGGCCGCCGCGTTCTACCAGAGGGTCCTGGGCCTGGAGACGTCGGCCGTGCCGTTCCCGGGCGGCTCGTACACCTGTGTGAACCCGGGCGGTGCCGGGGAGGATGCGATGTTCGGCGGGTTCGTCCCGCTGGCCGACGACCCGACGGAGGCGGAGGCGGGCCCGTACTGGCTGCCGTACTTCGAGGTCGAGGACACCGACGCCGTGGTCGAGAAGGCACAGCAGCTGGGCGGCACGGTACGCATGCCGGCGACGACCATGGAGGGCGTAGGCCGGATGGCCAAGCTCGCCGACCCGTACGGCGTCCGCTTCGCGGTGATCAAGAGCGAGCCGCCGCAGGGCTGAGCCGTCACCGGCGGCGGCACACCCCCTAGGCGGACGCGCGTCGGATCAGAGTCGTCGGCAGGACGACGCTGGAGACGGCCGCGTCCGCCGGGGCCGCGCCGCGCGCCCGGCCGGCCAGGCCGCGCAGCAGGAGGCGGGCCATCAGCCGGCCCATCTCCTCGATGTCCTGACGGACCGTGGTGAGCGGCGGATCGGCCTCTTCGGCGACGGGCAGCACGTCGTCGAACCCGATCACGGCCACGTCCTCGGGCACGCGCCGCCCCCGCTCGCGCAGCACGCGCAGGGCGCCGAGCGCGGTGAGGTCGTTGGCGGCGAACACCGCGTCCACGTCCGGGCAGCGGTCGAGCAGTTCCCGCATGGCGCGTTCACCGCCGCCCGGGGTGAAGTCGCTCTCCACGACGAGCCTGGGGTCGGCCTCGCCCATGACGTCCCGGTAGCCGTCGAGCCGGTCCACCGCCGAGGTCTGGTCCAGTGCGCCGGTGATGTGCGCGATCCGGGTCCGGCCGAGGTCCACGAGGTGGCGTACGGCCTCGCGGGCGCCGCCCCGGTTGTCGCTGTCCACGTACAGCGGACCGGGGGTGCCGTCGCTCCAGTCGGGGCGGCCGCCGAACACGGTGGGCACGCCCGCGTTGCGGATCAGGCCGGGCAGCGGGTCGTCGAGGTGGAGGGAGAAGACCAGCGCGCCGTCGACATGGCCTCCGGCGAGATAGCGGGCCACACGGGCATGGTCGGCGCGGCCCTCGGTCAGCAGCAGCACGAGCTGGTTGTCGTGGGCCGTCAGCTCCTTGCTGATGCCGCGCAGTTGCAGCGCGAAGAAGGGGTCGGCGAAGACCCGGGCCTCGGGTTCGGCGATGACGACGGCGACGGCGTCGTGCCGCTTGGTGACCAGGCTGCGTGCGGCCTGGTTGGGCACGTACCCGAGTTCCTCGACCGCCTGCCGGACCCGTTCGACCAGGGGCTCCCGGACCCCGTCCCCGCCGTTGACGACCCGTGACACGGTGGCCCGGGACACCCCGGCCCGCGCGGCCACGGCCTCCAGCGTGGGACGGGACACTGCCTCGGTCACTTCGGGACTCCTCATCGGCGGCTGGCGATCAGGATAACCGCGGTGCGGTGGGGCCGTCGGGGCCGGAAAAGGGGTTGCTCTCCGGCATCCCGCCCGGTGAGGATCGCCGTATGAAGACGAGAAAGGCTCATGCGGGCTGAGCGCCCCGAGACGCGGCTCGTGCCCTACGCACGACTGCCGCGCGGCTACCGCGACCGGCACATCGTCCACAGCTCGGTCGACGCGTTCGGCCGGGCACACTGGCTGCTCACCGAACGGGACCCCGAGGACCAGGGCACCGATCCGTACGACGCGCTGGTGGTGACTGTCGAGGACGGCGCGTGCCAGGAGACCTACCTGCATACGGTGTTGCCCTGGCGCCCTCGCGTCGAGGCCCTGCCGGACGGCGGGTTCGTGCTGGCGGCGTCCCGGGCGGACAAGGACGACGAGCAGCAGGTCCAGGTCTTCGACGCACTGGGCCGGGCGACCGGCACGTTCCGTGTGGGAGACGGCATCAAACACCTCCTGGCCGACCGGGCGGGAGACCTCTGGCTCGGCTATTTCGACGAGGGCATCTACGGCGACGCGCTGAGCGCGTCCGGTCTGCGCCGCTGGAGCATCACGGGCGAGCCCCTGTGGTCCTACAGCCCGGTGCCCGGCGCGGGATGGATCTCCGACTGCTACACCCTGAACGTGGCGGGGCGCACCGCCTGGGCGTGTCCGTACACCGACTTCCCGCTCCTGGAGGTGGGCGAGGACCAGGTCGTGCGGGTGCGACAGAACCCGGTGCGGGGTGCGAGCGGGCTCGCCGTCCTGGGCGAACAGGCGGTGTTCTTCAGCGGGTACGGTGACGAGCACGACCGGATCGTCGACTGCCGTCTGACGGAGACCTGCGTGGAGCCGGTCGCCGAGAGCCGCCTGGTCCGCCCCGACGGCGGCCGGCTCGGTCGGCGTCGGATCGTCTCCCGGGGCTCCCGGCTCTATGTCCAGGTCGAACCACTCGCAGAGTGGTTCTTGCTCGACCTCGCCTGAGGGTTATCCACAGGCCCGGCCCGTTGTCCGTGGCGTGCGGCATCCTGTGATCAGTGGCGGAACACGCGCCATGAACCACGGGGAGGGCAGGATGTTCAGGGGGATCGACGACGTCGACTGGGCGTCGATGGGGCATGCGTACACGGACTCGGCGACCGATGTGCCGGAGCTGCTGCGGGGGTTGGCGTCGGACGACCCGGAGCGCCGGGAGATCGCGCTGGACGGCATGTACGGCGCGGTGCACCACCAGGGGGATGTGTACGACAGCACGGTCGCCTGCGTCCCGTTCCTGTTCGAGCTGATCGCGAACCCCTCGATCGCGGACCGGGGTGCCGTGATCGGCCTGCTGTCCAGCATCGCCCACGCCTCGGACGAGGACGAGTGGGACGAGGAGGAGGCCGAGGCCTTCGCCGAGTTCGACGAGGACCAACACGAGGAGTGGCTGCGGCACTTCTTCGTGGCGCGTGACCTGGTCCGCGAGCGCGCCGGGGCCTTCCTCGGTCTGCTCGGCGATCCGGATCCCGGGGTGCGGGCCGCCGTGCCGGGTGCGCTGGCGCGGCTGCACCCGGACCCGGTGCGGGTGTTCGGCGCCCTGCGCGATCGGGTGCCCGTGGAGACCGACCCGGAGGCCGCCCGGTCGCTGGCGCGCGCCCTGGGCACGCTGGCCGGGCGGCACCCCGCCGAGCTGGGCACCCAGGCGGTCAGCGTGCTGAAGGATCTCGTGTCCGGCACCCCCGATCCCCAGCTGCGGATGACGGCACTGGCCCGGCTGGCGCACAGTGCGCCGGGTGAACTGCCGCCGGACACCGCGGAGATCACGCTGGACGTGATGCGGCTCGCCCGGGAGGCGGACGAGCTGGGCCCGCCGCCCGCCGCCCCCGAGCGGCCGCGTACGGACACCCTGATCTCCCATGTGCGCGAGCTGCACGTGGAGCACCGCCGCAGCCTGGACCTGGACGACGCGGCGGACCTGCTCGAAGAGCTGCACACGGAGCTGCGCGACCGGGTCGACCTGCGCTTCCCGCTCCTCGTCGGCCAGTTGGGCAGCCCCAGCCGGCGCCAGCGCAGGCACGCCGTCTCGATGGCGGGACGGCTGCTGACCGGGTGGCGGGCTCCCGACGACGAGCCGGTGCTGGCGCTCGCCCGGCTGCTGGCCGACGACGATCTGCGGCTGCAGAAGGAGGTGCTGTCGGAACTGCGGTATCTCGCACCGGTGGCACACCGGGTGTCCGAGGGGCTGGCGGCTTACGTAGAGAGCTGGGAGGGCCGCCCGTTGGAGACCGACACGGTCTTCCGGGACATGGCCATCGGCATGGCGTTCGAGGCGCTGGCGCTGCAGGGCGACGACCGGATCGTGCCGGCGCTGACCCATGTTCTCGAGGTGGTCGAGCTTCCCGAGAAGCTGTCCCGGTGGCTCGAGGCGCTCGGCCGCGAGGCGGCGGCCCCGCTCGGCCCCGTGCTCCACGACCGGCTGGCGCGACTCGACCACCGCACACCGTCCGCGGAACTGGACGGCCTCATCGAGGCCCTGGGCACGCTCCGGCACGCCGAGTCCCTGCCTCTGCTGACCCGCATCCTGGATGAAGCCGAGGCCTTCCGCACGACACGGGAGGTCCTGGACGCCCTCCGCGCCTACGGCCCCCAGGCGTCCGAAGCAGCCCCGCTGGTGCGGCGGTTGTGGGAGGACGGCGCTCTCGCGGACGAGCACCGCATCCATGTCGCACACGCCCTGTGGGCCCTGACCGGCGAAGCCGAGAGGGTGCTCCCCGTCGTCCGCGACTGCCTGCGGTCGCGGACGTGGAGCCAGTGGTACGCGGCCCTGAACCTGACCGAGGCCCTGGGCAGATCCGGCGCCGCGCTCGCACCCACGTTCCACGAGATGCTCGCGGAAGGCCACACGCCCGCCCGGGCGGCCGTCGGCCTGTGGCAGGTCACCGGGGAGACGGACGAGACGCTCCCCGTGCTCCTGACCGAGTGGTCGGCCACACCCGCCCAACGCCCCGCCATAGCCGCCGGCCTGGCGGACATGGGCCCGGCGGCCGCACCGGCGCTACCGCTGATACGCACGGAACTGGCCTCCTCCCGCCGCCACAACAACGACGATTCCACCGGCAACATGCGCTACGACGTCCTCACCGACGTGGCCCTCCAGAAGGACTGCAGACGCGTGCTGGCCGGGTTCGGCGAGCGGATCGACACCCCGGTGCGCTAGGGCCTGCCCGGCAGATCGGGCCCAGGTCGGGTCAGGAGTCCTGCTCCCGCCGTGCCCGGCTCGGCTGGACCCGCTTGGGCTCCCCGGGCATCTTCGGGTACTCGGGCGGGTACGGCAGGTCGCCCAGGCCGTGGTCGTGTTCGTCGCGGCGGGCCAGTTCCAGGAGGGCGTCGAGGGCGTAGGCGTGGTCGTCCATGTCGGCGTGCACGTCGCCGAGTTCGGCGAAGCGGGCCGGCATGGTGGCGAGGTCGAAGTCGCGGGGGTGGGCCACGCCGACCTCCTCCCAGCGCAGGGGCGCGGAGACGGGGGCGTGCGGGCGGGGTCGTACGGAGTAGGCGGAGGCGATGGTGCGGTCGCGGGCGGTCTGGTTGTAGTCGAGGAAGATGCGCTCGCCGCGTTCCTCCTTCCACCACTTGATCGTCACCTGGTCGGGCATCCGGCGTTCCATCTCCCGGCCGACCGCGATCGCGGCGCGCCGCACCTGGGTGAAGGTCCAGCGGGGTTCGATGGGCACGAAGACGTGCAGGCCGCGGCCGCCCGAGGTCTTGGGCCAGCCGCGCAGGCCGCCGAACTCGTCGAGGACGGCGCGCAGTTCGTGGGCGGCACGGACGGCGTCGGCGTAGTCGGTGCCGGGTTGCGGGTCGAGGTCGATGCGGAGCTCGTCGGGGTGGTCGACTTGGGTGCGGCGCACCGGCCAGGGGTGGAAGGTGAGGGTGCCGTACTGGGCGGCCCACACCACGGCGGCCTCCTCCGTGGGGCACATCTCGTCGGCGCTGCGCCCGCTGGGGAAGGTGATGTGGGCGGTCGGGATCCAGTCGGGCATGCCCTTGGGCGCGCGCTTCTGGTAAAACCACTCGCCGTCGACACCGTCCGGGTAGCGCTGGAGGGTGGTGGGGCGGTCGCGGAGGGCGCGCAGGATGCCGGGGCCGACGGCGGCGTAGTACTGGGCGACGTCCAGCTTGGTGAATCCGCGCTCCGGGAAGAAGACCTTGCCTGGACTGGACAGCCGTACGGTCCGGCCGGCCACGTCCAGTTCCACCGCATCACCCATGCGGCCACGGTAGGCGTACCCGGCACACCCCGCATACCGGGCGACAGGTGAGGTATGCGAGCAGAATCGTACGCATGGATCTGCCGGTGATGCCTCCCGTGAAGCCGATGCTCGCCAAGTCGGTGGCGAAGATCCCGCCGGGCATGCACTACGAGGCGAAGTGGGACGGGTTCCGCGCGATCGTGTTCCGGGACGGGGACGAGGTCGAGTTGGGCAGCCGTACCGGGAAGCCGCTGACCAGGTACTTCCCGGAGCTGGTGGTGGCGCTGAAGGAGCGGGTGCCCGAGCGGTGCGTACTGGACGGGGAGATCGTGATCGCGCGGGGTGGGCGGCTGGACTTCGACGCGCTGACCGAGCGGATCCATCCGGCGGACTCGCGGGTGCGGATGCTGGCCGAGAAGACCCCGGCCTCCTTCGTCACCTTCGACCTGCTGGCGCTGGACGACCACTCCCTGCTCGACGTGCCACTGACCGACCGGCGGGCCCTGCTGGAGCGGGCCTTGTCCGGGGTGAGCGCACCGGTCCATCTGGCGCCGGCGACGACCGATGTGGAGGTGGCGCACCGGTGGTTCGAGCAGTACGAGGGCGCCGGTCTGGACGGGGTCGTCGCCAAGCCGCTCGATCTGCGCTATCGGCAGGACGAGCGGGTCATGTTCAAGATCAAGCACGAGCGGACGGCGGACGTCGTCGTGGCGGGTTACCGGTTCCACAAGAGCGGACCGGTGGTGGGTTCACTGCTGCTGGGCCTGTACGACCACCGGGGCGCCCTGCAGCACGTGGGCGTGTCGGCGGCCTTCGCCATGAAGAAGCGCGCCGAGCTGGTCGAAGAGCTGGAACCGCTGCGGATGGACGACGTGACCGGGCATCCGTGGGCGGCCTGGGGAGAGGAGGCGGCGCATGAGACGGCCCGGCTGCCGGGGGCGCCGAGCCGCTGGTCGGGCAAGAAGGACCTGTCCTGGGTGCCGATCCGGCCGGAGCGGGTCGCCGAGGTGGCCTACGACCACATGGAGAACGGCGCCCGCTTCCGGCACACGGCCCGCTTCCGCCGTTGGCGCCCGGACCGGACCCCGGAGAGCTGCACCTACGCACAGCTGGAGGAGCCGGTGCGCTACGACCTCGCGGAGATCCTGGGAGCCAAGGAGAACGGCCATTAGGGCTGCGTCCCGATCCTGGGCCGGACCGGCCCGCGGAACGCGCGACCGATACCCACCAGGGATAGCCCGCGACGACCCGACGAGCACACAATCGACCCATAAGAACGGGGGTTCAAGGGTGGGCAGGGGACACGGGGCACGCACACGACGTACCGCGCTGACGGCGACGCTGCTCGCCGCCTTGATGACGGCCTCCCTGACGGCGGGCTGCACACGGCACGGCCAGACCGACGACGCCCGTGCACCGCACCGGACCCCGTCACCGACCCGCACGGCCGCATCCGCGGACGGCTCGGTGCTCGCCGTGAAGATCGACAACGTGCCGGCGGCCCGCCCGCAGACGGGACTCGACGCGGCGGACGTCGTGTACGCGGAACAGGTCGAGGGCGGCCTGAGCCGTCTGATGGCGGTGTACGCCACCACGCTCCCCGCGGCCGTCGGTCCGGTGCGCAGCGCCCGCGAGTCCGACCTGGAGCTGCTGCGCCAGTTCCACGAGCCGACGCTGGCGTTCTCCGGGGCCCAGAGCAAGCTGCTGCCGCTGATCCACCAGGCTCCGCTGCGGGCCGAGTCGCCCGACGAGGCAGCGGATGCCTACTACCGGGGCACCGACAGGGCCGCTCCGCACAACCTGTATCTGCATCCGGACCGGGTACTGCCCTCCGCGCCGGGGAAGGCCGCGCTGACCACCGGGTTCCGCTATGGCCCGGCGCCTTCGGGCGGCACTCCCGAGGCCTCGCGGACCGTGCGCTATCCGTCGGCGCGCTTCGCGTTCACCTGGTCCGCGCGGCGGGGCGGCTGGCTGGTCGCGATGGACGGCACGCCCACGGTGACGACCGAGGGCGATCGGCCCGCGCCGGCGACGGTCGTCGTGCAGTACGTGAAGATCCGGTCGTCCCGGTACCACGACGCGCTCGGCAACCCCACGCCGTTCACCGAGACGGTCGGCTCCGGGAAGGCCGAAGTGCTGCGGGACGGGCGGTCCTTCGACGCCACCTGGTCCCGGCCGGGCGCCACGGACGGTACGGCGTTCACGGCGGCGGACGGCAGCCCGATGAACTTCGCCGCCGGTCAGGTGTGGGTGGTGTTCGCCCCGGCCTCTTCCTGACACCGAGGCCTCCCCCTGACCGGGCCGCTGTTCAGCCCTGCTGGGCGACCAGCGGCTCGGCGGGGTTGCGCAGGTCCTCGGCGGCGTCCGCGACCCGGCGGATCAGGTCGAAGAAGACGGTCTGCTCCTCGGGGGAGAGCGGGGCGAGGAAGACCTGGTTCATCCGCGCGGTGCGCACGGTCAGCTTGCGGTGGACGCGCAGGCCCTCGTCGGTGAGGCGGAGCAGGGAGCGGCGGCCGTCCTGCGGGTCGCGCACCTTGTGCAGCAGCTCGCGGCGGCTGAGCCGGCTGATGACCTCGGCGATGGTCGAGCGGTCCAGGCCCACCCGCTCCCCCACGGTCCGCTGGTCGAGGCCCGGCTCGGCGACGAGCGCGTTCATGACCGCGAACTGCGGTGAGGTGGTCTCCTCGGAGACCATGGTGTTCCACAGCAGGTAGTGCGCCTGCTGGAGCCGCCGGGCCAGGTGCCCGGGATGGGTGGCGAGGTCCACCGCGGCCATGTGAACTCCCCTGATCGATTAGTTGGTGTACTGAACGATACTCGCCCTTCGGCCCACCTGTCTGCCTAGGGAATCACAAGTACCACGAGGTCTTGACGGGCTTCAGGGTCCGGTGGCAGCGTGAGGGACACCTCGCTGAAATACTCAGTGCGCTGATTAATTGCAGAGATGAGGCTTCACGGATGGACAAGGTGGTCGCCACTGCCCTGGAGGCGGTGGCCGATGTGCCGGACGGCGCGTCCCTCGCGGTCGGCGGATTCGGGCTGAGCGGTGTGCCGAACGTACTGATCCAGGCGCTGTACGAGCGCGGGACGACCGGTCTGAGCGTGGTGTCGAACAATTGCGGCGCGATGGAGTCCGGCCTCGCGGTGCTGCTGGCCGCCGGCCGGATCGCCCGCGTCACCGGCTCCTACATCGGGGCGAACAAGGAGTTCGCCCGCCAGTACCTGTCCGGCGAGCTGGAGGTCGAGCTGATCCCGCAGGGCACGCTGGCCGAGCGGCTGCGCGCGGGCGGCGCCGGGATCCCCGCCTTCTACACCCCGGCGGGCGTGGGCACGCAGGTGGCCGAGGGCGGGCTGCCGTGGCGGTACGACGGAGAGGGCGGGGTCGCGCTCGCTTCGCCGCCCAAGGAGGTCCGGGAGTTCGACGGCGTGGAGTACGTCCTGGAGCGGGGCATCCGCACCGACTTCGCGCTGGTCCGCGCCGCCAAGGGCGACCGGCACGGCAACCTCGTCTTCAACAAGTCCTCCCGGAACTTCAACCCGCTGGCCGCGATGGCCGGCCGCGTGACGGTCGCCGAGGTGGAGCAACTGGTGGAGCCCGGGGAGATCGACCCGGACGCGGTGCATCTGCCCGGCGTCTTCGTGCAGCGCGTGGTGGCCCTGACCGCCGAGCAGGCGGCGGACAAGAAGATCGAGCAGCGGACGGTGAGGTCCTGATGGCCTGGACACGCGAGGAGATGGCCGCCCGCGCGGCCCGCGAACTGAGGGACGGCCAGTACGTCAACCTCGGCATCGGCCTGCCGACGCTGATCCCGAACCATCTGCCGCCGGGCGTCGAGGTGGTCCTGGAGTCGGAGAACGGCATCCTGGGCACCGGCCCGTATCCCGCCGACGACGCGGTCGACCCGGACCTGATCAACGCCGGCAAGGAGACCGTGACGGTCCTGCCGGGCGCCTCCTACTTCGACTCGGCGCTGAGCTTCGCGATGATCCGGGGCGGGCACATCGACGTCGCCGTACTCGGGGCGATGCAGGTGTCCGCGGGCGGCGACCTGGCCAACTGGGCGGTCCCGGGGAAGCTGGTCACCGGGATCGGCGGGGCGATGGACCTGGTGCACGGCGCCCGTAAGGTCGTCGTCGTCATGACGCACACGGCCAAGGACGGCTCCCCGAAGATCCTGGAGCAGTGCACGCTGCCGCTCACGGGCAAGGCGTGTGTGAACCGAGTCATCACGGATCTCGCGGTGCTGGACGTCACGGATGCGGGGCTCATGCTGGTGGAGACCGCGCCGGGCGTGACCGTCGAAGACGTCGTCGTCCGGACCGACGCCGAACTGACCATCGGGGAGAACGTGCTGTGAACCCGGTTTACATCGTCGACGCCGTTCGCACCCCGATCGGCCGCTACAACGGCGGGCTGTCCTCCGTACGACCCGACGATCTCGCCGCCCACGCCATCCGCGAACTCCTCGCCCGCACGCCCGACCTGGACCCCTCCCGCATCGAGGACGTCTACTTCGGCAACGCCAACGGCGCCGGCGAGGAGAACCGCAACGTCGCCCGCATGGCCGCCCTGCTCGCGGGCCTGCCGACCTCGGTACCGGGGGTGACCGTCAACCGGCTGTGCGCCTCCGGCCTCGAAGCGGTGATCCAGGCGGCCCGCGCCATCGCGGTCGGCGACGCGCGGATCGCCGTAGCGGGCGGTGTGGAGTCGATGACCCGCGCGCCGTACGTCCTGCCCAAGTCGGACAAGCCGTTCCCCGCCGCACACACCGAGCTGTACTCGACCACGCTCGGCTGGCGCATGGTCAACCCGGGGATGGACCCGCAGTGGACCATCCCGCTCGGGGAGAGCGCGGAACTGATCGCCGACAAGCACAAGATCAGCCGCGAGCAGCAGGACGAGTACGCGCTGCACAGCCACCAGAAGGCGGCCGCAGCCCAGCGACAGGGCCTGTTCGACGCCGAGTTGGCGCCCGTGCCGGTCCCGCAGCGCAAGGGCGAGCCGGTCGGCTTCGCCGCCGACGAGTGCGTACGGCCCGACGCCTCCCTCGCCGCCATGGCGAAGCTCAGGCCGTCGTTCCGCACCGAGGGCGGCACGGTCACCGCGGGCAACGCCTCCCCGCTCAACGACGGCGCCGCCGCCCTGCTCCTCACCGACGAGGAAGGGCTGAAGGCCATCGGCCGTGCACCCCTCGCCCGGGTCACCGCGACCGGAGTGTCGGGAATCGACCCGCAGTACTTCGGGCTCGCCCCCGTCGAGGCCGTCAACCGCGCCCTCGCCAAGGCGGGCAAGGGTTTCGCCGACCTGTCCGTGCTGGAACTCAACGAGGCGTTCGCCGCCCAGGTCCTCGGCTGTGTCGCCGAATGGCCCGAGTTCGACCCGGCCCTCCTCAACCCCCAGGGCGGGGCGATCGCCCTCGGCCACCCGCTCGGCGCCTCCGGCGCCCGGCTCGCGGGCACCGTGGCCCACCAGCTCGCCCGCCGTGGCTCCGGCACCGGCGTGGCCACCCTCTGCATCGGCGTGGGCCAGGGCCTCGCCCTCGTCCTCGAACGCTAGGCGCTCCGGGGGACGGCCCGTGCGCCACCTGCGGGTGCGTTGTGGCTGGTCGCGCACACGCGGCGGAGCCGCATATGGATACAGTCCCGAGCCCCTTGGGGCGCTGCCACCTAGGAATCTCATGACCCTCACGCAAGCAGACATCGACCTGGAAATGGCCGCAGAGCGTGCTGCCTACGAGAAGCGGGTCGCCGACGGCGCGCCCGTCGAGCACCATCCGCGCCGCGACTACGCGCCCTACCGCTCCTCCGTGCTCCGCCACCCCAAGCAGCCCCTGGTCGCCATGGACATCGGCCAGGACCCCGAACTGGTGGAACTGCACTCCCCCGCCTTCGGGGAGCGCGACCTCACCGAGATCGACAACGACCTCACCCGGCAGCACACCGGCCCGCCGGTCGGCGAGCGGATCACCGTGTCCGGACGGCTCCTGGACCGTGCCGGACGCCCGGTCCGCGGCCAGCTCGTCGAGATCTGGCAGGCCAACTCGGCCGGACGCTACGCCCACCAGCGCGAGCAGCACGACGCCCCGCTGGACCCCAACTTCACCGGCGTCGGCCGCACCCTCACGGACGCCGAGGGCCGCTACCACTTCACCACCATCCAGCCGGGCCCCTACCCCTGGCGCAACCATGTCAACGCCTGGCGCCCTGCGCACATCCACTTCTCGGTCTTCGGTTCGGCGTTCACCCAGCGGCTGGTGACGCAGATGTACTTCCCGAACGACCCGCTCTTCCCGTACGACCCGATCCTGCAGTCCGTGACGGACGACGCGGCCCGGCAACGGCTGGTCGCCACCTACGACCACGGTCTGTCGGTGCCGGAGTTCTCCCTCGGCTACCACTGGGACATCGTGCTGGACGGCCCCGCCGCCACCTGGATCGAGGAAGGACGCTGACCCCAGCGATGACGAAGATCGACACGAGCAGCCCGGAGAGCGTGCTGCCCACCCCGTCCCACACGGTCGGCCCCTTCTACGGGTACGCGCTGCCGTTCCGCGGCGGCGAGGACATCGCACCCCTGGGGCACCCCGACACGATCACCGTCCACGGGTACGTCCTCGACGGCGACGGGAAACCGCTTCCTGACGCCCTCGTCGAGCTGTGGGGGCCGCGCCCCGACGGCACCGTCCCCCAGGTGGACGGCTCCATCCGGCGGGACCCCGCAACCAGCGACTATCTGGGCCGCAACGGTGTGGAGTTCACCGGCTGGGGCCGCATCCAGACCGACACGAACGGCCACTGGTACGCGCGGACGCTGCGGCCCGGCGCGCGCGGGAACAGCGCCCCGTACCTGAGCGTGTGCGTCTTCGCGCGCGGCCTGCTCGTGCACCTGTTCACCCGGATCTATCTGCCGGGCGACGAGGCCGCGCTCGCCGCGGACCCGCTGCTCACCCGAGTGGGCGACCGGCGCGACACGCTGATCGCCGGCGACGAGGGCAGTGGCACCTACCGTTTCGACATCCGCCTTCAGGGCGAAGGCGAGACGGTCTTCCTGGAGTTCCAGTGACATCTGCGTCCCCTCCGTACGCCGACACGGGTCTGATCGCCCCCGAGTGGGGGCTGTCCGGCGCCGCCGCCGAGACCGGCGACCACGCCTATCTGCGGGCCCTGCTCGACGCCGAGGCCGCGCTGACCCGGGCGCTGGCCGCGCTGGGGCTGGCCCCGGCCGAGGCCGCGGCGGCGGTGACCGAGGCGGCCGTCCCGGCGAACTTCGGCATCCGTTCGCTGGCGGCACGCACCCCGGCCGGCGGCAACCCGGTCATCCCGCTGGTCGCCGACCTGACGGCGGCGGTCGGCGAGCCGTACGGCCCGTACGTCCACCGGGGTGCGACCAGCCAGGACATCATGGACACGGCGACGATGCTGGTCGCCGTACGCACCCTGGAGCTGATCCTCGCCGACCTGGGCCGGACCGAGCGGGCGCTGGCCGGGCTGGGGCTGGAGCACCGGGACACCCCGATGCCCGGGCGGACGCTCACCCAGCACGCCGTACCCACGACCTTCGGGTTGAAGGCGGCCGGCTGGCGCTCACTGGTCCTGGACGCGCGCGACCGCATCACCCGGGTACAGGACTCGCTCCCCGCCCAACTCGGCGGCGCGGCAGGGACCTTGGCGGCCTTCGAAGCCTACGGCGCCCAGGACGTGGACGCGCTGACGGAGGCGTACGCCCGCGAAGTCGGCCTCGCGGCACCGGCGTTGCCCTGGCACACGCTCCGCACGCCGGTCGCCGACCTGGCCGGCTGCCTGGCCTTCACCGCGGGGGCGCTGGGCAAGCTCGCCGTGGACGTGCTGACGCTGTCGCGCACCGAGATCGGCGAGGTGAGCGAGGGCAGTGGCGGCGGCTCCTCCGCCATGCCGCACAAGGCGAACCCGGTGCGGTCCACGCTCCTCGCGGCCGCCGCCCGGCGCGCCCCGCAGCTCGCGGCCACCCTGTACGGCTCCCTCGCCGCCGAGGACGAGCGGCCGGCCGGCGCCTGGCACGCCGAGTGGGAGCCGCTGCGCGACCTGCTCCGGCTGGTGGGCGGCGCGGCCGCCCACGCGGCCGAGCTGACCGAGGGGCTTCGGGTGCACCCCGCCGCGATGCGCCGGAACCTCGATGCGACCCGGGGTCTGATCGTGTCCGAACGGCTGTCCGCCGCGCTGGCACCCGTCCTCGGCCGTGCGCGCGCCAAGGAGCTGCTGACCGAACTGGCCCGTCGCGCCCACGAGGAGAACCGTCCGCTGCGTGAACTCCTCGCGGAGGAAGCCGATTTGAAGGACGTCGAGCTGGACGACCTCACCGACCCCGCCCGCTACACCGGCTTCGCCGGTGCCCTCACCGACCGTGCCCTGGAGCGACGTTGACCGTGCACCTCCTCAACCACCTGGAAGAAGGCCCGGCTTCCGCTCCCCCGCTGCTGCTCGGCCCCTCGCTCGGCACCTCGTACGCCCTGTGGGACGCGGTCGCGCCCGAGCTGTCGATCACCCACCGGGTGGTGCGCTGGGACCTGCCGGGGCATGGCGGTTCGGCCCCGGATCTGATCGGGCCGGGTGCCACCGTCGGCGACCTCGGCGCGCTGGTGCTGGCCCTCGCCGACGCGCTCGGCATCGAGCGGTTCGCCTATGCGGGTGTGTCACTGGGCGGCGCGGTCGGCCTGCACCTGGCCGTGCACCATCCCGAGCGCCTGACCTCGCTGGCCGTCATCTGCTCGTCCGCGCACTTCGGCGGCAGCGCGCCCTGGCGGGAGCGTGCCGAGCGGGTGCGCCGGGAGGGGATGGAGTGGCTGGTGGAGAGCGCCGACGCGCGGTGGTTCACGCCCGGTTTCACCGTGCCGCGGCTGGTGCGGGACCACCGCGAGGCCGACCCCGAGGCGTACGCCGCCTGCTGCGACGCGCTGGCCGCGTTCGACCTGCGCGACCGGCTCGCCGACATCGCCGTACCGACCCTGCTCGTGGCGGGACGGCAGGATCCCGCGACGCCGCCCGCGCATCTGCGGGAGATCGCGGACGCGGTGCCCGGGGCCGCGCTGGTGGAGCTGCCCGGGGCCTCGCACCTGGCGCCCGCGCAGTGCCCGCAGGCCGTCCTGACCGCCCTGCGCACCCAGCTGAACGGAGCCCAGGCGAGCGGGATGGCGGTGCGCCGGGAGGTGCTGGGCGATGCGCACGTCGACCGGGCGCAGGCGCGGCAGACTCCGTTCACCGCGCGGTTCCAGGACTTCATCTCCCGCTATGCCTGGGGGGAGATCTGGACCGACCCGACCCTCTCGCGCCGCGAGCGCAGCATGATCACGCTGACCGCGCTGGTCGCGCACGGCCACTACGACGAGCTGGCCATGCACGTCCGGGCGGCGCGGCGCAACGGGCTGACACCGCAGGAGATCGGGGCGGTGCTGCTGCAGACCGCCGTGTACTGCGGGGTGCCGGCGGCCAACTCGGCGTTCGCGGCGGCCCAGCGGGTGCTCGCCGAGGAGGACGAAGCGCGCTGAGGGTGACCCTGCCGGTCGTAGCTTCAGCAGCACCTCCCTCCCTTCGGCGGGCCGTGCCTAGGGTGGGGGCATGTCGACTGTTCTGATCACGGGCGCCACCTCCGGGCTCGGCCGGTACATCGCCTTCGAACTGGTCCGGGACGGCCATCTCGTCCTCGCCCACGGCCGCGACCGGACGCGCACCGAGCAGCTGGTCGCGGAGCTGCGCACCGAGGGCCGGGCGGAGGGGTTCGTCGCCGACCTGGCCTCGCTCGCCGAGGTCCGCGAGCTGGGCGCCCGGGTCGCCCAGGCGCATCCCGAGCTGGACGTGCTGATCAACAACGCGGGCGTCGGCGGCGGTCCGAGCGGCTCCGGGCGTGAGCTGAGCGCCGACGGGCACGAGCTGCGGCTCGCGGTGAACTATCTGGCGCCGGTCGCACTCACCCGCACCCTGCTGCCGGTCCTGCGGGCCAACCCGCCCGCCCGGATCGTGAACGTCGGCTCGGCCGGCCAGGAGCCGCTGGACTTCGCCGACCCGGAACTGACCCGCGGCTACAACGGCGTGTCGGCCTACTGCCGCAGCAAGTTCGCCCTCGCCGCGCACACCTTCACGCTCGCCGAGGAGCTGGCCGGCACCGGGGTGTCCGTCAACGTGCTGCACCCGGCGACCTACATGGACACGACGATGGTGCGCGACGCGGGCGTGACGCCCTGGCACACGGTCGCCGACGGCGCGCCAGGCGTGCTGGCACTGGCCACCCAGGACCTGGGCACGAGCCGCTACTTCGACGGCACGAGCCCGGCACGCGCGCACGAGGCGACGTACGACCGCGAGGTGCAAAAGCGGCTGACGGCGGTCACCGACCAGCTGCTGGCCGTCTGACCTAGCGCAGCCCCCGCCCCGTCTCCAGCACCTCCCGCGCCTGCGCCACCAGTCCGTCCGCCCCGATCGAACGGGCCAGCGCCAGGCCCCGGTTGAGTTCCGCGACCGAGCGGATCGCGATGCCGTACTCGACCCGGGCCGCCGCGTGCTCGTACTGGCAGGGTGAGGCCTCCAGATAGGCGACGGCCTGGGCGGCGAGCCGGACCGCGCGCTGGCCGGTCTCCAGGGCGGCCGCGCAGCGCAGGGCCTCGCCGATGGCGGTGTCCGTGCCGAACCGCTCGGCCTGCCGGCGGGCGTCCGCGGCGAGCTGGGCGGCCCGGGCGGGGTCCTGCGTGGCGAGGGCCTTGGCGAGGTCGATGGACCAGGGTGCGAGGACGGGGTTGTGGCCGCCGCGGGAGGCGGCGGTCTTCTCGGCGGCCTCCAGTTCGTTGATGCCCTCCTCGGTGCGGCCCACCGCGAGCAGCAGCCGGCCGCGCACGGAGCGGATGTCGGGCAGCACGATCGTGGACGGGTAGGGCGGGGCGAAGCCGTACTGCTCGGCGATCGACCAGGCCTCCTCGACATGGCCGCGGGCCAGCAGGGTGTCGACGAGTCCGCAGGTCGACGACCAGTACAGCGGCAGGCCGCGGCCGACGCGCTCGGCCAGGTTCAGCGCCTCGCGCAGCGTGGTCTCGGCGTCGCGCAGCCGGCCCTGTCTGCGGTAGGCGAGGCCGAGGAAGGCGTTGGCCAGGGAGAGGTGGCCGCCGCGCCAGCCGGCGCCGGTGTAGGCGCGCAGGGCCTCGGCGAAGAGGCTCTCGGCGCGGTCGAGCCGGTCGGCGTAGGCGTACGCGCTGCCGAGCATCATCAGCAGTTCGATGCCCCACTCGCCGTCGGTCCAGCCGAGGCCGGGTGCGAGGCGGCCGTTGACGAGGGCGCGGTCGCACAGCTGGAGGACCTCCTCCGCGTTCTCGCCGTGGGTCATCGCGTCGAAGCCGCGCAGGATCAGCAGGGCGCGCTCGGAGTTGTCCCGGCCGGTGCAGGTGCCGGCCAGTTCGGCCAGGCGCCGGGAGCGTTCCTGGGAGACGGTCTCGCCGTGGATGCCCTCCCACATGAACTGCACGGCCTGCAGCCGCAGTTTGACCGGGCCCGCGTCGTGCCGGGCGGCCTCGGCCTCGACGGTGCGGACGGCCTCCTCCAGCTGGTCGTTGTGGAGCAGCGCCTGGGAGAGCCGGACCACTGCGTCGACCCGCTGGCCGCCGTCGAGGCCGGGCATGACGAGCGCGGACTGCAGGTGCTCGATGGTGACGGAGGGTGCGGTCAGCAGGGTGGCGTGGCCCAGTTCGAGGAGCACGTGCGCGTGGACCTCGGGGCGCGGCGGCTCCTCCAGAGCGCGCTCCAGGCAGCGGCGGGCCGCGTCGGGCGCGCCGACGGCCAGGTGTTCGCGGGCCGCCTCGCGCAGCTGCTCGACGAGTTCCTCGTCGTCGTCCGGGTGCACCTTCAGCAGGTGCCGGGAGGCCTCGGCGGCGCCGTGTCCCGTCTCGGTGAGGATCTGCGCGGCGACGCCGTGCATGGCGGTGCACACGGCGGGCGGGATGGAGTTGTAGACGGCGGAGGCGATCAGCGGGTGGACGAACTCCAGCTCGCCGCCCTCCGTTTCGGTGCCGGCCGCCGGGTCGGGTTCGGTGAGGATGCGGGCGGTGCGCAGCAGTTCGGCACAGCGCTCGGCGACGTCGGTGCTCATGGAGGCGAGCCGTGCGACGAGGTCGACGGAGATGCCGGTGCCGAGGATGGCGGCGGCCCAGGCGAACTGGGTGGCGTCGATGCCGAGTCCGTTGAGCCGGTCGACCAGGCCGCCGCCCCGGGCGGCGCGGTTCAGGGCGCGCAGTTCGCCGGCCCTGGACTCGACCGGCTGGACCTCGCTGTCCAGCACCTTGGCGAGGAGTTCGACGGTGTCGTACGGATTGCCGCCGGTGACGGCCCAGACCTCGCGGCAGAACGGGTCGTCGGCATGGCGGCCGACGGTGGCGCGGGTGAGTCCGGCGGTGGCCTCCGGGGTGAGGGCGCTGAGGTTGTTGACGGGACGGCCCGCGGCGGCGGCGATCGCTTCGAGGTGGCGGGCGCTCTCGCCGCTCACCTCGCCGGGGCGGCGGGCGACCACGACCAGCACGGACAGGTCGTCCAGGCGTTCGGCGAACGCGGCCAGCCAGCGCAGGGTCTCCTGGTCGGCCCAGTGTGCGTCGTCGATGATCAGCACCAGCGGCCACTCGCGGCGGGCGAGCCGGCGCACGGCCGCGACGAGTCCGTCGCAGACGTACTGCGGGTCGACGCTGCCCTCCCCCGGGTCGACTATCCCGAGGGCGGGGCCGGCGATGTCGTACCAGTCGCCGAGGTACTCGCGGGCCTCCTCCGGCAGCAGGGAGACCAGCGCCGGCTGCAGCAGCTGCCGTACCACGTTGAACGGCACGGACTTCAGGGTCTCGCCGCCGCGGGCGGACCACACCGTGCAGCCGCGGCGCTCGGCGATGCGGCGCGTCTCGGTGAGCAGCGCGGTCTTGCCGAGTCCGGCCTCGCCCCGGAAGACCAGCAGGCTGCCCGCGGACGACTGATCGGCACGCAGGACGTCGAGCGTCCGCGTGACGGTGGCGATCTCCGCGTCCCGCTCCCACAGGGAAGCCGCGGCGGCCGCCGACGACCGTCCCTCCGTCATCCCGTTACCTCCCCAGGTCGCCCGAATGACGTACAGACCACGAGCGTAGCCGTCCGATGGGATGTGTGGTGGCCGGTCGGGGCAGGTGTTGCCCCGCCGGGTGAACGAAGAGGCGATCGGGCGACGCGCATGCCGCCCGACCAGCCGCTGTACAGCCGACGAACCGTCAACAGGGCCTGGAATGAAGCTGATTTTCGAACGCCCCGGAGATCACGGGGATCGGGAGGACCGCGGGGATCGCGAGGATCGCGGGGATCGCGGGGATCGCGGGAGTCGTGGGGATCGCGGGAGTCGTGGGGGTCGCGGCGATACGGCCGCCCGTGCGCCGACGGTGCGGGCGGTGGCGGCGGGGTCGGTGGGCAATCTCGTCGAGTGGTACGAGTTCGGCGTCTACGGCTATCTGGCGACGGTCCTCGCCGAGCGGTTCTTCACCCCGATGGGCGGGAGTCCGGCCGAGGGACTGGTGCGCACATACGTCTCCTTCGCGCTGGCGTTCTTCTTCCGGCCCCTGGGCGCGGCCCTGTTCGGCAGGCTGGGCGACCGGATCGGGCGGCGGCCGGTGCTGATCGGGGTGGTCGCGCTGATGACGGCCGCGACGACACTGATCGGGGTGCTGCCGACGTACGCCACGGCGGGGGCTCTGGCACCGTGGCTGCTGACGTTTCTGAGGGTGCTTCAGGGGCTGTCGGCAGGCGGGGAGTTCGGCGGAGCCGTGGCACTGATGACGGAGTTCGCCCCGCCGGGACGGCGCGGACTGTACGGCGCGTGGCAGTCGTTCACGGTGGCGCTGGGTCTGCTGGGCGGTGCGGGCGTCGCGGCGGCCACGGCCACGGTGCTCGGCGAGGCTCAACTCGTCGGCTGGGGCTGGCGGTTGCCGTTCCTTCTGGCCCTGCCACTGGGGCTGGTGGCGCTGTGGCTGCGGGTCGGGCTGGAGGAGACGCCGGAGTTCCGGGAGCGGAAGCGGGCGGGTGCCGGCCCGGGTGGTGCCGGGGTGGTCGCGTCGGCGGTGCTGCTGGGTGCTGGGCGGGTCATGGGCTGGTCGGCGGCCGGATACACCTTTCTCGTCGTCCTGCCGTCGTACCTCCAGGCCTCGCTGCACACCGACCTCCGGCAGGCACTGCTCGCCACCGTCCCGGCCAACGTCGGGTTCGCCGTGGCGATCCTCCCGGCGGGGCTGCTCAGCGACCGGGTCGGGCGGCGGCCGGTGATGCTCACGGGTGCGGTGCTGGTGGCCGGGCTGGCGGTGCCGTTGTTCAACCTGCTGCAGAGCGACGGGACTTCGGCCGTGACCAAGGCCGTGGCCACGTGCGCCGCGGGCGCCGTGGTGGGGCTGATGGCCGGTCCCGGACCCGCGCTGCTCTCGGAGATGTTCCCGGCTCGGGTGCGCTGGACGGGCCTCGGGCTGGCCTACTCCCTGTCGAACGCGGTGTTCTCCGGGTGCGCGGGACTGATCATCACGGAGGCCGTACGCCGGACCGGGGACGTGGACGTGCCCGCGTACTACGCGGCGGGGGCGTGTGCGGTGAGTGCGCTGGCGCTCTTGAAACCGACCTTGACCGGCGCACCGCGCTCCGGAAACCACCCTCAGGAAAGGCAAGTTGACCCATGCGAGTGATCGGACTGATGTCGGGCACGTCGTACGACGCGGTCGACGCGGCGGCTGCGGACCTGCGGCTGGACGGCGACACGCTGGTGCTGAAGCCGCTGGGGATGGTGAGCACACCGTACGACGGCGGGCTGCGCGAAGCGCTCGCCACGGCGCTGCCGCCGGCCGCCGTGGCGCTCGCCGAGGTGTGCCGGCTCGACACCCGGATCGGGCAGGCGTTCGCCGCGGCGGCGGTCCGGGCGGAGCGTGAACTGTGCGGTGGGCGTGGCGAGTTGGTGGCCTCCCACGGGCAGACCGTCTACCACTGGGTGGACGGCGACCGGGTGCACGGCACGCTCCAGCTGGGGCAGCCGGCGTGGATCGCCGAGGCGACGGGGCTGCCGGTGGTCGCCGACTTCCGCGCCCGGGACGTCGCCGCCGGCGGCCAGGGCGCACCCCTGGTGAGCCTGGTCGACCTGCTGTGGCTGCGGGGCAGGGCGGGCACGCCGGTCGCGCTGAACATCGGCGGTATCGCCAACCTGACCGCGCCGGACGGGACCGCGTTCGACACCGGGCCGGGCTGCGCGCTGCTCGACGCGGCGGCCAGGGAGTTCAGCGGCGGGCGCCTGGCCTACGACGCCGACGGGGCGCTGGCCGCGCGGGGCCGGGTGCACCGGCCGCTGCTGGACCGGCTGCTCGCGGAGCCGTACTACACGCTGGCGCCGCCCAAGACGACCGGCAAGGAGCTGTTCCACTCCGGGTACCTGCGGGGGTCCGGGGCGGACGGCCTGTCCGCGGAGGACACGCTGGCGACGCTCAACCTGCTGACGGCCCGGACGGTCGCCGACGCGGCACGGTCCGTCGGTGCCACGGAGGTGATCGCCTCCGGCGGGGGCACCCGCAACCCGGTGCTCATGTCCCACATCCGGGACCTCCTCCCGAGGACCGCCGTACGCACCTCGGACGAGCTGGGCCTGCCGGCCGCCGCGAAGGAGGCGTACGCCTTCGCGGTCCTCGGTTTCCTCACCGCCCACGGCCTCCCCGGCACCGACCCACGCAGCACGGGCGCCCGACACCCGAGCGTGCTGGGCTCGGTGACCCCGGGGCGGGAGGGCCTGCGCCTGCCACCGGCTCCGCGCGGCGGGCCGGTGCGGTTGGTGGTGGAGGCGTGAGGTGGTCGAGGCGCGAGGCGATGTGAGGCGTGAGAAAGCCCACGTCCGAGGAATTGGCGGCTGATCCTCTCATCCGGCTTTCACCGACGCCTCATACGGTGGAGTCATGACGCAGGTGACTCCTCCCGGGTGGTACCCCGACCCCGGGCAGACGAATGACGGTCCGCCCACCGAGCGCTGGTGGGACGGCAAGGCCTGGACGGACCAGACCCGCCCCGCCGGGACGGCCGCCGCCTGGGGTCCCCCGGCGCAGCAGCTTCCCGGGGGCCCTCAGCCGGCTCCTCCGGCGTACGGGGCCGCCTACCCGGGCTATCCGACGTATCCCGTCCAGCCGCCGGCCGCGCCCCGGCGCGGTCTGCGCACGGGCATAGCCGTCGCGGCGGCGGCCGCGGTACTGGCGAGCATCGGGGTCGGCGTGTACGCCCTCACCAAGGACGACGGCAGCGGCGCCGGCAGCGACCGCGCCGGTACCCAGCAGGGACAGGGCGGGCAGAACGGCGGGCAGGGCGGGCCCGGCGGCGGTTCCGGTGGCCCTGGCGGGTCGGGCGGCTCCGGCGGTGAGGGCGAGTCGCCGTCCCCGGGGCAGTCCGCGGCGCCCAAGATCAAGGGCGGCGGCACGGTGCCGGACCCGGTGAACGGGATCAGCCTGCCCGTGCCGACGGGCTGGACCGGGCAGACGATCAGCGTCGGCGCGCAGGTCACGTCCGACGACTCCTACAAGTGCCCCGGCAACAAGGAGCAGACGTGCACCGCGGGCGGCGCCTACTCGGCGCCGGCCGTCGCGCTCGGCACGGAAGGCGCGACGGCCGAGGCGGTCGCCAAGGCGGACATCGCGGCCAATGCCAAGGAGTCCTACGGCGGCTCCAGCTACGGCAGCATCACCTCGCACAAGGTGCTGGCCTCCGAGGCGGTGACGGTGGCCGGGCAGAAGGGCTACCTGGTGCGCTGGAAGGCGGTCACCGCCAACGGCGCCGACGGCTACGTCGAGTCGGTCGCCTTCCCCTCGCCCAACGACACCAAGCAGATCGTCGTGGTGCGCTTCGGCGTGGACGTCGGCCAGAAGGTGTCCGTCATCGACGACATCGTCAAGGGCATCAAGGTCTCGTCCGGCGGTGGTAACGGCCAGAACGTCTGAGGTCGCCGTCCGAGGTCACCCGCGGACATAAGTCGGCCGGGTGGGATTCCCCTCCGCTCAAGAGGAATCCCACCCGGCCGGGGGTGCGCGCCGCCCCCGTCCCCACGGTGCGGCGCCGGCAGGTCGCCGTTCAGTCATCCCGTGAACGGCGGCCTGGGTCCTAGGTCAGTCCGAGTGCGGGCAGCACGGTGGAGTCCACGAACCGGACGAGATAGTCGGCGTCGGCGTACTCGCCGCTCAGCACCGGGCGTACGCGCAGGACGCCGAACATCATGGCCGGGACGTACTCCAGGGCGGGGTGGCCGGCGGGCACCTCACCCCGTTCCACACCCCGGACCAGCATCTTCTGGAGCGCGGCGATCTCGGGCTGGACGAGCGCCTCGCGCAGCGCCTGTGCCAGTTCGTGGTCGCCGGTGACCGCGTGGCCGAGCGCCTGCATGAGCCGGGCGTCCTTGTTGGACCAGTCGCCCGCCGCCCGCGCCGCCTGGCGCAGGTCCTCGGCGAGCGAGCCGGTGTCGATACCGGCGAAGCGCACCTTGCGGTTGGCGCGCAGCGCGGCCGCGACGAACTGCGGCTTGGTCTTCCACTGCCGGTAGAGCGTGGACTTGCTGCACCGGGTGCTGGCGGCGACGCCCTCCATGGTCACGGAGTCGTAGCCGCACTCCCGGATCTGTTCCAGCACGGCGTCGAAGAACTCCCGCTCACGCTCGGGCGTGATCTTGGAGCGGCTCGAGGCGGCGACCGTCTCCGGTCCGTCCGCGGCCTGCGACGTCATGCGTGGCTTCTCCTCACTCGTCCACGGTCCGCTGAAGATCCGCGCAAGGGCGGCTGCGGAACCTGTCTCCAGTGTGTCGCACATCAATCGATACGCAAGTGTACCGGTACTCAAGCGTATCGGTACACTGCCGTATCGGTACAGTCGCGTATCGGTACACTTTCGTATCGGTACGAGGACGTATCGATGAGCCCCGGGCCCCGGTCCGGGTCTCAGCCCGCACCACCACACGCACCACCGTCAGCGAAGGGGCCGGGGGATGAATGCCCGAACCGAGCCTGCAGAAGCGGAGCCGGACGCGATAACGCGCCCGCCGCTCGTCCGTGAGTTCCTGCTCGTCGCAGGGCTCTTCCTCGTCTACAAACTCGGACGACAGCTGGCCACCGGCCACACCGCCGACGCCTTCCGCAACGCCCACCGCGTGTGGGACCTCGAGCGGACCGTGCACCTTCCCCACGAGACCGCCGTGCAGTCCGCACTGCTGCACGGCGACACCCTCGCGCACCTGGCGAACACCTACTACGCGACCGTCCACTTCCCGGCCACGCTCGCCTTCCTGGTGTGGCTGTACCTCCGGCGGCCCGCGCACTACGTGTGGGCCCGCCGGGTGCTGGCCGTGGTCACCAGCGCGGCCCTGGTGCTGCCGTTCGTGTTCCCGCTGGCCCCGCCGCGGATGCTGACCGGCACCGGCCTGGTGGACACCGCCCGGCTCTACGGCCCCTCCGTCTACGGCCCGCCGTCCAGCGACCACCTCTCCAACCAGTTCGCGGCGATGCCGTCACTGCACTTCGGCTGGGCCCTGATGCTGGCGATCGGCCTGATCGCGGCCACCCGGTCGCGCCGGCGCTGGCTGTGGCTGCTGCACCCGCTGATCACCCTGCTGGTGATCGTGGGCACGGCGAACCACTACTGGCTCGACGCGATCGTGGCGACCGCCATGCTCGGCATCGCACTCGCGGTCGTCCATCAGCCGAACCGGACGTCCAGTACGGCCGGACGCGGTACGCGGCGGCTCGCCCCGAAGGAGCCCGTCCTGGTGGGAGCGGGCCGATGAGCGTCGCCGCACTCCTCGCCGTCGGCCTGTCCCTGATCTCGGCCGTCGCCTACGCCGCGGCCGCCGTCGCCCAGGAGCGCCTCGCCTCCCGCAGCCCCGGCACGGGCCTGCTACGGCTGCTCGGCACCGGCGCCTGGTGGTCGGCGGTCGGACTGAACGCGGCCGCCGCGCTGCTGCATGTCGTGGCCCTCAAGTACGGCCCGCTCACCGTCGTACAGCCACTCGGCGCGCTCACCCTCGTCGCGGCCGTGCCGCTCGGGGCGCGGGCGGCCGGGCGGCGGGTCAGCGCGGTGGAGTGGCGCGGTACGGCGCTCACGCTGCTGGGGCTGGCAGCGCTGCTGGTCACCGCGTCGGGTCCGGCGCCCGAGCGGGTGCTGAGCCTGACCGAGGCGGTGGCCGTCGCCGGTACGACCGCTGCCCTGATCGGCATGCTCTCCTGGCCCGGCGCCCGGCCGGGCCTCAGGCACGCGACCGCCTCCGGCTTCGCCTCGGGTGTCGCCTCCGCCCTCACCCAGACGGTGACGGTGGCGGCCACGGATCGCACGGGCCCGGTGCTCAGTGCCGGGGTGATCGTGGTCGCCGTCCTGGTCGCCGCGTTCGCCACCGGCGGGCTGCTGCTCTCGCAGACGGCCTACCGCGGCGGTCTCGGCGGCCCGCTGGCCGTGGTCACCCTGGCCAACCCGACGGCCGCCGCGGTCATCGGACTGACCCTGCTCGGTCAGGGCCTGCAGGGCGGGGCCGGCGGCGTGCTGCTGGCGCTGGCGGGGGCGGGGCTTGCGGCCTGGGGCGTGGTCCTGCTGACCCGGGCGGCACCCGAACCCGACCGGTCCGACGAGCACGCCGAGCACGACGAGCACCCCGTCGCGGCGGTCCTGGCCCTGGGACCGGGCACAGCGGCGGCGGAACCGGTGCTGGTGCCCCGGCAGCCGGAGCAGCCCGGGCATCTCACGGCACTCTGACCGGACCTACGACCCGTGGTCCGACCGGACACACGACGGCGGCCGGTGCGCGCGAAGTCCGCGTGCACCGGCCGCCGTTGCCGTACTCCCCGTAGCTCCCCGTGTGAGGGCCGCTCAGTTCCAGCCCCGGGAGTCCTGCTTGAGCGCGGTGTCGACGGTCAGCGCCGTCGCCACGACCAGGCTCAGCAGCGGCTCGGGCAGCTGGTAGTGGATCTGCAGGACGTAGTTGTCCGCCGACGTGAACAGCGTCTTGGCGAGGCCTTCCCAGGTCTTGGTGATCCGGGCCACCTCGTTGTCCGCGTGGTCGACGATCGCGAAGTTCCACGCCCGCCAGTTCTCCGCCTTGATCGCGCCGACCTGCTGGCCGTTCGCGTTCATCGCGAAGTTGATCTTCCCGATCATGTTCTGCTGGACGATCTCGCCGACCTGCGAACCGTCCGGGCGGGTCACGATGACCCGGGACTTGAAGATCTTCGCGGGCCGGGTCAGCAGCAACTGCGGCTGGCCGTAGGCGTCGCGGATCTCCAGCTTGTGCGTCAGGAACTGGTCCCAGCTGGAGAGGAAGCGGAAGATCTTCCGCAGCGCGCTCTGCCCGACCTCGGTGACCGCGCCGATCTCGCGGCCGCCCTGATCCATGACCTTGTACTCGTTGGTCAGCTCGATCAGCTTGGCCTTCTGGTTCACGACCAGGACCGGCTCGGTGAAGAGGGTGCCGCCGCCGGCACCGCCGGCCGCGACCCCGGCCTGCTGCTGCACCTGGCGCTGCACCTTGGGGTCGGCGGCCTGCTGGTGCGGGATGTGGGCGGCGGGCTGCTGGGGCGCGGCCTGCTGCTGCGGAACCTGTCCGGCGGCCTGCTGGGCCGGGTTCGTGTGCTCGGTCCACTGCGCGCCGTCCCAGTAACGGAGCGTCTGGGCGGCCCCGTGCGGATCGGGGTACCAGCCTGCAGGTGTGTTCGATTGCGTGGTCACCGGGGCACACTACCCTGATGTGACCGGTACCTGACCAGTCCGCACGGAGCGGTGTTCATCGCCCGTTCACCCCGTTCTTCCTCACCCCGTTCATCCCGTGATGATGGCCGGGTCGCTGACGCCGGGGTGCCCGTTCTCGACGTGGCCGGCGAAGGAGCGCAGGAAGGCCGGGTCGGCGTCCGAGGTGACCGTGAGGTCGTACCAGCACTTGCTCCCGGCGAGGCCGACGGTGTGCCGCACGGTGGCACCGGGCCGGACCGTGACGCCGACCGGGCCGCCGCCGTAGCCGTCGACCAGCCTCAGCTTCACCGTGCCGGAGCCCTTGTTGGTGAAGGTGAGTTCGACGCTGTCGCCGACGTGCCGGGCGGTGACCTCGGGTCCGGCGACCTTGTTACGGCCCTTGAAGACGCGCAGGAAGCCGTTCGGGCCGTGCACGGCGAGGTCGTACGAGCCGCCGGAGTAGGCCGAGTTCCAGGTGTCGGAGAGGGTCTTGCCGGCCTCGGTGGTGTAGGTCCAGGGGCCGTCGGTGCGGCTGTTGGAGGTGACCAGGAACGCGGCGCCCGCCTGCGCGCCGGAGGCGAAGCTGAGCGTGAACTTCCCGGCCGCCGTGTCCGCCGAACCGTCCACCACCGGGGTGTACTTGAGGGGGCGGGTGCGGCGGCTGCCGCGCTCCTGCTTGGGCAGCGACGGGTTGGCGGGCGGAGTGGGCTTGTAGTCGGGGTGCCGGTCGTGGTCCGGAGGCTCGTATCCGGCCGTGGACGGCAGCGTGACCGGTGCGGTGTCCTTGCGGGAGAAGTCGAAGGCGGCCGTCAGGTCGCCGCAGACCGCCCGGCGCCAGGGCGAGATGTTCGGCTCCTGGACGCCGAAGCGGCGCTCGATGAACCGGATGATCGAGGTGTGGTCGAAGGTCTCGGAGCAGACGTAACCGCCCTTGCTCCACGGCGAGACGACCAGCATGGGCACCCGCTGGCCGAGCCCGTAGGGGCCGGCGGGGTGGCCGGCGTCACCCTTGAACAGGTCGAGGGCGGGGTCCACGGTCGACTTGCCCTGGGCGGCGGAGGCCGGCGGGAAGGCCGGGATCACGTGGTCGAAGAAGCCGTCGTTCTCGTCGTAGGTGATGAACAGCGCGGTCTTGCCCCACACCTCGGGGTTGGAGGTGAGCGCGTCCAGGACCTGGGCGACGTACCAGGCGCCGTAGTTGGCGGGCCAGTTGGGGTGCTCGGTGAAGGCCTCGGGGGCGACGATCCAGGAGACCTGGGGCAGCTTGTCCGCCTTCACGTCGGCCGTGAGCTGCTCGAAGAAGCCCTCGCCCTTGCGCGCGTCGGTGCCGGTGCGGGCCTTGTCGTAGAGCGGGTCGCCGGGCTTGGCGTTCTGGTACTGCTTGAAGTAGAGCAGCGAGTTGTCACCGTAGTTGCCGCGGTAGGCGTCCTGGATCCAGCCCCAGGAGCCGTTCGCGTCCAGGCCGTCGCCGACGTCCTGGTAGATCTTCCAGGAGACGCCGGCCTGCTCCAGGCGCTCCGGGTACGTCGTCCAGGAGTAGCCGGCCTCGTCGTTGCCGAGGACCGGGCCGCCGCCCTTGCCGTCGTTGCCGGTGTACCCCGTCCACATGTAGTAGCGGTTGGGGTCGGTCGAGCCTATGAAGGAGCAGTGGTAGGCGTCGCAGATGGTGAAGGCGTCGGCGAGCGCGTAGTGGAAGGGGATGTCCTCGCGCGTCAGGTACGCCATCGTCGTCGACGACTTGGCGGGCACCCACTTGTCGTACTTACCCCCGTTGAAGGCGGCGTGGCCGTCGTTCCAGCCGTGCGGGAGGTCCTGGATGAAGGCCAGGCCCAGGTCGTCGGCGTCCGGGTGGAACGGGAGGATGTCCTTCGTACCGTCGGACTGCTTCCAGACCGACCTGCCGTTCTGCGTCACCGGGCGCGGGTCGCCGAAGCCCCGCACACCCCGCAGCGAGCCGAAGTAGTGGTCGAACGAACGGTTCTCCTGCATCAGGACGACGATGTGCTCGACGTCCTCGACCGAACCCGTGCGGTGGTGGGCGGGCAGAGCGGCCGCGCGCTGGATGCTGCTGGACAGCGCGGTGAACGCCGTCGTGGCGCCCGCGAGTTGGAGGAAGCGCCGCCGGTTTACTTCGGGCATGAGTGAGGGTCCTCTCGTCCTGCGTCCTGACGTACGCGATGCCGCCGAATGACGGAATCTGCGCGCAGCGAGTGTTCCAAGAGCAGCAAACGTCAGGGAAGGGTCTGATGGCGCCCATGTGAAAGTCGTCGGTACGGCAGGGGGTGGGGCCCGCCGGGACGCTTCGGAGAAGTCCTCATATCAGGGGATCGAAGGGCTGAAGAGATGTAATATCCCGCGCACATGCCGCCTGCCGACCGATTTCCGGCAGTGCGCGAGGGGGAGGAAATCCATGATCAGAAAATGCGCGCTGGCGCTCGGGGCAATAGTGCTGGCGAGCGGTTGCGGCGGTTCGTCGGACCACCGTTCGAGTGCGGCGGAGTCCCCGTCGACGGACGTCTCCACGTCCGCTCCCGACACCGCCTCGGCGACGCCGGATCTCAGCAGTCCCACCCCGGAGCCCACCCCCACCACGCAGGAACCCGTCGAGGAGACCCCCACCGAGGAGAGTGCGACCTCCGATGCTCCGGACACCTGGAGCGGGGGCGACACGACGGACGACGGCGACCAGTCGACCGGAGACGGGGACCGGGACTGCGGGAGCCTCGCGGGGAGCGGTACCTTCACCGACCCGCTGCAACTCGGCGCCGTGGACGGCCTCGTGACCGCCCGGAACTGCGCCCCGCTGACCTCCGGCTCACCGTTCAACGTCCGCTACTTCTCGTTCACCCTGTCCGGTACGCCCGGCACGGACGCCCACGCCGGGGCGTCCTTCACCCTCACCCAGGACGCGCTCGGTCCGGTGTACCCGGCGGTCGTCCAGCCGAACGGATGGGTCCTCAAGCCCAGCCTCGGCTCCGGGTACTGGACCGGAACGGAGCCCGACTTCACCGGCCGCTACCAGCAGATCTCGGACCTGGCTCCGGGCACCTACATTCTCCGCACCGAGAAACTCGACTCCCCCCTGCACTCCCTGTCCACGCCTTCGTACGACGTGGTCGTCGACCCCGGGTACTGAAAAACCTCAAGCGGCACAGGAATTCACTTCTGTTCTTTATTGACCGAATGTGAATGGACAGCTCTTTAAGGCGCATTATCCCTTAAACTCTCCGGCATCACGCCAGGAAGCGCGCTGGGGGGCGCGCCGGGGGGAGCTGGTTCTCGTGCGCCGTAGACCTTTGTGCGCAACCCTCTTGAGCTGCGCCGCGTCAATCGTCCCGCTGCACCTGTCCGCAGCGCCGGCGTACGCGGCGGACCCGGCCGCACCCTACGCCGAACTCACCCCGGACTCAGGCGAGTTGGTACCCGGTGGCGACCCGCTGACCGTGGACGCCACGTTCCACAACACGCTGGACACCGACATCACGGACAGCTTCATCGTCGCCGTCGGCATCCGACTCGCGCCGCCCGCTGCCCGGCTGACGTCCGATCAGGTCACCGTGGAGTGGTTCGACGCCGGCCCGTCCGTATGGCGGCCGGTGCAGTTGACACCAGGGGACACCGCGCTCAGCGGCTACCTCAGCACGGACGCCGGACTGCCGTCCGTCGGGTCGCTCCCGGCGGGCGACTCCGCCCGCATCCCGCTGCGCGTCTCGCTGGCCTCCGGAGTACCGGCGCCGTCCACGCTCCAGTTCGTCACGCAGGGCCTGATCCAGCCCACGGCCTCGGTCGACCCGGCGGCCCTGATGGACGGCAAGGCGTCGTACTCCGTGATCGAGCGGACGGCGGCGCCGGCGCCGGACGCTGCCTCGGAGAGCCTCGCGCAGGGCAGTCCGGCGAGCGACACGACGGCACCGACCGACACCCCGTCCGCCGTGTCCTCCTCCGCTCCCCCGTCCGCCACCACCCCCGCCCCGTCGGCGCTGTCCGACGGCACCGGAGGGGACGGGTTCGCGGACACCGGGACATCCGCACCGATCGTGGCGGGCAGTGTGGCCGCCCTCGTCTTCGCCGCCGTTGTCGCCGTCGGCGTGACCTGGCGTCGTCGTCGCGGCCGGCGCTGAACCCGCACGCGGTCGAGGCCGCCCCTCTCCGCACGAGCCCACCGCCGGTCCGTCCTCACGGGAGGAACTCATGTACCACCGCACGGGCCAGGATGTCCTGCGCGACGTGGTCCGCCACGTCGCTCCGGCCGAACTGGAAAAGCTGGACGAGACCTGCCGGGTGTACCTGGTCCGGCCCCATCCCCCGCAGCGCCTGCACCGGCCGGCCGGGGACCCGCTGGGCATCGGCTTCGAGTCGGATGTGGTGCTGCCGGTTCTGGTGGCGGTGGTCGCGCAGGTCCTCGCCGACCTCGCCTCCGGGCGCATCCGGGCGGGCGGCAGCCGGCTCAAGCGGTGGTGGCGGCGCCGGCGCGGGACCGACACCGAGGGCAGACGAGCCGCGCTGACCTCGGCCGTGCCGGAACTCTCCGAGGTGACCCGCCAGGAACTCGCGGACTGGACCATCGCCCAGGGCCGTGCCGCCGGACTGTCCGCGCCCCAGGCGGAAACCTGCGCCCAGGTCATCGTCGTGGCGGTGGTGCGCGGGAACGCGGGGCCGCAGCCGGTGCCGGACGCGCCGGCGGAACCCGAGCACCGCGCGGAACCGGCACCTGAGCACCACGCGGAACCGGAGCCCGAGCACCGCACCGCGCCGGACCCGCGCACCGCAGTCGCCGGTCCGGGCGACGACACGGGGGCGGGACTCCGGTCGTCGGAGAGCGGTGACACGCCGGCGGCCACGAGCCCGTCGCCGTCGTGAACGCCGTACCGGACCCCGACGGCCCACCCTCCCCCACCCCCACCGCCACCGCCACCGAGCGACCCGATGTGGCCCGCGCACTGGTCTCCAGCCCCCTGCCGCTGCCGACCACCACCCGACTGGCCCTGCTGGTCCTCGTCGCGGGCGCCGGTGCCTCGTTCGCCACCTGGTGGTGGCTGGTCCTCGGCCGGGACAACTGGCCGGACGCGCAACTCGCCTGCCTGCCCACCACCGACGCCGCGCCCGACGAGGTTCTCACCCGCTTCACCGGCTGCGTGGGCGACGTACGACTGGCGCAGTCGGCGGTGGTGTTGTGCGGGCCACTTGCCCTGCTGGCCCTCGCCCTGCTCTGCCGAGCCGCCGGGCGCCGGCTGAGCCTGTGGCGGTGGCGGGCCGAGCCGGAGCACTGCTCACCGCTCGCCCGGCGCCTGGCTGCCGTGGCGCCCGAAGGAGAAGGGCCCCGGCCGGTGCTGTGGGTGCGTCACGGCCGGCGCGTCGGGGTCCGGGCGCGTGCCTCGGGTACCGTCCACCGGCCCCGCATCGTGGCCGACTCCCACTTCTTCAACGAGAACGACCGGCACGTGGACGCGGTCTTCCGACATGAACTGGCCCACCTTCGGCTGCGGGACGTGGGCCGGGTACGGCTGGCCATCGCGGCCTCGTGGCTTCTGCTCCTCGGCGTCACCCTGCCGATGGCGGTCGCGCTGGCCCGCGACCCCGGACTGCTGGGCGCCGGTCTGCTGGTGCGCATGGCGGTCGTCCTGGCCGTCGTACTGCTCACCCTGTGCGCCGTGCTGCGCGTGCGGGAGCACGACGCCGACCTCGGCGCGGCGGCGGATCCCCGCGCACCACGGAACGCCACCGCCGACCACCTCGGCTCGGCCCTCCCGCCACGCCGCGTCGAGCACCTCAGGCGGTACCTGGGCCTCGCCACGCATCCGACACCCGCGGTCCGGCTGGCCGTGCTCGCCGATCCGGCGCGGTCCTGGGGGCTGTCGTCCCTGGAGTGCCTGACCACCGGGCTCGCCGCGGGCCTGGTGTTCACCGACCTCACTCTGCTGGTGGCCGCTCTGATGCCCGATCACACCCAACTCGCCTACATGGCGGGCGGGTTGCTGACCGGCTGGGCCGTGGCTGGGGTGGTGACCGTGGCATGGTGGCGGGCCGTGGCCGTGGGACACCGGGACGCATCCGGCCGGCGCGCGGCGCAGGCCGGAGCAGCGCTCGGTCTCGGTGTGCTCCTGGGCAGCCAGCTCGCCGGGCGGGCGGCCGGTGACTGGGTACGGGACACCGGCACGGCGGACGGGCTGGCGACCGCGCTCTCCCTGACCGACGTGCCGCGCGAGCAGGTGCTGGCCCTGGGCGTGGTGCTCGTGGCAGGTGGGGCGCTGTTCGCCCTCTGGACCACCTCCCTCGCCAGAGCCCTGGGGGCCACGGTGGACGGCCCCCGTTCAGCACCCGCCTGCGCGGCGGCCGTAGGACTGTCCGGGCTCCTGCTGGCCGTGCCGCTGGGCAGCTGGTTCCTGTTCGCCCGGCTGACGGCGGCCCGCGCCGCCCCTGACATCCGGTGGGCCGTGATCGACACGCCCTGGTGGGTGGCGGGGGTGCTGACGACCGTCGTCGGCGCGCTGGTACCGGCGGCCGCCGCCCGCGCATCGAGGCACCCCGGACCTAGGGGGTGTCTTCTGGATCGGGTCGGCCGGAACGCACCGGTACTTCCCGCCGACCCGATCCAGAAGACATCCCCGAGCGGCGCCGGGCGGATCGGGCCCCTGGCCCTGCTGGCCGCCGCCACGGTCCTGGTCGCGGCCGGGGCCGGATGGGCGGCCTTCGGCAGTGGGCCGGGCCGAGCACCGGCCGCAGCCCGCTCCGGCGACTCGGCGGTGTCCGCGGCTCCGACGGACTCGTCGGTCTCCCACAGCGGTGACCGGACCGTCCCCCTGGACCAACTCCCCGTGCTCCCGCCCGAGGAAGAGCGGACGGCCGCCCTGCGGACGAACACCGCCCTCGTCTGCCGGTCGCTGTCCCTGGGCGGCACCGCCATCTGGACCGACCCCCAACGCCGCGCCGACACGGCCGAGTTGCTCGGCGGCCTCGACGACACCGTACTGCGGGCCGCAGCCGCCGTCCTCCAGCGCGACCCGGCGGGAGCCGTGGACCGCCACGCACTGGTCGCCTCCGTCCTGCGCTGCGACCTGTACTTCCGCTACGGCCGCTGACCGGCCACGCACGACGATCCGCCCGCTGTCCGAGGAGACGCCCGTGAGCCCGAGATCCGCTACGACGTCCGCCACCGGCCGACGACGGCTCGCCACCCTGCCGGTCGTGGTGGCGGTGCTGGCGGGTACGGCCCTCGCCGGCTGCGACGGCGCACGCCACCGGCCGGACAACGCAGTGCCTGCGCACGCACCCGCGACCACCACGTCCACCGGCACCGCAGCCCTGTCCGCCGCCCTGCTCACCACAGCCGAGTTGCCGGCCGGCTATGTGAAGACCGTCCTGCGCGACGATCCCCCGACGCGCTCCGACCGTCCCGGATGCCTCACCGCGCTCAACTCATTGGAGTCGTCCCGCAGTTCCCACCCCGGCGCGGTCGAGGCCAGGGTCACCTTCGCCATGAGCCAGAGCGGCCCGTTCCTCCAGCAGGTGCTGCGCCGGCTGCCGGGATCCGGGGCACGGCAGGAGCTGAAGCAGGCGACGAGTGTGCTGTCCGGCTGCCCCGAGTTCACCATCGGCTGGAGCGACGGGACCACCGGTACGGAGCGTGTGGTGCCGCACGGCTCGGCGGGGATCGGGGACGCGTCCTGGCACGCCACGGTCACCGCGACCACCGGGACGTTCACCGTCCAGGAGACCCTCGTCCTGGCCGCCGTGGGCAGGACCCTCCTCGTGATCAGCGACGCGGGCAGCCCCACGGCACCCGAACGCTCCCGGACGCTGGCCCTGGCCCGTACCGCCGCGTCGCGGATCGTCTGACCCCGGGACAATCATTAGGTCGACCAATCATGCTTGGTCGGCCGAGTAATGCGCTTCGTGACGGTGTACGACCCGGTCTCGCGCCGTTGCACCCTCGCCCGCGCCGGGCATCCGCTCCCGCTGCTGGTGAGCCCGGACGGCGCTGTGGAACTGGTCGATCTTCCCGCGGGACCCCCGCTGGGCCTGGGCGGACCGCCCTTCGAGGCTGCCGAGATCGACGTACCGGAAGGCAGCCTGCTCGTGCTCTACACCGACGGCCTGGTCGAATGGCGTGACCTCGACATCGATGACGGCATCACACGGCTGTGCCGAGCCCTGGATCCCGCGGTCTCCCTGGACGCCTCGCAGGTCGCCACCTGGGACGTGGAGCCCGAGGCCCGCAAGGAAGCCGTTCGCCAGATGGAGGCGTGGGGGCCGGCCGACGCCGTCTTCGTCACCGAACCGGTCGTCAGCGAGCTGGTCACCAACTCACGACACAGGAATCCCGGCAGTGGACCACCCACGCCGGCGTTTTCCTGGTCTGGCTCGCCGCCCGGCACGTCACGCTGACGGGGATCGGTGGACACCGTCCTGACCAGGTTGAAGACCTCGCGGGCGGCGTATCGCTTCAGGCAACGGATGGTCTCACGCCGGGTTTGCCCTCCTGAGTGCGGCGTTCGCCCAGACCCTTCTCATCGCCAGATCCCGGCCTGGCAATCCAGCAGTGATTCGCTGTTCTTGCCGCTCAGGGTCGGAGTATCGGGAGCGACGGGCAGCAACCTGACGGGACCATACAAGTCTGCGGCAGGCCGGAAGGCCAAGATCCGCGAGATCCATGAGGGGTTGGCGGGGCACGGCGGCCCGGCCATCCCGTCAGACCCGTCCGCGCAACCGGGTCCACGTCGAGGGCTGAGTGCTGCCCGGCGCCGGGAGAACGAGGCGTGTGTCGGAGAGGCAGACTGGATCGCGCCGGAAGTGTCCGTCCGTGAATGCGGGCCGAAAGCGCCTTCAGTGCAGAATGCTGACCGCGCGGGCGATCACCAGGAGCGAAGTCAGGAGAGCGGCGACGCTCTCCACGCCCATCAGGAACTTGGCGCGTGAGGAGAGCGGCATGGTGTCGGTGGGGCTGAACGCCGTGGAGTTGGTCACCGACACGTAGAGGTAGTCCATCAGGGTGGGCACCCAGTCGGATGTCTTGCTGGAGCCGTCGGAGACCTCCTGGACGGCGTCGTCGTTCTCGTCCTGCGAGAATCGGAAGTCCGCCAATGGCAGTTCCTCACGGGGCACTTGGGTCCGGCTGACCGGGCCGCCACGGTCCAGCTCCCAATAGGCCAGACCGAAGACGATGACGTTGGTGAGCCAGATCTGCAACGAGGCCACCAACAGCGACTGGCCGTCCTTCACCTCGGCGGACACCAGCTCATGGACCAGGGTGCCCAGCGCGAGGAGGTTGCTCGCCGCGATCACGGCCACGAGCGTCAGCGACAGGACACGGAAGGCCCGCGTCTGTCGAGTCAGCCGTCGAGGGTTGATCGCTACGAGGGGTACGAGGAGCACACACTCCAGGGCGGGCAGTACGTAGCGGGGGGTGATCAGGAGCTGCTGGGGCAGGAGCAGGTACAGCGCGATGGCGACGAGTGTCGCTGCCACAGCCGGTAGCCGAGCCTCTCCGCGGCGCTCGTGCCGCGGATGTCTGAAACGGGCTTCTTCACGCGCTCGCGGCATGGCTGGACCTCCACCTTGTCCTCACCTGGGCATGTAATGCGGCTCGTCCGGATCACGGTGTGCGTCGCAGGGGCCGGGCGCGGCGACGCTTCCACGCTCGGGCCCTCACCGGTGACTACGGGGTCCGCCATGTGCGGGTGGACGACCGGCGCCTGATGGGGGGCTGAGTTCCGGCGCCGGCAGCCCGCGCCTCCGGAGCCCCGGGGCCAAGCGGAGGCGGAGGGTGTTCATGATCCGGCTGCGGGCGCGGGGGCCTGGCCGATGAACGTCGAAGGTATCGCTGCACCATGGAGGTCATTCGTGCGCGCTGGGCACCCGGAGCGGGTCGTGAGGAGCGTCGGGCTTGGCGGCGGCGAGTTGCTCGCCCAGTTCGCCCAGCCGGCTGCGGCCGAGAGCGGAGCGGACCTTGGGGAACCACTCCTCCTCTTCCTCCTCGACGTGGTGCCGCACATTCTCGATGAGAACGGTCATCTTGGCGTCGAACCGCTCGTCCTCGGGATCCAGGCCCGCCAGCTCGGAGAGCATCCACAGGACGACGTGGTGTTCCTCGACGCTCTCCAGTACGTGGTCGGTGGTGTCCGGCACGGCGGCACGTGCGGCGGGGTAGAAGATCTCCTCCTCGATCCAGGCGTGGACCGTCAGCTCCTCGATCACCTTGTCGGCGATCTTCCGCTTGGTCTTGTAGGCACGGTCCCCGGCCTGCTCGAACTCCTTGAACAGGTTCTCGACCGTCTGGTGGTCGTCCTTGAGCAGCACAATCGCGTCCATGGGCCCGCCTTCGTGTTGTCCGGCACGTCCCGCAAGGAGCGTGGGTGTTTCGCCGGTGGAAATGCCGAAAGCCGATCGGCTCCCACGCTCCGGTTACCCCGGGCAGTGCGTCCGACTCATCTGAAGCGCGCCTTTTGCCGCGTTGGTCACGTCGTGAACGGGGTGGGTGTACTGGCTGTAATCACTGCCGGTCAAGACGCACGTCCGCACCATGTCCCGGCTGCTGGTACGCCGTGGGTTGCGAAGTGAAAGCGAACTGCTGTGCGCCGACCTCGACGCGGCGTACGCTCAATCTGCGTCCTTGACCCCGGCGCTCCCCGTCGACAGACGGCGTCGTCCTTCGGCAAGCGGACCGGCTTCCCTGTTGTGTGCTCAGGTGGTTCTCCTGCCGGCGGTAGCACCGATCCCTCGGCGAACTCGCTGCTCACCTTTCGAGCGCGCCCGCACGGATGCGGCCTTTGCGGTGGCTTCGGTACGGGCGGGGAAGCCGAGACGCTGTGCAATTTGTGCATACGATGATCCGGTACCGAGGCAATGGCCGGGCGACCGTCGTCCTGGAGGGTGAGATCGATCGGACCACCGTTCCTGCCGTAGGCGCCGCCCTGGCGGCATGTTTGGCCAACAGGGTGACGGAGATCGACGTCGAGCTCGCCGCCGTCGGGTTCTGCGACGCCAGCGGTCTGAACGTCTTCCTCGAAGTCTCCCAGCACCTGGCCGCCTCGGAGGGCGAGCTGCGGCTGCACCATCCAGCCCCGGTGGTGAGTCGGCTCCTGGACGTCACAGGCACGGGGTTCCTCCTGGCAGAGGAGGACCCGGGCGTGGAACAGCCGCCGGCCGAGACAGCTCAGCCGTCCAGCGGAGCCGCATGATCAGCGATCGGATGGCGGAGATCCTGCGGCTGCTGCAAACCGAGGAGCCGGTCTGCGGCCGCGGCGCCCGGATGATCGTAAAAGTGTCCGCTCTGCCGTGTGAGGTCCATTTCGCCGGGCACTCGGAGCAGTGACGCATTGGTCGGGTGGGCCCTGCGAGGCTCGCCCGTGAGGCGCCCCCTCGCACTTGAGCCACCCACCGGGTGAGTCCGGTGACACGCTCGGGGCGCGAGCTGCGAGGTGTACGTGTGATCGACATGACGACCCGGAATGACAGCGAGGGCGGCTCGGTGCTGGCCCCGTGGCGGGTGTACGCCCCCCAGGACGACACCGAGTTGCTGACCCGGGCCATGGACCGGGAGCACCTGTCCGCGGGAGCCGCTGTCCTGGACATGGGAACCGGTGCCGGTGCCCTCGCGCTGGCCGCCGCCCGGAGAGGCGCCCACGTCACCGCTGTCGACAGGACCTACCGGGCGGTCCTGGCCACCCGACTCAACGCCCGGCTCGCCCGGCTGCCCGTCGAAGTCCTCCACGGTGACCTCTTCGGCCCGGTCGCCGGCCGCCGGTTCGACCTGGTCGTGAGCAATCCGCCCTACGTCCCGGCGCCCGGGCCCGTCCCGCGCCGCCACCGCGCCGCGGTGGCGTGGGACGCGGGTGCCGACGGACGCCTCCTGCTGGACCGGATCTGCCGCCGCGCGCACACGGCACTGGTTCCCGGCGGTGTGCTGCTGCTCGTGCACTCCGCGCTGTGTGGCATCGCACCGACCCTGGCCGCGTTGGCGCGGTCGGGACTCGAAGCCCGGGTGACCGACCGGCGTCTCGTGCCGTTCGGTCCGGTGCTCCGCTCGCGCCGGTCGTGGCTGCGCGAACGGGGGCTCGTCGACGCCGACGAGGAGAAGGAAGAGCTGGTGATCATCCGTGCCGAACGAACCCGCTGAACAGTCGCGCCGCGTCACGCTGACAAGCGACGGTCCGATCCTCGTGGAAGGACCGGTCGAGGTGGTGCTCGACGACGGGCGCACCGCGCGTTCGGACCGGTTCACCGTCGCGCTCTGCGTCTGCCGGCGCAGCCGGGCCTATCCCTGGTGCGACACCAGCCACCGCGCCCGGCAGCAGAGGCGGACCGCATGACCAGCACCGCACCGGCCGCCCACGACCGCGCCACCGGCCCCGCGCTGCCGCGCAGCAGGGGCGAACTCTCCCGTACGGTCCGCCGGGCCCTGACCCGTCCCGCCGGGACCCCGCTGCCACAGCGGGTGACAGCGGCGCACGCGGACCCGTACGGGGACGATCTGCAACTGGCGCTCTACCTCTGCTACGAACTCCACTACCGGGGCTTCGCCGGCGTCGACTCCGGGTGGGAGTGGGAGCCCGGCCTGCTGCGGCTGCGGGCGGAGATGGAGCACCGCTTCCTGTCCGCGCTCCGCGCCGACGCCGGCCCGCCCAGAAAGGCCGAAGAAGCCCTCGCGGACCTCCTCGTTGAACCCGTCGACGCCGACGGACCCTCCCACTTCCTCAAGAATCGAGGAGAGTTGTGGCAGTTCCGTGAGTACGCGGCCCAACGCTCCCTCTACCACCTGAAGGAAGCCGATCCGCATGCCTGGGTCATCCCGAGACTGACGGGACGCGCGAAGGCAGCGATGGTCGCCGTGGAGTACGACGAGTTCGGCGCCGGACGGGCCGAGCGCATCCACGCCCGGCTGTTCGCCGACCTGATGGCCGACCTCGAACTGGACACCACCTACGGACGTTACGTGGACACGACCGGTGCGCAGATGCTGACCAGCGTCAACCTCATGTCCCTGTTCGGACTCCACCGCGCGCTGCGCGGGGCCCTGGTGGGCCACTTCGCAGCCGTGGAGACCACCTCGTCACCCGGCTCACGGCGCCTCGCCCACGGGCTGCGACGGGTCGGTGCGGGCCCCGCCGCCGTCCACTTCTACGCCGAGCACGTGGAGGCCGACGCGGTCCACGAGCAGATCGTCCGCCGGGACGTCGTCGGCGGCCTCCTTGAAGCGGAGCCCGCTCTCGACGGGGACGTCGCCTTCGGTGTGGACGCCACCGAATGGACCGAGGAGCGGCTCGGCAACCATCTCCTCACCGCTTGGCGCGACGGCCGTACCTCACTGCGCACACCGTTGTGACCGCTCTCAACGCATCGGCTGGACAGGCGAACCCTGCGCGTCTGCGGTACGAGCGGAGTGCCTGGGTACCTGGGAACGGTGCCACCCTCTTCGTCTCGCACCAACTACCCTCTTCGTCTCGCACCAACTACTCGTCGGCTACGGCGCAGGGTGGGTGGTGGTCAGGGGCGCCCCGCGACGACATCCACGCCCATACGAGGCAGTCGAGGAGAGGGGCATCGCGATGTCTGCGCAGTCTCTTCTTCGCCGCCCGCAGCCCCGGCGCTGGCTCACCGGTTCGCCACGGCCCTGAACGCCAGGAATGCCCAGCACAATCCCTGCCCCTGGCACCCACCACAGTGGTCGCGCGACGCTTCCCCCACCCTGCCCGCATCGTCGTGACGTGGACCAGGGATTACTGGTTCTCCCCTTCGTCCTGCTCCTCTTCCTCCTCCTCGTCCTCTTCCTCGGGGTATTCGTCCTCGGTGTCTTCCTCGCCGGTGTCGTCCTCGACGTCTTCCTCTTCGCCGGCGGCCTCTTCTTCCTCGATGGCTTCTTCGTGGGTGCGGACCACTTCACCATCGCGGATTTCACCGCGCCAGCCTTCCGGTTCCTTGTCGGTCAAAGTGACGTAGCGCTGGAAGTGCTTGAAATCCAGCCGCAGGCGCCGCCCCTGAGCACGCCAGATGTTGCCGGTCTTCTCGAAGAAGCCGGAAGGGTAGTACTCGACGACCAGGACGATGCGCGTCAGGGTGGGAGTCAGTTCGTGGAAGCTGACGCAGCCGCGCGTGGTGCCCTTGGCCCCCTCCGAGGTCCACACGATGCGTTCATCCGGGATCTGTTCCTGGGTTGTGGCCTTCCAGCCGCGGGTGGAGGGCCCGACCTTCACCTTCCAGTCGCTGTCGGCGTCCTTGCCCTTGGAGGCGCTGCGGACGCCCTTGGTGAAGCTGCTGAACTTCTCGTACTGGGTCCAGTGGTCGTAAGCGTCGCGTATCGGTATGCCTACATCCAGCACTTCGATGATGTTCATGACCTTGGTGGTGCCGGACCCACGGCCCTTGCCACCTCCCCCGCCGCCGAACGTGTCTTTGATCTTGCCGAACACGTTGTCCTTGACGCTCGGGAGCACGCCGCCGTTCTCCGCCACGCCCGTGAGTCCGCAGGTGATGTCGCCCAGTTTGTCGCCGGCCTTGTCCGCCAGGTTCTCCATCTGGGCGCCCAGGAAGCCCTTGAACGCGCCGCGCAGCTGATCAAGTCCCGAGCTCTGCTCGCTCCCGGTGCCGCGTGCCGTGTCGGCCATGGGTCTACCTCCGCCGCCCGGGGGATGCCCTTTTCGCCGTCGTCTTCTTTGCTGCGGTCTTCTTGTGCGGAGCCGTGGACTTCCTCGCCGCTGGTGTCTTCTTCGCAGGCGCCGTCTTCTTCGCGGGAGTCGACTTCTTGGCCGGTGCCTCGCGAGCAGCGGCCTTCTCGGGACGACGCTCACGACCGCGACCGCGCCGGGCACCACTCCCGTCGTGGTCCGTGTCCGGCTTCCGGGCTGCGCGGCTGCGCCGGAGCGCCGGCTTTTGCGGCTCCTCCTCTTCTTCCGGCTCCTGCTCCTCCTCGGGCTCTTCCTCTTCGTCCTCCAGCTCCTCCTCGGGTTCTTCTTCCTCGTCCTCTTCGTACTCGTCTTCGGCTTGCTCTCCTTCTTCCTCCGGCTCCTCCTCTTCCTCCTCGTACTCGTCCTCCGGTTCTTCGTCTTCGTCCTGCAGCTCCTCCTCGTCCTTGCTGCCTATGCGCTCGGTGCGCTGGTGCAAGGAGTCGGCCAGATCGGCGAGCTTGCGGTCGGCGACCGCGCTCAGCGCTTTACGCCCTGCGTCCAGGGCCTCGCCACGGAGCTGCTCGTTGAGGTCGGCGAACTGGGGAAGCTCGCGCAACCTCTTGACTCCCTCCGTCAGCAGCTGTTGTGGTTCCAGCCCGAACCGACGGCCGGCGAGGTAGGTCGCCGCCCCGAACGCGACCCGTCCCTTCCTCGTCCGGCCCAGGACATACCCGCCGAGAACCGCGGCGGCAAGGGCGATCTTGGGTACATCAGCCATGAGATTTCCCTTTCAAATGGCTGGCGAGCAGATGTTCCGGCTGGCGTGTGACGCCTACGCAAGAGACCCGCACCTCGCAGGCGGAGGATCCGAATGGAGCAGCAGCCCGTGGGCGCGCTCATCACTCCGCTTCTCTCAGTCTGGGCGGCGACTCCAGCAGCCGCACGCGGAGAGCAGAACTTCACGGGACAGCCGCTGACTCGCCTCACTGAACCGGCTGTGGTTACACATGACGGAATAGCTGGTTCGCTCTCCTGCGCGCACTCTCCCTGCGCCATCCCGCTCGCCCTGATCCTGGGCGTCTCCCCGACCCACTCGGGCTTCTTCGAGAAGACCGGCAACCTGTGGCGCGCCCAAGTCCGCCGTTTGCGGCTGGACTTCAAGAACTTCCAGCGCCACGTCACGTTCGCCGACGAAGAGTCGGCCGGCGTTCCCGGACTCTCACACCCGAACCACCCATCACACCCACCAGGACTTGTACTGCCAGGCGGTTCAGAGCCGTTGTGCACGGTGGAGGAGGGTGTGCAGTCCGTAGGGCCGCAGGGCGGCTCGGGCGGCGTTCGCTCCCGGAGCTCCGTGGACTCCTCCGCCGGGGTGGGCGGCCGCGGAGGCGAGGTAGAGGCCCTTGACGGGCGTCTCGGGCCGGCCTGTGCCGGGAACGGGGCGGAAGATCGCCTGCTGGTGCAGGGCGGTGGTGCCGTTGTTGATGGCACCGTTGTGGAGGTTCTCGTCCATGGCCTGAAGGGTGGTGGGAGCCAGGATCCGGCGGGCGAGGATCCGGGCGCGGAAGCCGGGCGCGAACCGCTCCACCTGGGCCTCGATGCGGTCCGCCATGGCTTCCTGTTCGCGGGCGTCCCAACGGCCGGTGATGCGGTCGGGGCCGGCGTCGGAGGTGATGCGCTGCGGGACGTGGGTGTAGGCCCACGCCGACTCCGTGCCGGCGGGTGAGCGGCTGGGATCCGCCGTGGTCATCTGTCCGAACAGGGCGAACGGCTCGTCGGGGACCTGTCCCATGGCGATCTGCGAGGCGAACCGGGTCAGGCTGTCCATGCCGTCGGCCACGTGGACCGTCCCCGCACCGGCGGCCTGCGGGGCCGTCCACGGCACCGGGCCGGTCAGCGCCCAGTCGACCTTGAAGGTCGCGAAATCCCACTGGAAGCGCTCCAGGTCCCGCAGGAGGCGGGAGGGAAGGTGTTCCTCGCCCACGAGCTCCCGGTACAAGTCTGGCGCCGACGTGTCGGCGAGCACGGCGCGCCGCGCGCTGACGGTCTCCCCGCCGGCCGTCCTGACGCCCACTGCCTTGCCGCCCCGTACGACGACGGACACGACGCGCTCTCCGCAGCGCAGGACGCCCTCGCGGTGCCGTAGCCGGCTCACGAGCGCCGCGGTCAGGGCGCCGGCACCGCCGACGGGTACCGGGAAGCCGTGGCTCTGTCCGAGCATCGACATAAGCCAGCCGAATCCGCCGCTGCCCACCGCCTCGGGAGCCAGGTCGGCGTGCAGGGCGTTCCCGGCCAGCAGGAGCCGTCCTGCCTCGCCCCGGAACTCCTCGTCGCCCAGGCGGCGCACCGGCAGGGCCAGCTTCCGGGCCAGCCGCAGTCCGCCCGCGGCCCGCAACCTCGCCGCCAGACGGAGCCCCGGGCGGACCGGCGGGAAGGGCGTGAACATGGCCTGCACCAGGTCCTGCCCGACACGGCTCCACACCTCGTACATGTCCCGCCAGGCATCACCATCACCCGACGCGAACACCTCCAGCCCCGATGCGGTCTCCTGCACGCGGCGCTCCAGCACGGCGCACCTCCCGTCCCTTAACGGGTGGGCCAGCACGCGCGGGGCATGGCTCCATCGCAGCCCCTCCGCGGCGAGATCCAGGCGGGCCAGGACCGGGGACACGGCGGCCAGCGGGTAGAAGGCGCTGAAAAGATCGGAGACGTAGTCGGGATGGACGCCGCGGTCGCTGCGCACCGCACCGCCAGGCTCCTGCTGCGCCTCCAGGACTTCCACGCTCCACCCGGCATCCGCGAGCACATTGGCCGCCACCAGCCCGTTGGGCCCGGCGCCGATCACCACCGCGTCAGGCATGGCGGGCCCCGGCGTGATCCTGCTCGACGGAATCCTGTTCCACGAGCCTGGCCAGGCGGGCCAGCATGCCCCGGTGCCGCAGCAGGAACAGCGCTTCACTCATGGCGTTGTGGAGGGTGCCGCCCAGGCCGCGCAGGGGATGCTCGTCACAGATGACCAGGGTTTCCTCCTCACCCCACGGCCTGAGCTGGAGGAAGATCCTCGCAGTGCCCAGCTTCTTGAACGAGGCTTCCAGTTCCAGCTCACTTCCGGATTCCTGGTGACGGACAGTCGTCACCCCGTCGGCCGACCAAGGCCCCAGCCGCACGGTGTAGCGGAGCCTGGATCCGACAGCCGGCCAGGTCTGGTCGAGCGGCACGGACTCGGAAGGCCCCACCACCCACTCCCCGTAACAGGCCGGATCCGCCAGCACCGCCCATACCGCGTACGGGGGACGCCGGATCAACTGATGGTGGACGGCCATGGAGGGGCCCCTTCCACGGGAACGGTCGATGTGCCGCCCAGCCGCGTCACGCGGCACTCGGCGCCTGCCTGTGTTCGTGACGGCGCTCGCACTGGGCTGGAACACTCGGGCACGGCTGACGTCTTCATCCGCCATGCGGCGTCACGGCCATGGTGCGCGCACTCGCATGCCCTCGCATCTCACCCAGGCCGGAGGAGCCTCCGTGGAAGGTGCGCCTCGGCCTCCGCCGGCGAACTCCGTCTGCGCCTGCCCGCCCGGTACCGAAACAGCGGCCTCGACCGAGCACCGGTCAGCACGCCCCCGCTGTTCTACGATGCCGTTGAGAACGGCCTCGGGCGGTGGTACCGGAGGGCAGATGGCGGAGCAGATCCGGAAGCCCAAAACGGAGACGGGCCCGGACGCCGCACGGCAACAGGCGGTGCGACTAGCCGGTCTTTCGTCCGCCCCCGATACCGACATGGACCGGTTCGCCCTGCTGGTGACACGACTGCTCCGCGTGTCCGTGGCCCTCGTATCACTCATGGAGCGGGACAGGGTGATCCTGCCCGGGATGACAGGTCTGCCCGAACCCCGGGCGGGCAGGCGCGCGCTGCCGCCGTCGCATTCGCTGTGCCGGTACGTGGTGGCCTCCGGGCAGCCACTGATCGTGCCCGATGCCCGTGCCGACGACCGGTTGCACACCGACCCGGCGATCGCGGCCCTCGGGGTGATCGCGTACGCCGGAATGCCACTCACCGACGCCGACGGGCTCGTCCTGGGATCCGTGTGCGCCCTCGCCCACAAGCCCCGGACCTGGACCGACGGGGAACAGGGTGACCTGGCTGACCTCACCGCGGCCTGCTCCGCCGAACACCGACGGTACGAGCCGGGGGGCGAGATCAGGCGAGGTGCCACCTGGCGGCGCTCCGGCGGGCGGCCGAGGTACGTGCCGCGGGGGTGCTCACTGAGCTTCCCGCGCTCGCGGCCGAGATGGTCTGCGACATCCGGCCGACCGGGTGGACCTCGCGCAGAGCGGCGCCGGCTCCACCCGGACAGGGAACCACTGTCTGCTGGGCGGGACGGACCCGGCCCAGAGGCGACCAGCGAGAGGCGGACAGGCGATGGGGCACGGCGGAGACGCGCTTGAGGAATTGATGACCGACCACCGGGAGGTCGAGGAGATGTTCGCCCGGATCCAGGAGATGGCGGGCGGCGGGCAGGAACTCCGTGATCTCGTGGACGACGTCACGATCGAACTGGTACGGCATTCGGTCGCCGAGGAGCAGTACCTGTACCCGGCGGTGCGCGAGCACATCGACGGCGGCGACCGGATCGCGGACAAGGAGATCGCGGATCACGGCCGGGTCGAGAAGCTCCTCAAACAGTTGGAGGGGACGGACACCGAGGACCCCAAGATGAGCCCGCTGCTGCAGCAGCTCATGGACGAGGTCGCCGCCCACGTCCAGGACGAGGAGAACGACCTCTTCCCGATGCTGCGCCGGTCCTGCTCTCCCGAGGCGTTGAACGACCTCGGGGACAAGATCCGCCGGGCCAAGTCCATGGCACCGACCCGTCCGCACCCCTCAGCCCCCGACACCCCTCCCGCGAACAAGCTCCTCGCTCCGGGCGTCGGCCTGGTGGACCGGGCCCGCGACTTCATCACCGGCCGTGGCAAGTCCTGACCCCCGCAGGCCCTACGGCGGGTGATACGAGCTGGTTCCAGGCCGGACCGCATGCCTTCGGTCCGGCCCGGGCCCCGGACGGGCACCCTGTGACGCGGCTCATTTCCTCTTCCGGGCCGACTGCCTACGCTGTTACGCCACGAGCGGGGCAGCGCGGCTCCGCGAAACAGCTCGCGGGACCGATCGACCGGGCACAGGCGAGCACGTTCCCAAGGGACCGACCGCCGTGACCGATGATCCGACGACCGACGATCTGGCACCTGTCATAGCCGCCTCCGCCCGCTGGCTGCTGACCGCCTACCCCGCCCCCGCCGGCGCGCTCAGCCGGGCGCTGGCCGAGGCTCAGGCCCGACAGGCCGCCACGCTCGCCGCCACATTGCGTTACCCCACCAGCCTCGACGTGCAACTGCTCCACCTGCTCGCACCCAGCGGATCCCATCGGCTGGACTGGCTCACCGGACGCGACACGCAGCCCGACGAAACCGCGTGGCGGACCTGGGTCGACGAAACCGTCGTCAGCTGGGCAGCCTGCCTCCTGGCCGACCCCACCCTGGCCGCCCGCGCCCAGCAGGCCCTCCCCATGAGCGAGCACCACCCCGCCGGCGGCCTGCGACGGCTGACCGACCCCGGCCAGTGGGACACCGAAGCCGCCGCTCTGCTCCGCCATCCCGACCTGCTCGAGACCATAGCCGACCTGCACCGGCCCCAGCTCATGGAACTGCTCAGCGTCGACAGCGCCGAACTGCCCTGATCTCGCCCTCCGGCTTGCCCCGAGCGCCGGACTCGCTGCCCTCAGCGCCCGAGGGTCTGCTGCTGGGCCGGGCATCGACGATCTCACCAGCCAGGGCAACGGCGCCTCCGGATCGGAGTCGATCACCGGCCCGGTGAACGCTCCGTTCACGGACCGGGTGGCCCGCACCTCACGCTGGAACCGCGACCGGAACTCAGGCCGCCGCAACAGCCCGGCGTGCACCACCTTCACTTCCGTGAGGGTGCCGCCCGCGTGGGACACATGTGGCACCGGCCACCTGACGTCGATCGCCGCACAGAGCCGATCGGCATAAAAGGGATGAAAGGCTGATAGGCGGGCACTCGGAAGACGTGAATCCCTACTTCCACGAGGAGCGTCTAGCCCATGTCCACGGGAACGCTTTTGGCAATCATCATTGCGATCGTGGTGGTGCTCGCCCTGGCCGCTGTCGCGGTCTCACTCATGAGGCGACGCCGTCATCTCCGTGATCGCTTCGGCCCGGAGTACGAACGGACCGTCGAGGAGTCCGACGGCCGGCGCGCCGCCGAGCGTGAACTCAGGGAACGCGAGAAGCGGCACGATGCACTGGACATCAAACCGCTCCCCCCGGTCTCGCGTGACCGCTACACACGGGAATGGAGCAGCGTCCAGGAGGAGTTCGTGGACCGGCCGCAGGACGCGGTCCACGACGCGGACCGGCTGGTGACCTCCCTGATGCACGAGCGCGGCTACCCGACCGAAGGGTTCGACCAGCAGATGAAGGACCTCTCGGTAGAACACGGGCGCACCCTCGAGCACTACCGCGCCGCACACGAGGTGGAATCCCTCAGCACCCACAGCCGGGCGACGACCGAGCAACTGCGGGGTGCCATGGTGCACTACCGCGCGCTGTTCGACGAGTTGCTCACCGACGGCGGCCGGGCACAGCCCGCCCGTTCCTGATGCCGGCCCCGACCCGGCATGGAGGAAACACCATGCACAGCAACGACGACACGGGCCGCACCACCGGCGGCCTGACCACCGAGGATCTCGCACAGCCCTCCGGCGCCACCACCGGGACGCCCGCAGAAACAGAGGGAGCCTCCGAGGGAGCCCCGATGTACCCAGGTGAGAGTACCGCGACGCCGCAGACACGGAACCCGGCCGACGAGGCCGACGGGGACCGGTCCGCTGCCGGATCCGACGCGCCGGCCGCCGCCACGGACGCCGCGCCTGCCCCGGACACCTCGGACGACGACGAGGCTCCACAGCTGCTCACGGAGGACGAGGACCAGGGCTTCCGTGACCGCTGGCAGAAGATCCAGAACAAGTTCGTGGACGACCCCCGCGAGGCCGTGCAGGACGCCGACGCTCTCGTCGCAGACGTCATGCAGACCCTGGCCACCACGTTCGCTCAGCACAAGAAGGACCTGGAGGACCAGTGGGGGCAGGGCGAGCAGGTCGACACGGAGGAGCTGCGCAGGGCTCTGCGTCGCTATCGCTCCTTCTTCAACCGGCTGCTCACCACGTGAGACTCCTTCCGCTGTCCGTCCGACCCGGTCGCCATCGCCCGGGTCCAGGTCCTCACCCAGTCCACGTCCGCGACCACTGACATGCCGCGGTCCACCGCTGAGGCAGAGGGCGCACCGCTTCAGAAGGGGGCAGTTGCACTTTCGTCGGTGGGGACACCAGTACCGTGGGCTCCCAACGCCCCAACACCCGAGACAACTCCAGGCAGGCAGCTTGCGCCGCTTCACGGGTAGACATGGCAGGGCGGAGCCCCAGCGCACTCCTTTGATCGTTTACGCGAACTTCCACTCCGACCTCGCCGTACACCTGGCTGCCCACGAGGTATTGGATCGCTGGGCAGAGCATGCCTCGCGCGAAATCTGGCTGACACGGCCCGGGGACGTACTGGTCACCCCGGTCCCGTTGAGCCTCGCGTTCCGACGCTACGCGGGCGAACTCACCGCAACACCACATGAATCCGTCACCGTCCTCAACGTACCCCCAGTGGCCGGAGCCCCCTTTGCGGAAGCCGTGCATCGTACCGGTCTCATGGGCACGCTCCGTTCCCTCGCGGCGACCCGGCCAGGCATACAGTTGCTTCCCATCGCGCTGGACGTCTCGACAGCCGGACTCGCCGCTCAACTGGGCGTGCCCGTGGCCCCATATGGGCCCAGGGGCATCACCCCAGGCGCCCTGAGCATCGCGTACCACCTGAACACGAAAGCAGCATTCCGGGCGCTTGCCGCCGACCTGGGAATACGCATACCGGCCGGGCGGTGCTGCGACGGTACCGAACTCGAAGGTGTCGTGAGTGCGATGCTGACCCGCCACAAGCGCGTTGTGGTGAAGCCGAACCGGTCCGCCGGGGGGTATCAACTGCACTTTGTCACCCGCACCGAGCCCTGGTCGGCACCGGGCCCGCTGTCCGGCGAGTGGGTGGTGGAGGAACATCTCGACGCGGCCCGTTCCCTGAGCGTCCAGATGGATGTGCGCAAGACCGGTCCGCGCGTGGTGTTCTGCGGCGAGATGCATACAGCGGGCGGCGCATACGACGGCTACTTCTCGCCCGTGGAGAAGAGTACGGATGCCACGACGAAGGAGCTGACACGATGGGCATCGGCGCTGGGCAGCCATCTGGCCGGGCACGGTTACGCCGGGAGCTGCGGGATCGATGCGGTTCTGGACCCGCGAAGTCGGCTGTTCGCCACGGAAAGCAATGTCCGGCGGACCGCAACGACTGCGCCACACGCCCTGGTGGACCGCCTCAGCCGTGCCGCGGGCCTTCGCGAGCCCGCATGGCTGCTGGCGACAGGCCGGTCACGAGCACCACATACCTTCACCGCGGTCGCTGAGCTGCTACGGGAGGCAGGGCTGGCCTGGACACCGAGCCGGGCCGAAGGAGTTGTGCTGTACAGGGACACGGCCTCCGACGGCCAAGCCTGGCCCTACGCCGTGATCGCGGCAGGTCACAGAAGGGTGAGAGAGCTGCAGGCGCAACTCGGCGACGTCATGCAGTTCGACGCCCCGTCGTGAGACGTCGCTCAAGCTCCCATCCCAGGGGGCAACGGGCGCGCCACGAGCGGAGTACTGCGCGGGTCACACTCGAAGCCGGTGCAGACGGCCGGCCGGCAACTCCTCCGGTCAGCGATTACTCTCCTCAAGCCGCTCGGTCATCGCGTCGAAGGCCAGATCACGAGGCGTTTTCGGCTTCGGCAGAGGCCGGCTGATTACGGCACGGTCAAGTGGCTACTCGGAGCACATGAGACTCAGCACCCTCCCCCGCCGAATTCCCCCGGCGGCCAGAGGGCTCCTGCCCGAAGCAGGAGGCCCTGGCCATGTCCTGAAAGCCGTCGACCGCTTGGAACGCTTCTCCGGCGCCGACAAGCTGCTCGCGGTCGTGCAGCGGATGGTGCAGGCGGCTCCACTCGGCCGGGCCAGAGACGGTCTGCACGGGCGCTGGCTGGGTCACCCGGTACACCCACTGCTGGTCCAGATACCCCTCGGCAGCTGGTTGTCGGCCGCGGTGCTCGACGCAATGCCGGGCCAGCGAACCGCGGTGCGCACATTGATCGCCACCGGCCTGCTCGCTGCAGCCCCGGCCGCGGCGTCAGGCTGGGTGGACTGGGCGGAACTGAACCCCCGCCAGATGCGCGTCGGCATCGTCCATGCCGCAGTGAACATCACCGGTGTCGCCCTGTACGTCACATCCCTGACCGCTCGTCTGCGCGGGCATGAAATCTCCGGCAAGATGTACGGCTGGGCGGGGCTCGGCGTCATGGGTATGGGTGGTGCGCTCGGCGGCCACCTCGCCTACCGACTGGCAGCCGGCGCCAACCATGCCGAAGCCGTCCCGCAGCTGGTGGAGCCGGGCTGGCACTACGTCGCCGACCTGTCCGACCTTCCGCAAGGCCGACCGACGCACCGTGATCTCGACGGCGTGGCCGTGGTCGCCGTCCGCCAGCCGGGCGACAGGGTGCACGTGCTGGCCGAACACTGCAGTCACCTGGCGGGCCCGCTGTCACAGGGCACCCTGGAAGACGGCTGCCTACGCTGTCCCTGGCACGGCAGCACCTTCCGGCTGACCGACGGCTGGAACATCACTGGTCCGGCCACCGCACCCCAGCCCGCCTTCGACACCCGCATAACCGACGGCAAGGTAGAAGCACGGCTCCGCACCTGACACCGACCCAACGGGCAGCGCCCCCACTGGCACCCCATTGGCAGCGCAGGCACGACGACAGCCGTACCAATTCAGTTCACCCGCCTGCAACAGCGGGCGCGCGGGAGCGACGCATCTCCATCGACAGACACCCCAGCCCCGCGCCGCTCTCTTCGAGGAGTACGTCGGCCGCCAGCTCCGCCTGATACCGGATGCTGAGGTCATCGGTGAGATCACCTACCGGGTCAGGCGCGACGAGCTGCTCAGCGTCGACTGGATCGTCGTCCTCGACGACCTCGTGCTGCTGGTGGAGGTCAAGTCCATGATGCCGACCGAGAACGCCCGGCTGGGCCTGGAAGAGGGAGTGGCAGAGACCGACGGCAAACTGGCCCGCGCCTACCGACAGGTCAACACCACCACGGTCGTCGGCGCCCAGGAGATCGAACGCCTGGTGACCCTGACCGACATCACGCCCAGCTCGCTGCTCCTGGAACGGGCCGCAAACCCCCAGCGCTCCACCTGGGCGCTCAACGAATGCCTCACCGGACACGAAGGAGGCCGCAACCCGGTCCTTGATCAGGGATGGGCGTCCTCCCCCTGGGCGACAGCCCGGCTGCCATCCGTCCCGGAGCGGTTCACAGGCGATCAGCCCGAATACAACGGAGCCGTCAGCACGAGCACCAATCCACCCTGACGAGCCGCACGACGAAGCCCCGACCGACGGGGCTTCGTCGTGCTGTCAGGTGTCACGCGCGAATCACAGACCCCGTGGACAATCCGGATCATTCCAGGGCCCACTCGTTGCAAATCATCGGTGCTGCAGCGACACGGGCCGCAGGCGAACAAGAGAAGACACGACGGCATCCACCGCTGACGTCGAGCACCGAGGCGTATCCAGATCAACCCTCTGAACAGGCCTTTTACATCGAACCTTCCGTGAGGCGGAAGCCGTATTGCGCCCCCGTGACGCCCTTCCGGACGATGTCGCCACCACCCAACGACGGGAGCCGCAGCCATGCCTCACATGACCGCCTTCGCCAGGAACCAGTGGTACGTCGCCGCCTACAGCGAGGAGGTCGGGCGCGAGTTGCTCGGCCGGACGATCCTCGGTGAGCCGCTCGTGTTCTACCGCGCCGAGGAGGACGGCGTCCCGGTCGCCCTGTACGACCGCTGTGTGCACCGGCGTTACCCGCTCTCCGAGAGCGGCCTGTTCGGCGACCGGATCGTGTGCGGGTACCACGGGTTCACCTACGACCGCACCGGCGCCTGTGTGCACGTGCCGGGCCAGAACCGTGTGCCGCGCACCGCCCGTGTCGCCGCCTACCCGCTCGTGGAGCAGGACTCGCTGGTCTGGGTGTGGATCGGCGACCCGGCCCTCGCGGACCCGCGGACGATCCCCCGGGCCCGGCACCTGGACGCGCCGGGCTGGGTGACGGTCCGGGGCATGGAGCCGATCGACGCCGACTACGGCCTGCTGGTGGACAACCTGCTCGACCTCTCCCACGAGACCTATCTGCACGGCGGCTACATCGGCACCCCGGAGGTGGCCGAGACGCCCATCACCACCGAGGTGGACGAGGGCGCGGGCGTCGTCCGGGTCAGCCGGCACATGGACGACGCCGAGTGCCCGCCGTTCTACGCCCGTTCTACCGGTATCGAGGGCCGGATCACCCGCTGGCAGGACATCGAGTACCACGCGCCCTGTCTGTACCTGCTGCACAGCCGCATCGCCCCGGTGGGCGTCGTACCCGAGCCGGACGGCAGCGACCCGAACGGCTTCCACACCGAGATCACCTACGCCATCACGCCGTCGTCTCAGGGGAAGGTGTACGACTTCTGGGCCGTCTCCCGGGACTGGGCGACCGGGGACGCCGAGGTCACCGAGTTCCTGCGGGGCAACAACCACACCGTGGTGATGCAGGACGTGGACGCGCTCAACCTGCTCCAGCGCACGCTCGGCACCGAGCGCACCGGCTACCAGGAGCTGAGCATCAACATCGACACCGGCGGTCTGGCCGCCCGCCGCATCCTGACCCGGCTGGTCGAGGAGGGTGCCAAGCCCGTGGAGAAGGTCCAGTGAGCACACCCACCGGGGAGATCTACCGCATCGACTGGCTGCCCGGCACCGACCTGCTGCACGGCACCTGCCACTGCGGGGCCCAGCACACCGCGCAGGATCCGGTCGAGATGTGGGAGTGGATGCTTGGGCATCCCGAAGGGCACCGGCCGCAGGGGGCGTCGCGATGAACGAGTTCGAAGTCGTCGTCGACGCGAGGGAGTTCGCCGCCGACGGCGTTCTCGCCCTGACCCTGCGCGACCCCCTCGGCGGGGACCTGCCCGTCTGGGAGCCCGGCGCGCATGTGGACCTGCTGCTCGGGCCCGGACTGGAACGGCAGTACTCGCTGTGCTCGGACCCGGCGGACCGGTCCGCGTGGCGGGTCGCGGTGCTGCGGGAGCCGGCCGGGCGGGGTGGATCGGCTCATGTGCACGGCCAGTTGGGCGTGGGCGACAAGATACGGGTGCGGGGGCCGCGCAACCACTTCCGGCTGGAGCCCGCGCCGCGCTACCGGTTCGTCGCGGGCGGCATCGGCATCACCCCGATCCTGCCGATGCTCGCGGCGGCCGAGGCCGCGGGCGCCGAGTGGTCCCTGCTGTACGGCGGCCGCAGCCGCGGCTCCATGGCCTTCACCGCGGAGCTGGCGCGCTACGGCGATCGGGTCGCCCTCGCCCCGCAGGACGAGAGCGGGCTCCTCGACCTGGGCCCGGTGCTGGACGAGATCCCCGACGGCACCCTGGTCTACTGCTGCGGTCCGGCGCCCCTGCTGGACGCGGTCGAGGAGCGCTGCCCGGGCGGGGCGCTGCGGGTGGAGCGGTTCCAGCCGAAGGCTCAACAGGGCGCTGCCGACGGTGAGTTCGAGGTCGAGCTGGCGCGCAGCGGCCGTACTCTCGTCGTCCCGGCGGACGTCTCCGTGCTGGACGCGGTGCGCGGCGCCGGGGTCGAGGTGCTGTACTCCTGCACCGAGGGCACCTGCGGTACCTGTGAGACGGATGTCCTGGACGGCGACCCGGATCACCGGGACTCGGTCCTCACTGAGGAGGAGCGGGCAGCGGGCGAGACGATGACGATCTGCGTGTCCCGGTGCCAGGGCGCTCGTCTGGTGCTCGATCTGTGACGCTCGGGCCGGGTCAGGAGGTGAGGTAGGCCTCCACCTCGCTGAACTGCCCGGCCGGCCAGCCCGTGTTGGCGCTGACGCTCAGGCGCAGGTAGCGCAGGTTGGTGCTGCCGGGCAGGGAGACGGTGGCCGTGTTGCCGGTGGCCGGGTCGAAGCGGTAGCCCTGCGAGCCGACCACGGTCGAGTAGGCCGAGCCGTCGGTGCTGCCGAGCACCGTGATGGTCTGGGTGCGGGCGCCCCAGGCCGAGGACGGGGGCAGCTTCAGCACCAGTCGGCGGACCGCGTAGGACGAGCCGAGGTCGACCGTCCAGGACTGCGGGAAGGCGTTGTTGGTGGACTCCCAGTAGGAGTTCGCGTCGCCGTCGACCGCCTTGCCGGGGGTGTAGACGTCCTGGGAGCCGGTCGCGGTGGCCGGGCGGCCCTTGGCGAGGTTGCGGTTCGGGTCGGGGTCGGGATTGCCCTGGCCGGGCTGGGGCCAGGTGGAGCAGTCCGTCCAGGTGCTGGACCAGCCGGAGTTGCCGCCGCCGTCGGTGAGCGTGAAGGAGCCGGAGTTCGCCGGGTAGGGGCAGTTGTAGATGCCGGCGGCGCCGACCTGGGTGGCGGTGACGTTGCGGAAGGTGGCGGCGCCCTGAGCCTCGGCCTGGACCACGACCGTCCCGGTGTTCTTCACGGTCGCCCCGGTCACGTTGACGCTCCTGACCGGATACCCCTGCCCGCCGCCGGAGACGAACTCGAAGGCGCTGTAGGGGCTGTCGGTGATGGTCGTGTTGGTGATGTTGACGGTGGCGTTGATCGCGCTGTCGTAGGAGTCGACGCGCAGCGCGCCCATCGGGTGGTTCCAGTTGGGGTTCATCGCGCCGGCGCGGACGAGGGTGTTGCCGTCGACGGTGATGGTGCCGGACAGGGGGTTGAAGGGGTCGAGGAACTTCTGGTTGGAGATCGCGATGCCGCTGCCGAGGGCGTTGGTGTCGGAGATCAGGTTGTTCTTCACCGAGATGTCGGTGCCGCCGTAGACGGCGATGCCGTTGGCGAGGTTGGGCTGCGAGATGGTGTTGTTCTCGAAGCTGGAGTTCGTGTCCGGGGAGTACAGCGACCACATGGCGAGCGCGTCGTCGCCCTGGTTGCGCAGGAAGTTGTTGCTGACCCGGACGCCCTTGGCGGTGCCGTTGAGGTTGAGGCCGTCGGCGGTGGTGTCGAGGATGCGGTTGTTCTCGACGACCAGGTTGTCGTTGTTGCCCATCAGCCAGAGGCCGACCTTCATGTGCTGGATCCACATGCCGGAGACCGAACTGCCGGGCCCCAGTGAGCCGTTGACGAAGTTGTCCGGGCTGGAGTCGACGCGCTCGGTGACCTCGCCGATCACCGCGAAGTCCTTGATGTGCACGCCTCCGGAGGAGCTGGACTGGTCGATGAACCGGGAGGTGTGCACGACCGAGTACCAGCTGCCCGCGCCCTGCAGGGTCACGTTCTGGACCCCGCCCAGGGAGGAGGTGATCCGGTAGTCGCCCGGCGGGATCCACACCACTGAGCCCTGGGCCGCGGCGATGGCGTCCCGGAAGGCCTGGGTGGAGTCGCCGTTGCCGCTGGGGTCGGCGCCCTTGGACACGACGGACACCGAACCGGCGGGCTGGGCGGCGGCCGCGGCGACCTGCTCGAAGTCGGCGACGTCCACGGTGACCTGGGTGCCGGTCGACTCGAAAGCGATCTTGTCGCCTGCCTGGACGTTCTGCCCCAGCAGCAGCCGGGCGTTGTCGAAGAAGTGGTGGGTCTTGGCTCCCGGGATCCAGCCGGTGTCGATGTAGGAGTACTTGGAGGTCACCGGGAGCGTCTTGGCGAGCTTGGTGCCGTTGACGTAGACGTTGAGCGAGCCGGACTGACCGTCCGGGACGCTGTAGGCGACGTTCACGGCGTTGGACGCACGCGGCACGGTGAACTCCACCCGCTGTCCGGAGGTCAGCCGTACGGCCTGCCGGCCGGAGGCCTCCGAGGCGAGCGTGCCCTGGGTGTAGTCGGGGCCGATCTTCGTGCCGGTGGTGCTCGCCGACTCGGCCTCGACGGAGGTGAAGGGGAGCGTGGCGCCGGCGGCCGCGTGGGCGGCGGGGGCCACGGCGACGAGCATGCCGGCGGCGAGGGCGATGACCGCCCCGATCGCTGGCATGCGCCTGACATGTCTGGCGGTGCTGCTGTGCATGTGCTGATCCCTTCGTGGTGGGGGTGCGTGGGATAGCAGGGGGTGCGGGGGGGGCGGCTCAGGCCCGCAGCCAGGCCGCCGTGTCCTGCGGCAGCCGGCCCTGGTCGTCCAACGGGCCGCTGCTGAGCAGGAGTCGGGAGTGCGCGGGGAGTTCGGCGGGTGCGGCGGCGAGGTTCACGACGCATGTCACGCCCTGCGCACGGGAGAAGGCGAGCACACCCTCGGGGGCGGGCAGCCAGGTCAGGGGGCCGTCGCCGAAGACCGGGCGGGCGGCGATGGCCTCGCGGTAGAGGGAGAGCATGGAGTATGCGTTCTGCTGCTGAAGGTCGACCGCATACGATGTCCAGTCGACCGGCTGCGGCAGCCACGGCTCCTCGCGTGAGCCGAATCCCGCGTACGGCGCGTCGGCCGCCCAGGGCAGCGGCACCCGGCAGCCGTCCCGGCCCGGGGCGACACCCCGCGATCGGAAGTACATCGGATCCTGTATGCGGTCGGCCGGGATCTCGGCCTCGGGCAGCCCCAGCTCCTCCCCCTGGTAGAGGTACACCGCCCCGGGCAGCGCCAGCGACAGCAGGGCCGCCGCCCGGGCCCGGCGGGTGCCGAGCGCCAGGTCCGTCGGGGTGCCGAAAGCCTTGGTGGCGAAGTCGAAGGCGGTGTCCTCGCGGCCGTAGCGGGTGACCGTGCGCGTCACGTCGTGGTTGCACAGCACCCAGGTGGCCGGGGCGCCGACGGGGGCGTACTCGGCGAGGGTGCTGTCGATGGCGGCGCGCAGCCGGTCGGCGTCCCAGGGGCAGGACAGGAAGGAGAAGTTGAAGGCGGTGTGGAGTTCGTCGGGGCGCAGGTAGCGGGCGAAGCGTTCGGGGTCGGGGAGCCAGACCTCGCCGACGAACACGCCGTCGTAGGCGTCGGCGACGGCGCGCCAGGAGCGGTAGATGTCGTGGAGTTCGTCGCGGTCGACGAACGGGTGCGGCTCGGGGTGGGTGGCGAGGTCGGGCAGGTCCGGGTCCTTGGCGAGCAGGGCCGCCGAGTCGATGCGGACGCCGGCCACACCGCGCTCGAACCAGAAGCGCAGGATGTCCTCGTGTTCCTGGCGAACCGCCGGGTGGGCCCAGTTGAGGTCGGGCTGCTCGGGGGTGAACAGGTGCAGGTACCAGTCGCCGTCGGGCAGCCGGGTCCAGACCGGTTCGGTGGAGCCGACGAACTGCGAGGGCCAGTCGTTGGGCGGGAGTTCGCCGTGCGGCCCGCGTCCGGGCCGGAAGTGGAACAGCTCGCGCTCGGGGCTGCCGGGCCCTGCGGCGAGCGCCGCCCGGAACCAGGGGTGCTGGTCGGAGACGTGGTTGGGCACGATGTCGACGATCGTGCGGATGCCCAGCTCGCGCGCCTCGGAGATGAGTTTCTCGGCTTCGGCGAGGGTGCCGAAGGCCGGGTCGACGGCACGATAGTCGGCGACGTCGTAGCCGCCGTCCTTCATCGGTGACAGGTACCAGGGGTTGAACCACAGGGCGTCCACGCCGAGTTCAGCGAGGTACGGCAGCCGGGCGCGGACCCCCGCGAGGTCGCCGGTGCCGTCGCCGTCGCCGTCCGCGAAGCTGCGGACGTACACCTGGTAGATGACGGCCGAGCGCCACCAGTCAGGGTCCTTCGGGGCATGGGTGGGCTGTCCCACTGAGCTTCCCTTTCTGTAGACGGGGCGGCGGCGTCAGCCCTTGGTGCTGCCCGCGCTGATCCCGGCGATGATGTGCCGCTGGAAGACGAGGAACAGCGCCACCATCGGGATGCTGGCGATCACCATCGCGGCGATGAGCACGGTGAGCTGGATGTTCTGCGACAGCTGGACCAGGGCCACGCTGATCGGCTGCTTGCCGGTGTCGGAGAAGACCATCAGCGGCCACAGGAAGTCCTGCCACACCGCGACCAGGGCGAAGATCGACACCACGCCGAGGACCGGCCGGGACATGGGGAGGACGACCGACCACAGGATGCGCAGTCTGCCCGCGCCGTCGATCTCGGCGGCCTCCAGGACGTCATGCGGCAGCTGGTCGAAGAACCGCTTCAGCAGATACAGGTTGAAGGCGTTGGCCACGGCCGGGAGCCAGATGGCGAGGGGGTCGTTGAGCAGGCTGGTGTGGATCAGCGGGAGGTCTGCGACGGTCAGGTACTTGGGTACGACCAGTGCCTGGGCCGGGACCATCAGGGTGGCGAGGATGCCGCCGAGGACCACCTTGCCGAAGGCCGGCTTCAGCTTGGACAGGGCGTAGGCGGCCGCCGTGCAGAAGACCAGCTGGAACGCCCAGGCGCCGGCCGCCTGCACGACCGTGTTCCACAGGTGCTGGGGCAGCTGCATCAGGTCCCAGGCGTCGGTGTAGCCGCCGGTGTGCCAGTGCTGCGGGATCAGTGTCGGCGGGGTCCGGGCCACCTCGTCCGGGGACTTCATCGCGCCGGTCACCATCCAGTAGACCGGGAAGAGGAAGGCGAGCGCGAAGAGCAGGACGACGCCGGTGAACACGGTCCAGTAGGCGGCCTTGCCGCGGGGGCGGGCGAGCGTGGCCGGGGAGATCAGGGTCCGGGTGCTCATGCGTCCCCCTCGGAGCGGGTGAGCCGCAGATAGACGGCGGAGAAGGCGCCGAGCAGGACGAGGAGCATCACGCTGAGCGCGCAGGCGCCGCCGAAGTCGTTGTAGAGGAAGGCGTACTTGTAGATGAGGTAGAGGACGGTGACCGTGGCGTTCTCCGGTCCGCCGCCCGTGATGACGAACGGTTCGGTGAACACCTGCATGGTGGCGATGATCTGAAGGAGCATCAGCATCAGGATGACGAACCGGGTCTGCGGGATCGTCACGTGCCGGATGCGCTGGAGCAGGTTCGCGCCGTCGAGTTCGGCGGCCTCGTACAGCTCGCCGGGGATGGACTGCAGGGCGGCCAGGTAGATGAGGACGGTGCCGCCCATGTTGGCCCAAGTGGCCACGATCACCAGTGACACGAGTGCGGTGTCGGTGCCGTTGGACCAGTTCGAGGTGGGCAGGTGCAGGAAGCGCAGCGCCTCGTTGGCGAGGCCGGCTCCGGGGTCGTAGAACCACTTCCACAGCAGGGCGCTGACCACCGGCGGGATCATCACCGGCAGGTAGACCACGACCCGGAAGAAGGCCTTCGCGTGCCGCAGCTCGTTGAGGACGAGGGCGAGGACGAAGGGGACGGCGAAGCCCAGCAGCAGGGCCAGCAGGGTGAAGGTGAGGGTGTTGCGCCAGGCCGCCGTGAACTCGGGGTCGTGCCAGACGCGGGTGAAGTTGGCGGTGCCGACCCACTCGGGCGAGGAACCGGGCGTGTACTTCTGGAAGGCGATGACGACCGCGCGGATCGCCGGGTACCAGGAGAACAGCACGAAGCAGATCAGGCCGCCGAGGAGGAAGCCGTAGGCACGGGCCTGGTCGGCGAGGCGGCGCCGCCCCCGGCCCCCTACCGGGGGCGGCGCCTGCACCGGGTGGACGGCGGCCTCCTCGGCCGGGCGCCGCTCGGCCGTCTTCGTCATGGCCGTCAGCTCCGGGCCAGAATGCTGTCGATCTTGCCTGACGCGTCCTTCAGGAGCTGGTCGATGTCCGCGTCCTTCTTGGTGAGGACGGCGGAGACGACACCGTCGAGGACGGAGTAGATCTGCTGGGCGTCCGGCGGCTCGATCTTCATCTGAAGCTGCTGGTTGCCGTCGAGGAAGGCCTGGTAGTTCTCCACCGGCACGTTGGCGTTGGCCTTCTTGACCTGCTGGTCCTTGGCGTCGGCGGCGCCGGTGAACAGGCGCGGCTCGGGCAGGCCGACCGGCGCGTCGTTCTTCTTGGCGCGGGCGTAGTCGCCGAGGAAGCCCGATCCCGGGGTGAGGAACATGTGATCCAGCCACTTCAGGCCGGCGCGGATCTGGGCGGGCGTGTCCTTCTTGTTGAACATGTAGCCGTCGCCGCCGATGAGGGTGCCCTTGCCGCCGGGCATGGGGGCGAGGGCGAGGTCCCTGTAGTTTCCGCCCTTCTCCTTGACCAGGATCGGGATGTTGTCGGGGGCGCTGAGGTACATGCCGAGCTTGCCCGAACCCATCATCTGCTGCACGTCGTTGATGATGAGGAGCTGCTTGCTGCCCATCGAGTCGTCGGTCCACCGCATGTCGTGCAGGTTCTGCAGGACGGCGTGGCCCTCGGGGTGTCGACGGTGGCCTTCTTGCCGTCGGCGTTGACGACGTCGCCGCCCTGCGAGTACAGCTCCGCGGTGAAGTGCCAGCCGCCCTGGTTCTGTGCGCTGTAGTCGGCGTATCCGACGGTGCCGTTGCCGAGAGCAGCGATCTTCTTGGCGTCGGCACGGACCTCGTCCCAGGTCGCCGGGGGCTTGTCGGGGTCGAGTCCGGCCTTCTCGAAGAGCTTGCGGTTGTAGATCAGCCCCATGCTGTATCCGGTACGCGGTATGCCGTAGACCTTTCCGTCCACGGTGTAGATGTCCCGCAGCTGCTTCTGGATGGTGTCGTAGCTCTTCAGTTCCTTGAGGTACGGCGTGAGGTCGGCGGCCTGGTTGATGTCGACGACGTGCCTGGCGTCGGTGAAGTACGTGTAGAAGACGTCCTCCATCTGGCCGCCGGCGAGCTTGGCGTCGAACGTCTTCGGGTCCTGGCAGGGGAAGGCGTCGTGCGCGACGACGTCGATGTGCGGGTTCCGCTTCTCGAACGAGGCGATGTCCTCCTCGAAGAACCGCCGGTCGACCTTGGCGCTCTTGGGTGGCTCGCAGTTGACCGTGATGCGGGTCTTGCCGCTCGCCGAGCCGTCGTCGCCCGACCCACAGGCGGACGCGGCGAGGGCGAGCGAGGAACAGACGCCGATCGCGGCGACGGTACGGCGGAACCCGGTGCTTCTCATCGGTGGACCCCCAGATGGCACTCATGGCAGGAGCGGTGGGCGCCGCACACTCAAGCACCGACGACATCGGGCCGCAAGATGTCGCGCAGAATCTGTAATTATTCAACAGTCGCGTGGATCTCAGGGGCGTGGCACTTGCGCGGTCGACCCGCGGACCACCAGTTCCGGTTCGAACAGCAGCTCCTCGGCCGGTACGGCCGTCCCGCCGATCTGCGCGTTCAGCAGCTCGACCGCCGCCCGGCCCATGGCCTCGATGGGCTGGCGGACGGTGGTCAGCGGGGGTTCGGTGCAGTTCATGAACGCGGAGTCGTCGTAGCCGACCACGGAGACCTGGGACGGGACGTCGAGCCCCTTGCGGCGGGCCGCCCTGATCGCGCCGAGCGCGAGCGGGTCGCTGGCGCAGATGATGCCCGTGACGCCTTGGTCCATCAGCCGGGCGGCCGCCGCGTGGCCGCCCTCGATGGAGAAGATGGCCCGGGCGACGAAGGCGTCCGGCAGCTCCCCGGCGACCGCCCGCGCCGCCGCCAGCTTCCGTGCCGACGGCACATGGTCACCCGGCCCGAGCACGAGGCCGATCCGCTCGTGCCCCAGGGAGGCCAGGTGCCGCCAGGCCTGCTCGACGGCGACGGCGTCGTCGCAGGACACGCCCGGGAAGCCGAGGTGTTCAATGGCCGCGTTGACCAGCACCACCGGGATGTTGCGGTCGGCGAGCAGCCGGTAGTGGTCGTGCGGGGCGTCGGCCTGCGCATACAGGCCGCCGGCGAAGACGACACCGGAGACCTGCTGCTGCAGCAGCAGTTCCACGTAGTCCGCTTCCGAGACCCCGCCCTTGGTCTGGGTGCACAGCACCGGGGTGAGTCCCAGCTGGGCGAGGGCGCCCCCGATGACCTCGGCGAACGCCGGGAAGATGGGGTTCTGCAGCTCGGGCAGGACCAGGCCGACGAGCCGGGCGCGTTCGCCGCGGAGCTGGGTGGGGCGCTCGTAGCCGAGGACGTCGAGGGCCGTCAGCACGGCCTGCCGGGTGGCCTCGGAGACGCCGGGCTTGCCGTTGAGCACCCGGCTGACCGTGGCCTCGCTGACCCCGACCTTCTTCGCCACTTCCGCAAGTCGTCGCGTCATGCGCGCAAGAGTAGCGCAAGTTATGCAAGCTGCTTGCGTAAGCGCGGGCGTGGGGTGCCGTAGGACGGAGAGACGGGTTTCCTGCCCGGCCCCGTCGGCGACCTGAACGCCGACGGAGCCGGGTCAGTCCTGGGGGTCCGGGACGACCGTCAGATGCGTGCCCGCTCCGCGCGGCCGGCGCGGACGGCGCGAGGTCGCGGCCGGGCGGCGGGCGTCACGCAGGACCATGGTCAGGCGGGTGCAGCCGATCTCCTGGAGCGTCAGGGGCGTCTCCTCGACGATCCGGCACTCGGTCGGGCCCCGGCGCGGATCGGGGTGGAGCAGGAGGCGTACGGCACCGTCAAGCTGGGTGCCGGCCTCGCCGACGGCGCGGATCCAGTGCGGCAGGCCCTGCCGGTAGGCGGCCTCCATGATCGGGTCCTGGGCGATGTCCCGGCGGACGGCCTGGAGTTCGTGGTCGTGGCCGTAGCGCTCGACGGCGGTCTTGAAGTGGGCCAGCATCGGCAGGCACCAGCCCGCCTCGTGGTCGCCGAGGATCTCGGCGGCATCGGGGTGGAACAGGACGAACCGCAGGAAGTTGCCCCCGGGCATGGCCGTCGGATGAGGGCGCACGCCCCGGAAAAGTGTCTCGAAAGCGCCGTTGGCGATCACCACGTTCCACCGGTGGTCGACGACCAGGGACGGGAGCGGAACGGCCTCCAGAAGGGTGGCGTAGTCCTGCAGATACGCCTGGACCTCACAGCCCTCGGGGACGGGCCGCGGCGCCGGCCACTGCCCTCCTGCCTGATGTGCCATCGGGAGGTCACCCCTCTTGCCTCTGCGGCCTTCACGCGGCGAAGCGATCCTGCTGCCCCGACGAGATCCATGTCAACTATCGTGGCATTTCATGCCGGTTGACGGCCGAAATTCGCCACAGTTGTGGCGAGACCTGGATGTGAGTTCGAAGCACCCGCTACTCTCCGGGAAGTTCACGACAACCGCTTGTGAGAAGCACGGACGCACCTCAAGCCCTCGAGAGACGTAGGAGTTCTGTCGGTGACGGATGGCTACGAGGATCCGGGCGCCACGGAGACCGCTCAGCTGCCGGCCGTCGTCGCCCGCGTCACCGCACTCGCCGGCCGGCTCGGCGTACCGCAGGCCGAAGTCTTCGACACAGGGCGGCTCTCCGTCGCCTGCGGTGTCCCGGAGCCGGTGGTCAAGGCCCTGCTCAGCGGCCGCCCGGCGGGCGAGCCGGACGTCCAGGCCCGCTTTCTGCAGCGCCTGGACCTGCTGCGCCGCACCCGGCTGAAGCCCAATGGCCGCAAGTACACCCAGCAGGAGATCGCCGACGGCGCGGGCATGTCCCGGCAGCAGGCCGGCGCGCTCATCAACGGCGACCGGCGGCCCACCATGGAGCACTGCGACGCCTTGCAGCGGTTCTTCCGGGTGCACGCCGGTTTCCTGACCGCGGAGGACCCCGAGGCCCTCGCGGGTGCGCTGCAGCGCACCGAGCAGGAGCTGCTGCAGAAGCTCGCCGACCGGGAGCGGGCCGCGGCCGAGGCGGCGGACGATCCGCTGGAGCGGCTGCTGCAGGACCACGGCGTGCGGGGGATCGCCTGGCGGGCCGCGCAACTGCCCACCGACCAGCACCGGGACAAGGTCGCGGAGTGGCTCGACATGCTGCTGGAGAGCGTCAAGCGGCCCGAGTCGTGAACCAGGGGAGGACTGTGGGCATCGGCAGGGACATGCGCCGGCTGTGCGCCGAGCTGGTCGGGGAACTCACCCTGCCGGCACCGGCCCCGCCGCACGAGCTGTACCGCGCGCTGTGCGAGACGATGAGCCGCCGCCGCGGCCGCCCCGTCCACTTCCGTACGGCCGCCTTCCCGCCCGGTACGGCCAGCGGGCTGTGGCTGGACATGGCCGACCGCGATCTGATCGTCGTGGAGGAACGCACCGCGCCCGCCCACCAGTTGGTCATCCTCGGTCACGAGCTGTGGCACATGCAGGCCGACCACTGCGGCCACCACCTCGACCACGCCGGGATCGGCGTCGCGACCCGTCTGCTGAGCGACGACACGGACCAGGCCGCCCTGCAGGCCACGATCCACCGCGTCGCCGCCCGCACCCGCTTCGACCAGGCCGAGGAACGCGAGGCCGAGACCTTCGGCCTGCTCCTCGCCAGCAAGTGCCGTACCTGGCTGGCCGGTTCGGCCCTGCGCGGCCCGGGCCGGCGGGACGACGTGGCGGGCCGCATCGAGGCGTCGCTCGGGTACCCGGGGCCCCAGGGCTGACCCCCGGCACCCCACCACCGCGGACCTCACGTCGCGCTGCGTTCGCTCGCCTCGCGCAGTTCCCGCTGCCGTGCGTCGGCGCGGGCCGTGCCCGGGCCGCCCTCCAGGAGGAGTTCTCGCCAGCGTTCCCGGCTCCAGGCGGCCGGTGCGGTGGTGGAGGTGAACTCCTGGACCAGGGCGAGGAAGCGGGCCGGGTCGGTGTGGAAGGGGAAGTGGCCGGCGCCCTCGAAGATCTCCAGACGGCTGCCGGGCATGGCCGCGTGGGCGCCGTACGCGTGCCGGACCGGCACCACGCTGTCCCGGTCGCCCCAGAGCAGCAGGGTGGGCATGCCCTGGGTGAGGTAGCAGCGGTCCAGCATGGTGACCACCTGGCCGCGCCAGTCGACGACCGCACGCAGGGTGCGGATGAAGGCGTTGCGGGAGGTGCCGTCCGGCAACGCGTCCACCAGGGTGAGCAGTTCGGGCGCGTCCTGGCCGAGGTCGGTGTCCAGCAGCTTCAGCAGCCGGGCGGCGAGGCCGATGTTCAGGCGCATGCCGGGCAGCCGCAGCGCGGAGAGCATCAGGTCGGCGCCGGGCAGCGAGACCAGCCGCAGCACGGGGTTGACCTCACGGCCCACTCCGCCCGCGCTGACCAGGATGAGGCGTTCGGTGCGCTCGGGGAACTGGTAGGCGAACTGCATCGCCACTCCCCCGCCCAGCGAGTGCCCGACCAGCGTCGCCGACTCGATGCCCAGCGCGGTGAGCAGATCGCGCAGGCCGTTGGCGTACGCGGCCACCGAGTAGTCGGCGCGCGGCCGGTCGGAGCCGCCGTGCCCGAGCAGGTCGGGCGCGATCACGGTGTGAGTACGGGCGAGGTCCGGGATCAGGTCGGCCCAGGTGGCCGAGGAGTCGCCGATGCCGTGGACGAGGACCAGGGCCGGGCCCCGGCCCGCCATGCGGAAGGCGCGCCGGTAGCCGTGCACGACCCGGTGGTGCGGCTGGAGTTCGGTGTCGCCCACCGGACGCAGCCGTACGGCCCGCACCGGGCGCGGTCGCGGCATGTCGGCCACCCTGCGTCCTCCCTCCGTCGACCGGGCCGGACGATCACGCGTACGCGGCCGCCGGCCCCCTCCTTCCAGCGTAGGCAGGCCTGCGCACTGGGGGTTTCGGTGGCGTTTCGCCTCGGCTAAGCGGGCGAACCGAGGCAGAGCCGAACGGCGTTGTCAGTGGTGGACGGCAAGCTGGTGGTGTGCGCCGCGCGACGCGGTGCACGGCGCCGCAGGGCGCGTGACCGTGACGCCGAACCGGGGAGAGCCGACCGATGCCCACCGCCGTACTGACCGACCGTGAGCGCACCGCCGTACAGGCCTATCTGAGGCTGCTGCACACCGTGCGCGCCGCCTTCGACGGGCCTGTGGACGGCGGCCGGCCCGTCGTGGTGCCGCCCGCCGTGCTCGCCGAGGCGGACGGGGCCCTGGCGCGGGCGGGACTCGCGGGCAACGAGGAGGAGTTCTTCAGGTTGCTGCGCCACTGGTGCCCACAGGAGTGAGGCGGCGGTGCGGGGCCGTCCCGTTCAGTGGTGCGGGACGGCCACCGTCGTCAGGACGAGACCGTCCGCGACCAGCCAGCGACCGTCGAACCCGGTCAGGCGTACGCCGTCCACCACCGGCCCCGGGACGAGGAGCCGGGCGTGGAAGCGGCCGCGTGTCCCCGGGCCCGGTTCGGTGATCAGCTCGATGTCGGCCTCGGAGAAGTCCAGCCAGGCGCGGGCGAGCGGAAACCACGCCTTGTAGACGGACTCCTTGGCGCTGAACAGCACCCGGCCCCAGTGCACGCCGGGCCGGGTGGCGCACAGCCGGCGGTGCCGGTCCTGCTCGGCGGGCAGGGCGATGCTCTCGAACACACCCTCCGGCAGCGGTCCGTGCACCTCGGCGTCGATCCCGAGGGAGGCCAGATCCGCGGCGCGGACCAGTGCGGCGGCGCGGTACCCGTCGCAGTGGGTCATGCTGCCGACGAGCCCGGCCGGCCAGCGGGGCGAACCGCGCTCGCCGGTCAGCACGGGCTGCGGCGGCACCCCGAGCTTCTCCATGGCGCGCCGGGCGCAGACCCGTACGGCCGCGAACTCCCGGCGACGCTTGGCCACCGCCCGTGCGACGAGCTGCTGCTCCTCCGGGTACAGCGAGGTCTCCTGGTCCTCGTGGTCACCGAACGCTTCCACGGCCACCACCGACTCCGGGAGCAGCTCCTCGATCACCGGGTCCGACCTCCATCGGCAGAATGCGGCGCGGCTTCCCCGGGGGTACCGAGCGCTTGCGCCATTCACGTGGGTATCCGACGGACACCTCTTCGAAGCGGACGCCCTCGTGCCAGGTCGTCCGCGGTATGTGCAGATGTCCGTAGACCATCGTCTCGACCCGGAACCGGCGGTGCCAGTCGGCGGTCAGGGCGGTGCCGCACCACATGGCGAACTCCGGGTGCCAGAGCACGTCCATCGGGTGCCGGTCGAGCGGATAGTGGTTCGCGAGGACGGTGGGCAGGTCCGCCGGCAGCTCGGCGAGTCTGCGCTCGGTCTGGGCGACGCGGGCCCGGCACCAGTCCTCGCGGGTCGGGTAGGGGTCCGGGTGGAGCAGGTACTCGTCGTTGCAGACGATGCCGGTGCTCTCCGCGTAGGCCAGGCCCTCCGCCTTGGTGGCGCAGCCGGCCGGCAGGAAGGAGTAGTCGTACAGCAGGAACAGCGGGGCGACGACGACCGGTCCGCCCGGGCCGCGCCAGACCGGGTACGGATCCTCGGGCGTGGTCACGCCCAGTTCCCGGCACAGGGCGACGAGGTGCTCGTACCGGGCGACGCCGCGCAGGGTGACGGTGTCCCTCGGATGGGTCCACAGGTCGTGGTTGCCGGGGGCCCACAGGACCTTGCTGAAGCGGTCCGCGAGGGTGGCGAGGGTCCAGTGGATGTCCTCCACGGTCTCCGCGATGTCCCCGGCGACGATCAGCCAGTCGTCGTCCGTCCCTGGCCGCATGCGCTCGACGAGCGCGCGGTTCTCCGGATAGGAGATGTGCAGGTCACTGATGGCCAGTAGCTGTCCGGCCCCGGCCGTCGAATCCACCCCGCACCCCTTCCGATCATCCTGTCCGCACCACGACAACACATTCACCGGCCCGGGGACAAGGGGAACCCGCGTCGGGCGGGTGCCCCTGGCCGGCTCCGGACGGCCCTGGACAGCCCCGGGAAATCCGTAACATGCGCGTTGCACGCGCGGGCTCTTGAAAGCCGTATGATCGCCCCAACGCCAACGCCCTTAATTCCCCTTCGCACAGGGTTGTTTGGTGTCCCTTCCTTCCTCCTGCCCGGGCACGGGCCGCTGAGCCCTGCCCGAAAACCCTGAAAGGCGGCCTGCATGCTCTCTCGCGTACGCGTCTGGCTCAACCGCACGTACGCGGAGAACGTGTTCTTCATGGATCAGCTGCGGAGAAATCCCAGCGACCGGGCGGTCGAGATCCATGCCACGCACGGGGACGCCGACTCCCCCGTGCTGGCCGCCGCCGACACCGCCGACCTGGAGCCGGAGGGCCTGTCCCCGGCCGCGTACGTCGAGTACGCCCTCGACCAGTGCGCACGGCGCGGCATCGACGTGTTCGTGCCCCGGCTGCACCAGACGGCGATCGTGGCGCACCGGGCCGAGTTCGCGGCGGTGGGTACGGCGCTGCTGGCGCCGACCCCCGAGGCGGTGGCCGTGTTCGAGGACAAGGCGACCGCGTACGAGGCGGTCCGCTCGGTCGGCGTGCCGGTGCCGCCGTGGTGGCGGGTGCGTACGGCCGACGAACTCGTCGCCGCCGTCGAGGAGTTGGAGGCGGCCGGGCACCGGGCGTGCTTCAAGCCGGCCGCCGGCGCGGGCGGGGTCGGCTTCCGTGTGATCACGCGCGCCCCCTTCTCGCTCATGCACCTCAACGGCTTCCCGGGCCCGTACGTCCAGCTGGACCTGGTCGTCGAGGCGCTGGAGCGGGCCGAGGAGAAGGTGGACTGGCTGGTGATGCCGCGCCTGGAGCAGCCGGAGGTGTCCGTCGACTGCCTGACCGGGCCGGACAACCGCCTCCGGCTGTCCGTGGGCCGCACCAAGAACGGCCGCCGCCGGGGCTTCACCCTGCACGAGCAGTGGCTGGAGCCGGCCCGGCTGATCGCGGAGGGCTTCGGGCTGCACTACCTGTCCAACATCCAGTTCCGGATGCTCGGGGACCGCCCGGTGCTGCTGGACGTCAACACGCGGCCCGCGGGCGGGCTGCACCAGCTGTCGCTCTGTGGGGTGAACGCGCCTTGGGCGGCCGTGCAGTTGGCCCTCGGCGAAGACCCGGGCGTGGTCGAGCCGCCGTTCCTCGGGCAGGACTACACGGTGGTGTCGGGGCCGCGGCCGTTGCGGCCGGTGACTCTGCCCCAGCAGCGGGTCGAGGAGCCGGAGGTTCTGCTGCCGGCCGTACCGGCACCCGCTCACGAAGTCACCACGGAGGCCGGCGCTCCCGCCACCGCCCCCGCATAGCCACATCCCCCACACCGGTCTGGACCAATTCGGGCTCACCCTCTTGACACCCGGATTGGTCCATACCAACTTGGTTGGCGCACCTCCGCACTCCCCTGCACTCCCGAACACCCCATTCCCCACAGGGAGATCGCGTGCGCCACATACTCGGGCGTCCCAGACGCCGGTTTCTCGCCCTCCTCGGCACCGCCGCCCTCGCGCTCGGCGGAGCCATCGCCCTCCCCGGCACCGCTCAAGCCGCGAACATCCTCACCAACCCCGGCTTCGAGTCGGGCAGCCTCTCCCCCTGGAGCTGCACCGGCAACCTCGGTTCGGTCGTCTCCTCCCCCGTGCACGGCGGCTCCAAGGCCCTGCAGGGGGCGGTGACGTCGAGCGACAACGCGCAGTGCAGCCAGACGGTCGCGGTCCAGCCGAACACGACGTACTCCCTCAGCGGCTGGGTCCGCGGCTCGTACGTCTATCTCGGCGTCAACGGCGGCGCCTCCACCTGGACGACGTCCCCGTCCGCCTACAGCCAGCTCAGCGTCTCCTTCACCACCGGCGCCTCGCAGACCAGCGCCACCATCTATGTGCACGGCTGGTACGCGCAGGGCACGTACTACGCCGACGACATCAGCCTGGACGGCCCGGGCGGCGGCGGAGGCGGCGGGGACACCCAGGCGCCGACCGCGCCCAGCGGGCTCACCTCGACCGGCAAGACCTCGTCGAGCGTGTCGCTGCAGTGGAACGCCTCCTCGGACAACGTGGGCGTGACAGCGTACGACATCTACAGCGGATCGAGCCAGGTCCTCAGCGTCTCCGGTACGTCCGCCACGGTCAGCGGGCTGTCGCCGAGCACGTCGTACACCTTCAGCGTGAAGGCGCGGGACGCGGCCGGGAACGTGTCGGCGGCCTCCAACTCCGTCTCCGTCACCACGGACGCGGGCAGCGGCGGCGGCACCGGCTTCAAGCAGGCGGCGCCGTACCTGTACGAGGGCTGGGGCGATCCGCCGAGCCCGAGCACGGTGATGAGCGCGACCGGCATCAAGTGGTTCACGATGGCGTTCGTGCTGGACTCGGGCGGCTGCACCCCCGCCTGGGACGGCAGCCGGGCGCTGACCGGCGGTGTCGATCAGACCGCCATCAACCAGATCCGTTCGGCGGGCGGTGACATCGTCCCGTCGTTCGGCGGCTGGCAGGGCAGCAAGCTGGGCGCGAACTGCTCCTCGTCGAGTGCGCTGGCCGGGGCCCTGCAGAAGGTGATCGACGCCTACTCGCTCAAGGCGATCGACATGGACATCGAGAACACGGACGAGTTCGAGAACGAGGCCGTCCAGGCGAAGATCCTCACCGCCCTGAAGACGGTCAAGGCCAACAACCCCGGCCTGAAGACCATCGTCACCTTCGGCACCTCGACCACCGGCCCGACCTACTACGGCAACCGGCTCATCGAGCAGGCGCAGTCGCTCGGCGCCAACATCGACGTCTTCACCATCATGCCGTTCGACTTCGGCGGCGGCTCCGACATGTACGGCAACACCGTCAACGCGGCCGAGGGGCTGAAGGCCAAGCTCAAGTCGACCTTCGGCTGGGACGACGCGACCGCCTACTCGCACATCGGCATCTCCGGCATGAACGGCCTGTCCGACCAGCAGGAGAACACCACTCCGGCGATCTGGACCCAGATCCGCGACTGGGCGAACTCGCACCACATCGCCCGGCTCGCCTACTGGGCCGTCAACCGCGACCGGCCGTGCCCCGGCGGTGGCGTGGTGAGCAACTGCTCCGGCATCAGCCAGAACAACTGGCAGTTCACCTCGATCACGGCCGGGTTCACCGGCTGAGCACGGCCCCGGTGCACCCGGAATCCCCCCGGCTCCCGGGCCGGGGGGATTTTTTTCCGCCCGGGGTGTATCAGGGTGCGGCCCGGCCGCTCTCACTATCAGGAACGGGAAACACGGGGGACAACGGGGGAAGCACCGACGGGGGAAGCACCAACGGGGGTACGGGGGATCGGGTCGGTCGGTCGCGGTCACGGGGAGCGACCGGCCGACCCGATGCACATCTCCCGGGGCGCAAGCAGGTGCACCGCCGTCAGAAGCGGCCCGCCCCCCGGTAGAGCTCCAGCTCACCGTCCAGCTCCACCGCGAGCACCGTGGCGTGCGGGTCGAGGTCGGCCCCGCCGGGCGGCTCGATCCACAGCACCCCGGGCGTCTCGTGCAGACCGCCGGTGACCCGGTGGGCCAGCTCCCTGCCGGTGCCGAGCACGCTGACCCGGCGCACCTTGCCGAGCAGCCCGCGTACGTTGATCTCGGCGCGCGGGGCGTCGAACAGGACCAGGTACAGGGTGCGGCGGTCCGCGGACAGGGTGCTCGGGCCGTAGTGGTGCCCGGCGGGCAGCCCCCGCACGGTTCCGTACACGGCCTCCGCATGCTTGCGGATCCAGTCGCCGAGCCCTTCGAGGCGTTCGGCCTGCTCGGCCGGGATCGTCCCGTCCTCCCGCGGGCCGACGTCGAGCAGCAGGTTGCCTCCGCCGCCGATGGTCTCCGTGAAGTACCGGATCAGCTGGTCGACCGACTTGTGGTTGTGGTCGTGGTGCTGGAAACCCCAGGAGTCGTTGACCGTCAGGCACAGCTCCCAGGGGCCCTCCGGCGGGACCACCGGGGCGCCCTGCTCGGGCGTGGCGTAGTCGCCCTCGCTCAGCATGCGGGCGTTGAAGACGACGTCCGGCGAGTACGAGCGGATCAGCGCGGCGAGTTCGGGGATGCGCCACTGCTCCTCGCTGCGGTCCCACTCGCCGTCGAACCACATCAGGTCGGGCCGGTAGCGGGAGGCCAGCTCCCGGATCTGGCCGTCCCGGTAGGCGATGAACCGCTCCCAGGCGTCCAGGTCCTCGAACTCGGCCGCGACCTCGGAGTACCGGTTGTCCTCCTGCTCCGGCGGGCGGCCCGGCCTGCGCGTGGAGGCGTAGTCCGGGTGGCTCCAGTCGGAGTGGGAGTAGTAGAGGCCGACCTTGAGTCCCTGTTCGCGCAGGGCCTCGGCGTACGGCCCGACGAGGTCGCGGCCCAGGCCGAGGTCGCCGTACGCGGTGTCCCACAGGGCGACGCCGTCGTGGTGCCGGCTGGTCAGCACGGCGTACCGGGCGCCCGCGCGGGCGAACAGGGCCGCCCAGTCGCGCGGGTGGTAGCGCGCGGCCGTGAACCGGCCGAGCTGGGACATGTACCGGTCGTACGGCACGATGTCGTCGTAGAACGACCAGGACTCCTGGACGCCGTCGACGGCGTAGATGCCCCAGTGGACGAAGATCCCCAACTTGGCGTCGGTGAACCAGGGTTGTACGGCCATGGGTCAGCTCACCTCGGCACGCCGCAGCCGCAGGGTCAGGATCTGGAAGGGCCGCAGCGCGACGGAGACGCCACCGTCGGCCGCCACGGCCGCGTCCTCCAGCGGCCGCTCCAGCAGGTCGGCGACCTGGGCGCCGGCGAGCGGGAATCCGGTGCGCAGCACACCGCTCGCCCGGCCGCCCCGGGACTCGTAGAGCCGTACGACGACGTCACCGGAGTGGTCGTCGGCGAGCTTGACCGCCTCGACCGTCACGCCCTCGCCGTCCACCGAGACCACCGGCTCCGGTGCACCCGCCGCCTCGGCCACCCGCAGCGGGAGGTTCAGCGCGTAGCCCTCGGCGACCGCGTCCGCGATGTCCGCGCCGGGCAGCAGGGAGTAGGTGAAGCGGTGCCGGCCCTGGTCGGCGCCCGGGTCCGGGACGCGCGGGGCGCGCACCAGGCTCAGGCGGACCGTGGTGGTCGTACCGCCGTCCTCGCGGACCGTGCGGGAGACGTCGTGGCCGTACGTCGAGTCGTTGAGGACCGCGACGCCGTAGCCGGGCTCGGCGATGTGCACCCAGCGGTGGCCGGAGACCTCGAAACGGGCCGCCTCCCAGCTGGTGTTGGTGTGGGTGGGGCGCTGGACGTGGCCGAACTGGATCTCGGCCGAGGAGTGCGGGGCGCGGACGTCCACCGGGAAGGCGGCCTTGAGGATCTTCTCGGCCTCGTGCCAGTCGATGTCCGTCTCGATGTCGATACGGGGGCTGCCCGCGCGGACGGTGATCGTCTGGGTGATGGTCGAGCCCTTGCCGAAGGAGCGCGTGACGCGGATCGCGCCGACGAGCGGGGACTCCTCGACGACGGTGACGGAGTCGGCGTCCAGGAGGTCCGTGTACCGGTTCTTGTAGTGCTTGTCGATGTCCCAGGCGTCCCAGTAGTTGGGGAGGTCGGTATGGAGGCGCAGGAGGTTGCCCGGCTCGGCGAGGACTTCGCGATGCGCCCGTAGATCGTATACAGACGACAGTGTTCCGTCTTCCGCCACCTGTACCCGGACCAGACCGTTGTCGAGGACGCGGCCGCCGACCGTGACCGGCTGCGGGGGCTCCGTGTCCCCGAGGGGCGCGCTGCCGTTCGCGGGCACCCGCACGTACGCCGGTGCGCCCTCGGGCGTGCGGACGACCTCGGCGCGGTCGTACGGGCTGGTGTTGAAGGCGCGGGTCCCGCCGGCGCCGAGCGCGGCCACCGCCTCGGCGGTCAGCTCCTCCAGCTCCCCGGCCACGCGGGCGTATTCGGCCTCCGCCTCACGGTGCACCCAGGCGATGGACGAGCCGGGCAGGATGTCGTGGAACTGGTGCAGCAGGACCGTCTTCCAGAGGCGGTCGAGCTTCTCGTACGGGTAGGAGTAGCCCGGCGCGTGCAGCGCGGCCGTCGTCGCCCACAACTCGGCCTCGCGCAGCCGGTGTTCGCTGCGTCGGTTGCCCTGCTTGGTGCGGGCCTGGGAGGTGTAGGTGGCGCGGTGCAGCTCCAGGTACAGCTCGCCGACCCAGACCGGGGCGTCCGGGTACTCGGCGCGGGCCTTCGCGAAGAACGCGTCGGGGTGCTCGATCTCGACCTTCGGGGAGCCCTCCAGGTCCTTCAGCCGCCGGGCCCGTTCCATGATCTCGCGGGTGGGGCCGCCACCGCCGTCGCCCCAGCCGAAGGGCGCGAGCGAGCGCGTGGCGCCGCCCTTCTCGCTGTAGTTGCGGACCGCGCGGGACATCTCCTCGCCGCTGAAGCGGGCGTTGTAGGTGTCGATCGGCGGGAAGTGGGTGAAGATGCGGGTGCCGTCGATGCCCTCCCACCAGAAGGTGTGGTGGGGGAACTTGTTGGTCTGGTTCCAGGAGATCTTCTGGGTGAGGAACCAGTCGTTGCCGGCGAGCTTGGCGAGCTGCGGGTAGGCGGCGGTGTAGCCGAAGGAGTCCGGTAGCCAGACGCCCTTGGTCTCGATGCCGAAGTGCTCGATGAAGAACCGCTTGCCGTGGATGAGCTGGCGGGCGATGGCCTCGCCGCCGGGCAGGTTGCCGTCGGCCTCCACCCACATGCCGCCGACCGGCGCCCACTGGCCCTTCTTCACGGACTCCTGGATCCGGGCCCACACGTGCGGGTAGTTGTCGCGCACCCACTCGTACTGCTGGGCCTGCGAGCAGGCGAAGACGAACTCCTCGTACTCGTCGGCCAGGGAGGTCACGTTGGAGAAGGTGCGGGACGTCTTGCGCTTGGTCTCGCGGATCGGCCACAGCCAGGCCGAGTCGATGTGGGCGTGGCCGACACCGGAGAGGCGGTGCGCGCTCGCGTTCGCGGGCTTGGACAGGGCCGGCTTCAGCGCCTCGCGCACGGCGGCCGCCGAGCCGGGGATGTCGTCCAGGTCGAGCAGGTCCATGGCCCGGTCGAGGGCGTGCATGATCTCGTGCCGGCGCGGGTCGTGCTCGCCCAGCTCCAGCATCAGCTCGCGCAGCACCTGGACGTCGAGGTCGAGGTGCCAGACCTCCTCGTCGAGGACGGCGATGTCGGCGCGCCGGAACGTGTACAGCGGACGGTCGCCCGCCGTCAGCACATCGCCGAGCGGGGTCGGGCCCGCGAAGTCGTTGGCGAGGATGTCCGGGTTCGAGGCCGCCTCGACCAGGTAGTCCACCGTCTCACCGCCCGCCGCCGGGTTGGCGATGGGCACGTACTGGTTGAGCGGGTTGACCGCCTTCAGCGGTGTCCCGTTCGTCAGGTGCACCAGCGCCTCGGCCTGGTTGCCGGGCCAGTCGCCCACGAAGCCGAGGTCGATGACGGCCTCGACGCGCCGGCCCGCGAACCCGTCGGGCACCCGGCCGCGCATCCGGAACCAGGTCGTACCCCAGGGCGGGCCCCACGGGGTGCCCATCGCGAAGGGCTCGTACGGCGCGGCCGCGGCCTCCTCGAAGGAGACCGGCTCCCCCGGGGCCTGCCAGGACTCCACCTCGAAGGGGACGGTGGCCGCGTAGGTCGCGGGCTTGATCCGCTGGTTGTGGAGGCGCTCAACGCGCTCCTCGATCCGACGGCGTTCGTCGTGCATGGAAGTCTCCAGGAAGCGGGGAGGGAAAGCGCTTACTTAAGATACGCCAGGCCGGGATGGACCTCGGTGTAGCCCTCGACCAGCCTGCGGGCCACGTTCACCGAGTCGACCAGCGGGTGCAGCGCGAAGGCCTTCACGGCCGTCGTGCGCGAACCGGACTCGGCGGCGGCGAGCACCTCGCGCTCGACCGCCTTGACCGCGCACACCAGGCCGGTGGCGTGGCCGGGCAGCGGATCGACGGCGACCGGGTGGGCGCCGTTGGCGTCGACCAGGCACGGCACCTCGATGACGGCGTCCGCGTCGAGGACCGACAGGGTGGACCGGTTGCGCACGTTGAGGATCAGGGTCGTGCGCTCGTCCCGGGCGATGGCCCGCATCAGCGCCAGGGCCACCTTCTCGTAGCCGCCGGAGAGGTCGTCGGCGTCGCGTTCGCCGGCGCCGGCCGTCTCCCGGTTCTCGGCCATGTAGGTCGCCTCGCGTTCTGCGCGGGTGCGGTCCCAGGCGTCGAGGGCGGAGGCGTCCGACCGCTTGACCTCCTCGTAGAAGTGCGCCTGCTGGTCGCGCAGGAAGGCACCGCGGGTCTTCTCGGCCTGCTGGTAGGCGCGTACGGCCTCGCGGTTGAAGTAGTAGTAGTGCAGGTACTCGTTGGGGATCGCGCCGAGGGACTGCAGCCAGTCGACGCCGAAGAGCTTGCCCTCCTCGAAGGAGCCGAGCAGGCCCGGGTCGGCGAGCAGGCGCGGGAGTTCGTCGCGGCCCGCGACGCGCAGGCCGCGCACCCAGCCGAGGTGGTTGAGGCCGACGTAGTCGATCCATGCCTCGTTCGGGTTCGCGCCGAGGACCCGGGCGATACGGCGGCCGAGGCCGACCGGCGAGTCGCAGATGCCGATGACCCGGTCGCCGAGGTGGCGGGACATGGCCTCGGTGACCAGTCCGGCCGGGTTGGTGAAGTTGATGACCCAGGCGTCGGGGGCCAGGCGGGCCACCCGCCGGGCGATGTCGACGGCGACCGGGACGGTCCGCAGACCGTATGCGATCCCGCCCGCGCCGACCGTCTCCTGCCCGAGGACTCCCTCGGCCAGGGCCACCCGTTCGTCGTTCGCCCTGCCCTCCAGGCCGCCGACGCGGATCGCGGAGAAGACGAAGTCGGCGCCGCGCAGGGCCTCGTCGAGGTCGGTCGTGGCGGTCACACGGGGGGCGTCGTCGACGGTCGACGCCTGTTCATCCAGTACACGGGCGACCGCATACAGTCGACTGTCGTCCAGATCATGCAGCACGACCTCGGTGACCCGCCCCTCGGCGCGGTCCGTCAGCAGCGCCCCGTACACGAGCGGCACGCGGAATCCGCCGCCGCCCAGAATCGTCAGCTTCACGTCTGCACCCTTCCGGCCAGGACCACCTCGACGCCCGCCTCCTCCAGTGCGGAGCGGGTCGCCGGGTCGACCGGCTCGTTCGTCACCACCACGTCCAGGTCCTCCGGGCCGCAGACCTTCGCCATCCCCGTACCCGGGAACTTCGCCGCGTCGGCGAGCAGCACGACCCGGTCGCCGGCCTTGATCATCGCGCGCTTGACCGGCACCTCGACGACCGTCGTGTCCATCACCTGCCCGCCCGGGCGCACCCCACTGGTGCCGAGGAAGAGCCAGTCGGCGTGCAGCTGGCGCAGGTTGTCCTCGGTGAGGAAGCCGACCAGGGAGCGGTACTCGCGGCGGACCATGCCGCCGAGCAGCACCAGTTCGATGCCCTCGTCGTCGGCCAGCTCCTCGTAGACCACCAGGTTGCTGGTGATCACGGTGAGCCGGCGGCCGTGCAGTTGGCGGGCGAGCCGGTAGGCGGTGGTGCCGATGTCGAGCAGCACCGACTGCCCGTCCTCGACCATCGCCGCCGCGCGCGCCGCTATGGCGTCCTTTTCGGCCACCCGCATCTCGGCGACCTCGGCGAAGGGCTGGTCGCCCTCCTCCACGACCGCGCCGCCATGGACCCGGGTGAGCAGGCCGTCCTCCTCCAGCTTCACCAGGTCGCGCCTGATGGTGGCGGGGCTCACGCCCAGCTGTTCGGAGAGATCGGTCACGGCCGCGGGGCCACCGGAGCGCAGGGCCCGCAGGATGAGTTGATGTCGTCGTTCTGCCAGCACGGCATGAACACTACTCGTCATCTTCAATCAAATCCATGCTCACTTCTGCTCGGGTATTGACCAAACTCCCGGAGCGGCGCACGATTCCGTGCACCGAATTTGAACAGTTCTGACGAGCGGTTCTGAACGACTCCGACGAGAGGACGCCTCCGTGGACGACGACCGGCCCGATGTGCTCCTGACCGGGCTGCTCTTCTACGACCTCGTCCTCACGGGTCTGGGCAGACCGCCGACGCCGGGCGAGGAGATCTGGACGGCGGGCATGGGCTGCGGCCCCGGCGGCATAGCCAACCTCGCGGTGGCCGCCGCCCGGTTCGGCCTGCGCACCTCGCTCGCCACCGTCTTCGGCGACGACTTCTACGGCGCCTACTGCCAGGAGATCCTCGCCGGCCAGGAGGGCGTCGACCTCACCCTCTCCCGCCGGGCGGACGGCTGGCCCACCCCGGTCACCGTCTCCCTCGCACTCCCCCACTCTCGGCTGCGCTCGAGCGGAGGGACCCCCATCTCCGACCGGGCCCTGGTCACCCACGGCAGCGAGCCGCCGTACTCGCAGGACGCGCTCATGGGCGACCCGCCCGAGGCGCGCACCGCCCTCGTCCACATCGAGGCGGAGCCCCGCGCCTGGCTCGCCAAGGCCGCCGCCAACGGCACCCACATCTACGCCGACGTCGGCTGGGACCCCACCCAGCAGTGGTCCCGTGACCTCCTCGACCAGCTCTCCCTGTGCCACGCCTTCCTCCCCAACGAGGCCGAGGCGATGGCCTACACCCGCACCGACAGCGCCGTCGCCGCCCTCGGCACGCTGGCCGAGCTGGTCCCGGTGGCGGTCGTGACGCGCGGCGGCGACGGGGCGATCGCCGTCGACCAGACCACCGGCGAGTACGCGGACGTCCCGGCCCTCGACATCGATGTCCTGGACGCGACGGGCGCCGGTGACGTGTTCGGGGCGAGCTTCGTCGCCGCCACGCTCGCGGGCTGGCCCCTGGAGGAACGGCTGCGGTTCGCCGTCCTGGCCGCCGGCCTCTCCGTCCAGCGGCACGGCGGGGCACTGGCGGCACCCGGCTGGTACGGGGTCGACCGCTGGTGGCGCTCACTGACCGACCCGGACCTCGGGCGCGCGTACGGGTTCCTCGCGGACCGCCTCCCGGCGGACCCGGGCCCGCCCGTGCGGTACGCCCCCGTCACTCCCCCCGCACGGCAGTACTGACCCCCACTCCCGCACCCATGCGAAGTCCCGAACAGATCCGAAAGGCGGTGGGAGCTGTGCGGCTCTCACGAAGAGGCCTGCTGCGCGCGGGCCTGGCCACCGGGGCCGCCACGGCGCTCGGCGGCCTGGCGTCCGGCTGTGCCGTTCCGACCGGCTCCACCGGCCGGAACATGGTCCTGTGGTACTGGGACGGCGGCCTCGGCGACACGGTCCTGAAGAAGGCCAAGGCCCGTTACGACTCCACGGTGAACCTGCAGGCCGTCAAGATCGGCGGCTACTACCGGTCAAAACTGATCACCACGATGACCGGGAACGCCCATGTCCCCGACATCGCGGGCCTCAAGGGCGAGGACATGGCGTCCTATCTGCCCAACGCGGACCAGTTCGTGGACCTGCGCACGCTGGGGGCGGAGAAGTACAAGAGCCGGTACCTGGCGTGGAAGTGGGAGCAGGGCATCGCCGACGACGGCTCGATGGTCGGCTTCCCGATCGACTGCGGACCGGTCGCGCACTTCTACCAGTACCAGGTGTTCCGGAAGGCGGGACTGCCGTACGAACCCGCCGACGTCTCCAAGGAGTTGGACACCTGGGAGAAGTACTTCGCGGCGGGCGAGCAGCTCAGGAAGCGGATCCCGGGCACGTATCTGCTCACCGACGTCAACGCCGTCTTCGAGAACGCGGTGCAGCAGGGCAGCAAGCGGTACGTCGACAAGGACCGGCACTTCATCGGCGACCAGGCGCACGTCCGGCGCGCCTGGTCGCTGGCCGTGGAGGCCAAGCGGCGCGGCATCGTCTCGAACCTCGTCACCGGCACCCCGGACCAGATCTCCGCGGTGGACGACGGCAAGCTGCCCAGTCAGCTCGGCGCTTCCTGGGCGACGTACGACATCAAGAACGGCAACCCGAAGACCAAGGGCAAGTGGCGGATCGCCGACATGCCGGTGCGGCCCTCCAACAACGGCGGCTCGTTCCTGTCGATCACCAAGGAGTGCCGGGAGCCCGAGCAGGCCTTCGAGATCATCGCGTGGATGCTCGACGCGGCCAACCAGGCCTCGGGCTACGTCGACGCGGGTCTGTTCCCCTCCACGCCCGCCTCCTACGGCCTGAAGCAACTGCGCGAGCCCGACCCCTTCTTCGGCGGCCAGGTGACGACGGACGTCTTCGGGCCGGCCGCGCAGAAGATCGCGGTCGCCTACAACAGCCCGTACGACGTGGCGCTCGGGCAGCCCATCAAGGACGAGATCAAGAACGTCGGCGTCCTCGGCAAGGACCCGGACAAGGCCTGGAGTGACGCCATGAGCAAGTGCCGGCGCATCGCGAAGCACCTGGGGGTGAGCTACTGATGGCCACCGCTCTGGAGAAGCCTCCCGTCATCGCGGAACAGACCTCGACTGCCGGACCCCGCACGGGCTTCCGCAAGTACTGGCACCTGTACGCCGCGATCTCCCCCTTCTATCTGCTGTTCCTCGCCTTCGGCCTGATCCCCGTCGGCTTCTCGCTCTATCTGTCCTTCCACCGCTGGGACGGCCTCGGCTCGATGGAGTGGGCGGGTCTGTCGCAGTACCGGTACCTGCTGAGCGACAGCGACTTCTGGAGCTCGATCGGGAACACGATCATCATCTGGGCGCTGGCCACCTTCCCCATGATCTTCCTGGCGATGGTCACGGCCGTGATGCTCAACTCGGCGGTCCGCTTCAAGAACGTCTACCGCTTCGCCTACTTCCTGCCGAACGTGACCTCCGTCGTCGCCATCGCGATCGTCTTCGGCTCGGCCTTCTCCACCAACTTCGGCCTGATGAACGCCCTGTTGCAGGCGGTGGGCCTGGACCAGGTGGCGTGGCTGAACACCCCTTGGGGCATCAAGGTCGCCATCGCGACACTGATGACCTGGCAGTGGACCGGCTACAACGCGATCATCTTCCTCGCCGGCCTGCAGACCATCCCGAGCGAGCTGTACGAAGCGGCGCGGGTGGACGGCGCCGGTCCCGTGCAGACGTTCTTCCGGATCACACTGCCCCAGCTGCGGCCGACCCTGCTCTTCGTGCTCGTCGTCTCGACGGTCACCGGCCTGCAGAGCTTCACCGAGGCACAGGTGCTGCTGCAGAACACCTCGAACGACTCGACGTTCTCCGGCGGCCCGGGCCACGCCGGCCGGACCATGGTCCTCTACTTCTTCCAGCAGACCTTCGACAACAACGACTTCGGCTACGGCGCCGCCGTGGCCTGGGGGATCTTCCTCGTCGTCGTCCTCTTCTCGATCATCAACTGGCGGCTGGTGCAGCGCCGGGGCGAAGAATAGGCAGGCCCGTCACCATGGCATCCATCAAGGGAACCCGCGGCAGAGGGATCGCGCTGCACGCCGTACTCGTCATCGGACTGCTGCTGTCGGCCTTCCCGTTCTACTGGGCCGTCATCATGTCGACGCACACGGCGACCGAGATCTTCTCCTACCCGCCGAAGCTGCTGCCGGGCTCGCACTTCCTGCAGAACGTCCGCAGCCTCTTCGACAACATCGACTTCTTCGGCTCGATGCTGAACTCGCTGCTGGTGGCGTCGTCGGTGACCTTCCTGGTCCTGCTGTTCGACTCGCTGGCAGCGTTCGTCTTCGCCAAGTTCGAGTTCCCGGGCCGCAGGCTGCTGTTCGGGCTGCTCATGCTGATCTTCATGGTGCCGACGCAGCTGGCGATCATCCCGCAGTTCGTGATGATGGCGAAGATCGGCTGGATCGGCTCGATGACGGCGCTGATCGTGCCGGCGGCGGCCAACGCCTTCGGCATCTTCTGGATGCGCCAGTACATGCGGAGCGCGATCCACGACGAACTCCTCGACGCCTCGCGCATCGACGGGGCGAACTTCCTGCGCCAGTACTGGCACGTGGCCCTCCCGGTGGTCCGGCCGGGGCTCGCCTTCCTCGGCATCTTCACCTTCATGGGCACCTGGAACGACTACGCCTGGCCCCTGGTCGCCCTCACCAACCCGGACAACGTCACCCTCCAGGTGGCGCTGTCCCAGCTCAACGGCGTCCACGGCACCACGGACTACGGAATGGTCATGACCGGCGCACTCCTCGCCCTCATCCCCCTGCTGATCGTCTTCGCGATCGGCGCCAAGCAGATCATCGGCGACCTGGGCAAGGGAGCCGTCAAGTGACGGACCCGCTGTCCGCGCTGCGCCCCTGGGAGGCACCCGAGGTGACCTCCCGGGGGCGGCTGCCCATGAACGCCGTCGACCGGCGCTCCGGAGCACTCCCCCTGGACGGCGACTGGCGATTCCAGCTGCTGCCCGCTCCGGACGCGCCGGTCGGCGGTGCCTGGTCGTCGTCGTACGTCCCGGGCGTCTGGACCATGCAGTCCGCCGGTGCCGACGACCTTCCGCAGTACACGAACGTCCGTATGCCGTACACAGAATTCCCGCCACAGTCGCCCGCGGCCAATCCGACGGGCGTCTACGAGCGCGAGATGGACGTCCCCGACGACTGGGCCGGACGCCGGATCGTGCTTCAGGTCGGGGCCGCCGAGAGCGTGCTCCTCGTGCACGTGGACGGTCGGCCCGTCGGGATCTCCAAGGACTCCCACCTGGCCGCCGAGTTCGACCTCACGGACGTCGTGCGCCCCGGCGAGCGGTCCGTCGTACGACTCACCGTCGTGAAGTGGTCGGACGCCTCGCACATCGAGGACCAGGACCAGTGGTGGCACGGCGGGATCACCCGGTCCGTGCTGCTGTACGCCACCGATCCCCTGTACCTCGCCGACGTGACCGTGCGGGCCGCGTACGACGGTGATCTGCGCGTCGACTGCCGGGTGCGGGACACACGCGGCGCGCTGCCCGAGGGGTGGTACGTCAGCGGCGATCTGGACGGCCGGCTCCTCGCCCAGGACACGGAGTTCGACCGCGTCAACGCCGAGGACGACCGCGTCTCCGACTTCCTCGGAGAGGCCCGTGTCCACGCCACGATCCCCGACGTGCGCACCTGGAACGCCGAGACCCCCGAGCTGTACGACCTCACCGTCCGCCTGCACCGCCCGGACGGAACGGTCGCCGACACCTCGCGGCACCGCGTCGGCTTCCGCGACGTCGAGATCGTCGGCCGGGACCTGCTGGTCAACGGCGAGCGTGTGTTCATCCGGGGCGTGAACCGGCACGACTTCCATCCGCTGACCGGGCGGACGGTGTCGTACAACGACATGCGTGCGGACCTTGTCCTGCTCAAGCGGTTCGGCTTCAACGCGATCCGCACCTCCCACTACCCGAACGACCCGGCCCTCTACGACCTCGCCGACGAGCTGGGCCTCTACGTCGTCGACGAGGCCGACATCGAGTCGCACGACCACGCGCACGAGATCGCCGACGACCCGCGCTATCTGAACGCGTTCGTGGACCGGGTCTCCCGGATGGTGCTGCGCGACAAGAACCACCCGTCGGTCATCATCTGGTCGCTGGGCAACGAGTCCGACTACGGCGCGAACCACGACGCGGCGGCCGGCTGGGTGCGACGGCACGATCCGACCCGGCCCCTCCAGTACGAGGGGGCCGCCAAGCGCGGCTGGGCGGATCCGGACGTGGCGTCCGACATCGCGTGCCCGATGTACGCGCCGATCGAGGACTGTGTGGCGCACGCCCTGTCCGGGGAGCAGACCAAGCCGCTGATCCAGTGCGAGTACTCGCACGCGATGGGCAACAGCAACGGCACCCTGGCCGACCACTGGGCGGCCATCGAGTCAACGCCGGGTCTTCAGGGCGGCTTCATCTGGGAGTTCTGGGACCACGGAATTCTGCAGCGCGTGAGCGATGGAAGACCGGCCGGGCGCGCGGGCGCCGGGCTGTATGACAACGGTGTCGCCGCGCCCGGCCATCGCTGGGCGTACGGCGGCGACTTCGGCGAGCCCCTCCACGACGGTGCCTTCATCGCCGACGGGGTCGTCTTCCCGGACCGCACGCCCAAGCCCGTGCTGTACGAGCACCGGGAGCTGGCGGCGCCGGTCCGCATCCGGTGCTACCGGCACGAGGGGATCGTCCTCGCCAACCATCAGCACTTCCGCGGCCTGGACTGGCTGGCGGCCGGCTGGGAGCTGTCCCTGGCCGACGGTCGCGTGCTGACCGGGCCGGCCGAGCTGCCGGATCTGCGGCCCGGCGAGACGGCCGCCGTACCGCTGCCGTTCACGCTGCCCGAGGACGGCGGCGAGGCGTGGCTGACGCTGCGGGTGACGACCGCCGAGGACGAGGCGTGGGCGCCGCGCGGTACGGAGGTGTGCGCGCCCCAGGTGCGGCTGCGGGCGGCCGCCGTACCGGAGCCGGGGCCGGCCGTGCCCGGGCGGACGGTGCGGGTGGACGACGACGGGCTGCTGGTGCATCCGCTACTGACGGCCGCGCCGGTGCTGTCCCTGTGGCGGGCGCCCACCGACAACGACGAACTGGGCGGCATCGCCCGCCGCTGGCGCACCTGGGGCCTGGACGCCCTGGTCCGCAAGGTCGTCTCGGTGCGCCGCGAGGGCGAGACGGTGACCGTGCTCGCCGAGTACGCCGGGACGGCCGGTGTCGTACGGCACCGGCAGGAGTTCACGCCGGTCGAGGGCGGCGTCCGGGTGGCCGAGTCGGCCGAACTGCCTCCCGAGTTCGACGATGTGGCCCGGGTCGGCTCGGTGTTCGAGACGGTGCCGGGGCTCGATCTGCTGGAGTGGTTCGGGCAGGGGCCCTGGGAGTCGTACCCGGACCGCTCGACGGGTGCGCCGGTCGGCCATTACGCGCTGCCCGTGGACGAGCTGTTCACGCCGTATCTGCGCCCGCAGGAGAGCGGCGGCCGGCACGGGGTACGGCGGTTCACGCTGTCGGCGTCCGACGCGACCGGGATCGCGGTCGAGCTGGACGAGCCACGGCAGGTGTCCGTCACCCGCTACCGCGCCGAGGACCTGACCGCCGCCGCGCACCACGACGAACTGGTGCCGCGCCAGGGCTGCGTGGTGCACCTGGACGCCGCGCACCGGGGCCTCGGCACGGCGTCCTGCGGCCCGGACACCGCCCCCTCCTACCTCGTCCCCGCCGGGATCCACCGCTGGAGCTGGACCCTGCGCGCTCTCTGACTCCCCCCACGCCTCCTCTCCCCTTCACCCCTCTCACGGAGCAGACGTGTGTACTTCGCATGACCACCCCCAGGGCGAGGCCGCGCAGGCCGGAGCCGGAAGGCGCGGCTTCCTCAGGGCCACGGCGCTGCTCGGCGCCGCCGCCACGGCCGGCGTCGCGCTGCCGACCGCCGCCGAGGCGGCGCCCGCGTCGGCCTCCCACTGGCGGCCCGATCCGGAGAGCCGCCGCTTCACCATCGCGGTGATGCCCGACACCCAGTACCTCTTCGACGGACCGAGCATCGACAAGGCGCCCGTCGAGGCGTCCCTGCGCTATCTGCTGGAGCACGGCAGGGAGGAGAACATCGTCTTCCTGTCCCACCTCGGTGACCTCACCCAGAACGGTGCCAAGGACGAATGCGCCGCGATCGGCGAGGCGTTCGGGATCCTCGACCGGCGGGGCGTCGGCTACAGCGTCCTCGCCGGCAACCACGACGTGCGGTCCTCGACGGACGACCAGCGCGGTGCGACGGCGTACCTGGACACCTTCGGGCCGCAGCGGTTCCAGGGCAGGAAGACGTTCGGCGGGGCCTCGCCCGACGGCTACAACACCTACCACCTCTTCCGGGCCGGCGGACGGGAGTGGATGGTGCTGGCGCTGGACTGGCGGCTGTCGGCGAAGGGGTACGCCTGGGCGAAGGACGTCCTCGCCCAGCACCCGAAGACGCCCGTCATCCTCACCACGCACGAACTGGTCGTCGAGGACGACACCTTGTCGGCCTACGGGCAGCAGCTGTGGGACCGGCTGATCGAGGACCACGACCAGATCTTCCTGACCCTGAACGGCCACTACTGGCCCGCGGGCCGCGCGACCCGCAAGAACGCGGCCGGCAACGAGGTGCACCTGCACCTGACCAACTACCAGAACCGGTACTTCGGCGGCGCGGCGATGATCCGCCTGTACCGCTTCGACCTGGACCGGGGCGTCATCGACGTGGAGACGGTCTCGCCCTGGATCCTGGGCCGGGCCGCGAAGGGGCTCAACGAGCTGGAGCGGCAGGAGATCGAGCTGAGCGGGGACGCCGACCGGTTCTCCGTCGGCATCGACTTCACCGCCCGCTTCTCCGGCTTCGCCCCGGTCCCCGCACGTCCGGCGCGCCCCGCGTCCCGGATGGTCGTCCCCGGCACGGTCGCCTACTGGCGCTTCGACGAACACGAGAACGAGGGCGCCGGTACGGGCGTGAGCGGTACGGTCCGTGACCTGTCCGGGCGCGGCAACGACCTCACGCTCGTCACGGTCGGCGGCGGCACGCTGACCTGGTCGGCGGACCACCACCCCGACCAGCCGGGCCACGGCAGCCTGGAGTTCCAGGGCTTCAAGTCCCCGCTGAAGGGGGCGTATCTGCGCACGGTCGACGGCGCGCCCCTCAACTCGGCAACGTTCAAGGCGGGTTACACCATCGAGGCCTTCTACCGCCTCCCCGCCGACTGGGACCCCTCGCACCACGCCTGGTCCGGCGTCGTCAGCCGCACCGGCACGGGCGGCGCCGCCGGGAAGACCGGCGACGACCCCGACGAGCCGCTGGCCACGCTGTCCCTGTCGAACGACCGGGAGCCACAGTGGGCGATGCGTCCGCTCAACCAGGAGGGGATCGCCACCAACTGGGGGCAGGAGACGCCGCTGGAGACCTGGTGGCATCTGGCGGTCGTCAACGACGGGCAGCACACCACGCTGTACGTCGAGGGCTGCCCGGTCGTCCGCAACCCCACGGCGCCGGCCGTCGGGATCACCTCCGTCGGTCTGCCCTGGCTGCTCGGCGGCTACGAGTACGCAGGCAAGATCGACCAGATCCTGCACGGCCGCCTCGGCGACGTGCGCATCGTCGAACGGGCGCTGCCCGTCACCTCCTTCATGAACCACTGACGCCCTCGAAGAGGACTTTTCACGATCATGACCGAGCAGCAGCTGCCCTCCTGGGCCGACCCGTCCGTCTCCCCCGCATCCCTCGACGCGCAGGGCGTGTCGAGACGCGGACTCCTCCACCGCGCCGGCCTGTTCGGGGCCGCGTTCGCCCTGGGTCCGGCCGCGACGCCGGCCTTCGCCTCGGCCTCCGCCTCCGCCTCCGACAAGAAGGGCTTCGGCGGCGACGACCCGCGCCTCGCCTACCTCGTGGGCGACCACCACGTCCACTCCGTCTACAGCCACGACGCCAAGTACACGTTCTCGCAGCAGGCCCAGGCCGCCGCCAGGTACGGCCTGGACTGGATGGTGTTCAACGAGCACTCCAACTTCGGCCACGCCCACTACGGCGCCGCGCTGGAGCACCAGGAGATCCTCAAGGCCCGCGCCGAGAACCCGCGCCAGCTGATCTTCCAGGGCCTGGAGTGGTACATCCCGGCCGCCGAACACTGCACGATCTTCGCGGCCCCGGGCCCCCACGAGGTCGACCTGCTCACCCAGTTCGAGCTGGCCTACGACGGCAAGCTGCTCGGCTACACCGACGGCGCCCCGGGCAACGCCAACACCGCCCGCAACGAGGCCCATGCCGTCAAGGCCATCCAGTGGCTGGCCGAGCAGCGCCGCACCGGCTACGTCGACGACGTCCTCGTCCTCGCGAACCACCCGCTGCGCCTCGGCATCGACTCCCCGCACGAGATGCGCAACTGGCGCGACGCGGCCCCCGAGATCATGATCGGCATGGAGGGCGCGCCCGGCGCCCAGGGCGCGGCCATCCCCGGCTGGCGCGGCGCGACGTCGATCCGCGGCGAGTACGAGAACAAGCCCTCCGCGAACTCCTTCGCCGGCTACCCGACGGACGCCTACCTCACCTACGGCGGCTTCGACTGGGCCACCGCGACGGTCGGCGGTCTGTGGGACTCGATGCTGGCCGAGGGCCGGCTGTTCTCGATCACCACCAACTCCGACAACCACCGCACCGTCTTCGACACCTGGAAGAACGGCGACTGGCAGCCCGGCCAGAACTTCGACAACACCGGGAAGCTGCCCGACCCGGTCGACACCGACACCCCGCAGCCCGGCAGCGACTTCTGGCCCGGCGAGTTCAGCCGGACCCACGTCGGCGTGACCCGCTACGGCTACCGCGCCGTGATGGCGGGCCTGCGCGCGGGCCGCGTCTGGCTGGACCACGGGCATCTGCTCGACGGGCTCGACGTGCGGCTGAAGCGGGACTGCGACTTCGGGCGGGGGGTCACGCTGGGCGGCCGGCTCCGCGTGCGCAAGGGCGAGAAGATCACGCTGTACGTGACGGTGACCACCGCCTCCCGGGCCAACCCGCAGGGAATCCTGCCCAAGTTGGCGCACGTCGACGTGATCCGGGGCGCGGTGCGCGGCCCGGTCGCCGACCGCGACAGCTGGCAGGCGCCGGACACCAAGGTCGTCGAGACCAGGGACGTCAGCGGCCGCACCGGCACGTACACCCTGCGCATCCCGCTGACCGCCGGGGACGAGTCGTTCTACGTACGCCTGCGCGGCAGCGACGGCAACCGGCACGGCGCCGGCTACCTCGGCGCCGCGATCGACCCGCACGGGCCGGTCCCCCACGAGCCCGGAAACGGTGACCCGTGGGCCGACACGTGGTTCTATTCCAACCCCGTCTTCGTCGACGTGCAGCGGTGACCGCTCACGCGTAGAAGCGGGAGAGACTCTGCAGGACGGCGGCGGGCTTCCCGCCGCCGTCGATCTCTATCGTGCCGTCGACGGCGATCTGCACCCCGCCCGGCACGTCCTCCACGGAGGCGAGCCGCGCGGTGAGCCGGATGCGCGAGCCCACCTTCACCGGGGAGGGGAAACGGACCTTGTTCAGCCCGTAGTTGACCTTCGTGGTCACGCCCTGGACGTCCAGCAGCTCGGTGAAGAGCGGGATGAACAGGGAGAGGGTGAGGTAGCCGTGGGCGATCGGGGCGCCGAAGGGGCCCTCCTTGGCGCGTTCGGGGTCCACGTGGATCCACTGGTGGTCGCCGGTGGCGTCGGCGAAGGTGTCGATGCGCTCCTGGGTGACCTCGATCCACTCGCTGGTGCCCAGGTCGCTGCCCGCGAGCTTCTTCAGTTCGTCGATGCCGTTGACGGTGACGCTCATATGGCTTTCCTTCGCTAGGAGTTGGTGCCGTAGCGCTTGCGCACGCGGGACTTGAGGAGCTTCCCGGAGGCGGTGCGCGGGAGTTCGTCCGCGAGGACCACCGACTTCGGGATCTTGTACTTGGCGAGGCGTCCGGCCAGCGAGGCCAGTACCTCGTCGGGGTCGACCGAGGCACCCTCGCGGGGCACCACGACCGCGCGCGGCACCTCGCCCCACTTGTCGTCCGGCACGCCGATGACCGCGCACTCGACGATGTCGGGGTGGGAGAGCAGCAGGTCCTCGATCTCGGCCGGGTAGATGTTCTCGCCGCCGGAAATGATCATGTCCTTGATGCGGTCGACGACATGGACGTACCCGTCCTCGTCGACCTGGGCCGCGTCCCCGCTGCGGAACCAGCCGTCCGCGAACGAGGCGGCCGTCTCCTCGGGCAGCCCCCAGTAGCCGGGCATGACATGCGGACCACGGACCACGACCTCGCCGGTCTCACCGACGTCGACCGGCGTGAAGTCAGGCCGCACGACGCGTACGTCGCTGAAGAAGTGCTGGACTCCGGCCGACCCGGCCTTGCTGACCGCGTGTTCCGCGTCCAGGAAGAGCGTGCCGGGGGACGCCTCCGTCATGCCGTAGCCCTGGAGGAAGGTGAGCCCGCGCTCCTGGTAGGCGGCGATGAGCGGGGTCGAGACCGGGGAGCCGCCGCAGGTCAGGATCCTCAGCGACGACAGGTCGGCGTCCGGCCAGCGCGGGTGCCGGGCCACCTGCTCGAACATCGTCGGCACCCCGAACATGAAGGTGATCCGGTGCTCTTCGATCAGGTCGAAGGTGGCGTTGGGGTCGAAGGACTCGACCAGGACGCAGGTGCCGCCCTTCAGCAGCACGGGCAGCGTCAGCATGTTCAGGCCGGCCGTGTGGAACAACGGCGCGGAGACCAGGGCGCGTTCGTCGGCGATCAGGTCGGTGTCGACGAGGACGTTGATCGCGTTCCAGGTCAGGTTGGAGTGGGTGAGCATCGCGCCCTTGGGGCGGCCGGTCGTCCCCGAGGTGTACATGATGATGCAGGTGTCGTCGGGGGTGACCGGCTCGTCGATCGGGTCGGTCGCCGCGGAGGTGATCGCCGCCTCGTACTCGGCGCCCACCTCGACATACTCACGCACGTCGGTGTCGCCCGGCAGTCCGGCGACCAGGCCCGCGTGCGAGGGGCCGTAGACGAGTGCCCTCGCGCCCGAGTCGGTGAGCTGGAAGGCGATCTCCGGGCCCGCCAGGCGGGTGTTGAGCGGGACGAAGACCGCGCCGAGCGTGCCGGCCGCGAAGAGGGTCTCCAGGTAGGAGGGGTGGTTGGGGCCGAGGTAGGCGATGCGGTCGCCGCGCCGGACGCCCCGGGAGCGCAGGGCGTGGGCGAGGCGGGTGGTGCGGTCGTACAGCTGCGCGTACGTGAGCGAGGTGCCGCCGTGGATCAGGGCGGTACGGTGCGGGGTCTTGCGGGCCCGGCGTGCGGGCCACGACCCCAGTCCCTCATTGCGCATCTACGGCCCCTTATGGCTTGGTCAGCCCGAGCAGGCGGGCGGCGTTCTCCTTGAGGATCCTCGGCCTGACCTCGTCCTTGACGGACAGCTTCGCGAAGTCGGCGAGCCAGCGGTCCGGGGTGAGGACGGGGAAGTCGGAGCCGAACAGGACCTTGTCCTTCAGCAGCGTGTTGGCGTACTGCACCAGTTGCGGCGGGAAGTACTTCGGCGACCAGCCGGACAGGTCGATGTGCACGCCCGGCTTGTGCGTGGCGACGGCCAGGGCCTCGTCCTGCCAGGGGAACGAGGGATGCGCCAGGATGATCTTCAGCTGCGGGAAGTCGGCGGCGACGTCGTCCACGTGCAGGGGGTTGGAGTACTTCAGGCGGATGCCGCCCCCGCCGGGCACGCCCGCGCCGATGCCGGTCTGGCCGGTGTGGAACAGGGCGATCGTGCCGGTCTCCTCGATCACCTCGTACAGCGCGTACGCCACCGCGCGGTCGTTGGGGAAGAAGCCCTGGATGCTGGGGTGGAACTTGAAGCCCTTCACCCCGTACTCCTCCACCAGCCGCCGGGCCTGCCGCACGCCGGCCTTCCCGCGGAAGGGGTCGATGGAGGCGAAGGGGATGAGGACGTCGGAGTTGGCGGCCGCGGCCTCGGCGACCTCCTCGTTCGGGACGGGCGCGGTGCCGGTGGCGGACTCGGCGTCCACCGTGAAGATCACCGCGGCCATCTTCCGCTCGCGGTAGTAGGCGGCCGTCTCCTCCAGGGTGGGCTTCCGCTTGCCCTCGACCTTGAAGTAGGCGCAGGAGGCGTCGTGCAGGTCGTCGTCCAGGGAGGAGTGGCCTTTCGAGGACACCTCCGCATGGGTGTGGACGTCGATCGCGACCAGGTCGTCGATGTCCATCACGCCTCCGGGATCTTCGGAGCGGGAATGCCGACCGTCTGGGGTTCGGCGCCCACCGACGTGTGCCAGGCGTCGGCCAGCGCCTCGGGGCTCCAGCCGCCGTTCGCGTACGCCGCCCGGATCTCCTGCGGATGCGACCAGAGTGCCACCTTGTCCCCGCCGATACCGATGGCCTGGCCGGTGATGCCGCGCGCCGCCTCGGAGGCGAGGAAGGGCACGAGGGCCGCACAGTCCTCGGGGGTGCCGAATCCCTCGCCCTTGCGCAGGAAGTCCGGCAGCGGCGCGCCGTCCCGCATCGCCTCGACGTAGGGGGCGAAGGCCGGGATCGTCTCGGTCATCGCGGTCGCGGCGACCGGCACGATCGCGTTGACGGTGATCTGCGCGCGGGCCAGCTCCATCGACCAGGTACGGGCCATGGCGGCGATGCCGGCCTTGGCGGCGGCGTAGTTGGTCTGCCCGAAGTTGCCGCGCTGCCCGGCCGGGGAGCCGACCAGGATCAGGGTGCCGCCCTCGCCCTGCTCGCGCATCCGGACGGCGGCGGCGCGGGCGCAGGTGAAGGTGCCCTTGAGGTGGGTGGTGACCACGGCGTCGAAGTCGTCGTCGGTCATCTTCCACAGCACCTTGTCGCGCAGGATGCCGGCGTTGGTGACCAGGACGTCGAGCCGGCCGAACTCCTCGACCGCGCGGGCGACCAGCCGGTCGGCGGCCTCGGCGGTGCCGACCGGGACCACCTCGGCCACGGCGGTGCCGCCGGCCTCGGTGATCGACTTCACGGCCTGCTCGGCCACGGCCTCGTCGACGTCGTTGACGACCACCGAGGCGCCGTGGGCGGCGAGGGCGTGGGCGTAGGCGAGGCCGAGGCCCCGGCCGCTGCCGGTGACGACAGCGGCCTTGCCGGTGAGATCGATGGGGGGCACGTGCGGGTCCCTTCGGCTGGGAAGCGGGTGAGATCGAAGCTAAGAGCAATAATTGTTGTCGTCAATAGTTGTTGCGAACCTTCGGATGCGGCATGCTGGGATCCGTACCGCTCGCAGGAACCGAGACAGGGAGTCCGTCATCAGCCCCCGGCACACGAACGACCCGACACCGATCGACGCGGACGAGCCGTGGATGCGCGGGCTGCACGCGGACACCGGCTACCTGCTGTACCGTCTGGGCCTGCGCTCCGGGCAGCTGTTCAACGCCTTTCTGCAGGAGTCGGGGCTGCGGCTGCGCCACTACGCGGTGCTGCGGTTCCTGGCCGGCTCCGACGGCGCCCTGCAGCGCGAGCTGAGCATCCGGCTCGGCTACGACCCGAGCGCCATCGTGGGCCTGGTCGACGATCTGGAGAAGCTCGGCTTCACCGAACGGCGCCCCTCTCCCGACGACCGCCGCAGCAAGATCGTCGTCCTCACCGAGGACGGGCGTGCCTTCCTGCGCGGCACGGACGAGGCGGGCCGGCGCGTCACCAACGACCTGCTGGGCCCGCTCGACCCCGCGGAGCGCGAGACGCTGCACTCCCTGCTGCTACGGGTCGCCGACCGGCCATGACCGGTGAGCCGGTCCGCTCCGCCCGCTCCGCACCCGAGCGGCTGCTGGCCGTGCTCGCCGCGTTCGACCACGCGCACCCGGCGCTGTCCCTGACGGACATCAGCCGCCGGGCCGGGCTCAGCCTGACCACCGCGCACCGGCTGGTGCACGCGCTCACCACGTGGGGTGCCCTGGAGCGGGACGACGACGGGGTCTACCACGTGGGCCTGCGGCTGTGGGAGGTGGCCGCCCTCGCCCCGCGCGGCCTGGCACTGCGGCAGATCGCGCTGCCGTACCTGGAGGACCTGTACGAAGCGACCCACGAGAACGTGCAGTTGGCGGTCCGCGACGGAGCGCAGGTCGTCTACATCGAGTGGCTGTCGGGGCGTTCGGCGGTCGGCGTGCACATCCGGGTCGGCGCCCGCTGGCCGCTGCACGCCACCGGAGTCGGCCTCGCCCTCCTCGCCCACGGCGACCCCGGCTTCCAGGAGGAGTACTGCACCGGCCCGCTCACCTCCTTCACCCCGTACACGATCACCGACCCGGCACACCTGCGCCGCACCCTGGCCGGAGTACGCCGCACCGGCGCTGCGGTGAGCAACCGTCAGATCACCGACGACGCCCTGTCGGTGGCGTCCGCGGTGCGCGGAGCGGGCGGCGGTGTGGTCGCGGCGGTATCCGTCGTGGTGCCCCAAGAGAGCGCTCAGGTACCGGTGTTGATACCGGCGGTGCGGCTGGCTGCGCGGGGGATCTCGCGGGCACTGGGCTGGCGGCCCGAGCGGGCGGACGCGTGAGGTCCCCGCGCCGTGGGGTTCCGGCGCGGGGACCTCTGCGGGGTACGGGGGTCAGCAGTTCCCGGCGTCCGCCTTGCCTGCGAAACGGTCGCCGAGCCAGGCCACCACGTCACCGATCGCCTGGGCGTCGCCGGTGAGGTGGTCGCCGGCGTACGAGGTCCAGCGGGTGGTGACACCGGCGGCGCAGTAGGCGCGACGGGTGGCGCTCGCCGTCTGCGCGGGGATCACCTCGTCCAGCAGGCCGCGGTACTGCAGCACCGGGAAGCCGATCTCGTAACGGGCGCCGGATCCGGGGGTGCCGACCCCGGTGCCCAGCTCGTTGGCCTCGACCGCGTCGCCCCAGGTGGTGCCGTCGGAGCCGTGCAGGGCGTAGATCTGGTCGATGGTCAGCCCGTCCTTGGTGTACTGCTCGATCCGCGTGCCCGGGAAGCGGCTCACGGTGCCGAGCGCGCAGAGCGACTCGGCGTCCTTGACGCCCTTGCGGCCGTTGTCGTTGAGGAGGCTGTCGAACGGCATGTCCGGATGAGTGACGGACAGACCGATGAACGCGTCCACCAGGAACCCGGCGAAGAACTGTCCGTCGAGGTTGCTCGCCACCTGCTTGAGGTCGGCGGGGATCCCGCCGGAGGCCGAGCCGACGACGTTCAGTTCGGGGGCGTACGACTTGGCGAGCTGGGCCGCCCAGAGGCTGCCGGAGCCGCCCTCCGAGTAGCCCCAGATCCCGACCTCGGCATCGGGGCTCACCCCGGCGCCGGGCACCCGGGAGGCCGCGCGGGCCACGTCGAGGACGGCGTGACCGGCCTCGGCCCCGGAGGCGTACGGGTGGACCTGGCCGTCCATGTAACCCTGGCCGTCCGTCGCGGCGACGGCGTAACCGGCGTTGAGCAGTGCCGCGATGTTCGGGCCCTCGTAGGCGTCCTGGTACTGGCCCGCGAGCTGCTTGGAGAACGCGCACTGCGGTCCGATGCCGAGGGTGCCGGGCACGAACGCGACCAGCGGCCGCTCGCCCGGTCCGGTCCACGGCTTCTGCGGTACGACGACGGTGCCGACGACGGAGACCCGCCGGCCGCGCCCGTCGGTGGAGCCGTACTGCACCTTCCACGCGTTCAGCGGGGGGCCGCCGACCACCATGGGCAGCGAGTCGACCCGGCGGCAGGCGACGACGGCGCCCGGTGCGGCGGTGGCGCTGTCCGGGGGCCGGTAGATGTCGGCGTCCGCGGCGGAGCACGCCTCCGGCGTCCCGGCCGCCGCGGTCACCGCCGGCACCGCCAGCAGTCCGCCGAGCAGACCCGCGGCGGCGAGCAGTGCGGCTCTCTTCGGCAGGGGCTTCCTCGACCTGTGGGAGTTCACCTCAGAGCGTCCCTTCTGTGGGGTGAAGAGGTACGTGAAGCTGAGCAGGCCGAGAGGTTACGGAGGCGTAGGTAAGCACTGATAGTTAAAGGACGACGAACCGGCGGGGGCAGAGCTGTGCGCCGGTGACTAGCGTGGCCGGGCAACCGCCGGAGGGCCGGGCGTCGTCCCCCTGATCATCATGCCCACTACACATCCGGCCGGTCTGCCGGCCTCCCCCGTCGGCCAGTTGCTCGATTTCACCTGGACACAGGCCCGGTCCTGCGCCTTCGCCATCGCCCTGCTGTCCGGGGTGGCGGCATCGGCCCTGCTGCCGCACCTGCCGGTGGCCCGCTACGACCTGCTCCTCGGCTACGGCGTGCTGCTCACGCTGCTGTTCTGGCGGCGCGGCTGGGAGAGCGGGCGGGACGTCGCCGTCATCGCCGCCTGCCATGTCGTCGGCCTCGCCTTCGAGCTGGTGAAGGTCTCGCTCGGCTCGTGGAGCTACCCGGAGCCGGCCGTGCTGAAGTTCGCGGGCGTCCCGCTGTACGGGGGCTTCCTCTACGCGGCCGTCGGCAGCTATGTCTGCCGGGCCTGGCACCTGTTCGACCTGGAGCTGGTCCGCTACCGGCCCCGGGCGACGGCCCTGGTGGCCGCCGCCGTCTACGTCAACTTCTTCAGCCACCACTGGCTGCCCGACGCCCGCTGGCCCCTCACGGCCCTCCTCGTGGCCGTCACCGCGGGCACCTGGGTGCGCTACACGGTGCGCGGGGTACGGCGGCGCATGCCGCTCGCGCTGTCGTTCACCCTGATCGGCTTCTTCCTGTGGCTGGCGGAGAACCTCGCCACCTATGTGGGCGCCTGGCGCTACCCGTACCAGCTGCACGGCTGGCAGCCCGTCGACGTCGGCAAGTTCGGCGCCTGGTCCCTGCTCATCAGCGTCACGTTCGTCCTCGCGGCACTCGGCAGGTCGAGGTCACCGTCACCGTCCCCGACGGCACGCTGACCTCGCGACGGGCGTCCGGTCAGCCGGGCAGGGCGGCCAGCAACCGCCGGTCGCGCGGGGCCGGTTTGCGGTCCAGGCGGGCGTCCAGCAGGCTGCGGGCCGCGTCGCAGCGGCCCGCGGCCACCAGGGCGTACAGCAGCGTCTCCTCGACGACCTCCCGCTGGGCCGCGCTGCCGCCGACCCCGCGCAGCACGGGCAGCAGCGCGTCGAGGCCACGGGCCGCCTCCCCGAAGCGTTCCTCGACGAGCGCGGCGAACGCCTCGCACAGCGGCCCGACGACCTCGCGTTGCACCAGGTCCGCCCCCAGGGCGTGGTCGCGCAGCCGACGCAGGCCGGGCAGGTCCCCGGCGGCGGTGAGGGCGACCGCGACGTGCAGCGCGGTGAACGCGGTCGCCGGCCGCTCCAGCACCTCCCGCTCGACCGAGTCCAGCACGTCGGCCGCGGGAAGTTCGCCCCGCCAGCTGTCGCTCAGCCGCGCCCGCCACAGCAGCGACCCCGAGTCGACCAGGGCCCGTACACCGGTCACCCGGCCGGGCGCGAGCTGCGCGAACCAGCGCTTGCGGACCGCCGCCGGGTCGTCGAGGGCGAGTTCGTGCAGGGCGATGTGCCAGGAGAAGTGCGCCCGGTGGACCGCGCCCCGGCCCCGGCCGGACACCCAGCGGTCCAGCCAGTCACGGCCGGCCTCGTGCGCGCCCGACTCGTAGTGCACGTGCGCCAGGGCGTGCACGGCGTGCCCGGAGGCGGGTTCGACGGCCAGCGCCCGGTGCGCCAGCTCGCCCGCCTCGTACAGGCGGCCCTGCTCCTGGCGCAGGAAGGCGAGCAGCGAGGTGTGGAACCAGTGCCCGTCGTACGCCGGTGACGTCAGCGCGAGCAGACCGAGCGCGTCGTCGTCGTGCAGGTCGCTGACCCCGGAGAAGGCGATGGTGGGCACGGCGGCGGCGAGCGCGAGGGCGTCGGCGGGGTACGTCCGCAGGTGTCGTACGAGCGCCTCGTCGCCGTCGCCGCCGGTGATCCGGCGCGTGACCACGTCCACGAAGGACCGCTCGCGTTCGTCGGACCGCTCGCGGGCCGAGCGCTGTGCCTCGGCGAGGGCGCGGGGCACGTCGACGGCGGCCCCGCCCTCGTGGCCCAGCAGGGCGAGGGCCGCGTGGCCGAGGGCGAAGCCGGGGTCGAGGGCGACCGCGCGGGCGAAGGCGTCCTGGGCTCCGGAGCGGACCTTCAGGACCCGGTCGAGCCCGCCGCGGTAGGCGGCGGCCGCCTCGGCGTGCGTGGTGAGGGCGAGGCCGTGCCCGTCGACCGGGCGGCGAGTCGTACGCCGCCTCGGGGTGAGCGGGGCCAGCAGCTGCTGGGCCAACTCGGCTGCCTGGACGCGGATTTCGGGGATCGCCGTGGTCTCCCACAGCTCGCCCCGGCGCGGGGCGCCGAGCGTGAACAGAGGGAGCCCGGCCTCTCCCCGGGCGTCGAGAAGGCGGCCGTCCCGGGTCGCGGCACCCATGCCCTGCGGGCCGGGAACCGCCGTCCCGGACGCGAACAGCGCGCGCCACAGCGGGTCGTCGGGGCGCCGTCCCGGGCCGGTGCAGTCGACCACCCAGCCCACGTGCAGCGTACGGCCGTCCGACAGCTCGACGGCGAGCGGTCCGCCGTCCGACGCGGTGGCCCGTACGACCGTGCCCGTGTGGACCTGGAGACGGCGGGCGGTGCGGGCCCGCAGCACGTGTTCGGCGGTGGCGGGGGCCATGCGGTGGCGGTGGGTGTTCCACAGGGCGCCCTCGCGGGCGAGGAACTCCTCGCGCTCCTCGGGGGTGAGGCTGCGCCACAGGCGCGTGGTGTGCGGGCGGAGGCTGTCGAGGCCGGGGCGCCAGTCGCCGTGGGTGCGGACCGAGCGGCTGAGGTGCCGGTAGACGGCGCGGCGCAGTAGGCCCAGGGACGTGTCGTACAGGTCCTGAGGCGCGGGCATCACGGCGGCCGGACCGAGCGCGTGCGGCTGGGGCAGCAGGCCGTTGCGGGAGAGGGCGTGCACGGTGCGGCCGGGACGGTCGAGGGTCAGGGCGAGGTCGACGGCGGTCAGGCCCGTGCCGACGAGGAGCACGTCGTCGGTGCCGTCGCGGGCGCCGTCCAGGGCACCCGGCACCCACGGCGCGCCGACGAAGCGGGGCGAGGCGTGCAGGGCGGGCGGGGCCCATGCGGCGGTCGGGGCGGCGGGGCCGGTGGCGAGGACGGCGGCGTCGGCGGTCAGGGGTCCCCCGTCGGCGAGGCGCAGCTCCACCCGCCCGTCGGGGGTGCCGGTACAGCTCTCCGCCCGGGTGCGCAGCCGGCGTACGGCCACCGTGCCGTGGGCGCGGACGATCGCCTGGCCGAGGGTGTCGGCGAGGTACGCGCCGTAGCGGTAGCGGGTGGCGTAGTCGGCGCCGGTCACCTCGGGTTCGCCGTGCCGGCACAGCCAGCGGATGAAATGGCCGGAATCATCCGGGTAGGCGCTCATATTGCCCGCGGGCACGTTCAGTCGGTGGCGTGGGTCATGGGTGGCGTAGGCGGTGCCGCGGCCCGCTTCGGGGGCCGCGTCGATCAGGACCACGTCGAGGGGAGTCCGGCGGCGCGTCGCCGTCTCGCAGAGCTGGACGGCGGTCAGGGCGCCGGCCGCGCCGGCTCCGACGATGGCCACGGTCTGCCGCTTGCGGACTTCGGTCACGGATACCTCCGGCGGGTCGGTGAAAGTGCTTCTTCACTCTTCCGATCGGGTCCCGGCCCCCACAACCACGACTTCCAGCCGTCTCTCCGCATGTCCTCATGGGAATCTCAGGCAGCACCCCACGGATTCAAAGGGCCGGCCCAGACAACCGGCGCAGGATGCCCACGCACGGACGGACAACTCAGAAAGGCGTGTCGTGGGCGTCTCGCACATATCGAACCGGTCCGGACAGCGGTCGCGCGGGTGGTCCCGGCGCGGGATCCTCGCCGCTCTCGGGGCGGTACCGGCCGCCGCCCTCGCGGGCTGCAGTTCCTCGGCGGACGCCTCGGCGGCCTCGGACGGCAAGGGCGCGACCGCGACCGCCCGGGCAGCCACGACCAAGAAGGCGACGATCACGGTCACGCCCGCGCCCGGCACCCGGAAGGCCGGCTTCACCAGTCCGGTCGAGGTCACCGTGGCCGACGGCACGCTGACCTCGGTCACGGTCACCGGAAACGACGGCTCCACCCTCTCGGGCTCGTTCAACGACGCCCGCACGAAGTGGACTTCGGCGAGGAACCCGTACTCCGGCACGAAGTACACGGTCACGGCGAAGGCGGAGGGCGCCGCCGAGGCGTCGGTGACGACGTTCACCACACGGTCGCCCGGTGCCACGTTCGTCGGCTACTTCACCCCCGAGGCGGGCGCCACCTCCGGCGTCGGCATGCCCGTGTCGATCAACTTCACCCACGCCGTCGCCGACCGGGCCGCCGTCCAGAAGGCGATCACGGTGACCGCCGAACCGGCCGTCGAGGTGGTCGGGCACTGGTTCAGCGACACCCGGCTGGACTTCAGGCCGGAGACGTACTGGGTGCCCGGCACGAAGATCACGCTGAGCCTGCGTCTGAAGGACGTCGTGGGAGCGGACGGCGTCTACGGCATCCAGCACAAGGACGTCACCTTCCACATCGGCCGCGAGCAGATCAGCACGGTGGACCTGTCGGCGAAGACGATGACGGTCAAGCGGAACGGCGAGACCGTAGCCGCCTACCCGGTCACCGGTGGCGACTCCAGCCACACCACCTGGTCCGGGATCATGGTGATCAGCGAGCGGTTCCAGCAGACCCGGATGGAGTCGTCCACGGTCGGCCTCGGTGACGAGTACGACATCCCGGACGTGCCGCACGCCCAGCGGCTCACCACCTCCGGCACCTTCGTGCACGGCAACTACTGGGCGTCCACGACGGTGTTCGGTCAGCAGAACACCAGTCATGGCTGCATCGGCCTGCACGACGCCAAGGGCGCGGGCGACAGCTCCGTGGCCGGCTACAAGTTCTACGAGAGTTCGATGCTCGGCGACGTGGTGATCGTGAAGAACTCCGGCGAGAAGACGGTGGACCCGGCCAACGGGCTCAACGGGTGGAACCTGTCGTGGGCCGACTGGAAGGCGGGCAGCGCGGTCTGAGCCGGTACGGGTGGCTTCATGGGGTGAACTCCCGTACAGCAAAAGGAGTTTCTCTGCTTTAACTCTTGACGACCGCAGGGCCGGGGAGCACATTGGCGGCACCTTGAGAGCGCTCTCAATAGATCGTGGGAGCGCTCTCCCAGGTCTCCCGCACACCCCTCCGTACCCGAGAGGCCCTCCCTCATGAGCGATTCCTCCGGCATACCCAGACCCCGTGCCCTCCGCCGCGCACTCGTCGCCGCCGTCGCCACGCTCGGTCTGGCCGCCGCCGTCGCGACGGCCGCCACCGCACCCGCCAACGCCTCCGCCCCCACACCCCCGTCCGGCTGGACACAGGTCTTCCTGGACGACTTCAACGGCTCGGCCGGCTCCGGCGTCAACACCTCCGACTGGCAGTACGACACCGGCACTTCGTACCCGGGCGGCGCCGCCAACTGGGGCACCGGCGAGGTCGAGACGATGACCTCCAGCACCAACAACGTCTCCCTGGACGGCAACGGCAACCTGCTCATCACCCCGCGCCGCGACGCGTCCGGCAACTGGACCTCCGGGCGCATCGAGACCACCCGCACCGACTTCCAGCCACCGGCCGGCGGCAAGCTGCGCGTGCAGGCCCGTATCCAGCTGCCCAACGTCACCGGCGCGGCCGCCAAGGGCTACTGGCCGGCGTTCTGGATGCTGGGCGCGCCCTACCGCGGCAACTACCAGAACTGGCCGAGCGTCGGCGAGCTGGACATCATGGAGAACGTCCAGGGCCTGAACACCGACTGGGCCACCGTGCACTGCGGCACCAACCCGGGCGGCCCCTGCAACGAGACGTCGGGCATCGGCGGCAACACCCCGTGTTCCGGTACGACCTGCCAGGCGGGCTTCCACACCTACGCGATGGAGTGGGACCGCTCGACCAGCCCCGAGGAGATCCGCTTCTACCTCGACGGCGTCAACTTCCACACGGTCAAGGCCAACCAGGTCGACGCGACGACCTGGGCCAACGCCACCAACCACGGCTTCTTCGTCATCCTGAACGTGGCGATGGGCGGCGGCTTCCCGGCCGCCTTCGGCGGCGGCCCGGACAGCGGCACCGAGCCCAACCACCCGATGACCGTGGACTACGTCCAGGTGCTCCAGTCCACGGGCAGCGGCGGCGGCACCACTCCCCCGCCCTCCGGCAACCGGGACGCCTACAGCGCGATCCAGGCCGAGTCCTACGACAGCCAGGCCGGCGTGATCCCCGAGACCACCACGGACACCGGAGGCGGCCAGGACATCGGCTCCCTGGCCAACGGTGCCTGGGCCCTCTACAAGGGAGTCAACTTCGGTTCCACGGCGGCCACCCAGTTCTACGCACGCGTGGCCAGCGGCGCCGCGGGCGGCGTGAGCGGACTGGTCGAGGTCCGCCTCGACAGCCGCAGCAACGCCCCCGTCGGCAGCTTCGCGCTGGCCAACACCGGGGGCTGGCAGAGCTGGAAGACGATCCCGGCGAACATCAGCTCGGTGACCGGCACGCACGACGTGTACCTGACGTTCACCAGCGGCCAGCCGGCCGACTTCGTGAACGTGAACTGGTTCGACTTCGGTCACTGACCGGTGTGTCGACGCTGCCCCCGTGAGGCCGGTGCGGCCTCACGGGGGCAGCGGCCCGTCACCCCAGATAGGCGGGGGCCAGGGCCGAGGTCATCAGGCGGCGGGCCCTGCCGCTGCCGTCGGCGGGGACGGTCCACAGGTCCGAGCCGTAGTCGCCGGGGAGGGCGTAGACGAGGGTGGAGCCGTCGGCCCACAGGGCCTGGTCGTCGATGTTGCGCCGCTCGGCGGTCGCGGTCTCCTTCATGGTGCGCAGGTTCAGGACGTACAGGCGCCAGGGGGCGTCGGGCGAGGCCCCCTTGACGCGTTTCTTGTAGGCGATCCGCGTGCCGTCGGGTGAGAGGGAGGGGCATTCCACGTTGCGGTGCAGGGTGGTGAGGGTGCGTGCGGTGACGTCGCCCCGGACGAGGTAGGTCTGGCCGCCGGTCGCCAGCGTGGCGTAGAAGCGGTTGTCGTCGGCGAAGGTGACGCCCCAGATGTTGGTGTCGGCGGCGCGGTAGGGGCGGCCGTCCTTGACGACGTGGAAGGTCTCCAGGTTGTCGTCGATCTTCCAGGTGCGGGTGTCGACGATGGCGGTGCGGGTGGAGAAGTCGGTGCCGGAGTACGAGTCTCCGCTGACGAACACCGTCCAGGCGACCATGTGGCCTGAGGGTGAGACCCGGGCCCGGGTGGGAATGCCGGGTACGGGGAAGCGGTGCAGCTCGCGCAGGTGTGAGTCGAGCACCACCGCTCGGTAGGTGTCCTCCAGCGCGCCGTGCACGGCCTGCAGGCAGATGCCGGTACCGGCTGCCGCGTGGAAGCGCAGGCACTTCACGCCCGACACGGTGCGCGGACCCTGCGGATCGTCGGCGGGCACGGTCGCGATCTCGTCGCGCTTCGGGCCCCAGGCCAGGTTGCGCACCAGCAGACGGCGGCCGTCCGTAGGCCGGAGCGAGACGGTACCGGTCCGCACGGTCGGGCCGTCCGCCTGCTGCTGGTCCCGCATGCCCGACCGGTGGGCGGCGTACAGCACCGACCCGGTGCCGACCGCGCCGAGCAGGACAACGGCGACCAGCAGGACGACCAGGCGGGTTGTTCGGGTCATACGGGCACCTCATCGGTGGTACGGAGGACGAACGAGGCCACGACGGCGCTGACGGCCAGTGCGGCGGCGGTGACGGCCAGCGCGGTCCGCCCGCCCCACAGGCTCCAGGCCGCGCCGAAGGCGAGCGAGCAGGCGAACCGGGCCAGCGCCTGGCCGGTGCCCACGAGTGCCTGCCCGGCGCCCTGGTGCTGTGCCGGGACGACCCCGGCGGTGGCGGCCGCGAGCACTCCGTCGGTGGCCGCGTAGAAGGTGCCGTGCAGCACGAGGACGGCGACCACGGCCGGGGCGCCGTGCCACGGGGAGAGCACCAGGCCGTAGCCGAGCAGCAGGACGCCGTGGCCGGCCAGGAAGAGCCGGCGGCGGCTGACGCGGTCGGCGAGTGCGCCGAGCGGGACGGCGAGCAGCAGGAAGAAGGCGGCGGTGCCCAGGGGCAGGAGCGGGAACAGGTGGGCGGGCAGGTCCCCTTCGCGCTGGAGCAGCAGATAGAGGAAGGAGTCGCTGACGGTGGTCAGACCGAGCAGGGCCGCGCACAGGGTGAGCCGGCGCAGTTCCGGGCGGCGCAGCAGCCCGAGCGCATCGCGCAGCTCGGGCCGGGCCGGCTCGGGCAGCTCGGGCCGGGCCGGCTCGGGCGGCCGTACGGCATCGGCGGGGGCGGCGATGCGGCGGGGCACGAAGAGCACCAGCACCAGGACGCCGAGGACGGCGACGCAGCCGCTGACCGCGAAGACCGCGTCGTAGCCGTCGACGGTGGCCCGCAGCACGGCGAAGGCGACGAGCGGGCCGAGCAGCGCGCCGGTGGTGTCCATGGCGCGGTGCACCCCGAACGCCCGCCCCCGGTGCTCGGGTTCGGTGGCCAGCGAGATCATCGCGTCCCGGGGAGCGGTGCGCAGTCCTTTTCCGGTGCGGTCGGCCGCGAGTACGGCGCTGATCACCGGGAGGGTGTGGGCGAGCAGCAGCAGTGGCTTGCACACCGCCGACAGGCCGTAGCCGATGCCCGCGACGACCTTGTGCCGACGGCCTCCCCGGTCGGCGAGGTGGCCGCCGGCCAGCCGGACCAGGGCTCCGACGCCGTTGTTGATGCCGTCCAGCAGCCCGAAGCCGAGCGGTGACAGGCCGAGGCCCGCGACCACGTACAGCGGCAGGACGGCCGTGACCATCTCCGAGGAGACGTCCGTGATCAGGCTGACCGCACCCAGGGCCAGCACAGTGCCGGGCACAGCGGCCGGCCGCCGCCCCGGACGGGAGTCCGGGACGACGGCGGCCTTGTTGCTGCGGGAGTCCGCGAGGTACACGGGCGTCAGTTCCAGATGCCGGTGATGTCGGACGCCGACGCGGCGTTGCCCGCGTGCGTGGTCAGACCGGCGAGGTCCTCCACCGTGCGCAGGACGTTGTAGTGGTTGTAGGTGGTGGCGGTGGAGCTGCCGGGGGTGACGTGCTGCCCGTAGACGACGGTCGGGATGCGGTTGCCGGACTGCTTGTTGTCCTCGTCGAAGGTGACGAGGAGGATGCTGTTGTGGGTCTGGGCCCAGGTGGCGTAGGCGCCCAGGTTGTTCTGGATCCAGGTGTCGCCCGTGGAGACCGAACAGTCGTGCATGTCGCTGCACAGGTTCGGGACGACGAAGGAGACCTTCGGCAGGGTCGTGTAGTCGGTCGGGAACTGCGCGAAGGTCATGGCGGTGTTCGTCGGCACGTTGGAGAAGCCGAACCACGGGTTGTGCTTCTGCGCGTAGTTGCCGCTGCTGCAGACCGTCGAACCCTGGCTGGGCAGCGACTCGTTGTAGCTCTTCCAGGTCTTGCCCGCGGCGATCAGCTCGGAGCCGAGGTTCGGCGCGGAGATGGAGCCGACCGGAACGCAGCTGTCGTCGGTGCGGCCCTGGTTGGAGCCCGAGAAGAGCATGTAGTAGTTCGGCTCACTGGGGTGGGTGAGGCCGTAGGACTGAGTGAGGTTGGCGCCACCCGCCTTGAGGGTGTTGTTGATGTACGGGGCGCTGGAACTGCCGATCACCTGCGAGTAGGCGTGGTTCTCCATCACCACGACCACCACGTGGTCGGGGGTCGGGAGAGCGGCGGCGGAAGCGGTGGTGGACGTGGTGGCCCACAGCCCGATCGACGCGGCGGTGAGGGCGACGGCCCCGGCGAGAGCGGAGAGGGAACGTCGGTTACGCTGGGGAGCCTTTACGGCGGCCATGACTGTCCTCCGGACAGAAGCGACGGACGTACACGGGGGAGCGGCGCCGCAACCCTAGAAGCCCCCGCCCGGCCTTGGGTGAAGCCCAGACGAACCGTGGACCCCACCGGGCGAACATCACGCCACGCACAGGTCACGCACAGCCAAAGCCGCCTGCAGCGGGTATCACAAAGACCCTATTTCCACTCGGAGTTGAGCGAAGGGGCCACGGGGCGACAGTCCGGTGAGGGGGACGACAACAGCCCGCCCTCTCACCGCAGTTCCGCCCGGAACGCCGCCGGCGTCACCCCCGTGTGCAGATGGAAGAACTTGGAGAAGTTCGCCGCGTCGGGAAAGCCCACCGCAGCCCCGACGCGGCCGATCGGCGTGTCCGTGTGGGCGAGGAGGCGCTTGGCCTCCAGGACCACCCGCTTGTCGATGAAGCCCTTCGGCGTCTCGCCGGTGGCCGCGCGGACCGCGCGGACGAGGGTGCGGCGGGAGTAACCGAGCGCGTCGGCGTACGCGCTGACGCTGTGATTGGTGGCGAAGCCCTGCTCCACCGCGTCCCGGAAGAGGGTGAAGGTGGTGTCCGCCTGTTCCCGGGACGCCTCGGCGGAGCTGGCCGCGAGGTGGGCGAGGCGCAGCAGGAACGCGGTCAGGGTGTGCCGGAGGACGGCCGTGTGCAGGCTCAGGGGGAGGGTCGCGGTGTCCTCGTACTCGCGGCGCAGCTGGTCGAGGGCGGCCCGGAGTGCGGCGAGCTGGGGCGGGGAGGGGTGCAGGAGCGGTGGCAGGTCGTAGCGGTACAGGCCGGTGGCCTCGACCGTGGCGCGGGGGAGGAAGCCGGGTTGCATGGACAGGACGGTGCCGCGGTACTCACTCGCCGGGGAGAACCGGTGGACCTGTCCGGGGCGGATCCACAACAGGTCGCCGGCCGCGGCCTCGTACTCGGTGAAGTCGACCACGTGCCGGACGGGGCCCTCGGTGAAGAGCATGACGACGTGGAAGTCGATGCGGTGGAACCGGTGCAGCGGGGCGTCGACGGTCCAGGTCTCGGTCCCCATGGTGCCGATCCGCATGCCGACGCCGCCGACGGCCAGCTCCGCCGGGAAGGGGAAGGTCTTGATGCCCTCGCCGTCGCCTTGGTGTGTTCTGTCCGCCATGTCCTGCTCGTGCCGTCCCTGTCGCGCGACCACTGTCCCAGATTCACCACAGGCTGACACACCCCGCCCTTCCCCCTAAAAAGTCAGACTTTTACTTTTGAACGCGTCCGGCCAGCAATCACGCATCGAACGAGGACTTCTTGAAGATGAGCACGCAGACATCCGATGGCTTCGAGTGGACCGACCTCGACCGGCGTGCCGTGGACACGGCCCGGCTTCTCGCGGCAGATGCCGTACAGAAGGTCGGCAACGGCCATCCGGGCACCGCGATGAGCCTGGCTCCCGCCGCGTACACGATCTTTCAGAAGGTGATGCGACACGACCCGGCCGACCCGGAGTGGACCGGCCGTGACCGCTTCGTCCTGTCCCCCGGCCACACCTCGCTGACCCTCTACACCCAGCTCTTCCTCGCCGGGTACGAGCTGGGGCTGGACGACCTGAAGGCGTTCCGGACGCACGGGTCGAAGACGCCCGGTCACCCCGAGTACGGGCACACCGCCGGCGTCGAGACCACCACCGGCCCGCTCGGGCAGGGCGCCGCCAACGCCGTGGGCATGGCGATGGCCGCGCGGTACGAGCGCGGTCTGTTCGACCCGGAGGCGCCCGAGGGCACCTCCCCCTTCGACCACACCATCTGGGCGATCGTCTCCGACGGCGACCTGGAGGAGGGCGTCTCCGCCGAGGCCTCCTCGCTCGCCGGCCACCAGAAGCTCGGCAACCTGGTCTTCCTCTACGACGACAACCACATCTCCATCGAGGGCGACACCGAGACCGCCTTCTCGGAGGACGTGCTGAAGCGGTACGAGGCCTACGGCTGGCACACCCAGCGCATCGAGCCCACCGCCGACGGCGACGTCGACGTGCCCGCCCTGTACGCGGCGCTGAAGGCGGCGCAGGCCGAGACCGGGCGGCCCTCGATCATCGCGATGCGCACGATCATCGCCTGGCCGGCTCCGAACGCGCAGAACACCGAGGCCTCCCACGGCTCCGCGCTCGGCGCGGACGAGATCGCCGCCACCAAGCGCGTCCTCGGCTTCGACCCGGAGCGGTCCTTCGAGGTCACGGACGAGGTTCTCCGGCACACCCGCCGGGCCCTGGACCGGGGTGCCGAGGCGCACGCGGCCTGGGACAAGCGGATCGCCGAGTGGCGCGCGGCCGACGAGGAGCGGGCGCAGCTGTTCGACCGGATCAGCAAGGGCGAGCTGCCCGAGGGCTGGGAGGACGCCCTGCCCGTGTTCGAGGAGGGCAAGTCGGTCGCCACCCGCGCCGCCTCCGGCAAGGTGCTGCAGGCGCTCGGCCCGGTCCTCCCCGAGCTGTGGGGCGGCTCCGCCGACCTCGCCGGCTCGAACAACACCACCATCGACAAGACCAGCTCCTTCCTGCCGAAGGGCAACCCGCTGCCCGAGGCGGACCCGTACGGCCGAACCGTCCACTTCGGCATCCGCGAGTTCTCGATGGCCGCGGAGATGAACGGCATCGCCCTGCACGGCAACACCCGCATCTACGGCGGCACCTTCCTGGTCTTCTCCGACTACATGCGCAACGCCGTCCGGATGTCGGCCCTGATGCAGCTGCCGGTGACGTACGTGTGGACGCACGACTCCATCGGTCTCGGCGAGGACGGGCCCACCCACCAGCCGGTGGAGCACCTGGCCGCGCTGCGCGCGATCCCGGGCCTGAACGTCGTCCGCCCGGCGGACGCCAACGAGACCGCGGTGGCCTGGGCCGAGATCCTGAGGAGGCACGCCACCGACCCCGCCCCGCACGGGCTCGCGCTCACCCGCCAGGGCGTGCCGACGTACGCGCCCCACGAGGACGCGGCCAAGGGCGGCTATGTACTGCGCGAGTCGTCGACCGAGACCCCGGAGGTGATCATCATCGCGACCGGTTCCGAGGTGCACCTGGCCGTCGCCGCGCGGGAGCGGCTGGAGGCCGAGGGGATCGGCACGCGGGTGGTGTCGATGCCGTCCGTGGAGTGGTTCGAGGAGCAGCCGCGCGCCTACCGCGAGAGCGTGCTGCCGCCGGCCGTGAGGGCCCGTGTCGCCGTCGAGGCCGGTATCGGTCTGACGTGGTACCGGTTCGTGGGCGACGCAGGTCGGATTGTCTCCCTCGAACATTTCGGTGCCTCCGCCGATGCGACGACACTGTTCGCCGAGTTCGGCTTCACCCCCGAGAACGTCGCCGCCGCTGCCCGCGAGTCGCTGGCCGCCGCGCGCGCCTGATACCGACGCGACTAGAAAGATGATCACTGTGACCGAAGCAATCGCGACCCCGGGAGCCCTGAAGCGCCTCGCCGACGAGGGCGTGTCGATCTGGCTGGACGACCTGTCGCGCAAGCGGATCACCTCGGGCGGCCTGGCCGAGCTGGTGCAGAGCGGTGGCGTCGTCGGCGTCACCACCAACCCGTCGATCTTCCAGGCGGCCATCGGCTCCGGTGAGGGGTACGAGGAGCAGCTGACCGACCTCGCCGTACGGGGTGTCACGGTCGACGAGGCCGTACGGATGATGACGACCGCCGATGTGCGGGCGGCCGCCGACATCCTGCGTCCGGTGTACGACGCCTCCGAGGGCCGCGACGGCCGGGTCTCCATCGAGGTCGACCCCCGGCTCGCCCACCAGAGCGTGGCGACGGTCGCCGAGGCCAGGCAGCTGGCCTGGCTGGTCGACCGTCCCAACGTGATGATCAAGATCCCGGCGACCGAGGCGGGTCTTCCGGCCATCACCGAGGTCATCGGCCTCGGCATCAGCGTGAACGTGACGCTGATCTTCTCCCTGGAGCGCTACCGCGAGGTCATGGCCGCCTACCTGGCCGGTCTGGAGAAGGCCCGCGAGCGGGGTCTGGACCTGTCGGGGATCCACTCGGTGGCGTCCTTCTTCGTCTCCCGGGTGGACAGCGAGATCGACAAGCGGCTGACCGCCCAGGGCACGGACGAGGCCCTCGCGCTCAAGGGCCGGGCGGCGCTCGCCAACGCGCGGCTCGCCTACGAGGCGTACGAGGAGGTCTTCGGCTCCGAGCGCTGGCTGGCGCTCGCCGGTGACCGGGCGAACAAGCAGCGCCCGCTGTGGGCCTCCACCGGCGTGAAGGACCCCGCGTACAAGGACACACTGTATGTGGACGAGCTGGTCGCGCCCGGCACGGTGAACACCATGCCGGAGGCCACCCTGAAGGCCACCGCCGACCACGGCGAGATCACCGGCGACACGGTGACCGGCGGCTACGCCCGGGCCCGCGCCGACCTGGCCGCCGTGGAGCGGCTCGGCATCTCCTACGACGAGGTCGTCCAGCAGCTGGAGGACGAGGGCGTCGCCAAGTTCGAGACGGCCTGGCAGGAGCTGCTGGACGCCGTCACCAAGTCCCTGGACAGCAAGGGAGTTGACGCGTAATGACGACCAAGGCTCCGGAACCCGAGACGCCCCCCGTCGAGGCGGTCGGCGTCCCGGTCACCCCGGCCACCCCGGCCACCGACTGGGACAACCCGCTGCGGGACACCCGCGACCGCCGGCTCCCCCGCATCGCGGGCCCCTCCGGCCTGGTCATCTTCGGTGTGACCGGCGACCTGTCCCGCAAGAAGCTGATGCCGGCCGTGTACGACCTGGCCAACCGCGGCCTGCTGCCGCCGGGCTTCTCCCTCGTCGGCTTCGCCCGCCGGGACTGGGAGGACCAGGACTTCGCGCAGGTCGTCCATGACGCGGTGCGCGAGCACTCCCGCACCCCGTTCCGCGAGGAGGTGTGGCAGCAGCTCGCCGAGGGCATGCGGTTCATCCCCGGCGACTTCGACGACGACACCGCCTTCAAGCAGCTGAAGCAGGCCGTCGAGGAGCTGGACGCCTCCCGCGGCACCGGCGGCAACTTCGCCTTCTACCTCTCCGTCCCGCCGAAGTTCTTCCCCAAGGTCGTGCAGCAGCTGAAGAAGCACGGCCTGGCCAGTCCGCCGCAGGGCTCCTGGCGCCGGGCGGTCATCGAGAAGCCGTTCGGCCACGACCTGGCGTCGGCCCAGCAGCTGAACGCGGTCGTGCACGACGTATTCGAACCCGACCAGGTCTTCCGCATCGACCACTACCTCGGCAAGGAGACGGTCCAGAACATCCTGGCCCTCCGCTTCGCCAACCAGATGTACGAGCCGATCTGGAACCGCAGTTACGTCGACCACGTGCAGATCACCATGGCCGAGGACATCGGCATCGGCGGCCGCGCGGGCTACTACGACGGCATCGGGTCGGCCCGTGACGTCATCCAGAACCACCTCCTGCAGCTGATGGCGCTGACCGCCATGGAGGAGCCCATCGCGTTCGACGCGGAGGCGCTGCTCACCGAGAAGCTGAAGGTGCTCAAGTCGGTGCGGCTGCCGGAGGAGCTGGGCGAGCACACCGTGCGCGGCCAGTACGCGACCGGCTGGCAGGGCGGCGAGAAGGTCGTCGGCTACCTCGAGGAGGACGGCATCGACCCCAAGTCGAAGACCGACACCTTCGCCGCGATCAAGCTGAGCATCGACAACCGCCGCTGGGCGGGCGTCCCGTTCTACCTGCGCACCGGCAAGCGTCTGGGCCGCCGGGTCACCGAGATCGCGGTGGTCTTCAAGCGGGCCCCGCACTCCCCGTTCGACTCCACCGCCACCGAGGAGCTGGGCCAGAACGCGATCGTCATCCGCGTCCAGCCCGACGAGGGCATGACCGTCCGGTTCGGCTCCAAGGTGCCGGGCACCTCGATGGAGATCCGGGACGTGTCCATGGACTTCGCCTACGGCGAGTCGTTCACCGAGTCGAGCCCGGAGGCGTACGAGCGGCTCATCCTGGACGTACTGCTCGGCGACGCCAATTTGTTCCCCCGTCACCAGGAAGTGGAAGAGTCCTGGAAGATCCTCGACCCGATCGAGGAGTACTGGGCGGCGCACGGCAGGCCGGCGCAGTACGCGTCGGGCAGCTGGGGACCCAGGGAAGCGGACGAGATGCTCGCACGAGACGGACGGAGCTGGCGCAGGCCATGAAGATCGACCTGACCGACACCACGGCAAGCAAGATCAACAAGGCGCTGGTGCAGGGCCGCCGCGCCATCGGCACCCCCGCCGTGGGCATGGTCCTGACGATGGTCATCGTCACGGACGAGGAGAACGCCTACGACTCGATCAAGGCGGCCGAGGAGGCCTCGCACGAGCACCCCTCGCGCACCCTGGTCGTCATCAAGCGGCACGCCCGCACCCTGCGCGACCGCACCACCTCGCGGCTGGACGCCGAGGTCCGGGTCGGCTCCGAGGCCGGCACCGGCGAGACGGTCGTGCTGCGGACCTACGGCGAGGTGTCCGACCACGCCGACTCGGTGGTCCTGCCGCTGCTGCTGCCGGACGCCCCGGTGGTCGTGTGGTGGCCGGTGGAGGCGCCGGACACCCCGTCCAAGGACCCGCTCGGCGCGCTCGCCCAGCGCCGGATCACCGACCTGTACGCGGTCGAGCGGCCGATGGAGGTCCTGGAGACCCGGGCCGGCAACTACGCGCCCGGCGACACCGACCTCGCCTGGACCCGGCTCACGCTGTGGCGGTCCATGCTGGCCGCCGCCCTGGACCAGGCCCGCGCGAAGGTGACGTCGGCGGCCGTGGAGGCCGAGGCGGACAACCCCAGCGCCGAACTCCTCGCCCGCTGGCTGGAGGCCCGCCTGAACGTCCGGGTGGACCGCGTGGTCACCGCGGGCCCGGTCGTCACGGCCGTACGCCTCGGCACCGCGAACGGCGAGATCGTCATCGACCGCCCCGAAGGGCCCCTCGCCACGCTGACCCTGCCGGGCCAGCCGCCGCGCACCCTCGCCCTGAAGGTCCGCTCCACCTCCGAACTCATCGCCGAGGAGCTGCGCCGCCTCGACGCCGACGAGATGTACGCCATCGCCCTCAAGGGCGAGGCCACCAAGGAGAACGCCTGAGATGTCCGACGCACCGTCAGACTCCCCCAAGCTCACCCGCCGGCCCGAGTGGACGGCCCTCGCCGACCACCGCGCCGAGGGGCAGCCGCACCTGCGTGAGCTGTTCGCGACGGACCCCGGCCGCGCCGAGCGGTACGTCGTCCGGGTCGGCGATCTGCACATCGACTACAGCAAGCACCTGATCACGGACGAGACCCTGGCCCTCCTCCAGGAACTCGCCACCGCCACCGGTGTGTTCGCGCTGCGGGACGCCATGTTCCGCGGCGAGAAGATCAACATCACCGAGCGGCGGGCCGTCCTGCACACCGCACTGCGCGCCTCGCGGGACGCGGTGGTCGAGGTCGACGGCGAGAACGTCGTACCGGCCGTGCACGCCGTGCTGGACAAGATGGCCGGCTTCGCCGAGCGGGTCCGCTCGGGCGAGTGGACCGGCCACACCGGCAAGCGGATCCGCAACGTCGTCAACATCGGCATCGGCGGCTCCGACCTCGGTCCGGCGATGGCGTACGAGGCCCTGCGCGCCTACACGGCACGGGAGTTGACGTTCCGGTTCGTGTCGAACGTGGACGGCGCCGACCTGCACGAGGCGGTACGGGACCTGGATCCGTCCGAGACCCTGTTCATCGTCGCCTCGAAGACCTTCGCCACCATCGAGACGATCACCAACGCCACCTCGGCCCGCTCCTGGCTCCTCGCGGGCCTGGACGGCGACGAGAAGGCCGTGGCGAAGCACTTCGTGGCGCTGTCCACGAACGCCGGGAAGGTCACCGAGTTCGGCATCGACCCGGACAACATGTTCGAGTTCTGGGACTGGGTCGGCGGACGGTACTCGTACGACTCCGCGATCGGCCTGTCGCTGATGATCGCCATCGGCCCGGACCGGTTCCGGGAGATGCTGGACGGCTTCCGGCTCGTCGACGACCACTTCCGCACCGCGCCCGCCGAGGCCAACGCGCCGCTGCTGCTGGGCCTGTTGGGGATCTGGTACGACAACTTCCACGACGCCCAGTCGCACGCGGTGCTGCCGTACAGCCACTACCTGTCGAAGTTCACGGCCTACTTGCAGCAGCTGGACATGGAGTCCAACGGCAAGTCGGTGGACCGGGACGGCAACCCGGTGGAGTGGCAGACCGGTCCGGTCGTGTGGGGCACGCCCGGCACCAACGGACAGCACGCCTACTACCAGTTGATCCACCAGGGCACCAAGCTCATCCCGGCGGACTTCATCGGCTTCGCCGAGCCGGTCGCCGAGCTGAGCGGTGAACCCAGGGCCCAGCACGACCTGTTGATGGCCAACTTCTTCGCCCAGACCCAGGCCCTCGCCTTCGGCAAGACGGCCGAGGAGGTCCGCGCGGAGGGCGTGTCCGAGGAGCAGGTGGCGCACCGCACCTTCCGCGGCAACCACCCCACCACCACGATCCTCGCGCGCGAGCTGACCCCGTCCGTGCTCGGCCAGCTGGTCGCCCTCTACGAGCACAAGGTGTTCGTCCAGGGCGCGGTCTGGAACATCGACTCCTTCGACCAGTGGGGCGTGGAGCTGGGCAAGGTCCTCGCCAAGCGCATCGAGCCCGCCCTGACCACGGGCGCCGCGGTGCCCGGTCTCGACCCGTCCACCACGGCCCTCGTCGCCGCCTACCGCACTCTCAAGAACGCTCAGGAGAACTGATCATGCAGCTCGGTCTCATCGGTCTCGGCAAGATGGGCGGCAACATGCGCGAGCGGATCCGCCGCGCCGGCCACACCGTCGTCGGCTACGACCGCAACCCGGACGTCTCCGACGTCAAGAACCTGGAAGAACTGGTCCAGAAGCTCGACGCGCCGCGCACGGTCTGGGTGATGGTCCCGGCCGGCACCGCCACCCAGACGGTCGTCGACGAGCTCAAGGACCTCCTCTCCCCCGGTGACGTGGTCGTCGACGGCGGCAACTCCCGCTGGACGGACGACGAGAAGCACGCCGCCGAACTCGGCATCAAGGGCATCGGCTTCGTAGACGCGGGCGTCTCCGGTGGTGTGTGGGGCCTGCAGAACGGCTACGCGCTGATGGTCGGCGGCGACAAGGAGCACGTGGAGCGGCTCCAGCCCATCTTCGAGGCGCTCAAGCCGGAGGGCCCGTACGGTTACGTGCACGCGGGCCGGGTCGGCGCCGGGCACTTCTCGAAGATGGTCCACAACGGCATCGAGTACGCCATGATGCAGGCGTACGCCGAGGGCTGGGAGCTGCTGGAGAAGGTCCACTCCGTGGAGAACGTCCGCGAGGTGTTCCGCTCCTGGCAGGAGGGCACCGTCATCCGCTCCTGGCTCCTCGACCTCGCGGTCAACGCCCTGGACGAGGACGAGCACCTGGAGGAGCTGCGCGGGTACGCGGAGGACTCCGGCGAGGGCCGCTGGACCGTCGAGGCCGCCATCGACAACGCGGTCCCGCTCCCGGCGATCACCGCCTCCCTCTTCGCCCGGTTCGCCTCCCGGCAGGACGACTCCCCGCAGATGAAGATGATCGCCGCGCTGCGCAACCAGTTCGGCGGCCACGCCGTGGAGAAGAAGGACTGAGCAACCGTGGGTGACCTCCTCCTGGTCCGCCACGGCGAGACGGAGTGGAGCCTGTCGGGCCAGCACACCAGCTGGACCGACCTGCCCCTCACCACGCACGGTGAGGAACAGGCCAAGTCCCTCGCCCCGCTCCTCACCGAACGGACCTACGCCCTCGCGCTGACCAGCCCACTGGGCCGCGCGATACGCACCGCCGAACTGGCGGGCCTGACCGGGGCCGTACCCGACCCCGATCTGCACGAGTGGGACTACGGCGGCTACGAGGGTGTCACCACCGTCGACATCCATCGCGCCCGCCCCGCCTGGGACCTGTGGACCGACGGCGTACCGCCCGGCCCCGAGGGGCACCCCGGCGAGTCGCCCGAGCAGATCGGGGCGCGCGCCGACCGGGTGCTGGCCCGGGTGGAGTCGGCGCTCGCCACGGACAGCGGTGACGTGATCCTGGTGGCGCACGCCCACTTCCTGCGGGTGCTCACCGCCCGCCGGCTGGGTCTGCCGCCCGCCGAGGGCCGGCTGTTCCAGCTGGCGACCGGCACGGTCAGCCGGCTCTCCACGGAGCACGGCCGGCCGGTCGTCGCCGAGTGGAACAAGCGCCCCTGACCGGCCCTTCCCCGGCCCGGGTCACCCCGTGTGACCCGGGCCGCAGTCGTACAGCAGCCGGGTCCGGTCGCCGGGGTCGTAGGCGGCGGGCGGGACGAGCCGGCAGTGGACGGCGGTCCAGCGCACCAGCGTCCCGTCGGGGATGCGTGCGGTACGGGCGCCCGGGCGCAGGTCGGCGCGCGACAGGACGACGTAGCGCAGTCGCCCGGAGCCGATCAGACGGTGGAAGGCCGCCGGTGCCGGGTACGGGACGCGGCCGGTGAAGCCGCCCATGGGCAGCACGGGCGCGTTCGCGGCGATGACGTAGGGCGCGGCGGCCTGCCAGCCGGGGACGGCCGCCAGGTAGCGGGCGCCGTCGCGGTGCGCGGTCAGGTAGGCGAGGAGGCGCTGCTGCTCGGGGCCTAGCGTGGACAGCGCGGAACCGGTACGGGTGCTGGTGGGGCCGACCCGGCCGAAGCCGCCGGGCTGGTTGTAGCGCGGGGACAGGGCGGAGGCCGACCAGACGGCGGGGATGAGCAGGACGGCACAGAGGCCGGCGGCGAGTGCGGCCGGCCGGCGGCGGGTGCCGGCCAGCAGCAGGGCGAGCAGGCCCAGGGCCACGGCGTACGCCGCCGACCAGACGAAGAAGCGCGGGTACCACAGCGTCAGGGCCGCGCACCAGAACACGTTGACCAGCAACACCACCGGCAGCACGCGACTGCGCCGCGCCCGCACGACCCCGGCCGCGGCGAGCGCGCACACGGCCACCGCGACGACGCCCATGTAATAGGTGTGGCCGGTCACGCTGCCGAAGCTGAACACCAGGAAGAACGTCGCCAGCCACACCCCCCACAGCAGATACCCGGCGAGCAGCGGGTCCGTGCGCGGCAGGCCCCGCCGGCGCAGCGCCAGCAGGCCGCCGACCAGCCCGAACGCGGCCAGCGGGTACAGCCAGCCCGTCTGGGTGGCCAGGCCCGGGCCGAACATCTTCCAGACGCCGTCCCCCATGCCGGGCGGCAACCGGTGCCCGGCCCGGCTCGTGACGATGCTGCCGGTGCCGGCCGCGTCGACGCCGACGGCGTGGAAGCGGGTCAGGAAGTTGTAGCCGACGACCATCCCGAACGGCGAGTCGTCGGTGGTGCCGTCGAGGTACGGGCGGGCCCCGGACGGGGTGAACGCGGCCACCAGCATCCACGACAGCGACACCGCGACCGTGACCGCCGCGGCCAGGGCGAGATGGCCGACGCGGCGGCGGAGCGTGGCGGGGGCGGCGACGGCATAGGTCACGGCCAGGGCGGGCAGCACCGCCCACGCCTCCAGCATCTTGCACTGGAAGGCGAGCCCCACCCAGGCCGCCGCGAGCAGCAGGGTGCGCGGCCGGGCGTGTGCGGTGGCCCGCCAGGTGGCCTCGGCGGCCAGCAGCAGGAGCAGCACGAACGGCGCGTCCTCGGTGACCGAGCGGCCCAGGCCCACGGTCACCGGGGTCAGGGCGAGGAACGCTGCGGCGAGCAGCCCGGCCGGCACCCCGGCCCAGCGGCGCACCAGCACGTGGAGGAGCAGCACACAGCCCACCATCTCCAGCGCCTGCGGCAGCACCAGCGCCCACGGGTGGAAGCCGAAGGCCAGCGCGGAGAGCGCCTGCGGCCACAGGAAACCGGGCAGCTTGTCCAGGGTGATGGAGTTCGCCGGGTCGAAGGAGCCGTAGAAGAAGGCGACCGGGTTGTCGGTCATGCTGCGTACGGCGGCCGCGTAGAAGGAGTGGTAGGCGCTGTGGCCGAGTCCCCACAGGCACAGCACCCCCGCGAGTGCGCCGAGGGCCGCGAGCAGGGGACGTTCGTGGCGCTCGGCGGCGGTGCGCACGGCCGTGCCGGGTATGGGCGGCGGGCCGTGGCGGACGAGGAGCGGCTTACTGGCGGGGCTCGGCATGAACGGCCTTCCAGGCATCCCGGGAATCTCACGGCCCGGGACGCTGGGAAACGCCCCGGACCGTGGTGAGTATCGGCCGGGGTACCGGGGCCGGTGACGGTGGCACGACCGTGTCTCACCGAGGTCTCACCGGGGGCACACCTGGTGCTTGGGCTGCTCTCACCGGGGGCGAGCCGCTGCGTGGGGCGCGGTCACGGGGGGCGAACGCGGCCTGCGGCCGCCCCTGTCCCACCGCCCGACCCGCGTCACACCGCCCGACCCGCGGAGCGCTCCGCTCCGGCCAGTTCCGCGATGTCCGTCAGCAGGTGGGCCGTGTCGGGTTCGCGGCCCGTGAACAGGCGGAAGGCGTCCGCGGCCTGGAAGACCGCCATCCCGCCGCCGTCCAGGGTGGCGCAGCCGGCCGCTCGGGCGGTGCGCAGCAGCTCGGTCTCCAGGGGGCGGTAGACGACCTCGGCGACCCACAGCCCGGGGTGCAGGAGGTCCGCCGGCAGGGGCAGGCCGGGGTGGGCGGCCATGCCGGTGGGGGTTGCGTGGACGAGGCCGTCGGCGCCGGTCAGCAGGTGCGCGAGACGATCCGGGGTCGCAAAGGCCGCTCGGCCGGCGCCGAAGTGCCGGTTCAGGGACGCGGCGAGGGCGGCGGCGCGCTCCGGCAGGGCGTCGACGACCGTGACCCGCTCGGCGCCGAGGGTGAGGGTGGCGTGGGCGACGGCCGCGCCCGCTCCTCCGGCGCCGAGCTGCACGATCTCCCGCAGGGGCGCGTCGGGCAGGCCGCGCGCGAAGGAGGCGGCGAAGCCGGTGACGTCCGTGTTGTGACCGACCGCTCGTCCCTGCGGCGCGAAGACGACCGTGTTGACCGCGCCCAGCGCCTCGGCCTGCGGGGAGAGCGCGTCGAGGTGCTCGATGACGAGCTGCTTGCACGGGTGGGTGATGTTGAGCCCGTCGAAGCCCAGGTCACGGGCGGCCCGGACGAGGTCCCCCACGGCCTCGGGTCGTACGCCGAGCGCGTCGATGTCGATGAGCCGGTACAGGTAGCGCAGTCCCTGGCGGTCGGCCTCGCGTTCGTGCAGCGCGGGACTGAGCGACGGACCGATGCCGGAACCGATCAGCCCGACGAGATACGCGTCCTTGGCCACGGGGACCTCCTGGTGCGACCCAACTAATGTACGAACTAGTACGTTAGCTATATCAGCCCCCGCCTTCTTCGGGAAGGCCCGGACCGCTCCGGCGGGCCCTGCTTCTACAATCACCGGCACTGGCCCCATGCCCGAAGGAACCCGATGACCAGCGTCGAAGAACCGGTACGCCCCGGCGGGCGGACGCGTGACGCCGTCCGCACCAAGGCCGAGATCCTCGACGTGGCCACGCAGGAGTTCGCCCGGGCCGGCTACGACGGCGCCCGGGTGGACGAGATCGCGGCCCGCACCCGCACCACCAAGCGGATGATCTACTACTACTTCGGCGGCAAGGAGCAGCTGTTCACGGCCGTGCTGGAGCGGGCGTACGGCGTGATCCGCGAGGCCGAGCAGGAGCTGGACGTCGACCATCTGGACCCGGTCGCGGCGATCCGGCGCCTGGCGGAGCTGACCTTCGACCACCACGAGCAGCACCCGGACTTCATCCGCCTGGTCAGCATCGAGAACATCCACGGCGCCGAGCACATCGCGGCCTCCGAGAAGCTCGGCCGGATCGGCTCGCCTGCGCTGGACGTGATCCGCCGCATCCTGGCCGCGGGGCAGGAGTCCGGCCTGTTCACGGCGGACGTGGACGCCGTCGACCTGCACGCGATGATCAGCTCGTTCTGCTTCTTCCGGGTCGCCAACCGGCACACCTTCGGCGCCCTGTTCGGCCGCGACCTGGTGGACCCGGCGCAGCGCGAGCACTACCGGACCATGCTCGGCGACATGGTGATCGCCTACCTCACCGCGGAGCGGGCCGCGGACTGAGCGCCTCGCGCACGACCTCTTGACACGGCGGAAACACGGGCGCAACATCCCACCCACCACAACTAACTACCCAGTGGGTTAATTAGCTGCCGAGATCCGGCCCTTCGCCCCGCCGCCCACTCCACCCCTCCGTAGGGTGGAGTTCCCCCGAAGGAGCACCGCCGTGTCCGTCCCCACCCCTGCTCCCGCCGCCGAGGCCCCACCCGGCCAGCCCAGGAAGGCCGCCACGGCCGCCTGGATCGGCAGCGCGCTCGAGTACTACGACTTCTTCATCTACGGCAGCGCCGCCGCGCTGATCTTCCCGAAGGTGTTCTTCGACTCCTCCGACCCGGCCACCGCGACCCTGCTGTCGCTGGCCACGTTCGGGGTGGCCTATGCGGCCCGGCCCATCGGCGCGCTCTTCCTCGGGCATGTCGGGGACCGGGTCGGCCGCAAGAAGATCATGGTGTTCACACTGATCCTGATGGGTCTGTCGACGTTCCTCATCGGCTGTCTGCCCACCCGCGCCCAGGTCGGCGGCCTGGCACCCGTCCTGCTGGTGCTGTGCCGGGTCCTGCAGGGCATATCGGCCGCCGGCGAGCAGGCGAGCGCCAGTTCCATGACCCTGGAGCACGCGCCACCGGACCGGCGGGGTTTCTTCACGAGCTTCACGCTCAGCGGCACCCAGGGCGGCCAGCTCATCGCCACCCTCGTCTTCATCGCGGTCGCCCAGCTCCCCGAGGACCAGCTGCTGTCCTGGGGCTGGCGGGTGCCGTTCTGGCTGAGCGTGGCGGTCGCCGTCGTCGGCTACGGCATCCGGCGCCGGCTCCGGGAGACCCCGGCCTTCGCCCGGCAGGCGGCGACCGAGGGCGTGGTCCGGCTGCCGCTGGTGGTGCTGCTGCGGGAGCACTGGGCGGACGTTCTGCGGGTGATCGCGGGCGCGCTGATCGCCTCGGTGAGCACGATCTTCACGGTGTGGGCCCTGGCCTACGCGACCAGCGACGCGGTCGGCATGTCCCGTACGTCGATGCTGTGGGTGGGCGCCCTGGCCAACCTGGTCGCACTGGCCGCGATCCCGCTGTGGGCGACACTCTCCGACCGGATCGGGCGCCGCCCCGTCTACCTGATCGGCGCGGTGGGCAGCGCGGCCGCCATGGCCGGCTACCTCTGGGCCATCTCCACCGGCTCCTACCCCCTCACCCTGACCCTCGGGATCATCGCCTTCGGCATCGTCTACAGCGCCGCGAACGGCGTCTGGCCCGCCTTCTACGGCGAGATGTTCGCGACCCGGGTCCGGCTGTCCGGCATGGCGATCGGCACCCAGATCGGCTTCGCGGTGGCGGGATTCGCGGTCACCTTCGCCGCCGAGATCGCCGGCCCCGGCGGCGACGACTGGCCGGCGGTCGCCCTGTTCACCGCGGCCCTGTGCATCCCCCCGACCCTCGCAGCCCTCACCGCCCGCGAGACCCACACGACCCCGACGGAACTCCTGGGCGAACGCCCGGACCGCAACCAGTCACGCCCGGAGAGGGTGTCGGCCTGACACCACCCCGGCCGCCCGGGCCGCCACGGTGCGGGCCCGGTGGCCGGACGGGCAACCTGCCGCTGGGACGGACGGCCCCCGGCCGAGGCCGGCCTCGGCCGGGCACCACCTCGGCCTCACGGCCGCCGTACTCCCCATCGAACCGACGTACAGACCTGCCGGGCCGCCGCGGCGCGCGCCCGGCTACCGGACGGGCAACCTGCGACCGGGACCGACGGCGCGGCCCGCCCGCAGCCCTACGGCCGTGGATGGCGCGGCTCGTACAACCCGAGTCGGCCGCCGCTCGGCAGGCGGAGTGCCGTGAGTCGGCCCCAGCGGGCCTCCTCGACCGGCTCGGCGAACTCCACGCCCTGCTGGGCGAGTTGTTCCCGTGTCGCGTCGAGGTCGTCGCACATCAGCATCAGCTCGTGCGACGGGTCGCCGTCCGTGGGATGGCAGGCCACCTCCGCGGGTGGTGCCTGGAAGATCAGCCAGCCGTGGCCGGCGTCGACGTACGCCCATCCGAGGACGTCCCGCAGGAAGGCCCGGTCGGCCTCGGCGTCCCGGCTGTAGATCACCACATGTGCCCCATTGATCACGCGCGGAGGCTAGTGCGGGAGGGGGCGCGGAACAAGCACCCACATGCCCGGAGTCACGCGGAAGAGACCACCGCGGCGTCGAGCAGCGGCCCGAGTTCGCGGACCGCGGTCACCAGCGGGCGTACGTCCTGTTCGGCGCGGGCCATCAGGATCGCGCCCTCCAGGGTGCTGATCATCAGGGTGGCCAGGGCGTCGGCGCGGGCGGCGGGGACGCCCATGCCGGCCAGGGCCTCGGCGACCGGGGCGCGCCAGGTCGCGAACGCGGCGGCCGCCGCCTCGCGGGTGGAAGGGCCCATGGCGGCGCAGTCCACGGTCGCCGCGGCGACCGGGCAGCCCCCGGCGAAGCCTTCCGCCTCGTACTCGTCCGTCCACTGGGCCGCCATCGCCGCGAACAGTCCGCTCGGCGTCGGCTCGTCCAGGCCCGCGAGGAAGCGGGCGACGCGCTTGCCGGCGTACCGTCCGGCCCAGCCCACGGCCTCGTTGACCAGCTGTTCCTTGCCGCCCGGGAAATAGTGCTGGAGCGAACCGCGCGGCGCACCGGCATGGGCGGCGACGTCCCGCATGCCGGTCGCGCCGACCCCGTCGCGCCGGATCAGCTGGGCCGCGCTGAACACCATCCGCTCGCGCGGTCCACGCCCCGACTCCGTCATGGACAACCACCTACCTCCGATCACCCTCAGCCTCCACCCTCGCCCCTCACCCTATGACCGCTGTCATAACACTCGCTACTATGACAGCGGTCATAGTCGGCCCGGAGAGGAAAGGGCCCCGGAGGAGAGGAAGGGACGGCCCCCGTGAATGTCGGATTCATCGGTCTCGGAGTGATGGGTCAGCCGATGGCGCTGCGGCTGGCGGCATGCGGCACCCCCCTCGTGGTGTGGAACCGGACACCGGAGCGCACCGAGCCGTTGCGCGCGGCCGGCGCCGAGGTCGCGGCGGATGCCGACGAGGTCTTCGCGCGGGCGGAGGTGGTACTGCTGATGCTCGCCGACGAGGCGTCGGTCGACACCGTCCTCGGCCGCGGCACCCCCGCCCTCGCCGCGCGCGTCGCCGGACGAGTCGTCGTCCACATGGGCACGACCTCACCCGAGTACTCCCACGCCCTGGAGTCGGACGTCCGCGCGGCCGGCGGCCGGTACGTCGAGGCGCCCGTCTCCGGGTCCCGGGTACCGGCCGAGCAGGGGCAACTGGTGGCGATGCTGGCCGGCGAGGAGTCCGCCGTGGACGTCGTACGACCGCTGCTCGCACCCCTGTGCCGGGAGACCTTCACGTGCGGCGCGGCACCGGGCGCGCTGCTGATGAAGCTGTCCGTGAACCTGTTCCTGATCACCCTGGTGACCGGACTGACCGAGGCCTTCCACTTCGCCGAACGGCACGGTCTGGACCGGCGCCTGTTCCTGGACGTCCTGGACGCGGGCCCCATGGCCAGCGGGGTCTCCCGGATGAAGGCGCCCAAGCTGCGCGAGCGGGACTTCGCCGTGCAGGCGGCCGCCCTGGACGTGCTGAAGAACAACCGGCTCATCGCCGAGGCCGCCCGCCAGGCACACCTGGCCTCGCCGCTGCTCGACGTGTGTCACGCCCTTTTCGAGGAGACGGTGGCACAGGGGCACGGCGGCGAGGACATGGTGGCGGTGCTGCGGGCGATCGAGACGCGGACCGCCGCGGCGGCGTACGTCAGCCCCGACGCGCCGTGACTCAGCCCTTCGGGATGCCGTACACCCGCTCGACGGGCAGCCGCAGCACCAGCCGCCGGTCGCGGACCATCGCGGCCCGGTAGTCGTCCCAGTCCGGGTGTTCGCCCAGGACGTCCCGGTAGAGCCGGATCAGCTCCTCGACGGTCTCGTCGTGCGGGTCCTCGGCGACCGGCGACAGCTCGGCCGTGCCCTCGGCGACCGTGTACGCCCAGCGGTCCTGACTGGTGACGTGGTAGGAGGCGCGGGGGTCGCGACGGAGGTTGCGGGTCTTGGCGCGGCCGTCGGTGACCGAGATCCGGATGACCCGCTCGTCGGGGTAGTAGGCGTGGCTGACGTTGGACAGCTGGGGGCGGCCGTCGCTCTTGAGGGTGACCAGCACCCCCCCGCCTCTCGTGTCGGAGAGCAGCTTGAGCAGGGCGTCCTGCGTCGGGTCCTGAGTCATATGAGGGTCAACTGGCCCGACGGTACGGGCATTCCCCGCACGGACGCGACCAGCGGACCCTGCAGTAGACACTGTCTACGCAAGCCTGGTAGACAGTGTCTATGACTGAATCCGGCACGGGACTGCGGGCCCGTCTGATCGACGTCGGCGTGGAACTGGTCGCCGCCGAGGGCGCCCAGGCGCTCACGCTCCGGGAGATCGCCCGGCGCGCGGGGGTCTCGCACGGGGCGCCGCGCCGCTACTTCCCCACCCATCTGGAGCTGCTGTCCGCCATCGCCCGGCGGGGATTCGCCGATCTGGGCGACCGGGTCCGGCCGGCGCTCGACGGCGGCGACGGTCCACGCGCACAGGTGAGGGAACTGGCCCGCGTCTACCTGGAGTTCGCTCTGGACAACCCGGGCATGTATGAACTGATGTTCCGTCACGATCTGCTGGAGAGCGGACACTTGGGTCTGCGGGACACGAGCCTGCCGCTCTTCGGGCTGCTCGCGGACCTGGTCGGTCAGGCCCGCCCGGAGGCCGACGCACGGCGCACGGCGGGCGCCCTGTGGGGCAACCTGCACGGCATCGCCCAGCTGTGGCGCTGGGGCAGCCTCCAACTCGCCACGGGCGACGAGGACTTCGGTCCGCTGCTGGACGCGGCCCTGCTCGCCCACCTGGGCCCGGAGGGCGGGCGGTGAACCGCCGGCAAACCCGGCTGACCCTGGTGAGCAGTGTGGCGGGCGCCGTGCTCGTCGCCCTGGACGGTACGGTCCTCACGGTCGCCCAGCCCTCCCTGCAACGGGCGCTGCACGCGTCGTACGCGCAGGTGCAGTGGACCAGTACCGCCTATCTCGTGGCGGTGGCGAGCCTGCTGGTGTTCGCGGGGCGGCTCGGCGACCGGTACGGGCAGCGGCGGATGTTCGCGCTCGGCATGCTGGGGTTCGGCGCGGCCTCGGCGGGCGTGGGACTTGCACCCTCGATCGGCTGGGTGATCGGACTGCGGGCGGCGCAGGGCGTGTTCGGGGCGCTGCTGCAGCCGGCCACGCTCGGGATGCTGCGGGCCGCGTTCCCGCCGGACCGGCTGGCGATGCCGCTCGCGGTGCGCACCAGCGCGATCGGCCTGGCGGCGGCAGCGGGGCCGCTGGTGGGCGGGGCGCTGGTGAACGGGCTGGGCTGGCGTGCGGTGTTCTTCCTGAGCGTGCTGCCGGCCGTGGGCTTCGGGGTGGCGGCAGTGGTCGTGCCCGCACCGGACCGGGTACCTGTCTCCCGTACCCCGTTGGACCTGCCGGGGGCGCTGCTCCTCGCCGTGGCCCTCGCCTGTCTCGTACAGACGCTGGTCGCGCTGCCCGCCTCCCCTGCGGCCATCGCGGCCGGGCTCGGGGGCGCCGCGCTCGCCGCTGCCGCCTTCGTGCGGCACGAGCGGCACGCCGCGAGCCCTCTGCTGCCACCCGACGTGATCCGCTCGCCCGCGGTCGGGGCGGCCCTCGCCCTGCTGGTCGCCGCGTCGGCCTCGCTCTTCGGCACCCTGTTCGTCGAGACGTACGTGCTGCAGCGCCGGCTCGGCCTCGACCCGTTCCACAGCGCCCTGCGCAGCCTGCCGTTGGCGGTGCTGATGGTGCTGTCCGCGCCTGTGTGCCCGGTGCTGCTGCGCCGGGCAGGTGCGCGGCGAACGACGGCACTGGCGACGACGCTGCTCGCGCTCGGCGTCCTCGTCCTGTCCGGGGCCACCGGCGCACTCGCCCAGGGCTTCGGCTTCGCGCTGCTGGGTGCCGGGTTCGGCACGGTGATGGTGGCGGCCACCCATGTGGTCGTACGGCGGGCGGGGGTGGACGTGGCCGGAGTGGCAGGGGGTCTGCAGCAGACCGCGCTCAACGTGGGGCCGGTGCTCGGCGTGGCCGCCGGCACGGCCCTCATGGATGCGGGCCCGCGAACGGCGCTGCTCGTGCTCGCCGCCGTGGCCGCGATCGCCGTGCCGGCCGCCCGCGCGCTGCCGGGGCCCGGCGTCGCGTCGATCACACACACCCCTGATGAGCGGGCCCATCCCGGGGTTCCTGCGCAACGATGAGGTGTGCGCCCGGCGTCCCAGCGGGTACGCCGACCGCACGCGTACGACGCGACCGGAGGAGAGCGATGGCACAGCTGCGACAGGACGTCGACCCGGACGAGGCCGGGCTGGACGCGAAGGCCCTGGACCGCCTCGACCAGCACTTCGCCCACTACGTCGACGAAGGGCGCCTGCCCGGCTACCTGGTGGCCGTGGCCCGCGGCGGCCGCGTCGCCCACCTCACCACGCACGGCCACCGGGACCTCGCGGCCGGGCTGCCGGTCGAGGCGGACACCCTGTGGCGGATCTACTCCATGACCAAGCCCGTCACCGCGGTCGCCGTGCTGCAACTGGTTGAGGAAGGCCGCCTGTCCCTGGACGACCCGCTCGACCGCTACCTGCCGGAGTTCGCGGACCCCCAGGTCTACGAAAGCGGTGCGGGAACCGACGTACGCACCCGCCCCGCCTCCGGCCCCATCCTCATCCGGCATCTGCTCACCCACACGGCGGGCCTGACCTTCGGCTTCTACTACAAACACCCCGTGGACGCCCTCTACCGCGAGGCCGGCCTGGAGTCGTCCGTGCCACCGGGCGCGAACCTCGCCGAGACGATGAAGGTGTACGCGCGCCTGCCCCTCCAGTTCGATCCCGGCACGCAGTGGAACTACTCGGTCGCCTCCAACGTGCTGGGCAGGGTCATCGAGGTGATCTCCGCACAACCCCTCGACCAGTACTTCACGGAGCGCGTCTTCCGCCCGCTCGGCATGACCGACGCCGGCTTCCACATCACCGACGAACAGGCCGGGCGACTGGCCGAGATGTACGGCGAGACGGAGGACGCCGGCATCGCACCGATCCCCGGACTGCCGCTGCGCGGCCGCCCGCGGTTCCTGTCCGGCAGCGGCGGCATGGTCGCCACGGCACAGGACTTCCACCGCTTCATGGAGATGCTGCGCCGCGGCGGCGAACTGGACGGCACCCGCCTGCTCTCCTCGGACACGCTCGCCCTGATGACCCACAACCAGCTGCCGGGCGGTGCCGAGCTGCGCACCTTCGGCGCCCCCACCCACCAGGAGCGCGCCAACGAAGGCCTCGGCTTCGGCTTCAACGTCTCCGTCGTCACCGACCCCGCCCGCACCCTGGCCCCCCAGGGCCTCGGCACCTACGGCTGGACCGGCGTGGCCACCACCGCCTTCTGGATCGACCCGACCCACGACCTGACCGTCCAGTTCATGACCCAGGTCCGCCCGAAGACACTGAAGATCTTCCCGGAGCTACGGCGACTGGTGCACGAGGCGCTGGTGGACTGACCGCTCGGTTGCGCAGGGGGCGTCAGCGCAGCGCGACCTCGCCCGCCCGGACGGCACGCAGGGCGCGCTCGACGGTCTCCTGGTTCTCGCCGACCGGTGCCACATAGCCGAGGACGTCGCGCGCCGCGTCCTCGCCGAGCGTGCGGGTGATCACCCAGGTGGCGAGGTACTGCGACGCCAGACAGCCGCCCGCCGTAGCGATGTTTCCCTCGGCGTGGAACGGCGCGTCCAGCACGGTGACGTCGCAGGCTTCGACGAAGGGCCGGCTCGTCATGTCCGTACAGGCGGGCATGCCGTCCAGGAATCCGAGCCGGGCGAGCACCAGCGCGCCGGAGCACTGCGCACCGATCAGCTGTCGCGCGGGGTCGAGCGGCAGCCTGGAGATCAGGCGGTCGTCGGCGACCACGTCCCGCGTCTTCACCCCGCTGCCGATCAGCACCACGTCGGCTTCGGTCACGAACTCCATCGGGCGCTGCCCGGTCACCTCGACACCGTTCATGGACGTGACCACCGGCGTCGGTGTCGTGATGAACGCCTCCAAGCCGTCCTTTCGGCACCGGTTGATCAGCGCGGAGGCGATGAAGCTGTCCAACTCGTTGAATCCATCAAAGGTGACCACGGCTACCTGCATGGTGTCTCCTCAAGGTTCGGTGCTGGAGGCACAGGTTCTCAGGCTCACTGTGTCCAGGTCGCGGGCCAATCGGCGATCAGTGGACCGCGGCCTGTCGCCCGTCTTGTGTCGCGGAGGCGATCACGGCGGACAGAGCGGCGGTCACAACGAAGCTCCCCAGCATGACCATCCCCACGCCGACCATGAAGAGGCCGCTCGAGTCGTCCGACCAGTCGACGTAGGCCGCAACCGTCAGACCGAGCGTGGTGCCGAGCACAGCGCCCGCGTTGTAGCGCCGGAAGGCCGCCCAGCACACCGGTGCCAGCAGAGTCAGCACCAGCCCGATCACTTGCCACGCCTCGTACGGGCCGGTCGTCGAACCGTCGGGGTGCACGTCGCGCTGCTGGTCCCAGCCCAGCCAGGCAGCCCACAGCGCCGGCGACACCCCGGCCAGCACGGGGATCGACAACAGCTGGAGAACGGGTTTCGGTGATCCTTGCCTCATGGCCCAAGCGTCCCGGCGCGCCCTGTCACCGACCAGAGCGCACGTACTCAGACCCACCTGAGTAGCCCGACCCTTCTACTGACCGAGCCGCAGAGTGAAGTCCAGTCCCTCCTCGGAGAGTTCGGCGAGCCACACGTCCGACCGCTCCGCCGTCTCCGCCGCCCGGTTCAGCCCCGCCGGCAGGCTGCCGTCCAGGATGTGGCGGACGCCGAGGGCGAGGGGGCGGGAGACGCAGCGGGCCATGGCCGACTCCTCGGTGTCGCCCACGAGGTCGAGGAGGTAGGTGCCCGTCCAGGTGTGGTCCGGGGCGGTCTCGACCTCCAGGGAGACGGAGAGCACCACGCGGTCGCGGTCCGTGTCGGTGGTCGGGTAAGCCGCCGCCAGCTCCCTCGCCAGGGCGGCGATGCTCTCGTCGTCGCCCGACCTCAGTTCCTCGAAGACCGGCTCCCACGCCTTCAGCCAGCCGTCCAGGCGCAGGGTGCCACGGACGAAGGTGCTTGGGGCCCAGGCGGAGGGGAGCCCGTACTGGGCGATGAAGGGGATGCTGTCCCGGTTGGGGTAGGCCTCGAAGGTCTCCCCGGAGAGGATGTGCGGCCTGGTGGCCTCCCAGGGGCGGGTGGCCGTGGTCTCGGTGCCGTTCTCGAGGTAACGGGCGGGTGAGCGGAGGGCGTTGAGGACGCCGAGGGGTGCCCAGCTGAAGCGGTACCGGAAGTCGTTCGGGACCGCCGGGACGCCGCCGCAGTAGGAGGTGAGGCGGTACGTCGCCGGGGTGTCCGCGCCGAACTCCGTGCGCGCCCTGCCGATGAGGCTGTGTGCGAAGAGGTGGTCGATGCCCGGGTCCAGGCCCGACTCGGTGAGGACGACCAGGCCGGCCGCCTCGGCCAAGGGCACGCGCTCCAGCACCTCGGGCGAGACATAGCTGGAGCAGGCGAAGTGGGCCCGTGCGTCCACGCACGCGGCCAGGAGTCCGGCGTGTTCGGGTGCGGGCAGCATGGAGACGACGATGTCGCCGGGCGCGAGTTCGGCGGCGAGCGCGGGGAGCGTGAAGGCTCGGGGCTCGGCGCGGTCGGTCAGGCCCAGGGCGGCGAGGGCGGCGGACGCCCGTTCCTCGGTGCGGTGCCACAGCCGTACCCGCTCGGCCGTGTCGCAGAGGACGGCCAGTCCGCTGCCGGTGGACAGGCCCGCACCGACCCAGTGGACGGTGCCGGACGCCGGGACGCGGTCAGTCATGGGGCAACTCCCTTTCGTCGGCGATGCCCAGCTCACGGCAGGCCTGGTGGAAGCGGTCGAGGCAGCGGCCCCAGGGGCCCGAGGCACCGAAGTCGAGCAGCTGGGGCACGAGGGCCGCCGAGAAGTCGGTGCTGGACTCGCGGGGCAGGAGCGAGGGCAGGTTGTCGATGGCGATCAGGTCCAGCGGCGGCTCCTTGCGCAGCCGGCGCACCGGGTCCGTCCAGTCGGTGGTGCGGTCGTAGACGGGCAGGACGTTCAGCGGGGAGCCCACGTCGCAGGTGACGTCGCACAGGGTGCGCAGGCGGCGGGCCGGGTCGTCCAGGTCCGCCTCGCGCAGGAAGGGCGGCACGAGGGTGGTGGCGAGGACACAGTTCACCATCACGTCGTGGCCGAGCAGGGCCGGGCGGTCGAGGGTGCGGGTCTCGGCGAGGTCCCAGTGGGTCGCCCGCACGCCCGCGGTGTCGAGGGCGGCCGCCGCGCCCCGGCCGCTGCGGCCCAGCGCACCGATGACCAGAGCCGTGAAGTCCTCGTCCCCGGCGACCGGTTCGAGGGTGGCGTCCAGCTCCTCCTTCGCGGTGGGGCGCAGCGGTGCCACCAGGCGGCCCCGGTGCTGGAGCACGGCGAGCGCGGCGCCCAGATAGCCTGCCCAGAAGCCGAACGCGGCCAGCCTGCGACCCTGGTCGTCCACCAGGTACTCCAGGTCCAGCAGCGCCCCTCCCCCGGCCGCGAACCGGCACAACAGCGCGGCCGCGCCCGGTTGTTGCTTGTAGGCGTGCCCGAAGAAGATGTGCCGGTGCGTCAACGTCGCTGGTTCGTCGTCCGGGAGTTCCTTCAGGCCCAGGATCACGGACTCCGGTGGTGCCGTCACCCAGGAGCCCGTGGCAGCGCGCCCGCAGCCGGCCGCCTCGTACTCCTCGATGGGGAAGATCCGCTGCGGGGACTCCTCGACGGTCAGTCGCACCCCGCTCTCGATCAGGCGGCGGGCGTCGGCGGGGACGACCGGCGTGCGCCGCTCGGTCGTACGGGCCTCGTGGCGCAGCCACAGGTGGAGCTCGCTCATACCAGGTTGGCCTCCGGGCGCGGGGCGTCGGCCGCGAACCGGCCGGCGCTCAGGGGGCGGACGTCCAGGAAGGGTACGCGGCCCAGGTACAGGTCGCGGACGATCTCGCCCACGGCGGGTCCCTGCAGGAAGCCGTGGCCGGAGAATCCGGTCGCATACAGAAAACGGGATACCGAAGACGCCTCGCCGATCAGGGCGTTGTGGTCGGGGGTGTTCTCGTACAGGCCCGCCCAGGTGGCGGTGCGGCGCAGGTCGAGCAGGGCGGGGGCGCGGTGCTGCATCGCCTCGTACAGCCGGGGGATCCAGCGGTCGTGGGTGTCGGTGGCGAAGCCCGGTTTCTCGTCCGGGTCGGACATGCCGAGCAGCAGGCCGGGGCCCTCGGCGTGGAAGTAGAGGCTGGTGGTGAAGTCGATGGTCATGGGGAGCGACGGCGGGAGCCCGGGGACGGGTTCGGTGACCGCGATCTGGCGGCGCAGCGGCTGCACCGGCAGGTCCACGCCCACCATGGCGCCGACCGCCTTCGACCAGGCGCCGGCCGCGCAGATCACCGTGTCGGTGGCGATGCGGCCGAGGGTGGTGCTGACGGCGGTGATCGCGTCGCCGCGCAGTTCGATGCCGGTCACTTCGGTGTGGCGCAGGATGCGGGCGCCGTGGGCGCGGGCGGCGGCCGCATACCCGTGGACGACGGCCTCGGGTGTGCAGTGGCCGTCGTCCGGGGAGTGGGCGGCGGCCAGCAGTCCGTCGGTGGTGATCAGCGGGGAGAGCCGGCGGGCCTCCTGCGGGGTGAGCATGCGGCTGGGCACCCCGAGGGAGTTCTGGAGCCGTACGCTCGCCTCGAAGGAGGCGACCTCCTCGGGCGTGGACAGCAGGAACAGATAGCCGACCCGGTGCAGCCCGATGTCCTGCCCGATCTCGTCGGCGAACCGGCCGAAGGCCTCCAGGCTGCGCGCACCGAGCCGGATGTTCAGCTCGTCGGAGAACTGCGCGCGTACTCCGCCCGCGGCCTTGGAGGTGGAGCCGGCGGCGAGTTCATCGCGTTCGACCAGGACGACGTCACGTACTCCGGCGCGCGCCAGGTGGTAGGCGATGCTCGTGCCCATCACCCCGCCGCCGACGATGACCACCCGGGCCTGAAGGTTCACTCGGCTGCCTCCTTCGCCGCGCGGATCACGGCCCAGGCCGCCGCGGCGTCCTGGATGCCGAGTCCGGTGCTGTTGTAGTAGACGATGTCCTCCGGTGCGGTACGGGCGCCACGGCGTCCGGTGAGCACCTCGCCCAGCGGGATCAGGGCGTCGGGGGTGAGCAGCCCGTCGCGCAGGGCGTCCACGACCGGCCCGGCGTGCCCGGCCGCAGTACCAGCGTCGTCCACGACGACGGCCGCGGCACGTCGTACGACGTCGGGGTCGACCTCCCGGCGGGTGGGCTCGAAGGAGCCGACGCTGACCACCGTGCAGCCCGGGGCCAGCCAGGCGCCGCGCACCACGGGCGTCGTACTGAGCGTGCAGGCGGCGACGACGCCGGCGCCGGTCACGGCCTCCTCCGGGCTGTCCACCGCCCGGGCGGGGACACCGAGTTCGGCGGCGAGGGTGTCCGCGGCGGCAGTGCGGCGGCCCGGGGTCGGGCTCCACAGCCGTACCGCCGTCACCTCCCGCACCCGGGCGATCATGTGGGCGTGGGCGAGGGCCTGGGTGCCGGAGCCGAGCAGCGCCAGCTCGGTGCGGCCGGGGACGGCCAGGGCGTCCACGGCCACGGCGCTGCCCGCGGCCGTACGCAGCGTGGTCACCGCCGTACCGTCCAGGACGGCGGTGAGCCGCCCGGTGTCGGGGTCGAGCGCGGTGACGACCGCGTGCACGGTGGGCAGCCCGGCGGCCGCGTTGCCCGGGTTGACGCTGCCGAACTTCGCCACCGCCCCGGTGTCCTTGGACAGCCGGGAGACGTAGGCGAAGACCACGCTGTCGTCGAAGCGGCTCGGCTCCATGATCTTGCCGGGCAGGTCGGCCTCGCCGGTGCCGAGCGCGGTGAAGGCCGCTCGCTGCGAGGCGATCGCCGCGTCCGCGCCGAGCAGCCGTGTCACCTCGGCGGCGGAGAGGAAGAGGACGTCGTCGTCGGTCATCCCCTGATCCTGTCCGGACGGCCGCCCGCCGAATCAGGAGCCGTGCGCGACCGCGTCCAGATGGGGCAGGTGGTGGTCCAGACGCTCCCGCTTCGTGCGCAGATACGTGATGTTGCTCTCGCACGGCTCGATCAGCAGCGGCACCTGTTCGGCGACCTGGATGCCGTGCGTCACCAGCGCCTCCCGCTTACGCGGGTTGTTGGACATCAGCCGCACCGAACGCACCCCGAGGTCGTGCAGGATCTGCGCGGCGACGCCGTAGTCGCGGGCGTCGACCGGCAGCCCGAGCGCCAGGTTCGCCTCGACCGTGTCCAGGCCCTCCGCCTGCAGGGCCATCGCGCGCAGCTTCGCCAGCAGACCGATGCCGCGGCCCTCGTGGCCCCTCAAGTACACGACGACACCGCTGCCTTCGGCGACCACCGCGCGCAGCGCCGCGGCCAGCTGGTCGCCGCACTCGCAGTGCTGGGAGCCGAACGCGTCGCCGGTCAGGCACTCCGAGTGCAGCCGGACCAGAACGTTCTCGGCGCCGATCTCCCCGTACACCAGGGCGACTTGCTCGTCACCGCGGTCGTGGTCCAGGTAGCCGATCGCCTGGAATTTCCCGTACACGGTGGGCAGCGGGGCATTCACTACGCGTTCCGCGCCCGAACGCCGCGGGGACTTCTTGCCGAGGATGCCGATGTTTTCTGTCATGATCTGATTCCTAAGCAGAGACGAAAGGCCGGGAAAAGATGAGTGGTTCGGGCGCGCGGGCGGCGGCATACGGGGTGGTGCCTGCGGACACCACGGAAGACGTACGGATGCGGGGGGCGGGCGTTTCAACTCAGGTCGCCGTCCTTCCCGTCGGCAGCTTCGAACAGCATGGCCCGTTCCTTCCGCTGGCGACCGACACGCTGGTCGCCTGTGCCGTGGCACGGGAGATCGCCGCCGCGTACCCGGTGCACCTCCTTCCTCCGGTGACGGTCTCCTGCTCGCACGAGCACGCGGCCTGGCCGGGGACCGTCAGCATCTCGTCCGTGACCCTCCATGCGGTGGTCCGGGACATCGCGGCGTCGCTGCGCCGCTCCGGTGTCGACGCGCTCGTCGTGGTCAACGGGCACGGCGGCAACTACGTGCTGGGCAACGTCGTACAGGAGGCCTCCGCGCGCGGGGAGCGGATGGGCCTGTTCCCGGCCGCCGAGGACTGGGAAGCGGCGCGGGAGGCGGCGGGGGTGCACACCTCGCTGCTCACCGACATGCACGCGGGGGAAATCGAGACCTCCATTCTGCTGCACGCTCATCCCGAATTCGTCCGCCCTGGATACGAGTCCGCCGATTTCACCGCGGACGACCGTCGTCATCTGCTCACCGTGGGAATGTCCGCCTATACCGAATCGGGCGTCATCGGCCGTCCTTCCCTGGGGTCGGCGGAAAAGGGGAAGGAACTGCTGGCGAGCCTGACGGAATCGTTCGGCGCGATTTTCGCGCTGCTGACGTCCGCCGAAGGCTCAGGGGCCGTGGACGGGTAGCCGCGCAGTCCGGTGTACCAGCGGGCGACCAGGACGACGACGCCGGGCAGGCTCGCCACGAAGCTGAGCACGCCGTACACGACGGCGACGGCCACCCCGCTGCTCGCGCCGAGCCCGGCGGCGCCGAACGCCCAGGCGGTGACGCCCTCGCGGGGGCCGAAACCGCCGACGTTCAGCGGCAGGCCCATGGCGACCAGGGCGAGGACCGCGAGCGGGAGCAGCACCGCCACGGAGGCGGCGGAGCCGGCGACGCGGGCCGCCACGACGAACATCGCGACGTGCCCGGCCAGGATGACCGCCGAGGACAGGGCGACACCGGGCCCGGCCTGACGGGACAGCAGCCCCTCCCGCACCTCGCCGAGGCCCCTGCGCAGGGCGCCGCCGCCGCGGCGGGAGGCCGCGCGGTTCATCCGGACAGCGAGGAGCACGGCGAGCACGCCCGCCGCGGCGAGGGCCGTCGGCGCGGCGAAGGTGCGGACGTCGTCCCGGACGGGCGAGGGCAGGGTCAGCAGCACGGCCGCGCCGAACACGGTCAGCGCGATCTGCCCGGCGACCCGCTCCAGGACGACCGCCTTCACCCCGCGCCGCAGGTCACCGGCGCTCTGCCCGTGCCGGACCGCCCGGTGCACATCGCCCAGGACCCCGCCGGGCAGGGCCGCGTTCAGGAACAGCGCCCGGTAGTAGTCGGCCACCGCGGGGCCCAGCGGCAGCCGGATGCGCAGCCCCCGGGCCACCAACTGCCAGCGCCACGCGCTGAACACGGTGGTGACCACACCGATGCCCAGCGCCACCAGCAGCGTCATCGTGTCGATCCGCCGCAGCCCGTCGAGCAGCACACCGGTACCCAGCCGCCAGAGGAGGGCGCCGAGGATGGCCACGCCGGCGATCGTGCCGATGTGGGTGCGGAGGGCGCGGGAGCCGAAGCGGCGGGGGGTGGGCTGCTCGGGCTGGGGAGTGGTGCGCTGCTCGGGCTGGGGGTTGATGTGCTGCTCGGGTTCGGGGGCGAGGTGCTGTGCGGGCTCGGCGGCGTTACGCCCCGCAGGCACGGCGGCATTACGCCCCGCAGGCCCGACAACACGCCCCGCAGGCTCGACGGCAACACCCCCCGCAGGCACGGCGGCGCTACGCCCCAGGGGCTCGACGGCATTACGCCCCGCAGGCACCGCGGCGTTACGCCCCGCAGGCTCAGCGACGCGCCCCGCAGGCTCGGCGGCAACACGCCCCGCAGCCACGCCGGCAACACGCTCCACGTGCTCGGCGGCATTGCGCCGCGCGGGCGCGACGGCGATGCGCTCCGCAGGCTCGGAGCCGCATGCGTGCGTCGCCTCGCCGACCGGCGGTTCCAGCAGGGCCGTTACGGCGTCCGGGGCCGAAACCGCGCCCGCCTGCCCGCTCATGACTCCCGTCCCGTCGGCCGCGGCAGCGCCAGCAGGTCGCTGTGGTGGAGCACCACCCGCAGCTCACCGGCCTCGCAGGCGGCCAGGCGTTCGCGCAGGTAGCGCTCGGCGGGCTCGCGCAGTTCGGGCCGCTGTTCGACGGCCGCGCCCACCCAGCCCCGTAGCCACTGGGCGGTCAGCGCGGCCTCCTCGGGGCCGAGCCGCCACGGGCTCGGATGCACCCGTACCGTCGCCCCGCGCTCGGCGAACGCCTCGAAGGCCACCGTGACCGCGTCCGGACCGAGCAGGCCGGTACGGCGCTGGTGGGCGTTGAACGCCTCGGCGATCTCGGCGTCCAGCGGGTCGGACGGGGTGAGTTCGACGCGTCCGGCGACGGACAGCGTGAGCAGGGCCGGGCAGCCCGCTCCCGCGCAGGCGGCGGCCAGGGCCTCGATCTCCTCGCGGGTGAGGACGTCCAGCAGGGCCGAGGCCGTCACCAGGGAGGCCCCGGTCAGCGCGTCCGGGGTGAGCCGGGCGACGTCGCCGCGCCGCGTCTCGACCGAGACCCGGCTGCCGTCGGCGGCGGAGCGCGGGGAGGCCACGGCGGCGAAGTGCAGCAGGTACGGGTCGCGGTCGTGCAGGATCCAGTGCTGGGCGCCGTCCAGGCGGGGCGCGAGCCAGCGGCCCATCGAGCCGGTTCCACAGCCCAGGTCGTGCACGACGAGACCGCCCGTGCGGCCCGGCAGATCGGCCAGCCGGATCCGCAGCGGGTCCAGCAGCTCCTGGGCCCGGGCGTCCGCGTCGGCCCCTTCGCGCAGCTGCAGCCACTCGGGCGCGTAGCGCGGCGGCTCCTCTTCCCCGCCCTCCCGCAGCCGTACGGTGGCCCGCTCGCCGGGGCGGGCGACGGGGCCGGCGCCGGCGATCACGTCGGTGGGTTCAATGTCCTGGGGCGCGGCATCCATGAGCTGCTCCTCACCGCCACGGGATCCGGCGCCCATCGGCTGCGCGCCCTCTCCCCGGGCGAACTCCGCCTCGCTCGGCCCGGGCTGGGCCGGGATCCCCCCGGTCACCGTCGTCATGTCTGTCATGCCGCCCTCCTCGGTGCCTCGGGCAGTCGGCCGAGGACTCCGGCCAGGCTGCGCGCGGTGGTCGCCCAGCCGTCCAGGGCCGCGCGGCGACTGCGGGCGGCGGCCTTCAGACGGCGGCGTACGTCGGGTTCGCCGAACCAGCCGCGCAGTTCGGCGGCGAGTGCGGCGGGGTCCTCCGGTGGGACGAGGATGCCGGGGACGCCGCCGTCGGGGGCGCGGCCGACCGCCTCGGGGACACCGCCGACGTCGGTCGCCAGCACCGGGATGCCACGGGCGAGGGCCTCGGTGATGGCCATGCCGTACGTCTCGGCGTACGAGGTGAGGACCATCAGGTCGGCCGTGGCGTAGGCGGCGTCGAGTGCGGCGCCGGCCTGCGGTCCGGCGAGCCGCAGCCGGTCTTCGAGGCCGTGCCGCCGGATCAGCTCGCGCAGATGGGCGACGTACTCCGGGTCCTGGGTGAGCCCGCCGACGCAGACACAGTTCCACGGCAGGTCGGTCACCGCGGCCAGTGCCTCCACCAGCCGGTGCTGGCCCTTGCGCGGGGTGACGGCGGCGACGCACACCAGCTGGGAGACGCCGTCGGTGCCGGGTGCGAGGGGCGCGATGTCGGCGCCGGGGGCGGCGACGTGCACCCGGTCGGGGGCGAGGCCGTGGTGCGAGACGAGGCGGCGGACCGCCCAGTCGCTGGTGGCGACGACCGCGGGCACCGCCCGCAGCACCGCCCGCTCGCGGGCGTCGAGGTCGGCGGCCACGGCCGCGTCCAGGCCGGTCTCGTCACCGAGGGGCAGGTGCACCAGCACGGCGAGCCGCAGGCGTTCGGCCTCGGGGACGACGACCTCCGGGACGCCGCAGGCGACCAGGCCGTCGAGGAGGACGACGGTGTCGTCCGGCAGGTCCCGGAGGATGCGGGCGAGCACGTCGCGGTCGGTGCGGCCGGGGCGCGGCCAGCTGCCGGGCACGGAGTGCCGCACGGCCTGCCAGCCGAAGCCGGGCAGGTCCAGGCAGACCCGGCGGTCGTAGGCGTTGCCGCCGCTGGGCGCGGCCGGGTCGTCGACACCGCCCGGCATGACGAAGTGCACGGTGCGCAGGGACATGGGGATGATCCCGGCCTTCTCGGAAGCGGTGGGCTGCGCGGGCACGTAGGCGAGCCGCGCCTTCGCCACGGTCGTCTCGGTCACAGGCCACGCTCGTAGCTCGCCCAGGCGATGTGCGACTCGTGCAGGGTGACCGAGATGCTCTTCAGGCCCTTGGCACCCTCGCCCAGGGCGCCCTTGTGGACGCGTTCGGCGAGCCGGTCGGCGATGACCTTGGCCAGGAACTCCGTGGACGTGTTGATCCCGGCGAACTCGGGCTCGTCGTCGAGGTTGCGGTAGTTCAGCTCGGCGGTGATGGCGCCCAGTTCCTGTGTGGCCAGGCCGATGTCGACGACGATGTTGTCCTCGTCCAGCTGTTCGCGGCGGAACGTCGCGTCCACGAGGAACGTGGCGCCGTGCAGTCGCTGCGCGGGCCCGAACACCTCGCCGCGGAAGCTGTGGGCGATCATGATGTGATCGCGGACGGTGATGCTGAACAACGGACGACCCTCCAGGTGCGGCGCGTCTGGTGCCCCCTGCGGTTCCCTGCCGGGGGGATGCCGTGTAGTACGGCTCTTCGCTTCCCCGTGTTCAGCCTCCTCTCACTCTTTTCTCAGGTCAGGCCGCTGCCGGTGTAGTTGATGCGGTGGCACAGGGCCGGGATCTCGCCGGCGGCGAGCCTCGGCATCAGCTCCGGCAGCTCCTCGAAGGCGCTTTCGCCGGTGATGAGCGCGTCCAGGGCCGGGTCGGCGAGCAGGTCGAGGGCGAGCGCCATCCGTTCGGCGTAGCCGCGGCCGGCGCGGGCGGCCGGGGAGACGGTGCCGACCTGGCTGCTGCGCACGGTGAGCCGGCGCGAGTGGAAGGCCTCGCCGAGCGGCAGGGCGACGCGCCGGTCGCCGTACCAGCTCAGTTCGACGACCGTGCCCTCGGCGGCGAGGAGTTCGAGGGAGCGGGTGAGGCCCTGTTCGGTGGCGCTGGCATGGACGACGAGGTCGCAGTCGCCGAGGGCGTCGCCGGGTGCGGCGAAGTCCACGCCGAGGGCCTCGGCGGTCTTCGCGCGGGCCGGGTCGGCGTCGACCAGCTGGAGCCGTACGCCGGGGAAGCGGGCGAGCAGCGCGGCCACCGAGCAGCCGACCATGCCGCCGCCGACCACCGCGATCCGGTCGCCGATCAGCGGCGCCGCGTCCCAGACGGCGTTCACCGCGGTCTCCACGGTCCCCGCGAGCACGGCCCGCTCGGCGGGTACCCGCTCGGGTACGACGGTCACGGCGCTCACCGGAACGGCGTAACGGCTCTGGTGCGGATACAGGCAGAACACCGTGCGGCCGACCAGCTCCCGCGGCCCCTCCTCGACGACGCCGACGTTCAGGTAGCCGTACTTCACCGGCCCGGGGAAGTCGCCCTCCTGGAACGGTGCCCGCATCGCGGCGTGTTGGGACTCCGGCACCCCGCCCCGGAACACCAGGGTCTCGGTGCCGCGGCTGACTCCGGAGTACAGCGTGCGCACCAGCACCTCGCCCTCGGCCGGCCCCGCGAGGGCGACGTCGCGGATCTCGCCGTGCCCCGGTGAGCGGAGCCAGAACGCGCGGGCCGAGTGGTTCATCGGCATCCTCCTGAACGATAGGGAAGTTGTTCACGTACCGAGAAGTGCACAGGCCGCGCACAGTACGCGGCGTTGATCGACTCTGTCACTCGGCCGGAGGAATGCGCGGTGGCCCTGAACAACACGTATGACGCGAGGCTCCAGCAGGAGACCGCCGTGGGAGCGGGCGTCCAGATCCTGCTGCTGGCCCTGCTCGGCACGGCCATCGGCATGGGGCCGGCCGGCTGGCTGACCGGGCTCGCCTTCGCGTTCGCCACCTGGGCGGTCCTCTCCCGCGCCCTGCACCGCTCCCGGCTCAGGTCCTTCGGTCCCGCCAACCGGGTCACCCTCGGCCGGGCCACCCTGGTCGGCGGGGTGACCGCGCTGGTCGCGGACTCCTTCGAGAGCGCACCGCCGGTGACCCTGCTGGTCGCCCTGACCGCCGTCGCCCTGCTCCTGGACGGCGTGGACGGCAAGGTGGCCCGCCGCACCGGCACCTCCAGCGCGCTCGGGGCCCGCTTCGACATGGAGGTCGACGCGTTCCTGATCCTGGTGCTGAGCGTGTACGTGTCCATGCAGCTCGGCCCGTGGGTGCTGCTGATCGGCGGGATGCGCTACGCGTTCGTCGCCGCGGCCCGCGTCGCCCCCTGGCTGAAAGCCCCGCTGCCGCCGTCCTTCGCGCGCAAGACGGTCGCCGCGCTCCAGGGCATCTGCCTGCTGCTGGCGGGCGCCGAACTGCTGCCGCACGCGGCCAACCTGGCGGTGGCCCTGCTGGCGCTGGGCTCGCTGGTGTGGTCGTTCGGCCGGGATGTGCTGTGGCTGTGGCGGAACTCGCGTACGACCGCGGAGGAGACGGTCACCGCGCCTGAGCCGATGGTGCTGGAGCTGGCGGCGCGCTGAGGGATGACGCGAAGGGCCCGGACCGGTTGCCGGTCCGGGCCCTTCTGCACCCCGCCCGCCGCACCGTCGTGGAAGGAGGCCCCGCGTGTGAACACCCAGTTCCGTGCGCCTGCCTGACGCCAGGAGGAGGCGAATGTGGGCGAGGCGGCGGCCGTTGCCGTCCAGGGCCTCAGCCCCTCGGTGACGCCGAGCCGGCTGAGGATGGTGGCGTCGGCACCGTACGGGGAGAGCCGCTCGGCGGGCGGGAAGGCGAGGGCGACCCGGAGCCGGGACCCGTTCGCCGCGCCTTCCCGGCCGAGGTCTGCGCCGGAGGCGAGGCAGCCGGCCGGCAGCGGGACGAGAGTCAGCCCGGCGAGCACACGGGAGAGACGCATCCCCTCTCGCCCAGCGCTATCTCGAAGTGCACGATGCCCTGTTCACCGCCGTCGTCCCGGCGCTCGTCGTGCACGACTGTCCCGATCGACCGCCAGAACGCCTCGGCGCCCGGCACGGCGGGATCGGTGTGCAGATACACGGCCCGGTACCCGCCGTCCGCGACGGCGAACTCCACCAGCCGCGCCACCAACTCCCGTGCCATTCCCCGCCGTCGATGCCCGGGCCGCACGTACACCCGCCGCAGCTGCGCCGTCTCCCCCGACGGATACCGCTCGGCCAGCCACCGCGGATTCGGGGGCGCCCCCGGCCCCCGCGAGTCCAGCGCCCCGGTCCCGACGACGCCCCCCTCGCCGTCCACCGCGACCAGCAGGGTGTGCCGCGGCGACGCGAGATAGGCCCCGGCGGGATCGACGATGTCCGCATGCCACCGAGGCACGTATCCGGTACCGAAATCCCGGTAGACGGTGTCGAGCATGACGGCACGGGCGCCATCGAGGTCGTCGGGGGTCGCCGTCCTAATGCTGAACTGATGCACTTGCACATCATATGCATTAAGTCTCCCCGCTTGATCGCCGCAGCACCGCACGCCTCCGTTCCACCCGTGTCGACGTGGGACGACTGATACTTTGTGCAGATCGCATGGAAATCCTGGTGGGGGGGAAGCCGCCGGGCTCGGAGAGCAGGAAGCAAGTGCGTATTTCCCAGATTCTCGACAAGGTGGACTCCGGCGACATCGCGCTGCCGGAATTCCAGCGCGGCTACGTCTGGACGCGCGACCAGGTGCGCGGCTTCTTCCAGTCCCTGTACCGCGGTTATCCGATCGGCGGCTTCCTGACGTGGAGCACCAAGGCCGAGACGACCCAGACGCGCGGGGGCGACTTCGGCAGGGACGGTACGGTCCATCTCCTCCTGGACGGCCAGCAGCGGGTCACCACGCTCTACGGGGTCACCCGCGGCCACCTTCCCCGCTTCTTCGAGGGCAACCCGGCCACGCTGACCGGTCTTCACTTCAACCTGGAGACCGAGGCGTTCGAGTTCTACGCGCCGGCGAAGATGAAGGACAACCCCCAGTGGGTCGACGTGACCGCGCTGCTCCAGGGCGGTCTCGGCAGCCAGTTGCTGACCGTGACCCAGCTCGCCGAGGGTGACACGCAGGTGCAGGCCGTCTACGTGGAGCGGCTGAACCGCATCACCCAGATCAAGGAACGCGACGTCCACATCGACGAGGTGACGGGCGAGGACAAGACGATCGACGTGGTCGTCGAGATCTTCAACCGGGTCAACTCGGGCGGCACCAAGCTCTCCAAGGGCGATCTCGCGCTGGCCGCGATCTGCGCCTCGTGGCCCGAGGCCCGGCCCACCATGAACGAGGCCCTGGCGAGCTGGTCCGCCGCGGGATTCGACTTCAAGCTCGACTGGCTGCTGCGCAACGTCAACGCGGTCCTCACCGGGGAGGCGCAGTTCTCGAAGCTCGCCGAGGTGAAGGTCCCGCACTTCCAGGCGGGCCTGAAGGAGACCATCGACTCCGTCGCCCACGTCCTCAACACGCTCGGCGGCCGGCTCGGCCTCGACCACGGCAAGGTGCTGAGCGGCCGGGGCGCCTTCCCGGTCATGAGCCGTCTGCTGCACCTGCACGGCGGCCGCTTCCCCGACGCGCTCACCCGTGACCGGCTGTTCTACTGGTACGTACACAGCTTCCTGTGGGGCCGGCACACCGGCGCGACCGAAACGGCCCTCAACCAGGACCTGCAGGCGCTGGACGACGGCGGGGTGGAGCGGCTCATCGACGTGCTGCGGCGCAGCCGCGGGGGCGCCCTGGAGGTGCGCCCCGACGACTTCGTGGGCTCCAGCATGGGGTCGCGCTTCTATCCGCTGCTCTACATGCTCACGCGTGTCCACAAGGCTCAGGACCTCGGCAGCGGAGTGCCGCTGCGCGACGGCATGCTCGGCCGGCTGAACTCCCTCCAGGTGCACCACATCTTTCCCAAGGCGCGCCTGCGCGAGCACGGCTACAACCGGGCCGAGATCAACGCGGTCGCCAACTTCTGCTTCCTCACGCAGGACACCAACCTGCGGGTCGGGGCGAGGAATCCGGCGGACTACCTCCCGGAGATCACGATGCGGGCACCCGGGGCGCTCGAGTCCCAGTGGATCCCGATGGATCCGGAACTGTGGCGCGTGGAGAACTACCCGGACTTCCTGGCGGCGCGGCGCGAGTTGCTGTCCTATGCCGCGAACGACTTCCTGGAGACGCTGCACGACGGCCCGGCCCCCGTGGACCTTGTCCCGTCCACGCGCAGCGCTCTCCCGCCGACCGCCGTGGCCGTGACCGAGCCCTCCGCGGTGGACGAGGTCCCCGGACTCGCCGCGCTCCTCGGTGAACTGGCGGAAGCCGGATTCGCCCACCCCGAGCTGGACAGCGAGGTCATCGATCCGCGCAGCGGCGAGGCCATCACCATCGCCGCCGCCTACTGGCCGCACGGTCTCCAGGAAGAGGTGGGCACGCCCGTCGTGCTCGCGACCGACACCACCGCCGCGGAGCAGGAGGCGCTGGAGGCGAGCGACTACCGCGTCTTCCACAGCGCCGACGCCCTGAGCCGGTACGTCAGGAACATGCGCGACGAGCACACGGCGGCGTGAACACGGTCAGCCCTTCTGCTCCACCCGCACCCAGTCCACCTCCGCCTGCACTCCCCCACCCGCGACCTTGTCCACACTCGCCTGCGGCAGTCCCCAGTAGGGACTGGTCACCTTGTTCCAGCCGGCCGGGTACGCGCCTCCCAGGGCCAGGTTGAGGATCACGTACTGGTTGTGGTCATAGACCCACTGGCCCCGGGTCGACTCGAGCACGTTGCGGCTCGTCTCCTGGACCAGGCGGTCGTCGACGTAGAACCGCATCGCCGTCGGCGTCCACTCGACGGCGTACGTGTGCCACTGGTCCGCGGTGCCGCCGTTCGGGTAGGTCTGGCGGGCGCCTATGTTGCCGTCCGCCGAGTAGCCGGGGCCGTGCAGGGAGGTGCTCGTCCAGTCCGGGTAGCCGATGTTCTCCATGATGTCGGTCTCGCCGGAGGCCGGCCAGGAGACGGAGGGGTCGTCGACGTTGCTGCCGAGCAGCCAGAAGGCGGGCCAGAACCCGTCGCCGACCGGCAACTTCATCCGGGCGCTGACCCTCCCGTACGTGAAGTCGAACTTCGTATGCGTGTCGATGCGGCCCGACGTGAAGTCGTACGTGCCGCCGCCCGCCTGCGTGCAGCCCTTGCAGTACTTGGCCTTCAGGATCAGGCTGCCGTTCGCGGTGCGGACGTTGTCCGTGGAGTCGACGTACGCCTGGGACTCGCCGTTCACCGGGCCCATCTCCGTGCCGGTGCGCACCACCCGCCATTTCGAGCGGTCGAGCGAGGCGCCCGTGAAGTCGTCGAAGAACGTGGTGCGGTACGTGCCCGACTGGTCGGCGGGGAGAGCCGGGTAGGCGGCCGCGGCGCCGCCGCCGGTGCCCCAGACCTGGAACTCGTAGAGGGAGTAGCCGAACTGGGCCGTGGCGGGGGCCGGGTTGTAGAAGGAGCGGCGTTCCTTGCCGAGCATCCGGACGTAGCGGCCGGTCACGGGCGAGGGCAGCTTGACCGTGTCGTGCAGGCCGGCCGCGTCGGACGGGGACTTGACGTCGGCGCGGCGGGCGGCGATGTCGGCGGACGACGGCTCGTAGACCGTGCGCCAGGTGCGGTTGTCGTCGGAGACCTGGAGGAGGTAGTCGACGGCGTAGGCCGACTCCCAGTACAGGTCGACCGTGTCGATCGTCGACTGCGCGCCCAGGTCCACGGACACCCACCGGTCCGCGTTCCAGTCGCTCGACCAGCGGGTCAGGTCTCCCTTGAGATCGGCCGGCCAGCCGCCGTCCGTGACGAACGCCGGTGAATTTCCCGCGTGCTGGTAGTAGTTCGAGTACGCCGGGTGGTTCAGCGCGAGGTTGGTGCGGGTCGTGGACGCCGGGGCCGGTTCGCCGCCGTAGACCTTGAAGCTCCACAGGGAGTAGCCGTAGGGCGTGGCGCGTTCGACGCCTCGCAGGCGGACGTAGCGGCCGGTGACCTCCTGCGGGTAGGTGTGGGCCGTGACGGAGCCGCCGGTGCCTGCGGTCTCCGTGTAGAAGGGGGTCCAGTCCGTGCCGTTCCTGGAGACCTCCAGGACGTAGCGCTTGCCGTAGGCGGCCTCCCAGTCCAGGACGACCCGGTCGATGCGGATCGTGGAGCCGAGGTCGACGCGGATCCAGGCGTCGTCGGCGAAGTTGCTGGACCAGCGGGTGGCACCGTTGCCGTCGACGGCGAGGTCGGGGGTGGTGCCGGCGTTCTCGCTGCCGGAGGCGGTGACGGAAGCCGGGTTGACGGCGTAGGCGGCGGCCGCGCGGTCGGTGTCCCAGGAGACGGTGGCGGCGTGGGCGGGGGTGGCCAGCAGCGGGCCCGATGCCAGCAGGGCCACGGTGGACAGGGCGGCGAGCAGGGTGCGCGGGATACGGGATGGCATGCGGATCTCCTCACGAGATGGATGATTGGCGCGTGCATGACAGTCCAGAAGTTCCAGGAGAGGTACGGGCCGGTGGGCACGGGCTCCCGCACCCGCGCCCACCGGCCTTCCGGGCCCCGGCTCAGGCGGCCCGGCGCACCTGGCCGCGGTGGGCACGCACGATGTCGGCGTACCGGTGTCCGCTGCCCTTGATGGTGCGCACCTGGGTGCGGTAGTCGACGTGGACCAGCCCGAACCGCTTGGCGTACCCGTACGCCCACTCGAAGTTGTCCAGCAGCGACCAGGCGAAGTAGCCGGCGAGCGGGGCACCCTTGCGGGCCGCCGAGGCGCAGGCGGCGAGGTGCCGCTCCAGGTAGTCCTGGCGCTCCGGGTCGTCGACGGTGCCGTCGGGGTGGACCACGTCCGGGTAGGCCGAGCCGTTCTCGGTGACGTAGATCTTCCGTGCGCCGTACTCCTCGGTGAGGCGCAGCAGCAGGGTCTCGATGCCGCTCGGGTCGATCTCCCAGTCCATGCCGGTGCGCGGGACGTCCGGGCGGCGTACGGAACGGACTCGGGGGGCGGGCCCCTCGGGGTCGTCGGCGACGTACGCCGGGAAGTAGTAGTTCAGGCCGAGCCAGTCCAGCGGAGCGGCGATCGTCTCCAGATCACCGGCGGCGATGGGCAGTTCGACTCCGTAGGCCTCGACCATGTCGGCGGGGAAGCCACGGCCGTGCACCGGGTCGAGCCACCAGCGGTTCACATGGCCGTCGTGGCGGCGGGCGGCCGCCAGGTCCTCGGGGCGGTCGGTGGCGGGGTGCACGGTGGAGAGGTTGTTGACGATGCCGACCTGGGCGTCGGGGACGGCGGCGCGGATCGCCTGGGTGGCGAGGCCGTGGCCGAGGAGCAGGTGGTAGGAGGCGCGTACGGCTGCGGTGAGGTCGGTCCAGCCGGGGGCCATCTTGCCCTCCAGGTGGCCGATCCAGGCCGAGCAGGAGGGCTCGTTGAGCGTGGCCCACAACTTGACGCGGTCGCCGAGGCGTTCGGCGACGGTCGAGGCGTACTCGGCGAACGCGAGGGCGGTCGCCCGCTCCGGCCAGCCGCCGCGGTCCTGGAGCACCTGCGGCAGGTCCCAGTGGTAGAGGGTGACGGACGGGGTGATGCCCGCCTCCAGCAGGGCGTCCACCAACTCGTCGTAGAAGGCCAGGCCCTTGGGGTTGACCGGTCCGTCCCCGCCGGGCAGCACCCGCGGCCAGGCGACGGACAACCGGTAGGCGTCGGTGCCGAGTTGGCGCATCAGGCCGATGTCCTCGCGCCAGCGGTGGTAGTGGTCGCAGGCGACGTCGCCGTTGTCGTCGTTCGCGATCTTCCCCGGGGTGTGCGAGAAGGTGTCCCAGATCGACGGTGAACGGCCGTCCTCGGCGACGGCCCCCTCGATCTGGTACGCCGCTGTGGCCGTGCCCCACAGGAAGTCGTGCGGGAGTGCGGCGAGGTCGATGCGTTCGGACACGGAAGTCCCTTCGGAATGCGGGGTGTTGGTCACTTGACGGCGCCCGCCGTCAGTCCGGCGACGAGATAGCGCTGAAGGAGGAGGAACCCGGCGACCACCGGCACGCTCACCACGAGCGAGGCGGCCATGATCTGGTTCCAGTACACGTCGTTGAGGGTGGAGTAGCCCTGGAGGCCGACGGCGAGGGTGCGGGTGGTGTCGTTGGTCATGACGGACGCGAAGAGCACCTCACCCCACGCGGTCATGAAGGCGTACACGGCGACCGCGACGATGCCGGGGACGGCGGCCGGTACGACGATCCTGAGCAGCGCGCCGAGCGGGCCGCAGCCGTCCACCAGCGCCGCCTCGTCCAGGTCGCGCGGCACCGAGTCGAAGTAGCCGATCAGCATCCAGATCGAGAACGGGAGGGAGAAGGTCAGATACGTCAGGATCAGGCCGCCGCGGGAGCCGAACAGGGCGATGCCGGTGGCGTTGCCGATGTTGACGTAGATCAGGAACAGCGGGAGGAGGAAGAGGATGCCCGGGAGCATCTGCGTCGACAGCACGGTCACCGTGAAGACCCGTTTGCCGCGGAAGTCGTAGCGGCTGACGGCGTAGGCGGCGAACACGGCGATGACCACCGAGCAGACCGTGGCCGCGCCCGCCACGATCAGCGAGTTCACGAAGTACTTCGCGAGCGGGACCGTCGACCAGATGTCGATGTACGGCCGGAAGGTCAGCCCGCTGGGCAGCCAGCGGAACTTGCCCGTGACGTCCGCGAGCGGCTTCAGCGAGCTGGAGACCATCACGTACACCGGCACCAGCACGAATCCGGTGAGCAGGGTGAGGAAGATCCGCCGGGACCACAGGAACGAACGGGGCGGCGCCATCGGGGAGTCAGACATCGGCGGCCCTCCGTCCGCGCGAGGTGAACAGGAGGTACAGGCCCGTCACGACCAGCAGGAACAGCAGCAGCAGAACGGACATGGCGGATCCGGTGCCGAAGTTCCAGGTGACGAAGGAGGCCTGGTAGATGTGCACCGAGATGAGGTCGGCCGCCTCGGGAGCGGCCTTGCCGAACAGCACGTACGGCGTGTTGAAGTCGTTGAACGTCCAGAGGAACAGCACGAGGACCAGCACCTGGTTGACCGGGCGCAGGGACGGCAGGGTGATGCGGCGGATCTGCTGCCACATGCCGGCGCCGTCCAGCGCGGCCGCCTCGTACAGTTCGCGCGGGATGTTCTGCAGTCCGGCCATCACGATGAGGAAGGCGAACGGCCAGCCCTTCCACACGGACACGGTCAGCAGGGCGTAGAAGCTGTTGTCGCCGATCAGCCAGAACGACGGCTTGTCGGTGAGGTGCAGCTGGTCGTGCAGGACGTGGTTCACCAGGCCGTTGTCGTGCTGGAACATGAACACCCAGGTGATGACGGCCGCGTAGACGGGCAGCGCGTACGGCACCAGGAACAGGGCGCGCAGCAGACCGCGGCCGCGGAAGGCGTCCTGCATGAAGACCGCGGCGGCGGTGCCGATCAGCCAGCACAGGGCGACCGACAGCAGGGTGAAGCCGACGGTGACGAAGAAGGAGTGCAGCAGGGCCTCGCCGACGGGGGCGTCGAAGTCCACCGACACCTTGTAGTTGCCGAGGCCGGACCAGGGGGCGCTGCCCCAGTCGCGGATGTAGAACTGGGTGAGTTCCTTGAAGCTCATCACGATGCCGATGACCATCGGCACCAGGTGGACGAGGAGTTCGAGGAGCAAGGCGGGCAGGAGCAGCAGGTACGGCAGTCCGACGCGGCGGATCCGCCCGGCGCGGCGGCGGGGTTCGCGCGCCGCACCGGGGGAGGTATCGCGCACCGGCTCCTTCAGAGCGGTGGTCGTCATCGTGCTCAGGCCGCCGGCATCTGCTGCTGGGCCTTCTCCAGCGCGGCCTTGACGGAGTCGGCGGTCACCGCGCGTCCGCCGGCGGCGTCGGCGAACAGCTCCTTGACGGCCGTACCGACCGCCGTCTCGAACTGCGACTCGGCGGCGACCTGCGGCAGCGCGGCCGCGCTGGTGGCGAGGGTCTGCTTCAGCACCGCGGTGTCCGGGGAGTTGAAGGCGGCGTCCTCCTGGGCGGCCTTGACCGGCGGTACGGTGCTGTAGGCCGTGTTGAGGACCTTCTGCTCCTCGTCACTCGTCATGAACTTCACGAACTTCGTGGCGCCGTCGAGGTTGTGGCTGTTCTTGAAGACCGCCATGTTGATGCCGGCGACCATCGAGTTGGTCTGGGCGCCGGCCCCGGGGGTGCCGGACTGCACGGGTACGGGGGCGATGCCGTAGGCGTCCTCGCTCATGCCCTGGGACTTGAGGTTGGCGGCGGCGGACTGCCACAGCAGCATGGCCTGCTTGCCCTTGGCGAAGTCGCTGACGGACTGGTTCTGCGCGTACTCGGCGTCGCCGGTCGGGATGACCTTGTCCTTGGCCATCAGGTCGACGTACTGCTTGACCGCGTCGACCACCTTGGGATTGGTGAAGTCCGGCTTGCCGTCGGCGGTGAAGAAGTCGGCGCCGTGCTGCTTGGCGAAGACGAAGACGTGGTGGATGTTCTCCGACACGTTCGCGCCCTCGGCGCCGAGGACCGACTTGCCCTTCGCCTTGATCTTCTTCCCGTCGGCGATCAGCTCGTCCCAGGTGGCCGGGGGCTTGGAGATGCCGGCGTCGGCGAAGATCTGCTTGTTGTAGTAGAGCGCGTACGCCATCGAGTACAGCGGCACCGCGGCCGGGTCCTTGCCCTGGGCGCCCGTGGACCCGAGCGCGGAGTCGACGAACCGCTCCTTCCCCCCGATCTTCTCGAAGTTCTTCGCGTCCCACGGCAGCAGCGCGCCGGTGGCCTGCAGGGAGGCGCTCCAGGTGTTGCCGATGTTCAGCACGTCCGGGCCCTGACCGGACGTGGTCGCCGTCAGAATCCGGTTGAGCAGATCGGACCAGGGGACGACCTCAAGCTTCACCTTGATGCCGGTCTGCTTCTCGAACTTGTCGAGTTCGGGCTGCAGGACCTTCTTGTCGACCGCGATACTGGCCCCCTGGTTGGAGGCCCAGTAGGTGAGCGTCTTCGGCGAGTCGTTGGACCCTCCACCGCTGGACGAACCGCCTCCGCAGGCCGTGGCCGCGAGGGCGAGAGACATGGTGACGGCGCCTACGGCCGCGGCTCGGATGCTGCGCATGGCTCCTGGTGTCCCTTTCGGGGAGTCGAGAACCCCGAGGGCGCTCGCAGAAGCCGACACCCCGTTCGGCTCCCGAAGCCCCTCATGGCTTAATTTAGGATGTGAGTTAAACCTCAAGAGAAACGCTCGTCAAGGGATCCGGCAACGACATCCGGTCCGGCGGGCCGACATTGGGCGTGAACCAGGGAGGTCGGGTGGCAGGGCAGGGCGGCCGTACGGTGCGTGACCTGCGGCGGGAGAGCCGGAGCGCCGTTCTGCAACGGTTGTATTTCGACGGCCCGATGAGCCGGCACGCCCTCGGTCCGGCGACCGGGCTGAGTTCGGGCTCCGTCAGCAACGTCGTGGCCGAGCTGCTGGCCGACGGCCTGGTGGAGGAGGCGGGCAGCGTCGGCTCCGACGCCGGCCGACCGCGCCGGCTGCTGCGGATACGGCCGGACAGCGGCCGGCTCATCGGGGTCGACGTGGGCGAGACCCGGGTGCGCGTGGAGCTGTTCGACCTCGGACTACGTGAACTGGCCCGCACGGAACGCCCGTTGGGTCCACACGGCTACGACGTCGACGCCGTCGTCGGTCATGTGCACGAGGGCATCACCGAGGTGCTCACCACGGCCCGCCTCTCCCCCGCCGACCTGCTGGGCGTCGGCATCGGCGTGCCCGGCATCATCGAGGACGCGGGCGAGGACGGCGCCGTCGTACACGGCCAGACGATCGGCTGGGACGCGGTCCCACTGGAGAGGATGCTCCGCTGGACCGGACAACTCCCCGCTGATGTGCCGTACTTCATCGACAACGGGGCGAAGACCCTGGGGCAGGCGGAGATGTGGTTCGGCGCCGGACGCGGCGCCCGCAACGCGGTGGTCATCCTGTTCGGCTCCGGCGTCGGCGCCTGTGTGGTCACCGAGGAGGCGGCCCAGGGCCGGGCGGTGGAGTGGGGACATCTGACGGTACGGGTCGGCGGGCGCCGATGCCGGTGCGGCGCCCGGGGCTGCCTGGAGGCGTACGCGGGCGCGGAGGCCCTGGTGGCACGCTGGCGGGAGGCAGGCGGGCAGCCGTCGGCCGAAGCCGACGAGGAGACGGCCCTCACCGAACTGCTCGCCGCGGCCCGCCCCTCGAATGACCGCGCGCCCGACCGGGTGGCGACGGCCGTCCTCACCGAGACCGCCGAGTACCTGGGCGCCGGCCTCTCCGACCTGATCAACCTCTTCCAGCCCGAACGCGTCCTGATCGGCGGCTGGGCGGGCCTCCAACTGGGCGGCACCTTCCTGGACGAGGTCCGCGCCCACGCCCACGCACACGCCCTCCGTTTCCCCTCAAGCCGGGTAGGCATCGAACTGGGCCACCTGGGACCGGACGCGGTGACCGTGGGCGCGGCGGTCCTTCCGCTGGCGGCGTTCTTCACCCGGGGCGGGCAGCGGCTGCCGACGGCCGGTTCGATGCCTTCACCGGCTTGGCGGGCAGCGCTGGACGGACGGTTGGCCTGACGCGGCGCGCCCGTACGGCGCCGCACCCGCGTACGGCGGGAAGGGGACGTGTCGGGGGGTGTCCGCCCGCAGCGGCCGGCGCAAACCCGGGGTACCTTTCGGACCCACAGTGCGCCGGACCGAGGACGGACACCCCCCGGCGCGGCCCCGACCCACGACACACCGCAGGCGCTGCCCAAGCCCCCACGCACCCGCAGCTGCGCCGCAGGCATGGAGCCGCACTACGCACGGCGCGTGGCGCGGCCCACACAGGCGAGGGACTACCGGACCGGCACCGGCTGCGGCGCCGCCGCATACCCCGCGGGCCGGGCGGCGAACGTACCCCGCCCCTGAGTCCGGCTCCGCAACCGAGTCGCGTAGCCGAACAGTTCGGCCAGCGGCACGGTGGCGGTCAGCACCGCCGAGCCGCCCCGGCTCTCGGACCCCGTGACCCGGCCACGCCGAGCGGCCAGGTCACCGAGCACCCCGCCGACCGCGTCCTCCGGCACGGTGACCGTGACCTCGGCCACCGGTTCCAGCAGGGCGACCGCACAGACGCGCAGCGCCTCGCGCAGTCCCAGCCGCCCTGCGGTGCGGAAGGCCATGTCGGAGGAGTCCTTCACATGGGTGGAGCCGTCGGTCAGCGTGACCCGCAGCCCGGTCACCGGGTGACCACCGAGCGGCCCCTCGGCCAGCGCGTCCCGACAGCCGGCCTCCACCGCCCGCACGTACTCCTGAGGCACCCGCCCGCCGACCACGACGGACCGGAACTCGAAGCCCGTGGCCCCGACTTCGGCCCCGAGCGGCTCGACATCGAACACGACATGCGCGAACTGTCCGGCCCCGCCATCCTGTTTGACGTGCCGGTGGACCAGCCCGCTCACCCCACTCACGACGGTCTCCCGATGCGCGACGCGCGGACGCCCCACGACAACCTCCGGTCCACCGTCACGACGGATCTTCTCCACCGCGACCTCCAGATGCAGTTCGCCCATCCCGGACAGCACGGTCTGCCCGGTCTCGTCGTCGGTGCGCACCACCAGCGAGGGATCCTCCTCAGCCAGCCGCGCCAGCGCATTCACCAGCCGCCCGGTGTCGGTGCCACGGCGCGCCTCGACGGCGACGGACACCACGGGCTCGGCGACCACGGCCGGCTCCAGCAGCAACGGGGCACCGGCATCGCAGAGCGTCGAACCGGCCCGCGCCGACTTCAGGCCCGCGAGCGCGACGATGTCACCGGCGACCGCCCGGTCCATCTGGACATGCCGGTCCGCCATGAGCCGCAGGATCCGCGCGACCCGCTCGGTGCGCCCGGTGCCGGGGTCCCACACGGTGTCTCCCTTCTCGATCGTGCCCGAGTAGACGCGCACACAGGTCAGCCGCCCGGTGCTGCCCGCGTTCACCTTGAACGCGAGCGCCGCGAACGGTGCTTCGGGGTCGGCGGCCCGCCGCTGTTCGGTGCCCTCGTGGACACCACGTACGGCGGGCACGTCCAGCGGCGACGGCAGATAGGCGACCACCGCGTCCAGCAGCGGTTCGATGCCACGGTTGCGATAGGCGGAGCCACACAGCACGACCACACCGTCCCCGGTACGGGTGAGGTCCCGGAGCGCGGCAACCAGAGTCGGCTCGGACAGAACCGACCGAGCGCAGAACTCCTCCAACGCCGCCGGATGCAGCTCCGCGACCGCCTCCTCCAGCACCCGGCGCCGCCGCCGGGCCTCTTCGGCCAGCACCTCGGGAACAGGTCCCTCCACCGCCGTACCGCCACCGCCGTCCCAGACCAGGGAGCGCATGCGCACCAGGTCCACGACTCCGGTGAAGCCGTCCTCGGCCCCGATCGGCAACTGGACGACGAGCGGGGCGGGATGCAACCGCTCCCGGATCGAGTCGACGGCCCGGTCGAGGTCGGCGCCCGCACGGTCCAGCTTGTTGACGAACGCGATTCTGGGTACGCCGTGCCGGTCGGCCTGCCGCCACACCGACTCGCTCTGCGGCTCGACGCCGGCGACCGCGTCGAAGACGGCGATCGCCCCGTCGAGGACGCGTAGCGAACGCTCGACCTCGTCGGCGAAGTCGACGTGGCCCGGGGTGTCGATGAGGTTGATGCGGTGGCCGTCCCAGCCACAGCTGACGGCGGCGGCGAAGATGGTGATGCCACGGTCGCGTTCCTGGGGGTCGAAGTCGGTGACGGTGGTGCCGTCGTGAACCTCGCCGCGCTTGTGGGTGGTCCCCGTCGCATACAGGAACCGCTCGGTGACGGTGGTCTTGCCGGCGTCGACGTGGGCGAGGATGCCGAGGTTGCGGACGACGGCGAGGTTGCTGAGGTTGGTGCGCACGGCCCAGGGCCTTTCTGAGGATCAGGAAAAAGGGCAGCGCGATTTCCCGGACGAGGACACACCGAGCCTGACCGGCCCGCACAACGGGTCGTACGAGCGAGCGAACGGGGTCAGAGCGTCGTCACGGGCATCCGGTGCCGGCCGCGCAGCGGGCACCGGACGGACGAGGACACCAGGATCACCTCGGACCGCGAAGGGGGAACGACGACGGCGGTACGGTCACGCACGGCCGGGCTCCCCTCTTGAATCACGGAGGCGCACCGTCCCACAGGGCAGCGCGCGATGTTCTGTCGCCGTCGACAGTACGGAAGACACAAGGAAGAGGTCCACGCATTTTCCCTGTGGACGGCGTCACCGCCCATGAGATCGCCGGGTGTTGCCATTTCGGCACTGTGACCGCCACCAGGCTTCTACGCTGTGCGACAGGGCTGCTGGATCAACGCTGGGGGGCGTTCCATGGAGATCGGCTTGGCTGACGCGGTCACTGCGGTGCGGGAGGAGCTGACCAGGGCCGCCGCGCAAGGGGCGGGACAGGACTGGCAGTTCAGCGTCGGACCGGTACAGATGGAGTTCGAGGTCGAGCTGCGCGCGGACGCGCGGGCGAAGGGCGGCTTCCGGGTCTGGGCGGTCACGGCGGACGCGGAAGCCGGTGTGGCCCGAGCCCGCACGCACCGGATCTCGTTCACGCTGACGCCCCGCCGTGCGGACGGTACCGAAGTGCGTATCGCAGAGGCCGCGAGCGACGCCTTCGGACCGGGTGACGTGAGCGAGACCGTGGAGTAGCACCCCCGAACCTCCGACTCCGCCGTGGCGGACCCGAGTCGGAGCTCGGCAGTTCGATCGAGTCCAACAGATCCTGTGGGGGGGGAGACCATGGATCGGAACCGCGTGGTGGCGGTCGGTTCGTCGGAGGCCCAGGGTTCCGGCTATGTCGTCGGTCCAGAACTGGTGCTGACATCCGCTCATGTGGTCGGCCCTGAGGGCACGCCCGTAAAGCTGTTCCACCCCGGACGGAACCTCGTCTACCGCGGGACCGTCGTCTGGCGCGGCACGCCGAACGGACGCGACGACGCGGCCCTGGCCCTGATCGACGACCCCGACTGGCGGCCCCTCGCGGGCAAAGCCGAGCCGTGGGGGCGGCTGGGCACCTGGCTGCCCCAGCAGGAGTGCCAGACCTGGGGCGTGCCCAAGGTGGCCGAGCTGAAGCACCCCCCGGCATCCGGTGACGCGCAGGGAGAGAAGGTCACACCCGAGCTGAAACAGCTGAGCGGTCGGATCAACCCCGGCAGCGGTCTCGTCGCCAACCGCTACGTCATGGATCTGAGCCAGACCCCGCCGACCTGGACGGACGCCGAAGGGTCCCGGTCCCCGTGGGCGCGTCTGTCCGGCGCCGCCCTGGTCTGCGATGAGCAGATCATCGGTGTGATCGCGGTCGACCCGGCCCACTCCGGATTCGGGGCACTGCACGCCGTCCCCGCCTACATGCTCCACCGCAGCGACTCCTTCCGCAGCGCCCTGAAGGAGTACGGGGCGGACTCCACGACTCTGGAGGTCACCGAGTTCCGCGAACTCGGCGGGGTGGCAGGGGCGGGTGCGGGACAGCATGAGGAGAGGCTGCTCTCGCCGGCGGCGTTGCTGGAGCCCTCACGTCAGGTGGTGGGTTTTCACGGACGTAAGGAACTGCTCCAACGCCTTGAGGACTGGTGCGCGCAGGACGGGCCCGGTATCTGGCTCGTCCATGCCCCGGGCGGGCAGGGCAAGACCCGCCTGGCACTCCAGTTGCAGGCGAACCTCGGCCGCAGGGGTCGGCAAGGGCCGGGGGCGGAGGAACCACGGCCGTGGCAGGTGATCTGGCCCAGGTTCGACGCCGAGCCGGAGGAACTGGACCGGTTGCGACACGCGGTCGATCCAGTGCTGGTGGTGCTGGACCTGGCGGAGATCAGGGCCCTTCAGCTCGACGCCCTGCTGAAGGCCGCCGCCGATCCGGTGCGCGCGGAGCCGTTCAAACTGCTGTTGCTGGCCCGCACCGCAGGCGAATGGTGGCAGAGCGCCCGGCGCGGCCCGGGGAGGGGCAAGCACCTGCTGGAGGCCGCCGAGGTCACCGACCTCCCGGCGCTGCTGCCCGACCCCACGGCCCGCGAAGCGGCGTACCGGGAGGCGCTCCAGGCCTTCGCGGACACGCTGCCCTCGGTCGGGCCGCGGCCTCGCGGCGACTGGGCGGAGCTGGCCGCGTCGATCACGCCCCCGGAGCTGCGCGGCAGCGGCTGGAGCAACGCGCTCACCCTCCACATGACCGCCCTGGCGGACCTTCTGGATGCCGCGTCAAGGCGATCCGGCTCGGCGACCGAGGCTGCGCCGGGACCGGATGACCGGTCACTGGATGCGGAAGACCGACTGCTGAACCACCAGACGTGGTACTGGGAGCAGGCTGCCCTCGCCCACGGCCTGGGACTCGACCCGGAGAGCCTCGAGGACGCCATGGCACTCGCCATGCTGGTCGAGCCGGCCGACGAGATGCAGGCTCTCGGCCTGCTCCGCCGCGCACCCGCGCTCGAGGACCAGACCTACGACATCCGGCGGAGGGTCAGCCGCTGGATCCGCGCCCTGTGCCCGGGGGATCCCGGCCGTCCCTGGGGCACTCTGCAGCCGGACCGACTGGCGGAGCGCCTCGTCGGCCGCCGTGTGCTGGCCTGTCCGCCCCTGGCCACCGCTGTCATCGACAGCCCGGACCTCACGGACCCGCAGGCCGCCCGGCTGCTGGCCTTTGTGACCCGAGCCGCCGCGCACCCGCCACTGCGTGAGAGGCTGGCCCCGCAGGTGACGCAGATATGTGGAGCTCACCTGCCCCGGCTGGCGCACCCCGCGATGGACGCCGCCACCCAGGTGGAGATCCCCGAGCCGCTGATCACGGCGCTGTCCCGCCACGCGGCGGCCCCTGACACCACGGTCACGGAGCTGGAGCGCCTGGCCGACCACCTGCCGGAGTCCACCTACAACCTGACCGCACTGGGTGTCCAACTGCTCGAGAAAATCGTGGAGTTGCACCTCGCCACGAAGGCAGGTGCGCCGGACTCCCCAGGGCCGCTGCAGGCGGTCGCGCAGGAACGGGCCGCACAGGCCGGACGCGAACTGGAGCTGTCCCGGCGACTGCGGCAACTCTCCAAGAACCGACTGGAGATGGGACTTCGAGCAGAAGGGCTCGCGGCGGCGCAGGCGGCGGTGGATCTGCTCCGGCCGCTGGTGGCCGAGGGCCTGGACGGCGCGCGGGCGGAGCTGGCCGCCGCGCTCAACAACGTGTCCGTCGGCCAGAGGAAACTCGGTCTACGGGCCGAGGCGTTCGCCTCCGCCGCCGAAGCCGTGGACATCGCCCAGGCCATCTTCGACGCCGAGGGGCCAGCCCCCGTCGACCTCAGTCCGCGCGGCCCGCGCCGGCGCCTGGCCCAGTCCCTGAACACCCGGGCGACCGCCGAGGATGATCTCGGCCGGCCCCAGGACGCTCGGAAAACGTCCGAGTGCGCGGTGGAGCACCTTCAGGAACTGGTGGCTCTGGGCGCTGAGAGCGCGAAGGACGTGCTCGGGAACAGTCTGCAGAACCTCTCCAACTACCTCGCCGACACAGGGCTTCTTCCGGAGGCATTGCAAGCCGCCCAAGATTCGGTACGGATCTACGAGAAGCTGGCGGAGGACCATCCGGACGCGTACGGCGTGGCTCTGGCCGGCTGCGTGGGCGTCCATGCCCAGCGTCTGGGGGAGCTGGGCCGGTCGGAGGAGTCGCTGGCCGAGACGCGGCGTAGCGTCGCCCTGCGCAGGAGGCTGGCGAGTGAGCGGCCCAAGGCATACGGCTCACATCTTGTGAACGGCCTCAACTCGCTCGCGCTGGAACTCGGTGATGCCGGCCTCCGTGACGAGGCGGAGAAGGCCCTTCGCGAGGCGGTCGACCTGTGTGAGCGCCTGGTCGCCGACGAGCCCGGCGCCTTCCGCCACCAGCAGGCCATGGTTCTCCACAACCTGGCCAACCAGCGTGAGGAAAGGGGCGATCCGGACGGTGCGGTATCGGTCGCCAGACAGGCCGCCGCCATCTACGCCGCCTTGGAGGCGGAGCACCCCACGGCGTTCCTGGGTGACGTCGCGATGAGCCTCACCACCCTGGCCGGATGTCTGGCCGCGACCGGGCGGCACGAAGAGGCTGTCGCCCATTACCTCTCCGCGGCAGAGACGTACCGCAGCCTGGCGGCCAAGGCACCGACGAGCACGAACCCGGATCTCGCCCTGTGCCTCAACAACCTCGCAGTCCAGCAGCGCACGCTCGGTCGGGGTGTGCAGGCGCTCGCCACGGTGCGGGAGACCATCGAGCTGCAGCGCCCCCTGGCCGAGGCCACCCCCGACGCACACCTTCCGGCACTGTCGCGCTACTGCATGCACGAGGCCGTCTGCCTCAACTCCCTCGGCCGCCAGGCCGAGGCCGTGGCCGCATTGCAGCGGGCCGTGGACATCGACGAGAGGCTGGCGGAGAGGTCTCCTGCGCGGTTCGAGGCCCAACTGGTCGAGCGCCTCGCCATGATCGGAGGGCTCGCCGGGACCCGCTCGCAGCGGCCGCAGGGGCTGCGGGCAGTGGAGCGCGCCCTGACGATCCGCCGGAAGCGCGCCGAGGCCGAGGGCCTCCTCCACGATCCGCAGCGGGCACAGCTGCTGGAACTCCTGAGCAACCAACTGCACAACGGCGGCCGCTTCGACGAGTCCGTCGACGCCGCCGGGGAGGCCGTCGCGATCCGGCGTGCGCTGGTGGAGCGGGCCGATTCACCCGAGACCCGTCTCGCACTCGCCGAAGCGCTCTCGAATCTGGGGCTGCGCCGCGTGCAGGCGGGGCTGCGCCCGCAGGCGGTCCCGCCACTCGAGGAGGCGGAGCACGAGCTGCGGCGACTCGGGGAGCAGCCGAGTGCTGCCCCAAAGTCCGCCCTGGGCATGGTCCGGATCCTGCTGACGGTGTCCTACCTCGCCCTCGACTCGGCCGATGCGGCCCTGGCAGCGGCCGAGGAGGCGGCGGAGATCTTCGAACGGCACCCGGCGCCCGGCCCCGTGGGCGAGCTCAACCTCGCGGGCGCGTTGAGCGGCTTGGGCGCGGCGCGCAGCGAGCTGGGCGAGCCGGCGGAGGGACTGCCCCTGCTCGAACGCGGCCTCGAGATCGCACGCCGTCTCGCCCTCGGCGATGCCGCCCCCTTGCGCAGCTTCCTCGGCCACCAGCTCACCAGCTCGGGCACCCAGCTTCTGCGGCTCCCCCGACGGTTGGAGGAGGCGATCGAGACCTCCGAGGAGGCGGTCGCCGTGGCCGCTCCTCTCGCCGAGGAGGACCCGATCCCCTACGAGCCGCAACTGATCGCCGCTCAGGCCAATCTGGGCATCTGTCTGGCGCTGGCAGGACGCGCCGACGAGGCCGTACAGCTCACCGATCAGGCCCTGGCCCGCGTACGCCCCCTCGCGGCGGCCTCGCCCACGGCCCGGGCACTGGAACTCGGCACCGCCCTCCATGCCTTCGCCTTCGCCCGTTCGCATGCCGGGGTCGAGCTGGCGGAGGCGGCAGCGGCCGCGCAGGAGGCCGTCGAGCTGTTGACGCGGCTGGCGGAGCAGGAGCCCGGATTCCTGCGCCGTGCGCTGCCGGAAGCACAACAGACGCTGAGTCGGCTCACCGCCAGGCTCACGTAGTACCGGACGTCGACGCCACGGGGGCCGCCGACGGCAACGGCAACTCGGCCCAGATGGTCTTGCCGGTGGCGGCGTGCCGCGTGCCCCAGCGCTCGGTGAGCTGGGCGACCAGCATCAGCCCGCGTCCGCCCTCGTCGAAGATGCGGGCGCGGCGCAGGTGCGGTGCCGTGTTGCTGGCGTCGCAGACCTCGCAGATCAGCGTGCGGTCCTTGATGAGCCGCAGCCGGATGGGCGGGGCGGCGTGCCGGATCGCGTTGGTGACCAGCTCGCTGACCACGAGTTCGGTGACGAAGGCCAACTCGTCCAGATCCCAGGTGTGGAGCTGGGCGGCCGTCATCAAGCGGGCCTCGGCGACGAAGGCCGGATCGGCGGGCAGGTCCCATTGGACGATGCGCCGGCTGTCCAGGGCCCGGGTGCGGGCGATGAGCAGCGCGACATCGTCGGCGGGACGCCCGTCGAGCAGCGCCTTGAGGACGATGTCGCAGGTGGTCTCGAGCGAGGGAGCAGCGTCGGCGAGGGCGGAGCGCAGGGCGCGCAGCCCGGCGTCGACGTCCTGGCCGCGGGCCTCGATCAGGCCGTCGGTGTAGAGCGCGAGGAGGCTGCCTTCGGGAAGTTCGACGTCGACGGACTCGAAGGGCAGTCCGCCGAGGCCCAGGGGTGGGCCGGTGGGCAGTTCGAGGAAGTCCACCGTGCCGTCAGGGGTGACCAGAGCGGGCCAGGGGTGGCCGGCGCTGGCGAGGGAGCAGGTGCGGGAGGCCGGGTCGTAGACCGCGTACAGGCACGTGGCTCCGAGGTCGGAGGTCGGTGGCTCGGCCGCGGTCTCCAGGCCGGTGCTGAGGCGGATGACCAGGTCGTCCAGGTGCGCGAGCAGTTCGTCCGGGGGCAGGTCGACGTCGGCGAGCGTGCGTACGGCCGTACGCAGGCGTCCCATGGCGGCGGAGGCGTGGAGTCCGTGGCCGACGACGTCGCCGACGACCAGGGCGACGCGGGCGCCGGAGAGCGGGATCACGTCGAACCAGTCGCCTCCGACCCCGGCCTGCGACCCCGCGGGCAGATAGCGGCCGGCGGCCTCGACGGCGGCCTGCTCGGGAATCCCCTGGGGCAGCAGGCTGTGCTGCAGGGCGAGGGTGGTGGTGCGCTCGCGCGTGTAGCGGCGGGCGTTGTCGATGCAGACCGCTGCCCGCGCCGCGAGTTCCTCGACGATCCGCAGGTCGTCCTCCGTGCACGGCGGGGTCGACGGGTCCAGACGGGTGAAGAGGGCGGCGCCGAGGTTCACGCCGCGGGCGCGCAGCGGCACCGCCATGAGCGAGTGCGGGCGGTTCCGGTTCACCCAGGCGGCCCGGTCGGGGTCCTGGGCCAGCCACCGTACGACCTCGGGGTCGGTGATCCGGTGCACGGTGCCGCGGCCGGTGGCCAGGCAGCGTTCGAGGGGTGAGAACGCCGGGTAGTGGGCCAGGTCGCCGACCTCTACGACGCCCGGCACGCCGGAGCGGATCGCCGTGCGCCGCAGCATCAGGCGGGCGCCGACGGGGATGGGCGCGGGTTCGTCGCCGTGCAGCACGGCATCGAGCAGATCGACCGAGGCGAAGTCCGCGCACGCGGGCACGGCCACGTCGGCCAGCTCCTGGGCGGTGCGGGCCACGTCCAGGCTGCTGCCGATGCGCGTGCTGGCCTCGTTGAGCAGCGCCAGCCGCTCACGGGCCGCGGACTGCTCCGAGAAGTCGAGCGCGGCCACCTGCACGCCCTGCACCACTCCCGCCGCGTCCTTGAGGGGGTCCACGTGCACGATCCAGGCGTGCGCGTACGGTTCACCCGGGACGCGCACATGGTTCTCGATGTGCTCCGGCACACCGGTCGCCGCCACCCGGTCGACGGCCTGCTCAGGACGCTGGAACCGGGGGTCCGGCATGTGCTCGGTGATCCGGAGCCCCCGAAGCTCCCGCTCCGACGCTCCGAGCTGCTGCTCCATGCGGTGATTGACCCGGAGGAACCGGCCCTCGGGGTCGTAGAGGGCCAGGGCGAACGGGGACTGATCGAACGACCAGCGCAGCAGCGGGTCCGTGTCGCGGCTGTCCTCTCTTATCTCTCTGTCCTGCTCTGGTACGGCCTCCAGGCACCAGCCGGTCCGCCCGTCACCGGTGGCCAGCGGACGCGCCCGAAGGCTGCACTCCACGGAGCGTCCGCCACGGTCGCGGAGCACCACCGGCCCGGCCCAGCCCGCCTGCCCGGCAAGTCTCTCGAGAGCGGCCCCGGGGAGGGGCGACGCGAGCAGGTCCGCCGCCGGCCGGCCCACAGCCTCGGCGGCGGAGTACCCGAGCAACCGCTGCGCACCGGCACTCCAGCCCGTCAGCACTCCGTCCGGAGCCGTCACCGCCACGGCCTCTGCGGTGTCGAGGGGATCACTCGGTTCATGGTGGCCGACCGCCGGTGCATCCATGATCCTCAGCTCCCCTCGAATCCTCGCCGACTCAAGAATCCCTCAGGAGCACGAAAAAGGCCTGGTCACCATGTTGACCAGGCCTTTTTCTCTGTTTTTCTCTGTCAGCCGTTCACGAGTTCCCTTGACCAGCCGCAACAGGGCTAATTGATGTTGAGGTTCCCGCGAGCCGCAAGATCATCCCCCGAGAATATGCACACGCAATTGTTTTGATGGGATGCGCTGTGCCCCTGAGGTGGCACGCCCGCGCAGCTTCCATGCAGGCACTCTCTGCGTCTCACAGCTCGCACAGGCAGCATGAGCTGGAGCGTCCCATGCCCGATTGCACCTTGAACCAAGCTAGGCCGGTCACAAAAGGCCAGCATCACCCTCAGTGTAGGCATCGTGGAGCGCGTCGGCCTCGTCGAAGTTTCCCAACCGTCCCGTCGGCAGGGCGCCGTCCGCGATCCTGTGCGGGGCAGCCTTCGACTTCTCCAGCCGAGTCAGGAGGTCGTTCACCCGGTTCTTGAAGGTAGTCAGAGTTTCGGCCTCGACCCGCAGTTCCTGGGCCATGACGGCACCCGCACCTGCGATCGGGCCGATGCCGGACGCGGCCAGCGCGCCAGCCACCGATTCCAGCGCAGCCGCAGTTGCCTGCGGATCCCCCGTGTTGTCGGCCATCGAGTCCTCCCCCGTGCGGTCAGCCCCTCAGCAGCACCTTAGCCACTCGCTTGTGGTGCCCCTGCCATCTCCATCCGTAACAGAAGCAACCCAGGCGCGATAGTCGTGATCTTGCCTGGTCACGGAATTTTGACGCCGCTCCTAGCCCGCGACTGACCGGAAAGTGACCATGCCGCACGTCACAGCCACGCCGCTACCCCCGTCTAACTCCTTGTCGCACCCAGAAACGGGGCAAGGCCGGCGTCCGCCGTCAGACGCAGGGGCGTCTCGCGAATGACTGGTACGGAAGGAGCCCCTACCTCGGCCTTGGCAGGAGCTCCGCTACGCTACCGTTCGGGCAGCCCGGTCAGCGCATGACGGGCGTAGCCATCCGTTCAAGGGATCACCTCACTACCCACTCAGACCTTCATGGCCCTGGCGAATACACCGACGCCGACGGAGTTGGCGCGTGTGGATCCTCTGTCGGCGGCGCCCACCGTGACATGTCCGGCGCCGGACTCCACGACGTGTCCGGCGGCGCAAATGGCCCTGCGTGGTTGTGCATCAGGAGCAGCATCACCACAGCGAAGCCGATGGCCACCACGATCAGGGTGAAGCCCATGGGGTTCCGCGGGTTGTACTCGTAACGGTTCGTCCCCCACTTGCTCCGCTTGAAGGCGGGCTCATTGTCGTCGAAGCGCACGGCTACGACCGTATGGCGAGCGCTCGAAGCGCTTGAAGGAGGGGGTCGATTTCAGAGCGATGCGATGGCCATCACCACCGACCAACGCGTGCCCTCCAGTGCCGACCCGGCTGTCCACGTTCTGCCGCCCGCAACACCGCACCGGCCGTCACGGCCGAGGCGGCGGTAATCAACGGCACCGCGACGTCGCTCTCGTAGCCACGCTGCCACGACATCACGCTCGTCCTCACGGGACGGTCCGGCCCCCTGGCCACCGCACCCGCCGACGTTCACGGTCTGACGACCATGCTGACCACCCTGACAGCCGCCAGCGCGGACCTGACCCTGGCTCCCCACCTCACCGCCCCACCGATTCCCATCACGTTCACTCTCGGCACCAGAGACGTCTGAGCCATGGGCCTCACCCATGCTCGGCGGCCTCCGCTCGCAGTGAAGCCCGTGCAGCTCGGGACCGCCACGGACCCGGCCCTGCACTGCCCCCTCGGCAACGGAACCGACGCTGCCGCCTGGAGGGCGCTCCAGGCCCTCACCGCACACCTCAAGGTCGGCACTCCAGAGACGGGAGGCACACGTGATGCACCGAGTCTCGTCCCGATGTTCAGCGGAACTGCACCATCAGCTCACGTTGCCCGTAAGGGCATCGAGGAGTGCGACAGCCTCACGGCGGCTCAGCAGCTCGTGGAAACGCTCATTGCGGAAGTTCCGCAGGCACGCGTAGCAGCTGCTCTCCGGGCCGCACTCGCAGGCCGCCACCCGGGCAAGCGCGGCAGAAACAACCGGTTCGAGCCGCTCGCCCATGGACACGGCGTTGCCCGCGCCCCCCGGAGTGGTGTCGAAGAGCAGCAGGGACGGCATGCCGTCGGTGCCGGTGTGAACCGTGCCGTCGATGTCGTCGCGGCTGATCTCCAGGTGGGCGGCGGCGCCTTCGAGCAGTGCGTACAGGCCGGAGCGCAGACGGGCCGCGGTGGCGGTCAGGGCTGTGAGCGGGTCCAGATGGATCTGGAGGAAGTCGGTCTGGTACCGGTGAGCGAGGGAGACGACGCGGAGGGGGCCCGTGCACTGGGTGTCTTTCAGCAGGTGCGGGTGGCCGCCGCGCGGAGGCCCGGCCTGGGCGTGCGGACGGCCCCAGCCGCACCAGTCGCAGATCTGGTATCCGGCGCCGGCCGGTCCCTCGGAGACGACCACCATCTCTCCCCGGGTGCCCGCCGACCAGGGTGTGGTGTGGCCGGAGACGAAGGTGGTCGCGCCTTCCTGGAGGTCGGCCGTGTCGGTGGACATATGGACGTCGCCGTACCAGGACCGTCGTGGCGGGACCTGCCCCGGGCGGCGCTGGGGTCCGCGCGCGGCGACGAAGCCGTAGACCGGTTCGACGTAACGGCGTTGCACGGCCGCGGACTGCGTGCCGCAGGCGGCGCAGACGGGGTCCACGGGTTCGGTGGCCTCCCGGTAGCGGCCGCAAGTCGCGCACACGGCGTAGTGGCGGCTGACCAGTTCGCGGTCCGGCAGCCGGTAGACGCCGGCGGACGCCCACAGGTGGCCGCCCGCCACGATCTCGGCCCCCGGGGCGTATTCGTGGACGGCGGCGCTCAGGTCACGGGTGAGTTCGAGTTGCCCCGAGACGGCGCCGCCCTCCTGGGGGATGCGCAGTTCGACGGTGTCCACGGGGAAGCCGTACTTGGGCAGCACGTTGCGGTTGGCGAGGACGCCGAGCAGTTCGCGTTGGGTGAGGTTGCGGATGACTTTCTCGTACATCTCCGCCTGCCGGTACTTGCGGGCGGCCGCGGCCTGGTCGCGGCGTTCGCGGTACGAGGTGACGTCCTGGTCGAGGATCTGCTGTGCGGCACGCAGGAGCCGGTCCAGTTCGGCGACCCAGTCGCCGGAGTCGATGCCGATCTCTTTCTGGACCTGGTCGGGGAGAACCCGGCGCAGGGAGGCCATGACGCTGTCCGGAACGGGGGTCAGCCAGTCGCGCACCGTGTGGGCGGCGATCTCGCCGGTGGTGTCGTCGGGAAGGAAGAACTCTCCCGCCTTGCGCCAGATCCGGCCCCGCTCGTCCTTCATGGCGCGGAAGAAGGCGGCGAGCGCGATGGAGTGGGCGTGGCGGCGGTCGATCCGGACGTTGTCGACGGGGACGATCGGGGCCCGTACCTCCCCGGCGATCATCCGCTCGGGCTCCGCGAACCGGGCGAGGTCGTGGGGCCGCCGCTGCGCGTAGGTGAGGACCAGCGCGGCCGAGTCGGCGCGGCGGCCGGCGCGGCCGGCGCGCTGGACGTAGTTGGCGGTGGAGGGCGGCATGTTGCGCAGGACGACGGCCTGGAGTTCACCGACGTCGACGCCGAGTTCGAAGGTGGTGGAGCAGGACAGGGCGTTGACCTGTCCTCGGACGAACTCCCCCTGGATCTCGGCGGCCTTCTCCCCGGTCCACTGGGCGGTGTGCTCCTGGGCGCGCAGGGGAACGGGGTCGAAGGTCAGGTAGAGGCGCCGCAGGTGCTCGTCCGTCTCGGGCGACGGCTTGAAGTCCTCAAGGCGTCCTGTGCAGCGCAGCGTCGGGCACACACCGCGCACGGACACCGTGGTGATGCGGCGGCAGCGGTCGCAGGCGTACAGCGGACGGCTGTCCGCCGTCACCGGCCGCAACCGCAGCCAGGCGTGGTCGAGTCGGCGGACGACGCCGATCCCCGGTTGGCTTTCGGACGGCAGCCAGTCGGCGAGGTGACCTGTCGTAAGGTCGGTCCACAGGCGGTTCAGGACATCGAGGGCGGTGGCCCGTCGTTCGCCCTGGTGGCCGAGGGCGTCGAGTACGCGTACGAGGTAGTCGACGCGTCGGTTCGAGGCACTCGCGGCGCTGGGCAGCCAGCTGATCACCTTGCGCTTGGCCTCGGAGCCCTGGGAGCGGACCCAGATGGGCCCCTTGCGTGGGGCGAAGGACTCGTCGCCCGCGTCGACGTCCTCGGGCATGGTGAGCGCGCCCTGGTTGCGCAGGGTGCGCAGGAGTTCCTGCAGCAGCAGCCATGCCTCGTCATCCGTGAGGCCGAGTGAGGTGAGGGCGGCGGGCGGCTGCCAGAAGGGCTCGCGGTCGATGTCGATCCGGAGCAGGCCGAGGCCTTCGAGTGACTGTCGGTCGTCGAGGCTGAGCACTTCCTGCATCACCCACAGGGCCACTTCGCGCTGCTTGGCCTGGCGGGAGTCGTTGCGGCGGAAGACTCCGGCGCGGTCGGCGGCGCGGATGGTGTGGGCGACGAGGTCGTCGATGTGCAGGGGCTCATCGGGGTCGGGGCAGCCCTGCCGGACGGCCTGGGTGATCAGGCGCCGGTGCTGGATGCGGGTGTAGGAGTCCTCCAGGTAGGGCGCGAAGTACGCGGCGGCCTGTCGGCTGTCGCTGAAGAACAGCAGCTTGCGGCCCTGTCCGGGCAGTGCGGCGGCCGGGCCGTCGGTCGCCGGAGGCAGCGCCTGGTAGAGGGCGGTGCTGAGGACGGCGGCCGAAGCCTCGTTGCCTGCCTCGAACAGGCGGATCATGCCGTGACCGCGCGCTCCACAGGCGAGGCATGCGGCTGGGGTGCCCTCGTGGGTGTCGAGCTGGTGGACGCGGCGCAGTTCGGTGCCACCGCATCCGGGAGCGGTGCAGGATGCCGTGGCCGCGGGGTGCACGGCCGCGCAGCGGGTGCACAGTCTGCGTTCCTTGAGGCCGCCCTTGGCGCTGTCGCCGAGTGTCTCGTCGTCCTCGTCGGCACCGGTGTCCGAGCCGTCCCCGTCGAGGAGCAGCCAGGTGTGGGGGCTGTCGGGAGACTTGCGGTGTGCGAGGCGGGCTTGTGCCCCCTTGCCGGTGAAGGTGCCGTGCAGGTGTACGGCACCGCAGCGGCGGCAGGCGCCCAGCTCGAAGGAGGGGCGGGCACACCGCGCGCAGGTCTCGTGGCGGGCCAGGTCGAGGTGGGGGCCTGCCGGGTCGAGGCAGGTGAAGGCGCCTTCCGTGGCGCGTGCGAAGAGGTGGTAGCGGGCGGAGAGCACGGGAGCGCCGTCGGTGTCGGTCACCTGGCTGGCGAGTTGGACGAGCGCGGTGATCGCCGCGGGTCCGACAGGGTCACCGGGGAAGACGTCGCGGGCGATCTCGTTCACGGGCCGGGGTCCGTCGGCGAGGGCCCGGCGCAGAGCCGCGGTGCCGGCCTCGACGGCGAGGGCGGTGGCCGCGGTCGTGCCGGCGGGCAGGCCGTGCATGCGCGCGGCCGACACGATCTCCGGTTCGGGGTCGGCGGTCGTGGCCAGGCGCAGGTACTCGGCGGTCGGCAGCGGCCCCCAGTGCGGGCCGTCGGGTGTGGCGACCCGGGTTGCGGTGACCAGGTCCTGGGCGGCCGGGTCACTCGCGTCCCAGCGGAAGGGGACGTCGAAGAGGGCCTGGGCGAAGGCGGTGACGGCGGCCGGGTTCTCCTCCGCGCCGACGGTGGCACTGGTGGCGATGGCCTGGATCTCCCGCCCCTGCCCCACACGGTCCTTCAAGCGGCGCAGCAGCATGGCGAGTTCCGCGCCGCGCGCTCCGTCGTAGACGTGGGCCTCGTCGACGACGACGAACCGCCAGGATCCCGCCTGCTCTCCCTCGAAGAGGTCCATGTCCTGGGGGCGGAGCAGCAGGTACTCCAGCATGGCGTAGTTGGTGAGCAGGATGTGGGGCGGTGTGGCGCGCATCTCGCGTCGGCTGAGCAGTTCGTTGGGCAGGCGCGGTTCGCCGGGGTTGAGCTGCTCGAAGGTGTCGGCGGCGCGCTGCGGATCGTCCTTGGTGTCGCCGGTGTAGCGGCCGAAGGTGATGTGGGGGGTGTCGGCGAGCAGTCGGCGCAGTCGCTTCATCTGGTCGTTGGCCAGGGCGTTCATCGGGTAGAGCAGCAGGGCGCGGACGCCGGGTCCGAGAGTGCCGCGGGCGTGTTCGGCGGCCAGGGCGTTGAGGACGGGCAGGAGGAAGCTCTCGGTCTTGCCGGAACCGGTACCGGTGGCCACGACGAGGTTGCGTCCGGCGACGGCCTTGCGCAGCGCCTGTTCCTGGTGCCGGTACAGGGGACGGTCGGCGGGCAGTGCGGGGCCGGTCAGCTGCTGGAACGCGGGGTCGAGTACGCCCTCTGCGACGAGCTCGTTCAGGGTGGCGCCCGGCGCGTAGGCGGGGGTGGCCTCCAGCAGGGGCCCCTTGGTGAGCAGCGGGCTGGTGTCGATGGCGTGGGCGAGGGCCTCGGCCAGGCGGGGCTCGCGCAGGGGCAGCAAGGAACGCAAATAGCGGCGGTAGGCGTCGCTGATCATGCTGGAGGTGGCGAGCGGGTCGAGGCTGTGCACGGGAGGCTCCGATGTGACGGTTGGCTTCGGACGAGCGGTGGGGCGGTACCGCTGCGGTACGGGCTGGACGGGAACCGGTGGTCAGCCGGTGCTGTGCACGGCCTCCGCGGTGACCAGGCATTCCGCGAGGGCGATGTCGACGGCGGTGAGATCCGGTGCGTGGGAGGCGACGGGCGTCCACAGGTGGCGAAGCCCCCGTTCCAGGCCGGCGGCACGGGCGTCGCCGGCAGCGGCGAGCCTCGCGATCAGCGCGCATCCCAGAGACAGTTGAGGGATCCGCATCCAGGCTTCGCCCGGCCCGTGCAACTGGCCGGGGTCCCGTCCGCGGAAGGCCTGGGCCAGGTCGGGGTGTCCGTCGTCCAGGAAGATCGCTACGGCGTCCAGGCCGTCGCGGAACTCCTCACGTGTGGCGTGGTACTGGAGGTCCTTGCGGGCACGGAACGCCTGCCAGGCCGCGTCGGCACGGGTGTCGGGGTCCAGGAGGCCTCGCGGGACGACACGGGCGCTGCGCCACACGGCCTGCTGTTGGGGTTCGGGGAGCTGGCCGAGGGCTCGGGTCGGGGCGGCGAACCGGCCGACCGCGGCGCTCGGATCCGCCTGCCCGGCCAGCAACGCGATGGCGGCGTCGCCCAGGAACTGGCCCACCTCGCCGAGGAGTTCCGCTTCCTCCGGGTACAACTCCCCCACGTCGTAGGCGAGGTCACCGGAGAGGTACGGCAGCAACGGGGCCGTGAGCAGCAGCGCACACAGGGGCGCCTGCCGCCAGACGTGACGTACGGCGGCAGGGTTCGCCACCTCTCGTATCCGCAGGGCGGCGAGACCGCTGCCGGCGAGCACGGAGGCGAGTTCGCCGGAGCGCAGTGCGCTGTCGGCCGCTCCCGTGAGGGCGGTGGGCCCGGCGTCCACGAGGGCGCTGCGGCATTCCGCCGGTGCCGTCTCTCTGGCTCCGCACGCCTGCAGGTCGCGTCCGCGGGCGGCCACGATCCACTGGTAGGGGATCGCGTCGGTGTCGCGCGGCAGCGCGCCGTGCCCAGCCAGGTACTCCGAGACCCTGGAGCCGGATCCGTGGCCAGCGGCGTAGGTCCAGGGGGAGCGGCGCAGCACGAGGGTGTCGGGATCGCGCAGGCGGGGCCATCCGGGAGCTGTGGGTGTGGGGGCGCCCGCGTTTAGGTGCACGATCAGGGGGCCGAGCGACCGCCAGGCCGCGGGCAGCGGGATACGGCCGCTCTGGTCGACGTTGGCCGTCAACGGCTGTTCCCACGGTGCGAAGACGGCGTACAGGCGGGCGGTCAGTTCGCCCGGGTGGCGCAGCCCCCGCAGCAGCAGTCCGCCGCCGTCGGGTACGACGTTTTCCGCGATGGGCTGGGTGCGCACGGTCGCGACATGGACGCTCTCCCCCGCGACCAGCAGCCGTATCTCGGCTTTCGCACAGTCGCGCACGGTGTCCGCCAGGGCCGCCAGTGAGTACCGGAGGTCTCCTCTGCGCGTGCGAGTGCGGCGTTCTGGACGCAGCGTGAGCAAGGTCGTCCCCTCGACGACCAGTGCCAGCAAGGGTGTCACCGCCACCGCCTGTTCCGGCAGGCGGACGGTCAGGGCGCTCTCGCCGGCCAGGTCCGCCGCGTCGATGTCGAGCGGCCGGATGGACCAGGTCAGGGGCTGGCCGCCGAGTTCGAGGCGGACCTCGGAGTGCGGGATGCACGCCTCGACGGCGAACCGACGGACCCCGTCGCCCAGGACCAGCCTCTTGGTGATCTCGTGCGGAGAGAACGCGACGGCGTGCGCGGAGGCGGTGACCGATCCGCCGGCGCCGAGCGTCAGCCGAGCGGGGGCCAGGCCTCCGTGCGGGGCGAGCAGACGCCACTCGGCGGTGGGTTCGGCCGTGATGCCCTCGGCGAGGAAGGCCGCCCGTCGCCGCCTGCGCCGGGAGCCGACGCGGTGGACCAGGATCTCGTACGGTCCCAGAAGCGGGCGGGTTACGTCCTTCCACGGGTCGAGGAGCGCCCCGGGGGCGCCGGTGTGACGGGCGAGAGGTTCCACGTGGCCGGGGCGGCGCACCTCGGCCTGCCAGAGTCGCGCGTCCGGTTCGCCCGGCCGCCGCGGGAGCCGGAGAGCGGGCGGACGGTGCCACACGGGTGCCCCGTCGTCACCCGTGATCCAGGGCAACGTCGCACCGCCCTCCCAGCCGAGCGGCCGTCCGGCGGCGACGTCCAGCCAGCTTCCCGGGACCGCGGCCAAGGCCCGCACCCGCGTCACCCCGGTCAGCGACACCCTGCTCAGGGTCCAGCCGCTCCAGCCGTACGGGGTGGGCAGTTCCACGACGCCGGGGTCGGCGCCCTCGGTCTGCAGGGTGCCCGCGTGCAAGAGGCAGATCTCGGCGGCGGGCAGGGGCTCGTCCGGGGGGATGCGGTGGCCGTCGGCATCGAAGGCCAGCAGGGCGGTGTCCGGGTCCACGACGGCCGAGACATGGGTGGCCCCCGTCGCATCCGTCGCCTCTACGCGGCGCACGGGGCCGGGCAGCACCCAGTAAGGCGGCCGGACCGTGAACGCCTCACCGTCGGCGGACAGTTGCCAGCCCCCCGCGTCCGGATCGCCGGGCAGGGTTAGCAGCACGGTGCCCGCGCCGGGGCCGAGACGGAGCTCGGGAGGGGCGACGCTGCCGGACGGGGCGACCGGATCGTCCGCCGCGGTCGGCGCGCGCCATGTCCAGCCCAGCGAGCGGGCGGCCTCGTGCGCGGCGCGACTCCATTCGCCGGCGCTCTCCGGGGCGGCTCCGTGTGACCCCAGGTCGGGACGCGCCGCGAGCACGCGCGCGCGGGCTTCGCCCACCAGACGCGCGAGTTCCGGACCGTCGGCCTGTGCCACGGTGTGGACCGCGCAGGCGGGCCAGCGTACGAAGACCGAGTCGCGCGAGAAGCCGGAGTGGTCGGCGAGCATCCGGTACGCCACCAGCGCCTCCAGGACGAGCGCGGTCCGTACGGCGGCGGCCGGCTCCGCTGAGCCGAAGCCCGGTTCCCCCGCCTCGCGCCAGGCCCGCTCGCAGTCGTCCAGCAGCTGCGTGGGATCAACCAGCATGTCCCGCCCCCCTCCCCCGCCCCGGACGTACGCGATCTCGCCCGGACCGACCATCGTTGTACGTTCTACCATTCCTTCACATAAGGAGCAGGGGGAATCCGCAGGTGAACGGTGCGCCCTCCAGCGGGGGTGTGGCTGATTGTCAGTGGCGGGTGATGCAATGCGAGAAGGCTCGTCGCACCGCTGCAGGACACATGGGGGCACGCTGATGACGACGGACATCGAGGCCGGGGCACAGGCCGTACTGCATGAGGCCCTGGTGGCTGCCGCGGGATCACAGCGAGCCCTGACTCCGGTGGCCTTGCGGGGGCTGCTGGTCGGAGTGGATTCCGCGGTGGTGGCCGAGGTGCTGAGCCAGGTGATGGCGGAAGGGATTGCATTGCCTCCGGCCGCGGTGGCCGCGTTCGCTCTGCACGGCGGCCCAGCAGTTGCGTCCCGTCCGTCCTCCCTGACGCCCATGGGCACGGCGGCCAAAGTCCCTGCTCAGCCGCGGGTCCTGACCGGACCGGTAGCAGGAACACCGACGCCCCGATTCACCATCGAGGTGGGCCCGGACAGCAGGCTGGACCTCGCCGCGCTGACCATACGAGCGCTGCGCCCTGACCCCGATCCGGTGCCTCCGGCGCAAGTGGAGGACCCCGAGGAGACGTCCGCCGAGCAGGCGGCTACTCCCGTCCCTAGCGTGCAGCCGATTCCTATGCGCATGCACCCAGTTGAGCCGGAAGACCCTGAAGGGGCTCCGTGGCAAGCGGAGTTCAATGCGTACTGGTATTACCGTGACCAGATCGCGACGTTCCCGCTGTTGTCCCGGCAGCGCGAAGCCGAATTGGCAAGAGCCATCGAGGCGGGAGTCCTGGCGCGGGAGAAACTGGCCCAGGACCACGTACGGCTGGCTCCGAAACTGCGCCGAGAGCTGAAGCTGATCCAAGCCCTCGGGGAACAAGCGTTCCACGAATTCACAGAGGCGAACCTGCGCCTCGTGGTGAGCGTAGCCCTCAAGCACACGTGGTGTGGCTTCGAGCTGCTGGATCTGATCCAGGAGGGAAACCTGGGCCTGCTCCATGCCGTCGAGATGTTCGACTACCAGAAGGGCAACAAGTTCTCGACCTACGCTGTGCATTGGATCCGTCAGGCCATCACACGCGCCATAGCCGACCAGAGCCGCACTATCCGGGTACCGGTGCACGCTCACGAGACCTTGAACACGCTGCACCGCGCCGCTCGCGAGCTGGGGCACGACTCACCGGCCGACGCCCTTGCCGAGGTGGCTGCCCGTGCCGGGACATCCGCCGAGGAAGCAGGGAAACTGTTGTCGCGGGTGCGCTGCACAGTCCCGCTGGAGGCACTGGCCGAGGCGATCGGTGACGACGCGCTGCATGAGGAGTTCGACCGTACGACGCGGGAGCCGCAGAGTTTGGAAGACGAACCCGACTACATGAACTTGACACCGGACGAAGTGCATCGCCTGCTCGGCCGACTGTCCCCGCGTGAGGCACAGGTACTCGCTCTACGCCATGGTCTGCAAAAGGGTGGCTCCGGCCTGACCCTCGACGCCATCGGCTGGCAGCTCGGGGTCACCCGAGAGCGGGTGCGCCAGATCGAGAAGGTGGCCACCGAGGTACTGCGCGACCTGGTCGTCGCCTACAAGTTGTCCGGTTCCGTTCTCCCGGCTCGTGCGGTGGCACCGAGCCGCGTCCGTCCTCTCCCCACCAGGAAGGCGGCCGTACCTACGGTAGCGAAGTCCTCTGTCCTTCCCGCGACCGCCGCCTCTTTCTCCGATTCCACCGTCCCACTGACTTTCACCAGCGAGCGACACCGTGTGGACTCCTCCGGGCACATCACGGTCGAGGGCCGGAAGATCAGCATTGGCGCCGGTCTGAGAGGGGGGACGGTCGTGGTGCTGGTGGAGGAGGGACTGTTCCGGGTCATCCACGACGGCCGCCAGCTCACCACCGCACCCCGACGGCGGCAGGTCCCCAGGGGCGGGAACTCCGTGGCGACCGGTTGAGATGCAGCGCTGCTCAGGGCGTCAGCTCGCCCCGTCGAGGAACTCACTGGCCCGCCCGCTGTACGACACATACAGCGCCTCCCGCGCCCGGGTGCAGGCGACGAACAGCAGGCATCGCTCGGCGGCCAGGTCGGTGGTGTGCTGGATGCGGTCCACCTCGGCCGGGGTGACGGCCGGCGCGAACGGGAAGGCGGAGCGGGTGACCCCGGCGACGGCGACGCACCGGTATTCCAGCCCCTTCATGCTGTGCAGCGTCGACACCCGTACCCCGACCGCGCTCTCCGGTTCCCCGTCCCGCACCCGCACCACGGGGATGCCGGCCGCGGCGAGGCGGTCGCCGAGCTTGCCCGCCAGGGTGTTGAAGCGGACGCAGACGGCGATGTCCGAGGGCGCGACCCCGGCGTCCATCCAGTCGCGCACTCGGCGCACGACGGCGTCGGCCTCCTCGTTCTCACTCCCGTGCCCCTCACACACGGGCTGTGCGCCGTGCAGCAGCGAGCGGTATCCGGTGAGGGTGTCGTGGGCGTCGCCGGTCAGGTCGGCGACGGGCTCGCTGTCGAGCAGGCCGCGGGCCCAGCGCAGGATCTCCTCGGTGGAGCGGTAGTTGACGCGCAGTCGTCCGCTGCGTCCCGCGACGGAGATACCGAGGGAGCGCAGCGAGACCCGGGCGTCGTAGATCCGCTGATGCGGGTCGCCGGTGACGAACAGGTCGTCAGGTCCGTCGGGGGCCAGGACCCGCAGCAGGCGCCACTGCGCCGGGTGCAGGTCCTGCGCCTCGTCCACGACGACATGGTCGTACGACGGTCCCGCACCCGGCTTGTCGCGCAGCAGCCGGGTGGCCTCGGCGCAGACCTGGAGCCAGGTATGCGCCCGGTCACGGGCCAGGCCGTCCTCGAACAGGGTCACGGCCTCCCACACGCGCCGCCGCTGGGCCTGCCCGAGCGCGCTGCCGCGTCCACGCCGTTCGCAGGCCAGGTACTGCTCCTCGCTCCGCAGGTCCTGGGCGAGGACCACATGCCGGTACTCCTGGGACAGGAACGCCTCGTTCCAGGGCAGTTCGAGGCGGCGGGCCACGCGCTGCCAGCGGGTGCGCTCGTCCCGGTCGCCGAGCGTGGTCCCCGGGTTGCCGCGCAGTTGCCGTACGGCGCGGTGGGCGACGGCGTCGACGGTGGTGACGTCGACACGGGCGAGCAGCGCCGGGTCGTGGTCGAGCAGCAGGGCGAGGCTGCTCTGGAGGGAGCGAGCCAGGGCTCCGGTGTAGGTGGTGAGGAGGACGCGTGTGTCGGGTGCCCGGTCCAGGAGGTGCTTGACCCGGTGCAGGGCGACGACCGTCTTTCCGGTGCCGGGGCCTCCGGTGATCTGGGCGGGACCGGCATAGGCGGGCCGGTAAGCGATGCGCCGCTGGGTGGGGTGGAGGAAGATCCGCCACGCGGCGAAGGGCTTGGTCAGGATGTCGGCGAGTTCGTCGGGGCCGGTGACGAGCGCGATGCGGCTGCGGGTGCGGGTGACGGCGGCGGCCAGGTCGTCCCCGGCGGTGTCCTCCCCCGCCGCGCTCTCGGCGACGGTCGTCTTCTGGCGTACGGCCACGAGGTCCCGGTAGATGTCGTCGGGGTCGAGGCCCTCGGCGAGCAGCCACAGCGCCTCGTACTGGTCCTCCGGCATCAGCGACCCGAACGCCTCCAGCTGCGCCTTGCCGGTGACGGTGCGTGCGGCGCGCAGGGTGACGTCGTCGACGCCGAGGTGCCGCAGGACGGTGTCCGACCAGGGGGCGAACAGGAGTTGGGGGGCCGCGGCGGCCTCCTGAGCGAAGAGCGGGGTGATCTGCTCCATGGCGGTCAGGTCGCGTACTTCGAGGCAGCGGGTCACGGAGTTGACCGTGTAGAGCCGTCGGCGGGCCCAGGAGTAGGCCTTGTCGTGGGGGACGACGTGGACGAAGACGAAGAGGTCGCTGCCGTCGTCTGGCGCGAGCAGCACTATCCGCAGGCCGTCGTCGACGCGGATGGTCCGCATCCGCGGGTCGCGCGAGCTCACCACCGATTCCAGGTGCAGCCCCTTGTCCGCGTGGAGTTGTGGGACCGTCAGCTGCTGGAACTTGGCCATCGCCTTGTGGACGCGGGCGCGGGCCGGCTTGTCCAGCCGGTCGACGCCCTCCCAGAACGTGTTGGTGATCGCGATCTGCGGCATGTTCCCCACCCTTCGACAACACCGACCGACAGAGTATCTGTTGACTCAGTTTACGAAAACCTCCATGATTCGTCACAGGAGTGCCGCACGACACAGGGGCATCGCGAGCGCGGGGGTTGTTGGGGAGATGACACTGCTGGAACCGGATACGGACGGCCAACTCGCCCTGGAAGACGACTGCGTGGACCTGGACGCGGCTGTGACCCGGCTGAAGGCGGGCGTGAAGCCGACCGCCGAGGACATCACCCTGCTCACCGAGGCGGCCCGCACCGCGCAGCGCGCCTTCGAGGAGGTCGGCGCGGCGAACGACGTACTTGACGACGCCTCGGACCTGGGCGAGGACCTGACGACCGCACTCGCGGAGACCCTGCGGCGCCGGGCCCGGGCCGAGGTCCCGGCACTGCTCGGCGCCCTGCGGGCCCAGGCGGCGCGCGTCGAACGCTCCGAGGCCGTCCGTACGATCGCCAACCGCATCCTCGGCAACGATGGACCGGACGAGCCGGCCACCCTGGACTCCGTCCCCGCTCTCACCGCCGACCTGCTGCCCCGCGTGCCGTCCGTGTACGACGACGAGGAAGAGCTGGGCGCGAGCCTCGCCGACCTGTGGGAACGTCAGGAACGCCTGGAACGGGTTCAGGACCGGGTGCGCGGGGAGCGGGTGGAACAGGTCGCGGCGCACCTGGTCTCACTCACGGCACGGATCGTCGACCGAGCCTTCATGGAAGCCCGGTTCACCCGGGCGGCACTGGACGAGATGGACCGGGCCCACGCGCTGTGGTGCGCATGCCTGGACGAGGGCTTGAAACGCCCCTGACTGTCAGCGGGAAGCCCTAAGGTCCTTCCCACGCGCTACGACCGAACCGATCACCGAGGGGGACGCCGTGCAGGCGAAGGAGACGCTGTTCGCCGATCTCGTCCAGGGCAGGGCACAGCAGTTCCAGGTGCCGCTCTATCAGCGGACTTACTCCTGGACGGAGAAGCAGCTCAGACAGTTGTGGACCGACATCCTGGAGCAGGCCGAGCTGCTGGAGTCCGGGGAGAAGGCGAGCACACACTTCCTGGGGTCCGTGGTGCTCGCGCCGTCGCCGCAGAACGAAGCGACGTTCCCCCGCTGGCTCGTCGTCGACGGTCAGCAGCGGCTGACCACGCTGTCGCTCGCCCTGGCCGCGATCCGCGACCACATAGCGGACGGCGAGCCCGATGAGGCCGAGCGCATCGACGAGGAATACCTCATCAACAAGCGCAAGAACGGCAGCGATCGCCTCCGGCTACTGCCGACCCAGGCTGACCGGGCGCAGTTCGCGGCATACGTTCGCGGGCCGCTCTCGGAGCAGGCCGCCGGCGGAGCCGTCGCCGCCGCCTACGGCTTCTTCCGCCGCAAGCTCGTCGAGGCCGCCGATCCGGCCGCCCCGCAGGACGTGCTCCGCATCGAGGAGGCCATCACCTCCCGGCTCACCTTGGTGGCGGTGACAGCCGAACGCGCGGACAACGTGCACCGCATCTTCGAGTCCCTCAACAACACCGGCCTCAAGCTGAGCCAGGCCGACCTGCTGCGCAACTACCTGTTCATGCGGCTGCCCACCCGCGGTGAGCACATCTACGAGACCTACTGGCTTCCGCTGCAGGACAGTCTGAGCAACGACGAGCTGGAACAGCTCATGTGGCTTCAGTTGGTGCTCGACGGGGACGACCGGGTTCGCCGCCAGGACCTGTACGCGGCTCAGCAGCAGCGCTTCGAGCGGGGTGAGGTCAGCGAGGCGGAGATCGAGGCGTACATCAAGGAGTTGTACCGGCGCGGCGCCCTCTTCCGTCGGCTTCTCCACCCCGAGGAGGAGGCGAACGAAGCGGTCCGCGCCCATTTGCACCGGCTGGACACCTGGCAGGCCCAGGTCACCTATCCCGCGCTGATGCTGCTGCTCGACCGGCGTCAGCGCGGGGAGCTGAACTCTGCGGACACGGCCCGCGCGATGTCGTACATCGAGAGCTTCCTGGTGCGCCGGATGATGTGCCGGGTGCCGACGAACAACCTCAACAGGATTTTCCAGGCAGTGCCTGGGCAGCTCCCGCTGGACGTGGCTGTCGCCGACGGGCTGCACCAGCTCCTCTCCGCAGAGAACCGCTTCTGGCCCGATGACGACGAGCTGCGCGAGAAGGTCCGGACGGCGCCCTTCTACAAGTTCGGCCGCGGGCACCAGCGCAAGATGGTGCTCCAGCGGCTGGAGGAAAGCTACGAGCATCCCGAACCGGTCGACTTCGCCACCGCGCAGCTCACCATCGAGCATGTCATGCCGCAGTCGCCGGGCGACGAGTGGCTCCGGATGCTGAGCGAGGACGTGGTCGACGGCGAGAGCGCGGAGGACCTGCACTCCCGGCTTCAGCACACGCTTGGGAACCTGACGCTCACCGCGGTCAACTCGGAGCTGTCCAATCACCCCTTCGAGCGCAAGCAGGGCCTGCTCCAGGGCAGCCATCTGGAGATGAACCGCCGCATCGCCACCACAGAGCGGTGGGGCGCGGACGAGATCCGCGCCCGTGCCGACGAACTCGCCGACCGCGCGATCGCGCTGTGGCCGGCCCCGCTGCGCGGAGTCGGCCGAGCGGAGCGGAGCCGGGACTGGAACCTGGCCCACCAGGTGCTCGCCGCGCTCCCCCACGGCACCTGGACGTCGTACGGCGATCTCGCGGCCTTCATCGGCTCCGGCGCCCAGGCCGTGGGCAATCATCTGGCTAATACGCCAGGGGTGGCCAACGCGTACCGGGTGCTCACCTCCGAGGGCAAGGTCTCCGACGGCTTCCGCTGGGCGCCTCAGGACGCGGGAGGAGACGTCCGCGCCCGGCTGAGCGACGACGGCGTGCGCTTCACGGCCGGCGGGGCAGCCGATCCGGCGCAGCGCCTCTCCGCCGACGAGCTTGCGTCGCTGGTCAGCGAAGCCGACGACCCGGCCGACAGCGAGGAGGACACAGCGCAGAGCGCCCCGGAGAGCCAGGGTGAGGAGACGGACGCCGACTCGTTCTACCTGCAGCTCGTGGCGGAGAACTCCCCCGAGAGGCGGTTCTTCCGTGAGCTCGCGGAGGACAATTCGCCGGGGACGGTGGAGGCGGTGCGCGGCCTCCTCGCACGCTGGGAAGAAATCGGCGGCACCGTGTACCACCCCGGCGGCACGAAGGCCAGCGGCAGCGGTGCGATACTCACCCTGGAGGAGGCGGGCGCCCCAGACAGTGTGATCTCACCGATGGGCTTCACCCCTGGCTGCGGACTGGGCGGCACGGCCTATCTCAACTTCCAGTGGCTGGCGGTAACGGAGCCGTCCGCCCACCCCGCCCTGCGTGCCGAATTCCTCAGGCTTCTCAACGAACTTGAAGGTATCGACCTTCAGGAGAGAGAGCCGGGCCGGGGACCGGACCCCAGCTTCCCTCTGTCCGTTCTGGAGAAGGATCGCAACCGAGAGCTGCTCGTCGAGGCTCTGATGTGGGTCCGGGACCGCTGGGAGAGCCGGGACACGGTCTGAGTCGGGGACCCAGGGGGCACCAGTCGACCGTCACGAGTCGAAGAGCGCCCCCTGGCGGTCCGCCCCTCGCCAAGGGGCGCGAGCGAGGACCAAGCCCCTCACCTCGGTCGCGCCCGCCTCCCGCAACAGGCAGGCAACGGCCTGCATCTGCCGATCGGTGGTGAACAGATCGTCGAACAGCAGGACGGTGCGGTCCTGTACGCGCCGCTCGATGCGGATGGCCTTGGCCTGGGTGGCGGACGCGAGGCGTTTGCCGCGTCGCGCCCGGTTGCCTCAGGGCGACGAGTCCTCGGCCGCCGGGCCGACGGCCTCGTCGTGTCGCAGCGCGGGCTGCTCCGGCCGTCCCCGGAAGGCGGCTCCCTTGGCTGTCCGCGATTCGACGCGTTCCACGATGCGGTCGATGACCCGTTGAGGGTCCTTCCACTTCAGCGCCAGCCGGTCGTGGTCCATCCCATGTTCGGAGACGATGTCCCGCAATTGTTCGAGGCCGAGCTCACTCAGGCTCGAACGGAGTCCCGTCTCGCCGGTTTCGGCGAACACCGCGAACGGGTCGATCACTCCCGGAGCTCGTCGGCTACGCCTCGGGCGTTCTGCCGGCCGAGGTGCGGTCTGCGAATCGGGAGGTGTCAGCGCCTTGGCCAGTGCTCGGGCGAAGCGTGTCGTGCGTGCGGCTTCGGACGCCACCACGCCGAGGACACGTGCGAGCGTCGCCGCGAGCTCCGGGTCGGAGGCGCCGAGCTTGGTCAGGGCTTCTTCGGCCTCCCGCACCTGGGCGTTCAGGAGACCGTTGCCGTCAGGCCGACTGTCGCTCTGCTCGGTCACGCCTTCTCCTCGACCAGTTCGATGAACTCCTGCGTCATGCCGCGGAAAGCGTCGAACCCGCCCTGGTAGCCGTACTTCTGCCGCAGGGTACCGCGACCGACGAACTCCGCCGAACCGGCGATGTCGTTCTTCTCGGGGATGAAGGTCGGCAGCACGGCGGGGAGCTTCTTGTCGCCCTGAAGTCGCCTGACGGTGTTCCAGTGGACCGTCGAATTGGCCTTGTATTTCGTGATGACGATGCCGATCTCTTTGATGGTCTCCCCCAGGTCGTCCGCGAAGGCCCGCACTCGCCGCTGGATCTGAGGAATGCCGTAGGTGGACAGGACATCAGGGATGGTCGGGATGATGTATCCCTCGGAGATGCGCAGACCGTTCAGAGTGACGATGCCGAGGTTGGGAGGGCAGTCGACGAGCACGTAGTCATAGTCATCAATGATCTTCCGGATCGCCTTGCGCAGGAGATCGGTGGGGTTGTTGGCGTGGAAACGCCCCCTGGGCATGGACGCCAGGCGATCCTGGACGTCGATGAGGTCCAGCGAAGAAGGCAGGAGGTCCACCTTCGTCACCGCATCCACCGAAGAGACATTGCGCTGGAGTGTCTTCTCCAGGTCGAACTCGAGAGGCTCGTCCTCGGGCCGGAGGGCGTCCTTGAATAGGGTCGCCAGGGTGTATCCCTCGTCGTTGAGCTCCTCCCACTTCTCCTCCCCGATCAGGACCGTGGTCAGATTGGTCTGCGGGTCGAGATCGACCACCAGGACCCGCTTGCGGAACTCCGCAGAGAGGAACTCCGCGAGTCCGGCCGTGGTGGTGGTCTTCCCGACGCCGCCCTTGAGATTGATGGTCGAGATGACATGAGCTTTGGCGGCCATGTGCTTATTCCTCCGTTTGAGGTAGCGCTGAATCTGACTCGCCCGGAAAACCGGCCCGCTTCGCAGGTCCGCGACGGGAGCGGGAAAGTGTTTGTCACGGGCGCGCCAATTCGCTACGACCGTCCGACCGACCCCCGCCATCTCCGCCACTTCGAACAGTCCGACGAGTTGGTCATTCGCCTCGGGCATGCCTTCCATGACATCTCCCCGTGAACGGCCTTCACGATTACCTGTTAAGCGTGAAGGCCGTTCACGATCACCGTCAATACCCAACTTCTGCGAGCAGATGCATAGTTGAGGTCACGCGCCCCCCTTGAGCGCGGGTTCACGCCGGCCGCACTCCGCCCAGACTGTCTTGCCGCCGGGATGGTGGGGCTCGCATCCCCAGGCATCGGCAAGCGAGGCGACGAGGAGCAGGCCGCGCCCCGACTCACCGTCCCCATCTCCGTCGCCGTCTCTGCCTGGTGCCGGTTCGGGCAGGCGGTCACCCCGGGCGTCCGTGACCTCGATGCGCAGGGTGGCGGGCGTGAGGGTCAGGGCGAGGCGGGCGTGGCGGCCCCGTTCGCGGCCGTGCAGGGCGGCGTTCGCGGCGAGTTCCGCGATGAGGAGGGAGGCCGTGGCCGCGCCCTCGTCGCCGGCCGCGACCTTCGGGCAGTCCCGCTGGTCGGCGAGCCAGCGCTCGGCTGCGTGGCGAGCGGTGTGGGCGCCATGTCTGCTGGTGGGGAACGTGAGGCGGAAGTGGTGGGTGGTGGCGGTCGGTTCACCGGTGACGGTGACGGTTTGCTGGATCACCTCACCGAGAGTGACGGAGTGCTTCTACTGTGTGGAGGGTGCGGGGCGGTACGGAGGGTGACTGTCCCGGGGCGGAGGGCGGGATGTACGGGCGTACGGCCGTGACCTGGCCGGACATTCGGCGGTTCGCCCCTGGTACGACGGAAGTGGGCGGTGGTACGGGATGGCGGCACAGGCGGGCGGTTCGGGGGTTCCCACCGGCGGTGAGGCGGACGGCACGGACGAGGTGGCCGACCTGTTCCAGGCGCTCGGGCGACAGATCAAGGTCGCGCGGGTGCGGGCCGGGATGAGCCAAAAGGAGCTGGGCGACCGGCTCGGGTACGGGAAGGAGACCATCTCGTCCGTGGAGCGGGGGCGGCGGACACCTCAGCCTGAACTGCTGGTCGCGGTGGATGAGTTGCTGGAGTGCGGGGGGGCTGCTGGCGTCTGCGGCGGAGGATGTGGAGCGGGCGCGGGCTAGGAGGAGGGTGCGGCATCCGGAGTGGTTCAGGGATTATGCGCGTTTGGAGGCGGAGGCGGTTGAGCTCCACGACTACAGCGCGCTCGCCGTTCCCGGGCTCTTGCAGACCAAGGCGCACGCTCAGGTGGTGTTCCGGACGCGGCAACCCCTGTTGGACGAGGAGACCGTCGAACAGCGCGTGGCCGCACGGTTGGACCGCCAGGAGATCTTCAAGCGTTGGCCACCGCCGTTCACGACGTTCACCATCGAGGAATCAGTCTTGCGCCGCCCGCTCGGTGGGTGGGACGTTCATTACGAGCAACTTGAAGCACTGCTGAGGTTCGGCAGACTGCGCAGCGTCGAACTCCAGGTGCTGCCGATGGACCGCAAGGAACACCCCAGCCTGGGCGGGCCGTTCATCATGCTCACGCCGAAGGGCAAGCCACAGGTGGCCTATCTGGAGGTGCAGCACATCAGCCGTCTGATCACCGACCCGGACGAGGTCCGTATCCTTGCCACACGCTACGGCAGCATCAGGGCGCAGGCGCTCACGCCAGAAGAGTCACTGACCCTGATCGAGAAGATGCTGGGAGACCGATGAACGCCGAACAGCCCGCACGGCTGGACTGGTTCAAGAGCAGCTACAGCAGCGGCGAAGGAGGTGCGTGCGTCGAGGTCGCCGCCAACGGGACCGCCGTCCGCGTACGGGACTCCAAGGAACGGAGCGACGGTCCGCAACTCGCGTTCACCCACGATGCGTGGGCCGGGTTCGTCGCGGACCTCGGGCGGGACGGGTTCTGACCCACCCGCCCGAGGCTGCGGCGCTCAGGCCTCGTGACGCGGGCCCTTCCCCGGCGGCGGGTCCAGCACCGTTCGGTACTCGTCGCCAGCCGCTCGCGCGTTCTCCATACGGTCGTAGATGTCGAGGATGAGGTCCTTGGTTCGGTAAGTCCCCTGTAGGGCCTCCTCCCGCTTTCTGACCGTGGGGAACGTGTCCATCACGTACTCCACGTCCGCGTGACTGAGTCCGTACACATGGAACAGGGCCGCGTCCAGCTCCGCACGGAGAAGTTCGCGGCGTGCGCCGTCCCACCGGAAGGGGGCGCCCTCGTCTCTGTGGTGCCTGGCGAAGGGAAGCATGTCTTGGGATGTGTACGAGAGTTCCAACGAGCGTGAGGTAATCCAGCTCATCGCGTTACCGCCGAGCAGTCCATCCAACGCCGCGATTTCAACCCGCGTGGCGGCAGGGAGCTGGCGCAGCACGAAGTACTTCAACGCGGTGCCGGACAGCTTCTGCCTGGTCACGTAGTCGAAGACGAACGAGTTGAAGACCGAGAGCAGAACGGCAGCATCGTCGGGCGCGAAGGCCAGCAGGAACTTGTCTCCTACCCCATAAGCGGGAAGCGCCGAGCTGATCATGGTTCGGGTGTCGGTGGACCGAGCCACGTCACGCCACCCCAGAAGCCAGTTCTCGTACCACTTCTTGTCTGCCAGCCGCGTCTCCACCCCCGCCCACATGATCCGGTTCCCCTTCTTGTCCCGCTTGCCGGAGTCCACATCCTGCTCCGGCACCCAGTAGCGGGGCATTGGAGCGAAGTCGGGGTCGTCGTGCTGTTCCGGCGTCACGCGCGGGAGGGTGCCGACGTTGGCCTGGGCCTGGGTCTGGCCCTCGTACGTGCCGAGGCGGTGGTCGAAGTGGTGGAGCATCTTCGCCTCGTACAGCGGGAGATAGCGGCGTTTCTTCCCCTCTTCATCGACGCGCGTGTAGACGTTGCCGGTCAACTGCCAGCCCTCGTCCGCCAGTTCCTGCTTGCCCTTGAACAGGTAGGAGTCGTTGGACATGTGGAACATGGCCATGAACGTCAGACCCCACGGGTTGGTCCCGCCCCAGCCGTTCTCGTCCGGCTCCTTCATCAGCACCGGGACCCGGCGGTAGATCCCGAGGGTAATTTCCGCGTCCCGCCGGGTGCGGAACACCGGAAGGGTGCCCGTGTTGGGGTTGACAAGCAGGATCTCCTCCGGGGGCATGGCGAACCGCCGGCCGTCCAGGTCCTCCATGTACCGGGTACCGAAGGCGAAGGACGCCTCGTCGACGCGCGCGCCGACGCCGGTGACGGTGAACAGGGAGAAACGCACCGAGTGGTGCACGTCCCGGCTGAGGATGAACGCCTCGTTCTCGAAGTCCAGGAACGACGCGAGCCGCGCGGTACGCACCAGGTCCGAGAAGAACGGCGCCGTCGTGGCGTCGGTGGCGATACCGGTCGGCAGGACCAGGCCCAGCCGCCCGGTCGGCGCGATGCCCAGGGAGGCGGCCTCGGCAAAGACGGCGTACGTGTTGACGTCGCCGCGTCCGGCCAGTGGGAAGCGGCCCGAGTCGCGCAGCAGATGGCTGACGCCCTCGGAGAGGCGGCGCGCATCGATGAACTCGGTGTGCAGCGTGCGGTCCGTCTCCTCCTCGCTCTCGGCTAGCGCGTCGATCATGCGCTCGCGGGCAGCCTTGTTCGCGGCGTTCGCGATCTTCTCGTCACGGGTGGCGAAGAACTCCTGCTCCTGGAGCTTGACCCGCTCCCACGGCGGATTCCCCAGCACACAACTGAACCCGCCCTTCCACCCGGTCCGCTCGTCCACTCCCGGCGCCCCCGCATCCGCCGGAACCCGGAACACCTCCGGGAACTCCAGGTGCCAGTGGAAGAACCGGTACTCCTCCCGCAGCCGCAGGACCTCCTTCACCGTGCCGTCCGGCAGGCTCGCGCCGCCGTCCTCGGAGTGCAGGGTCAGCAGGGACTTCGTGGTCAGCGCGGGCGGCGTCGCCGTCTTCGTCTTCTTCCAGACGAACGCCGCGCACCAGGCGTCGGCCAGCTCCAGTGCCCGGATGTAGTCCGGGGAGGTGGTCAGCTCGCGGTACGCCTTGGCCTGGTTCCGGACGTCCTCCAGTTCCTGCGAGTCCGTCTCCGTGATCGCCGAGACCGTCTCGCCGAACGCCGAGTTGGACTCGGCCAGCACTTCCTCCTCCGCGAACAGGGCGTCCTGGTTCGCCCCGTGGCGCAACGCGATTTTCCACGCGGTCCGCTCCGCGGCGTTGCGCTTCTTCAGATCGGTGACGTGCTTCGGCTCGTCGCCCTCCAGCGGCTTGAACGCGTCGTCGGGCAGGCCCTCGGCCAGCAGCTTCGGGGTCGTGCCCAGCAACCCGTTGCCGTGCTTGATGTGGGCGTCGAGGAAGGTGAGCGGACGGCCCGGCCTCATCGCCTCGATCCACAACGACACCTTGGCCAGCTCCACGGCCATCTCGTTGAGGTCGACGCCGTACACGCACCGCGCGATGACGTCGCGGAGCGCGTGCCGTACGTCCTCGGCGCTCGGCTCGGGATCGTCCGTGCGGATCTCGGCGAGGCGGCGGGCGATACGGCGGGCGGCGGCGACCAGGAAGTGGCCGGAGCCGCAGGCCGGGTCGCACACCGTCAGGGCGAGCAGTGCGTCCTCGCGCTCCTTCTTCGTCGTACCCGACTTGACGGCCTGGTCGATGACCGGGTCGAGGGTGGAGTCGAGGAGGCAGTCGATGAGGGGGGACGGGGTGTAGTAGGAGCCGGACGTCTTGCGGTCGTTGCCGTCCAGCTTGGCCAGGACGTACTCGTTGCCCTCGCCGAGGCGCGGCTCCAGTTCGAGCAGGGACTCGTAGACCGAGCCGAGCTCGTCGGCGCCGAGGTGGCGGTAGTCGACCTTGCGGGGGCGGCCCAGCTTGGCGTCGTACACCTCGGATAGGGCGCGTACGGCCTCGTACAGGGACTGGTTGGACAGGCTGAGGCCGTCCAGGATCGCGTCCGTGGCGGTGGGCTCGAACAGGCCGCCCAGCGCCGGGAGTCCGAGTTCGGGGCGGCCGCCGGGGGTGCCGAGGCCCTCGATGACCAGCCGCAGCGCCTGCCACTGGTCGCCGTGGAGGGTGCCGGTGCGGCGGGCGACGCGGCGCAGGCGGGCCGTGGAGAAGTACTTCTCGTACGTCTCGCGGGCCTGCTCCGTGGCCTCGGGGTGCAGGAGCAGGTCGCGGTCCTCGGTGACGAAGAGGAACAGCAGGCGGTAGGCGAGGCGCAGCAGGGCCGGGTGGAGGTCGTCGCGGACGTTCTTGTCGCGGGTTCGCAGGGCGTCGCGCAGGTCGGCATTGTCGGGGTGGGCGATCAGGCCCGTGCCGATCACGGTCAGGGCCTTCTCTACGCCCTTGCGGAGTTCCTTCAGCGCGCGGGTGCCGCTGTCGATGGCCTCGGTGCGCCACTTCTCCAGCGGGCAGGTCGCGGCCGGCTCGCCCTCGGTGCGGGGCTCGAAGCGGGTGCGGTGCAGCAGGCGCCACAGGAGGACGAAGTCGTCGGAGCGGTCGCCGTCGAAGATCGCCTGGAGGTCGAACTCGATGAAGGCGGCGCCGGTGAGGGAGGCGGACTCGCGCAGCAGGCGCAGCTGGCGGCCGTTGGAGAGGACGCCCCAGAGGGTGGAGTCCGCCGAGCGGTTGAGGTACTCCTGCACCATCGACTGGGGGGCCTGCTTGGCCAGTTCGGTGGTGCGCGTGTCGAGGGGGACGTTCCAGCCGGTGAGGTGGACGGGGACGTGCGCCCAGTGGTGGCTGACCTCGAAGTCCTTCTCGCCGTCGTGGGAGGGCAGGCCGGGCGCGGGGACGGGGGTGAGGGCGCCGAAGCCGAGCTGCTCGAAGAGGGGCAGCAGCCAGCGTTCGGTGGTGACGCCGACCGCGTGCACGCCGGGGTCGGCGTCGGCGCCGTCGCGGGTCAGGGCGTCCTGGTAGGCGGCCCACACGCCGCGCAGATAGCCCCAGGAGCGCTCGGCGGCGTCCCGTACCGAGTCGCCCTTGGCGTACAGGCGGTAGTCGGCGGGCTTGGAGCCGGTCTGCTCCTTACCCTCCTTGATCCGGACCAGGAGGTCGTACGGCAGGAGGCCGCCGACGGTGGCGACGGAGTCGGTGACGAGGGTCCTGGCGGTACTCATGCGCCCACTCCCTGGGGGAACGTCGGGGCCGGGCGGTAGTGGTACACGCCCAGGATGTCCGGGTCGCCCTGGGGGACGACCTTCAGGCCCGCGAGGCGGGCGCGGGAGGCGGTGCGGACCCTGCGGTGCGAAGCTTCCAGGGTGCGGCCCAACTCGGCCGACTGGTTCCGTAGTTGGGGCATGATCGCGGGCAGGGCAGCCAGGATCTCGGCGATGTGCTCGGTGGCGAACCTGGGGTCGGTGTTCTGTGTGGCACGGGCGTCGAGGAGGGCCACGGCCTCGTCCTCCGGCAGCCACTCGGGGGCGTCGGGCCTGCCTCGGTAGGCGACCACGCGGGCATCCTCGGCGAGCTGCTCGCGCACCGAGCCGTCACGGGCGGGCAGGTTCAGCTGGAAGCGGTGGCGCACCAGCAGGAGCGTGGTGTTCCGCTCCACGGCCTTCGTACGGACGACTCCGCAGCGGCGGGCCGGGCGCTGCCACTCGGGGACCTTGCCGGCGTCGTCGAGGGCCGCATCCAGGACGAAGCGGGCGACGGCGGCGACCACCGGGTCGGTGCGGGTGAGGGCGGCCTCGCCGCGCGGGGCGCTGGGGGCGTCGTGGAAGACGACCGGGCGGGGGTGCCGGGGGCCGAGCGCGTGCGAGACGGTGTCGCGCAGGCCCTGCGGGAGGGCGTCGGTGTGCGCGGTGAAGCCGCCCTGCTTCGTGGGGGCGGGCATGCCGCGCAGGGCGCCCAGGGCGCGGCGGGTGAAGTCCCTCACCTCCTCGCCGGTGCCGAGCGCGGCGCGGATCTCGTCGACCTCGGCGGCCACCTCGTCCTTCTTGATGGTGAGCTGGGCGTAGCGGGAGCGGTAGCGCTTCTCCCGCTCGGCGGAGGACTGCCAGGCGATCTCCAGCTGCTCGGCCACCTCCTCCTGCGCGAACAGCCCCTCCTGCTCGTACGGCGACCGCTCGCCGCGCAGGATCAGTCCCTCGAAGACGGCCTGCATGGCGCTCTCGGACTCCTGCGGCACGGGCACGGAGATGCCGGTGACGCGGCGGATGCGCTCGTGCTTGCGGAGCAGGACGTTGAGGACGATGCCGTCGACGGGGTTGTCGGCGCCGTACAGGGTGAGCGCCTTGACGACGTCGGTGCGCTGGCCGAAGCGGTCCACGCGGCCCTCGCGCTGTTCGTGGCGGGTCGGGTTCCAGGCGAGGTCGTAGTGGAGGACCGCGTCGAAGGACTCCTGGAGGTTGACGCCCTCGGAGAGGCAGTCGGTGGCGACCAGGACGCGGCGCTCGGGCGCGGGGTTGCCTTCCTCGTCGGTGCCGGTCAGCTCGGCGATGCGGGTGACACGCTGGTCGGGCGAGAGTTCGCCGGTGACGGAGGCGACCGCGACCGGGTGTTCGGTGCCCTTCTTGTTGAGGATTTTCTTGAGGTGGTCGGCCACGTAGTCGGCGGTCGCGATATAGCGGCAGAAGACGATGGGGCGGTAGCCCTGGTCGAGGAGGTCGGAGACGGTGGTGATCAGCTTCTTCAGCTTGGCGTCGCGGGTCGGGCCATAGAGCTTCTTGGCCGATTCGGCCATGGCGACCAGGCGGGCCTTCTCCTCGTCGTCGGCCTCGACGTCGACCTCGGTGCTGGTGGCCTCGGTGCCGGCGGCCGTGGGACCGGTGGCGGTGGGGAGGCGGGTGCCCGGTACGGCGTCCGCGGACTCGGGGGTCTCGCTGTCGGCCGGGTCGGAGACGGTGCGCTCCCCGGTGCGGTCAGCCTCTGCGGGGGTGTCCGCCTCCTCGACGCCGGCGCGCGTGTTCAGGGACTGCACGGCGGCGGCCGGAGAGGAGGACAGGGTGCGCAGCAGGGCGAGGGTGGACCACCAGCGCTGGCGCTGCTGGAGGGCGCCGTCGGCCGCGCGTACGGTCTCGCGGGCGTACGCCAGGACCTCGTCGAGGAGCTTCTTGTAGTCGCGGTGCAGGGTGTAGGCGGTCTCGGCGGTGTCCCGGGAGGACGGGAAGTGCGCGCCGTCCTGGAAGTCCTCGCGGATGTCGGCGCGGCGGCGCTGCACGAAGAACTCGGCGAGCAGCCTGCGGCCCGCGTCGGTGTCGAGGGGGACGGCGGCCAGGCGGTCGTCGAGCAGGCCGATCAGTCGGCGGAAGGGCTCTTCCTTGCCGCTGTGCGGGGTGGCCGTGACCAGCAGGAGGTGGCGGTCGGTCCGGTCGGCGAGGGCGCGCAGCAGCGCGTACCGCTGCTGGGAGGAGCGGGCGGACGCGCCGACCGTGGTGTCGGAGACGCAGGAGTGCGCCTCGTCGACGATCACCAGGTCGGGGCAGTGGCGCAGGAAGTCCTCCCGGTGGCGGGGGGACTTGATGAAGTCGGTGGAGACGACGTACGCGCCGTCCGGGCGGAACACCGACTGGCCGTACGGGGTCTCACGCTCCAGACGGCCGATCGTGGACGGCAGCACGAGACGGGCATCGACGCCGAACTTGCCGTACAGCTCGGCCCGCCACTGCTCGGCCAGGGCGGGCGAGCACAGCACGACCAGGCCTCGGGCGTCGCCTTGCGCCAGCAGCTCGGCGGCGATCAGCCCGGCCTCCACGGTCTTGCCGATACCGACGTCGTCGGCGATCAGCAGCCGGACGGTGTCCTGACGCAGCGCCATCAGCAGCGGGACCAGCTGGTAGGGGCGGGGGTCGACGGCGATCGAGGCGAGCGACCGGAAGGGGCCCGCGCCGGAGCGGAAGCCGATGCGCAGGGCGGTGCGCAGCAGCCCGGCGGCCTGCTGGTCGCCGAGGTCGGAGGGGGTGGGCGGGGCGAAGGTGGCGGGGGCGACGGTCTCCAGGCCGGGCAGGACGCCCGCGATGTCGTCGTCGGCGCCCCCGAGCGGGCGCAGGACGAGCAGGTCGGGTGTGGAGTCGGGCAGCACGACCCACTCACGGCCCCGGGCGTGGACGAGGGAGCCGACGGCGTACTGCCGGGTCGGCTGGGCGGCGGTGGTCATGCGGGCCTTCCGGGGTCGGGCGGGCAGGGTCGGGCGCGGGCGAAACGGGTGCGGTCGGACGGCTCGTCGGCAGGCCATGGGACGGGGCGGGACGTTAGGGCGCGCCCCCGTCCCCGAGGTCAGCGGCGTGCTTCGCCGAACACAGAAGGGTAGTCGGCGACGGCCTTCGACCAGTCGTCGTCGTAGCGGATGCGGATGACCTCCCAGCCGATCTCCTTCAGCCGCTCGGCGGCCTCCTCGTCGCGCAGCGTCGTCTCCGCGTGGTCGTGGTGCGGGCCGTCGACGAAGACCGCGACGGGGCCGAAGGAGGTGTCGTAGACGAAGTCCGGCTTGGACAGGGCCGCGCTCAGCCTGACCTGCTGGTGGTCGGGCAGGCGGTGGCCGTGAGTCCTGAGGTAGGCGACGAACCGCTCCTCCAGGGAGGAGTCGGCGCCCTCGATGAGCGCGGCGGCCTGCTCGTCGCGGGTGCGGCCCGCGTGGCTGGAGCCGACTTCGCCGCCCGCGAAGTCCATCAGCAGCTGCTTCACCAGGTGGCGGTCGATCATCCGGTGGTGGCGCTGGTTGCCGAAGGAGAGCAGACAGTCGTAGCAGCCCTTCTCGCACGGGTCTCCGTTGCGCTTCTCGGCTCCCCGGTCGCGCCCGACCTGGTCGAAGTGCGCGATCTCCAGGGCCCGGCGGGCGGCGCGGGCGAGCGCGTCGGGCTCGGCCTGGAGGCGGCGCAGGACGCCCGCGCCGCCCTCGGCGCTCTCGATGAACAGCAGCCGCTCGCGGGGCCCGTCGTGCGGCGGCAGCTCCTCGGTGTCCAGCTCGGAGTCCTCCAGCTGGAACTCGGCCTCGATGCCCCGCTCCAGCGCGTACTGGAGGGTGATCGCGGTGTCCTTGTCGACGGGGGCCGCGAGCTTGAGGACGAGGATGTTGCGGGTGTCCTGGACGTACGGGATGACGGGGATCTTGCGCACGACCTTCTCCGCGTCGGCGAGGCCCTCGTCCTCCACCGGGGTCTCCCGGCCGGGCGCGCTCGTGCTCGGCCTGCCGGTGGAGCCGGCCAGCCACTGGCCGGTGACCGGGTCGAGCCAGAAGCCGATGTCGCCCTTGGCGACCGAGCGGCGGTAGCCCAGGTTGGTGAGCCGGACGGTGGCGCTGTCGCCGTAGACCAGTTCGGCGAGGAGGCGGCCGGCCGCGGCCTTCGCCTCGGCGCGCAGCGAACCATCCCGGCCGTCCTCGTGCTGCTTGAAACGGTAGGAGATCTCCACCGCGTAGCCCGTGCGCTGGCGCTCCTCCTCGTCGGAGGAGATCCGGTCGCGACGGTGGGTGAAGACGGTGTGCAGGTGCAGCAGCCCGGTGCGGGGGTCGCCGTACGAGCTGCCGCAGCCCAGGCAGGTGTCCTCGCGCCGCTCCTCGGGGGACAGATAGCCGCAGCCCTGGCACACCTTGGCGCTCTCGGTGGTCAGTTCGCCGCTGGTGTCCGGGGGCAGCTGCACCCGGTCCACCTTGAACCTGCTGCCCTCGTGGTAGATCAGCGCGCCCGGCCCGAACTCGCGGATCGCGATGAACCGGGACCGCTGGAGGTAGTCGCCGTCGTAGCCGCGGCTGGTGCGGCCGGTGCCGGGGATGTACGCGGCGAGCGGCAGCCGGGGGAAAGAATAGCCGGGCAGGAAGCCCTCGGAGGCGAAGTAGCGGTACGGATAGAAGTCGGACAGCACCGTGCGCTCACCTCCCTGCCTGTTCTCCAGGAGGGCGATCTGGTTCTCCGCCTGGGCGCGGCGGCGGACGGCCTGGGCCTGGGAACGGCCAGTCGCCGTGCGGTTGCGGATGTTGTCGTGCTGGATCTCCCGCTCCTCCAGGGCCTTGCGGTAGAGGTTCCGCCATCGTCCGCACTTCTCGTCGAAACGCCCGGGGGCCTTGGCGACGGTGTCCTCCAGCCACTGCTCGTGCCACCATGACGTCTCGCGCAGGGCGTCGACGCAGCCCGCGAGGACGGTGCGGGCCCGCACGAGGGCGCGCTGCTGGGCGGCCGGTCCGCCGATCTGCTCCCGCACCTCGGGCAGCAGCTCCAGCGAGGGGGTCTTGCCGTCGGTGTCGAGGATCTTGGTCATGGTGCGGCCGAGTTCCAGGCGGGTCTCGGCGAGCCAGATGGCGTGCACGTGCGAGGCGAGCAGGTCCTCGTTGGCCAGGTCGAGGCGTGGCGCGGCGACGGTGCCCGCAACCATCTGGTCGGAGCGGGTGAAGTAGTACTGGTCGTGGCTGTTGCCGGTCGCGCAGTACGTGGTGACCAGCGCGGGCTGGCCCGAGCGGCCCGCGCGGCCCGAGCGCTGGGCGTAGTTCGCGGGGGTCGGCGGGACGTTGCGGAGGTTGACGGCGTTGAGGCTGGCGATGTCGACGCCGAGCTCCATCGTGGGCGAGCAGTACAGCAGGGGCAGCGGCAGCCCCTTGCTGAACAGCTTCTCCCGCTCCTCGCGGACGTCGGGGTGGACCTGGGCGGTGTGCTCTGCGGCGTGCAGTCCGGCGAAGGTGGACGCGACCTCCTTGTAGAGACCCTTGAAGAAGGCGTTGACTCGGGGGCCCCGGCCGGTGCGGTAGGTGCGGCGCAGCCGGTCCACCGCGCCGTGCTCGTCGTCGCGGGCGTGCCAGCGGATCACCGGGTGGTGGATCTGGTAGCCGGGGTCCTCGCCCCGGCCCTGGGTGATCCGGCTCAGGACACCGCCGTCGGCGAGGACCTCCAGCAGGTCGCGGATCACCTTCTGGGCGTCGTCGAGGGAGAGGTCGTGGCTCCAGTCCGGGAAGGTCTCCGGCTTGCGGACGTGGCGGCCGAAGGCGGTGCGGCCGGTGAGGTTCAGCTCGCTGCGGGTGCGCCCGGAGCGACCAGGCCGGCCGGGGCGGGCCACCGCGACGCCGGGCGCGGGGGGCGCGGACTCGGTCTCGGCGATGGCCCATGCGTCGTTGAGCTTGGCGGACTCCTTGCGCAGTTCGTTGAACTTGCCCTCGGTGAAGTACGGGGTGTCCACGGCGCGCTGGCGGCGCAGCTCGTCCATGAGGACGCGGGCCAGGTCGAGCCGGGTGGCAGGGGTCGCGGTGCGCAGCGGCCCGGCGGCGCGCTGCCAGCGCTCTTCGTCCTGGGCGATCTGGTCGAGCCCCGCGTACTCCAGGCCCAGCAGACCGGTCTGCTCCAGGTTGGGCATGGTGATCCGCCAGCCGCGCTCCAGGTCGAGGAAGAGCCGGTACTCGGCCACCTGGGCCAGCGCGTTCAGCGTCTCCTCGGCGAGCGCCTCCACCTCGGTGGGGTTGTTGGCGTACTCGTGACGGGCCAGCCCCATGGCGGCCACGACCTCTTCGCCCAGCCGCTTCCAGCGCAGGCCCGCCTCTCCCGCCTTCAGCATGGCGCGGTAGAGGGCGCCGCGCAGCTGGGTGACCATGACGAAGTCGTTGAAGTGCCCTGCCTGCAGGCTGGCATCCTGCCTGTTGTCGACGAAGGTGAGCAACTTGCGTGCGTCCTCGCCGAGTTCGTCCGCGGGCAGACTCTTGAGGTGGCGGACGATGGAAGCGCTGACGACCGAGGTGGCGGTGGAACGGCCCTCCTGGTCGAGCGTCATCAGCTTGGCGAAGTCGCGCTCCTTGACCTGCTCGTAGCTGACGCCGCACTCCAGGCAGAACAGGAACGGGGCGGGCACGTAGGCGGCGTACAGGCCGTCCCCGTCCTTGTTCACCGCCGTGCCGTCGGGCCTCACCCACACGGGCTGCGGGGCGCGCTTCTTGCGGCTCGGGGTGAGGACGGGCGTGCCCTTCTTGGGGTCGAGGGTGAGCCAGCTGTCGGGGAAGCGGCGCTGGTCGATCGCGTCCGTGACACGCTCGGGCCACGGGTTGGTGGCCGAGAGGTAGAGGTAGCCCTGCTCGTCGTCCGCGTCCTCACGGGTGCGGAAGGCGACCGTGCCGTCGTCGCTCTGCTCGCGGGCCACGGTGAGGTACTCCTGGCCGCACTCGCGGCAGAAGGACAGCGGCAGCAGGAGCTTCTCCGGCTCTCCGGGCACCCGCTGCTGGTAGGTGCGGGTGATGTGGCGGCTGTCCGCCGGCTCCAGGGAGACGTATGCCGAGCCGCCCTTGGAGAGGAACTGGTGGAGGCGGAACGCGAACAGCGCGCGGTCGTCGGCGTCGCGGACCTGTGTGCCGGCCCGGAGGGTGGACCGGATGGCCTTGGCGCAGGCGGTGTACGGCTCGTCCTCGGGGGCGTCGCGCGGGATGTCGAAGGCGTCCTCGCGTAGGACGCGCGCGGCGAGCTCCACGGTGGTGGGCTTGGCGCGCACCAGCAAGCGGGTGCCGTCATCGTCGGTGGTCTCGGTGAGGCCGAAGGCGGTCTCAACCCAACGGGCCAGCGGGTCGGCCTTGAGTGCGTCGTACTCCAGCGGAGGGTTGTTCTCCCTTACGCGGGCGGCGAGTTCGGCACGTGTGGGGGTCGTGTCGCCGGTCGCGCGGACCAGGGTCTCGCCCACCACCCGGTCTGGGGAGATCTCCGTGTCGAACAGGGTGGAGGCGACCTCGGCGACCTCACGGCGGCGGGCGGCGGGGGTGCCCTTGGTGGACATGGTGGCGGAGGTGCCGACGCACTGCAGGGCGGGCGACTCGCAGGCCTCGCGCACGCGCCGGACCAGCAGGGCGACGTCGGCGCCCTGACGGCCGCGGTAGGTGTGCAGTTCGTCCAGGACGAGGAAGCGCAGGCCCTTGGCCCGGCCGATGAGACGCTTGCGCTCCTCGGGGCGGGTGAGCATCAGCTCCAGCATCACGTAGTTGGTGAGCAGGATGTCCGGGGGGGTGTCGAGGACCGCGTCCTTCTCGGACTGCTTCTCCTGGCCGGTGTAACGGGCGTACGTGACGGGCTCGTTGCCCTCGCCGTATCCGGCGGTGAGGAACTTCCTCAGCTCGCCCCGCTGGCTGTTGGCCAGCGCGTTCATCGGGTAAACGATGATCGCCTTGATGCTCGGGGGGTCTCCGGGCCGCTTCTCGCTCAGGATCCGGCTGACGATGGGCACGATGTAGCCGAGGCTCTTTCCGGAGCCGGTGCCGGTCGTCAGGACGTACGAGTCCTTCGAGTCGGCGGCCTCGATGGCGTCGCGCTGGTGCCGGTGGAAGCGGATGGGACGGATCGTCGCACCCCGCTTGTCCTTGCCGGTACGGAAGATCCGCTTGCACTCGGGGTGGAGGAGGCCGAGGTCGTCGGCGAGGTGGTCGACGGTGCCGCCGCTCGCGAAGCTCGGGTTGAGCGAGAGCCAGGGGTCGGGCCACTGGTCGCCGTCGGCAAGGGACTTGGACACCTTCTCGCCGATCCGCGGGTCGTCGATCACCACCGATCCGGACGTGTATTCCTTGTAGTCCCGGATGAGCCGACGGTGCACATCGAAGACGTCCACGTGATCCTCACTAGCTCCCGACGTAATCCACGCATCACCGTAGCGGGTGAGGCGCACGGGACGAACCGCCCCGCCTTCACTCCATTAGAGCAAGAGCATGTGAACTTAGTCAACGAATAAAGCGTCGCGCGGGCGGCATTCGGAGCACCACCGTGTCACACTCTCCCTGACACCAGCCCGGGCAGGGCGCGGCAGGGCACGGAGGGGACGGGCCGCAGCGCAAATGGAAACCGGAACACTGATCGCCGGTCGCTACCGGATCAAGCGCCTCATCGGCCGGGGCGGCATGGGAGTCGTCTGGCTCGCCCACGACGAGAACCTGGGCCGCGACGTGGCGCTGAAGACCATGAACGTCGATCCGGGACTCACCGAGGAGCAGCGCGCACGCGACGCCGAAAGGTTCCGCCGGGAGGCGCAGGCCGTCGCGCGACTCGACCACGCGGGCCTCGCCACCGTCTACGACCTCGGCGAGGAGAACGGCACCCGCTTTCTCGTCATGCAGTACGTGATCGGGCCCCCGCTCGACGACCGGATCGTCGAGGAGGGCCCGCTCTCCATCGAGGAGACCGCGTCGATCGGCGTCCAGATCGCCTCGGTCCTGGGTTCAGTGCACGCCCGCGACGTCGTGCACCGCGACCTCAAGGGCAGCAACGTCGTGATCCGCACGGACGGCGTGGTCAAGGTCCTGGACTTCGGCGTCGCCGCCTTCCTCGACCCGGACACGACAGGCCTCACCACGACCGGTGAGCGCCCTGGCAGCCTGGAATGCATGGCGCCGGAACAGGTGCGGGGCAAGCCGGTCGACCCCCGCACCGATCTGTACGCCCTGGGCTGCCTGCTGTACGCGATGCTGACGGGCGAGCCGGTCTTCACGCACGAGTCCGAACTGATGCTGCCCGGCATGATCCTTGAGCAGCCGCCCGTACCGCCCGGAAGGCTCCGCGCGGGCATCCCCTCCGAACTGGAGGACCTGGTGCTCCAGTTACTGGCCAAGGACCCCGACGAGCGACCCGCCCACGCCGGCGAGGTGTGGCGGCGCCTCGCCGTGTGGCTGCCCGAGCGCCGCACCCCCGAACAGGCACTCCTCCCGTGGGCCGAAGTGGACCCGCTGCGACCCTTCACCCACCCAATGGGACCCGAGGCCCGGCCGGTGAGGGCATGGGCAACATCGGGGCGGAGCGGCCGACCCGGGCGGACGGGGGCGGCGTCCGGGCGGAACGGCCGGCCGTCGCGCTGACCCGCGCGCCTCGCCGACCGGAACGCGACGTACGCCCCAAAACCGCACTGACGTATCTGTGAACAAAGTCAATGGTCATGTACGCTGACCGATGCAGTTCGGAGGAAGGGTGACTTGATCACACACCCATGACCGAGGGGAAAGTCCTCCCTCCACCAGAAATGCCCTGGGAGTGTAGATGTCCACGTCGCGTGCCGTACCGGTGACCCTGGCCGAAATCGCCCGCCTTGCGGGTGTGGGACGAGCCGCGGTGAGCAACTGGCGGCGGCGGCATCCGTCCTTCCCCGAGCGGATCGCCGGCACCGACACCAACCCTCAGTTCTCCTTGACCGACATCGAGGGCTGGCTGCGCGACAACAAGAAGTTGAAGAAGTCCGCCGAGAGGGAATGGCTCTGGCCCGGTTTCGAGGCGCTCGGCGGGCGTGACGAGACCGGGGCCGCAATCGCCGAGGTAGGACGGCTCCTCGCCGGGCGGGCGAGCGACGAAGGCGAAGAGATCCGTGCCGAGACACGGGAGCTGATCGAACGGGCCGTGGATCTCGGACAGCGTGAAGGGGGCACGGAAACGTTCGCGTTTCTGCTGCGCCGCTGGCTCGACGTCCATGTGCGCCAGATCGCCACGACCCCGGAACCGCTGGCATCCCTCATGGCAGAAATCGCCCTCAGGGCGGCCAACGGCGTGGCGGGCGACAGTCCGGGCAGCTCCGGCGGCATCACGGTCATGGACCCTGCTTGCGGCCCAGGGCATCTCCTCCTGGCCGGGGCCGACGCCGCGAGGGCATCCGGCGCCGAGGCACTCACACTGCTCGGCAGTGACCGGGACGCCGTCCTCGCCTTGCTGGCGGACTCCCGCATGGCCCTCGCCGAGAGAGAGGGCCACAGGGAGAAGGAGTGGGCGCAGGTCTCCGTACGGGCTGCGGACTCCCTGCGCGACGACCCGTTCTACGGCACCCCCGCCGACATCGTCCTGTGCAACCCGCCCTTCAACGAACGGGACTGGGGATACGAGGAGTTGGCCACCGACGCACGCTGGAGCCACGGCCTTCCCCCTCGCACCGAACCCGAACTCGCCTGGGTCCAGCACTGCCTGGCCCAGCTGCGGCCCGGCGGCGCCGCGGTACTGTTGCTGCCGCCCGCCGTCGCGGCCAGGAAGGCCGGCCGCCGCATCCGCGGCTCGCTGCTGCGCACCGGGCAACTGCGGGCCGTCGTAGCGTTGCCACCGGGCTGCGCCGCACCGCACAGCGTCTCCCTCCACCTGTGGGTGCTGCGGATGCCCGTCCACGGGGAAGGCACACCGGTGGGCGATCGGCTGCTGGTCGCCGACGCGGCCTCGCGGTTCCCCCGAGACGCGGAGGAGAAGTGGACCCCCGACTGGGCGGCGATCAGCGCTTTCGTGCGCGAGGCCGTCGAAGAGGCGGACTCCCCACAGGCCCCTGCCTGTGTACGACAGGTGCCCGTCATCGAACTCCTCAACGACGAGGTCGACCTGACCCCTGGACGCCACATTGCCCCGCACCCGGCGGACACGGCCCCCCGACTGGCCGAATCCTGGCGGGAGTTCACCGGGCTCACCGCGAACGTGAACAAGTCGGCCAGGCTGCTCGCGGCGCTCGACCTCGCCACGGCCGAGGCGGACACACCGACGGCAACCACAGTCGCCGAGCTCGCCCGGGCCGGGGCGCTCACCCTGCGCGGCGGCCAGCAACCGCCGGAGGAATCGATCCACGCCGGCCCGCCGTCCGACGACGGCATCCCCCTCCTCACCGTCCCCGATCTTCTGGTGGACGGCGAACCCCGCAGCTGGCTCGCTCCCGGCACCGCGGCGGCCGGCGAGGCCGTGATCGCCGACCCCGGGGACATCGTGGTGGTGGGCGTCGCCCGTGCCTTCTCGGCCTGGGTCCACGAGGGGCCGCCGACCGCCCTCGGCCCACAACTGCATGCTGTGCGGGTACAGCCCGAACAGCTGGACGCCTGGTTCCTCGCCGGTTCACTGCGGGCTCCCGCCAATGCCCGGCAGGCCGGAACCCACACCACGAACTCCTCCCGCATCGACGTCCGCCGTCTTCAGATCCGCCAGGTTCCCCTCGGAGAACAACGGCGCTACGGAGAGGCGTTCCGCGAACTCATCGCCTTCGAACGGCTGTTGCGCCGCGCGGCCGACCTCGGCACCAGCCTTGCCCGCGACCTTGGCGACGAACTGGCGGCCGGACACCTGGCCAACCAGGCGTAGCACATCGGCTCGCCCGCACCGGCTGGCCGTCACGCCTCCCCGCGTCTGGGTTCGGCCAGACGGGCCGTGAGCTGGGCGTCGACCGCGTGGCGTACGGCCTCGACACGAGCCGCGAGTTCCGGTGGCAGTCCGGCGGCGGTGCGGCCCGCCGTGTCAACCGCCGCGATGGCCGCCTCCAGTTCCCCGAACGTGAGCCGGCACTCGGCCGTGCGCAGCCGGATCAGCGCGCGATCGGCCCGCTCGGCCGGGCCGTCCCCGTGAATGAGATCGTTGTCGACGGCCTGGTAGAGGCGGGCCGCAGCGCCGAAGTTGCCGGAGAGGCGGAATCCGTCCGCAGCCCCCTGCCACACGCGACGCACCAGAGGGCGCCGCTCACCCCACTCCTTGCGGACCCGTTCTGTCAGACCGTGCAGCCGGTCGGTCGCGTCGCCCGGCTCACCGGACGCGATCTCTGACTCGGCCTGCACGCAGAGCTGTTCCACCACACGGGCGTCCAGCCACTCAACGGCCGGTGCGGACGCGACAGGCAGCGTGAGACCAACCGGGCGCGGACCAACAGCCCGGTCCCGCGGCCGACGCATGGGGGCGGTGGGGTCGGGGCGGGTGCGGGGCCGAGGCTCGGGATCGCCGACCCCCGGGGCGAACGGGTCGAGGACCTCCGGGACCTCGTCAACGGCGGGGCGCTGCTCGGGCTTCTTGGCGAGCATCCGCAGCACCAGATCGTCGATCGGCTCCGGGATGCCCGCGGCGTACGTGCTCGGTGGCAGCGGCTCCTCGTTGAGGTGCTTGTCGGTCAGGCCGGACTCCGCGCCGAGCGGGAACGGGGGCCGCCCGGTGAGGAGTTCGTAGAAGATGCAGCCGAAGCAGTAGACATCCGTGCGCGTGGTGGGCTCGCGCTCCAGGAGCTGCTCCGGCGCCAGATAACCGCGGGTGCCAAGCGTCGAACCGTGCGCCGTGTAACGGGTGGCGTCGGCGTGCAGCGGCTTGGCGATGCCGAAGTCGATGAGGACGACCCACCCCTCTTCATCGATCATGATGTTCGCGGGCTTGAGGTCCCGGTGTACGACCGGCAGCGTGTGTGCGCAGGCCAACGCCCCTGCCACCTGGATGGCGACGGCAACCGCCGTGGCCAGAGGCAGGGGGCTGTGCTCGTCGAGGAAGGTCCGCAGACTCACTCCGGTCACCAGGCGCATGGCGATGTAGGGGACGCCCCGGTGCGATCCGCTCCCGTACAGTTCGGTGATTCCCGGGTGGTCGAGCGTGCCCAGGAGGTTGGCCTCGCGCCGGAACCGGGCGTTCCTGACGGCGAGTTCGGCATCTCGCTCGTACGGGTCGAGGCAGTACAGGGCCTCGGAGTCGTGGCGCAGGAACTTCACCGCGACCTCCCGCCCCCCGGACACCTCTCGGGCCCGCCAGACCTGGGCCATCCCGCCCTTGCCCAGAGAGTCCTTCAACTCGTAGCGCCCGTCGACCAGGTCACCCACGCCGGGCTTGTACGTATCCGCGTCCACCACCGTGCCCCTTCGCACCGCTGCGCATCAGACCCACCAGCGTAGCGTGAAAGACTCTGAACGCGAGCCGTCCATGGACTCAGTTCACAACTTTGTGCCATGCTCAAGTGGTGCCCGGACGTCCTCGGACTCCCGTTGCTCTGGGCACCCTCCTGCCCATACCGCCTGCCACGGGGGTCACCATGCAGAACCCACCCGGTGTCGCCGGCCACGACTGGTTGATCAGGGCGAGCCCCCGGATGGCCCGGCCCGACGACGCGGCCTGTCCCACCCACCGACGCACCGCAATGCGGCCCCTGCTCGTCGCCGACCCGGCCGTGCCGTTCCGGCGGCCACCCCGCGAGGAGTTCGGGTTCGGCCCGCTGTTCACCGCCCTCGACCTTATGGAACACGACGGATGGTCCGTGGAGCGGGTACGCGAGGAACTCCGGGGCACCCGCGGCCCCTTCCGGGGATGGGGCGCCCCGGTCCACCCCGCCCACCTGGCCTGGACCGCGTACGCCCTGGAACGGTACGTGGGCGCCCGTACCCGCGAACAGGCAGCCGCCGTCGAGGCCGGGCTGCCTGAGACCAAGCCGGTGAAGCAGCCATGGACGTGGCGCACTTCCCGCACGGACGCTCCCGACGCGCGTGGCGCCCGGCAGTACGAGCACACACTCTGGGGCCGCATGTACGCCTCCTCCGACGGAAGGGTGCGCGACCTGTGGCTGCCCTCCATGGGCCGGGCCAAGACCGGCCGCCCCGACGCGGAACTCGGTGCCGTGGCACAGGTGATGGCCTTCGGCGCGCCCACACCTCGCCGCAAGCAACGCGCCCAGCCTCCGCCCACCGCGACCGAGAGCACCAGCTTGCCCCGATTGGTCCGTGTCTTCGACGTCGGGTGCGCCGACGGGTCCGTGGAGGAGCTGCTCTCCGAAAGCCCCGCCGAGGCGAGGCAGCGGTTCAGGGACGACGCTGTGCCTGCCTTCGTCACGGCTGCCACGGAACTCGGCATGCAGCCCGGGGAGAGCTGTGTCGACTGCAAGTCGATCGCCGGCTGCACGGATCTGAAACGCACCCCGCGGCTGTGGGGCGGGCGCCCTCCGGCTGTCGCACGCCAACGCCGCTCCGTCTCCGTCTGGGACCTGCGGCTGCATGCCGAGTGCCCCGCCCAGTACCACCTGGTGCGGCGACTGCACCTCAACGACCTCTCGGCCGAGGATCGGGGGGCACGGCGCGGCAGAGCCGTCGACGCCTGGCTCGACGCAGAGCACGCCGAACGCCCGGTGCGCGGCTGCCGGGACCGCGAGATCCCCGAGCCGACGGCGGTACGGGCAAGGGCCGGACTCGACGACACCTCCGCACGCGAGGCTGCCGGGATGCTCGCGGAACACCGGCTCCTGTGCCCTCTCAACGGACTTGACGCCGACGAGCAGGTGCTCGTACAGCATCGGGTCACGGCCTACGTGCCCGAACTCGACATCGTCGTCCTCGCCGTACCCGACCTGGTCTACACCCACCGCGGCCGGTGGATCTGGCGCGAGACCAAGACGTCGACCCGCCCGCTGTGGGAACGCGACTCCCTGCTCCACACCTATCCCCAACTCGCCCTGGGCGTGCTGCTGTTCCACGCGGGTGCGCTCGGCGACGACCCGCGCCGCTCCTGGGTCGAGCTGGAGCACCTACGTGAAGGCCACGGGGAGAGTCGACTCGAACCCATCGACCCCGGCCGCGCCGAGAACGTCGACGAAGCCCGGGCCGTCATCGCCGGACTCGCCCAGCCGCTCCTGGACGACACCGCCTACGAACCGAGGACCGGACGCCACTGCCATGGCTGTCAGGCCCGGACCTGGTGTCGGCCCGGCACCGCCTACGTCACCGACCATCCGCGCCCGCCGAGCCCCGACACGCAGACCTCGCCCCAAGGAGACGCCACGCCCCATGCCTGACCAACAGCTCGTACCGGACTGGCTGTCCAACCCCGATGTCGTCCTCCTGCGGGACGTGGCCACCGCCGTACTGCACCTGGCGGCCGTCGACCGCCTCGACTCCTTCGCTCTGCCCTACCCGGCCGGCGCGCAGCGGGCCCTGGATGCCCTGGTACTCCAGTGCCTGCGCAACGGCGCCAAGCCCCCGGCCGGGGTGCCCGAGATGATGCGCTGGGCCCGCGCCCGCCCCTTGGGCAGCTGGCCCTTGGACCGACTGCCCACCGACCTGTTCGACACCACGGACAGGCTGATCGACGAGGATTCCGGAGAGCCCTCGCAGCTTTGCCACGAGCTCGCCGTGCAGGGGTACGGCGACAGCACCGGACGGCAGTACGACCGCCTGGTGATCCACGAGGCCCTGCGCGCCTGCCGGGCCGTGTCGTCACCCGAGTCGTACACGGCCTTCCGTCGCCTCCTCGTGAACCAGCCCGTCCTCACCGAGGCGGACTGGGCTGAGGTGAGCACCGACCTCTTCCTCGACCCCGTGCGCTTCCTCGTCGAGGAGATCTATGCCCCCGTCCCGCTCGGGTTCCGCCGGGACGGCGCGTACCTGTGCTGTCATCGCTGCCTGACCCTGCTCCATCCGGTGTCCGACACCGAGTGGTGGTGCGAGCGCGACCAGTGCCGGCACCAAGGTCCCCCACCGCACGGCCGGGAACTCGTCGCGTCCGAGGTGGGCGAGCTGCGTCAACTGCGGAAACCCCTGCGGCAGTTCGTCACCGGGCCCGGACGCGCCGAGGTCTTTCTGGAGGGCGAGCTACGCGCCCTGGGCCTCACCGTCGAGATGTGGCCCGGCTTCGACGCGTACGACCTTCGCATCACTTTCCCCGACGGTCACGTGTGGGCCGTCGACGTCAAGGACTGGGCACACCCCGCCTTCCTCGGACGCGCCGCCACCACCGTCCGCCCCGAGCCCCCGTACGACGAAGCCTGTTGGGTGGTGCCCGCATTCCGGGTGCGTACCCGCCGTGACTACCTGGCCATGTACGCCAAGGAGCGGGGCGCGGGGGCGGGCGGTCTGCGGCTGCTGACGGACGACCAGTTGAAACGGACCGCGCGGCTGCGGCTGTCCGGCGAACGCGGGCCGGACGCGTCCATCGCACCTCTGCACACCGTGCCCCGTGCCAGGGAGCACGGTGTGGCACACACAGCGTCGTCCCGGTCCGGAAACCAGACCGCGGCGACCGACGGCGCCGGGATGACGGGAGCAGACCATGCGTGACCGCAGCAGCTGGTACCAGCCGGTCGTCGCCGCGCTGAGGCCTTGGCCCGAAGAACACGCCGGGACCCGGCCCGCTCTGCTCTGCCAGGTCGAGCTTGCTCTGCGGCTGATGGAGACCGTGGCGCCCGGTCACGCTGCCGACGGGGCGTGGACGCTCCTCGGCGGCTACGGCCTCGCCTTCGCACGGGCCTCGAAGCTCCCCACTGGCACCACCGAACAGGTCGCGCTGGCCGCGGCCCGGCACCTGCTCTGGCCGATGCGCCGCGGCCGGATGTGGCAGCAGAGCCTGGACGCCTACCTGGAACTGCCCGAACGTCTGCGCGCGTACCGCGTCCCGGCGGCCGGGGAGCCCGCCCATCGTGTCCCCCTCAAGGTGGCGGCCGACCGCTTCACCACCTACGACGACGCGCTCGCGAACCTCCCCGGCTTCGCCACGAATGCACTTCCCCCGGCGGAGGCGGGCGAACACCGCTTCATGGACCGCCGCCACCGGCGCACTTCCGTCACGATCCCCGCCGATCTCGTGCGGGACCCCTTCACCGGCCACCCCCTCACCGCCGAACGCCCGGCCACCGCAGGCCCCCTCGACGTGCCACTCGACGAACTCGCCTACGTCGCACGGTGGATGGACGCTGAGGAGCAGCGGCGCGGGCTCAAGGCGGGGAACTGGGAGCAGCGTCTCACCCAACTCGACCTCGACACCCGTACCCCGGACGGGACAGACTTCGAAGCGGCGTCCGCGCTGCCGCTCGACCGGCTCACCCACCTCGTCGGCATGGTCGGCGCCGGTAAATCGACCTTGATGACCCTGCTCGCCGTCTGGGCGTACCACAACGGCCTGCGCATCACTCTCGTCGTCGGCGACGTGGCCGAACAGCTGACGCTGACCGAGCTGTTCCGCACACTCGGCCTGAGCGCCGCCCTGGTGCAGGGGGGAACGACGCGGCCCCAGCACACCCAGCGGCTGCACCGCAGACTCGCCGCACGGGGAGAACACTCCCTACTGGCTCACACCGGACCCGTCTTCGCCCACCTCAGCACCGCCTGCCCGCTGGACGCCCTGCGCGCACTCGACACGTCCGAGCCCCTGCGCTACACCGACGCGCCCTGCGGTGCCCTTCACCCCGCTCGGCGCCAGGAGACCGCCGAGGAGCCCCCGGCCGAGCGCGCGGTACGCGAGCTCGAACGAGCCCGAGGCGCCGGCAACAGGGAGGCCGCCACGGACGACACCGACACCGACGAGGAGGACCTGGGCACCCCGCACGCCTGCCCACTGTGGAGCGTCTGCCCCCGGCACTCCGCCGCCCGTGACCTCGTGGACGCGCTGATCTGGGTAGCCAACCCGGCCAGTCTCGTCCAGACCGCGGTTCCGCGTCAGCTCAACGCCGAGCGCCTGCGCTATCTGGAGCTGGCCTGCCTGCGCAGCGACATCGTCGTCGTCGACGAGGCCGACCGCGTACAGATGCAGCTCGACCAAATGTTCGCCCCGTCGGCCACGCTCGTCACCACCGGTGTCTCCGACTCCTGGCTTGACCAGCTACAGACCCACGAGATCGCCGAACTCGCCCGGCAGGGACGGCTGCAGCTCTCCGACCAGGACGTGGAACGGTGGTCCGCCGCCCTGGACGTCGTTGGTTCCGCCGCGGACCGGCTGTACGCCATGCTCATCGACGACGGAGGCCTGCGGGACTGGGCGCAGATCGACTACTTCAGCGCCTGGACCCTCCAGGAGAAGCTGCTGCAAGCCTGGTACCCGCTGACGCGAGGCCAGGCCGCCGGGTGGCCGGACAGCACGAACGAAGGGGATGTCGAGGACGAGAGCGCACTCTACGAGGACGAGGAAGGGCTCGGGGCCGATGGCGACTCCCACATCCCCGACGCTCCGTGGGCGCAGCGACGCACCGAGATCACCGGGTTCTTCGACACGTTCCGCGACGATCCGCTCGGCGGACGCGGCCCCTACGTAACCCCCGCCGACGAGCTCACGGCCCTCGCCCACGACGTCCTGCACACCCTCGACGAGAAGCGGACACGACGCCGAGTCCGCGCGCTCCTCGACTCCTTCCTCGTCGGAGCGCCAGGCCCGGAACAGCGCCCCATGCCCGCTGCCAAGCGAGGCAAGGAACCTGCCCCCGAGGACGTGCCACTCACCGAGCAGTGGCGTGAACTCAACGCACAGCGGCTGGAGTTCACCCTCGTCCTCGCCGCCCTGCACCAACGCCTTGACCGGGTGACGTTCCTGTGGCCTCAGGTGGAGGCAGCGCTACGGCTGGACTCGGCGGCCCACGAGCTGACCCGCCGCCCGCCCCTCGACTACGCGCCACTGCTGCCCGAAGCGCCCATGGGCAACGTCCTGGGCTTCCAATACCTGGTGGACGAACGGGCCGCCGCCCGCAACAAGGACGGACACCGTACCGGCACCCTGCGCTTCTTCCGTTGCGCGGGCGTGGGCCGGGAACTGCTCCTGGGTCTTCCCCAGCTCGGCGCCGACCCAGGCCTCGGCAAAGCCGGCCCACACGTGCTGTTGATGTCCGGCACCAGTTGGGCCGGCACCTCTACCCGGGCCCACGTCCTCGCACCTGTCCGCGCCGTACTGAAACCGCAGCCCAAGGCTCTCGACGCCATCCGGAAGACCGTGTTCCGCACCGAGTTCCTGTACGACGCCGCAGGACAGCCGATCCGGCTCTCCGGCCAGGACCCCGACCAGCGCGAGGACGTCCTGCGCCTGATGATCGACCGGCTCGCCCGGTCCCGGAGCGACGGCAACTCCTCCCCTCTCCAGAGCGAACTCGCCCGAATCCCCGACCAGCGCCGCAGACGTGCCCTGCTCCTGGTGGGCAGCTACGCGGAAGCCAAAGTGGCCGCCACCGCCCTGAACGAGATCCCGCGCTGGCGTGGCCGCGTACGCGTCCTGGCCGCCGACGACGCCGAACTAGAGGCCGCCGTCAACGGGACTGCGTCGGCACGAAGCCAGGCGCCGGCCACGGAATCGGGCGCAGGAGCGGTCCGGCGTGGGGACCTCGCGTCCTTCGCCGACGACCCGGACGCCGAACTGCTCGTGGCGCCCCTCCTCGCCGTGGAGCGAGGACACAACATCCTCACCGCCCCCCAACGGCCCGGCGAGGAGAAGGTGGCGGCGTTCGGGACGGTGTTCTTCCTGGTCCGCCCGCACCCCCGCCCCGACGACCTCTCCCTGGCGGTCTTCGCCATCAACGACTGGGCGACACGGTTCGTACGCGGTCAACTGAAGCTGCCGGACGAAGGGACGTTCAGCGACATGGTCACCCAGGCCGGGGACCTGGACGCGGCAGGCAGTGCTTTCAGGACCGCCGCACGCGGCGTGTGGCGGCACGTACTGTCACGGCCCTACATCTACTCCTCGCTCTCCGATGACGAGAAGAAGTCCTTCGTCTGGGACCAGCTCGTCACCATCTGGCAGGTCATCGGGCGCCTCGTCCGCGGTGGCGTACCCGCCCGCGTCGTGTTCGTCGACGCGGCCTTCGCACCGCGACTCGCCGAGGCACAGGCGCCCTTCACCGGCCAGAACCGGCGTCCACGCCGCGCAGGCGACCCCGGGCTGCTGGTCAGGCTACGGGACGTTCTGGCGCCGTACTTCGCGCACACCGACACGGACACCGGCACCGTCGGGTACGGCGCGCGCACCGATCCCGCCGACGCCGCACTTGTCAAGCTGCTCTACCGCCCGCTGTACGAAGCACTGTGCGCCATGGGGACGTCACCCGGCCCGCGATCGGTCGACTGAAGCACGCCAACCACCGCCCTGGGCAGCACTGTTAGCGGGCAACCGCACCCGCCACGTACGGACATCGCAGGGAGAACCGACATGTACAAGAACATCCGCCGATCCGCGTACCACCTGGCCGAGGAGGGCACCCCCTGGACCGAGGACTTCCACGCACTCCCTTTCCCCGAACACTGGCACGCCGGACTCCTCGAACTGCACAACCACGGGCGGGACGAGGAGAAGCGGCAGCCGACGCTGCCCACCCGCCGACTCGACGGTGTGCTCCAGACCCTCGCCCCCGACGTGATCGTCCGCCCCCGGCCGCGGATCCCCGTGGAACCGGGGCCGCAGGCCGCCGAGGACTTCTGGATGTATGTACCGGCCTCGGCGCCCGACCCCCTCCCGGGCCGTTCCATGCAGCAACTCCTCGACGCCTGGCTGCGTACCCTCGGTCCCAAGGACTCCGCACAGGATCCCCGGTTCCGCTCGCTGTTGCTCGCGAGCAGCACCGAGCTGAAGCAGAACCTGCCCGAGTGGCAGCCGGTCAGCGGCGTCGAACTCCTCACCACCCCGACCACCCGGGGTGGCACTGCCGCCCCGGAACCGCGCCAGTTCCAACTCGCCACCGACGCCCTGGCACGCCGCATCCTGACCCTCGCCCCCTTCCCGTTCGAGGGCGGGGAGCTGCGGCTCCGGGCGCTGCCCCGCGGACCTCGCGACCAGGGCGCGGAACTCATGTCGCAGCCCCTGGGCCGGACCGTCAAACGCAAGGAGTGGTGGTTCTCCGTCCTTCTGAACATCTCCCTGCACACCACGCCGTTCGACCCTAGGCCGCGCCTCCACCTGCATTGGGGTGTACGCCGCTGGGCGACCCACCCTCGGACCACCACCAAACGCCTCAACCTGCCCTACCGGGAGGCCACTACCGTCTACCTGCGGCCCACCATCCCCTGGCTGCCCGGCGCACCGGCCACCGAACGCTACGCACTGGCACGCCTGCGCCGCGACCGGGCCGCCGACACTTTCGTCTGGTCGGAGAACGACACCGCCGGCATCCTGCGCGGACTCAGCCTCGCCGGCAACTTTCCCGACCCCGAACAGCTCCTCACCGAACCGGTCTCCTGGATCGGCGAAGGCCGTGGCGTCCGAGCCGCCGTGGTCCACAGCACCAGGATGGGCAATCACGAGATCGGCCCCGGCTTCATGCCCAACCAGCGGGCCCAGCTCACCGAATGGGCCGAGCAAGCCCTCCCTGAAACACTGGCCCGGGTACCCGACCTCACGCGCGGACGCGGGAAGGGCATCGGCGCGCCGCAGAACCGGCGGCCCAAGCCCAGGACCGACGAGGCCAAGAAAGCCGAGCTGCTGCGCGAGACCCAGGCACGCCGCGTGGCACTCGCGGCGCAGGCCCGGATCGCCTCCCACGGCCCGGAACAGGCCAGCCCGCCCGTGGTGGAGGCCCGGCTGCTATGGCAGTCGCCCGAGGTACGCAGCGAGGCAGTGAAACAGTTCGCCAAGGCACTGGGCCTCGACGGCGACGGCGGCGCCAGTGCCGCCCACGTCACGGACCGGAACTTCGACGAGGCCACGCCCGGAGCACCGGTCGTCCTGGAGTGGCGGACGGCGGAGGTCACACTCCGGCTGCGCTGCCTGCCCCTCGCCGACGGACTGGGCGACCGGCTCGTGCCCGACGCGGCGGTCAAGGGCAAAGGCGCGGCGCTCGCGGCGGCCGTCGCCGAACGGCGCCGCGCCCTGCGCGCCTGGCTCCGCGCGGACGGCGCGGACCCCTCCCGCCCCGAACTCGCCCTCGTGGAAGTCGCACACCGCAGCACGTTCCGCCCAGCGTCGACGGACCCCAAGTTCGCCATCCGCCTCGGGTGCGCCGACGCGGGCCTGCTGACTCAGTTCGTCGTCACCCCGTCCATCGACCGGCAGATCGACAATGCGGAGAGCCTCGACCACCGCACGTGCAGCTCGTGGCTCGACGGACTGCGCCAGCTCGGCGTCCGCGTCCTGCCCCAGCACACCCTCGGTGACGATCTTCCGGACTCGCTGCAATACGCGGCGGTGTGGATGGTGAAACGTCGCAAGGACGGCCCGACCCGGTTGCCCAAGCACCTGCCTGTGGCCGTTCTCGTCACCCCGCTCCCGGCCGGGGAAGGCCTCGCAGCCGTACGCGGCTGGGATGACACCGCGGGGGAATGGGTGCCCTATCCGCAGTTCCTCCTCGGTCTGGTGAAACAGGCGGAGATCGACCCCGAAGCGTTCACGGAACCCGGGACTCCAGACGATGACGCACGTCCCGATGCCCCTAGGGTCACCGGCAAGCAGTGGCGCAGCAACCTCGCCCAACAGCGCAGGGAGACCGCGGCATTCCTCCAACGCGTGCTGCACTCCCTCCGAGGGCAACCCACCGCACTGATCACCCACGCTCAGAACAGCCGACTGCACTGGCCATGGCTCCAGGACGGCCAGACCGAACGCGATCTGATCAAGACCGGCCACGCCCCGGCAGGACGACTGGACGACGAACTGCGCCTCGTACGTGTGCGCGGATGCGGCGGTCGCGAGAGCGCCCAGTGGTGGGGGCTGGCCGACCCGGGCAAGCCCCACGGACAGCCGGCCGGCTTCTGGGCACAGGATCCCCAGCAGCGGTACGGGGACGGGGCTTCGTCGCGCGAGCGGGTCTTCTACAGCACTACCGAACGCCCCGGAACCCATGCGATCTCCCCCGCACTCGACCGCCTCGCCACCCGGGTCAACGCGGCAGGCAACCTCACCTCGCAGGCGGGTACCAGCGCCTGGAACCCGACCCTGGTGGAGATCGCGGTACTGGGCTGCCACGAAGACGACGACTCCGCGGCCCCCGTACTGGAAAAGCCCGACGACCCCGAGGCGCTGGCCCTCGCCATGCACCAGCTCCGCCAGGCCCCGGACTACGCCGCCGCCCTGTCTCTCCCCCTCCCCCTCCACCTCGCGGGGCTGGCCCAGGCATACGTCCTCCCGACACTCGCCGACGGCGAACGGACTTCGAACGAGGACTCGGACGCACCTGCTGGAAACCAGAGCATGGAGGACCCAGATCTCGCCGACGCGGCCGGACTGTCCACGACGCCGGACGACGAGGCCGAGGCTGCCCACGGCTGAGGACGGGATCGACACATGCGCACCGGTATCCCCAGGACCTGTGTCCTAAGAGACCAACCACAGCCCCTCACGCTCCCTTCTGTGCTTGTGTGCGCGGTCCAGCGGAGGAACGCGGAGCCCTGGAGCGACCGTGACCGGTTCGGGTCTGGCCGCGACGTCGGCCACGTCGCCATGGGTCCACCTCGCCGCCGGCGCGGTCAGGCCGTTCTCCTCGCTCATCCCACCATGTCCACCCGGCCGGATCACCCCGACAAGCTTTACCAACGAGTACCTCGGGGCTGCTTCCGGGGCGATACGACAAAGATGGTCGAGCAGTTCTAAAAGATGGTCGAGCAGTTCTAACTGATCGTTTCAGAATGAGTTTCGCTCACTGGCTTGGCAGTTGGGCTGGTGGGCGGCAGAGTTCTGCGGGTGTCGGATGATCTTGTGCCTGATGATCTGTGGGATCGTGTCGCTCCGCTGCTCTCGCCTCGCCCGCCGCGGCGTCGGCGGTATCCGGGCCGGCTGCCGGCGGATGACCGTGCAGCTCTGCGCGGGATCGTCTACGTGCTGCGCACGGGTATGACCTGGGCGGACGTGCCGACCGAGACGATCGGCTGCAGCGGAGTGACGTGCTGGCGGCGCCTGCGGGACTGGACCGGAGCCGGCGTCTGGCCCCGCCTGCACGAGATCCTCCTCGCGGAACTCCGCAAGGCCGGACTGTTGGACATGGAGGACGCCGCGGTCGACGGCTCGCACATCCGGGCCCTGAAAGGGGGGCTCACACCGGACCTTCGCCGGTCGACCGCGGCCGCCGGGGCAGCAAGCACCATCTGATCACCGACCGGCACGGAACACCCCTCGCGGTGTCGTTGACCAGCGGAAACCGCCACGACGTCACCCAGCTCATCCCCCTGCTGGAAGCGATACCCCGCATCCGCGGCCTGGTGGGCAGACCACGCCACCGGCCACGGCGGGTGTTCGCCGACCGCGGCTACGACTACGACAAGTACCGGCGGCTCCTCCGCGCTCGCGGCATCACGCCGAAGATCGCCCGCAAGGGCACCGCCCACGGATCCGGCCTGGGCAGGACCAGGTGGGTCGTCGAGCGCACCTTCGCCTGGCTCCACCAGTTCAAACGCCTGCGGATCCGCTACGAGATACGAGCAGACCTCCACCTCGGACTGCTCCAACTCGCCTGCAGCATCATCTGCTTGAGACGACTCCGAACCTCATTCTGAAATGATCAGTAAGACCCCGGCTCGACTACGCGAGCTGGGGCAGCCGCCGCCTTCTCCTGCGCCTGCCCGCCACCCTGCTCACGACCAAGGCAGCCGCCCCCTACGCGCTGGAGGAATCGCTGCGCGTGTGGCCCGCTCCCAGAACTCGATCCTGCGGCCAAGCGACATCGGCCTCCCGCTTCAACTGGACGACCGTCTGGATCACCAGCCGCCCGCCCCCGACCGGCGGCTTCACTCGTTCCCATGCTCCGCGTCCCCCGCCAGGGACTCGAACCGCAATCGCCGACGATCTACCGATTTGGCCGGGAAGCTGCTCGATCACCAGCTGCCCGCTCTTGACCAAGCACTGCCCATCTCATGCTCTGGATCACCCGCCCAGGGCCCCCTACTGGCCAGGGTGGAGAGCCCTGAGACAAAACCCCGTGCACCGCGGCCGGCGTGCACATCGCGTGCACGACCACGCGGGAACTCCCAGGAAACCGCAGATACGGGCCGGAACTGCGGCAGCATGCCCTGACCAGGAAGTTTCCCCTGGTCAGAGCCCCAATGGCAGACGAGTCGGGCTGTATGCCGGGTTCAGTTGGTCCCGGCGTTGTATCGGTGGTCGCCGAAGAATCCGATGACGAGCTGACCGCTCCTGTTGGTGTCGTCGAGATAGTGCAGTCGCGGCGCAGGAGGAGCACCGTCGCCGATGCGAATGTGCTCGAGCATCAGGGCCTTACCTGAGGGGTCGATGTACTCAGGGACGCGGAGGGTTCGTTGCGTCTTGCCTCGGGGGCTGCTGCTGGCGGTCTGTCCCTCACTGAGAATCACCTTGTCCTCAGCCAGTAGCGGGAGCGGCTGGCTCGTGCAGTACGCCTTAAGGTTGGCCAGCTCGGGGCCGGCCCTGCCACCACGCGCCTGAGCAAGGTCCTTGGTCTCGGCGTAGACCTGCATGGTGGCCAGCGTTGCCGCCAGACGGCCACGCCAGTGCGGGGCCTTCTGGTGGTGCTCCAGCTTCTTGGCCTCATCCATATCTGCAGTGATGACGAGCGAGGAGCAGTGCCGCTGTGCTTGTTCGAGCACGCCTCGGAAGGTGGACGCATGCAGCCGTGCCTTCAACGCCTCCGCGTCCCCCGGCGACTGCTCGTCCTCCCTCCGGCGAGGCTGCAGCCGGGCAATAGCGGCATCGCGCGCCCGCAACGCCGCGTCCCGCTCCTTCGTTGCAGTGTCCAGCAACTCAGCGAACGCGTCTCGGTCCTTCTCCGTTACCTCAAGCCGCGTCTGAAGTTCGGATACCTCAGGTGGCGAGGGAAGACTCGCCGCTGCTTGTACCAGGTCAGGAATCATGGAGTTGAGCTTCGCTTCGAGGTCCGGCCCTTCATCAAGCAGCTTGGAGCAGGCCCTCAACCGCGCCTCGACCTCACGACGCCGACCGCGCTCCATCTCGGCGAGCCGCTGGTACTTGTCTGCTTCCTTCCTGTAGTGCTCGACCAGCTTCTTGGCTGCGTCGGCGGCCTCCTTGCCTACTTCGACGGTCTCTTCCAGCACGCGACCCACTTGGGCGCAAGATTCTTCGTCGCGGGCCCTATCTGCTGCCGGGCCGAACGGACTGATGGATATCGACCTCACCCCCCCAAGTCTCAAAGCCAAAATGAGCATAGGGGTAGTGCGAGTGCCGAGCAGCGTGCGCTGCAAGCAGTCCACAGGTGGGCTACCTGCAGCCACCGCCGCGCGAGTCGATCCCACTTCAGCCTGGCAGGCTGTGATATGTGAGAGCCTGGGCACGGACCCGGTCACGCCGCGGGTTCGGCCCAGGCTTCACCGCTCATGTGTGTCGTCAGTGAACCGTTTCTCGTTGCCTCTCAAGGGTGAGGCAACGCTGAAGACGCTCAATCGGTCAATTCCTCTTCGAAGTGGCTTTCCGCGGCCGCCAAGAGACCAAGTCGTGGGTGCTGAGCCCAAAGGCGGTGCGCAGGTCGTCGAGCTCGTGTTGGTACGTCTCGGGGTGAACGAGGTTTGGGCGTGGCTCTGTCAGCGCCTCCCATTGGCGAACCCAAGGCATCAGTTCCTGGATGCCGGCAAGCAGGGGAGCGATCTGGTCGACGCTCGACTGAGGCTGGTTCTGGAGCATGCCGACCAGATCCAGCAGCACTCGGACCCTGTCTGTATAACTCCAGCCGGACCAGCCGACCAGCAGGCTGTCCCCCGCAGCAACTGCACCCGGGTAGGAGACGAAGCGTTCCCGAGGAATGTCAAGGCTGCCTCTGAGGGACCAGTACGAGGCATGCCGGAAGTCGGCGGCACTGAACTTCGGTGGCACGGGGATACCCAGAGCCTGTCCTGTCCTGTCCTCGCTGCGCTGCAGTTGCCACACCTGCTCCCACTGAGCGCGTTTGCGCAGTCCCGACTCCTTGTACCTCAGCGCAGCCACGTAGGGCACATGCTCATCGGCCAGGATCGCCGCGAGCACATCACGGAGCGTCGCGCCCCGCCTCTTGAGGTGGGAGGACGCATACAGCGCGGCCGCGGAACGCACCGCGGTATCGGCACCGAGATCCCGTGCGAGCTGGTCGATGGTCCGGGGACGCGGGCGCCTGACGCCGTTCCTGTGTTCAAACCAGAGTCGGTCGTCCTCGCAGCGGTCGAGCAGCCAGGTACGTAGCGCTAGTTCCTCGCGGCGCTCCCATGGCTCCGACAACCACCGCCGCTTGTACTCCGGGCGCTCGACAATGGCGATCCCGCGATGGGATTCAATGGCGTCGATTCTGGCCTGCACGACCTCTTTGTAAGCAGCGGGCCAGTGCTGCGGGATCTCGGTGATCAGTGTTGCTCTGTGACTCTCGAACCAGAAGTTCCTCACGGACCATGAGTCCGAAGCCTCACCGGCGGCGATTCTGCGTGCGAGCACGATTTCGAAGGCACGCTCGCCTAGCCGCAGCGGAGGCGGTGGAAAATCAAGGGGGGTGGTCAGGCGTGCCTGCTCATCGTCGGACAACAGTCCGTAGGTGCCATAGACCTCCCAGTCCAGCTCCTCCTGAAGGGCAATCAACTGACTGTGTGTCTTTTCATGGGCGACCCTGGCCGCGTCCAAGGCGGTTCGGACAGGCGGATGCTCTTGTGAGCAGATGGTGCTCGGTTCGTGGGCATCAAGCTCCTGGGCCAGGGCATGCAGATCCCGCGCGCGGGCGAGTGGACTACTAGTCGGCAGCGGAAGCCGCGAGAGGGCCGCCGGAGTAAAACGATAGACACGTGCCCAGTCCTCACCGGGCGCGGAGACGCCCGACCCGTCGGCGCCGACGGCGAAGCTGGTCTGCTTGAGCCAGAAGCAGACCGTCGAGGAGTTGAGCACCCCCAGCAGCGCGATGTACTCGTCCTCGTCAGCGGCGGGGGACAGTCTCAGTACGGGCGCGGTCCTGCTGAGCACCCGTCCGCCGCGCTCCAAGGCGAAGCGATTGTGCGTGGCGACGGATGCGAACGTGATCGCCGACCCCCGATGAGCACCGTGAGACCAGTGCCTCCAGGCCCACCAAGGTCCACCTCCGGTCCTGGATGATTCCCGCGCCCCGGGCGCTGCTCGAAGGACCTGTTGCATCGTCCAGAGGTGCCGTCCCCACGAACTGCTGACATCCAGAGGGAGCAGTGTGTCGTCATCGTCGTAGGGGGCCAGTACGTCCGTCGCCACCCCCGCACGCCAGTCGCCCACCGTCTCGCCGGTCACCATGCCGCGGGCCAGCCGGGCCGAGTCCGGGTGGCGGAGGAACCAGGGCCGACCGAGGGCGAAGACGTCTCGCTGTCCAGGATCCGAGACAACGCCCACCCGGCCGGCGAGGAGGTCGGCCAATCGCTGGGGAGCCTGCGAGAGAAGGTCCATGAGGTCCACGCCCCCGCCGCCCGTCATTGTCCACGGGAAGCGGAAGAAACGCTGCAGTGGTTCGTTCTGAACGCTCACCCATTCCGAGATGCTGCCGGGCTGGTCGATCTGGTCGAGGATCGATTTCCATACGATCCCCTGGGCCGGATGCATCGGCCGCGCCGGCTCACCGCGCACACCGAGGACTGAACGCACGGGGGCGTCATGCATGGTCGGATCGTTCCGGCCGATCAGGATCAGGGTAGGGGTCCCATGGCCCGGAGAATAGACGCCAGAGGTGTCGATGACATGGGTCAGGGCAACACGTGGAAAGAACTCACCGATCAGCTTCTCGCCAAATTCACGCCTCGTGAAGGAACTCGATGTGTACTGACCGACGTAACCTCCGGCTGTTCTGCCGGTTTTCCTCAATGCCAACTGGAACATGCGCTCCGCGAAGAGGACCGAGAGCGGGAAAATTCCAGAGGCTACGTCATACGCCTGCCGGTATGCCTCGCTTTTCGCCTTGTCGTGCTCGACGGTGAAAGGAGGCTCTGAAATGACAACGTGATAGGAGTTCCGGCCCAGGAGATCGCATTCCTCGGCGAACTCATCGACGTCCTCCACCGTTCCTGCGCTGTCGCGCTCCTCCTCTGCGAGCAGCCACAACGACGACCCACCAGGCGCACCGCGTCCGTCCAGCAGTGCATCGCCCACCGCCACGTTGATCACGTGCCCCGGCAGCTCGCTCAGCATCCTGCGGCCACTCGCCCGCGCGGCGGCCATGAGTAGCCTGAACCGCGTGATGCTCACGGCAAAGGGGTTCGCGTCGCAGCCGTGGACGGAGTCCAAGGCGCGGTAGACCAGTTCGTCATTGGGGGTTTCAGGCTCCATCGACCGCCAGGCATCCAGAAGTCGCACGAAGAGCCCCAACGGAAACGTTCCTGATCCACAGGCGGGGTCGATCGCACGGAAGCCTCGGGGGCCGAACTCCGCGACAGCCGGATCGACGGTGAGGTCCAAGAGAAATTGCGCGATGAAATCCGGCGTCCGGACCAGCGCGTAGGTTTTTCGGGATGTCTCACTGATATCCTGATACAAGTCCCCAAGGAAGTCGGTATCGAGTTCCGAATCAGTGAAGTCAATTCGAAGGGACCCATCTTCGCCCCGCCGCCTCCAGAATGCGATCAATTCGGCCGCGGCTTGCGGAGACGGCGACAGTTCCCAGAGGGGATTGCGCGCCCTGTCGAAGATGCGGGCCATCGCCACGTGGGATCGCGCCAGGTACCTGAACGCCTCCACCAGCCAGTCCTGGTCATTGGCCCTGGGGTGTTCGGCACGATGGGCGGCCTGCAGGTCCTCCGCCTCCGTTAGCCGCCGTCCCGGACCCGCGATGAAGAGTTGATCGATGAGTCCGTTGTCCTCGCTGAAGCGCACGAACACTGTACCCATCACCCACGCCACCGCAGCCTGGGTGATGCGCTCGTCCCGCCAGGCACCATAGGTGGCGGCTGTGCGACCGGATGCCCGCGCGTGCTCGTACATGGCCCGTAGCCGGTCGCGGTACCGGTCGATGTCGTCACTGCGCTCACGGAGGTCCGCCTCCAGCGCCCGAACCTGTTTGCGCACGCCTGTGACGAGCGCGCCCCTGTCCAGTGAGGACGTCCCCGTATCAGCTCCGCCAATCGGAGGCACAGCGGCGACCTCTCCTCTGTACGTCGTAGACGTCCACGATTCCCTGTCTCGTCGGATACATCCTGCCAGCTCTCCTGCAGGCAAGCCGTCTCCGTCGCCGGTCACCACCGATGCGCCCGGTCGGGCACGGCCTGACGCTCTATCATTCCTGTGCGCACCGGCCCGGCCGCCAGCCGGGCATCACACGTGCCGAGGGCGCGTCGGGGTAGGACCAACGAGGGGGGCATATGCTGACGCGGCTCGAAGTCAGTGGATTCAAGAACCTTCTGGATCTCAGGGTCGAGTTCGGTCCCTTCACCTGCATCGCGGGAGAGAACGGCACGGGGAAGTCGAACGTCTTCGACGCGATCCAGTTCCTGAGCCTGCTCACCGACTTCTCCATGATCGAGGCGGCCCAGACCGTTCGCGGGACCCATGGCACGTTGCACGGTGACGCACGCGACCTCTTCTGGAACGGCTACACCGGTGGCGAGCACTTGATGACGTTCGCTGCAGAGATGATCGTCCCGGGTGAGGTGGAAGACGACTTCGGCAGGCTGGCCGAGCCCACGTCCACATTCCTCCGCTATGAGCTCCACCTCGGATACCAACCTCCCCAGCGCGGGGAGCGGGGCGGGAGGCTAACACTGCGCTACGAGGACCTCAGCCGAATCAGACCCAGCGAGGCCCTGTCGCATCTGCGCTTTCCGCACCGCGCCGCGGACTTCCGCAAGGCCGTGGTCCGCGCTCGTCGCTCGAACGCTCCCTACATCTCCACGTCTCTTGAGACGGGCGACGCCGTCGTCAGCATCCATGCCGACGGCAGCCGCAGAGGCCAGCCGCGTCCGGCACCTGCAAGCCGGGCGCCGCAGACCATGCTCTCCACGATCAACCGAAACGACGACCCGACCATCCTGGCCGCTAGGCGGGAAATGCAGTCCTGGCGCCGGCTGGCCCTCGAACCCTCCGCGCTGCGCACCTCCGACCGCTATACGGACCCCAGTGAAATGCAGCCCGACGGCCTGCACCTGCCTCGGAACCTGGACCGAATCGCGCGGGAGAAGTCCCCAGACGACCCCGCGCGGGTCTACTCGCGAGTCGCCGGGCGCCTATCCGACCTGTCGGGACTGCATGTCAAGACGCTGCACGTAGAGGCCGACGACACTCGTGAGCTGCTGACCATCAAGCTCCACGAGATCGACGGCATGGTATTGCCGGCCCGCAGCCTGTCGGAGGGGACGCTGCGCTTCCTCGCCTTGTGTGTCCTGCTAGAGGACCCGCAGGTACACGGTCTGCTCTGCATGGAAGAGCCGGAGAACGGCATCCATCCGGCCAACCTCTCCGCGATGGTGGACCTGGTCCGTGACTTGGCGGTGGACCCCTCCCTGCCGGTGGACGAGGACAACCCCTTCCGGCAAGTCCTTATCAACACGCACTCGCCGGGCGTCGTGCAACTCGTCGATCCGGCGGACCTGCTGATCGCCGACACCACTACCGTCCCGGGGGCCGATGGCAGAGCCGCGCGTGGTCTGCGACTGCGCCCCCTTGCCGATACGTGGCGCGCTGGCGGCGCCGGAAAGGGCTACGGCACCAAGGCCGACATCCTCGCGTACCTCACAGCCCCGCCCGAGGCCCGGCTGACCCTCGAGGAGAACGCTTCGTGACCGTTCGTGCCCTCTACCTCCACGAGGGGCCCAGTGACACAGGCCTGCGCTTCCACATCGAAGGGATCGCAGGCGAGGTGGGCCGGGAAATCCTCGTGACGGTCCCCGACTTGAACCGCCTACCGAACAAGCCCGGTCACTCGGTCGTGGACAAGCTGCGAGCCGCCCAGCAGCTCAGCGACGGTGGGCATGCGTACGACATCGTCATCATCCACCGTGACTCGGACCGCGAGCGCCCGGATAATCGCCGCAGGGAGATCGCGGAAGCCGTGGCAGCGGTGAGCCCGGACTTGGCACATGTGCCAGTGATCCCCGTGCGTATGCTGGAGGCATGGCTACTGCTCGACCAGTCAGCCATCCGCGAAGTTGCAGGGAACCCCAACGGCAGGACGCCACTTGACCTTCCGAAACCGACACGGGCGGAATCGGTGGCGGACCCCAAGGCACTGCTCAAACAAGCGATCGCCACGGCCAGCGAGGAAAGAGGGCGCGGTCTGCAGAAGCTCCAGAAGCGCTTCCCGGCCAACCGCGCGCGGCTTTTGGAGATGCTGGATCGCGAAGGGCCGGTCAAGCACCTCGCGTCCTGGCAGGCGTTCACGGACGACCTGCGTGAGGTGCTCGGGAGCAGTCGCTGACCTACCGACGCCAGGTGCACTCCTCGCCCCCCGCCCAGCGAACGAAGCTCGCCACCGAGGAGTGGACCGCACGCGTGCAGTAGACGCCGCGCCCTGCCGGGTGCCGCGCGGCACCCGGCAGGCGAGTAGGCCCCTGCCCGTGATCACGTCGGCTCGTACTGTCTTCCCCGTCCGGCCTTCGCCGCCCCTGTCCACCTCAACGGCATTCCGGGACACAAGACCGATCTGAGCCGGCGTTGCTCGCCCGAGCAGACCTTTCCGGGATAGTGAGGCTTCGTTCGTCTCTGTACGAGAGTCACCGCACCGGAATCGTCTGTGCGGCGGGACAGCAGGCCCAGCGTCTGGAGAAGAAAGCTGGCTGCACAATTCTCAGGCAGCGGCCATTGCAGTATCCGTGCGGCTTGTGGGCTGCCCAGGCGCGGATCACATTCACCGCATTGAGCTCCGAGATGAAACTTGCGCCAGCTCAGGATCCGAGTGGCCGGTTAAGCGGCCACATGTCAGGATCGGACTGTGCCTGCTTTCCTGGACGCCGCCGAAAGTTCGAGGTGCCCTACCGTGCCGCCTCCCAGGATTGCGGCGGGTGGTGTTCGTCGCGTTGCTGAGCTCGGACGGGCGGCTCGCTCTGGTGGCAGACGACTTGCCTGGAGCTGTTCCCCGATGGGTGCTCCCTTCAGGATCCGTCCGAGCTGCAGAGTCCTACCGTGAGGCGGCAGCGCGCATACTCCGCGATGCGGTCGGCGCGATGCAGGTGCGCGAGGGCGCTGTTGAAGGATGCCGCTGGGCTCAGGTGCCTGTGCCCGTAGGCCGGAGCCGTCGAGAGGCACACGTGTTCATCTTTCGTCTCGCTGCGGCTGGTGCTCCGCCGGAGCATCTGCCCTGGAGGGGAGCGACACGCTGGACGGGACCTGAACAGTGGCAGGCATTGTGCACACGGTGCGATCTGCCAGATGTGGATGTGCTGTTGACGGGATACCTGGAGGGGTGGATCCCGGACGGGCGGATCACGTTGGGGCCTTGAGTCCTGGCACCTCGGCGCCCGCTGTCACGCTGCCCTGGCGATCGTGGTGGCGGTCTCCTGCAGGGCCGTGGCAATCGCTGGCATGTCCTGTTCACGCAGACGTACGGCGGGTGCGTACACGGAGATCGCGGCGAGCGGTTCCCCGATGCGGTTGCGGATGGCCACGCCTACGCCGTGCAGGTCGTGTGCACTTTCCTCGAGGTCTGCCGCCCATCCCCGGGCTCTAACTTCCTCCAACTTCGAGGCCCAGGGCCTCCCGCTCGAACCCTCGGTGATCCTTGACCAGAGCACCGTCGAACGGTTCATCCTGGTCGGCTGCCGCGACATGGCCGCCAACAGCCGCCGAACCTGCAGCAGCCAGCTGCGCCGGGCCTCCGAAGCACTCCTGCTGGACCAACTCGGACAGCATCCGCCGATCCGGCTGAAGGCCACCGCCGCCCCAGTGGCCCCCTACCCGCCGGCAGTAATCGCCTACTGGCTGATCTGGGCGCAGAGCCTGCCCACCCCCGCCCAGCGGCGCAACGCCTGTCTTCTGTTCTGTCTCGGCCTGGGTTGCGGGCTCGCCGTTGAGGATCTTGTGTACGTTCAGGGGCGGGACATCCTCGCGGGCCCCACCGGCCGGGCACTGGTCAAGGTGCACGGGCGCCGTCCGCGCACTGTCGTATGCCGGTACGCCTACGAGGAACTGCTGCTGGCGGAAGCCGCCCACATCCCGGCAGACGCGTACGCCTTCCGGCCGGACTGGCAGGACCGCACCAGCAAGCACATCGCATCGGACTGGCTGGCCAGGTACCCGCGGATCATCGGCCGTTGTGACGGTGCAGTGCTGCAGACCCAGCGGCTGCGCACGACCTGGCTCGTCGATCTGCTGAATGCAGGTATTCCGCTGAAGGTGGTCCTCAAAGCGTCCGGACTCGGGACCCTGCACAGCCTCTCGCGCTACCTCGTCTTCCTCCGCGACGTGCCCGAAGCGGAGGCATCCGATCTGCTGCGGGGGGCGGCATGAGCAGGAAGAACCCGGAGGACAAACCTTACCGACGTACCGGCCTCGCTTTACGCCCTGCACCGCAGGCCCCCGGCCGTACCCTCAGCGACCGCGTTGTGAGGCAGGTCTTCGACCTCGTGCGCCACAGCGCAGTACTGGAACGCCTTCCCTCCAACGAGCACCGGCCAGGCCCGAAGGGCTTTCCGTTCCGCACAGTGCTGATCGGCCTGATCTTGTCGCAGTACATGGGCAAGAGCGCGAACATCAACGACGCGTGGGAGACGCTCTTCTTCGCCTTGTCTCCAGGGTCCAAAGCCCTCCTTGACGTCCCCGACGTCGACCTGCACATCCGCGAGGGCGCAACCCGAGAAGAAATCGACCGCGTCGCGCACCACCAGTACGCGACGTCGAAGCGCGTCTACCGGTCCTGGTCCTCGATGACCCGGCGCCTCGACCCTGCACCGCACGACCGCCGCAAGCGGCTGTCCCTCAGCGAGGCCAAGAAGATCCGACGGAAGTGGAATGCCCGCGACAACCAGGACACCGTGCGCAACCTGGAGGCCATCGCCCAGGATCTGATTCTCGCTCCGGTGATGGCTTCCTACCAGCGCGGCGACTTCGCTCGGTGGCCCGGCCACATTGCGGTCGACGACACTCCGGTTCCAGTCTGGGGCAAAGAGCCGGACTACCACCAGGATCGGGCCTCGCTTGAGATCACCGCCGGGATGTACGTGAAGGGAGGAACGCAGAAGAAGTCGGGGCCCAGCGGCAAAGCTGCGGCCTCCATGAACACTGGCACCCGGCGCGGCACGGCAGACAAGCCAGTGCCTCGCAAGACCAAGTCGGCACGGGAGAAGAAGGCCAAGGCGCCGGAGAAGAGAGAGTTCCGCTACGCCATGATGGCCGCGTTCCCAGGCCATGGCCATGGCGACCTCGCTGGCGCCTACCCCGCGGTCTGCCTCGGCATGATCCTTCACACCCCGGGCACCGAACCCGGCCCGGCCGCCCTGCGCGCCATCCAGCCGGCCTTCGAACGAGGCCTGGTCAAAGACCTGTTCTGCGCCGACCGGGGCATCACCCAGGCCAAGCCTCACAACCTGCATCTGCAGCTGCTCACGCTCGGCCTCAACGCGGTGAAGCACTACAACGACGACAAGGTCGACCGGCAGGGAGAGTTCCGCGGCATGCAGCTGGTCGGCGGCGAGTTCTACTGCCCGCTGATGCCCACCCCGCTCATCACTGCAGGCGCCACATACATCGACGGCCGCACGGACGAGGAACGCGCCCACGCACTCAACCTGATCCAGTCCCGGAAGGACTACCAGACCAAGATCAAGGAGTACGGGCCCGCAGGGGACCAGCGTCGACAGTGCCCCGCCCTCGGGCCGCACGCCACGGTCACCTGCTACCGCCGGCCCCAGCCACGCCCATCCACCGTCGTCGACCTCGACGCCCCCACTGTCCGTACCCCGGCAGCCCTGCCCACCATCCCCAGGCCCAAGCGGGACACCCCCGTCTACCCCGACATCTGCAGGGGGAAGAGCATCACCGTCCCGGGCACCGTGTTGGCCAAGTGGCGGCAGAAATACCCCCTGTTCACCCCTCTGTGGCAGGAAGCCTGGTCCGGACTGCGCAGTCAGAACGAGGGCGGCAACGGCAACCTCAAGAAGTCCGCCCTCGACAGCATCGACAATCCCCAGCTCCGCCTGCCGCACGGACGCGTCGCACAGACCCTGCTCAATGCCGTCATCATCTTCGTGGCGAACCTCAGAGCCATCCGACATTTCCTCCGTGATCAGAGCATCCAGCCCCGCAAAGCCAGCAGGCAGAGCGCCGCAACCCAACCCGGTGAGCCTTCCGCCCCGCTCCAGGCGCGACCGCTTCCGACCGAGCAGGTCGAGCCTCCGCCACGCGAGTGACACACCTCCGCCGCGCTCCGCCCCCTGAAAACCCCACATGCCTGCGCCACGGCTACCAGCCGTCGCACAGGCATGTCCTGTTTCCGCAGGTGAGAGGCGCAGTACCTGGACCGCCACCGCCTCACCCCCTCGCCGAGCCGATCACGAGGCCTGACGGCCCCAGAAACGACGAAATACCGGTGAGTCACATGACTCGACCGGTAATTCGTGAACGCTTCGGGACGATCTCGTGAACGTCCCACTCTGTGTCCGAGGGGGGACTTGAACTCTCCACTCGGGCACCAGCCCATTAGTTCGCTGACCTGCGAGAACGTACCCTCTGAGCCCCCCTCGGGACTGTGAGGGTTGGTCATGCTCACCTGCTGTTTCTGCCCGTTCCTGGCCGCTGTTGGTCATGCGTTGGTCACGAGGCCAACCGGTCCAGCTCAGGACAGCTTGACACCGACATCTCTTGTGGAGGGGGTTGTACACCCTCACTCAGGGGGACTGCTCTGGGCGCTTCATCAGCAACCAGTAGCTGAGGTGGCTCCTACTACAGCCTCACATCCAGAGCCGCCGGATCAGATCCGGCCGGAAGCCACTGCCCGGAGGCGCGCCCCGGGACCGCTACAGGCGCCCATACGCTCTCCTTCGCGAATGAATGAAATGAGCCCGCCCCGTGGTCGTGGCCGGCCACCCACTTGAACCTGCACTCGCGCAACTCAAGATGCGCCGTTCGGGTGGAAATGCTGTAATGGAACTATTCGCGGATGTGTCCATGACTCCGCGGCGGGCGAGACCATCCGCAGAAGATGAAGCGTTAATAATTGAACGAGAACTTAGAGGATGTCTCATGCCTACTGATCAGCAATTCCAGCAGGCGCATCAGGCATGGGTCGAGCACTTCGCGGATAAACCAGACGCTCCAGGTGGCCCCAGCGGAGCGCCACTCCAAGACGTAAGACGACAAATGCCTTGCAAGAACTGCGGAGTGGCGATGGACCCTATTGCGTGGTGCGTGAACTGCCGCTGGGAGCCTGGGTTAATTCCAGTTGCTCAAATGACGGCTGGCGGATCAACTGGGACGACGTTCGTATCCGAACAGCGACACAAGTTCATGGCTGCATCCATCATGCTGCTTACTTTCGTGAGTATCATAGGCGTATTTGCTGGATTCCGCAGCGGGGCAGGGGTCGTCATAATCAGCCTGATTGGAGTAGTGGCGGGAATCGCCGCATGGAAATACACGCGACTCGGTCGAGTCTGGTGGGGACTTTCCACTCAGAGGAAAATGGCATCCATACCCGCGATAACTGTCGGCGGCTTCTTCGCCATCGTGATGCTGCCTATTACTCTCTTCTTCGTTTTCGTCATATGGCAAGTGTCGACGCGACGGTTCTGATCCCACCTTGCTCGAAGACTGGCCAGCTTACGGCCGTGCCAGTTGGGCTCCGCTCATGGTCGGCGGCTCCCGAGGTGTACTCGACACCGCCGCCGAGCACGAAACGAACAGATTCTGTCGCGAACTCGAAGATCTGAGGCTGTAGTACTCGGCCCCCTCCCCGCATGGGGGCCGGATCCCACAAGTGATGATGCAGTGCTACTGAGACGCCTGCTTCGCCGCCTCGATGAACCGGCTCCAGGAGGCCGGATTGAGACTCAGGTGAGCCCCTTCCCGGTGCTTGGTGTCCCTCACCATCACCCTCTGTGAGTCGTTGTCGGCCACCTCCACGCAGCTGTCGGACTTGGTGTAGGTGCTGGTGCGCCAGTTAGGTTCGATTGTCAAGTTGATCGTCTCCTAGTCGGTTGCCATGCGGTCAAAGTGCTGGATTGCAGCCAGTATCAGGTCCCTGGCGGTCTGCCCGTACACCGCAGCCCGCCTGTGGGACTCGAAGACCCTCATGTAGATGTCGATCTCCCGTGGCTGAGTCACAACCATTTCTGCGGAGAACGTCTCCAACATGACGCGCCTGTCGTCAAACATCACGAAACCGTGCCCGATCCACGTGTTGAGCAGCGCAGAACGAGGGACGATGCCCAGGCTGAGCCGCGGAAGCGCCAGAACGGCCAATAGCCGGTCGAGCTGGGCTCTCATTACCCCGGAGCCACCGTGGTTCGAGTAGAGGGCCTGCTCGCCAAGGAGGACGTTGAAGATCCGGTCGCCCTGGTACAGGTACTGCTGTCGTTCGAGCCGCTTCGCCACGGCGGCTTCCATGTCCCCTGGGGTGTCGTACAGGCGTGACACCTCATCGAAGATGGCCTCGGCGTACTCGGCGGTCTGGAGCGTGCCCCAGACGACGTTCGGTTCCCAGATGCGGAAGACCTTGGTCTTCCTGTAGAGCGGTAGGGACTGCTTTTGGCGTCCTTCAGCCCCGGTCTGGAGCAATCGCCGCCACTCCAACCACAGCTCGTCAATGTGGCGGACCGTCGCGATGAGGTCTTGGACTTCGGCCTCGTGCCCGGTCTTCTCGCACCAGACACGGATGTCGTCCTCGGAAGCGTTCTGCTTGCCGTTCTCGATGCGAGAGACCTTGGATTCCTGCCAACCGGTCGCAGCGGCGAAGGCCCGGCCGCTACTGAATCCCGCGTCCTTGCGGAATCCACGCAGCCGGGCTCCCAACGCCTCTCGTGTCTCTTGTGCTTGGTTGTTCACGGAAGGATCAGGGCTTGTACTCGGGGTGGGGAACGGCGGAGGCCCAGAGCAGATCCCGCACGCGGACGCATTCGGCGACGACAGCAGGGGTGTCGATCAGCTCGTTCCCGATGAACCTTCCGGAGTCGTTGAAGTGCCCCACAGCGATGATCGAGTCATCGAACAGCCACCAGTCATTTCCGCCTACGGGGAAGGTCAACCCCTCGGGCAACTGGTGCCGCGGATACCACCTGACGGACTCGCCGGCCTCCTCGTTGACGTGCGCTGTGACGTACTCCCACTGGATGTACGGAGTGTGCGGTTCGGTGACGACTCGCACCCGACGCATGGTCTTGCCTGCGCCGGTGACGCGCCTTACGAGCTGTGTCCACGGCTCCATGTACGAGTGGTCCAGGGGCTCGCCTCGAAGCCAGCTCGCGTAGGGGCCGTCCTCTACTGGGACTGAGTAGTCGTCCCTCAGCTCCAGATGGAAGGCGCCGTGCTCACAGCTATCAAACAGCTGGTTGCGCTCGGCGCTGGAGATCAGCTCCACGCGGTTCCTCCAGTAGCGCGGTGATCGCGGCCTTGGGGACCTCGACCACGGTTTCATAGTCCGGGATTTCCATCTGTGCCAGTGCCTCGGTGTCGGTCACCTCCTGGCCCTGCACAACGTACGTACCTCCAGGAGTGAGGACCATAAGGGGGTCCTCAAGGCGCTTGAACTCCCCGGAGGGAAGCCCGTCCTTCGTCAGGTGCTCGAACAGCTCGGTGGGCACCTCCACGGCCGTCTCGCCCTCGCGGATGGTGAGCTGCATCAGCAGGTCATTCGCGAAGATCTTCCAGCCCTGGACGAGGTACGTGTCCCGATCCGTGGCGTAGAGGGTCGGGCACTCTCCCCCTTGGGAGTTCTTACCAAGGAACCGTAGCTTCATGGCTGCTCTCCTGTCCGCTGCCTTGCGCCGGATTGCGCGGCCCTCCAAGCGTCGAGCAGGGGTTCTACGCCGTCAATCTTCCGGCTGCAAACTGGCGCAATCTTCTTGGGGGTTGGGCTCTGGCCGCTCTACGGTCATCAGCGAACCCAAACCCGCCCTGGCGGCACCGAGGGGAGACGTGTGGTGGCGAGCGTGACTGACGAATGTGAGATGTCGGAGGCTGAAGCCGCGCGCTTGCCCGTCGACGTGGAGAAGATCACCGAAGTCGTAGACCGGGCGCTTGGGATGAGTATCAGCACATCGAAACGTACGGACATCGACACCAGAGTGGGCCAGTTGACCGGGATGTTGAGCCTGCTCAAGGGCCAGTGCCTCGGCGAGGACGAGGACTCGAACGTCTTGAGGCTCTTGGGCCTGGTGGACAGGCACCTGGCCCTGAACAATCGGCCGACCGCCCGTTCGCAGGCTCACGAGGCGTTCTTCTTCATGCAGGACGCCGCCATGTTCACCAGAGCCCTACTGACGGCCTACATCAAGAAGAACGAGGTCAGCACACCATGAGGGCTGTCCTGCGGTTCATGGACTACGAGACCTTGCGCGACCCCCACGGGGAGATCACCTTCAAGGCCCGCTGCGTCTCCGGGGACGACGAGGAGTGCGGAGCCGAGTCCGATGTGTCCGGCAGCGACGAGGCCGCGAACAAATGGATGGCCGAGCACACTGCCGGGACCGGCCACAAGCGGTTCAAGCGCACCTTCGAGGACTACGCGCTTGTGGAACGCAAGCCGTGACTGCTGTTCGGAAGACGTGGCAACAGGGTCTCTGCTGGCTTTGTCGTAGGACAGACCAGCTCGTGACCTTCATAGGCCCCATCACTGTGAACGGCATCACTGCCCCTGGCTTCGCCTGCGCAGGCTGCTGCAACTGGTCGAAGCAATACATCGATGCCTACACGCGGCAGTACGACGCACGCTCCGCCTCATAGCTCCTCGTCCGTCCGTCGTTCCCCCGTGGCGGACGGGCGAGGTCTAAGACCCCCGCCCTCGACCCTTGGACGTCACAGTCGGGCCGGGGGTGGGTCAGCAAGTGCGCATCAGATCAGAGGAAGAGAGGACTTCCGAATGACTGTGGCACCCGAAAGGCCCGTCTCCCTGCTCCAGGGCAGGGACCTGGTGTCGCCCGAGTTGTTCGAGCGCCTGGTGGACTTCTGCGCCGAGGAGTACGGACACGAGCGCTCGATGGCCGACCGCATCATGAACGAGGCCCTGGCGTTCATCGACGTCATGGGCAAGACCGGGGAGGGCATGTCGCCCTCTCAGGTCGTCGATCCCGGCTGGCACACGTTCATGCTCCACACGGAGGAGTACGCCGCCTTCTGCACGGAGCGGTACGGCCGGTTCATCCACCACGCCCCGAAGAGCCGCTACCGGGACAAGGCCACGATGGTCGACGTCGTGTCCAAGATCCGCGCCCATGGCTTCGAGGTGGACGAGTCCCTGTGGGGCACCAAGGCCGAGTGCAACGAGCCGACGTGCTGCGGCGACGGCCCGTGCTGCTGATGCGGGCCGCTGTCAGTGGCAGCCGCTAGAGTCCGGCCCCCTCACAATCCTGGACTCTAAGTAAAAAAGGGAGTTTTCATGGCAACTGTCGAAGGAACCAAGGGCCGGGGACGGGTAACCGTCTTTTCCATGTTCGGGCCCGTCTTCGGCTATGCGAGCACTCTTGTGGATGACCAACAGGTCGCCTACATCGGTCCGCTCACTCCGGCCGTCAATTGGCGGAAGCTCTGGCAGATGGCCGAGCGCTGCCACAACGACGGAGCCTCGGAGGCCAGGAAGGCCCAGTGGATCGTCTCGCAGGCGTCCCGTGCGTTCATCTGCGGCAGTGACGTTGTCGTGAAGCTCCCCGACGCCGATTGGGAGATGGAGCCTGGTGGTTGGCTCGTGGAGCTTGGCGACTCCTGGTGCAACCAAGACGTATTGGTTACTGGCAACCTCACGGTGCCGGACCTCACCGCCGAGCAGATCGCCCCGAAGTTCACCTACTACCCGCAGTACGCGGGATGACGCCCCGACCACTCTCGCTCTCGCAAAGGTCAAGTGGCCGAGGCGTCTGGCTCCCAGCCACCATCAGATGAAGGGAACACACCAATGAGGGTAGACGTTCCGGCGACCACGCCGGGCCCTGATCCGCCGGGCGGTCCGGCCGGGCCGCAAGGTACCCAGCACAAGCCCCGCTGAGCCGCCCTCGGGGCATCAGCCTCTGAAGGAGTGAATTAGGCTCCATGACTGCCAATGGGACGCCGCCGTGTCCCGGAGCCCAGAAACCCCCCGCAGTTCGGATGCGGGGGGTTCTGCATTGTGACGCCTGCCAGAAGCCAGGACACAGCAGCCGGAGGTGGTACCGGCTGCGGGCTTTGTTTGCTAGAGCAGTGCGCGGAACGGGTTCTCTTCGAGGGGTTCGAGCCGCTGGGTCACGGAAACCGGCGGGCGAACCGACCGCTTCGGTTCCGGCGCAGGCTCCGGGGCACGGTTCGGTTCCGGACGGTAAGCGTCCAGGCGGACGACGGTGGGCCGCCGCGCCTCCCGTTCGGCTGCGGCCGGCATGAGGGCGGGAGAATGGGAGGCCGGTTCTGGCTCGGACTCGGAATCGTCACCGCGGAGTGTGAAAACGGTGGCCGGCCGACCCGTCTTGCCTGACCGTTCTACGGTCACCACAACTTCCGGAAGTGCTCGGACCTCAGCGGCCGTCGCTCCCACATACGGGAGAATCTGCGAGGACGTGGCCGATCCTCCATGAAGTTCGATCCTGGCCCGGACCTTCTCCGCGAGGATGAGCGGCTGACACTTCCTGGTCTTGCTCCCGCTTCCGGTGGCAATGGCCTCCACGGTGTTCATGGCGTATGTGACCAGAGAGGCCGCTGCGTGCAGGTCATCAGAGGTGATCTCAGGGCGCAGGTCAAAGAGCGCGAACAGAGCAGCGATCCGGCGTACTTGCTCATTGCAGCGTGCGGCGAACGGTTTCAGATCTTCCGACTCACGGGCCTTGCTCAACAGGTCCTGTCGGATCGTGTCGGCCACGTCGTACGCTTCGTCGGCCAGGGTGACCGTGCCAACGCGCTGTCCGAACCGGACGGCCCTCGCGAAGAGTTCGCCTGCCTCCGGGATCAGGTGCGCGGGCATGCGCTCCCGTTCGCTCAGCCAGCGGACTTGAGACACGGGCAGGGTCAACAGCCGGTTGTACGATCCGCCGTCGCGGTCGGTCCCTGAGAGGTTCGCTGAAAACTCCTCCGGCGTGATGTGCCCCATGATCGCGACTCGGGGAGCGTCCACCTGGACGGGATCCTTGGCCCTGGACGTGGCGACTGGCGCGCCGTCCCACAGATCACGGAGGACCTGAGAGAGGTTGGCCTGTCTGCGTCCGGCCCGCAGGACACGGGCGTACTCGGTATCGATGATCAGGGCGTGTTCTCCGCAGTCAGCCACGGCCTGAATGAGTCCCGCCCCGCCCACCACACCGTGAATCACGTTGCCAGTCATGAAGGTTCGGTTGGCGTCCCTGGCAATGGACTCGGCGATACCCCACGACTGCCCCTTGCCCTCACCGGTGCCGCCGCACAGCAGGATGTGAAGCATGAGCGGCATGGAACCGGAACCGCGCTGAACTCGGGTCTCCGGCAACATGGCGGAGAACACGCACAGCAGGCCACCGAGCAGACCGACTGGGGACCACTCCACATGGGGAGCAAGGGAGGTCACCATTTCCCTCAGTCGACCGGTGCTCATCGCGCGGAAATCGGGGGTGCTCATGCTGCCTGCGCCTTCTGGGAGTTGGTTTGGTTGCGGAGGGAGACGACGGGGCGCCACCGGCCCCCGTCCTTGGTCTGAAAGTTGGGTTCCTTGGCTGACTTCCTCAGCAGGGGAAGCGCGTCTCCCCCGTCCGCAGGAACGATCACAGAGGTACAGCGGGACACCTTGTCCATCGGGACATGGCGGCGGACAGCGGCCACCGATAGCGGGTCGTTGCTCACGATTCCGGTACGGCGCTTGCCCTTGGGCGTGGTCCAGGTGACCCAGGAACCGGGCGTGCAGTCACCCTTGGAAGGCTTGCTCCCTGCCCCGTATCCCGTGGCGCTCTTCCAGGCGCTCAGGTCAGTGGGCCGGGGATGACGGCCGCAGTCAGCGGCCGTCACAGTGGGCGCGGCGCTCAGGCCGCTATTCCTTTTCCCTCCGACGCTTCCTTGTGCGTCAGTTCGTATGCGTGCCTCACGTTGGCCGGGATTCTGCCCTTTGTGGGCACGGTGAAGCCGTTCTCTCGTGCCCAGGCTCGTACAGCACGGTTCCGCTCACGCTCACTCATCCCGGAACGGTCCACCTTGACAGGGGCCGGAAGCGGGTCGTTTCCAATCAGTTCACCGGCCCGAATCGCGTCACGGAACCGGCCCGGCTTCCGCACGTCCATTACAGGAATGCCACGCTCGGAAGCGTCACGCAGCTTGGTCGCATTCCGGTCGCCACCATCGCCCAGGATGAGCAGGACCGTGCTCTCATCGGCCCGCCCCACTACCTCGTAGCCCATGCGGCGAACGGCGTCACGAGCATCCGTCCAGTCGTAACCCGGAACCTCTCCGGCCAGCATCACGGACGGGACCGGCTCAGGGCCGGGCTCCGCCACGGGCGCCGCATCCGGCTTCGGCTCCGGCTCCGGCTCTGGCTCTGGCTCTGGCTCCGAGACAGGTTCCACAACCGGCAGAGTCTCAGGCTCAACCGGTCCACCCTTGGCACTCTCAGGCACACCAAGTGCGTCCATCAGGTACCTGCCGAATGCAAAATCGTGATCTGCGCAGAGATCCCACACATGCGCGCCAAGAGTGAGCGTAGTGGTCGCCGCTTCTTCAGACCCATCACGCGCTATGTGGGCGTCGCACAGAACCTTTTCCACGGGCATGAGCACGGTCTTACGCATAGCGCTGCATTCCTTTGCTAGGGCGGAAGTCTCAACGGGTTTCCGGAGCGTTGCTCTGACGGTTTCCCCGCTTGAAAACCATTCTTCCGTACCCCTATCACGGAACGGTAACTATAGAATTTCTTACGCATTACTCAAATGTTTACGAACCCGGGGGTAATAGGGGATTCGATAAAGAAAGGACCCACCGGGGGTGCCTCCCTTCCATCGCGTTTGCCAATCAAATCCCCAAAGCCTCGGAACGGCACACATAACACTTCTTCGACTGGTGCTTCAATTCGTCGTCCCAGGGCTTCACTTTTCCGGTCAGTTGCCAGCCGATGTGAATAGCGAACTCCTGGACGCATCCCGGGCACTGGGGCTCATCCCACGGACACTCGAAGCCAGCCCGGTGTATGCCGTCGTGGGCGCCTGCGGCCCCGGCCTTGGCCGCTCGCCTGCTCATTCGTCCCCCTCAAAGGCCCAACCCAGCCGCTTCATGCCGTCAGCTGTCAGGCCAAGAGATGTGGCCAACTGTCGGAATTCAGTCAGATGGTCACGGGTGGCAGTGCCATCGAGGATCTTGCCATAATAGGTCAGCATGACCGCCACAGTCGGGACGTAGGACTCATCCCAGCGTGCTGACTGGGGGCTGCTCCACCATTGGTGCCACTGCTCGCATTCAGCATCCGACCATTCCCGCACGGAGGGAAGATCAGGAACGGGAAGGCCATGGTCGTTCGGCAGCACATCAAGCCCCTTATAGCGGGAGTGCGGCGAGTTCGGGTTACGCATCCTAGGCATGCTTCCTCCGGGAGAAACGGACAGTCACGGCCGGCTGGGCCGTGCGTAATCGACGGGCAGCGAAGAGGATCGGGCCCCCGCATGAGCGAGGGCCCGAGAAAATCGAGAATCAGGAACAGTAACGGCTGTGCGCACATTTCCCGGTTAAACGGCATCCTCCTCGGGCGGCGCGACAAAGTCTCCGAACTCAGCCCGGTTGCCTCGGTACTGGTCGATCAGGCCCAGATCCTTGGCACTCTCGAAGGCAAGTCGGCCGTCTGACGTGGTCCGCCAGGCGTTCACCTCTTCCCCGAGAGCCCCTGAGAATCCTCGCCACTTCGGCCGGGTCAGCTCTCCCCCGGTTGCGGCCCACAGAAAGCGGCTGACGCTGCCTGCCAACTGTGCGCGTGCCGCTTCCGCCTTGGCGATTGCGGTCCGGTACTGCTTCAGTGCCCGCTCAGACTGCTCGAACCCCTGGCGGGCCAGTTCCGGCAGTTCCTTCACAATGGCATCCGTTACTGCCGATTCGGCCTGCTCCACAGCACGGGCTAGGGCAGGCTCTATGCGCTCATACTCCTTGACTCTGGAACGGACCTCGGCCAGATACTCATCCCGATCAGGAAGCGATCGGCCGTCGGCTACGGCCTGCATCTCCTGCTCCCTGAGTTCCCTATCCGCCTTGCGCAACGCGGGAACGTAGTAATCACGCGACGCGCGGCCGTGGTTGTCATCGATGTACTGGCGAGCGCAGTCCGCATTCTCCATTCTGTACTTACGGTGGCGTTCCTCCAGCGCGTCACGCTTGCGAATCAGTTCCAGAGTCTCGTCAGAGAGCTGGAATGCAGACAGGTCAAATCCCCTGTGAATGATGGTCATCGGGTCTCCTCGAATATCAGTTACGGCCGAACAGCAGGTCATCAAAATGGCCCGCACGTCGGGCCTCGGCAATCTGCTCCGGCGACATGTGTGCGAGATCGTCCCGCGTGTACTGCGCGGGCCTGGCCTCCTGCATCGCCGTCAAAATCTCGTCTCGGATCAATGCGCGCATCGGGTCATCAGTCATTGTTGTTCTCCTTGGCTATTCGGTGAATCTCGGCAAGCTGAATCGCTCGCACCGCGTTCTCGTCCCCTTCGGCCTGTTCCACCAGGGCAAGGAGCGGCACACACAGGCTGCGGCTAACGCGGATGAGCGTTCGCAGATTCGGGGAGGTCTCCCCAGACTCCCACCGGTACACGGTGGAGGGGGCGACCATGATTTCACCCGCCAGTTCCTCGACAGACAGGCCGAGAGCGAGACGACGGGTAGTGAAGTAATGGCGATTGAATATGGGGGACTCCTGTTGGTCCTTCGCAGAGAAGCGAAAAAGTGGGGTGGCTGCGCGCCAGCCTTGGCCGCGCTCCGACGCGAGGAGTTTTCCTCCCGTACCCTGCCCCGGGGAGGAAAAACCGCAGTGGCTGAGCAAGGCTGAGGAAGACTCGACAGTATCGAGGCGGAGACGAGATCCGATTCCCCGAGCGTCAGCGAGGCAACGGACAAACTAAACCCGTCCGGGCCATGAGAGGCCCGTTCCGGTACTTCACTGAACTGGATCAGGTAACAAAATGCCGCCCCCATGAAAGAGGGCGGCCTCTTGACGTAAAAGGAGCAGCCAGGGCTCAGACCGCCCCGGCTGGAGTCAACCTTATTTAAGAAGGGGCGTAGGACTCGCCCTTGGTATCAAGCGGCCGAGGGCGCCGTTTCGTTAACGCCTTCCTCGATGCTCATCCGGATGTTCTCGGCCCAGACCGCAGAGGGGAACGGGCTGCCGCCCCTGGCGATGTTGTCGCATTCTGCCTCCCAACGCTGGGCGTCCTCTGCGGCATTGAACAGCCAGTCACCGTGTCTGCCGTCCCACGGGATGTTGTGCCCATGCGTTGCGCACTCCTCCCGCTTCCGTTTCGACGGTGCGTCCATCGCTGCGACAGTGGACGGAATGAGCAGGCATCGAGCCGAGGATGACGGGGCCAGCAGTCCCGCCCTGGCCAGATTGAGCCGTGCTTGCCGGTATCGGCTTGGGTTGTAGGGCTCCCCCTTCTCGTTGGTCAGGATGAGTTGCAATTCGCCGGAACCCAACGGCGCATGCCCGCCCCGCTGCATGCGGTCCAGAGCCAACAGCCACATACGCGTTTCCAGGTGGAGGACGGCGCTGCCGATCGCGGGGTTGGAGTGTTCCGGCCGGTAGACCTTCGCAAAGTGGTAGCTCACTCGGCCCCCTGCTCGTCCAGCCAGCGGTCAAGATCCGTAGGGCGGCACCGAAGCGACTGCCCGACCTTGCGGAACGGAATCTGTTCGGCCTTCCAGTTCCCGTACACCCATCCCTTGGGCTTGTTCAGGTAGTCGGCCACGTCGTCAACGGTCATGAGCTTGCGGGTGATCAATTAGTCACCCCCGCGCGCCGCTTCAGAAGAGCAAGGTGCGCCCTCACCGTGTCGTAAATCATGTGAGCGCCATCGATGGTGAGTTCTCCTGCGTGCAGAGCCGTGATGATGCCGTCTTGGTAAGCCCCGATGACTTCGTCAGCAAATTCCTCGTTGAGCTTGCGGTAATTGATCTTCACGGCGTGCACTCCCTGTCGGTCCGGTGGGCGGCCGGTTCTGCCCGTTGCTGACCGGCCTACTTCCAGATGTACGCCTGGCCACCCTGACTGTCAAACCTAGGTATGTCCACCCGGGGTGTTATGGTGAGGGTGTGAGTGAACACATCGAGATCACCCAGGACGTAGGACCGTGGCGCGTACTCATGCGCTGGGCCGCCAACGCCGACCCGGCCAGCGGCCCCACACGCGTGCTGATCACCCCGCACCCGGACGCCGATCCCGCCACCACACAAGGCGGCGTGGCCTCCACAGTGCTGCGACAGATCGACTTCAAAAAGGCAGGAGACCAGTTCCGTGTCGCCCGGCCGGCCGACTCTGAGCAGCAGGTCACGCAGGACACAGAGGCAGAGGCGCTGCGGTGGCTGCTCGGTAATGAAGGCATCTCGGATGCCTACCTGGCGTTCCTCGCCGAGTCCTACGTCCGGGCCGTTGCACGGGCCGTGCCCAACGTCACGGCGCACCTGGCCGAACTAACCCACAAGCGTCCCGAGACGATCCGGGGCCACCTCAAAGAGGCCCGGAAGCGGGATCTGCTGACCACCGTGCCCGGCAAGGCCGGGGGGCAGCTCACCCCCAAGGCAAGGGAGATCACGACAGGCGAATACCTCGACAAGGTCACTGACTACCTCATGGGCAACGAGTAGAAGGGCAAACCGTCACACGTGGCAAAGCGCGGTAACGGGCTCGGGGGGACTCCGGTGGAGATCCCGCGCAAGGGCAGACCGAACACCTGGGGTGTGCGCACCCCGCTCCATTTCAACAAGGCGACAGGGAAGAAGGAGCGCTACTGGATCGGTCGGGAGTACCCGACCAAGACCGCAGCAGAGAAGGCGCTGCGGGAGTGGCACAGCAACTACGAGGCGGGCAAGATCGCGGCCCGCTCTGACATGAAGCTGGGTGACTGGCTCGACAAGTGGCTGTCGAATCTCAGGAAGGAGGGAACGACCGTGGCCGGGTACGAGGCGAAGATCCGTCTGCACATCAAGCCGCACATCGGCAGTGTGAAGCTGTGCGAAGTCACCGACGACACGCTTGATGATCTGTACCGGCTGCTGGAGACCGCGCCGTGCCCGACCAACAAGGGCAAGCCGCTCGGGGCCAAGAGCGTCCGGCACGTGCACAACATCCTCTCCGGCGCTCTCGGGGCCGCCGTGCCCAAGCTGATCCCCGCCAATCCGGCGGCGACGGCGCACCCGCCTACGTCGCGGGAGATACGGGCGCAGGAGCAGAGGTACCCCACCGTGGACGATGGCCAGACGGCCCGCTTCCTGGCTGCCGTGTGGGAGCCGTGCGGGAACCGGGGCTGTGACGGTGGTCTGACCCATCACTGCCTTCGGGATGCTCCGCTGTGGACCGTCTACGCGGCTACCGGTGTCCGGCGCAGTGAGGCGCTGGGGATGAAGTGGTCTCTCGTGAAGTGGGAAGAGGGGGCCATCCAACTGGGCTGGGTCGTGGTCGAAGAGGGCAACACCTACCGTCTCCGCAAGCTCACCAAGGATGGCGACGACAACGCGGTGATCTACGTGGATCAGTCCGTGATGAACGTCCTGAAGTGGCAGAAGGAACGGCAGGATGCCGAGCGTGCACGGCTCGGCTCCGCGTGGGTGGATCACGACCTGGTGTTCGCCCGGGACGGCTTCAAGCTGTACCGGGGCGAGGCTGGAGGGCCGCAGGACCCCGAGAAGGTGTCGGCACGCTGGCGCACCCTGCGCAACCGTCTGCACCTGCCCGACGACTTCCGGATTCACGACTGGAGGCACAGCAAGGTCACGAACGACCTGGAGGCCGGAGAGAACCCTGTAGAGGTCTCCGCCAACGTCCGGCACCACTCGCCGGGCTACACCATGGCCAAGTACGGCCACTCTCGTAAGGACGGAGCGCGGAAGCTCGCCGCCTCCGGTGCGGGCCGACTCGGCCTGTCATCCCTGGTCTGACCTGGGGAATCTCCAGGCTGTTGGTCACGTGGTTGGACACGCACATTCCTGGAAAGCAGAAAACCCCTGATCAACAGGGGTCTTAGCTGGTGTCCGAGGGGGGACTTGAACCCCCACGCCCGATAAAGGGCACTAGCACCTCAAGCTAGCGCGTCTGCCATTCCGCCACCCGGACTAGGTGTCTGTCGCCTTGCGGGGGCTGTTCCCCGCGGCGACATGGACAACAATACCAAGGTTTCGGAGTGCGTTTCACCTGCGTATCCGTCCCGTGGAGCGGTGGCCGGGGCGCCTGGAGCACCCCGGCCGCGGTTCATACCTGACGTGACGGAATGCGTACGGTCCGCACCCGATCAGGGCATGAGCTGGTACTCCGGGAAGTTCCCGGGCAGCCGCTCCCCCGCCGGGCCCCGGGTGACGGCCCGCACCAGCAGCTCGCCGCCGACGAAGGCGCCGCGCCAGGAGGCGCCGAACCCGCCGAACAGCTCGTCGCGGTCCCCGCGGGAGCGGGGCGTGCCGTGGCCGACCTTGAAGGCGCGGATCTGCGGCGCCAGCCTCTCGAACGTGGCCCTGTCGTCCGTGGAGAGCGTCGCGACCAGGGCGCCGTTGGAGGCGTTCATCGCGGCCAGCAGCTCCGCCTCCGTGTCGACCAGGACAATGGTGTCGACCGGCCCGAAGGGTTCCGCGTGGTGGAGCGGGGAGGAGCGGGGCGGGTTGAGCAGGGTGACCGGGTGGACGTAGGCGGAGGTGTCCTGGCCGGGCAGGAAGTGGGCGTCGGCCTCCTTGCCGCGGTACAGGGGGACGGCGCCGCGGTCGATGGCCTCCGTGACCTGGTCGCGCAGCTCCTTGGCTTTGGCCGCGTTGATCACCGGGCCGAAGTCCAGCTCCGGGCACGGGTCGCCGCTTTGTTCCACCGCCAGGGGGTGGCCGACCCTGAGCCTGCGGACCGCCGGCAGGTACGCCGAGAGGAACGCGTCGAAGAGGTCACGCTGGACCACGAAGCGCGGGTAGGCCGTGCACCGCTGCTTGCCGTAGTCGAAGAGTTTCGGGACGACCGCGGTGAGCGTGTCCCAGTCCGAGTAGTTCCAGATACCCCAGGTGTTCAGGCCCTCCTGCTCCAGTACGTGCCGTTTGCCGAGGTCGGCGACGGCCGTGGCGACGGCGGCGCCGGTGTCGCGGCCGCCGACGAAGGAGACGCAGCCGATCTCGGGCGCGCGCACCAGCGCCTGGGACAGCTCGCCCCCGCTGCCGCTGACCAGGGTGACGGGGATCCCCTCGCGGGCGGCGAGCGCGCAGGCGAGGGTCAGGCAGGCGACCCCGCCGTCGGTCGGGGTCTTGGCGATGACCGCGTTGCCCGCGAGCGCCTGGACCAGCAGGGCGTGGGCGAGGACGCTCATCGGGTAGTTCCAGCTCGCGATGTTGGACACCGGGCCGTCCAGCGGTGCCCGGCCGGCGAGCATCGGCTCGATGCCGTCCACGTACCAGCGCACCCCGTCGATCGCGCGGTCGACGTCTGCCTGGGCGAGCCGCCACGGCTTGCCGATCTCCCAGACGAGCAGCAGTGCGAGGAGTTCGCGGTGGTGCGTGAGCGCGTCGAGGGTGGCGGCGACCCGGGCCCGGCGTTCGGCCGGCGGGATGTGCCGCCAGGCGCGGTGCTGGTCGAGCGAGGCCCGCACGGCCTGCCGGGCGGTGGCCCGGTCCAGCCGGGGCGGGCCCGCGATGGGGGTGCCGTCGACCGGACTGATGGCGGGCAGCGCCCGGCCGTCCGCGTGCCAGGCGGCGTCCCAGAGGTTGAGGACACGGTCGTCCCGGAACGCCTCGGGCGCGGCGGCGAGACAGCGCTGCCAGGCCTCGGCCCAGGACGTTCCGGCTTTGAGGGTGAGGGTGAGTGCCATTCGGATACTCCGCTCTCGGTGCACGGTCGAGAGGAAAGGGCCGCGGGACCTTCCTTGGACCCGTGGGCCTTCCTTGGAAGGGTGGTTGGCGGAGGGTGCAGGAGGTGCGGGGCCGTCCGGCGCACGGCTCGCACCGTCGTGCGCCGGACGTCTTGCGCGGGAGCCGCGGTCAAGACCGAAGAAGGTATCGACGGACCGGGGAAGCCGACAGTCACCGAACACGAACTATGAGTGAAGTCACTGCGCTCCGGTAAGCCGGGCGAGGACGAGTGCCGCCGTCTCGGTCGGGGTCCTGCCCACCTGAACGCCGGCCGCCTCCAGCGCCTCCTGCTTGGCACGGGCCGTGCCCGCCGAGCCGGAGACGATGGCGCCCGCGTGGCCCATGGTCCGGCCCTCGGGTGCGGTGAACCCGGCGATGTAGCCGACGACCGGCTTGGTGACGTGCTCGCGGACGTACGCGGCCGCGCGTTCCTCCGCGTCGCCGCCGATCTCCCCGATGAGGACGACGAGTTCGGTGTCGGGGTCGTCCTGGAACGCGGCGAGGCAGTCGATGTGGCTGGTGCCGACGACGGGGTCACCGCCGATGCCGACGCAGGTGGAGAAGCCGATGTCGCGCAGCTCGTACATGAGCTGGTAGGTGAGCGTGCCCGACTTGGAGACGAGCCCGACGGGGCCCGGCTTGGTGATGTCGGCGGGGATGATGCCCGCGTTGGACTGGCCGGGGGTGATCAGGCCGGGGCAGTTGGGCCCGATCACGCGGGTACCGCGTTCGGCGGCGTACGTGGTGAAGGCGACGGTGTCGTGGACCGGGATGCCCTCGGTGATGACGACGGCGAGGGGGATGCGGGCGTCGGCGGCCTCGGTGACGGCCGCCCTGGCGAAGGCGGGCGGGACGAAGACGACGGTGACATCGGCTCCGGTCGACCGCATACCGTCGGCTACCGACCCGAAGACGGGAACGACCTGCCCGTCGAAGTCGACGGTCCGCCCGGCCTTGCGCGGGTTGACGCCGCCGACGACGTTCGTGCCGGCCGCGAGCATGCGCCGGGTGTGCTTCATGCCCTCGCCGCCCGTCATGCCCTGGACGAGGACCTTGCTCTCCTTGGTGAGGTGGATGGCCATGTTCCCTCTCCTCAGGCGGTGCGGGCGAGTTCGGCGGCCCGGCGGGCGGCGCCGTCCATGGTGGTGGCCCGTTCGACCAGCGGGTGCGCGCGCTCCTGGAGGATCGCGCGGCCGCGGGCGGCGTTGTTGCCGTCGAGGCGGACCACCAGCGGCTTGGTCAGCCGGATGCTGTCGACAGCCGCCACGATCCCGTCGGCGACCGCGTCGCAGGCGGTGATCCCGCCGAAGACGTTGACGAAGACGGACTTCACGGCCGGGTCGGAGAGGATCACCGAAAGGCCGTCGGCCATGATCCGGGCGGAGGCGCCGCCGCCGATGTCCAGGAAGTTGGCGGGCCGCGCACCGCTGCCGGCGACCACGTCGAGGGTCGACATGACCAGGCCCGCGCCGTTGCCGATGATGCCGACCTCGCCGTCGAGCTTGACGTAGTTGAGGCCGCGGGCGGCGGCCGCCGCCTCCAGCGGATCGTGGTGCTCCTGCGTCCCGTCCCCCCAACGTGCCTGTCGGAAGCGGGCGTTGTCGTCCAGGGTGACCTTGCCGTCGAGGGCGAGGATGTGCCCCTGGGCGGTGCGCACGAGCGGGTTGACCTCGACGAGCAGCGCGTCCTCGCGGACCAGCACCTGCCACAGCCGTACGAGGACGTCGACGGTCTGCGGCGGCAGCCCGGCCGCCTCGGCGATCTGACCCGCCTTGGCGGAGGTGACGCCCTCGGCCGGGTCGATGGGGATCCGCGCGACCGCTTCCGGCCGGGTAGCGGCCACCTCCTCGATCTCCATGCCGCCCTCGGCCGAGGCGATGGCGAGGAAGCGGCCCGCCGCGCGGTCGAGGACGTAGGAGACGTAGAACTCGCTGTCGATGTCGACGGGTTGGGCCAGCATCACCTTGCCGACCGTATGGCCCTTGATGTCCATGCCGAGGATCTGACGTGTCGTCAATTCCGCTGCGGCCGGGTCGGCGGCGAGTTTCACACCGCCCGCCTTGCCCCGGCCGCCGGTCTTGACCTGCGCCTTCACTACGACCCGGCCGCCGAGCCTGCGGGCGATCTCGCGGGCCTCCTTGGGTGAGTCCGTCACCTCGGCCCTCGGCACCAAGACGCCGTGTTCCTCGAAGAGTTCCCTTGCCTGGTGTTCGTACAGGTCCATTCCGGCTCCTGTCTTGAAAGTGCCGCACGCCCCCTGGACACCACCCACTGGATGCGGGATAACAAGCTTCATACAGTATTCGTCGACTGTATGCAATGTACTGCCGACAGTCGACGACGTACGACGAGTGTGTTCCCAACCCCGTACGAAGGGACAAGGACCTCGCCATGCCCGACGACACCCAGGACGTGATCTCCGGTGGTCATCTCGTTGCCAAGGCACTGAAGGCGGAGGGGGTCGACCGCATCTACACCCTGTGCGGCGGCCACATCATCGACATCTACGACGGCTGCGTCGACGAGGGCATAGAAGTCGTCGACGTACGCCACGAGCAGGTGGCCGCCCACGCCGCCGACGGCTACGCCCGCATCACCGGCAAGCCGGGCTGCGCGGTCGTCACCGCCGGTCCGGGGACGACCGACGCCGTCACCGGGGTCGCCAACGCCTTCCGCGCGGAGTCGCCGATGCTGCTGATCGGCGGCCAAGGGGCGCTCACCCAGCACAAGATGGGGTCACTCCAGGACCTGCCGCACGTCGACATGATGGCGCCGATCACCAAGTTCGCGGCGACCGTACCCGACACCGCGCGCGCCGCCGACATGGTGTCCATGGCGTTCCGCGAGTGCTACCACGGCGCGCCCGGCCCCTCCTTCCTGGAGATACCGCGCGACGTACTGGACGCCAAGGTCCCGGCGGACAGGGCGCGCATACCGAAGGCCGGCGCCTACCGCGCCTCGACCCGCTCGGCCGGCGACCCGGAGGCCGTCGAGAAGCTCGCCGACCTGCTGGTGCACGCCGAGAAGCCCGCGATCCTGCTGGGCAGCCAGGTGTGGACGACCCGCGGCACCGAGGCCGCCATCGACCTGGTCCGCACCCTGAACATCCCGGCGTACATGAACGGCGCCGGACGTGGCACCCTCCCGCCCGGGGACCCGCACCACTTCCAGCTCTCCCGCCGGTACGCCTTCTCCAACGCCGACGTCATCGTGATCGTCGGCACCCCGTTCGACTTCCGCATGGGCTACGGCAAGCGCCTCTCCCCCGACGCCACGGTCGTACAGATCGACCTGGACTACCGGACCGTCGGCAAGAACCGGGACATCGACCTCGGCATCGTCGGCGACGCCGGTCTGGTGCTGAAGTCGGTGGCCGAGGCGGCCTCGGGACGCCTCAACGGGGGCGCGTCGAAGCGCAAGGAGTGGCTGGACGAGCTGCGCGCCGCCGAGCAGACCGCCCTCGAGAAGCGGCTGCCGAGCCTCCGGTCGGACGCCTCGCCCATCCACCCGTACCGCCTGGTCAGCGAGATCAACGACTTCCTCACCGAGGACTCGATCTACATCGGCGACGGCGGCGACATCGTCACCTTCTCCGGGCAGGTCGTGCAGCCCAAGTCCCCCGGCCACTGGATGGACCCGGGCCCGCTCGGCACCCTCGGCGTCGGCGTGCCCTTCGTGCTCGCCGCCAAGCAGGCACGCCCCGACAAGGAGGTCGTGGCCCTGTTCGGCGACGGCGCGTTCTCCCTCACCGGCTGGGACTTCGAGACCCTCGTCCGCTACGACCTCCCGTTCGTCGGCATCGTCGGCAACAACTCCTCGATGAACCAGATCCGTTACGGCCAGGCCGCCAAGTACGGCAAGGAGCGCGAGCGGGTCGGCAACACCCTCGGCGACGTGGCGTACGACAAATTCGCGCAGATGCTGGGCGGTTACGGCGAGGAGGTCCGCGACCCGGCCGACATCGGCCCCGCACTGCGCCGGGCCCGCGAGTCGGGCAGGCCGTCGCTGATCAACGTCTGGGTCGACCCGGACGCGTACGCCCCCGGAACCATGAACCAGACCATGTACAAGTGAGGTGACCCCGGTGACCAACAAGGCACTGACCGGCATCCGCGTCCTGGACATGACGCACGTGCAGTCCGGTCCCTCCGCCACCCAGCTGCTCGCCTGGCTCGGCGCCGACGTCGTCAAGCTGGAGGCGCCGAGCGGCGACATCACCCGCAAGCAACTGCGGGACCTGCCGGACGTCGACTCGCTGTACTTCACGATGCTCAACTGCAACAAGCGGAGCATCACGCTGAACACCAAGACCGAGCGCGGCAAGGAGATCCTCACCGAGCTGATCCGGCGCTCGGACGTCATGGTCGAGAACTTCGGGCCGGGCGCGGTCGACCGGATGGGGTTCACCTGGGACCGGATCAGGGAGATCAACCCTCGGATCGTCTATGCCTCCATCAAGGGGTTCGGGGACGGCCCGTACACCGACTTCAAGGCGTACGAGGTCGTCGCGCAGGCCATGGGCGGGTCGATGTCGACCACCGGTTTCGAGGACGGGCCGCCGCTGGCGACGGGGGCCCAGATCGGGGACTCGGGCACGGGCGTCCACGCCGTGGCGGGGATACTCGCGGCGCTGTACCAGCGGGAGCACACCGGGCGCGGTCAGCGGGTCAATGTGGCCATGCAGCACGCCGTGCTCAACCTCTGCCGGGTGAAGCTGCGCGACCAGCAGCGCCTGGCACACGGCCCGCTCGCCGAATATCCCAACGAGGACTTCGGCACCGAGGTTCCCAGGTCCGGCAACGCGTCCGGCGGCGGTCAGCCCGGCTGGGCCGTCAAGTGCGCGCCGGGCGGCCCGAACGACTACGTGTACGTCATCGTGCAGCCCGTCGGCTGGCAGCCGATCAGCGAACTCATCGGCCGGCCCGAACTCGCCGGCGACCCCGAGTGGGCGACGCCCGAGGCCCGGCTGCCGAAGCTGAACAAGATGTTCCAGCTGATCGAGGAGTGGTCGTCCACGCTCCCCAAGTGGGAGGTGCTGGAGAGGCTGAACGCGCACAACATCCCGTGCGGGCCGATCCTGTCCACCAAGGAGATCATCGAGGACGAGTCGCTGGCCGCCAACGAGATGGTGGTGCGCGTCCCGCACCCCGAGCGCGGCGAGTTCGTCACGGTCGGCAGCCCGCTCAAGCTCTCCGACTCCCCCGTCGAGGTGACCGGTTCACCGCTGCTCGGCGAGCACAACGCAGAGGTCTACATCGGCGAACTCGGCCTCAACGACGACGAGTTGCGCCTGTTGAAGTCGAACGGAGTGATCTGACGTGATGGCCGAAGACCGGGTGCTGAAGGTGCGCTCGCTCCTCGACGCCGTGCGGGCCGAGGGCCGTACCGCGCTGACCGCGCCCGAGGGCAAGGTGATCGCCGACGCGTACGGGATCGCCGTACCCGGCGAGGAGCTGGCGACCGACGTCGACGAGGCCGTGGCGTACGCGGCACGCTTCGGCGGGCCCGTCGTGATGAAGATCGTCTCCCCGGACATCCTGCACAAGACCGACGCCGGCGGTGTGGTCGTCGGGGTGGAGGGCGCGGCGGACGTACGGGCCGCGTTCCACCGGATCATCGAGAACGCGCGGGCGTACGACGCGGACGCACGCATCAAGGGCGTGCAGGTGCAGGAGCTGCTGCCGCAGGGGCAGGAGGTCATCGTCGGCGCAGTCACCGACCCCACGTTCGGGAAGGTCGTGGCGTTCGGGCTCGGCGGGGTGCTGGTCGAGGTGCTGAAGGACGTGACGTTCCGGCTCGCGCCGGTGTCGGCCGACGAGGCGCTGTCGATGCTCGACTCCATCCGGGCGGCGGAGATCCTGCGCGGGGTGCGCGGGCAGTCGGGCGTGGACCGGTGGGCGGTCGCCGAGCAGATCCGGCGGGTGTCCCAACTGGTCGCCGACTTCCCGGAGATCGCCGAGGTGGACCTCAACCCGGTGATCGCGACGGCGGAGGGAGCGGTCGCCGCCGACATCCGGGTGATCCTCGCCGAGAAGCAGCCGGTACCGAGGAGGACGTACACCCGCGACCAGATCCTCACGTCCATGCGCCGGCTGATGCAGCCCTCCTCCGTCGCCGTCATCGGCGCCTCCAACGAGCAGGGCAAGATCGGCAATTCGGTGATGCGCAACCTCATCGACGGCGGTTTCTCCGGGGAGATCCACCCGGTGAACCCCAAGGCCGATGACATTCTGGGCCGCAAGGCGTACAAGAGTGTCACGGACGTTCCCGGTGAGGTGGATGTGGCCGTCTTCGCCATTCCCGCCCAGTTCGTGGCCGCGGCCCTGGAGGAGGTGGGACGGAAGAAGATCCCCAACGCCGTCCTCATCCCGTCCGGTTTCGCGGAGACCGGCGAGCACGAACTCCAGGCGGAGATCGTGCGGATCGCCGAGCGGCACGGCATCCGCCTGCTCGGCCCGAACATCTACGGCTACTACTCCACCTGGCAGGACCTGTGCGCCACGTTCTGCACGCCGTACGACGTGAAGGGGGGCGTGGCGCTGACCTCGCAGTCCGGTGGCATCGGCATGGCCATCCTGGGCTTCGCCCGCACCACGAAGACGGGCGTGTCGGCGATCGTCGGCCTCGGCAACAAGTCGGACCTGGACGAGGACGACCTGCTGACCTGGTTCGGCGAGGACCCGCACACCGAGTGCATCGCCATGCACCTGGAGGACCTCAAGGACGGGCGGGCGTTCGTGGCGGCGGCCCGCGCGACCGTGCCGAAGAAGCCGGTCGTGGTGCTGAAGGCGGGCCGTACGGCGGCGGGCGCGAAGGCGGCCGGTTCGCACACCGGGGCGCTCGCGGGCGACGACGCGGTGTACGACGACATTCTGCGGCAGGCGGGCGTCATCCGGGCGCCGGGCCTGAACGACATGCTGGAGTACGCCCGCGCCCTCCCCGTCCTGCCCGCTCCCCAGGGCGACAACGTCGTGATCATCACCGGGGCGGGCGGCAGCGGCGTGCTGCTGTCCGACGCGGTGACCGACAACGGGCTGTCCCTGATGGAGATCCCGCCCGACCTGGACGAGGCGTTCCGCCGGTACATCCCGCCGTTCGGGGCGGCCGGCAACCCCGTGGACATCACCGGGGGCGAGCCGCCGTCGACGTACGAGGCGACGATCCGGCTCGGCCTGGAGGACCCGCGGATCCACGCGCTCGTCCTCGGCTACTGGCACACCATCGTCACCCCGCCGATGGTGTTCGCCGAACTGACCGCGCGCGTGGTCGCCGAGTTCCGCGAGCGGGGCGTCGAGAAGCCGGTCGTGGCGTCTCTCGCGGGGGACGTCGAGGTCGAGGAGGCCTGCCAGTACCTGTTCGAGCGGGGGGTCGTGGCGTACCCGTACACCACCGAGCGGCCGGTGGCCGTGCTCGGCGCGAAGTACCGGTGGGCGCGGGCGGCAGGACTGTTGGGGGGCGGTTCATGAGGTGAGTGAGGAGGGCCCGGCCGACGGTGCGCGTCGGCCGGGCCCGGGACCCGTGCGCGCACGAAAGGCATTGGACAGGGGGCGCTGGCCAGAGCTTTCGACGCAAGGGGTGCTAGCAGGGATGAGAACCACCGACTGCACGACGTCCGTCCCCTACCGGGAGGTGACGGACCGCAACGGCCGCGTGTACCGGATCGGCGAGTCGGACGTCGATCTGATGGGCCGGACCCGGAAGTGGATGGTCGTCCTGCCCTGGGTGGGCATGATGGGCATCAGCTCCGCCGAGTACGCGTTCACGTCGGCGGAGGACACGCTCCACGAGGCGCATCTGTGGAGCAGTGGGCACATCTTCTGGCTGCTGGGCGTCTGGGTGTTCTTCCAGGCGGCCGTGGCCTTTCCGGCCGGGCGGCTGCGGGAGAGCGGACGGCTTCCCGCCCGTACGGCCATGCTGATCGGCGCGGTGGGCACGCTGCTGGGTTATCTGGCGCTGGCGTTCGCGCCGAACGTGGTCGTCGTCTATCTCGGCTTCGGCATGTGCAGCGGCATCGGCGCGGGCCTGGTCTACGCGACCTGCGTGAACATGGTCGGCAAGTGGTATCCGGAGCGCAAGGGCGGCAAGACGGGCTTCGTGAACGGCGGTTTCGCCTACGGGTCCGTGCCGTTCGTGTTCCTCTTCACCTCGGTGCTGGACCTGAGCAACTACCGGGTGCTGCTGGCCTCGGTCGGTGTCGGACTGTGTCTGGTGGTGGCCTCGGCGGGCTGGTTCTTCAAGGACCCGCCGATGAACTGGTGGCCGCCGCACGTCGATCCGCTCAAGGCCACCGAAGACCCCAGGATCCGGCGGGCGTTGGAGAAGAACCCGCCGGCGATCAAGCAGTACACGCCGAAGGAGGCAGCCCGCACGCCCGTGCTGTGGATGATGTGGTTCTGTCTGCTGTGCACGGCAGGCATCAACATCTTCGGCATCGCCTTCCAGGTGCCGTTCGGCAAGGACATGGGCTTCGCCGGCGGGATCGTGGCCACGGCGATGTCCCTGAAGGCCATCGTGAACGGCACCGGGTGCGGGGTCATCGGCTGGATCTCCGACCTCCCCCACGCTCGAACAAACTCGCGCGGGGGCACCCCCATCGGCCGCCGCAACACGCTGATCATCGTGTGTCTGGTGCTGGGTGCCGCGCAGTTCGGGGTGCTGGTCTCGGGCCAGATGGGCAGCGTGCCGTTCTTCCTGTTCTGCTCGATGGTCTCCGGGTTCGGCGGCGGGGCGATCTTCCCGCTGTTCGCGGCCATGACGGCGGACTACTTCGGTGAGAACAACAACGCCACCAACTACGGGATGGTCTACAGCTCGAAGCTGATCTCGGGCCTGGTCGGCTCCGGTCTGGGCGCGGTCGTCGTCGGCGAGTGGGACTACCACGGCGCGTTCGTCCTCGCGGGCTCCATCGGCCTGGCCTCCGCAGTGCTGGCCCTCTTCCTCAAGGCACCGGGCAGGCCGAACGCCCGGCGCATCGTCCCCAACCCGCACCCGCTCGGCGAGGAGATGGCGTGACATGACGGCAGACCCGATAGCCACGAACAGCACCGGCGCAGGCGCGCGGCCGTACCGTGAAGTGACCGACGCGCACGGGCGCGTGTACCGGATCGGGGAGAGCGACCGGGACATCCTCGGCCACTCCCGCAAGCTGATGGTGTACCTGCCGTGGATCGCCATGATGGCGATCAGCGTCTTCGAGTACGCCTACGGCTCCGCGGAGGACACCCTCTCCCACGCGCACGGCTGGACGCAGTCCAACACCTTCTGGATCCTGAGCGTCTGGGTGTTCTTCCAGGCCGGCATCGCCTTCCCGGCGGGCTGGCTGCGGGAGAAGGGAATCCTGACCGCGCGCCGGGCGATGTACACGGGGTCCGGGATGTGCCTGGTCGGCTTCCTCGCCCTCTCGCACCTCGGCAACGTGTGGCTGGCGATCCTCGGCTTCGGCGTGGTCGGCGGGATCGGCGCCGGGCTGGTGTACGCGACGTGCATCAACATGGTCGGCAAATGGTTCCCCGAACGGCGCGGCGCCCGCACGGGCTTCGTCAACGGCGGCTTCGCGTACGGCTCCCTGCCGTTCATCTTCATCTTCAACTACGCGTTCGACACAGCGAACTACCACCCGGTCCTGGACCTCATCGGCTGCTACATCATGATCGTGGTCCTCGCCACGGCGTTCTTCTTCAAGGACCCGCCGAAGAACTGGTGGCCGGCCGACATCGACCCCCTGACGTTCTCCGGTGACACCAAGAACGCGACAAGCCTCGCCAAGAACCCCCCTGCCGTACGGCAGTTCACGCCTCGGGAGGCCATCCGCACGGGCATGCTCCCGCTGATGTGGATCTCCATCGTGATGACCGCCGGAGTCTCCATCTTCGGTATCTCGTTCCAGGTCGACTTCGCCAAGGACGTGGGCTTCGGCCCGCTGGTCGCGGCCTCCTCGATGGGCGTGATGGCGGTCATCAACGGCGTCGGCCGGGGTGTCGTGGGCTGGCTGTCCGACCGCTGGGGCCGCAAGCCGACCCTCGTGTTCGTCATCGTCGTCCTGGGTCTGGCCCAGTTCGGGGTGATCTGGGCGGGCGACATCAAGAGCGAGTGGCTGTTCCTGTTCTTCGCCTTCCTCTCCGGCTTCGGCGGCGGCGCCTTCTACCCGCTCTTCGCCGCACTCACCCCGGACTACTTCGGCGAGAACTACAACGCCACCAACTACGGCCTGGTGTACAGCGGCAAACTCGTCAGCGGCCTGTTCGGCGGCGGCCTGGGCTCGATGGTGGTCGGCGCCTGGGGCTACAACGGGGCGTACGCACTGGCCGGTTGCGTGTCGATGGTGGCAGCGGCCATCGCCCTGCTGCTGCGGCAGCCGGGCCGGGACAGCGGAGCGGCGGCCGTACCGGGGGTGAGCCTGCGGACCTCGTCCTGACAACAGGACCTCCCGCTGCTCCACCCAGGACAACGGTGAGCAGGCCCGAGAAGCCCCCGGAGGTGTCTCCGGGGGCCTCTCGAGCTCAGGCGTTGTTGCTCTCGTGGTACGACCGCCGCGTGTGCTCCGTGTGCTCGCGCATCAGGTGGGTGGCGCGCTGTGCGTCGTTGAAGGCGATCGCGGTGATCAGCTCGCGGTGCTCGATCCACGACTGCCGGCCGCGCTGCCGCGCCACCGGCGTGTAGTACCAGCGAACCCGGCGGTCGACCTGGGCGGCCAGTTCGGCGAGGACCGTGTTGCCCGCCATCTCCATCACCTTGGCGTGGAAGGCCGCGTTGAGGGCGACGGCACGGTCCACGTCCTCGGCCGCGACCGCCTTCTCACCCTCGGTGCAAAGCTCCTCCAGGGCGTTGATGCCCGCCTTGTCGGCGTTGATGGCTGCCAGTCGGGCGGCCTCCGCCTCCAGGAGGGTGCGGACGGTCAGGAGTTGGTCGGCCTCCTCCTGGGTGGGCTCGTGGACGAACGCGCCCTGGGCGGGGCGCAGGTCGACCCAGCCCTCGGTGTTGAGCCGCTGCAGCGCCTCGCGGACCGGCTGCCGGGAGACGCCCAGGTGTCCGGCGAGTTCGCTCTCGACCAGGTGCTGGCCGGGCTGCAGGGCGCGGGTGGTGATCAGCTCCAGCAGTGCCTCGTAGACACGGTCGCGCAACGGGCCGGGCCGTTCCAGCTTGGGCACGGCTCCCTGCGGCAGTCCGGTCGGCAACATCGCGGTCCCCCTCCTGGTCGGGCAGCCGTAGACAGCAGCCTGTATGCAGTACACGGTGGACTGCCCACTATGGATTGTCTTTCGTCTACAGTCTACGGTGCACAAAAGCCAGAGGCAGCGGGAGTCGAGTACGTCACGGGCACCGTACGACCTGCCCGGCGTACGACAGGTTGCCGCCGAAGCCGAACAGCAGGGCCGGGTCGCCGCTGCGGACCGCACCCTGTTCGATCAGCTTGGACAGCGCGAGCGGAATGCTGGCCGCCGAGGTGTTGCCCGATTCGGTGACGTCGCGGGCGATCACGGCGTTGACGGCGCCGATCTTCTGCGCGAGCGGCTCGATGATGCGCAGGTTGGCCTGGTGCAGCACCACCGCGGCGAGGTCGGCGGGTTCGATGCCGGCCTTCTCGCAGGCGCGCCGGGCGATGGGCGGCAGCTGGGTGGTGGCCCAGCGGTAGACGCTCTGCCCCTCCTGCGCGAACCGGGGCGGCGTGCCCTCGATGCGCACCGCGTTGCCCATCTCCGGCACCGACCCCCACAGCACCGGCCCGATCCCCGGCTCCTGCCCCGGCGCGCACGCCTCGATCACGGCGGCCCCGGCGCCGTCGCCGACCAGGACGCAGGTGGTGCGGTCGCTCCAGTCGGTGACCTCGGACATCTTGTCGGCGCCGATCACCAGCGCGCGGCTCGCGGCGCCCGCCCGGACGGTGTGGTCGGCGGTGGCCAGCGCGTGGGTGAAGCCGGCGCAGACAACGTTGACGTCCATCGCGGCCGGCTGCGGGATGCCGAGGCGGGCGGCCACCCGGGCGGCGGTGTTCGGGGAGCGGTCGATCGCCGTGGACGTGGCCACCAGCACCAGGTCGATGTCCTGGGCGGTGAGCCCGGCGGCGGCCAGGGCCTTGGCGGCGGCGTGCGCGGCGAGTTCGTCGACCGGTTCGTCCGGGCCCGCGATGTGCCGGGTCCGGATGCCCACCCGGCTGCGGATCCACTCGTCACTGGTGTCGACCATGCCCGCCAGGTCGTCGTTGGTGAGCACCTTGGCGGGCTGGTAGTGACCGATGGCGGCGATGCGCGTGCCGTGCATGTCGGGGATCCCCTTGTTGCCGTGGGTAGCGGGATCCACCAGTCTGATCAGTGACTCGCGAGTACGACGGCAGGTGAAGCCACAGGAATCGCGCGCCCGGGTTGTCGGCTTCCCTCAGACGCTCGGACGCCCGAGCACTCACCCCGTGAACAGCTGTGTCGCCTTCTGTACCAGCTCGTACACCCCGTAGGCGAGGGGCGCCCCGACCCACAGCCAGGCGAGGGCGATCAGGGCGGTGGGGGTCCCCCCGCTCGAGCGAAGCCGAGAGTGGGGGAGGCTAGGCGGCGGGCTGCTGTCGCTGGTCATCGGCGGCCTCCCTCTGGGCGGGGATGTGGTGGCGGGCATGGACGGGGCGGACGAGCTCGTTGGCGACGAAGCCGATGACGATCAGGCCGATCATGATGCCGAAGGACAGCCCGTACAGCGCCGAGCCGTGCTTCCCGGCCTCCTTCTGCCGGTCGGCGATCCAGTTGACGATCAGCGGGCCGAGCACCCCGGCCGTGGACCAGGCGGTGAGCAGCCGGCCGTGGATGGCACCGACCTGGTACGTGCCGAAGAGGTCCTTCAGATAGGCGGGGATCGTGGCGAAGCCGCCGCCGTAGAAGGAGAGGATCACCAGCGCGCACAGCACGAACAGGGGCTTCGCCGAGTCCCCGACCAGGGCGATCAGCAGGTACATCAGCGCGCCGACGCCGAGGTAGACGCGGTAGATGTTCTTGCGCCCGATGAGGTCGGAGGTGAACGACCAGCCGATCCGGCCGGCCATGTTGGCGGCCGACAGGAGCGCGACGAATCCGGCGGCCGCGGAGGCCGACACGGGGGTGGAGCTGTCCGCGAAGAAGTCCGTGATCATCGGTGCGGCCTTCTCCAGGATGCCGATGCCGGCCGTCACGTTCATGCACAGGACGACCCACAGGCACCAGAACTGCGGGGTGCGCACCGCGCTGCGGGCGGACACCTGCACACCGCCGACCACGGCCGGTACGCCCTCGACGGGCCTCTCGGTGCGTGGCACGCGCACGAGGAGCACGCCGAGCGTCATGAAGACGGCGTACGACAGCCCGTGCACGAGGAAGGCGAGCGCGATCCCGGAGTGGTCGGTGCCGAAGGACTCGAGCATCTGCGCCGACCAGGGCGAGGCGATCAGCGCGCCGCCGCCGAAGCCCATGATGGCGATGCCGGTGGCCATGCCGGGCCGCTCCGGGAACCACTTGATCAGGGTGGAGACGGGCGAGATGTAGCCGATGCCGAGGCCGATCCCGCCGACGAAGCCGTAACCGAGGACGATCAGCCAGAACTGCTTCGTCTGGGCGCCGAGCGCGGAGATCAGGAAGCCGGAGGAGAAGCAGACGAGGGCCACGGTCATCGCCCAGCGCGGCCCGTTGCGCTCGACGAGCGTGCCGCCGAACGCGGCCGACAGTCCGAGCATCACGATCGCCAGCTGGAAGGGCAGCGCGCTCTGGGTGCCGTCGAGCTTCAGCGCGGACTCGAGGGGCGGCTTGAACACGCTCCAGGCGTAGGCCTGGCCGATGGACAGGTGGACGGAGAGGGCGGCGGGCGGGACGAGCCAGCGGCTCCAGCCCGGGGGTGCCAGTGGGGGGCTGCTCATGAACCCCGAACGGTAGGGCGGGCCGCGGGAGTTGAGAAGGCGCAGGGTCGACCGTATGCGGTGAACGGTATGCGGAATGCGCTCAACGGTCGCCGCACGACCCTTGCTGGCGCGTAGCTCCATACTGTAGACAATATTTCGTCGACAGGATTCAGCCGTCGGGCTGACTGCCGGCCCTCACAGGTTCCGGATCCTCCTCCCCCACCTCCGCGGTATCCCTCAAACCGAACGGAGTGCTCCCGTGAAAGTCGCAGTCCTCGGCGCCGGTGCGATCGGCGCCTACGTCGGTGCCGCGCTCCACCGCGCGGGCGCCGATGTGCACCTCATCGCCCGTGGACCGCATCTCGCGGCCATGAGGCAGCACGGCGTACGCGTGCTCAGCCCGCGCGGCGACTTCACCGCGCACGCCCACGCCACCGACGACCCGGCCGAGGTCGGCCCGGCCGACTTCGTCTTCCTCGGGCTGAAGGCCAACGCGTACGCGGCGTGCGGGCCGCTGATCAAGCCGCTGCTGCACGAGCGCACGGCGGTGGTGGCCGCCCAGAACGGCATCCCGTGGTGGTACTTCCACCGGCACGGCGGCCCCTACGACGGCCACCGCGTCGAGAGCGTCGACCCGGGCGGCGCCGTCAGCGCCGTCCTCGCGCCCGAACGGGCCGTCGGCTGCGTCGTCTACGCCGCGACCGAACTCCAGTCGCCGGGTGTCGTACGGCACCTGGAGGGCACCAGGTTCTCCGTCGGCGAGCCCGACCGCAGCATCTCCCCGCGCTGTCTCGACTTCAGCGAGGCGATGAGGGCCGGCGGCCTGAAGTGCCCGGTCGAGCAGGACCTGCGCGGCGACATCTGGGTCAAGCTGCTCGGCAACATCTCCTTCAACCCGATCAGCGCCCTGTCCCGCGCCACGATGCGGCAGATGTGCCTGCACGGCGGCACCCGCCGGGTCATCGAGACGATGATGCGCGAGACCCTCGCCGTCGCCGAGGCGCTGGGCTGCGAGGTCGGCGTCTCCATCGAACGGCGGCTCGCGGGCGCGGAACGCGTCGGCGACCACCGCACCTCCACGCTCCAGGACCTGGAGCGAGGCAAGCCGCTGGAACTCGACGTGCTGCTCGCGGCCGTCGTCGAGCTGGCGGAGATCACCGGCGTGCCGGTGCCCACCCTGCGCACGGTGCACGCCATCTCGGACCTGCTCGCGCTGAGGAGCGCCGCATGAGGAACCGGCAACCGAAGACGTACACCCGGCTCACCCGCCCCCTGGTGCGCGACTCCCGCGACGAACCGTTCCGGGAGGCGAGCTGGGAGGAGGCGCTGGACCGGGCCGCGCGAGGCCTCGACCGGCACCGGGGGGCGTTCGGGATGTTCTCCTGTGCCCGCGCCACCAACGAGATGAACTATGTGGCGCAGAAGTTCGCCCGGGTCGTGATGGGCACCAACAACGTCGACTCCTGCAACCGGACGTGCCACGCACCCAGCGTCGCGGGTCTGTCGGCCGCCTTCGGCTCCGGCGGCGGCACGTCGTCGTACGAGGAGATCGAGCACACCGACGTCATCGTCATGTGGGGCTCCAACGCCCGCTTCGCCCACCCGATCTTCTTCCAGCACGCGCTGAAGGGGATCAGGAACGGCGCCCGGATGTACGCGGTAGACCCGCGTCGGACGTCCACCGCCGAATGGGCCGAGAGCTGGCTCGGGCTGAACGTCGGCACCGACATCCCGATGGCGCACGCGATCGGCCGGGAGATCATCCACGCGGGCCTGGTCAACGAGGCGTTCGTCGAGCGGGCGACCTCGGGCTTCGAGGAGTACCGCAAGCTGGTGGAGCCCTGGACACTGTCACTCGCCCAGAAGGTGACGGGCGTGCCGGCCCGCGCCATCAGGGAGTTGGCTCACGCCTACGCCCGGGCCGAGCGGGCCCAGCTGTGCTGGACGCTCGGCATCACCGAGCACCACAACGGCACCGACAACGTCCGCGCCCTGATCAACCTGTCCCTGCTCACCGGCCATGTCGGCCGGTACGGCTCCGGACTGCAGCCGCTGCGCGGGCAGAACAACGTGCAGGGCGGCGGCGACATGGGCGCGATCCCCAACCGGCTGCCCGGCTTCCAGGACATCCTCGACGCGGACGTCCGGCTGAAGTTCGAGTCGGCCTGGGACACCGTCATCCAGCCGCACTACGGGCTGAACCTGACGGAGATGTTCGAGGCGATGGAGGAGGGCTCGCTGCGGGCCGTGTACTGCATCGGGGAGAACCCGGCGCAGTCGGAGGCCGACAGCGAGCAGGCCGTACGGCGGCTCAGGGTGCTGGACTTCCTCGTGGTGCAGGACATCTTCCTGACGAAGACCGCCGAGTTGGCGGACGTGGTGCTGCCCGCCACCGCGGGCTGGGCGGAGACCGACGGCACCACCACCAACAGCGAGCGGCGAGTTCAGCGCGTCCGGCGTGCGGTCACCCCGCCCGGCGAGGCCCGCGAGGACATCGACATCATCTGCGAGCTGGCGGCCCGGCTCGGCCACGACTGGAAGTACGCCGACGCCCAGGCCGTCTGGAACGAGCTGCGCTCGGTGTCGCCGGACCACTACGGGATGACGTACGAGCGGCTGGCGGAGCACCAGGGCATCCAGTGGCCGTGCCCGAGCACCCAGCGGCTCGAACCCACCTATCTGCACGGCCGGTTGTGGGAGAAGACCCCCGAGAGGCGGGGAGCGGCGGCACCCTTCGGGCTGGTGCAGCACGATCCGCCGGTGGACCTCACGGACGAGGAGTACCCGATCCGGCTCACCACCGGCCGGCGCCTGGACTCGTACAACACCGGTGTGCAGAGCGGTGGTTTCGCCTCTCCGCTCAGGCGCGGCGAGTACGTCGAGCTGTGCCCGGAGGACGCCGAGCGGTACGGGGTCGTGGTCGGCGAGGAGGTGCGGGTGTCCTCGCGGCGCGGGTCGGTGGTGGCGCCGGTGTGGGTCGACACCGCGCTGCGGCCCGGCCTCGCCTTCATGACCATGCACTTTCCCGACGAGGTGGACACCAACCAGCTGACGATCGAGGCGAACTGCCCGATCGCGGGGACGGCGGAGTTCAAGGCGTCGGCGATCCGGATCGAGAAGCTGCCGGCCGTTACGTACGTGAGGTGAGGGCGTGGATCTGCACTTCGGCGACAGCAAGCCGACGGACGAGGAACGGGCCGCCGTGGACGCCTTGTTGGGCCCTCCGGAGTCCTCCTGGGAGGGCGCCGACCGTACGGACGCCGACCTGAGGTGGGCGCGCGGCGGCCGTGCGGCCCGCGACCGGCGCGATCTGCTGCTGCCGGGGCTGCACGCGATCAACGACCGGATCGGCTGGATCAGCGAGAGCGCCCTCGACTACCTGTGCCGGCGGCTGACCGTGCCGCCCGCGGAGGCGTACGGGGTGGCCACGTTCTACGCCATGTTCTCCGTCCGGCCCCGCCCGGCCACCGTGCTGCACGTCTGCACCGACCTCGCCTGCACGGCGGCCGGGGCGGGCGAGGTGTGCGCCGGGATCGAGGCGCGGCTCGGCCCGGGCAGCGGGGTGAGTGTCGAGCGCAGCCCGTGTCTTGGCCTTTGCGAACGGGCCCCGGCGGCCCTGGCGATCCGGGCGGGCGATCCGGTGCGTACGGCCGTGTCGGCGCCGGCGGCGGTCGAGGCGGCCGTCCTCGCGGCGAGCGCGCCGGACGCGGCGCCCGAGGAGCCGCAGGCGGTGGCGGCCGTGCCCCGGGCGGGCGATCCGTCGCTGGTGCTGCTACGCCGGGTCGGTGTCGTGGATCCGTCCTCGCTGGACGACTACCGGGCGCACGGCGGCTACACGGCGCTGCGCCGGGCCTTCGAGCTGGGTCCCGCCGGGGTGATCCGCGAGGTCACCGACTCGGGGCTGGTCGGGCGCGGCGGTGCGGCCTTCCCGACCGGCCGCAAGTGGCAGGCCACGGCGTCCCAGCCGGACCGTCCGCACTACCTGGTGTGCAACGCCGACGAGTCCGAGCCGGGCACCTTCAAGGACCGGGTGCTCATGGAGGGCGATCCGTACGCGCTCGTGGAGGCGATCACGATCGCGTCGTATGCGATATCCGCGCACCGGGCTTTCGTCTACATCCGCGGCGAGTACCCGCGAGCCGTACACCGTCTGCAGTATGCGATCGACCAGGCCCGGGCCCGTGGTCTGCTCGGCGACGACATCCTCGGCCAGGGATACCGCCTGGACATCGAGATCCGGCGCGGTGCCGGCGCATACATCTGCGGTGAGGAGACGGCCCTGTTCAACTCCATCGAGGGCTACCGGGGCGAACCCCGCTCCAAGCCGCCGTTCCCGGTGGAGAAGGGCCTGTTCGGCAAGCCCACGGTCGAGAACAACGTGGAGACGCTGGTCAACGTCCTGCCGATCCTCACCATGGGCGCCCCGGCGTACGCGGCGATCGGCACCGGCCGGTCCACCGGCCCCAAGCTGTTCTGCGTGTCGGGCAGTGTGGAGCGGCCCGGCGTGTACGAGCTGCCGTTCGGGGCGACGCTCGGCGAGCTGCTGGACCTGGCCGGTGTGCGGGACGGGCTGCGGGCGGTGCTGCTGGGCGGGGCGGCCGGCGGCTTCGTACGGCCGGACGAACTCGGGGTCCCGCTCACCTTCGAGGGCACCCGGGAGGCCGGGACCACGCTCGGTTCCGGCGTGGTCATGGCCTTCGACGACACCGTGCCGCTCCCCCGCCTGCTGCTGCGCATCGCCGAGTTCTTCCGCGACGAGTCCTGCGGGCAGTGCGTGCCGTGCCGGGTCGGAACGGTCCGGCAGGAGGAGGCGCTGCGCCGGATCGTGGAGCGCACGGGGGCCGGGGCCGCCGACGACATCGCCCTGCTGCGCGAGGTGGGCCGGGCGATGCGGGACGCCTCGATCTGCGGTCTGGGGCAGACCGCGTGGAACGCCGTGGAATCCGCCATCGACCGTCTGGGGGCGTACGAATGACCGTCACACCGCTGGGGATCCCGCGCCGTCTGCTGGAGTTCACGATCGACGGCGAGCCCGTTCGGGTCCCGGAGGGCTCGACCATCCTGGACGCGTGCCGTGCGGCGGGGAAGGACATCCCCACCCTCTGCGAGGGCGACACGCTGCGGCCGAAGAACGCCTGCCGGGTGTGCGTGGTGGAGGTGGAGGGGTCGCGGACGCTGGTGCCGGCCTGCTCGCGCAGGGCGGAGCCCGGGATGGAGGTCCGTACGGACACGGAGCGGGCCCGGCACAGCAGGAAGATCGTGCTGGAGCTGCTGGCGTCCTCGGTCGACTTGTCGACCACTCCGAAGGTCGCCGAGTGGATCAAGGAGTACGAGGCGAAGCCGGACCGTTTCGGCCCCTCCGGTGTGGCCCGGCTGAACGAGGAGCCGAAGGTCGACAACGAGCTGTATGTGCGTGACTACGACAAGTGCATCCTGTGCTACAAGTGCGTCGACGCCTGCGGCGACCAGTGGCAGAACACCTTCGCGATCTCGGTCGCCGGGCGCGGTTCGACGCGCGGATCGCCGTCGAGCACGAGGCGCCTCTCACCGACTCCGCCTGCGTGTACTGCGGGAACTGCATCGAGGTGTGCCCGACGGGGGCGCTGTCGTTCAGGTCCGAGTTCGACATGCGGGCGGCGGGTACCTGGGACGAGTCGAGGCAGTCGGAGACGACCACGGTGTGCGCCTACTGCGGGGTGGGCTGCAACCTCACGCTCCATGTGCAGGACAATGAGATCGTGAAGGTCACCTCACCGCACGACAATCCGGTGACCCACGGCAACCTCTGCATCAAGGGCCGTTTCGGCTACCAGCACGTACAGAACCGGGGCTGATCAGGACATGGGACGAGTCACGGAACGACGCAAGGTGCTCCGCATCCGGGACGGGGCGGTCTCCACCCGGCCGGACACGCTCGTCGCCGAGGAACCTCTGGAGATCCGGCTGAACGGGAAGCCGCTGGCGATCACCATGCGCACACCGGGCGACGACTTCGCGCTGGCGGCGGGGTTCCTGGTGAGCGAGGGTGTACTGGCGACCGCATCCGATCTGCAGAACATCGTCTACTGCGCGGGGGCGACCGTAGACGGTTCGAACACCTACAACGTGGTCGACGTGCGGACCGCCCCGGGCATCGCCCTCCCCGATTTCACCCTGGAGCGGAACGTCTACACGTCGTCCTCCTGCGGGCTGTGCGGCAAGGCCAGCCTGGACGCCGTACGGACGACCGCTCGCTGGCCGATCGCCGACACTCCCCCGGTCCGGGTGACCCCCGAGCTGCTGGCGAGCCTCCCCGACCGGCTGCGGGCGGCCCAGCGGGTGTTCGACCGGACCGGGGGGCTGCACGCGGCCGCCCTGTTCACCGAGGACGGGGAGCTGCTCGACATACGGGAGGACGTGGGCCGGCACAACGCGGTCGACAAGCTGGTCGGGCGGGCGCTGCAGAACGGGGATCTGCCGCTGTCGCGGACGATCCTGCTGGTCTCGGGCCGGGCCTCGTTCGAGCTGGCGCAGAAGGCCGTGATGGCGGGGATCCCGGTGCTGGCGGCGGTGTCGGCGCCCTCGTCGCTGGCGGTGGACCTGGCCGCCGAGACGGGTCTGACCCTGGTGGGTTTCCTGCGGGGCAGCTCGATGAACGTGTACGCGGGCGAGGACCGCATCGCCCTGCGGGCTGCGGCCGCCCAGGGCTGACCGGTCCCCCGCGGCACGGCGGCGGGGCCCCGAACGGCGGGGAGCGCCCCCTGCGCCGCAGGGGCCCCGCCTCAGCCGACCGCGTCCGCCTGGGCCTGGGCGGCGGTGACGAAGCCGGCGATCAGCGGTGACCGTCGGCGTGCCTCCCAGGCCAGGAGCACCTCGTCGGGCTCCGCGTCCGGCACCGGCACGTAGGTGATGTCCGGGCGGGAGTACTGCAGGGCGACGGACTCCGGTACGAGCGTGATGCCGGCTCCGCTCGCCACGCACTCGAACTTCTCCTCGATCGTGCGGATCGGCAGGTCGTCGGGGCCCGGGTGGGCGTAGCTGAGCCTCGGCTCGTCCACCAGGTCGGCGAGGCACAGCTCCTGCTTGCCGGCGAGCCGGTGGTCGGCGGGGAGCATCGCCACGCGTGCCTCGCTGTACAGCGGCAGCAGCCTCAGTCCCCGGTCCCGGACCGGGCGTCGTACGTAGGCGATGTCGACGGTGCCGTCGAGAATCAGCTCCTCCTGGTCGTCCCACTCGACTCGGCGCGCGTGGACGTCGACGTCCGGGTGGGCGGCCCCGAAGTCCCGCAGCGCGCGGGTGACGACCACCCCGGCGCGGAACCCGACGACGAAGCGCCCCGGGCCGCGGGCGGCCCGCCGCACCCGACGACGTGCGGCGTCCGCGCTCGCGAGCAGATGCCGTGCGTCGTCCAGGAGTTGACGACCGGCCGACGTCAACGTCACGCCGTGGCTGTCGCGTGCGAACAGCTCCGCGCCCAAGTCCTTCTCCAGTGCGCGGATCTGACGGCTGAGGACCGGCTGGGCGATGTGCAGTTGCTCGGCGGCGCGGCCGAAGTGCAGCAGTTCGGCGACCGCCACGAAGTAGCGGACCTTCCGCAGGTCCAGGTCCATGGCCGCCCCTTCCGTCGTGCCGGTGGCGATGCCTTCAGGGTATCGCCACGGGCGAAGGAGGTCTTGGACGGCGAGGTGGGCGCGATCGCAGGCTGGACGCACCAGGCGGACAAGGAAGGAACGCATCATGGATCTGCAGGGACAGCGCGTCGTCGTCATCGGGGGTACGTCGGGCATCGGGCTCGCGGTCGCCGAGGGTGCGGCGCGGGAGGGCGCCGAGGTGGTGGTCGCCTCACGTCGGCAGGAGAGCGTGGACGCGGCGCTGAAGCGGCTGCCCGGGAACGCCGAGGGCCGGGTGCTGGACGCGAACGACGAGGCCGCGGTGCGCGGCTTGTTCGAGAGGATCGGCAGCTTCGACCACCTGGTGTACACGGCCGGTGAGTCGCTGCTGCTGCAGAGCCTGGCCGAGACGGATCTCGGGCGGGCCCGGCGGTTCCTCGACACGCGGCTGTGGGGTGCGTACACGGCCGTGAAGTACGGCGCAGGCTCGATTCGCGAGGGCGGCTCGGTGGTGCTGACCACCGGGACGGCAGGCCGGCGTCCGCTGCCGGGGACGACGGCCGCGGCTGCGCTGTGCGGGGCGATGGAGTCGCTGACCCGGGCGCTGGCCCTGGAGCTGGCGCCGGTCCGGGTCAACGTGGTCTCGCCGGGGGTGGTGCGTACAAAGCTGTGGCGGGAACTGCCGGAGGCCGAGCGGGAGGGGCTGTTCCGGTCGTCCGCCGAGTCGCTGCCGGTGGGGCGGGTCGGCGAGCCGGCGGATGTGGCGGAGGCGTACCTGTACCTGATGCGCGGCGGTTACAGCACCGGGTCGGTGGTGACCGTGGACGGGGGCGGGCTGCTGGTGTGAGGGGTCAGCGGGTCGCGAGGCGCACCTGGGAGGCGGTCACGACCGTGCCGAGCCGCGGGAAGTCGAGCCTCACCGACGCCTCGTGCTCCGCCGCGGTGAACGCGGCCATGGCGTCCTCGACGAAGACGAGGTCGTAGCCGAGGTCGGCGGCGGCGCGGGCGGTGGACTCGACGCCGAGGTTGGTGGCGATGCCGCCGAACAGCAGGGTGCGGATGCCGCGTTCACGCAGCCGCTCGTCCAGGCCCGTGCCCTGGAAGCCGCCGATGGTGCGCTTGACGACCTCCAGGTCGCCGTCCCTGAGCAGCCCCGCCACCAGCCCGCTGCCGGGCGGCTGCTCGGCGACCGCGGGGCGTTCGACCCGGATCAGGACGACGAACGCGCCGGCGGCGCGGAAGGCGGCCGCCAACTCCTCGGCGGTGGCGAGCACTTCGGTGCCTTTGCGGGGTTCCAGGGGCAGCGCGACGATGCGGTCCATCAGGTCGACGAGGACGAGGGCGGTGCGCTGCGGATCGAGCACGGGAGCTGCGGTCATGACGGAACGTTAGCCTCCATCAGCCGTCCGTGCCGGAAATCCGGATCAACAGTCCCATGAACTGATCGCGTTCGGCCGGCGACAGCGGGGCGAGCAGTTCGTCGTTGGCCTCGCGCGCGGCCTTCTCGCAGCGGGTGAGCAGGCGGGCGCCGTCGTCGGTGAGGGACACGGCGTTCTTGCGCCGGTCCTTGGGGTCGGGGGCGCGTACGGCGAGGCCGGCGGACTGCAGGTCGTTGAGGACGCCGACCAGGTCCTTGGGGTCGAGGCCCACGCCGCGGCCGAGGTCCGCCTGGGCGACGGGGGCGAGATCACGGACGGCGGAGAGGACCACGTGGTGCCACATCTTCATGCCCTCGGCCGCCAGGGCGTCGGCGACCAGGGAGCGGCCGCGGGCCGCGGCCCGGCCGAGGAGCCAGCTGGGCAGGGCGCGGATGGCGGGGAGGGGTGCTTCGGCCATATGGGCAGCCTACCGAAGAATCATTGGACTTCCCAACGAACCATCGCTACCGTTGGGGCTCCCAACGAATTCATGGGTACTCCCAACGACCATCCCCGTTCCTGGAGGTTGCGATGCGTCGCGTCCGGTACGAGTCCACCGGCGGTCCCCTGTTCCTGGAGGAGGCACCTGTCCCCGAGCCCGGCGCAGGTGAGCTGCTGGTGCGCTGCGAGGCGGTCGGCGTGACCCTGCCCGTCGTCCGCAAGGTCACCGAGGCCGCCGAACCGATCCCGCTGGGCGGCGAGATCGCCGGTGAGGTGGTGGCCGTCGGCGAGGGCGTGACCCGCTTCCGCGCCGGCGACCGGGTCACCGGGCTGTGCTTCGGCCACGGGTACGCCGACTTCGCCCTGCTGCACGAGGCCATGGCCTCCCCCGTGCCCGATGGCGCCACCCCTGTCGACGCGGTCGCACTGGTGCGCGCCGGACTGGTGGCGCTCGGCGCGCTGGAGGCGGCGCGCCCCGTGGCGGGCGAGGCGGTGCTGGTCACGGCCGCGGCGAGCGGGGTCGGGCACCTCGCGGTGCAGCTGGCGCGGGCGCGGGGTGCGGGCCGGGTGGTGGGCGCCGTCTCCGATCCGGCCAAGGCGGACTTCGTCCGCTCGCTGGGCGCGGACGACTGTATTCGATATGGCGACGACAGTTGGGGAGAGCCTGTCGACTGTGTACTGGATGCGGTCGGCGGCGATCTGCTCACCCCCGCCCTCGCCGCGCTCGCCCCGCACGGCCGTCTGGTCGCCTACAGCTCGGGCGGCGGCACGATCCAGGCGTACGACCTGCCGGTCGGTGCCAAGTCGGTGATCGGCTTCCAGATGGCGCTGATCGCCCGCGGCCGGCCGGAACTGTACGAGCAGTGGCGGCAGGAGCTGTGGCGGCTGTTCACCGACGGCACCCTGAAGCCCGCCGTGCACGGCGAGTTCGCGCTGGAGGACGCGGCGAAGGCGCACGAGGTGATCGAGACACGGGCCAACCTCGGCAAGGTCGTTCTGCGCCCGTGAGCCCTCTGAAGTAGCTGCACGCTTCTTGTGAGGCGCCAGAGGTCCCAACTACCGTCTGAGAGGCGCATGTTGGACGTTGGATGTCCGGATGTCCACATGTCTCGACGCATGAAGGGCAGGTCGCACCATGCCGTCAAGAATCAGCGCCCGTCTCAGAAGCTGCCTGGCCGCCGCCCTCACGGCGGCCGCTCTGCTCGTGCTGCCGAACCCGGCACACGCCCAACCCGCCACCGAGGCAACCGACTTCGAGCAGCAGATCCTCTTCAAGGCGTCCCAGGACCCCGGCTACGCCTGCTTCCGCATACCGGCGATCGTCCGGACGACCGACGGCACGCTGCTCGCGTTCGCCGAGGGCCGGGTGCTCAACTGCGGAGACGCGGCCGACATCGACATCGTGGTCAAGCGCTCCACCGACGGCGGCCGCACCTGGGGCCCGCTGCGGGTGGTCAACGAGGGAGCGGGCGACACCCACGGCAACCCGGCACCGATGGTGGACCGCGACACCGGCCGGATCTGGCTGGCGGAGACGTACAACACCGGCCGTACGGACAGCGCCAGTTGCTCGGTCCCCTGTGACCGCAGCCCGCATCTGCAGTACAGCGACGACGACGGACTGACCTGGTCCGAGCCGCGCGATCTGAGCCCGGAGATCCTGCCCGCCGACTGGAACTCCTGGTACGCGACCGGACCCGTGCACGGCATCCAGCTCACCCGCGGCCGGTACGCCGGCCGGCTGGTCTTCGGGGTCAACGCCGAGACGTGGAACGGCAGCCGGGTCAGCGCCAACCACGCCGCGCTCATCGTCAGCGACGACCACGGCGGCCACTGGCGGATCGGCGCCACCGACACCTGGCCGATCGCCGCCGACGGCACCTTCCGGCAGAAGCCCTCCGAACTCACCCTCGCCGAACGCACGGACGGCTCGGTCCTGGTCAGCGGCCGGGAGCAGGACGGCACCGACCTCGGCCACCGCACCCAGGCCGTCAGCCGGGACGGCGGCGACAGCTTCGCCGCGCCCTTCCACGACCTCCCGGACCTCTACACCCCGCAGGTGCAGGGCTCGATCCTGCGCCTGGGCGACCGCATCCTGCTCTCCTGCCCCGCCGACCCCGACCGGCGCCGCACGATGATGATCCGCTCCTCCTACGACGGCGGCCGCACGTGGGACAGCGTGGACCGCGGCACGGTCGTCACCACGGACTGGTCCGGCTACTCCGACCTGGTGCGCGTCGACCACGACACGGTGGGCCTGATGTACGAGGGCGGGGCGGTCGACGCACGCGACGAGATCCGCTTCGCCCGCTTCACCGAGGACTGGCTCGCCCCGCGCCGCGGCCCCGACCCGCACACCACCGACCTCGCCCCGCACGCCCGCCCGGCCGCGGTGCTCGGCGGCGCCGAGGAGACGGACGGCGTGGTGGGCGGCGCGCTGGAGTTCGACGGCACCGACGATGCCGTACGCCTGCCGTACCGCCCCGGGCTTCCGCTCGGCAGCGGGGACTTCACGGCCTCCCTGTGGTTCCGGTACACGGCCACGACGGGCGAGCAGCCGCTGCTCTGGATGGGTGGCGTCGGCACCACCCAGCCGCAGGTGTGGGTGCGCGGCGAGCCGGCGAACCACCGTCTGCAGGGCCTGATCACCGTGCGGAACGGTGCGGCCGCACCGCAGACCGCGTACGTGCGCACGGATACCGCGTACAACGACGGCCAGTGGCATCACGCCGTCCTCAGGCGCGGCGGAGGCCTGCTGTCGCTGTCCGTCGACGGTATGCAGTCCACCGTCGCCGATGTGCCGGGTTCCGTCAGCCGCAACTCACCCTTCGGTGTGCACATCGGCCAGCGCAATGACAGCCGGGCCTTCTTCACCGGAGCGATCGACGACGTCCATGTCTGGGACCGCGCCCTGACCGACGACGAGCTGTCCGACCCGAAGGTGTCGCGGTCAGCGAAGGACACGGTCCTGTGGCTGCCCCTGGACCACGTGAGCGGCTGACGCCTGCGTGGGCTCGTCCAGGTCGTGGGAGCGCCGCTTGGCGATGACCGCGCACACCATCAGCTGCATCTGGTGGAAGAGCATCAGCGGCAGCACGGCCAGGGAGGCATGGGCGCCGAACAGGACGCTCGCCATCGGCAGACCGGAGGCGAGGGACTTCTTGGACCCGGCGAACTGGATGGCGATCCGGTCCTCCCGGCCGAAGCCGAGCGCCCGGCCGCCGTACCAGGTCAGGACGAGCATGACGGCCAGCAGGGCGGCCTCGACGCCGAGCAGCGCGGCCAGCCGGACGGGGCTGACCTGGTGCCAGATGCCCCGGGTCATGCCCTCGCTGAACGCCGTGTAGACGACCAGCAGGATCGAGCCGCGGTCGACCAGACCGAGGACCTTCTTGTGCCGGGCGACGAAGTCGCCCGCCCGTCGCCCGCCACCACCCTGCTCGACGCGCTCCGCGCGGCCCCTTTTGACTCCGCAACGGCGCAGCACCTGCCCGGCCAGGAACGGCACCAGCAGCTGGAGCACGATCTTCACCACTGAGTCCGCGGAGAACCCGCCGCCGTCGTTGCCCAGCAGCCCGGCCGCCAGCAGCGGGGTGACGAGGATGCCGACCAGCGAGGAGAACGAGCCCGCGCAGATGGCGGCAGGCACGTTTCCGCGAGCGATCGAGGTGAACGCGATCGACGACTGGATCGTGGACGGCACCAGGGTGAGGAACAGCAGCCCCTGGTACAGCGGCTGGGTCAGCACCACCGGCACCAGGCCGCGGGCCGCCACACCGAGCACCGGGAAGATGACGAAAGTGCAGGCCAGGACGGTGACGTGGAGCCGCCAGTGCCTCAGGCCGTCCAGCGCCTCACGGGTGGAGAGCCGGGCGCCGTAGAGGAAGAAGAGGAAGGCGATCGCTGCGGTGGACGCCCCGGAGGCGACGTCGGCGCCGGTGCCCCGGGCCGGGAGGAGCGCCGCCAGGCCCACCGTGCCGAGCAGCAGCACGATGTAGGGGTCGATCGGCATCCAGCTCGGCCAGCGCAGGCGTTTCACGGTGCTCCACTTGCAGTTCGTCACGTACGTGCGGGAGCCCGGAGGACCCCTCTCCATCGTCCTCTTCCCCGCACCGATCGGGAATCCCGCATACCACTCTGACTGCCATCGTGTTCCGCGATGACAGGCGGTACGCTGCCGCCGTGTACGACCCCACCCACCTGCGCACGTTCCTGGCGGTGGCGCAGACGCTGAGTTTCACGCAGGCCGCCCGGCGGCTCGGGCTGCGCCAGTCCACGGTCAGCCAGCATGTGCGCCGGCTGGAGGAGGCCACCGGTCGGCAGCTGTTCTCCCGGGACACCCACTCCGTGGAGCTGACCGAGGACGGCGAGGCGATGCTGGGCTTCGCCCGCCGGCTTTTGGAGGTGCACGAGCAGGCGACGGCGTTCTTCACCGGCACCCGGGTGCGGGGCCGGCTGCGCTTCGGCGCCTCGGAGGACTTCGTCCTCACCCGGCTGCCGGAGATCCTGGAGGGCTTCCGCCACGACCACCCGGAGGTCGACCTGGAGCTGACGGTGGAGCTGTCGGGCACCCTGCACGAGCAGCTGGCGGCGGGGAAGCTCGATCTGGTGCTGGCCAAGCGGCGCCCGCAGGATCCGCGCGGCGAGCTGGTGTGGCGCGACGACCTGGTGTGGGTGGGCTCCGAACACGTCCGTCTGGAGCCCGACCGGCCGGTCCCGCTGATCGTGTATCCCCCGCCCGGTATCACCCGCGCCCGCGCCCTGGAGGCGCTGGAGGAGCAGGGGCGCGAGTGGCGGATCGTGTGCACCAGCGGCAGCCTCAACGGTCTGATCGCCGCCGCGCGCGCGGGGCTCGGCGTGATGGCCCACTCGCGGCGGCTGATCCCGCCGGGGCTGTTCCGGGTGCCGGACCGTTCGGGCCTGCCGGAGCTGGGCAAGGTGGACTTCGTCCTCGTGCACGGCCGGCGGCGGGGCGCGGCGGAGGGCGCGGCGAACGCGCTGGCGGCGGCGGTCCTGGCGGGCGGGGACCGGCTGCACCGGGGTCAGCGCGGCGGCCGCTGATACGTCAGCTGCTTGACCCGGCGCAGGAACGGCGTGGTCTCCACGTGCTGGACGCCCTCCAGCCGGCCGAGCGGTCCGCTGAGGTAGCCGTACAGGCTGGTCGTGTCGCGGACGACCGCGGTGACGACGATGTGCGAGGGGCCGGCGGTGGCGGAGGCGAAGGCGATCTCGTCGTGGGTCGCGAGGGCCTCGCCGACGGTGTGCAGGGCGGCGGGGGCGGTGGTGATCCACAGGGCGGCGGCCCGGGAGTAGCCGAGGATCTCCGAGTGGTACTCGACGTCGATGTACACGGCGCCGGAGGCGAGCAGTGCGGCGAGGCGGCGTTTGACGGCGGACTCGGAGCGGCCGGTGGCGCGCTGCAGTTCGGGGTAGCCGGCCCGGCCGTCGCGGTGCAGGACGGCGAGGAGCGGCTCGTCCTCGGGGTCGATGCGGGCCGGTCCGGCCGGGGCCTGGGGTGCGGGAAGCAGGGCGGCGATCTGGTCGTCGTCGAGCGCCCGGAACTTGCGCAGCCAGCCGGTGGGTCCGCCGTAGAAGCGGTGCAGGAGCTGCTGGGCGCGGATCTCCACCACGCTCGGGGTGCGCGGCAGCTTGCCGAGGAGGAGGTCGTCGTGGTCGCCGGGGCTGCGCGGCCGGGTCATGCAGACGACCTCCGTGCCGCCGGCGGCCAGGCCGATCCAGGCGGTGTCGGGGCGTTTGGCGAGTGCGTCGGCGATGACGGAGGCGCTGTCGGGGGCGCAGCGCAGGCGGAGCATCCACTGGTCCTGGCCGAGGGCCTCGGCGTCGCGCAGGGCGACGACCCTGAGTCCGCCCTCGGCGGACAGCCGGCGGAAGCGGCGCGCGATCGTCTGGTCGGAGACGCCGAGCACCTGCCCGATCCGGCTGAAGGAGGCCCGGCCGTCGACCTCCAGGGCGGACAGCAGCTGGAGGTCCAGATGGTCGAAGGTGTCGGATTCCCTCTTCAACATGCGCTCCCCCGTCGGATTTCGTCGCTATGGCGGCCTGTTCCGGGTTGATCGGCCGCGTCCTACGCATCGTACGGAGCGATACGCAGCCGTCGTACAGGGAGTTGAGGACATGCGTACATGGGGGACGCTCACGGCCGTGTGCCTGGGCACGTTCATGTTGCTGCTGGACGTGACGATCGTGGTGGTGGCACTGCCGGACATGGCCGGTGCCCTGCATGCGTCGCTGAGCGATCTGCAATGGGTGGTCGACGGGTACGCGCTGGCGCTCGCGGCGCTGCTGCTCGGGGTGGGAGCGGCCGCGGACGTGCTGGGGCGGCGCCGAGTGCATGTGGCGGGTGTGGTGCTGTTCGCGGTGGCGTCGCTGCTGTGCGGGCTGGCGTCCGGGCCGGGTGTGCTGGTGGCCGCGCGGGCGTTGCAGGGTGTGGGTGCGGCGGCGATGTTCGCGACGACGCTGCCGTTGCTGGGCTCGGTCTACCAGGGGCAGCGGCGGTCGGCGGCGCTCGGGGTGTGGGGCGCGGTGAGCGGCGGGGCCGCGGCGGTCGGCCCGATTGTGGGCGGTCTGCTCACCGAGGGACCGGGCTGGCGGTGGATCTTCTTCGTGAACCTGCCGGTGAGCGTGGTCGAGGTGTGGCTGACGCTGCGGGTGGTGCCGGAGTCGCGGGGTCCGCGCGGGATGCGCGTCGACTGGGCGGGTACGGCGGCCTTCGCCGGCTTCGCGGGCGGGCTGACGTACGCGGTGGTGCGGGCCGGGGAGGACGGCTGGACGGCGCCGGCGGCGCTCACGGCGTTCGCCTGCGCGGCGCTGGCCCTGCTGGTCTTCGTACTGGTGGAGCGGCGGGCGGCGCATCCGCTGCTCGACCTGCGGCTGCTGCGCAAGACCGCGTTCGTTGGGGTGATGGCGGGGGCGTTCGCGTTCAACGGTGTGGCGTTCGGGGTGACACCGTACGTGTCGATCTGGATGCAGACGCTACTGGGCATGAGTCCGGTGCGCGGCGGGCTGACGCTGCTGCCGCTGACGGTCGCGGCGATGATCGTCGCCCTGCTGGTGGGGAAGCTGCTGCACGGGGTGCCTGCCCGGCTGACCATCGGCGGCGGGCTGCTGCTGATCGGCTCCGGGAACATCTGCCAGGCGGTGCTGGACGCGGGCTCCGGCTGGTCGGCGCTGGTGCCGGGGTTCGTGCTGGTGGGCGTCGGCACCGGGTTCGTGTCGCCGACCGTGGCGGGTGCGGCGCTGGCGTCGGTGCCGCCGGAGCGGGCCGGGATGGCGGGCGGTGCGGTCAACACCGTACGGCAGCTGGGGTACGCGCTGGGGGTCGCGGTGTTCGGCACCGTCCTGACGTCCCGGATGCGGGACTCGCTCCCGGACGGTGCGGCGCACACGCTGGCGGGCGGCGGCGCGGGCGGGCTGCGCGGCTCGATCCCCGAGCACACGCTGCGGGCCGCCTTCACCTCCGGCCTCGACACGGCGCTGGTGACCGCGGGCCTTGCCGGGCTCGTGGCGGGCGCGCTGGTCCTGGCCCTGGTCAGGGAACCCCGCGCACGGCGGACCGGAGTGACGGAATCGGCCGCCGCGACGCAGACGAAAGAGACGACTGTGCCGCGCGTCTGACCCCCTCGGGAGGCGGATGCCGGCCGTAATCGGGTCGTACAGATTCGGTGGAGATTACGGCACCGAAACTTACTGAACCGTAAGTATTCTGTCCGACCCTTCCGCATGTGAGCGCATTTTCCGGGCACCGGCCAGACCGTTGGTGAGCATGGGCCGATTTCGCACCCCCTCCCGCCCCGTCTGTGCGTGGGGTAGCTTTCACGGCGCTGCGGAGCGTCACAGGAACGGGGAGCGAGGGTTTGCGCGAGTTCACCACCCCTCCGTTGGCGTCGGCGCCGCCGGTGGGCGGTCTGGCCGATGTCGTCTTCGAGCATGCCCGGACGGACCCGCTGCACATCGCGCTGGGCCGCAAGGACGAGTCGGGCCAGTGGCGGGACGTGACCTCCGCCGAGTTCCGCGACGAGGTCCTCGCCCTGGCCAAGGGACTCCTCGCCCGGGGCATCCGGTTCGGCGACCGGGTCGCGATCATGTCCCGCACCCGCTACGAGTGGACCCTGTTCGACTTCGCGCTGTGGACGATCGGCGCCCAGGTGATCCCCGTCTACCCGACCTCCTCGGCCGAGCAGTGCTTCTGGATGCTGTACGACGCCGAGGTGTCGGCGGCGATCGTGGAGCACGAGGACCACGCGATGACCATCGCCACCGTCATCGACCGGCTCCCGCAGCTGCGGGAGCTGTGGCAGCTGGACTCGGGCTGCGTGCAGGAGCTGTACGACGCCGGCGCGCACCTGGACGACGAGGTGGTGCACCGGCACCGGCAGGCGGTCACCCCGGACTCGGTCGCCACGATCATCTACACCTCGGGCACGACCGGCCGCCCCAAGGGCTGTGTGCTCTCGCACGGGAACTTCATGTACGAGGCGGACACCGTCATCGAGCGGTGGGAGCCGGTGTTCCACTCCAAGAAGGGCGACGAGGCCTCCACCCTGCTGTTCCTGCCGCTGGCGCACGTCTTCGGGCGGATGGTGGAGGTCGCCGCGATCCGTGGCCGGGTCCGTTTCGGGCACCAGCCGCAGCTGCACGCGGCGGCGCTGCTGCCGGACCTGGCCGCGTTCCGGCCGACGTTCATCCTCGCGGTGCCGTACATCTTCGAGAAGGTGTTCAACGCGGCCCGGCGCAAGGCGGAGAAGGACGGCAAGGCGGGGCCGTTCGAGAAGGCGGTCGAGGTCGCCGTGAAGTACGCCGACGCCGTCGAGGCCAAGGCATGGGGCATCGGACCGGGACCGTCGGCGGCCCTCAGGATGCAGCACCAGCTCTTCGACAAGCTCGTGTACGCGAAGGTCCGCGCGGCGATGGGCGGGCGGATCCGGAACGCTATGTCCGGCGGATCGGCGATGGACCGCCGCCTCGGCCTGTTCTTCGCGGGCGCGGGCGTGCAGATCTACGAGGGCTACGGCCTGACCGAGTCGACGGCGGCGGCGACCGCGAACCCGCCCGACCGCACCCGCTACGGCACCGTCGGCCAGACCATCCCGGGTGTCACCGTGCACATCGCGGACGACGGGGAGATCTGGCTGCACGGCGGCAACGTCTTCCAGGGCTACCTCAACAACCAGAAGGCCACCGACGCGACCCTGCACGACGGCTGGCTCGCCACCGGCGACCTCGGCTCCCTCGACGAGGACGGCTATCTGACCATCACCGGCCGCAAGAAGGAGATCCTGGTGACCTCCGGCGGCAAGAGCGTCTCCCCCGGTGTCCTGGAGGAGCGGGTCCGCGACCATCCGCTGGTCAACCAGTGCATCGTCGTCGGCAACGACCGCCCCTACATCGCCGCCCTGGTCACCCTCGACCAGGAGGCGGTGGAGCACTGGCTGCAGATGCGTGGCAAGCCGCATCTGACGGCCGCTCAGCTGGTCCGGGACCCGGACCTGGAGACGGAGGTGCGGCGGGCGGTGGTCGCCGCCAACACCCTCGTCTCCCAGGCCGAGTCCATCCGCACCTTCCGCATCCTGGCGCAGCCGTTCACCGAGGAACACGGTCTGCTGACACCGTCGTTGAAGCTGAAGCGGAAGGCGATCGAGAAGGCGTACGAGAACGAGGTCGAGGCCCTCTACCGGGCCTGACGACCCGTCAACCGATCGTCACCTTGAAGATCTTGTCGGATCCGTCCGCCGCACCTCCGTTGTTGTCGCAGTTGGTGGTGGACAACCACAGCTGATCGGCGCCCGGCACCTTGGTGACGGTACGCAGTCGACCGTAGGTACCGACGTAGTACGCGGTCGGCGTGCCGACGCTCTCGTTGTCGCCGTTGATCGGGATGCGCCAGAGGCGCTCGCCGCGCAGGGAGGCCATGTAGATCACGTTGCGGACGACGGCGATGCCGCTGGGCGAGGCCTCGGAGACGTTCCAGGTGGCCTTGGGGTTGGTCATCCCGGCGACGGAGCAGCTGCCTTCGCAGGTCGGCCAGCCGTAGTTGGCGCCGGGCTTGATGAGGTTCAGCTCGTCCTTGGAGCTGTTGCCGAACTCGGCTTCCCACAGGCGCCCGTTGCGGTCGAAGGCGAGGCCCTGCGGGTTGCGGTGGCCCAGGGAGTAGACGTAGTTGCCGAAGGGGTTGCCGGGGGCCGGCTTTCCGTCGGTCGTCATACGCAGGATCTTGCCGTTGAGGGAGTTCTTGTCCTGCGCGAGGTCGGGCGTCTGGGCCTCGCCGGTGGAGACGTACAGATATCCGTCGGGGCCGAAGGCGAGGCGTCCGCCGTTGTGGTAGCGGTTCTTCTTGATGCCCTGGACCAGGATCTTGTAGTCAGTGAGCCGGGTGCCGTCGTACGTCATGCGGACGACCCGGTTGCCTTCGGACGCGGTGTGCATGAAGTAGACGTAGTGGTTGGTGTCCCACTTCGGGTCGACGGCGACCCCGAGCAGGCCGCCCTCGCCGTTGGTGGTCACGGCGTTGGGGACGGTGCCCACCTGGGTGCGGGTGCCGCTCTTGGTCAGCTTCCAGACCCGGAAGTCGTCCCGTTCGGTGACCAGCGCGGACTGGCCGTCGGGCAGCCAGTAGGTGCCCCAGGGGATCGTCCAGCCGCTGGAAAGCGTGGCGACGGAGGACGGGACACCGCCGTCGGTGGCACAGGCCTTGGTGGTGAAGGTGACGGTGTTGCTCGGCTGCGAGACGTTCCCGGCGGCGTCGCGGGCGACGACGTTCAGCGCGTACGGGCTGTTGCAGGCGAGACCGGTGAGGGTGGTCGACGTACCGCTGGTGACGGTCTTGTAGACGGTGGTGTCGCTGCGGATGTCGTAGGCGACGACCGCGCGGTCGTCCGTCGACGCGCCCCAGCCGAGGTCGACCGTATTCGATGTGATGTCGGCTGTGGACAGTGTGCCGGGTGCGGTCGGCGGTGTGGTGTCGGAGCTGGGCTTGGTCGTGCAGTCGACGACGGGGCTGGCCGGCGAGGTGTTGCCGGCCGCGTCCCGGGCGATGACGGTGAGGTTGTAGGTGGTGTTCGGGGTGAGTCCGGTCAGCGCCTTGCTGGTCGAACTCCCGGGCGCTTCACCGATCTTGTTGCCGTGCTCGTAGATGTCGTACGCCGTCACACCCACGTTGTCGGTGGACGCGCCCCAGCCGAGGGTGAGGCCGTTCTCGCCGATGTCGGAGCAGTTGGGCTGGCCGGGGCGGGTGGGGGCCTGGGTGTCGGTGGCGGCGTCGACGCTGATGCGGTCGAGGTTGGGGCCGCCGTCGGCCGTGGTGGCGGTCGCGCGGATCTTGTTGGATCCGGCGGTGAGCGGCACGGTGACGGTCCTGGTGGCCCAGGTGTTCCAGTCGGCGGTGGCCGGGAAGGAGACGGCGGGCGCGACGATCGTGCCGCCCACGGAGATGTCCATGGGCCGGTCGGTGGAGGTGCCGTTGGCGTAGCGGAGGGTGACCGCTGCGGTGCCCGCGGAGGCCGCGTTCACCGTGAACTCCACGGAGGAGCCCTTGATGTTGGTGTAGTCGACGAAGCCGGTGCCCGTGTAGCCGGTGTGGTTGGTGGCCACGGTGCCCTGGGAGATCTGGGCGTCCTCGGCCTGGTAGTCGGTGGCCGCGCGGGCGACCCCGCCGGTCAGGCCGGTCAGTGGTGCGGCCAGGGCCAGGGAGAGGCCCCAGACGAGAACTCTGTCGCGTTTCATGATTCTCCCCTCAGCGCGCTGTTGACTGGGTTCACACGGATCAGCCGTGTTTCGCCCGGCCGCAGCGTCGCGCTGTACGAGTCCGTGATCACACCCTTGTGAGAGCCGGACCAGAGGTCCGTGACGTCACCGGAGCCGGTGAAACCCACCTGCGACCAGTTCACGGTGACCGTGGCGTTGCCGGACGTACCGGTGTTGAACAGTGCGACCACGTAGTCGCCGCTGTTCTCCTGTTTGCTCCAGACCTGCTTGACACCACTGTTCACAACCCGCTTCGCCGCGACCCCGTCCTGGTCGACGCCGGTCAGCCGGTCGTTGGTGAGCATCGCCTTGTCGACGGGGTCGAGGTGGGTGAGGTCGGTGCCGAGCAGCAGGGGCGCACCCGCCATCGCCCACAGGGTGAAGTGCGAGCGCCGCTGGTCGGCGGTGAGCCCGGCCTGGTCGCCGTTGCCGATCTCCAGGGAGTCCAGGTCGTTCCAGCCGCCGGGTCCGGCGTACTGCTGCCAGGAGGCCGCCGAGTTGAAGCGGGCGGAGACGTGCGACCAGTCCGTGAGCGGGTAGCCACTGCCGTTCGCGCCCGACCCGCAGTAGCACTCCACATCGCCCTGGGTGCGCCAGCTGTTGGCCAGCTGCCGCCAGGTGGGAGCGTTCGCGATCGGCAAGTTGTTGGAGAGGGCGAAGGTGATGGGCCGCCCGGTGGCCCGCAGGGCCTTGTCCCAGGCCTGGACGTCGGGGATGTCCTGGCTGCCCACACCGTCGATCTTCAGGTAGTCGACTCCCCAGGACGCGAACTGCTTCGCCCACGAGTTCACGAACTCCTGCGCGCCCGGCTTGGAGTAGTCGATGTAGTACATGTTCTTGCAGTTGTAGTTCTTCTCCGTCTTCGAGGTGTCCACGATGTCCTTCGCGTGGTACGGAGTCCCTTCGATCGGCGTATTCGCGGTGACCGCGTTCTTGGCGATGCCCGGGGTGACGTAGAAGCCGAACTTCAGCCCCTTGGAGTGGACGTGGTCCGCGAGCGCCCTGATCCCGGACGGGAACTTGGCGGTGTCCACGGCCCAGCGGCCGTAGGAGTCGACGACGAAGCCGTTGGAGTCGCACTTCTGCCAGAAGTCGTCGAGGTTGACGTACACGAACCCGTGATCCTTGAGACCGCTCGCCACCAGCGCGTCCGCCTGCGCCTTGATCTTTGCCTCGGTCGGCCCGCGGCGCACGAAGCTCCAGCTGCTCCAGCCCATGGCGGGGCGCAGGGACTGGCCGTTGTCCGACGTGACGGTGACAGGCGCTGGTGTCGCGTACGCGGTGCCGATCCACGCCTCGTCGATCCGCAGCCGCTGATAGCGGGTGGTGTCGGTCGACGCGGCCCAGGTGGTGTCGACCTCCAGGCGTACGTGGCGGGCGTGCGCGGAGGTGAGGTCGATGCCCTGGATGCCCCGCCGGCTGGGGAGCTGCCCGGTCTTCACGGGGCTGCCCCAGGTGGTGCCGTCATCGCTCAGGAACACCTTGTAGTCCTTGATGCGGGCGGACTGCTCGGTGGCGGAGCGGGCGTAGGCGACGGAGTCCTCGCGCTGGTTGAGGCCGATGTACTGCACCTTCTTCGGCGCGCCGAGGTCGAAGGTGAGGTTGACGGGCAGGGTCTTGTTGTTGTCCCAGTAGGTGAGGTGGTCGCCGTCTCCGACGGCCTGGCCCGCGTGGCCGCTCGCGGAGGCGCTCGCGGTGACCTTGGCCCCGGTGGCGATTCCCTGGCGGCCGGCAGTCGTGACCTTGAAGACGGTGTCGTACGGGTCCCAGGAGCCGAGACCGGTCAGCGTCAGCACGCCACCGGACTGCGACCATGAAACCGCCGCGCCCGTACGGAGGTTGGCTACGGACGCGATCCTGTAGCCGTTGTCGCGGATGCGCAGGGTGCTGGTGCCGGGCGGGGTCAGGACGTGGATGTACTGGCGGTTCGGGTCCGTCTTGCTGATCGTGGTCACGCCGTGGGCGCCGTCGTTCCAGAAGCCGGGCTTGAGGCCGCCGTACATATAGCCGCCGCCTTCGGTTCCGTGCAGGGACTCCCAGACGGTGTCGAGGTAGGTGTCGGCGAAGTTGTTGAAGGCGGCCTGGTTGGCCGGGAACTTGCCGTTGACCTGGGCGGTTTCGGCCATCAGTGACTTGACCGAGGAGCCGGCGTCGGTGACGAGGCGGCCGAGGGTGAGCTTACGGTCGACGGACGGGTCGGAGCCGTCGTACCACCAGGCGCCGGTCGAGGGGAGCTTGAAGTCGGCCTCGGTCAGGCGGGGCTGGGCGGTGTAGACAGCCTGCGGGTAGTCGTAGGCGGGCGTCATGCCGGTCTTCTGCTCGTTGCTGATCATGTCCATGATCGGCGTGTCTTCGTTGTTGTTGCTGAGCGTGTAGTGGGGGCGCTTGGCATAGATCTGCGCGTAGAGGTCGTGGCTCTCCCAGTACGCGTTGTCGTTGTCGATCCAGAAGCCGCCGAGGTCGGGGTAGCGGTCCATGACCTCGAAGAAGTTGTCGTAGCTGAACTGCCCGAAGCCGTCGCGGGTGGTCAGGTCGACGTTCTTGCCCTTGTAGGCGGAGTAGGCGGCCGAGTCGAGCCACTCGTGACCGCCCTCGGCGTGCCACTGGGGGTCGTCGGTCATGTAGAGGATGACCTTCATACCTTTGGCCTTGGCAGCGGTGATCAGCTCACCGAGGAAGTCCCGCTTGGTGGAGCAGGAACCGGGGATCTTCGAGGGCCAGGGGCGGGCGTAGCCCAGTCGGCTGTGGAAGGTAGCCAGTACAAGGTATTGCGTATGCAGTTTGCGGGCTTCGTTCACCCAGTAGTCCGGTGTCCAGCCGCCGCCGGTGACGTCGTTCTCCCACGCGCCGCAGCTGGTGTGGGCGGGGGCGGTGCGCAGGCCCCAGTGCAGGAAGAGGCCGCCGATCGAGCCCCGGAGGAAGTCCTGGCGGGGGTTCTCCAGGTCCAGGGGCCTGGCCGCCGTACCGCAGTTCTCGGTGGATCCGGTGGACGAGATCCGCAGGGCGCCGCCGGAGGTGGTGTGGCTGTCCGTCAGACAGTAGCCGGTCACGTTCTGGAAGCCGGCGTCGTGCGGGGAGTGCCCGCCGCGCTGTGCGGTGAAGCGGGTGAAGCGGATGTCGCTCGCCGCGTCGGCGATGACCGCGGGGCGGCCGTCGTCCGCGGCGAACCTCACCGAGCTGTCGGTGAACCGCACGTCGTCGGCGTTGTGCAGGTACCAGCCGTAGGCCGGGCGGGTGCCGATGCTCTTGGGGTTGTAGTCGTTCGGGTCGTTGCTCGGCACCGCGGTGGACAGGGTGCCGTTGCCGCCGGGCACGGTGATGTCGACGTGGTTGAAGGTGACGCCGCTGATCCGGTGACCGGTCTCGCCCCACAGGGTCGGGCTGAAGGACGGGCTGCTGCCGGTGGCGGTGATGTCGTCGTACGTCACGTCGCTGATCGAGCCGACGCCCGGGCTGTTGCCGCAGCGTTTGCGCGTGCCGATCTTCTGCATGATCGGCGAGTGGACGTCGGTCATGGTGATGTCGCGGTAGTGGACGTCGGAGATCTTCGCGCCGTCCATGGAGACCATGCCGAGCCCGGACTTGTCGGCGCCCTCGATGCGGATCTTCTCGAACTGGTAGTCCGAGAAGTCGCCGCAGGTCTCGGAGCCGAACATCAGGGCGTTGCAGCACCTCGCCGAGAGGTATGAATCACTCACCCGGACATGGCCGTTGGGGAGCTTGGCGCCGAGGGCGTAGTCGCTCTTGAAGACGAGCGCGTCGTCGTTCGCCTTGATGTGCGCGTGGTTCACCGTGACGTTGGTGGTGGAGATGATGTTCCAGCCGTCGCGGTCGCTCGCGGTGTCGATGGTCAGGTGGTCCGACGTCACGTTCTTGCAGCCGTTGATGAGGGCCGCGAAGTGGCCACCGCGTCGGAGGGTGAGGCCGTCGCCGATGCGCAGGCCGTCGCAGCGGGTCAGCGAGAGGATCTTGTCGGCCTCGCCCGACTTCGGGTTCCCGGTGATCAGGTTGCCGGCGCCGTCGATGACCCCGCCGCCGACGAAGCCGATGTTCGTGAGCCGGTCGCCGTGGATCATCGCGTTGTGGAAGTGGCTGTGCCCGTAGTCCTGGTACTTGTCGTAGGGGTTGGACTCGGGCGGGTCGTAGGTGTCCGCGGAGGAGCCCTGGATCGTGGCGCCCGTGTCGACCTGGAGCGTCACGTTGCTCTTCATGTGGATGGTGTTCTTGGACTTGTAGGTGCCGGACGGGAAGCGGACGGTGCCTCCGCCGGCCGAACTGGCCGCTGTGATGGCCTTGTTGACGGCGGGGGTGTCGTTGGTGGAGCCGTCGCCCTTGGCGCCGTAGGCGCGTACGTCGAAGACGGCGGCGGCGTGGGGCGGTGGCTGGGGGGCCGCGAGGGCGGCGGGGTGGGTGAGGCCGAGGACGACGGCGAGGACGAACAGGACGATCGCCGCCGCACCTCTGCCGCCCGGCGCGGCGCCGAGCACCGCTCTCCTGGACGTGCTCATGACACTATTCACCTCGCAGCTGCTCGTTCATGATCAGGAAGGCGCCCAGGCCGTGGAAGTCGTTGACGGCCCGGGTACGGGCGGCGTAGTACGCGTAGTCGCCGACGTTCGTGCCGACGGAGATGTCGGCGAGGTTGGTGCGGCCGTCGGCGCCGACCGAGATCTTCGCCAGCACGCCCTCGTAGCCGCGCCGGGCGACGGCCGCGTAGTGCGGGTCGAGATAGCCCTGCTGCGCACCGCGCGAGAGGGCGTAGGTGAACATGCTGGAGCAGGACGTCTCGGTCCAGTCGTCGCTCCTCGTCCCCTTGTCCATGACCTGGAACCAGCGGCCGCCGGCCGGGTCCTGGTACCGCTCCAGGCCTGCCGCCAAGTGCCGGAAGATGGTGAGGAGTTGGGGCCGTCGCGGCTGGTTCTCCGGGATCGCGTCGAGGACGTTCACGATCGCCATCGCGTACCAGCCGACCGCGCGGCACCAGTGCTCGGGGGCGAGCCCGGTCTGCGGGTCGGCCCAGCTCGCGGTTCTCGACTCGTCGTAGGCGTGCCTCAACAGGCCGTTGCCGACCTGGAGATGGCTGCCGTAGACAGCGAGCTGCCTGGCCGCCTCGTCGTTCGTGTACGCGCTGTCGCCGAACTCCCTGCCGTACTCGACGAGGAACGGGTTCACCATGTAGACGCCGTCCGCCCAGAGTTGGTGGGCGCGGCTGCTGTTGTCCGCGTGCCAGAAGCCGCCGTCACTGGTGCGCGGGTAGGTGGTGAGGCGGTCGCGGATCTTCTTCGCCGCCTTGCGGTAGCGGTCCTGGCCGGTCTCGTGGTGCAGGATGACCAGCAGGCGGCCGGCCTGCATGCTGTCCAGGCTGTTGAAGGACTGGTCGATGGACCCGTCGCTCTTCACGAAGCGGTCGACGTAGCTCTTGATGTAGGTGAGGTAGCGCGCGTCGTGGGTGCGGCGGTAGGTGAGGTACTGGCCGTAGAGGTAGAGCCCGACCGGGTACGACCAGCCGCCGATGCCGGCCGGCGTGTAGCGGGCCATGGTGGAGTCGACCACGGCCGTGGACCAGTCCGGGGCGGCGGCCGGCCGGGGCAGGGCGGGGGCGGCGGCCGCCGGAGGTACGGTCGCGGGGAGTGCGGCCAGGCCGGCGGTGGTGAGCGCGAGTGCCGTCAGGGCTGCGCGCAGGGATCGGCGTCTCATGGTCCTTCCTCTCGCTGGAGGTCTCGGATGCCTCGCCGGAGGTCTCGCGGGACTTCTCGCTGGGCTTGCTGGGCTTGCTGGGCTTGCTGGGCTTCTCGCGGGGCCTCTCGGTAGGCGTACGCGAGCCGCCTGGGCCCGCCCGCGAGGTCACGCACGAGGTCGCGTACGAGGTGGTGGTCCGGGGCGTGCCGGCAGGCCGGGTCGGTGCGGGCGGGGTCGCCGGTGAGGGCGTAGGCCTGGCAGCGGCAGCCGCCGTGGTCGGTGGTGCGCAGGGCGCAGCCACGGCAGGGATCGGGCATCCAGGACTCGCCCCGGAAGGCGTTGAAAGCCTTCGACTCCCGCCAGATCGTGCCCAGTCGGTGCTCCCGGACGTTCGGCGGGTCCAGGCCGGGCAGGCCGCCCGCGGCCGGACAGGGCAGGACCGTGCCGTCGGGACCGACGGTGAGCGAGATACGGCCCCAGCCGCCCATGCACGGTTTCGCGGTGGCGTCCAGCAGATCGGGGGCCACCCACACCAACTCCAGTGAGTCGCCAAGTCGTTCACGCCAGCGGGCGACCGTCGAGCGGGCCCGTTCGACCTGGCCGGGTGTGGGCAGCAGGGCGGCACGGTTGCGCAGCGCCCAGCCGTGGTACTGGGTGTGGGCCAGTTCGAGCCGGTCCGCGCCCCAGGCCACGGCGAGCCGGATCAGCTCGTCCAGGGCGTCGAGGTTGCCGCGGTGCAGGACGGCGTTGAGCCCGAGGGGCAGCCCCGCCTCGCGGATCAGCCGGGCCGCACGCTCCTTCGCCGCGAACGACCGTACGCCCGCGATGCGTTCGGCGACGGCGGGGTTCGCGTGCTGCACGGACAGCTGGACACTGCGCAGACCGGACACGACCAGCCCGGCCAGCCGCCGCTCCCCCAGGCCCACCCCGCTGGTGACGAGCTGGGTGTACAGGCCGACCGCGTCGGCGGCGGCCACCAGGTCGGGCAGGTCGCGGCGCAGCAGCGGTTCACCGCCGGACAGATGGGTGTGGACGACCCCCAGGGCGCCGGCCTGTGCGAACACCCCGGCCCACTGTTCCGTGGTCAGCTCCGTTGATCGACCGACCAGTTCGACGGGATTGGAGCAGTATCCGCAGCGCAGCGGGCAGGCGTGGGTGAGTTCGGCGAGCAGGGCCCACGGTGGAGCGACCGTCGTCATGTCAGCCAGCCCTCCTTCCGCAACCCCGCCAGGAAGTCCGGGACTTCGGCGGCGACGGGTGCGCCGGGATACTCAGCTGACAGCTCGGCGACGATGCCGGCCACGGTCCGGCTGCCGTCGCACCGCGCGAGGACGGCGCCCGCGCGGCCGTGCAGGACGACCACGCGCTCCGGCAGCAGCAACAGATCCGCGTCCCGCACCGGGTCGTGCCGCAGCAGCACGCCCCGGGCGAGGGCGGGACGCCAGACGGTGACGTTCGGGACGAGGGCGGGAGCCCAGCCGGCCGCGTTCTGGCGGGCTACGGGACGCGACGAGGTCACGGGGCGCCCCCGTCCACCGCGTCCAGCAGCGCCCACAGCACCTCGCACTTGAAGGCGAGCGCGGCCACCGCCCGTTCTTGCTGCTCACGGGTGCGGGCGGAGGCGAGGACCAGGGCGAGGGCCTCCTCCCCGTCGCGGGCGCCCTGGGTGACACGGGTGCGGAAGTAGGCGAGACCGGCCGGGTCGATCCACGGGTAGTGGCGTTCGAAGGCGGCGATGCGGGTGCGCATCAGGTCCGGGGCGGACAGCTCGGTCAGGGAGGCGGCGACGGCGTCCAGCGTGGGGCGCAGCCGGCAGAAGGTGACGTACCCCTCGACCGCGAACCGCACCCCGGGCGGCACCCGGGAGGTGTCCCACAGCTGCTCACGGCTGAGCCCGGCCGCCTCGCCGAGCCGCAGCCAGCGCTCGATCCCGCCCTCGCTCCCGGGGCCGCCGTCCCCCGTGCCGTCGTGGTCGCGGATGCGCCGCAGCCAGAGTCGGCGCTGCTCGGGCCGGTCGAGCCCCGCGAGGATCAGGGCGTCCTTGACGGGGATGTGCCGCTGGTAGTGGAAGCGTGCGGCGATCCAGCGGCGCAGCTCGGCGGGGGTCAGCTCGCCGCGGTGCATCCGCAGGTTGAAGGGGTGCCGGTCGTGGTAGCGGGCCGCGGTGACGGCGCGCAGCCGGTCGGCGAACTCCGGGGGCGACCAGGCGGCCGCGGCGGCGTCATGGCGAGGGACGGTCGAGGTGTCCGCGAGGCGCGGGACGGCCGTACTCGGGACCGTCGTACTCATGAGGCCCGGGGCGGCTCGGGTGCGCGGCGGTCGGCGAGCGCGTAGGCGGTCACTTCGAGGGCGGTCTCCACGACCTGGTAGCCGGGGCTTTCCCAGACCTTTTCATCCGATGTCTTCGGGTCCGGGAGGGCCGTACGAGGAGTCGGGGACAGGGATTTGTTCATGTGCGCGTACCCGCTTTCCTGAGGGTGGGGGTTCTCAGAGGGCAGCCAGAGGCAGACAGAGGCCATGGTCAGAAGCCGTTCACATGTGTGCACCGGGTTCAGCGACACGTCCGGTGGCGCGATACAGAGTCCCGGGACGAAGGGCCGCGGTCAATGGTCCGGACCGATAACGTCGGATGCGTTTCCGGCCAATCTGCGGCTCCGAAGACTGACTCGCCGGTCAGTTGATGCGGATTCCGCGGTCAGGAATGCAAGGTGGCGCGTGATCGTTGACGATGGGAGTACCACCTGTCGACAACCGAAGGATCAAGAAGCTCGTGAGCAGCAAGGTCCCCCCGATCATCCTCAACAACGGCGTCGAGATGCCCCAGCTGGGCTTCGGCGTCTGGCAGGTGCCGGACGACGAGGCCGAGCAGGCCGTCGCCACGGCGCTCGAGGCCGGGTACCGCAGCATCGACACAGCGGCGATCTACGGCAACGAAGCGGGCACCGGCAAGGCCATCGCCGCCTCCGGACTGCCCCGTGAGGACATCTTCGTCACCACCAAGCTCTGGAACAGCGACCAGGGGTACGACTCCACGCTGCGCGCGTTCGACGTGTCGCTGGAGAAGCTGGGTCTCGACTATCTGGACCTGTACCTGATCCACTGGCCGCTGCCGACCCGGGACAAGTACCTCGACACCTACAAGGCGTTCGAGAAGCTGTACGCCGAAGGCCGCGTCAAGGCGATCGGCGTGTCCAACTTCCTGCCCGAGCACCTGCGGCGGCTGATCGAGGAGACCTCGGTCATCCCGGCGGTCAACCAGATCGAGCTGCACCCGCACCTGCAGCAGCGCGCGGCGCGCGAGTTCCACGCGGAGCAGGGCATCAGGACCGAGGCCTGGTCGCCGCTCGGCCAGGGCAAGGGCCTGCTGGAGGTGCCAGCCATCGTCGCCATCGGACAGAAGCACAACCGCACTCCGGCCCAGGTCGTGCTGCGCTGGCACATCCAGCGCGGCAACATCGTGATCCCGAAGTCCGTGACGCCGTCCCGGATCAAGGAGAACATCGAGGTGTTCGACTTCAGCCTGGACGACGAGGACCTCGCGGCGATCAGCGCCCTGAACGAGGACCGCCGCATCGGCCCGGACCCGGCCACCTTCGACATGGGCTGAACACCCACCCGGCGCACGGCCGTCGGCCCCACCCGAGCGGTGGGGCCGACGGCCGTTTCTCGAGCTTGCCTGCGGGAGGAGGCGTGTCCGGACGCCAGCGGAACGGGTCGGGGCAGGTCGGAACGGGTCAGCCGACGTGCACGTCCGTGTGCACGACCTCGAACTCCTCCAGGCCGACGACGCTCACATGCGCCTTGGCCACGCCCTCGTGCCGGGCCGCCGCCTGGCCGGCCCGCGACACCACCATCGAGTCGCGGTCGACGAAGAGGGTGCCGACCTGGCCCGTGCCGCGTTCGCGGTCGATGAGCAGGCCGGCCGTGGCCAGGCCGGGCAGGGTCTCAAGACGCGGGAGGACGGTCGACCGGAAGGTCTCGGCGACCAGATCGGCGTCCGCGGGGTCGAACTCCACCCGCGTGACACGCAGTCCGCCGCCCATGCGCGGCGGCTGGAGCGGCTGGTACACCACCGCCTCGAAGTTCTCCACCGCCAGAGTGCCGGCGAACGGCCCCAGCAGCGCGTCCCTGCGGTTCCGCATGACCTCGTCGCTGTTGTGCCGTGCCTCGGCCGTTTCCCACCAGCTCACGCCCAGCAGCTTGCCGAGATCCCGGTCCACGAAGACCCCGGCTCCGCGGTAGCCCGGACGCTCCTCGAGCAGTTCCCGCCCCTCGGTGTTCAGCGCTCTGATGGCCGCGTCGATCTTCGTGGGGTCGCCGGTCACATAGACGGTGCGTACGAACATGACGATTCACCTCCCAGTTCGACATGACCAGTGTTCCCCGGGGGGCAATGCACTGCATCCGGTGCCAGGACTTGACGGGGACATGCGGGAGGGGCCACCTTGTACGACACCCGGTAAGGAAACTTTCCTAACAGAAGGGCTCCCCCACAGTGCGCCTTCGAACACTGACCCTCGCCGCGGCCTCCGGGGCCGCCCTCCTCGCCGCCGGAGTGCTGCCCGCCAACGCCTCCGGCAACCGCGCACCCACCTCCGCTCAGGAGGGCTCGGTCAGCGCGGCCGACCTGCTCGCCAAGGTGACGTCCTGTTCGCAGATATCGAACGGCAAGTACAAGACCGACGACGAGACCTCGGCCACGATCCCCGTGTGCGGCAAGAACGGCGCGGTGTTCTGGAAGGCCGACATGGACATCGACTGCGACGGCCAGCGCACCACCAACTGCAACGAGAACCGCGACCCCTGGTACCAGGACGACACCGCCTTCCACCAGTCCGACGGCAAGCCCCTGAAGGCCGAGTCGCTGCCGTACGTCGTGGTGCCCAGCTCCAGCAGCATCTGGAACTACTCCGGTGCCGGCATCAAGGGCGGCGGTGTCGTCGCCGTCATCTACAACAACAAGGTCGAGTACGCCGTCGTCGGCGACACCGGCCCCACGAAGATCATCGGCGAGGCCTCCTACGCCACCGCCAAGGCGCTCGGCATCGACCCCGACCCGGCCACCGGCGGGGTCGACTCCGGCGTGACCTACATCCTGTTCAAGAACTCCAAGGTCTCCCCCATCGAGAGCCACAGCGCGGCCGTCTCCCTCGGGGACCAGCTGGCCAAGCAGTTCCTCGCGAACAACTGAGGCCGTGCGTACGTCAGTTGGGCTGGCCCAGCGGACGTATGACCACGGTGTTGACATCGACCCCGGCCGGCTGCCGGATCGCCCAGACCACCGAGTCGGCGATCTGGTCCGCGGTCAGGAGGTGCCCCGGGGGCAGGCTGCCGTAGCTGTCCCAGAACGGGGTCTCCACCCGGCCGGGGGCGACCAGCGTGACACCGATGCCGAACTCCGTGACCTGGCGCCGGGTGTTCTCGGCGAGTCCGGTGACCGCCCACTTGGTGGCGCCGTAGAGGTTGCCCGGCGTGTTCACGAACCCGGCGACACTGCCGATGAGGACGATCCGGCCACCGGTCTCCTTCAGCGCGTCGACGGAGGCACGGATGAGCAGGGCGGGGCCGAGGACGTTGGTGAGGACCATCTCGGTCCAGCCGGACGGGTCGCCGTCGGCGACGGAGTCGTGGGTGGCGAAGCCGGCGTTGGCGACGACGGTATCCAGTCGACCGTATGCCTTGAGCGTGCGGTCGACCGCATCCTGTATGTCCTCGAAGGTCGACGCACTACCGGCGACCGTCAGCAGGTCGTCGGGATTTCCCAGACTGTCGGCGAAGTCCCGCAGCCGCTGCTCGCCGCGCCCGGTGACCGTGACCCTGTATCCGGCGTCCAGCAGCTGCCGGGCGATGCCGGCGCCGATACCGCTGCCGCCGCCGGTGATGAGCGCGACCGGAGCGTCGTTCATGGTTTCCCCCTGTGTGTCGGTGAACGTCCGCAGTCCATCACTTCGAGCGTTCTCCAAGTCAAGGGCGGTCGCAGGTGGGGCGGTACGACACCGAGGGGAGGTAGCGGTGCCATTCCGCCTTGGTCAGCCCCCTTCCGGTCCGCGCACACACCGTGGCCGCGGCCCGGCGTGGCTCCAACGGGCCGGTTCGGTCCGTCAGATGAGCGGTAGCGATGTGCAATTCCTCGCCGTGCTGGGGAAATCCGAGGGCCAGGACCGGCCCGTCGCCGACCGGCAGTCTGGCTGCCGGCAGGCGGGGTGAGGCCGTCTCCCACACCTCGACGGACCCGTCGGGCGCCCCGGCCGTGACCAGTGAGCCGTCGGCGGAGAACGCCAGGGCCGTCCGCTGCACCGTGGAGCCGACCGCCCGCAGCACAGCGGTCCGGCGCCAGGTGCGCGCGTCCCACAGCGTGACCCGGCCCTGGAAGTCGGCGACCACGGCATACCTCCCGTCGGGGCTGAAGGCTCCCGCCACCAGCAGGTCCTCCCCTCTCACTCCCCCGACTCCCTTGCGCTGCCTACCCGTTGAGGCGTCGACAAGCGTGCCGTCGGTGGTCAGGGCGTAACGGCCGGACGGGTCGAGGGCCATGCGATCCTCCGTCGGCGCGGGTCCGGGCCGCACGGGCCGGCCCTCCCGGTCGAACGCGGCCCGGGTCACCGCCTTCTGCCGCCACGCACCGCCCACGAGCCCGTGCAGCGCGACGGTACCGACGACAGCGGTACGCGTCTGCTCCGCGTAGCGCAGCACGCCGTCGGCGAGGTCCAGGCGCAGGCCCGTGAGGGACGGGGTGGCGAGGGGGACGGTCAGCAGGGGTTCGCGCGGGCCGTCGTCGGCGGGAGCCGGCAGGTCCGTGCGCCACAGGGCGAGGGAGGAGTACGCCGTCCAGGTCAGTGCGTAGTCGCCGACGAACTCCACGGCGGTGCCGCCCGGCAGGGGCAGCCGGAGGCGTTCCCGACCGGTGTGGAAGTCCCAGCTCACGACCGCGTCGGAGACCACGGTCGCCACGGCCCGGCCGTCGGAGGTGAAGGTCAGCCCGTCGCCCCGGCACAGCAGGTGTTCGGTCGCCGCGGGCACCGGGACGGTCACCAGGCGCCGCTCGGCGACGTCGAGGACACGCAGCCGCTCGCCGTAGCCGGTGCACCAGGCGATGTGGCGCTCGTCGGGGCTGAGCACCGGCAGCGGGCCGTCGCGCTCGGCCCGGTCGTAGCGGAGCAGAACGCGTTGTGTGCGGACGTCCCACAGTGTCAGCGTCGCGCGCTCGCCGGTCGTCTGTCCCCGTAGCAGGAAGGTGCGGCCGCTCGGCCCGAACGCGCCGTCGGTGTCGGTCCAGGAGCCGGTGGCGAGGCGGTGGGTGCTGCCGTTCCTCAGGTCGGCGATCACCAGGTCCTGGTGGTGCGGGCCGCGGTAGGCGATCAGCCGGCCGTCGCCGCTGACACTGCTCACACCCGCGGAGAGCCCGTCGCGTCGTACGACGCGGATGCGCTGGTGGGTGCGCACGTCCCACTGTGTCGCTCGGTCGTGCGCGACCGTCGTCAGGATCCGGCCGTCGGAACTGAGCCAATATGGCGCGTTGAGCGAGCGGCCGCCCTCTTCGGGCGCGGTGAACACGTCCTGTTCGCTCTGTGCGGCGGCGCCGCGTAGGGCCTGCCGGGTCTCGGGCAGGTCGGCGGTGTGCCAGGCGGCGAGGGCGAGGCGCATGGCGGTGCGGGGTTCGGTGGCGCGCAGGGTGCCGGCGAGGGCGGCGACCCGGCGGGCCTCGGCCTCGTCGCGCTGCCGGGCGCTGACCCCGCTCTGCCGCCAGGCGACCGCGCCGGTGACCAGGGCCGCGCAGAGCAGCACCGCGAGCGCGACGATGAGCCCGCGCAGCCGGCGCGCGGCCCGTACGGCACTGCGCCGACCGCGTTCGTACGACTCGACGCTCGCCGTGAGGAAGTCGCGTTCGAGCCGGTTCAACTCCCCTTCCCGCTCGTGCTCCTGGAACATCTCGCGGGCCTCGGTGAGCCGCACCCCGCGATACAGCGCTCCCGCGTCCTGGTCCAACTCCGCCCAGGCGAGCGCTGCTTCGGTGAGGCGGCGGTGCGCCCGCAGGCGTTCGCGGTCGGCGTCGATCCAGCCGCGCAGCCGGGGCCAGGCCTGCAGCAGGGCCTCGTGGGCGAGGTCGACCGTGCTGCCGTCGACGGTCAGCAGACGGGCCCGGACCAGGCGTTCGAGGACGCGGGCGGTGGTGTCGTCCGTGCCGAGTTCGGTGCGGTCGGCCGGGCGGCGGGTGTCCTCGGTGCCGTCGCCGGGGGTGACCAGGCGCAGCAGCAGGGCGCGGAGGGCGGTGGCTTCGGCCGCGGTGCAGCGGGCGTGGACGTCCTCGGCGGTGTGGGCGACCGCGCCGCGGACCCCGCCGACGGCCTCGTACGCGGCGAGGGTGAGGGTCTTGGCGGTGCGGCGGCGCCAGACCTCGCGCAGGGCGTGGGCCATCAGTGGGAGTCCGCCCGGCTCGCCGGCGATGTCCGCCACGATCCGTGCGCTCAGGGCGCGTTCGACGACGAGCCGGTGCGCGGCGGCGGGCCGTACGACCGCCTCGCGCAGCTGCTGGTCGGTCATCGGGCCGAGCAGGAGCGTGGAGTCGCGCAGTGCGCGGGCCAGTTCGGCGTGGTCGGCGCAGCGGCCGTAGAAGTCGGCGCGCACGGCCAGGACGACGCGGAGCCGGGAGGCGGGGTCGAGCGCGGTGAGCAGCCGGCCGAGGAACAGTTCGCGTTCGGCCGGGTCCGGGCAGAGGGCGAAGACCTCCTCGAACTGGTCGACGACGAGGACGGTGTCGCCGGGTCCGCCGTGCGGGGTGAACAGGGCCTCGTGGGTGCGGGCGGGGTGGGGACCTGGGGTGAGGACACGGATGGCGGCGGGCCGCTCCACGGGGTCGCTCCGTTCGCTCAGTTCGGGGATGAGTCCGGCCCGGAGCAGGGACGACTTGCCGCTGCCGGAGGCTCCGACGACGGCGCAGACGCGGGTGCGGCGGGTGTGGGCGGCGAGTTCGGCGATCAGGTCGTCACGGCCGTGGAAGTGGTCCCGGTCCGCGGTGCCGAACCGGGTAAGCCCCGGATAGGGGCTGTCGGCCTCCTCGTCGGGGGCCGGAGCGGAGGCGGCCTCGGCGACCGCCGTGTGCCAACGGCGCTCCCACTCCTCGGGGTCGCCGCCGCACGCGGTGACGAAGGCGCGCAGGACAGGCAGGGTGGGCAGCCGTTCCCCGGCCGCCGCGGCGGACAGGGTGGGACCGGAGTAGCCGGACCGCGCGGCCATGGCGCGGTAGGTCGGGGTGCCCGCCTCGTCGCGCAGCTTGCGCAGCTCGTACGCGAGCCGCTGCGCCACCCCCGCCGCCGGATCCAGCGGTTTCTCCCGGCGCCCCATGCAACGTCTCCCCCGTCGACCGTGACCGTCCTCCACGTTAACAACGCCCGTACGGCGATTGATTGGTGAGCCGGACAGGGGCTGCCCATCAATCGTCCGGCGCCTGAACTCGTCGGTGCACGTCGGCGCGGACCCTTCTCGCGGGGTCGCGCCTCCCCGACACGCACCGGAGTCCGTCATCGCCACCGTCCAGAGCCCCAGGACCGCGCGCCCGCCCGCCCCGCCGGCCGTCCCACGCCCGACCGGTCCCGTCCCCGTACTCGTCGTACTCGTCCCCGTCCTGCTGTCGCTCGCCCTCGGTCTGTGGGGTGTCCGGCGGGGCGGCAGCCTGTGGCGGGACGAGGTGGTGACGTACGACATGGCGCGGCGCCCGCTGCCGGACCTGGGCCGGACCCTGGAGCACGCCGACGCGGTGCACGGCCTGTACTACCTGCTGATGCACGGCCTGTTCCGCGCGTTCGGGGCAGCCGATCCGCTGCTGGTGCTGCGGCTGCCGTCGGTGCTGGCGACCGCGGTGGCGGCCGGGCTGCTCGCCCTGCTCGGGCTGCGGCTTGCGGGACCGGGGGCGGGATTGCCCGCCGGGGTGGTGTTCGGGATGCTGCCGCCGGTGCAGCGGTACGCGCAGGAAGGCAGATCGTATGCGGTCGTCTGCATGCTGGTGGTCTGGGCGTCCTGCCTGTTGGTCCGCGCGGTGCGGCTGGGGACCGGCCGGGCCTGGGCCGGCTACGCCGGCGTCCTGCTGGGCGCCTGTCTGCTGCACGAGTTCGCCGTACTGGCCCTGCTCGCACACGCCGTGGCCGTCCCCCGTGCGGTCCGGCGCAGGTGGGCGCTCGCCGCGGGCGCGGTGATCGTCGGCATGACGCCGTTGGCTGTATGCAGTATGCGCCAAACCGAGCAGGTCGCCTGGATCGGCGGCCCGGGGAGCGGGGCGCTGCTGTGCCTCGCCGGGGTCACCCTGCTCGGGGCCGCCTGCGCCGCGCTGCTGCCGAGGCAGCGCACGCCCGGCCGGGCGGTGGGCCCGGTCGCCCTCGCCCTGCCGCTGTGCGCGCTGCCCGGGCTGCTGCTGATGCTGGTGTCCCTGGTCAAGCCGCTGTACGTGGACCGGTACGTGCTGTACGGCCAGGCGGGAACCGCGTTGCTGGTCGGCGCGGCCCTGGACCGGCTGCTGCGGGCCGGCGGCCGGATCCGGGCCGGAGCGGTGCTGGCGGCCTCGGCCGCGGTGGCCGCGCTGCTGCCCGTCACCCTGTACCTGCGCACCCCGGACAGCCGCCTGGATGACGTGACCGCCGTCGCCACCGCCGTCCGCTCGGCGGGCGAGGGGGCCGACGGGGTGCTGTACCTGCCCGGCCGGCGCCGGGTGTGGTCGCTGGCCGACCCGCAGGCGGTACACGGTCTGCGCGACCTCGCCCTGGAGCGGGCCCCGCGGGACTCCGGCACGTTGTACGGCACGGAGGCCGGGCCGTCCGTCATCCGTGCCCGACTGCTCGCCGCCCGGCGGATCGTCGTCCTGCGCGATCCGGCCGGACAGCCGCTGGGCCCGGACCCGCGGGAGGCGGTGAAGCGGCAGGTGCTCTCCGCGGCCTTCGAGGAGTGCGGGACCCGGACGGTCCGCGGGGCCCGGGTGAGCGTGTACGCCCGGCCGGGGCGGTGCTGAGCGCGGCCCCGGCTAGACCGGTCGTACCGCCGTGTGGACCGTGTACGCGCCCAGGACGAACACGTCCGGCCTGCGGTGCACGCTCGCCGGGTCGGCCGGGTCGAGGAGGCGGTCCAGGGTGGCCAGGTCCTCGGCGTCCAGGCTCTCGCCGATCTCCTGGCGGAACCGGGACAGGATGGCGGCGACATAGGTGCGGGCCCGGTCGGTCGCCGGGGCGGGCAGGTCGAGCAGGAAACTGCGGGTGCGGGTGTGCTTCAGACCGACGGAGGTCAGCAGGGCCGGCCAGTCCTCGGTCACCGCGACCGAGCCGGGCAGGTCGGCGCGCATCCGCGCGAACCACTCCGCCTGCACCACGTCCAGCCGCTCCTGCAGTCCGGGGCGTCCGATGCCGATGTCCCGGGGCAGGAAGCGGGAGGGGAGGCCGCCTTCGAGCAGGGCCAGGGTGCCGCCGGGGGCGAGCCGGGCGGCGAACGCGGTGAGCGCGGCCCGCTGGTCGCCGAGGTGGTGCAGGCTGCGGCTGGCCCACAGCAGATCGGCCGGGTAGTCCAACTCGCCCAGTACGCCCGGAAGTTCACCCGCGAGGATGTCGAAGCGGTCCGCCACGCCCTGTCGTGCGGCGCGGTCGCGGGCGCGCTCCAGCAGCGGCTCGGTGCTGTCGACGGCCACGATCCGCGCTCCGGGGAATGCCTCGGCGAACAGGCAGGCGACGACCCCGGGTCCGCTGCCCGCGTCGACGATCAGCCCCGGCTCGGTCACCTCCTTCCCGAGCCAGGCCATCACACGCTCGTAGACGGGGGTGAACAGCTCCGCCTGGGCCTCGAGGTGCGGGCCCATCTCGGCCCAGTCGACGTCGGTGAGTCCGTGCTCGTGGTGGTGGTGCGCCATGGTGGTCAGCCTCTCGTCCTGGTGCGGTCAGCGTGCGCCGACGCACCGCGCGCGGGCCAGTCCTGTTGCCGGGACGGCAAAAAACCGGGTGCACACCAACCTGCGGTCCAGAGAGCGTGCGCTGGAGTTCGCGATCCGCCGGGGCCTGTCCCTGGAGGACTGACCCCGGCGGGGTGTCACCGTGCCGTCAGGGCAGCGGCGGGTACGCGTTCTGCATCAGCTGCTGGAACTGGGCGGAGAACCAGTGTCCGGACAGCGGGGCGTTCGGCAGGGCGCCGGACATGTTGTTGTTGTTGCGCGCGTTGCCCGTGTACGTCGGGTCGCACATGCGGTCGAAGCCCTTGCCCTCGTCGTTCGCGATGGCGCTGCTGGAGCCGTCGGACTCGCCCGGGGGCTTCATCCAGACGTAGGCGTCGATCCCGGCGGCCGGGCTGGCCTGGGGGCGTTCGCCGAGGCCGGCGCCGGACTGGTTGCACCAGTTGCCGACGTGGATACGACGGTCGTACCGGCCGCCGTCGACGTAGGTGTCCACGCTGGTCTTCGGGCCGGGGCCGGTCGGGCGGGCGGTGCCGCCCCAGCCGTTGCGGGAGGTGTCGATCAGCATGCCGATGTTCGAGTTGAAGCCGACCGAGACCAGCTGGTTGCGGAAGGCCTGGGCGAAGGACAGCTCGTCGACGTACCGGTTCCAGTCGACCCACTTGGACTGGCGTACCGAGGTGCCGTTGACGCTGTCGTTGATGGTGAAGTTGTCCTCCTTCAGGGCGCTGTAGTTGGCCGTGTTGGTGATGAAGCCCTGGACGTCGTCGACCGTCGCCCCCTCACTGGTGGCGGCCTGCTTGAACACGTTGGCGGCCGCGCCGAAGTTGTCGTCCCAGCCGAGCCAGCCGTGGTGGCCGGCGTCGAGGTAGTTGTAGACGTTGGGGATGGCGCCGAGCTTGGCGAGGGCGTAGCCGACGCCCTTCACGTAGTTGCCGTTGGCGAGCATGGTGTCGCAGTTGGCGGTGGCGGTGGCGCGGCTGCCGGTGTTGGTGACGAGGTTGGGCAGCGAGTCGATCTCGATGGTGGTGACGATCCTGAGGGAGGCGTACTTCGGGTCGGACAGGATCGTCGCGATCGGGTCGATGAACTGCGTCTTGTACTTGTCGATCTCGGTCGGGCCGAGTTCGCCGTTGGAGGCCAGTGCCGCGCAGTCCCGGCCAGGCAGGTCGTAGACGACCAGCTGGACGACCTCTTCGCCGCTGCCCTTCTGGGCGAGGGCAGCGTCCAGGTGGGCGCGCAGCCCCATGCCTCCGCCCACTCCGTTGATCGCGGCGATGCGGTCCAGCCAGACGCCGGTGGGCTGGTTGGAGACGCGGCTGCCGCCCGGTTCGGCGGCGGCCTTCGCCGACCACTCCGGGTTCACGTACACCTTGGCGCCCGTGTAGGGGTTGTCGACGCGGGTGCCGGTGCCGCCCCCGCCGCCTCCTCCGCCGCCACCGCTGCCGCCGTCGTCGACGTTGCAGGTGACGCCGTCGAGGGTGAACGTGGTGGGTACGGCGTTGGCGCCGCTGTAGGAGCCGTTGAAGCCGAAGCTGACCGAACCACCGTTCGCCAGCGTGCCGTTGTAGGTCTCGTTGTCGGCGGTGACGGCGGTGCCGCTCTGCGTGAGCTTCGTGTTCCAGTAGCTGGTGACCTTCTGGTTCCCGGCGTACGACCACTTCAGCGACCAACTCGACTTGGCGGCCGCGTTGTTGGTGATGGTCACGGCGGCGGTGAAGCCGGTGTCCCACTGGTTCTGCACCTTGTAGTCGACGGTGCAGGGGATGGAGGTGGTGGCGGCGCCGGCCGGTGCGGCGGTGAGCGCCGCCCCGGAGGCCCCGGCGACCAGCGCCAGGGCGGCGAGCAGTGACGTTCTGGTACGACTCATGAGTGCGGGTTTCCTTCTTCCGTGAGTCTGCTGGGAGTCTTCGGTGAGTCCTGTGCGGGGCTTACGGGTTGAGGGCGCGCAGATGGTCACGCAGCCCGATGCCGTACGCGGTGGGTGTCCCGTCGTAGGCGGAGATCAGGGACGGGCCGGAGGAGCAGTCCCAGGTGTTCCAGGTCCAGCCGAGGTAGGACAGGCCCCGGTCGTCGAACCACTTCATGACCTGGTCGACGAACCCGTGCGAGCAGGTGTTCTCGCCGATCTCCCCGGCGACCAGCGGCACTTGGGCCGCGACCGGGGCGAGCGTGGAGTTCCAGCAGCTCTCGCTCGCGCAGGTGTTGAAGTTGTAGACGTGGTAGGCGGCGGCGAGATTGCCCGTCGGGTCGGTGGGCTTGTACGTCAGCCACTGGCTCAGGTCGTTCGAGTACGCGAGCCCGCCGGCCATGATGACGTTCTTCGCCCCGGCGTCGCGGATACTGTCGACAAGATCCTGCACACCGGCGACCTCGTACGAGATCTCGGGGCAGGTGCCGCCGTCCCGCCAGCACGTCCAGGCGTCCGTCGTGCTGGAGGTCGCCCGGTCCGGATAGGGCTCGTTGAACAGGTCGAACACGGCCGCCTGGTCGTCCTTGAAGGTGCCGGCCACCGACGCCCAGAAGGACGGTGCGTACTGCATGTCGGGCATCGGCTTCTGGCAGGTGGCGTGTACGTCGGAGCAGCCGGACGAGTTGCCGGTGTACTGGCCGTAGGACCAGTGCATCTCGAGGATCGGCGTCATGCCGTGCGCCTCGACCCGGGCCACCAGCTCCTTGACGGCGTTGATGTAGTTCGTGCCGCCGTACTCGGGCTTGATGTTGGAAAGGCCCAGCCAGCACTCCTCGTTGAGCGGGATACGGACGGCGTTGGCCTTCCAGTCGGCGATCGCCTTGATCGCCGCGTCGTCCACCGGGCCGTCCCAGATGCCGTAGCCCTGCACGCACATGAACTCGCCGCCGGAGCGGTTCACGCCGAGCAGGCGGTGGGTCTTGCCGGCCGCGTCCACGAGCTTGGTGCCCGCGACGTGCAGGGCGGGCGCGGTGCCGGTGGACGGGGGCGGATCGGTCGGCGGGGGTGTCGTCGGGTCGGAATCCACGTTGCACGTGGTGCCGTTGAGCCTGAACGTCGTCGGTACGGCGTTGCTCCCCGACCAGGAGCCGAGGAACCCGGCGCTGACGCTCGCGCCGGAGCCGAGGGAGCCGTTCCAGCTTTCGTTGGCGGCGGTCACGGTCGCACCGGACTGGGACCACTTGGCGTTCCAGCCCTGGGTGACCTTCTGGCCGCCCGCGAAGTCGAAGGTGAGCTGCCAACTGCTCAGCGCGGACCGGTTGTTGGTGATCTTCACGGATCCCTGGAAGCCGGTGTCCCACTGGCTGATGACGGCGTACTCCACCGTGCAGGCGGGCGTGGCTCCCTGGGCCGTGACCACCGGGACGACCACGCTCCCGAGGAGCGCGACCGCACCGGCGACGGCTAAAAGTACTGAACGCGGGGGGTGTCGCATGAGCGACTCCTTGCAGCTTGGCGCGTCGTGACGGACGCGTCGACTGAACGGAATCGCTCCCACTGGTGCGAAGGAAGGTAGCGCCAAGTGGCTTGAATGCCCATACGCGGCGCTTGACTTTTCCTCAACCGGATCCGTCGAATCTTTTCGACTCTTCAAGCACCTTGACCGCCCTCACCCCCATCCTCACTATGGGAGCGCTCCCACTGGTTCAAGCCTTGACTTCTTTCCGAGCCGCAAGCCCGCAAGGAGGAACCAGCACATGGATCCCGGACGCAGACGCAGAGCCGCGCGGCGGTGGTGGACCGCCGCACTGGCCGCGCTCGCCCTGCCCCTGACGATGCTCGCCACCGGCACGACCCCCGCGCAGGCGGCGACCGTCCAGTGCAGCGTCGACTACAAGACGAACGACTGGGGTTCCGGCTTCACGGCCGACCTCACGATCACCAACCGCGGCACGGCCGCGATCGACGGCTGGACCCTGACCTACGGCTACACGGGCAACCAGAAGCTGACGAACGGCTGGAACGGCACCTGGTCCCAGTCCGGTCAGACCGTCACCGTGCAGAACGCCTCGTACAACGGCACGATCGCCGCCGGAGCCGCGGTCTCCACGGGGGCGCAGTTCACCTACAGAGGCGCCAACGCGGCCCCCACCTCCTTCGCGGTCAACGGCACCACCTGCGCCGGCGCGCACCAGCCGCCGGTCACCGTGCTGACCAGCCCCGGCGCGGGCGCGGTCTACACGCAGGGGGACGCGGTGCCGCTCGCGGCGACCGCGGCGGCGGCCGACAACGCGACGATCAGCAAGGTGGAGTTCTACGACGACACCACGCTGCTGGGCACCGACACGAGCGCGCCGTACTCGCTCTCGGTCTCCAGCTTGTCCGTGGGCAGTCATTCGCTGGTGGCGAAGGCGTACGACAGCCTCGGCGCCTCCGCCGAGTCCACACCGGTCGGCATCACGGTCGCCTCGGGACCGGCGGTCGTGGCCTCGCCGGCCCAGCTGGGCATCCAGCAGGGCAAGACGGGCTCGTTCTCGGTGAAGCTGTCGACGCAGCCGAGCGCCAGTGTGACAGTAAGCGTGGCCCGCACGGACGGCAACACGGGGCTGTCCGTCACCGGTGGCTCCTCGCTGACCTTCACCCCGTCGAACTGGAGCACCGCGCAGCCGGTGACCATCACGGCCGACGCCTCCGGCACCGGGAGCGCCACCTTCACGGCCTCGGCGACCGGCCACACCAAGGCGACGGTCACGGTGACCGAGCTGGCGGCGACGAAGGCGTACGACGCCCGCTTCCTGGACCTGTACGGGAAGATCACCAACCCGGCGAACGGCTACTTCTCCCCCGAGGGCATCCCCTACCACTCGGTGGAGACGCTGATCGTCGAGGCCCCGGACCAGGGCCACGAGACCACGTCGGAGGCGTACAGCTACCTTCTCTGGCTGCAGGCCATGTACGGCAAGGTCACCGGTGACTGGTCGAAGTTCAACGGCGCGTGGGACCTCATGGAGAAGTACATGATCCCGACCCACGCCGACCAGCCGACCAGCTCCTTCTACAACGCCTCGAAGCCGGCGACGTACGCGCCGGAGCTGGACACGCCGAACGAGTATCCGGCGAAGCTGGACACGTCGGTGTCGGTCGGTTCGGACCCGATCGCCGGCGAGCTGAAGTCGGCCTACGGCACGGACGACGTCTACGGCATGCACTGGATCCAGGACGTGGACAACGTCTACGGCTACGGCAACGAGCCCGGCAAGTGCGAGGCGGGGCCGACGGCCACCGGACCGTCGTACATCAACACGTTCCAGCGCGGTCCGCAGGAGTCGGTCTGGGAGACCGTCCCGCAGCCGACCTGCGACGCCTTCAAGTACGGCGGCACCAACGGCTACCTGGACCTGTTCACCGGCGACTCCTCCTACGCCAAGCAGTGGAAGTACACGGACGCCCCGGACGCGGACGCGCGCGCGGTGCAGGCCGCGTACTGGGCGGACGTGTGGGCGAAGGGGCAGGGCAAGGGCGGTGACGTGTCCGCGACGGTCGCCAAGGCCGCGAAGATGGGCGACTACCTGCGGTACGCGATGTACGACAAGTACTTCAAGAAGATCGGCAACTGTGTGGGGGCCTCGTCCTGCCCGGCCGGCACCGGCAAGGACGCCTCGCACTACCTGCTCTCCTGGTACTACGCCTGGGGCGGCGCCACCGACACCAGCGCGGGCTGGGCCTGGCGGATCGGCTCCAGCCATGTCCACGGCGGCTACCAGAACCCCCTTGCGGCGTACGCGCTCAGCTCGTACGCCGACCTGAAGCCGAAGTCGGCGACCGGCGCCGCCGACTGGGGCAAGTCGCTGCAGCGGCAGCTGGAGTTCTACCAGTGGCTGCAGTCGTCCGAGGGCGCGATCGCGGGCGGCGCCACCAACAGCTGGCAGGGCCGGTACGCCACCCCGCCGGCGGGCACGCCGACGTTCTACGGCATGTACTACGACTGGCAGCCCGTCTACCACGACCCGCCCTCCAACCAGTGGTTCGGGTTCCAGGCCTGGTCGATGGAGCGGGTCGCCGAGTACTACCAGCAGACCGGGAACGCCACCGCGAAGGCGATCCTCGACAAGTGGGTGAAGTGGGCGCTGTCCAAGACCACGATCAACCCGGACGGCACCTACCGGATCCCCTCCACCCTCCAGTGGTCGGGCCAGCCCGACACCTGGAACGCGTCGAGTCCCGGCGGCAACAGCGGACTTCACGTCACCGTCGCCGACTACACGAACGACGTCGGCGTGACGGCCGCCTACGCCAAGACGCTCACCTACTACGCCGCCAAGTCCGGTGACACGACGGCGAAGTCGACGGCGAAGGCCCTGCTGGACGGCATGTGGTCCAACTACCAGGACAGCCTCGGCATCGCGGTCCCCGAGACCCGCAGCGACTACAGCAGGTTCGGCGACAGCGTGTACGTGCCGAGCGGCTGGAGCGGCAAGATGCCGAACGGCGACGCGATCACCTCGTCCTCGACGTTCTCCTCGATCCGGTCCTTCTACAAGAACGACCCGGCCTGGTCGAAGATCGAGGCCTACCTCAAGGGCGGCGCGGCGCCCGTGTTCACGTACCACCGCTTCTGGGCCGAGGCGGACATCGCGTTGGCCATGGGCTCGTACGCGGAGCTTCTCGAATAACCAGTCCCCGCCAAGGCTCCGTGTACCGCGACGGGCGGTCCCCACCCGCACTGGGGGCCGCCCGGTCGTCGCGCGTTCCCCTCAAGGAAGGACCCCCACCGTGCGAAGAACCCGCATCCTCACCGCCGTACTGGCCCTCGCGGCCGGCTTACTCGCGGGCACCCCGCCCGCACTGGCCGCCGGCAGCACCGCGAAAGTCACCCTCGCCGCCGACACCTACACCTGGAAGAACGCCCGGATCGACGGCGGCGGCTTCGTCCCCGGGATCGTGTTCAACCGGTCCGAGAAGAACCTGATCTACGCCCGTACCGACATCGGCGGCGCCTACCGCTGGCAGGAGGCGTCGAAGACCTGGACACCGCTGCTGGACTCGGTCGGCTGGAACGACTGGGGCCACACCGGAGTCGTCAGCCTGGCCTCGGACTCCGTCGATCCGAACAAGGTGTACGCGGCGGTCGGCACGTACACCAACAACTGGGACCCCGGGAACGGCGCGGTGCTGCGCTCCGCCGACCGGGGCGCGAGCTGGCAGAAGACGGATCTGCCGTTCAAGCTGGGCGGCAACATGCCCGGCCGGGGCATGGGCGAGCGCCTCGCGATCGACCCGAACAAGGACAGCGTGCTGTATCTGGGGGCGCCCAGCGGCAAGGGCCTGTGGCGGTCGACGGACTCCGGGGTGACCTGGTCGCAGGTGACCGGCTTCCCCAACCCGGGCAACTACCAGCAGGACCCAAGCGATTCGACCGGGTACGCCAGCGACAACCAGGGGATCGTCTGGGTCACGTTCGACGAGTCGACGGGGACGTCGGGCAGCGCGACGAAGACGATCTACGTCGGGGTCGCCGACAAGGACAACGCGGTGTACCGGTCGACGGACGCGGGCGCGACCTGGCAGCGGGTGGCCGGCCAGCCCACCGGCTATCTGCCGCACAAGGGGGTGCTGGATGCGAAGAACGGGTTTCTGTATGTCGCATACAGCGACAAGGGCGGCCCGTACGACGGCGGCAAGGGCCGGCTGTGGCGGTACGCGACCGCGACCGGCACCTGGACGAACATCAGCCCGGTGGCGGAGGCCGACACCTACTACGGCTTCAGCGGGTTGACGGTCGACCGTCAGCACCCGTCCACCCTCATGGCGACCGCATACAGTTCCTGGTGGCCGGACACCCAGATCTTCCGCTCGACGGACAGCGGCGCGACCTGGACCAAGGCCTGGGACTACACCTCGTACCCCAACCGCTCGAACCGCTACACGGTCGACGTCTCCACCTCCCCCTGGCTGACCTTCGGCGCGACCCCGTCCCCGCCCGAACAGACCCCGAAACTGGGCTGGATGACGGAGTCCCTGGAGATCGACCCGTTCAACTCCTCCCGCATGATGTACGGGACGGGCGCCACGCTCTACGGCACCGAGAACCTGGCCAACTGGGACAGCGGCGGCCAGTTCACGGTCAAGCCGATGGTGCAGGGCCTGGAGGAGACCGCGGTCAACGACCTGGCCGCTCCCCCGTCCGGCGGCGCTCAGCTCTTCAGCGCCCTCGGTGACATCGGCGGCTTCCGCCACACGGACCTCACCAAGGTCCCGTCGATGATGTACACCTCCCCCACCTTCACCACGACCACCAGCCTGGACTTCGCCGAGACCAACCCGGACACGGTGGTCCGCGTGGGCAACCTGGACTCCGGCCCGCACATCGCGTTCTCGACGGACAACGGCGCCAACTGGTTTGCGGGGACCGACCCTTCGGGCGTCTCGGGCGGCGGCACGGTGGCGGCGGCCGCGGACGGCAGCCGCTTCGTGTGGAGCCCGGCGGGTACGGGCGTGCAGTACACGACCGGCTTCGGCTCGGCGTGGTCGGCGTCGAGCGGCATCCCTTCCGGCGCGGTCGTCGAGTCGGACCGGGTCGACCCGAAGACCTTCTACGGCTTCAAGTCCGGCAAGTTCTACGTGAGTACGGACGGCGGAGCGACCTTCACGGCGTCCTCCGCGACCGGGCTCCCCAGCGGCGACAGCGTCCGCTTCAAGGCGCTGCCCGGCACGAAGGGCGATGTGTGGCTGGCGGGCGGGGCGAGTGACGGCGCGTACGGCCTGTGGCACTCCACGGACAGCGGCGCGAGCTTCACCAAGCTGGCAGGCGTCGACCAGGCCGACACCATCGGCTTCGGCAGGGCGGCGAGCGGGGCGTCGTACCAGACCCTCTACACCAGCGCGAAGATCGGTGGCGTACGCGGGATCTTCCGCTCCACCGACAAGGGCGCGACCTGGACCCGCATCAACGACGATGCCCACCAGTGGGGTTGGACGGGCGCGGCCATCACGGGCGACCCGCGGGTGTACGGCCGGGTGTACGTCTCGACCAACGGCCGGGGGGTCATCTACGGCGACACCTCCGACACCGGCGGCGGTGACGGCGGGGGTGGCGGCACCGACCCGACACCGACGCCGACCGGAGCCTGCACGGTGACGTACAAGATCACGAACCAGCGGTCGGGCGGCTTCCAGGCGGACGTGCAGCTCGGCAACACCGGCTCAACCGCCTGGACCGGCTGGTCACTTGGCTGGGCCTTCGCCGACGGCCAGAAGATCACGCAGCTGTGGAACGCCGACTACACCCAGTCGGGCACGGCGGTGACCGCGAAGAACCTGGGCTGGAACGCCAACGTGGCGGCCGGCTCGTCCGTGAGCTTCGGGTTCACCGGGAGCTGGTCGGGGTCGAACACGAAACCGACGTCGTTCAAGCTGGGTCCCCAGACCTGCACGGTGGCCTGACCGGCAGTAGGTGTCACCACCCGGTGCGTCAGGGAGGCGGACGAGGGGCGGCCGCGTGACGGATGTCGGCGGCCGCCTTCGACGTCTCACCGGCGCGGGGTTGCCACGCGGTTCAGGGGGTGTACACCACGGGCCTGGGCGCCGTCGCCATTCCGTCCCCGATGAAGAAGCTCGGGTGCGGGGGCTGGTTGTAGGCCGTGTTCTGCCAGGCCAGGGCCGTGCGGTACTGCGTGTCGTGGAGGAGGGTCGTGATGCGTGTGGTGGTGTCGTACGGGGTGGAGTAGATGCGCAGGGCCGTGTTGTCGGACGTCGGCCAGACGACCTCCTCGCGCCAGTCGCCGAGGATGTCGCCGGACAGGGACGGGGTCGCCTTGGTGCCGTTGTCGGAGCGGACGGAGACGCCGGTCAGCAGGCGGGTGTCGGACGACGTGCCGTACTTGTCGATGTGGGTGCCGTCGAGGAGTTCGCGTACCGGGTCGCCGTCCCACCAGGACAGGAAGTTGGTGCTGGACGGTTTACGGCTCGCGACCACCGTGCCCTTCGGGTCGCGGATGCCGCTCTCGGCCGACGACCAGGACTCGGCGCCCGCGCTGCCCGACCAGATGTCCCCGGACACGCCCCGGCCGTTGTCGCCGTTGGGGGCGGTGGACCACAGCACCTGGCCGGTCTTCGCGTCGGCCATCCAGGAGGACGGTTTCGAGGAGTCCTCGTCGACCTTGAACTCCTCCAGGCCGGGCCGGGACGGGTCCAGGTCGCCCACGTGCAGGGCGTCGCCGTGGCCGTTCTTCGTGGTCCACAGGGCGTTGCCGTTGTCGTCGACGGCCATCGAGCCGTACACGATCTCGTCCTTGCCGTCGCCGTCGACGTCGGCGACGGACAGCTGGTGGTTGCCCTGGCTGTCGTAGCCCTTGCCGCTGTTGGTGGAGGAGTTGGTGTCGAAGGTCCAGCGGCGCGTGAAGGAGCCGTCGCGCCAGTCCCAGGCCGCGATCACCGTACGGGTGTAGTAGCCGCGGGCCATGACGAGCGACGGGCGGGAGCCGTCCAGGTACGCCGTCCCGGCCAGGAAGCGGTCGACGCGGTTGCCGTAGGAGTCGCCCCAGGAGGAGACCGTGCCACGCGCGGGGACGTAGTCGACGGTCTGCATCGCATTGCCCGTCTGCCCGTTGAACATGGTCAGGTATTCGGGGCCGGAGAGGACGTAGCCGCTGGAGTTGCGGTGGTCGGCGGACGCGCTGCCGATCACCGCGCCCGTGCCGTCGACCGTGCCGTCGGCGGTCTTCATGGCGACCTCGGCCTTGCCGTCGCCGTCGTAGTCGTACACCTGGAACTGCGTGTAGTGCGCGCCGGAGCGGATGTTGCGGCCCAGGTCGATGCGCCACAGGCGGGTGCCGTCGAGTTTGACGCCGTCCAGGTAGGTGTCGCCGGTGTAGCCGGACTGGGAGTTGTCCTTGGCGTTGGTCGGCTGCCATTTCAGGACGAAGTCCAGCTGTCCGTCGTCGTCGAGGTCGCCGACGGAGGCGTCGTTGGCCTCGTAGGTGTACGACACCCCGTCGGGGGTGGTGCCGCCAGCGGGTGGGCTGATCGGCACGTCCTTGTAGCCGGTGCGGAACTGGATGGCGTGGACGGAGTCGGGCTGCTCGGCGCCGTTCACGATCGCGCGGACCGTGTAGTCGGCCTGGGCGGGGGCGCCGGCGTGGAAGAAGGTCGTGGAGCCGGTGACCGGGGCCGGGTTGACCTTCGTACCGGCGCGGTAGACGTTGAAGGAGACGTTGTCGGGGTCGGTGCCGAGCCAGCGCCAGCTGACCAGGTTGCCGCTGTCGGTGTGGACGCTGACCACGCCCCGGTCGAGCTTCTCGACCTGGCGGGCGGTGGCGGCCTCGGCGGTACCGGAGGCGGTCATTGCGGTGAGGCCGGCGGCGACCAGGGCCGCGGCCGTTGTCACTGCCGAGAGGAGGGCTCGGCGTCTGCGGTGCCTGTGCGGGTGCTGCACGTGACGAACCTCCAGAGAGAACGGACGGTTTCCGCCCACTCAGTCGCCGCCGCCCCGGGTCGAGTTGCCGTACATTCCGGCCAGTTCGGCCACGGTGCGGGTGATGCTCGCGCGCAGTTCAGGCGGTTGGAGCACCTCGATGTCCGCGCCCAGGCGCAGAAACTCGCCAAGGGCGTGGTCGACGGACTCGATGGGGACCCTGGCGAGGGTCCAACCGTCGTCGCCCGTACCTTCGTCGACCGCCCTCGGCAGCGTCACACCCGGCGCCAGCCGGACCACCGCCTCGGCGCGGTACAGCCGGTCGTGGAAGTCACGCTGGTACGCCGTCCAGTAGGCGGCCAGGTCGAAGTCGTCGGGGCGGGTGAACTCCTCGTCCAGGGAGGCGAGTTCGAGGATCTGGTCGACGCGAAAGGTGCGCGGTCCGGGACCTGCGACGACGTACCAGCGGCCCGCCTTCAGGACCAGTCCGTACGGTTCCAGGATGCGCTCGACGTCAGTGGGTTCGCGCCAGCGCCGGTAGACGACGTGCAGGACACGGCTCGTCCACACCGCGTCGGCCACCGCCGGCAGATGCGGCGTCGCCTCGGCGTCCGCGTACCAGCCGGGTGCGTCCAGGTGGAAGCGCCCGCTGATCCGGTCGGCGTGGCCGCGGAGTTCGGGCGGCAGGGCGGCGCGGACCTTGAGCTGGGCGGCGGCCAGGAACGGGCCGAGTCCGAGGTCGGCGGCGGGGCCGGGGGCGCCGGCCAGGAACAGGGCCTCGGCCTCGGTGGCGGTGAGACCCGTCAGTCGGGTGCGGTAGCCGTCGAGGAGGCGGTAGCCGCCCGCGTGGCCCGCGTCGCCGTACAGCGGGACGCCTGCCGCGCTCAGCGCCTCGACATCGCGGTAGACGGTGCGCACGGAGACCTCCAGTTCCTCGGCGAGCTGGGCTGCGGTCATCCGGCCCCGGGTCTGGAGCAGGAGCAGGATCGAGACGAGACGGCTGGACTTCACTGACATAGGGTGTCAGTGAAGCGGGCCTAGCGTCGCGCTCATGGCCTTCCGAGAGAAACTGCTGACCGTGCCGCCGCCGATCGAGGTGGCCGGACGGCACGTCAAGCGCTACCACGTCACCGCCGACCCGGCGGGCATCGCGCCCGAGGTGGAGCGGGCGGCGTACGCGATCCTGCCCGAGCTGCTGCCGGAGCCGGACGGCACTCCGCCGGCGACGTTCGTGGTGCTGCACCGCGGCGGCGACGACGGCGCCTACCTCAACGCGTACAGCTGGGTGTGGGACAACGTGCTGCACTTCCGGGGAGCCGCGGCCGGCCAGCCGGTGCTCGGCTGCCCGGACCGCGATCCCGCGCACTTCGTCCGGCCGGACCTGCCGTGGATCGGCTGCGTCTGGGAGCTGCCGCCGATCCGGCACGAACGGGACGCCTGGGTACGGCACCTGCTGACCCCCGAAGTCCCGGATCTGGACGCCTACTTGACCGACAGCCTGCCCGAGGGAACCACAGGAGACCGCGCATGAGCGGCCCGCACGACTTCGACTTCTTCCACGGCGCGTGGCAGGTCCTCAACCGCCGCCGCACCGACTTCCTCGACCCCGGCAGCGACTGGGAGGAGTTCTGTTAGGACAAGGAATTCTGGTTGTCTCAGGCTTCCTCTGAAGCCGGAACGGCCGGGCAGGCCAGCTGTTAGGTTCCCCCACCTCTCGTTGTCTCGGGGAGGGAGTTGGGGTGCACCACTTCTTTGTGTCACCCAGCAAGGTGCGTCGCTACTACGAGGCGCCAGCTGGGGTCGACCTCGATGCCGAGGCGTACGTACAGCGGCCGGGGGCGGTGAAGGAGGGCACGCCGTTCTTCCTCGGTTCCGACATGCGTCCGGTGGAACCGCTGTGCTCGTTCTTCCTGGAGCTGTCGAAGTCGCTGAAGGCGAAGTCCCTGGAGGACTACGCGTACGACGCGCTGGACCTGGTCGACTTCCTGGACCAGCTCCCGGTGCCGACAGACCTGTTGTCGGCCAGGGAGGACGATCTGGTGGCCTACCGTGAGGACTGCACCACGCACCGCGAAGCGCCGGACGGCGTCCGTATTTCCGGCGCCGAGGCGGCCGGGACGTGCTCGCCTGGGGCGCGACGACCGAGCTGGATGTGCGGCATATGACCTGGCGGCAGTGGCGGTTCCTCAAGCAGGTGGGATTGCGCGGCTACCTGCCCGACGGCCTGATCAACCCGGCCTTCCGGGTCGGCTCTCCGCTGCGCGACGGCGCGGCCGCCGAGTTGGCGATCACGACGGGGATGCGGCTGCGGTAGTTCAGTTGCCTGCTGGACATCGAGGTCGGCCCGCCGCGCCGGGACGCTTCCCCGGCCGAGGTGCTGTTGCAGGCGATCGCCAAGTTCGGGCTGCCGCGGATGGTGGCCGTCCAGCACTCGACGCTGCAGGAACTTGATCTGTATCGCCGGACCGAGCGGGCCGCGATGGTGAGGGCGTCGGCGAAGGCACTTGGCCGGCGCCGCCATGAGTTGTTCCTCGTCGACGACATCGACCTTCGGCAGATGAAGCTCCGCGGCACCCTGCACGGGCGGCGGCGGACCTTCCGCGTCGAGGCGATGCCCGCCGAGCTCCGTCGGCGCGCTGTCATCGAGCGCGATCACGGCCTGGAGCCGATGGCGTTGTTCGTCGGCCGCGGCGGGCGGATGCCGTCGAAGCAACGTTGGGAGCAGATCTTTGACGCGTCTCATCTGCGCAGTCTGCGGATCAGTGACGAGCACGCGTGCGACCTGGCGATGCCGTCCCGGTTGCGGATCCACGACACGCGTCACACGTTCGCGATCTACATGCTGCAGATGCTGACGCAGCTGATCTTGAGGGAGGAGTCCGAGCGGCTGGCCGCCAGCGGGCACGCGGCCTACCTCACCGATCACCTCTCCCGGGATCCGCTGCTCATCCTGCAGCGGTTGCTGGGCCACCGCCGCCCGAGTTCCACACCTCGGTATCTCACCTACATCCGCACCACTAACCTGCTGGTCAGCCAAGCGATCGCGGAGTGGAACGATCAGGACAAGACCTACGCCGACTACGCGGCCACTCTGGTCGGGACGGGGGCCGCGTGATGGCCCGCCGGGGAGAACGCAAGGTCCGTGTCCGCGCTCACGTTCCGCCGCCGAGGGCCGCCCTGGACTACGCCGGCGTCCGGGTCGTCACCTCGGAACGCCGGGGCAGGATGAAGCACCACAGCATCAACCCCGCCGACTATCGGTGCTCGGTGCTGGCGGCACAGCTCGCCGACGAATGGGTGAAGATCACTCGCGCCCTGGGGATCGGCGACGGCGGCGCCAACTATGGCAGCGTCGTGAGGAAGTTCACCGCCTTCACGGACGAGTACGCACCGACGCTCGGCCTGGACCCGGCCGACGCCCGGGTGGATGGTGACGAGATCGACCTCGTCGAGGTGATCTACGCCTGGGAGGAGGCCCTGCGCCGCGAGTTTCCGCACTTCAAGCACCCCTACACACTGGTCAAGGCCCTGCTGGCCCTGATCGAGCAACGCGCCCTGGCGGGCGGGCGGGTCGGCGAGAAACTGAAGGCCCGTACCCAGGCCCCCACCGCTTTCCGCGCTCCGCGCGGCAAGCCGCTGGATGAGTTCACCAACGCCGAGCGGATCGCCCTGCGGGATGCGGCCCGGGGCCAAGTACGGGCGACGGAAGCCCGGCTCGCCCACGGGAGCGGGCTGTTGGCCACCGGACAGGACCCCCGCGAGGGCGGCTGGCGAAACGTGCCAAACCTGCTTTGGGCCGCCCGCGCCGGACTGATCACCTCGAAGGTCCTGAAGCGGGAACTGCCGTCCGAGCCCAAGTGGTGGCCGCCGGAGATCCGCGACCTGCTGCCCGCCTGGACAGACGACGGCAGGTCCCGGCGTCCCGGTGTCCGGGCCCTGGTCCGCGCTCTGGGTCGCATGCTGTTCGCCGACGAGATGGACCTGCACGCTTTCCGGGTCCTGCTCCTCCTGGGCATGTCCGACACCACGCCGGAGGAACTGCACGATCTCAAGGTCGGCGACATCGAGTTCACCGACGGCGGGGTGCGACTGGTCCAGAAGAAGATGCGGGCCGGCCGCATCCGGGCCGACATGCACCCCGAACAGCCCGCCCCGCCGGTCGAGGCGGGACCGTACTTCGCCGGGGCGGGCGCCTGGGACGTGCCCGGGCTGGTGCGCCGTCTGCTGGCCGTCACGAACCCGAACCGTGGCTGTTCCTAGCGGTGGATTACCGCAAGGACACCGGCGGACTCGGCGCTTTATGCGCCGATTTCACGCACGAGCAACGGCGGTTCACTCATTGGATCGCCGCCCAGCGCGACAGCGGGGGGGAGCCCGCTGGCCATTTCCGAGCCGCACGATGTCCGGCGCCTACGCAAGACGGCCAAGGTGGTCCGCGCGGTCGTCCTGGGCGGGTCGCAGCGTGCGCAGAGGACGCCGTGGACTGATCTGATGCAATTCCTGCACATTCCGCACCCGGGCCGCCGTGTTTCCCCTACGGTGCCGTTCAGGAGAGCCGTGGTATATCGGCAAGGGGGTCCGCGATGTGGGAAGCGGTGGGGCAGCAGTCGTCGCAGGAGGGCACGGAGACGCTGGTTCCACTCACGGTGGAGGGGCAGACCGTCTACCTGTCTGTGCGCAGCCTGGGGCCCGGTGCCGGGTACCCGGCACCGGGTGAGGAGTCGGATATCTCCGCGCGGCGGCCGACTCTGGAGCAGGCCCTGGACGGCCTGATGTGCCTGGCGCGGGCGATGGGCGCCAGGCTGCAGCAGAGCGGCGCGTCGAAGGCCATCGTGCAGTTCGGGTGCGAGTTCGCCCTCGAGTCCGGCACGTTCGTCGCGGTGGTGGGCAAGGCGACTGCCAAGTCCACGTTTACCGTGGGCTTGGAATGGGAGAAGCCGAGCTCGTGAACCCCGTCGGGACGACTTCCGGGACGGGGTGGGAAGGGCTGCTGCGGGCGGCGACCGTGGCGCTGGAAGTGCCGCTCGGCGGCGGACTCTCGCTGGGCACGGGGTTCTTCGTGGCGCCCGGCGTCGTGGCGACCTGCGCCCACGTCATCGCCGACAGTGCCGCCGCGCTGCCAGCGCGGGTCCGCGCCCGGGCCGTCGCACTAGGGTACGACATGGAACTGGAGCCCGTTGCGCAGTGGTACTTCCGCGAGCCGGACGGCCTGGACCTGGCCTTCCTGCGTCTCGTCCAGACCGACACCCCGAAGGTGCCGGACGCCGCGGAGGCGGTGTCGCCCGTCCTGCTGTCCAGCCGCGTGGAGGTGGGTGACGTGCTGTGGACCTATGGGCATCCAGACGGCATGTTCCGGGCCGGGCAGTCGGCCACGTTTACCTACCAGGGGACCTCGCGGCGCAGTGTGCTGACACCGTTCGAACTGCTGCGGGTGAAGGGAACCCGGGTGGGTGGCGGCTTCAGCGGGAGCGCCGTCATCAACCGCCGTACCGGCGCGGTGTGCGGGATGCTGTGCACCTCGGACCAAGCGGGCAGCGCCCATATGGTTCCGGCGGCCGTCGTTCTGGACATTTGCTCACCCGCCCGCCAGGCCCACGCCACCACCGAGGCCCACCGCGCCTGGCTGAGGTTGCTCACCGACTCCCAGCTCGGTGCCGGGGGTTGGTGCTTTCCGGGGCACCAGCTGCGGCGCTACCTCAAGGCCGCAGCCAGGGCCGCGCGCTCCCACCCGTATCCCGTCGTCAAGAGCGGCTCGGTGCCGCCGTTGTCGACCGTCTACGTCCCCCAGCGGGTGGAGGAGCAGGAGCGTGACGCCGCCGACGGTGCCGCGTGGGTTCCCGTGCCTGGCGACGACGCGCTTGCGCATGAGACCCTGCTGAGCCTGGACCGCGACAGTGTGCTGGTCGGCGGCCCGGGCGCGGGAAAGTCGAGCCTGCTGCGCTTCGTGACGAGCACGCTCGCCGAACGGTGGCTGAGTGGCGAGACATGCCCGCTGGTCCCCGTGCTGGTGCCGGCAGCCGAACTCGTCGGGAATCGCACACTGGCCGACGCGATCGCTGCGGCGGTACGAGCCGATCTCAGCAAGAGCGGGCTGACAGAAGCCTGGCCCGCGGGGTTCTTCCGCGACCGGCCGGTCGCTGGGGCGAGGTGGCTGGTCCTCGTTGACGGCTTGGACGAGGTGGTGGGCGCCAATCGGCGCCGCGACGTGTTGGAAAAGCTGGCCGGGTTCCTCCGCAATGTCCACGACGGCGACCTGGGCGCGGACCAGGATCCGGTGGCCGTGACCCACCGGTTCGTGGTGGCCACCCGGCCGGTCCCTGAGGTGGAGCCGGCCGTCATGTCCACATGGACCGTCCGGCGCTACGAACTGCTGCCGTTCGCTCCCGAGCAGCTGCCCGCGTTCGCCGCCGACTGGTTCGCCGCCCGAGGGGTCGACGAGCCTGGGCGCACCGCCAACCGCTTCGCCGCACAGATCGAGCGGCTGGGGCTCACGGCGCTGATCCGCGTGCCGCTGATCGCCACCATGCTGTGCCAGCTGTTCGCCGAGGAGCCCAGCAAGCCGCTGCCCGCCAACCGGTACGCCCTCTACGACAGGTACGTGAACCTGGTGCGGGAGCGCCGGTTCGAGGGCGCCGAAGGCATCGTCCCGCAGGCCCGCGCCGCCGTTCGGAACTACGGCACCGTAATTTCCCAGGCCGTCGAGGACCTCTACCTCGGGGCGTTCGAATATATCGCCGAGTTCGCCCTGGCCCGCCACACCGGACAGACGGTCCACGCCGTCGACCTACTGGCCGCACGGTTCGTCCAGCCGGAGTCGCAGTTGCGCCGTGTTTCGGACACGGTCCTGCGGAACCTGGTCCGCGATGTCCTGCGGCGCAGCGGCCTGCTGGTCGAGCACGGCGACAACTTTGACTTCCTCCACCAGAGTCTCGGTGAATTCCTCGCCGCACAGCATGTGGCCGACGACGACGACCGCTCCGCCGACGTCTTCCGCGCGGTCTTTGGCCGCGGCGGCGCGGCACGGCCACCCCTGGCGGGGCAGGACAACGACTCGTTCAGCCGTTTCCTCATCGCCGCCTGGCAGGGCAGGCGCGACGTGGCCAAGGTGCTGCTTCGCTGGGCCGCGGACCCCCGGGGGGCCTCGTACGTCGCCGCCCTCACCGCGGACGGCGTTGTGCTGGACCCCGAGGTGACAAGGACCGCCGCGGCGACTCTGCGAGCCGCGACGGAGCCGGGGCGCAGCAGCCTGGCCCGGCTGCGGGCGGCAGATGCCCTGGCTCTGCTGGGGGACCCGCATCACGTGGAGGCGTTCGCCCAGCTCGCCACCGGCGCCGACACCCACGAAGTCCAGGTCCGTCTGCGGGCGGCACATAGCCTTGCGGCTGTCGAGGACCAGCGCGGCTCAGCCGCGCTGGTCGCCCTCGCCTCCTCACCGAGCCTGCGCGTCGAGGACCGCCAGCAGGCGGCGGCCAAACTGGAACGGCTCGGGGACCCGCTGTACAACGACGCCCTTGCCGCTCTTGCCGAGGACGCCTCCGTGGACGACTTCAACCGTCTGTGGGCGGCCGAAGCGCTGGGGCGGCTCGGGGATCCCCGGGGAGCGGAAGCGCTCGCCGCCCTGGCCCCCGACCCCGGCCTCGGCGGATCCGTCTGCCTTGAGGCGGCGGAGGCGCTGGGGCGGCTTGGGGACCCCCGGGGCGCGGACGCACTGACAAGTGTCGCCCTGATGGCGGATACGGATTTCGTCTGCCTTGAGGCGGCAGGCGCCCTGGGGAGGCTGGGAGACGCGCGCTGTGCGGATGCCCTGGCCGTGCCCGCGGCCCGCGGGAACGTCACTGCGGCGGAGGTGCTAGTAGCGTTGGGTGATCCACGTGGTATGGAAGCGCTGGTGAACGGGGCTGACAAGGGCGACATTGCCGCAGCGGAAGTACTGGCGACGCTGGGTGACGCGAGAGGGTTGGAGACACTGGCCCGCTGTGCCAGGGGCCCCGCTCCCGTCGCCACCCGCGCCAGCGTCGGCCTTCACCGCCCTTGGCCCAGCGAGTCCGATGACGAGGAGCGCCGGTGGTCGCGCCCGTCGGGAGACGGACGCGCGGTGGACGCCCTGGCCGCCCTGGCCAACCTCGCCAGCGAGGGCGCCTCCGCCGTCGACGCTGCCACCCTCTTCCGACGCGCCTACGGGTCGGACGCCGTCCAGGCCGTCCAGGCCCTGGCGAGGCTGGGGGACCCCCGAGGCGTCGAGACGCTGACCTCCCTGCTCACCCGGGTCAGCCCCGATCCCGACTCCGCTTCCGACCTTCGCCTCCGAAAGTTCCTCCACTACTTCGAGATGGAACGCGTCGTCGAAGACCGGGGGAGCAGCACACGTTCCGTGTGGCGGACCGTGTGGCATGGGTTAGCGGTGCGCGGCACGAAGGAGCTGGTCGCGCTGGCCGCGGAAGCCAATCCGCCCGGCGGCCGGGTCAGCGTGTGGGTGCGGGCGGCAGAAGCGCTGGCGGCCTCGGGCGATGTACGCGGCGTCATCGCGCTGGCCGCGTTGGCCGCCGGATCCGCCCCATCCGGCGGCCGCCTCTCGCCGCGCGTGCGGGCGGGGGAGACGCTGATGGCCCTGGGTGACGCCCGTGGCGCGGACATTCTGGCCTCCCTGACCGACCTCGTAGGACATGCCAACGCCCCTGTCACGAGCCATGCCACAGGCCTCGCCACCTGGCCTCTCCAGACTCACGACACCGCCGATCCCCGCGAGGCCGAGGCTGTCCAGGCAGCCGCGGCACTGGCGAGACTCGGAGATCCACGCGGAGTGGAGGCCCTAGTCGCGGGAACGGTCCGGCGCGATACCGCTGCGGCGGAGGCGCTCGCTGAGCTGGGGGACCCACGGGGTCCGGAGGCGCTGTTCACGCTGGCCACCGAGCCCGGCCTCACCTCCTCGACACGCTTCCGGAGGATCCAGACCCTGGAGGACCTGGGTGATCTGCGTGGCCGGGACGCACTGTTCGCCACTGCCACCGATCGCGGACTCGTCACGCGACCCGACGCCCACCCCGACGACGCCTACCTCACCCGGCCCGCCCGCAGCCGTGGCTGGAGAGCCGACGCAGCGAGCGTCCTTTCCATCCGGTTCGACCCCGACTCACCCTTCGATCTCGGCCACGTCCACCCTTCCGTCGACGGCATCCGCTCCGCACGGGTCCGGGCGGCGGAGAAGCTGGCCGCTCTGGGCGACACGCGTGCTCGGGACGCCCTCGCCGCCCTCGCCACCGGGTCCGCTCCCGGAAGGATCCTGAACGTCTTCGCCCGTCTCCGGGCGACCATGGCGCTGTGGGAGACGGGGGAGCAGGAGTACGCGGACGCGCTGGCGGCTGCTCCGTTGAGGCGTCGTGTCGTGTGGGGTCCCCTGTGGTCCGTCGGCGTGTGGATGCGCCGCTGCCAGCACGACTACCACCGTGTGGACAAATGCAACGACAGCGACGGGCTGGCGGCCCTGGTCGTGGCGCCCGGGCTCAACCCTTTCTTGCGCGCCTTCGCAGCCGTGAAGCTGGAGGAGATGGGGGATTCGCGGTACGCGGACATGGCCGCGTCCGCCCCCTTGACACGCCGCGTCCTGTGGGCCTCCTGTGTGCGGCTGCGCCGGTTCCAGCACCAGCTCATCCGCGTGGACGAATGTGATGACGCCGACGGGCTGGCCGCCCTGGTCGCGGCGCCCGGGCTCAACGTGTTCGCGCGGGCGGCCGCGGCCGCAAAGCTGGACGAGATGGGGGATTCGCGGTACGCGGACATGGCCGCGTCCGCCCCCTTGACACGCCGCGTCCTGTGGGCCCTCGCGGCCCGGCTGCTGTGATCAGGCGGCGGTCAGAAGGGCATGAGGCGGGAGCGTAGTGGGGGGATAGAAGCGGAAGGCCTGGCGGCGAAGTCACGCAGGCGTGCGGAGGTTTGGCCAACGAACGGAGGGCACCGACCAGGGCGAACAGGCTGAAAATGTTGCGGTCAGATAACGTTCGCCAAGCTCTCCTGAGACACAAGGGTCGAATGGCAGCAGGAGTGAACTGGCCCCAGCGCCGCGCCTTCGCTGAGACAGCAGAGCCCCTGAGACACCCGAACTGTTCCTAAGGTACGGGCCACGAGTCGCTGCCAGCCGTTGTTCGACGGCGCCGCGAACATCGACGAGATCGACATGCCCCACCTGGGCGCCAAGGGGCTCACGCTGCGGCTCTTCGACCCGGAGACCGGACAGTGGTCCCTTAACTGGTCCGCCAGCCGCAGCGGCAAGCTCTTCCCGCCCGTGACCGGCCACTTCGAGGGCGACCGCGGCGAGTTCTACGGCGACGACAAGCACGACGGCAAGGACGTACGGGTACGGTTCGTCTGGTCGGGGGTCTCTCCGACCGGTGCCCGCTGGGCGCAGGCGTTCTCGGTGGACGGCGAGAGGACCTGGGTGACCAACTGGACGATGGACTTCAGGCGGCCGCCGGCTTCCTGAAGGCGCGCACGCGGAAGACGGGGTCAGGGCGCGGGCGGTCCTGGTGGGGGAGGCGGGCCAGGTCTTCGGCGAACGTCTGGATGCGGGGATCGCCGGGCTGCAGCGCGGTGAACCAGCCGCGCCGCAGGTCGGCGATGGTGGAGCGGGGGCTGCGGCCCTGGCCGAGGCCGGGGAAGGAGGCCTGTCCGGCCGGCTGCAGGCGGTGCTCGGCCGCGTGGGCCGTGACCGCTTCGGCGGCGTCCTGGGCGGGGCGGCGGGGGCGCGGGGCGAGGACGGTGTCGATGTCGCTGCCGACGTCGTGCGCGGCGGCCTTGTCGACGGTGGTGACGTAGACCCCGCCGGGCCGCAGCACGCGGGCGCACTCGGCGACGACGGCGCGGACGTCGGCGGGGTCGGAGAGCAGGTGCAGCAGCCAGATGCTGGTGACCGCGTCGAAGGTGGCGTCGGCGAAGGGCAGCCGGCGGCTGTCGGCCAGCAGGACCGCGCCGGGCAGGCGGGCCGCGGCCATGCGGGCCATGCCGGGGGCGAGGTCCGCGCCCGTCACCCGCAGCGCGGGGTTGGCCGCGGCGAACCGCCGGGTGACGATGCCGGTGCCGCAGGCGACGTCGAGGAGGCGGCCCTGGCGGTCGGGGATCAGGCCGAGGACGGCTTCCGTGGCGGCTTCGGCGCGCGGCTCGCCGCCGCGGGACGCGTCGTAGGCGTCGGCTTCCTTGTCGTAGTTCAGCACGCCCCTCAGTGTGGTCCGTGACCTGGGGCGATGTCCTCCACCCTGCGGGCGAGCGCGAAGTCCTTCTCGGTGACGGCGCCGCCCGCGCTGTGGGTGTTCACGCTGAGGGAGACGGTGTTGTAGCCGAGGGTCAGGTCGGAGTGGTGGTCCAGTTCGTCCTGGATGCGCGCGATGTGGACGACCAGCGCCGTGGCCGCGAAGTGCGAGCCGAGCCGGTAGGTGCGGGTGAGGCGGTCGCCGTCCACGGACCAGCCGGGCAGTTCGGCCAGCCGGTCCTCGATCTCCTTCTGCGACAGCGGTTCGACGGCCATGACCGGTCTCCCTTCGGGGCGGGCTGGTACGCGTTCAGCCTGCCACGGTCAGCCCCGTACGCGCTCCGCCGCGAGGTCGTCCGCCAGTGCGGCGATGCGGGCGCGCCCCTCCACCCGCTCGACCCAGGCGTGCGGCAGGCCGACGTCGCCGTGCCGGGCGCCGAGCAGGTTGCCGCAGATCGAACCGGTGGAGTCGCTGTCACCCGAGTGGTTGACGGACAGCAGCAGGGCGTCCTTGACGCGGGGCTCGGCCAGGGCGCAGTAGACGCCGATGGCGAGGGCCTCCTCGGCGACCCAGCCCGCGCCGAGGGACTCGGTCTTCTCCGCGGTCGGCGACCCGTCCGCGGCCAGGTCGAGGGCCTCGCGCAGGGCGGCCGAGGTCTCCTCGTGGCCGGGGTGCCGTTCCAGCAGGCGCAGGGTGCGCAGCACCGCGCCCTCCAGGGAGTCCCCGGCGACGAGGTGGGCCACGATCGCGGCCAGGGCGCCCGCCGCGTAGTAGCCGGTGGGGTGGCCGTGGGTGATCTGGGCGCCGCGGGCGGCCATGGCGAAGGCCGCGCCGGCGGGGTTGACGAGGCCGAAGGGGGCCGAGCGCATCACCGCGCCGCAGCCCTTGGAGTCCGGGTTGACCTGCCCCGGCCTGCCGTCGAGCGGGAGCTGGGGGTCGGGGTGGTACATCTGGGCGACCCCGGACAGGCAGGCGTTGCCGGGGGCGCGGCGGGCGTACAGCCAGGCCTCGGCGAGCAGGCCTGCGCCGTGCGGCGGTTCGGCCTCCTCGGGGCCCGGCCTCGACTGGGTCTGGAGCCAGCGCTCGTACGCCTGGCGCAGCAGCAGGGACCAGCCGCCGCCGATCCCCTTCTCCCGCTCCCGGGCCTGGGCCTGGACGAGGGCCTCGACGGTGAACAGGGTCATCTGCGTGTCGTCGCTGATCCGGCCGACCACCCCGTGCGCGCCGGGGACGAGGCCGGTGACCCCGCGCTCGCCGTGCAGGGAGCGGATCCGGTCGAGGGAGGCGAACTCGACGGGGTAGCCGAGGGCGTCGCCGACGGCTCCGCCGAGCAGACAGCCGCGGACCCTGGACCGGTACACCGCCGCGGCTTCCCAGGACGGCTGCCACGGCTGGTTCATGCGGATGCTCCTCAACTCCGGTGCCCGGTTGCGGTCGTCGGACGCACTCCTCGACTACGGTCGTCCGTATGACCATTGTCGCGACCGGCCTCCACGCATCCGCCGCCACCCCCGCCGACAGGACCGACAAGGCCAACAGGGCAGACAAAGCCGACAAGGGCGTCGGCCCGCTGCTGCGCGCCTGGCGGGAGCGGCGCAGGACCTCGCAGCTGGAGCTGGCGCTGCGCGCCGACTCCTCCGCCCGGCACATCAGTTTCATCGAGACCGGCCGCTCCCGGCCCAGCGAGGAGATGGTGCTGCGGCTGGCCGAGCACCTGGACGTGCCGGTGCGCGAGCGCAACGCCCTGCTGCTGGCGGCCGGTTACGCCCCGCACTACCCGGAGACCCCGCTGGACGACCCGGCGCTGGACGCGCTGCGCGACGGCATGGAGCGCCTCATCCAGGGGTACGAGCCGTATCCGGCGCTGGTGGTCGACGCCGGGTACACCGTGGTGGCCGCCAACCGGGGCATCACGATGCTGCTGGAGGGCGTCCCCGAGAAGCTGATGACGCCGGCGCCGAACGCGATGCGGCTGACCCTGCACCCGGAAGGGCTCGCGCCGCGCATCCGCAACCTGCGCGAGTGGCGCGGGCATCTGCTGGCGCAGATGGAGCGGGAGATCGCCCTGCACCGCTCGGACCAACTGCGCGCCCTGTACGAGGAGGTGGCCGCCTACCCGGTGCCCGAGGACGCGCCCGGCGTCGAACCGGCCGAGCCGGTGCCGTACTTCGCCCTGCCGATGCAGATCGAGCACGATGGCCGGATCCTGTCGTTCGTGTCGTCGATCTCCACCTTCAACACGCCCATGGACGTCACGGTCGCCGAGCTGGCCATCGAGACGTTCCTGCCCGCGGACCCGGCGACCACCAAGTACCTGCACACGCTGGCCGGTTGACGAACTCGCCCGAGCCGACTCTCTTCGACCGACTGTGCGAGACGGCGTCGCATGGCAGACTGCGCGCATACTTCGGCGCGTAGGGGAGGGCGTGGCGTGAGTGAGCGGCGGGCCGCGCCCACCGTGGGCCAGGTGGTGCTCGGCAAGCGGTTGCAGGAGCTGCGGGAGGCGGCCGGTCTCAGCCGCGAGGAGGCCGCCCGGGTGCTCCGGGTGGCGTCGGCGACCGTACGGCGGATGGAGATGGCCGAGGTCGCGCTGAAGATCCCGTACGTGCAGGTGCTGCTGACCACCTACGGGGTGTCCGAGGAGGAGTCGGCCGCGTTCGTGCGGCTGGCCGAGGAGGCGAACCAGCCCGGCTGGTGGCAGCGGTTCCACGATGTGCTGCCCGACTGGTTCAGCCTGTATGTGAGCCTGGAGGGCGCCGCCCGGATCATCCGCTCCTACGAGCCGCACTTCGTGCCCGGCCTGCTGCAGACCGAGGAGTACGCGCGCGAGGTGATGGAGGCCGGGACGATAGGGCAGACCGGCCCGGAGACCGTGGAGCGGCATGTGTCGCTGCGCATGGAGCGGCAGCGGCTGCTGGAGCGGGACGATCCGCCCCACCTGTGGGTGATCATGGACGAGACGGTGCTGCGGCGCCCGGTGAGCATCCGGCCCGAGGTGATGCGCGACCAGCTGGACCGGCTGCTGGAGTACGCCGAGCGGGACCGGGTCACCCTGCAGCTCGCCGAGTTCGCGGCCGGTCCGCACCCGGGGACGTACGCCCCCTTCACACTGTTCCGGTTCGCCGAGCCGGAGCTGCCGGACATGGTGTTCACCGAGTACCTGACCGGCGCCCTGTACCTGGACTCCCGCCAGGAGGTCTCGGCGCATCTTGAGGTACTGGACCACATGACGGCCCGGGCCGCCTCCGCGCAGCGCACGATGAAGCTGCTGCGGGAGTACCGCGAGAGCCTCTGACCCCCGTGGGACCTCCGACAACCCGGTGAGACCCCTGACCGCCATGTGAGACCTCCGACCGCCCCGTGACCAGCCGAGGAGCGGCTGGGCAGCTGACCCGAGACCGGTCAAGCGGCCTTCCACTCCGGCCACCTCTTCAGCGCGGCGGAGACACGGTCCGTCAGGGGCGGCAGAGTCACCTGTGCCTGTTTGAAGGCTGCGACGAGTTGCTGCAGCATCTTGGTGTTGCGATCGACGTCGTCCCCCGAGCCGTCGAGGACCGCCTTGCACTCCCCGGCCGCGTCCCCGCCGCGGTCCAGCAGGGTGGACCACTTCCGGTCCAGGCCGGGGTCGGGCACCCGCAGATGGCGGCGGGCGGTGGCCGTGTCGCGAGCCAGGTCGTCGCACAGGGGGTGAAGGGTGTCGCCGTCGAAGGACCCCTTGTCGGCGTTCAAACCCTTGAACCACTTTGCGAATTCGTCGTACCGGCTGGCCAGCGCCACGATGTCGGCCTGGCCACCCACCTTGAACCAGGCCAGGAGCTGGAAGTCGCGCACCTTTTCGGCGGTGCCGGCCGGTTCGGGTCGGGCCGGCACGGCCGAGGGCGTGCTGCCGTCACCCGGCATCGGGTTCGTGACGACGGCCGTGAGGACGATCCCGGCCACCCCCGCGACGGCCACCACGGTCCGAGCCGGCCAGGAGCGTCGTACGGCGCCCGAGGACACCGACTCGCGTTCCGCGCGGGGCAGTTGGGCTGCGGCGGTCGCGGCGAGGGCGGCTCCGAAGAAGGCCGGTGTCACCGGTTGGGCGAGCAGCTCGGTCAGCGTCCAGGAGGCGTCGGGCAGCACGTGGCAGGTGTTGCCCATGACCCGCAGCGGGCCGAGGCAGCCGTCGGCGGCCTGGAGGGCGAACTGTCCGGCCAGCACGACGACCTGCGCGATGGCCGCCGCCGTCAGGGCACGGGGCAGGCGGTGGGTGCGGGTGGTCGCGGCGACCACGGCCGCCGTGCCCACCACCCCGGCCCACAGGGCGACCACCCGCCACCACAGGTAGACCGCTCCGTAGGCGAGGGTCCGTTCCTCCAGCGGAGGGCGCCAGGAGTGGACGTACGCCATCACCGCCGCCACGGCGGCGACGCCCGCGACGCCTCCGGCCAGCCCGGCGAGGAGGGTGGAGCGCAGCCCCTCCGCCCTCGGCCGCCGTAACAGCAGCACCGCCGGATAGGCCCACAGCGCCACCGCGGCGGCGGCGATCGTCGGGGACGCGCCCGCGATGGCCAGGCTGATCAGCACCGAGCCGATCCAGGGCAGCACGGACTCGTACGGGGGGAAGCTGTCCCAGGGGCCCGGGAAGGAGTGCCGGGCCAGTTCCGACACGCCGCCGGCCGCGAGGATGTCCCCCGTCATCCACAGCTGACCCTCGTGCAGCCACCAGTCCAGCCCCGCCGCCGCCACGACGGACCCGGCGACGGTCGCGCCGAGGACGGCCCGGCGCGGCACGGCAGGCCCGCTCGGTGCGGCCCGCAGGTGCAGCCGGACACACTGGGCGAGCCAGGCGACGAAGACGACGGAGCCGAGGAGCGGGAAGAGGAGCGGTTCCACGTGCTCGGGCCACCAGCCGGGCTGTACGGTCGGCCCGGACAGCAGCTCCCCGCAGACCAGGCCGAGCCCGAGGGCGAGCCCCGCCCGTATGCCCCTGGGGCCGGGCGCCTGGGCGTGGACGGCGTACAGGACCGCCCGCCAGACCGCGACCGTCAGCACGCACGCGGCGAGAGACCCGACGATCCAGGCGGCCGCGTCCCTGTTCCACACCGCCGCCAGCGCGTTCCCGGTGACGAGCGTGACCACGCCGAGCAGGAACAGCGGCACGTCCGTCAGCGTGAACAACCCCGCCGGGTTGCGCAGCGACTGCCACCGCTCGGCCCAGGAGGGGTGGCTGCGCCACAGCGAGGTGACGGCCCGGGTCGCCGAGCGGCCCTGGGTACGCCCTTCGGCCTGCGCCTGCCAGACGGCCGGGGTGGCGCCCAGGGCGACCGCGCCCCGGTCGGCGTACAGCTCACGGTGGCGCAGGGTGTCGGCGCGGGCCAGGACGACCAGCAGGAACAGGAACGCGGCGATGGCGATCGCCTTGATCGTGGCCGGCCGGCTGGCCGGCCAGAAGACCTCGTCGGCGCCCAGGAACACATGGAAGAACTGCGCCGCGACCAGGCTTCCGCCGATCAGGAGTGTGTACGGGACGACGACCAGCGCCAGGAAGACCCGCCACAGTGCCGTCACCGCGTAGGCGATGTCCACGTCCCGGTGGCGGAGGTGGGCCAGTTCGTGCAGGACCACGGCCTCGAAGCGGGCGGAGTCCACGCGGCGGGCGTGCAGCAGGCCGCTGTTCAGACAGAGCGTGCGGCGGCCGGCCCGGCCGTAGACGACCGCGCCGGGATCGAGGGCGAGCCGGTCGACCACGAGGTCGGGCAGGGACCGCACCCCGGCACGCTGTGCGAGCCGTACGACCTCGGCACGCACCTCGCCCTGCGGATCCCGTGTGTGCAGCGGCTCCACGCCGCGTCGGCTCCGCTTCCAGCGCGGCAGCAGCAGATACAGCCCACCCGCCGCCAGCAGCACGGTGCCGGTCCCGGCCAGCCCGTACCAGCGCGGGATCTCCTCCGCCCCCTCGGCACACGCCCGCACCGCCTGGGCCTGCGCCGGGTCCCGCACCAACTCGTCGATCAGCTTGCCGCCGGGGTCGAACCCGGCGGCGAAGTCGCACACCAGCTGCACGTCCTGGTACGGCAACGGCCGCAGAATGCCGCTCAGCATCTCGACCATGGCCACCACCATGGCGACGACCAGCACGAGGAAGCGCAGGGTGGTGCCCGCGGGCAGTGCGCCGGGGTCGGGGCCGGCGGGAGTGGGCGGGGCGGACTCGGGATCCGGGCGAGGCGCCGGGGTCTGAGTGGCCCCGCTCATGTCGCTGAGGCTCCGTCCTGTTCGGAGCCCTCCGCCTGTTCGGAGCCCTCCGCCTGTTCGGAGCCCTCCGTTCCGGCCAGCGCCAGCCTCGCGACCACGCTGTCCGCCAGGGCCTCCGCGTCCGGCTCGGGGAGTCCGCGGCGTACCGCCTCCGTGCGCACCCGGCGTCGTACGGCCGCCAGTTGGTTCCGGTCGAGGTCCGGGACCTCGGGCGGGGCGGTCGGGCGACGGCTCGGCGGGCGCAGGCGGCCCAGGGCGCGGGACAGCAGGCGGCCGGTCGCCTCCGCCACGGCGGCCCGGCAGGCCTCGTCGACCGCCAGCAGCACGACAGGCGTGACGAATGCCGTGACCTCGGAAAGGCCGAAGCCGAGGGGGTCGCCGCCTCTTCCGTCGTTCGCCTGTCGCAGCCGCCGTACGACGAGCCCGTAGTCCATCCCCGTCAGATCGTCGACCAACGGGCGTTCGTCCGGCGCCCGTTGGTCCACGACGTCCCGCACCACGTCCAGCACGGTCGCGCGCATGCGTCCCCTCCCTGACTGTCCCGCACGTCTCTGCCGCCCAGCAACACCAGCATCACTGCTGTACGGGCTTTGCGGTAGCGGGCGCGGGCGCGACGACTAGGCGGCGCCGCCCTTCGTGTCCCGTTCGTCGTCGACGATCTCCGCGTCCACCACGCCTTCTTCGTCGGTCCCGGTGCTCTGTTCCTCGGCGGAACCGGCCGAACCGGCGGAGGCCGAGGGCTGGGCCTGGGCGTACATGGCCTGGCCCATCTTCTGGCTGACCGTGGCGAGTTTCTCGACTCCCGTGCGCAGGGCGGCCGTGTCGGCGTTCTGCTCCAGCAGGGTCTTGAGTTCCGTGGCCGCCTCCTCGACCTCGGTGCGGGTGTCGGCGGGCACGCGGTCCTGGTTGTCGCGGATGAACTTCTCGGTCTGGTAGACGAGTTGCTCGGCCTGGTTGCGGGTCTCCGCGGCCTCCTTGCGCTGCCGGTCATCCTCGGCGTACTGCTCGGCCTCCCGCATCATGCGGTCGATGTCGTCCTTGGGGAGGGCGGAGCCGCCGGTGACGGTCATCTTCTGTTCCCGTCCGGTCGCGAGGTCCTTCGCGGAGACGTGCATGATGCCGTTGGCGTCGATGTCGAAGGCCACCTCGATCTGCGGGACGCCGCGCGGGGCGGGCGGCAGGCCGGTGAGGTCGAAGACGCCGAGCTTCTTGTTGTAGGCGGCGATCTCGCGTTCGCCCTGGTAGACCTGGATGCCGACCGAGGGCTGGTTGTCGGTGGCGGTGGTGAAGATCTCCGAACGGCGGGTCGGGATCGTGGTGTTCCGCTCGATCAGCTTGGTCATGATGCCGCCCTTGGTCTCGATGCCCAGGGACAGCGGGGTGACGTCCAGGAGGAGGACGTCCTTGACGTCGCCGCGGAGCACGCCCGCCTGGAGGGTGGCGCCGACCGCCACCACCTCGTCGGGGTTGACGCCCTTGTGCGGGTCCTTGCCGGTCAGCTCCTTGACCAGGTCGGTGACCGCGGGCATCCGGGTCGAGCCGCCGACGAGGATGACGTGGTCGATGGCGGAGAGCTTCAGGTTGGCGTCCTTGACCGCCTGGTGGAAGGGGGTCTTGCAGCGGTCCAGCAGGTCCGCGGTCAGCTCCTGGAACTGGGCGCGGGTCAGCTTCTCCTCCAGGTGCAGCGGGCCCTCGGCGGAGGCGGTGATGTAGGGCAGGTTGATCGAGGTCTCCGAGGACGAGGACAGCTCGATCTTGGCCTTCTCGGCGGCCTCGCGCAGCCGCTGCACCGCCATCTTGTCGCCGCCGAGGTCGATGCCGTACTGCCCCTTGAACCGCTTGACCAGGTGGTCGACGACCCGCTGGTCCCAGTCGTCGCCGCCGAGGTGGGTGTCGCCGTTCGTGGCCTTCACCTCGATGACGCCGTCGCCGATGTCCAGCAGGGACACGTCGAAGGTGCCGCCGCCCAGGTCGAAGACGAGCACGGTCTGCTCCTCGCCGCGGTCCAGGCCGTAGGCGAGGGCGGCGGCCGTGGGCTCGTTGATGATCCGGAGCACCTTCAGGCCGGCGATCTCCCCGGCCTCCTTGGTGGCCTGCCGCTGGGCGTCGTCGAAGTACGCCGGTACGGTGATCACCGCGTCCGTGACGTCCTCGCCGAGGTAGGCCTCCGCATCCCGCTTCAGCTTCTGCAGCACCCGTGCCGACAGCTCCTGGGCGCGCAGCCGGGCGCCGTCCACCGTGCCCTGCTCGGGGAAGCGCCAGCTCCCGTCGCCCATGTGCCGCTTCACCGAGCGGGCGGTGCGCTCCACGTTCGTCACGGCCTGCCGTTTGGCGACCTCGCCGACCAGCACCTCGCCGTTCTTCGCGAACGCCACCACGGAGGGGGTGGTCCGCGCGCCCTCCGCGTTGGTGACGACGGTGGGCTCGCCGCCCTCCAGGACGGCCACCACCGAGTTCGTCGTCCCGAGATCGATCCCGACCGCATGTGCCATGGTCCGTCCCCTTCCGCCAGGGCGCCTCGCACCCTTCCAGCACAAAGCGCGCGTACGGCGCTGTCAATGGACGAATACCCGGAAACGGCGATGCCGCGCCCCTGCGGGGGAGCGCGGCATCGTGGAGGTCGTACGGCGGTCAGGCCAGCTCGGCCGTCAGGGTGATGGTCGTACCGGTCAGGGCCTGGCTGACCGGGCAGTTCTTCTTGGCGTCCTCGGCCGCCGAGGCGAAGCCCTCCGCGTCCAGGCCCGGCACCTCGCCGCGGACGGTGAGGTGGATGCCGGTGATGCCCTCGCCGGGCTGGAAGGTGACGTCGGCGTTGGTCTCCAGGCGGGTGGGCGGGGTGCCGGCGCCGGCCAGGGCGTGCGAGAGCGCCATGGAGAAGCAGCTGGAGTGGGCAGCCGCGATCAGCTCCTCCGGGCTGGTCTTGCCGTTCGCCTCCTGGGAGCGCGAGGCCCACGTGACCGGCTGACCCGCGATGCCGGAGGAGTCGAAGGTGATGTCGCCCTTGCCGTGGAGCAGGTCGCCTTCCCAGACGGTGTGTGCGGTGCGCGTGGTGGCCACGGTGGTTCCTTTCGCGTGTGGGTCCCGTGTGCGGGTTCCTGCGTTCCCCATCCGATCACATCCGGGCTCACTGCACCCTGAAGACCGGGCCACGCGGGGTGAACGGAAGGCGACCACCCCGCGGGATCAGATAGGCGTGCTCGCGCCGCACCCGCAGCACGTCGCACCAGCCGTCGGTGATCACCAGCACCGGCGCGCCCGGCGGGAAGTCGTCGGCGCGGTGCAGCAGGTCGATGCCGGGCTGCAGGACCGTACCGCCGCGCCCGTGCACCCGTACCCGGCCGGCGATCTCGGTGACCGGTACATAGCCCGCGTCGTGCGGGGCGGCGTCGCAGAACACCACGCGGGCGGCCGGTACGTCGCGGGCCTCGGCGTAGGAGGCGATGGCGCCGAGGGCCTTGCCGAGCAGGGTGCGGTCCATGGAGCCGGAGGTGTCGAGGACGACACCGAAGGTGCAGCGGGCGATCTCCTCGGGCGGGAAGTAGCGGCCCGCGCGGGGGATGTCGGGGGTGGCGGACTGGCGGCGCGAGGGACGGGCGTAGGACCGGACCGACTGCGGGCTCGGCACGAACTCGTCGAACCAGCGGGCCAGTCGGGCGTCCCAGGGCAGCGGCGGGTGGCTGAGCGCGCGGATCTCCTCGACCAGCCCGCCGGGCAGGAAGCCTCGTTCCTGCCCCTGGTGCAGGTCGAGGCCCCGGACCAGGCCGCGGCGGTAGAACTCGTCCAGGTCGACGGGGGCGCCGGGCGGGCCGAGCGGGGCGCCGAGGACGTCGCCGAGGCCCTTGCCGCGCAGGGTGGCGAGTCGGCGCATGCGGCGCAGGTCGCCGGCGATGCGGTCGTAGACCTCCTCGGCGGACAGACCAGCCAGCTGCGGGTCGTGCAGCAGCCCGTCGGGCATGGTGCCGACCTGCATCTCGGCGAGCCAGCCGTTGATGACGTAGTCGCAGGCGACGTTGAACAGGTAGGGGTCGCGGGTGCCGCAGCGGTCGCCGTGGCGCAGGGCGGCGTGCAGCATCTCGTGGGCGAGGATGAACCGCCACTCCTCGTCCTCGAAGGTGCGCAGCGGGTTGACGTAGATCTCGCCGGCCTCGGCGTTGACGGCGGCGACGGCGATGCCGTGGGCGCGGGCGAGTTCGGCGTCGGCGACCAGGGTGATGCCGGCCGCGATGCCGCCGAGCAGTGGGTAGGAGGAGACGAACCAGCTCAGGGCCCGCTCCCAGGGGCGCAGCCGGGTGGGGCCGCCGGTCATGGAGTCGCGGCGGCCGCCGGCCAGGTCCATGGCGGTGGCCATGGTGCGGGTGAGGCCGTGGGCGAAGGCGAGCTGCCAGTCGCGGGGCTTCGCGAGGTATCCGGTCCAGGGCACGAGGAGCTGGTCGGGTTCGGTGCCGGCCGTGCCGCAGCGCTCGTACCGGGCCGGGATGTGCTCGTCGCGGCGCCAGCGGGCGGCGATCTGCTCCTCGTCGCCGTCGGGGTAGGAGGCGGGCAGGTCGTCGGGGGTGCGGCCGACGGGGAAGGTGAGCAGGAAGCGGTTGACGACGGCGCAGCGCGCGGCGAGGTCGTAGCGGTCCGGCTGGACGCGTTCGCCCTTGGCGGCGGGGACGTGACCGAAGCCGAGGTGGATCAGGCCGTGGGCGATGGCCCAGGCCCACTCGTCGGGCTCCGCCCGGCGGGTGGGGTGCAGGTGGACGCGGCCGCCGGAGTCGATGCGGACGAGGCCCTGGCGGGGCGAGGCGGGGCAGTCCTCGCGGCGGCACATGTCGGCCTCGATCGCGGCGAGCGCAGGGTTGGCCCACACCAGCTGGACGCCCTTGGCGCAGTCCTCGGCGGCCGGATCCGGCTTCTTTTTGGTCTTCGCGCTGCGGCTGCTCATCGCCGGGCCTCGACCAGCCGGGGCATGTCCCGGGCGGCCTCGATGAGGAACCAGCCGGGCAGGACGGGGTTGCCGTCGGCGTCGGAGGCGATGACGCTCTGGGCGACCTCGACGGAGATCTCGGCGAGCTGCACCAGCAGGGACTTGGCGCGGTAGGCGGTCTGCCGGCCGTTCGCCGACATGTGCTCCTTGCTGACCGGCAGCTCCTTGACCAGGCGGCCGCGGAAGGACTCGGCGAGGTAGTACAGCAGGTCGCGGTCCTCCAGGCGGTGCGGCCAGCGGGCGTCGCCCTTGAGGATCGCCTCGATGCCGAACCGGCTGCGGACGATCTTGACGTAGCCGCAGAAGGCGGTGGCGTGCGTGGGGGTGAGGGTGCCGTGCGCGAGGACGCTCAGGGTGGGCTCGTCGGAGAGCATGTGCCAGGAGCGGGGCGTGGAGAAGGGCTCCTCGGTCTTCGGCGGCTTGGACCACAGGTGGTCGGGCCGGTCGGTGAGGTGGTCCAGGATCCACGGGTGGATGCCGTGGCCCGCGGCCCAGGCGAGCCAGTCCTTCGGGGAGGCCTCGAGATGGACGTGGGCGAGCCGGTTGACCAGGGCGGAGGCGATGGGCCGGGCGAGGGCGTTGTCGGTGGCGCGGTTGCCGGCGCCGATGACGATGGATCCCTCGGGCAGCTCGTAGCTGCCGATGCGGCAGTCGAGGATGAGCGAGTAGAAGGCCTTCTGCACGTCCGGGGTGGCCGCGTTCAGCTCGTCCAGGAACAGGCAGTACGGCTCGTCTCGGGCGATGGTCTCCGGCGGGCAGAACACGGAGCGCCCGTCGCGGATCTGCGGCACACCGATCAGGTCCTCGGGGGCGAGCTGGGTACCGAGCAGGCTCACGCTCCCCCACTGCCTTAAGGGCGTGGGGGGACCCCCATCAGTCCGAGCGAGGCGGCGAACTCCCGTACCAGGGAGGACTTTCCGATGCCGGGGGCGCCCCAGACGAAGACGGGCCGGACGGTGGCGAGGCCGAGCAGCAGCTCGGGGAGACGGGCAGGGGTGACCGTGACGGCAGCCTGCAAAACCAAGACTCCCTTCTTTGCGCCTAAATCGGCGCCGCTCTCGCGGACGTGGTTGCTCGCCGTCGAGGTTCTCAATTGATGGTTGCGGCCGTCACGTCATTTTTCTGCACGTCCGGCGCTGAGAGCTGCCACGCTCAGGCGGCCCGCTCCTCCTCCGCCGCCTCGGTGATCGGCACCTGGGGTCCGTTCAGCTCGCTCAGCCACCGGCGCAGTACGTGGTGCACGTCCTCGGCGCCGGTCAGTTCCCCGTCCGGCGCGGACAGGGTGAGCGGGGAGAGCAGGAAGGGGTGGGACTGGGCGCCGCCGAGGCCGCCGTGGGAGCCGATCTGCTCCTCGAAGGCGAGGACTTCGCCGTCGGCGGGGTCGTGGAAGGAGTTGACCATGATGTCGGCGGCGTGCGGGAAGGAGTGGGTGCGGCGCACGGCGTCGGCGGCGCCGGGGCCGAACCGGGCCAGCGGGCCGGGCTGGTGGTCCAGGTCGGCCAGCGGGATCTCGGTGCCGTACGGGCCGAGCACCACGCCGTCGTGTTCCTCGCTGCGCACCAGCAGGAAGCCGATGCCGGGGTGGTTGGCGAGGGTGGTGAGCAGGGCGGGGTGGCGGGCCTCGATCTCCTCCTTGGTCATGCGGTGCGGCACGTCCGGGAAGGAGACCAGGCCGAGGTTGCCGGAGGCCAGCACGATGGGTTCCGAGCCGCGGGCGGGCCGGTGCCGCTCGCCCTTCTCCTCCACGGGGCGGCCCAGGGCCGCGCGGACGGCGGTGCGGGCCTCGGCGCCGCTGTGCGTCCGCTCGGCCCGGCGGGGCACGGGCAGCCCGCAGCCGGCGCGGACGAGGTCGGTGAGGGTGAGGCCGTAGCGGGCGCGGAAGGTCTCGCCGGGGCTCTGGCCGTGGTCGGACAGGACGACGATCCGGTAGGGGCGCGGGGCGTGTTCGGCGGCCTTCTCGATGAGCGCGAGGGACCGGTCCAGGCGCTGCAGGACCTTCTCGGCGTCCCGGCTGCGCGGTCCGGAGTGGTGGGCGACCTCGTCGTAGGCGACGAGGTCGGCGTAGACCGAGGTGCGGCCGGCGAGCAGGTCGCCCATCACGGCGGCGACCACGACGTCCCGTTCGACGACGGTGGCGAAGGCGCGCACGAAGGGGTAAAGGCCGCCGCGGCTCACGCGGGGCCGCTGTCTGCGGATGCGGGCCCGGGTGGACTGGACGATCTCGCGGGCGACCTCGGCGACGAAGGACAGGGCGGTGCGCACCGCGTTGGCGGGGTCGGAGAAGTAGGCGAAGTAGCCGGCGCGGGAGCGGTTGTCCCGGCCGCGGCGGCGGGTGGCGATGGACAGCACGAGGGCCTGTTCACCCGCGCCGCCGCCGAACAGGTTGCCTCGGCTGGCTCCGTCGACGGTGAGCAGTCCACCGTCGCCTGTACGCAGCAGGGCGCGGTGCTGCAGTTCGGCGGCGCTCGTCGGCCGGTTGCACACCATCACCTCGCCCCGGTCCTTCTCGTACCAGCGGAAGGCCGGCACGTCGAAGGTGCTGCCGTGCAGGATGCCGAGCTGACTGGCGCCGGTCTGGCTGGACCAGTCGGTGCGCCAGGGGACGAGCCGGTGGGTCGGCTGTATACCGTCGACAGACTCCTGCGTACCGTCGACCGTCTCCCGCGTACCATCAACGGCCTCCTGCGTACCGTCACCTGTCGCCAGCCAGCGGCCGACGGTCGGCATCAGACCCTTGCGGACGGCATCGGTCAGCACGTCGTGACCGACGCCGTCGAGCTGGACGCAGACCAGGCCGGGCGTGGCCGCGCACGGCGGACCGGCTCTGCGGCGGCGGTCGGCCAGCCGCAGCAGCCGGCGGCGGTAGGCGTCGTCGTCGCGTACGGCGAGGGCGGCGCCGGTGGCCGAGGCGACGGCGGACATCACGGCGGCCACGACGACGGCGGTCTCCGGGGCGACCTCGCCCCGCCCGGAGGGGTTGATGCGCAGGGCGACCAGCAGCAGGGAGCCGTTGAGGAAGAAGACCAGCAGGCCGAGGACGAACGCGGGCACGAGCAGCAGCAGCCGTACCAGGAGCGGCCACACCACGGCCGAGAGCACACCGAAGGCCCCGGCCCCGCACGCGGCGGTGACGGCTATCTGCGTGGCGCTGTCGCCGTCGGCGGACTGGAGCCTGAAGTCGGGCAGGAGCCCTGCGAGCACGAGCATCGTGAGCGTGGAGACCGCCCACACCGTGACGCTCCGCCCGACCTGACTGGCGATCCGCCGCCACCGCACGCCCCGCACGCCCCCTGCACCTCGCGTCCCGGCCCGCTCGGTCGCCGGGCCTCACTCCACCTTGTCACACGGGACGGAGCCCGGCCGGACGGTGCGTCAGGCCCTCACCGCCCGTCGTAGCCCGCCGTCGGCATGGACAGCCTGCGGTGCACCCGCGCCTTCATCTGCGCGTCGTACGACGGCTCGGCCCGCCCCACCGTCTCCACCCGCACCCCGCGCCGCGCGCACTCGGCGGTGAACTCCTCCACCGAGGACAGGGCACGCTCCAGCACGCGCCGGCTGGGTGCGACGAACACGTCCACACCGGGCCGGACGCCGTCCCACAGTGCGCAATGGTCGAAACGCAGCCCGCCGACGAGAAGTTCCCGCACGACCACGTAGCCGCGCTCCGCCGCCCACCGGGCGCACATGGCGTGCTGGCTGCGGGAGTCGACCAGGAACGGGTCGGCCTCCAGCTCCTCCAGAGGCGTCAGGCTCGCGATGGCGGTGACCCGCACCTGCGCGAGCCCGCCGGAGGCACCCCGCAGTTGTCCCATGGCGTCCCCCTCACCTCCGGGTTTCGCCGCCGACCCTACTCCTGCCCGTAGGCTTCGGGGGAGTCGCGCGAGGAGGCGAAGAAGGTGCCGGTGGAGATCACCTGGTGGGGTCACGCCACCTGCACGCTCCTGGATTCGAACATACGGGTGCTCACCGATCCCCTGTTCGCGAACAGGCTCGCGCATCTGCGCCGTCGCCGGGGCGCGGTGCCCCCCGCCGAGGCCCACCGCGCGGACGTGGCGCTCGTCTCCCATCTGCACGCCGACCATCTGCACGTGCCCTCGCTGGCCACCCTCGCCCCGGGCACGCGCCTGCTCGTGCCCCGGGGCGCACGACGGGCGGTCCCCGGGCTGCGCCGGCTGCGGCATCTGGAGATCACCGAGGTGGGCCCCGGGGACGCGGTCCGGGTCGGGGACCTGGTGGTCCGGGCGGTGCCCGCGCGGCACGACGGGCGCCGGCTGCCGGTCGGCCCGCACCGCTCCCCCGCGCTCGGATACGTCGTCGAGGGCGAGGCGCGGACCTACTTCGCCGGGGACACGGGGCTGTTCGACGGCATGGCCGAGCAGGTCGGGCCGGTGGACGTGGCCCTGCTGCCGGTGGGCGGCTGGGGGCCGTACCTCGGCGAGGGGCACCTGGACGCGGGGCGGGCGGCACGGGCGCTGGCCCGGCTGGCGCCGCGGGTCGCGGTGCCGGTGCACTACGGAACGTACTGGCCGATCGGCATGGACGCGGTGCGCCCGCACGAATTCCACGCGCCGGGCGACGAGTTCGTACGCCTGGCGGCCGCGACGGCGCCGCAGGTGGCCGTGCACAAGCTCGGGCACGGGGAGAGTGTGCGGCTGGAGGTCGCGCGGTGAGATGGTCCGCCGCGGTGGCGCTGGCCGCTGCTTCGACGTCCACGGTGCCGCCGGAGTCGACGCAGCAGGCGATCGGGTATCCGTCTCTGTTTCTGCTGGTGCTCATCGGGGCGTTGGTGCCGGTGGTGCCTACAGGGGCGCTGGTGAGTTCGGCCGCGGTGGTGGCGTTTCATCAGACGGCGCCGTTCTCTTTGCTGCTGGTGTTCGTCACGGCTTCGCTGGCGGCCTTTCTGGGGGATGCGACGCTGTACTGGCTGGGGCAGCGGGGGATGCGGTCGCGGAACGGGTCGCGGTGGCTGGAGGCGATTCGGGCCCGTGCTCCGGAGGAGCGGCTTGCTCAGTCCCGGGAGAAGTTGGCCGAGCATGGGGTGGCTGTGCTGGTGCTGTCCCGGCTGGTGCCGGCTGGGCGGTTGCCGGTGATGTTGGCTTGTCTGGTGGCCGAGTGGCCCTTGCGGCGGTTCAGTCGGGGGAACTTGCCGGCTTGTCTGGCTTGGGCGTTGACGTATCAGGTGATCGGGATTCTGGGGGGTTCCTTGTTTCCGGAGCCTTGGGAGGGGGTGGTGGCTGCGGTGGGGTTGACGGTGGTGATCAGTGTGGTTCCGAGTGTGGTGCGGCGGGTCTCGCGGTAGCGCCGCTGGTATAGGGAGTTCAGTCCAGCACCCTTGAGCCGCCTACCGGCATGTCCCACAGGTCCTCCCGGTCCAGCCCCGCCTTCTCCCAGGCCGTCTGCACCCTGGTCAGCGGTTCCAGGACCGGCTCGGCGGAGAGGATGAACGTGCCCCAGTGCATCGGGGCCATTCTTCGGGCGCCCACGTCCTGGGTGGCCTGGACTGCCTCCTCCGGGTCGCAGTGGACGTCGCTGAGCCACCAGCGGGGGTCGTAGGCGCCGATGGGCATGAGGGCCAGGTCGATTCCGGGGTAGCGGCGGCCGATGCGGGAGAACCAGTGGCCGTAGCCGGTGTCCCCGGCGAAGTAGAGGCGTTGTCCGTCGCGGTCGGTGAGGACCCAGCCGCCCCAGAGGCTGTGGCAGGTGTCGGTGAGGGTGCGCTTGGACCAGTGGTGGGCGGGCACGAAGTCGAAGCGGACGCCGGACAGTTCGGCGCCCTCCCACCAGTCCAGCTCGGTGACGTGGGTGAACCGGCGCCGCTGGAACCAGCGGCCGAGGCCGGCGGGCACGAACACCGGTGTGGTGCGCGGGAGTCGGCGCAGCGTGGGGGCGTCCAGGTGGTCGTAGTGGTTGTGGCTGATGACGACCGCGTCCACGTGCGGCAGGTCCTCCCAGGGGACGCCGACGGGGGTGATGCGGGCCGGGGTGCCGAGGATGCGGCGGGACCACACGGGGTCGGTGAGGACGGTCAGCCCGCCGATCCGGACGATCCAACTCGCGTGTCCCGCCCAGGTGACGGCGAGCGTACGGGTGTCCGTGCGGGGCAACGGGGCGGGGGCGTAAGGGAGCCGGGGGATGTCGGCGAGGCCCACGGGACCGGGGCGTACGGCGCCCTCGCGGGCGAAGCGGGCGAGGGCCTTGAGGCCGGGCAGGGGCGCGGTGAGCCGGTCGTGGAAGGTCCGCGGCCACACCCGGTGTTCGCCCAGCGGGCGGGGCTCGGCCAGTGGAGGGAACGGCGGCGCGAGGGGGGTCGGGGTCACGGGGGCGCCGGCCTCGGCGCCGGTCGAATTCGTGGTCGCGGGCGTGGGCGTCGTCGCGGTCGGGGTGGCGGACTCGGGCTCATGCGTCTGCTGCGTCATCGAGGAGGCTCCCGTCGCTGAGCGTCGTCGCGGAGATCGTCGAAGGCCGACCTCAAGGACATCAACGCGCGTTGCACGTGTGGCAGTTCCAACGGTGAGGGTGACATGAGACATTCCGTGCGCTCCTCGTCCGTGCCGCCCAGCAGGGGCCCCGTGGCGAGCCGTACGCGCAGCGCCCCGAGGTCGTCGCCGAAGCGGTGGCCGCCGGGCGCGGGCATGCCGAGCCGGGCGGTGAGGAAGTCCTCCAGTTCCTGGGCGTCGCCGACGCCCTGCTCGGCGAGCGCCTCGCGCAACGGGCCGAGGTCGGCGTACAGATGGCGGCCGGCCTGCGGCGGCCGGGCGAGCCCGCCGGCCGCGACGACCTCGCCGTGCACGGCGGCCGCCACGCGCGCGTGGAGGCGTACGGCGGCTTCGCGGCGCTCGGTGACGGGCGCGGGTTCGTCGAGGGCGTACCCGGCGGCCGCGGCGACCGGTACGGCGATCCGGGCACCGAGCGCGGTGAGGATGTCGAGCACGCGCGCGTGGAGGTGCTCCCCCGCCTCTCCTGCGGGGAAGCGGGCGACGGCCGCGGGCCAGCCGGTCGGCAGCAGGGCACCGGCCAGGTCGGTGACGACGGTGACCCCGTCGGGCACCATCTCGGCGGGGCTGAGCAGGACCGTCTGGTGCGGGTCGTGCACGGTGTCGCGCCAGGTCTCGTCGCTGACCAGGTGCAGGCCCTCGGCGGCCGCCGCCTCGACGGTCTCGTGCAGCAGTTCGGGCGGGGCGACGGTGGCGGTGGGGTCGTCGGCGACGGACAGCACCAGCAGCCGGGGGTCCCCGCCCTCGGTACGGACCCTGCGGACGGTCTCCAGCAGGGCGTACGGGTCGGGGACCCCGCCGCTCTCGGCCGGGGTCGGCACGGAGAAGACGGGCCTCCCGAGCAGGCGGGCGTAGGGCGCCCACCAGGCGGCGCACGGCCGGGGCACGAGCACGTCACCGGTGTCACCGGCGACCGCGGCGGTCAGGGCCAGCAGCAACTGGGGGGCGCCGGGGCCGGCGGCCACCCGGTCGGGGACGCAGGGCAGTCCGCGCCGGGTCCAGTAGCCGCAGGCCGCCTCCAGCAGCGCGGGGGCGCCGCCGACCGGCTGCGCCTCGGCGCGGCCCGCAGCGGCGGCCAGGACGGCGGAGAGTTCCGGGAGGACGGGCAGGCCGTCGCCGGGCAGCGGAGGCCCGTAGCGGACCGGGCCGTGGCCCTCCGGGTCCGTCCGCCGCATGTCCGCCTCCGCGCAGTCCGTGGTGCCGTGTGGTGTTCCCGTCCGGGCCGTGCTCTCCTCGCCCTCCTCGTCGGCTGTTCCTGTGTCTGCTGCTGTGCTTCTTCTGTGGTGCCGGCTGTGTGGCCGGCTGGTGCGTGTGGTGCCTGCTGTCGTGCCCTCGGGATGTGTACCCGGCGGACGGCCCGCCATGGCCGGTGACCGGATTTGGTCCCCGTCACGGGCCCCGGCCCCGGGGCCCGCGTCAGCCGTCCATGGACCTCCTGCGGCCGCACAGCCGGTAGCCGGCTCCTGCGCAGGCGGTGGCGATCAGCACACCGCCCGCGACCAGCGCCGGAACCGAGTCGCTGAAAGATCCGCCCGCCCCTGCCTCGACCCCGTGCCCTCCCGTCGCCTGGCCGCAGTCACCGTCGTCGGCCGCACCGTGGGAGTCGCCGTGAAAGTCGCCGTGGGAGTCCTCGCACTGGTGGTCATCGGTGCACGACCGTGCCGCCGCGCACTTCTGTCCGTCGCTGTCGTCCCCGTGACACTGCCCGGGCTCGCGGCACTGGGCGGACCCGTCGGAACAGGTGCGCGTGCCCCCCTGGCACTCCCGCCCCTGATCCGGCCGCTGTCCCTGCCCCTGCCCTTGGCCCTCCTCTCGCCCCTGCCCCTGCCCTTGACCCGACCCCGTCGTCCCCTGCGCCGCCCCGGGCTCCTGCCACTGCCCCTGCCCCGTCTCCTGCCCTGCACCCGAATCCTGCCGCTCCCCCTGCGTCGCCCCGGGCTCCTGCCACTGCCCCACCCCCGGCTCCTCCCGCTCCCCCGGCACCAGCCCCGGCGTCTCGCCCTGCCCCAGTCCCCGCCCCTGCCCCTGCCCCTGGCCCTCGTCGCACTGCGCGCTGCCGTCCGCAGAGGCCGGAGGCGCGGCGTCCGTGGTGTCCGGTACCAGCCCGGCGAGGGCATCGCACGGCACGGACACACTGGGCGTGCCACCCGGCTGGACGGTGCCGGAGCTCGCCCCGGGCGTGGGGTCCGCGGACGCGGCGGGCCCCGCTATGACGAGCGCGGCCCCGGCCAGGACGGCGACGGACAGAGCACGGGCGGTGCGGCGCATGGGGCGGGCTCCCTCGGCGGTACGGCCACGGGACACGGCTCTCGTGCCCTGCGGGACACGGCTGTCGTGCCCTCGCTGCCATCACAGCCCGGCGAACGCCGCCGCGCGCGCGGCCGGGCCCCATTCGCGGGACGCGAACGGCCTAACGGGTGACCTGAGGGCGACGGCCGTCGAACCGCTCCGCACAGGTTTTCCGCCCCCCGTGCAGGTGACTCGGGAGGTGCTGACCCTCGACCCTCTGGAGGAAGTCATGCAGCGAGGCAGTGACCGACTGAGCGTCCACCGGGACGACGAGATGAAACACGAGCTGCAGGAGCTGCTCAGGTCAGGGCACCCGACACGCACCGAGGAATGGCACGATCCGGAACCGACCGCCGACGACGACCCGGAGGTCTGGAGCGGGCCGGTGGGCGGCCTCGGATCACCGGCGTCGCTGGAACGGGTACGGCTGGCGCTGGCCCGGAACCTGAACCGGCACGCCTTCCCCGCCGACGCGCACGAACTGGCCCGGGCCCTGCGCCGGGGCAACGCACCGGGCGCGCTGATCGACGCGGTGGCCGGCCTGCCGCGCTCGCATCGGTACGCCAATGTGCAGCAGCTGGCCGAGGCGCTGGCGAGCGGCTGACGAGCCGGGACCAGAGCGCTGCGCGCACCGGGAGGAGCAGGTGAGGAACAGGTGAGGAGTCATGCACATGCGCATCGCGTTTCTGGCGGCGCCCGAGGGCGTCGAGCAGATCGAACTGGCCCAGCCGTGGAAGGCCGTGCGGTCCCACGGCCATGAGCCGGTCCTCGTGTCGACGCGGGCCGGCGAGGTCCGGGCCTTCCACCACCTGGACAGGGCGGACGCGTTTCCCGTGGACGAGGTGGTCGGCCGGACCTCGGCCGACGCCTTCGACGCGCTGGTCCTGCCGGGTGGCCTGGCCAATCCCGACTTCCTGCGCATGGACGAGGGAGCCGTGGCCTTCGTGCGGGAGTTCTTCGACCGGGGCCGGCCCGTCGCCGCGATCTGCCACGCCCCGTGGACGCTGGTCGAGGCGGATGTCGTACGCGGCCGGACACTGACCTCCTGGCCGAGCCTGCGGACGGACATCCGCAACGCGGGCGGCACCTGGGTGGACGAGGAGGTGACGATCTGCGACAACGGTCCGAACACGCTCGTGACCAGCCGCAGGCCGCGCGACCTGAAGGCGTTCTGCGACGCGTTCCTGCGGGTCCTCTCCGGCGTGGCGGCCTGACCCGTGCCGCGTGCGGCCGCCTCAGCTGCCGGACGTGCCCGGAGTCGCCGCCTCGCCGCAGCCGCGCTCACGGGCGCCCTCGCGGGTGCGGCCCGCGCTGACGAGGCGGCGCGGGTTGCGGCGCAGGTACTCGCCCTCGAGCTGCGCCATGCGCTCGTTGTGGGCCCGTAGCGCGTCGTTCGAGCCGTACAGGAGGGTGTCGTGGCGCGTGCGGTGGATCGTCTCCAGCTCTTTCATGAGCTGCTGGTCGTCCAGTCGGCTGGGGTCGACTCCGGTCATGGTGGTGCCCCGCTCGTCGTGTTCGTTCATCCGGTTCGGGTACCCGCCCGGGCACGCACTGCCCCCGAGCGTTTCCGGGAGGGAGCCGTGGAGCTCGTTTCCTGAGTCCACTGTACGAACATCCGGCTCCCCGGGCCCTCCGGCGGAGCCACGGGGCTACCGGGCCCGTTCCACCCGGCGTTCGTCCCAGACCGGCTCGGGGGTCTCGCGGACCCGGCCGTCGCTGCCGAAGACCAGGAAGCGGTCGAAGGAGCGGGCGAACCAGCGGTCGTGGGTGACCGCGAGGACCGTGCCGTCGAAGGCCTCCAGCCCCTCCTGGAGGGCCTCGGCGGACTCCAGGTCGAGGTTGTCGGTCGGCTCGTCCAGCAGCAGCGCGGTGACTCCCTGGAGTTCCAGCAGCAGGATCTGGAAGCGGGCCTGCTGGCCGCCCGAGAGCCGGTCGAAGGGCTGTTCGGCCTGGCCGGTCAGCTCGTAGCGGCGCAGCCGGGACATGGCCGCGCCCCGGTCCTGCGAGTGTTCCTTCCACAGGATGTCGAGCAGGGTGCGGCCCTGCAGCTCGGGGTGGGCGTGGGTCTGGGCGAAGTGGCCGGGGACGACCCGCGCGCCGAGCTTCCACCGCCCGGTGTGCGCCACGTCCTCGCCGGCGAGCAGCCGGAGGAAGTGCGACTTGCCCGAGCCGTTGGAGCCGAGCACGGCGACCCGTTCGCCGTAGAAGACCTCCAGGTCGAAGGGGTTCATCAGGCCGGTCAGTTCCAGCTGCTCGCAGGTGACGGCCCTTACGCCGGTACGGCCGCCCTTGAGCCGCATGGTGATGTCCTGCTCGCGCGGCGGCTCGGGCGGCGGACCGGCCTCCTCGAACTTGCGCAGGCGGGTCTGCGCGGCCTGGTAGCGGGACGCCAGCTCGTGGCTGATGGAGGCCGCCTGGCGGAGGTTGAGCACCAGCTTCTTCAGCTGGGCGTGCTTCTCGTCCCAGCGGCGGCGCAACTCCTCGAAGCGGGCGAAGCGTTCGCGGCGGGCCTCGTGGTAGGTGGCGAAGCCGCCGCCGTGCACCCAGGCGTCGGCGCCGGCCGGGCCGGGCTCCACGGAGACGATCTTCTCGGCGGCGCGGGCGAGGAGTTCGCGGTCGTGGGAGACGAACAGGACGGTCTTGCGGGTCTCCTTAAGCTGCTGTTCCAGCCAGCGCTTGCCGGGCACGTCCAGGTAGTTGTCCGGCTCGTCCAGCAGCAGGACCTCGTCGGTGCCGCGCAGCAGCGCCTCCAGCACCAGACGCTTCTGCTCGCCGCCGGAGAGGGTGCTCACCTGCCGCCACTGGGCCCGCTCGTACGGCATGCCGAGTGCGGCGGTGGTGCACATGTCCCACAGGGTCTCGGCCTCGTAGCCGCGCACCTCGGCCCAGTCGGCGAGGGCCTGGGCATACGCCAGCTGGGCGGCCTCGTCGTCGACGGTCATGATGGCGTGCTCGGCCCGGTCCACGGCCTTGGCGGCCTCGCGGATGCGCGGCGGGGCGACGGAGACGAGCAGGTCGCGGACGGTCGACTCGTCCCGTACGGAGCCCACGAACTGGCGCATCACACCGAGGCCGCCACTGACGGTGACCGTGCCGCCGTGCGGCTTCAGCTCGCCGGAGATCAGGCGCAGGAGGGTCGTCTTGCCGGCGCCGTTCGGGCCGACCAGGGCGACGGACGCCCCTTCGCCGACCCGGAAGGAGACATCGCCGAGCAGCGTCCTCCCGTCGGGGAGGTGGTACTCGAGGTGCGCGGCTTCCAGATGTCCCATGAGGAGGCATTCTGTGGGGCGCTGCCGACCTGGGGCAAACGCTTATGCGGGCTCCGACGGTCCCCCGCCCATGCGTCCCGCCGTGTCCAGCGGCGCCCCGGTCGGCCCGCCCTCGCCCGCCGGTACGACCGTGGCGTCGGCCCAGGACAGCGCCTTGAAGCCGTCGGACGGGGAGCCCTCCAGGATCACCACGCCGGCGTTGTCCAGCGGGCGGGCGGCGGCGAAGGCCACGTCGACGTTGTCGGCGCGGGCGGCGGTCCACATGCGGATGGCGGCGCCGTGGCTGATCATCGCGACGGTGCCGGCGCCGCTCCCGGCGGCCTCGGCGATCACGGCGTCGTACCGGGCCAGGACCTCCTCGCCGTTCTCCCCGCCGGGGATCCTGAGCGCGGTGTCCCCGGCCGCCCACGCGAACACCGTGCGCATGTAACGCCGGCCCTCCGGGGAGTCGCCGGGCACCATCTCCAGGTCGCCGGCGGAGATCTCGCGGATGCCGTCGCGGACGGTCACCTCCAGGCCGCGGGCGGCGGCCAGCGGGGCGGCCGTGAGCTGGGTGCGGATCAGGGTGGAGGCGTAGAGGGCCTCGATGTCCTCGGCCGCGAGCGCCGTGGGCAGGGCGGCGGCCTGCGCCTCGCCGAGCGGGGTCAGGCCCGGGCCGGGTACGGCGGTGTCCAGCAGATGGTCCAGGTTGGACGGGGTCTCGCCGTGGCGGACGAGGAGCAGACGCATGGCAGGGGCCCTCCGGGTGTCGATCATCGCCCGCCGGTCGGGAAAACGTCCGGTTCAGGGTACCCGGCAGCCTATGAGCCCAGACGTCGATCTCACCGTCGCGAAGCCCGGCCCCCATCCCCTGCGCAACCGGCTGCTCGCTCTCGACAGCCGGCTGTTCGAGTTCGCGGCCGAGCAGCACTGGCCGTTCGCCGAGCCCGTGCTGCCACGGCTGAGCCGGAGCGCGAACCACGGTCTCCTGTGGTTCGCGACGGCCGCCGCGATGGCGGCGAGCCGTACGCCGCGGGCCCGCCGGGCGGCCGCCCGCGGGCTGGCCTCGCTGAGCCTGGCCTCGCTGGCCATCAACACGCTCGGCAAGCGCTCGGTACGCCGTCCACGGCCCGTCCTGGATCCGGTCCCGCCGGTCCGGCACCTGAAGCGGCAGCCGATCACCACGTCGTTCCCGTCCGGTCACTCCGCGTCGGCGGCCGCGTTCGCGACCGGCGTCGCCCTGGAGTCGCCGGCGTGGGGCGCGGCGGTGGCTCCCGTCGCCTGGTCCGTCGCGCTCTCCCGTGTCTACACCGGCGTCCACTTCCCGAGCGACGTGCTCGCGGGCGCGGTGCTGGGCGCGGGTGCCGCGTTCGCGGTACGGAGCCTGGTGCCGACCCGCGCCCAGGCCGTGCCGCCGGCCCGGCCCCGCGCCGAGGTCCCGGCGCTGCCCGACGGGGCGGGGCTGGTCGTCGTGGCCAACTCCGGCTCCGGCACCGCGGACCGGGTGCGCACCCTGCGCGCCGGCCTGCCGCTCGCCGAGGTCGTCGAGTGCGAACCTGACGATGTGCCGACCGAGTTGGAGAAGGCGGCGGCCCGTGCGCGGGTGCTCGGCGTGTGCGGCGGGGACGGGACGGTGAACGCGGCCGCCGAGGTCGCCCTGCGCCACGGCCTGCCCCTCGCGGTGCTGCCCGGCGGCACCATGAACCACTTCGCCTACGACCTCGGCGTGGAGGACGTCCGCGACCTCGCGCGGGCGGTCCGGCGGGGCGAGGCGGTGCGCGTGGGCGTCGGCCGGTTCACCTGCGGCGACACGCGGGGCATCTTCCTCAACACCTGCAGCCTGGGCGTGTACCCGGAGCTGGTGCGGGAGCGGGAGGACTGGTCGCGCCGGATCGGCGGCTGGCCGGCCGGGGTGCTCGCGGCGCTGCGCGTGCTGCGCGCGCACGGGCATCCGATGGAGGCCGAGTTCCGCGGCCGGGCACGCCCGTTGTGGCTGCTGTTCGCCGGCAACGGCACCTACCACCGGATGGGCCTGGCCCCCGGCCGCCGCGTCGACCTGGCCGACGGGCAGCTCGACGTGCGGGTGGTGCACGGCGGCCGCCGCCCCGCACTGCGTCTGCTGGCGGCGGCGCTGGCCGGCCCGCTGACCCGCTCCCCCGCGCATGCGGCGGTCCGGGTGAGCCGTCTGCACGTCGCGGGTGTCGCGCCCGGCACGCTTCTCGCCCATGACGGCGAAGTCACCGAGGTCGCGGGCGAAGTGACGCTGGAGAAGCTCCCCGAGGCGCTCACGGTGTACCGCCCACTGGACGGCTTCTGACACCCCATCAGTCCACATGGCAAAACACAGGTCTCACCATGCGACATGCAGGCATACGGTGAGGTGTAGCGACAGGACGTCGAACAGGGGAGTTCAGCCATGCCGAAAACGCAGGAGACCGCCGTCTACACGCACGGCCACCACGAGTCGGTACTGCGGTCGCACACCTGGCGGACCGCCGCCAACTCCGCGGCCTATCTGCTCGGTTCGCTGAAGCCGCACATGAAGATCCTGGACATCGGCTGCGGCCCGGGCACCATCACCGCCGACCTGGCGGAACTGGTCCCCGACGGCCATGTCACCGGCGTCGACCACGCCCCGGGAATCCTGGAGCAGGCCCGCAAGGCCGCGGCCGAACGCGGCCTGGCCAACGTGGACTTCGCGGTCGCCGACGTGCACGCCCTGGACTACCCCGACGACACCTTCTGCGTGGTCCACGCCCACCAGGTGCTCCAGCACGTCGGCGACCCGGTGCAGGCGCTGCGCGAGATGCACCGGGTGACGAAGCCGGGCGGCTTCATCGCCGTACGCGACGCGGACTACGAGGCGATGACCTGGTATCCGGCGGTGCCGGGCCTGGAGGACTGGCTGGACCTGTACAGGCGGGTCGCCCGGGCCAACGGCGGCGAGCCCGACGCGGGGCGCCGGCTGAAGGCCTGGGCGCTGGCCGCGGGCCTGAGGGACATCACGGCCACCTCCGGCACCTGGACGTTCGCCACGCCCGAGGAGCGGGCCTGGTGGAGCGGGCTGTGGGCGGACCGCACCCTCGCCTCGGCCTACGCCGACCGAGCCACGCAGGGCGGTCACGCCTCGCCGGAGCACCTGCGGGCGGTGTCCGAGGCGTGGCGGGAGTGGGGCCGGCGGGAGGACGGCTGGTTCACCGTCCTGCACGGGGAGATCCTGTGCCGCAAGGAACGCCAGGAAGCGGCGGTCACGTCTCGTCCCCGCTGAACTCCCCGGAGAACGAGTAGGCGGCCCAGGGCCCGGTGAGGTGCACCCTCAGTCCGGGCACCTCGGCCTTCGTACGCCGCACCAGTTCCACGAACTCCTCGGAGTCCGCCCGGCGCACGAGATAGGCCGCGTCGAGCACCGGCCGGCCCGGTGCCGCGGCGGGCGGGGCGTGCCGCGGCGGCAGCAGCCGGGAGTCCTCGGCGTGCCGGGAGAGCCGTTCGTGCAGGTCCCGGGCGGGCACGGCGGGCCCGCTGTCGCCGCGGTCGACGTAGGCCTGGACGCGCCACTCCACCCGGCCCTCCAGCCGGTCGAGGACGCGCCGGAAGTCGTCCTCGCGGGCCTCGACCATCGTCCGGACCCCGCTGTCGTCCCGGAAGACGGTGACGGGCCTGAGCGGCAGCGGGGTGGTGACGGTGGTGAGCGCGTCGACCACGCCCTGGTGGGCGCGGGTGGTCGCGGCCAGCCAGTCGTGGTCGCCCTGGCGGGCCCGCAGGGCCTCCTCGCCGAAGTCGCCCTCCGGGACCGTGCTGACGACCACGACCAGCCCGTGGTGGTGCAGCAGCGCCGGCGGGGCGCCGCCGATGCCGGTCAGCTGGACCTGCAGCGGCGCTCCGAGCGGGCGGCAGACGGCGTAGACGTAGCGCAGTCCGGGCATGGGGCCTCCTTCGGCGACCCGGCGCTTCCTGGGCGGATCGGGGTGCCTCGCTCAGCGCACGATCGCCTCCTCGACCAGCAGTTTCGCCGTGGCCGCGATGCCCAGGGCGTCGATGCCGGCCGCGTGCAGCTGTTCGTCGGGCGCGGCCGAGCCCGGCATGGTGCGCACCGCGAGCCGGACCAGGCGGGGCGCGGGCCGGCCGTCGCCGAACGCCTCCGCGACGGCGTCGCCGAGCCCGCCCTGCTCGTGGTGGTCCTCGACGGTCACCAGACAGCCGGTCTCCTCGGCGGCCCGGCGCAGGGTCGCCACGTCGACGGGCTTGACGGAGTACAGGTCGATCACCCGCACCGCGATGTCCTCCTCCGCGAGCCGGTCGGCGGCGGCGAGCGCCTCGTGCACGGTGACGCCGGCCGCGACGACCGTCAGCCGGTCCTGGTCGCCGGAGCGCAGCACCTTGCTGCCGCCGATGGGGAACTCCTCCTCGGGGCCGTAGATCACCGGGGTCGCGCCGCGCGAGGTGCGCAGATAGCGGATGCCGTCGAGTGCGGCCATCTCCGCGACCAGCCGGGCGGTCTGGTTGGCGTCGCACGGGTAGAGCACGGTCGAGCCGTACAGCGCCCGGAACATCGCCAGGTCCTCCAGGCCCATCTGCGAGGGCCCGTCCTGCCCGATCGCGACCCCCGCGTGCGAGCCGACCAGGTTGATGCCGGAGCCGCTGATCGAGGCCATCCGCAGGAAGTCGTGGGCGCGGGTGAAGAACGCCGCGAACGTGGCGGCGTACGGCACCCAGCCGCGGGCCGCGATGCCGACGGCCGAGGCGACGAGCTGCTGTTCGGCGATGTAGCACTCGAAGAAGCGGTCCGGGTGCTCCTTGGCGAACACCTCGGTACGGGTGGAGTCGCCGACCTCGCCGTCCAGGGCTACGACGTCGGCGCGGGCGGTTCCGAGCGCCGCGAGGGCCTTGCCGAAGGCGTCGCGGGTGGCGACCTCGTCCCCCTGGTCGTAGTGCGGGAGTTGGACGACCTCGGTGGTGAGGGAGCGGAGCATCGCGGCGGCGGGCGGCTCGCCGACGCGGACGCGCACGTCACGCGGTCCGCCCAGTTCGGCGATGGCCTCCTCGGGTTCGGGCAGCGGCTTGCCGTGCAGGCCCTCGCGGTCCTCGACCGAGGCGACGCCCTTGCCCTTGAGGGTGCGGGCGAGGATCACCGTGGGCTGCCCGGTCCGGGCCAGCGCGTCGCCGTAGGCCCGGTCGACGGCGTCGACGTCGTGTCCGTCGATCTCCATCGTGTGCCAGCCGAAGGCCGCGAAGCGGCGGGCGTAGGCGTCCAGGTCGTGGCCGTGCCGGGTCGGGCCGCGCTGACCGAGCCGGTTGACGTCCACGATCATCGTCAGGTTGTCGAGGTGTTCGTACGCGGCGTGTTCGGCGGCCTCCCACACCGAGCCCTCGGCCAGCTCGCTGTCCCCGCACAGCACCCACACGCGGTAGCCGACGCGGTCCAGGCGTTTGCCGGTGAGCGCGATGCCGACACCGACCGGCAGGCCCTGGCCGAGCGAGCCGGTGGCCGTTTCCACCCACGGCAGCCGGCGCGGGGTCGGGTGGCCTTCGAGGCGGCTGCCGAGCTTGCGGAAGGTGAGCAGCTCGCCGTCCTCGATGACACCGGCCGCCTTGTACGCGGCGTACAGCAGCGGCGAGGCGTGTCCCTTGGAGAGCACGAAGCGGTCGTTGGCGGGGTGTTCGGGGCGTTCGAAGTCGTAGCGCAGATGGTGGGCGAGCAGGACGGCCATCAGATCGGCGGCGGACATCGAGGAGGTCGGATGCCCGGAGCCCGCCGCGGCGGCGGCCCGCACACTGTCGACGCGCAACTGCTGGCCGAGTTCGGCGAGTTCGGCGGTGTTCATGAGACTCCTTCGGGGTGTTGCGGGAGAGGGTGCTCCGGTGACGCCGTGTCCAGGGGCACCGCCCAGGACCGGACGAGCCCCAACTGGACGGCCTGGCGCGGGAGTACGGCGTCCAGGAGCCAGTCGGCGGCGACGCGGACGCGGTTGCCGGGCAGCGCGGCCAGGTGGTAGCCGCGGGTGACCGCGCCGGCCGGCAGCCCGGACAGCGGGATGCCGAACGGGTTGGCGGCGGCCTGGACGCCGCCGAGGTCGACGGCGAAGCCCAGGTCGCGGTGGCGGTAGGCGCGCCGGCGCCGGCCGAGGCCGAGCGAGGCGGCCACGTTCTCGCCGGCCACCCGGCCCTGCCGCCAGGCGTGCTGGGCCGTCATCGGCGTGAACTCGCCCGGGTGCTCCAGATCGGGTACGGCGGCCGCGTCCCCGCAGGCGAACACGTCCGCGCTCCCCGGCACCCGGAGGTACGGATCGACGATCAGCCGGCCCCGCTCCAGCGGCTGTCCGACGGCCTCGACCAGCGGATCCGGCCGGACCCCGACGCACCACACCAGGGTCCGCGACGCGACGAACTCGCCGTCGGTGAGCAGCACCCCGTCCCGGCCGGCCTCCTTCACGGAGGTCTCCGTCCGTACGTCGACGCCCCGCGACCGCAGCACCCGGCCGGCCGTGCGGGAGAGCCGCTCGTCCAGCTCCGGCAGCACCCGCGGTGCGGTGTCCAGCAGGATCCAGCGGGGCCGCCCGGCGCCCGCCGGGTGCCGGCGCGCGAGGCTGTCGGTGAGCAGCTGCATCTGCGCGGCCACCTCGGTGCCGGTGTAGCCCGCGCCGACCACGACGAACGTGCACCGGGCGGCGCGGATCCGCGGGTCTTCGGCCGTGGCGGCCAGCTCCACCTGCCGGGTCACGTGGTCGCGCAGGTACAGCGCCTCGGGCAGTCCGCGGAACCCGTGCGCGTGCTCGGCGACCCCCGGGATCGGCAACAGTTTGTTGACGCTGCCGACGGCCAGCACCAGCCGTTCGTAGCCGACGGTCCCGGTGCCGCCCTCGGGGTCCGTGTAGTGGACGGTGCAGCCGTCCAGGTCGACGTGGTGCGCCTCGCCGAGCAGCAGCCGCACCCCGCGCAGGGTGCCGGGCAGCGACACGGTGATCCTGCGGGGTTCCAGGATCCCGGCGGCCACCTGGGGCAGCAGGGGCAGATACAGGAAGTAGTCGGTCGGGTTGAGCAGGGTGATCAGGGCCCGGCCCCGGGTCACACGGGCGAGGGTGCGGGCGGCCCGGTACCCGGCGAAACCGGCGCCGACGATCACGACGCGTGGTCGACTCACGGTGTGCCTCCGGCGGTGTGGCTCCTCCGAGGCTTTCCGCGTAACCGACCCCGCGCCACCCAAACGCCCCTCAGCTCACCCGGACGCCGGTGCGGCCCCCGTTCCCCCCTGTGGGGGTCAGGCGCGGTGGTGCGGGCCCTCGGGGTCGATGCCCGGCCGGAGGGGGGCCTCGGACGGCATCGGCGGGTACGGCGTGCCGGGCGGGACGGCGGCCTCACCCACGGCGGCCGCATGCGGGTGCTTCGGGTGGGCGGCGCCGCGCAGCAGGTAGGCGATGACGCCGAGGATCGCCGCGGTGATCAGTGCGGCGGCCCAGCCGGGCAGGCCGGCGGCGAGGCCGAGGCCCAGGGCGAGCGCGAGCGCGCCGCCCGCGTACAGGGCGACTGCGCCCGAGGCGGCGTAGAGCAGGGCGGTACGGCGCTGCCTGCGGGTCTGCTCGCGCAGCTCGTCGCGTACCGTCTCGCGTGCCACCTGAGCCAGCTCTTCGACGAGGTGCTTGTCCAGATGTTCCAGGTGATCCAGGTGATCCATGTGCTCCATGAACTGCGGGTACCCACCGCACACGATGCGTAACAGCGACGGCCACGGCCCTGGCCTGTGCGCGCCCGGCCGCCCCAACTAGGCTCGTCCGCATGGAGATTCTGGGCGCCTCGCTGCGCATCTGCGTCGACGACCTCGAAGCCGCGATCCCCTTCTACGAGCGTCTCGCGGGCGGCAGAGCGCTCCGGTTCGAACGCGGGGGCGTACAGGTCGCCGCGATCGGCTCCTTCCTGCTGATGAGCGGCCCCGAGTCCGAGCTGGAGCTGCTGCGCAAGGTGACGGCCACGATCGCCGTGAAGGACGTGGACGAGGCCCACCGGCTGCTCACGGAGCTGGGCGCCCGGATCGTCGCGGGACCGGTGCCGACGCCGGTGGGCCGGAATCTGCTCGCGGTGCACCCGGACGGCTCGGTCTTCGAGTACGTCGACCACGGCGGCTGACACAGGCTCTCAGGGCGTGTCCGGGCGCATCCGGAAATCGTAGCGGGCGGGCAGGGGCTCGTCGGTGAGACGGGCCCACAGCCGCCCGATCACCTCCGCGCCCTCCCGCAGGTCCGCGACCTCGAAGCCCGCGTCGAAGACGGCCCGGGCGTCGGCGCGCCGCCCCTCGGCGAGCAGCAGCTCGGCCTCCAGCAGCCGGAACCGGCCGCGCCGCCGCACGGCGGGCAGCAGCCGCTCCCACACCGCGCGGGCGTCCGCCGGCCGCCGGGCCCGCAGCAGCGCCGCCAGGGCCTCCCGGCCGAGCGCGGCCACGGCGGCCGTCCAGGCCTCGCCGTCGTCGCGCCGCTCGCGGCACAGGTCGTCGAAGGCCTCCGCGTACCGCTCGGCGGCCCGCTCGTGGTGCCCGGACTCCTGGTCGGCCACGGCGAGGCAGCGCAGCAGGGGCCACAGGGACGGGGCGAGCGGGAGGGCGCGTTCCCAGCTGCGGACCGCCTGGGCGCGGTCGCCGGCGTGCCACTGGGCGACGCCGAGGTGGTACTCGGTGTGGGGGTCGGCGGGCGCGGTCTCCAGCATGTCCCGCCAGTGCGGGGCGACCGGTGTCTCGCCGGGCGGGCGGACCCGGCGCGGCTCGGGCAGGGAGCCGGTGCGCAGCAGCTCCCGCCAGGGCGTCTGTGCCTCGCCGAGGGTGGACTCGGGGAAGGGGGTGCCGGGCAGTTTCCAGTCGGCACGCAGCACTTCGAGCGCGCCCCAGCCGGAGCCGGTGGCGAGGATCTCACCGGGTTCGGTGTCGGCGTACGGCTTCCAGGCCGCGTGCGCCTCCTCGACACGGGCGCGCGGCAGCACCGCGGCGAGCCGCTCCTCGGCGCCCCGGACGACCTCCGGCCACGCGCCCTCGGAGGGGGTGTCGAGCGGGCCGTACGCCTCCAGCCAGGACACCTCGCTCTCCGGCTCCAGCCGGACGTGCTCCAGCTGGGTGCGGGCGAGCCCCGCCTGGATCTCGCAGTAGCCGCCGGTGCCGGGCTCGGTCAGCCACTCCTGCCAGCGCCGGCCGCCGGGCCCGCTGCCCCACACGAACAGCTTGCGGCCGCGCAGCCTGTCGGTGGAGGTCTGCACCAGCCCGTGCCCGTCCGCGTCCAGCGCGGCGATCCAGCGGCGCCGGCCGTCCGGGACCTCGTAGAAGTAGTCGGCGGCGTAAGGGCTGTTGAGCGGGTACGTACGGTCGATGCCGTCGTACGAGGGCACGGGCACCCGGCGCAGGCGGCGCTCGTAGCCGAAGTGCCAGGCTTCCTCGGCGGGGGCGAGGATCCGGCGCTCCTCGGGTACGGCGGTGTTGGACCACCAGTACGTGGGCACCGGGCGCTCGTGCGGGTTGCGGATCCGGACGCCGACGTACAGGAAGTCGGAGCCCTCCGGGAGCCACAGGTCGACCTGGAAGGGCAGGTCGCGCAGCCGCTCCCACTCCCACAGCCGCAGCATCTCGCCGCCGTCGGGGGCGGGGACGCGGGCGGCGTGCAGGGGGGCGCAGGAGAGGGCGGTGTGGCCGGTGGCGCCGATGTTCCACTCGATGCCGCCGGAGTACCAGGCGCCGTTGAGAGCGAAGTCGGCGGGCTGGAACACCGGGTTGCGGTAGAGGAGTTCGCGTCCGGTGGGCAGGTGGACCAGGGAGGCGATCCGGCCGCCGAGGGCGGGCAGGACGGTGGCGCGCAGCCGGTCGTTCTCGATCACCAGCGCGTCCAGGGCGCGGGGTTCACGGGTTCTGCCGTACCCGTCGCGGACGCGCACCGGCAACAGGCTGTGCAGCGGCTCGTAGCCGAGTTGCCGGGCCATGTCCCGGGGCATGTCGCCCCGCTCCCGGCCGCCGATGCGGTGGTCCCCCACTGCCTCAAGGGCGTGGGCGGTGCCCCCATCGTCGAGAGGCCGGAGCGGGGGCAGGGGGTTGTCGGGGCCCAACTGCGCGGCGGGCAGGGTCAGTACCTCACGTCGGATCCTCGTCACGATGACCATGGAACCCGGGGTGCGGGGAGTCGGCCAGGGGCGCTGCCGGTCAGGATTGCGCAAAGGCGGGGTCGGAAGTGGCGCGCATCTCGACGGTGAGCGCCCAGCGTTCATGGTCCCGCCAGGCCCCGTCGATGAAGATCATGTCGGGCGAGAAGCCCTCCAGCCGGAAGCCGGCGCCCCGCGCCATCGCGACGGAGGGGACGTTGTCGGGCTGCGCGTTGATCTCCAGCCGGTGCAGCCCCAGCGGCCCGAACGCGTACCCGATCACCAGGTCGAGGCCCTCGCGCATCAGCCCCCGGCCGGCCGCGTGCGCGAAGGCGCCGTAGCCGAGGGCGCCGCACTGGAAGCCGCCCCGGACGATGTTGTTGATGTTGATGAACCCGGCGATGTCCCCGGAGTCCTTCTCGCACACGAGGAACCCGGCCTTGCTCGGATCCTCGATGAGCGGCTTGGCGTAGGCGGCGTAGCCCTCGTCGGTGTCCGGCGGGAACAGCCACGGCCGGTGCAGGTCCTTGCTCTCCCTGGCCCGGGCGGTGAACTCGGGGCCGTCGTCCAGGGTGAAGGGGCGGATGCCCACGCGGGGGCCTTCGGCGAGGTAGCGGGATGTGGTGTGCGGCATCCCGCCAGCCTACGGGCCGGACTCAGCCGCCGAGCACCGGAAGTTCCAGCACCCCGGTGTCGTCGGGCGTGCTGACCACGGTGACCGGTTTGATCCCGCGGTTGCCGAAGTACGCGTCGTCGCTCGCCGCGATCACGAACCGCAGCCGGTGGCCCTTCTCGTACCGGTGCACGATGCCCGGCAGGGACACGGTGAAGCTCCGGGTCACGTCGGGCACCCGGACCGGCGCGACCAGCCGGTGCACCAGCGTCTGCGTGCCGTCGGGCGCGACGTCGTACAGCTTGGCGAACAGGACCAGCCTGTCGGCGGCGTTGCCCGAGTTCTGCGTCCGCTCGGCCTGCGGGGACACCACCTTCAGGGTGGCCCGGGGTGCGCCGACGACATCCGTGGCGCGGGTCAGCGGTGCGCTGCTCCAGCCCAGGTAGGTGCCCTCGGTGTCGTACGGCGCCGGGTCCGGCAGCCCGACCGTCCCGGTCAGCAGGCTCTCCGAATGGCTCGTGGGGACAGGCCCGTTGCGGTAGGTACGGCTCCCTCGCGCCACCTTCCTGCGGTTGTCGACGAGCTTGCCGTCGCCGGAGAGGTAGAGCTTCCGGGTGCGGGCGGGCAGGTGGGCGGCGGTGGCGTAGGCACGGTTCGGGTCGGTGATCCAGTCGCGGTAGTAGGCGAAGGCCGGGCCGGTGTCGGCGTCCGTGCGCCGGTGGAGGTAGCGGTCGAACCAGGCGAGGATGCGCCGACCGACGTAGCTCGACTCCAAGTTGCCCTGGGTCAGGTCGAGTTCACCGGCGGCCGGGTCGGTCATGCCGCCGCTGTGACCCCAGGACTGCCAGATCATCCGGGTGGGCACGCCCTGGGCCTTGAGCGTCTGGTACGTCGCCGTCGCCTCGTTGAGGTTGAAGAGGCTGTCGGCCTGTCCCTGGACCAGCAGGGTGGGTGCCTCGACCCGGTTCAGGTACGACACCGGGGAGACGCTGCGGAGGTAGGCGAGCAGCTCGGCGGTGGCGCGCGCCGGGTAGCTGCCGGAGTTGAGGGTGCGGATCGTCTCGCAGGCCTCGGTGACGAAGTGGCGGCAGGCGAGGGAGTTGATCCGGGACGGGTCGAGGTTCGGCACGGTCAGCGGCCGGCTCTCGCCGATGAGGTAGAAGCCGTTGGTCCACTGCCACTTGAAGGCGCCGGGGACACCGCCGGCGGTGTTGTTCGGATCCAGCGAGTAGGCGAGGTCGTTCCAGGTGATCAGGGGGACGAGCGCGTCGACCCGGTGGTCCACGGCGGCCGTCGCCAGCTGGATGGCACCCCCGTAGGAGCCGCCGACCATGCCGACGCGCGGGTCACCGGCGGAGTCGAGGGTGACGAAGTCGGCCCTGGTGCCGTCGTCGGCGGCCCGCTCTCCGCCGAGGAAGTCGACGAGCCGGGAAGCGGCGGTGCCGTCGATTCCGGGGTCGTCGAGTGAGATGAGGCAGCCGGACCGGCCGAAGCCGAGTCCGGAGTAGACGAGCGAGACGTATCCGCGCCGGGCGAAGGCCTTGCCGATCGCGTCGGTCGAGCCGTCGGACTTGCTCCCGCCGAAGCCGTTCGTGGCGAGCACGGCGGGTGCGGGGTGGGAGCGGTCCACGCCCGCCGGGCGGTAGAGGTCGGCGTCGACCGTGCAGGTACGGCCGCCCGCCCGGACGGTGAACTTCAGCGCGGTGACGGAGAACGGGCCGGTCGCGGCCGCGGGAGCGGTGAGCGCGAGGGGGACGGTGAGCGCGGCGCCCAGGGCGAGAGCGAGCGGGGCTCGGAATCTGGGCACGCGTCGGGGCACGGAAACCTCCACACCGAGGCAACGCGGATACCGGCCTGTAGGTAACGGCCGGTCCTCATGCTGTGACCCCTGTCAGACCATGGTCAATCGGCCTGTGCGTGGTTTCTTGACGGAGATTCGGTAGGGGATCTCAGCGCAGGGCGGGCTCGTCCAGCGTCAACGTGCCCGTGTCCGCGTCGAGTTCGGCCGCGACACCGAAGGGAATCGTCAACGCGCCCTCGCAGTGCCCGAATCCGAACTCCTCCACGACGGGGACACCGAGCGGACCGAGGCGGTCGGCGAGCATGGGCCGCACCCGCTCGTAGGGATCGCACTTCGCCCAGGAGCCGAGCAGCACCCCGCTCACCCCCTCCAGCCAGCCAGCGCGCAGGAGTTGGGTGAGGTAGCGGTCGAGCCGGTACGTCTCCTCGCCCACGTCCTCCAGGCACAGCAGCCCGCCGCTCGCCGAGGGACGGGCGTGCGGGGTGCCGAGATCCGCGGCGAGCAGGCTCAGGCAACCGCCGAGGGTGACCCCGCGGGCGCGGCCGGGGACGAGGGCCGTGCCGCCGGAGGCGATGGTGCGGACGGTCTCCGGGGCCAGGAGCGTGGCCTTCAGGTGCTCCTGCGCCCGGTCGTTCTTGATGAAGTCGATGCCGGCCGCCATCGGCCCGTACAGGGTGGCGAGCCCCAGACGGGTGGCGAAGGCCTCGTGCAGGACCGTGATGTCGCTGAAGCCGACGAACACCTTCGGCCCGGCCTTGCGCATCGCCTCCCAGTCGAGCAGGTCGATCATCCGCTGCACGCCGTACCCGCCGCGGGCGCACAGGACCGCGTCCACCGCCGGGTCGCACCAGGCGCTCTGGAAGTCGGCGGCACGGTCGGCGTCCGCGCCCGCCAGGTAGGCGAACTCCCCGTGCCGGTCCAGCACATGGGGTGCGGCCACCGGGTCGAGGTCCCAGCCGCGCAGCACGTCCAGTCCCGCCTGCAGCCGCTCCTCGGGCACCGGCCCGCTGGGGGCCACCACGGCCACGCGGGCCCCGGGGGCCAGCCGGGCCGGCCGTACCAGCTCTCTCACGTGCGCAACTCCAACTCCGGGACCCCGGGAACATCCAGCTCGAACACCTGAGCGTACAGGGACAGCTCGGCCTCCAGCGCGCGCACCATGGTCTCGGCCCGCCGGAACCCGTGCCCCTCCCCCGCGAAGGTGAGGTAGGCGTGCGGCACGCCCCGGCCCGCGATCCCGGCGAGGAAGCGTTCGCACTGGGCGGGCGGGCAGATCACGTCGTCCAGGCCCTGGAGCAGCAGGAAGGGCACCGTGAGCCGGTCGGCGTGCGCGGTGGGCGAACGCTCGGCGTACCGCGCGGGTACCTCGGTGAGCGGGCCGATCAGCGACTCCAGGTACCGCGACTCGAAGTCGTGGGTCTCCCCCGGCCCCCAGGTGGCGAGGTCGAGGACGGGGTAGACGATGGTGCCGCAGGCGTAGACGTCGGTCGTGGTCAGGGAGGCGGCGGTGGTCCAGCCGCCGGCGCTGCCGCCCCTGATCGCGAGCCGGCCCGGGTCGGCGGCGCCCTCCTCGGCGAGCGCGCGGGCGACGGCCGCGCAGTCCTCGACGTCGACCACGCCCCACCGCTCGCGCAGCCGCTCCCGGTAGGCGCGGCCGTATCCGGTGGAGCCGCCGTAGTTGACCTCGGCGACCCCGATGCCCCGCGAGGTGAAGTAGGCGATCTCCAGGTCCAGCACGAGCGGCACCCTGCTGGTGGGGCCGCCGTGCGCCCAGATGACGTACGGCGGCAGCTCGCCGTCCAGGGCGGTGCGGCCGGGGTGGTGCGGCGGGTAGACGTGGGCGTGCACCTCGCGGCCGCCGGGTCCGGTGAAGGTGCGGATCTGCGGTTCGGGGTAGTAGGCCGGGTCGACGGGATCCCGGTGCCGGGCGCCGATCACGCGGGCGCGTCCGCTGCTGGTGTCCAGCTCGACCACTTCGTATCCGGTGCGCGGGCCGGCGCCCACCGCGACGACCCGTCCGCCATGGGCCGCGAGGCCGGGCGCGAACTCGCTCCAGGGTCCGGCGGCGTCGACCACCTCGCCGGATTCTGGATCCAGTATCCCGAGCACGGTCGCCCCTCGACCGTGTACGACCGCGATCAGCCCGTTGTCGAGCGGCGCGAACCAGCGCAGGCCGAGCTTCCACAGCGGCCCGGCGAACTCCTCCTCGCGCGGGCACAGCGGGGTTTCGTCGCGGTACAGGTTCCACCAGCCGCTGCGGTCGCTCGCATACAGAAGACGGCCGTCCGCAGACCACTCCACCTGGGCCACGGCCTCGTCCGGACCGCCGGCGACCGTGTGGACGGTATGCAGTGTGCCGTCGTCACCGACCTCGCCGACGAGCAGTTCCGTGCCGTCCCACGGCATCCGCGGATGGTCCCAGGCCAGCCACGCGGCCCGGCGCCCGTCGGGCGAGAGCCGGGGTCCGGTGACGAACCGGTGCCGCCCGTCGTTGAGTTCGCGTACGGCGGCCCGGTCGTCGGCGGCCGAGCCGTCCAGCGGTACGGCGGCCAGGACGCGCCGTACGTCGTCCGGACCGTCCCCGGTGAACTCCTCCAGCACGCACCAGACCTCGCCGCGGGCGAGGTCCACCTGCGGCTCCGCCCAGCGCAGCCCGCCGCCCACCGGCGAGACGGGGGTCAGCGGGCGCGGCTCGCCGCCGGGCTCGTACCGGTACAGGCGCTGGTCGGCGAAGTGCGTGAACACCACCAGGGGCCCGTCTTCCCGCATCACGCCGTCCCAGGGCCGACCGCCGTACTCGATGACCCGGCTGCGCACGTTCCACGGCGCCGGCAGCACCGACTCCTCCGCACCGTCTGTGCCACGCCGCACCAAGGCCCGGCGCCCGCCCTCGGCGGGCCGGGGCTCGGTCCACCACACCTCGTCCCCGACGAAGCCCACCCACTCCGGGTGCCCGTCGTGCGCGGCGGCCAGCGCCGCGTCGATGGGCGAGGGCCAGGAACCGTACGCCTGCTGGTGCACCTCGTCCCCCATCGCCTAGGCCGTCCGCAGGAAGCGGTCGAGGACCCGGACGCCGAAGTGCAGCGCCTCGACCGGGACGCGCTCGTCGACGCCGTGGAACATCGCCTGGTAGTCGAAGCCCTCGGGGAGCCTCAACGGAGCGAATCCGTAGGCGGCGGTGATGCCGAGCAGCGAGAACTGCTTGGCGTCCGTGCCGCCGGTCATGCAGTACGGCACCACGTGTCCCTCGGGTGCGAACTCCTCGACGGCCGCCCGCATCCCGGCGAACGTGGGCGAGTCGACGGGCGCCTGCAGCGCGACCGACCGGTGGTGGAACTCCCAGTCCACGTCCGGCCCGGTCAGCTGGTCCAGGGTGGCGCGGAACTCCTCCTCGCCGCCGGCCAGATAGCGTCCGTCCACGAACGCGACCGCCTCGCCCGGGATGACGTTGACCTTGTAACCGGCGTCCAGCATGGTCGGGTTGGCGCTGTTGCGGACGGTCGCCTCGACCAGCTTGGCGGCCGGGCCGAGCTTGTCCAGCAGCCCGTCCACGTCGCCGAAGTCCGGTTCGATGCCGTAGACGGCGGCGAGTTCGGTGAGGGCGGCCCGTACGGTCGGGGTGAGCCTCAGCGGCCACTCGTGCTCGCCGATCCGGGTGACGGCGGCGGCGAGCCGGGTCACCGCGTTCTCCTTGTTCACCTTGGAGCCGTGCCCGGCCCGGCCGCGCGCGGTGAGCTTCAGCCAGCCGGTGCCGCGCTCCCCCGCGGCGATGGGGTAGATCTCCCGGCCGGCGCCGTCGTGAAAGGTGAAGGCGCCCGACTCGCCGATGGCCTCCGTGCAGCCCTCGAACAGCTCCGGGTGCCGGCCGGCGAGGAACCCGGCGCCGTCCTCGGCGCTGTCCTCCTCGTCCGCGGTGAACGCGATGACGAGGTCACGGCGGGGCCGTACGCCCTGCCGGGCCCAGGAGCGGACGACCGCGAGGATCATCGCGTCCATGTTCTTCATGTCGACGGCGCCGCGCCCCCACACGACGCCGTCACGGATCTCGCCCGAGAACGGGTGCACGCTCCAGTCGGCGGCCTCGGCCGGCACCACGTCCAGATGACCGTGCACCAGCAGGGCGTCGGCGGACGGGTCGGTGCCCTCGATCCGGGCGACGACGTTGGTCCGCCCCGGGGTCCGCTCCAGCAGCAGGGGTTCCAGGCCCGCCCCGGCCAGCCGCTCGGCCGCGTACTCGGCGGCGGGCCGCTCCCGGCAGTCGCCGCCGCCCCGGTTGGTGGTGTCGATCCGGATCAGACCGGAGGTGAACTCGACCACCTCGTCCAGTGCCTGCTGGTCAGCCATACTGCTCCTCCACCGCGGCCGAGACGATCGTGGTGACCGCCTTGAAGGTCCGGATTCCCTCGTACATGGTGTCGCTGGTGTACGCCACCTTCCGCTCGCCGATGCGGGCGACACCCGGGACGACGGTCGCCGCCATCGCCAGGTGCTCGGCGTCGAACTCGACGGCGACGGTGAACGGCCCGCCGTGCACGGGCTCGTGGCGGACGGCCAGCTGTGCGGCCTCCTTGGCGGCCGCGCGGATGTCGGCGGCGGTCCGGGCCGGGGTGCGGCACACCGCCGCGTACCGGGACACATGGTCCTTGACCGCGACCTTCAGCGCCTCGGGCGCGTACCCGAGCGCGTCCTCGCAGGCCAGGTCGTCGCCGGTGACGAGCACGACCGGTACGCCGTACTCGGCGACGACATGCGCGTTGAGCAGACCCTCGCTGGCGCGGACGTCGTTCACCCACACCCCGGTGATCTGGTTCGCGAGGTAGGTGTGGGCGAGGACGCCCTCCATGCCGGCGCCCGCGTGGTAGCCGACGAACGCGATGCCGTCCACGTCGCCGTGCTGCACGCCCTCCACCATGGTCAGCTCCTTGTGCCGCCCGGTGAGCATCTCGACCCGCTCGTCGAGCCGTTCCAGCAGCAGGTTGCGCATGGTCCAGTGGGCCTCGTTGACGAGCACCTGGTCGGCGCCGCCGTCGAAGAAGCCGAGCACGGCGGCGTTCACGTCCGAGGTGAACATCGACCGGCACCGCTCCCACTGCGGTGTGCCCGGGAGCACGTCGGCCGGCCAGGTGACGCCGGTGGCACCCTCCATATCCGCACTGATCAGGATCTTCATGCCGGGCACGTTACGCGTCTGGGCCGGGCGAGGCCACGACGGGGCGGCGCCGCGTCCTCACGACCGGCCGGCGCTCTGCCTGACCCAGATCTCGAAGTGCCCGCCGCCCGTGGACGTCCGGTACGGCAGCGAACTGGTCAGGCGGTAGCGGCCGCTGGTGCGCATCTCCTGGCGTACGGCCTCCTGCGCCGCGGGCAGGCCGCCGGAGTAGTTCAGCACCACACCGTCGAAGTAGCCCGCGCGGACGGCCGCGCGGTAGCCGGGCACGCCCGACAGGTGGCGGCCGTCGGGGGCCTTGTAGTCGATGAAGAAGAAGGACGTCCAGTCCTGGTACGAGGAGCGGCGCTCACGGCTGAGGTAGTACACCGGGCCCTCCTTCGGATCGCCCAGCCAGTGCTGGCCCGGACGCACCGTGTAGGAGAGCTGCGGGATCAGGTAGCGGGTGTCCGGCCAGCTGCCGAAGTAGGCGGCGGACTGGCTCAGGCCGAGGGTGAGCGCGACGACCCCGATGGCGATGGCCCACTGCGGGAACTTGAAGTGGGCGCCCATGAGCCGGGTGATCCCGACGCCCGCCATGGGCGCGGCGAAGAACAGCCCGAAGCCGATGTGCTTCTGCAGGGACGTCTCGGTCTGCAGATGGATCTGGTAGGCGGGCGCGAGCAGCGCCGTGCCGGTGAGCAGCACGCCCAGGCAGGTGCGCCAGCGCCGGCCCGGGACGGCCCGCCGCCACCCCGGGATCTCGCTCAGCCGGGCGGTGCGGGCGTAGGTGACCGTGCCGACCAGGGCGACGGCGATCAGCAGCCCCGCCCAGCGGGTGGTGTCCTGGAGGATCTGCCAGGCGGGCGTGTCCCCGTGGGCGCGCGCCGTGGTGGTGCTCTGGATCGCCGTCAGATAGCCGCTGGCCGCGAGGCCGCCGAGGAGCGCGCCGATGGTGGCCACGCTGAAGAGGGCGCCGCGCAGCAGGGCGCGGCGCACATGGTGGTGCCGGTAGGCGGCCAGCACGAACAGCAGCACCAGCGTCGGCAGGAACAGCGCGGAGGCGTACTTCACGGCGACGGCGAGCGCGGCGACCAGCCCGACGGGGACGGCCAGGAGCCAGTGTCGCGGTGCGATCACCACCAGGAGCCAGGCGGTGAGGGCCAGCAGGCAGACGGCCAGGGCGTCGTAGGTGGCGAAGTGGCCGAGGAACAGCGTCGGCATGGAGACGGCGAACAGCGCGCTGGCGCACAGGCCCGCGCGCTCGTTGAACAGGCGCCGGGTCAGCCCGTACAGACAGGCGGTGGCCGTCAGCATGAACAGCAGGCTGAGCGCGCGGACCCCGGCGAGGCCGAGGACGGAGTCCACGGCGGCCGCGAGCACGGGGTACAGGACGGGCGCGCCGGAGAAGTAGGTGTCGAAGCCGCCGTAGTCGGGGGACCCGTAGAAGAGGTGGCCGATCTCCACGTGCCCGGCGTAGACGTAGAGCGCCTCGTCCTCGAAGGCGGAGTTGGCCAGCCGCAGCGAGAGCGCGGCCTGGACGAGCAGGATCACGGCGAGCAGCGCGCGGCCGACCATGCGGCGCCGCCGTCCGGTGTCGGCGGCCCAGCCCATCTCGGCGACCGGCGGCAGGGTCCAGCCGGGCAGCGGCTGCTCGACGAAGGAGAAGCCGGGGTCGGCCTCGGCCGGGGGCGGCGGCAGGACCCGCAGTTGCAGGGTCTCGTCGTGCACCGGCCGCGGGTGCTCCGTATAGGTCATCGTGGTTTCTGTCTTGTCCGCTTCTTCTGCTTCGTCTGCTTCGGCTACTTCAGGGCGTCGAAGTCGAGGTCGTACCGGTGGTTCCGGGCTGCCGTGCGGAACGCGGCCAGCGTCTCGGGACTGCTGTCGACCCGCCAGTCCGTCTCCTTGTTCAGGTCGAACCAGATGAAGCCCACGACGTCGCTGCGGGTGGCGACGGTCTTCAGCAGTTCGGTGATCTGCGCGCTCTTGCGCGGATTGGGCTGGGCCCCCGTCTCGGCCAGCAGGAAGGGACGCTGGGTGAAGGTCCTGATCTGGCGGAAGGTGGGCCCGAAGAGGGTCTGGAAGTCCTGCGCCCCGGTGCGCGCGTAGTAGCCGACGACGCCGATCCAGTCGACGTACCCGTCGCCGGGGTAGTACGGCTTCAGGGCCACCTGGGGCACCGGGTTGATGATGTTCGGGCTCCAGACCCAGATGACCGTGGAGACGCCCTCGTCCTGGAAGACGTCGTGGACGTGGCGCCAGGCCTTGACGAACTGGGCGGCGGTCGCGCCCTTGGTGCCCCAGGGGTACCAGGCGCCGTTCATCTCGTGGGCCAGGCTCATCGCCACGGGCACGTTCAGGGCGCGCAGCGTACGGGCGGTGCTGACGATGTACGCGTCCTGGCTGCCGTCGGCGATCTGCGCGAGGGTGGCCTTGTGCGGCTCCCAGGCGATGTACGGCAGCTGGCCGTTCTCCCACACGGCCTCGGTCTGGTCCGTCTGCAACTCGTCGCCCCAGCCGAGGTAGTACTCCAGCATCGTCGGGGTGCGCCCGACCTGGGAGGCGTAGCGTGCGACGGGGCTCAGGTCCTTGGGGACGCCGTCGAAGGTGGCGCCGAAGTACTTGGCCTTCGGGTGCAGCAGCGGGGTGACGTCGTAGGGCTGCGCGGGCACGTACGACGCGCCGCCGCCGGGCCCGGTCGCGGCCGGCTGGGCGCCGTTGCCGCCGGCGCCGATGGGTGCCGGGCCGGAGCTGACACAGCCCGCCAGGCAGAGGATCCCGGTCAGCAGGGCAGCCAGCGTCCGGGCGAGGGCCGTGGCCTTCACTCGGTCACCTCCTTGGGCTGGATCAGCACCCGGCCGACGGCCACCGCGTAGAACAGGCCCAGGGCCAGCATCAGCGCGAAGTTCTCCGGGTGGGCGCCGTTCATGCGCCACACGGCGAGGACCGGCCACAGCACGGCCGTGGGGGCGCTCCACAGCCACATCCCGCCCCAGAAGCGGCGGGTCTTGTTCTTCTTGGCACCGCTGGATCCGGTGGGCTGCCAGCCCATCGGGCGGCGGCGTACGACGTCCCAGATGGCGAAGACGTGCGCCCATCCGTACATCACCCGGGTCGCCCAGGCCTCCAGCCGGTAGGGGTTGCGGTGCCACAGGGGGTAGACCACCGTCAGGTAGAGCACGCTGGGCAGGACCATCCAGTAGTTGGTGGCCTGCAGCTGGTCCGGGTAGTGGATCAGCAGGGTCAGCGCGATGAGCGGGGTGGTGAAGGTGAGCAGGGCCGTCTCGATGTAGTAGATGAATCCGGACATGTAGCAGAGGCGGCTGGCGAAGCGCATCCGCACCTGCCAGAAGTCGCGCAGGCTGCCGAGCATGCTCATCGAGGCCATGCACCAGCGGTACTGCTGGTTGTAGTAGGCGCCCACGGTGTCGGGGCAGATGCCGGTGGACAGCGCGAGCGGTACGTAGCGCAGGTCCCAGCCGCGGGCCCGCAGGTCGAAGCCGGTGTGCATGTCCTCGGAGTGCTCGATGAGGCTGGTGCCGCCGATCTCGTCCAGGGCCGCGCGCCGGTAGACCGCGCAGGAGCCGACGCAGATGGAGCCGTCGCTGCGCTGCCGGGAGACCTGCACCGAGCGGTAGAACAGCTCCTGGACGGCGCCGGCGCCGCGCTCGATCCAGTTCTGCTGGTCCAGCACCCGGAAGAACTGCGGGGACTGGACGATGGCGCAGCGCGGGTCGTCGTCCAGGTACGGCATCAGCTCGTGCAGCAGGTCCGAGCGCGGGACGAAGTCGGCGTCCAGGATGAGGATCGCCTCGCCGGAGGAGTTCTCGAAGCCGTGGCGGAGGTTGCCGGCCTTCTTCATCCAGCCCCGGTTGGGCCGCACCAGGTGACGGAAGCCGAAGTCGGCGGCCATGGCGGCCGCCTCCGCACTGTCCCCGTCGTCGAGCACCAGGACCTCGACCTGGCCGGGGTAGGTGTCGGCCAGGATCCGTACGTGGCGCCAGGTGTTGTGCAGCACCTCCAGGGGCTCGCCGCACACCGGCAGGAAGACGTCGACGCTCGGGTAGTGCTGCGGCTGCCAGCGGCGGACCAGACGCCGGTGCGCCTTGAGGTCGAAGCTGGGCGCGAACGCCTCCAGGCGCAGGGATATGAGGAAGCCGACGACGGCCAGCAGCAGGGTGGGCGCGAACACCCAGATCCACCCGCTGTGCCGGGCGGTGTCGGCCTGGCTGTACAGCACGCAGGCGAAGCCGAGGAAGGAGCTGGAGGTCAGCACCCACGTGTGGCGCTTGACGTAGCTGTACTTCTCCCGTTCGTCGGGGGGCGTGGGCAGCAGCCCTGCGGGGGCCTTCGGGCGCCCGGAGCGCGGAGCACGCCGCCGCCCTCGGCTGCGCACTTCGGCCGTACGGACGGTCACGGCTAAGGGCCCCCTCTACACCTTCGGGTGAATCAGCGAAGGGAATGCTATAGGAGGGATCTTCACGCAAGGGACACGGCTTAGTCACGGCCGGACCATCCCGTTCCGGCCGTGACGGGCCTGCTTACTTTCCGGCCAGGACGAACCAGCGCGCAGGCAGGTCGATGCGGGTGCCGTCGGCGTGGTACTCGGTCTGCGGCAGGGTCGTCTCGCCGCTCGCCAGGACCTTGAGGCCGGCCTCGCCGAGCAGCTGGGGGATCTCCTCGTCCTCGGCGTCGGCGGGCTTGAGGCCGTGGTGGAAGACGCGGCGCAGCTTGGGCGGCGGGCCGTCAGGGCCGGTGGCCGCCCGCTTGAGGACATCGCGTGAGCCGGAGGTGAGTTCGACGACGAAGGCGCGTCCCTCGGTGCCGATGATCTCGGCGACCGCGGCGGCCACCGCGGCGCGTGCGTCCGGTTCGCTCTGGTGGATGACGGCCCGCATGTACACGTTGCTGTCGCCGAGCCGCTCGTGGAGGGCCCGTACGGCGTCGGTGTCGGTCAGGTCGAGCTGCTGGAACTCGACGGTGTCGCCGTGGCCGACGCGGCGGGCGTGCTCGATGGCGGCGGGCGAGAGGTCGACGCCGACGGCTCGGGCGAACCGGGTGGCCAGGTAGCGGGTCTGGGTGCCGTTGCCGCAGCCCAGGTCGACGATGGCGCGCGCGGTGTCCGCGTACGGCAGGAGCAGCTCGCTGTGCGGCTCGGCGGTGAGGGAGGGATCGGAGTCCCAGATCGCCTCGCCCGTCGCGTCGGAGGTCTCGCGCCAGTAACTCTCCCACGCATCACGGTAGTTGTCCGAAACGTTCATGTCGATCTCCCCACGGTCGGTTCCGTGATCGGGATATCGCGACGGCCGTCAGTGGGGCAAGGGGCGGGCGGTCACCTTCACCTTCCGCTGACCGCCTGTTCGAACCAGACGGTCTTGCGGTGCCCGGTCGCGCTGGCGCCCCACTCCCGGGCCAGCCGGCTGACCACGCGCAGACCGCGGCCCGATTCGTCGTACGGTCCGGTGGCGAGCATGGCGGGCAGGCCGGGTTCGTCGTCGGTGACCTCGAACAGCAGGGCGTCGGTGCGGACCACCCGCAGTCCGACCCGGCCGCCTCCCGCGTGCTGGACGGCATTGGTGACGACCTCGCTGACCAGCAACTGCGCCGTCTCCACCGTCTGCGGCAGGCCCCATTCCAGCAGCCGGTCCCGGACCAGGCGCCGGGCCCGGGCCACTTCGCGCGGGTCGGCGTCGAGGTGCCACTCGGCGACGTGGTCGTCGGGGATGCCGTTGAGCCGGGCCATGAGCAGGGCGACGTCGTCCTTGCGGCCGCCGCGCGTGTTGAGGGCGCGGATGATGGTGTCGCAGGCGACGTCCATGGAGGCCGCGGGGTGGGCGGCGGACTCGCAGAGCGCGGCGAGGCCCTCCCCGATGTCGGAGCCGCGCACCTCGACCAGCCCGTCGGTGCACAGCACCAGCCGGTCGCCGGGTGAGACGCGGACGACGGTGGACTCGAACGGGACGCCGCCGACCCCTATGGGAGCGCCGGTGGGCAGGTCGAGCAGTTCGCTGCGGCCGTCCTCGGCGCGCACCAGGACGGGCGGGATGTGTCCGGCGTTGGCCAGGTGCAGTTCGCCGCGGATCGGATCGTAGACCGCGTACAGGCAGGTGGCGAGGTAGTTCTCGCCGAGTCGCCGGGCCAGGTCGTCGAGGTTGCGCAGCAGTTGGGCCGGCGGGGTCTCCATGGTGGCCATGGTCTGTACGGCCGTACGCAACTGGCCCATCATGGCGGCCGAGTTGAGGCCGTGGCCCATGACGTCGCCGACCACGAGGGCGGTGCGCGAGCCTGGCAGCTTGATGGTGTCGAACCAGTCGCCGCCGATCCGGCCGAGCCGGGTGCCGGGCAGATAGCGGGTCGCCACGTCACAGCCGGCCATCCGCGGGTTCACCTGCGGCAGCATGCTGTCCTGGAGGGTGTCGGCGACGTTCTCCTGGTACGTGTACATGCGGGCGTTGTCGAGCACGAGCCCTGCGCGGGCGGCGAGTTCGGCGCCGGTGGTGCGGTCCATGTCGTCGAAGGCCGGGCGGTCGGGGCGGCGCATCAGCACCATGAAGCCGAGCACGACGTTGCGTGCCTTGAGCGGCACGATGAGCAGGGAGCGGCCGGTGATGAGCGGCCTGAGGTCGCGCTTCTCGAACTCGCCGGAGATGCGGTTGGAGAGTTCCTCGGTGACCCTCGGGATGAGGACCGGTTCGCCCGTGACCATGCACTTGTAGAACGGGGTGTGTTCGGGGAAGGCGAAGGCCTCGCCGACCGGCACGGTGTCGTCCCAGCGGCCCGGTTCGTCGTTGTGCTCGACCCAGACGCGGAACATCACGGTGCTCGTGTCCGGCGGGCCGTCCGGGAAGCCCTCGCCCGCGAGGACGGCGGCGCGCAGATGGGTGCCGGCGAAGTCCGCGAAACGGGGCACGGCGGCGCTGGTGACCTCGCGGATGGTCTCGCCGAGGTCGAGTGAGGACCCGATGCCGGAGCTGACCTCGTTGAGGAACTCCAGCCGCTCGCGCACGGCGACGTACTCGAGGTCCTGCTCGGCGCCGACCGGGATCACGGCCGCCGTGCGCTGCTGCGGTACGACGGCTTCGGCGGGGCCGCGGCCGAGGCGGCGCGGGACGCCCCAGTACGGGGTGACGGGCACCCGGTCGTACTGGCTGAACTCCAGGACGGGATAGCCGAGTTCGAGGACCTGGGAGACGATGCGGCCGCTGAGTCCGGGGCCCATGTTGGGCAGGATCTCGGGGAGCCGGCGCTCCAGTTCCGCGGAGGCGGGCAGTTCGGTGTGGCGGGCGAAGCCGGGCGAGATGCGTTCGACGGTCTCGTCGTCGTACCCGCGCTCGTCGCGCAGCCGGGTGGCGTCGGCGGCGAGCACCAGCAGCCGCGAGGGCCCCGGGCCGACCAGCGGGTAGGCCCACCACAGCACGTCGATGCGGGTGCGGTGGTCCGCGTGCGGGAAGAGGCGGGCGCGGCCCGCCGTCGCGTAGCCGGTACGGCCGTCGAGGGAGGCCTCCAGGTCGGGGCCGAGCCCGTCGTGCGCCTGGTGGAGGCCGTAGGTGTCCGGCAGCGCGTCGCCGGGGAGGTCGTCGGCGAGTGCGCCGGAGACCGGGAGCAGGTCGGCGGCGGGGTGCCCGATCGCGTCGTCCCGCTGCACGCCGAACAGGCGGCGCGCGCCGCTGCTCCAGTGGGACACCAGGCCGTCGCGGTCGACGACTACCACGGCCAGCGGAACCCGGCCCGCGGCCGCGTCGCCTGCGCCGCGGCCGGGAGGTTCGTCCCGCTCGCTGCCACGGTCCATGGCCCAGACCCTCTCTCCCCACGGCTGTTCGCAAACGATCTGTGCTGCCCGTCACTACGGTACGGCGGCGGCCGGTAGCAATGTGTGGCAATCCTGGAATTGGTTTCACCGGATCACCCCGGCGCGCAGCTCAGCGCCCTGCGGGCGCCCCCCTCAGTCCTCGTGGCCCAACTGCAGGTCACGCTCGGTTCGGCCGCCGCCAGCGACCCGGAGGACCGTGGCGACCGGTGGGTAACCTGCGGCGATGACGGTGTACTCGCCGGAGGAGAGATCCACGAACCGGAACGTTCCGTCCGTTCCGGTGGTGAGGGTGTCGACGACGTTGCCGGCGGCGTCCAGGAGCGTGACGCGCGCGTCCTCGACGGGGCGGCCGCCGTTCGCCCGGACGGTGCCCCTCAGGACGGCGCCGCCCGCGAGTTCGATGTCCTGCCGGGTCTCCCGGGCGGCCTGGACGGTGACCGGCAGGGCCGCGGGGCGGAAGGCGGGGGCACTGGCGGCGAGGGTGTACTCGCCGGCGACCAGTTCGGTGATGACGTAACTGCCCTCGCGGCCGCTGCGGGTGGCGGCGACGACCTCGCCGTGCACGTTGGTGAGGGTGACGGTGGCGTCCCGGACGGCGCTGCCGTCGGCGGTGAGCACGCTGCCGGCGAGGCGTCCGGCGCCGCCGAGGACGACGTCGAGTTCGACGGGCCGCTCGCCTACGGTCACGGAGACGGCCTGCGGCTGGTGGCCGCCCGCGGCGGCGATCAGGACGTACGAGCCGGTGCCGGGGGTGGCGAGCGCGTACCGTCCGTCCTCGCCGCTCGCGCCCCGGCCGACCTGCTGTCCGGCGATGTCGATGAGGGTGAGCGCCGCGCGGGGCACCACGGTCCCGTCGGGGTGCTGCACCGTGCCGCACACCGGGATTCCGGCGGTGTGCGGCGAACGGGCCTGCGGGATGGGGGCGTTCACGGTGACGGGCTCCGTCTCGGTGGTGTGGTGGGACACCAGCGGTTTCTCCTTGAGGAAGCAGGCGATGACCAGGCCGAGGACGAGCACCGGGACGAGGTAGAGGAAGATCCGGGGCATCGCGTCGGCGTAGGCGCGGATGTAGGCGTCGCGCAGGGCCGGCGGCAGCGCGTGGACGAGCTGCGGGGTGAGCGACTCGGGGTCGGGCAGCCGGACGCCCGCGCGCGGGGGCAGTTCCTCGCGCAGGGAGTCGGTGAGCCGGTTCGCGAAGAGGGTGCCGAAGACGGCGGCGCCGACGCTGCCGCCGATCTGCCGGAAGTAGGTGTTGGCGCTGGTGGCGGTGCCGAGGTCGGCGGGGCGCACGGAGTTCTGCACGGCGAGCACGAGGACGGGCATCACCAGGCCGATGCCGGCGCCGAGGACGGCCATCCAGATGCTGTAGTGCAGCCGGGGTGTGTCGGTCTCCAGGCGGGACAGCAGCCACATGCCGACGGCGGAGAGGGCGCCGCCGAGCAGGGGGAAGATCTTGTAGCGGCCGGTGTGGGTGATGAGCTGCCCGCCGATGACCGAGGCGCCGACGATGCCGGCCATCATCGGCAGCATCAGCAGCCCGGACTCGGTGGCGCTGGCCCCGTCGACCATCTGCAGGAAGGTCGGCAGATAGCTGGCCGCGCCGAACAGGGCGACACCGATCACCAGGCCGACCAGGCCGGTGACGTTGAAGACGGAGTCCCTGAACAGCCGGAGCGGGATGAGGGGTTCGGCGGCGAAGTGCTCGGCGACGAGGAAGAGGACGGTGGCGGCGAGGGCGCCCGCGCCGAGGCCGAGGATCTCCCGGGAGTCCCAGGCGTACTCGGTGCCGCCCCAACTGGTCAGCAGCACGAGGCAGGTGGAGGCCGCGGCGAGCAGCAGGGCACCGAGGACGTCGAGGCGGGCCTTGGCAGCAGGCTTGGGCAGCTTGAGGACGACGGTGACGACGGCCAGGGTGACCAGCCCGAAGGGGACGTTGACGTAGAAGCACCAGCGCCAGGAGAGGTGGTCGGTGAAGTAGCCGCCGAGCAGCGGTCCGGCGACGGAGGCGAGGCCGAAGACGGCGCCGATCAGGCCCATGTAGCGGCCGCGCTGCCGGGACGGCACGATGTCGGCGATGATCGCCTGCACGCCGATCATGAGCCCGCCCGCGCCCACGCCCTGGAGGGCGCGGAAGGCGATCAGCTGGTCCATGGTCTGCGCCCGCCCGGCGAGCGCGGAGCCGACGACGAAGACCAGGATCGCGAACTGGAAGACGCCCTTGCGGCCGACGAGGTCGCCCAGCTTGCCGTACAGGGGCAGGCCGATGGTGGAGGTCAGCAGATAGGCCGTGATGGCCCAGGACATCCGGTCCAGGCCGTGCAGCTCGCCGACGATCTTCGGCAGCGCGGTGGCGACGATCATCTGGTCCAGCGCGGCGAGCAACAGCGTGAGCATGAGCCCGAAGAAGACCAACCGCACTCGGCGCGTGCCGAGTTCGGCGGCCGGGGCGGGGGGCGGAGGTTCGTCGGCGGTCTCCGCCGGGGCCGGCGCCACGGCCGGCTCGTGCTGCACCAGAGTCGTCCCGCCCACGTACGGCTCCCCTCGTCGCGCCTGTCACACATTTCCCGCGTTAAGCGACAACTGCGAACAAGTACGGCGAGTTACGGCGCAATTCCGGACGGCGCCGAGAACCACCCGAACCGGTGAGGGGGCGCAACGCCCCCTCACCGGCCGGTGTTTGACGTTACTTCTCCACCTGGGCGGCGAGGTTGGCGAGGATCGCGTCGTAGATCCGGCCGAGACCCTTGGGGGCGAAGGTCTTCTCGAAGAAGCCGCCGATGCCGCCGGCGCCCTTCCACGTGGTGGTGACGACGACCCGGGAGCTGCCCTCGCCGGCCGGGGTGACGCGCCAGGTGGTGACCATGGAGGAGTTGCGGTCCTTCTCCACGAGCTCGCCGTCGGTGGGCTCGCTGACCTCCAGGAGGCAGTCGCGCACACGCTTGCTGGTGGCCTGGAGCTTCCAGTGGACGAGGGTGCCCTCGCCGTCGCCGCCCTCGCGCACCTCGTACTCGCTGAAGTGTTCGGGCAGCAGCTGCTGCCGCGTACCGCTGTAGTCGGCGAGCGCGTCGAACACCTTCTCCGCGTCCGCCGCGACGACCCGCTCCGTGGTGGCCTCGACCTGCGCCATTGCGTTCCTCCAGGACCTGGTTTCTCGGGGTTGGGGCAAGCCAACCACCCCGGCGCCCGGCCGCCCAAATCGGGGTCGCACGATCATGGGAACGTATGTTCTATTCTGTGCCCGAGCGCTACCTAGGAGGCGTCATGCGCTGGGAGAACCTCACCGTGGAATCCGGGGAGTCCGGGGAGTCCGGCGGTCACGGCCGGGCCGCCGATGCCGCGCTGTTCGGCGCGGACGCCGTCGTCACCCGCACCTTCGACACGCCCGAGTTCCGCGGGATCACCTTCCACGAGGTGCGGGCCCGCTCGATCCTGAACCGGGTGCCGGGCGCCTCGCGCATGCCGTTCGAATGGACGGTGAACCCCTACCGCGGCTGCACGCACGCGTGCGTGTACTGCTTCGCCCGCAAGACGCACAGCTACCTGGACCTCGACACGGGGCTCGGCTTCGACACCCAGATCGTGGTGAAGGTGAACGCGCCCGAGGTGCTGCGCCGCCAGCTGGCCTCGCGCCGCTGGCAGGGCGACCACGTGGCGATGGGCACCAACGTCGACTGCTACCAGCGCGCCGAGGGCCGCTACCGGCTGATGCCGGGCATCATCACGGCCCTCACCGAGCACGCGAACCCGTTCTCGATCCTGACCAAGGGCACGCTGATCCTGCGCGACCTGGAGCTGCTGACCCGGGCGGCCCAGGTGACGGACGTCGGCATCTCGGTCTCCGTGGGCTTCACCGACACCGAGCTGTGGCGCACGGTGGAGCCGGGCACACCGGCGCCCGAGCGCCGCCTGGACGTCGTGCGCACCCTCGGCGAGCACGGCATCGGCTGCGGGGTGCTGATGGCGCCGGTCATCCCGTTCCTGAGCGACCATCCGGCCCAACTGCGGGACACCGTGCGGGCGATCGCGGCGGCCGGGGCCACCTCGGTCACCCCGCTGGTGCTGCATCTGCGGCCGGGCGCCCGGGAGTGGTTCATGGCCTGGCTCGGCCGGCACCACCCGCATCTGGTGCGCCGCTACGAGCGGCTGTACGCGGAGGGCGCCTACGCGCCCAAGTGGTACCAGCGCCGGATCACCCGTCAGGTGCACGAGCTGGCCCAGGAGTACGGCATCGGCCCCACGCGCGCGGGGACGGCCCGGCGAATCCGGCCGACCGAGGCCTCCGCTGCCGCCGAGCCTCCGGCCACGTCCGAACCGACCCAACTCACCCTCATTTGAGAGCGTTAGAGCGCATCCCTCGACCCAATTGGGTCAACTATTGACAGAACGGGTTCTTCAGGGCGCTCTCTTCGGGACGATGCGGCGAGAACCGTGACCCTCGCGGTTCGCATCACCCTCCGTCCCGGGAGGACCCATGAGGACACGCGCAGCCATGCTGTGCGCAGCCGCCGCCATGGTGGCGGGCTCGGTCACGGCCGTGCCCGCGCAGGCGGCCCCCACCGCTCCGGCGGCGAAGCTCGCCTGGAAGACCTGTGGCACCAGCGACTACCCGACGCTCCAGTGCGCGTCCGTGAAGGTGCCGCTGGACCACACGCACCCGTCCGGCAAGCAGATCACCCTCGCCCTGTCCCGCGTCCCGCACACCGCGGAGACCTCCCAGGGCCCGCTGCTGGTCAACCCCGGCGGCCCCGGCGGCAGCGGTCTGACGCTCGCCGGATTCGTCGCGGCCGCGCTGCCCAGGAGCGTGGCGGCGCAGTACGACGTGATCGGCTTCGACCCGCGCGGGGTGGGCCGCAGCACCCCGGCCCTCGACTGCTCGCCCCGCCACTTCAAGACGGTGCGTCCGGACACCGTCCCCGCCACCACCGCGCTGGAGCAGAAGAACCTGCAGCGCGCGCGGTCCTTCGCCGCCGCCTGCGGCCGCAAGTACGCGAGCGTGCTGCCGTACATCAACACCGCCGAGGCGGTCCAGGACATGGACTCGATCCGGCAGGCGCTGGGCGCGCGGAAGATCAGCTACTTCGGCTACTCCTACGGCACCTACCTCGGCGCGGTCTACGCCAAGCTCTTCCCCGAGCGGGTCCGCCGCCTGGTGCTGGACTCGATCGTGAACCCGACCGGCGTCTGGTACGAGGACAACCTGGGCCAGGACTACGCCTTCAACGACCGCCACCGGGCGCTGATGGCGTGGATCGCCAAGTACGACTCCACGTACCGGCTCGGCAAGGACCCCGAGAAGGTCGAGGCCGCGTGGTACGCGATGCGGGCGGCCCTGGCGAAGAAGCCGGCCGGCGGCAAGGTCGGCGCCGCCGAACTGGAGGACACCTTCATCCCGGGCGGCTACTTCAACGGCTACTGGCCCTACCTCGCCCAGGCGTTCTCGGCCTACGTCCGCGACGGGAACGCCGAGCCGCTGGTGGAGGCGTACCAGAACTTCGCCGCCGTGGACGCCTCGGGCGACAACGGCTACAGCGTCTATACGGCGGTGCAGTGCCGTGACGCCTCCTGGCCGCGCTCGTGGAACCGCTGGCGGACGGACACCTGGGGGGTGTACGCGAAGGCACCCTTCATGGCCTGGAACAACGCCTGGTACAACGCACCCTGCGCGTACTGGCCGGCCAGTACGCGCAAGCCGGTGAACATCGCCAACAGCAAGCTGCCCCCGACGCTGCTGTTCCAGGCGACGGACGACGCGGCGACCCCGTACCCCGGCGGGGTGACGGCTCACCACCTGCTGGCCCGCTCCAGCCTGGTGGTCGAGGAGGGCGGTGGCAACCACGGCGTCACGCTGAGCGGCAACAGCTGCCTGGACAAGTACCTGGCCGCCTACCTGACGAGCGGCACGCTGCCGCACGGCACCGGCACGGTGGACGCGGTGTGCCAGAAGTCCCCGGACCCGAAGCCGCTCAAGTCGAAGGCGGCCTCGACGTCGTCGCACGGCTCGACCCTGCACGGCCTGCTGGGCTTCCGCCGGTAGCCAACCCTCCCGGCCCGTCGGGGGCGTTGTCGGACCCGTGGTCCACCATGGAGCCATGAGTGAACCGACCCGGATCCCCGCCCCCGACGGGGTCGCGCCCGCGGCCCAGTACAGCCACGTGGTCTCCGCGACCGGCCGCTTCGTCGCCGTCTCCGGCCAGCTCGCCCTGGACGAGGACGGCAAGCTCGTCGGCGAGGGCGATCCGGCCGCGCAGGCCCGGCAGGTGTTCGAGAACCTGAGGCGCTGTCTGGCCGCCGCCGGGGCCGGTTTCCAGGACGTCGTCAAGCTGACCTGCTTCGTCACGGACGTGGCGTACCTGCCGGCGATCCGCGCGGCCCGCGCCGCGCACATACCCGACGACCGGCTTCCGGCGGCCTCGGCCGTCCAGGTGGCCGCCCTGGTCGCTCCGGAGTTCCTGATGGAGGTCGAGGCGTTCGCGGTGGTCGGCGAATAACCACGGGCGCCCGCGGGAGCGGCTCTCTAGGGTGCCGGCATGGACACCCCGCTCCCACACATCCGTCCGATGACCCTCGGCGACTGCGACCGCGTCTCGGAGATCCGTATCCGTGGCTGGCAGCACGCCTACCGGGGGCTCATGCCGCAGCCGTACCTCGACGCGCTCAGCGTGGCGCGGGACGCCGAGAAGCGGCGGGCCTGGTTCGGGCAGGGGGACGGCTCCGTGGTGAACCTGGTCGCCGAGCGGGGCGGCCAGGTCGTCGGGTGGGCGGCGTACGGGCCGTACCGGGACGGTGGAGTGCGGACCGGGGACGCCGAGTTGTACGCCATCTACATCGATCCCGTGCACCTCGGCAGCGGGGTCGGGCGGGCGCTGCTGGCCGCGTCGGTCGAGCGGTGCTCCGGGTTCCCGCGCATGTTCCTGTGGGTCCTGAAGGAGAACACGCGGGCCCGCCGCTTCTACGAGCGGGCCGGTTTCCGTGCGGACGGCGCCGAGGAGCCCTTCGACGTGGACGGGGTGGCCGTCCCCGAGGTGCGGTACGCCAGGGAGCTGTGAGCGGGCGTCACCTCTGCCTCTGCTGCGGGATGCGGGCCAGCGCGTGCACCGCCGCCTCGGCGAGCGCCGGATGCGCGAGGGCCTCGCTCAGGACCCGGCGGGCGCGGGCGTCGCCGAGGGTGCCGAGGCCCTCCACGCAGGCCAGGGCCACCCGCCGGTACGGGTCGTGCGGGCTCAGCCGCCGCTCCAGGGTGGTGATCAGCGCGGGCACGGACTCGGGCGCGCGCAGCTCGACCAGGAGCCGTACCGGGTGCAGGGCGTAGGCGACGCGCAGTTCGTTGGTGGCGAGGGCGGCGGCCGCGCGGGCCGTGCGCGGGTCGCCGAGCCGGGCGAGGGCGTGGGCGGCGGAGGCGCAGCGCGGCGGGTCGCGGTGGTTGAGCAGCAGCACCAGGGACTCGAAGGCGCGCCGGTCGCCGGCGACGCCCAGCCGGAAGGCGGCCAGTTCCCTGGCCCACAGCGGCTGTCCCGGCGCGATGAGCACCTCCGCCAGTTCGTCGTGGTCCTCGGTCGCCGCCAGCCGCTCGTACGCCACCGAGCCGCGCGACTCCTGCCGTACGCGTTCCGTGAGTGATCGCCACTCTTCGTCCACGACGACCAGCGTAGGCGGGTCACCCCCGCCGAGGGAGCTACATCACAAACTCGGTCCGGCTCAGGGCTGGCGCGCTCGTTACCCGCCAGTTAAGCTCATTCGAGCGAGTTACCCACTCGCACATCCACTGACGACGGTTTGGTGACGCAGCCGTCGTGAGCGTGGTCGGTTCGGTACATCGGTACCGCTTGCACGACCCGGCTCCGGGACAGGGCCGGTCGGATTCAGCCGCTCCCGGGCGTGTGCACGCCCGCGGCGACGGCCCCCGGGCGTGTGCGCTCGCAGCCCGGCAACACCCGCACTTCTTTCCGCACCGGTGTGCGCCTTCCGGCGCACCCGGCGCGTTCCCAGTCGTCACCCTCATTCCTGGAGTCCCGCGATGGCCACTCCCCTGTCCGACACCCCTCTGTCCCCGCTCAAGACGATCGCCGTCGTCGGTCTCGGCACCATGGGCACCGGCATCACCGAGGTCCTCGCGAAGGCCGGCCGCGAGGTGATCGGCATCGACGTCAGCGAGGCCCAGGCCACGAAGGCCGTCGCCGCCCTGGAGGCCGCCACCGCCCGCGCCGTGGAGCGCGGCCGGCTGACCGAGCAGGAGCGCGCGGACCTCCTGGCCCGGGTCCGCACCTCCACCGACCTCGGCGCGGCGGCCGACGCCGACCTGGTCATCGAGGTGGCCCCGGAGTCGTACGAGATCAAGCACCAGATCTTCCGCGAACTGGACGGCATCGTCCGCCCCGAGACGATCCTCGCGACCGGCACCAACGCCCTGTCGGTCACCCGGCTCGCCGCCGACTCGGCCCGCCCGGAGCGCGTGCTCGGCCTGCACTTCTTCAACCCGGCCCCGGCGATGAAGCTGGTCGAGGTGGTCTCCTCGGTGCTGACCGCGCCGCAGGCCGTCGCCGCGGTCACCGACCTCGCGATCGAGCTGGGCAAGGAGCCGGTCGCGGTCGGCGACCGCCCCGGCTTCGTCGCGGACGGGCTGCTGTTCGGCTACCTCAACCAGGCCGCCGCGATGTACGAGGCCCGGTACGCCTCCCGCGAGGACATCGACGCGGCCATGCGGCTCGGCTGCGGCCTGCCGATGGGCCCCCTCGCCCTGCTGGACCTCATCGGCGTCGACACCGCGCGTACGGTCCTGGAGGCCATGTACGCCGAGTCCGGCGACCGGCTGCACGCCCCCGCCCCGATCCTGAAGCAGCTCAGCGAGGCGGGCCTGACCGGCCGCAAGTCGGGGCGCGGCTTCTACACGTACGAGGCACCGGGCAGCGCCGTGACCGTCCCGGACGCGCTGACCCCGCAGGAGGGGAACACGCAGGTCGCGGCCCGTTCCGTGCGCTCCGTCGGCGTCGCGGGGTCGGGCACGATGGCCTCCGGGATTGCCGAGGTGTTCGCCAAGGCCGGGTACGAGGTCGTCCTGGCCGCCCGCAGCGAGGAGAAGGCCCAGGTCGCCAAGGCCCGGATCGGCAAGTCGCTGGCCCGCTCCGTCGACAAGGGCCGGCTGACCGCCGAGGCCGCCGCCCAGGCGCTGGAGCTGATCACCCCGGCGGGTTCGTACGACGCCTTCGCCGACGTCGACCTGGCCGTCGAGGCGGTCGCCGAGGACCTGGAGATCAAGCAGCAGCTGTTCGCGACGCTGGACAAGGTCTGCAAGCCGGGCGCGGTGCTCGCCACCACCACCTCCTCGCTCCCCGTGGTCGCCTGCGCCCGCGCCACCTCGCGCCCGCAGGACGTGATCGGCATGCACTTCTTCAACCCGGCCCCGGCGATGAAGCTGGTCGAGGTCGTGCGCACGGTCCTGACGGCCGACGACGTCCACGCCACCGTCCGCGAGGTCTGCGCGAAGGTCCGGAAGCACGCCGTGGACTGCGGCGACCGGGCCGGGTTCATCGTGAACGCGCTGCTGTTCCCGTACCTGAACAACGCGGTCAAGATGGTCCAGGAGCACTACGCGTCCCTGGACGACATCGACGCCGCGATGAAGCTGGGCGGCGGCTACCCGATGGGCCCCTTCGAGCTGCTGGACGTCGTCGGTCTGGACGTCTCGCTCGCGATCGAGAAGGTGCTGCACCGCGAGTTCCGCGACCCGGGCCTGGCCCCGGCCCCGCTGCTGGAGCACCTGGTGGCCGCGGGCTGCCTCGGCCGCAAGACCGGCCGCGGCTTCCGCGAGTATGCCCGCCGCTGACGGGCTCGGTGACTGGTTCGACGGTGCCTCGGAGGGCGCGGACTGGGGCGGGCTGCTGGATCCGGTGGCGTTTCCCCCGCTCTCCCGAGCCGGCGGTCCCCCGCCCTCCACGGGCGGGGGAAACCCCGGACCTGCGCATCGAGCTGCGGACATGCAGTACGTTCGGGTCATGCCCCAGCCCGCCAAGTCCTCACGTACACCAGCCACGCCCGACGCGCCGGAAAGTGCCGCAGGCAGTCGCGCCGCCGCCCAGCGGCTGAAAATGCGCCGGGAACTGGCGGCCGCAGCGATGGAACTGTTCGCGACCAAGGGGTACGAGGCGACCACCGTCGACGAGATCGCGGCCGCGGCCGGGGTCGCGCGCCGTACCTTCTTCCGCCACTTCCGCTCCAAGGAAGAGGCGATCTTCCCGGACCACGACGACACGCTGATCCGCGCCGAGGCGGTCCTCAACGCCGCCCCCGCGCACGAGCACCCGCTCGACACCGTGTGCCGAGGCATCAAGGAAGTCATGAAGATGTACGCGGCCCGGCCGGAGATCTCGGTCGCCCGCTACAAGCTGACGCGCGAGGTGCCCACCCTGCGCGAGGCCGAGATCGCCTCGGTCGCCCGTTACGAGCGTCTGTTCACCCGCTATCTGCTCGGCCACTTCGACGAGCACGCGCACGCCGACGACGCCAACGACGACCCGCTGCTCGCCGAGGTGGCCGCCTCGGCCGTCGTCACCGCCCACAACCACGTCCTCAGGCGCTGGCTGCGGGCCGGCGGCCAGGGCGACGTGGAGGCCCAGCTCGACCACGCCTTCGCGATCGTGCGCAAGACCTTCGGCACCGGCATCGGCGCCGGACGCGGCTCGGCGCACAGGCCCGCCGCCGCGGCCCCGGCGACGGTCTCCGCGCACGGCGAGGTGCTCGTGACGGTCGCCCGCACGGACGCCCCGCTGGACGAGGTGATGCGCACCATCGAGGAGGCGCTCAAGGAACGCTGAGCGCGCTGAGCACGCGTTCCCCGCTGTGACGACGGCCACCCCACCGGGTGGCCGTTTTGGCATGTCAGGGGCCCTTTTCCAGCAGATTTCAGAGGCCGTTCGATCGATCATCGCTCATTTGTTACGTAAAGATTTCATCTGAGGCCATCTTCTGGCACTCAGTGCCTTGCGACCTGACACGCGGTGTCATACGTTGAAGGAGTCCGGGCGGCCGGCGCGCAGAGACCAATCGCGCGTCGGCTGTCCCAGCAAGCCGATGGCCTGCACGCCCGGACGCCTGCGTCACAGGCAACCTCCCGCGCCACAAAGCGCTGCCGAAGCACCACCCGCCGAACCGACGGCATCACCCAAAACCCTCAGCAGCACTCTCAGCAGCACCGACGAACCCTCAGCGCCCCTCCCTCAGGGCGCTCACCGCCGGAGGCAATACCGTGACCATGAAGGACATCCTGGACGCGATCCAGTCGCCGGAATCGACGCCGGCCGACTTCGCAGCCCTGCCGCTCCCCGAGTCGTACCGCGCGATCACCGTGCACAAGGACGAGACGGAGATGTTCGCGGGCCTGGAAACCCGCGACAAGGACCCGCGCAAGTCGATCCACCTGGACGAGGTCCCGGTGCCCGAACTGGGCCCGGGCGAGGCCCTGGTGGCCGTCATGGCCTCCTCGGTCAACTACAACTCGGTGTGGACCTCGATCTTCGAGCCGCTGTCCACCTTCGGGTTCCTGGAGCGCTACGGCCGGCTCAGCGAGCTGACCAAGCGCCACGACCTGCCGTACCACATCATCGGCTCCGACCTCGCGGGCGTCGTCCTGCGCACCGGCCCCGGCGTGAACGCCTGGAACCCCGGTGACGAGGTCGTCGCGCACTGCCTGTCCGTCGAGCTGGAGTCCAGCGACGGCCACAACGACACGATGCTCGACCCCGAGCAGCGCATCTGGGGCTTCGAGACCAACTTCGGTGGTCTCGCCGAGATCGCACTCGTCAAGTCCAACCAGCTGATGCCGAAGCCCAAGCACCTCAGCTGGGAGGAGGCCGCGGCCCCGGGCCTGGTCAACTCCACCGCCTACCGCCAGCTGGTCTCCCGCAACGGCGCCGGCATGAAGCAGGGCGACAACGTCCTCATCTGGGGCGCGAGCGGCGGACTCGGCTCGTACGCCACGCAGTTCGCGCTCGCGGGCGGCGCCAACCCGATCTGTGTCGTCTCCAGCGACCAGAAGGCGGACATCTGCCGGTCCATGGGCGCCGAGGCGATCATCGACCGCAACGCCGAGGGCTACAAGTTCTGGAAGGACGAGCAGAACCAGGACCCGCGCGAGTGGAAGCGCTTCGGCAAGCGCATCCGTGAACTCACCGGCGGCGAGGACGTCGACATCGTCTTCGAGCACCCCGGCCGCGAGACCTTCGGCGCCTCGGTCTACGTCACGCGCAAGGGCGGCACCATCGTCACCTGCGCCTCGACGTCCGGCTACAACCACGAGTACGACAACCGCTACCTGTGGATGTCGCTGAAGCGGATCATCGGCTCGCACTTCGCCAACTACCGCGAGGCCTGGGAGGCCAACCGGCTCATCGCGAAGGGCAAGATCCACCCGACCCTGTCGAAGGTCTACTCCCTGGAGGAGACCGGCCAGGCCGCCTACGACGTGCACCGCAACCTCCACCAGGGCAAGGTCGGCGTGCTGTGCCTCGCCCCCGAGGAGGGCCTGGGCGTGCGCGACGAGGAGATGCGCGCCAAGCACATCGACGCCATCAACCGCTTCCGGAACGTCTGAGAGCCTTAGATGACAGAGCGTCAGAAGGACCGTCCGTGGCTGATGCGGACGTACGCCGGCCACTCCACGGCCGAGGCGTCCAACGAGCTGTACCGGCGCAACCTCGCCAAGGGCCAGACCGGTCTGTCGGTGGCGTTCGACCTGCCGACGCAGACCGGCTACGACCCCGACCACATCCTCGCCCGCGGCGAGGTCGGCCGGGTCGGCGTGCCCGTATCGCATCTTGGTGACATGCGCCGTCTCTTCCAGGACATCCCCCTGGAGCAGATGAACACCTCGATGACGATCAACGCCACCGCCATGTGGCTGCTGGCGCTCTACCAGGTCGTCGCCGAGGAGCAGGGCGCGGACATCACCAAGCTCCAGGGCACGACCCAGAACGACATCGTCAAGGAGTACCTGTCCCGGGGCACCCATGTGTTCCCGCCGGGGCCGTCGCTCCGTCTGACGACGGACATGATCGCGTACACGGTCTCCCACATCCCGAAGTGGAACCCGATCAACATCTGCAGCTACCACCTGCAGGAGGCCGGGGCCACGCCGGTGCAGGAGATCGCGTACGCGATGTCCACCGCCATCGCCGTCCTCGACGCCGTGCGCGACAGCGGCCAGGTGCCGCAGGAGCGCATGGGCGACGTGGTCGCGCGCATCTCCTTCTTCGTGAACGCGGGCGTCCGCTTCGTCGAGGAGATGTGCAAGATGCGGGCGTTCGGCCGCATCTGGGACAAGGTCACGCGTGAGCGGTACGGCATCGAGAACCCCAAGCAGCGCCGGTTCCGCTACGGCGTCCAGGTCAACTCGCTCGGCCTGACCGAGGCGCAGCCGGAGAACAACGTCCAGCGGATCGTGCTGGAGATGCTGGCCGTGACCCTCTCCAAGGACGCACGCGCGCGTGCCGTGCAGCTGCCGGCCTGGAACGAGGCCCTGGGCCTGCCCCGGCCCTGGGACCAGCAGTGGTCGCTGCGCATCCAGCAGGTCCTCGCGCACGAGAGCGACCTGCTGGAGTACGAGGACATCTTCGAGGGCTCGCACGTCATCGAGGCGAAGGTCTCCCAGCTGGTCGAGGACTCCCTCGCGGAGATCGAGCGGATCCAGGAGATGGGCGGCGCGATGGCGGCCGTCGAGTCCGGCTACCTCAAGTCGCAGCTGGTTTCCTCGCACGCCGAGCGCCGGGGCCGGATCGAGTCCGGCCAGGAGAAGATCGTCGGCGTCAACATCTTCGAGACGACCGAGCCGAACCCGCTCACCGCCGACCTGGACGCCGCGATCCAGACGGTCGACCCGGCCGTCGAGGCCCGGGTGGTCGCGGCCATCGGGACCTGGCGCGACACGCGCTACCAGCCGCCCTTCAACCACCCGCGCCCGTGCAAGGCGCTGGAGCGGCTGAAGGAGGCCGCCAAGGGCACCGGCAACCTGATGGAGGCCACCCTGGAGTGCGCCCGTGCCGGGGTCACGACCGGCGAGTGGGCGGGCGCCCTGCGGGAGGTGTTCGGCGAGTTCCGGGCGCCGACCGGGGTCTCCTCCGCCCCCATAGCCGTCCCCGTCGAGGCGGGCTCGGCACTCGCCGAGGTCCGTGCCAAGGTGGACGCCACCGCCCGCGAGCTGGGCTCCGGCAAGCTCCGCTTCCTGGTCGGCAAGCCCGGCCTGGACGGGCACTCCAACGGCGCCGAGCAGATAGCCGTCCGCGCGCGTGACGCCGGCTTCGAGGTGGTCTACCAGGGCATCCGGCTCACCCCCGAGCAGATCGTGGACGCCGCCCTGGCGGAGGACGTGCACGCCGTGGGCCTGTCGATCCTGTCCGGCTCGCACGCCCAGCTGGTGCCGGACGTCCTCGAGCGGCTGCGTGTGGCCGGTGCCACAGATATACCGGTGATCGCCGGTGGCATCATCCCCAACGGTGATGCCGAGCAGCTCAGGGAAGCCGGAGTGGCCGCGGTCTTCACCCCGAAGGACTTCGACATCACCGGGATCATCGGCCGCATCGTCGACGAGATCCGGAAAGCGAACAAGCTCGACCCCCTGGAGGTCCCCGCATGACCGTCAACCGTCTTCGTCCGCGGCGTTCCTGCCTCGCCGTGCCGGGGAGCAACCCCCGCTTCCTGGAGAAGGCGCAGGGCCTCCCGGCCGACCAGGTCTTCCTGGACCTGGAGGACGCGTGTGCGCCGCTCGCCAAGCCGGAGGCCCGGCACACCATCGTCAAGTTCCTCAACGAGGGCGACTGGACGGGCAAGACGCGGGTCGTGCGCGTCAACGACTGGACGACCGAGTGGACGTACCGCGATGTCGTGACGGTGGTCGAGGGCGCCGGCCAGAACCTCGACTGCATCATGCTGCCGAAGGTGCAGAACGCCGAGCAGATCGTCGCCCTGGACCTGCTGCTGACGCAGATCGAGAAGACCATGGGCTTCGAGGTCGGCAAGATCGGCATCGAGGCGCAGATCGAGAACGCCCAGGGCCTCAACAACGTCAACGCGATCGCCCAGGCCTCGCCGCGCGTCGAGACGATCATCTTCGGCCCGGCCGACTTCATGGCCTCCATCAACATGAAGTCGCTGGTCGTGGGCGAGCAGCCGCCCGGCTACCCGGCGGACGCCTACCACTACATCCTGATGAAGATCCTGATGGCCGCCCGCGCCAACAACCTCCAGGCGATCGACGGCCCCTACCTGCAGATCCGCAACATCGACGGCTACCGCGAGGTCGCCCAGCGCGCCGCGGCCCTGGGCTTCGACGGCAAGTGGGTGCTGCACCCGGGCCAGGTCGAGGCGTCCAACGAGATCTTCTCGCCCTCCCAGGAGGACTACGACCACGCCGAGCTGATCCTGGACGCGTACGACTACTACACGTCCGAGGCGGGCGGCAAGAAGGGCTCCGCGATGCTCGGCGACGAGATGATCGACGAGGCCAGCCGCAAGATGGCCCTGGTCATCTCCGGCAAGGGACGCGCCGCCGGCATGCAGCGCACGTCGAAGTTCGAGATCCCGGAGGCCTGAGCACGATGCAGTTCGGACGCACCTACGAGGAGTTCGAGGTCGGGGCGACGTACAAGCACTGGCCGGGGAAGACGGTCACGGAGTACGACGACCACCTGTTCTGTCTCCTCACCATGAATCACCACCCGCTCCACATGGACACCAACTATGCGGAGAAGACGACGGACTTCGGCAAGAACGTCGTCGTCGGGAACTACATCTACTCGCTGCTGCTCGGCATGTCCGTCCCGGACATCTCCGGCAAGGCGATCGCCAACCTGGAGATCGAGTCGCTCAAGCACGTGGCGCCGACCTTCCACGGCGACACGATCTACGGCCAGACGACCGTGCTCGACAAGTGGCCGTCCAAGTCGAAGAACGACCGCGGCATCGTCTACGTCGAGACCAAGGGCTACAAGCAGGACGGCACCCTGGTGTGCGTCTTCCGCCGCAAGGTCATGGTGCCCACCGAGACGTACATCAAGGAGCGCGGCGGCGAGCAGCCCGGCCGCCCGGAGCTGCGTGACATTTCAAAGCGTGAGCAGGAGAAGTAGAGCCATGGCCCGTCTCGCCCAGACCGCCGGTCTGACCGACGTCCAGCAGGAGATCCTCTCCACCGTTCGGGACTTTGTCGACAAGGAGATCATCCCTGTCGCGACCGAGCTGGAGCACCGCGACGAGTACCCGCAGCAGATCGTGGACGGCCTGAAGGAACTCGGCCTGTTCGGTCTGATGATCCCCGAGGAGTACGGGGGCCTGGGCGAGTCGCTCCTCACCTACGCGCTGTGCGTGGAGGAGATCGCCCGTGGCTGGATGTCGGTGTCCGGCATCATCAACACGCACTTCATCGTCGCGTACATGCTCAAGCAGCACGGCACGCAGGAGCAGAAGGACCACTTCCTGCCGCGCATGGCGGCCGGCGACATCCGGGGCGCGTTCTCGATGTCGGAGCCGGGCCTGGGCTCCGATGTGTCGGCCATCACATCGAAGGCGGTCAAGGACGGCGACGAGTACGTCCTGAACGGTCAGAAGATGTGGCTGACCAACGGCGGCACCTCGTCGCTGGTGGCCGTCCTGGTCCGAAGTGACGAAGGACACCCCGAGGGGACGGCGCCCCACAAGTCGATGACGACCTTCCTGATCGAGAAGGAGCCCGGCTTCGGCGAGGTCCGCCCCGGCCTCACCATCCCGGGCAAGATCGAGAAGATGGGCTACAAGGGCGTCGACACCACCGAGCTGATCATGGACGGCCTGCGCCTTCCGGCCGATCGGGTGCTCGGCGGCGTCACCGGCCGAGGTTTTTACCAAATGATGGACGGAGTCGAGGTCGGCCGCGTCAACGTGGCGGCGCGCGGCTGCGGTGTCGCCCAGCGCGCGTTCGAGCTGGGTGTCCAGTACGCCCAGCAGCGGCACACGTTCGGCAAGCCGATCGCCCAGCACCAGGCCATCCAGTTCAAGCTGGCGGAGATGGCCACCAAGGTCGAGGCCGCGCATGCCATGATGGTCAACGCGGCACGCAAAAAGGACTCCGGAGAACGAAACGACCTCGAGGCAGGGATGGCGAAGTACCTCGCCTCCGAGTACTGCAAGGAGGTCGTGGAGGATGCCTTCCGGATCCACGGCGGCTACGGCTTCTCCAAGGAGTACGAGATCGAGCGCCTCTACCGGGAGGCTCCGATGCTGCTCATCGGTGAAGGTACCGCCGAGATCCAGAAAATGATCATCGGGCGCAGGCTGCTCGAAGAGTATCGATTCCAGGGCTGATTGTCCGGATACGGGGTGTTTTCTTCGAGAAGAAGATCACACCCCGTAGGCACTCTTCAGCCGCCGACTCGGCTTCCTGGCTTGCCCAGTTGTAGCCCACGCCCGGTACGATCCCGGGAAAGCCGCCGTCCCCCGTCAGAGCGCGGCATCATCCGCTACGAAGGTCATCCATGCCCCACAGCCAAACCTCTGCACCTCGCGACCGCCAGGTCGGCGTACGCCTCGCGCGCGGAGCATCGCCGTGGCTTCTCCCGACCGTCGCCACCGCAGCCCTCAGCCTGGCCCGCGCCCGTCGCTCCGGCGCCGCCAAGGCCGTCGCCGTGCCCGCCACCGCGCTCGCGGCGGGCATGCTGTGGTTCTTCCGCGACCCCGAGCGTGAGATCGCCCAGGGCCGTGTCATCTCGCCCGCCGACGGTGTGGTGCAGAGCATCATGCCCTGGAAGGACGGCCGCACCCGGGTCGCGATCTTCATGAGCCCGCTCAACGTCCACGTCAACCGCGCGCCCCTCGCGGGCACGGTGACGTCCGTCGAGCACATCCCCGGCGGCTTTGTTCCGGCTTTCAACAAGGAGAGCGAGAACAACGAGCGCGTAGTCTGGCATTTCGACACCGAACTCGGCGACATCGAGATGATCCAGATCGCCGGCGCGGTGGCCCGCCGCATCGTGCCCTACCTCCCGGAGGGCACGAAGGTCGAGCAGGGCGACCGAATCGGTCTGATCCGCTTCGGCTCGCGTGTCGACCTCTACCTGCCCGAGGGCGTGGAGGTCGCGGTCGAGGTCGGCCAGAAGACCGTGGCTGGGGTGACTCGCATTGACCGTGATTGATCCGGAGACCCAGGCGGGCTGGGTGCCCGAGGCCGACGAGGTGGACGACGAGGAGGAGATGCCCCTTTCTCTCCGCCTCTCAATAGCGGACACCCTGACGCTGGGCAACGCCACGTGCGGCTTCATGGCGGTGTACTTCACCACCACCGGCATCCTGATCCCGCACCTCACGGGCGACCAGGAGACGGGCATGGCCCGCCACAGCGCGGCCACGGCGGTCATCCTGATGCTCTGCGCGGCCGTCTTCGACCTGTTCGACGGACTGGTCGCCCGCAAGCTGCGCTCGTCGCCGATGGGCGCGGAGCTGGACAACCTGTCCGACCTGATCAGCTTCGGCCTCGCGCCCGCGTACTTCGTCCTCGTCTACGGCATGGTCGCGGACGACGCGCACCAGCGCATGGCGGCGCTCGGGGCAATCGTGGTGCTCCTGGCCGTCGTACTGCGGCTGGCGCGGTTCTCGTGCGTGACGCCGAGGAACGGCATGTTCCAGGGCATGCCGTCGCCGTTCGGCGCGCTGACGGTCGTCTCGATCGTGCTGCTGGAGCTGCCCTTCGTGGCGACGCTGCTGGCGATCCTGGGCACCGCGTGGCTGATGGTGAGCCGGGTGGAGTACCCGAAGCCGCGGGGTCGCCTCGCCGGCGCCATGCTGTCCTGGATCGTCCTGTCCATGGGCCTCCTGGCCGCCTGGGCGTTCGACGCCCCCAGCGGTCAGCTGCTCCTCCAGACGGGCTGCGCCCTGCAGCTGGTCATGGGCGCGGTGATCCCGCTGTTCGCCACGGCTCGCCGGGTGAACAACTTCCGCGACAACCGGCGTGAGGCGCGGGCTGCGCAGTTGCCGTAGCGGCGCCTATGCCGAGGGCCCCGGACCCAAGTTTGGGTTCGGGGCCCTTCGCTTTGTGCGCGCCCGGCGTCCGGGTGGCCGGTCTGAGGGCTCCGCCCCCAGACCCCGGGTCCCTGGGGACGGAGCCCCCAGGGGCCTCAGCCCAGGTAGTCCTCGGCGATGCGGGCGGCGACGCGTTCCAGGATCGGGCCGGCGTCCGCGATGCACTTGGCGACGTCGGGCTCGACCGAGGTGAGGGGGTAGGCCCGCCCGATACCGGCCCGCAGCAACGCCTCCTCCGGGAGGGCGAGCCGGCCGCACACCGCGACGACCTCCTTGCCCGCGGCCCGGGCGGCGGCGGCGACCCCTGCGGGTGCCTTGCCGTGGAGGGTCTGCGCGTCCAGCGAACCCTCACCGGTGATCACCAGCGAGGCCCGCTCCAGCGCCGGTGCGAAGCCCAGCACGTCCAGCATGACCTCGATGCCGGGCCGGAAGCGGGCGCCCAGGAGCAGGGCGCCGTACCCGATACCGCCGGCGGCGCCCGCGCCAGGCGCCGCCGCGTGCTCGGCGGCACGCGACCCCACGGCCGCCTCCAGGACCTTGGCGAAGTGGGCGAGCGCCGCGTCCAGCGTCGCCACGTCGTCCGGTGAGGCCCCCTTCTGCGGGCCGTACACCGCGGGCGCGCCCTTCGGCCCGGTCAGCGGATTGTCGACGTCGCTGGCGAGCACCAGCTCCACGGAGGACAGACGCGGGTCCAGGCCGGACAGGTCCGCGCGGGCCAGTTCGGCGAGACCGCCGCCGCCCGGCGGGACCGGATCCCCGTCCTCGTCCAGGAAGCGGGCGCCCAGCGCCGACAGCATCCCGGCACCGCCGTCCGTCGTGGCGCTCCCGCCGACGCCGAACACGATCGTCCGCGCGCCCGCGTCCAGCGCGGCCCGCAGCAGCTCCCCGGAGCCGTACGTGGAGGCGGTCAGCGGCGCGAAGACACCGGCCGGCAGCCGCTGCAGGCCGCTCGCCTCGGCCATCTCCACGACCGCGGTGTCGCCGCGCAACGCGAACGCGGCCGTGACCTCCTGGCCCAGCGGCCCGGCCACCCGGATCTCGCGCCGCTCGAAGCCGGCCGCGACCGCCGCGTCGACGGTGCCGTCGCCGCCGTCGGCCACGGGCAGCGCCTCGACCTCGACGCCGGGCACGACCCGGCGCAGCCCGGCCGTCACCCGCTCGGCGACCTGCACGGCCGTCAGCGAGCCCTTGAACTTGTCCGCGGCGATGAGCACCCTGCGGGTCTCGTTCACTGCAGCGTCCGCCACCTTGCTTTCCCCTTGCTCTCCGGGCCCCGCGCACGTCAGGGCCAGTCGCGCCGCTGCGACCTTAACCGGAGGACACCCCCGCCGTCATGCTCCGACCGAACCCTGAGCAGCCCCTGGGAGCCGGCTGGGAAATCGGGTAGACCCCAGCCATGAGCAATCAGGGCACCGCGGCGGACCTCGCCGACCGCATCCACGGGGGCTGGCTGGGCCGGATCGCGGGCAACATGCTCGGCAAACCGGTCGAGCAGGGCGAGGTGTGGACCCGCGAGCGCATCGACCGCTATCTGCGGCAGGCCGCCGCCCTGCCGCTCACCGACTACCTGCCCGAGCCCGCCGACGCGGCCGACGGCGCCGTACTGCGCCCGGAGTGGCACCAGTGCGTGCGCGGCCGTATCCACGGCAGCTGCCGCGACGACGACGTCGACTACGCCATCCTCGGCCTGCACCTGCTGGAGACCCACGGCTTCGGCTTCAGCACCGAACAGGTCGGCGACCTGTGGCTGCTCAGACTGCCGTACCTGCAGACCTTCACCGCGGAACGGGCGGCGTACCGCAACCTCGCGAACGGTCTGAAGCCGCCGCTGACGGCGACGTACGACAACCCGTACCAGGAGTGGATCGGTGCGCTGATCCGCGCCGACGTCTACGGCTGGACCTGCCCCGGCGACCCGTCCCGCGCCGCCTCGCTGGCCCGTCGGGACGCCGTGCTCTCGCACACCGGCAACGGCGTCTACGGCGCGATGTTCGCGGCCGCGCTGATCTCGGCGGCCTTCACCGCGCCGGGTGTGCGGGAGGCGCTGGACACCGCGCTCGCCGTGATCCCGGCGAGCAGCCGCCTTGCCCGTACCGTGCGCCGGGTCGTGTCCCTGCACGAGACCCGGCTGCCCTGGGAGGAGACGCTGGCCACGGTGTCCGCGGAGACCGCCGGCCTCGGCTGGATCCACACCGTCCCGAACGCGGCCGTCCTCACGGCCGGGCTGCTCTACGGCGACGGCGACTTCACCCGGACCCTCGCCCTCACCGTCCGCGGCGGCCTGGACACCGACTCCAACGGCGCCACGGCCGGCTCGGTGGCCGGGGTGCTCAGCGGTGCGGCGGCCATCCCCACCCAGTGGAAGGACCCGCTCGAGGACACGGTGCGGAGCGCGGTGTTCGGGTTCGACGGCGTACGGATCAGTGCGCTGGCCGAGCGCACCCTGCGCCTGGTGTCACCGGCGCCGTAGCCGTCCGGCACTTGGCTACGCTTCCCGGGTGACCACGACTGACGACTTCGCCACGTACATCGCGAGCCTCCCCCGTGTCCTCGCCGGTGCCGCCGCGCTCTTCCGGGACGACGAGGGGCGCGTGCTGCTCGTCGAGCCCAACTACCGTGAGGGCTGGGCCCTTCCGGGCGGCACGATCGAGTCGGACGACGGCGAGACGCCCCGCCAGGGGGCGCGCCGCGAGACGCTCGAGGAGATCGGCCTGGACCGGGAGCTGGGCGGACTCCTGGCGGTGGACTGGGTGCGCGGCGCGGGCCGGCCGCCGCTGGTGGCGTACCTGTACGACGGGGGTGTCCTGCCCGAGGCCGACTTCAAGGCCATCCGGCTGCAGGAGGAGGAGCTGCTGTCCTGGCGCCTGGTGCCCCGCGAGGAGATCCCCGACTACCTGCCCGACGCCCTCGGCCGCCGCGTCCTGGCCGCGCTGGACGTCCTGGCCCAGGGCACGGGCACGGTGGAACTGGAGAACGGCCACCCGGTGGCCTAGGCGATGTCCCGCCCCGCCCACCCGGACGACGACCGCGGCTGCATACGCCTGGTCCTCGCCGTACCCCTGGCCCTGCTCACCCTCACCGCCGCGTTCTTCTGCTGGACCGCGCTGACCATCCGTCCCTCGGGCCCCTGGGACGACGAGGCGTACGCCGGGATCGTCCTGTCCTGCGTCCTGACGCTCACGGCCACGGCCGCCGCGCTGCTCCTGCGGCTGCTGCCGTCGGTACGGCGGTTCGTGGGGTGGGGCTGGGTGACGCCGGCGCTGGCCCTGGGGGTGGTGGCGGCGGTGCGGTGGGCTGGGGTCGGCTGAAAGGTGGCCTGAGGGACGCGGGGCGACTCGGCCGGGCGGCACCGGCTCCCCTGGCCGACCGATATCCGTTCGCGGCCCCCGGCCCGCCCGGCCTACCCTCGACCGCATGAGCAAGCCCAAGCCCCTCGTCGCCGTGCTCAGCGGGGCCGGCATCTCCACCGACTCCGGTATTCCGGACTACCGCGGGCCCAACGGGCTGTGGCGGCGGGACCCGGAGGCCGAGAAGCTGGTCACGTACGAGTACTACATGAGCGATCCGGAGATCCGGCGGCGCTCGTGGCAGATGCGGCGCAAGAACCGGACGCTGCACGCCGAGCCCAACGCCGCACACCTGGCGATCGCGGAGCTGGAGAGGTCCGGGGTCCCGGTGCGGGTGATCACGCAGAACGTGGACGGACTGCACCAGCTGGCCGGGCTGCCCGCCCGCAAGGTCCTGGAGCTGCACGGCACCGCACGCAGTGTCGTCTGTACGAACTGTCACGCCCGCGGTCCGATGGAGGACGCGCTGGCCCGGGTCGAGGCCGGTGAGGAGGATCCGCCGTGCCTGGAGTGCGGCGGGATCCTGAAGTCGGCGACCGTGATGTTCGGTCAGCGGCTCGACCCGGTCGTCCTCGGCGAGGCGCTCGCCATCACCAAGGCCTGCCAGGTGTTCATCGCGGTCGGCACCAGCCTGCAGGTCCAGCCCGCCGCCGGACTCGCCGGCGTCGCCGCCGACAACGGCGCCCGCCTGATCATCGTGAACGCCGAGCCGACGCCGTACGACGAACTCGCCGACGAGGTCGTACGGGAACCGATCGGCACGGCACTGCCGAAGCTGCTGCGCCGCTTGGGCGAGGGGGACCAGGGCCTGTCCGGCTGATCGGCACTCGACGCTAGAACAGGGCCGTCCCCCGCTCGAAGTCCAGCAGGCGGCGCTTGCGGTCCAGGCCGCCGCCGTAGCCGGTGAGGTCGCCGCCCGCGCCGATGACGCGGTGGCAGGGCACGATGATGCCGATCGGGTTCTTGCCGTTGGCGAGGCCGACCGCGCGGGAGGCCCTGGGGTTGCCGAGGGCGTCGGCGAGTTCGCCGTAGGAGCGGGTCTCGCCGTACGGGATGCGGGTCAGCTGGTCCCAGACGTCGCGCTGGAACGGGGTGCCGTGCAGCCGGAGTTCGAGGGTGAAATCCGTCAACTCGCCCGCGAAGTAGGCAGACAGCTGCTCGACGGCCTCGGTGAACGGGGTGTCGTCGGGCGTGCCGAAGGTCTCCTCCGGCGGGCGGTGGCGCTGGTCGGTCATGTAGAGGCCGCACAGGACGCCGTCGTCGGCGACGAGGGTGAGGGGGCCGTAGGGGCTGTCGATGACGGTGTGCCGTTTCGTCTCGCTCATGTCGCTCATCTCGCGGAGATCCTTACACAGGCAGGAAGTTGATCGGGTGGCTGTCCGTGGCCCACAGATACTGGACCGCGTAGGCCCGCCAGGGTCGCCAGGCCTCGGCGCGGGCGGTGAGCGCGGCCGGGGTGGCGGGCAGGCCCAACTCCCCTGCGGCGCGGCGGATTCCGAGGTCGGTGGCGAGGAAGGCGTCGGGGTCGCCGAGGGCGCGCATGGCGATGACGTCGACCGTCCAGGGTCCGAAGCCGGGCAGCTCCAGGAGCCGGGCTCGGGTTTCCGCCCAGTCGGAGTCCACTCCCAAGTGGATTGTTCTGTCAGCGAGTTGACGGACGAGGGTGGTGAACGTGGTGCGCCGGGTGCGGGGCATGGCCAGGGTCTCGGGGTCCACTGCGGCCAGCGCCTCGGGGGTCGGGAACAGGTGGGTGAGTCCCCCCTCGGGGTCGTCCAGGGGCTTGCCGTGGGCGGTGACCAGGCGGGCCGCGTGGGTGCGCGCGGCGGCCGTGGAGACCTGCTGCCCGAGCACGGCCCGGACGGCGAACTCGGCCTCGTCGACCGTGCGCGGCACCCGGCGGCCCGGCGCCTTGTCGACCAGGGGCGCGAGGAACGGGTCGGTGCGCAGGTGGTCGTCGACCGCCACCGGGTCGGCGTCGAGGTCGAGCATGCGCCGGCAGCGGCTGGTGGCCACGGTCAGATCGCGCAGGTCGCTGAGGGTGAGGCGGCAGGCGATGTGGTCGGGTTTCGGGGTGAGCGCGACGATTCCGTGTCCGTACGGCAGCCGCAGCGCGCGCCGGTAGGCGCCGTCCCGCCACTCCTCCACGCCCGGTACGGCCGTGGCGGCCAGGTGGCCGAAGAGGTTGTCGGGGTTGAGCGGGGCACGGAACGGCAGCCGCAGCACGAGGGTCCCGGGGGTGCCCGGGGCACTGGTCCGGCCCTTCGGCGCCCGGGCGCGCAGCTCGCTCGGGGAGAGGGCGAAGACCTCGCGGACGGTGTCGTTGAAGGTGCGGATGGAGGAGAAGCCGGCCGCGAAGGCGATCTCCGCCATGGGCAGCGGGGTCGTCTCGACGAGCAGCCGGGCGGTCTGGGCGCGCTGGGCGCGGGCGAGGGCGAGGGGTCCGGCGCCCAGCTCGGCGAGCAGCTGCCGCTCCACCTGCCGGGTGCTGTAGCCGAGCCGGGCGGCGAGCCCGGGCACGCCTTCGCGGTCCACGACCCCGTCGGCGATCAGCCGCATGGCCCGGGCCACCAGGTCGGCGCGCTGGTTCCACTCCGGGGAGCCGGGGCTGGTGTCGGGGCGGCAGCGCTTGCAGGCCCGGAAGCCGGCCTGCTGGCAGGCGGCCGCGCTCGGGTAGAAGGTCATGTTCTCCGCCTTGGGCGGGACGACCGGGCAGCTGGGCCGGCAGTAGATGCGGGTGGTCAGGACGGCCGTGAAGAACCACCCGTCGAACCGCGCGTCCTTGGACTGCACGGCGCGTACGCAGTGCTCCCGGTCGAAGTGCGTCCCTGTCTGCATGCGTCCAGCATCGACCAGCGTCCGGGTCGTCCGCTGGCGAGAATCCGACATGTACCTGGCGGTGACCAGGGATCACCGGGAGCCCCGCGGGCCCTGGCTACGATGCCGCCATGGGCCACGGAGCCGTCACTCCCGCACCCGGTGACGCCTCCGCACACCCGGAAGGCGGGTCCCGGGCCCGGATGTGGCCGCTGTACGCCGCCGGTTTCACCACCGCGTTCGGCGCGCACGGGGTCGCCGCGAGCCTCGGGGCGCGTTCTGCGGACGCGGTCACCTCGCTGCTGGTGCTGGGCGGCCTGCTCGCGCTGTACGACGGCGCGGAGGTGCTGCTGAAACCGGTGTTCGGCACGCTGGCCGACCGGGTGGGGGCGCGCCCGGTGCTGCTCGGCGGGCTGGCCGCGTTCGCCGCCGCCTCCGCGCTGTACGCCGTCGCGGGCAGTCCCGGCTGGCTGTGGGCGGCCCGCCTGGGCCAGGGGGCCGCCGCCTCCGCCTTCTCCCCCGCCGCCTCGGCGCTGGTCGCCCGGCTCAACCCGGGGGTCCGGCACGGGCGGGCGTTCGGGAGCTACGGCTTCTACAAGTCCCTCGGCTACACGCTCGGCCCGCTGCTCGGCGGAGTGCTGGTGTGGGCGGGCGGGCTGCGGCTGCTGTTCGCGGTGCTGGCGGTGCTGGCCGCGGTGGTGGCGGGCTGGGCGCTGGCCGCCGTACCGCGCGTGCCGCCGCTCCCCCGGCGCCGGCAGACCCTGCTGGACCTCGGGCGGCGGCTGGCTGACCCGGTCTTCCTGGTGCCGACGGCCGCGCTCGCCGGGGCGACGGCCGCGTTGTCGGCCGGGGTGGGCTTCCTGCCGGTGTCGGGTGCGGCGGCGGGCCTGGGCACGGTGGCGACGGGGGCGGCGGTGTCCGTGCTGGCGGCCTGTGGGGCGGTCGTCCAGCCGCGCGCCGGGCGGGCGCTGGACGCCGGACGCCTCGGCCTCCGCACCGGTCTCGTCTGCGGTCTGCTGCTCGCGGCGGCGGGGCTGGCCGCGGCGATGCTGCCCGGCCTCACCGGCATCCTCCTCGCCGCGACCCTGATCGGCACCGGCACCGGCCTGATCACCCCGCTGGGCTTCGCGGCCCTCGCCTCGGGCACGCCCGCCGAGCGGCTGGGCCAGACCATGGGGGCGGCGGAGCTGGGCCGTGAACTGGGTGATGCGGGCGGGCCGTTGCTGGTCGCGGTGGTTGCCTCTGCCACGACCCTGGCGTACGGCTTCGGAGCGCTTGCGGTGGTTCTGGCCGCGGGGCCCGCCGTTGCGGCGGGCGTGGCGGTCAGGGGCAGGCGTGATGTTCAGGGGCAGACGTAGGTGAAGCCCGCCTTCGCCTCCAGCGGGGCTCGCTGGTGCGCGATCCGTAGCCGGGCGGTGCCGCGGAAGCGGCCGGGGCCGCGGACCGTCCAGCGCAGGTGCACCCTGAGCCGGCGCTCACCCTTGTGGGCGGTGCGGACCAGCTCGCCCGAGTCCTGGCCGTCCCCGCGCAGCCATCGGTACGTGACGGGTCCCGCCTGTCCGTCGGTGGTGACGACACCGACCAGGTCGGCCGTCTGGCCGCAGTGCAGGGTCCCTGCGGGGGCCTGGACCTGGACGGCGACGACCGCGGGGGTGGGGGTGGGGCGCATCAGCAGCCAGAGCAGGACGGCGGCTATCGCCACGACTGCGGTGCTGATGAGCCAGCCCCGGCGTCTTCGACGCGGGGGCTGCGGCGTGGGTACGGGGGCTTCGGTACGCCACCGGGCTCGCAGCGCGTGCTGTTCGTCGGCGGGGATCCCGGGGCCGAACCGGAGCAGGATCTCGCCGGAGTTCTCCCCAGGAGGTGCTGGGGGCGAGGTGACACGGTGGCGCTTGCCGAGGACGGTGGCCTGGGTGTCCGGGGGTGTCTTGCCGGGTGCGGGTGCGGGTGCGGGTGCGTTGTGGGGAACCCATACCCGGCCTTCGGCCGGGTATGGGTTCCCACCCGCACCACCCGTGCGGCTTTCGTGGTCGGGTGCGGGTGGCCCCTGTGGGGCGGAAGCGCCGTCGGCGGGTGCGGGGCGTGGGTGGGGCGTGCGGGGGGCGTGGTCCGGGGCCGGTGGCCCCTGTGGGGCGGAAGCGCCGTCGGCGGGTGCGGGGCGTGGGTGGGGCGTGCGGGGGGCGTGGTCCGGGGCCGGTGGCCCCACTGGGGCGGAAGCGGCGTCGGCGGGTGCGGAGAGTGGGTGGGGCGTGCGGGGGGCGTGGTCAGGTGCCGGTGGCCCCACTGGGGCGGAAGCGGCGCCGGCGGGTGGGGGTGTGGTCCGTGGGGCGAATGGTGGAGTCGCCGCTGCCGCTGCCGTGCGCAGGGCCGTGCGGCGTAGGAAGTTCGCCGGGAGGGCCGCGTGCCCGGCAACCAGGGCGGCCCGGGCCGCCGGTAGTCCCTCGGACTCGGCGGTGGTGGCGCAGTGGGCGAACAGGTCCGCCGCGGGGGTTCCGGCCTGGGTCCAGGCGGCGCCGAGGGTGCGGGCCAGGGCGGCCCAGGCGGCGGTGTCGGCCGCCCGGCGGTCCGGGTGCGGGAGGTCACCCGGCAGTCGTACGGCCGCCGCCGGCGCGTCGCCCAGCACCGCGCTCAGCCCCGTCTCGGCCAGCAGGGCCACGCCGTCCACGGCCAGGACCACGGTGTCCGGGGCGAGTGAGCCGTGGGTCAGGCCTGCCGTGTGCAGGGCCAGCAGGGTCTGTGCGGTCTCGTTGAGGATGCTCGCCGCGCTGCCCGCGTCCGGGCGGGGGCCGTCGGCGGACAGGATGTCGGCGAGCGTGGGGGCCGGCGGCCGGGCCGTGAGCAGCCACACCGCGTCGGCTTCGGCGACGAGGTCGACCGTGCCGAGCAGCCCGGGCAGCCGGAGCTTCGCTGTGGCGAGCACCGCGGCGGCCAGGCGCTCGCGCGTGCCCTGCGGCCCGAGCAGGGCCGGGTCGATGCGCAGCGCCCCGCGCACGGGCCCGCCGGAACCGTCCGGGAGCAGGGCGTGCCAGGTGCCGAAGCGCGCGTCCCGTGACCAGCCGGACAGGGGCCGGCCGGCCACTGCGGTGGCTGTCGTCATGTCGATCCGTTCTCGTGGGGCGGTGTTCAGCACGGCGGTGCGTCCAGGGAGGCCGTCTGGGGGCCGTTGGCGGCTGCCGGGTCGCTGCTGAGCGTGACGTCCCAGGTCCCCCGGCAGGGGTGGTTGGAGAAGTCCGCCTCGAAGGTCAGGTCGTAGCGGGTGCTCCCGGACAGGGGCTGGGACTGGGAGCCGTACGGGTCGGCGGGTGTGTCGACGTAGTAGTTCGCGGTGACGGTCAGCGGACCGGTGCCCGTCGTCTCGACCGTCACCGCCGCGACGAGCGTGCCCGGTTTCTGCCCGCGCTGCCATGAGCCGATGGTGATGGTGATCGTGCCGGGGGTTGCCGCGGGCGGGGCCGCGGTGGTCGGGGGCCCGGCCGGTGCGGTCGTCTCGGTGGACGGGGTGGGCGAGGACGACGGGATGTCCGTGGGGGTGGTGGAGGGCGAGGTGTCGGCCGTGGGTGAGGGGCTGCTCGGCGACGATGTGGAGGGAGTGGGTGAAGTGCCGGGTTTCGTAGGCGAGTTGACGGATGTGGGGGTCGAACTCGCGACCGTCGTCGACGTGTCGTGCGGGCGGCCCGTCGCGTACGTCGCTCCGCCCGCGACGACCGCCAGCGCGGCCACCCCACCGGTCGCCACCTTCCATCCCCCGCGCTTGATCCGGCCGAGCAGGGTGAGTGCGGTGGCCGAGCCGTCGAGCGTCGCGGTCGCGGTGAACGGGAACAACAGGGCGAGCAGCGCGGCGAGTTCGGCGAGCCGACGGCGGCCACGCTCCTCCCAGCCGGCGCCGTAGCCCTCCCCGGCGGCCCGTTCCAGGTCGGCGAGGAAGGACTCGACGCCGGGCCGGTCCGCAGGGTCCTTCGCCAGGCCTGAGCGCAGCAGCCCACGCACCGGCGCGGGTACGTCGTCCAGCGGGGCCGGTGCGCGCAGGTGCTGCAGGCGCAGTGCGGTCATGTCGTCGGCGGGGAAGGGCCGTCGTCCGGTCAGGCACTCGAAGAACACCACGGAGGCCGCGTAGACGTCGGCGGCCGGGCCGGCCGGCTCGCCGTCCCACTGCTCGGGTGCCATGTAGGCGGGTGTGCCGGCGGCCTCGGTCTCCCGGCCGCTGCGCACGGCGATGCCGAAGTCGGCCAGCGCGCTGGTGCCGTCGGCGCGGACCAGGACGTTCTCCGGCTTGTAGTCGCGGTGCACCACCCCGGCCGCGTGGGCCGCGCCCAGCCCGAGCAGGGAGCCCTTGAGCAGGACGAGCGCGGCCTCGGGGCCGGTCGCCCCGTGCCGGCGAAGCAGTTGGCGCAGGCTGACGCCGTCGACCGCCTCCATCACGATCGCGGCGCCGGCGCGTGCCTCGATGTACTCGTACAGCCGCACCACGCACGGGTGCCGCAACTCGCCCAGCAGCCGGGCCTCGGCCCGGAAGCGGGCGAGGAACTCCCGGTCCGCACGCAGGCGTTCGCCCAGGTACTTGATCGCGACGGGCACGCCGGTCGCGGTGTGCCGGGCGAGGACGACCTTCCCGCCGGCTCCCTCGCCGAGCGTGCGGACGGTCTCGTAGCCGGGTACGGCCCAGCCCGCTTCGTCGGTCATGCCGTCCCCTCCGCGGGCGCGGCGATCCCGGCGCCCTGTCGTACGTCCTTCGCGTCCCGGCGGCGCCGTATCCGGCGCAGCAGCCAGCGCACGGGTGCGGCCCACACCGGGAAGGCGACCAGGGCGACCACGGCCGCCTCGATCACCGTGGTCCACGGCTCGGCCAGTCGGCCTTCCAGCAGGTCACCGATCCGGGAGCGCCAGGCCAGCAGGGCGAGCGCGAGGAAGCCGTAGGTGCCCACGACGACGGCGAGGCCGTAGGCGGCCATGCCGGCCTGGCGCGGCCCCGGCCGGTTGCCCGCGCGCAGGTCGCGCCACAGGCCCGTGCGGAAGTAGGCGCTCGCCTCCTCGCGCAGCCGGGGCACCCGCAGCGCGTCCGTCAGTGCCTGGTAACCGTCCAGCGGCATCAGCGGGTTGAAGTTGTAGAGGGTGTTCAGGTAGAGGCCGAAGGCCAGGTGGTAGAGGACGGCCGAGGCGGGTCCGGCGGGCAGCAGGGCGGCGCCCGTGGCGCACCAGCCGGCCAGCACCGCCGTGGACAGCGGCCCGGACAGGGCCACCACGACCCGTGACCAGCGGGAGCCGAACCACATGTCGCTGGTGTCCACGAACGCGAACGGCATGCCCATCATCAGCAGGAACCCGCCGCGCCGGACCTTGCGGCCGTACGACTTCACGGCCAGCGCGTGCGTCAGCTCGTGCACGAGCAGCGCGGTGACGTATCCGGCGGCCAGCAGGACCGGCCCCCACACGCCCGCCCCGCCGAAGTCCAGCAGGTGGTGCCGGCCCTGGGCGGCGAAGAACGCGACCAGGCCGCCGGCCACCGACAGCCAGGCGAGCAGCACCCCGGTCCGGGTGAACAGCCGCCAGCCGTAGGCCTGGTAGAGCCGGGTCACCAGCCGGTCGAGGCCGGGGACGGAGACCTCCAGTTTCAGCAGCGCCCGGTACACGGCACCCGCCGCCCGGCGCCAGCCTTTCGGCCGCTCCTCCTCCGGCCGGCCGGGCAGACCGCGCAGCAGGCCGGCGCCCGCGAACGCGGCCAGCGCGGACTCGATGCGGGGCAGGGCGAGTTCGCCGTAGCGCTCGGCGTAGGCGAACAGCAGGTCCCGTACGGTGTTCTCGCCGTCGACTGCGTGCCACAGGAAGACCTGGCGCTCGTCCAGTTCCAGATACCGGCCGGTGCGGGTGGAGCTGAGCACCCAGCGGGGTGCGCCGCGTTCGGTGGGGATCTGCTTGAGGGCCCAGCCGGAGCGGCGGCGGGGGCGCGCGGTGAGCGGGCCGCCCGCCTCCGGGGCCTCCTCCTGTCCGGCGGTGGGCAGTTGGGTCAGCTGGGTGCCGACGACCATCGTGCGGGAGCCGATCCGGGCGTCGCGGGGCTGCTCGAAGACCAGGCGTACGTCGCCCACGGACAGCTCGGTGCCGTCGGCCAGCCGGGCCGCGCCGCCGTGCAGGTCGACGCCGGCCACCGCGGTGCCGTTGAAGGAGTCGAGGTCCTCGATCCGGAAGCCCTCAGGGGTGCGGACGACACGGGCGTGGCGGCGCGAGACGCTGCCGTCGGACAGGACGACGTCGTTGTCCTCGCCGCGGCCCAGCGTGGTGACCGGGCCGGTCAGCGGGACGAGCAGCGTGGGGTCGTCGAGGCCGCGCAGCTGGGGCGCGGCGTACGACGTCGGTGCGGCACCCCGGCGCGGGGTGCCGCAGTGCAGGCAGTACGGGAAGTCGCGCCGCACATGGACGCGGCAGACATGGCAGAGCATGCGGTGGCTCAGCCTCCGCCGGAACCGCTGAGGAACGTACCGCCGTTGAAGCCGCCGTCCGCGTCGGGTGCGGAGGGCGACAGGTGGGTGGCGATGTCGCCGGTGCCGGGCAGGTCCATGCCGCCGCGCACGGTCGTCCCGGCGCGGCCGAGCGTGCCTTCGCCGCCGATGCGCCGGCCGTTGCCCGGGTCACCCCCGCCTTCGCCACCGCCGGGTTCACCGCCGCCGCTGGGGCGCCGACCGTTCTCCGATCCACCGCCACCACTCTCGCCACCCCCGCCGCCTTCACCGCCGCCGCCGGGTACACCGCCACCACTGGGGCGCCGACCGTTCTCCGATCCACCGCCACCACTCTCGCCACCCCCGCCGCCTTCACCGCCGCCGCCGGGTACACCGCCACCGCTCGGGCGCCGACCGTTCTCCGATCCACCGCCTTCGCCACCCCCGCCGCCTTCACCGCCGCCGCCTTCGCCACCGCCGCCGCCGCCGGGTACACCGCCACCGCTCGGGCGCCGACCGTTCTCCGATCCACCGCCTTCGCCACCCCCGCCGCCTTCACCGCCGCCGCCTTCGCCACCGCCACCGCCACCGGGTACACCGCCACCGCTCGGGCGCCGACCGTTCTCCGATCCACCGCCTTCGCCACCCCCGCCGCCTTCACCGCCGCCGCCTTCGCCACCGCCACCGGGCTCACCACCGCCGCTGGGGCGCCGGCCGTTCTCCGAGTCACCGCCACCACTCTCGCCGCCGCCCTCGCCGCCACCACCTTCACCGCCACCGCCACCGCCGTCGCCGCCGTCGCGGTCGTAGATGCCGCCGTGGCCGAAGTGACCGGCATCGCCGCCGCCCTCCCCACCGGCGCCGCCGAAGCCGCCGTGACCGCCCAGGTCACCGAACCCACCGGAACCGACGCCACCGTCACCGAAGCCGCCGTCACCGAAGCCCCCATGGCCGCCGAACCCACCGGAGCCCAGCCCACCGTCCCCGAAGCCGCCGTCGGCTCCACCGAACCCGCCATCGGCACCGCCGCCGAAGCCACCGTCAGCCCCGCCGAACCCGCCGAAGCCTCCCTCGGAACCGCCGCCGAACCCGCCGTCGCCCCCGGCGCCGAAGTCGCCGAAGCCTCCCTCGGCTCCTCCGCCGAAGTCCGCGCCCGGCCCCTCGTTCCCGTGCTCGCCGAACCCGCCGAAGTCACCGAAATCGCCGAAGCCACCGAACTCACCCGGCCCGCCAGCCACTTCGGCAGGCGACTGGTCCAGCAGGGGGCCGCCCAGCAGGCTGTGGGAGCCGGTCGGGGTCACCGCGTGGCCGCTGACGTCCTCCTGGCCCTCGGCGGGACCGGACAGGTCGGACGAGTGGTCGGCGGAGACATGGTCCGCCGGAACGGAGTGGTCGGCCGGAACGACGTGGTCCGCCGGGACGTCGTGGTGCGCCAGCGCATGCGCCGCGCTGCCGAAGAACAGGGACGACTTGGACAGCCGTGGGTCGAGTGCGGCCGGTCCCCCGTCGGTGCCGGACTCGACGCGGAGGGAGCGGAGTTCGGCGACCTGCGCGGGCGAGAGGCCAAGTCTTCGCGCCACCGCGTCGGTGTCACCGTCGAGTTCGGCACGGAAGGTCGGGTCTACGGCCAGCCGGGTCAGGGCAGCACGATAGGCGTCGTCGGTCATGGTTCGGTCTCCGTCGGTCTGCGGGCACTGGTGCCGATCGCGGCGGAGCCGAGGATCCCCCCTGGTCGGCGGCTACTGCCATTTCCGGCCATCCCCGCCGATACCTGCTGGAGACGTTATAGAGCTATGGCATGAGCAGCGCAAGTGCAACAAGCAGGGAGGTCGACGGGTCCCGGGCGCCCGGCCGCGCCACGCGCCCACCGATCAGAACTGGCCACCGACCCACCGGCATGCCGCCGAAATACCGAACAGAACAGCGGGAGCCTGCCTCCTGCCAGCCGCCCGGTCAGCCCTCCTGGTCTCCCCGCCGGAAGCGGGCGATCCACTCCGCGGTGGTCCGCAGGCCGCCGAAGGTGTAGAAGTGCACCTTCACTTCGCCGTGCCGCGCGGGGTCGTACCCATCGGCGAGCGCGTGCAGGAAGCGGTCGGGGCCGGCCGTGCCCATGAGGTTGGTCAGCGAGAAGCCGTACTTGCGGGCGATGGAGGCGCTGGTGCCGACGCCGAAGCGGGTGGCGTAGGTCATCAGCCGGCGCACGCCGGCCGGGCCGGGGACGCCGATGCGGACGGGCAGGCCGACGCCCCGGGCGCGGACGTCCTCCACCCAGCCGAGCACCCGGTCGGCGTCGAAGCCGAACTGGGTGATGACGTCGCCCGCGATCCGCTGTGCCCCGAGCACCGCGCTCTTGTCGCCCAGTGCCGACCACAGGGAGTGCTCGGTGATCGCCGGGTGGCCCTCCGGATAGCCGCTGATGCCGACGTGCCGTACGCCGTGCCGCTGGAGCAGCCCCGTGCGGATGACGGCGAGGGCGTCCTCGTACGGGCCCTCGGGGCGGGCCGGGTCGCCGCCGACGACGAAGACGTTCTCGGCGGTGCCGTCCGCGTCCAGGCCGGCCAGGAACTCCTCCAGGTGCCGCTGGGAGGGCAGCCGGCGGGCGGAGATGTGCGGGACGGGGACGAAGCCGAGCCGTTTGACCGCGCGGGCGGCCGCGAGCCGCATGCCGGGGTCCTCGCCGGCGAGGAACGTGACGTTGATCCGCGTGCCCCGGGGGATGCCGGCGTGCGCCTCCTCCAGCTTCGGCACGTCCTTGCCGGTCATCTCCAGGGAGAAGTCGTCCAGCAGCGAGGTGCCCACCGCGGGCCGGGCGGTGGCGGTGGGGTTCATCGTGCTCCTTGTACGACTGCCTGCGACCGCGTACGGGCGTCATCGGCTACGTACGGCTACGGTCCTTACGTCGGCCGATAATGCCACGCGCGCCCGCGGGCAACGCACCCGGGAGCGGGTCCGGGTCCTGTCCGGCGGAGCCCTAGGCGTGGGTCCCCGGTGCCGTGGCAGGGGTGCCGCGGGTCGCCGGGCCGCCCGGCTTCCGTGGGAGGAGCGCCGCCGCGGCGAGGCCGCCGAGGCCGATCACCGCCAGCGTGATCATCGCGGCGGCGTACGCGCCCTTGCTGAGGCCGGAGACCAGGATGGTGCCGGCGATCGCCGTGCCGAAGGACGAGCCGAGGTTGGACACACTGCGGGACAGGCCGGAGATCTCGCCCTGCTGTTCCTCCGGGAAGGCCGACTGGACGACGTTCACCGACGGGGTCAGCATCACGCCCAGGCCGAGCCCGATCAGGAGGAGCCCGGGGACGAAGGCCCAGGCCGTGGAGTAGCCGCCGACCAGGCCGACCAGTACCGCCACGCCCGCGACAGCGACCACGAAGCCGGTCATGATCAGCGTCCGCTGGGACCGCCGGCGCGCCAGGGCCTCGGCGGACAGCGACGACGCGAGCAGGCCGAGCGTGGCCGCCGTGAAGATCACTCCGGTCTGGATGGCGTCGTAGCCGCGGACGACCTGGAGGTAGGCGGCCACCGTGAAGGACGTTCCCATCAGCAGCAGCCACTGCACGTTCTGCGTGACCAGTCCGAGGTTGGAGGTGCGGTTGCGGAACAGGCCGAGCGAGAGCAGCGGCTCCTGGCCTGCCTGTTCCTTGGCCCGCGCCGAGCGGAAGAACCATGCCAGGACGAGGACGCCGAGGACGATCAGGGCGATCATCAGCCAGATGTTGTTGTCCGCCGCCAGGATGCCCATGACGACCAGGATCAGGCCCGCCGCGGACAGGATCGCTCCGGTGGTGTCGAAGGAGCGGGTCGGGTCGGGGGGCAGGGGGTCCTCGATACGGCGGCTCAGCCAGACGATCACCGCGATGACCAGCGCCTGGAACACGAAGGCCGCGCGCCAGCTGATGGCGGTCGTGATGAGCCCGCCGATCAGCGGTCCCGCCGCGGCCCCGATGCCGCCCAGCGCCATGATGATCCCGAACGCCCGGGCGCGGGAGGTCAGGTCGCGGTAGAGCAGTGTGGTGAGGATGTAGACGGGCGGGATGAGCAGGGCGGTGCCGACTCCCTCGAGGATGGAGTTGCCCAGGATGAGGACGCCGAGTCCCGGTGCCGCCGCGCTCAGCAGCGCGCCGACGGCGTAGACGACGAGACCGACGACGAAGCACCGCTTGCGGCCGTAGCGGTCGGTCAGTTTGCCGCCGGGGATCATCAGCGCGGCCATGACCAGCAGGAAGACGGTGATGGCCACTTGGACGCCCTGGACGGTGGTGTCCAGGTCCTTGCTGATGTCGTTGATCATCACGTTCATGTTGGAGCCGGCGAAGCTGCAGATGAACTGGGCGAGGGCCAGCGCGGCGAGTACCCGCCGCTGCCCCGGCGGCGCCTTCGTCGGCCCTGCCCGGTCAGCCACCTCCGGCGCCCCCGCCCGTGGTTTCGGGGGGCGCCGTGAGGCCGTGCACGACGGGGTGCCGGGTGCCGCCGGTCTCGGGCCGTGTCGTGGCCCGGCCCAGCTCCTCGTCGAGCGCCATGGCCGCGGTGACCAGGGAGAGATGGGTGAACGCCTGCGGGAAGTTGCCGAGTTGCTCGCCCGAGGGCCCGATCTCCTCGGCGAACAGGCCGACATGGTTGGCGTAGGTGAGCATCTTGTCGAAGGCGTGCCGGGCCTGGTGGAGCCGGCCGCTGCGGGCGAGCGCCTCGACGTAGAAGAAGCTGCACAGGTTGAACGTGCCCTCGGAGCCGCGCAGTCCGTCGGGCGAGGCCGCGGGGTCGTACCGGTAGACCAGGCTGTCGCTGACCAGTTCCTCGTCCATGGCGTCCAGGGTGCTGATCCAGTCCGGGTCGTGCGGGGAGAGGAAACCGACCCGCGGCATGAGCAGCAGCGAGGCGTCCAGGACGTCGGTGTCGAAGTGCTGCACGAACGCCTGCCGCTTCTCGTGCCAGCCCCGCTCGATGATCTGGCGGAAGACCCCGTCCCGGGCGGCCGTCCAGCGCGCGACGTCGGCGGGTCGGGAGAACCGGGTGGCCGCACGGATGCCCCGGTCGAACGCCACCCAGGTCATCAGCCGGCTGTAGGTGAAGTTCTGCCGGCCTCCGCGGGTCTCCCAGATGCCCTCGTCCGGCCGGTCCCAGTGGTCGGCCAGCCAGTCCAGGACGCCGTTCAGCGCCTTCCAGCCGCGCACCGCCCCGATGTCCCCGCCGACCGCCAGGGCGTCGCAGGCCTCGCCGTAGATGTCGAGCTGGAGTTGGTCGGCGGCCGCGTTGCCCGCCCGTACCGGCCGTGATCCCCGGTAGCCCTCCAGGTGGTCGAGGATCTCCTCGGTCAGGTGGGGGTCGCCGTCCACCCGGTACATGATCTGCAGCGGGTCGCCGGAGGTGGTGCCGCCGGCCTCGACGCGGTCGCGCAGCCAGTGGCGGAAGGCGAACGCCTCCGCCTCGAAGCCCAGCTCGATCAGGGCCCCGACGGACAGCGAGGCGTCCCGGACCCAGGTGTAGCGGTAGTCCCAGTTGCGCTCGCCGCCGACCTGCTCGGGCAGTCCCATGGTGGCCGCGGCGATGGGCGCCCCCGTCGGCGCGTAGGTGAGCAGCTTGAGGGTGATCGCCGAGCGGTTGACCATGTCCTGCCAGCGTCCGCGGTACGTGCAGGAGCGCAGCCATGTCAGCCAGAAAAGGCGGCACTTCTCCACGTCCTCGGCGATGTCGTACAGGGACGGCGCGGGCGGGGCCTGGCCGCCCTCCGCCGTGGTGGTCAGGACGACGGCGGCGGCCTGTCCGGCGGAGAGGGTGAAGCGGGCGGTGACGTCGTCGCCGTCGGCCCGCAGGCGGATCCCGGGGGTGGACCGCACGTGCAGATCCTGGCCCGGGCCGCGCAGGACGGCCGCGTGGTCGTCGATGAGGCCGAGCGTGTGCGGGGCGCGGCCGTAGTCGAAGCGCGGCCGGCAGGCGAAGGCGAAGGGCAGGCTGCCCCGCACGACCCGGGCCACCCTGATCAGGCGGTGCCGGTCGGTGGGCGCCGGGGCGTCGACGGGTGGCATGAAGTCGGCGACCTCGCCGACGCCGCCGGGTCCCATGAACCGGGTGATCAGGACGGCCGTGTCGGACAGATACAGCTGCCGGACCGACATGCCCTGGCCGTTCCCGTCCGGTGGCTCCGCCGCCAGCCGGCAGTGTCCGCCGCGCTCGCTGTCGAGGAGCGAGGCGAACACGCTGGGCGAGTCGAAGCGGGGAGTGCACCACCAGTCGACGGTTCCGTCGGACGACACCAGAGCCGCTGTCTGGAGGTCGCCGACCATGCCGTGGTCGGCGATGGGCGGATACCGGTCCATGATTCTCCTACGGCCGGGTCGATTCTCCATCGGTTATGAACCGGTGGCGGACTCTTCCCCCTGGACCACGCACAGGGCCCAGATGATGAAGCCGGACAGCGCGATCATCACGACCGACCAGACCGGGTAGTAGGGCAGGGACAGGAAGTTGGCGATGATCACCAGCCCGGCGATGCCCACACCGGCGACGCGTGCCCAGGGCGCCGGCCGGACCAGGCCGAAGCTGACGACGACGGCGAGCGCGCCGAGGACCAGGTGGATCCAGCCCCAGCTGGTGAGGTCGAACTTGAAGACGTAGTTGGGGGTCGTGACGAAGACGGCGTCATGGGCGATCGCCATGATGCCCCGGAACACACCGAGCAGTCCGGCGAGCAGGAGCATGACGCCCGCGAAGGCCGTCAGGCCGCCCGCCCACTGCTGCTTGGCGGTGTGCGTGCGTGCCGCGCGCGTCGTTTGGGTGGGGCGTGTGGGATGTGTCGCGGCCATGAGGCTGCCTCGATTCGTATCCGTGGGTCGTGCTCAGTGTCCGGACGAGGTGGGTGTGGAGCCGGGGCGCTGTGCCGGTCCGGCGCCGCTGAGGACCAGCTCCTTGGCCCTGCGGTACTCGTCGTCGGTGATGTCGCCGCGGGCCCGGATCTCGGAGAGCTTGGCCAGTTCGTCGACGCTGCTGGTCGGGGCGGCGCCCTGTGCGGTCTCCCGGACGTAGCTGTCGAAGGCCTGCTGCTGTGCGCGTGCCTGCGCGATCTCCCGCTTGCCCATGCCCTTGCCGCGGGCGATCACGTAGACGAGGACGCCCAGGAAGGGCAGACAGATCACGAAGAGCGTCCAGCCGGCCTTGGCCCAGCCGCTCAGGTCGTCGTCCCGGAAGATGTCGACGACGATCCGGAACAGCAGGACGAACCACATGATCCACAGGAAGAACCACAGCATCGTCCAGAAGGCGCTCAGCAGCGGATAGTCGTACGCGAGGTAGTTCTGCGCGCTCATGCTCTCTCCTCCGTCCGGGGCACCGGCCCGGTAAAGCTCCTCCAGGCCGGTCTCTGCCGTTTTCAGCCTGCACACGGCGCGGGAGGCGCGGCCTCACCCGAGGCGGGTGATCGTGGCGGGTGACCGTGGTGGGTGACCGTGGTGGGTGACGACGGCCGGCGGGACGGCCCGTCGGCTCACCCCGAGGGGCTCGTCGGCTCACGTCGCCGAGTCGAACGTGCCCGGCAGCGCGCCGCTTCTGCGCAGCGCATGCCGCCACGCGAAGGCGACCGCCAGCTCGACCAGGCCCAGCAGCACGAGCCACAGACCGAGCAGCCGGGTCAGCACCCGGGCCGACTCGGTGGGCAGGACCAGCACCACGATCCCGGCGACGATGCCGAGCACCGCCGCGGCCAGGACGACTCCGCGGTGCGGGAGGTTCTCGGCCGAGAGCGCCGTGTAGAGGGTCACGATGCCGGACGCCAGCCAGGCGAGCCCGACGATCAGCGACAGCGCGGTGATGGTCTGCAGCGGGTTGCGCAGGCAGAGCACGCCGGCCAGGACGTAGAACACCGCGATCAGCAGTCCGGCGAGCCGTTCGCCGGGTCCCTCGCGGGCGAAGGCCATGACGAACCGGAGCGCGCCGGCGAGCAGCAGATAGAGGCCGATGACCACGGCCAGGACGTGCAGCGTCTCGTCCGGCCAGACGAGGATCAGCACACCCGGCACGAACGTCACCACGGCCGACCCCAGGATCCAGGTCCACGACCCGGCGAGCGCCGTCATGGCGTCCCCGGGGCCGGCTGCCGTCCCAGCGGACAGGTGTGGCGGTCCGGTACGCGGTGCCGGACCACGCGACTCGGTCATGGCTCCTCCTCGCGCGATCGAACGGGTCGCCTCCGGACCGCCGGCGGGGGCGGCGTGTGCAACCCCTCACCGGGACAGCGTGCCGCGCCCGGCCGGTGCGCCGGGTCACCCACCACGGGTGATCCCTCCGCCCGGCCGGGGCGGTGGGGTGGGTCCACGGGCGGACGGCCCGCGGTCCTCCCGCCGCCGCGGCAGCCGGTTCCGGGAGCGGACGGCGGGCCGCCGGACCAGGAGGCTGGATCATGGCCGCACCGAATGCCCTCACCGGCTCTGCGTCAGTGGCCGACCGAGCGGCCTACGGCCGCAACGCCCGTACGCGTGCCCCGCGTTCGGGCCAGGGCGTGTTCGCGCCGGCGCCGGACCGGCCCGACGTGATCGAGGTGCTGGAGCGTCAGTCGGCCACCCGTATCCCCGAGTTGGTGCCGATCCGCTACGGCCGCATGCTCGAATCGCCGTTCCGCTTCTACCGGGGCGCGGCCGCGGTCATGGCGACAGACCTCGGCCCGCAGCCCGACACCGGGCTCCGGGTGCAGTTGTGCGGAGACGCCCATCTGCTGAACTTCCGCCTGCTGGCCTCGCCGGAACGCCATCTGGTCTTCGACATCAACGACTTCGACGAGACCTTTCCGGGGCCGTTCGAATGGGACGTCAAACGGCTGGCGGCCAGCTTCGTCATCGCGGCCCGCGCCAACGGCTTCGCGGCCAGGGAGCAGAACGACGCCGTGCGCACGTGCGTACGGGCCTACCGGGAGCGGATGCGGGAGTTCGCCGGCATGCGCACGCTGGACATCTGGTACGCCCAGGACGACGCCGACCAGATGCGCGCGCTGCTGGCCTACGCGATGGACAAGAAGGGCAGGCGCCGTACCGCCGAGGCGACCGCGCGCGCCCGCACCCGCACCTCACTGCAGGCCTTCGCCGAGCTCACCCGGCGCACGCCCGAGGGCCGGCGGATCGCCGCGGACCCGCCGCTGATCATCCCGCTGCGGGATCTGCAGGACCGGACCACCCGGGAGGGCGAGGACAAGGAGCTGCAGACGCTGCTGGAGGGGTACGCGCGCACCCTGCCCTGGGACCGGCGGCATCTGCTGCGTCACTACCGGCTGGTGGACCTGGCCCGGAAGGTGGTGGGCGTCGGCAGCGTCGGCACCCGGTGCTGGATCCTGCTCCTGCTCGGCCGGGACGACGACGATCCGCTGCTGCTGCAGGCCAAGGAGGCGCAGGAGTCGGTGCTCGCGGCGCACACGGGCGGCGAACGGTACGACAACCAGGGCCGCAGGGTGGTCACCGGGCAGCGGCTCATCCAGACCACCAGCGACATCTTCCTGGGCTGGACACACGTGGTGGGCCTCGACGGGCGTGACCGGGACTTCTACGTACGTCAGCTGCGCGACTGGAAGGGCATCGCCCGGCCGGACACCATGGAGCCGGCTCTGCTGAACCTGTTCGGCCAGGTGTGCGGGGCCTCGCTGGCCCGGGCCCACGCCCGCTCCGGAGATCCCGTCGCCCTCGCCGCGTACCTGGGCGGCGGCGACCGCTTCGACCGTGCGCTGACCGGTTTCGCGCAGGCGTACGCGGACCAGAACGAGCAGGACTTCGCGGCACTGGGCAAGGCGGCGCGCTCGGGCCGGATCAAGGTGGCGAAGCTGTGAGGGTGACTACGGCGGTTCCGTGAGCGTCACTCCGGCAGTTGCCGCATCTCGACGACCCGCAGCCCCAGCGACTGGAAGCGGGTCAGCAGCCCGTAGAGATGGGCCTCGTCGATGACGCGCCCGAACAGCACCGTCTGCCCGGACATCCTCACGTGGTCCAGCTCCGGGAAGGCCTTGGTGAGCGTCTCCGACATGAGTCCATCGACACGGATCTCGTAGCGCATGTGCCGTTCTCCCGCTGCGGGCCTGCTGCGGTCTTCTTGCGATGCTGCTCCGCACGGCGTCGCGCGGCCTCACCCGGCGCAGGTGATCCGGGGTCCGGGGTTCAGTGGGTGAGAGCGATCTTGAACGAGATGATCACCAGGCCGAGCAGCAGATTGATCGTGGCGGTGGCCGACACCAGCCGCCAGGAGGCCCCCGCCTGCCGTGCCCCGGCCGCGGACCACCCCACCTGCCCGGCCACGGCCACCGCGACCGCCAGCCAGACGGCACCCTCCACGTCCAGGCCCAGCAGCGGGCTCACGGCGACGGCGAGGGCCGGCGGCACGGCCGCCTTGACGATCGGCCACTCCTCACGGCACACCCGCAGGATCGTCGGGCGGTCCAGGGGCCGTTGCGCGAGGCGCGCGCCGAACAGCTGCGCGTGGACGTGCCCGACCCAGAAGACGAGGCCGGTGAGCACCAGCAGCACCACCAGTTGCAGCCGGGGGAAGTGACCGAGGCTGCCGGCGCCGATCACCACCGACGCGGCGAGCATCGACCCGTAGACCGCGCCCGTGTAGTCGGCGTGGGCGCGGCGCTCGGTACGGCGGCGTACCCCCGCTGAGGTGTCTCCCACGGCTCCACCTCGCCTCATATCAGCCCGCGCTCACGGGCCCGCCGTACCGCCTCGCCGCGCCGGTTCACGCCGAGCTTCCGGTAGACGCTCTTGAGGTGGGTCTTCACGGTGTTCACGGAGACGTACAGGTCGGCGGCGATCTCCTCCGTGGACATCATCTGGGCGAGCCGCCGCAGCACTTCGCGCTCGCGTCCGCTCAGTTCCTCGACGACCAGCGGCGCACGCTCCTCGGGCGCGCGGGGAGCGGGGCCGCCGGGGGTGAGCCAGCCCGCGGCGAGGCTCTGCAGCGGCGGGGTGTCCAGCAGGTGCCGGAGACGCGGTCCGGCATCGAGGAACGGGCGTCGCAGCCGCTCCCGCCGGGCCTCCAGCAGGGCCCGGGCGAGCAGCTTGCGGGCGGTGGCCACGTCCCCGGCCTCCTGCGCGGCGCGGGCGCGCACCAGCGCGGCACAGACGCTCACCCCCGGGCCGGTACGGCTCCGGGTGCGCAGGTGGTCCACCAGGTCGAGCGCCGCGTCCCGGTTGCCCACGGCGAGCTGGGCCCACGCCAGCTCCGCCGCGTACGCCGGCTCGGTGCCGTAGGGCACGTCGTCCAGCACCTTCGCGGCGGTGTCCGGCCGGCCCTCGGCCAGATGGGCGGCGGAGGTGACCAGTGCCGTGTGGACCTCGGCCCACGGGGAGGCCACGTCGGCCGGGACGGCGGGGTCGGCCGCCGCCGCGGCGGCCCGTGGGTCGCCCCGCGCCAGCAGCAGCCGGGCCGCCACGAGGGATCTGCCCGCCGCCGTCACCGGGTCGAGCGCGGCGGGTGCGGAGTCGGCCGCCTCGTCCAGGAGGGCCTGGGCCTGCCCGAGGTCGTCGCGGTCGACGGCCACCGCGGCCAGCACCAGCCGCCCGAGATCCGCACCGGGGGGCCGGTGCAGACCGAACTGCTCGGTCTCGGTGAGGGCCGCCAGCGCCTTGCGCTCGGCCCTGCTGAGCCAGCCGTTCAGGTAGTCGATCAGCGCCAGGTGTCCGAGGGAGTCCTGGCGGGGCAGGGCGGTCGCGACGCCGCTGGGGCAGCCGGCCACCTCGGACAAGGCGGCCCGCGCCTCGTCGAAGCTGCCGGCCCACAGCCGGGTCGACCCCAGATGGGTGAGCAGCAGGGCGGTGAGTTCGGGGTGCTTGTCCAGCAGGTGGGCCGGGACCTCGTGGCGCAGTTCCTCGGCCGTGGCCACGGCCTTCTCCGCCCGGGAGGGAGAGCCGGTCAGCCGGGCCGCCAGGGATTCCAGCAGTACGCAGCTCAGCCGGAGCGCGGGATCGAGCGCCTCCTCGGCCAGGTGTTCCTCGGCGAGGCGCAGATGGTTCAGGCCGCGTTCGAGATCGTGCTCGGCCAGGTCGCGGGCGGCCCGTACGACGTCCGGGGCCGCGCCCGTGACCTCGGGCCCCATCCGGGCGAACAGTTCGGCGAGGTCGTCCGCGCGCAGGCCGGTGAAGAGCTGCCCGATCGCGAGGTCGTCGACGAAGGCACCGGCGGTGAACTCCCAGTCTCCCGCGGCGGCGCCGTGCGCCAGCGCCTCCGGCAGGGCCCCGGTGGCCCGCAGCCACTGCCCGGCCCGCCGGTGGAGTTCCGGTTCGAGGCCCGGATGGCGCGCCCGCAGATGGGCCCGGAGGATCTCGCCGAACAGCGGATGCAGCCGGTACCACGAGTGGCCGAGGTCCTCGACGAACGCGTTCTGCCGGTGCAGCCCGGCCAGCACCGGTTCGAGACCGCCGCGGCCCGTGAGCGCCTCCGCGAGCGCCGGGCAGAAGCGGTCCACGACGCTGACCCGCAGCAGGAGGTCCTGGGTGCGGGCCGTCTGCCGTTTCAGCACCTCGGCGAGGAGGAAGTCGGCGACCGCGCTCCGGCCGGCCTCGAACTCCCTGAGGTACGCCTCGGGATCCTCGCTCTCCTGGGCGGCCATGGCACACAGCCGCAGTCCGGCGGCCCAGCCCCGGGTGCGCTCCACCAGGGCGCGGGTCGCCTCGGCCGGAAGCCGCAGGCCGTGCAGGTCCAGGAGGTCGGCCGCCTCGTCGGGGGTGAAGGCCAGCTCGGCGTCGCGGATCTCGGTCATCGCCGCGGCCGCCCGGTACCGGTGCAGCGGCAGCAGCGGTTCGGTCCGGGTGACCAGGATCAGCCGCAGTCCGGGCCCGGCGTGGTGCAGGACGAACTCCAGCTGCTCCGCGGTCTGGGGCGCGGTCTGACGGTCGAACTCGTCGAGCACGAGGATCGCGGGCCGGTCATGGCCGCTCAGTTCGTCGGCGAGGCGTGCCAGCAGCTTGTGGTCCACCCGGCTCGCGTCCGCGGGGCAGCCGATGTCGGCGCAGAGCGGTACGCCGGCGGCCTGCAGGGCGTGCAGCACATAGGCCCAGAACATGCCGGCGCCCTGGTCCCCCGCCTCGTTGGTGAACCAGGCGACCGGCCGCCCGAGCCTGGCGGCCCAGTCCGCGACCAGCAGGGTCTTGCCCGCCCCGGCCGAGCCGTTGACCATCGTCAGCGGCGTGTCGAGGGCCCGGTCGAGGTGTTCGACCAGCCGAGGGCGACGCAGGAACGTGGCCGGCCTGCCCGGCGGGGCGAGCCGTGTCTGCAGAAACGGCTCGCCCAGCGGATCGGCGGCAGCGACGGCCGGTCCGCGCGTGTTCTCGTTCCTCGTGGCCACTGAGTCACCACCACGCTCCGTGAAGCTCTGGACGACGCTCCACTCGATCAGCATCCCAGCCTTCGCGACCCGGCGCAGTTCACGCGGGCCGAGCGGGCCGCCGGCGCTGTGGGTCGGGGCCGGTCTGCGGACGGATCCGGCGCCGGACGCGTCCCGTCCCGCACGGTACGGCCGCCGGCGGCCCGCCCGCACTGTGGGTCAGGGTCCGTCGGCGGACGGATCCGGCGCCGGTCGGGTCGCCTCCCGCTCAGTACGGCCGCCAGCAGCCCGCCCGCGCTTCGGGTCAGAGCCGGTCAGCGGACAGATTCGGCGCCGGACGGGTCGCGTCCCGCACGGTACGGCCGCCGGCGGCCCACCCGCGCTTCCCATCAAGGCCGGTCGGCGGACGAATACGGCGCAAGTCGGGTCGCCTCCCGCTCAGTACGGCCGCCAGCAGCCCGCCCGCACTTCGGGTCAGAGCCGGTCGGCGCACAGATTCGGCGCCAGTCGGGTCGCATCCCGCTCGGCGCGACCGCCGGCGGCCCCGTACTTCCCATCAGGGCCGGTCGGCGGACGGACCCGGCGCCGGACGGGTCACGTCCCGCACGGTACGGCCGCCCGCGGCGAGCAGCGCGAGCACGGCCAGGACGGCGAGCAGGACGACGACCAGGAGCAGGATGGTGAGCACGGTCGGGTGGTTCCAGAGCGCGAAGACGAGCGCGATGATCAACAGCGCGGCGAGGGTGAGGCCCCGGCGGTAGGCCAGCGCCCAGGTGCCGGCGCGCCCGGCGCGGACGTGGTGGGCGGCCGCCCACCGGGCCGCGGAGTCCGCGGTGTTCTCGGAGGCGCCCCGGACGGCCACGGGCAGGCGGCCCGGCCCGACGAGGTAGGCACCCAGGGCGATGACCACGCCCAGGACGACGGCCGTCCGCAGGCTGACCTTCAGAAAGCGGAGCAGGGTGTCGAAGACGGCCGCGGCGGCGGCCTTCGACTGAACCTGGGGCGGCAGGTGGTCCAGGTAGTAGCGGCGGGCCACGACCAGCGCGACGGCCACCACCAGGCAGGCGAAGGCGGCGCCCAGGGCGGTGCGTGCCAGGGCCCGGCGTCGGTGACGGGCCAGGAAGACACCCAGGGCACCGAGGACGACGACGATTACGGGGAACCAGTTCCCGACGACGTTGAGCAGGTGCGCGCCCTTACGGGCCTTGGCGAGCTGGTCGGAGTGGAAGAGCACCATCTGCTTGTCCACGTCCGGGATCTTCTCGGCGGGTTTCAGACCCGCGTCGACCAGCTCCTTCTTCACCTCGTCGACGGCCGTACCGACGTTCAGGGTGACCTCGCCGTCACTGACCCCGACGGCACCGCGGCCCTCGCCGGTCAGGGCGTGCACGACGGCCTGGTGGGCGGCGCGGTTGGCGGTCCGCCAGGTCGTCGCGAAGAGGTCGCTCTCGACCACACGGGTGGCGACCTTGGTCACCGCCTGGTTCACGGCGGAGTCGATCTGTGGCCCCAGGCCCTTGAGCGCGTCGGCGGCGCGGGCTGGCAGCCCCTGGGACTGAAGCCAGGTGGCGATGTCGGCGGCGACCTGCGGGCCGTCCACCCGGGCGCCCACAGCCTCGGTGATCCGGTGGACCGCCGCGTCCTGGATGGCGGGTTCCGTGGCCAGCGGCGCGACCGTGGACACGTACCGGTCGGTGTCGAGGGCGATGTCCTTCACCCAGACCGCGAGCAGGGCGACGGGCACGAGGATGCAGGTCAGCACGATCAGCACGGCCGAGGCGGTGCCGCGCGCGGCCGCCCCGCCCCCGCTCCGGCGCGCCCTTGCTTCGCCGCCGGCCGCGGGCTCGTGGTCCGGGCTCGGGGGGTGCGGGGCGGGCGGCTCGGTCACTGTGCCTCCGGCGCGGTGTGGGTGCCTGAACCCCCATTTCGTCAGCCCCACGGGCACCGCGCGCGCTGGGCAGGCCGAATGGACGACGGGAAGGGGCGGTCAGACAGGCCCTAGATCTCCCGGCTCCACTGCGGCGGCGGGCTGCCCAGGCGCTTCGCCAGCGGGGGCTCCTGTGCGGCGACGGCGCCCACGCTGATGCTGATGGCGACCGCGACGCAGACCACGATCAGCCAGGACAGCAACAGGAACACGGAACCGAGGGAGCCGTACTCGGCCAGGGCCCGGTTGAGGGCCCGGGGCATGTACAGCGGCGCGGTGCTCGTCAGGACGGTCACGACGACCGCCGTGATGACGGCGCCCGGCAGCAGGGGCATCCAGGGGATCCGGCCGCCGAGCAGCAGATGCTGCGTCCACCACCACAGGCCCACCGCGGTGATCACAATGAGGGGGATGCCCAGCCAGGCGCCCAGGCCGAACCCGTCGCGCATCGGACCCTGTACGAGCATCGCGCCGAGCCACAGGACCAGCCAGGCCACCCAGCGCCAGGGGGCGACACGGGTGCCCGCCCTGGGGATCTCCCAGGCCCGTTTGCACAGCCGTTGCATCGCCCGGCTGACAGCGGTGGCCGACAGCAGCACCATCAGTCCGCCGACGATGCCCGTGGCCTGCCGGAGATCCTGTGTGGTCGGCTGGAGCACCTGCTCCAACTGGGTCTGGGCGGCTCCCGTCAGGCCCAGCAGCGAGTGCACGGAATTGGACAGCTGCTGCCTCAGCGGCTTCGGAGCGTAGGCCGCGACCACGAACAGCAGCGGGACGGCGGTCAGGAAGCACTGCGCGGCCAGCCGGGTGGCGGAGTCGAAGATGTTCACGGACACCATGCGGTCCGCGAGATGTGTGACGACCGGGAAGCGGGTCTCCGCGTCTCGGTGCAGCGACTTCGCCCGGGCCGTGAGCGCGGTGGTCCGCCGCTTCCACCACCCCGGCTCGGGACGCCGCTTGCCGTGCCCGTGCCCGCGCCGTGCCATCAGGGTCCCGGGAGCGCGCTTCGGCGGTACGACCGTCGCATGGCGTAGCTCATGTCCCTTCGGCGCTCCTCTCCTTCCGATCCTTCCGACCAGGGTGGGGGCCGGGGCACTCGGCGGCACCCGGAGGCCGGGGCGGAGAGGGCGTCGTGCGCGGATGTGCGAGGCACCGGGGCGCGTGCTGGAATGGCCGGGAGGGCTGACGACCGCCGACGCGGGGGCGTTGCCAAGGAGCTGCGCGGACGGCCCCCGTTCCCGAGGAGTGGCCATGAACGGCATCGAAGAAATGGGCCCCGTCGACTATCTGGTCATCGAGTTCCCCGGCAACCGTATGACGGGCGAGGCGTTCCCCCTGCTGGTGGATCTGGTCGAGCGCGGCCTCGTCCGGATCATCGACCTCGCCTTCCTCCGCAAGGAGACCGACGGCTCGGTCGTCGCACTGGAGTTGCGGGACCTCGGTGACGAGGTCGATCTGACCGTCTTCGAGGGCGCCTCGGCCGGAGTGCTGGACCAGAGCGACCTGGACGAGGCCGGCAACGCGCTGGAGCCCGGCAACTCGGCCGCGGTGCTGGTGTACGAGAACGTGTGGGCAGCTCCCCTGGCCCGCGCGCTCAGGCGCAGCGGCGCCCAGCTCGTGGCGAGCGGCCGTATCCCGGTGCAGGCCCTGCTGGCGTCCCTGGACGCCACGGAGTAGACGGCTCCCCTCGGCGGCCCCGCAGTCGCCTGAACGGCCGAGCCGGCACCGGTCGCCCGAGCGGCCGCACCGACACCGGCCGCCTGAAACAGCCGTACCGACACCGGTCGCCCGAACGGGCGGACCGACCCATGGGAGATGACCGAACATGCCTGGACTGCTTCGGGGCGTCGCACGCACCGCCGTCGTCGCCGGAACCGCCACCGCCGTGTCCAACCGCGTCTCGCGGCGGCAGGCGGGCCGATGGGCGCAGCAGGACTACGAACAGCAGCAGCGGCAGGCCTACGAGCAGCAGCAGGAGCAGGCGCCGCCGCCCGCTCCTCCCGCACCGCAGCCCGCCGCTCCCGACGAGATGACCCACAGGATCGACCAGCTCAAGCAGCTGGCCGACCTGAAGGCACAAAATGTGCTGACGGAAGAGGAGTTCGAGAGCCAGAAGCGCCTGCTCCTGGGCTGAGCCCGGTCGGCGTCAGGCGTAGACCTTCTCGACGAAGTCGTGGATCTGGCGGTCCGTCAGATGCTTGGACAGATCGGCCTCGCTGATGATGCCGACGAGCTTCTTGTTCTCGATCACCGGCAGCCGGCGTATCTGGTGCGTCTCCATCTGGTCCAGCACCTGCTCCACGGTCGCGTCCGCGGCGATCCAGCGCGGCGTGCCCTTGGCCAGGTCTCCGCACGTCACCTTCGACGGATCGCGGCCCTTGGCCACACACTGCACAACGATGTCACGGTCCGTGACGATGCCGCACAGTCGCTCGTTGGCATCGCTGACGGGCAGCGCACCCACGTTCAGGCGCGCCATCAGCTGCGCGGCCCGGTCGAGGGTCTCGGTCTCCGGGATCCACTGGGCCCCGGAATGCATGATCTCTGCGGCGGTGGTCATCGGTTCAACCTCCTGAGGCACACGCCCGTTCGGATGACAAGGGCGTCCTTTTTTCACCCTTTCACCGTACGAGCATGTCCGCGCCCCCGCGCGGCATCCCGGACCGGCCGCGCCGCCCTACCGGTGTTCGAGGTTCTCGTAGTCACGGCGGCAGCCGGCGTCCTCGTTACCGGTGATCAGGCAGCCGCCGACGCGGCCGTAATAGGCGTACTGACCGGCTTCGTTGAGCAGGCTGGAGCAGGCGTAGAGGCGTTCGATCACCCGCTTCGTCACGGAGCTGTTGTCGCCCAGCCAGATGGGGCCGGCCAGGACGAGGATGTCGGCCGCCATGACCCGCTGGTACAGGTCGGGCCAGGCGTCCGTCGCCCAGCCGTGCTCTCTCATGTCGGGCCACACACCGGTGGCGATGTCGTGGTCCACCGCCCGTACGACATCGACCCGCACTCCCTGCGCGTCCATGATGGCCGTGCTCCGGTCGATCAGCCCCTGGGTGTTGCTGATCCCCGGCGAGCGCTCGAGGGTGCAGTTGATCACCAGGGCCCGCAGGTCGTCGTAGCTGGCCGGGGGCGCGTCGGTGGCGGGCGACGAAGAGGTCACACGGTCCTCCAGGAGCTCTGCGCGGCACGATGCGCGAGGGCGCGTCGGCATCCGGCTCCAGCCGGCGGGACGACCACGGCGGCCGCCACCACAGTGCCTCCGGATGCCCGTGGTGTACCGCGCCGCTAGTGTCGAGAGGGCGCCTCCCTTGTCCCCATCCTCCAGAAGGAGTGTGGTCGGCGTGGCCCGGAACCGCCGTCTGATCCTGAGCTCGCCGTCCGAGGTCTGGAGCCTGCTCTCCGACGGCCACCGCTACGGGGAGTGGGTGACCGGAACCCAACAGGTCCTCGCGGCGGACCCGCACTGGCCGGCCGTGGGCGCGCGCCTGCGGGTCCGGGTCGGCGCCGGCCCGTTGACGCTCGACGACACCTGCGTCGTCCGCGTCTGCGAGCCGCGGCACCGCCTGGAACTGGAGGCGAAGGCGGACCCCTTCGGCGCGGCCCGCATCGCCATGAACCTGATTCCCTGGGGCGAGCACACCCTCTTCGTCCTCGACTGGCACCCACTCCGCGGCCCCGGCACCCGGATGCACGGACTCCCCGTCGACTACATCGTCCGGATCCGCAACGGCATGATGCTGACGAAGCTGGCCCGGATCGCGCTGCGCGAACACGGCGAACGCGCCGAAGGCACCCTGCTGCACACAGGAAGCGACTGACACCGCCCCGGCCTCCTGCCCCCGGGTGACACCCTGGTCGCCCGCTGCGCTGTAGGGGACGGCCCCTCCCCAGGGCCGGCGATATCCCTCCTGCCCCTGACCACCGGGCGGGTATCGCGAGCCAGGGCAGGCAGGCGCACTCCCCCTTCGCCTGCCTGCCCTGGCATCACCCGACTTCACGACCTCGCGGGCTCGGAGGTTGCTCAGTCGAGACAGAACTCATTGCCCTCGATGTCCTGCATCACGATGCACGAATCGTTGCCGTCATACAGCAGTCGCACGCGTACCGCGCCGAGCGGGACCAGTCGTGCGCACTCGGCTTCGAGCGCGGCGAGGCGCTCTTCCCCCACGAGCCCGGTGCCGACCCGCACGCAAAGATGCACCCGATTCTTGACGACCTTGCCTTCGGGAACGCGCTGAAAGAACAGTCGCGGGCCCACACCTGAGGGATCACTGCAGGCGAACCACGAACCCTGATCCTCAGGCGGCCGCGAGCGATCGAAATTGTCCCAAGTGGCAAACCCCTTCGGTGGCGGCGGTACGACGTACCCCAACACCTCGCACCAAAACCGAGCGACGCGCTCAGGTTCTGCGCAGTCGAAGGTGACCTGGAACTGCTTGACCAATGACATCGGCGCACCATAACAGGGGGCTCTGCTGCTCATCTCCCGGTAGGCGTACCCATGTTGGCCACCTTGGACATCAAGTGATCAAACCGGAGCGTTCCGTCACCCGACCTGCCGGGCGAACGCCTCGTACGCCGGCTCGTCGAAGAGGACGAACGTGACCTCCTCGACCGACGTCTCCGTCGCCCGCACCGTCTCGACCGCGATCCGGGCGGCGTCGTCCATCGGCCAGCCGTAGATGCCCGCGGAGACCGCCGGAAAGGCGACCGTGCGGGCGCCGAGTTCGTCGGCCACCCGCAACGACTCCCGGTAGCACGAGGCCAGCAACTCCGAGCGGTCCTCCTCGCGGGTGAAGCGCGGACCCACCGTGTGGATGACCCAGCGGGCGTCCAGGTTGCCCGCCGTGGTGGCGACCGCCCGGCCCGTGGGCAGGCCCTTGCCGTAGTGGGAGGCGCGGAGCCTGCGGCAGTCCTCCAGGATCGCGGGGCCGCCGCGGCGGTGGATCGCGCCGTCCACGCCTCCGCCGCCGAGCAGGGAGGAGTTGGCCGCGTTGACGATCGCGTCGGCGCTCTGCCGGGTGATATCGCCCTGGACGAGGGTGATGGTGGTCATGTCTGCCTCAGTCTTCTCCACACGGCCTTCGCCGCGTTGTGCCCCGACATGCCGTGCACGCCGGGTCCCGGCGGGGTGGCCGAGGAGCAGATGAAGACGGCCGGGTGGGGGGTGTGGTACGGGAACAGGGACAGTCTGGGGCGCAGCAGGAGCTGGAGTCCGGAGGCCGCGCCGCAGGCGATGTCGCCGCCGACGTAGTTGGCGTTGCGCGCGGCCATCTCGGCCGGGCCCGCGGTGGCGCGGGCGAGGATCCGGTCGCGGAAGCCGGGGGCGAAGCGCTCCAGCTGGCGTTCTATGGCGTCCGTGAGGTCGCCGGTCCAGCCGTTGGGGACGTGGCCGTACGCCCAGAAGACGTGCTTGCCCTCGGGGGCGCGGCTGGGGTCGGCCACGCTGGGCTGCACGGTGATCATGAACGGCTTGTCGGGGGCGCGGCCCTCGCGGGACGCGGCCCGCAGGGCGGTGCCGATCTCGGCCTTGCTCGCGCCGATCTGCACGGTACCGGCGACCCGGGCCTCGGGGGCGGTCCACGGGACCGGGCCGTCCAGCGCGTAGTCGATCTTGAAGACGCTGGGGCCGTAGCGGTAGTGGTCGTAGTAGCCGCCGAAGCCGGCGATGCGGGCGAGCGCGGTGGGTGAGGTGTCGAAGACGTACGCGCGCGCGGGCGGCAGGTCGTCCAGGCGCTTGACCTCGTAGTCGGTGTGCACGGCGCCGCCGAGGTCCTGGAAGTAGGCGGCGAGGGCGTCGGAGATCGCCTGGGAGCCGCCGCGGGCCACGGGCCAGCCGCGGGCGTGCGCGGCCAGCGCGAAGACCAGGCCGATGGCACTGGTGGCCAGACCGTTCAGCGGAGCCATGACATGGGCGACGAGGCCGGAGAAGAGAGCCTTGAACCGCTCGTCGTGGAAGCGGCGCATCAGCACCGTGGAGGGCGGCAGCCCGGCCAGGCCGAAGCGGGCGAGGGTGACCGGGTCGCGCGGCAGCGCGGTCAGCGGCAGGGACATGAAGTCCCGGGCGAGCGTGTCCCACTTGGGCAGGAACGGCCGGACCAGCCTGCGGTACGCGCCCGCGTCGCGCGGGCCGAAGGAGGCGGCCGTCTCGGCGACGGAACGGGCCAGCACGGCCGCGGTGCCGTCCGGGAACGGGTGCGCCATGGGCAGGTCGGCGTGCAGCCACTGCAGGCCGTAGCGGTCCAGGGGCAGCGCGCGGAACGCCGGCGAGTTGATGCCGAGGGGGTGGGCGGCCGAGCACGGGTCGTGCCGGAAGCCGGGCAGGGTCAGCTCCTCGGTGCGGGCGCCGCCGCCGACGGTGGACCGCGCCTCGAACAGGGCCACCGAGAAGCCCCGGCGGGCCAGCTCCACGGCAGCGGTCAGTCCGTTCGGTCCCGCACCCACCACGACCGCATCGAGCATCGACGGCACCTTCGGACCCCTTCGTCAGCCGATGGCCACTCAGGTTCAGGATATGCCGGGGGACCGACACTCCCCGGCGCCGGGTGGCTCAGGCGCCCGTACGCAGCATGTCCACGATCCGGCGGGCGGTGGCGGCGTCCCGGGCGGCGGTGAACGGCAGCGCGTTGGCGCCGGTCACGCGGAACGGCTCGCCGGTGAGGGTGAGGTGGGCGCCGCCCGCCTCCTCGACCAGGAGCAGGCCCGCCGCGTGGTCCCAGGCGGCCTCCCAGGAGAACGCGACCGCGTCCAACTCGCCCCGGGCTATCGCGAGATACTCCAGGCCCGCCGAGCCGCAGGGGCGCGGGGCGAGGCCGTCGGTCCACAGGGCGCGCAGCGCGTGCTTCTGCTCGTCGGTGGTGAAGTCGGGGTGGGAGGTGGCGACGGTGAGGTCGCGGCCGGGTGCGGGCGGGCCCGCGAACAGCCGCTCGCCGTCGAGGAAGGCGCCCCGGCCGCGGACGGCCGTGGCGAGCTGGTCGCGGGCGGGGGCGTAGGTCCAGGAGGCCAGGACCGTGCCCCGGTGGGCGAGTGCGACCAGGGTGCAGAAGCCGTCGTCGCCGTGCACGAACTGCCGGGTGCCGTCGACCGGGTCGATGATCCAGACGGGCGCCTCGCCCTGGATCGCCTCGTACGTCGCCGGGTTGGCGTGCACGGCCTCCTCGCCGACCACCACCGAGCCGGGCAGCAACGCCCCGAGGGCTTCGGTGAGCTGGCGCTCGGCGAGCCGGTCGGCGTCGGTCACCAGGTCGTGCGGTCCGCTCTTCTGGTCCACCTCGTCGTCGGCGAGGCGACGGAAGCGGGGCAGGATCTCGGCAGCGGCCGCCTTGCGGACCGCTTCCTCCACGTCGCCCGAGCAGCGGGTGAGAAACTCGTCGATGGTTTCCGTGTCTTGCGTCATGCCCCCCATGAGAACATGCGCCACTGACAATCCCCGCCCGTCCGGTGGATGCCGGGTGGAATCGGGATGAAGAACGGATGCCGGGCCGCCCGTCAGCGGCCCACCGCGTACCCCTGCATCCCGCGCGGATTCGCCGCGGCCGACAGGACGCCGGTCTCCGGGTCCCGGGCCACCGCGCACAGGCGGCCCTCCGACCAGCCGGGGCCGACGGTGACGTCGTGCCCGCGCCGCCGCAGCTCCTCGACCACGTCCGCGTCCATGCGGGACTCCACGGTCACGCTGCCCGGGCGGCGGCCGCGCGGGTAGAAGGAGCTGGGGAAGCTGTCGTTGTGCCAGTTCGGGGCGTCGATGGCGCCCTGCAGGTCGAGGCCGCCGCGGACCGGGGCGCGCAGGACGGCGGCGAGGAGGAAGTGCAGCTGCCACTGGTCCTGCTGATCGCCGCCGGGCGTGCCGAACGCCAGCACCGGGACGCCGTCGCGCAGGGCCAGGGACGGGGTGAGGGTGGTGCGGGGGCGGCGGCCGGGGGTGAGGGAGTTCGGCAGCCCCTCCTCCAGCCAGGCCATCTGCAGCCGGGTGCCGAGCGGGAAGCCCAGCTCCGGCACGACGGGGTTGGACTGCAGCCAGCCGCCGCTCGGCGTGGCCGCGATCATGTTGCCCCAGCGGTCGACGACGTCCAGGTGGCAGGTGTCGCCCCGGGTGCTGCCGTCGGCGGCGACACGATGCTCCGCGACGGTCGGCTCGCCCGCACCCATCGGGTCGAAGCCGGTGCCCTGAGCGGCCTCCACGCGCGCGCGTGCCTGTTCGGGAAGGCGCGGGGTGCGTCCGCCGGGACTGCCGGGGCGCAGCTCGTACGACGCCTTGGCGCCGACCAGGGCCCGCCGCCCGGCGTTGTAGCCGTCCGACAGCAGCTCGGCGAGCGGCACCTCGGCCGCGTCCCCGTACCAGGCCTCGCGGTCGGCCATGGCGAGCTTGCAGCCCTCGACGAGCAGGTGGACGTAGTCGGCCGAGCCGTGGGCGGGCAGCTCGGGCGGGAGCAGGGCGAGCTGCTGGAGGAGGGCGGGGCCCTGGCTCCAGGGGCCGGCCTTGCACACGGTCCAGCCGTTCCAGTCGTACGTCACCGGCGCCTCGTAGGTCGCCGACCAGCCGGCCAGGTCGGCCTCGGTGAGGGTGCCGGTGTGCCGTTCGCCGCTGGTGTCCAGGGTGGGCCGCCGGGACTGCCGTACCAGCGCCTCTGCGATGAAGCCGGAGCGCCACACCTCGCGCGCGGCGTCGATCCGCGCCTCCCGGTCGCCGGCCCCGGCCGTCTCGGCGAGCAGCCGCTTCCAGGTCGCGGCGAGCGCGGGATTGCGCAGCAGCTCCCCGGGCCGCGGCGCCCTGCCGCCCGGCAGGTACACCTGGGCCGAGGAGGTCCACTCGGTCTCGAACAGCTCCCGGACGCTCTCCACGGTCGCGCCGACGTTCTCCACGGGCGGGTGCCCGCGCTCGGCATACCCGATGGCGTACTTCAGGACGTCGTCGAGGGACTTGGTGCCGTGGTCGCGCAGGAGCAGCAACCAGGCGTCGAAGGCGCCGGGCACGGCGGCCGCGAGCGGTCCGGTGCCGGGTACGAGGTCCAGCCCGAGCCCCCGGTAGTGCGCGACCGTCGCGCCCGCCGGGGCCACGCCCTGCCCGCACAGCACGCGCACCTCGCCGCCCGCCGGGGCGAGCAGGATCGGCACCTCCCCGGCGGGCCCGTTCAGGTGCGGCTCCACCACGTGCAGCACGAACGCGCCGGCCACCGCCGCGTCGAAGGCGTTGCCGCCGTCCTCCAGGACCGCCATCGCCGACTGGGAGGCCAGCCAGTGGGTGGAGGACACCATGCCGAAGGTGCCCTGAAGCGTGGGCCGGGTGGTGAACCGCATCTCTCACCTCACTGTTGCGCACGTCGGTCGGTCAGCAGGCTATCGATCGGATGCGGGTCGCGGTCCGGGCCCTGCGGTTCCGCACGGCCTGGTGCCGATGCGCGCACCGGCAGGGGCCGCTCACGGCTGGTCGGCAGCGCCCGCTTCGGCACCGGGGTACGGGGGCGGAAGGGGTGTGCCGGGATACGGAGGCGGAACGGGTGTGCCGGGTGTCGGACGGCCTGCCCAGGGCGGTGCCACGGGATTGCCCGTGACGGGTGCGTACGGGGTGGCGAAGGCGGGTGGCCGGCCGGGCGGGAGCGGCGCGGGGGCGGTCCGGGCCTGTGGGCGGCGGCGCAGCAGCCACACCACGGCCGCCGTGTACAGCGCGATGCTCGTGACGTCGAGTGCGACCAGCGGCCAGGGCGCGTCCGCCGCGGTCTCGTCGCTCCTGAGCCCGTCGACGGTGGCCGCCGAGCCGGCGAAGGCAAGGAGGTTGTTGACCGTGTGCAGCCCGATGGACGCCTCCAGACCGCCCGACCGCCAGGTCAGCCAGCCCGCCGCGACCCCGAACACCACGAGGTCGGTGAATCCCCAGGGTGTGCCCCAGCCGTGGGCGGCGGCGAACAGGACGGCCTGGGGCAGGAACGCGAACCAGGGCGAGCGCACGAAGGCGCCGACGGCCTGCGTCAGCCAGCCCCGGAAGACGTACTCCTCGGCGGCCGCCTGCACGGGAACCAGTACGACGAGCATGGCCAGCGCGGGCCCGAAGACCGCCCATCCCGCCCACCGGAACTCCTCGTCGCCGTCGGCGGGCAGCAGGAGCATGCCGCCCATCGCCAGGGCGACGATCGGCAGGGCCGTCAGCATGCACAGGGTCAGCCAGCGCCATCTGAGCCTCCCGGTCACGGACGAGACCGTGCCCGCCGGCCGCTGCCCGATCCAGCGCACGGCCAGCAGCACGACGGGTGTCGCCAGGGCGAGGAGCAGCAGGTCCACGGCCGTGCCCGACACGGGACCGAACTCCACCGCTCCGTCGGGGCCCTCGGGGTACCCCTTCCGGGAGCCCAACTCCTCGAGGACGACGTAGAGGACGCCCACGGCGATCATGTAGACCACGGCCACGACCATCGTCCCCACCAGCGGGCGCCACCAGCGGTGGCGCACCGAGAGCCGGGCCAGTCGGTGGTGGGGCAGGGGTTCGGGCAGCGGTGGAATCGTCATGACCTCACCTTCTCCGGTGGCACCCGGCCCTGCCGTCGCCCTGCGGCACGAACGGCGCCTCTATCGCTGGGTGGGGATCGGCCTCCACCTCAGGGCCGGTGTCCGGCGTTCGGGCCGCCCTCTACGCTCGTCGGCGAGATGGAGACGATACGCAACTGGCTTCTGCCCCTGGTGCTGGCAGTCGCACAAAGTGCTCTGCTGTGGCCGGGGTTGCCGGTGCTGGGCCCGGACGGAGCGCCCGGCCTGCCGGGCCTGATCGGCGCCGTGTGCGCCCTCTCCGTGGAGACGGCCGCGCTGGGCCGGCGCCGGCACGCTCCCGTGCGGGCTCTGGCCGGGACGCTGGTCGCCTTCGTCCTGGGCACGGTCGCCTGGCCGGACGGCTACCTCGGCCTCGGCACGCTGGTCGCCGTGTACTCCGTCGCCGTCCGCTGCCCCGGACCGGTGACGGTCCGGGCCGTCGCCGGGGCCGTGGGCGTCGAGTGGGGGCTGGCCGCCGTGCAGGACGGCTTCCGCGTCTCGCTCCTGACGATGGCGATCGCCCTGTCCGTGTACGTCCTGTGCGCGGGACTCGGCGAAGCGCGGCGCCAGTGGCTCGGTGGGCGGCTCTCCGCGGCCCGCCGGCTGGCCGGAGCGGAGCACGCCCGTCGGACGGCGGGGGACCACGAACGCCGGCGACTCGCCCGCGAACTGCACGACGTGAGTGCCCATCACCTCACCTCGGTCGTCGTCACCGTCGACGCCGCGCGCAGACTCAAGGACAGCAGGCCGGAGCTGGCCGCCGAGGCACTGTCGTTCGCGGAACGCACGGGCTTCGAGACCGTGGCGGCGCTGCAGCGGCTCGTCGGTCTCCTGCGGGACACCGACCGTCCGGGCCCGGAGGCCACGAGCGCCGAGATCGAGGAACTGGTCGCGGGATTCGGCCGATTGGGCCGACCCGTCGCAGCCCACCTCCCCGACGACCTGACCGGCCCCGCGGCCGAGGCGATCCACGGCATCGTGCGCGAGGCCCTCACCAACGCCCTGCGGCACGCCCCCGGCGCCGCCGCCCGGGTGCTCGTCCGCCGGGAGAACGGCGTGCTGGAACTGACCGTGGAGAACGCGCCGCCGCGCACCTCCGCACCGCACGACGCCGGCGGTCTCGGCGCCGGACGCGGCGTGGCCGGCATGCGGGAACGGGCCGCATCGGCCGGCGGCGAGCTGACCGCCGGCCCGAGCCCCGACGGCGGTTGGCTGGTCCGCGCGACCCTGCCCGACACCGCCGGGCCCCGGCATCCGCCCCGGCCCGTATGGCGGCGCGACGTCCTGCGCGAGCAGCGGCTCGCCGATCCCGCCCTGGCCCTGACCGCGATGGTCCTGCCGGTGGTCACCGCCCTCGCGGCCACGGAGGACTGGTCGGAACGGACCAGGCGCGACTCCGTACCGGAGCTGATCGCCGTGACGGTGCTGCTGGTCCTGCACGCGCTGCCTCTGGTGTGGCGCAGACGTGCCCCGCTGGCCTCCTATGTCGCCGTGCTGGCCACGGCCTGGCTGTGGCCCGTGACCGTCGCCGTGCTGCCCCTGCCGTCACGGGTGTCGCAGTTCCTCGTCATGGGCACGTTCGTGGAGCTGCTCGCCGTGTACGCGGTCGCCGCGTACGGGCAGGGGCCCTCCCGCACCTGGCCCGCTGCGATCGCGGGGACCTTCGGCACGGCCTCGGTGGTCACGGCAACGGCCGCTGCCGACGGCTCGTTCGAGGGCGATCCGATCGGCGGGCTCACCGTCGTGATGGTGGTCGTCCTGGGCGTCCTGCTGGCTCCCGTCTTCGCCACCGTGTGCGGCGCCGGCCTCGTCGTACGACGCCGACGCCTGCGCGTTCTGGCGAACGACGACTTCGCGCTCGCCCGCTCGATGTGGCATGCGGAGCGGGCCGCCGAGGCCGAACGGCACCGGCTGGCGGTCACGTTGCGCGAGGCCGTACTGCACCACACGGCCTCGCTCGTCGAACTGGCCCGGCAGGGAAGGCTCGACGACGTGGCCGCCACGGCGAGGGCGGCCCTCGCCGCCATGCGGGACATGCTGCACAGCCTCGGCGACGGCGCGGACCCCGAGGGCCGCCTCGCTCCGTCCCCGACCGCCGCCGACCTCGACACGCTGTGCCGCACCCTGCGCGCCGCCGGCCGCGACGTACGGTTGCGGGGCCTGCCGGAAGCCGCGCGGGACCTGCCGCCGTCCGTGCACGTCTCGACGTACCGGATCGTCGAAGCGGCACTCGGCGCGGGCGACCACGGGCCGGCCCGGGTGACCCTGAGGCGGCGCCGTGGCACCGTGCACATCACGCTGACCGGCGTACCGCTCGCCGGCGCCGGCCCGGTCGCCGAACGCCTGCGTGTACAGGTCGCCGCGGGCGAGGGACGCATCGCGTTCGAACCGATCGGTAATGTACGGGTGTCGTTGCCGGCCGGACCCGCTCCGGCCCCCGTCCAGGAGGTGTCCCCGTCGCCGTACGCGTGATCGTCGTCGACGACCAGGCCGTGGTCAGGGCGGGCTTCGCCGCCATCGTGGACGCCGAACCCGACCTCATCGTCGTCGGCGAGGCCGGAGACGGAGCGACGGCGGTGTCGCTCGCCACCGCCGAGGCTCCCGACCTCGTCCTGATGGACATCCGGATGCCGGGCATGGACGGACTCACCGCGACCCGCCTGATCACCGCGCCGGAGAACGGGCCGCGGGTGCTCGTGCTCACCACCTTCGACCTCGACGAGTACGTGTACGAGGCCCTGCGCGCCGGAGCGTCCGGGTTCCTGCTGAAGGACGCCCAGCCCGAAGATCTGCTGACCGCGATCCGCGTCGTCGCCTCGGGCGACGGCATCCTGGCCCCCACCGTGACCCGTCGCCTCATCCGCACCTTCGCCCAGGGCGCCCCGCGGGTTCCCACAGTGACCGGGGCCTTCGAGCACCTCACCCCGAGGGAACGGGAAGTACTGCTGAAGATCGCTTCGGGCCTCACCAACGCCGAGATCGGAGCCGAACTCGGCGTGACCACGGGCACCGTGAAGACCCATGTGAACGGCCTGCTGTCCAAACTCGGCCTGCGCGACCGGGTCCAGGCCACCATCCTCGCCTACGAGAGCGGACTGATCCGTCCCCGCACGAGCTGACAGCGCAAACGGGCGGAGCCGACCGCAGCTTCTTGTGGTCGGGCCTCGCAGCCAAGACCCGATGCGGGTGACCAGCACGGCTGGGCCCATTGTCAGTGGTGGGCGGCATCATGCCGAACATGACGACTTCTGCAGCAGTGATCGTGGATGCCGCCGCCTACGCGCAGGCGGTCGAGGATGCCGTGGGTGCGGCGGCCGCCTACTACGCAGGCGGCACCTCACCGCTGGACGACGACGCCTACGACCTGCTCGTGCGCGGGATCGCCACATGGGAGGCCGGGCACCCGGACCAGGTGCTGCCCGAGTCCCCCACCGGGAAGGTCGCCGGTGGCGCGGTCGAGGGCGACGTTCCGCATACGGTGCCGATGCTCAGCCTCGACAACGTCTTCTCCCCGGAGGAGTTCACCGCCTGGACCGCGTCTTTGGCCCGTCGCATCGGGCGTGAGGTCACACAGTTCAGCGTGGGGCCGAAGCTGGACGGGCTGGCGATCGCCGCCCGCTACCGCAGCGGACGCCTCACCCAGCTGGTCACCCGTGGGGACGGCACAGCCGGAGAGGACGTCTCGCACGCGATCGGCACCATAGAGGGGCTGCCCGAGACACTGGCCGAGCCGGCCACCGTCGAGGTGCGCGGCGAAGTCCTCATGACCACTGCCCAGTTCGAGCAAGCCAACGAGGTGCGCACGGCTCACGGCGGAGGGCCGTTCGCCAATCCCCGCAACGCGGCCGCCGGCACGCTACGAGCCAAGGAGCGCGCCTACACGGTCCCGATGACGTTCTTCGGCTACGGCCTGCTGCCCGTACCCGACACCGAGCCGGCCCTTGCCGAGCGGCTGACCACCTCCGCCCACAGCGACCTGATGCATCTGGCCACCGGGCTCGGCGTGCACACCAGCGGCCGGACCGCCGTCCCGGACGTGGTCGCCCACAACCCCGAAGAGGTCCTGGCCCGGGTCAAGGAGATCGCCGCGACGCGTGCGGAGCTGCCGTTCGGCATCGACGGCATCGTCATCAAGGCGGACCTCGCCGCCGACCAGCAGGCAGCCGGATCCGGCTCCCGCGCCCCCCGGTGGGCGATCGCCTACAAGCTGCCGGCCGTGGAGAAGATCACCCGGCTGCTGGAGGTGGAGTGGAACGTCGGCCGCACCGGGATCATCGCCCCGCGCGCGGTCCTCGAACCGGTCGTGATCGACGGCTCCACCATCACCTACGCGACCCTGCACAACCCGGCCGACATCACCCGACGCGGCCTGCGCCTGGACGACCACGTCATGGTCCACCGCGCCGGAGACGTCATCCCCCGCGTCGAGGCACCCGTCACCCACCTGCGCACCGGCGACGAAAAGCCCATCGCCTTCCCCGAACAGTGCCCACGCTGCGGGTCCGCCATCGACACGAGCGAGGAGCGCTGGCGCTGCACACAGGGCCGCAACTGCCACCTGGTCGCCTCGCTCGCCTACGCCGCGGGCCGCGACCAGCTCGACATCGAAGGCCTGGGCACCACCCGCGTCATCCAGCTCGTCGACGCGGGGCTGGTCACCGATCTCGCCGACCTGTTCACCCTCGAGCGCGACCAGCTGCTCGCCCTGGACCGGATGGGCGACACCAGCACCGACAATCTCCTCGCCGCGATCGCGAACGCCAAGCAGCAGCCGCTGGCGCGCGTGCTGTGCGCGCTCGGCGTCCGCGGCACCGGCCGCTCCATGTCCCGGCGCATCGCCCGCCACTTCGCCACCATGGACCACGTCCGCGCCGCCGACGCCGAAGCGATGCAGCAGGTCGAGGGCATCGGAACCGAGAAGGCCCCCTCCATCGTCGCGGAACTCACCGAACTCGCCCCGCTCATCGACAAACTGGCCGCCGCCGGAGTCAACATGACCGAGCCCGGCGCCACCCCTCCCCCGGCCGACACCACCGGTCCCGACGGCGCGACCGCCGCTCCGGTGGAGGCAGGCCCCCTGGCGGGGATGACCGTGGTGGTCACCGGCGCGATGACAGGCGCCCTGGAGAAGCTCTCCCGCAACGAGATGAACGAACTCATCGAACGAGCCGGAGGACGCTCCTCCTCCAGCGTCTCCAAGAAGACCACCCTCGTCGTCGCGGGCGAAGGGGCGGGATCCAAGCGCGCCAAGGCCGAGCAGATCGGCATCCGCCTCGCCACCCCGGACGAATTCGCCACCCTGGTCGCCGACCTCCTCACCTGAGGCCTCGGCCAGGGCGGGGATACGGCTGGTCGTGCGATCGGCGTGCAGCGTTCCGGCACGGGCTCGTCGTCGCACAGGCGAGTGTCTGTGCGGCGGGGTCTGCCCCGGGCGGCGCCTTAGCCGGCGTGGATCGCTCTCGGGCTCACGACCGTCGGCCCCTCGTAGCCGCGCTGCACGCGCTCGACGAACACAAGTCCGCACTCAACTAGCGGACAAAAAGGGACACACGGGATGTCAAGCGCCGGGCTCCGTGACCACACAAGCACACAGCGAGTTGGCACTTCCGCCCCACAGGGAGTCGTGTGACACTGTCGTCGCAGTCCACCATGCGGACCCCCTTCCGCACCCCCTCCCCCACGAGAAGTGCGCCGTGCGTTCTCTTCCTCTGCCGCTCGCCCTCATCGCGCGTCTGACGCCGGTCGCCGTGCTGGCCTGCGCCGGCTGGGCGATGACGTCGGGCCCGGCGACGTCGTCCGCCGACGATCACCGGTCGGTCCAGAAGTCGCCCGACCAGTCGGCCTCCGCCCCGTCCTCCACCGCGGTGTCGAAGTCGTACGACACCGCGCCCGCCCCCTGCACCAGCGTGCCCGTGGCGACCGTCAAGTCGCTGGTGCCCGGGGCCAAGACAGCGGGCAGGGAGATCCCGTCGACCGACGCCAAGCTGCGCCGCACCTGCTCCTGGAACGCCCTGCAGGGCTACGACTACCGCTGGCTCGACGTCTCCTTCGAGGTCGCCGAGTCGGACCAGGAGGCGAAGAAGGAGTACGAGCAGCGCGTCGCCGAGAAGAGCGGCGGAGGGGCCGTTCCGGGGCTTGGAGACACCGCCTACTCCGTCGTGAACCTCACCACCGAGGACAAACAGGAGACCCGCGAGGGCGTGGTGATGGCCCGCGTCTCCAACGCGCTGGTGATCGTCACCTACAACGGCAGCGACTTCGAGACGAAGAAGGCCCCGAGCACGAACGAGATCAACAAGGGGGCCATCAAGGCCGCGAAGAGCGCCGTGGCCGCCCTGCAGGGCGGCGGATCCGGCTGACGGCCTTCAGGAGCGTACGAGCGGCCGTACCAGGTCGCGCAGTTGCCCTTCGGTGACGGGCCCGCTGTGGACGCCCGCCATTCTGCCGCGGGTGTCGATGACGACCGTGAACGGCACCCCCTGCGGCACCGAACCCTTGGGGAACGTCAGCACCTTGCGGCCGGAGGGGTCGCTGAAGCTGGGGTAGGACAGGTGGTGGTCCTGCTGGAAGGACCGACCGCTGCCGGCGTCGTTGTCGGTGTTGAGCCCGAGCACCTGGACGCCCTGGGCGGCGAGGTGCTTCTGCGCCGCGTTGAGTTCGGGCGCCTCGGCCCGGCAGGGGCCGCACCAGGAGGCCCACGCGTTGAGCACCACGACCTTGCCGCGGTAGGCGGACAGCCGCAGGGGCTTGCCGTCCAGGCTGTCGCCGGCGAGGTCGGGCGCGGCTGCCCGCCGAGCGGCGGGAATGGGCCCGCTCGTCTCCTCGGCGGGGCCGGAGGTGGCCATGCCGGCATGGCAGGAGGCCAGCAGCAGACAGGCTGCGGTCCACAGCAGGGGTCGCGTCTTCACGAGGAACGAGTATCTCAACCGCCCTATGAGGGAAGGATCTTGGGGTGCTGTAGGTTCCGAAGGGACTGATCACCGGCTGGTGCCGGAACCACGACACACGGGGGCTGTAGTGAGGATGCGGTACGCGGTCGGAGCGGGGGCGCTGGCGGTCCTGGTGGCCGCGGGCGGCTGGGGGTGGTGGGCCGGGCAGGACAGCGGTGCGCGGTACGGGCTGCGCGCGGCCGAGCGGGCGTCCGGACCGGCGTGTACGGGCCTGGCCGGGCGCTGGCCCGGGCGGCTCGGCGGTCACGACCGCGAGGGGGTGGGGGTGACCGGCGCCGAGGCCTGGGGCGGTGGCGCCGTCACGGCCCGGTGCGGGCTGGTCTCGCCCGGCCCGTCGACCGACCCGTGCGTGAGCGTGGACGGCGTGGACTGGCTGCTCGAACAGGCACGGTCCCGGCAGTCGGGGAAGAAGGTCCTCGTCTCCTACGGCCGCACCCCCGCCGTGGAGGTGACGATCTCGCCCGGCGTGCGGGCCGTGGACTCGGTGCTGATCGACCTGTCCAAGGCCGTCGCCCCGATCGCTCAGCGGTCGCGCTGCCTGGACTCCCAGGGGCGCTAGGGCGCCGCCTCCTCGGGCTCCTCCCCGATCCCCCGGACTTCGAAGTCGACCTCGGGGCCGAGTTCGACGCGGTCGCCATTGCTCAGGCGGACCCGGGAACCCGGGGCCAGCACGCGGTCGTTGACGCGGGTGCCGTTGGTGGCGCCCTGCGGGACCTCGGTCAGCCAGGCCGCCCCGTCCGAAGTGTGCAAGACCGTCGCGTGCCGGCCCGACACCGTGTCCTCGTCGGCCAGGAACTCGGACGCCTCGGGGGCCCAGCCGTCGTCGCGCCCCAGCCGGATCTCCGAGCCGCGCGGCACGTCGAGGTGACGGCCCCCGCCCCGGAAGACCAGCCGCAGCACGCCCCCCGGCCGGCCCGCGCCCCGCCTCGGTGGGCCGACCGGGGACAGGCATCTGGGGCACTCGGCCATGCCGGTGGGGACGACCGTGGAGCACCGATCGCACCGGAAACCGATGGGCGGCGGGGACGGGCGCGTGCGCGGGGGTGACGGGGCGGTGTCCACGACGGGCACCCACTCGCCGTCGTCCTCGTCATCCCAGTCGTGTACCTCCGACACCGGCGTCTCCCTTCTTGAGCACCACCGTCGTATCCACCCGTCCCTTCTTGGTCTCCCGCACGTCCGTCACCACCACCGTGGTGCCCGGCCCGAGGTCGGGTGCCGCGAACAGTTCCCGGGCGAGCGGGTTGATCAGATGGGTCTCCAGCACCATGCCGATGCCACGGCCGCCGTTCCACTTGTCCCGGGTGCAGTGGTCCAGCAGCTCGCGTCGGGCCTTGTCCTCGAACTCCAGGGCCAGTTGGTGTCCCTGGGCCAGCTGGCGCTGGATGTTGCCGATCTGCAGATCGAAGATCCGCTCGGCGGTCGTGTCGGAGATGAAGTCGAAGACGACGACGTTGCCACCGATCCGGTTCATCAGCTCCGGCCGGCCGATGACCAGGTCGAAGTGCTTCTTGACGTTGTCCTTGACGGTGGCCTCCAACTCCTTGTACGGCGTGCCTGGTTCGACGATCCACTCGCGTTCCTGGGTCTCCGGGTCCGTGCGCTGCACGCCGAGGTTGGAGGTGAAGATGAGCACGCACTCGCTGAAGTAGGTGGTGACTCCCTGTCCGTCGGTGAGCCGGCCGTCCTCCAGCACCTGCAGGAACTTGTCGAGGATGCCCTTGTCGGCCTTCTCGATCTCGTCGAACAGGATGACGCGGAAGGGGTTCTCCCGTACGGCTGAGGTCAGTTCGCCGCCCGCCTCGTAGCCGACGTATCCGGGGGGCGCGCCGACGAGCCGGTCGGCGGAGTGGGCGGCCGAGAACTCGCTCATGTCGAAGCGGAGATACGCCTGGTCGCTGTCGAAGAGGACGGAGGCCACGGCCTTCGCCAGTTCCGTCTTGCCGGTTCCGGTCGGGCCGGCGAAGAACAGCACACCGCGCGGCCGGTGTCCCGGGCTGGTCGCCTGCGCCCCGGAGAGCCCCAGCGCGGCACGCTTGAGGATGTCCAGGGTCATCGCCACGGCCGCCTCCTGCCCCAGCACCCGGCGGGGGATGGACCGCTCGTTTCCGGGGTCCTCCCCGCGGAGGATGCGCTGCCGGATCTCGTCGCGGCTCCAGGGGTTCTTCTCCACGCCGAGCCGGTAGATCCGTACGGCGTCGGGCATGGCGGCGAACGGCATGCCGCGGGCGCGGGCGAGCTTCACGCTCTCCTCCATGGCCCGCAGGCTCATGCCGGAAGCCGCCCGGGCGAAGGCGCCGACGGACCGCACCCGTTCCGCCTCGTCCGTGCCGGCGGGCGAGGACGACCCGCCGCGTGATCCCTTTCCGGCGTACCGCTCGTAGCGCTCATGAAGGAGACGGGCCATCGTCGTACGCTCGTCCGCGTCCGGCTCAGGTACGGCGACGGCACGGATCCGCTCGCTGCCGGAGACCATCCATCCGGGTACGTCCCGCTCCCCCTCGGCGAGCCAGATCACCGGGTTGAACAGGCCCGGCCCGCTCGGGACGACGGGGGTGCCGGTCCAGGGTTCCAGGGGCTTGGCCTCGTGGGCGAGTTTGAGGCAGGCGAGGAAGAAGTCCCGTTCGTCGGGGGTGAGCCGGGACGGGTCGGTGATGAGACGGGAGGCGTGGTCGACCACCAGCGCCACCCGCAGCGGCCGCAGCCGACGTCCGTCCCGCAGCATCTCCTCCCGCTGCTCCGCCCACCCGGTGGTGATGTTCCGCACCTGTTCCAGCGCCGACTGGCGTTGCGCCGCCGTCTGGCCGGGGAACTCGCGCGGCCCCTGCAGCAGTTCCTCGACGGCCGCCTGTGCGTCGCCGTCACCGGCCGCCACGCGGAAGCCGCCCACCTGGTCGCAGAGCACCAGCGCCTGGTAACCGACCTCCCGCAGCGGGTTCCACAACACGTCGAACAGCGAGTGGAACCTGTCCCGGCCTCGCCGGTGCACCAGGTGCAGGTCACGGATGTTGCCGTGCAGGACGTACTGCGCGTGCACGCCGAGCGTTCCGATCAGCTCCTCCACGAAGGGCGGGAGCCGGTCTTCCTTGGACAGGTCCATAGTTCCTCCCCGGTGGCCGCGGGTTCAGGCCGCGTGCCGGTACGGTGCTCGGTGGTGGTCTCAGCGGCGTTCGTCGCCGTCGACGGTCCGATGTCGCGGAGCTTGCCGGGGCTCCCGCTCCACGCGCGACGACCGGTCGGTGTCCTCTTCGGGCGTCTCGTTGAGCACTACGGCGTCCTCCCCCAGCACACCCGGCAGCGCTCCCTCGGTCCGTTCGACCGTGAACTCGACGCCCAGTCCCAGCGTGCCGGTGATCTTCTTCAACTCGGCGAGCCGCTCCTGGGTCTCCTTGCAGCGGGCGTCGTCGAGGGCGCTCTGCGCGACGGTCCGCTTCCCCGGGCGGCCGCGGTACATGGTCGCCACGCGCAGCTTGCCCTCGACCAGGGTCGCCCTGAGCCAGTGGTCGGGCTCCCAGCCGTCCGGCGTCCAGTCAAGGCGTATCTCCTGCCCCTCGGGCCGGCCGGACTCCGTGTGGCCGCCGAACCTCCTGGCCAGTTCCGCGATGGCGCCGGCGCACTGCTCCCGGACGTACATGGCCTCCAGAGCGCTCAGGCGCTCGACCACGCTGCGTTCGACCAGGTCTCGTTCGGCCGGGCTCAGCGGGACGCCCTCGTCCAGGGTGCGCCGGAGCAGGGCCACGGCCTCCGGTGCCGGGGCGAGGTCCTCGGCACCCTTTGGGGTCTCGTAGACGAGGAAGTCGTAGTGCAGCGCGGCGCGTTCCTGGGCCTCCCGGATCTCGCGCGCGTGCTTGTTGGCGTCGCGGACGAACTTGCGCGCCGCGGTGAGGTGGGTGCGCGCCCGGTGGGGGTCCTCGGCCGCGCGGCGCACGGCGTTCTGGACGGACTCCGCGGCGAGTTCGGCGGTCTCGGAGGCGGCGTACGGGTCCAGCTCACCGAGGATGTCGGCCCCGGTCCGGCGGACCGCCTCCGCGTCGAGGCCCGTGGGGGTGCGCGGGCCGGATGCCTGCCGGGGTACCTGCCGGCCCTCGGCCTCGGCGGTGCGCTCCTCGGAGAACCGCAGCAGCGCGCGCTGCCGGCTCTCGCGCAGGGCGCGCTGCCAGTCGTCGTCCTCCTCGTCCAGCCGCAGTACGGCGGCGAGGCGCTGCTGCTCCCACTCGGCGTGCCGCTCCTCGGCCCGGCGCACGGCCTCCTCGTTGCGGGCCAACTCCTGCCGCAGATTGGACAGCCGTTTTCCGATGGGGTCCAGCGGCGGCGGCAGGTCGGGGTGCGGCGGGGCTCCGGCCGGGCCGCCCGCGGTCGCGGCCCGGGCCACCCGCGCCAGCAGGGCGCGCCTGCGGGCGTTGATCCGTACGGCGGCGAACGCGGCGTCCTCCCACTGCTTCGCGGCCGTGGCGGCCAGCTGCTGCTGCCGTTCCAGGCAGCGCTGCTCGTCCGCGGCCCGTACCGCCGCCGCGGCGAGGACGCGGGTGGTGAGCAGGGCAGCCCGGCCGGCGAGCAGGACGCCGCTGAGCGAGCCGAGCACCTGCAGCGCCGCGTCCGCGGCCTGATGCACCGCGTGCTGGGCCGCGTCGGCGAGGTGAGCGGAGACCTGGCCGGCCGCGTCGTGCGCGTGGACTATGCCCGTGTGCGGCAGCGCGTTCAGATCGACGGGCGGCGGGGGCGGCGGGAAGGCCACGGCGGGCGCCACGGCGTCCACCGTCGGGAAGGCGAGACCCGAACTCATCCCTGTTCTCCTGTCTCTTCGGGCATCGTCATGGACTGCCGGCGGGCCGCCCGCCGCGTCCGGTACTCACGGAACGTGCGCCACCGGGCAAGGCGGCCGCGCAGGCTCCACACGGACCGCCGGTCAGCCGCCCGGCCCGTCCGACGCTCGCGACGCCTACGCCACCAAGCCAGGCGGCCACGCAGACTCCAGAGGGACTGCCGGTCAGCCGCCCCCTGCGTCTGCTCCTCGCGACGCCCACGCCACCAGGTCAGCCGGCCCCGCAGGCTCCACACGGACCGCCGGTCGCCCCCGCGACGCGTACGCCACGGGGCCAGGCGACCGCGCAGACTCCACAGGGACCGCTGGTCAGCCGCCCCCTACGTCTGCTCCTCGCGACGCCCACGCCACCAGGTCAGCCGGCCCCGCAGGCTCCACACGGACCGCCGGTCGCCCCCACGGCGCGTACGCCACCGGGCCAGGCGACCGCGCAGGCCCCACGCGGACCGCCAGCCGCCCGCCCGCCCCCTCCGCTCCTCGCGACGTCTGCGCCACCGAGCCAGCCAGACGCGCGGGTTCAACAGGGACCGCCAGTCGACCGTGCGCCGCGGCCGGTTCCCGCGGCGCAGGCGCCGCCAGGCCAGGCAACGGCGCACGCTCCATGCGGCGACGGCGACGGCCGAGGCGAGCGGCCAGAGCCAGGGCGCGTAGGTGATCGCGTAGAAGCCGAGGAGGACGGCGAGCAGGAGCAGCGCCGCCGTGATGAAGCGACCGGCCCGGGTCCGCGCCAGCCGGCCGGGGCGCTCCGCGCTGCGGATCAGCAGGCCGGCCAGCGACCGGTCCGGGTGGTAGAAGGGCGGGCCGATGTACACGGCGGTCCACAGCTCCACCACGAAGACGAACGCGGCCGCGGGCAGCGCCTCCAGCCATGCCATCACGACCGCCTCCTGGGAGGCGCGGCCCAGCACGTCCGCGAGGCCGGTGACGAACATCCAGGGAGCCGTGACGACCGTCGCGCCGAGCAGGGCCCAGCCCAGGGTGGGCAGGCGGTCCAGCCGCCGCAGTACGGCGGCGAGCCCGTCCTGGTCCGCGGCGAGCATCCGCTCGCTCTCCTCGACGACGCGCCGCCGCCTGAGTCCGTGCGCCTCGGTCTCCGCGTGGCCGGACAGCAGGTGGGCGGCGAGCAGGCGCAGGTCGTCGTCCTCGGCGTTGAGCAGCGCGTCGAACCAGGGCACGCGTTCCGGGAACTGGGCGCGCCGGCGCAGCACGGCGTCGGTGAGCCGGGTCCTGGTGCGTTCCGGTTCGCGCGCCAGCTGCAGGAGCCAGGCGTCCACCGCCACGCTCTGCCGCAGGGCGGTCCGGACCGCTCGGCCCCTGCCGGTCTCGTGGCTGCGCAGCATCTCCCGGACGGTGGGCTCCCAGCGGGCGCGCAGGGTGCGCCAGGCGTGGTCGGCCTCGTCCAGTCCGTCGCCGCCGGGCCGCTGGGCGAGTCCGGTCAGGACGGCGGGGTGGTCCGCCAGGTGCCGGATCAGCGCGACGGCGTCGGCGTTCCCGTCCCTGGCCCCCTGGCACAGCCGGCGCATGCTCAGCACGTCCAGGTCCGCTCCGTGCCAGGAGACGTCGAGGCCGGGACCGAGCCAGTTCAGGAGCTTTACCAGACCGGCGACGGACGGCGGTCGCCCCAGCTCGGTGCACAGCTCGGCGAGCCGGCGCAGCTCCTCGGGGCTGCGGTCGCCGATGGTCTTGAACTGGCTCAGCCAGATGACGAGTCGGGCCCGGTCGTCGTCGGCGGCCAGCATGCGCGCCGCGGAGACGTGGTTCTGGTCCAGGTGGACGGCGAGCTGGTCGGCGCCCGTGAACTCCTGGCCCATGAACGGGAAGGGCTGGATCACGGGGCGTGTCGTGTCGTCGTCGAAGATGCGCCCGTCGGTGCGCGGGGCGACGTCGGGGTCCTTGCCGTCCAGCCAGTCCCGCACCTGCTGGGCGTGCCAGCGGTGCTCGGGGGCCCGGGTGAGCAGGCCCTCGCAGAGCCGGCGGGTCCTTCGGTCCCCGATGCCGCCGAGGTCGGGGTCGTGGGTGGCGATCTCCGCCAGTACGTCCTCGTCGCGACGGAAGTCGATGGGGTGTCTGCCGAGGGCCAGTTGGGCGATCACCATGCCGAGCGACCACCAGTCGCCGGCCTCGGAGACGGTCTGCCTCAGCAGTCCCGCCTCCGGCGCGAGGTAGAGGGGTTTGCCGCGCCAGTCGGTCCGGGGGTCCAGCGCCTCGTCGGGCCGGTGGACGGCGGCGCCGAAGTCGATGAGGACGAGGTCGGCCGTGTCGGCGCGGCGGGTCTGCACCATGATGTTGTCGGGGGTGATGTCGCGGTGCACGACGCCCCGTTCATGTAACGCGGTGACGGCGTCGTACAGCTGGCCGACCATGCTCCTGACGGCCTCGGGAGCCAGTCCGTCGGGGTGGTCGGCGTGGTACCTCTCCAGGGTCTCCTCGCCGTGCGACCAGTACAGGTGCCAGGGGTGCCCGTGCGCCTCGCCGGTCTCCAGGAGCCGTTCCAGGTGGGGAGCGGGTTGCTCACCGAGTTCCGTCAACTCCCGCTCGACGTCTCGCTCGGGGGCGTGCCGCCGGTGGTACCACTTGAGGACCAGGGGTATCTCGGCCGCACCGTGACGGGCCGTCAGGTCGCGTACCCGCAGCACCACGGGCTCGGCGGGGCGCCGCGCCGCGGACAGTACTGCGACGAGCGGGAAGCGGTCCGACAGCTCGGGAGGCACGTCGGAGAGGACCGGACGTGTCTCCACGACCCGGGCGAAACCGCCGTCATCGGGGTCGACGACTCGGGTGGGCGGCATGGTCGTCATCTACCGGCCTTCCGGGAAACACGCTGGATGGACCAGGGGGAGCACGGCACAGAACGAATCGGCCCGATACGGGGGTCGCGGGACGATGAAGATATCCCGAATCCCTTCGGGCGACGGGGAGTTTCCCGGATCTTCAGCGATCACCCCGCCAGGACTACGATTCGTGCCATGCTCCCGCTGCCCTCGTACGAAAGTCTCGTCGACGAACTTCGGAAACTGAGGCGTCGCGGTCTGCCCGGGCTGCGCCACAGCTCCAGGGACTCGCTGCGCATGGCGGCCGTCGCGGCCGGCCTGTGCACCGGGGAACAGGACGAACAGACCGGCATCGAGGCTCTGCTGGGCGCGGCGGTGCGGCGGCTCAACGGGGGGCACCCCGTGCGGGACGACGACTCCTGCGACCCGCTGGCCCGCGCCGCCGCCCACACCTTCGGGCTCTTTCCCGCACGCCGCGGAGTCCCCGGCACCGACCGGAGAAAGGCGGCGGCGGGTGTCTACGGGGTGACCACCGAGCGCTTCCGCAAGAGCCAGGAGGTCGACGTCGTCGCCGAACTCGCGGCGGCCGTCCTGGCCGTGGCCCAGGAGGGGCGCGCTGGAGCGGCGGCCGGCCCTCGGCCCGGTGGCCCGCAGGATCTGGTGACCCTGGCGCCGACGACACCCCCGGTGCACGTGCCCCCTGTCGCCGCCGGTTTCCCGCCCCGGCGCCGCCCGCAGCCGGGAACCGCCGCACCGGTGGCCCCGGCGGGCCGGATCACCGTCCGGGTGTGCCCGATCGAGCTGGTGCGGGACGTGGACATCCTCGTCTCCTCGGAGAACACGTACCTGGAGATGTCCAAGACCTTCCGCTCCACGGTGTCCGGGGCGCTGCGGCGGGCCGCCGCCCTGCGGGACGCCTCGGGCGAGATCGTGGACGATGTCCTGGCCCACGAACTGGGGGTGTGGCTGCGGACGCACGGCAGGGCGGGCGTGCCCGTGCGGCCCGGCACCGTCGTGGCCACGTCGTCCGGCGCGCTGGCCGCGCAGGGGGTACGGCGTATCCACCACGCGGCGATCGCGGCTCCGGTCGGGGACGGTGACCGCTACCACGTGACACCCGCCGTGCTGGCGGAGGCGGTGCGGACGTCCTTCGAACTGGCCCGCCGCGAGAGCGAGTTCCTGTCCCTGCCGATGTCCTCGATCTGCTTTCCGCTGATGGGCACCGGCCGGGGCGGCCTGTCCGTCGAGACCGCGGCACGCGCGCTGCTCGGCGCGATCAGGGCGGAGCTGCGCCAGGACCCGTCCTGGTCCGTGCTGGTGGTCACGCCCGAGGAGAGCCACGCCCGTACTCTCATGGCCGCCAGCTCCGCTCGGTGAAGCCCACCCCGGCCTGCCTGAGCAGGCGTTCCATCTCGGCGAGTTCTCCGCGCACCGGCACCCCGTAGATCCGCAGCTCCCGGTCCTCACCGGTGCCGACCTGGAGGCGCGGCCCCTGCGACTCCTGTGCCAGGTACGGGGCGTAGCGGGTGGCGCCGTGCGGTGTCAGGGCGTGGATCCGCTGGTTGGCCGAGCCGCGCCAGACCAGCCGGGTGGGCTCCGCGACCCGGAACCGGCCGGTGATCACGGCGTCCGCGCCACTGAGGGCCCCGCGCCGCTCCGGTGTCAGTTCCCCGGGCTCGTACCCCGTGTACACCAGCAGATCGGCGGGGCGGGGTCCGGCGCTCCCCTCGTGGTGCCGGACCTCGTCCCTCAGGTGTGCCGCGCCGGACAGGAGTTCCGCGAGCGCCGCCGGCTGCTGCAGGGGCTCGCCGCCGCTGACCGTGAGGCCCTCGGCCCCGTCGGCGAGGGCCTGTTGCCACAGCCCGAGCACCTGGGAGACCGTGGTGACCGTCCCCGCCTCCGGGTCCCAGGTGTGCCGGGACATGCATCCCGCACAGGCCAGCGAACAGCCCTGGAACCAGACGCCGAACCGCTTTCCCGGCCCCAGCGTTTCCAACGGGTAGTGGGTCCCGTCGAGGCGTATTTCCACGGCATCTCCTCCTCGCACCGGCTTGGAGTATCCAGTGCGCCGATGTGCGGCCGCAATTGACGGAAGGCGCCCATCCGGCTGTTCGCCGGGCGGGATCCGGTTGTTTTCCGGATCTCCCGAAGAGAATGATCGATTCACTTGAAATCCCCATCCCTCGAGCGGTTTTGCTCCGCTACTCTCTCCCCCATCGCGGCGCCTTCCCACCCGGACCGCCCGCGAGGAATGGGGGATCTTCGAAAATGATCAGCAAAGGTCGAATAGGTGTCCGGGGAAGGCGGCTGAGAGCCGGGTACCTCTCGTCGTTTCGGGCCCGGTTCCACGGCCGCCGGGACGCGGACGGTCTGCGGGATCTGCTGACGGATGCCCTGGCCGGAAGCACACCCACCGACGACAACCTGCCGCCCTACGTCCTGGGCCTGCGCGCGCAGGTGCTGCGCAGCACCGCACGGCTGCGGTCCCGCACGCTGGCGTCGCACCGCGCGCTGCACATCCGCATTCAGGCCGAGTCGGTGCGGGTGGTGACCCAGTACACCGTGCGCGGGGAGCAGGCACCGGCCGCGCTCGCCCGGTTCGGGCAGTGGGTCGCGGAGTGGCGCTCGGCCGCCTCCGTCTGCCGTCAGCAGGCGCAGCAACTCGCCGACGAGGGAAACCAGTTGCTCGCCTGCTACTGGGACGCCGCCTGGGCCCGGTACCGGCAGGGCGGCGACCTCGACGAGAAGCGGCCCACGGGCTTGCTGCCCGGGCGGATCACCCTGGACCGTACCTGGAACCACCTCGACGACGGACTGCTCAGCGACCGCTGGTACGCCCCGGAAACGGCGGGGCACGACGCCGACCCGTCGGCGGTCGCGCAGGCGTTGCACATTCTCGACCACCAGTCGGCGCGCGGCCGTTCGGGTCCGGCGCGCAACGGCGATGCCACGAACGGCATCCGCAGGTGATCACCGCTCCCCGTCTCCCAGGAAGGCCAAGGACCATCATCGTGCAGCACTCGGCCCGGACCGGTCGTCGGTCCACCGTCCGCGCCGCCCGCCGGCTCGCCGTCATCGCCCCGCTGGTGTGCGTGCTCTCCACCCTGGTGTCCTGCACCAAGCAGGAGGAAGCCCTCACCACGCCCTGCGGGCTGGTCGTCGACGGTTCCGGGTCGGCCGCCGCGGTGAAGGAGGGATTCGACTCGGAGGCCAAGCTGAAGGACAGCCTCATCGGATTCCTCACCGACCAGAAGTGCGGAACCCTCGACTTCGCCCCCATCACCCGTTCCTCGCGCAGCTCCTCCTGCCGGCAGGACCAGGTGGACCTCGACCCGCCGCACGACGCGCAGACCGACCAGAAGGTCCAGCGCGCCAACGCCCAGCGGAACGCGGCCGCCGCGGCGCTCGCCGAGCTGAAGTGCGCCCGCACACAGAACGGTTCGGACGTGTGGGGAGGCCTGGCCCGCATCGGGGAGGCCTTCCGCAGCGACGGCCCGACGCCAAAGCTGCTCGTGGTGAGCGACTTCGACCAGGCCGACCCGGAGTTCCACCTGTCGCGTCAGAACATCTCCACCAAGGCCGACCGCGACAAGGTCATCGACACGCTCGTGAAGAAGCGTGGCCTGCCCGGCATCAAGGGCATGGACGTCTTCCCCGTCGGGCTCGGCATGCAGTACTCGGCGAAGCCCAGCGAGGCCGACGACTTCGAGTCCTTCTGGGTCGAGGCACTAGAGGGGAGGGCCAAGGCACATGTCGACAACCAGTACAAGCGCTGAGGAGCCGCAACCGCGCCGACGGCGGCTCACGCGGTATCTGCCGTTCACGGGCCGGACCGCACAGCCCGGCGCCGGTGCCCGGCCCGGGGCCGCCCCCGGTGTGCGCTCCAGCCGTGTGCCCCTGGTCGTCGACGACCGAGGCGAACTCGGACTCCTGCGGGACGCCGAGCGCAGGGGCCGGCAGGCCGCCCGGCGCGGCACGCTGGACCCGTGGGTGCTGAACAGCGGCGACCGGGTGCCGTACTTCGCGGAACTGGCGTCCGTGCGGGACGCCGTCGTCCACCGGATCGAGGAGGAGCTGCGCCTCCAGGAGGAGACGGCACGGCTGCGGGACGCCCAGGCGACCTCCGACGTGACCGCCGGGGAGGCCGAGACCAGGATCCTGGTCGAGCACCTGCGGGAGGCCCAGCAGGAGATCGAGACGGCCCGCCGCCAGCTCGACCTGCTCGCGGTCCGTTCGGCCCGCTGGCTCCGCTTCCGGGACAGTCTGCGCGAGCGGGTGGAGGAACGCTGGCTGCTCGCCCGCTTCCCGGAGGCGGCCGCGCCGCCGGTCTCCGGTTCCCCGGGCACGGCGGAACCCGGCCTCCAGGAGGGCGAACCCGGGCAGGCGGCCGACAAGGACGCGGCCGACCCGGGCGGCGACGACTGGCAGTCGGTGTCCACGACGGGCGCCGCCGCGGACGGCACCGCGTCCGCGGCGATGCGGGAGGTGTTACGTGCCGCGCGCGCCGAGACGCGCGACGCCGCGTCGAGCTACGGCTGGGAGGGCCTGCAGACCCGTCCCGGTCTGCCCCGATGGATGACCTGGGCGCTGCTGCTCGTCATCATGGCCGTCGAGGTGCCGATCTACTGGGTCGCCTACCAGCCCTTCCACGGGGTCGGCAGCGTGAGCGGGGACACCATGTCCGGCGCGCTGGCGATCTCTTCCGCCGTCATCATGCTGATCGTGCCGCACCTGGCAGGGCTCATGCTGCGGTGGCGCTCGGGGACGGGATCGCCGCGCGGTGGATGGGTACCCGCTCTGTCGCTGCTCGGCGTGTGGGGCGGCCTGACCGGGCTGCTGGGCCTGCTCCGCGCCAAGTTCGTGACGCAGCATGACAGTCCGGCCCCCGCCGCCGGGGGGACCGACGGCTTCCGAGGGCTCGGCGGCGCGTCCGGCGACACCACGACCCTGGTGGACCGACTGCACCTGACGACCCAGACGGTGACCTGGTTGTTCTGCGCGCTGCTCCTGCTCTCGGGCGGTGTCGGATTCCTGCTCGGCCTGTTCCGGGAACACCCCTTCCTCGACGCCTTCCGCACGGCGGTGGAGCGGCGTACGGGGCTGCTGCGGCGGCACGAGGCGAGCGTCGCCGCCACCGAGCGGGCCCGTGCCGCCCAGCGCACGGCGGAGGACCGGCAGAACGACCGCAGGGAGGCCGCGAACGAGCGGATCGCCTCGGCCCGCCAGTTGTACGAGGCCGCCACGCACCGGTATCTGCTCGGGGTGATGACGGCGGCGAAGGATCCCGCTGTGTCCGAGTCGGCGATGCGCCTGTCCCGGAACTGGCCGCTGCTGCCGGCCCCGGCCCGGCACGAACCGGCCCGGAACGGCTGAACGGCCGGGGAACACCGGCCCGGTACGCAGGTACGCGGATGCCCCGACCCACATCCACGGGTCGGGGCATCCGCGTACGGTCACCTGCCGTCGTCCTCCGTGGCGGAGATGACCGCGCGCAGCGGCGCCAGCAGCCGGTTGACCTTGCGCACGTCGTCCGTCGACGCCAGCCGGAGGCACTCCTGCGGGCGGGCGGCCAGAGGTGTGTCCGGACAGCGGTCCTGGAACAGCTGGAGCGCCGGGCGCGGCCTGCAGCGCTTGGACGTCCACCACAGTCCCTGCACGTCGTCGGCGCGTTCCCGGATCACCCGCACCCAGTACCGGGTGCCCGCGTACTCCTCGGTGTCGATCAGCCAGTCGTCCTGCCAGACGGCGGCCAGCCCCTCGGCGGTCGTGAGGTCCACCAGGGTGAGGTCGGCCGTGGTGCGGATCGCCGAGAGGACGTACCGGGACGCCTGCGCCCAGGGAATCTGGCGCACTCCGCTGTCGTCGCTGAACTCGACCGCCCTCAGCAGCACTTCGGACAGGGCGGTGACCGGGTCGAGGGCCGCGTAGAGGTAGGGGTAGGGATCCTTCTCGGTGGGGTCGAAGCGGCTGCCCTTGAAGAACTCGTGCGCGACGCTCGGGTTGAACTCGCCGGCCGCGTACTGCTCCTCGTGGCACCGCCACAGCAGGGTGCCCGTCGGCACATCGGTGAGCAGCGGCTCCATCACGGCGTCCCTGGGCGGAAGTTGACCGACCATCAGAACGCCCCCACGAGTTCGGCGGCGGCGTGTTCGAGGTCGTCGTCCGGCACGATGCCGAGCAGGTCGGCGGGGACACCGCCCAGCCACCGGTTGCCGCCCAGCCACCAGTCGGCGGCTCCCCAGGGGTCGCGGTCGGCCCGCAGGAGTTCGTTGATCCGGCGGACGACGGGCAGCGGTTCGGCCGTGCCCGCCTTGAACTGGAAGCGGGGATAGCGGATTCCGCGCTCCGGGTCGCGGAGCCTGATCAGACCGGCGGGTGTGTCCGGGCCACTGGGCAGCTCGGCGTGTTCGGCCTCGGTCAGCGCCGGTGCGGCGAGGAGCCGTAGACGGGCCGCCCGCAGCAGTTCACGGGGGTCGGGCGGTGGGGTGCCGAGGACGTCGATCACCGCGTCGATCGTCGTGAGGCTGGGCAGTTCATGGGTGCCGGAGGCGTAGCGGTGGCCGCCGAGTTCCTCGGACACGGGGTGTTCGGGCGGCAGCGCGGACAGCGTCCGCCGCAGCCGGCGTACGGCGCGGGCGACACCCGGTGGGTTCTCGGCGGCGGCCTCCTCCTTCATCTCCCGCAGGCTGCGGGAGAGTTGGACCAGGTCGTCGTCGTCGAGCCCGGTGATGACGGTGGTCCAGTGACTCTCCAGGAGCCTGAGCAGATCCTCCGACGTCATACGCGCTCTCCTTCCTGGGGCCGCCGGTCGAAAGACGCCGCCGGTGCGGGGTTGCCGTGGTGGACGAAGGCCGCCCAGGTGTCGGGCCGGTCCCGGAGGTCCTTCGCGAGGCGGCGGGCGGCGACGCCCCTCAGGCCACCGACGGGCGGCCGCTCGTCCGGCGGGGTGAGCATCCAGCGCTGGGCGGCGCGCAGCGCGTCGGGCGGGGCGAGTCCCCGGGCGAGCGCGTCGTGCAGGACGAGCATGACGATCTCGGACTGGTCGTCGTCGACCTTCCACCGGGTGCCGATGGCGTCGGCGGCGAGCCGGTGCACCATGACCGAGGTGACGGTCAGGGCCTCGTCGTGATCGCGGGTGGTGAGGTCCGTCTCGCAGCCGCCGCACACGACCAGCGGTCCGGCCGACCGGAAGGCGTCGCCCTCGGCGGGCGTCTCCAGCAGGGTGCTCAGCGTGAGGTCCGCGCCGGGAAGGGACGGATCGCCGGCGCCGTCCGGCGCGGCCAGCCGGAGGGCCGATGTCGTGGGGTCCGGGCCCGCGAGCCCGTGACAGGCGAGATGCACCAGGGAAGCGGGGGCCTTGGCCGTGCCGCCGAGCAGGGCCAGGACCTTCGCCGGGGTGGCGGGGTTGTCGTCGGGGCGGTGGATCACGGCCCGCGGGTAGTGGACGTCGGCCAGGGTCTCGATCTCGTCCTCGGCCCACTCCAGGTCGTCCGTCGCGTGGAACACCAGGGCCGGCCGGTCGGCGGGGTTCATGCGTCGGCGGGCCACGGCACGCAGGAACTCCCTGCCGGAGGCCGCGTGCGTGAGGACGGCGACCTCGCAGGCCCGCACGGCGCGCGTCGCGTCGTAGGGGGCGGGCGGGCGCAGAACGGCCGCCTGCCAGGGCACGACGCCCAGTTCGCCACAGGGCACCAGGACCAGCCGTACGGCGTCGGGGCCGACGGCACCGGCCGGGGTGTCGAGGAAGCCGGCCTCGGTGAGGGCGCGGTCCCAGACGCCGAGTTGGTCGAGTGCGGGGCCGAGCACGTCGCCGGCCCACTCGCACATGCCGTCCAGGGCGCGGGTCCAGCGCCGCTCGGCGCGCTGCACCTCCCGCGGGTTGACGGTGTCCCGGTCGGGGCCGTAGAGGGCGGCCTCCAGGCGCTGCCGGTGCGCGCCGGCCTCCAGGTACTCCGCCACGGCTCCACGGCCGGCGGAGGCGAGACCGGGCAGGGGTAACGCCTCGACAGGACCGTCACGGGTGACGACCAGGACGGCCCCGTCCGGACCGTCGACGCCGGGCACCAGGTACAACAGCGCGTCCGCTCCCGCCTCCCCCAGCCCGGCACGCAGGTCGCCCACGGAGGCGAACACCGGCTGCACGTCGACCCCGCCCTGCCCACGCAGCACGTCCAGGGAACGACGCCGCACGTCACCGGGCAGCCCGGGGGCGCCCGCACCCGCTTCGGCCAGCACGTCCAGGGGGGAACGGCTTTGCAGGTCACCGGGGCGGCCGGGGGTACCCGTGCCCGCCTCGGCCGGCACATCCAGCGAGGAGCGGTCGCGCACATCACCGGGGCCGCCGGGGGTGCCCGCATCCGCCTCGGCCAGCACATCCAACGGGGAGCGGTCCCGCAGATCACCGGGACGGCCGGGGGTGCCCGCATCCGCCTCGGCCAGCACATCCAGCGAGGAGCGGTCCCGCAGATCACCGGGACGGCCGGGGGTGCCCGCATCCGCCTCGGCCGGCACATCGAGCGAGGAGCGGTCGCGCACATCACCGGGGCCGCCGGGGGTGCCCGCATCCGCCTCGGCCAGCACATCCAACGGGGAGCGGCCCCGGACGTCGCCAGAGCGACCAGGGGAACCCGCGCCCCCCTCGGCCGGCACATCCAACGGCGAACGGCCCCGCACATCACCAGGACGACCGGGGGCGCCCGCGCCCGCCGCGGCCGACAGTTCCAGGAGGGAGCGGTCGTCGGAGTGGTCCCAGGAGCGGTCGGAGGCCGCGCTGCGCCAGCGTTCGGCCAGTTCGGTCTCGCCGAGGGCCGCCAGGCGGTCGGCGACACCCGCCGAGACGGCCGCCGCGCCGAGCACCAGCGAGCGGCCCGCCTCCAGACACGCGATCGCCTCCTCCGCGAGCCCGGCCCGCAACGCCCAGAAGGCCGCGCTGCGGCCCCGGTCGGCCGCCACGCGGGCCATGCGCAGGCCGCGGCCGACGCCCTGCTGGAGCAGTACGTCGTCGGCGGCGAGCCGCAGGGAGGTGCGGGCCAGGTCGACGGCGGCACGCAGGTCCTCGTCGGAGCCGGGCGTGCCCGCCCGGAGGGTGGCGCGCTTGGCGCGGAGCGTGGCCTGGTCCCAGGTGAGGCGGGCGCCGCTGGGCGTGCCGTCGGGCAGTTCCGTCAGGGCCTGTTCCAGCTCCGCGATCGCCTCGTCCAGCGCCTCGGGGTCCCCGGTGAGCAGATACAGGGTGTCCAGGGCGATGGCGATGCCGCCGCGCGCCCTGGGCCGGAAGTCGGCGGTGAATCCGGGGCTCGCCAGGGCTTCCCTGGTGCGCCGCACGCCCTCGGCGATACGGCTGGGGTCCGACTCGGCGATCGCCGTCAGGGCGATCAACGGGGCCCAGGTGGCGTCGAGGAGGCCACGCAGGGCGGGCATCTCCACCGACGTCTCCACGGCCCGCTGGATGTGATGGGCGGCCGCACGCAGGTGGGCCGTCCTGTCGTCCGGCGAGGTGGCGTGCACCACGCGGCCCAGATAGGCGAAGCCGAGCACGTAGCCGTTCAGCGCGCCGGTCCATTCCTCGGCGCCGTCGTAGGCCTCGTCCAGTTCCAGTTCGCACAGTGCGTCGATGACGTCCTCGACCGCCTCGTCGTCGCCGCTCTCCAGGGCGGCCACCGCCCGCCCGTGGAGTCGTGTGACCTCCCCGCACAGGCGCAGGGTGGCGGCCGGACCGCTCCTGGGGTCGTCGTCCCACTGCTGCGCCTCGAGCAGGGCCTGGGCCATGTCCTCGTCCTGCAGGCTGCCACCGGTCAGGGAGGCCGCGACCAGCAGTCCGGGCACGACGGTACGGAGCCACTCACGGTGGACGCGACTGTCGAGTTCCCCCTTGGCATGCGCCTCGTGCATCAGCCGGAGCGCCTCCCGGAACCCCTCCATGTCCCCGGTGCGGGCGGCGAGGGCGGTGTGGAAGAGGGCGGCGACCATCCTGGACGCCAGAGGTGCGCCGTCGGCCTCCCCCGTGGCACCGTCCCGCGCTCCCGAGAGTTCGGCGACGAGCTTGGGCAGCTCCTGTGTCGCGATGGTCCCGGGAGCCATCACCTCGGCCAGGGCGAGGAGTTGGGTGCGCACGTGCTGGTCTTCCCGCGCGTCGTCGGGGTCTTCGGCCCACACGTGGGCCGTCCCCGCCGTCTCGGGTGGGAGCGTGGCGAGGGCGTCCTCCATCATCGAGAACAGCGACGGCACCAGGACGCTCAGCGGTGGCGGCATCCCCATGCCCGGCATGCCGTCGAGGAGGTCCCGGGCCCCGCTGACGACCGCACCCGTCTCGCCCTTCAGCAGCGCGTCGATCAGCGCGCCCAGACCCCTTAGGTTGTCCCGGAGTTCGGGTGTCATGCGCCCCTGCTCGCGTTCGAGCAGCAGCCGCACGAGCAGGCCGGTGTCCTCCACCATGCCCGAACCGCCCTGTGCGAGCGGGACTCCGACCGTGAGCATGGACATCAACTGGTCGATGGTCCACTGACTCTCGGAATCCGGCGAGGTCTCCTGGTTCAGCCGCACCAGTCGCGAGCCGAGCAGGATCACGAGGTCCCGGCGCGTGGCCTCCCGGTCCTCGTCGCCGAGCAGGGCCGATGTACGGGCCCCGTCCAGCAGGGGCAGCGCTCGCTCCCGGTCGGCCGGGGCGCCCTCCAGGACGAACCTCAGGGCGAGGCACCTCCCGAGACGTGCCTCCACCGCCACGACCGTCGCGTCACGGCCCTCCGACTGCGCCAACTCGGCCAGGATCAGCTCCAGTTCGCCGGTCAGCGCGTCGAGTTCCGGCCCTCGTGTCCCCTGGTACTCGTCCGCGTCGAGCGGTACGGCCAACCCGGCCGTGCGCGCGAGCACGGTGGCGGCCCGCTCGGCCACCGGCAGGGCCCCGGCTTCACTCATGCGTCATCCCCTCCCCCGCCATGGTGCCCGTTCCCCCGGATCCGGCGGCCGGGTCTCGCGCGCCTGATCGGCATCCTGCCGGACAACGCCCGGCTTCCGGACGGATTCCGCCCGATCCGTGGGCCGTCCGGGACCACCGGTGGTCCCGGGTGGGCGGGTTCGGGGCGTGATGGCCGCTGTCCGTGGCGCCGAAGGGACGAAGTCGGCATGCTGGGTGGCCCGTTGAGGTGGGGCATCGTGAGCGGTCGTCCGGAGACGGTCCCGGACCGGCCGGTCGCGCACGCCCTGGAAGGAGGGGATGGGGTGACCAACTCCGTACCGGCGCCCGGCACCCTGGAACCGTACGTGGAGACGACGCGGGCCGACTACGCCGCGCGCTACACGACCGGCCTGCGGGTCGAGGCCGCGGACGACGGGGTGGCCGTACTGCACGGCCGGTGTCCCCGTTGCGGCTGCGCGTTCAGCTACACGCACACCGACCGGGTCTTCCGCTCCCCGCGCCGCACCCCCCGGCCGACGCACGTCCCGGTGCTCTGCGAGTGCGAGGCCGAGCACCCTGGTCGTCCGCCCGAGGAGAAGGGGTGCGGCGCCTACTGGAACGTCCTCGTGGAGCGGGCATGACGCGGCGGTGGAGCGTACGGCCGGGCCCTCCCGCGACCCCTGCCGACCGCCACGCGGGACGGCTGACGCGGGAGTTGCTCAGCGGTGAGCTGGCCCGTGCCAGGGAGGCGGCGCTCGCCTGGCGCAACGGGCTCGCGGCCCTCTTCGTCGGACTGCTCGGCTTCGGCCTGATCAAGGGCCGTACCGATGTGGGGAAGCTGGCCTCTCCGTACGACGCGCTGGTGGGCGGCGCGCTGCTGCTGTGCCTGGTGTTCGGCACGCTCGGCGCGCTGCTGCTGCTCCGGGCGGCGCACGGGGCACCCACCGGGGTACGGCTGCCCGCCGGCGTACCCGCCGCGGCCACCGCGCTGCACCTGGGCGACCACATGGAGACCCGCCGCACGGTACGGGCCCTCACCCGTGGGGTGGTGCTCACGATCGCCTGCGGGGCGATGCTCGTCACCGGCGTGGCGCTGACCTGGTACGGCCCCGAGAAGGACGGACCCCGGATCCTGGTGCGCACCCCGTCCGGGGACGTGTGCGGCAAGCCGGTGCGCACGGACGCCGGACGCCTGCTCGTCAAGACGGACACCGGTGAGGTCACGGTACGACTCGCCCAGGCGGAGGCGCTGGCCGCGGTCGACGACTGCCCCGGGGGCCCGTCCGCCGAATGACCACGGCGGCCGGGACGGGGCCGCGGCGGGGACGCCCGTCCCTCCGGTGGCACTCCCGCCGCCGACGGCACCCGACAGACCGGCCACCGGTCGGACCAGCCGCCCGGGCGGGCCGCAGCGGAGCGGAACTGGCCGCGGCAGGGCGACCCGCCTCCCGGTGACCCCCCGCCGCCCACGGCACCCGACAGACCGGCCACCGGTCGGACCAGCCGCCGCTCAGAGCCGGCCACCGGTCGGACCGAGCGGCGAAACGGGCCGGGCGCCGGGGCGGGCCCTCGCTCAGGCGGCCTCCGCCGCGTCCTCCCTCCGCCCGGTCAGCAGCGTCAGCAGCACGTACAGCACCAGCGACGTCCCGAGGCCAACCGCCCAGCCGTAATCCGCAAGGGACTTGAGGGCCGGGATGGGCCGGCCGTCGATCAGCGGGTGGAAGTCCGCGCCGCCGATCGCGAGGATGCCGCCGACCAGGAAGGCGACCACGGCACGCCAGTTCCAGCCGCCCGCGTACCAGTAGCGGCCGCCCGCGCGGTACAGGTCGGCGAGGACGAGGCGGGTGCGGCGCAGGATCCAGTAGTCGGCGACGAGGATGCCCGCGACCGTGCCGAGCAGGCCGCCGACCAGGCCGAGCCAGGTGAAGATGTAGCCCTGCGGGTCGGAGTACAGCTTCCACGGGAAGATCAGCACGGCGAGGACCGAGGTGATCAGGGCGCCGGTGCGGAAACTGATCCTGCGGGGCGCGACGTTGGAGAAGTCGAAGGCCGGGGAGACCAGGTTGGCCGCGATGTTCACGGAGAGGGTCGCCACCAGCACGGTGACCAGGGCGTAGACCAGGCCGACCACGTTGTCCGTCTTGGCCGCGAGCTGGACCGGGTCCCAGACCGGCTGGCCGTAGACCGCCTGCGATCCGGAGGTGACGAGCACGGAGAGGAAGGCGAAGAGGGTCATCGTGGTCGGCAGGCCGAGGGCCTGGCCCCAGGTCTGGGCCTTCTGGCTCTTGCCGTAGCGGGTGAAGTCGGGGATGTTCAGCGACAGCGTGGACCAGAAGCCGATCATGCCCATGAGGGAGGGCCAGAACAGCTTCCAGAAGTCGCCGCCCCAGCCCAGCTTGGAGGGCTGGTCGAACAGCGGGCCGACACCGCCGGCCTTGCTGCTCATCCACCACAGCATCACGAACGCGCCGACGAGCACGAAGGGCGCGGCCCAGTTCTCGAAGCGGCGGATGGTCTCCATGCCCCGGTAGATGATGGCGACCTGGATCACCCAGAAGATCGCGAAGGACAGCCACATGGTCCAGGCGTAGCCGCCGATGTGCGAGGCGTTGGCCCAGCTGTCGCCGATCAGCTTGCCGGCGAGGAAGTAGATGGCCTCGCCGCCGATCCAGGTCTGGATGCCGAACCAGCCGCAGGCCACCAACGCCCGTACGACAGCGGGCAGGTTGGCGCCGCGCACCCCGAAGGAGGCGCGGGCGAAGACCGGGAAGGGGATGCCGTACTTGGGTCCCGCGTGCCCGGTGAGCAGCATCGGCACCAGCACGACCAGGTTGGCGAGGGCGATGGTGAAGACGGCCTGCTTCCAGTCCATGCCCACCGCGATCAGTCCGGACGCGAGGGTCCAGGAGGCCGTGTTGTGGGCCATGCCGACCCACAGCGCGGAGAAGTTGTACGTCGTCCAGGTGCGCTTCGCCACGGGGACGGGGAGCAGGTCCTCGTTGGCGTAGGGGCCGCTGGGCTGCGGCGAACCAGGGGCGATCTCCACCCGGCCGTCGGCACGGGTGACTTGAGCGGTCGGCGGTATGGCCGTGGGAGCGGTGTCGGTCATGGGCAGGCCAATCAAAGAAGGGTGGGACGGGGAGAGGCCGTGCGGGTGGCTCCATGGGGGGTGCGCGGAGAGCGCCCTGGGCCCCCTTCCCCGGACGACGGGAAGGGGGAGATCAACCGGTGTGCTGCGGTCAGGCGTTGAGGGCCGGGATCACCGTCGAGCCATATGCGTCGATGGTGGCCTCCTGGGCGTCGTGCATGTCGTACACCGCGAACTGGTCGACGCCCAGGTCGCGCAGTGCGGTGAGTTTCTCGATGTGCTTCTCGGCCGGCCCGATGACGCAGAACCGGTCGACGATCTCGTCGGGCACGAACTCGGTGTCGGGGTTGTCGCTGCGCCCGTGGTGGGAGTAGTCGTACCCCTGGCGTGCCTTGATGTAGTCGGTGAGTTCGTCGGGGACCTGGCCGGAGTGCTCGCCGTACTTGGCGACCAGGTCGGCCACGTGGTTGCCGACCATGCCGCCGAACCACCGGCACTGGTCGCGGGCGTGGGCGAGCGCCTCGGGCGAGTCGTCCGCGGTGACGTAGGCGGGGGCGGCGACGCAGATCTTCACCTCGGAGGGATCCCGTCCGGCGGCGACGGCCGCGTCCTTCACGGCCTTGACCATGTACTCGGTCAGGTACAGGTCGGACAGCTGGAGAATGAACCCGTCGGCCTCCTCGCCGGTCATCTTCAGGGCCTTGGGGCCGTACGCGGCCATCCACACGGGGAGTTCGGCGCCCGGCTTGATCCACGGGAACCTGACGACCGTACCGCCGAGGTCGGCCTCCTCGCCCCGGCCCAGGGCGCGGATGACCTTCATGGCCTCGCTGATCCGGGCCAGGGTGTTGGGCTTGCGGCCGGCGACGCGCATCGCGGAGTCGCCGCGGCCGATGCCGCAGACGGTGCGGTTGCCGAACATGTCGTTGAGGGTGGCGAAGGTGGAGGCGGTGACCTCCCAGGTGCGGGTGCCCGGGTTGGTGACCATCGGCCCGACCGTCAACTTCGAGGTGTTGGAGAGGATCTGACTGTAGATCACGAACGGCTCCTGCCACAGCACGGCGGAGTCGAAGGTCCAGCCGTACGTGAAGCCGTTGCGCTCGGCCCGTTTCATCAGGCTGATGACGCGGGAGGCCGGCGGGTCGGTCTGCAGGACGAGTCCGAAGTCCATGAGCGCCACTCCTAGTTGAGGTACTGACAGGTGGAGCGCGGGGTGTAGACGCCGTGTCCGGCGTGTCCGGTGTACTCCCGCTCGGTGATGACGGGTTCGCCGCGCGAGAACACGGTCTCGACCCGTCCGGTCGTCCGCCTGCCCTCGTACGCCGAGTAGTCGACGTTCATGTGGTGGGTCTCGGCGGACATGACCTGCTCGGCGTGCGGGTCGTAGATGACGACGTCGGCGTCGGCGCCCGGGGCGATGGTGCCCTTCTTCGGGTACATGCCGAACATACGGGCCGGGGTGGCGCAGGCGATCTCGATCCAGCGGCGGCGGGAGATGTGCCCGTCGACGACGGCCTGGTGCAGCAGGTCCATACGGTTCTCGACGCCGGGCAGGCCGTTGGGGATCTTGGAGAAGTCGCCGCGGCCCAGCTCCTTCTGGCCCACGAAGCAGAAGGGGCAGTGGTCGGTGGAGACCACCTGGAGGTCGTTGGTGCGCAGGCCCTGCCACAGCTTGGCCTGGTGCTCGCGCGGCCTCAGCGGCGTACTGCACACGTACTTGGCGCCCTCGAAGTCGGGCTCGGCGAGGTTGTCGGTGGACAGGAACAGGTACTGCGGGCAGGTCTCGCCGAAGACGTTCAGCCCCTCGTCCCGCGCCCGCGCCAGCTCGGCCACGGCCTCCATGGCCGAGACGTGCACGACGTACAGGGGCGCGCCGGCCACCTGGGCGAGCCTGATGGCCCGGTGGGTGGCCTCGGCCTCCAGCAGGGCCTTGCGGACCTCGCCGTGGTACCGGGGATCCGTCTCTCCCCGGGCCAGCGCCTGCTCGACCAGCACGTCGATCGCGATGCCGTTCTCCGCGTGCATCATGATCAGGCCGCCGTTGTCGGCGGAGCGCTGCATGGCGCGCAGGATCTGGCCGTCGTCGGAGTAGAAGACCCCCGGGTAGGCCATGAACTGCTTGAAGGAGGTGACACCCTCCTCCACCAGCAGATCCATCTCCTTCAGCGTCTCCTGGTTCACATCGGAGACGATCATGTGGAAGGCGTAGTCGATCGCGCAGTTGCCCTCGGCCTTGGCGTGCCAGGCGTCCAGGCCCTCGCGCAGGGTGTGGCCGACGCTCTGCACCGCGAAGTCGACGATCGTGGTCGTCCCACCCCACGCGGCCGCGCGGGTGCCGGTCTCGAAGGTGTCGGAGGCGAAGGTGCCGCCGAACGGCAGCTCCATGTGGGTGTGGGCGTCGACGCCGCCCGGGATGACGTACTTCCCGGTGGCGTCGATGACCCGCTCGGCGGTGAACGCCTCGGCTGCGGGGGTGCCGGAGGCGGCGAGGGCGGCGATGCGGCCGTCCTCGATCAGCACGTCGGCGTGGATCTCGTCGGACGCGGTGATGACGAGACCACCGCGGATGACGGTACGGCTGCTCATGATCCCTCTCCTCCCAGGATGAACGGTTCGGTCAGGGTGCGGTCAGCGGCGTGTACGCCCCCGGTGCCCGGTCGCGGTAGAACTGCCAGCGGTCGCGTACCTCGCGGAGCTTCGCCAGGTCCAGGTCGCGTACGACGAGTTCGGTCTCCTTGTCGCTCGCCACCTCGCCGACGAACTGGGCCTCGGGGTCCACGAAGTAGGTGGTGCCGTAGAAGTCGTTGTCGCCCAGGTCCTCCACGCCGACCCGGTTGATCGCGCCCACGAAGTACTCGTTGGCGACGGCCGCCGCCGGCTGCTCCAGCTGCCACAGGTAGCGGGACAGGCCGCGCGAGGTGGCCGACGGGTTGAACACGATCTCGGCGCCGCCGAGGCCGAGGGCCCGCCAGCCCTCCGGGAAGTGGCGGTCGTAGCAGATGTACACGCCGATCTTCCCGACGGCCGTCTCGAAGACGGGCCAGCCGCTGTTCCCCGGGCGGAAGTAGAACTTCTCCCAGAATCCCTGGACCTGCGGGATGTGGGTCTTGCGGTACTTGCCCAGGTAGGAGCCGTCCGCGTCGATCACGGCCGCGGTGTTGTACAGGACACCGGGCTGCTCCTCCTCGTACATCGGCAGGACGAGGACGATGCCCAGCTCCTTCGCGAGCGCCTGGAAGCGCTTGACGGTGGGACCGTCCGGGATCTGCTCGGCGTACTCGTAGAACGCCTTGTCCTGGACCTGGCAGAAGTAGGGGCCGTAGAACAGCTCCTGGAAGCACAGAACCTGGGCCCCCTGCGCGGCGGCGTCGCGGGCCGCCTGCTCGTGGACCTGGATCATGGATTCCTTGTCGCCGGTCCAGGCCGTCTGGAACAGGGCGGCACGGATCACTCGGCTCATCGGGACCTCCGGTAGCTCGGTGTACGGCGAGCCTAGAAAGCCCGGAAGGGCCGTTCGATTGGCAGCGTGTCACGTCTGCGGGCGGTCGGCGTGCCACCGTGTCACGCGTCTGCGAGCCCATGTTTCACCGCCGTTTTCCCAGGTCGTGGCATGTTTCACCCCTGTTGCGCGTCATGCGCGAGGAGCGCGATGTGCACGGAGGCCGCCTGCTCGAAGTCGTCGAGGTCGACGCCCAGCCGGGTCTGTATCGCCTCCAGGCGCCGGTAGAGGGCGGGCCGGGAGACGTGGTGGAGCTGGGCGGTACGGGACTTGTTGCGCCCGGTCGCCAGGTAGGTGCGCAGCACGTTCAGCAGCTCCTGGTCGGCCCCGCACAGCAGCCCGTCCAGTTCGCGCTCGGCGAAGGACTGCACCTGCGGGTCGTCCCTCAGCAGCCGGATCAGGCCGCGCAGATGGACGTCCCTGAGGCGTACGACGGCCGGCAGGTCGAGGACGGCCGACGAGTCGGCCACGGCGTCGGCGACATGCCGGGCCTCGCGCAGCCCGGCCGGCACGTCGTCCCAGTCGGTGCGCGGATCGGCGGCGGCGACCACCGCGTGCGGCTCCCCGGTCTCGGTCCGCAGCCGGACCGCGAAGTGCGCGGCCAGCACCTCGGCCTGCTGGTCGCGGGCGAGGCTGAGCAGCACCGCGGTGGCGCCGTCGGCCAGCTCCGCGACGAGCCCGGACAGGCCCAGCACCCGCAGCACCCGCTCGAGTTGGCCCGGCTCCCCGCCCGGGACGACGAGGGGCACGAAGGTCCGCCGGTTCACCGGCAGCCCGGCCGCCCGCGCCCGGGGCAGCAGCTGCCTGGCCGGTACGACACCGGAGACGAGGTCGGTCACCAGGCTCTGCGCGGACTGCTCCTCCCAGGTGTGGGCCGAGCCGCCGCCGAGCATGCGGTGCAGCACCAGGGCCTCGGCGGCCCGGTCGGCGAGCAGCCGCCCGGTGGCCGTGTCGCCCCGGTACCCGCACAGCAGCAGCCGGCCCCACCGCTCCCCGCGGCCGCCCAGTTCGGCGTGGATCCAGCCGTCGCCCACGTTGCCGCCGGCCTGCCGGGCGATCCGCTCCCAGTCGCGCAGCACGTCGTCCACCGCGGGCCGCTCCCCCGCCGTGGCGAGGACGCGGTGGGCGAGGTTGGTGACGACGACCGGGCAGCCGCTGTGCTGGGCGACCTCGTCGAGCAGCCGCTGCAGCGGAGCGCCCGCGGTGATCAGCCCGGTGAGGGCGGTCCGTACCGTCTCCGACAGGCTCACGGCGGCGAACTTCCGCCGCACCAGCCGGGACTGGACCTCCTCGGTCAACTCGGCGAAGGGGAACGGCCGGTGCAGGACGACCATGGGCAGCCCGCACCGCTCGGCGGCCCGGCGCATCACCTCGGGCGGCGCGGGAAAGGCCCGGCCGAGCCCGAGCACGACGGCCGCGGCCTCCGCCCGGTGCAGGGACTGGATGTACTCGACCTGCTTGGCCTCGTCACCGGCGAGCAGCACACCGGTGGTGAGCACCATCTCGCCGCCGCTGAGCATCACGCCGACGTCGGCGGCCTCGGCAACATGCACCCAGCGCACCGGCCGGTCGAGCTGCCCGGCCCCGGCCACCACCTCGGGCTCCCCGGCCTGCACCCGCTCCAGGGTGAGCACCTGGCGGACGGAGAGGGCGGGTTCGAAGCCGGTGTGCGAAGTCACCGAGGTGGTGGTCATGGTGGTACACCCGTTCTCTAGTAAGCGCTCCTCAGCGCGCGTTCGAGGATCGTCGCGCCCTCCTCGGCCTCCGCGACGGTCAGTGACAGCGGTGGGGCGATGCGCAGGGCGCTGGTGTTGTGGCCACCGCCCTTGCCGATCAGCAGTCCGCCCTCGCGGGCCGCCTCCAGGACGGCGGAGGCCGCCTGCGGATCGGCCTCGTCCGTCCCCGGCCTGACCAGCTCGACGCCGATCATCAGCCCGCGCCCGCGCACCTCCCGCAGGCCCGGCAGCTGGGCGGCGACGGCCCGCAGCCGCTCGATGAGCAGTCCGCCGACGCGCCGGGCGTTGCCCTGCAGGTCGTGTTCGACGAGGTAGGCGAGGTTGGCGAGGCCGGCGGCCATGGTGATCTGGGTGCCGCCGAACGTCGAGATGCTGTTGGCGTCCAGGCAGTTCATGATCTCGGCGCGGGCGATCACCCCGCCGATGGACGCGCCGTTGCCGATGCCCTTGGCGAAGGTGACCATGTCCGGCGGGCCGCTGCCGGCGTGCGCCTGCCAGCCCCAGAAGTGGTCGCCGGTGCGGCCCCACCCGGTCTGCACCTCGTCGGCGATCCACAGGATGCCGTGTTCCTTCAGCACGTCACGGAAGGCCGCGTACAGCCCGTCCGGCGGGGAGGTGAAGCCGCCGACTCCCTGGATGGGCTCGGCGATCAGGGCGGCCGGCGGGCGGGTGTGCCCGAGGATGTCCTTCAGGTCCTCCACACACGCGTCGATGAACGCCCGGTCGTCCAGTTCGGCGAACGGGCCCCGGGTGCGGACACCGCCGTGGACGTACAGGGTCTGCAGCGGGGACAGCGAGGTCGGGGACCAGCTGCGGTTGCCGGTGATGCCGACAGCGCTGAAGGAGCGGCCGTGGTAGCTGTTGCGCATGGCCAGCACCGTGTTGCTGCGCCGGTAGGCGGTGGCGAGGAGCAGGGCGGTGTCGTTGGCCTCGGTGCCGGAGGTGGTGAAGAAGACGCGGGCGTCCGGGATGCCGCTCAACTGGGCGATGCGCTCGGCGAGTTCGACCATCGGCCGGTTGAGGTAGAGGGTCGAGGAGTGGATGATCCGGCCGGCCTGCTCGCTGACCGCCTTGGTCACCTCGGGCAGGGCGTGCGCGGTCATGGTGGTGAGGATGCCGCCGAAGAAGTCCAGGTACCTGTTTCCGGCGGAGTCCCAGACGCACCGCCCCTCGCCGTGGGTGATCTCCAGCGGCTCGTCGTAGTAGAGGGCCAGCCAGTCCGGCAGGACGTTGCGGTGACGGGTGTAGAGGTCGTTCACGGCTGCACCAGCCCTTCGTAGGCGTCGGGACGGCGGTCGCGGTAGAAGGCCCACTGCTGCCGCACTTCCTCGATGAGGTCGAAGTCCAGGTCCCGGACGACGAGTTCCTCGTCCTTGTCGCTGGCGACGTCACCGACGAACTGCCCGCGCGGATTCACGAAGTACGACGTCCCGTAGAAGTCGTTGTCCCCGTACTCCTCCCGTCCCACCCGGTTGATGGCGGCGACGAAGTACTCGTTGGCGACGGCCGCGGCAGGCTGTTCCAGCTGCCACAGGTACGAGGACAGACCGCGGTGCGTGGCGGACGGGTTGTAGACCAACTGCGCACCGTTCAGCCCGAGTTGCCGCCACCCCTCCGGGAAGTGCCGGTCGTAGCAGATGTAGACACCCACCTTGCCGACGGCCGTGTCGAAGACGGGCCACCCCAGATTGCCGGGTTTGAAGTAGTACTTCTCCCAGAAGCCCTTGACCTGCGGGATGTGGTGCTTGCGGTACTTGCCGAGGTAGGTGCCGTCACTGTCGACGACGGCGGCGGTGTTGTAGTAGAAACCGGACTGCTCGATCTCGAAGACCGGTACGACGATCACCATGCCGGTTTCGCGGGCGAGGTCCTGCATCCGGCGGACGGTCGGCCCGTCGGGCACCGGCTCGGCCCAGCGGTAGTGCTCCGGCTCCTGGACCTGGCAGAAGTAGGGGGCGTTGAAGACCTCCTGGAACCCGATGATCTTCGCACCCAGACGGGCCGCCTCGCGGGCGTGCTCCTCGTGTTTCGCCACCATGGACTCGGTGTCGCCGGTCCAGGTGGCCTGGACCAGTGCGGCACGTACGACGTTGGCCATGAGCTGCTCCTTCGACGCGACGTCCGAGCCTCTACGCCCGTAGAAACGGTCCGTAGAGGGACGAAAGTAAGCCTCGAGGAAGTCCTTGCCAAGACCATCGTCGTTAACCCGCTGAGTCGATCACGTTTCGCACTCCATAGGGTGAGCGGACGGACGGCTCAGGCGGTGAATCCGGCGACCCGGAGGGCATGCACCAGGTCCCAGTGGCGCTCCTGAGAGACACCCTGGGCGGCCTCCAGCAGCAGCGGGACGAGCCGACGCGGATCGGCCGTGACACTACGTGCGGCCTCCTCCGGCGTCCGCACGCGCACATAGGCGTCCAGCAGGGCCCGCACCTCCCGCGCCCGCCCCTCCCCGTCCAGCCCCAGCACGGCGGCCCCTATCTCCTCGGCCGGCCTGGCCACGCCCTGCCGCAGCATCTGCTGCCCGTCCGCGACCCGCCCGGCCGCCTCCAGCGCGTCGGCGGCGGCGACCAGCCGCTCGGCGGGCAACGAGGCGGCCTCCCACAGCAGCGTGGCCCAGTCGGCACCGAGCCCGGCCCGCTGCAGCCGGTCCGCGAGCAGCGGGAACCGAGCGGCGGGCCACTGCGCGATCTCGACCAGCAGCACATGCGCCTCACCGGTACGCCCCTCCGTCCGCAGCCGCACCAGCCGCTCCACGGCCCCCGCCACGGCTGCCCCCGCCTCGGCGTCCACCACCGCCTCCACGGGCACCTCAACCGCCTCGACAGCCTCCGCCGCCCCGGCGAACCGGGCCCCCCGCGGCGTACGCCGCCCGGTGGACACCTCCGGCACGGCGGCAACGGGAGCCTGCGGTACGACAACCGGGGCGCCCGCATCCTCGACCATCCCGGCGAAACGGGCACTGCCGCGGCGCCGCTTGCGGGACTTGGCGGGGGTGGCCGCCTCAGGGGCAGGCCCCGGGGTGACCTCATGGGTGGAGGATGCGGTGGGGTGCGTGGCGGGCCGAGGGGCTGCCGGGTCACCGACGGACCATGCGGGGCGGCTGTCAGTCGCCGGCGCGGCGGGGCGAGCGGCTGCCGGGTCGGCGGCGGACCATGCCGAGCGGCTGTCCGTCGCCGGCAGGGCGGGCTGAGGGGTTGCCGGGTCGGTGGCGGACCATGCGGGGCGGCCGTCCGTCGCCGGCGCGGCGGGGCGAGCGGCTGCCGGGTCGGTGGCAGACCAGGCCGGGCCGTCATCCGTCGCGGCGGGCCAAGGGCCCGGGTCCACCCCGGCCCCCGCCCGGCGAACCGCGGGGCCGGGATCCGACATGCCTGACCGAGGGGCCTGCTCGGCGAACCAGGGGTCGCGACCGCCGACCGCCCCGGCGAGCCGCCCGTCGTGGCCGGCGGCCTGGGCATCGAGGGGCTGGAACGGCTCCGCCCCGGCGTCACGCCAGGCGGCACTCGGGGCCCCGCCCCCTCGGGACACGGCAGACCCGCCACCCCCGGCCACCGCGGCACCGCCGAAGCCCTCCGCACGAGACGTACGAGCCCGACCACCACCGAAGCCCTCTACACCGGGCACACCCGGGACACCATCGCCACCCGTCCCCACGGCCGCGCCGAAGCCCTCCGCATGTGGCGTCCGCGGCCCACCGCCGTTCTCCACGCCCAGGGCCCCGGCGCCTGCCCCATGCCCCTCCGGGATCGCCGGTGCACCCCCGCCACCCGGCACTCCCCCGTCGTCCCCACCCCGGACCTCCGACCCGTCCAGGATCGGTACTCCCACCGCCCTGCGGTCCAACTCCTCCATCCTGTCCTGGAGTTCGGCGCAGCGGGCGGTGGCTCGTTCGTGGTCGTCCTGGGCCCAGGCGAGGTCCAGGCGGAGGGCGTCGGCCTCCTCGCGGGAGGGTGCCTCGGTGAGCAGGCGGCTCAGTTCCGCCTGGCGTTCCGCGGCGTACCGCTGTTCGCGGAGCATGACGTCGAGGCGGTCACCGAGGGCGTCCCGGGCGCCGGGCCGGGCGTCGTACGCCGAGATGGCGGCGCCATGCAGGGTGCGGGCGCGTTCCCGCTCGGCCGCGGCCGCAGCGGGGCCGTACACCGCGCCGAGGTCCTGCAGCAGCGCCTCCACCACGTCCCACGGCGGCACCTCACACCCGTCGAGGCAGGCCTGCATGCCCTCGGGGTCGCGTTGCCAGAAGACCCCGCACCACCCCCCGCCCTGATCCAGGCGCCCCAGGAGGCCGTCCAGGTAGTTCGCGAACTCCCGCACCCGACCAGGGAGTTGATCCACAGCCATGCCCGACTCCCGCCCGACTGCCAGCACTCCGGCCGTCAGGCAACACCAGCCGTGTTACGGGCTTGCTACGCAGAGTTTTCCGGGAGGGTGCGGGCGGCTCATTACGGGATCTTGACTCTTGCGCGGGCGGGGCCGCCGTAGACGTGTTTCAGACAGCCACGAGCCCGCACCGCACGACCAGCTCATCCATGGACAGTCCCAGCACCCCGGCCAGCGCGGCCACCGTGAAGAAGGCCGGGGTCGGCGCCCGCCCGGTCTCGATCTTGCGGAGAGTCTCGGCCGAGATGCCGGCCTCGGCCGCGACCTCGACCATGCTCCGCCCGCCGCGCGCCTCACGCAGCAACTGCCCGAGCCGTTCGCCACGTTCACGCTCTTCGGGGGTAAGAGGGGTACGCACCATGACACCCATTCTAATACCGCCCCCACCCCGCCCCCCATTCAAATACCGGTATAGTAATTGGCATGGTGGAACTGAAGACAGACACATCCATCGACGCGATGCACGCCGCGGGCCAGGTCGTCGCGCGAGCCCTGACAGCCGTACGCAAGGCCGCTGACGTCGGCATCTCCCTGCTGGAGCTGGACGAGGTGGCCCGGGAGGTGCTGCGCGAGGCCGGGGCGTCCTCCCCCTTCCTCGGCTACCGCCCCTCCTTCGCCCCGACCCCCTTCCCGGCGGTGATCTGCGCCTCGGTCAACGACGCGATCGTGCACGGCATCCCCACCCGCTACCGCCTCCGCGACGGCGACCTCGTCTCCATCGACTGCGGCGCCGACCTGGACGGCTGGGTGGGCGACTCGGCGATCAGCTTCACGGTCGGCCGCCCCCGCCCGGCGGACCAGCGCCTCATCGACACCGCCGAGCGCGCCCTGGCGGCCGGGATCGAGGCAGCCGTCGTCGGCAACCGCATCGGCGACATCGCACACGCGATCGGCCGGGTGTGCCGCACGGCGGGCTACGGCATCCCGGCAGGTTTCGGCGGCCACGGCATCGGCCGCCACATGCACGAGGACCCAGGGGTCCCCAACGAGGGCCGCCCAGGCCGAGGCCTCCCCCTGCGCCACGGCATGGCCCTGGCCATCGAGCCCATGCTGATCGCCGGCGGCAAGGACACCTACTACGAAGCCCCCGACGGCTGGACCCTCCGCACGACAGACGGCTCCCGCGCAGCCCACACCGAGCACACGGTGGCGATCACGGAGAACGGCCCCAGGATCCTTACAGCAAGGGAAACTCCCTAAGGGGCGCGGGGCTGTATCAATATGCGGCTCCGCCGCGTGCGCGCGACCAGCCACAACAAAACCCGCAGCCGCCACACCACACCAGGCCCCTCATCACTAGGCGCCCCGCACATGCCAGGCGCAGCCATCCGTGCCAAGGTGTTAGGAACACGCACCAAAGGAACGGAACGCCATGACCAACGGCTACCCTCCCGACCCCTTCGGTGATTTCCTGGGCCGCTTCCTCGGCGGATCCCAAGGCGGAGCCCAAGGCCCCCGCCACATCGACATCGGCCGCCTGCTCAGCCAGCCGGCCCGGGAGATGGTGCGAGGGGCCGCCCAGTACGCCGCCGACCACGGCAGCCGGGACCTGGACACCCAGCATCTGCTGCGGGCGGCCCTGTCCGCCGAGCCCACCCGGACCCTGCTGAGCAGGGCCGGCGCGGATCCCGACTCGCTCGCCACGGAGATCGACGACCGCGCGGGCCCCGTCCAGCACCCGCCGGGCGAGGCGCCCCCGCCGACGTCGCTCTCGCTCACCCCGGCCGTCAAGCGCGCCCTGCTGGACGCGCACGACCTGGCCCGGTCGGTGGGGGCCGGGTACATCGGCCCGGAGCACGTGCTCAGCGCACTGGCGGCCAACCCGGACTCGGCGGCCGGGCACATCCTGCACGCGGCCCGCTTCTCGGCGGGCCCGCCCCCCGAGGCCCCGGAGGCCACCCAGGTCCGCACCGAGCGCCAGCGGCCCACCTCCACGCCGACGCTCGACAAGTACGGCCGCGATCTGACCGACCTGGCCCGGCAGGGCCGTGTCGACCCGGTGATCGGCCGCGACGAGGAGATCGAGCAGACCATCGAGGTGCTGTCCCGGCGCGGCAAGAACAACCCCGTGCTGATCGGCGACGCGGGCGTCGGCAAGACGGCCATCGTCGAGGGGCTGGCGCAGCGCATCGCGGACGGGGACGTACCGGACGTGCTGGCCGGGCGCCGGGTGGTCGCCCTGGACCTGACCGGGGTCGTCGCGGGCACCCGCTACCGGGGCGACTTCGAGGAGCGCATGAACAACATCGTGGAGGAGATCCGCGCCCACTCCGACCGCCTGATCGTCTTCATCGACGAGCTGCACACCGTCGTCGGCGCCGGTACGGGCGGCGAGGGCGGTGCGCTGGACGCGGGCAACATCCTCAAGCCCGCACTGGCCCGGGGCGAGCTGCACATCGTGGGCGCGACCACGCTGGAGGAGTTCCGCAGGATCGAGAAGGACGCGGCGCTGGCCCGCCGCTTCCAGCCGATCCTGGTGCCCGAGCCGACCGTCGAGGACGCGATCGAGATCCTGCGGGGCCTGCGCGACCGGTACGAGGCCCATCACCAGGTCCGCTACACCGACGAGGCACTGGTGGCCGCCGTGGAGCTGTCGGACCGCTATCTCACCGACCGGCACCTGCCCGACAAGGCGATCGACCTGATCGACCAGGCCGGCGCCCGGGTGCGCCTCGGCGCCCGGACGAAGGGCACCGACGTGCGCACGATGGAGCGCGAGGTGGAGCAGCTCATCTGTGACAAGGACCAGGCGGTCGCCGACGAGCAGTACGAGCGGGCCACCCAGCTGCGGGACAAGATCGGCGCGCTGAAGCAGCGGATCACCGAGGCCAGCGGCGAGGACGAGGCCGACGAAGGGCAGAACCTGGAGGTGACGGCGGAGGCGGTCGCCGAGGTGGTGTCCCGGCAGACCGGCATCCCGGTCAGCCGGCTGACCCAGGAGGAGAAGGAGCGGCTGCTGGGCCTGGAGGCGCATCTGCACCAGCGGGTGATCGGCCAGGAGGAGGCGGTGAGCGTGGTCGCCGAGGCCGTGCTGCGGTCCCGCGCCGGGCTCTCCAGCCCTGACCGGCCCATCGGCAGCTTCCTCTTCCTCGGCCCGACCGGCGTCGGCAAGACCGAGCTGGCCCGCGCGCTCGCCGAGGCCTTGTTCGGCAGCGAGGACCGTATGGTCCGCCTCGACATGAGCGAGTACCAGGAGCGGCACACCGTCTCCCGGCTGGTGGGCGCTCCGCCCGGGTACGTCGGCCACGAGGAGGCCGGCCAGCTCACCGAGGTGGTGCGCAGGTACCCGTACTCGCTGCTCCTGCTCGACGAGGTGGAGAAGGCCCACCCGGACGTCTTCAACATCCTGCTGCAGGTCCTGGACGACGGCCGGCTGACCGACTCCCAGGGCCGCACGGTGGACTTCACCAACACCGTCATCGTGATGACCAGCAACCTGGGCTCCGACGTGATCATCCGGCGCGGTGCCGGGATCGGCTTCGGGCCGGGTGGCGCCGACGCCGACGAGGAGGCGCGGCGCGAGCAGGTCCTGCGGCCGCTGCGCGAGCACTTCCGGCCGGAGTTCCTGAACCGGATCGACGAGATCGTGGTCTTCCGGCAGCTGACGAGCGAGCAACTGCGGCAGATCACCGATCTGCTGCTGGAACACACCCGTCGCCTTCTGGACGGCCAGGGCGTCGCGGTCGAGTTCACGGACGCGGCCGTCGACTGGCTCGCCGAGCGCGGCTACCAGCCCGAGTACGGCGCCCGCCCGCTGCGCCGCACCATCCAGCGGGAGGTCGACAACCAGCTGTCCCGGCTGCTGCTGGACGGCACGATCTCCCAGGGCGGCCGGGTCACGGTGGACGTCAGGGACGGACGGCTGGACTTCCGTGCGCAGCAGGCGCAGCCGTCCGCTCCCGAGGTGTGAGGGCTGCCCGCCCCCGAGGTGTGACGGCTACGGCGCCGGATCCACCACCATCGCCGAGCCGCCGCCGCGTCGTACCTTCTCGGCGGCGGCCAGCCACCTGCCGTCCGGCAGCCGCTGGACGCCGGTCGCCGCGCCGATCTCCGGGTTCAGCTTGAAGCTGTGCCCGATGGCTTCCAGCTGGGTCCTCAAGTCGCTGTTGTACAGGGCTGGTTCGAGTTCGGTCTGGGCCGCGTTGCGCTGGCTGGCGCGCGGGGCGGCGATGGCGTCGACCAGCGGCAGATGCCGGTCGAGGAACTCGGTGAGGGTCTGCAGCACGGTGGTGATGATGGTCGCGCCGCCGGGCGAACCGAGCGCCACCACCGGCTTGTTGTGCCGGTCGAGGACGATGGTCGGCGAGATGGAGGAGCGCGGCCGCTTGCCCGGCCCGGGCAGGTTCGGGTCGTGCACGGCCGGGTTGGCCGGGGCGAAGGAGAAGTCGGTCAGCTCGTTGTTGAGCAGGAAGCCCCGACCGGGCACGGTGATGCCGCTGCCGCCGGTCTGCTCGATGGTGAGCGTGTAGGAGACGACGTTGCCCCACTTGTCGGCCACGGTCAGATGGGTGGTGTTCTCGCCCTCGTACGTCGTCGGGGCCGCCGTGCCGCCGGTGTTGCAGGCGGCGGGGTGGCGCGGGTCGCCGGGTGCGAGCGGGCTGCTGAGGACGGCGTCGTCCTTGATCAGGCAGGCGCGCGAGTCGGCGTACCGCTGCGACAGCAGTTCCCTGGTCGGCACGTCCTCGAAGGCGGGGTCGCCGACCCAGCGGCCGCGGTCGGCGAAGGCGACGCGGCTGGCCTCGATGTAGTGGTGCAGGTACTGCACCTCACTGGCCTTCGAAAGGTCGGTCTTCTCCAGGATGTTGAGCGCCTCGCCGACCGTGGTGCCGCCGGAGGAGGAGGGCGCGATGGAGTACACGTTCAGACCGCGGTACGAGGTCCGGGTGGGCTTCTGGAGCTTGGTGCCGTAGGCGGCCAGGTCCTTCTCGGTCAGCTTGCCCGGGCGGGCGTTCCAGCCCGAACCGGGGTCCACCGGCGGCTTGTTGACCGTGTCGACGATGTCGTCACCGAGGTCGCCGTGGTAGATCGCGCCGACGCCCTTCTTGGCCAGCTCCTGGTAAGTGCGCGCCAGGTCCGGGTTCTTGAAGGTGGAGCCGACGACCGGGAGCCGCCCGTTCGGCAGGAACAGCTTGGCGGTGTCGGGGAAGTAGCGGAACCGGGTCTCGTTGGACGCGGTCTGCGAGCGGAAGGTGTCGTCCACGGTGAAGCCGTCGCGGGCGATCCGCTCGGCCGGCTTCAGGACCGTACCGAGGTTTCTGCTGCCCCACTGGTCCAGCGCCGTCTGCCAGGTGGCGGGCGTGCCCGGGGTGCCGACGCTCAGGCCGCTGCTGACGGCGTCGGCGAAGGCGAGCGGCTTGCCGTTCTCCGTGAACAGGGTGGAGTCGGCGGTCAGCGGCGCGGTCTCGCGGCCGTCGATGGTGTGCACCGTACGGGACTTGGCGTCGTAGTAGACGAAGTAGCCGCCTCCGCCGATGCCGGCCGAGTAGGGCTCGGTGACGCCGAGCGCCGCCGCGGTGGCGACGGCCGCGTCGACCGCGTTGCCACCCTTCCTGAGCACCTCGATGCCGGCGGCCGAGGCGTCCGCGTCGACGCTGGCCACGGCACCGCCGTAGCCGACGGCCACCGGAACCTTCGTGAGCGTCTCGCTCGTCGGGGTGGGCGGAGCCGCCGCTCCCACCGACACCACGGCGGCCGAGACCGCCACCACCGCCAGTTTCCGCGCGCCAGGCCGACCCATCCGTACCTCCCGTCGGGACCGTCCGCGCAGCGTAACCAGATTGCCGTAACGCCAACAGTACGCCTCGGTCGCCCGCCACACGACTGTCACACATCGAACACGGGTACGTAGCCGTCGCCCGGGCCCGCTACCATGCGCGGCCATGAACGACGACGTGCGCAACATCGTCCTGGGCCTGGTGGCGACTGGGATATCGGCCTCGCTGGGCTGGCTCGCCCGTACGTATCTGTGGCGCCGCAAACTGCGCCGCAAGCAGGCGTTCTTCGGGCTGCCGGACAACTCGGAGTCGTTGCTCGTGGTCAACCACAAGGCGGGCGGACCGGAGTTGACGGTGATGCGGTACGACGTGTTCGCCCTGCTGGAACTCTCCGCCCTGATCAAGGAATGCAAGGCACACGCCCAGGTCGTGGCCCACGACGCCCCCCAGCAGGGCTTCGGCCAGCGGACGGAGTTCTGCGTCGGCGGGCCCTACTCGAACCGCCGGATGGCGGCCCACCTCTCCTCGCTGCTGCCGGGCACCCGGATGAACGTCGAGGCCGACGCCGGTCCGGAGCTCGGCGCCCTCCGGATCGGCTCGGAGGAGTACCGGATGGAGCGCGGCCGGAGCGAGTACGTACTGCTCGCCCGGCTCACCGCGAACGAACAAGGGGAGTTCCGGCCGGTGTTCCTCTTCTGCGGCCAGCGCGCGATCACGAACCAGGCCGCCACCCGCTATCTCGCCCGCCACCACGAGCGACTGCACCGCAAGTACGGCACCGGACCCTTCGTCCTGCTGCTGAAGGTCGTCAACTCGCAGGCGTACGGCCCGGATGTGGTCGAGCTGGTCGCGGACGTGACACGGGCGGCGCGCACCCCACTGCCCGAACCCGAGCCCGCGCAGTCGTAAAAACCTTTACCGGTGCGTAACTTACCGACGGGTTACTTACGGTAAGGTCCGCCGGTTACCGTCGAGTCACTTTGCACTGACACGAGTGAGGAGTGACCCATGGGACACGGTCGCACCACCCTGCGGACCTCCGCCGTAGGAGTCGTCTCCGCGGCGCTGATCGCGGGGACCGTCGTCGGCCTGGCTCCGGCCGCGCAGGCCGCCCCGTCCGTACGCTTCGTGGACATCAGCGGCGACGGCGGCACCGTACTGAAGGCGAACGTCGTCACGCCCGCGGGCGCCGACGGCTCGCACAGCTACCCGCTCATCGTGCTGCCCACGAGCTGGGGCCTGCCCCAGGTGGAGTACTTCGCGCAGGCCCAGAAGCTCGCCGACTCCGGGTACGTGGTGCTCACGTACAACGTGCGCGGGTTCTGGCAGTCCGGCGGCGAGATAGAAGTGGCGGGTCCACCGGACATAGCGGACGCCTCCAAGGTCATCGACTGGGCGCTGGCCAACACCCCCGCGGATCCGCGGCACATCGGCATGGCGGGCGTCTCCTACGGCGCCGGCATCAGCCTGCTCGCCGCCGCCCACGACAAGCGCATCAAGGCGGTCGCCGCGCTCAGCGGCTGGGCCGACCTGATCGACTCGATCTACTCGGGCCGCACCCAGCACGTCCAGGCGGCCGCCCTGCTGGACGGCGCGGGCATCCTCACCGGCCGCGAGAGCCCCGAACTCCGAGAGATCTTCGACAACTTCTACGCCTCCAATCTGACGAAGGAACAGGAGATGATCGACTGGGGGCGGAAACGTTCCGTCGCGACCTACGTCGACCAGCTGAACAAGAACGGCGCCGCGGTCATGATGGCCAACGCCTGGGGCGACACCATCTTTCCGGCCAACCAGTACGCCGACTTCTACGAGAAGCTGACGGTCCCGAAGCGGCTCGAGATGCGCCCCGGCGACCACGCCACCGCCGAGGCGACCGGCCTGTTCGGGCTGCCCAACGACGTGTGGACGGACACCGGGCGCTGGTTCGACCACTACCTCAAGGGCGCCGACAACGGCATCGACCGCGAACAGCCCGTCCAGCTGAAGTCCCGTAGCGCGGGGGGATACGAGGGCTACCCGGACTGGAAGTCGGTCGGCGCGACCCGCCGCAAGCTCGCGCTCGCGGGCTCCACCACCATCCATGCCAACGTCGACTCGGGCGCGGACGGCGGGATCGTCTTCCTCTCCAGCATCCTGGACCAGGTCGCCCAACTGCCGCCCGTCGCCTCGATCCCGCTGCTGCCGCGCCTCTGGGCGGCCGTGTGGCAGTCGGAGCGGTACGGCACCGCCCAGCAGGTGCGGGGCACGGCCACGCTGCACACCACGCTCACCCCGACCAAGGAGAGCGGCACCCTCATCGCCTATCTGTACGACGTGGGGCCGCTCGGCTTCGGGAAGCTGGTCACCAACGCGCCCTACACCTGGCACGACAGGACGCCCGGCGAGCCGTTCGACGTGAACCTGGACCTGTTCTCCACGGCCTACGACGTCCCCGCCGGGCACCGCCTGGCGCTGGTCGTCGACACGGTCGACCCGCTCTACATCGAGCACAACCCGTCCGGCGCGCAGCTGACCTTCTCCTCGCCGCCGGACGACCCGTCGTACGTGTCCGTCCCCGTGCGCGAGCAGTGATCATCGGCTGCCGCCGGACGAGCCTGGCCCATGTATCCCGGTGCGGCTCGGCGAGATCACCGTCACCACTGGGATGAACGGCTCATCGTAGTCGAGGTCCACGATGCAGACGTAGTCGGCGTCAGGTCTCGGCGATCTCCGCGTACAGCTGCGACAGTTCGGGGACGCCGCTCGCGGCCCAGGCCCGGCCGGCGTCCACGACCTCGACCTCGCGGCCGGAGGCGAGCCGCAGGACGGGCTCGCCGTCGGACCTGATCTCCCAGGTGGCCCCGGGCACGGTGCGCACGACGACCGTGCCCAGGTACAGCCCCGCGTCGTTGCCCAGCCAGGGCAGGGTCTCCGCGTCGTCGCGCCAGCGCGGGACCAGCTGGTCCAGCGCCTCCAGGGAAGCCGGGGTGTCGTCGAGGCCGACATCCGCCTGGGCCGCCTGGGAGCGGAGCAGTTCACATTCGGACAGGAGCGCGGCGATCGACTCGGGGTCGGCCGGGAGCGCCGCGTCTCCGTTCTTGTGGTGCCGGTGGCCCAGGAACGGAAGGTGCATGGACCCAGCGTGGCATCACACGTCCAGGTCGACCACCACCGGCGCGTGGTCGGACGCGCCCTTGCCCTTGCGCTCCTCGCGGTCGACGTAGGCGTCCTTGACGGCCTTGGCGAAGGGCTCGTTGCCGTACACCAGGTCGATGCGCATGCCGCGGTTCTTGGGGAAGCAGAGCTGGCGGTAGTCCCAGTACGTGTACGGGTGGTCGTACTTCAGGGGGCGCGGGACGACGTCCGACAGGCCCGCCTCCTGGAGGGAGACGAGGGCGGCGCGCTCGGCGGGGGTGACATGGGTCAGGCCCTCGAAGGCGGCCACGTCGTAGACGTCGTCGTCGGTCGGCGCCACGTTGTAGTCGCCCAGCACCGCGAACGGGCGGCCGCCGGACGCGTCACCGGCGACGGCGGCCTTCAGGGCCTCGAACCACTGGAGCTTGTAGGCGTAGTGCGGGTGCTCCACCTCGCGGCCGTTGGGCACGTACACCGACCAGACACGGACCGGGCCGCACGTCGCCGAGAGGGCGCGCGGCTCGGTCACGCCCTCGTAGCCGGGGTCTCCGGGCAGGCCCTTGACGACGTCCTCCAGGCCGACCCGGGAGAGCACCGCCACCCCGTTCCACCGGCCGGTCGCGTGGACCGCCGCCTCGTAGCCCAGCTCGCGCAGCTGCTCGAACGGGAACTGCTCCTCGGCGACCTTTGCCTCCTGGAGGCAGAGCACGTCGGTGCCGCTGCTCTCCAGCCAGGCGAGCAGCCTCGGGAGGCGGGCGGTGATCGAGTTCACGTTCCAGGTAGCGATGCGCATGCCTCACAACCTACCTGGCGGGTGTGACAACGTCCCTCAGACGTCCGCCGAGGCCCCCGGGGTGAGCCGCTGGTGGTCGGTGCCGCCCAGGGCGCCGATCTGGCGGTCGTAGATCGGACGGGCGAGGTCGGTCAGCAGGGCGTCGTGGATGTCGTAGGCGCGCTGCGGCTTCACCTCTCGGACATAGTCGATGACCTCGGAGATCTTGTTCCAGGGCGCCTGGACCGGGAGCATCAGCGTCTCGACCGGCCGGCCGGGGACGGTGAGGGCGTCGCCGGGGTGGAAAACCCGGCCGCCGTCGATCAGGTAGCCGACGTTGGTGATGCGCGGGATGTCCGGGTGGATCACCGCGTGCAGCTCGCCGTGGACCTGCACGTCGAAGCCCGCTGCGGTGAAGGTGTCGCCGTGGCCGACGGTGTGCACCCGGCCGGGGAAGGCCGCCGTGATCTGGTCGGCCACGGACTTCAGGGTCCAGATCCCGGCGGCCGGGTTCGTCTCCAGGGCGGCCCGCAGCCGGCCCTCGTCGAAGTGGTCCGGGTGCTCGTGCGTGACCAGGATCGCGTCCGCGCCGACCGCCGCGTCCTGCTCGCTGAACCCGCCGGGATCGATCACGAGCGTCCGCCCGTCCTTCTCCAGGCGGACACAGGCGTGGGACTTCTTGGTGAGCTTCATGTCTCCCCATCCTGCCGTCTGCGCCGGACCGGGGCTCACTCGGCTCACTCGGCGGGGGTGGTCTCCTCGCGGATGACCTGCTGGGCCACCCGGAACGCGCTGTTCGCCGCCGGGACACCGCAGTACACGGCCGCCTGCAGCAGCACTTCCTTGATCTCGTCCGGGGTGAGGCCGTTGCGCAGGGCGGCGCGGGTGTGGAAGGCCAGCTCGTCCAGGTGGCCGCCGGCGACCAGCGCGGTGAGCGTGACACAGCTGCGGGTACGGCGGTCGAGGCCCGGCCGGTCCCAGATCTCGCCCCAGGCGTAGCGGGTGATGAACTCCTGGAAGTCGCCGGAGAACTCGTCGGCCTGGGCCAGCGCCCGGTCCACGTGCGCGTCGCCCAGCACCTCCCGGCGGACCTTCAGCCCCGTCTCGTACCGGTCGGGCGGCCCGAGCGGCTGCGGCGGTACGACGGCGGGGGCGATCTCGGCGACGGGTACGACCTGCGGCGCCGCCGTCAGCGCCGGGTTGACCGCAGCGGCCGGGAGGGCCGTCTGGCCGGTGTCGAAGGGCTGCTGCCAGGCGGTGGAGAAGTGCCGTACCAGCAGGTCGGTGACGGCGGCGGGCTGCTCCACCGGCACCAGGTGGGAGGCGCCGGGCACGACCGCGAGCCGGGCGTCCGGTATCCCCGCGACCAGGGTGCGGGCCTCGGCCGGTCCGGTGACCTGGTCGTCGGAGCCGACCAGCACCAGGGTCGGCGCGTCCACCCGGGCCAGCTCGGGCCGCACGTCGAACCCGGCGAGGGCCTCGCAGGCGGCGATGTAGCAGCCCGGGTCGGTGGTGCGCACCATCTGTACGGCCCACTCGGTGATGGCGGGCTGCGCGGCGGCGAACCCGCCGGTGAACCAGCGGTCGGGCGAGGTCCGGGCGATCGGGTCGAGCCCGTTGGTCCGGACGATCACGCCGCGCTGGCGGAACTCGTCGGCGGTGCCGAACCGGGGTGAGGTGGCGACCAGCGCCAGCGAGGCGAGGCGCTGGGGGTGGCGCAGGGCCAGCTCGAGGCCGATCGCGCCGCCCAGGGCACAGCCGGCATAGCCGAAGCGCTGCACGCCGAGCGTGTCCAGCGTGATCAGCAGGCGGGCCGCCAGCTCGCCGACGGAACCGGCCGGGTGGGCGGGGGCGCCGCCGTGGCCCGGCAGGTCGAATCGGAAGACCCGCCACTGCTTCGTCAGCTCCGGGACCTGCCGGTCCCACATGTGCCATGTGGTACCCAGTGAGGGAGCCAAGATCAGGACCGGAGCGTCTTCTGGCCCGTCAAAGCGGTATTGCAGGGTGTTCGGTGTTGTCTCACTCACGCCCCAGACCCTCTCACGTATCACGAAATCTCACACGGCCGGGGGAACCCGGCGGCTGTTGACTCTCTCGGCACGACACGCCGGCACTGCCGGAACCCTCGTGGGTCCAAGTACGAGTTCTCCCGCGTGTACGCGCGACCGATGCGAGAGGGCGTCCTCAGTCCCAGCGCCGCAGAGCTTCCCTCTTCGGCACGGCTTCCAGACGGTCTGGTTTGCCCCCGGCAGGCGGACACAACTTCACCGTGTGGTCCAAGGCATGCCCAGCCGCGTTCGACCGGCTCGCGGGCCGCCTCCCGGTGTCCGTGCCCTTGCTCGCGCCCCAACCACCGGACTCGGGTGGGTGAGCCATGACAACCACAACAGGACTTCGCATCGGGACCTACACCTTCGGGCTCGGCGCCGTCCTCGGGAACCGGTCTCCCTGCTGCCCACCTCGTAGCAGGGCGACATCGACCCCCACCTGCCGAGCCACGCGGGCGAGTCGATCTTCGCGCTGACTCATGACTCCACCACCCTTTCGCCCTCGGCCGGGCTCCTGGTCATCCTCGGCTGGACGGCACTGGCGCCGGCAGGGGCGGCGCACCGGCTCCTGCGCTGCGACGTCTGAGCCACGGCATCCGCATCATGGGCCTGTGAGTTCCGCGACCGCCGATGATCTCAGCGGGACAGGGGCCTGGCGTGTCCGCCGCTCAGCAGGGCCCCAGTGCAGTACCGCCCTGCGGAGGGCTCGGCTACGGCCCATGGTGGTAGACCACACCGGGTTGCAGGCCGCCGGTCGTGGCGGACATCTGGGGGACGGTGACCAGGACATAGCCGCGGGCCTTCAGGGCGTGGATGATGTGGGGGACGGCTGGTGGGGTGGTCGCGTAACGGTCGTGCAGGACGATGATCGCGCCGGGTCGCACACGGGCGAGCACGCGCTGCTCGACGAGGTGGGCGTTGTGGTACTTCCAGTCTTTGGAGCTGACGCTCCACATCACCACCGACAGACCTTCCGCACCGGCTGCCGCACGCACCTTGGCGTTCCACGCTCCAAAGGGCGGTCTGAACAGGGTCGGCCGGTGCCCTGTGACGGAGGCGATCTGCCCCGCCGCAATCTCCAGCTCGTAGTCGATCCGGGCGGGTGTGAGGCGGGTGAGGTGGGGGTGGGTGACCGTGTGGTCGCCGATCGCGTCGCCGTCCCGCTGCTGTCTCACTACATCCTTCCGGTACTGAAGAGCGTGAGGGCCGATCAGGAAGAACGTGGCCACGCCGCGCTGGCGCTCAAGTGCGTCGAGTACGGCCGCTGTGTACTGGGTCGGTCCATCGTCAAAGGTCAGCGCGACGCACTTGGTGATCCGGCAGTCGACGACGGAAGCCGGTGCGCCGAGCCTGGCGGGCCCGTGGGACAGCGCAGCGGCGGTCGACGTCGGCAGGGCCGGCACGGCTGCGCACGCGCCCAGCACGGCCGCGGCTGTGACCGCCATCACGCGCCGCCATCCTGTTCTGGAATGCACCACGGGCACCTCGATCACAGGAACGGCTTCTCCTGTCGCGCTCGGCCCTTCAGCCGGTCAGTTGGCACCGGGCATGCGCATGGTTGATGCATGCCCTGGGCTCAGGAGCCTCACTGGACGGTGAACACGCCCGCGATGCGGGAACGCGGAACCGGACGACACGCTGTGGTGCTGCGTGCCCTTGCTGCTCGGGCGAGTGCCAAGTGCGTCAGCGCTGCTCTTCTTGGCCTGGCTGCTGACGTTCAGCGTGGTCCACGTGCCCCGCTTCTCCCGCTGCGGCACGACCGAAGCAGCAGTCCTTACGCCGGCGGTGCGCCCGGTGAAGACGACCGTGTGTCCGGCCGACACGGTGGTCGGCTTGGCCGTGACGGTGATCGAGGCTTGACGGTCCTGCTCGCCATCGGAGGGGGCGGTGAGCCCGCGGCGCCGACATCGGCCGTCCCACCCGCGAGCAGCCCTGTCGGCAGGACCTCGGCGGCTACCGCCCGGATGCCCCGGCCGCGGAAAGTGCTGCTCATTGCGGCTCCCGTCGGGTTGAGTGACGATTCCCCCCGCCACACGCCTGTCCTTCGGGACGCTCCACTTGAGACCAGGCTCACCGATCCGATCCGGCCACGCCTCCCGAGGCAGGTATGAGAGGTTGCAGAAGCAGCGAAGTTCTCTGCAAGAAGGCCTGGTCGGAGGCGCCCGAGGGGGCAGGAGCAAACCCCTCACCTCTTACCGGCTTCTAGCCGGGCCGCGTGATCCTCTACCCGAGACTTGTGGCCGCGGTTCCGGCCTGAGAAGTGGTGTACCGGCTCCCACCTGGTCCGGGGCTGTCGGCCGCGCGGACGCCCGCCATCACGGCGTGGACCTGCGCCTGTGCGCCGTCCCCCGCTCTTCGCGCCCGGCCGTCGCGGCTTCATGGCAGGGCAGAGGCGCGCGGCACCAGCGGACTGCTCCCGATCGTCAGGCGGCTGACCAGGGCAGATGGAGAAGTGGGACGGGAGTATCTAGGGTCAGCACGTGGCTTTCATCATGGTGTGCGAAGACGACGCGGCGGTCCGCGACGTCCTCAAGCGCGCCCTGGAGCACGACGGCCACACCGTCTCCGTCGCCGCCACCGCCGACAGCCTGCTGCGGCAGCTCGCACCGGCACCCCATCTGGTCGTCCTCGATCTCGGGCTCCCGGACGCCGACGGCCGCGACGTATGCCTGGCCTTGCGGGCTCGCGGCGTCGACGCGCCGGTGCTGATGCTCACCGCCTTGGACGGCCTGCATCACAAGGTGGGCGGCTTCGAGGCCGGCGCCGACGACTACATGACCAAACCCTTCGACATCCCGGAACTGCTGGTCCGCGTCCGAGCGCTGCTGCGCCGGGCCACTGTCGCGCCCGCACCGCGCGAGGTCGTCCTCGATCCGGCGAAGCACGTGGTGACCTACGATTCGGTGAGCATGAGCCTGACCCCGACCGAGTTCCGGCTGCTGGGCCGCCTGATCGCCTCGCCGGGCGACGCGGTACGCCGCCACGCCCTCATCGCTGCCGGCTGGCCGCACGGGGCGCAGGTCAGCGACAACACCCTCGACTCCTATGTGCGCAGGCTGCGGGCCAAGCTCGGTCCGCTGGGTGTGGCCGAGCGTCTGGTGACCGTCCGCGGCGTGGGCTACCGATGGCAGTGACGGGATTCCGTAAGCGGGTCGTCGCGCTCACTGTGCTGATCGCCACCGCCGTGGTGGCGATCCTGGTCGTGGTCTCGCACGTGCTGCTGAGCCGGGTGACGGACGCCGACGCGCACGATCTGGCACGTACTCGCGCCGAGGCGGTCGCGGCGAACGTCACCGCCAAAGGCGGCCGTGTCGTACTGACGGAGAACAGCAGCGAGGCGCTGGACGAGGTCGCCTGGGTGTATGCCGACGGCCGCCTGATCGACGGGAACGTGCCGCCGAGCCTGGTCGATCGCGTCGAGGAGCTGGCGGACTCGGGGCGATCGCAGACCGCGTCGGCCGGCGATTACCTCCTGTACACGCGGGAGGTCCCGACCGACGGCCACCACGTCATGGTGATCGTCCGGGTGGACCTCACGCCCTACGAGACATCCGAGCAGCGCAGCCTGACCTTGTCCCTGATACTGGGCGGCCTCACGATCCTCCTCGCCGGCGGTGTCGCACACCTCGTGGTGCGCCGCGCGCTGCGGGTCGTGCACGAGATGGCCGCCCTCGCCGACGACTGGGGCCATCACGAACCCGGGCGCCGCTTCAACCTCGGGGTCCCCCGCGACGAGTTCGGGGAACTGGGGCGGACCCTGGACCATCTCCTGGAACGCGTCGACAACGCGCTGGCGGACGAGCGCCGGCTCACCGATGAGATCGCCCACGAGCTGCGGACACCGCTCACGGTCCTGCGGGCCGAGGCGCAACTGGCCCAGCTTTCCGGTGGGCCGGTGCCGCCGGAGGCGGTGCTGAGCGAGGTCGACCGCCTCGATGCGGCGATCACGACGCTTCTGCGCGCCGCGCGCGCACGGGCAGACAAGGGGACCCGGTGCGATCTGCGCTCCGCTGCGCGGCAGGCGATCGGCAGCCGCGCGGTCGAGGTCGCCTTTCCTTCGAACGTCGAGGTGGCACTGGCGCCCGAGGTCGCCGTGTCGCTGCTGTCGCCCCTGCTGGAGAACGGCCTGCGGCATGCGCGGTCACGTGTGTGGATCACCGCGCGCAACCAGGGCGAGGCCATCGTGGTCGATGTCCTGGACGACGGCCCCGGATTCGACCCCGCGGACGTCGACCGGGTCTTTGAACCGGGGGTGACCGGCGGCGACGGGTACGGGCTGGGGCTGCCGGTGGTCCGGCGCATCGCCGCCTCGGCCGGTGCGGAGGTCCGCGCGATCGCGGACGGCCGCGGTCACGTCGAGGTGACGCTCCCGGCAGCGCGTGCGGCCACGTAGTCAGGTTGCGTGCAGGTTCGCCACGTAAACCTCACCGCATGACGACGACAACGGAAGCACGTACGCGCAGCGGGCGCCTCATGCTCAACAAGGTCCCCGAGGTCACCATCTGGTTCTGGGTGATCAAGGTCCTGTGCACGACCGTCGGTGAGAGTTTCGCCGACTGGATCAACATGAAGCTGGGCGTCGGCCTGGTGAACACGGCCTGGATCTTCACTGCGGTGTTCGTGGTGGTCCTGGCCGTCCAGCTGCGGCTGAAGCGGTACGTCCCGTTCCCGTACTGGCTGACCGTGGTCGTTGTCAGCGTCACGGGCACCCTGTACACCGACATCCTCACCGACCAGATGAACGTGCCGCTGTGGATCAGCTCCGCCGTGTTCTCGGTGCTGCTCGCGGTGGTCTTCGGCGTGTGGTGGCTGCGCGAGCGCACCCTCTCGATCCACTCGGTCACGACGCTGCCGCGTGAGTCGTTCTACTGGCTCGCCGTTCTCGTCACCTTCGCGCTCGGCACCGCGACCGGCGACTGGACCCTCGAGCTGACCGGCTGGAGCCCGGGCGTGTCGGTCCTGCTGCCGCTCGGCCTCATCGCGGCGATCACGCTGCTGTGGAAGTTCGGCGCGAACCCGGTGCTGTCCTTCTGGCTCGCCTACATCCTGACCCGCCCGCTGGGCGCGAACATCGGCGACTGGCTCGCCTCCCCGAAGGTCGCTCAGCCGGGCGAGCCGACCGGTCTCGCGCTGGGCACGTTCACCACCAGCCTGATCTTCCTCGGCCTGATCCTGGCGACCGTGGTCTACCTGACGGTGACCCGCTCGGACGTGACCGAGACCCACGAGGCGACCCACGCCGTACCGGCCACCAGCAACCCGCGCAAGGAGCGCACCGCGCTTGCCGGCTTCGGACTGCTCGCCGTCGCCACCGCGGGCCTGCTGGTCTGGGCCCACGGCCAGCCGCACGTCGGCCCGGCGCCGGAGGAGGACAACACCTCCGCCGTCCAGATGGCTCCCGGCCAGGCGGTGAAGAAGTTCCCGCCCGCCAAGGTCGCCGCGCTGAAGACCCTCGCCTCCACCTCGCTCAAGGACGCACGCTCGGGGAACGCGACCGGCGCGCACGCGGCCGCCCAGTCGCTGCGTGACCTGTGGGACGCCGACCAAGCCTCGCTGCAGCCGCTGGACCAGACCGGCTGGACCTCCATCGACGCCCAGATGGACAAGGTGCTCAAGACATTCGGCATCGATCACTCGAACCCGCCGATGTCGCCTGCGCAGCAGGAGAAGGAACTGAACGCCCTCCTGACGGACATGGGCTGACAGACCGCACAGCTGCCCGGCCGGCCCACCCGGCCGACGGGCTCAGTGGCCGGGCTGCGCCGAGAGCCACGCGGCCTCTGCACACGAAGGCGAGCCGCAGGCCGGGGCCGCCTGTGGCAGCCCGGGCATGTCCGCAGACTCCCGTGCGGCGGTCGAAGCCGGCCGGGTCAGGGGTATCAAGTCCGGTTCGACGCTGGTGCTCCAGCACATGCACAACGGCAAGTGGACCACGCTGAAGACCACGGGGGCCGTCAACAAGAACGGCACCTACACGATCAAGCGGACGTTCACCAAAAAGGGCACCGAGCAGGTGCGGGTGGCGACCAAGTCGGGCACGTTCCACTCCTCGCCGGTCACCGTGAAGGTCAGCTGACGGTGAGCTGATGCGGGTCTGCAGCCGGTCGCAGCGTGTTCGTGCCGGCAGCGGGGCTGGGCAAGGTTGATCTTGTCCAGCCCCGCTGCCGTGTCAGCCGAAATCGAGCACATTGTCCTGTCGGCGCGGGCACAGACCTGCCCGGCGGTGGCCAAGGGTCGTAGCCCTGGATCGTACGGGTGCGCAACCCGGCAGATCAGCCGGGCGGACAAGGTGACCGCGCGGCACCGGCGTCGCCCAGCCGCGCCCCCTGCTGCTGGGGGCCGCGCTGGTCGTCGCGCCACTGGTCTGCCAGCTGTCGTTCGCCTAGGCCGTGCCGCCGCGCGGCTGTTGCGGCTGGACCCGCCCGCCGGCTCCTCGCTCACCCTCGCCTGCGGCATGAACAACAGCAGCGCCAGCGCCGTACGTGGCCCTCGTTTCACCCGTTGCCGAGACATCACCGCCGCGCTCCCGGGCAAACCCCACTTGCTGCTCCCGGTCCTCGCCTACGGCCTGCTCCAGAAGACAGCCGTCAACCGAGTCGTACGGGTCCGACCTCCCACGGTAGGGCGTTCTGTCGCCTAGAACATCGCGGTCCCCGGCCCGATGCCGGGGGCCGAAGGACACCGGTGCGCGCAAGCCTTCGCAGCCTGTTCTCAGGATGCGGCAGGCGCCGACGGCTGCGACCGTATGGGTGAAGAGTGATCGATGCGGGCCGGTTCGCACGGGAGACAGCCATGATCATGGCGTCCCCTCCGCGCTTGCGAAAGCTGGTCGAACGATGCGACACGCTCAGGCGCCGCCTGGCCGTCGACCACAGCGCCGAGACCGCCCGCCGGCTCGAGGACGCGGCCCACGCACTGTGTCAGCTCACCGGCACCCGCCGACTGGGCACGGCGATGTACGTCGCCCGTCAACAGATGGCCGAGGCGATGAGGCGCAAGCAGCCCAACCAGCACCGAAATGCTCAGCCCTAAGCCTCCAGGTCGGACAGGTCCGAAGACGATCAACACGGTCCCAGATCCTCGCCACCACGGATCTGGGACCGGCATCATGCGCGCTAAGAACAAAGTAATGCGAACCGCCCGTTCCGATTCCGATGAGTGACCGATCAACGAAAACGGGGGCCTGTCAGTCTTCACGCCGTCCCATCCCCGCGTACCGGCACGAGCAGCGTGAAGGCGGTCGGTGTGCTGCCGGTCAGCGAGAGCCGACCGCCCAGGGACACCGCGAGATCGCGGGCGAGGCCGAGGCCGATACCCGTCCCCTGACCCCCGCCGGTGTGGCCGCGGTCGAAGAGCTGTGCCGCCGGGCCGCGAACCTCGCCCTCGTCGGTGACATCGAAGGCGAGGGCGTCGTCGAGGTCGCGTACGACCAGGCGGACCGTGCCGCTTCCATGGACGCGGGCGTTGTCCAGCAGGATGTCGAGGATCTCCGCGACGGGCCCGCCGGGGACGGGGGTGTCGCCCGGGACATCCCTCGCGTGGCACTCCAGGCGCCGGCCGGCCTGGGCGAACGGGCCGTGCCAACGTTCCTCCGTCGCCCTCAGCACCTGGCCCAGGGGCCGGTCGGCCGCAGTTGCCCGGGGCAGACCACGGGATGAGGACAGGCGCAGCACCTCCTCCACCGTGCGGTGCAGCCGTCGCGTGGTAGCGAGCGCCTCGGTGAGGACGGGCCGCAGCCGGGCGTCGTCGTCCTGTTCCAGGCCCGACTCGAGCGTGAGCTGGAGGCCGGTCAGGGGTGTGCGCAACTGGTGGGAGGCGTTGGCGGCGAAGTCGCGTTCACGGCGCAGGAGTTCGGACAGGCTGTGGAGCATCTCGTTGTGGGTGCGGGCGACCTGGTCGATCTCGGTGATGCTGCTGGGTGCCGCCCGGGCGTTCAGGTCCCCTTCGGTGACGGCCCGGCAGTGGCGGGAGAGGTCCTCCAGCGGTGTGGCCAGTGCTCGTGCCTGTCGGCGGGCGACGAGCACGGCGACGGCCAGCGCGACCGCGGCCACGCCCAGCAGCGCCGCCCAGGCCAGGAAGACCCTGTCGCGTACGGCGGTGGCCGGAGAGGACGCCCGTACGACGCCGATCACGTGCTCGGCGTGCGAGACAGGCACCCCGACGACCAGATCGCCGCCCGAGCGGCCCCGTACGGCCTCGCCGGAGAGAGCCCCGTGGACCGGGGCGTCACCAACCTGGGGGCCGCTGCCCGCGTGCAGTCGTGCCCGGGCGTCATACAGACCGAGGCGCCCGCCGGCCGGGGACGCGGGCAGCTCGACCGGGTCGCCGGTCGTGTAGTCCGGACTCACGCGTACGGCTCCGGCCAGGGCGGCCCGTTCCAGGGTGTCGCGCTGGTCGGCGTACGAGGTGGAGCGGATGGCCAGGGCCAGGGGGACGGCGAGAAGGGCGACGGCGACCAGGGCGGCGACGACGGCGACTCGCACCACGCGCTGTCTCATGCCCTCATCATGCGGCCCCATCCGCCGCCCCGCCCCCGTGTGCCACACGTTTTGCCGTCGTCTAACCCTCGCCGAGCACGGCCCTAACCGGCCCGCTCCTAGCGTCGACGGTACGACCGTCCGGTCCGATCGCTCCCTGGAGGGCAGTGGACATGGCAGCACACGCACGGACGTCCGCGATGGTGGGTCTGGGGCTCGTCGCGGCGGTGACAGCCGGCTGTTCCGGATCCGGCTCGACGGCTTCCAAGGCCCCTCCGCCCTCGGGCTCGTCCTCGTCGTCCTCGCCCCCCGGCGCGCAGAACAATGCGGCGCCCACCGAGTCCAACCCGCCCGGTGACATCCCTGACAACCAGGTGTACGTCGCCTTCGGCGGAACCGGCTTCACCGTGAAGGTGCCCGAGGGCTGGGCCCGTACCCAGCAGGGCGCCGCCACCGCGTTCACGGACAAGCTGAACACCGTACGGATCCAGGAGGCCAAGGAGGCCACCGCACCCACGGTCGGCTCGGTCACGAACACCGTCCTGCCCCGGCTGCGTTCACAGGTACCGAAGTTCGCCTCGCCCAAGGTGTCCGAGGTGACCCGGCACGCGGGCCGCGTCGTCCTCGTGACCTATCAGGGGGACTCGGCGAAGGACCCGGTGACCGGCAAGGTGGTGCGCGATGCCTTCGAACGCTACGCCTTCTACCGCTCCGGCCGGGAGGTGGACCTGACACTGTCCGGCCCCGTCAACGCCGACAACGTGGACCCCTGGCGCATCATCAGCGACTCCTTCGCCTGGCGGTGACCACCATGGCGGACGACACGGTGCTCACCGCCCGCGAGCTGTACCGCTTCTACCGGGCCGGTGAGGAGGAGACGCTCGCGCTGCGCGGGGTGTCCCTGCGGGTGGGGCGGGGTGAGACGCTCGCGGTGGTCGGGCCGTCCGGGTCGGGCAAGTCGACCCTGCTGGCCTGTCTGGCCGGGCTCGACGAACCCTGCGGCGGCGAGTTGCGCGTGAACGGCGTACGGATCAGCCACCGGCCCGAGACCGAGCGGGCCAGGTTGCGGGCCCGGCACATCGGCGTGCTGTTGCAGACCCGCAACCTGCTGCCCCATATGAGCGTCCGCGACAACATCCGCCTGGCCCAGCGGGCCGCCGCGGGAAAGCCCGCCGTCTCCGCCCAGGAGCTGCTGGGCCAGGTGGAACTCGCCGGACGGGTCCACGCCCTGCCCCGGCAGCTGTCCGGCGGTGAACTGGCCCGCGCCGGGCTGGCCGTCGCGCTGGCCAACTCTCCCGACGTCCTGCTCGCCGACGAACCGACCGGCGAACTGGACGGCGAGACCGAGCAGGTCATCCTCATGCTGCTGCGCGACCGGGCCGCCCGGGGCTGCGCGGTGCTGATCGTCACCCACAGCGCGGAGGCCGTACGCGTCGCCGACCGGGTCGTCCGCCTGGCGGACGGAAGGACAGTCAGTGCCCCGACGGCATCGGACAGGCAGGAGGCCCGGGATGCCACCGGATGAGACGCTCGTCGCCTGCCAGAACGCCGCCCTCACCTTCGGCAGCGGCCCGCAGGCCGTCGTGGCCGTGCACGGAGCGAACCTGCAGATCGCGGCCTGCGATCGGCTCGCGGTCGTCGGCCCCTCAGGATCGGGGAAGAGTTCGCTGCTGCACCTGCTGGCGGGACTGGAGCAGCCCACCAGCGGCACAGTGAGCCGCGCCGCGTCACTGGGGCCGTACGACATCGGTCTGGTCTTCCAGGGCGACAGCCTGATCCCCGCCCTGAGCGTGGTCGAGAACACCGCCCTGCCCCTGGTCCTCGCCGACCGGCCCGAACCCGAGGCACGGGAGGCCGCGCTCGCCGCACTCGCCCTGGTCGACGCCGCCGATCTGGCCGACCGGCTGCCCGAGGAGATCTCCGGCGGCCAGGCCCAGCGCATAGCGGCCGCCCGCGTCCTGGCCCAAAGGCCGCGCCTGATCCTCGCCGACGAGCCGACCGGCCGCCTCGACCACACCACCGGCGCCCGCGTACTGGACGCCCTGCTGACAGCCGCCGACCACACGGGCGCGGCCCTCGTCGTCACCACCCACGACCCCGCCATCGCTGCCCGCCTCGCCGTCCGGCGCGCCATGCGCGACGGCCGGCTGCTCGCACCCGAGGAGGTTCCGTGATCACCGCCTGGGCCCGCGGCCTGACCCGCCACCGCACCGGACGCCTGCTGGCCGCCCTGGCCGGGATCGCCCTCGCGGTCGCTCTCGTCGCCGCACTCGGCTCCTTCCTCACCGCCTCCAAGGCGACCATGACCCAGCGCGCCCTGCGTTCGGTCGCCGTCGACTGGCAGGTCCAGGTACAACCCGGAGCCGACCCGAACGCCGTGCTGTCCCTCGTGCGCAAAGCCCCCGGTACCCGTGCCGCCCTGCCCGTCGGCTACGCCCGCACCGCCGGATTCACCGCCCGCGTGCAGGGCAGCACCCAGACCACCGGCCCCGGCATGACACTCGGCCTGCCCGACGGCTACCGCACCCTGTTCCCCGACGCGCTCCGCCCCCTCTCCGGAGCCTCCACCGGTGTCCTGCTGGCCCAGCAGACCGCCTCCAACCTGCACGCGGCCCCCGGCGACACCGTCGGCGTCCAGCTCCCCGGCGTGGGAATCCGCCAGGTCAAGGTGGACGGCGTGGTCGACCTGCCCCAGGCCGACTCCCTCTTCCAGACGGTCGGCGCCCCCGGCCAGTCCCAGCCGACCGCACCCCCGGACAACGTCGTCCTGCTGCCCGCCGCCCAATTCGCCGCGCTCACCCAGGGCTCAACCGGTACGACCACCCAGATCCATGTGGCACGGGACACCGCGCGCCTGCCCGCCGACCCGGCCGCCGCCTTCACCTCCGTCACCCGCGCCGCCCACAACCTTGAGGCCCGCTCCGCCGGTACCGCACTGGTCGGCAACAACGTCGGAGCGGCGCTGGATTCCGCCCGCCAGGACGCCCTGTACGCCCAGATCCTCTTCCTCTTCCTCGGAGTCCCCGGCGCGGTCCTGGCCGCCGCGCTGACCGTCGCGGTCGCCTCCGCCGGGAGTGAGCGGCGCCGTCAGGAGCAGGGGCTGCTGCGGCTGCGCGGGCTGCGCCCCGGCCAGATCACCGCCCTCGCCGGTCTGGAGGCGGCGCTGACCGGCCTGCTGGGCGGTGCGGCCGGGCTGGGCATCGCCGCGCTGACCGGGCGCCTCGCCTTCGGTACCGCGTCCTTCGGGACGAGCGCCGGTACGGTGGCGGTCTGGTACGGCATCGCGTTCGTCCTCGGTGCCGCTGTGGCCGCCGGCGCCGTCCTCGTCCCCGCCCTGCGCGATCTGCGCACGGTGACCGTCGCCGAGACCCGAAAAGTGCCAGGGGCACGTGGCACCCGCAGCCCCTGGTGGGCGCGGTACGGCCTGGACTTCGCGCTGCTCATCGGGTCCTGGCTGGTCTTCCGGGCCTCCTCCGGCAACCAGTACGCCCTGGTCCTCGCCCCGGAGGGGGTGCCCAGCATCTCGGTGTCGTACTGGGCCTTCCTGGGCCCCGCGCTGCTGTGGATCGGTGCCGCCCTGCTCCTGTGGCGCCTCACTCTGCTGGCCCTCGCCCACGGACGCCCCGCCCTCGCCCGCCTGGCCCGCCCACTGACCGCCAACCTCGCCGGGACCACCGCCGCCATCCTCGCCCGGCGCCGCCGCCCGCTCGCCCGCTCGGTGGTCCTGCTCGCCCTCGCCGTGTCCTTCGCGACATCCACGGCCGTCTTCAACTCCACCTACAAACAGCAGGCCGAGGTCGACGCCCGGCTCACCAACGGCGCCGACGTCACCGTCACCGAACCACCCGGCGCCCACATCCCACCCAGCGCGGCCGGCTCACTGAAGATCTCCGGCGTCCACCACGTCGAACCCCTCCAGCACCGCTTCGCCTACGTAGGCTCCGACCTCCAGGACCTCTACGGCGTCCAACCCGGCACCATCGCCCAGGCAACCTCCCTCCAGGACGCTTACTTCTCCGGCGGCACCACCGTGCAGCTCATGCGGAAGCTGGCTCAGCGCCCCGACAACCTGCTGGTCAGCGCCGAGACCGTCAATGACTTCCAGCTCTCCCCGGGCGACACCGTCAACCTGCGCATCCAGGACGCCCGCACCAAGACCCTGCGCACCGTCCCCTTCCACTACGCCGGCGTCGTCAAGGAGTTCCCCACCGCCCGCAAGGACAGCTTCTTCGTCGCCAACGCCTCCTACATCGCCAAGACCACCGGCAGCGACGCGGTGGGCGCCTTCCTCCTCGACACCGGCGGCACCCACCAGCAGCAGATCGCCGCACAGCTCCGGGCGAAGCTCGGCACCGGCGCCACCGTCACCGACCTCACCCAGACCCGGGGTACCGTCGGCACCAGCCTGACCTCCGTCGACCTGGCCGGTCTGACCCGCATCGAGCTGGTCTTCGCCGTCCTGCTGGCCGCAGGCGCCGGCGGACTCGTCCTCGCCCTCGGCCTCGCCGAACGCCGCCGCACCTTCGCCATCGCCACCGTCCTCGGCGCCCGCACCCGCCAACTGCGCGGCATGGTCCTCACCGAGGCCCTCCTGCTGGCCGTGGCCGGCCTGGCCGGAGGCGCCCTCATCGGCTGGGCCCTGTCAGAAATGCTGGTCAAGGTGCTCACCGGCGTCTTCGACCCGCCCCCCGCCACCCTGGCCGTGCCCGGCCCCTACCTGACGCTGACCGTCCTGGCCGCCCTGGGCGCCGTACTGGCGGCGGCCCTGAACGGAATCCGCCGTGCCCGGCGCCCCGCCGTCGAGGAACTGCGGGACCTGTGAACCAGCGCGCGACAACCAACGTGTCTACGCTGTCGGCCATGGGCACGCCCGCCGCACCGGACAACGGCCGCTTCCGGGTCCTCGTGGTCGAGGACGACGATGTCATCGGCCACCACCTGGAAACCGGCCTGCGCGGCAACGGCTACACCGCCGCCTGGAGCCGCACCGGCGGCGCCGCCCTCATCGAGGCGAGCCGGGCACCGTACGACGCCCTGCTCCTGGACCTCGGCCTGCCCGACATGGACGGCCTCGACGTCGCCCGCACCCTGCGCAGCCGCTTCCGGGACCTGCTGATCGTCATCCTCACCGCCCGCACCGACGACATCGACGTCATCGCCGGCCTGGACGCGGGCGCCGACGACTACCTGGTCAAACCCTTCACCCTCACCGTCCTGCTGGCCCGCCTCCGCGCCCACCTGCGCCGCCGGACCCTCACCACACCCGTACAGAATCAGCCGATCCACCTCGGCGACCTCGTCATCGACCCCACAGCACGCCGCTGCACCCTTGAGAACACCGAAGTCGCCCTGCGTCCCAAGGAGTTCGAGCTGCTCGCCCTCCTCGCACGGCACGCGGGCGAAGCCGTCTCCCGCGAGACCCTGATGGCCGAGGTCTGGGACGAGAACTGGTTCGGTTCCACCAAAACCCTCGACGTCACCATGGCCGCCCTGCGCCGCCGCCTCACCGACGCAGCCGAGCCACTCCCCGTCCCCGCCCGCCTGCCCCGCATCACCACACTGAGAGGACATGGCTACCGCCTGGAGCTGTGACTGGCCGGGCAGGGAACGTCCTTGCCGCCCGCCACGTACGGCGCGGTTTCGAGCCAAACACATGCAGCGCGATGCGACTTGAAATGCTGAAGGTACATAGTTCGGGCGGAAGCGGTCCATGCCTCGCGGGCATCTCCAGCGAGTACTACACCCGGCTGGAGCGCGGCAACGCCACCGGAGTCTCCGAAAGCGTCATCGAAGGCATCGCGCAAGCACTGCAGCTCGACGAGGCCGAACGCACCCACCTGCTCGACCTCCTGCGCGGCGCCGGCACCACCCGCCCGCCACGCCGCCGCCCGGCCCAGCAGCGTGTCCGGCCCACAGTGCAGCGCGTCCTCGACTCGATGACCGGCACACCCGCGTTCATCCTCAGCGGACGCGGGGACGTCCTGGCCGCCAACCACCTCGGGCGCGCCCTGTTCTCCCCCGTCTACGCCGACCCGGTACGGCCGCCGAACAACGCCCGGTTCGTCTTCCTCAGCCCGCACGCGACCGAGTTCTTCCGCCACTGGGACGAAGTCGCAGGCGACACCGTCGCCATGCTGCGCGCCGAAGCCGGCCGCGACCTCTACGACCGACGGCTCACGGACCTGATCGGGGAACTGTCCACCCGCAGCGCGGAATTCCGCCGCCGCTGGGCCGCCCACAACGTCCGCATGCACACCACCGGCGTGAAACTCCTCCACCACCCGGTCGTCGGCGACCTCGACCTGCCCTTCGAAACCTTCCCGCTCCCCGACGGCCCCAGCCAGTTCCTCCTCACCTACACCGCCGAGCCCCACACACCCTCGCAGGACGCCCTGAACCTGCTGGCCAGCTGGGCTGCGACCAACGACGGCATCGAGCGGTCTGCGCCGGCCAACGACTTCCAGCCCGCCGACTCGGGCGAGACACCCGACTGACCGACGAGCCACGCGAGTCGATCAGCGGAGGTCGTCAACGACTCTGGCGTAGCGCCACGGTCCGCCGCATCTACCTGTGGCTCACCGCCCACGGCGTGTCCCAGCACCCCGGCGCCTCGGGCGTGCTGCAACTGAACGACAAAAACAAGTACCCGCCCGACAAGGCCGTCTTCATCCGCGAGATCAACCAGCCGAACGGCGCTACCGCTAGACTGCTCAGCTGCGGCATCCTGCCCGACCGGCAGCACCGCGCGCACTGGGGCACGGCGCCGGACACCTTCCCGTGCCCCCGCGAGGGCGCAGGATCACCGTCCGACTGACCCGGCTCCCGGACATCACTGGGAGCTGAGCATTCCTTCGCGCAGGCGGGCCAGGAGACGGGAGATCAGCCGGGAGACGTGCATCTGGGAGACACCGAGACGTTCACCGATCTGGGCCTGGGTGAGTTCCTCGACGAACCGCCAGTGGATGATCTGCCGGTCGCGTTCGTCGAGTTCGGCGATCATCGGGGCGAGGGCGTGGAAGTCCTCGACCAGGCCGAGGGCGGCGTCCTCGTCGCCTATGAAGTTATGCAGCGCTGCCTCGCCGTCCTCGCTGCCGCCGATCGCCGCGTCCAGGGAGGCGGACTTGTAGCCGTTGGAGGCCAGTTGGGCCTCGACGACCTCGTCCTCCGGAAGGCTCATCAGCTCGGAAAGCTCTTTGGTGGTCGGGGTCCGGCCCAGGCGGCTGCGCAGTTCCTCGCTGGCGCGGGCCAGTTGGACACGGGCTTCCTGGAGCCGGCGGGGCACGTGCACGGCCCAAGATGTGTCGCGGAAGAACCGCTTGATCTCGCCGACGATGTAGGGGATGGCGAAGGAGGTGAACTCGACCTCGCGGGTCAGCTCGAAGCGGTCGATCGCCTTGATGAGGCCGATCATGCCGACCTGGACGATGTCCTCCATCTCCTCCGGCCCGCGGCTGCGGAACCGGCCGGCCGCGAAGCGGACCAGGGACATGTTCATCTCGATCAGGGTGTTACGCGCGTACTGGTACTCGGGCGTCCCCTCCTCCAGCACTGCCAACTGGTCGAAGAACGGCTTCGACAGCTCCCGCGCGTCCTTCGGCGCGACCTTGGAAGGATCCGCGATCTCCGGAACGTCCAGCGTCTGCGCGGCAGTCTGCACGGTCGTCGTCGGCATCATGCGCCCCTCACAGTCGAATGGCCTCGTCTTCAGCGGTCCAGCGTCCGGCAAGGACGCGTGTACCCCGGCCGCCGACCAGCATTCCTCGAACGTTGATCAGTCGCCGCCGGACTCTCCATTGCTGCGTACGACTTCCTTCACCTTGGCCACCGCGAACCCCCAGCCCCGCTCGACGGTCGGCTTGGCCGGGACGGCGATCTCGTCGGGATTGGTGAGGACGTCCAGCAGGACCGGGCCCGGAGTGCCGAAGGCGCGTCGCACGGCGCCCTCCACGTCGGCCGGGTCCGTGACGCGGATGCCGGTGATGCCCATGGCTTCGGCCACGGCGGCGAAGTCGGGGTTGTCGAGCACGGTGCCGAACTCGGGCAGACCTGCCTGCTCCTGTTCGAGTTTCACCATGCCCAGCCGGCGGTTGTCGAAGACGACGAGCTTGACGGGCAGGCGGTACGTCTTCAGGGTCATGAGGTCGCCAAGGAGCATGCTCAGTCCGCCGTCGCCGCAGAAGGCCACGACCTGCCGCTCGCGGTCCAGGCACTGGGCGCCCAGGGCCTGGGGCATGGCGTTGGCCATCGAGCCGAGATTGTAGGAGCCGATGAGGCGCCGCTCGCCGCGCATCTCAACGAAGCGCGAGAGCCACACCGTCGCCATGCCCGTGTCAGAGGTGAAGACAGCGTCATCGGCCGCGATCCGGTCGACGGCCGCGGCCAGCGCCTCAGGGCGGATGACGTGGGAACGGTTGTCCAGCGCCGAGCGGACACGGCCCACCAGGCCCTTGTCGTGCGCGGGGTCGGCGAGCCTGGCCTGCCTCTTGCGCCACTGGTCGAAGCGCTCACGCGCCTTCTCCAGGTGCGACCGGTCGCGCGCGTCCGCGGACCCCGCGGGTGCGGCGGTGAGGCGGTCCAGGAGGTCGCGTACGGTGGCGCCGGTGTCCCCCACGAGCCCGACGTCGACCGGTACCCGGCGTCCGATATGGGTGGCCTCGGTGTCCACCTGGATCACGGTCCGGCCCTCGGGAAACCAGTCCCGGTAGGGGAAGTCCGTGCCGAGCAGCAGCTCGGTGTCCGCGTCCTGGAGGGCCGCAGCGGCGGCGGGGTTGCCGATCAGCCCCGTCTGGCCGACCTGGAAGGGATTGGTGTCGCCCTCGAAACCGGCCTTGGCCTTCAACGTGAGCACCATCGGTGCGGCCAGACGGTCCGCGAGGGTGAGGACGTCCTCGCGAGCGGCGCGCGCCCCCCTCCCCGACGAGCAGGGTGACCCGTTCGGAGCGGTCGAGGAGTTCTGCGGCGCGACGCACCGCCGAGTCCTCCGGCCGGCTCACCGGGCTGTTCAGGGAGAGCCGGGCCGGACGCTCGGCGGTCAGTTCCCGCTCGCCCAGGTCACCCGGCACGGTGAGGACCGCAACGCCCTTGCGGCCCAGTGCGTGGCGCACCGCTGTCTCCAGCATCTGCGGCAGCTGGTCGGGCGAGGTGATCGTGGCGCGGAAGACGGCCACATCGCTGAAGAGGGCGTCGTTGTCGACTTCCTGGAAGTAGTCGCTGCGGAGTTCGGCGAGCGGTACCTGCCGGGCGATGGCCAGGACGGGGGCATGGCTCTTGGCCGCGTCAAGTCCGCCAGGAAGCTCCGTATTGCCTCGTTGGTGGCTTCGGGCGCGGACAGGTGCGGGCAGTGTCCAGTCGCATCGAGAGTGGACCAGCGTCGAGCCGGGGATCGCCTGGTGGACGAAGGCACCCACCTCCCGAGGGGCGACCACGTCCTGGGTGCACTCCAGCACCGGCGTCGGCACGTCAACGCTCTTGAGGTCGTCCCGTGAATCCGAGAGGTGGTGCGGGCGAAGACGCGGGCCATGTCGGGGTCGGTGACGCAGAAGCTGTTCTTGAGTTCCTCGCCGAGTTCGGGGCGGTCCGCGTTCCCCATGATCACCGGCGCCATCGCCGCCGACCATCCCAGATAGTCGGACTCCAGTGACGCCAGGAGCTCATCGATGTCGTCGGCGCCGAACCCGCCGCGGTAGCCGTCGTCGTCGATGTACCGCGGGGACGGAGCGACCATCACGTGCGCCCCGATCCGCTCCGGAGCCATGCCGGCAGCCAGCACGCCGATCATCGCGCTGACGGAGTGACCCACGAACACCGTCTCGCGCAGGTCGAGCGCCTCGCAGACCTCGACCACGTCCTGGGCGTAGCCCTCCAGAGAGGCGTAACGGTCCTCGGAGAACGCGAACCCGTCCGAGCGGCCGGAGCCGACGTAGTCGAACAGCACCACCCGGTAGTCCTCGGTCAAGGCGGGCAATGTGAGCCGCCACATGTTCTGGTCGCAGCCGAACCCGTGCGCCAGCATTACCGTCCGCCCCTGCGGGTTGCCTGTGACGGTGACGTTGTTCCTGCGAGCGATTTCCATACCGCGGGTCTCTCAGGCCCCGCCCGTTCTACGGGTGGAGTCGACGTTCAGTCCCATGGGCTGAAGCACGCTCACTCCGCACCGCCGATCAAGCCGGGGCGTGCCTCACAAAAACGGTCTGCCGGGGCCACGCTGGTTCGACCGTGAGCCGGTCGCCTCGCCGTCGCGGTGTTCGATGCCGCGCGGCAAGGGCGCAACTGCCATGCCGGCAAGGTTGGCGACCGGGTGCAATGAAGTCCGCCGCGTGTGCGGCGGGCTTCCGAGAGGGCGGCGGCCGTCGGGCTCAGTGGTGGGTGAGCATGCCTTCGCGCAGCCGGGCGAGGGTGCGCCACAGCCTGGGTGAGTTCCTCCGCGAACCGCATGTGGATGATCTGCCGATCCCGCTCGTCGAGCTCGGCGATCAACGGTGCCAGGGTGTGGAAGTCCTCGACCAGTTCCAGCGCCTGGTCTTCGCTGCCGATGAGGTCCGGGCGGCGCCCATCGAGGAGGAGTTGTAGCCGTTGGCTGCCAGGCGGGCCTCCCGCACCTCGCCCTCGAACAGGCTCATCAGCTCCGACAGTTCCTTGACTGTCGGCGTGCGGCCGAGGCGACTGCGGAGTTCCTCCGTGGCGCGGGCGAGCTGGACGCGGGCTTCCTGCAGCCGGCGGGGCACGTGCACGGCCCAGGTGGTGTCCGGCCCTCTGGCAGGAAAGGGACGAGCTGGGCCGCCCCTCACCGTCATTCGGATGCGCCTGTGGGCGGCCACCACGAATCCTCCCGGAAAGCGCCCGCGGTCATGGCTGCTTCGTACGGGCGGCTGAGGCTCGGCGCGTGTCCGCGCCCGAGCTGACGTGTCGCTGGGTCTCCTGAGGTCCGTGCCAGTCCAGGCACATCACGGTGGCGTCGTCTTCGAGTCGGCCGCCGGCCGCGTCCAGGACTGCGGACGTCAGGGTCAGCGCGGTCTCCCGCGGATGGAGATCCCGGGTCCGCTCCAGCAGGGCGGGCAGGTCGACATTCTCTCCGTGATGTTCGAGCATGCCGTCGGTCAGCATGAGCAGACGGTCACCGGGGCGCAGATCGAGGTCCTGGACGCGGTAGGGGTGGGGTACGCGCACGGGCAGCCCGAAGGGATGGTCCACCTCGCAGGTGATCGTCTCCGCCACTCCTTCGCGCATGCGCAGTGGCCAGGGGTGGCCGGCGTTGACGAGCTGGGCCCGCCCGGTGTGGAGGTTGATGCGCAGCAGTTGCCCGGTGGCGTGGCCGCGGTTGTGGTCGGCCAGGGCCTGGTCGGCGAGGTGGGCCTGCTCGACGAGGCCGGCTCCTGCGCGGCGGGCGCCGCGCAGGGCGCCCACCAGGACGGTGGCGGCCAGGGCGGCGTCGATGTCGTGGCCCATGGGGTCGGTCACCGATATGTGCAGGGTGTCGCGGTCCAGGGCGTAGTCGAAGGTGTCGCCACTGAGGGCTGCGGAGGGCTCCAGGCTCCCACTCAGAGTGAACTGTGCGGCCTCGCACGACAGTGACGCGGGCAGCAGCTGGTACTGGATCTCCGCTGCCAGGGTGGGCGGTCGGGAGCGTTTGCCCCAGGTGTACAGGTCGGTGAAGCGCCCATTGACGATCACGACGTAGGCCAGCACGTGGGCAGCTTGCCCGACCGCTTCCAGGACGCCCTCGTCGGGGGTGGCCGGCAGGAGGAGTTCCAGCAGCCCGATGGCGTCGCCGCGGTTGGTGACCGGCACGATCACCCGCTGCCCCTTGCCTGTCGCCTCCCGATACAGCCGCTGGGTCCGGATCACGACCTCGTAGACACTGCCGAAGAGAGGGATCCGCTCCGCATCCCGCCCCTCCTGCGCTTCCCCGGCTGTGGACAGCCGCGCCAGTGACTTCCCCGTCAGATCGACGATGAGGAACGACACCTTCGCGGCGCCGAAGCGCCGCCGCAGCTCCTCTGCGAACACGTCGACGGTCTCCACCGGCGCCGCCATCTCCGCAGCCGTCAGCAGCTCGGAATACCCACTGTGCTCACCACTCACGACCGCGGTCCTTCCAGCAGCCCCTTTACACAGCGTGGAAGCCGTCACGGTGGGCGTCAACCCGCGGCTCATTACAGGGAGTGCTTCCTCTGGACCGCCGCGACCAGGCGGCGGCCTCGTTCGCTGACGAGCAGGATCGGCCGGCGCCCGGCGTGCTTGAGTCACGTTGAGGTCTTCGGCCGCGACCCGCCTTCGGTGCGCAGTTGCTCGTTGATGCGCTGGGCTTCTTCGAGCTGGTCTTCCAGGATGACGATGCGGCAGGCGGCCTCGATGGGGGTGCCCTCGTCGACGAGTTCGCGGGCGCGGGCCGCGACGCGCAGCTGGTAGCGGGAGTAGCGGCGGTGACCGCCTTCCGAGCGCAAGGGTGTGATCAGACGGTGCTCGCCGAGCGCGCGGAGAAATGCGGGGGTGGTGCCGAGCATCTCGGCGGCCCGGCCCATGGTGTAGGCGGGGTAGTCGTCATCGTCGAGGTTGTCGACGGCAGGGGGCATAGACCTCTTCTTTCGGCGGACGCGTCGGGGGGCCCGGGTGCCGTACCGGCATCCGGGCCCCGAGCTTTCAACACCATCTACCGACACACGGTGCCGGCCTTCTTATTCCGCAGGTGCCGCCTGGGAGGGCAGGGCTGCGGGGATCGCGAATGCGTGACCGGGGACCACCTTCCAATCCGGGGCCTTGCGGTACCCGGGCGGACTGCTTCCTCGCCCGGGCGATCCTGATGGCGTTCGGCTCCTTACCTCGATTACTCGGTGTACTGCTGGATATCGCGGGTACTGCTCACGACCCCTCGGGGTCGGTCTTCCTGACCTGCTCGCACGGCAGTTCGTGTCTGCCGTGCCCATTTAGACTTCCTGGATACGTAAGAAACAGTAACCCTACGACGAGCCAATGTCTACTGCCCCCATGACAGATTTTCTTCGAGACCGGTGCACTGCCCTGCCGCAAGGGCACCGGGAAGCCTCCTTGTGAGCCTGGTCTTGGCGGGGTGCGGAGGTACGCGGCTCCGTGCCGCCGCCGGATGTGACCAAGGGCCCGGACCAGCGCAGGTCTTCGAAGACGGTGTGCAGCATCCGCGGGTCTGTTTCCCTCAGCGCCACCAGGATTGCCGGGAACGGGTGGTTGCGCAGCCCGGTCACGAGTGCGGACCTTGATGAGCGGCAGGTGCGGGTCCGCGGTGTCGAGTGCCTCGTAAAAGCGTCGAACGAAGTCCTCGGTGTCGGCATGGCGTGCAGGCGGACTACCCCCCGGCAACAGGACGCTCTGGGCCTGAGCGGCCTGGGCCAGGGGTAGGTACGCCAGACCTCGACGTGAGGCCGGCCCGAGGCGGCGAGTTCAGGCAGGGCTTCGGGGGGCGCGGTCGGCGGAGTCCATGCCGGTGGAGCGCACCTCATACCTGGGCAGCGTTCATGTCTGCTCAGTGTCGCGGCTGTGCTGCTGGATGCGGAGGGGCGGATCGTGCTGTGGAGCCCGCAGGCCGAGGAGCTGTTCGGCTGCACCGCGCAGGAGGCGCTGGGCCGGTATGCGGCGCGGCTGCTGGTCCATGAGCAGCACCTGGACCTGATGATCAGGCTGTTCAGCGAGGTCATGAGGACGGGACGGAGGTGGGCCCGGCGCCTTCCCTGTCCGGCACAAGAACGGCCCGGCTGGTGGAGTTCCGCAACACGCGGCTGCTGGACGACCGGGGTGACTTCTATGCCCTGGGCATCGCCACCGACGAGGCGATCCTGCGCCAGGTGGAACGAGACGTGGCCCCTGTCCACGCGGCTGGTCGCGCAGTCCCCGATCGGGCTGGTCGTCTTGGACACCGACCTGCGGTACGTGGCCGTCAACCCGGCGCTGGCGCAGATCAACGGCGTCCCTGCCGAAGACCACCTCGGGCGACAGGTCCGCGAGGCCCTGCCTTTCCTGGAGGCCGATGCGATCGAGGCCGCGCTGCGGCAAGTCCTGACGTCCGGAAAGCCCTTGATCGACCAGCAGAGCGTGGGGCGCACTCCCGCCGACCTCGGTAACGATCATGCCTGGTCAGTCTCCTACTACCGGCTCGACCGTCCCCGGCGGGCGGGTACTCGGGGTAGCCATCGTGTGGGTGGATGTCACCGATCGGCACCGTGCCCGGCAGCGCTTGGCCCTGATCGCCGACGGCTCCGCCCGTATCGGCACCATCTTGGACGTGGAACAGACCGCCCGCGAGCTGGCCGGTGTCGCCGTCCCCGAGGTCGCCGACGTGGCGGCGGTGGACATCCTGGATTCCGTCCTGGACGACTGCCACCCGACGGCACCCGGCGCCTGCCGGGCACTCTTCCGCGCCCTCGCCGTGAAAGCCGCGTACCCCACCAAGGCCGTCCGCGCCGCCGACCCTCCCGGCCACCTCGCCAGCTACGGCGCGGAGCGCCTGGCCACTCAATGCGTGCGGACCGGCCGCCCCATTCTGATACCCCACGTCGGCGAGCGCGACCTGGCCCGCATCGCCCGTGACGCCGAGGCCGGCGCCCTCCTGGCCCGCGCAGGCATCCACAGACTGCCCCTATGACGGGGGCATGGCTGTGTGGGCCTGACCAGGTGGAAGACCTCCCGGGCGGCGTAGCGTCTGAGGCATCGGACGATTTCGCGTCGGGTCTTGCCCTCCTTGCTGCGGCGTTCGCGTAGTAGTCCTGGGTGCGCGGGTCGAAGCGCAGGCGAGTCTGCACGGTCCGATGCAGGGCGGCGTTGGCCTGCCGGTCACCGCCGAGGGGGATGTCGTCGCGGGCTCCACCGCGTGCGATGCTGGATCCCCGGAGCCCGCCCGGTCTTCGGACCCCGCGTCCTCGCCGGGCATGACAGCCCCAGGGCGGCGATGCGTATGACCAGGCCGCAGTGCCGAGATCATGAGACCAGCCGATACCCCACACCGAGAAACGGTGCCCCCTCCTCCGGAGGCGCCGCGGGGGACTGACCCGACGACCGGGCCGGCTGAGCGCGGGGCGGGCTCAGCCGGCGTCGGCGACCAGCCTGGTCAGCCGCTCGACGGTGTCGGGGTCCGCGGGGAGCAGCACCTGCAGCCGGGTCGTCGAGCCGGGCGCGACCCAGGTGTTGGAGACAGTGAAGGTCATCCGGCCAATCGCCGGGTTGTCGATCCGGCGCAGGACACCGGCGTCGACACCGCGAACGGAGTGCCGGTCCCACAGTTCGGCGAACTCCGACGACTCCGCGCGCAGCCGCGAAACCAGCGCCTTCCATCGGCCGTCGTCGACGTGCTCGGCCATGGCGACGCGCAGGTTCGCGACCTGGCGAGCCGCGGCCTGCTCCCAGTCGACGAGGCGCTCGCGCCAGCGAGGCTCGGTGAAGGTGAGCCAGACGCAGTTGCGCTGTGCGATCGGCACCTCGTCGAGGTCGGTGATCAGCAGGCGCATCGCGCTGTTGTAGGCGAGCAGGTCGAACTTGCCGTTCTGGACGCAGGCGGGGTAGGGGTCGAGCTTGTCCAGCACGGCGTGCAACTCGGCGCTCACGGCATTGCACTCCGTGACCACGGCGTCGTCCGCGGCACCGGCGAGCCGGTAGAGGTGGTGGCGCTCGTCGTGGTCCAGGCGCAGCGTGCGGGCGAGTGCGTTGAGTACCTGAGGCGAGGGGCGTACGTCGCGGGCCTGCTCCAGGGCCGTGTACCAGGTGACGCTCATCCCGGCATGCTGCGCGACCTCCTCCCTGCGCAGACCGGGGGTGCGCCGCCGAGTGATCGCCACGATACCGAGCTCGCTCGGCGACATGCGCTCGCGTCGGCTGCGCAGGAAGACGGCGAGCTCTCGGCGCCGGGCAGACGCGCCGTCGGAGTCGCCACGGCTCTCGAGACCGAAGGCATCACCGGAACCGGGCGACCGGTCGACCGGCTCCTCGGGCCGCGGCACGGTGTACACAACCATCAGGATCCTCCGGGGGTCGGCCAGCCCCCACTCGGTCTGGAAACTAGCATCAGCAGTGACTTGATACCACTCTTGAGGCCCGAAACGATACGGCCATCGGCCCTGTGAACCCTGCCCTGAAGGAGCCCTCCTACCGTGTCCGCCGTTACGTCCTCCTCGCCGCATCCCGCCGACGCACGCCACCTGCTCGTGATCGGTGCCGGCCCCGGCATCGGCGCCGCCACTGCCCGTCGCTTCGCCCGCGACGGCTTCCGGGTGACCCTGGCCGCCCGGCACCGGGACAAGCTTGAGGAGCTCGCCGCCGACCTGCACCCAACCGGGGCCGAGGTGTCCGTCGTGCGCGTCGACGCGGCCGACCCCGGGCAGCTGCGCGAGGCGTTGAGCTCGCTCTACGCGGCCCCGAACCCGCCCGGCGTCGTGCTGTACAACGTTGCCCAGCTGACGCCCGACGACCTCCTGTCGGCCGCGCCCGAGGACCTGCTGGGCGCCTACACCGTCGACGTCGTCGGCGGGGTGGTGGCCGCCCAGGTCGCGGTGCCGGCCATGCGAGCCGCCGGCGGCGGCACGTTGCTGTTCACCGGTGGCGGTCTGGCCGACCAGCCGCACCCGAGCCTCGCCACGTTGTCCCTGGGCAAGCTGGCGCTGCGCGGGGTCGCGAACCTGCTGGGCACCCAGCTGGCCGACGACGGCATTCGGGTCCTCACCCTCACGGTCAACGGGGCGGTCGAGCCGGGCACCCCGTTCGACCCCGAGCACATCGCCGAGCGGTACCGGCGGGCGATCGACGAGGCCAAGCCGGGTTTCGTCGACGAGCACTTCAACGGGGCCTGAGCCGACTCCATCCGGACCAGAGGAGCAACACGCGTTGGACAGCTCGACGGCAAGGTCGCCTTCATCACCGGCGCGGCCCGTGGCCAGGGCCGCAGCCATACGGTCCGGCTCGTCGAGGAAGGCGCGGACATCATCGCCATCGACCTCGCGGACCAGATCGACACCATCTACTACCCGATGTCCGGGCCGGAGGACCTCGCCGGGACGGCCCGTCGCGCCTTGAGTCGGCCGTGCGGAAGGCGGCCGAGGGCCCGCCGACCAACACAGTCGTAGCGAGCGAACCCACAGTTGCGGGACGCTGAGGAGGTCCAGCCTTATCCCATCCGGCTGGTGAACTGGTTCATGTCGAAATAGTCGCGCCAGGCGTTGATCTTGCCATCAGTGACCTCGAAGGTCCCCATGACCGGCAGTTCGAACGATTTGTCAGGGAGCTTGAAGACGTCCACCCGCTCGGTCATCACGATCGGTCCGTCGGCTGCGATGTTGATGACGCGGAACTCGATGTGCTCAATGCCTGGCGGGCCAGGGCGGATGAACGAGGTGATGGTGTTGGCGATGGCTTCCCGACCGGTGATCGGCGCCAGCGGGATGTTGTGGTAGATGGCGTCGTCGGTGAAAAATGCTGCCAGTTCGGCGGCCCCAGTGTTGTCCGACCACGCCGCGCAAAACCTGCGCACTACCTCGATTGGGCTCTCCATCTGGTTCCCCCAGCGGTTGATCTTGACAGTACGCTGCGATAGGCCGCTAAGCGATGAGGATGAACTTTTCGTGCGCTGTGCCCACTTCGAGGAGGGCGTGCGCCTGTGCGGCGTCCCGCATCGGCAGCAGCCGCTGGGCACGCAGGCGGAGTTGCCCGGAAGCGAGTAGCGGCATGGTCCGCTCGACCGCGTCGGGGGCACGGTCCGGGGTGGGGGCGGAGAGGGCGACGCCGAAGTCGGCCGCGTGCTCGTCCGCGAGGGTGATCACGCGCGCGGGGCCGCCCGCGAGTTCGACAGCGTCGCGGAGGCCGCCCTTGCCTCCGGCGTCGAAGACGGCGTCCACCTTGCCGACGTGCGCGCGCATCTGCGCAAGGAGCGCCGATCCGTAGCGGACCGGGATCGCGCCGAGATCCATGGCGAACTGCTCGTCGCTCGGGCCGGTGGCGCTGAAGACTGTGAGGCCCTGGGATACGGCCAGCTGGGTGGCGATCACGCCGACCGAGCCTCCGCCTCCGAGAACGAGCAGAGTCTCGCCGGAGGTGACGCCGAGCTGACGCAGGACGCCGACGGCGGCTTCGGCCGAGGCGGGCAGCGCTGCGGCGTCGGCCCAGCTGACGGTCGCCGGTTTGACGGTCCAGGCCGAGGCGAGGGCGTATTCGCCGTACCCGCCGAGTGTGGGCAGCTGGGCGGCGACCTCGTCACCCGGCGACACGCCAGTCACGCCCGGGCCGAGGGCGTCGACGGTGCCGGCGGCCTCGAAGCCGAGAACGGCGGGGTCGGGCAGCGGGAAGACCTCTCGGAGCTCGCCGCGCCGGATCTTCAGGTCGGTCGGGCCGACTCCCGCTGCGTGGACGCGCATCCTGATCTGGCCAGGCCCGGGGGCGGGCAGGGCGACTTCCGACCACACGAGCGTCTCGGGCGATCCGTATCCGGTGAGCACTGCTGCGTACGGCATCGGTACCTCCTGCTCCCGGCGGTCCGCGCGAGATGATATGGGAGCGGCACGCCTCGACGGTGGTGCTGGACAGAAAGCATAGGTGATATGTCACGCAATGCCAACGGCGCGGCGCCCGAGGGCGGGTGGCTCGACGGCGAACAGCAACGAGCCTGGCTGGCGTACATCCGGGTTCAGCTGCGGCTGTCCTACGAGATGAATCGCCAGCTGCAGTCCGACAGCGATCTGTCCCTGCCGGATTACGACGTCCTGACGGCCCTGAGCGTCGCCGACGGGGCCCCGATGCCGATCACGATGCTGGCCGCGCAGATCGGCTGGGAGCGCAGCCGGGTCTCGCACCACGTGCGGCGGATGGCCAAGCGGGAACTGGTGAGCTGCAGCCTGTCAGCGAACGACCGGCGCGTGACCGAGGTGAGTCTGACCCAACACGGCCGGAAGGTGCTCGAGGCCGCGGCTCTGGGACACGTGGAACTCGTGCGTCGCCTGTTCTTCGACGGCTTGCCGCGCGAGCTTGTCGGGCCGCTCAGCCAGGCGCTGGAGAGCGTCTACGCGAACATAATCGCGCAGGGCACTCTGCCGCCGCCGGTGGACTGGCACCCGCCCGGGGCGAGTGACCGGCGGCGGGCGCCGGGCTTGACTTAGAGGCCCTAACAGAAGCTGTTGATCATGTGACTCTTGGCTTGTCCGCTCGTTGGTCTGATCGTGGGGACGAGACAGTCGCGGCCGTGGATTGTGTCGGATGAACTGTGGGCGCTGATCGAGCCGTTGCTGCCCAAGCCGGGTCCGAAGCTGGTCGAGGGCCGACCGCGGGTGCCCGACCGGCAGGCGTTGTGCGGGATCCTGTTCGTGCTGCACACCGGGATCCAGTGCATGATCACGCTCCCGTGTCAGGGGCGGTCGGCGAGGACCGGGATGCGCTGGCGTTCGCAGATCCGGATGATCCGGTGGGTGCGGGCGGCGGTCAGGTCGTGGGCACGGCCGGGCAGTGCGGCCGAGATCCACAGCAGCCGCCCCGGCCGAGTCGGTCACCACCTGCACATTCACCCCGTCCCGGGGATGCTTGATGCCCCTGTGTTCGTCAAGCTGCGGTCATCAGGGTCGCTGAAGTATCAGGCCGCTGGTGGGAGTAGTCGGCCCGGCCGTCACCGACCCGGTCGCACGCCGCGAGGGTGCCGTTGAGCAGGACGTCGGGGTCGGCTTCGCGCAGAACGCGCAGCAGGCCGGGCGCGCGGCCGGCGAGCAGATCGATGACTGCCGTGGTGTAGGCCTGTGCCGAGGTGGGCTGGTTCAGTCCGGGATGGCAGCGTCGACCACGGCGGCTGCTACGGTGCGGGCCGCTGTCTCGGCGCTGGGGTCGCGGTCCAGCCAGGCGCTGATGCCGGCGCCGTCGTAGAGGATGACCAGTTGGTGAGCGAGTGACTTCGCGTCCTTGGCGCCGGCCTGCTGGGCGAGGTCGAAGAACAGCTCGTGCAGCCAGGTGCGGTAGTCCTGCGCAGCTTGTTCGACGACACCGCCGGGTGGGGCGTCGGCACTCGCGCTGATGAAGGCGCAGCCGCGGAAGCCCGGCTCGGTGAAAGACAGTCCCTGCACCTCGAAGGCGCCGACCAGGCGCTCTTTCGGGGTGTCGTAGCGCGCTTCGAGCTCGCGCGTCATGCGCTCGACGGTCGCTGCGTGCCGTGCCTGGAGGTAGGCCCGGACCAGACCGTCCTTGCTGCCGAAGGCGCTGTACAGCGTTGCCTTGGCGACTCCGGCGTGCTCGATGACGCGGTCGATTCCGACCGATTGCACGCCCTCGGCGTAGAACAGCTCGTCGGCGGCGGCCAGCAGCCGCGCCCGCGCTGCCGCGCTGCGTTCCCGTGGTGAGAGCACCTTCTCAGACATAGGCAAACACTACCAGACAGGTCTGTCTGTCTTCAATTGGTTGTCCGCATCCCTTGACGTATCCAGACAGGTCTGTCTAGGTTGGGAATTGCTAGACAGACCGGTCTGGATAACATCTCGGAAAGGTGCATCCCATGTCTGTAAAGCGTGAGGACAACCTCGACCTGCATCCCATTACCGCCCTGGTCACCGGGGCCACGTCCGGCATCGGCCAGGCGGTCGCCAAGCGGCTCGCCGCGGACGGAATGTCCGTCATCGTGACCGGCCGCAACGCCCGACGCGGCGCCGACACCGTCAACGAGATCACCGCGGCCGGCGGCCATGCCCGGTTCGTCGAGGCGGACCTCGAGGACCCGGCCGGCATCGACCGGCTCGCCGCCGAGGTCGGGGAGATCGACGTCCTGGTCAACAACGCCGGGCACGCCGTCTGGGCACCGACCGAGGAGATGAAGGTCTCCGACTACGACGCGATGTTCGCCGGCAACGTCCGCGCGCCCTTCTTCCTCGTGGCCGCGTTCGCCCCGGCGATGGCGGCGAAGGGGTCGGGCTGCGTGATCAACATGGGCAGCATGGCTGGCGGTCTCGGCCTGGCCGGCGGTGCCGCGTACGGCGCGACCAAAGCCGCGCTGGCGTCAATGACGCGAGGCTGGACGGCCGAGTACAGCGGCCGCGGCGTCCGCTTCAACACCGTCGCCCCCGGCCCGGTCTACACCCGCCCCGAGGCCCGCGACCTGTTCGACGCGCTCGCCGAGACCACCGCGATGAAGCGCGCGGCCGAGCCCGCAGAGATCGCCGAAGCCGTCGCCTTCCTCGTCTCGCCGAAGGCCGGCTACATCACCGGCGCGACCATCGCCGTCGACGGCGGCCGCACCGCCATCTGAACCCGCCGGTTCTCAAGAGCCGCTGGACGACGTTCACCGACCCCGAAGGCAACGAATTCGACCTCACCGCCGGATGAGACACGAAATGCAACCGAGCACCCGAGTCCGAGCGAACGCGTCCGCGACCAAGTCGCCCGGCACGCACCCACAGGATTTGAAATGAACAAGCCCGTTATTCTGATCACCGGAGCACTCAGCGGCATAGGCCGCGCCTCCGCCGTCGCCTTCGCCAAGAAGGGCGCGAACGTTGTCGTTGCCGGTCGGCGCGATGAGGCCGGCAACGCGCTTGCCGAGGAACTGCGCTCATTCGGCTCGGAGGCCGAGTTCATCAACGCCGACGTCCGCAAGGAAGACGACGTCCGCGCACTGGTCGACGAGACCGTCGCACGGTTCGGCCGACTGGATGTCGCGGTGAACAACGCAGGCACCGAAGGCCGGCCCGGCCCGATCACGGACCAGACCGCGGACACCTACGCCGCAACGTTCGACACGAACGTCCTCGGAGTCATCCTGAGCATGAAGCACCAAGTGCGCGTCATGCAGGGACAGGGCAGCGGCAGCATCATCAACATCTCCTCGACCTACGGGCACGAGGGTGCGCCTGGGGCCGCCGTCTACGTCGGCAGCAAGCACGCCGTCGAAGGCATCACCAAGTCGGTAGCGCTGGAGGTCGCCACGTCGGGAATCCGCGTGAACGCCGTAGCGCCTGGCCCCACGGACACCGGCATGCTCACCCGCTTCACGGGCACGCCGGAGAACAAGGCGGCGTTGGCGTCGGAAGTTCCGCTGGGTCGCCTCGGCCTCCCGGAGGAGCTTGCCGACGCAATCGTCTTCATCGCATCGGACGAAGCGTCATACATCACCGGCCATGTCCTCAACGTCGACGGCGGTCACACCACCAACTGACCTGTCCAGGCGCGGGGTCTACTCCGCGCCAGGTTTCACCGGGCATGAGTGGAACAGTTCTTCAGGCTTCCAGGGCAGACCATCAGCAAGGTGACGCGCACTGCGTCCCGGAGTGGTTGATTGATCCACGCTGGTCGGCGTAGCCAGCCTCGCAGGGCCGCCGGCGATGGCATCGGCGGAGAACGCTCGTCATGGGGGCGCGGCCTGCGTCCTGGGTTTGACGAACGGCTCGGGGTGCGCGCGCCCCAGGTGCCAGTCGTTGCCGCCTGGAGATCAACCGCAGGCGCTCGCAGGTTCAGCGGGCCCGTGCTGCGGCAACTGTCACGAGAGCTGGTCAAGCAGTTCCTGCTGGTGCGCCGTGGCCCACGAGCCGAGGTGGATGGGCTCTCGGCCGAGTAGCTCCTGGACTGTGCTCGTGGTGACCGCCGAGTAGTCCATGCGGCCCTCGTAGGTCTGTCGCGCCCAGATCAGAGTGCTGGCCGCGTACGCGGCGTCCATGTTGGCAGGCGCGACGTCCAGCCCGGCATCGATCATGCGCTGCTTCGATCTCCTCGGCCAGCTGCTGCCGGCGCACCTCACGCGCGGTCGGCGGACGATCCCGCCACTTGTAGAACCACGACTCGGACACCCCCAGCGCCCGGCAGGCGGTGCGGTAGGGAATCTTCTGCTCGGCCTTGCAGTTGCTGATCACCCGTACCACCCACAAGGCCACGAATCGCTTGCACACATCACGCTCTACCTCTCCGTGCGGTCGCCACCCTGGTCGTGCAGACCGGCTCCGAGTTTCGCGGTCGGCTCGTCCCAGCTGCCAAGGTGACGCCCGCGGCCGTTCAGGGGGCCTGTACGACCGAGAGAGGCGTTGGCACGGAGCAACGCGATGTCCGATCTGCAACAGGGCTGCCGTGCAGCCATGGCGGGCCTCGGTGACAGCACGGTCAGAAGCCGGGGGCGGAGCCGGCGAAGAACCACAAGGCGGCTGTGTACCACATCAGTGCGATGGCGGTGACCAGGGCGCCGCCGGCAGCCGGAAGCGCCCAACCCGGCAGTCGGCGGCTGTGTACCACCAGCACCTTGGCGACGAACGCGCCGTACAGGACGCAGCCCGTAATGGAGTGCACCGCCACTCGGCTGCTCGTGAACTGAACTCCGTAGGCGGTGATGCAGTGGTAGGCGATGGGCAGCGAGACCAGAAAGGCAAGGAGGCCAATGAGCCGGTGTGTGGGGTGCACCCGGTGCGGCGCAGCCCCCGCTCCCGGTAGGCGCCGGTACATCCACAGCCCGAGTAGCAGTTGGACGACCGCGAGTGCCATGAGAGCGCTACCAAGGCGCGCCTTGAGATCGTTGACGCCGACGCCGTGCCGCCCGAACAGGCCGCTGGTGTAGTCGGGTGTGTGCGTGCGACCGAACGCATACACCCCCACCGCGACCGCGACCGGCAGCAAAGCAGCCAAAGGGCCCGCCACCGTACGTGCGGGACGCCGCATCCGCGCGCCCGTGTGTCTGGTCATCAGTCCCCGATCAATCGGATTCGATCTTGCTGCCAGATGCGTTGACGACGTACCACTGTGGCGCCGGACGCGCTGGTTTCCCCGCCGTTGGTGTCACCGGCCGTCGTGTCACCCGCGAAGCAGCGGCACCGCCTCGAGTGTGTGCGGGAGGTGAGCGGCGGCCAGGCAGGCGCGCATGCTCCGCCGCCGGTCGGCCTAGTCGACTCAGCGGCCTTGGGGAGGTAGAACGTCCGCCCCTTGGCGTCTTCCAGGCAGGGGCCGAGCTTGTCCGGCTGGGACAGCCGCTTGCAGCAGCCAGCGGCACGGCGGTAACCGCCGGCACTGCCGCCGCAGCCGTTCCTTTCATGAGCGCTCCATGGTGTCGGACGGCGCGTCCCGGCAGCCGCGGGAAACGACCGCAGCGGACCTCATCTCCCAGTTGGCCCCGGATGCTCGGGCGCTGCCAACAGCCGCGGGCCCTCGGCGCGGAGGATGGCTGCTCTCTGAGCGCGGCCAGAAGCCAGTGGCACCCGATGCGCCGGGACCACTGGAGTCTGGCCACTGCCATGCGATGCGTGGTTGTCGCGCGGTGGGGGCGGTCAGAGATGACGTGCCACGAAATCGGCCACCTGGGTGCCGAGTTGCTGGCCCGCGCGGTTGTCGAGGGAGGTGTGCTGACCGGACCAGATCCGGCTGAGCCACGCTTCGGTGGCGGCGTTCTGGAAGCCGGCGAAGGTTCGGGTGACGCCCTTCGACGTCACCGCGAGATGATGCCGCGCACCGTAGAACCCGGCGAGCGTCGTTGCCGCAGCCTGGCTGAGAGCGCCGTGAGCGCCGGGATAGGACGGATCCGGTGCGGTCGGCAGCAAGGGGGTCCAGTGGGGATCGCCGACGATGCCCGGGTTGTAGTGCGTACCGCCGAGCCGGATGGCGGTCACGGGCCGCCATATGCCGTAGGCGTACTTGGCGTCGTACATCGCGATTGTGGTGTCGGCGAGGGACAGGTCGAGCCGGGCGAAGACCTTCACCGCCTTCTCCAGGGTCGCGTTCTGGGAGGTGACAAGGCCCTGCGCTACCTGGTTCCAGACGTTCCAGACGGGTGCCGCCGCCCAGAACTTCGCGGCCGCGGTCTGATCGGGGGTGCGGGTGGTACTGGTCTTGCTCCCCAGGCTCTTGACCTCGTTCAGGGCGGTGGCGTACGCGGCGCTGTTGACGGCCGGCGGCGCCGCCGGACGGAACTCGTGTCCGTCGGCCAGTACGAACGGCTTGACCGAGCCCCAGTTGGGGAACACCGGTGCCGGGAACTTGGGAGGGGTGGGCCGGTAGTCACCGGCCTTGTCGCCGGGACGGAACCGCGGCGGCTTGGCCGAGGACCCGTCGCTGGACCGCAGGCTGATCAGTCGGCGAGCGACCTCGGCTCCCACACCCATGCCCGCCTGCTTGCCCGGGCCACCCGGAATCGCGGACAACTGGCTGCTCAGCCGCTGGTCCACGCCTGCGCGCTTGGCCGGGTACAGGGCGACCAGCACATCGTGGGCCGCCTGGTCCGCCGCGGCATCCACACGAGCGCCTCCCGGCGCCGACACCGAGAACACGTAGGCGGGGCCGGCCCGGGTGATCGATACCACCGCGTCGTACTCGGCGGCCTGGAGGAGCGCGAAGCTGCGCGTGGACTGGACGGTGGACGGCTGCGCCTTCGGATCGCTGAGGATGGTGATGAGCTCGCGGTTCCACTCCACGACCGACATCCCCGACCCCTTCGCGGCGGTGTGCAAGGCCGCCGAGTGAGCGGTGGTGGACCCGAAGGCCGGGCTGGTGAGTCCGGCCGCCATCGCGGCTCCGGCAAGTATGGCGAGGCTCTTCTGCTTTCCACCCATGTTCTGTGGCTCCTTATCGCTGGTGGTGGGCTGGGGCAACTGGCGGTCATGCGCGTGGCTCATCTGGGCCGGCCACGCGAGCGTGATGGTGTCGGGGTGGTGCGGGCCGGCCACCGGGTCGGGATGGCGGCGGTCGTGGAGGACGAGTTGTCCGGCGGGTTCTGCGGCAGCTGCGACCGGGCCGGGGCCGCGGGCTCGGCCAAGGCCATCCGGTCCATGAGGGCGGTCCGGCGTGGCAGCAGCCGGGCGCGTTCGGGGGCCGGGCGGGGCGTCGATGTCCTTGTCGCTGTTCGGGGTGACGTCCATGCTCACACCTCCGCCGGTACGCAGGGGCCGGCTCCGCAGCGTTGACACAGCACCGCGTCGTGGTGGGGGCCGCGGTGACCCAGGGCCGATGGGTGTGCCGCCGTGGACCGCATGGGCATCTGGGTCGGGCCCGGGCAGCCGTCGACGGGGCACGGCTTGTGGGTCGTGAAGGCCCACTCTGCGGGGGCGTCGGATGCCCCGGCGCCGCGGCCGCCTCCGGTAGCCCGTCGCCGTGCTGCAGTGCCGGCCCCGGCAGGGGGTCGCAGCTCGTGCGGAGCGTCCGGTCCGGTCATGGCGAGCACCTCAGGCAGGCGCGGACCTCGCGGCCGCTGCGTGTCTGCTGGATCTCGGTCGATTGGGCGAGGTACTGGACGATGCCGGTGCCACGGCCGTGTTCGTCGGGGGCGATGTCGGGGCGATGGCGTTCCACGGCCGCGCCGGAGTCAGTGACCACAATGTGCAGAGTTTCGTGGTCGAGGGCGAGCAGCAGGGTCATGCGCTCATGGCCGTACTGGGCAGCGTTGCCGGCGAGTTCGTCGACGATGAGAACGGCGGAGTCCCGCTCGCTCGTGGGCACGCTCCAGGTCTCCAGCAAATCGGCCGCGAAGTGACGGGCGGCGGAGACGTGCGCCTCCTGCGCCGGCAGGGTGAGCAGTGCCTGGCGGCGGCAGGGTCGGCCGAGCAGTGAAGTCGGGCTGGCGGAATCAGTCACAAACATGGTCTTCAGGCTCTTCTGTGGATGTGCGGGGACCGGAACGGGGTGACCGCAAACAATTTCGGGGGCGGCCGGTAGGCCGGATCCTGCATGGGCGCGGTCATTCAGTTCCACGGACGACGCATGCCGGACGGTTCGAGCGATTCGCCCCTTTTGTTCGGATTCTTGTGAGTCATGTCAATGTCGGCGCCTGTCTGGGCTCAGCCGCCTCCGCCCATGGCTCGCTGCCGCACGGCCGGACCGGGCACCGGCAGCCCGGTCCCCGCGGTCGTCCGGACGGCCCTGCGGGAGCGTCGCGCCGTATAGCGGGACGGACATCCCTGCCCGCATCTCGGCTGGGTCGCGGTCCCCGCCATGCAGACGTGCTAGAAGACGGTTCCGCCTACCTGTGCCACGTCGTCCCGAGGGAGGGGCCGAGGATGAGGACCGGGGCGTCTTCGGGGCCGTCGAAGCGGTACTGGAGGGCGGGGGTCTTCGTCTCACTCGCTGCTCCACGCCAACCGCCACCGCCGAGCGCGCGGCTCACGGGCCCCCACTGTCCACACCGGGCCCCTCGGAATCGCCAGGGAACTCTCACACGGCCTTCACCTGGGGTGGGGGCGTCGGCGCGCTCAGAGGTCGTCCGGTGTGCCCAGGCCCGTGAGAGCGCCGACCGGGTCCAGGTCGGGGGTGCCGCGGGGCCACCAGTCGTCCTGGCCGGGCTCCGACTCGTAGGCGTACCACAGGCCGTCGCGGCCCAGGCGGAGCTGGACGTGGCCGCCGGGGTGGGTGAGGCGGTTGCGCCAGGGGCGGAACGCCGGGAGGTCGGCGGCGAGCAGCAGCGGGCGGGCCCGGTCGAAGCGGCCGGCCGGCGGATCCCATGGCTCCTCCAGCACGGCCAGCCCCTCCGGGCCGCCCTGCCGCCAGGCGGCGACCGCGCGGGCCAGGTCGGCCGGGGTGCGGTCGGTGGCCGCGGCGAGCGTGGCGTACAGGCTGCGGGTAGTGGCGGTCAGGCCGGAGCCGGGGCGGGCGGCGGCGAGGCGTACGGCGTCCTGCCACAGGGTCAGCTCACCGACCGGGTCGCGGCCCGTGGCGAGCAGCGCGTGCGCGCGGGCTGCGGCGTCCGTCGCCAGCTGGTCCAGGGCGAAGGGGTCCGGTCCGCCGGGCGCCGCCGGGTAGACCGGGGGTTGCTCGGGGTGCGGCGGCACGGGCAACGGCGAGGGCAGCGGCGGGAGGCGACGCGGAGCGAGGGCGTCGGCCGCACGGACGCCGGGCAGGGACCGCGGCGCTCCCTCCTGGGCGGCGCGGGCCGCGCGGGCGGCGCTGCGGCGGGACAGCGCGTCGAGGAGGCCCTTCTCGCCCCGGCCGCGCAGCAGGAGCAGCACGAAGGGGTCGGCGTCGAGCAGGCGCGCCGTCTGGTAGCAGAGGGCGGCCGCGTGCTTGCAGGGGTGGCCGGAGTCGGGGCAGCTGCACTGCGGCGCGAGGTCGCGGGGGCCGGGCAGCAGGGGCACACCGCAGTCGGCCAGCGACTGGGGCAACTCCTTGTCCAGCAGCGCCGCGATGTGCCCGGGCCGGTCGGCGGCCGCGTCCAGGAACTGCTCCCAGTCCCCGTCCTCCAGCGTGCGCAGCCGCACCTGCACCCGGTACGGACGCGGGCGGCTCCCCCGTACGTACGCCAGCACCTGCCCCGGGGTCACGGTGATCGCGTCCACATGGCCCTGGTCCGCGTAACCCCGGCCGCGGACCAGCCGCTTGACGTCCAGCGCGCCCTGTTCGAGCGCGTCGACCCAGGCGTTCCCCCACCAGGTCTCGGCGAACCCGCGACCCTCCGGGGAGTCCGGCCGGGGCGGCAACGCCGGGAAGGTACGGCGGAGTTCGGTGTCGCGGTGGGGGGTGGCCATGGTGGCGGGGACCTGCGGGGGTGCCGGCGCCGGGGGGCGGGGCTCACTGCGGTCTGTTTCACCGACGGTGGTGTCCCTACCGGTGTCGTCCGCCGCCCCGGGCGTGTCGGCCGCGTCAGCAACGGACGGCATACGGAAGGCATTCGCCAGGAACTGGCGCATGTCGTGGGCGGCTTGAACGCGGGCGGTGGTCCGGGATTCGGCGCCGGGGCGTGCGGAGCCGACGGGCCGCGCCTGTGTGCGCCTCCCACGCCGGGAGCCTGCCGCCTCCGCCTCGGCACGCACCGCCTCCCGCCGGGCGGCCCGCAGCGCTTCCCTGGCCGCGTCGGCGGGGCGTGCGGTAGGGGTGGGGGCGGCGGCGGCCTGCGGCGCGCTCCGGTCGCCCGCGTAGCCGGACTGCGGCGCGTTCCGGTCGCCCGCGTGACCGGACTGCGCCGTGGCAACGGACTCATCCCGGTCACCGGTCTCATCCCGGTCACCGGACCGCGCCGTGGCACCGGACTCGTCCCGGTCACCGGACTCCGCGGCGGCAGCCGACTCGTCCCGGTCACCAGGCACCGCCGCGCCACCAGCCCCAGCCCAGACACCAGACCCCACCGAAGCCCGCGAACCACCCCGCTCGCCCGACACCGCCGAGGCCCAAGAGCCATCCCGCTCGCCCGACTCCACCGAGGCCCAAGACCCGTCCCGCTCGCCCAACTCCACCGATGCCTGGGCCCCATCCCGGCCACCGGACACCGCCGCGCCACCGACAAGCCCACCCGTGGCCCTGGTCTCGTCCTTGTCGCCGAGCCCGACGGAGTCGCCTGGCTCGGCCGTCGCCGGGTCCGTATCCCGTCGGGCAGGCGTGGCCGATCGGAGGGCGGCGCGGGCGGCGTCCGCGGGCCTCGGCCGCGCCGTGGCGGCCCGCTCGGGTGCCTTGTCCTCCGCGGTCTCCTCGCGCTCGGCCTCCGCTCGCTCCCGTGCCGCCCGCAGGGCACGCCGGGCGGCGTCGCCTGGGCGCTCGTCGCCGGTCGTCACGAGGTCCTCCGCAGCGAGACCAGGTCGGACAGCTCGCGGTCCGTCAGTTCGGTCAGGGCCGACTCGCCGGAGCCGAGGATGGCGTCGGCCAGGGCGCGCTTGGCCTCCAGCATCTCGGCGATGCGGTCCTCGACCGTGCCCTCGGTGACCAGGCGGTGGACCTGGACCGGCTGGGTCTGGCCGATGCGGTAGGCGCGGTCGGTGGCCTGTTCCTCTACGGCCGGGTTCCACCAGCGGTCGAAGTGGACGACGTGGCCGGCGCGGGTGAGGTTCAGGCCCGTGCCGGCGGCCTTGAGGGAGAGGACGAGGACGGGGGTCTCGCCGCCCTGGAAGCGGTCGACCATGCGCTCGCGCTCGGCCACCGGGGTACCACCGTGCAGGAGGTCCACGGGGACCGCGCGGGCGGACAGGTGGGCGGTGATGAGGCGGGCCATGCCGACGTACTGCGTGAAGACCAGCACCGAGCCGTCCTCGGTGAGCACGGTGTCCAGCAGCTCGTCCAGGAGGGCGAGTTTGCCGGAGCGGGCCAGCAGGCGGTCGGCGTGGATGTCCTCCTTCAGGTACAGCGCGGGGTGGTCGCAGATCTGCTTCAGGGCGCCGAGCAGCTTCAGGACCAGGCCCCGGCGGGCGATCCCCTCCGTGGTCTCGATGGCCAGCATCGACTCGCGCACCACCGCCTCGTACAGCGCGGCCTGTTCCCGGGTGAGCGGCACCGGGTGGTCCGTCTCGGTCTTGGGCGGTAGTTCCGGGACGATGCCGGGGTCGGACTTCTTGCGGCGCAGGAGGAACGGCCGGACCAGGCGGGCCAGTCGCTCCACCGCCTCCTGGTCCTCGCCGTTCTCCACCGCGCGCGCGTGCCGGGCGCGGAAGGACTTCAGGGGGCCGAGGAGGCCGGGGGTCGTCCAGTCGAGCAGGGCCCACAGTTCGGAGAGGTTGTTCTCCACCGGGGTGCCGGTGAGGGCCACGCGCGCGGGGGCCGGGATGGTGCGCAGCGCCTTGGCGGTCGCGGAGTACGGGTTCTTCACGTGCTGGGCCTCGTCGGCGACGACCATGCCCCAGGGCCGCTCGGCGAGTTGGGCCGCCGTGGAGCGCATCGTGCCGTACGTCGTGAGGACGAAACCGCCGTCGAGACCGTCCAGGGTGCGGTCGGGGCCGTGGAAGCGGCGCACCGGGACGCCGGGGGCGAACCGGGTGATCTCCCGCTGCCAGTTGCCCAGCAGGGACGCGGGACAGACGACGAGGGTCGGCTCGGTGCGGGCCCGCTTCAGGTGCAGGGCGATGAGCGTGATCGTCTTGCCGAGGCCCATGTCGTCGGCCAGGCAGCCGCCGAGCCCGAGGGAGGTCATGAGGTCGAGCCAGGCCAGGCCCCGGAGCTGGTAGTCGCGGAGGGTGGCGGCGAGCGCGGCGGGCGGCTCGGCCGGGCCGAGGCCCGCCGTGAGGCGGTCGCGCAGCGCGGCCAGTGCGCCGGCGGGGACGGCCTCGACGGTCTCGCCGTCGACCTCGGCGGTGCCGGTGAGCGCGACGGACAGCGCGTCCACCGGATCCAGCAGGCCCAGTTCCCGCTTGCGGGCCTTGCGGACCAGGGCCGGTTCGACCAGCACCCAGCGGTCCCGGAGCCGTACGACCGGCCGGTGGGCCTCGGCGAGCGTGTCCATCTCGGCCTCGCTGAGCGGATCCCCGCCGAGCGCCAGCTGCCAGCGGAACTGGAGCAGGTCCTCGCTCTCGAAGAACCCGGTGCCGTCGGTCGCCGAGCCGGGCGCGGGCCGGACCACCGCGGCGGCGGTGAGGTCGCGGGCCAGGTCCCGGGGCCAGTGCACGGCGACCCCGGCGGCGGCGAGCCGGGAGGCCGCCACGCCGAGCAGCTCGCCCAGCTCCTCCTCGGACAGGGCGAGGACGTCGGGGGTGTCCTGCTCGGCGAGCCGGTCCAGGGGCGGCCACACGCGGGCCGCACGCCGGACGGCGAGGGCGGCGTCCACGCGCGCGCGTGGCCCGAAGGCCGCGTCGGCCTCTCCCGCCCACAGGGCCGCCGCGTCGGCCATCAGGGTCGGGTCGGCGAGGCTGTGCACCTGGACGATGGCCGCGCCCGCGGCGCGGGCGCCCTCGACGGCACCGGCGTCGAAGACGTCGTACGCGGACAGGTCCAGGCGCAGCGAGATCCGTACCCCCGCGTCCATGCCGGCGGCGACCTCCGCCGCCCAGTCGTGGGCGGCGGGCAGCGGCTGGGGCTCGCGGGCGGCGAAGGGGCGGCCGGCGGTGTGGGGGGCGGCCGGGGTGCGGGGCAGGGTGTCGGCGACCGCGTCCAGGAAGGAGCGGACCAGGGCCTCGGGCTCGGGCAGCCGGAGCGGCCCGGGGTCCGGCAGCGGCACGGCGTGGCCCTCCGGCGGCAGGGCCGCGGCCACCGCGCGCAGGTGGGCGATGTCGTCGGGTTCCAGCGGGCCGGCCCGCCAGGCGTCGTGGCCGCTCGGGGTCAGGCCGGGCAGCAGGCGGCCGCGGGCGACCAGCCGCAGCGCGTGCAGGGCGGCGGCGCCCCAGCAGGCCGTGGCCGGGTGGGCGGACGGGTCGCGGCGGGCCCGCACCAGCAGCGGCAGGGCCTCGGCGAGCGGCAGGGTCAGCGCGGGCACCTGCCGGCGGCGCACGCTCGCTCCATGGCGTCGTACGACGGTCAGCTCGTCGGTGTCGCCGTCGGCGGGCAGCGGGCCGCCGTCGGGGTCCCAGAAGGCGACGCGGCCCTCGCGCGGAAGTTGCGCGGGCAGGTAGACGGACGCGAGGCGCACCGGAACGAGGTCCCCGGCTTCCCGGGAACCTCCCGTGCGCTCGGCCACCACGGCCGTGCCTCCGCTCATACGTCCTGCCACCTCCCGTCCGTGCGTCGGATCAGACGTCTTCGACTCTACGGGCGGGGTCTGACAGTCGGCTCCGACGGCCGGCCGGGCCCCCGTTACGGGACCGTGCGGGAGACGACGTACACCATCGGATAGTTCGGGTCGGACATGTTGACGACCACGTCCTGGGTGGGCGCCGGGTTCTTCTGCTTGCGGGTGAGACCCGACCAGGGGCCGGGGCCGGTGAAGTTCCAGCCGGAGATCTTCTGGTCGCGGGAGCCGATGGTGATTTCGTGCTTCTTCAGGGCGTCCCGGCGCAGGCCCATGGTCCCCAGGAAGCTGTCCAGGCCGGCGCTGTTGGTGCGGAACTGCGCGTAGAGGCGGCTGGTCTTCCAGTTGTTGGTCTCGTAGTAGGCGATGTAGTCGGCGGGGTGCGGGACCGGCACCTGGTAGAGGCGGCGCTGCACCTTGGACGGCCAGCCCGGGGTGAGGCCGGTCGCCGAGTACTTCGCCTCCTTGTCCTTGCCGCTGTTGCGGCTCTGGTTGGCGGAGATCACCAGATAGCCCGCCGGGACGCCGATGAGCAGCCCGATGATCAGCAGGGTCAGCGCCCTGCGTTTGGCCTTGTGCCGCGGATCCTCGACGGGCCTGCGCGGTTCGTCCGGGGGCGCGGCCTGATGGGGCAGCGACGCGATCATGCGCTGTCCTGGTCGCGGCGGGCCTGGGTGTACCGCTCGTAGCGCTCGTACCGCTCCACCCGGCGCCGCTTGGCCCGCCGGAACCGCCGGGCGACCAGCCGGGCCAGGTCGGCGGCGCCGACCATGCCGGCCTCGGGGCCTAGCTGGGCGCGGGTGATGCGGGCCTCGGGGCGGTAGCCGCGGCCGGTGAGGTGGCGCTTGAAGGCGTCCCGGGCCGGGCCGATGAGCAGGTCGTCGGCGGCGCTGACGCCACCGCCGATCACGAAGCAGGACGGGTCGAGGGCGGCGGCGAGGTTGGCGATGCCGACGCCGAGCCACTGGCCGATGTCCTGGAGCAGCTCCACGCACATGGCGTCGCCCTCGCGGGCCAGCTCGGTGATCATCGGGCCGGTGATGTCGTCGATGTTGCCCTTGACGTGCTCGATGATCCCGTAGGCCACCGGGGAGTCCGCCGCGGCCAGCTCCTTGGCCTCGCGGACGAGCGCGTTGCCGGAGCTGTACTGCTCCCAGCAGCCGCGGTTGCCGCACGGGCAGCGGTGGCCGCCGGGCACGACCTGCATATGGCCGAACTCACCCGCGACGCCGTACTTGCCGCGCTTGACCTGGCCGTCCTCCAGGATGGCGCCGCCGATGCCGGTGCCGAGCGTGATCATGACCAGGTGGTCCTCGCCGCGGCCGGCGCCGAACCGCCACTCGGCCCAGGCGGCCGTGTTGGCGTCGTTGTCGACCAGGACCGGAACGGCGAGGCGGTCGGCGATGCGGTCCCGCAGCGGTTCGTTGCGCCAGGACAGGTGAGGCGCGAACAGGACCCGGTTGCGGTCGGCGTCGACCCAGCCGGCGGCGCCGATGCCGACCGCGTGCACGTCGTGGCGGTCGGACAGGTCCAGGACCAGTTCGACGATGGTGTCCTCGACGACCTTGGGGCTCTTGGACTTGTCCGGGGTCTCCGTGCGGAGCTTCTCCAGGATGTTGCCGTCCGCGTCCACCACGCCCGCCATGACCTTGGTGCCGCCGATGTCGATGCCGACGGTGGGGACACGGGGTGCGGTCAGGTGTGAGCGGCGTTCCCTGGTGCCGACCGTTCGGAGCACGGGGGCCCGGCGGGAGCCGATGGGGGCGGTGAGGTCGCGGTAGGTGCTCATCGTTTGTCGATTCTGCCGCACGCTCACGGTGAGTGCTGCGCGGGGCAGGGGGAGGGGGTGCGCGATCAGTGCCGGGTGCGAGTCCGTTGTGGTTGATCGCGCCCCGCGGCGGAGCCGCAATTGATGCGGCCCCGCGCCCCTCAACTACGCTGCAGTTCGTGGCGTAGAGCGTCCAGGTCGGAGCCGCCGGCCATCTGCTGGGTCAGCTCGTCCAGGGTTATGTCCTCCCGTGTGTAATTGCCCACCATGGCGCCTCGGCGCAGCAGTACGAATCTGTCGCCCACCAAGTACGCATGGTGCGGGTTGTGGGTGATCAAGACAACACCAAGGCCCTCGTCGCGTGCCGCGGCCACATATTTCAGGACCACACCTGACTGCTTCACGCCCAGTGCCGCCGTCGGCTCGTCGAGGACCAGGACCTTCGCGCCGAAGTAGACCGCCCTCGCGATGGCGACACACTGGCGCTCGCCGCCCGACAGGGTGCCGATCGGCTGGTCGACGTCGCGGAGGTCGATGCCCATGCGGAGGAGTTCGGCTCGGGTGGTCTCGCGCATGAAGTCGATGTCCAGGCGCTTGAAGGGGCCTTTGCCCCGGCGGGGCTCGGAACCCAGGAAGAAGTTGCGCCAGACCGGCATCAGGGGGACCACCGCCAGGTCCTGGTAGACCGTGGCGATTCCGCGGTCCAGGGCCTCGCGCGGCGAGGAGAGGGTGGTCTCCTCGCCCTCGATGCTCAGGGAGCCGCCGTCGTGCTGGTGCAGGCCCGCGACGATCTTGATCAGGGTGGACTTGCCGGCTCCGTTGTCGCCGAGGACGCAGGTGATCTCGCCGGGGTGGACCTCCAGGGAGACGCCTTCGAGGGCGCGGACGGTGCCGTAGTGCTTGCTGACGTCGGTCAGCTCGACGAGAGTCACTTGGTGGCCTCCGCACGCTTGCGGACCCAGTGGTTGAGCAGGGTCGCGAGGAGCAGCATCGCTCCGAGGAAGAACTTGAACCAGTCGGGGTTCCACTCGGCGAAGACGATGCCCTTGCTGGTCATGCCGAACAGGAGCGCGCCGACCGCCGAGCCGACCGCGCTGCCGTAGCCGCCGGTGATCAGGCAGCCGCCGATGACGGCCGCGATGATGTAGATCAGCTCGTTGCCGACGCCCTCGCCGGACTGGACGGCGTCGAAGGAGAAGAGCAGGTGCTGGCCGGAGATCCAGGCGCCGAAGGCCACGCCCATGTAGAGGCCGATCTTGGTCCTGGCGACCGGGACGCCGACCGCGCGGGCCGCGTCCTGGTTGCCGCCGACCGCGAAGATCCAGTTGCCGGCGCGGGTGCGCAGCAGGGTCCAGGAGGCGAGGGCGACCAGGCCCAGCCACCACAGGATGGTGACCTTGAAGTCGACGCCGCCGAGGGTGAGGGTCGAGGCGAAGACGGCGTGGGCGCTCGGGAAGCCCTCCATGTCGGCGATGGTCTTGGTGGAGACCGTGCCGTCGATCAGCTTGGTGAAGCCCAGGTTCATGCCGGTGAGCATCAGGAAGGTGCCCAGCGTGACGATGAAGCTGGGCAGCTTGGTGCGGGTGAGCACGAAGCCGTTGAAGGCGCCGATGGCGAGGGTGGCCAGCAGGGACACGCCCACGCCGACCCAGGTGTTCGCCGTCATCTGGTAGCTGAACATCGAGGAGATCAGCGCGGACGACGTCACCAGGACGCCCGCGGACAGGTCGAACTCGCCGCCGATCATCAGCAGGGCCACGGGTACGGCCATGATGCCGATGGTCGAGGAGGCGTACAGGACCGTGCTGAGGCTGGCGGCGCGCAGGAAGCCGTCGGCCGCGAAGCCGAAGACGGCGAAGACGGCGAGCGCGCCGACGATCGAGCCCAGTTCGGGGCGGGAGAGCAGCTTCCGCAGCGGCGAGGTCTGCAGAATCCTTTCGTCGGCGGTCCGTTCCACGGTGACGCTCATCGGGTGCCCCGCTCGGTGTACTCCGCGAGGGCGGCCGCCTGGTCCTTGGTGACGATCTGCGGGCCGGTGAGGACCGGCTGACCGCCGCCGAGAACGTCGCTGTTGTACTTGTACAGCCACAGCAGGTCGACGGCCTGGTAGCCCTGCAGGTACGGCTGCTGGTCCACGGCGAAGCCGAGGGTGCCGTCCTTCAGTTCGGCGGCGACCTTGGCGTTGAGGTCGAAGGTGTCGACCTCCGCCTCGCTGCCCGCGTCGGTCTTCGCCTTCACGGCGGTGTCGGCATAGGGGGCGCCGAGGGTGACGACGGCGTCGACGGACTTGTCCGCCTGGAGCTTGGCACCGATCGCGGACTGCACGTCGGGCATGTTGGTGCCGTTGACGTAGAGCTTCTCGACCTTGCCGTGGAAGGTCTTCGCGACGCCGTCGCAGCGCTGCTCGTGGCCGACGTTGCCCTGCTCGTGCAGGATGCACAGGGCCTTCTTACGGCCGCGCTTGTTCAGCTCGTCCCCGACGGCCTCGCCGGCGACGGTCTCGTCCTGCCCGATGTGGGTGAGAGCGCCGAAGGACTTGGACTCCGCGGAGCCGGAGTTCACCGTGATCACCGGGATGCCGGCCTTCTCGGCGCGGGCCACGGCGGCCTTGAGTGCGTCGGGCTTGGCGAGGGTGACGATGATGCCGTCGACCTTCTTGTCGACCGCCGCGTCCACCAGCTGGGCCTGCTGCTGGGCCTCGTCGTCGTGCGAGTACAGGAAGTTGATGTTGTCCTTGACGGCGGCCTGCTTGGCGCCGCTCTGCACGATGTCCCAGAAGGTGTCGCCGTCTCCCGAGTGGGTGATCATCGCGAAGGTCCAGCGGGGAGTGTTCACCGCCGCCCTGCCCTGGGCGGCGGCGGCCTTGCGGGCGTCCTCGGCCCGTTTGCCGCCGGTGCTGCTGCACCCCGCCAGGGACACGGAGAGTGCCCCTGCCAGCGCTATGCCTACCCAGGTCCGAAACCGTGCCACGAGGCCGTGCCCTTCTTGCCGTGTCCGTACGTACGCAAGGGGCCGGTGATCACCTCGGCGGCCCCAAACACTCCAGTATCGAACACAGGGAACACTGCTGACACGACCGGGGAGCACCTCCCCGTCGCATTGTCCGGACATTGCGACGAATGACGGGCGTGCGCTCAGGGTCGTACGAGCAGCTGGAACTCGAAGGAGTAACGGGTGGGGCGGTAGGTGTGGTCGCCGAACTCGACCGCGCGGCCGGTGTCGTCGTAGGTGGTGCGCTGCATGGTGAGCAGCGGGGCGCCCTCCGCCTCGGCGAGCCGCTCGGCCTCGGCGGCCGTGGCACCGCGGGCGCCGATGGACTGGCGGGCGCTGTGCAGGGTGATCCCGGCGGAGCGCATCAGCCGGTACAGGCCGGTGGCCTCCAGCTGGTTGGTGTCCAGGTCGAGCAGGCCGGGCGGCAGGAAGTTGATCAGGTAGGCCATCGGCTCGCCGTGCGCGAGGCGCAGGCGCTCGATGCGGTGGACGTCGCTGCCCTCGGCGACGGCGAGCGCGGCGGCCACCTCGGCGGAGGCGGGGACGACGGTGTTGACCAGAACCTTGGTCGCGGGCCGCTGCCCGGCCGCCTCCAGGTCGTCGTAGAGGCTGCTCAGCTCCAGGGGGCGCTTGACCTGGCTGTGCACGACCTGGGTGCCCACGCCCCGGCGGCGGACCAGCAGGCCCTTGTCGACGAGGGACTGGATGGCCTGGCGGACGGTGGGCCGGGACAGGCCGAGCCGGGCCGCCAGCTCGATCTCGTTGCCCAGGAGGCTGCCGGGCGTGAGGCTGCCGTGCTCGATGGCGGCCTCCAGCTGCTGGGAGAGCTGGAAGTACAACGGCACCGGGGAACTACGGTCCACACGGAGGTCGAGTGACACGGTCGGGTCCACATCTGGTTTCGGCACGGGCCCGAGCGTAGCCCTGTGCCCGGTTGACGGGAAGTTGTGTAGTCAGATTGTCCGGACATTTGCATTGACAGCGTACGGGGTCCGCCCTCACTTTGTTTCCATGCGCATCGGGGTCATCGGTACGGGCCGCATCGGCACCATTCATGCGAACACGCTGAGCCGCCATCGCGAGGTCGGATCGCTGATCCTGACGGACGCGGATCCGGCACGGGCACAGGGGCTGGCGCACCGCCTGGGTGAGACGGCGGCGCCGGGGGTGGACGAGATCTTCAAGTGGGGCGTGGACGCGGTGGTGATCACCACGGCCACGGCGGCGCACGCCGAACTGATCGGTCGGGCAGCACGCTCGGGCCTGCCGGTCTTCTGCGAGAAGCCGATCGCCCTCGACCTGCCGGGCACGCTGGCCGCGCTCGCCGAGGTCGAGGCGGCCGGCACGGTCCTCCAGATGGGCTTCATGCGGCGCTTCGACGCGGGTTACACGGGCGCCCGGGAGGCGGTGCGCTCGGGACGGCTCGGCCGGCTGCACACCGTACGGGCGATGACCTCCGACCAGTCCCCTCCCCCGCCGGAGTGGCTGCCGCTGTCCGGCGGGCTCTTCCGGGACACGCTGATCCACGACTTCGACGTGCTGCGCTGGGTGACGGGCCGTGAGGTGGTGGACGTGTACGCGACCGGCTCGGACGCCGGCCCCGCAATGTTCCGCGAGGCCGGTGACATCGACACCGGTGCGGCGCTGCTCACGCTGGACGACGGCACGCTGGCCACGGCGACGGCGACCCGGCTGAACGGCGCCGGCTACGACGTCCGCATGGAGCTGGCCGGGGAGCGGGACACGGTCGTGGTGGGCCTGGACGACCGTACGCCCGTCGCGTCCACCGAGCCGACCGGGCCGCCGCCCGCGGACAAACCGTGGGCCGGTTTCCTGGAGCGCTTCGGGCCCGCCTACGAGGCCGAGCTGTGCGCCTTCGTCGACGTGCTGCGCGGCCAGCGGCCCAACCCGTGCGACGGCCAGGAGGCCCTGCAGGCGCTGCGGATCGCCGAGGCCTGCGAGGTGTCCCGGCGGGAGCGCCGCCCCGTTCGGCTGGCGGAGATCCAGGGCCGGGCCCAGCCTTCGTACGGCTGAGCCCGGTCGGCTCACCAGCGCACCGGAAGGCTGCGCATCCCTCTCATCAGCAGGCCCGGCAGCCACTCGCCCGGGGAGCCGTCGAGTGCCAGTCCGGGGGCGCGCTCCAGGAGGGAGCCGATGGCCGTGCGGCCCTCCAGGCGGGCCAGGGGTGCGCCCAGGCAGTAGTGGATGCCGTGGCCGAAGGCGAGGTGGCCGCGGGTGTCGCGGCGGATGTCGAACCGGTGCGGGTCGCCGTAGCGGCCGCCGTCGCGCTGGGCGGCGGTGAGGCCGACCACCACGTGCTCGCCCTGCTCGATCGCCGTGCCGGCTATCTCCAGGGGCTCGGCGGCGTACCGGAACGTGGCGCTCTGCACCGGACCGTCGTAGCGCAGCATCTCCTCGACGGCGCCGTCCAGGAGGCTCATGTCGGCACGCAGGGCGGCGAGTTGGTCGGGGTGGGTGAGCAGGGCGAGGACGCCGTTGCCGATGAGGTTGACCGTGGTCTCATGGCCGGCGATGAGCAGCAGGAAGGCCATGCCGCGCAGTTCCGGCGGGGAGAGCCGGTCGCCGTCCTCGGCGGTGGTGCGGATCAGGTCGCTGAGCAGGTCGTCGGTCGGTCCGGCGGACCGCTTGTCCTCGATCAGCTCGGTCAGGTACTCGCCGAGGCGGATGATCGCCTCGTACTCCGTGTCCCCGTTGGTCGGTGCGACCACCTCGGTGGACAGCTTCCGGAACTCGGCGCGGTCCATGTCCGGGACACCGAGGAGTTCGCAGATGACGGTGATGGGCAGCGGGAAGGCGAGCGCGTCGATGAGGTCGGCGTGGCCGCGCGGCATCATCTCGTCCAGCAGGTCGTCGGTGATCTGCTGGATCCGCGGGCGCAGCCGCTCCACCCGGCGCATCGTGAACGCGCGGGTGACGAGGCCGCGCAGGCGGGTGTGCTGCGGCGGGTCGGTGGCCAGCAGGTTCTTGCCGATGACCTCCTCGTCCAGGAAGGCCGCGCCGATCTTGGAGCCGTCCTTGGCCAGCCGGGGGTCGGCGAGGGCCGCGCGCGCCTCTTCGTATCCCACGATCAGCCAGGTCTCGTAGTTCTCGTCCGCTCCCGGCAGCCGGACGCGGTGCACCGGGCCCTGCTCGCGCAGGCGCTCGTACACCGGATGCGGGTCCCGGCGGAACGCGTCCCCGAACTCCCCCAGATCGACCACGTGTTGCCTGTCCATCGCTCCCCTTCCGGACTCCCCCGAGGCCCACCGGGCACCTCCCGGTGCAGGGACAACGCCCGGGGTGCCCGCTTAGTGCCCGTCCTCGTCGAGGAGTCCCGCGTCATAGGCCAGCAGGGCGATCTGGACCCGGTTGTTGAGGCCGAGTTTGGCGAGGATGCGGGAGACGTGGGTCTTGACGGTGGCCACGCTCATGAACAGCTCCGCGGCGATCTGGGCGTTGGCCAGGCCCCGGCCGACGGCGACGGCGACCTCCCGCTCGCGCTCGTTGAGCGCGGCGAGCCGCTCCCGCGCGCGTGCCTGCCGGGAGTCCGCCGCGGTGCCGGCCGCGTGCCGCATCAACTGGCGGGTGACGGCGGGTGACAGCACCGGTTCCCCGGCCGCGACCCGGCGCACCGCGTCGACGATCTCGGCGGGCGGGGTGTCCTTGAGCACGAACCCGGCGGCACCCGCGCGCAGGGCGTGCAGCACCTGCTCGTCGGCGTGGAAGGTGGTGAGCACGACGACCTGCGGAGCGTCCTTGCGGCCGCGCAACTGCTCCGTGGCCGTCAGTCCGTCCACCGACGGCATGCGGATGTCCATCAGGACCACGTCCGGGCGGGTGCGGTCGACGACCGCCTCGACCTCGCCGCCGTCCGCGGCCTCGCCGACGATCTCGATGTCGTCGGCCCCGCCCATCATGAGGGACAGGCCGGCCCGCACCAGCGGATCGTCGTCGACGAGAAGCAGTCTGATCGCAGTCATGGGCCTCACGAAATCATGGTTCACGACGGGGCTTCGGCCGTACAGGTGGTCCTGCGGACACGAACGCATCGAGCCCGACCCGGCATGCACATGCCCTCCAGACTTGCCAGGACCAGTGCCGCAAGTCGAAAGGGAATCACCATGACGGAAACGGTTCTCGACTATGAGAGCGACGCGATCTGCGAGCTGATGGAGGTGGAGGAAGAAGCGCGCACCGACGACTGGCTGCAGAGCTCCCTCCAGCAGGCGATCATGCTGGAACTCGCAACCCTGCCGCCTTATCTGTGCGGTTACTGGTCGATGATCGAGAAGACCGAGGAGGACAAGAAGATCTCCTTCATGATCAGGGAGATCATCTTCGACGAGATGTCCCACCTGGGACACGTGTGCAATCTCCTCACCACGATCGGCGGGTCCGCTCATCGCGGACACGAAGGTCGTGGCCCCCTACCCCTGCAATCTGCCGGGCGGAGTGCGCCCCAACCTTCCGGACGAAGACGGCCAGGACAAGAACCTGACCGTCTACCTGAGCGGGCTGACCAGGAAATCGGTCGAGATGTACTCCCGAATCGAGGCGCCCGCGAAGCCGCTTGCCAAGTTCGCGGCAGAGGACGACGGGAAGGCCTCTTCGCGATCAAGAACCTGGCGGACGCCGAGAAGGCAATCAAGATCATCCAGGAGCAGGGCGAAGGTACCCACTCGATGCCGGAGAACCCGCACGACGGGTACGAGGGCGAGCTTGCCCACTACTACACGTTCCGGCAGCTGTACCGGGGCAAGAAGCTGATCAAGGTGCAGGAGCAGCCTCCCAAGTGGGACTTCGAGGGGGCCGCCATCACGATGCCCGGCGCGCTCCCCATGGGCGTGGTCCCGAAGGGCGGGTGGGCAAAGGACAAGAAGACCGAACCCGACGCGCAGGTCCAGAAGCTCCTGAAGGAATTCAACAACACCTTCAGTTCGATGCTCCGGTCGTTGGAGTTGGCCTGGCAGCAGGACAGTCCGAAGGACGCCGAAACGCACATGTCGGACGCGGTCGCAGAGATGTACAACCTGGGCGGCCCCGCACTGCAGTTGATGGAAAAGCCCCTGCCCAACGACCCTGCCAAGAGGTACGGACCGGAGTTCCTCTACATCCCGAAGAAGCCCTGAGCACAGCCGCGCCCAGCCGGCGACAGCCCCTCAGCCCCCGCCCCACGGCAACCAGGCCCGCACCTCGAACCCCCCGTCCGCCGTCGCCCCGTGCTCCAGGCGGCCGCCGGTCAGCGTGGCTCGTTCGGTCAGGCCGATCAGGCCCTGGCCGGAGCCGGGGACGGGCGGAGCCTCCGACTCGGGGGCGGGGTTGCGGACCGTGAGGGACAGGCCGCCGCCCGGGGCGCCTGTGACAGAGACCGTGACCTCGGTGCCGGGGGCGTGTTTGCGGGCGTTGGTCAGGGCCTCCTGGGCGATGCGGTAGGCGGTGCGGCCGACCGAGGCGGGGACGGCGGCCGGGTCGGTGACGCGCTGGTCGAGGGTGACCTTCATGCCCGCCTCACGGCACTCGGCGACCAGCGCGTCCAACGCGGCCAGCGTCGGCTGCGGGCGGCTCCCGGCCGCGTCGTCGGACTCCCCGGCCCGCAGTACGCCGATGATCTCCCGGAGGTCCTGCAGCGCCTCGTGGGCGCTCTCCCGGATGACCCCGGCGGCCCGCGCGATCTCCTCGCGCGGCGCGTCCGGACGGAACTCCAGGGCTCCGGCGTGCACGCTGAGCAGGGTGAGCCGGTGCGCGAGCACGTCGTGCATCTCGCGGGCTATGGCCTCGCGGGCGAGCCGCTGCGCCTGCTCGGCGCGCAGCCGCGCCTCGGTCTCCGCGCGCCGGGCCCGGTCGCGCAGGCTCAGCATGAGCTGCCGCTTGGAGCGGACGAACATGCCCCAGCCGACGAGGGAGACGGTGAGCAGCACACTGAAGGCGACGACTCCGGCAAAGGGCAGTTCGGGGTCGGGGCGCAGCCAGTAGAAGAGCGGGAGCAGGGCGAGGTCGACGCCGCCGATCCAGGCGACGTAGCGGAAGGGCCGGTGCACCGCGAGGGTGAAGACGACGACCATCGCGGCGCCACCCGCGGTGTTGGACAGGAACCCGACCGGGATCATCGCGACGGCGAGCCCGACCGGCCACCGGCGGCGCAGCCAGAGCGCCCCGCAGGAGAGGGCGCCCAGCGCCTGGTCGAGCACGGCGGCGGAGTGCGGCAGTCCGGTTTCCTTGGGCAGGGCGTCCGCGGCCGCCAGGCCGAGGACGACGGCCAGCAGGAAGCACGAGAAGTCGACGACCCAGTCGCGCGCGGTGCGCCGCGGCCGTCGGCCCGAGGACTCGGCGTCCGGGTCCAGTTCGTGCATCAGGGCGGACGGGAACAGCCACCGGCGGCCCGCGAACTCCTGCGGCGCCCGCGCCGGTTCGTCACTACTCACGGTCGACAAATCTACGCAGCATCGGCTCCGGCGACCGCCCCCCGCCGCGGATCGCCGACCAAAGTCGCACCGCCATGGACTTTCGGTGATTCCGCCCGGGCGGGACGTCAGCCTTGCGGCACACACGACTCGCCCCGCGGCCGATGTGTGGGGGGAGGCCGCAGGGCGAGAGTCGTGCCATGAAACAACTGCTGGAACTTCTCGGATTCGTCGCCCTGGTGCAGGGCGTGCTGGGCCTGGTGCACGAGTTCACCGACTGGCACGTGGGTCTCGTGCAACGGATCGGCTTCCTCGACGGCTACGAGGTCTACGCGAGCGTGGCGCTCGTGCTGCTCGCGTTCGCGCTGTTCGCCGTCGCGGACGGCCGGAGGTCCGGCTGAGCGCGGACCGGACTCCGGCCGGGCGCACCGTTCCCTAGGACCGGACCATACGGCTCAGCAGCCGAAGTCGATCAGGTCGAACGTGGCGTAGTGGTCCGAGGTGTAGTAGTCCTCCTGGGTCTCCTCACCGGTGACGATGCGTCGGGCACCGCGCGTGGAGGAGCCGGGGGTCTTCACCGTGTACTCGTGGTAGTAGCCGGACGACTGCTTGGGCAGGACGCCTTCACGGTTGGAGAAGACGGTGCCGTCCTGCGAGTACGGGAAGGGACCGCCCTGGTCGATGAGGTCCAGGGTGTCGTACGCCTGCGACGGCAGGTCGCTGTAGCAGATGCTCCCGACCGAGGCGGCGTTCGCCGTCGTGGCGGAGACGGTGCCGCCCACGAGGAGGGCGGACAGGAGGGCGGCTGCAGCGCCGATGCGAGTTGCGCGTGGGGGGAATCTCATGGCTCCATGATGACGCGCGTAGACGTTGGCATGTCAACGACAAAGTTGAAGATTTTCCCGTCAAGTCCGATGAGTTTTCAGGAAGTTAACCTCCCGACCGGCGACCCCCACGCCGTCCCCACGGGGCCGCCGGCCAGCCACGGCTCGCCTCAGGCCTGGGCGTCTTCGGGGAGTTCGTAGGCCCCGTACTCCGGGGCGCCCAGCAGGTCGTACGACTGGATGGAGACGCCCCCGCCGGTGACGCGGCCGCCGGTGTGCCGGAAGCGGGTGGGGACCGCGCCCTCCGCGAACAGGCGGCGGCCGGCGCCGAGGACGACCGGGAAGGTCAGCACGTGCAGCGTGTCGATCAGCCGCAGGTCCAGCAGGGAGCGGACCAGGGCGCCGCTCCCGTGGATCTGGAGTTCGCCGTCCGTGCGCTCCTTGAGGGCCGTGACCTCCTTGGCGAGGTCGCCGCCGACCACGGTGGTGCCGGACCACTCCGGTGCCGTCAGCGTGGAGGAGACGACGTACTTCGGGAGGGCGTTCAGCTTGCCGGCGATCGGGTCGGCCGGGTCGGTCATCTTCGGCCAGTAGGAGGCGAAGATGTCGTACGTACGGCGGCCGAGCAGGAAGGCGCCCGCGCGGTCGAAGACCTCGACGACGAACCGGCCGAAGTCGTCGTCGCCGTACGTGAAGCTCCAGCCGCCCTGGTCGAAGCCGCCGCTGGTGTCCTCCTGGGGGCCGCCGGGCGCCTGGTAGACGCCGTCGAGGGTGACGAAGATGGTGGAGACGAGCTTGCCCATGGCGGGTGCCTTCTTCCGGGTGCGGGATCTGTTGTCATCACCTCAGACCCCGCACCCACCCGCAACTCATCGGTTCAGCCGGTGTGGGTCGAGAACAGTCCGCCGGTCGGGCCCTGCTTGTCGCCGCCCTGGGCCTTCTTCAGGGCGTTGGCGAGGCTCTCGATGGTGAGGGACTGCAGGATCACCCGGCCGTTGCCCTCCAGCGTGGCCAGGGACAGGCCCTCGCCGCCGAAGACGGCGTTCATGATGCCCTGGCGGTTGAGGCCGCCGACGCGCTGGACGCCGTACTGGATGCCCTCCTCGAAGGCGACCACACAGCCGGTGTCCACCTCGATGCGGCCGCCGAAGTCCGCCGGGTTCAGGTCGATGAAGTTGCCCGCGCCCGCGATGATCACCGTGCCGTGCCCGGTGAACTTCTCCAGGATGAAGCCCTCGCCGCCGCTCATGCCGGTGCGGCCGCCCTGGAAGGCGATGCCGAACTGGACGGTGGACTCGGCGGCCACGAAGGCGTCCTTCTCGGCGAACCACGCGCGCGTGCCGTCCAGCTCCAGGGCGCGCATCTCGCCGGGCAGCACGCCCGCGAAGCCGACCGTGCCCTCACCGCCCTGGGCGCTGAAGTACTGGAAAGCCAGCGACTCGCCGGCCAGCATGCGCTGGCCGACCTGCATGGCGGTGCCCATGGCCTGGCGCAGCATGCCGCCCATGCCGCCGCCCGAGCCGCTCTGCTGACCGCCGTTGCCGTTGCCCGAGGGGCCGGACAGGCGGGTCTCCATGGTCACGTTCGTCGTCTTGAACAGGAACTTCCCCGCCTCGCAGTACACGGTCTGGCCGGGGTGCAGGTTGACGACCGCCATCTGCATGGCGTTGCCCACGATCTCTTGCTGAAGGGTCACGCGGGGAGAACGCGGGAGATGGAGCGAAGAGTTCCGACGGTCGCCGGATTCGGTGTCCGTTCGCCGCCAGCGGACGGACTGCGCGGTCGCTGAGATGGAGACATGACAGCTCAGGGAAGTCTGAAGGACAAGGTGGCCCTGGTGACCGGCGGCAGCCGGGGCATCGGGGCGGCGGTCGCGCTGCGGCTCGCGCGCGCGGGTGCGGATGTGGCGGTGACCTACGTGCACGGCAAGGAGGCGGCCGAGGACGTCGTACGGGCCGTGGAGGCGCTGGGGCGCCGGGCGGTGGCCCTGCGCGCCGACTCGGCGGACGCCAGGGAGGCGGCGGGCGCGGCGGAGCGTACGGCGGAGGTGTACGGCGGGCTCGACGTGCTGGTGAACAACGTGGGCGTGGGGCTGCTGGGCCCGCTGCACACGCTCACTCTGGAGGACGTCGACCGGGTGCTCGCGGTGAACGTGCGCGGGGTGTTCCTGGCCTCCCAGGCGGCGGCCGCGCGGATGCCGGCCGGCGGGCGGATCGTCACGATCGGTACGTGCATGACGCAGCGGGTGCCGGGGCCGGGCGGGACGCTGTACGCGACGAGCAAGGCGGCGCTGGTCGGGCTGACGAAGGCGCTCGCGAGAGAGCTGGGGGAACGGGGGATCACCGCGAACATCGTTCATCCCGGACCGACGGACACGGACATGAACCCCGCGTCCGGGCCGTATGCGTCCGCACAGGCGGGGATGACGGCGTTGGGGCGGTTCGGGACTCCCGATGAGGTGGCCTCGATGGTGGCCTACCTGGCGGGGCCGGAGGCGGCTTACGTGACGGGCGCGGAGTTCGCGGTCGACGGGGGACACGCGGCCTGAGCCTTCCCGGCGGACACGTGGGGCGCACCAGTGCTGTCCAGGCCGGTGCGCCCCACGCGCGTTTGAGGGTGGATCAGCCGCCCAGCTCCTGGTGGCGGGTCGACAGGGCGGTCGTGCCCGTCTCCGTCAGGGTGCCGTAGAGGCGCAGGCGGGAGATGCCGCCGTCGGGGAAGATGTCCACGCGCGCGTGCGTGCCGACGGCAGGCTGCGGGAGCACGAAGCGGTGGTTGGTGTCGGGCTGGAGGCGGGTGCGCGGGAGGATCTCGGTCCACTCGCCGCTCTCACCGTCCTTGACGGAGACGGAGGCCCAGCCGGCGCTGTTGCCCTTCAGGTAGGCCGTGTCGATCTCGATCGCGCGGATCTGGGACTGGGCGGCCAGCCGGTAGCGGATCCAGTCGTTGCCCTGGTCGCGGCGGCGGCGCGTCTCCCAGCCGTCGTCCATCTTGCGGGAGCGGCCCGGCTGGATGGTGTTGGTGGCCGGGGAGTAGAAGAGGTTGGAGGCGTCCTCGACCTGGCCGCCGTTCTCCAGGGCGACCACGTCGAAGGTGCCCAGGACCGACAGCCACTCGGGGTCGGGTACGACCTCGCCGTACACACGCAGGCGCGCGATGCCGCCGTCGGGGTGCTGGTTGACGCGCAGGTGGGTGAAGCGCTGTTCGACGGAGACGGCGAAGCCGTTCGCCGCGTGGCCGCCCACCGGCGTGCGCGGGACCAGCGTCGTCCACTTCACGTCGTCGGACAGCAGCTCCTCGGGCGACGGGGAGCCGGGCACCGAGGCACCCTCGACCGACACGGCCTGCGGGTAGTTGCCGCGGAAGTGGGCCGTGTCGACGACGATGCCGCGCACGACACCCGGTGCGCCGAGGCGGACCAGCGCCCAGTCGTGGTCCTCGGCCGTGGGCCACGGGTGCTCGGCGGAGGCGCCGCGCCGACGGCGGGTCTCCCAGCCGTCCATGATCTTGCCCTTGTGGCCGAAGTGCTCGGGGTCGAACTCGGCCGCCTCGGGCAGCAGCAGGTTCTCCCGCTGGGCGAAGAACTCGTCGTTGGCGGCGATGACTCCGGCGCCGAGCTGCCGGTCGGCGAGGTTGGCGTACTGGGTGAAGGGGAAGTCGGCGGTGCGGTAGTCCGCGTACGGGTCGCCTCCTCCGTACGGGTTCGCGTCGCCGGTGAAGCTGGGTGTCGCCGTCACGGTGATCAGGGGTTCCTTTCGGGAGTCGGCGGGGTGCGGGTGCGGAAGGTGGCTCACTGGGTGCGGGAGAGCAGCCGGCCCTTCGGCTCGGTGAACTCGCCGTCGGCGACGATGCGCTCGCCGCGCAGCCAGGTGGACTTCACGACGCCGTACAGGGTCTTGCCGGCGTACGCGGTGACCCGGTTGCGGTGCTGGAGGCCGGCCGGGTCGACGGTGAAGGTCTCGTCCGGGGCGAGCACGGCGAAGTCGGCGTCACGGCCGGCCTCGATGGCGCCCTTGTCGCGCAGGCCGGCCAGGGCGGCCGTCCGCGTGGACATCCAGCGGACGACGTCGTCGAGACCGTGGCCGCGCTTGCGGGCCTCGGTCCACACGGCCGACAGGCTCAGCTGGAGGCCGGAGATGCCGCCCCAGGCGGTGGCGAAGTCGTCGGTCTTCAGGTCGGCCGTCGAGGGCGAGTGGTCGGTGACCACGCAGTCGATGACGCCGTCGGCCAGTGCCTGCCAGAGCAGGTCCTGGTTGGCGGCCTCGCGGATGGGCGGGCAGCACTTGAACTCGCTGGCGCCGTCGGGGACTTCCTCGGCCGTCAGCGTCAGGTAGTGCGGGCAGGTCTCGACCGTGACCCGGACGCCCTCCTCCCGGGCGGCGGCGATCAGCGGCAGCGCGTCGCTGGAGGACAGGTGCAGGATGTGCACGCGCGCCCCCAGGCGCCTGGCCTGGGCGATGAGGCTCGCGATGGCCGTGTCCTCGGCGTCGCGCGGACGCGAGGCCAGGAAGTCGGCGTACTTGGGGCCGCCCTGCTGCGGGGCGGCGGCGAGGTGGTGCGGGTCCTCGGCGTGCACGATGAGGAGGCCGTCGAAGCCGGCGATCTCCGCCAGGGACTGGGCGAGCCGGTCCTGGTCGAGGTGCGGGAACTCGTCCACGCCCGACGGCGACAGGAACGCCTTGAAGCCGAAGACCCCGGCGTCGTGCAGCGGGCGCAGGTCCTTGACGTTGTCGGGCAGGGCGCCGCCCCAGAAGCCGACGTCGATGTGCGCCTTGTCGGCGGCGACCCGCTGCTTCACCCGCAGGTTCTCGACCGTCGTGGTCGGCGGGAGGGAGTTGAGGGGCATGTCGACGAGCGTCGTGATGCCGCCGGCCGCCGCCGCGCGCGTGGCGGTCCAGAAGCCCTCCCACTCGGTGCGGCCCGGGTCGTTGACGTGCACGTGGGTGTCGACCAGGCCGGGCAGCAGGACGTGGTCGCCGAAGTCCTCCAGGCGTGCCGCGGCCGGGACCTCGGCGTCGTACGGCAGTACGGCCGTGATCTTGCCGGCGGACACGGTGACCGTGGCGGCCCGCGTCCCTTCCGGAGTGATGACGCGCGTCGAGCGCAGCACCAGTTCAGCGTCGGACACCCGAACCCCTCTCTCTGCCGCCGTTTACTTCCAGGAAACGGGATTTACACCCACGTAACGGAATTCAACGTTCTGTTGAAGGAGTCTTCACTCCCGCCACCCCGCCGTCAAGAGGCACACTTCTGGGCAGTGCTCCACGAGTGCCCACTCTGGACGTTTCCACAAAGCGGAATTAGAATTCCAGCAAGCAGAACGTAGCTACGTACAAGCAGGGAGTCAACCGACTGCCGGGTAGGCTTCTGCCCTTCTTGCCAGTCCCGAAAGGAACGCGCCGTGCCGACGTCCAACGCCAGCACCACCGACTTCGCCAAGTCCTCCGCCAGTGGTGGGGTCCAGTCCCTGGAGCGTGCCTTCGACCTGCTCGAGCGGATGGCGGACGCGGGCGGCGAAGTCGGTCTCAGCGAGCTGTCCGCGACCAGCGGGCTGCCGCTGCCCACCATCCACCGCCTGATGCGCACGCTGGTGGCCTGCGGCTACGTACGCCAGCAGCCGAACCGGCGGTACGCGCTCGGCCCGCGGCTGATCCGGCTCGGCGAGTCCTCGTCCCGGCTGCTCGGCACCTGGGCGCGACCGTACCTCGCCCGCCTGGTCGAGGAGACCGGCGAGACGGCGAACATGGCGCTGCTGGACGGTGACGAGATCGTGTACGTGGCGCAGGTGCCGTCGAAGCACTCGATGCGGATGTTCACGGAAGTGGGCCGGCGGGTGTTGCCGCACTCGACCGGCGTGGGGAAGGCGCTGCTGGCTTCCGTGCCCAACGAGGAGGTGCGCGCGCTTCTCTCCCGCACCGGCATGCCGGCCGCGACGGAGAAGACCATCACCACGCCGGACGGGTTCCTGGCCGCGCTGGAGGATGTGCGTCGACTGGGTTACGCCGTGGACGACAACGAGCAGGAGATCGGGGTGCGGTGCCTCGCGGTCTCCGTGCCGGACTCGCCCACGGCGGCGGCGATCTCGATCTCCGGGCCTGCGGGACGGGTCACCGAGGCGGCGACGGACAAGATCGTGCCGGTGCTGCAGGGAATCGCCGTGGAGCTTTCTCAGGCGCTGGCGAGTTCTGGCGCCTGAGGGGAGCGGACTGCGGATCGTCGCGCGGCTGCGGGTGTGCAGCCCCCGGCGTCAGGGCTGCTTCAAGGTGAAGCGTGAGATCGCGTGGGGGTCGTTCGCCGGGAACGTGGCGACCTCGCCCTTGTCGGTCAGGGCGACGAAGACACGGCCGCTGTCCGGGCTGACCGCGATGTCCGAAACCAGGCCGGGGAGATCGACGGGCCTGGCCATTCCTCATCGTGCCGGTGTCGATGACGAAGAGCTGTCCGTCGTAGTCCTCGTTGGCCACGTAGAGGCGGCGGCCGTCGGGGCTGACCGCCACCCGGTGGCCGAAGAAGCTCAGCGGTACGCTCGTCCGGCCCTCGACCGTGCCGGTCCGCGTGTCCACGGCCACGACGGTGCTGGTGTCCTTGCCGTCCTCCACCACGTAGAGGCGGGAGTCGTCGATGGGGCCAGGCCGTACCCGGTGACCGTGCTGCCCTTGCCCGTGTAGATCCGGGTGCCGTCGTTGTTCACCGCGGCGACCTGCCATCCCTTGCCGGGGGTGACGGTACGTACGCTGAGCCTGACGTTCTTGGTGTCGATCGACGACCAGGCCCCGGAGGGAGTGCCGGCCACCCAGGCTCGGTCCCCGGTGGTGTGGATCATGGAGGGCCTGCCGCTCAGTCGCAGGGGATCGCCGAAGGGCTCCATCTCCTCGGTGGCGACGACCGTCACGGTGCCGCCATAGGGTTGGGCCAGATACAGATAGCGTCCGTCCCTCGTGAGCGCCGCGTCGTTCGCGGCCTTCACGAGGAGCGTGCGGCGCCCGGTCGTCCGGCCCGTGGCCGGATCCAGCACCGTGACCTCTCCCGACAGACCCTCGGGTTTCTCCTGCGAGGCCCGGCGCAGCAGACTCACCACGTAGAACCGGTCGCCGTCCGGGCTGAGCACCAGGTCGAGCGGCTGCACCACGACACGCGCGCGGTGCAGCCGGACATCGACGACGGCACCGGCCGAGCCCGCAAGCAGGGGCAGGACGACCAGCGCCGCCACCAGAACTCTCCCCCGCGGTCGCGCCACGGGCCGCTCGGCCGTCCTGGCCCAGCGGGCCAGTACGGTCGTGAGCAGCAGCAGGGCCACCAGGGCCCCGGCGGCGAGCGCGACGTTGCCGAGGGACTCCTGGTAGAACGAGGTGAATCGCGCCCAGGTGGCGGCGGCCACCGCCAGGGCCACCACGACCACCACGAAGGCGTGGGAGCTCAGCGCGAGATCCGGGTAGTCGAAGAACTCCCGCAGCCCCGCGGACTCGTCCAGCAGTAGTACGCCGGCCAGGGCGCCGACGACGGCCACACCGCAGGCCGTGCCCACCACCACGTAGCTCCACAGCGCCCGGGGCGGCCGGAGGTCGAAGCGCACCTCCGGGTTCCTGATCAGGGCGGCCAGGGCGAGGCATGCGGCGGCCAGGAGTGCGGCGTGCGCGGCGAGTCCTGACGGGATGGCCGCGTCCGGCGCATGCGGATCGCCGGCGGCCGACCCGGCGAAGTACACCAGCCCACACAGGGAAGCGGTCGCGGCCCCGAGCACCAGGCCCGGTCCGGTCAGCGCTCCGGTGCGGGGGACCAGGGTGCACACTCCCCCGGCCAGAGCGACCCCGGCCAAGCCGGCGAGGTACCAGGTGATGCTGCCCCACTCCTCCGAGGAGAACCGGGGGTATGCCTCGTTGCGCTGCAGCAGCGCTCCCACCGTCAGCGCGGCCGCGAGCAGGGCCGACCCACCGCAGAGCGCCCGGAGGTTCAACGCGCGGGTGCGCGCCCGAAGCCGCTGCAGGCCGATCGACGCGGCCGTGGGCCACCAGTCCCGTGACGGCCGTCCATGCCTGGGCAACCGCGGCGTCGGCAACCGCAACGCCGGCAGCCGTCGACGCCCCGCTCCGGTCGCCACGGGCGGGTCGCCCTGCGCTAGCGCCACCGGCGCCCGGGTATCCGCACCACCGGGCTGCGACCCCAACAGCGCCGCCCCCGCGCCCACTTCACCGGGCTGCGACCCCGCCGGCGCCGCGCCCGTACTCGTCCCACCAGGCTGCGACCCCACCGGCATCGCCCCCGTACCCACCCCGCTCGGCCGCGGCACCGCCACCGGCGTCCGGGTGCCCGTCCCGCCCAGCAGCCGCTCCGCCGCCTGAGACACCAAGCGGCTGTCGTCTGCCGCCAGCCGCGCGATCTCCTCCTCCACCTTGGCTCGGACCACCTCGTTCCCCTGCCGGCGCAGGTGGTCGAGCACCTCCAGCGCGGACAGGCGTTCGGCCGCGAGCGGGCTCGCCAGGGCGTGGCCGAGGTGGGCGGGCAGCGACCAGTTGACGTTGCGGGCGATGACGATCCGGCCCTCGACGCTGTCCCGCATCATCGGCCGCTGCTGCGGCATCTCGTCGATCACGCGGTCGTGGACGTAGCGGTACAGCTTGTCCATGGTGATGTTGCCGTCGCCGTCCAGGTCGGCGCTGCCCTCACGCAGGCCCTCGACGAGGTGGCGGGTGAAGACCGACTGGACCGCGGAGCCGCTGAGCCGGTCGCCCTCGAACGCATACCTGATGGCGTCGGACGCGGTGAGCACGATCTGGCCCGACCCATGGAACTGTTCGAACGTGTGCACCCCGTCGTCGGCCATGGGGAGGTGGCCCTCCGGGTACGCCCCGCTGTAGCAGCAGTCCAGGATCAGCACCTTGCGGCGCGAGACGCAGTCGGACAGGGCCTGGTGGATCTGGGTGGTCGGCAGCGAGGTGAACAGGGGGCTTTCCCTGCGCGTGTTGCGCATCGCCAGGTACAGGCGGCCGTCCTCGTCCTTGAGGCCGTGGCCGGTGAAGTAGAGCAGCACGAGGTCGTCGGTGCGGCGACCCTCGAAGAGACCGGCCACCGCCTCGCCGACCCGGTGGTGGGGTTCGTTGACGAGCGTTCTGACCTCGAATCCGGCGATCTCCGGGTCGCGCAGCACCGCGGCGAGCGCCTCGACGTCGTGAGCCGGGGCGGTCAGCCGGCGCAGTCCTGGGTCCTGGTGTTCGTAGGTGGCGATCAGCAGCGCCAACCGGCGGCTCATGACGCGTCGGAGTCCGTGCGGTGTGCGTCGGTTTGGCGGCGTACGAAGGCCTCGACGAGGGCGGCCCGCTCCGCATCGGTGGGACCCGGGAGTTCCAGGGTGTCGCCGTCGACGGTGACGACGAGGACGTCCCGTTCGGAGCGGCGGGCGAGCCAGTCGCCGAGGGTGCCGACCAGTGCCGTGAGTACGCCACCCGAAGCGCTCAGGGCCACGATGATCGCGCCGATGGTGACCGGGTCGCCTTTCGCACCGGGCGGGGGCGGTGGTCCGGACGACTCCGCGGTGACCGAGATGACGCCCCTCAACTCCTTTAACTCTCTTCGGAGTTGAGGAGACTGCCGCAGTCTTTCGTGGAAGTTGTCAACGGAGCTTGACGGAAGGCCGGTTCAACCGCCCGACCGGTCGCGCGGCGGCTCCCCGAACAGGTCCACCGCCTCCCGCACCCCCGACAGCCCCCGCGCCAGCGCGCTCACCGAGCCGATCGCGCCCGCTATCAGTAACAGGGACCTGCGCAGGCGCGGGATCTCCGGCATACCGCCGGCGGCCATCGCGGCCAGGGTGGCCAGTTCGTCCTCGGCTATGTCCCGGTCGGGGAACTCCGACGGAAGTGCCGCCAACTCGCGGCGCAGGCGGGACACCGCGGTCCGCAGTTCCGCCACTCTGGTGTCCTCGTCGCTGCCGGTCACTGGCCTCTGCCCCAAGCTCCGCAACACAGCCCTCCCCCCTTGCACGCCCTCGTGCGCGCGGGCCAGTAAACGCCACGCCGTGCGGCGGCGCCACAGCGCGGACCGAAATTCAGCCCAAGGAAACCGGCCGCCGCGGCCCGTGTCAGGTATGCAGGACACATGACGGACAAGCGGGACCCACGGGACCCACACGAGGAGATCGCCGGGCTGCTGCTCGCGGCCGGCGGCGGCAGACGTCTCGGCGGGCGGCCCAAGGCGTTGCTGGAGTACCGGGGGCGCCCCCTGGTGGAGCACGCGGTCGGCGTGCTGCGCGCGGCCGGGTGCGGCCGGATCCACGTCGTGCTCGGGGCACAGGCGGACGACGTCCGGGAGCGGGCCGAGCTGAGCGGCTGCGTGCTGGTCGACAACCCCGACTGGGCCGAGGGCATGGGTTCCTCCCTGCGCGCCGGGCTCGGCTCGCTCGCCGGTACGGGGGCGCGCGCGGCCCTGGTGAGCCTGGTCGACCAGCCGGGGATCGGGCCGGACGCGGTGGCCCGGGTACTCGGTGCGTACGAGGGCGACGGGGCGCTGGTCTCGGCCGCCTACGACGGCGAGCGCGGGCATCCGGTCCTGTTCGGCGCAGCTCACTGGGCGGGCATCGCGGCGACCGCCACCGGCGACCGCGGGGCCCGCGCCTACCTGAAGGAACACGCCTCAACGGTCCGGCTCGTGGAGTGCGCGGACGTGGCCGAGCCGTACGACATCGACACCGAGGCCGACCTGAGCCACCTTGAGTGAACGGGGTGGCACCGAGCGCCACCTTGCCTCGACCCAGAGAATCTCGATATCAACAAACCATTGAAGTTCCACAATGAGGAAACTACTATCCACTGCTCAGAAGCGTCCGACCGCACAGCGGGCGCTCACCGCCCTATTCGTGCCACTTGGCACCCGGTGCCACCGCTGAAGGAAGTGACAGCTCATGTCCGCACCAGCGCCGTCCCCGCTGGCCATCGTCGACGCCGAGCCCCTGCCCCGGCAGGAGGAGGTCCTCACCGACGCGGCGCTCGCCTTCGTGGCGGAGCTGCACCAGCGGTTCACCCCGCGCCGTGACGAACTCCTCGCCCGCCGAGCGGACCGCCGCGCCGAGATCGCCCGCACCTCCACGCTCGACTTCCTCCCGGAGACGGCCGCCGTCCGCGCGGACGACTCCTGGAAGGTCGCCCCGGCCCCGGCCGCGCTGAACGACCGGCGCGTCGAGATCACCGGCCCCACCGACCGCAAGATGACCATCAACGCGCTCAACTCGGGCGCCAAGGTCTGGCTCGCCGACTTCGAGGACGCCTCCGCGCCCACCTGGGAGAACGTGGTCCTCGGCCAGATCAACCTGGTGGACGCCTACACCCGGAACATCGACTTCACGGACGAGCGCACCGGCAAGTCGTACGCCCTGCGCCCGAACGAGGAGCTGGCGACCGTCGTCATGCGCCCGCGCGGCTGGCACCTGAACGAGCGCCACCTCGTCGACGCCGACGGCAAGCCGGTCCCCGGTGCCTTCGTCGACTTCGGCCTGTACTTCTTCCACAACGCCCAGCGCCTGCTGGACCTCGGCAAGGGCCCGTACTTCTACCTGCCCAAGACCGAGTCGCACCTCGAGGCCCGCCTGTGGAACGAGGTGTTCGTCTTCGCGCAGGACTACCTCGGCATCCCGCAGGGCACCATCCGCGCCACCGTCCTGATCGAGACGATCACGGCGGCGTACGAGATGGAGGAGATCCTCTACGAACTCCGCGATCACGCCGCGGGTCTGAACGCCGGCCGCTGGGACTACCTGTTCTCCATCGTGAAGAACTTCCGTGACGGCGGGGCGAAGTTCGTGCTGCCGGACCGCAACGCGGTGACGATGACGGCCCCGTTCATGCGGGCGTACACCGAACTCCTCGTCCGCACCTGCCACAAGCGCGGCGCGCACGCGATCGGCGGCATGGCGGCGTTCATCCCGTCGCGCCGGGACGCCGAGGTCAACAAGGTCGCGTTCGAGAAGGTCCGCGCCGACAAGGACCGCGAGGCGAACGACGGCTTCGACGGCTCCTGGGTCGCCCACCCCGACCTGGTCCCGATCGCCATGGAGTCCTTCGACCGGGTCCTCGGCGACAAGCCCAACCAGAAGGACCGCCTGCGCGAGGACGTCCACGTCGAGGCGGCCGACCTCATCGCCATCGACTCGCTCGACGCGAAGCCGACGTACCACGGTCTCGTCAACGCCGTCCAGGTCGGCATCCGGTACATCGAGGCCTGGCTGCGCGGCCTCGGCGCGGTCGCCATCTTCAACCTGATGGAGGACGCGGCCACCGCCGAGATCTCCCGCTCCCAGATCTGGCAGTGGATCAACGCGGGCGTCGAGTTCGAGAACGGCGACCGGGCCACCCCGGAGCTGGCCCGCAAGGTCGCCGCCGAGGAACTGGACGCCATCCGCAAGGAGATCGGCGAGGAGGCCTTCGCGGCCGGCCACTGGCAGGAGGCCCACGACCTGCTGCTCCAGGTGTCCCTCGACGAGAACTACGCCGACTTCCTCACCCTGCCGGCGTACGAGCAGCTGCGCGGCTGACAGCGCTGTGAACGCCCCCGGCACCGCTCGGCGCCGGGGGCGTTCACATGGGCAGCCCGTGGCGCCGGCGCTCTTCGGCGGACAGCTCGGCCGGCTCGGCCGCGACCTGTTCCAGGAGCGCTTCGCAACTCCGGGCGTCCGTGCCGTCGGGCAGCGACCAGGTGTAGCGGCGGTGGTCCTCGCCGATCACGACGAACGAGCGGCCGCCGCCGGACCAGTACGCGTCCAGCGGCACCCGGCACTCCAGCCGGGACACGGCCTGGCACGCTCCCGTCTCCGCCCGCCAGAAGGCGACCCACCCGTCCCCCGCGGTCGCGAGCAGGCGTCCGTCGGGGGACCACAGGAGCACGGCGGCCCTGCCGTAGGTGGCGGCGGAGCGCACCAGGGGTGTGCCGTCGTCGGCGGCGCGGATCCGTACGGCCGACTCCCCGTCGAGGAAGGCGAGCCGGCGTCCGTCGGGCGACCAGCAGGCCGCGCCGGCGGTGGCCCCCTCG